>CAWEVR010000006.1:0-1413135 GCA_963812565.1 uncultured Acidobacteriota bacterium
TCCAATGGGATGCGTGCGATGGGAGGCTGGGCTGCTCCGTAGGAACTCGGGAACTAATTTGCTAAACTCCTTGGAATAAGTTGAATACATGTGGGTTTTTCCTTGTATCTAACCGCCTCGTGATTCAATGCGGGGACGAATAGCAAGGATGAGGGCCCCCTCGATCGGCGGATTCAAAGTGACCGCAGTGAACAAACCGGCGCTTTCCCAGGACAAGCCCGAATCGAGCGGCAAAGTCGGCCAGCATTTGCTCGAGCGAATAGGGAATACGCCGCTCCTGCGGTTGGAACGAATCGGCGCGGAATTTCCTAATGTTCAATTTTGCGCCAAGGCTGAATGGTTCAATCCGGGCGGTTCCGTGAAGGATCGCGCTGGGCTTTCCATGATCCGAGAAGGCGAGCGGCGCGGAGACCTGCGTCCCGGCAAGATCATACTTGATGCGACCAGCGGAAACACTGGAATCGCTTATGCCATGATTGGCGCTGCGCTCGGTTATAAGGTCAAATTGTGCCTGCCTTCGAGCGCGTCACCCGAGCGCAAGCATATTCTCAACGCTTACGGCGTCGAGCTGGTGATCACGCCGGGGGATGAAGGGACCGACGGAGCCATTCGCCGCGTGCGCGAGATTTTTGCGGCGGAGCCGAAGAAATATTTTTACCCCGACCAGTACAGCAATCCGGCGAATCCCGCAGCACATTTTACGAGTACGGCTCGGGAGATTTGGGAGCAAACGCGCGGAGAAATCACTCACTTCGTCGCCGGGCTGGGAACGAGCGGGACTTTCGTGGGAACGACGCGGCGGCTGAAGGAGTTGAATCCGCGGATTCGCTGCATCAGCGCGCAGCCGGATTCCGGCTTCCACGGCCTTGAAGGATTGAAGCATATGGCCACGGCAATCGTTCCGGCCATCTATGATCCGAAACTCGCGGACGAAGATATTCCGGTGCGGACCGAAGACGCGCAGAAATTGGTGAAGCGGCTGGCGCGGGAGGAAGGAATCCTAGCGGGAGTCAGCTCCGGAGGTGCGATTTGGGCGTGTTTTGACGTCGCGCGGCGTTTGCCTCGCGGCGAACGCGCTGTCGTTGTCACTGTGTTTCCGGACTCAGGTGAAAAATATTTGAGCGAGCGATTCTGGAGCGAAGAGTGAGCGGCGCAATACTGAAAATTCGCGAGGAGTTGATTCGCCGGATTCATGCGCACGGGGTCGAGACGTACCCGTTTGAATGCTGCGGCGCACTCCTCGGCCGCGACGGCGATGGCGCGCGCGAGGTGATTGATCTACTGCCGCTTGCCAATCGGCGGGAGGATTCGCCCCGAAATCGTTTTGAAGTGACCGCGGAGGACGTTAGCGAGGCGGAGAAGATCGCTCGAGAGAAGCAGATCGAACTGATTGGCTGGTACCACTCGCATCCGGATGCTCCGGCACGCCCGAGCGAGTACGACCGCGATCACGCGTGGCCGTGGTACAGCTACATCATTGTCAGCGTCCAAACCCGCGAGCCTCGCGAAATGAATTCGTGGCGCTTGCGCGACGACCGCTCCGGGTACGAACCCGAAGCGCTTGAGACCGCGGCGCATTCGGCGAGAACGTAAGCGCCGGATTTTGATAACCCGCCGCGTAGCAATCTTGGCGGGGGCAAGAAAATCAGGAGGACGGCGAATGCCAGTGAAAGTCATCATTCCAACGCCCCTGCGGGCGTACGCGGGAAAGCAGGAGAGCGTGGATGTGCAAGCGGCGACGGTAAGCGAGGCGCTCGCAGCGCTCACCAAGCAGTTTGGAGATTTGAAGAGACACTTGTACACGGACGACGGGCGCTTGCGCAGCTTCGTAAACGTGTACGTCAACGACGAAGACATTCGGTATCTGCAAAAGGACCAAACGCGCGTGCGCGAGGGCGACACGATCAGCATCGTGCCTTCGATCGCGGGCGGCGCGTGAAATGGAATCCGGGAGAATTTTTCCATGGAAACAAAAACGGGGATTTCGGTGACGCCGGCTGCTGATAAGCCAGCCGCCGCGCTTTCAAAAGAGGAAATACTGCGCTACAGCCGGCATCTCATCATGCCCGAAGTCGGCATGGAAGGTCAGCTCAAGCTCAAGCAGGCGAAGGTGCTTTTGATTGGCACGGGCGGCCTCGGAGCGCCGCTGGGGCTTTATCTCGCCGCGGCGGGAGTGGGCCGGATTGGGCTGGTGGATTTTGATGTAGTGGATTTCACTAATCTTCAGCGGCAGATTTTATTCGGCACTACCGACGTTGGAAGGCCGAAGATCGAAGCGGCAACCGACCGGCTTCAAAATCTGAATCCGGAAATTCAAATCGATCGTTTCGAGACGCGGCTCACGAGCGAAAACGCCCTCGACATTCTGAAGGACTACGACATCGTTGTAGATGGGACGGACAATTTCGCGACACGCTATCTCGTGAACGACGCCTCCGTCCTGCTCGGCAAGCCCAACGTTTACGGCTCGATTTTCCGTTTCGAAGGCCAGGTGACGGTCTTCGGCATGTCCGGGGGGCCGTGCTACCGATGCCTTTATCCTGAGCCGCCTCCGCCGGGACTTGTGCCGTCGTGCGCCGAAGGAGGCGTGCTGGGCGTTCTGCCGGGAATTGTCGGCTCCATCCAAGCCGCGGAAACTCTGAAGCTCATTATTGGAAAAGGCGAGCCACTTGTGGGCCGCTTGCTGCTCTTTGACGCGCTGGCGATGCGCTTCCGCGAATTGAAGCTGCGGAGAAATCCTGAATGCCCCGTCTGCGGCGATCATCGCACGATTACCAAGCTGATTGACTACGCCGAGTTCTGCGGCATCCGCGGCGAGGAGGCTCCCGTGCCAGAAACGACGGTTCCTGAAATTACTCCTCGCGAGTTGAAATCTCGGCTCGATCGCGGGGATGACATTTTCATTCTCGATGTGCGCGAGCCGCACGAGTTTCAGATTTGCAATCTGGGCGGCCATCTGATTCCGCTGGGGGATCTTTCGCGCCGTGTGAACGAACTCGACAGCTCACGCGAAATCGTGGCTCATTGCCGGAGCGGCAAGCGTTCTGCCGATGCAGTGGAATTCTTGCGCCGCGCGGGCTTTCGCAAGGTCTTGAACCTGAAGGGTGGTATCCTCGCCTGGTCCGACGAAGTGGATCCGTCGGTTCCGAAGTATTGAGCCGCTCAAATCGAATCGAAGCGAAGTTTCAAACGCAGCAGCCAAAATTCTTGACGCAGATTGGAGGGTTGAATGGCCACAAAGGTAACGATCGCCAACAATGGTCCCTTGCTCGTCGATGGTGATATCCAAGTTGTGGACCAGGAGGGCAAGGTGTATGGCCTGGGCGGCCGAGCGATGGTGGCATTTTGCCGCTGCGGGTGTTCTGAGAATAAGCCGTTCTGCGACGGCGCGCACAAGAAGTGTAATTTTCAAAGCTCCCCTCACGCCCACGAACTCCCCCCTGCAAAGCCAAAGATCTAGATTGGCTCTGGGTAAGGACCGCCTGAGGCGGTTACATTTCCACACCGCTTTTGACAGGCATTGGCCGGCTCCAATGCAAGCCTCCAGGTCGAAATTCATGTATCAATAATACAATGAGGGAGTTACGTAGTACTAATACCATGCTCCGATAAGGCACAAGACTTGCTCCCTAATCAGCGGGGCATGTTTTTTTTTTCGGGGGATTTGTGGGTCGCTCGGCTAAATTCTGGGGCTTCGTCCACCGCTTTCGCCTCGTCCTACTCTGGACGATAGTCGGCGCGGCATACTTCATTTTCGTCTGGATCCTGCGCAACTCGACGTATCTCGCTGACCCGCTCGTCGATACCTATGTCGAGATGGCGGGAAGCCTGATTGCGTTCACATTTGCTGCGAACGCCCTGGTCCGATTTCGCGGTACCCACGACCGAATCTCCTTGATCCTGGCCTTTGGTTTCGTCCTGGCTGGATTGATCGAAGCGGGGACGAGCATGACGTTTTATCGCGGCATGCTCGTGGCGCGGTACGACGTGACCCAAATCTCGCTCGGTTGGCTAGCCGGTCGAACGCTACTCGGGGTGCTTTTGCTCGCAGCTCTCATGGTGGAACGTCGAATCCCTGTGTCACGGGACCCGGAGAGGGAAATTGCCGGTGTGACGCTGATTGTGGGGGCGGCGGCATATCTGACGAGCGTCTTTTATTTCATGTTGCCGGATGCGCCGAAAATTCAGCCGGGAGCGATTATCCCGCGACCCTGGGATTTGCTGCCCGCGGCGATCTTCGTCGCGGCGGCCGTTGGATACGCGTGGCGGCTGCGACGCGTGAATGCGTCTCTCGACCGTGCTCTTTTCATCGCTGCCGTGCTGAACGTAATCTGTCACGTGACCATCAGCCAATCGCAACGTGTGCTGGATGCGCCGTACACACTCGCACATGTCTTGATGGTTTCGAGCTACGTCGTGGTTCTCGGCGGCACGCTGCTTGACAACGCTCAACTTTTCGATCAAGTGAGCCGGATGGCAGCCTCGGATTCTCTCACGGGCCTCGCCAATCATCGGCGGCTCTTCGAAGTGCTGGAGAATGAAATTCAGCGTTCGCGGCGCACGGGACGCAGCTTCGCCGTCCTGTTGTTCGATCTCGATGACCTGAAGAAGATCAACGACAAGTACGGCCACCTCACGGGAAGTCGCGCCATCAAGCGCCTGGGAACAGCACTGCGCAGCAGCAGCCGGATGATTGATACTCCCGCGCGCTATGGCGGCGACGAATTTGCGCTGATCCTCCCGGAGTCGGGTGAGCCGGAGGCCAAGCGGGCTGCAGTTCGCATCTGCGATCAGCTGGCCCACGACGGCCAGGAACCGCCCGTCACGGTGAGTGTGGGACTCGCCGTTTACCCGAACGACGGGACGACAATCGAAAAGATCTTGGGGGCGGCCGATCGTGCGCTTTACCGCATGAAGGGCCATGGCGCAAGAAACCTGCGCCTGAGGAACGTGGCAGCGCTTCTGTAATACTCATGGGGGTATTCGGCAATGGCGTTTGGGATGGGGGTCCCGAAGAACTTCACCGTCTCACGTTGTGAGGCACGCGTTCCCATGGAAGTCGGCGTTCAGATCAGCGGTCATTCCGCGCTTCCCGGGACGGAAACCACCTTCACCGAGAACGTAAGCGCCCGTGGCGCGCGTGTTTTAAGCATGCGCCGATGGCGAACGAACGACCAACTGACGATTTCCACGCTTACGGGGGCATTCTGCGCAATTGCGCGCGTCGCCTATTGCCACGTGATTCCGGAGGCCGGCTTCGCGGTGGGCCTGGAGTTCCTCAAACCAGACGGCAAATGGGTGATTGCCGAACCGCTTCTGCAATAATCTCCAACCGCCACTGTGAAAATTTATGCAGCAGAGCCAGCATGATCTATGCGTATATTGCGCTCTGTTTTGGTGGAAAATGACGCAAAAACTCCTCGATTTTGATGTTTAACGGGGCTGACCGCGCGGCGCTCGCTTTTCTTTGAATCAATCCTCTGAGCACTGCACGCCGGGCTGCTTGCTAGTGGATGAACCCTACGTTCGGTTCAGGACCAGGTCCCGGCCCTTCGGGCAGCGTGCCGAATTGGGCCTCGAAGCGAGAGACATTTTCCTGCAGCGCGCGCATCAATCGCTTGGCGTGCGTGGGGCTCACGATCAGGCTCGCGACGAGCTTCCCTTGCGCCACCGTCGGAAAGAGATAAATGAAATTGAGCGTGAATTCTTCGGCATTGTGGTGAATGACGACGAGATTGGAATACTGGCCGAGCAATTCTTTTTCGTCTGCCTTGATCTGCACTTGCTGCTGTTTTGGCGGTTCGGTCATCGCCCCTCCCCTTGCGTTCTCCGCGCGCCCACTATAGCAGAGCGCGGAATCACTTCCGGATGATTATTCTGCAACGCAGGCGTTTCCGCCGATTGACGCGCGAAGAAGTTAAGCGTAGTTTATCTATGAAGTTTAACAAGGTTAACTTATGGATGACCCGAAAATCGCGCCCGGCGTTCCCTCGTACCGGCCAGCACATCCCACAACGGAATCCGCCGCTGCCGAGCCGGGACTGGCTCGCCTTCTGACACACGAGGACGTGGATCGGGCTCGCGACCGCTGGCAAGTCGCCCGGGCTCGAGGGAAAGGCCGGGGGCGGCATCGAGTCCGAAGACTGCGTTTGCTGTGGCTTCTCATCGGTCCGGGAGTGCTTGTCTTTCTGGGCGAGAACGATGCCCCGAGCATGCTTTCTTACTCGGCAGACGGCGCGCGCTTCGGCATCGGATTTTTCATACCGTTTGTGGTGCTCACGTTCTTGATGGGTTATGTCGTGCAGGAAATGACGGTGCGTTTGGGAGCCGTCACGCATCGGGGACATGCTGAACTCATCTTCGATCGCTTCGGAAGATTCTGGGGCCTCTTCGCGATGGGTGATTTGGTCCTGGGGAACTTTCTCACGCTCGTGACGGAGTTTATCGGCGTGCGGGCGGGGCTAGGCTTCTTCGGAATTCGGCCAGGAATCGCAGTTGGCGGAAGCCTTGTACTTGTCCTTGGGGCGATTACGACCGGCCGGTATTGGACCTGGGAGCGAATTACGATGAGCTTGGCCATCTTCAACGGCCTTTTTATTCCGGCGGCAATCCTGGCGCGCCCGGACTGGCATGCCGTGGGTCACGCGCTTTTAACATGGATGCCTTTGCCGACCGGAAACCATTACGATATTCTTGTGCTGATCCTGGCGACCATCGGCGCAACTGTCACGCCCTGGATGCTTTTCTTTCAGCAAAGCGCGGTCGTGGACAAGGGATTGCAGCCGCGCGACATCAACGCCGGCCGCTTCGATACTTTTCTCGGCGCTCTCCTCGCTTCCGTGTTTGCAATTGCTACGATTCTCGCCACAGCGCCGCTATTTCATCACGGAATCGACGCCTCTCAACTTGAGGGAGCCCAGTTCGCACAGGCGCTTGCTCCGTGGATTGGGCGGGTGGGCGCCTCGCTCTTCGCGCTCGGTATTTTCGAAGCGGGCATCGTGGCGGCGGTTGCGATCTCCACATCCTCCGCCTACGCGTTTGGAGAGGTTTTTCAAACGGGGCACAGTTTGAATCGCCCCGTGCGTGATGCATGGCCTTTTTATTTGATTTTGCTTGGTTCCGCCTGCGCCGCAGCAGCACTCGTGCTGATCCCGAACTTTCCACTCATATTCGTTGTTCTCACGGTGAACGTCATCGCGGTTCTCGCCATGCCTCCCGCGCTGGCCTTCCTCTTGCTCCTCGTAAACGATCGGGAGGTGATGGGAGAACACGTGAACGGCATGTGGGCAAACGTATTCGGTATAGCGGTCACTGTGCTCTTGATCTTCGCGGGAATCGGATTTGGTGTCGCAACGGTATTTCCGAAGTGGCTGGGAGGCTAGGCTTACGCGGAGGCCGCAGTCTTCCTTGGAAGGCGGAGTCGTATTTCCATGAGGCAGAAATTGAAATCCAATCGCGTAGTTCCCGGCGGAAGGGAGCGCGAACTCGAACCGGTTGCCGCCAATGCAGCGCAGCCGAATCTCGAGGATCCCCGCATCGTTCTTTCGCTCCTGGAGGTGGATCAGGTCGTTGCCGCGAAACGGCAAATGCGCTTCGGGCCGCGAAAGCTTTCGTTCGGCTTACGGATCCTGTTGTGGAGTCTGCGCGTTTACGTGGTGGTCATGCTCGTGATTGTTCTAATATCGGTCCTTCGCGCCGTCCACTCGGCTCCCTGAGTGCGAATTCAAAGCGCCCTGACGAGCTCCGGTTGGAAGTCCCGCGTTGCTGTGCGAGAATTTTTGTCGTGAATACACATGTTCGCCAGCTCTGAGATCCACAGGAAGCAATCATGCAAGCCGGGTCCGAGAATAAAAATCGCCGCACGCTGAGCGTGATCGGATTGTTGCTCATTCTTATCGCGGGCGTGGCCGCAGTGACGTACTCCGTCATGGAATGGAGCGTTCCGGCGCAGGCAAAGAGGCGCGTGAATCCCGTTCCTCCGACTGCGGAAGCCATCGGGGCAGGGATGGATATTTACATGGAACACTGCCAGAGCTGCCACGGGGAGAACGGCGATGGCAAGGGTAAGAAGGCCGAGGAACTTTCGACCGCCCCGGCGGACTTTACGAGCGCTCGCGGAATCGCGGGCCAGACGGACGGCGAGCTTTTTTGGAAAATCAGCGAAGGGCACCGCCCCATGCCGGCGTTCAAAGGCAAGTTGAGCGAAGAGGAGCGCTGGCAGGCGGTGGACTACATCCGCACTTTTGCGAAAAAGCCGGGCGCCCCTTAACAGCCCGTGCCAAGGGCCTCACCCAGTATTTCCACTATTCGCTTCTTCCGACTGTCGAGGCCATTTTCAACCTGGGTACGCTCGGGCGTAACGGCACCTCCGCCACCCCGATGTCGGACCTGTTCAGGGGCAGAATCCGTTAGGACTTCGCTTTCTTCGAAGGTTTCGACTTGCCAGAACTGTTGAGGGCGACCGCTTGGCGAACGAGCGCGTTGAAGGCGGACTCGTCAACTTCTTCCCCTTCGTGGATGTCGATCGCGCGGCGTACGTTTCCTTCTAGACTCGAGTTGAAGAGACGGGCCGGATCCTTCAGAGACGCGCCTTTGGCGAAGGTAAGCTTCACGACACTCTTGTAGGATTCGCCAGTGCAGATGATGCCGTCGTGCGACCAAACCGGAGTGCCCCTCCACTTCCACTCCTCGACGACGTCCGGGTCTGCTCCCTTGATGAGCTTGCGCATTCTGCTGAGGGTTTCCCCGCGCCAGTCCCCGAGGTCGGCGATTCTTTTCGAGATAAGCTCCGATGCCGACTGGCCTTGGCTCGCGCCCGACTTTTTCATGTTCTCATCCTAGAAGTCCCAGATATTATATTTCATTTGCAAGGCAGTGGAGGATAGTCATGCAAGCTTACTTGACCTTGGCAAGAGCGTCGCCGACTTCCAGCAGGTCAGGAACGACCGGGATGTCGTAGTTCTTGAACCACGCGACTTTTCCCGAACGGTCCACGATGGCAATGGCGCGCCCTGTGATTCCTTTGTCTGCAAGATACACTCCGAATTTGTCCCCCACAGCGCCTCGCGGCTGAAAATCAGCCAGCAGCGAGTAATGAATCCCCATTTTTTCGGCGTAGGCTTTGTGCGACCACGCGCTGTCCACACTGATACCCAGGATCTCCGCGTCCAATTGCTCGAAGCGTTTCATATCGTTCACGAAACAGGCGTGCTCTTTCGTGCAGGTGGGACTCCAATCGAGCGGATAAAAAACAATGACGACGTTTTTCTTTCCCTTGAAATCCGAGAGCTTTACTTCCTTTTGATTCTGATCCTTCAAGACAAAATCCGGAGCGGCTGTCCCCACGGATATAGTCATGCTCGATCCTCCCGGTTCGCTCACGCGAAAAGTGCTTCGAAGTACGATTATGGCTGTTCCAAACTTTGCATGATAGCCGAAGCGGCGGGGTCAGGCAAACCCGCACGAGCGCGGCAATCCGATTCCCAATCTGCTACCATACGGCTTCGGAAGCACGGAGCGATTCGAAGAACTTGGCACGCATCTCGCACGACACTGCGTATCCCGGGATTTCGTTTTTGCCGAGCAGCCGCAATTGGTGGGCCTGGCTGAAAGGGACTCCGGCCGAATGCACTCACCTGAACGGCAATTGCACCTGGATGGCGACGCTGCTGCCCGATACGCTCTATTTGCGGGGCAAACGCGCCGTACAACGCGACCCAGTGCGGCCGGAAGTGTCGCTGTGCCGGGACTGCCTGATCGAGATCGTGGCCGGCGAGCTTGAATCCTATGCGGGCCGCGTGGTGGCGTTTGAGCCGGATGCAGACACCTTCACGCAGTACTTTTTCGTCGCGACGCCGGATTTCGAAGCCGCCGGGCTCGCCCCGGAAGTCGCAGCCGCGATCGAACAGCGCCTGGCGCAGGATGGCCGGGCGTGCGAAGTCTGCGCGCGCCCTGCCACTTGGCTTTGGTTTTCGCGCGAGCAGGTTGCGAGTCTTGATGAGGTCGAGCGAATCCGCGAGGGCGCGGGAGTGGTTCTCTGCGCTGCGCACGGCGCGCGAAAGCTTTGCGACGCGTTCCTAAAGATTCAGGAGGCCAATGTGTTCTACATGAATCTGCCGTATGGCGAAGCAGGCGCGTACGTCTGGATCTGAATATGCAATTGCGCGAATTCATCGAGATGTATCTGGGGATCGCAGGCGGCTACGGCGAGCCCGCACCGCTTGTGTCTTTCGGGCTCTCGCGCGACGACACCGAACGAGTCTTCGGAATCTTCGACGAGGATTACCACATCAGCCGCTTTCTCCATTTCCGCAACACTTCGGGCGAAAGCTACTCCATCGACGGATTTCCCCAGACGCATGTCTCCGTCGACGCGGAAATTCAGACGATCTTGTAGCAGACATTTTTTCGTGAGGCTTGTGCCGCGAGGCTTTACTTTGTGACGACGCTCGAGCGTTGAAGCCGCTCGGCGAGAGCCTTGTGCTCCTGGCGAATTTCCTGCGGGAGCCGCTCCCCGAATTTCTCGAAGAATTTTCCCGTAGCTTGCTCTTCTTCGACCCAGCTGTTCGCATCCACGCGCAGCAGCTCGTCGAGCGCTTCGCGCGAGACGGAAAGCCCATCGAGCATGAGAGAACCCGGCGCGGGAACATTGCCGATGGGAGTTTCCGTAGCCGCGGCACGGCCTTCGATGCGGTCGAGCATCCATTTCAGCACGCGCACATTTTCACCATAGCCCGGCCAGAGGAATTTTCCGCTCGCGTCTCTCCGGAACCAATTCACATGGAAAATTTTCGGCGGATGCTTGAGCTTTTTGCCCATTTCGAGCCAGTGCCCAAAATAATCGGCCATGTTGTATCCGCAGAAAGGAAGCATGGCCATGGGATCGCGGCGCGAAACGCCGACTTCGCCGGTAATCGCTGCCGTGGTTTCCGAAGCCATGGTCGCGCCCACAAAAACGCCGTGCTGCCAATTCCGTGATTCGTAAACCAGCGGCGCAAGCCGCGCGCGTCGCCCACCGAAAATGAGCGCGGAAATCGGTACGCCCTCAGGATCCTCCCAGTGCGAGGAGATCGAAGGGGATTGCGCGGCCGGAACCGTGTAACGCGAATTGAGCTGCGCCGCGGGGCCTTTGCTCGGCGACCACGGCTCGCCCTTCCAATTGATGAGTCCCTCGGGCGCCGCGCCGTTGATCCCCTCCCACCACGGGTCGCGCGAGGGCGTCAGCGCGACGTTCGTGAAGATGGAATCGTGGCGCATCGCATTCATGACATTCGGATTGGTCCTTGCGTTGGTCCCCGGCGCGACGCCGAAAAATCCCGCCTCGGGATTGATGGCGCGCAGCGTGCCGTCGGATGCGACGTGCATCCAGGAGATGTCGTCCCCGACCGTCCAAACGCGATAGCCTTTGTCCTGGAGGGCCGAAACCATCATCGCCAGATTCGTTTTGCCGCACGCGCTCGGAAAAGCGGCCGCCATGTACGACACTTTTCCCGAAGGGTCCTCGAGGCCGACGATCAACATATGCTCGGCCATCCAGCCCTGCTCGCGCGCCATGCAGCTCGCGATCCGCAGCGCAAAGCACTTTTTCCCCAGCAGTGCATTCCCGCCGTAGCCTGAACCCACGCTCCAAATCAATTTTTCCTCGGGGAAATGGAGTACGAAGCGCCGGTCGGGGTTCAAATCCCCCAGCGAATGAAGTCCGGGGACGAAGTCGTCAGATTTTCCCAGTCGCTCGAGAGCGACTTTGCCGATGCGCGACATGATGCGCATGCTCGCGACGACGTACGCCGAATCGGTGATCTCGACGCCCACTTTGCTGTAGGGCGAATTGGCGGGTCCAAGGATGTACGGCACCACGTACATGGTGCGCCCCTTCATCGCGCCATCGAACAGCGGCCGCACCTTTTCTTTTGCTTCGGCGGGCGCCATCCAGTTGTTCGTGGGACCGGCGTTTACCTTCTCGCGCGAACAGATAAAAGTTATGCCTTCAGTGCGCGCGACATCGTTTGGGTTGCTGCGGTGAAGGTAACAGTGAGGGAAAGTCTTCTGGTTGAGTTCGAGGTAGGTGCCGTCGCGGAGCATTTCCTGAGTAAGACGGTCATTTTCCGCCGCCGAGCCGTCGCACCACACAATTTTGGCAGGCTTCGTCAGGCGTGCAGATTCTTCGGCCCAGTTTTCAAGAGGTGTAGGCACCGAACCTCCAAAGATTTTCGCGCGGGAGACGTCGCCCGGCCATTGGCCTGAACGCGTCGCAACAGGTGAAACAGAAGCGCTTAAGAAGAAAAGTGTAGGGCACGCCCATTGGAAATGCAAGGCGAGGGCCGCGAAAAGGCCTCGCCTGAGTGTGTAATGTTATACTTCCCGCAACATGTATGCGCGAAAGCTCAATGCGGAGATATGGATCGGCAATGAGCGACGACCCGCGCCGCTCGAGTGGCTTGATAGCTTTTGTATGCGGAATTTCACGGGCTCCGCGGAATTCGACGACACATTACCAGTCGGCGAAGGACTCCTGGAAACAGGCCTGAGCGTGGATCCGGCGAGGCTCGCTGCTGCGATGAGCGAATGGTTCACCAAGCGAGGGAAGGGAAACGGCCAGCCGGTAAAAGTGGAAATCCGCGAAGCGAGTTAGTCCGAGGTCGGCGGCATCACAGGGCTAGAATTCACCTCGCGTTATTTCTTCTCACAACGCGCAACTTGGGGTAAGGAAGAGCCGAACTCCTCCAACGTATGACTGGGGCGTTGCAGCGGTCATCGCCGGAGAAGTTCGACTCCTCACCCCCAATTCGACGCGGCACCGGCCGGGTGGTTAGCACCGGCGCGATTTAGACCTAACCGGATTCTTCGGAGGAGAGATAGGAATCACGGCCACCTTGGAGCTCGTCCGGACTGCGAGCAAGCAGCGCTTTGATCTTGGGGAGGGCGAGACGCGCCGCGTCCTCACCGGCGACGATGAGCTGCGGCGTCCTTGGGAATTCATCCCACAAAACATGATGAACGTCCGGCTCGATGAGCACGTCGACATCCCGGCGCCACGGCTGGTGCGCGGTGGTCTGAATGATGGAGAAGGATCGGCTAATCACTTCGATCGTGTTGCGCGGTTTCGAGTCCAGAAGCCCCGGCTCAAGGTGAACGCCGATGACGACTTCGGCGCCCATCTCCCGCACTGCGGGCGCCGGGACCTGCTCGGTGAGAAACCCGTCCACGAGGAGATGCCCACGGTAATCAACGGGCAGGAATAGACCCGGATACGCGCATGATGCGCGCAGCGCCGGTCCAATCTCGCCGTCCATAAAGTGAACGGTTTCACCTTTGAGTAGATCGGTCGCAACGATGCTAAGGGGAATATGCATCTGGCTGAAATTGTTTGACGTCGTAAACCGATCGAGAAAATCTTCCAGGCGCTCATTCGAGGCCATGCCCATACGCGAGAGCGTCCAGCGGCCGAAATCGCGGAATCGAGTCGCGCTCCCTTGGCGTGCCATCTCATCAAGCGTCGTGCCGCTGGCGTATGCAGCAGCGACCAGCGCTCCGACGCTCGTCCCGGCGATGCAATCGACCTGGATCTCATTCTCTTCGAGCACCTTCAGGACGCCGATGTGCGCGATCCCGCGCGCAAATCCGCCTCCGAGCGCCAGGCCAAGCTTCGGCCGCTGGCCATCGGAGCGGTAGTACGCAAACGACCGCAACCCGCGGATGGCTCTCCCGAGCCACTTAACTGTCGTTCCCATCTAGCGCCTCTGTCTTCACATTATCGCACTTTGCGGACCCCCGGTCTTTCCGGTTGACCGTCCGGTACCGCTTTTGTAACCTCGTCCATCGCATTGGACCGCTCCATGAAGAAGAGAATCGAAAAAGTAGCTGTGCTCGGCGCCGGAACGATGGGGGCGCGTATCGCTGCTCACCTGGCCAACGCCGGGATCCCGTGCTTCTTGCTTGATATCGTCCCTTTCGAACTGAATGCGGAGGAAAAGCGGAAGGGTTTGACTTTGGAAACTCCGGCGGTGCGCAACCGGATCGTTCTGGCGGGGTTCGAAGCGGCAAGGAAATCGCGCCCGGCTGCGTTCTTCACACCCGAAACGGCGCGACTCGTGACGCCCGGCAATTTCGACGACAACCTTGCATTGTGTGGCGAAGTGGACTGGATCATCGAAGCCGTCGCGGAGAATCTGGAGATCAAGCGGAATCTGTTCTCGCGCGTGGAGGCGGTACGCAAGCCTGGGACCATCGTCACCTCAAATACATCAGGCCTGCCGATCCACTTGATCGCCGAGGGCCACTCCGAGGATTTTCAGCAGCATTGGGCCGGCACGCACTTCTTCAACCCGCCACGCTACATGAAATTGGTAGAACTGATTCCCGGGCCGAAAACCCGCCCCGAGGTGCTCGATTCGCTCGATGAAATCTGCGACCTTCGGCTCGGCAAGGGCGTCGTCGTTGCCAAGGACACTCCCAACTTCATCGCAAACCGTATCGGCACTTATGCCATGCTCAACGTTCTTCGCCAAATGCAGGCGCTCGACATGACGGTGGAGGAAGTGGACGCCTGCACCGGCCCGGCCATCGGCCAACCCAAGTCGGCGACCTTCCGCACAGCGGACATTGTAGGCCTCGATGTCCTCGCCCATGTCGTCCGCAACATCTATGAGAATATTCCCGACGACGAATCGCGCGAGATGTACCGCGTTCCCGAGTTCGTCGAGGAAATGATGAAGCGCGGCTGGCTCGGCGAAAAGACCGGCGGTGGTTTTTACAAGCGCGTCAAGAAAGATGGCGACTCGGAAATCCTCACTCTCGACGTGCAGAAAATGGAATACCGTCCGCGCCAGAAGGCGAAATTCGGCTCGATCGAAGCGGGAAAGGGTATCGAAGACACGCGCGACCGCCTGCGCGCGCTGCTCGGTCCAGCGCTCGATGGCAAGGGCGGCGACAAAGCGAATCGCTTCCTCTGGGCGTGCTTGAGCGAGTCGTGCCTCTATGCAGCGCGGCGTCTCCCGGAAATCGCCAATACTGTCGTGGACGTGGACCGCGCGATGCGTTGGGGATTCGCATGGGAGCTCGGACCGTTCGAGGTGTGGGACGCGATCGGCGTTGAAAGAATGGCGCAAGCGCTTGAGCGCGACCGCAAACAGATCCCGCCGCTCATTTCAAAGGTTCTCGCATCACCGAAGAAATCCTTCTACGAATCCGAAAAGGGCCGCACGAGCTATTTCGATCTTACGACCGCGTCGCTCAAGCCTACGGAAGAGCCAGCCGGAATTATCATTTTGAAATCGCTGAAGGAGCGCACTCCCGTCGTCCAAAAAAATGCGGGCGCAAGCCTCATCGATCTTGGCGATGGCGTGGTCTGCTGCGAATTCCATTCCAAGATGAATTCGATCGGCGGCGACCTCGTGGCCATGATTCATGCCGGCATCAACCGCCTCGGCTCCGAATTCGACGCCATGGTCATCGCCAATCAGGCCGTGAATTTTTCCGTGGGCGCCAATCTGATGCTTGTCCTCCTCGGCGCGCAGGAAGGCGAGTGGGACGACATTCATCTCGCCGTCAGGCAATTTCAACGCGTCAACATGGCCATCAAATATGCGCCCAGGCCGGTTGTCGCCGCGCCCCAGGGAATGGCGCTCGGCGGAGGGTGCGAAATCAGCCTTCATGCGGCGCGCATCCACGCTGCGGCCGAGGCCTACATTGGATTGGTTGAGACAGGCGTGGGGTTGATTCCCGGGGGCGGCGGAACGAAAGAGATGCTCATCCGCGCGAACGAACATGCCGCGGGCGGCGAGAGCTTGGATCTGTTCCACGCTCTCAAGCCCGTCTTTGAGAACATCGCCATGGCCAAGGTCTCTACCAGCGGCGAAGAAGCCCGGTGCCTCGGCTACCTGCGCCCCTCGGATTTGATCGCCATGAATCGCGATCGTCAGGTTGCCGATGCCAAACAGACCGCTCTATCGATGGTGCGCGCCGGATACCATCCACCGGCGCCGGCTGAAATCCGAGTTCTCGGCGAAGAGTTCCTCGCCGGAGCAAAACTTGCCATCCACATGATGCTCCGGGGCCAATACATCACGGAATACGATGCCGTCGTCGGCCGCAAGCTGGCCTACGTACTCGCCGGCGGCGGGATTACCGCACCGCAAACGGTGTCCGAGCAGTACGTCCTCGATCTTGAGCGAGAGGCCTTCGTCTCACTTTGCGGCCAGCGCAATACCCAGCAGCGGATCGCCCACACCCTCAAGACCGGCAAACCTCTCCGCAACTAAAAGCGTTCTCCGGCCGCTGCGTTCCGTGGAGCAACTTTTAAGCGCGTGACGGGTTACTAAAAGGGGGAAATCTGCATCAGAGATAACGAAGCAGGGCCGACCTGTGCAAACATCATGGCGTTTTTGGCGTCAAAAAACAGGAAGAAATTCGCTGGAACTTTATTCGCCCGAAATTGCAATAGAACATATATCCCTGAGGAGAAAAGCATGACCAGGACTCCAATCTGCAAGCTACTGTTCTTGGCTGCCGTGTCTATCGGTCTTCTACTGCCTGTGCAGCGCGCGAATGCTCAAGACGCTGCAACCGCCGGAGCCTCTGCATCGGGCTCGCAAGCAGTAATTTATGATGTGTCGAAGGAAATCACCGTTTCGGGGGCCATCAGCAAGATTGAAACCCTCAGCTCGGGGGAGTTTTTCGGATCGCACATTTCTGTCGAGTCGTCGCAAGGCGACGTAGACGTGCACCTGGGTGCAGCGAGCGTCGCGAAGTATCTGGCGCTCGCGCAGGGCCAGAGCGTCGAACTGGTGGGCATGATGGCCAACGCCAACGGGCAGAACGTTTTCCTTGCCCGCAAGCTGAGTTCGGATGGCAAGACCTTTACTCTCCGCAGCACCAAAGGCGTTCCTGTCCGGACGCTGGCGCTGCCTCGCAGCTTGTCCGGCGCGTCACAAAACAAAGGAGGCCTCTGATGCAAAAGAGAACGCGACTCCTTTTGCTACTGGCTGTTGGAGTTGGAGGCCTTCTTAGCCTCTCCGCTTGTGGCAGTGGTGGCGGCCACGTGATAGTCGTTCCCCCTACCGTTGCGATCTCACCTACTTCAGGGAATGTACCCGTGAGCGGCACGGCGATTTTCTCCGTTACTGTCACCAACGCGACGAATAACGCTGTGACTTGGGAAGTGAATGGGGTGTCAGGCGGAAACGCAACGACGACCGGCAGCATTAGCACTAGTGGTGTTTTCACCGCGCCCGCAACTCCACCAACCGCAAACGGTGGAGTGGTCTCGATTACGGCCGTTTCGCAGCAAGATAACAAGACGGCCTCCAACACGGCATCAATCACGATCATTGCAGCGCAAGGCGTCCTCGTGTCTCCTTCGCTCGTTGTGGTTGCCGGCGGCGGATTGCAATCCTTTACGGCAACGCAAAGTGGCGCGCCCGTCGCAGTCACCTGGTCCGCGTCCGCTGGCTCGATAGACTCGCTTGGGAATTTCACCGCACCGGTCGGGCCTCCCACGGGTGGCGTGGTCACGATTACGGCTACGACAGCGGCAAGTCTAACGGGAACGGCCGCGGCGACAATTCAACTCGCCAATTTGTTGCCCGCCGGTCACTATGCATTTTCTTTCAGCGGCTCCGATTTCCTTTCCACAAATCCTTCGCCTTCGCTCGCTGTTGCCGGCGGCAGTTTCCAGACCAACGGCAACGGGACCATCATGAACGGCGGAGAGTACACCTATAATGGCAGCGTTTGCTCAGAGGCGGGCGACACCATTAGCGGCGGGACCTACACCATTGGCGGCGACGGGCGAGGGACGGCCACGATACAAACCGCGCATTGTGGCGCATTTGATTGGAGTTTTGTCATGACCTCTCCCACGAGCGCTCTGCTCATAGAATTTGATGCCTCGACCGCGGGCAGTTTCATAACGGGGAGTGGAACAATTGACCAGCAGACGATCCCCGCGGCAATACCCAATGGCAATTACGTTTTCAATCTTGCCGGTGTGGACGGTAACGGCCCGGTTGCGATTGCCGGATCTTTCACGAGCGCCGGTGGAGGAAACATCAGCCCCGGAATCTGGGACTACAACGAGGCTGGCGTGATGTTGACAGTCACGACCGGCGACACCACGCTGACCGGACTTTATACTGTAGTGGACGCGAATGGTCAGGGGCAGATCACATTAACAAGCAGTGCGCTTGCAACTTCCCTCAGCTTCTATTTTTATGTCGTCGACAGCACGCATCTGAAACTCGTGGAATTCGATACGGTGGCCGCGACGGCCGGGGATGTATTTGCCGCTGCCGCTACCCCGGCCCTTGCCAATTCTAACTACGCCTTCACCGCGGCCGGTGAGAGCGTCACCTATCCTGTGTTTTCCGTTGGCGGCGTCTTCCAATCGGACGGTAATGGCAACATAACAGGTGGTAAGCAAGATTTCGAAAACACGATCGCAAACAATACGAATCAGACGCTAAGTTCGGCTCCATACACGATCACCGCTATCAGCGGCCTGGGTCGCGGGACTCTCTCCGTAAGAGGCCCCAATGCGTTCCGCTTCGTGTTTTATGTGGCTGCGAACGGAAGCATTCAAATGATCGAGAATGCCAACGTCGATGGAGGCTTCGTTTCGTCGGGAGCGGCGTACCCACAGTCGGCGGTGGCTCTCACAGGTGGTAGCTATGGCATTAACCTGACAGGCGTGGATCTCGCGACTGCGGGATCTGAGGAGGATGTAAGCGGCCAGTTGTCGTCGAGCGCCAGCGGTGCCGTCAGTCTCGGTACGCTCGACATCAACAACGCTGCGAATATCGTGGACGGGCTGTTTCCGAACATTGCGCTCCAGAGCAGCAGCACGCTCGGCACTCAGAGCGCGATTGGCTACGGAAACAACGGTAACCTCATCCCGAATCTGTCGCACACGAATGTCTTTGGGCTAAGTGTGTACGTCATCGACAGCAACACGGCCCTCATTCAAGAAAATGACCGAACGCGTATTGCGATCGGAACGCTTGTAAAGCAATTCTGATCCCTTCGGGAAATTCAGGTCCTTTTACCATGGGGGCTCGCGCGAGCGGGTCCCCGAGACCCGTCGTTCCTTCTGTCTCTACAAACGACCTTCCCACGAAAATGTTCCCAGGCAGTACGAAGGTACTATTGCCGCACTTTGTCACTCCCGATGAAAATCTCAATATATGTAGTTGGCCATTTTTCGGGGGACGGCGGACTGCCGGCAAAGACGATGGCACCACTATCCAAAGACACAGTCGAAGTCGCAAATCCAGCTAGTGATACCGCGATTTCGCAGGGCGGGGCTCCGGCGAAATCGGCGTCCAGCCATCTTCGATCCGACGCGGTTTCGCTCGAGATTCCTGTCAAGGTGCACGGGTCGGGCGTAGCTGAATCTGCGCGGGGAAGTTCACCGAGTACAGAACCGTTCGAAGAGCAAACGACCACGATGATCGTATTTCCTCAGGGTGCCGTTCTGAGGCTTGCTTCCTCTGTAAGCATCGGACAGATGCTCGTCCTCACGAACATGCAGTCGCGACAAGATGCCATTTGCCGCGTCGTAAAGGTCCGAACATTTTCGAATGCGCAAGGCTACGTCGAAGTAGAGTTCACCCATCAGCAGGCGGGCTTCTGGGGCGCGCAGGTTTCGTCGGATGATGCCGCACCTGCAACCAAGATTGCGTCGGCGCCACCGGTGACTGTCAACGAAACGCAGCCAGAATCAAAGGCGAGACACATTCCCCCCGCGCCGGACGTCTCCTGGGCTCCCGCTCCACCTCACGCTAGTCCATCTCCGAAGCCTCCAAGCGTGGAAGCACCCCCGATAGAACCGAAACCGGTCAGTGCGGCTTCGATGCCCTTGAGTTCGCACAAAAAGTCGGCGCCATCATTCATCTCGATTGGCTCGCAGGAAGAAGTGCAGCCTGCGGCGTCGGCGACCACCTCGACAAGAGCAGCTGGACCGGCCCAGAGCTTTACAGAATTTTCAGCTTCGGATGCAAACAAGTTTGCCTCCGTGATTCCGTTTCCGCCCGCTCCACCGGCCGCCGAGCCTGCTTCGCCTTCGATGGCCAAATTGCAGGACGACGAGCCAGATTCGGTGTCGAATCGCGCGATTGCGCCAGATTTCGAAGCTGAAGAAGAATCTTCGACCAGCGCCCTCGAGACTTCCGACTCGTCGCGCAGGACGTTTGGAAGCTTTGCCGGCGGCGCGACACTCGTTTCCGGCCACGCGGCGCCGGCGGAAGAGTTTGATGCCCGCATGGATTCGAGCATTGCGGAATCCAAGGCCAAGGTTGACAAGCCCCCAAAAAACTGGCTATTCGTCGCTGCTAGCATTGCGCTCGTTGTTGCGAGTGTGGCTGCAGGAGTGTTCTATTTCTGGGGGCGACCCGCTCGCAACTATGTTCCGCGCGCAACCTCTTCGGCAACACCGCAGTCAGCGCCAGAGACGATGGCCCAAGCGACTCCTTTGAATGCAGCAAACCTGCCCAATCCAGCCCCGATGAGAACGGGCCAGCCGGCGAATCCGTCAAGCGGACCGGCAATTCCGGTGAATGCGAATCCTCCAAAGGCCAGCGCGAATTCCCCCGTCGAGGGATCCGCTCCGGCTGCGCCAAAGAAACAGGCGGCACCTGGTGTGACGGCAGGCATGGTGACAGATGCGCTGAATGCTCATCCGGTCACGGCTTCGCGCGCTGAACCCGTTCCCTATGACGCCGCGCCTACGCTGGAGCCAGATGCGAGTTCCGTTCCACAGGGTGACGGGCTTTCTGCTATCGTTTCCTCTTCCAACAACGCCGTTCCGCCACCTCCTCTTCCCGCGCCAGAGGGCCCGGTGCGAGTTGGAGGGCAGGTGAAGGAGCCGCGCCTGATATCCTCCACGAAGCCGGTTTATCCGGCCTTGGCGCAGAAAACGGCTGTGCAGGGCGACGTGGTCATCGAGACGACCATCGACAAGAATGGCAGCGTAGCGAAAATGCACGTCGTCTCCGGCCCGTCCCTGTTGCGCGATGCCGCGCTCAATGCCGTCCGCCAATGGAAATACGAGCCTTTGCTGTTGAATAACCAACCGATCTCCGTGCAAATGATGGTGACGGTCAAGTTCCGCCTCTAGCGGCAATCCATCCATACATTTGAGTCTTGAGATTATCGAGCGAACGGCCTGATCCCGCGCTGTTGCTTTTTTGTGTTATCTGGCATCCAATAAGTGCATTCATAAAAGATGGTAGCTCGGCTGTTCAATTGAGGTGACCTATGCGCGAGGCAGTGATCGTGAGTTCGGTACGGACAGCGGTCGGGAAAGCTTCGAAGGGAACGTTGCGAGCGACGCGGCCCGACGATCTTGCTGCCGTCGTGATCAAGGAAGCGGTCGCGCGAGCCAAGGGCCTTGACCCTAAAGAAATTGAAGATGTGATTCTGGGCTGCGCGATGCCTGAGGCGGAGCAGGGAATGAACGTGGCGCGGATTGCTTCGCTACGCGCCGGATTGCCTACGGATGTGTCCGCGATGACCATCAATCGCTTCTGCTCGTCCGGCCTGCAAGCGATTGCCTTGGCCGCGGAGCGAATCATGGCCGGACAGGGTGAAGTTGCAGTTGCAGGCGGTACCGAATCCATGAGCATGGTCCCCATGGGCGGCAACAAGATTTCTCCGAATCCCTGGCTGATGGACAATTATCCCGACGCTTATCTCGGCATGGGGCTGACGGCGGAGAATCTTGCGAAGAAGTACGGAATCACACGCGAGCAAGCGGATGAATTCTCGCTCGCAAGCCACCGCAAAGCGATTGCAGCAATCGCCGCGGGAAAATTCAAAGACGAAATCGTGCCGATCGAAGTCAGCTACACGGTCCTCGAAAACGGCGCAAACGGTTCCTCGAACGGGTCGCGCCCGAAGACGGTGAAAATGACATTCGACACCGATGAAGGCCCGCGCGCCGACACATCTCTCGAAGCGCTCGGAAAATTAAAGCCGGCGTTTCACCTGCACGGCATCGTGACTGCGGGGAACAGCTCGCAGATGAGCGATGGCGCTGCAGCGGCGGTGGTAATGAGCGCGGACCGGGCTCGCACGCTCGGCCTGAAGCCGCTTGCACGGTTCGTTGCTTTTGCGACGGCGGGTTGCTTGCCGGAGGAAATGGGCGTCGGACCGGTGTACGCGATCCCCAAGGCGCTCAAGATTGCTGGTCTAAAACTCGAGCAGATCGATGTCATCGAACTGAACGAGGCGTTTGCCGTGCAGGCGATGAGCGTGATTAAACTTGCCGGGCTCGATCCCGCGCGCATCAATGTCAACGGCGGCGCGACTGCGCTCGGGCATCCGCTTGGCTGTACGGGAGCGAAGCTGACAGCGACGATCTTGCGTGAACTCGAACGCCAAAACGGTCGCTATGGTTTGGTGACGATGTGCGTCGGCGGTGGAATGGGCGCCGCTGGAATCTTCGAGCGCGTCTCGTAAGCTGCCGCCAGCGCCACTTCCACTGTCGAAATCTCCCCGTGCACGGGCAACAAATAGCCGTGTGGCTACGGGGCCGCCGACTTCTTTACAACCGCGGCCATCGCGAGCCCCGCGACGGCCCAGCTCACGACCATCGTTCCGATCTCCGCGATGATGTAGTTGGTCGGAAATCTATACCAATTCCAATACGGTAGCGTGTAGACGATCCCTCCAAAGAGCGCGGCGGCCACGACGATCAGCGCGCGTGTCCCGTAACTTGTCGCGCCCGCAGTGACCCCCAATATCCATGAGGCCAGAAAGGAGCCCGCGAGACCGAAGAGAAACTGGTAGACGAGCAGTTTGCCGAATTGCAATTCCACACCGCCAGGGCTGTAAATCAGAATTCCTGTCGGGCCCTCTTTGTACTTCGCAAGATACGCTGCACTATCGGCTTGCATCTGTTCCTTGCTCCTTCCGGGTGCCATGTTCGGCTCCGGAAAGAAATAGAAGCCCGGCTCGTGAATCGAGCTGCGCATGGCCGCGAGCACTCCCTCCTCGTTTGGTAAGGCCTGAACCCCGACCTCGCCGAGATGCGTCGCCATATGGAAGATGGAACTCATCAGAAAAACAACAACAGCGCCGAGAATCGTGCCCAACAGGATCTTCTTGCCCATGTCATGCCTCCGAGAATTGAGATGGAGCCGGATTGCCGGGCGGGCCGGTGGATTGACGAGCTTTGTACGCGACCGCCGCCTCGGTTGTCAATCTTCAAGCCCTCTTGGGTCCGGCCTACCGGCGGCGCAATCTTCGGAGCTTTATTTTTTTATCGCGTCCGCCTTGTATATCACCTGAGACGTCCCGTCAGCACCCTGAATCGATTCCTCGATGTGTACGGATTTCGCCTGAATATTGGAATACACGCTTCGCAAGTGGACGGTGCCGCCCCCCGCGTCGAATTGTATTTCCGTGACGAGGTTTTCCCCTTCCCAACGCGAGGTGCCCATAACGGCGCCGGGAAATGCATTCCCCACGGTGACTGTCGCATAAGCATTTTGTTTGGGATCCCACGAGAGCAATTCGTGACCGATTTCCTTCCCCATCGGCCCATCCTCTTCAAAATCTGCGATGATCGAAAAACCTCCGGGGCCGAGCTGAGCCTTGTACCAACCCATAATCTTCCCGCCTCCCGGAGTCATCGGCGATTTTTCGTATTCCGCGCTTACGTCCCATGTTCCAATCAGAAATTTCAGGCGTTCCATCTCCGGCCCAGGCTGCGGGATTTTCATCTCGGCTGGCTTCTTGTCCGCCGAAGACTTGTCTTGTGCCCGTGCACCCGCCGGCCATACCGCTCCCAGCACGACTGCCAACGTCGCAACTTTCAGCATTCGCATGATCATGTGTTGTTCTCCGTGTGTTATTTTTTCGCCGGCTTCCAGAGTCCAATCGTGTTTCCCTCCGGATCGGCCATCCACGCAAACGTTCCCGTAGGAATTTCCATGGGCGGGACAAGAGTCTTTCCTCCGAGCAATTTCGCTTCTTCCAAGCACGCCTGCACGTCCTCCACCTCGACATAAAAAATCGTGTAGTGATGTGGCTCGTGGCCCAGCGCCGTGATGTGGCCCGTGATTCCTCCGCCCGCATCGATCATCGCGGCCGGTCCCGCTTGCTGGATCTTCCAACCAAAAAGCTTCGCGTAGAACTCCTGCGTCTTGGCGCTGTCCTTGCAGCCAATCTCGAAATGCACAACGGGATGTCCCATCGCTTCTCCTTTGCTATGTGAGGATGCGTTACAGTTCGTCTCCCCAGCGCTCTTCGATTTCAATGTCGTTCATGGCTTCTCCTCAAATGGCGACTTGCCCGGCGCAAAACCCGTACTCGCCGCCGGAGCGGGGAAAATTGCCGCCAATCGTTCCACGGCAGCTTCCAACTGGCCTTCGAGCTTCTTTGCGTGGTCTGCATTCATCTTCCAAGAAAAGCATCGTACGCCCATCAATCGCTGTCCCCCCATTGAGAAACCTTTAAGTTCCAGCGTGCTTCCCATCTCTTCCCAAGATAGAGCGACTTCCCTCTTTGTGATCGCGAGGACCCGGCCCGTCAGCTTGCCTCCGTTACGCAGATCAAGCTGGCAGGAATCGCCCACCTTCCCGATGGCGCCGGATGTCGTCAGCCACACGGCGAGTTTCCGCGCGTCCATAAAATGATCCAGGAGTTGATCGTATTGAAATGACGCGGGCCGCAAGACAAGCAACGACGTCTTGCCGCGTCCGAAGAAATTTTCGAGATAGTACTTCAAGATTGCCAGCGCCATTTGCCAGCCGGAGACGGTTCCTTCGTATTCTTCATTCCACGCGGCGTCCTCCCGGAAGCCGGAGTTGATGAGCCGGACGAGCGTTGCTCCGCCCTCGCGCTCGATCCGAACTTCGAGAATCCCGGCGTCGCCCTGCTGCGGCTCCCACTTCAGAACAAAGAGTTTTCCCGGTTCGGCCGCGAGTACTTTGTAGGGAAGTTCGAAGCCGAACTTGTCGAAGAACCATGTCATCGTGCCGCCCGGCGTTGCTTCGCCGCTGGCGCGGTCTACGAACCATTGCGCGATTTTATCGGGGTCGGCCCAGGCCTCATAAGCCTGCTGGGGCGTGGCTGAAGTGCGAGTCTCGGCGCGGATAACCCGACCCTTGTGGTCAAAATTCTTTTCTTCAGTCATCGGATGCGGCCTCCCAAGCGCAAGTCTTCCTTTTGCTTCGGTGGAATTGGGTAACAGCCGAGAATCAGTCGATAGGGTCGGCCTGTCCCGGCCGCCCCATCCGAAAGTGTATGAGGGGAAGCGAATCGACCGATGGTGTCCACGATTGCGCGGCGCAATTCAGCAGAGAATCGCGCGCGCTGCTCAGCACTCTCAAAACGCAGCTCCGAGCTAATCGAGAGCGTCGAGAGCCGTTTCTTCTGTTTCGCAGCCTCTCGGGTTGCGCGCCCCAGCTCGGTTTGCGCAAGCGCCATGAGCCCGAGCAGGTAGGCGGCACTGAATGCGTCCTCTACGTGCCCCTGCGGCAGCCCCAGGTGTCCAAGCAGTTCAGGGGAGAGCATGAAGCTTTGCGCCGACGTGCGGTATAGCCTCTCAATCATGTTGCGGCGACGACGTTGTCCCGCGCGCTCAAGGAAATGCGCTCGGGCGAGCGCGCGCACGTGATAGTTCACCTTCTGGCGGGGAAGGCGCAGGCGTCGGGCAAGCCCGGAGGCGGAATTAGGCTCATGCAGGGCCCCGAGGATCCGCAAACGCAATGGATGAAGGAGGGCTTTGGCCCGGTGCATTTCGGCAACGAGGTCCCAAGCGGGCGATGGTGCGTGGCTTTCCAATGATGTACTCTCGACGCAATTTCAATATAGAACTCATGATCTGTCAAGACAAATTAGTTTGTCAATAAGAGAATCCTGCGCCACCACAGAGTGGGGAATCACCTCTTCTGGGTGCGATCGGGTGAGTTTTCCGGCTAACTCCGTCCACACGAACAAAACGGCAATACATTGAGGCTGGTCCATTGCGCTCCGCTCCAATCGGCGAGAGAATGGGATTTCTCCATCCGGGAAGCGACCAAAAGCGAGGACTCGTCATGGCTACGACTACGGCATCTCAAGCGCTGAATCGCGGCGGCGCATTTCTGATCACATCGAGCAGCCCCGAAGATATTTTCACGCCTGCGGACCTCACCGACGACCAACGGCTGATCGGCCGGACAGCCGAGGAATTTGTGCAGAAGGAACTTGTCCCCGTGATCCCTGAGCTCGAGCAGCACAAAGAAGGACTCATGGCGAAGATGCTCAAAAATGCTGGCGAGATCGGCCTTCTAGGCGGCGCGATCCCGGAAGCCTATGGCGGTTCGGGGCTCGACAAAGTTTCAGCGACCGTCCTGGCTGAAAAGTTGGCCGGCTATGCATCGTTTGCTGTTTCGCATGGTGGTCACGGGGGGATTGGGACGATTCCAATTGTCTATTTCGGCACCGAAGATCAGAAGAGAAAATTCCTGCCAAAGATTGCGACCGGGGAGAAGCTTTCTTGTTATTGCCTGTCAGAGCCGCAGGCGGGTTCGGATGCGCTTGCCGCCCGCACGCGCGCCGTCCTTTCGCCGGACGGCAAGAACTGGATCCTGAACGGGCAGAAGATGTGGATTACGAACGGCGGCTTCGCCGACATCTTCATCGTTTTTGCGAAAGTGGACGGCGAGAAGTTTTCGTGCTTCATCGTGGAGAAGGGCACCCCGGGATTTTCCGTCGGCGCCGAAGAGAAGAAAATGGGCATTCGCGGCACCTCGACCGTGCCGATCTTTTTCGAAAACGCCCCGGTGCCGAAAGAAAACCTGCTGCATGAGATCGGACGCGGCCACATCGTTGCGTTTAATACGTTGAATGTCGGTCGATTTTCGCTTGGCGCGTATTGCCTGGGCGGCGCGAAGAAAGTTCTCGAAGCCTCTTCGAAGTACTCGAAGGAGCGCGCCGCATTCGGCAAGTCGCTCTGTGAATTCGGGCTGATCAAGGGGAAGCTCGGCGAGATGGCGATCCGCATCTATGCGCTAGAGTCCATGATTTATCGTTCGGCGGGAATGATCGAAGCGGCCGTGGCAACACCGAATGCGGCCACCGACAAAACGCAACAGGCCATGCAGATGCTCGAGGAATATGCCATCGAGAGCTCGATCAGCAAAGTGGTCGGCAGCGAAACGGTGGATTTCTGCGTGGATGAGGGCGTGCAGATCTTCGGCGGCTATGGTTTTCACGAAGACTACCCTGTCGCCCGCGCATATCGCGATAGCCGCATCAACCGTATCTTCGAAGGGACGAACGAAATCAATCGCATGCTCATCATTCAGATGCTGATGAAGCGCGCCATGGCCGGCGTTTTGCCTCTGATCCCCGCGGCGATGAAACTCGGGGAGGAGGTCCTAGCCGGGCCAGCGTTTGAAGAGGGACCCTCAGGCGAGTTCGCGGAAGAGGAGCGTTCGGTCGCGCAAGCAAAGAAGATTTTCCTGCTCGCAGCGGGAACGGCGATGCAGAAATTCCGCGAACAGCTCGCGGACCAACAGGAAATCGTTGCAGCGCTCTCCAATGTCGTGATGGATATTTACGCGATGGAGTCCTCGCTTCGACGGGCGCAGAAGGCCTTTTCCGTTCGCGGCGCAGCGGCAAGCGTCATGGTCGAAGCCGCGCGCTCGTTTATCTACGACGCGATAGACCGCGTGGAAAAAGAAGCGCGAACGGCGCTGGCGGCGACGACGGATGGCGACACGCTCATCACCCAACTTGCCGTCCTGCGGCGCTTTTCGAAGCACAACCCCTTCGACACAATTGCAGCGCGACGGCGAGTGGCAGATGCGGTTCTCGCACAGGATCGCTACCCCTTTGAAGGCCGCTGAATCGGTCTGCCATTGAAAACCAACTCTTCTCCTCCTGCCTGCGGCTGGATTCGCCCGCTCGGGACTCCCTATTTGCGCGGATATCGGCCGGTGGCTGAGCGCCGGGGCAGCCTTCGCGGATATTGGTTCCTGCACCCTCGGGCGAAAGCGGATCCCTTTGGGGAATCCGACGGCTGCAAATCGAGCAGCTCTGCCGGGTTCTTTGTGGGCTATTTGATTTCCGAAGCGGGGTTCGCATTTCTCGCGCCGCACCCACCGGAATGCATAGTCTTCATTTCTTTGGCGCCTGCAGACGGAAACTTGCATCGCGCGCTCGTGGTCGAGAAAGATAGCCTCGTGCGCAAAATGTTCGATTACATCCGGCTTTTAACGCATCGGCCTCCGCGATTTGTTTTCCATGAAGTGGAGGCGGCGGCGATGGTACGGCATCAATCCATGCGTGATTGGCCGCCGGAAAAATACGAACATTTCTCGCGCAATTTTTTTATCGAGACGTTGGCATGGCTTGTCCGAAGCGGGACCGTGAGGAAGTTATTCGCCGAGCCGCTTCTCAAGCTGTGCGAAGAAAAACCAAACCTCAAGCGGTTGCGGACGAAAAGCGGCGCCAAAAAGCGTCAGCGCACAGATTCACAATTGGGCTAAGCGGTTCCTTCCGTGTCGGAAATGGTTTTCCCGAAAAGAGCTTTTTCGGTTTCTGTGATTTTGCAGACCCCAATGATTTCAATAAGTTACACGCGTGTCCTTTGGTCTGTCTCGTGCATCACATGGAGTGAGATTAGGTGAGGGTCCATGAAAAACGGTTTGGGGCAACTAAGAACATCTGTGGCCACGGTCATTGAGAGAGCAAAGATTCGAAAGGGATTGCTGTTGTTCCTGGCGGTTGTTTTCACGCTGCAGATGTACTTCGTGCGTGAATTGCTTGCCGCGGAGTTGCTGTTTGGATTGGGATTCGCCGTCCTGCTGTCTCTTGGCGGGATTTTCTATCTGGTTGGTGCAATCGGCGAGCGGGGCTTGGATTTGACGGAAGCGGGCGTCCGTGTGATTGCGGACTCAGCGCGCCGCGGCTATGCCAGTCTCGAAGAGATCAGTAGAAAGTCATTCCGCCATCCGGGTTCAGAGTCTGCCCAGTAACCGCGCTCGCCTGATCGAAACCAGAAATAGGGCCGCAGAAGCGATCTTTTTCGCCATCTGCAGTCTACTCTGCAAGATCTCTTTGAAAATCAGCGGGAATAGCTCCTCTTTGTCCGTTTGAAGATAACGTCTCGGCCCCCTCCGGTTACGACCTCAGTTCTCTCCCAAGAAGCAATTTCGATCCCCGATGTCGCAAAAAGCTAGCGAACTAGTAGCATTAGTGCGGCTCCCCGGGTTCGTGCTCACTTTGAATGCTGTAGAGTCAAACGAACTGGCGGGTGAGCAGGTGTTCAGGTAAAATACCAAGGTTACGGAGCCCGTATTGACGCTGACTAACATTCAGGGAATGAACAACGGTGCGAAGACGCTCGTGCGCGTGCGTCCGCGGGGGTTTTGCGCGGGCGTGGTCCGCGCAGTGGATATCGTAGACCTTGCGCTTGAGGCATATGGCCAGCCCGTGTATGTCCATCATGAGATCGTGCACAACCGCTATGTCGTAGATCAGTTGCGGCGCCGCGGCGCAATCTTCGTCGAATCGATCGGCGAGGTGCCCGAGGGCGCCGTGCTTGTTTTCAGTGCTCACGGCGTACCTCCACGCGTGCGCCTCGAAGCCCAGGAGCGCAACTTGCGCGTGATCGACGCGACGTGCCCGCTCGTCACAAAGGTTCATCTCGAGGCGCTTCGATTCGCGCGCGAGGGTCGGACGCTCATCCTCATCGGCCACCGCGATCATCAGGAGATCGTGGGCACGTCAGGCGAGGCACCGGACCAAACGGTGGTGGTGGGCAGCGTTGCAGAAGTGGACGAACTCGAGGTTGCGGACCCTGATCGGCTCGCATTTCTGACGCAGACGACTCTTTCGCTGTACGACACTCAGGAAATCGTTGCGCGGCTGAGACAGCGGTTCCCGAGTATCGTCGGGCCGGCGACGGATGACATCTGTTATGCCACGCAAAACCGACAAGAAGCAGTCGAAGCGCTGACGCGAGAAGTGGATTTGATTCTGGTTGTGGGTTCGGCGAACAGTTCGAATTCGAACCGACTGGTCGAGGTGGCCAAGCGCGCTGGAGTTCCCGCGCGATTGATCGAGGATGCCAACGATATTGATTCTTCTTGGCTCGATGGCGTCAAGAGTCTCGGATTGACGGCGGGCGCATCGGCTCCGGAAATTCTGGTCGAGCAAGTGAGCCAACGCCTTTCCAGTTTTGGATTTACGAACCACCGTGATTTGGATTTGATTCGGGAAGACGTGCGTTTTACCTTGCCGCCGGAACTCGCTGCTCGGCAGGGTCCGGTCGCACATTGAGCCGGTTTTGATCCAGCGGGACAAAGCCAACTCCAAGGAGCCTATGCGTGGCGGTCAAAGTCGTCCGCCAGCCGAATAAGATTGCCCTGTTAGGCGCGCCGACGAGTGCGGCTGCGATGTCGCTTGGCCATGAAGGAGCGCCGGCGGCGTTGCGGGCTGCGGGATTGGTGGAACGCCTCCGGCTGATTGGTTATGAAGTCACCGACCTCGGCGATGATCCTCCCCAGTTGTACAAGCCAGACGAGGAGAGCCCGCGCGCGAGGAACTTGCCCCGCGTGATTGCTTCGCTCGAAGCCCTCAAATCACGCGTCGAACAAGCCGTAAAATCAAGTGCGTTGCCGCTGATCATCAGCGGCGATTGCTCCGTTGCCCTCGCGGCGGTCGCGGGCGCCCGCCGCTATTTTCGCAATGTCAGCATGATTTATATGGACCGCGACGCGGATATGAACACTCCTGCCACGACTCCATCCGGCTGCGTTGACGGCATGGTGGTCTCGCACCTGACGGGGCGCGGCGCCGCGGAACTCGTGCGGTTCTGGAGCGAGCCACCGCTGGTCCGCGAGCCGGACCTGGTGCTTTTCGGCGTCGCTCGTCTCGATCCCCTCGAAAAAGAAGCGTTGGAGCGGTCGCCGCTTCGGCGTTTCCTTGCAGCGGACGTGCAACGCATGGGTGCTGCGGCAGCGGCGGAGGCGGCCGTCGAACGGATCCACGGGAGCAATTACCAGTTCATCTTGCACTTCGACGTGGATGTCATCTCGGATTTCCAAGCCACGAATTATCCGGGGTCGGGTGGCTTGCAGCTCGAGGAGGTTCGGGAAGCGCTTGAGGTTTTCATCAAGCACAAGCATCTCGCCGCGCTCGAAGTTACTGCGTACAACCCAACAAAAGACCTTGATTCAGCTGGCGCGAAGCTTATCCTCGATTTGCTGGCCGGTGCTTTGGGGATGCGGCTGGAAACATTGAAGGCAGCGACGGCAGCCGCTGGTGCGCCTGCGGCTTCGACCACAGCTCCCGCACCCGCCACCGCTGTCGCACCCTCTGACTCAAGCACAGAGGCGGCGGTTGCCACGGCGACGCGCGAGGAGGCCGGACCGGCGGATGCTCTCGAAGAACATAGTGAAACGAAATCATCGGAAGCAGCAGCGGTACCGCCGGATGACTCCTTTGGACCGGAAGGATCGCAGTCCTAGAGAATCCATTCTCCTCGTCGGCCACTCTGTGATCTCTAAGCAATGAAACCAATGACGTCTCAGCCTGCGGTGATCATTTTCGACGTGGACGGCGTCCTCGTGGACACGCGAGGCTCGTTTCAGCGGTCGACTCTCGAGACCGTTCGGTTCTTCACCGGCAAGCGCGTCACACATAGGGAACTGCATGGCTGGAAGAATCGGCCCGGCTTCAACGATGACTGGATACTGTCCACAGCGTGGGTAAATTCACTGGGGGGGAATTTCGAATACAAAGCAGTGAAACGAAAATTCGAAGAAATCTACTGGGGCAAGAACGGCAGAGGAAACGTCCGCCGGGAAAAGTGGCTGCTGCCGCGTCCCATTCTGCGACGGCTCGCGAAAAAGGCCGAACTCGCCATATTCACCGGCCGGACGCACCAGGAACTGGACCATACCCTCGACCGATGCAAGGTCCGCGAATTCTTTTCGCGGATCGTCACAGTTGAGGAAGTCCAGCGCGGGAAGCCCGATCCGGAGGGACTGCTAAAAATACTCGAAGGGCATGACCCAAGCGTAGCCGTATATGTGGGGGACAATGTGGATGATGCGCTTGCGGCCCGGTCGGCGAGAATGGCGTTCGTAGGCGTCCTGCCGCGTAGGAGCGAGGCGCGCCGCCAGCGCGGCGCACGACTGAAGGAACTTGGGGCTCAAGCGCTCCTTGGCGAGGTTGGCGAAGTCGAAGATTGGCTAGAGAAGAATCGTGCACTCCGGTGTTCCGGCTCCTCCTTACCACCCCACGCTAGGACTATTCGTTAGTACCATTTAGCACACGAGTACCATTGCCCGGCACACCTCCAATCCTCAGAATCTGTAGTAGACGGGGCCTTTGCCCAGCAACATGGCTACACACACCAACATGCGGAGCACGGCGGCCCGCGCCTTCGTGCGCAGCCTCAATATTCTCCTCAAGTTCGCAAGAATGTATGACTTCGGCCACCCACGCACGGCCAAGCAATACGAGACCGCGTGGAGTGAATTACGCACTGCGCTTGGATCAGATAATGAAGCGGGCCTTTTGCTGGCGGTCTCGGGCGACCAACTCCTGCTCGACGGCGTGGCGCTGGAATCCGCCGCGGCTGAAAAAAGTTTCGCACGGATGCTCTCTGCCGCCGGAATCGCCAGCATCCACTTCTCACCAAAGGTCTCGCAGGCAAGCCTGGCGCGATTTGTGCGCGGCTTTCCAACCGGCACCGGCGCAAAACCCGGGCAATTAGTGGAGCAGTTGAAGGCGGCTCTTCAAGGCGACCCGCACATCCACGTGAACGAAGTTTGCTATGTTCCGGCGGACTCAGCCGTAGCGAGGTCCACCATCGCGGCGCAACTTACGGCGCGTTCCCTCGGCTTGAATTCCGAGGGAGCCGACGAGCTCTTTAGCGATCCCGAAAAGCTCCTCCAATTGATCGTCGCAGCCGAAGGAACTAAGGGAGCCGGAGGCGCGGCGGGTCATGGTGGTCACAGCGGTGGTTCTGGCACAGGCGAGGGCGGGCCGGGCGGCGGATATGGCTCAGGTCATGGTGGTCACGGCAGTGGTTCTGGCACAGGCGAGGGCGGGCCGGGCGGCGGGCAAGGCTCAGGTCATGGTGGTCACAGCGGTGGTTCTGGCACAGGCGAAGGCGGCCCAGGCGGCGGATATGGCCCAGGTCCTGGTGGTCCCGGGGTGGGATCGTATTGGAGTGGCGAGAGCGCGAATTTTCAGGGTAACGCTCAGACGAACGGTTCACCAAGCGGGCCCGCGAGCCCCGTTCATGGGGGAAGCGGCGGGAGTGGCAGCCCGAGCACATGGAATATCGTAGGCGGAAGCGACATCGGAACACCTCTCAGTAGCGATGCGGGCGGGTTCTGGTTGAACAAGGGCGACACTCCCGAGTCGGTTCCGTCAGGATCATCTGGGTCCGGCTCCAGCGTGCCCGGCGGAGTCCCCGTGGGTGCCTCGGGGAGTAACGCGGGATCGAGCAATATCGGAAGTGCTGCTTCCAGCACGTGGAATATCGTAGGCGGAAGTGGCGGCGGAACACCTCTGAGTGACGATGCGGGAGGGTTCTGGTTAAATAAGGGCGAGCTCAGCGAATCTCCGTCAGGACCGACCAGCTCTGGGCCCAGCGTGCCCGGCGGGAGTGCGGTCCACGTCCCCGGCGGTGGCGGGAAAACTGGAGCCAACTTCAGTCCGCGGAGCTGGAAGGTCCCTGACAATCAGGACGCGGGCTCGGAAGGAAACGCGCCCAGCCGCTGGGGTAACGCAACCACGGGCATTCGTGGCAGCCGCTCTGCTCGCGCCGGTGGTCCCGGTTCCATGGCCGTTGAAACCGGCTTGATGACGTTGCAGGAGGACGAAGTTCAGGGAATCCTGCAAGTGTTGGCGCAGATTGCCCGGACGGGCGACGTCTCCCAAGACAAACTCGATCCGGGAACGTTCCAGTCGCGGCTTTCGACTTTACCGCGGCGCGCGCGTTTCACCGTCAGTCAGGCATTATCCGCGCTCGCTGCACAGGCTCCCTCGGAGTCGTCAGACCGGCCGACCCTCCTGAAACTCGCCGAGCACATCGCCATTCGATTCGCACTCGAGAGCTACGAAAAGGGCGACGTCGAAGTCAACGCCGTACGGCAGTTGCTCAATGACATGAACCAAGAGTTGGATGGCCTACGTAAAATCCTTGGCGTGTATGAAGAGAAAATGTCCCGCGCAGGCATTGAAGTAAAGTCTCATGTGGACCTTTTGGCGCAGCAATTCTGGACACAAGTTCCGGAGGAGAAGAGAAAGGCCGTCTTGGAATCGGCGGACGCGTGGTGCATCCCGCCTGCGAAAATCCGGGAATACGTAGAAGGCCTAATCGAGAAGGGCGAAGTCGAGACGGCGGAGAAAGTCCTGAGTAATTACGCAAATTGCATAACCAACAAGTCCATCGAGCCGCGGCGGCAAGCTGCGATGGGTTTGGCGGAGCTTGCGTCTCTCTACGCCAAGTGCGACGAGCGCCTGTTAGTTAACACGATTCGTGAGATTGGCGTGCAGCTTTCTGAAGAGCGCGACTCGCAGATGCAGAGTCTTGTTGGCGCAGCGCTCGTGCGCCTGTCGCAAGAGGCTACCAGCGCCCGCTGTTATCCCGCGATTCAGCGCGCCGTCGAAGTGATGGATTATGTCGAGACCGAGCATCCGGGTTTGGTGAAAAACCTCCGACCGAGAATCGCCGTGGAAAACCGCCTGCCGGAGTTCATCGAAGATGCCCTGCGCAACGGGACGGTTCCCAGCGGCCTGATGGACCTGCTGCGACGGATGCCGACTCCTGCATCCGAACATCTGGCCGTGCGATTCAGCCGAGCCGGATTCCGTGAGGATTGCGAATCGTTGATTTCGATGATGCAGGTGCTGGGGCCGGAAGGTTTGGATCATTTGCGCCAGCAGCTTCGTCAGGGCCCCCCAAACGAAGCTATTGATACGGTCGGCCTCCTCTCTCGGATGGATATGGAAACCGTGGAACAAGTGCTTCCCGAGCGGTTGAAGGAATGGAAGCGAATGTCCCACGATCGCGTGGTTCGCCAAGTTGCCGCGAGCGGAGCGCCGGAACGCGGACGCCTGTTGTTGTCGCTGTTCGATTATCTCGATGCCCTGATCCGCCCGCTGGCCGTGGATGAAATTGGTCTAAGTGGCGAGCAGACGGCAGATATGCGCCTGCTGCGAATTGCAGAAGGCGACTTGCCCAAGGACGGAACCGATTATCTCCGCCTGAAGGCGATCGAGGCACTCGGCCGGCTCCGAACTGCAGGTGCCGAAGCGGTCCTTCGAAAGATTGCGGAGGCGAGGAAGACTTTTCGCTGGGCGAATCCAAGCGAGCTGCGGGTTGTGGCGGCGCAAGCGATGGAGAAGATCGACGCCGAGTGGGTTCGAACATTTTTGCCGCAAAGCGGCCTGAGTCTTGCGGAATATGCCCTTGAGCCGCTCGATGCCGATCCGAACTCCTCCGCCCTTCGTCAGCGGCGCTATCCTCGCCTGCGGCTGGAACATCCCGTGCCCGCGATGACCACAAACTTGAAGGAAAATTGCCACGTCGAGATTCCGGAAATGACTCTAGGCGGCGGAATCGCTGTTTGCGAGCAGAGTTTGCACCCGGGCAGTGTGGTGGTGCTAAAGCTGACTGGTACTCAGAAGCCGGTCAAAGCACAAACTATCGTCCGCGACGCGAACACGCAAACGCGCGCCTTCGAGGTCCTGGACATGGACTTGGAAGAGCGCGCCAAGCTGCGCAAATTGTTGGTCCAACTCGGCAACGTACAAAAACAAACCTCGCCGAAAGAGCGTAGCCGCCGCGGCACCCGCACATTCAATCCCACATCCTCTTCCAGCTAAACCGTCCAGCGCCCGATCGCACCCTCTACCAGGCGGGGTGAATGCTGTCAAAGTCCGCCGGATTGCGCCCGTTGCGCCTGTGGATTCGGCCGCTCCGGCTCGAGCGAACCCAACCACAGTCCTGCCGAGAGGAGTGCCCCCAAAGTAAATGTGCAAGAGAGAAACGCATTCAACCGGCTGCCTTGCGTCCCTAGCCATCCGATCGTGACCAACGCTGCCGTGAGAATGTAACACGTCAACACTACGCTCCTCGGCGACCACCCGCGAGCCAAGAGTAGATCATAGAAGTGCCGGCGATCTCCGCATGACGGCAAAACGCGGCTTCGAAGACGGCGGAGAATTGCAATTGCGCAGTCGAGCAGCGGCAACCCCGCCGCAAGTATCGGAAAAAATAGTGAGGAGCCACCCCCGCTGTGGGCGCGGTAGTAATCAAGTCCCAGAAACGAAATTCCAAACCCGAGCACTGTGCTGCCCGAATCGTTCGCAATTATCTTTTTCAAATCTTTGACAAACTCGGAGTTTCCAGCCGTGTTGAACTCGTTCTCTATTGTCTGCGGGAGAAGCAGAATGGATCGGCGGCAGCAGGTCATTGACGCGGTTTGTTTCATCAATCGCGCCACGCACGCTTCACCTATCCCACGTTGAATTGGATCGGGACTTGCTGAACGTTTCCCCCGACTGCGAAATTACGATGACGTTCTTCAATCCTGGCTGTGTAGCTGCTCCGATCGGCGATTTCGGCAAGCAGTTGCTAGCCGCACCGGCAAAAACCACCAGCAACATCCCGAGCCCGCCTCCCATACCATCTGGGTTCGGACCGGCAGCCGGTACGTTGGCCGTGCAGAACGCGTTCAGCACGATCGCCACTTGTGTCGTGCCATTCCCAGTCAGCGTCACTGATCCGGCTGGATCGAGCACGTGACCGACGGGTCCGTCGGATCCGAGCACGTGAGCGTCACCGTCCGATCTTCGCTCTGACCTCACCATTGCAGGAAGCTACTTGATAAGATAGCTTTGCAGCGACTGGGCCCGGGTGGCGGAATGGCATACGCGGGGGACTTAAAATCCCCTGTCCCTCACGGGACGTGTGGGTTCGACCCCCACCCCGGGCATTTCATCCAATTGAAACAGCACTTAACGGGGCCTCCTGGCGCTTACTCGCCGGTCATCTCGATCACCGCGCCGCCATCCGTCGAAAGGTCGAGGTCGGGCTGTCCCGGCCGCCGAAAGCGCAACATCGTTTTGGCAAGGCTGTTATTCGAGACTTCGAATGTTCCCGAACAATTTGTCTTGAGATATGGCAAACGGTGATGACTTATCCCGCTTCCATCGATCCTCGCTTCCAAGCGAGTTCCGTCGCGCCGCTTCGTACATTCAAAACTCCAGCGCAAGGTTTCTCGATGCCTCTGGATTTTCTCGAATCTGCGAAACGTGTAGAGGTGTTCGCCTGTCCACAAGGTTGCAATTCGAAATCGCAATCCCAGCGGCATGTCGTATTCGAGCGCTTCAAAACTCGAGAGGTTGCTTCCTTTCGCATCCACAAAGACAGAATGAGTCCACGTCCATATGCCGCGGTGCCGGTATCCGCAATTGTGCCCTTGCAAGCCGTAACCCAAAGGCTCGCCGCGAAAAGACCGCCCGTCGAAAATGATCTCACCCGAGAAAGCCGCATCCGAATGCGGCGTGCGAGAAAATCCGATCCATCCTTTATCGCTTAGTGTCACGCCAAGTCTAGAGCGATAGCGGAGATCCCAGCGAATATCATGGCCGTCTAAGGCAATCCGTCCGGCGCAGAAATCTTCCGCGATCCGGTTTTCGCCCTGCGCAAAGTGAAATGGAGACGCACCTCGCGAGCTCATGGAAAGTCCCGCAGCTGAAAATCCCTGAATGAAGGATTGCGGCATCGCACCGCGCGGAAACCATGTCGCCCAAACCTGCACGGGCTTTCCGCCTAGATGGTTAGGACATCCTCGCCGTCCGGGATTCATCATCAGGTAACGGAACCACCAAGCCCCGCTGCCGTCGGCAAGACCTAGACGCAGAAACCAAACCTCGTACCGGCGGTGCATTTCAGGCAGAGAATAGACGGCATTGAGATTCGAAGTCCTCATCGCGGCTCGGCATCGTATCGGATTGCCATGTTCCGGTGTATTATTTTCGCGCCATGAGAAGCAGCCGAAAAGAACAGAATCGCCCCATAACCTATTGGATCGGCGAAGGGGGCGGGTGGTTGTTGCGCCACGTCGTAAGTGGCCTTGCCGCCACAGGCATCACGCCCAACATGTTCACTTTTTTCGCGCTCGCGGTGAATTCTTGGGCTGCCGTTCTTTTCGCAATGGGCCGATTCCGCCAGGCGGCCGCCGTCCTGTTCCTGGCGGGCTTCCTCGACATGGCTGATGGACAGGTGGCGCGGCGCGTGGGCCGCGTGACGGCATTCGGCGCGTTCCTCGATTCCACGCTCGACCGCTATTCGGACCTCGCGCTCTATATGGGCCTCGTCGTTTACTACACGCTGATCGGCCGCCCGTTTTACATGGCGCTTGCTGCCGTCGCGATGGCGAGCTCATTCATGGTGAGCTATTCGCGGGCGCGCGCGGAATCGTTGATTCCTTCGTGCAAGGTGGGTTTTATGGAGCGCCCCGAGCGCCTGGTGCTCTTGCTTATGGGCGGCGCTTTCAACCGCATGGCACAAGTGCTGTTGGTGATCGCGACAATCTCGACCATCACCGTGATTCACCGCGTGGTTTATACCTGGCAGGAATTGCGTGCCGGCCGCTCACTCCCCGAGGCCAGCGTCTCTCAGACGTCCTGACCATTCTTCTTCCTGAAGGAATCTTCCACCGGCGCCGCGACGATATCCTGCACTCGCTGGCGCAGTGCGTCCACTTCTGCACGGCTGATGTTCGTCGTGTCAATCGTATCGTGCAGATACACGATGATTTTCCCCGGATAGATCATCCAGTCGCCCGTTCGGAAAAATTCGTAGGAGCCCACGATGCTCATCGGCACAATCGGTACGCCGAATTGCTGTGCCAGATTGAACGTCCCTTTCTTGAACGGCTGAACGTGGCCGTCGCGTGTCCGCCCGCCCTCCGCGAAAGCAATCAGGCTGATGCCCGAATCGAGCGCGGCCTTGGCGCGCTGCATCATGATCTCAAATCCCTCGCGGCTGGGACGATCCGGCACGGGAACATTTCCGAAGCGGCCCATCATCCACCCGTATACGGGATACTTGAAGTGTGACTCGAGTTCGAAGCCGCGCACGAACTGCGGGATCGCCGAGTAGATCACGAACGCATCGAAAATATTTACGTGGTTGCAGATGAAGATGCTGGTCCTCGCAGGATCGAATCCCGGCGAGCGCCGCACCTCGAATTTCACCCCGGCAAAACGAAGAACGTTTCGGAAAAATACACGTTGTGCACGGTCATTTTTGCGCGGATCGACGAAGATCCCAAGAATGACGAGCAACGTGCACACCAGGGCAAAATGAATCCAGCTGACGGCCCAAAGCGCCAGCGCACGGGCAACGAAATACGCCCTCTTCATACCAGCACATCCAGAGCCGCGGGGATAATTTCGACCGCCTTACACCGGAGGTGCAGGATTTCCCCGTCAATCATTACGTTTACCGGGCCATCGAGGTCGAAGTCAACTCGTCGCGCCGGCGCGCGGTACGCCAGGGGATGCTCGATGTGCGTGCCGGTGAACAGCCGTGGAAGCATCCGGAGCAAGCCGAGCCGCCCAATGGGACTCCAGCGGACATACTCAATCTGTCCATCGGCGGGATCGGCCTTTGGCGCAATCATCATTTTCCCGCCCGTGAATTTGCTGTTGCTCAACGTGAGGAATAGGCACGGGCGGCGATCCCATTCGCCCGAGCCCTCCAGGCGATGCGGAAACGCACAATGTCGCAAACGGGCGAGCCGCGTGAGAACGCCGAGCACGTATCCGATCTCCCCCCAGCGCTTGAATCGCCGGTTGGTCAGCTCTCCAACTTCTGCGGGAAACCCAAGGCTGAGGAGATTGAGAAAATATATTTCTCCCTCCGCGTGTCGGAGGCGTATCAAATCGCAAGCAACATGGTGGTCGTTGGTCAACGCCTCAATGGTGTGTTCCATGCCTCGGGATGTAAAATCCTTGAGGAACGAATTTCCGGTTCCCAGCGGCAACAGACCGAGCGTCGCGCGTTCGCCTTTTTCCGCCTCCGGAAAAAGCCCGTTTATAATTTCGTAGGCTGTCCCGTCGCCACCAACCGCGAGAAAATTCCGGAAGCCTCGTCCGTAAGCGTTTCGAGCAAGCTCGATAGCTTCTCTGGCGCGTCGTGTCGTTGCAACTTCGAGATCGACACCCGCAGCGCGCACGCGCTCGAGAGCGGCGCCGGCGAGTCGCCCTGAATGCCCTCCCCCTGCTGCCGGGTTTATGATCGCAAAAAATCTCCTCTTCACGGGCCGGATGTCTCCGCGGCGGATTCGAGGGTTCGATTCACAGTGCCACCATGGCCTCGCGGCCCACACTTTTTCGGATTTGCTCGGCCAATTCGCCGCGCTTGATTTTGAGCGATGCCGTCAGCGGGAAATCTCGCTCCCAGACGAGATACCCGCTGATCCTTTTGTAATTCAGCAGGCGCCGATTGCGTTCCGCGATGTTCGCGACGACTTTCGGATTGATTGATTTTCCCGATTCGATGTGGACCACCAGCACGAGTTTCTCGCCGGCCATCGTTCGCGCCGGCCAGAGATAATTCGCCGCAAAAATGCAGAACTCCTTGGCCGGAATTCCTTCGAAGACTGTTTCGACGTCTTCGGGATATATATTCTTGCCTTCTTCCGTGACGATCATGTTGTTCTTGCGCCCCAAGAGCTGCAAATGCCCGGTTGCGTCCAATCGTCCAAGGTCGCCCGTCTTGAGCCAGCCGTCAGCGATTGTTTCCGCGGTCATTTCAGGCTCGTCGAGGTAATGCGACATCACAGTCTTGCTGCGCACATGCACTTCGCCGATCCCTTCGCCATCCGCATCGACAATCCTCACTTCCATATCTGGCAACGGTTTTCCGACCGTATCGGCGCGAAACGGCTTGAAATCATTCAGCGTGATCACTGTAGCTGCTTCGGTGCACCCGTATCCGTTGCCGACCGGAATGCCAAGATCGTAGAAGAATTGCAACGTGGAGGGCTCGATGAATGCGCCACCGACGAAGAGCGCTTGCAGCTCGCCTCCAAACGCCTTATGGACCTGTCCCAGCAGCGCGCGGCTCAGTTTCACGTGCGGCCGCCGCCGCGTCAGCGTGCGATTCACCCCGACGAGCGCGTTCAGAATCCGGCGGCGATTCCTCGGCAATTGGTCGAACCGTTGGCGCAGGCCCCGTTCGAGAATTTTCAGCACCATCGGCACCAGGGTCATGTACGTGATTTTGTAGCGTGTGAATGCCTCGCGAATGTATTCTGGCCTCAACGTGCGCAAGTGAACTACGGTAGCACCGCAGGTAAATGGCCCGATAAAGCCGACCATGAAATCGATCGCATGATTCGTCGGCAGAATGCTCAGGTAGCGCACTCCCGGCCAGAAAGGAACCAACGCCGTCAGCGCCATGCACTGCTCAAGATAATTCTCGTGCGTCAATACGCAACCCTTCGGCCGCCCCCCCGTTCCTGAGGAATAGACGATGCAAGCCGGGTCCTTGCGCGCCCGCGCAATAAACGCCGGCTCGCCAGTGCCGCGAAATTCCTCCCAGCGCTCCGCCCCGCGCAATTCGGCATTTGCAGGCGCTTCCGTCACCAACACAACCCGAGCTTTGAACGTGCTGAATCCCTCTGCCTGCGCGAGTGCCCGCCAGATGTGATATTCGGTGATCAGGAATTCAGCCTTCGAATGGCCCAGGAGTTTGAGTTGTTCCTCCGGCGTGAGCTTGTAGTCGAGTGGAACCAGCACGTCGCCGCAAAAGAAAATCGCGTAAGCGGAGATTAGCCATTTTGACTGATTCGTCATGATAATTGCTGCGCGAGTCCCGCTCGAAAAACCGGCGGCCTGCATTGCTCCCGCGAGCGGTAGGGCAGCCTCCTTGAACTGGCGATACGTGAGGCGAAGGTTTTCGCGTTCGCGGTCCGCTTCGATCAGGCAGATTTCATCGGGCCAGCGCTCGAGCGCCGCGCGCAGCGCTTCCCCGAGAGAGTTGTATTGACGGAGGTCAAGCATCAAAGGCGCGACTGGATGCGCTCGGCAAGCGTGCGGAAGTCACTCACGCCTTGTAATTCATAGTCGGGCAGCTCGACGTGGAAATGCGCCTCGATCCTCGTGAGCAGATCCAGGGCTTGCAGGCTATTGATGGCGAGTTTCTTGAAGAAATCGTCGTCGGGAGAGAGTTGTGCGCGTGGAACCTTGAAGTGTTCCGCCGCAAGTTGAAGAATTTCTTCCGTCGTGTTTTGTAGCGCGCTCATGAGCGTCTATGGTGCCACAATTCTTGGCCGTTTCGATGGAATTGCAACCGTCCTGCGCATGTGCCTATGGCAGATAAGGCAGCGCGTCCGCGCTTTCGATGAACTTGCGCAATCCCGCCTCGACCGCCGGCCGGGCAAAAAGCTCGCAAAAGATTTCAATTTCCCGGCGAAGCTCGTCCTGCGGAATCGGCTTGATGAACCGTTTCGTGGCAGCGACAGCACCGCGGTCGAATTTTTGCAATTGTGAAGCTGTCGAGCGCGCCACGAGCAGTGCACCGCCCTCCGCCACAACCTGGCTCACGAGCCCAACGGCCTGCGCTTTTGTTGCGTTGATGCTGCGCCCTGTCAAAAGCAGGTCGCGGACCACGGCGTTTCCGAGATCGCGTTTCAGCCGCGGAATCCCTCCGAATCCCGGGATCAGTCCCAATCGAAGTTCGGGGAAACAGAATCGTGTCATCTTGTCCGCGATGATCACGTCGCAGGCGAGCGCCAGTTCGAAGCCTCCACCGAACGTCACGCCGTGGACGGCGGCAATCGTGGTTAGTGGAGCGGCGTCAAGCGCGTTCATCACGCGATGGATGCGCTCGATAAAATCGCGTACTCCCGCTAGCCGGTCTGCCTCTGGCAATCCCTGCGACCGCTGGTATAACTCGCGCAAATCGGCACCCGCGCAAAAACCTTCTTTGCGCGCGCTCGAAATGATGATCGCATGGGCGTCTTTTTCAAGCGACTTGAGCGCATCAACGAATCGCTCCAGGTCACCGAGCGCGGCCGAACCGATTTCGTTACACGGCGCGTGGTCCAGAACCACTTCAATCGCGCCGTCCACCACGTTCCACGAGAGTGTCTTTCCCTGAAAGCTCTTCATGCGCCCTTTTTCTGGAACAACTGCTCGATTTCCGGCGCAAATCGTGCCGCAATCGCGTCGCGCTTCAGTTTGCCGTTTGCCGTGAGCAGGCCATTCTCAATGCTGAATGGCTCGGCCACAACATGAAAAGTGCGAATCTGCTTGTAATGGGGCTGGCTCGAATTCACGGTATCAATCGCGGTCTGAACCCGCGATTCGCTCAGTCCGTTCCCCGACGCAACCGTAACGAGCGCAGCGAGAAAGCTGCGCTGGTTCCCGAGCAGGACCACTTGCTGTGCCCCCGGGAGAAATTGCCCGACGGCCTCCTCGAGCGGCTCGGGCGCAATGTTGTGACCGGAGTTGAGAATGATCAAATTCTTCAGCCGGCCGGAGACCTGCCAATTGCCGTTTGCGTCCACTTCGCCCTGATCGCCGGTGTGAAACCATCCTCCTTCGAGAGCCTTCGCGGTTTCTGCCGGCCGCCGCCAATAACCCGGAAAAATGTTCGGCCCGCGAACCAAAATCTCGCCGTCTTCTGCCACTGTCATCTCGACTCCCGGTATCACCGGGCCCACGCGCCCGGACTCGACGTTTTGCGGATCGTCCATTGTGCAGATTGCGGTTGTCTCCGTGAGTCCGTACACCTGCAGCACAGGAATTCCCAGCATCATGAAGAAGAGTTGCGTCTGCTTTGATAACGGTGCCGACCCGCAAATGAGGGCTTTGAGATTTGGTCCGATGCTCTTTCGAATCGTCGGGAACATCAGGGCATTCGCGATCGGGAGCCAGATAGAATCCGCGAAACGGGACACTCTATTGTTGCGCCGCTCGAAGGCTTGTTGCGCGCGAAGGAAAAGACTCCTGGCCAATCCGCCGCGCTGCTTCAGGGCCTCTTCGATCTTGCCGCGCACGCGTTCGAGCAATGTGGGAACGTTAAGAAAATAGTCCGGTGAAGAAAGTCTCAGTTCGTCACTCAGCTTTGCCAGATCGGTCGAAAGCGTCAAAACGCTCGAACGCGAGAGCGCTGTAAGCAAGAGGATCCACGAGCCGGCAAAGCAGAAGGGAAGATAGTGAAAGACGCGATCCGGCTCCGTCCGCGCGCCCATGAGCTGGTCCAGGCGCGCGTTTGTGCAATCGAGCATGTAGTTGACATTTGCGGCGTTCAGTACCACACCCTTGGGCTCGCCCGATGTTCCGGAAGTGTAGATGATGGTGACGGCGTCCGAATCTGCATGATGATACGGTGGGGCAGCGGAAACACCCTCGTCAGTGAAGATGCCGTCGAACAATGAAATCGGCGGAGCAGCGGGGAGATTCTTCTGAATCTCCGCTGCGAGTGGGGGATCCGAGCAGCAGATTCGTGCTGGCGTCGAGTCCTTGATGATGCTTGCGAGTTCGGCGGGTGCTTGCCGGTCATAGAGTGGGACGACGATGACCCCTTCGGCCATCATCGCGAGGTCGAGCGCCACCCAACGGATGCTGTTCGGTGCGAACAGGGCGCAGCGATCCCCCTTCTTCAGGCCGCGCGCCATGAGAAATTGTCGTGCTTGCTGGATCAACCCCAGAAGCTCACCGCCCGTGACAGTGATAAATGTCTTGCCTCGCACCTCGCGAAGCAGAGGCGTGCTGCGTGACTCCTCGAGCCTCTCGAAGATCCTCTCAATGGTGTTTCTGGGCAGCACAATCTTGCTCCGGTTCAGTCGCGCGCGGCCGCGGCGGATTCATGCGTTTCAAGCAGCCTGCACAACAAAGGGCTGAGCGGCGGGAGATAATCCTCCCAGCCGACAACGCCGCGTCGAATGGGAAAATCCGGGTATCGCCGCGCGACTTGCTCTTCAAAATAGACGCCCATCCGTGCCATCACTTGGAGGTTTCGCGCCACGGTTCTTTTCATGGCGTGGCGGATTTCATCCGGTTGCGCGTCAAGCGCTCGCAGTGCGCCGACAATCTTGTCTTCGAGATTGTCTTCGTCCACGCGGAGCACCAAATGATCGTGCCCCCGCTCGCGCATTAGGTTGTGAATGCGTTCGTCCATCGTCACTCCTACGGAAGGCACGCCGGCAGGCATCGAAGTGACGATCGCATGGAACCGCGAAGAAAGCATCCGGTCGCACATACGCAGGATGCTCACGAGCTGATACATATCATACTGGTCCGAGACGAGTACCGGTGCACCGCCAAGCTTTTGGGCGACCCGCTCGCACGCGTCGCGATCGAGCATTTCCATTCCCACGACGATCGTAAACGACCGGCGCGATTTCCGGTACTTCTCCACGCCGCCCGCCATTGCGGATAGATATTTTTCATAGGCCGCGTCCACGTGTGCGCCGGAGCGATGAAAATAGATCGTGCGGTAGTAGCTCTTCTCAAATGCGCCGGCGGCTGAATGCGCCATCCATTTTCCGAACGAGGGTTTCACCGGCCACCAGAACGGATTGATGGGGCAAACGGCGAGGATAGGCGTCGTGCCGTCCCAACCCTCGTCCGCGAGCGCCTTCTGCGCGTATTCCGGGCCGTGCGGATCAAATGTCCAACCCGTATCCGTACCTAATTCGGTGGGGATTCCCAACTTGCCAAGAATGTCCTGCGATTCGATGTTTCGCGCGATCACGACCGAATTGCGGCAATACCGCCGGCACATTTTTTGCAAGAGCGGATCCATCACGCCCGCTTCTGCGCCGAACGCCACGCTCAGCTTGTTCTGCGCCGCCGCAATTCCCAGCGCCCCGATCATCATGGTCGTTAGCGCGTTCGCGAACTTGCTTTTGAACATCGAACCTTCGCACGCCACCACACCGTCGTTTTTTCTCACCTCGGAGTGCAGGAACGGAGGAAACACGTCCGGCAAGTGAACCTGCTGCGCGTCGCCGAAGTATCCGTGCGTGAGATTGAAGTTCTGCGACATCACGCGAATCGCAAGATTGTCCGCTCCCAGAATGCGGCGCACCTGTCGCAGGATCTCCTCGACGCGCAGATCCGAACCGGTATTGCGCGTGCCGTTATACCCGGCGAAGAGCAGCTTCAGCTTCGTGCTGGGCTTCCAGGGCTGGCCGGCGCCCAGCATCCATTCGAACTTGGTCAGCTCAATCAGGCCGCTGACCCAAGCCTCGAAAACCACATCCATATCCATCATCGGGGGATGTCCTGCCCCGCGCTGGCCCGGCGGGAAGCAGTGTCCGAGGATGCTCCTGCCGGCCATTCGTGGTACTTGTACTCGAAATTATTTCCGCGGCTGAAGCGCAGCAAAGGAAAACAGTATTGAGAAAACGGCGCGGGCTGGCGGCCCAATTCCTGAGTGACTCGAGTATTGTCGAACACCGTGTTCCACACGAGGTAGGGAAGAAAAACTTTCAGCAGCCTCGCGAGTCCGCCGATCGTTCCCGCGCGGCCTGCTAGCGCGTCCACCATTTTTGCCGATGGGCGCTCCAGGCCCGGGACGAACATCGGCCCGCGCTTTCCCTGAGCCTTTGCGAGCGCGTCAGTCAATTCCACGAATGTCTCTGAATGAACTCCCGAAGAAAGATGGTAAATCTCGTGTTCCGGTTTTTCTTTCTGGTGCAGAGTCGCAATCGCGCCGGCCACGAAGTCCACAGGGACGATGTCAATGCGATCGCTCGCGCGAAACGGCAACGCGGGAAGCCCGGCGAGAAATGCAAATGCGCGCACCATGTCGAATTGGTTCGTCTCCGGCCGACGGCTGTCCCCCAGAACGATGCTCGGCCGGAAAATCGTTTTCGGAACATCGGGCAGCAGTTGCCGGACCATCTCCTCGGAAAACTTCTTCGTGCGCGCGTAAGGGTCGTAGTCCGAGCGGTTCCAATCAATCGCCGCATCTTCCTCGACAACCTCGTTCGATCGCTGGCCCGCGACGGCAACGGTGCTGACCTGGCTGAATCGCCTGAGGCCGTGGTCATCCCGGGCGCGCATCGCGAGTTGAATCACCTCGAGCGTCCCACGCAAATTCACGTTGAGGCAGCTCTTCTCCGACTTGCGATTGAGCGAGGCGGCGCAGTGGATCACCGAATCGGTCGTGCGAACCAGTTCCCGGTAATCGTTCTGGGCCAATCCAAAACCCGCCTGCGTGATATCGCCGAGAAAAACCCGGATGCGCTCGTTCAAATACCGCTCGAAGCGCGCGAAATCCATGTGGAGTTGCAGGGAGCGCCACAGCCGTTCGCGGGCTTCTTGCGCGTCGCGCGCTCGCGCCAGCAGATTCAGCGGCTCGGAATGCTCCGCGAGCAGATTGGACGTGGTGTGGGCACCGATATAGCCGGTTGAGCCCGTCAGGAGGATGGCCACAGTAGTTGGATTTCAGGGCGTCGTTGCCGGAGCCGCACCCGCTGCCCCTGCGGCGCTCGCTTCTGGGCGGACGGCAAGGGGCACGCTGCGTCGGAGCCGAGCTTCCGGTTGACGGCCTTCGATGAGAGGATAGCACCACTTTCGTAGGGCCGGAATGTGCACGTTGATCCAGTAGTCCCACCAATCGAGCGAGCGGGCGTCGTAACCGAAATCGGCGCGCTCCTCGGACGGTAGGGCCGCGCTAAGCCGCTCGATGTTTGCCGCTTCGAAGACGTGATCGTTGTGCAAGATGAACGGCTCGAAGAGCGCGACAAGCTTGATCACCCTTTCGAGTTCGCGCTCCCGGCGCGCCAGTGGTGCGCGCACGAAGGGGAGCGGCTCGACGCTTCGTTGGATCGCTTGCACGATGGCCTTTTGCGCCGGCGCCGAGAGGTTTTCGTAACGCGCCTTCGAAACCGGAATCGCATCGAACTTCAGCCGCAGGCGATGATGCAAACCGTTTTGCGCGCGATAAAATTTCCGGTGTCCGAGGCCGGTCAATTCAATCGAGCGGCGCATGTCACACGGATTCGCGACCGACGTAGCCAATTGATAGACGCTCGCGTGGCGGCGCGTGACGAGCGCGGCTGCGGCCAGCGTCATCCCGCGGCACACGAGGTCCACAGGAATCAGATCGAGGCATTTCGATTCGTTCGTCGGAAGCTGCCGGAAAAATGTCCCCAGCAAATAGGAAAGCGATGCCGACGTATTGATGCCCTCATTCCAGCCGAGGAACGGCTTTTCGATTGAAGTTTCGACGATCGATGGACGGACCACGGCAATGGCGGCTTTCGGCCACGTGTCCAGGAAGTCCCGGATGAGTGACTCCGCCAGGCTCTTCGTAAATGTGTACGTGTTGGGCCAGCCGAGCTCGTTTGCGCGGCGTGTTCCCGCATCGGTCAGTGTTTGGCGAATCCATCGCACGCGGTTTTTGCGAATCTGGTTCTCGAGCGCCGCGCCGTGCAGGTCTTTCGCCGCGTGCTCCTTTTGGAACGCCGCGCCACGGAGTTCCTTGAGAACTTCTGGGGAATCCGCGCGCGCCTCCGTCTCGCGAATGAACGCTTCGAGCGACGCGCATTCTTTTTCCGCGTCGAATCCCTTGAGGCCAATGGGGGTGTAATTCTTGAGGAGATCCTCGAGGATACGTCCATCGCGCCGGCCGATGGCGTAGCACGTCGAGAGATGCAGCAGACCCGCGTGGTCGGACTCGCGGATGAAATCCAGCACGTGCGCCGTGGCACGGACATTCATCGCCAGAGCGTCGCGCAAGTCGGGATTGAAATCCGTCAAACCGGAGCTGTTCACGATCAAATCGAGCGAGCGCGCGAGCCGCTGGCGAACTTCCGGAGCGAGTCCCAGGCCCGGCTTGCTGACGTCGCCGGTCACGACCTCGATGCGCTGGCGCAGAAAATCTGCCAGTTTTTCGCCGTGCCGCGCTGCGAGCGGTTCAAACACGGGAGACTCCTCGACGACGCGCTGGAATCGCTCGAGTGCCGTCGTCGAGCGGTTTGACCGAACGAGCAGATAGATACGCCCGATGTCGGGCACGTCTCTCAACAGATTCGTCAGCCACACCTTGCCGATAAATCCCGTCGCGCCGATAAGAAGGATTTCCTTCCCGCGCAACGCGTCGTGGATCGATAGACGCATCCTTTGATTTCGCCCGTCGAAATGGACAACGGGGAGTTCGGCTTTCGGCGTGGTCCGTTGCGCCATCTGAATCGCTTCGTCGATGGCTTGCGGATGTTTCGTGAAGCCCAGATTCCGGATCAGCGTCTCTCTCGAAACTCTGCCGTCGGGCTTCGTGCCGATGATCTTGGCAAGCGCGCCGCGCGGCCGGATAACAGGATCGAGCAGTCGTCCCGTGGCGATGCCATCGCGAAAATCAAGGCGGTTCGAGAGGATTCGCTCGATGCCCAAATAATTCGATAGCGGCCGCATGATGTGATCGAGCCCTTGGCTGACGAGGACCACTTCGCCGCCCGCGGCCATTGCTTCCTTCAGTTTTTCCACGCCGCGCGGCTTCAGCCGCGGCCTCAGAACGTATTGAAAATACTCCTCGCCCAGGAGATCCAACCGGTCGCGGCTCACGCCCCGCAGGACCGTGTGCAGCAATCTCGTGGCAATGACGCGATTCGTGCAATAGAGAAAAGGCCGCGCGATGGCGAGCACGCCCATCGCTCCGCGACGCGCCCAGCGCTCCAGAAAGCTCTGTGCGTTCCAGGTGAAAAAGCCGATAGGCCTCACGGCCGTCAAGTTGAGCAGGCTCCCCTCGACGCGCCAGTAAACGAGTTCCTGCACCGGTGCAGCAGCGCCGCGCTCGCGCCGGGTCACATTCGGTACCAGGTCCGGTGAGTTCGAAGACGACATCGTTACGTGGACTTACGTGTAACCAGGAGTTTGGAAGTTAGCATGCTTTCCGCGCCTGAGGCAAGCGAGGCCGCCCGGGCGCGACGGATCAAGTCCCGATAGCTCCCACTACACGTGCACTGGGCAAGACGCCGGTCTTGGCAGGCCGGCAGGAGGGTAAACCATTCAGGGCCGCAATTAACCGTTGAAAAAAAATGAGGGCCGGCCATTTCTGACCGGCCCTTTCGAATCACAATCCAAGCGGCTTTTTAAGCAAGCTCCCGAGACGTTGTCTCTGCCTCAGAAGATGACCTTCAAGCCGAAGAAGATGCAGCGAACACCAGCCGGGCAGTTATTGCTGGCGCTCGATTGAATCAAGGGGTTAGCAAATCCGGTACCCGGAGACGCGAGACCGGCATCCTCAATGAACGGATCGATCCCAGGAAACAGGGCGCCGTATTGCGGGTGGTTGAAGACGTTGTTCATCGTCATGTGCCACTGCAAATTGACGCGTTCCCCGAACCTGAAAGTCTTGTACAGGGTGAAATTGCCAACGTTGCTCCATTGGTCGCGGAGGCTGTTTCGTCCAGCGTTGCCAAATGGGGTGCCAAATATCGTGTCAGCTTCTCCACCGTTCGCAATGAAGCGGACCTGGCTTTTCGTAACATTGACGATAGACCCGGTCGTGTTGAAGGTGTTGAAATTGATCAACTGGGTGGCGGTTACTGCGCAGACGGCGGGTGGCGGCGATGCTGGCACCGTCGTGAGCGAGCAGGCATCACCTGCGAAAATGCCCACCTGAGTAGCCGGAGCACTCAAACTCCCCACAAAGGGACGCGAAGTTTCGAGCGTGCCAATGTTGGCCAGGTCAAAATCAGTGTCGTTCGCGACGCCGCCTGTAGAGGCGTTTAAGAATAACTGCGAAGGCGTATAGCCCTGCCCCGACTGAAGAATGTACGTCCCAGAGAAACCCCAGCCGCCTAAGATATGCCCGATCACGCCCTGCTGCGAGCGCATGTATGGAATATCTTCGACGAAGGCGAGCGTCCAGGTATGCGGAAAATCAAGGCCCGATAATCCGTACTCCTGGCCCTTGAAGTTGAGAACGTTCTGCGAGTACGCGATGCTGTTGCCGGCGGCTCCCGTGCTGAAGATCTCGCTGGAGTTGTCGAGGGTCTTGCTGTAGGTGTACGACGTCCTCAGCGTCAACTGGTGAGCCAAATTGGTCATGCGGAACTCTGTCTGCAAGCCCTCGTAGTTCGAATAGGCCGTGTTCCCGGTTTGGTCCGTGACGCCTTCATCGCAGTTCACGCGGCCCACGGCACTGGGAACCGAGGCAAGGGGCGTCGTGCAAGGTGTCACGCCTGCGGGGATCAGCGCCGGAAAGCTCGCCGCTAGCCCCGCGATAAAGGGGTTCGCGTTGATCGACTGAAATAGATCCCAGCCGTGGTTGCCCACGTAGCGCACCTCTGCCGCGGAATTCGCCGTGATCTGTCGCTGGATACCCAACGACCATTCATGGACCCGGTCGGGACCGAATCCTGAAGGGATGGTTGTGCGGTCGAAATCGCGCGGATCGAAGATGCCCGTGGTCAGGTCCGCCGCATATTGGGACCGGATTGCCGGCCCGAATGGCATTGCAGGAACGCCCGTTGTCGGATTGTCCAAAGTCTGCGCCAATACAATGGGAGCTGAAGTCGCAACCAGGAGGAAGGTGTTATAGAACGCCGGATCATACGTCAGGCGATAACCACCGCGGATGACCGTTTTATTGTTACCTGTGAGCCACCCAAGCATTTTCGGCGACCAGGCGAACCCGATGCTCGGACCAAACAAGTCCTTCACGGACCCCAGCTTCGGGGAAGTGGTGGCCGAAAGAGGCAGCGTGGGATCCCAGAAGGGATCTGGTCCAGTTTGCTGCGCCAATGACTCGCTGTGGAACAAATTGGCAGGCTGACCGTAGTAGGACCACGTCAAACCTAGATTCAAAGTCAAGTTGTCCTTAATCTTCCAGTCATCGCCCACGTACAGGAACGAATCCCACTCTTTGAAACCGAAGCTTGGACTGCCCTGGGTGATTCCCACCGAGGTGGGGGTATTCGCGGCGTAAGCGCCCCAGTCGGAAAACGTGTATGCCCCGTTGTAGTTCGGCAGAAAGACGTTCGGGGATTTCTGCAACGTGATGTTGCCGCCCATCTTCAGCTGGTGCCGTCCGAACGTGTAGTCGAAGTTGTCCTGAAGCTGATACGTATTCACGATGCGGCCTTGCGGTGCGTTCGTGGGCGGGCCGAAGGCCATGAGTGACGGGTCCGAGAAGGCGATGTTTGTCAATGCCGTGCCAACTGCGCTCTGGTTCGGAACTGTGTTTCCGATGGTGTTCCCGCCGAACTCCACATTCGATCGGCCGTAACTCAGCCGCACTTCGTTCACCACCCGGTTGCTGAACGTATGCGTCCAATCGATGAGGGAGGTTGTCGAAATGGACGGAACATTCACCGGATATCCAGCCGCCTGGTTGGTGGATGTGAAAAGAGTATTGAAGAAAACTTGCTTCTGGAAGAGGAACCGAATGAAGACCCAATCGGCGCTCCTGGGGTGGACGTCCAGGCGGGTAAGCCAATCCCAGGTATGGAAGCCGTTGGGGAGTGTGCGCGAAATACCGCCCAACTCGTAACCGCACGCCGGGGCACCAGTATTTGGATCGGTCGTGTTATTTACGGGCGCATTATCAAAGTACCCCGTCGTCGTGCTTCCCGCAAGGACCGTCGGGGAACCTCCGCCAACGCCGAAGGGACCAAAACTCTGCAGCGCGGCGACGCTCGTGCTGCCTGGGAAGCAACTAGCCAACTGTCCTATTCCTAGGGGTGTAGGAGTCAGGGCACCCGTGGTGAACACAGCCTTTGAGGAATCAATTTGATTGTCGAACCCGCCGAAGATGAACACCTTGTCCTTCAAGAGCGGTCCGCCGATCGTCCCGCCCGAGAATTCCTGGTTAAAGCGTGGAGGCCTCTTCAAGCCATCGAAATCTTTCTCGATATTATCCAGAGATGTCAGAACCGAATTCGTTTCCGATCCGCTAATGGTTCCGTGCCAGCTATTCGTGCCGGATTTCGTAGCGATGTTGACCACCGAGCCGGAGTTTCGGCCGTATTCCGGGCCGAAATTGTTCGTGGTGATCTCATATTCATTCACGAAGTCGGGGTTGGAAAGAAATAAGGCGGGACCAGTCACCGAATTGTCGTTGTTGTTCTGCCCGTCAATTTGCTGGTCGTTCGACCGGCCACGAATGCCATTCACCGAAAAACCGATCCCATTGAAGTTCGAGAAATTGTTGTCGCGGCTGTTCCCCACGCCGGGTATCTGCAACGCCAGGAAGTCTAATCCTTCGTTTTCGGCGACTCCGGAGAATTTTTGGAGCGACTCGCCGGAGAAAACAGTGGTGACTTGCGCCTGTTGCGTTTCAACTAGGGGAGGCGCTGCAGTTACTTCGACGGTGGCACTTTGCTCGCCGATTTGCAGCTTCAGTTCCCCCACATTGTTTTCAACGTTAGAGTCCACCTCGACGCCCGACAACTTGAGCTTCTTGAACGCGGCCTTGCTGATTTGCACGTCATAGGTGCCAATCGCAAGCAACGTGAAGCGAAATGTCCCTGTACCTGAAGTGGTTGCCGTCAGCACGGCACCGTTGCCTAGGTTGGTTATCGTCACCGTAGCGTCCGGTACGGCGGCTTCCGATTGATCCACAACGCTGCCGCTGAGTGTCCCGCTGGCCAATTGGGCTGCTGTCGGGATCGTCCCGAAAACGATTAGCGCTAACAAGGTCAACACAGCCATGGCGGGGATGCCGAATCCAAGCTTCGAGAAGAACCCTTTCACGGTGCCCTCCTTCTTGAGCTGCCTAAAGCGTCGTGAACCACTGGAGCATACAACCGATTACCCCACTGGCAAGGAGGCCGCCATTTCGAAATCCGTTATTGGCTACTCTAAGCTGATATTTTCCAGTGACTCAGAACAAGCGGATACGTCCGCACTACAATGCGTGGAATCGGCATACCAGAAATCATAGATATTTGATTCTATTTCTCATAGCAATCGGCATGCCGTCAGGGTTAATGGGCCTCGCCTGAACCTGGATACTCGAACCGGAAGCTTGACCCTGCGGGCCCGGCGACCCCCCGTGTGTTGTAATCGAGAAGATATTTCAAGTGGCGCCTGTCTTCGGGGTACCCGACTCCCGATGGGTAGGGGTAAGGCACGAGTGTGTGGAAAGGGAGCGGCGAAACCGTGTCGCCGTGCGCCGAATAGAAATCCATGTCTTTCGCAAAGCCGTCCGCGTAAAGGAAATAATCGCGCGTCCATCCCGGCGGGAGATCGGGCAGGTGCGTGGCGTCGAAATCCACAGCCACTTCGTCGCCCGAGCCGAAGATGACGTACTCGTCGTCCGAATCCCGAACCAGCTCCGTGACGTCCCCATAGCGCGTGTAATTCCCGATTTGCCGTGTGTACGGCCCGGTCAGGCTTGTTTCCTCATAGACGTACGTCAAATCATTGCGGGGAGTGCCTTCGACGACGCGCGGGTAGCCATGGAAACCGAGTCGCGCTGCGGCAAGTGGCACTTCGGTCAGCCGGAACGGGATGTCCCGCGGCGAATTGTCCACCCGTATACGGTCCCAATAGATTTTGAGATTGGTCGTGATCCGAATGAAGCGTGTTCCCGGAGGCAATTTTCCAGTCAAATCCGCAATCATCGTGCGCGCGAGGCCCGCAGGGAAGCCCATGTCGTCCACCACGCGCACCCATTTTCCGGAATCTTCGAGCGCTTCGATATAGGGCGGTAGAGGCTCGATCCCTGCCTGCCACGCTGCGTACATGGAATTTGCGCTGAAATAATCGGTGAAGCCGTCCATCAGAAGCCGCAACGGCCGGGAAGAATCCCATGGCCCGAGGTCGAGCTCGATCGTGTGCATCCCGGCGAATCCTTGATAAGGGGCGTCGGGGATGTCCGTCACGTACTTGCGGTCGCGGTCGAGAACCAAAGGCAAAATATCGTGCCCGCGATCGTCCCATGCGCCCGCCAGTGAATGAGCTTCGCGGCTGGCGATGACCTTGAATTTCGGGAACGGCGGATTACTCGCAAAATATTCATTGGGATATACCTCGACGTCCGCCGGATGATCCACGGCTAGCAGGCGCGCCTGGTCGAGATAATCAAGCTCTTCCATCGGCTCAATCATGCGGAACCGGATGCGCCCTTCCTGGATCTGGACCTGCGAACCCGCCACCTTGAAATACTCATCCGGGTCGGGAGTATTTCGCTGATTCGGCCCGATCCAGTGTCCCACGATGCCGGGGCCGATCATGTCCGTGAGGAATTCGAACCGCTCTCCGTTCCACACGAACACGATGGGACAGGAGCTTCCCCGGCGGTCAATTTCCGCGACAAGCTCCTGTTTTCTGGCGGGAATCTGTATTTCGTCTTGCAGAACGCCGGTCGGCCAAAGCAGTCGCACGACTTCGGCTTCGCGCTCCACACCGAGGCCCGCGACGATATCCGTCGGCCCCTGGCCCAGGTAGCCTGAGGCGCCGGGCACTTCCCACTTTTGTTGCAGGGCGCCCGCAGAAAGCTCCACCTTCGTCCCGATGCCGCTCTTGTTATCGTGCTCGCCCTTGAACGCGAGCCGCACCCAGTTGTATCGATTGCCGCCAATATTCTTCAGCAGCACAGGAGGGAGCTGATTCTGCGTGATGAGCAGGTCCACGGCGCCGTCGCCGCTGGCATCGAACACAATCACGCTTCGCGGATTGTGGAGTGCGATTTTGTCCAGGCCGGTTTCCTGCGTAACGTCGCGAAAACCGGCAGGCCCTTCGTTTCGCAGCAGAACGATGCGGCCCTCGCCGGAAAAATTCTCGCCCACGGCTACGAGGTCAACCCAGCCGTCATTGTCGTAATCGAGCGCCGCAACACCCCAGCCGCGCATCCATCCGAGGTCGGGAAGCGAAACGCGCTCGAAGGATTTTCCTCCCACGTTTCGCCACAAGCTCAAGCCAGGCGCGCCCCAGTGAGTAAACGCCAAGTCCATCCAGCCGTCCTTGTTGAAATCCAGAGCGACCACTCCTGCTGTCGGCGCCGGCATATCCGAGGACCACGGAGTCGAAGCGTGAAAGGTCCCCTCGCGCGGATTCAAGTACGCCACTGGGGATTTCTGCCATCCGGTGACGACGAAGTCGATGGCGCGGTCATTGTTCAAGTCGCTTCCAATCGCTCCCACGGAAGGAGCGCTGCCGGCGAGTCCCGATTCCTTCGTCCAATCTGTAAACGTGCCGTTGCCATTATTGCGCCACAGGATGTTGCCCGCAGGGGCTGCGTCATCGGGGAATGCGAACGGCTGCCCCGGATCTCCCATCGGGAAGTCATTGAACCGGGTGACGTAAAGATCGAGATCGCCATCGTGGTCGTAATCGATGAAGGTCAGGCCGAGCGCGAGCCCGTCCATGTGGATTCCCGCTTCCTCGGAGACCTCTTTGAATGTCCCTTTTCCTTCGTTGTGATACAGCGCGACGCGGCCACTCGAGCTAACGGCGAGATCGGGGAGCCCATCATTATCATAGTCGCCCACCGCGCAGCCCAGTGCCGGGCCATGAATTTCGAGGGCAGCCGCTCTTGTCACGTTTGCAAATTTTCCGTTTCCCACATTTCGAAAGAGCGCTGCGTTCCCCCGGCCGTCGGCGTCGGCCAGAAAAATATCCGGCTTGCCGTCGCCGTCATAATCGAGAATGCAAGCGCCGCTCCCGAGAAAATCCGCAAGCGTTTTCACCGTTGACTCAGGCGGCGGGGTGGCAGCGGGTACTTCAGCTTGCGTGCTGGCAGGTTTCCCCGCGACCGTCTTGCTTCGCGCCGTGGACGCAACCGCAGGTCGCTCAACCAATCCAGAGAGAGACGTCACGTTCATGAAATGCACGGGAATCGCAGGCGGCACCGGTTCGGGCGCCGGTGTCATCACTTCGGCGAGCGAATATTTTCCCTGCTCACCATAAATGAAGCTGATTGGCTTGCCGAGTTTTTCCGCCGTCAAATGTTGGAAGCGGTCGAGATGCTTTTTTGCCTCGTCCTCATGGCCGGTCCGCAGGAGCGCCTGCGCCAGCCCGAACTCTGCGGAGACATGAAACGGATTCAGCTTCAGTGCGCTCTCGAATGCCGCAATGGCTTCGTTATATTGCTTCTGCTGGGAGTGGATGAGTCCAAGAAAATATTGAGTATCTGCGTCACTGGGATCGAGCGCAGCGGCCGTCTTGAAATTGTCGATGGCAGCTGCTGGATGGTCCGCAGCCTTTTCGAGCAGCCCTAGGTTGAACCAGCCGCGCGGATTCTGGGGATCGAGCTCCGCCGTTTTCGCGAGCACGAATCGCGCTTGGTCAAACCTCTGCATGTTGAGCAACGCAATACCCATGTTCATGCAGCCGGTATTCGATTGCGGATCGACGATGCACGCGCGCTCGAACTTTCCCAGGGCCTTCTCGAATTGCTGGCGATTCATCAGGGCCACGCCAAAATTATTTTCCCGGATCAGTTCTGCGCGTGGGTTGGGCTGGTTTGCGGCGGGCGTTTCCGCGGCACTCGGTGGCAGCGGGTGCTTCTTCTCTTGGCCTGCCCCCGCAAGCGCGAAGCCAAGCACGAGTGTCGGAATCGTATAAAGCGCGAGCCGATTCATGCGGGGCGAATTTCGCACGGTGCTCATCTTAATCTTCACGTGTCGGATTGCAAGCGTGCAGTCCCGCGGAATTCGGATGGCCCTAGCGTTTCGTGAGGGGCTTCGAAGCCACGACACCTTGGCCTTCTTTGACGGTGACAATCTGGTCCGGCGGCACATTCGCGAGATGGTCCGCCTGTCCGCTTGGCCATCGAACTTCGATCGCGTCCGCCTGCGTGTGCGATCCGAGTCCGAACGTCAGCACGAGTTCGCTCGACGAGAGATAGCTCGAACCGCTCCTCAGCATTTGGGATTGCGCATCGCTTCCTGCTGTTACGCGCACGACCGCGCCGATACCGTCGCGATTCGATTTTGTCCCCGCCAGCTTGAGACGCAGACTGTGATTTTTCGCTCCTTGGTTGCGGAAAAGAACGGCCGGGCCGCCGCTCGTGGAGACGAGCAGATCGAGCGCGCCGTTGTTGAAGATGTCCGCATAGGCGGCGCCGCGCGCCACGCGCGGTGATGCGAACGCCGCACCGGCCGAGGAAGTCGTTTCCTCGAATTTACCGTCGCCGAGATTTCGGAAAAGATGCGGCGGCTCTGCGTAGCGTACGCGGGGCTGCACGCGTTCGATGCCATCCTCGATATGGCCGTTTGCGACGAAGATGTCGAGCCAGCCGTCGAGGTCATAGTCGAAGAAAAAGCACCCAAACCCGAGCGTCAGCAGTGTCGCGTGGCCCACGTCCGAATGCGGCGCCTCGTCCACGAACAGGCCGTTGCGCTCGTTGTGGTAGAGCGCGAGCATCTGATTCGAAAAATTCGTAACCATCACGCTCGGATATCCCGACCGGTCATAGTCGGCGGCGTCCACGCCCATTCCCGCGCGCGCGATGCCGTCTTCGCTGAATCCGATTCCGGCAGGGACGCCTTTCTCCGTGAACGTGCCGTTGCCATTATTGATGTAAAGCTCGTTCGGCTGGGTGTCGTTGCTGACGAGAATGTCGGGCCAGCCGTCCTGGTTCGCGTCGAGAATGGCTACGCCCAGGCTCTTGGAAGTGGGGTCGTAAAGGCCCGCTTTCTGCGTCGCGTCTTCAAATGTGCCATCGCCGCGATTGTGCCAGAGCCGCACGGACGTGCCCTTGTACGATTCCGGCGTGCAATACGATTTCACCTTGCCGTCGAGCGTGCAGTAGATGTCCGTCTCCGGCGACCACTGCACGTAGTTCGCGACGATTAGGTCGAGATGGCCGTCGCGGTCGTAGTCCACCCAGGCGGCGCTGGTGCTGAATTCGTTCGGTCCCCACAGACCTGCCTGCTTGGTCACGTCGCTGAAAGTGCCGTTGCCGTCGTTGTGAAACAAATGATTCTGTCCCAGCGCGGTTACGAAAATGTCGTCGTGGCCGTCGTTGTCGAAATCGCCGACCGTGACGCCCATGCCGTACATTTCGACGGCCAGCCCTGCTTTCTGCGTCACGTCGGTGAACGTGCCGTCGTGATTGTTGTGATAGAGGGCGAGCGTCGAACGATGCCGCGCGTGGCCGGGCCAGTCCATTCCATTCACGAAGAGAACATCCTGCCAGCCGTCACCGTCATAGTCGAGAAACGCGACACCGGAGCCCATCGTTTCGGGCAGCCATTTGCGGCCGTAGGCTCCGTTGTTGTGGACGAAATGAATTCCGGCAGCGCGCGTAACGTCCTCGAATTGGACTCTGGAGGATGCCGCATCTCCGCGCGGATGAACCCGGAACGCCGCGCCCGCCGCAACAGCAAAAATCGTAGCGCCGAGGAGCAGAATGCTTTTCCCGCGAGCACGGGCTCGCATCAATCGGAGTCCTTCCCGTGGGTCGCGACGACGGCATACTTTTTCGCGGCAGGCTTGGCAACCGATGCGGAAACGTGCTCGTGGATCGGCTGGCGTTCGAGGTTATCCTCGGGGTGCGTGAGCCGGTAAGGCCCGGTGAGCGCCTGCGCCGCTTCGTCCGCCTTGAATCGCAAATAGCGCTTCTGGAAATCGGCGGCACGATCCGGCTTGCCCACTCCGGTGTAGCAAAGCATGAGATTGTAATTGGCTTCCAGGTCTTCCGGGTCGATCCCGAGCGTGGCTTCAAATTCCTTGATGGCATCGTCATAGCGGCGCTGAAGAAAAAGCGTGCGCCCGAGATCGTCGCGGACTACGCGGTCGCGCGGATACTGCGCCAGCACTTCGCGCAGGTGCGAAATCGCTTCGTCGTACTTGCCTTCCGCGCGCAGCACTCGCGCATAGAAGAAATGGGCACGCGCCAGATGCGGGTTGAGAGCAAGCGCGCGGTTGAGCACTTCGCGCGCCGCTCCGAGATTTCCCTCCTGCACGCGGACCCGGCCGATGTTCACCCAACCGTCCGGATTTTTCGGATCGATCTCCGTGATTTTTTGGAACGCCGCGGCAGCGCCCGTGAAGTCGCCTTGGAGGAAAAGGCCGATGCCATAATCGTTCCAGCGCGTCCAGTCGGCTTGGTTCAGCACGATGTTGGGGGCGGGCTGTTCTGCGCTCGCCGGTATGACCCTCAAGTCCTCCTTCTTTTCCGCCATGACCACGATTGGCAGCACCGGGATGCCTTTGCCGCCTCCGGGCATTTTCGAAGGATCCCCCGTGAAGAGGTAATGACTGTTGTCGAAGTCCGGCGTAACTTCGGGATTTTGTTGCTGCGGATCGCGCGCCCCGGCAAAAACAAACTGCGTATTCCACCACGCGAATTTCCTGTAATTCAGTTTCGCGCGCAAATGAATGTGATCGTCCGCGTCCAAGGGAACGCGTAGGCGATAGTGCGCGGTATCGGCTGCGCCCGGCGGGATCAGATGCGCGTACACCACGGCGCGCGCAGCCCAGGCATTCCGTTTGTTGATGGCGTTTCCGCGCTTGTCGATCAAAAGCGAGCGATAAAAATGCGCGCCGGGATCAACAGGCCCCTTTCCGTCATCTTCCGCGCGGCCGCTCCAGAAAACCGTCTGGCCGGCGTCGTCGGTGCCCGTGAGTTCGAGCCAGCAATCAAATGCGTCCACAGTACCGCCGGGGAAGAAGTGGCCGAGCTTGCGCGTACGCACGACGACGTCCACGCGATACGTGCCGCCGCGGCGGACGGAGACGGGTGCGCGATCGAGCGGTGCGGTGAGCAACGCGATGGGCGTGGCTGATTCCGGCGATGTGTTTGCCGGAATCGACGTCTCGGCTTCTTCGCCAACTGCAAACGTCGTCTCGATTCTGGGCGAGGCAGGGGCCGCTGGTGCGCTTCCGGCAGCTTCTTGCGAGGCCGTTTCGGGAGAAATCGCGAAGATGTCCACGCTTACTTCGTTGTTGGTCAGGAATTTTTCCGTGTCGCTGAGCTGCGATCTGTCCTCGTTGGCGTAGGGCAGTGCCGTATTGGCCGCAGCGAAGCGATGGGAGTGCACGAAGCCGTCGTTAGCGCCGGCGTCGTCGGAATGTACGAGCGGCATGTGGCAATCCGCGCATTGTGCGGGCTTCGGCGGATAATAGAACGAACGCGCTCCTTCGCCCGAGACGCCGCTGGCCTGCCAGTTGTCGTAATCGTTAAAGCCGCGCGTCCACCGATAGTGGTTCACCGGCATGTCGAGGTGGACCTTGTGGCAGGTCGAGCAGAATTGCGCGGTCTGGTTGCGCATGAAAGGTTTCAGGAAGACGCGCCGGTGGGGCTCGGGATTGAGCTCCGTTAGGAAATCGTGCAAGCGCCGCACCATGGGATTTGTGCTTGCGGCCAGCCGGTGCAGCGCTGGATATTCGAGGACGTAATCTCCCTGGCCCATCGAGCTCTTCACCTTCGCAAATGAATGGCACATCATGCAGCCCAGGCCCGCCTGGCCTGCCGGCGTGTTCTCGACCTCACGAATCGGCCGGTCGAACATTCCGCTGAAGAGGAGCGCGGGATCGTGGCATCCGGCGCACCATTTGGATGGCTTCACGCCTACCGTGTCCTGCATGTACTCGATGCTCTTGCGATACCACGCATTGTTGAAGGACGAGAAATGGTGCATCGAGCTTTTCCACTCGTTGTAAATGTCCGCGTGGCAGCGCTGGCAGCTCCCGGACTCGATGAAATAGTTGGCGGGGATTTGGCCGCCGTGCATGGTCTGCGCCGAACTGGGGAAGAACGGTCCGTTCGGCCCGTCACCTTCATGGTCCATCGTTTCCGGCGCAATCGGTGGATTCTCGACGCGGTAGGAACGCTCCCAAGGAACCGTACGAACCCACCATGCACCCGCGCCAACCAGCGCAGCCACGATCAAGAAGACAACGGACCGCACGATTCCCGCGAGGTAACTGCTTGCCAGGAAGCCGCGATTCCCAGCCCAGGCGGACACGAGGAACGCTCCGCCGGCCAGGCACGCCCCGATGTGCGTGTAAAGCAACGGCCACTCCGTCCGCCGCGTGCCTGTGAAGATCAGGACAATTCCCAGGATGCCGCCGAGGGAAAGCATGAGCCAACCGATACGAGCAGCCCCTGACTCGTCTTGCAAAACTGTGCGAAGGACAAAAATGAGCGCGATCACGAATGCCACGCCCGCAACAAGATGAAGGACGACAGAGGCAAAGTAAGGAATGCTCGCCGATGGCCACGAGAAAACATACGCCGCGGTGAGGAACAGCACAACCAGCAATAGCGAGGTGAGCCGTCTCATATCAATTCAAGAAGCGATGAAGGCAAAAGATTTTCTGTAAGCAGTCAGGCAGTCAACATCAGCCAGAGCGCGAATTTTATCTCAAGATGCGAGCAAGTCAAGAGCCGACTCCTTTCTGCGAAGGGCGCATCGGATGTCTCGCATGCTAGACTTTGCGGCTTACCCGGCGTCCAAGGGTGCAAAGTGAGTGAACTCGTTTACAGCTCTCTCCTTGATATGGCGGAGAATATCCGCGCGAAAAGAATTTCTCCGGTGGAATTGATCGAAGCACACATTCTGCGAATCGAACGGCTGAACCCGAAGCTGAATGCATTCGTGCAAACAGATTTTGATCGCGCGCGAGAGTGGGCGAAGGCCGCGGAAACAAAAATTGCTCGTCGCAGCGACGCCGATGCGGTCGGTCCGCTCCACGGCGTGCCCATCACTCTCAAGAGCTCCATCGACGTGGCCGGTATGCGCTCCGAGTGTGGCAGCCGCCTGAGGAAGGGAATGGTTGCGCAGGAAGATGCTCCGCTCGTGGCGCGGCTTCGTGCCGCCGGTGCAATCCCTCTGGGCACCACAAACGTCCCGGAACTCCTTATGGCTTATGAGACGGATAACTTGATTACCGGCCGAACCAACAATCCGTGGGATCTCGAGCGAACGCCCGGCGGCTCGAGCGGTGGAGAAGCGGCTGCGATCGCTTCGGGCTGTTCCGCCGGAGGCGTCGGGAGCGACGGCGGGGGCTCGGTCCGCGTCCCCGCGCATTTCAGCGGAATCTGCGCACTGAAACCGACGCCTGGACGCATTCCCTCGACCGGACATTATCCTGCGTCCGCCGGACCCTTCGCTCAGATTGGGGTTGTCGGGCCGATGGCGCGCAGAATTGGCGACGTCGAGCGTTTATTTGAAGTCATGGCCGGCCCGGATCCGGGCGACCCCTGCTCTGCGCCCGTCGCACTGCGGCGCTGGAACGAGGATGAAATCCGCAAGCTGCGCATCGGCTATTTTGAAGACGACAGTACGATTCCCGTCACGCCGGAAACCGCTGCCGCGGTGCGCGCAGCAGCAGAAGCCCTCCGCCAGCAGGGATTTGAAGTGGAGCCTTGGCTGCCGGAAAATCTCGATCGCGTTCAGCAATTCTGGTGGAATTTGTTTGGCCGCGCTGGCCAAATGGCGTTCGCGCCGACCCTCGAAGGGCGCGATCCGGAGATGAGTCCCATTCTGAAGGAATTTCGCGCCCTGGTGGGCGCTGATCCGCCGCTCAGCGCGCAGGATCTTCTGAACACACTGCTCGCCCGCGACGTCCTCCGCGCGGCATTTCTCGCTAAGATGGAAAAAATCCCGATCTTGCTTTGTCCTGTTTGCTCCATTCCCGCGTTTCGTCACGGCGAGAGAAATTGGATGGTCAAAGGCCGCAAGATCGCCTATCTGAAAGTCATGAGCTACTCGCAGTGGTTCAATCTTTTGGGAAGCCCCGCCGCGGTAGTTCCGGTGGGACAATCGCCAGAAGGTCTGCCGATTGGCGTGCAGATTGTTGGCAGGCCGTGGGAGGAAGAAGCCGTGTTTGCCGTGGCCGCGAAAATCGAGAAAGCTTGCGGAGACTTTCGCCGCCCGCCGATTTAGCCGCGATTAGCTTGCCGTGGTCGAGCGAGCCACGAGCAGAATCGCTAGGAGGTAGAAAAGGAACATTAGGGCAAGATATGCCTTCGCTCGCCGATTCGCGCCCGCAAATTCCTTCCACGCAAACACGCCCCAGAGCGCGGCAACCATTGGCGCCGATTGCCCGATCGCGTAGGAGATGGGAACGCCGGTGAGATGCGCGGCCACCAGGCTGAATACGGTTCCAGTGGTCCAGATGCATCCGCCCAGCAGCCCCAATAAGTGGCCGCTCGTCGGGCCGTGCCAAAAGCCCCTGTGGTCCACCGGTTCGCCCACGAGCGGATTCTTCATGAAATAGGTATTCCAAATGAAACACGAGAGCAGCGCGCCGAGCGTTAGGAAGACGCTGATGCTGTACGGGCCGAGCGCATTTCCATGCGTAAGGGCGCGCGTGGAAAATGGTGCCCAGAGGCCCATCAGGACACCCGAGACGATGCAGAGAATGATGCTCTTGCGCGAGGCTTTCTTGCCCGTGCTCATTTCCCCATAGGCTTTACCGTCGAATATCACCGCAACGAGAGCGCAGAGGACTCCCACCGAAAGCATCAAAAGATCCCCTCTTGGCTGCAGGACGTAGCTCAGTACAACTCCAACGACGAGCGCGATCCCGATGGATATGGGGAAGGCGATCGCAAGCCCGACGAGGTCAATTGCCGCCACGAGGAGGAGATTTGCAAGGTTGAAGATTACGCCGGCGAGAATCGCCCAACCGAAGTTTGAGCCGTCGGCGGCGCGAACGTTGTTCAGGAAGCTTGACGCATCGTTTCCGCTGCTGCCCATTGTGAAGGCAAACACCAAAGACATCAGGAAAATGCCGATAGCGTAGTCCCAATAGAAGAGCTCGAAGCGATAGTTTTTTACGCCCTTGAACGTGTTGGCCCATGATCCCCAGCAAATCGCCGTCGTGATCATCATCACCAGGGCTAGACCAAAGGTTTGCGGTGTGAACATCGGGCTCCTCGCAGCGTTGGAATCGCTATCGCCGGAATTCAGAAAAGCTGAAACGCAGGCGCGCCCGCCGGCTTCTTTGACTTGATAAACGCGATCACTTCGTCGCGCTTGGACATGGCCCGCGCGCCCACCTTCGTGCAACACAGCGCTGCGCAGGCGTTTGCGAACAATCCCACCTTCTGAATGTCCCATCCCTGCAGCAGACCGTAGGAAAGGGCTCCCATGAAGGCGTCGCCCGCGCCCGTCGTATCCACCACCTTCACCTTGAATGCAGGGACCTGAGCCTTCTTTTCGCGCGTGGCGATCAGGCAGCCATCCGTGCCCATGGTGATGGCGACGAGTTTAGGGCCGAGGCGGAGGAGAGAATCCGCAATCTTTTCGTAATCGCCTTGGCCGGTCAGCTCGCGCGCCGCCGCTTTGCAGGGCTTCAAGACGTCCGCCAGCTTCAGTGCATCGACGAGTTCTTCCTGTGTCCCGAGATTGGACTGCGCGAAGAAGCCCGGCGAAACGTCGAGATCGAAAATTACGCGCACGCTTGCCTCTTTCGCCACGCGCATCGCCTCCTTTATGGGCGCGATGGGAAGCTGCGACGCTTCGGTGTGGAAATGTTTCGCTTTTTGAATGTGCGGCGCGAATCGGCTGATCACCTGATGCACGGAAATTTTCCCGGTCACGTTGGGAAACATATAAATGCAGCGTTCGCCTCGCACGTCCACGGGAATCCAGGTGAGCGAGGAGTACGCGCCCTTCGTGATTTCGATCCCCGAGAGATCCATCCCGTCATCAGAGAACGCTTTCTGAATGATGCGGCCGTTCTCATCGTCTCCGATGAGACCCAGCCACCCGGTGCTCGCGCCGAGCCGCGCTACCTGCGTCAAGTTATTGGCAGTCACTCCGCCGGCGTGGATTTCCATTCGATCCGCGTTGATCTTTTCCTCGGGGCCAAGAAGCCGCGGAACGATGGCGAAATAATCCACCGTGCAACTGCCGATTCCCACCACCTCAATCGCCTTAGCCATGTGCGTCCTCAGTTCGCCTTACCCGCCGCCTGCGTGCCCGGAGTGGGGCGGGTCATCAGATCCACGAACATTTTATCGAATTTGGCGAGGTCCAGGTCCTCCAGCACATGGACGAGCTGTTCGCCGAGCCCCGGCTGGCTGTCGGGATTCCATACCAATGTGTTTCCATATCCCGGCCCGTGCGAGTAATCGATGTCCATGTAGACCGTATATTCCTTGGTAATGATACCCGGATCGAGCCACGCGGCGGCAGCCAGCTCGTCCCAGCGAAATTCTTCGTCGCCATACTTGCCGACATATTGTGCGGCAGGATTCGGTGATTTTCCGATTTCGGCGATCATCGGTTTCAACAAGCGCGTCTTCATCGAAATATCCACGGTTGTAATCGTGATCTTATGCCACGGAGACGTGAGAACCATATGTACCGCCTCGGGGTCCCACCAGAAATTGAACTCGCGGCGGTTCTCCGTTTTCCACTGAATCGGAACCTCGGGAGCGATGCTTCCTCCCATGATCACAAGTTCCTGCGCCAGTTCTGAAACGTGAGGATCGATGCTGATGGCCTGGGCGATGTCCGTGAGCGGACCGCCGGCGTAAATCGTCACCTCGTGCGGGTATTTGTGGAGCATGCGCACGATGAAATGCGCGGCGTCCTCTTCCACCGGCTTCGTCGTGGGATTCCCTTCGACGAGCGGCGGCACTTCGTAAGGCCCATGAAAGGCGCCCCGAATGCCGTCCCCCAAGGGCCGCTTGTTCCACGCGCCCTGGTAATTCACTTTTCCGTAAAGCTGCTCCCATCTCTCGATCAACTCCATGCGATTGATAAGCGGAAAAACCGCGCCGGGAACAACCGGGATATCCGTCCGGCCGATGATTTCGAGCATGCGCAGCGTGTGGGCGACCTCTTCGTCGCGCCACATGTCGCCGCTCACGACCGTAATTCCCAGCGTTTCTACTTCTGGCGATTGTATGAAAACGAGTATGGATTGCTGGTCTGTGGTCGCCGGGCCGCGCGCGTCCTGGTCAATAATCACTTTCCGCTTCGATTGCCCCGCGGCCGGCAGCGCTACGAATACGATGACGATGCTCCACACTGCCGATTTGAAACACATGGAAATGACAGCTCCTTTGGTTTTTTTGCGTCTGTAATGAGATGAGGACGCCGGAAAAGGGCCCGCTTTCTGGCCAGAAGCATTCATTCTTGTCAGGCGCTGCTTATAATTCTCTGCTCCATGCGAGTCAAGCAAAAAGCGCCGCTCGCAAATGATCGAATCGAGTTGGCTCTGAAGCGGAGTCAATACCAGGTGTTATAATCCGCGCATGCTTCGGTGTGACGGCGTGCAGGCGGCGCCGCTTCGATTGATTCTTCGGAATAGCGCGCGACGGGGAAGCTTTTTTCCGCGCATCGCATTTCTCCTCCTGCTGAGCTGCATGTCGGTTGCGGCGCAAACCACTTCACACGAAGCGGAGAACCTCAGGCAACAGGCGCGCGCAGCAACCGCGGCGGGCCAATGGGATCAGGCGTCTATGAGCTATCAAAAAGCCGCCGCTGTGGCTCCGCACGACGAGAGCCTGCGCGTGGAATGGGGCACCGCCCTATCCAGCGCGGGCCGGTACGCAGACGCGATCACCGTGTATCAGGAAGCCCTGCGCATCGCGCCGCGATCCGTCGCTGCTGAAGTCGGCCTCGCGAAGACCTATCGCGGCGTGCACAATTACGACGAAGTAAAGCGCATTCTCGAGCGCGCCGTGCGCGAACATCCGAAGAGTTCCGCCCCCCTCGTCGTTCTCGGCGATCTCGAAATCGAGTTGCAATCCTACGACGCGGCGATCGCGCATCTCCGCGCCGCGCTTGCGCTCTTGCCTTCCGATTTGCAAACGCGCAATCGTCTCGCGGATGCCTACAAGGCAAAAGGTGATGCGACGAACGCGCTCGCGCAACTCGCTAAAGTCCTGGCGCAAGACCCTGACAACGCACTCGCGCACTATTTGCGGGCGGAAATCTATTCGGACCAGAATCAGGACATCCGCGCTTTGTCCGACGCAGAAAAGGTCGTCGAGTTGCAGCCGCAGGTTTCTCGAGGCCGAGCGCTCCTCGCAAAGATTCTAGTGCGCGCGCCGGTGGGCGCGTCCGCCGCCGATATCGCGCGAAGATGCAACCAAGCCGTCGCTGCACTGCAGCCGGTTGTCGAATCGCAGCAGAACGATTCCGAAACGCTTTTTTTGCTCTCTCGCGCTTACCGGTGCGCAGGAAATGACGGCCAGGCGCAGAAAACTCTTGCCGCATTCGAAGTGGCATCTCAGAGCGAAAGGAGCGGTAAAGAGAATGCGGTCCAAGCAAGGCATTTGGTCGAAGAGGCGAATGACCACGCCATGAAAAACGATTTCCAGGGCGCTCTCGATCTCTTGCATCAGGCTCTCGAAAAGGATTCCACTTATGGTGCGGCGTATTCGCAGCTCGCAAAACTCTTTTACTCGGCCGGCGACATGGAAAAGGCGGACGATGCGATTACGAAAGCGCTTGAGCTCACCCCCTACCAGCCCGATTTTTTATACGTCCAGGGAAAGATTCTGGAAAAGGAAGGGAAGCTCGATGAGGCGCTCGCTGCGTTCGAGCGAGCCACACTCGTAAACCCGATCGAATCGGACGCTTATTTCGAGATGGGCGTTCTCTACCAGCAGCGCAACGACCGCACCCGCGCCTTGGGCGCTTACAAGAAAGCCGTCGAAATATCTCCCGACGACCAGGGCTATCGGCACGCGCTCGCAGCGCTTTCCGCCGACGCGACCTCGCACTAACACCTCGCGCGCCGTCGCGCTCTTATCCAAGGTTTTTGTGCGGGTAGCTTCACCACCGCTCAATACATGATGGTACGCGTCAAGTGATGCGGCCAAAACGTGGTGTGGTAATGCGTCCAGAGCCGTGCATCGATCTGCGGGATGATCACCTGCGTCTCCGGCGGCCGGATCTTGTTGATCTCCTCACGCAGCAGGGCCGTCGCGTAAATGCAATGCGCGCGGATCTCCACTTCCTGTGTCGAGTCGCGAGGAATCATCTGGTACGTGCTGATGGCGTGCTCGAGCGCCGCAGAATAACTGGTGATTCCCATCAATCGCAGCGCCACCGGCACGATGTAATCGGCGAACGCCGTCATCGCGCCGATATCATCCAGTTTGAATTTTCCCAGCGGGTGCAGGGTCGAATAGACGAACCAGATCCCCAGTTGCGGCAGCTTGTAGAACTTGATTTCGTGCCCTTCGTATTGGCTCACGTCGTTGAACCGCGCGAACTCCTTTGCCAACCGCTCGATGATTCCGTTGCCGTTGTCGTAGAGCTTCGGCGGGCACGAGCGGATGAAGTTGTGAAAGTAGCCGCCGTATTTTTCTACGAGTACAGCGCCCACCTGCCTCCACACTTCCGTTTTCTCGTCGAGCATCGGGATCTCAATGTTTCCCGCAAAAATCCGCGCCATGTCTGCGCGCGTCACCTTCATAAGAAAATGCCCGTCCAGGATCGGCATACCCTGGTCCATCGCCCTTTTCATGCACGCGAATAATGCTTCCGAGTCCGACCAGTGCTGCCCGGCATAGTCCACCTGGAATTTCACATGGGTTGAGAAGTCTGTGAACGCCGTGTCGACCGCATCCGACACCATGATGAAATCGAGCGCTTCGTCCGGATTGTTTTCCCCCACTCCTAGCGGGAGGTGATAGTCCGGCATGGGCAACTCTTCGTACGCCATCCAGCCCGCAACTTCCACGAGCTTGTCCATATTGGTGTGGACGTCGCGCGAGTTCTCGATTACCGGGCGGAGACTTTCGAGGACAGGACTGCCGATGGGTTTAGGCCAGCGCAAAGGAGGATTTTCACTCGCACCGGCAGAGCGCCGGAGGCCTTCGCCTCCGGCGGCTGCCAGCATCATCGAACTTCCGAAGCCCTGAAGAAACCGCCTGCGTCCGGTTAATTCCAAGACCATCAGAAAATGAACTTCACTCCTGCCTGGAATGCAAACGGCGTGCTGCCCGGCGCAACCTCGGTGATCCGTCTGAGGGGCAGGCCACTAGCGTCCAGCTTTCGGCAACGAAGTCAATGGCGTGCAACTGGAACCCAACGCGCCCGACCCGGGGAACAACGTAGCCCACGGCGTGCAATTCCCCGAATAGTCAATTGTGGCGGTCTGATCCGGATTCGAGTAAACGTTACCGCGGTTGGTCAAGTTGTAAGAAATCAGCCGATAACAGCACGTGATACCGGTCGATAAAGGCCGAAGTCCTTTTGTAGCCGCGCATCCCATTCGGCGAAACCCGGTTGGCTGAGCGGGTAGCGCCCGAGGAGAGACGTCTTTCCGCCAAGCGTAATGGTCGGACGGTCGTTGTTGTGACGCAACGTTGGAATTACTAAGTCTCCGTTTACGTCCACGTTGATGTAAATGGGATACGGCACACCCGAGTGAGCGATAAACGTGAGCTGACCGCGAAACCCCACGGCAACTCGTACACTCCGGCGGCCTTGAACTGGTGCTTGATGTCCAAACCGTTGCGGCCGTAATCGATTTTAAGATTTGAAAGGATCCGATGCTGGCCGAAATAGGTGTCCGTATCCCGCTCGCTCGAGCCATCGTCCTTGTTCTGCGACCAGATGTAATTTCCGAACACTTGAAAATGATTCGAAAAGCGCTTCGTGATGTTGAAAACGATGGAATGGTAGTTGCCATAGCGTAAAGCTGCCTGTCTCGTTCGTGGAGGCAGAAAGGGTCGGGTCAAGAGAGCCGCACAAAATGGAACGCCCGAAGGGGTCGGTTGCAGGCGGCTGACCAGCAACCGCCGCCATTGGACGAAGTTCCGCTGCCAGGCTTCTTCTGAATCGTACCCGCCCGTTCGCAAATGCGTGGAGTGAACGAATGCGTAAGTCGCCGTCAACGTGAGATTTTTGCCAACGTCTGATCCACTCCCCCTGTGAGGTTCGAGATGCGCGGATTTTCAAACTTTGGGTCCACGTATCCGCCATTCGATGATGGGGCAGGGCATCCAAACACGGTCCCGCAAAGTTGGTTGAGGCCCATTCGGGAAGTGGGGTAGATATAGGGAAACCCGCCATCCGGAGATACGCAAGAGGTCGACGCGAATGGGTAAGTGTTACCAGCCACCCGATGTGGGAAAGAAAGATGGTCGGTAGTGAGCATAGTACAAACCCCATGCAGCCCGGATTACGGTCGGGTGATCCGTTCGATCCGCGTTCCACGCAAGGCCGATTCGCGGCCCGAATTGCGAGAAATCGGTCGGCACACTCTGCGGCACTGGGCCAGCGTGAGTGCCCGCACCCACGCCCAGGAAGGACCATACTCCCTGAAGCGGTGTCTGCGGTTGAGGATTCCACGTCCCGTCCCAGCGCAGTCCGTACGTCAGAACAATGTTCTGCGTCAATTGCCACTTGTCCTGCCAAAAAGGCCCAGGTCCGTCTGATGGCTGGGAAAATCGTAGTCCTGGCCCCTTAAAGTAAGGGGCAGGTTGTTCAGTCCCACGTCCTGTTGACTGAGTAGCGTTGGCGTTCCGTTGTTAAAGTCAGACAAACGTGACGAAGTCGTACTCACCGGCACTCCAACCGACGAATGAGTCTTTGCGGTCCTCGAAGGTGACTACGTCTCCGCCGAATTTGATGTCGTGCTTGCCGAAGACATAGTTGAAATTGTCCGCCGACCTCGAACTTGCCGTTTCGGCCGTTAATCGGCAGGAAGTAGCGCTGGCCATGCCGTAGTTTCGGAGTGCTACCAACGGCCAGGTCGGGCTCGTCCGAAATCGTTATGGGCGATGGTTTCGTGGCTTTCCCGCCTCGCTGAAGCTGATGCGGAGTTCGTTCACCTTCCTGCCCAGCACGGTGTTCAAGGCGAAAACGGCGCTCACGCCTTGGTTGACGAAGTTTTCCGTACCGTCGAACGCCGATTGGAGTTTCATTCTGACCGAGGCCCCCGGTGAACCGCTCGTGTGGTTCCGTGGTGAAGTAGCTTCGGATGCTGAAATGGTTGGCGGGGCTGAATTGATAGTCGTAGTGGCCCAGGATCGTGAACAATTCTGGAATTGATTGCTCGGCCCTGAAAACCGGCCAGCGAGGTTACGCCATAGCAATCCTTCAGGACGAGATCTCCTGCGGCCGGCGGCCCGCAGCCAGATGGCAGGCAGAGTACAAGGCCAACCATGCCGGCACTGGGAGCGGAAGCCCGGGGCGCACGTCCCCGGGGCACGATGCAGTTCGAAAGTCGGGCCCCGTGGCATTACTGCAGAGGCAGTGGGCAGTCCGCTTGTCCGGACCCCGACGCACAGAATTCGTCACGAGCGGGCCGTTTTCCCGTTGAACGTCCGCGGCCAAGAACAGAAATTGCTTGTCCTTCTCGATCGGGAAGCCAACGGAACCACCAAACTGATTCTGATCATTGATGTTCGGCGCGTTACCGACGGCATCGTTCATCGTGAGATTACTGCCGCGGTAGTATTCGTGCGCCTCGCCATGAACTTCGTTCGTGCCAGACTTCGTGACCACGTTGATCATGCCACCCGTGGCGCGGCCGAATTCCGGAGCAAAGCCGTTCGTGACCACCTGGAATTCCTGCACAGCGTCAAGTGGTATGGTGAAGTTCTTCGTCTCCAGCGATCCGAAGATTTCGCCGAAGAAGTTGTTGAAGGTATCCTGGCCGTCAATCACAATCCCCAGGTAGTCGCTTTGCTGCCCGCCCAGGCGGATGCCGCCGCGCAATCCTGGAACCACCTGCGCTGAGGAACTCAATTCTGCCAGGTCACGGTAATCGCGGCCGGAGAGCGGGAGGACCTCCAAGTTTCTCTGATTGATAATCTGGTTGATACCTGCCGTTGACGTGTCCACCGGACCGGTCGCTGCGGCCGACACCGTTACCGTTTGCGTTTGTCCTTTAACAGGGAGAGTGATGTCGAGGCCCAGACTGGCTCCAACATCCACGACGACGTCGGTTATCTCGGTCGCTGCGAAGCCAGCAGCCTCCGCTTGGATCCTGTATACGCCCGGAAGCAACTGAGGGAAGTCATACGAGCCGGTCGTATCCGTCGTGAACTCGCGCTTGTAACCCGTTGAAGGATTGGAAATCGTTACCTTCGCGTTGGGGACCAGCGCGCGCGACGCGTCGTACACAAAGCCGCGAATTTCGCCGCGCTGCAAATTCTGCGCGTGCGTGCCCGTGACGGCGAAGAACAACCCAACGAGCGTCAATGCCAAGAGCACACTCTTCCACATTTTCATTGTCACTCCCCCATCCTTCGTGTCTTTATCCGCACCTTGGAGCTTGAACAATGGAACCATTCCCTACTTTCCTGCGAGACGGCTTATGAAGAGTTGAATGAATCGTTCCGCATCCACGCCCGTGCAAACTTGAACGTTCGGCGGCACCTTGTCGATGCCCTCGATGACGTAATGGTCGCCGTGCAGCACATTTCGCTCGACCGTATCCTGGCGGTTCGCCACCGTTTCGCCGCGCGAAAACTCCCCGCGCGTCTCCACGTCCACGTGCATCGCTTGCGCCTTCACGATAGTCGAGTTGATCGCCGCGCCGACCGCAAGCGGGTCGTACATCGGCGATCCTGGATAGCCGAACTTCTCCGATAGATCTACCAGGTACCCCGTGACCCCCACCATGAAATCATTTTCCGGCCCGTGAGTCTTCTGAAGCTGTTCGACGTGCTTTCGCGTGAAAAGTGTTTGATTTCCTACGTCGAGCCCGACCATTGTCAGCGGCCAGCCCGCCTGAAACACAATCTGCGCGGCTTCGGGGTCATTGTAAATATTTGCTTCGGCGGAAGCATTCACGTTTCCGCCGGTGATTGACCCGCCCATCACGATCACTTCCTTCACCAGTGGGACAATCGAGGGATCCTTCAGCACCGCCAGCGCGATATTCGTCTCCGGCCCGATCGGCACGAGTGTGATTTCATGCGGACTTTCGTGGACCATCTGGATAATCAAATCGGGGCCGAACCGCGCATCCGCTTTGCAGCGGGACGGCGGCAATTCGATATTGGCGAGCCCGTTCTTGCCGTGCCAGAACTCCGCCGTGATCAGTTTCTGAAAAAGTGGATGCTGCGCGCCTCCAGCCACGGGAATGTCGCAGCGATTCGCAAGCGAAGCCAGCTTCAGCGCGTTTTGTAATCCCAGCTCGGCAGTCACGTTGCCCGGCACCACCGTCAGCGCGCGGACGTCCAGTTCCGGAGAGTTCAACGCCAGCAGGATCGCAATCGCGTCGTCCGTGCCCGGATCGGTGTCGATGATGACTTTCTTCACGGCAGCGGCGCGCGCGGTTATCGCGCACACCGTTGCGAAGGCTAACCCAGCAATGGCTAGGCGTCGCACCCAGAGTCGTGAAAATGAATTCACTCGTGACCCGCAAATGAAAGCTCTCCCTCAGTTAGGAGAGGAATGGAAGATGCTGCATGTGTCAAAGAGCAAACCAGACAAAAGCTACAATCGTGATCTGCTTTCAGGACCTTATCCCCCGCCGAAACTGCTCACCCACACACCTGGATGGCGGCAAGGCTATCTCCCGTGTCTTGTAGTGTCAAGATAAAACTCCAGTTGCGCGCAGGGATTTCCACAGGTTTCGTTACCCAAGCGTGAACACGGTTGCCTGTTATTAAGCCCGTGAGGCCCGGGCCCGATCGGCATTTCCTCCCCAAGAGGGCGAAGCTGTCACGAAGGGTTCCGCAATCGCAATCGATACGGTGGGACTCCTGAATACCGCGGTTTCTTCTCCACGCCCTCTGCTCGAGGCCCGTTTGAATCACACGTGGCATGAGTTCCTCGTCCTGCTAGAATCTGTTTCGCAATGGTCCAGGCCCGGCTCTCATATAAGCGACAACTTCTCATCGCTGCGGGCATACTTCTCGTCGCCCGTTCGGACTTGACCGGCGGCTTGATTCGCACTTCTCTGCGGGCGGCCGGAGCTGTTTGGCCCGGTCATACTGGATCGCGGCCAACTTCGGCGGTTCCTCAGCAACCCGAACAGACTGCGCCGCGTCGCCGCACAAATGAGTCCAATCCTTATCATGTGCAATTCCGCGACGTGACGCGCGAGGCGGGGATTCATTTCCATCATGAGCGAGCTTCTTCGCCCGAGCGGTTGTATCCGGAAACGATGGGCGCGGGTGTCGCGTGGCTCGACTACAACCAGGACGGCTACCTCGACGCGTTTTTCGTCAACAGCGGTTTCACGCCCAACTTTCACCCGGCGCAACCGCCTCAGCCGGCGCTTTACCGCAACAACGGCGACGGCACATTCACCGACGTCACCGCCGCAAGTAAGATTCATTCGGACGGCACAATGTTTTTCGGCGTGGCCGTGGGCGATTACGACAACGACGGCTTTCCGGATATCTACATGACCGGCTATCGCCATTCCGTGCTGCTGCACAACAACGGCGACGGCACATTCACCGACGTCACCGTAAAAGCCGGCGTCGGCGACGATGGCAATTGGGCCACGGCCGCCGGCTGGTTCGACTATGACCGCGACGGCAAGCTCGACCTGCTCGTGGTGAACTACGTGAAGTTCGACGTCGATCATCCGGTCATTTGCGGCGACTGGCGGCCGGGCTACCGCAACATCCCTCACGTGAGCGCCTACTGCCATCCCGACAGCTTCGAGGGCACTTCGCCGCGCCTCTATCACAACAATGGCGACGGCACGTTCACCGACGTCACCGAAAAGGCCGGCCTCCTCAACAAGGACGGCAAGAGCCTCGCCGTCGTCCTTGCCGACCTTAACAACGACGGCTGGCCCGACATCTTCATCGCCAACGACACGCAGCGCAATTTCCTCTACCTCAACAATGGCGACGGCACATTCAAAGACGCGACGTACACCTCAGGGGCTGGCTTCAGCGAAGAAGGGCGCCCGGAAGCAGGCATGAGCGCTGACGCCGCCGACGTGATGAACAACGGCTTGCCGTATCTCTTCGTCAGCCACCTCGATTTCGAGCTCAACCGGCTCTACCGCAACAATGGCGACGGCACGTTCACCGACGACACGATCGCTTCCGGCATCGGCCAGTCGAACATTCTCAATAGCGCGTTCGGCGCGCGGTTTTTCGATTGGGACAACGACGGCTGGCGCGACCTGCTTGTCATCAACGGCCACATCCTCGACAACATCGCCGCGTTCCATCCTGAAGTGACCTACGAGGAAGAGAAGAAGCTGTATCGCAACATCGGTGAGGGGCGATTCGTGGACGCGACGAAATCACAGGGCGCGGATTTTCGCGTGCCGCGCGTGGGCCGCGGTCTCGCGGTCGGCGATTACGACAACGACGGCTGGCTCGATTTTCTCGTCAGCAACAACGGAGAGGACGCGCAACTCTTTCGCAACGAAGGCCCGGGCGAGCCCGGCGCGCGAGCAAATCACTGGCTCGGAGTGCGCCTGATCGGCACGAAAAGCAATCGCGACGGCACCGGCGCGCATTTGAAACTCGTCGCCGGCGATTTCACAAGCTACGACCAAGCCAAAGGCGGCATGAGCTATTGCTCCGCGCAAGACCCGCGAATCTATTTCGGTCTCGGCGCGCACGAGCGCGTGGACTCGCTCGAAATCTGGTGGCCCAGCGGCACGAAGGAAACCATCCACAATTTTCCCGCCGACCTGATCCTCACTGTCACCGAAGGCGAGGGCGTCACGCCGTACCGATTTCCGCCCGTGCACCGCCCGCATTGATCCGGCCCTTGCAGGAGCGACCTTTCGCGCCCTTTGCCTCACGGCCGTCTCCTGATCGGGAAGTGTATCGTTTGCGTCTCGACGAAAACTGTCGGGAACTTCTCCATCGCCCGCCAGAGGGTCGGCGGACTCAAACAATGGCGCCTCAAAGGGTGCCGGTGCAATTCTCCCAAACGTTGAAGACACCTCTAATTTGCTGCATTTGGAAAGGGTCGCCGTTGTGTGTTCTGAGTGAGATAGAGGGAATTCGGTTTCCGATTGTGTTGCGATTAGAAAGCCGAAATCGGCGTCTCACCGCTCGAGAACCACACTCGGTTAAGTCAGCATCATGTTCAAGCTTTCGACCGGGAAGAAACTGAATCAACTTGCCGTCGGTAGTCCGCTGGCGGACCCGTGCAGAATTTGGTGGCATTCCCTGCAAAGTGTGATCAAGTTGGCCTCTCGATCGTCGCCAAGGGCGCTGCGCCGTATCAGGTGGTGAACATCGAGGTTCTTCGAGCATCCGCATTTCTGACAGCGCCAACCGTCGCGTTCCAAGATTTCCCTGCGCAGCCTTGCATATAGCTTAGGTTCCTTCCGAATTCGAGGCTCTTTTCGCGAAGTAGGATTATTCATGTCCCATGCTCTTCGTGGAAGCTGGCTGCTCAGAGGCTGCGAGTGAATCACCGCCTGATCCTGAGCATCCGAGATTCTGTTCCGATCCTCCCGTCATCAGAGCAGCGCCCGCCAGAAAATCGGCGCAGATCATTTCGAGCGAATAGCCCCGGGATTTGTCGCTGCCCAGCATGAGAGCCGCGATTTCGAGCGCACGCTCGACCACCGGCACCTGGCTCTTGTAGAGCTTGAAATAGATGATCTCCCAGGGCTCCGTTTCTTTGCCCGTCAGGTAGCGTTCGACTTCGCGTTTAAACTCTTCCTTGGGAAGCTCCTTGGCTTTGTGCACCCAGGGTGCACAATCGAACCTGGTCCCATCTCGACGCGCTACTTTCACGAGTTCTCTCGCCTTCGTCCATCCCACCTCTCGAAGCTGCCGCTTCGGTACCCGGGTCAGATGCTCGTGAATCGCCAGCAGGTAATAAGCCTTTCGGCGCGATTCGGGGAAGCGCTTTTCGAGGAATTCATCGAACGACTTCAGATTCTCGAGTCTCCAGTATTGCCCGGCTCTCACCTCGCAGAGATGCTGTCCGAGTTCGACGAACCGCTCATCGCGCTCGTGCTCTTTGGTCTGCTCCCAGGCCAGGATCTCATCGATTTTCCCGAGAACGATCAGGGCCCGCCGGCGATTGAGTTCGGGAGACACGACTGTCCGCCTGTCAATCCACAAGGTCGTCAAGCCAATCAAGGGTACTTGCTCCTGGCTTTCGGATTAGGTTCGTGGTGATTAATTCCTGACTATTGAGACAGAGCCCCAGATGAGAGCAGCTCATGCACCCGTTTTGGGGGAAACGGATGCCGCTATGGGGAGGGAATTGGCCTGATTCGATCTGGCTGACCGTCGCTTCGACGAGACGACCGTATTCACGCCACTGCTCTTCGGTGATGGATGCCTTCAGGTATTGAATCTCAGGAACGCTTTTTCGAACGAAGACGACGAGCGCCACATCCCGAATCCCGCTGATCCAGGAATAGCAGATCATCTGCGGGTCGAGGGACAACAAACCCTCTGGTTCCTCCGGGTAGCGGCTCGCCGTCGTTTTCCAGTCGATCAGACACGGCGTGCCGTCGAGCGAGCCGAGGGCGTCGATATAAGCGACGAATTCGTTGCCACCCGGAAGGCTTCGGATCATTTTCACCTGCAGATCCTGCTCCGGGCGGAGAACCTGGACACGATCCTCTCGCGCGAACATTTCGAGTAGATGGACTCCCTGATGAACGAGGCGATCCCAGGACTCTCCCTTCCTATATTCGAAGGGAGTGTCACGGAAAGCGCCCCATTCCTTGAATAGCGCAGCCGAGCAGTCCTCTCGGGAGAAGTAGGCCGCGAGAGCCCGTTCGAAGCAGCGGCCAAAGGCCATCGCAGCGCGCGTTTCCTTTTCTCGCCACCCGTCCAGATACCGGTAGCGGTAGCTTCTCGGACAGCGAAGATACTGGCTGATCTGCGTATGGCTAAAGATCATCTCCGCTCCTCTGCTTTAGTTCACCCCCGACGGTTTCGCAGGAAAGCTCTTCCCACTCCGCTGCAGGCGCAAAGGCTTCAAGGTTCTGAAAAGACCGCCCGTTCAGCGTGACGTGAGATGTCCGAACGACTCCGCGAAGCTTGAGCAGAGCTTTTTCATCCACTTGATCTTGGCTGAGGAGATCAGGGTCATAGCCGAAATCACGCAGGAACCAATTGAGCTTCCAGAGCGCTCGTTCGGTGCAATACAGCCGACCCGAGAGGGATCGTCCCGCATAGGGTTCGGGTTCGAGAACCACAAACCGTACGGATAAGAATGGTTTCTGCGGATGCCAGCGGTAGGAAGCCGAATCGACTCGAACCAGGAACAGCCCTTCGAGAAGGTTTTCGCGATCCTGCTCGCGTGAATGCAGACCGGGAATGTGTCGCATCATGGTGTTGCCTCCTCAGATTGGGCGTAGGAGCTCAGTTTGCACACGAGGGCCTCTCGATCTTTCTTCGCCGCGGCCGCGAGCTCGGTGATGAAGGATTCGACCAGATCGCGGCTGGCTTCTTTGAGAGTTTCCGTGCCGCAGAAATCGGCGGCGTAGGCCTTCACGAGCGTGGGATCGAGGTTGTGCTGACGGATCAGCAGGCAGAGTTGGTCGCGCAATCGCGGCTGGCCGTTGCTTGAGCCGTTTGGTCCAAGATGGCCATTTGAATGCGGCGTGGCCGCCAGAGGCTTTTGCGGAGCCGAGAAAGAACCGAGCTCTTCGACACTGCAGAGCCCGATTCCGTAAGCTTTTCGGAGAGCGCGGTTCACGGCTCGGGTCTCGGCAACTCGCATTTCGGCGCCACGGACTAGGGGAGACGTGTTGTACGGATCAGCATCGCCATAACCAAAGAAGCCGGCTGAGTTCGGAGAGGCATAGACGACTGCCTTGAAGACCCAGCGATGAGCGACTGGGTCAGACGCGCGCTTCTCCAGGTATGTCTTGATGCCAGCGCAACGCTTGCGATGAGCCAATCGGAGTAGTCCTGCGTGCGTGATGTACCAACGATTCTCGATATAGCAAACATCCCCAAGTGCGACAGAAACACGATTTCTCCGAACCAGGGCTCGAAGTTCCGCGAGCTTCGCCGCCCCTACTTCTCCCCAGGTTCGTCTCGCAATATTTATTTCAGCTCGAATCAGTCTCGAATTCCGCTTCATGCTCCCTCCATTTCATACCAAGCGCTTACTATATACTAACCGCTTGGTATGTCAATAGTTTTGTTGAATTTGGACCGGGCGCAGGATATGGTCTCCAGAAATGGAGAAGAAAAAGGATCCGCACGCTGTCGCCTTGGGTCGGAAAGGAGGGAAAGCCCGTCTTCAAAAGATGACATCGGAACAGCGTCGAGACATTGCGCGGAAAGCCGTAGCGGCCCGATGGGCAAAGGTAAGAGCGAAAAAAGAACAATCAGGTTAGGTATTCATAAATAGCGGGTCTCCGCGCTTGCAAGCTTGCCGCACGAATGGCGGACATATCCGGGTCAACTTATTCCGGTGTTCAGACGGGTGCCCGCCATGAACCGCTACGTCTGACGAACCCGCATTCCGTCAGGTAGAGTTTCCTTCGTAACAATATGGGACCGCCTAACGATTTTCGTCCGGCGCTCACCAGATGGTCTTGACCTGCTTGCAAGCGCGGATTCTAGTGGCTTTTGTTACGAGCGCAATGCCCTCGGCTAACGCTGTCGCGCCGCGATGAGCCGATCGCACGGATCGCCGGAATAGTTCGCTGGAAGTTGGTTGGCCAGGGCGGCAACCTTTACCGTGACGGGCTGGATTGCCGTCCGCGAGCTGATTTTCTCGACGAAGGGTTCCAAAGTTCCGGTAATTTCCAGACGGTCGTGAGTAGCCAACCATGCCAGTCCCATAACGATCGCAGAGATGGCGATTCCAGTTCCCCGTAGGATGCCTGGTCTTCCGGGTTGGCTTCTCGGTTGACAACCAGGGGGTAATTGGATGAGAATTCTAGTTGGTAGCACGGAGCCACCGGTAAACCCGTAGGGCCGATCGACTCCGAGGACGCGCAGCCGCGATTTTTTCCGATCGCGGCTTTTTTTTGCTCATTTCGAACGACAAACACCACCCGAAGCGGAGGCTGGGGTGCAGAAAGAATTGAAAAAGGGGAGTGGAGACAACCCGCGCGAGAAACCGAACGGCAGTGACGCCGCGGCTGCAACGATCACGAGGCCGATCGCGACTACCGGGGAAGTTTTTCCTGACGGGAGGATGATCGAGCTGATTGGCGGTGTCCACGACGGGAACCCGGCGCTAATGCTGTGGGACGGTGAAAGGGAAACGGTCGGTTCGCTCGTCGAGCACAACGGTCGATTCTACGAGCCTGTGCCGATCGACAGCAGCGTCCTACAGGCATTGACGCTTCCCACGTGCTGTCGCCCGCACGGAAGTACTCACGAGTTCTTTGCGGAAACTTCTAAGCTGGTCGCGAATTATGTCGGCCTGCCTGAAAAATCCGCATCCCTGGTGGGTCGACTTGTCCTCTGCAGCGCTCTCATCGAAGCCGTTTCCGTCGCGCCAGCGCTGGTGATCGTCGGGCCAGATATCGCCCGGGGGAATCGCCTTGTGGCATTGTTGCACTGCTTGTGCCGGCATTCCCTGCATATGACGGGCGTGACACCCGCGGGACTCTGTTCGCTGCCAAGCGGTGCGCGATTCACGTATCTCCTTAACCAATCCTCGGTCAGCGATAGGCTGCGAAAGCTGCTTGATGATGTGAGCAGCCGCGACCGGAGAATTCCGTTCCGCGGTCGCCTCCTCGACCTCTTCGGCGTTCAGGTGATCCACTGCGAATCGATGCTTGCCAGTGATTCTTCGCCACTCCGTTCGATCCAGGTTTCAATGATCCCGACGGGGCAGGAACTGCCAGTTTTCGATCTCAATACACAGGACAGGATCGCAATCGAGTTCCAAGCGAAGTTGCTGAGCTTCCGTCGCGCGAACCTGGGTGCTGCTCGCAGGCTTCAGTTCGACGCGTCGAAATTTACATTTGCGCTTCGGGATCTCGCTCGCGGCATCGCCGCGGCGACGCCGGACGATGCCGAATTGCAGGCCGAGGTGTTCGACCTGCTTCGGGAACACGACGCAGAAATCCGGTCCGAGCGGTGGACTGAGTTGAGCTCGGTTGCAGTCGAGGCAGTACTCGTCGCCGGTCACGAATCGCGGGGAGGAGTCATTTACGTCGCAGACCTTGCAGAGATCGCGCAGGAAATTTTGCGGCGCCGTGGGGAGACGGAGACCGAGATTAATCCCGCCATGCTTGGAAAAATGCTCAAGATCCTCGGCTTCACAACCGAACGCGATGCCGAGGGCAAAAAGTTGCTCCTGACGGATGCTCGCATCAGTCGGGCAACGCAGCTTGCTCGTGATTTCGGTAGTCCCGAGGTTGAGGAGGACGGACCAGTGAATACACGCCAGCAGGGATGAGACACGGAAGCACTATTCGGAATGTAAGCTGTGTATGCAATGTAGGTCAAATTCATATTTGTAGTGAACCTGGCGACGATTCGGGGAGTGGGACACCCTGAATAGAAGAAGATGGACCGCGCGCATGAAAGGAGCAGGAGAAATTGAAAGATAAAACTATCGACCATCTGGCCCTTGCTCGGCGAATTCGTGCTGCCGGGTGTCCAATCCACATCGCAGAAGATGATGGCGAAGCCCGCCGCATCCCATCCGACGGGTTGCGCGTTTACCAGACGGGCGGATTGATCGAGAGCAGCGCGATCGATTGCTCCGGCGGCACCGCATTCATTATCCAGCTCGTCATTACGATCAATCTCTCGGGCTTCGCAATTTCGGCCTTCGACATTGAGCCTCCATGGAGGAAAGAATTCTTCTACTGGCTCGAAGATCCCCTCCAAATCGATGGGAGCTCGCGCTGCTACCGCTTTGGCGTCAAAGATTTTCCCATGTTCGAACGGAGCCGAGTCCTTAACCATTGCGCAGACGTCCAGCGAACCTATTCGTTGGGACAATCGCTGAAAGGTTTTTTGTTGGGTTTCGGATTCGACCCTATCCCGGCAGAGTTCCGGCACGGCACGATGATTCCAGCCTTCGTGATTGTTTACGATCAGAATTGGCGGGAGTACAGGTCCCCAGTGGAGCTCTGGGCAGATCGGAGCCGCGTCCGATCGCGATTTTCGCGGAAAGGTCGACTGCTCGACCGCCGTGATCCGATCGTGCGCCGCTAGAGGACAAAACCGTTTTCTTCCCGACCTGTACGCCAACATCACACTGGTCTGCACTTCGGTCTGTTCTTAACGATTGAGAAGGGCGGGTGACAATTGATTCGGAAATTCGAGGAAGACTTTGTTCGTCCAAAGTGGTGGTTATGAAGTAAGAGCGGTGTGGAATTCCCAAGACTCGATCTTCGCCTGCAGTCACCTGAATTTCCGAACGCCGACTGGAGGCTCACGATCCCGCTTCGAAGACGACGCGACGGCTGGCTCGATTTTCTCGTCAGCAACAACGGAGAGGACGCGCAACTCTTTCGCAACGAAGGCCCGGGCGAGCCCGGCGCGCGAGCAAATCACTGGCTCGGAGTGCGCCTGATCGGCACGAAAAGCAATCGCGACGGCACCGGCGCGCATTTGAAACTCGTCGCCGGCGATTTCACGAGCTACGACCAGGCCAAGGGTGGGCATGAGCTATTGCTCGGCGCAAGACCCGCGAATCTATTTCGGTCTTGGCGCGCACGAGCGCGTGGACTCGCTCGAAATCTGGTGGCCCAGCGGGAACAAGGAAACCATCCACAATTTTCCCGCCGACCTAATCCTCACGGTGACCGAAGGCCAGGGCGTCACGCCCTACCGCTTTCCTCCCGTGCACCGCCCACATTGACACTGTCGCAACGGCAGCGTCCGCGCCGTCATCCTGAGCGGCGTGCCGGTTCTTTTTCTCTCGTCCCTGTTTTCTGTGACGAACCGGCCCGAAGTCGAAGGATCTCTCTTCGATTCACGCCGTACCCTGCATCGCAATCGAAGAGACATTCTTCGAGCCGATTCCATCGGCTCTCAGAATGACGACGCTAGGGAGCCGACTACTTGCGTGATGGTGAAATCCGGTCGAGCTCGTCAACCAACGGTTTGGCTGCCGGCACAACGTCGTGGCCGCCTTCGACGATGTCATGCGCACCCATCACTTTGCCATACAGAGCTTTGTTGGCATCCTCATCGGAATCCATCGAAGCGCCTTCCAAAGATACTCCGGCAAATAGCCCCTTGGTTCGCGAATACGTCAGGACGTCCACCTTCATGGCAGCGGCGTTGTAACCCACTGCCTGCGCGCCCGTGGGACCGGCGGCAGCAGCGGCGTTTGCTCCGAGCTTTGTCTTCCCATTCAAGATTTGCTCTGCGCCCGTGTGGTTCATGACCACCAGTAGAAAATCAGTGGCTGTCGAGCCGAGCTGCACGCCGATGCTGGCCTGGTCGAGTTTGTACATCGCTATTGCGCCCCAGCTACCATCCATCTTGGCGCCCGTGCGGCAAACGAGGACACCGCGACCGTAACTGCCGCCGATTCCGATGGCTACTTTTTTGACGCTGGGAAACAGGACAACACAATGGGCCTGATCAAGGATACTCGTGGGCAGGCCCTTGTCGGCGAGAAGTTCTCGCAGTACCGTGGCCGAATTCGCAAGACGCTCATCCTCTTTCTTTTGCGCGAACATGGGAGAAGCTACTACCAAACAAAGTGCAAGCATCAACAATCTTTTTTTCATGGGTTTGTCCTTTTCTTATTTTTTGGGCTGAGGGTTGATTTTAGGCCGAAGATCGAAATTGCACTGGGCTATCCCAGCAGTCCTGCTTTGACTTCCATTGCAGGCAGCATTGTACCCCTATTTGCCTTCTCCCGGGCCACTATCTGTACTTTTCCCGTCCCGCCTGCCTAGTGGCCGGAAACGTCTCGTGACTCGCCTGCGGCACCGTCATCCTGAGACGAGCGCCGGTTCTTTTTCTTACGTCCCTGCTTTCTGGGACGAACCGGCCCGCCTGTGCCGAGGTTTCGGCGGGCCACGCGCCAAAAATGAAAGCGACGTAGACTTGTTCGTACAAGAATTTCATGGGTTGCGCGCCCGTAGCTCAGCTGGATAGAGTCCGCCGAGGGCGGAAACCAGAATGTGGGAGGTTCGACTCTTCTCGGGCGCGCCACTTCCTTGCAGAGTTTGTTTTCAAAGATTCCCGCCGATACCCTTGAGTCCGTTTCGAACTCAAGTTCCACGCTCGGTTCGAATCGGACCAATGAAGTGTTCAGTCGTCCGGTTGCCGCGTTAATCAGGCATGTGGATCACTTCCGAGTACGCCATCACTCGGCCAGAATTGCGAGGTAGTGTGGATAGAGCGGTATGCCTCGTCCTCTCCAAAGCCGCCAGAAACTGAATGCGGGGCGAGAAAAATTGCGTTGACGAGTAACGCCCTCGTAGATCCGAACTATTGCGGCGTGCCCCCGAGCTGTTTCAGTTTCTGTTCGGCACTGGCCCTAATTCCATTACGTTGCTGCTCATTGTCAGTCGTGTCGGAGGGCAAAAGTTCCAGCGCTTTCTTGGCGTTCTGGCGTGCCAGATCCTTCTGGCCATCCGCAAGATAAGCATCGGAAAGACTATCGTAAACATTTGGCGAATTCGGATACGCAGCAACGTTGAGTTTCATGATTTCAACTGCGCCTTTTGTATCGCCGGATTGAATGTGGTCGTATCCCACGAAGTTCAAATTAGCCTCGGAAAACAGGGTGGTTTTGGGATCGTGTTTGCGGGTTTCTTCCAGAAGCTGCCCAACTTTGGCCGCGCCGCCGGGCTGATCAATCTGATCCAGGATATGTACCTCCGGAGGAATCGCGGGAGCATCCTTGGTAGCGGGTGCTCGTCCCGGAGTCTTAATCAGTGTAGTCACGTACCAGTCCACGATAGTTCCCTGCAACTCCGGATGCACTCGAAACATATCTGCCCCGTGGCCGCCTGTGGCGTTATGAACGAACGTTTTTCCTGGATTTGAAGTGAGGCTATAGAGCCACTCAATCGCTAGCACTGTGGGTGGGAATTCATCGTCATCGGCGACGGAGAAGAACACAGGCATTTTTGCTGAGTTGCGCAGAAATTGGCGGCCATTTAGGTCTGTAATCCCCGAGAGCAACACCAAAGATCTCACCTCCGGATGGCGACGCGCTACCTGAACGGAATTATTGACCCCGCAACTCGCGCCACCCACGCCGATCATGTCACGCGTAACGCCCGGCTGGGACACCAGATACTGAAAGGCGGTGTCGAAGTCGCTGGGCCACTTTTCAGCTTGAATCTGCGCCATTTGCTCCGGCGGCAGCTTATCGAACGGGTCGCCACCGCTCTCCCCATAGCCGCGGTAATCCAGCGTGAGCACGTTGATTCCCGCTGCCGCGAGCTGCTGGCCCAAGCTGTCCCAAACCTTGCGCTGGCGGTTGCATTGATGTAGCAGTAAAACTCCGGGACCAGGCTTGGCAGCGGCGAAATAGGTCGCTTTCAGTTTGGTACCGTCCGCAGCGGTTAGGTCCACGACACGCTGGGCGGGTAAAGCCGGCGCCACGCAGGTAAGGGCGAACAGGAGCACGGCGAGGACACGGGAAGAGAGACGTCGACCGATCATCGAGACCTCCTTAACTTGCAATATCATACAGAACCATACCTCAGTGCGAGAAATTATAGTAAGAGTCACCCGCAGAAAGCTCGGAGCACTGTGCGTTGTGGATCCGACGATTCTGGACGAGTGGTCGGCCACTCGGAAGTTATCCTCAAGATTGAAAGGGTTAAGTTCACAATTCCTGGTAAGTCGGAAAACCGGACAAGTTCCTCCCTGTACCGACATCTCCGGTAACGGCGTGACTCATAACTCCTAAGACTCTCGCATCGTTTCTGCGAACGGATGCGGTGAGGTGAACGAAGCGGCACAGGCCGTCAGGCTTTCGTGTGTCTAATTTCTATGACTGGAGTGGTAATCTCTCGGAGAAGATTGTCCCTCGGTTGAACTTGGTGGCAAGGCGGCTGCGCCACCGCTCGTCGAGGATGCACAAGAGAGGATATGTATGAATCCGAGCATTGTTCCTACCTGGAGCGCGGATTGGGCGTGGGGCATGCCGTTGATCGTAGTGACCGTGGTCATCCATGTCTTCGGCCTCGGGCTTATAAGCCAGAGAGCCATTCGCGTTTTCAGCGGCATTAGTGAGCCCCGTCACCTCACTGCCGTGTTCGTGGTGGTCATGGGTGCCACGACCTTGTTGGCCACCGGCCTGCACGGGATAGAGGCAGGCATGTGGGCTGCCGCCTATCGGCTTCTCGGCGCCCTACCTGACAACAAGTCCGCGATGCTCTATTCGCTGAACGCGATGACAAGCTTCGGGCACACGAATTTGTCTCTGGAAGAGCACTGGCACCTCATGGGAGCGATAGAGGCGCTGAACGGATGGCTGCTGTTCGGGCTGACCACCGCTTTTCTATACACCGTGATTCAGAAGGCCTCGTTGTTAGCCAGCAAGGAAGACCATCGGCAGCTTTTGTAGGTAACTCCTGATAAGTCGCGTTACCGGAGATTTGAAGTAGCACTCCACTTGTCCGGTTACAGCGTTAATCTGGACTTTGCAATCGAAGAGTGCTGAAGAAGGATTTCATTTCACGCAGCACGTCGGCCTCGTTTGATAAGTACACATAATGGTCGGCGGCACGCAGCCTGACCACATGTGCCGTAGGGACGCCGCCTTCAAATGCCTTCGCCTGCCTCGTCGTCAGAGCGTCTTCCGCTGCCCAAAAAGCCTTGGCAGCTTCACGCACCTTGGGGTCCGCGCTGTCAGTCATCCATTTCGCTTGAGCGTGTGGGATGGCGAAGATCGCTAGCGCGGGCACGGGAATATTGGCGTACTTCTTCATGCCTTGTAGCATCACAGCGTCACCGGGAAAGTCGCGCTGCTTTCCAATTCGTCCGTCCGGAGTGGTAGTGAATTGCTGTCGAAGCTCTCCTTCGGGGTAAGTCAGTCCCAGGGCTCGCATGCAGGCTTGCTGTAATGCAGCAAAGCTGGCCAAACCGGGATCGGATTCGCTCGGCGGCGGAGCACTCGGCATTAGCTTCTTGGCATCTTCAAACTCCTTCCATGTGGGTCCTTTGCCGTTATCAAAGGCGTATGGATAGGCAGCTTCGAGGTATACCAGCGCAGTGACGCGGCTCGGATAGCGCGTAGCTACCGAACTCATTTCTTCTCCACCGAGGGAATGCCCCACGAGAACGGGCTTCTTCAGGTTGAGCGCGTCTAGAACTGCGAGCACATCGTCGCCAAGACGGTCCGCGCCACAGCCCTCCGGGGAAAAACCGGATTCGCCGAAGCCGCGCCGAGTGATGCCATAGACATGAAAGCTAGGCGTTAGCTTGGGCGCGAAATTGTCAAACACGTGTGCGGTGTCTCCTCCGCCTGCTAGCAGCACCAGCGGCATGCCAGAACCGCCCCAATCGAGCACTTCCAAGCGGACACCCTTCTCCACAGTCACAAATCGCGTGGTGTGAGGGGACGGGTCTTTCCAAGGAGGGAGCTTTTGGGTATGAAGCGGAACGATAAGGGCAATGAGCAGTATCGAAGCTGTTCGTCGCTTGTATCCGCGTACAGCCAAGCTCATGACTGGCGATCCTATCACCCAACCTCTGTTCGTGCCTGGTAAGTCGGATAACCGGACAAGTCCCCTCGGGGCCCCGGACAGGCGACAGACTCAGCTCAGCGGGGAACTCAATCTGCGGCAGAGCTGCCACGAGTTCGCCAAGAAAAGTTCTAAAATCATCCTCTTGAACGCGTCACTTTTCCAAATAAAAACAGAGAAAGAAACGAAGACGTGCGAGAACACCTTCGCGAATCGCGCGAGAGAACTAAACGAGTGGGTCGAGATCGTTCGCAAAGTTCATCAGCGCAGGATCAAGATTTTCGCTTACGCCAACAACCACTACGCCGGACACGCACCCGCGACGATCGAAACATTTAAGAAGCTTTTGAACGCGGCGATAACTCGGTGACGTAATCCCGCGACTGGCCCTTCATTTTTACACAAATAGCCAATCCAACTTCCTCGCCCTTGTGCCATGCTAATTCGGGAGGTTTGTGACGTGGCACGCGAAAGGAATTCTGTCGGGAGATCGGCGGGTCAATACCCGGAAGCCGGCAGGATGCCGGCGCTACAAACGGCAGGCCAGGCGCTCCATATTACCCAAATTCTAATCGCAAGTGCCGGAATTAGAAAATGAGCCAACTCACTGAAAACAAACAGCCGCGCCCCGTTCTAATCGCAACTTTTCCGGGGCAAAGGCGGCGCATGTGATTGACACCCTTCGACGCCGGACGTATGGTCAATCACGCAACCTGCCGGACTGCATTCCAAATCCAGCCCGACGCAACGGAGGAACCGATGAGAATATGCATGAAAGTATCCATACCCGTGGAAGCCGGAAACCGCGCAGCGGTTGACGGAAGCCTGCCGAAAACGATTCAAGCAATCCTTGACGAACAGAAGCCCGAAGCGGCCTATTTCGTGGCTGAGAACGGAAAGCGCACTGGCTACATCTTCCTCGATCTCAAGAACACGTCCGACGTTCCTGCCATTGCCGAGCCGTGGTTTCTGGCGTTCAACGCTACGGTCGAGATTACGCCGGCGATGACAGTGCAGGATCTGGCCGCCGCTGGACCGGGCATCCTGGCAGCGGTCAAGAAATACGGATCGCTCGCACGGAGTGCCCGCGCCAATTAGCCGCGGCGGGCGAAAGGCCAGCTAGTTCACGGCCTCGCTTCGAAGACGACGAGCCGGGAAACCGGCACCCCGTCTTCTTCCTGCTCGGGGGCGTAGACGCGATGCGTTTCGGCGTCCACGGCGAGCGAGTGGATTGCGTGCGCGACGGGGACGTCGGCGAGCTTGACGTAATGTTGTGGGTTTTTCTGCTCGAAGACGGAAATTGCGCCGCTGTAGCAAGCGGCGTAAATGCGGCCGAGACCGGGATCGAATTCGACGACGTCCGCGCCCGCGGCCATAGGGAGGTACGCAATCGGCTCATGTTTTTCGAGGTCGAAGACGGTCAGCAAATTATTGGATTCGCACGCAAGGAACGCGCGACGGCGCTCGGGGTCAAGTGCCATCCCGTGGTTGCCGCGGCAGCGCCCCAGTTCGTAGCGCGCAACCACTTCGTCGGTGGCAGGATCGATCACCGCAAGAATATCCTGGCTCTGCAAGTTGACGTAAATCTTTTGCGCGACGGGATCGTACCGCGGCATCCCCGTTTCGCTGTCGAAGCGCAACATCTTTACGATTTCGTCGCGGGTCACGTCCACGACGGCCACGGCGTGCGCATGCTCGTCTGAAACGTAGAGCTTGTGGCGCGGCGCGGCGTAGGCGCTGCCGTCCGGCTTCGATTCGGTGGGAATTTTTTTGATCACCCCGAGAGTGCCCACGTCAATGACTGCGATTTTGTCCTCGTACCAATCCGACGCATAGACCTTTTTCAAATCGGGGACGTACGTAACGCCTTCGACGCCGGGCACGTCCGGGATCGCCTTCACGAGCGTGTTCGTGCGCAGGTCAATCACGTAGAGAGTTCCAGCGCCGAGATGGCTTGAGAAAAGGTAGTGATCGTCGTAGTCAATTGCCAGATAGTCGAAGCGCTTTCCGGCTGGCCCGGGCAATTCGATCTTCGCGATCCGTCTGAGCAGCTTCGGACCAAAAGGCGCGATGAAGGCAAGAATCAGCAGTGCGGCGATGGCTGGAGATTCGTGCGCGCGTGTCTTGCGGGGAGGCATGCTCGTCCGATTGTAGATGATCCGGCGTGGGCCGGGATTAGTGCGGGGCGAAATGGCCGACCTGCATGCGCGTCTGGAGAAGGCGGAAGATTGTGTCGCGGGCGATCATTCCCACGATGTGGCCGTTGGAGATGACGGGCATCTGGTTTATATCTTCTTTTTGCATGCGGTCGAGCACGGCGAGCGCAGGCTCGTCCGGCGCGGCCGAGCGGATGCGATCGAGAGTCAGCATGGCGGCCTGGACTGAGGTGTTGGACCATTCTTCGCGAGGCACGGTTCGCGCGGCGTCAAGGGTGATGAGCCCAACCGGATTGCCGACTCCCGTCACAATGTGGAATTGACGGCCGGTGCGAAGCACTTCGTGGACGTACTCTTCGATCGACATGTCCCGCGGGACGGTGGGGATATCGCTGCTCATCACGTCTTCGGCGCGCACGCCGCTGAGCATGTTTCGAATGGCGACCTGCGCAAAACTTTCTTGCGATGCCGACAACAGGAACCAACCGATAAAAGCCGTCCACAGCCCGCCGACCCAATTCCCGTTGAGCGCCTGCCAAACGCCGACGAGGATCATCAGGTAGGCGATGGCTTTCCCGGAACGCGTGGCGATCTCCGTGGCGCGCGTGAAATTTCCGGTGATGCCCCAGGCGATGCCGCGCAGGATGCGCCCGCCGTCGAGCGGAAATCCCGGCAGCAGGTTGAACAGCGCGAGGATCAGATTGATCTCCCAGAGCCAGCGAGAGGCTGCCGCAACCATTTCATTTCCAGACGCAAAATGCGAAACGAGCCAGAAGCAGCCGGCCAAGAAGAGGCTTGAGAGCGGGCCGGCTATGGCGATGTTGAACTCCTGCTTGGCGCTTTCGGGGTCGCGTTCGATCCTGGCGAGGCCGCCGAAAACGAAGAGCGTTATGGACTGAACGGGAATGAGGTAGCGCACCGCCACAACGCTGTGGCTCATCTCGTGGAAGACGACGGACGCGAAGAACAGCACGCTCGTGATGATCCCGAGCGCCCAATGCTGCTGTGGCGACCAGTTCGGATGCTGCGAGGTGAACTGCGTCCGCAGAGATAGCGTAATGAGCGCGAAGATGATGAACCAGCTCGGATGGAGATAAATCGGGATACCAAGGATGCGGCCGAGCCGGATACCGGAGCCGGGGTTTGGTTGCGCCATAGGTTTCGCTCACGGAAATTATAAACCCAGATGCGGCTGCGTGCCATTTTCCACGGCGTGTTCCGGCCGCCACGAACCTGCAACCCTCTTCGTTCCCTAAGCGCCTTCTTTGCAGCCGGTTCATTCGTGGCCTCACGCCTGCATGCACCCGTCGCGAGGGTGGGAGAAAAGAGGACGCAGCCATGGGGAACTTTATCGAATTCGCAGGAATCGCAAGCGCGATCGTCGTGTCGATGGGACTGGCAATGGGGCTGGAGCGGCTCACTCTGAACGGCCTGCTGCGGTTAATGCCGGGACGGCCGCCGAGGCCGCCGGAGGACAAAGAATCGTAGTGCGAGCGTGTCTCGCAAAGGGAGGTAGAAATGCTGTTCCTAAGGTTTCTGCTGTTTCTAATCGGGTTCGGTTTTCTGGCGGCTGCTGTGGTGGTCGTGCTGTACGACGTCTATCTTGCATACGAATTGGGCCGGATCTTGCGCCTAGGCGTTCGCACGCCGGAAGAGAACCAGCCACAGCCAGTGCCCACTCCCCTGCGTCCGCGGCGGGCGATTCGCTGGAATGCGGTGTTGAAACTCGTTGCGATCGCGGCGCTTTCGTCGCTCGCGGGAAAAAGCATCGTGGTCGTGCCGGACGGCGAAGCGGCTGTGCGCGTGAGCCAGCTTTCCGGCGTGAGGGCCGGGACACTCTACGCCGGCACACATTTTATTTTTCCGCTGATCGATCGCGTCGTGCTCTTCGACATTCGCGACAGGGTTTTTTCGACGGTCGCAATCGAAAGCCCACGTGAAAAGTCGGAGGTGTTAAATGTGGAAGCGCGCGAAGGGCTTTCCGTGGGCCTCGCGGTCACGGTGCGGTACCGGATCGATCCGCGGCGGCTCGAATTCGTTCAGTCGAACTTGCCGCAGCCCGTGGACGAAGAGATCGTGGCGCCGGTGGTGACGAGCACGTTCCGCGCGCTCGCGCCAAATTACGTGATTCGCGACATGTTTTCGACGAAGCGCGAAGAATTTCGCGAGCGAGCCGCGCAGACTATCACCGCGCGCCTTGCGGACGACGCCATTGTGGTGAAGGAAGTGCTTCTGCGAAGAGTGCAGCTCCCGCAAGAGTACGCGGCGGGTCTCGAAGGTCTGTTGCTGAAAGAGCAGGAGGAGGACCGCACCGCTGTCGAAGCGAACATCGAACAGAAGCGCATAAAGATTGCAGAATCGCAAGCCGAAGCCGTGAAAATCCGGCAAGTGAAGCGAGCCGAGGGAGACGCGCAGGCCCGCGTGATTCAAGCGAAGGCCGAGTCGGACTCCATGCAATACACGCTGCCCCTCAAGCAGAAGCAGATCGAGCAGTCGAAGCTCGAGGCGGAAGCGCGCAAGGAAGCGACGATCCAGAATGCCGAGGCGGCAGCACAAGCGAAAGTGATCGACAGCAAGGCCGAGCAGGAGAGCCGCAAGCTGATGTCGGAAACTCAAAATATTCAGACGGTAAAGAATGCGGAGGCGATTGCACAGGCCAAAGTGATTGATAGCAAGGCCGAACTCGAACGGCGGAACCTGATGGCAGATGCCGAGGCCTATAACATTCGCGCGAAGTCGGCTGCGGAGGCAGAGCAGCTCCAGTTCGAAGCCGCCGCGCTGAAGACGAATCCGCTGCTCGTGCAATACACGGTCGCACAACGCCTATCGGACCGAGTGCAGATCATGATGGTGCCGAATGACGGGAAATTTTTCTTCACGAACGATGTGCTGAAGTCGGTATCGGCGGCCACCGAGTTCCCGAAGTCAGCGTCGAAACCGTAGAAGGACGACGCCTTGAGAGAGACGACACAGGGAGAAGCGAGCGGTGCGCCTAGCGTCGTGACAATTCGCGTGTGTGGTAAGATGACAAATCGCGAACGCAATTTGGCCTTCGCGCAAGTCCATGCGGCTGTCCTGCCGATTCTTTTCTCTGCTGCGAATGGCTTTTCTCCTATTGCTTCTCGGCATTCCATGCAGCGCGTCCTGGGGACAAACTCCATCCCAGCAGTCCGCGCAGCTCCCCACGAAATGGAATGACGCCGTGCGCTCGCTCGCGGAGAAAATTGCTGCTGCGGCTGCGCCTTCTCACGCGATTGCGCTCCAAGTGAAGAATATTTCTGCGCTCAGTTCCACCGAGGCTTCGGCAATTCAGGCGGCCCTCAAGATCGAACTGGAGCGGCGGAATTTTCACGTCACGTCGGATTCTGCTTCAGAGAGGCAAGTAGATCTCACGCTTTCGGAGGGCTATGCCGACCTCGTTTGGGTGGCCGAAATTCGACAGGGCGAAACGGAGCAAACCGTCATGGATTCAGTGCCGAAGGGTTTGGGACAAGCCGGTCAATTCAACCAGCCCGCGGTCGCCTTGCAAAAAACGTTCATCTGGGAGCAATCAGTTAAGATGCTCGATTTCGTGATCCTGCCGTCCGATCCAAGCGACGCGCCTTCGAGCCTTGTTGTCCTCGAGCCGGATCGACTCGCGGAATATCGCTACGCAGAGGCACACTGGCAATTCGACCAGAGCATTCCGATCCCGCGTGAGAAACCGTGGGCTCGCGATCTAAGCGGTTCCATAGATTTGAACGCAAGAACGATTCATCTGGCAGACGTGAAATGCAGCGGCGAACTCGGCCACCTGGAGACTGTGAGCTGCAACGCTACAAGTTCAAGTGATGAGAGTCGCTCGCAGCCACCGCTTAAGCTCCCCGGAAGCGAAGTTGGCGATGCAATCATGGTAGGGCTTGCGTGCGGCGGAACCGAGATGGCGCTCGCGACGGGAACCGGCGACTGGACACAGCCTGACTCAATTCAAGGATATGAGATTGCAGATGGCCAGAGCACAGCGTCCGGGATTCCGCTCGAAACGGATGGTCCGGTGACGTCTCTCGAATCGGCGGGAATGCAGGGCAAAGCGCGTGTGGTGATTCACAACCTGAAAAAGGGGAATTACGACGCATATATTGTTACGGCGACTTGCAGCCATTAGTTGCGGTTTATCCCTCTTGCTTGCGGCGGGACGCGTCGAGACGGCGCGAAGGCCGCGTTATGGCGGGAAGCTGCGTGCCGAAATCGGAGCGGTGGTAAGCACACTCGATCCGGCGGTTCACGCCGCAAATTCTGAGGAAGCAGCCGCCAAGAGCGAAATCGACGCACTCATCTACGAGGCGCGCAATTCGGATGGAACATTCGCAGGCACTGCCGGATCGGGTGCTTTCCGCCTTGCGGCCTGGGAACCAGGAAGACGCTTACTCCTCACGGCGAACGACGATTATCGAATCGGACGGCCGTTCGTGGACTCGATCGAAATACGCATGGGCCGGGACGCGCGAGAACGCGTGCAAGACCTAGCGACCGATAAAATTGACTTCGCTCAAATTCCCATGGAACAGGCGAACCTCGCGGCCGAGCACGGCGTTCGCGTGAACCTTTCGCAGCCTGATGAACTGCTCGCGATGGTATTCATCAAGAGCCGCACAGATGCGGAAGAGGCGCGCGTGCGAGAAGCGATCGCGCGTTCGATTGACCGGCAAGCGATCGCGGATTTTATCTTGCAGAAGCGCGGCGATGCGGCGGAGAGCCTTCTTCCGCAATGGTCGAGCGGGACGTCATATCTTTTTTCACCGAGTGCTAATCTGGCGCGTGCGAAAGAACTCGCGGCGCAAATCGCTCCGTCACCTAAGATTGCGTTGGGATATGATCCCGACGACGCGCTGGAACGATCAGTGGCGGAGCGAATCGTGGTGAATGCAAAAGACGCGGGGATTTCCTTGACGGCAGCAGCGGATCCACCGGGGATGATGTTGAGTGCGGCGGCCAATGCAAAAGTGCGCCCGATTCTGATACGAATGCGCATGGCGTCACCCTCGCCGCGGCCCGCGCTGATGAGCTTTTTGAGCGTGCTCGGACGATTGGCGAATGTGGACGCGACTCCGTTGCCTGACCCCGCTTCGCCCGAGGACATCTACAATCGCGAGCGCACCGTCGTGGACACTTTTCGAGTGGTTACGCTCGTTTGGCTGCCACAAGCGTACGGTCTGAGCTCTCGCGTAAGAGATTGGAAAGCTCCGGGGCCGGGTGAGACTTGGCCGCTCGGTGATGTCTGGCTGGACGGGCCCGCCGAACCGGCGAATGAAAAGGCAAACCAGTGACGTTTCGGGCCAAACTTTTCTGGATTTACGCGATCGCGATGGTGCTGGCGGTTGGCCTGGGAGCCGCGGCCGTGACACTCGTGACCCGCCAGGCTTTCGATCAACTCAACAGCCAGTATAGTGACGCACTCGTCGCGCAATTCCAGCGCGAGTTCGAGCGGCGCGGCCAGGACGTCGTGAATCGAGTGCAGGGAATTGCCGACGCGGAAGGCACCGTACGGATGGCGATCGACTTGAGCCGGCCGAAGAGTGACGTTTCCATTTACGTCAACGATGCCAATGGAGTCTCGAAGGCGCACCAGCTCGACTTCCTCGATTTCGTGGGCGACGACGGCTCGATTATTTCCTCGGCGGAATGGCAGGCGCGCTTCGGGTACAAAATGGATTGGGTTACGCAGCCGGAGGATTGGGCTGCGCGCGGCTCGTTCCTGATGAAAACGGAGACGCAAGAGGGACCAGCGCTCGGCCTGATGGCGGTTGCGACGGTCCGCGTGGGCGAAAAGGACCTCTACGTCGTGGGCGGCGAGCGGCTGGGGAAAGAATTCCTCGCGTCGCTTGTGTTTCCCGCCGGGATGCGGGCCCTTCTCTATCTCAACCTGGATCCGGGCTTCGAGCCCACCAACCTGCTGGACGCTTCGGGGTCTGTGATCGAAGCCGACCGTTTTGAGCCACTCATCGAAAAAGAGCGGCAGCAGCCGGGCGAGCAGATCGCGCGAATGAAATGGACAATCGACGCAGCAAGTTCCGAAATCTTCCACGCACTGCCGCTCGTCGGGAGGCAGAAGGAGTTGCTCGGGGTGCTGCTGGTGGGGAATTCGCAGCATGACGTGGTGATGCTGGAGCGGCGGATCATCTGGCTCGCCGTCGGTGTCGTGGCTATCGGATTGGTAATCGGGATGCTAATGAGTTGGTGGGCCGCGGCGCGGGTGACGCGCCCTGTGCAAGCGCTGGTGGAAGGCGCGCGCGAAGTGACCGGAGGGAATTGGAATGCGCGCGTGGAAGTTCGCGGGCGCGATGAAATCGCGCAGCTCGCGAGGGCGTTTAATCAGATGACCGGGCAATTGGTCGAACAGCGCGAGCGCTTGGTGCAAGCCGAGCGCGTGGCCGCTTGGCGCGAAGTGGCGCGGCGGCTGGCGCACGAGCTGAAGAATCCGCTTTTCCCGCTGCAAACCACTGTGGAAAATCTCCAGCGCGCCCGGGAGCATAGGCCCGATCAATTCGAGGAGGTTTTCCGCGAATCCACGGGCATCCTTCTGGCGGAGATTGAAAATCTGAAAGCGATCGTGAGCCGCTTCAGCGATTTCGCGAAGATGCCGCAGCCCGAGCTTGCGCCGGTGAACTTGAACGACGTGGTGCGCGGCATCGTAAAATTGTTCGAGGCGCAATTCGGCGCAGTGGGGCGGCCGCCGATCACGCCGGAATTGCATCTGGACGAAAACCTCCCGACGATCCAAGCCGACGCGACACTGCTGCATCGCGCGCTGGAAAATATTGTACTGAACGCCATGGACGCGATGCCCGCAGGCGGCATCCTGATGCTGCGTACCGCGCCGGCAAACGGCGGCGTGCATCTGGAAATTTCCGACACCGGGACCGGATTGACTCCCGAAGAGTGCGACCGACTTTTTACTCCGTATTACACGACGAAGCAGCACGGCACGGGCCTGGGCCTCGCCATCGTACAATCCGTCGTGAGCGATCATGGCGGGCGCATTTGGGTCGAGAGCGAATCCGGCGTGGGCACGTCATTTCACATCGAACTCCCCAGCCATCCCCCGCGGCAATCGCCCAGTTACCCGATGGTTTTCGAAAGAGAAACGCAAGAGGCGTAGCCGCGCGTGGCCGCAAACGCAAATATCCTCATCATTGACGACGACGCGAATACGCTGGCGTCGCTCGCTCGCGCCTTCCGGCTGGCCGGGCACGAGGCCAGCGTGTGCGACAACGCCGCGCGCGCGCTGGAACTTGCGAAGGCGGAGCGATTCGATTTGATCTTGTCCGATGTGGTGATGCCCGGAAAGGACGGCATCGCGCTGCTGGAAGAATTGAAAAATGCGGGCGTCGCCGCGACGATCGTCATGATGTCCGGGCAAGCCACGATCGAAATGGCAGTGAAGGCCACGCGGCTCGGCGCCGCCGATTTTCTGGAGAAGCCGATCTCGACGGATAAGCTGCTGCTGACGGTCGAGAATGCGCTGCGGCTAAAGCATCTAGAAGAAGAAAATCGCGACCTTAAGCGGCGGCTGGGGCGGCACCACATCGTGTGGGCCAGCGCAACGATGCGCGAGGTGATGGCGCTGGTGGATCAGGTGGCCCCGAGCGAAACGCGCGTCTGCATCCGCGGCGAGACCGGAACCGGCAAAGAATTGATCGCGCGGACACTGCACGAAAAAAGCACCCGCCGGAACGGATTGTTCGTTTCGCTCAACTGCGCCGCGGTTCCCGCCGAGCTGATGGAATCGGCGCTGTTCGGCCACGAAAAAGGGTCCTTCACCGGCGCCGCCTCGCGGCATATCGGAAAATTCGAGCAGGCGCATCGAGGCACACTCTTTCTCGACGAAATCGGCGACATGCCGCTCACGATGCAGGCGAAGTTGTTGCGCGTTCTCGAGGAAAACGAAATCGAGCGCGTGGGAAGCGAAAGGCCGATCGCGGTGAGCGTGCGCGTGGTGGTCGCGACGCATCGCAATCTGGAAGAACAAGTGCGCCAGGGGACTTTCCGCGAGGACCTCTACCATCGCATTTTCGTGTTTCCGATTGTGCTGCCGCCGTTGCGCGAGCGCCGCGAGGATATCCGCGTGCTCGTGGAACATTTCGCGCGGCAGCTCGAAGAACAGAACAATTGGAAGCCGAAGAGTTTTTCACCAGAGGCAATCGGGGCGCTGGAGCGGTACGCGTGGCCGGGAAACGTGCGCGAGCTGCGTAACGTGGTCGAGCGCGTGCTGCTTGCGCCGGGTGACGCGATTGACGCCGCAGCGATCGAGCGCGGACTGCCGCAGGCGATTACGCCAAATGCGAACGCATCCGCCGCGGCTGGCTCGATTGCGACGGGAACGCTCGCGCAGCGCGTGGAGGCTTTCGAACGCGAGACGCTGCTCGCCGAACTCAAGCGGAATCGTCACCACATGACCAACACGGCGAAGGCGCTCGGACTTGAGCGCAGCCATCTCTACAAAAAATGCCAGCAATTGGGGATCGACGTCCGCGCCATTCGACAGGCCGATTGACTCGTTTCAGATTTTTCTGCTGCGCCTCCCCTTCGTTATTGAGCCACGCTGCGCAAGGGAATTGCGAGCGGTGAGCCATCGACTTTCCCGAGCTCGAACCCAAGCCATTTCGCGACTGTGGGTGCCACATCAATCAGGCGGGCGTTTTCGATTTTTCCCGCTGCGATGAGTGGGCCGTACACCAGCATCGAAGCGCGCATTGCGGGCCGGTCCGGAAAATATCCGTGCGCTCCGCTATCCTTCGATGGCTCCTTGAAATTTCCTGTGTAGCCCGAGACGAACATCGTTCCGTCCGCGGCATCGAGCGCGAGAAAGGCGTTCGGATCGCCTCCCATAGCCACGATATCGTCGTGGCCGGCAACGCGGCGAATGCCACTGCCTTCTGCGCCAGCGAGAGGCTGGAAGATGTCGAGGAGCGCTCGGCGAGTGGCGTCGTCATCGGTGTCGTGGAGATAGATGTAGGCCGAGCCGCCGCTCGCGAGAACGCTGGCCTTCCACGAAGTGATGCGGTCGTGCGCATCGAGCGCGATCAAGCCATGGTCGCGCAGCAAGACACCGGGCCGGAGGCTTTGCGAAACGGGCGCGAAACCGTGGTCGGAGAGAACGACCAAAATCGTGCTGTCCCAGATGCCGGCTTTCCTAGTCGAAGCAATCAACCGCGCGACCTGTGCGTCGGCAGTTTCCGCCGCTGCGTTGGCCTCCGGGCTGAATGGCCCCTTTTCGTGTTCCCGGTGATCGAGCATGGCGATGTGCAAGAGGAGAAGATTAGGGCGCATTTTCTCAATCGCGTAGCAGGCGATGTCTGTCCAGGAAGAATCCGTCTGGTCGGGCGGCAGGAAGTCTTTACTGAAATCGGGGAACTCTTTGACGACCTCGTCGAAGATCCCGAGCGTCGAAAGAGCCCGGAGAAGCTTCAAGTCTTCGGGGATGCTCGCACGCCAGTACTCCGGGACGTTGAGATCCGCCTGCACCCCGACCGTGACAGGCCAATGGATGAGTGCGGTTCGCAAGCCGAGCTGGCGCGCCAGTTGCCATAGCGTCGGTACGCGAATGTCTTCTGCGTACCAGCGGTAGCCGCCATAATTCTGATTGAGCGGGTCCCACGCGGTATTCGTGAAGATGCCATGCGTGCCGGGATTCACGCCCGTGACCATTGCTGTGTGGGAAGGGTAGGTGACGCTGGGCATCACCGGCTGCACGCCGTCGCTCCATGCGCCGTCGCGGACCATCTCGCGCAGAGTGGGCACCTTCAGCCCGTGCGCGTCCGGCTCCGTGTAGCTTTGCGGCTTCATGCCATCCACCGTGACAATGAGGACATGCTGAATTGGGCCGGAGAGGGTTGCAGACGAAGACTGTGGTTTTGCCGCGTTGCCTTGAACGCTCTGTCGCTGCGCCGCAAGAGCCGCCGCAACGATCAGCCCGAAGCATAACAAGACGTATAGTCCGCGTCGCATCGTGAACCCCCCGCGAAATGTCGCCGCAAACTCCTCCTGGTATTCGCGGGAGAACACTAGCACGGAAATGTTACGGCAGGTTCACAACGCGCCCGGGGCAGGGAAAAGCTTCTTGAGCACGAGGTGAGTAGGGAAGTACACGAAGACGACGAGAACAACATAGGTAAGCACGATGTGAACCGGAGCAGGGCCCCACGCGCGATGGAAGAAAGGATCGGTGAAGGAAAAATTGATGTTCGCTGCTGCGCCAGCAAGGCGCGAGGCGATGAAAGCGAGGAATGCAATCGCCGATTGCAGCCCGAGGCCCCTGCGGTCGTACCCGACGCGATGGAGTGCCCACAGAAGGAAGAGAGGCATCACGATATGAAAGAGCGAGAGGAGCCGCACCCAAAGCGGCGACCTCGCGTCGAATAAATATTCCGTCCCGCCGATGAGATGGTGCCCGAAAAGAAATCTCCAAATGACGTCGAGGGTCCACGCCGAATCGATCACCAGCGAGGAAATTGCCTGGCTCGAAAGGAGAAGGGCGTTATCGGCCCACAAACCGACGCAGGTGAATATGACGGCGAGATCGCAGAGGTGCAGAAAATTTGCTGCACCCCACGTGTGCCAATATGCAGGAAACCAAATCAGCAGCCAGAGGATGGCGCTCCATCGAAGCCAATCCGGGAGTTGTTTCCGGCGTGCTGAAGGCGAGGACATTTTTCAGATTGCGCCGGCGGCCATGCTATCAGATGGCGGGGTCGAATCCCACTTGCGCCGAGCGCGAGGAGGAGATATCGTCGTTGAATGGACGAGAGAAAATACTACGACGAGAAGGAAGAGACCAAGCAGATCCCGCTGACCTGCCCGCATTGCCGCCAGGAGAATACCTATCCCATCCGCTGGAAGACGCGGACGAAAAAGGCTGAGCCTCCGCGCGGGGGAAATGAGGAGGATCGCGCTCATTACGCCAAGGCGCGGTCATACATGGTTCGTGTGGACGACATGGTCGCCTGCCGCAATATCCGCTGCCGAAAGCGATTCGATCTTCCCGGCCAGACGGTCGTCCTGATTTAGCCGCTGCCGAGCGAACTGCGCCGGCAAATTGCGCTAGCGCTCAAATCTCAGGATACATTTCGAAAAACGCGTCCAGGGAATCCCGGAGCGTCTTTTCGATCTCTTCCTTGCTGCCCTCAATCAAGTGCATCGTGACGCGCCCGGTGTGGCCATTCTTCAGCGATACGGTGGCATCATTTACGGCATCGAGTTCTTCGGCGGGTAGCAGCCGCAATCCATAGACCAGCGCCAGCTTTGCCATTGTCAGGGCTCCTCGGCAAATCTTCTGGGCCCATTTATATATCAAACGGTGTCGCGACGAGAGGGAGAAACGGAAACAACCGCCTGGCCGTCGAGCACTTCGCGGATTTTTTCGGCGATGGATTTCAGATTGAATGGCTTTTGGAGGAACGCGACGCCGCCCTCGAGCACTCCGTGGCGGAAAATACTGTCGTCGGTATAACCGGAGATATACAGGACCCTCAAGCCCGGCCGCTCAGAGGAAAGTCTTGTGGCAAGTTCACGTCCGCTGAGACGCGGCATCACCACGTCGGTGATGAGCAGGTGGATGGTGCCCTTATGGGCGGCGGCGGTCTCCAGTGCCTGCACACCATCGACTGCCTCGAGCACGCGATACCCGTTGGCGCGGAGATAGTCGCGCACCAGCTCGCGGACGCTTTCTTCATCCTCCACAAAGAGAATGGTTTCGTTCCCGGGAGGCGGACCGCTGGACGCTTTTTCAATGGCAGCCTTCTCTGCTTCGGCTGCGACAAGAGGCAAGTAGATCTTGAACGTGGTTCCCTGATCGACTTCGCTATAGACCCAGATGAAGCCGCCGGTCTGCTTGACAACGCCGTAAACCGTCGCAAGACCGAGCCCCGTCCCCTTGCCCTGTCCCTTCGTGGTGAAGAACGGTTCGAAGATTCGAGATTGCGTACGCGCGTCCATTCCACAGCCGGTGTCGCTGACCGTGAGCATGACGTATGAACCAGGCTCCATCCCCGGGTGGCGCACAGCCAGACTAGGGTCAAGTTCCATGTTGGAAGTCTCGATGGTGAGCTTGCCTCCTTCGGGCATGGCGTCGCGCGCGTTCACGACGAGGTTCAGCAGTACCTGTTCCATTTGGCTGGGGTCCGCCATCACGCTGCCCAGCTCGAGACAGGGAAGGAAAGACAGCTCGATGTGTTCGCCAATGACCCGCGAAACCATCTTGATCATTCCGGATACGACCTCGTTTAAATCGAGGACGCGGGGCTGCAAGACCTGCTTGCGGCTGAAAGCCAGCAACTGGCGCGTCAAGGAAGCCGCTCGATCGGCAGCTTTCTGCATTTGATCGATGCTCGGCCGCAAGGGCGACGCTTTGGGCAAGCGGTCGAGCAGCAGTTCCGCGTGGCCTTTCACTACCATCAGCAGGTTGTTGAAATCATGGGCCACGCCTCCGGCCAATTCGCCGACCGCCTGCATTTTTTGCGATTGGCGCAACTGGTCGGTGAGGTGCTTGCGGTCTGTGATGTCGAGGGCCACGCCGATGACTCCAAGGATCTCGCCTTCGCTGCTGCGCAACGGCTGCACGTGCGATTCGAATGCGCGCTTCTGCCACTCCATTTCGTAAGTGACGGGTTGGCCCTCGAGAGCTTTTTGATGTGCGGCGATGGCGGGGAAATCCGGGTTTTCGCTATGGAAGTATTGAAACACCGATTGCCCTACGAGTTCATTCGTGTGCAGACCAAGTGGTTCGAGTCCCGCTCCAATCAAGGATGTGAAGCGCGGCCCGGTATCCGTGGTCCACAAAACGGCGGGCATTTTCTCGGCCATGAGGCCCAGCCGCATCCGGCCTTCATGACGTTCGGCCTGCGCCCTTTCGAGGTCCTCGAGCATGGCGTTGATGGCAACCCCTAGATAGGCGAGCTCGTCCTTCCCGGCGACATCGAGCCGGCCCGACAGATCGCCGCTGGCTCCGATGCGCGTGATTCCTTCGGTCAGATTGGCGATGCGCGAAAGGACCGCTCGCTCGAGCAGATATAGGGTCACAGCGCCGAACACGAAGCTGGCCGCGAGAAGCAGGAGCAAGAACTGCAACAAGCTGGTCCGAGCCTGCTGATAAATCTGGCGAGGCAAGAGGATGCGAAGAACGATGGCCGGCTTTCCGTAGATGTCTTTGAGCTCTGCGTAACCCGCCAGAGATTCCTTGTCAAGGACCCGGACCACGATGGGTCTCTGCGGCGAAATCTCGCTCGCAGCCAGCCGGAAGTCAGGCAAGAGAATTTCCCCCTGGAGGCGGTCCAGTTCCAGCGGCTCATGGGTGGTTTCCGAGAGACGTTGAATTTCTGCAGAGTCGATGACTTGACCCATGATCAAAGTGCCTGCAATCGGCCCACGCTCCTCACTGGTCAGGACGGGCCTTGAAACGACGAGAACAGGGCCATTCGCAAGAGCCAGAATTCCTTTTACGCAGCTTTTCGAGTCGCGGTGATTCAAGAGCAATGATCCACGCCGAAAGTGTTCACGAAGGCCGACAGGGACAGGCGCTTCCGTGCCGCGCGCCAGATCGAATCCTTTCGAGAACACCTCCCGCCCCGAGTTGTCGAAGATCGCAACAAAGCTGACTCGCAATTGTGCGAACGTCGCAGCAGGGAATTCAGACTTGGTATAGTTCGAATTCTGGCCGTGCAAAAAGGAATAGGTCTGGTCCCAGGCGGCGTATTCACTCGTCGTTCGATCGAGCATGGCCAGCTCGTTCGAAACAGCGCTCGAGGCTCGATCAAGGTTTTCGCGCGCGAAATCCGCTTCGAGATGGTTGAAACCGCGCAAGAGGACGAGGCGCGAGAGCGAATAAAGGCCGCCAACCAGGCCTAAAATAGTCACAAAGATAATCAGGAGCGTCTTCCCGCGAAGGGAATGCATGAGGCGCAATGGCGTGGCGCTGAGTGGTCCCAATGGAAGCCTCTATTTTGAGTATAACCGTCGCCTAAAATTCGCGCGGTGGAGGGTGCCCTAGTCGTAACACTTGCGGGCTATCTTGTGGCAATGACCGTGGCGGGCTGAGGCTCGGAAGATTATCCTCTAGTACATCTTGAGGGGCGGGAGTAGCATCCGTGTTAGTTGAAGCGGCGGGGAGACTTATGAAAGACGGGCTGTGCCGGTGGCATGCGGCTGGAATTGTGGCACTGGCGCTTGCGTTGGCGATACCTGTCGGCGCTCAGCAGCAGGGGCCTCTGCCGCCTGTCTCTTCTGTTCAGGCTCCGCCGCCTCCGAATGATCCGGCCACGCCTTCGCCTCCGTCGCCCGTGTCACCCGCGTCAGCCCCAAGTCAAGCGGCATCGCCATCCGCAGACCCGGCGGCGCCGGTAAACCCGAGTGCGAAGATCGAACTCCCAATTGGGACGCACATTCCGCTCGTGCTTCATAACGCCATTTCAACGCGCAGTTCCAAGCCCGGCGATCCCGTTTATTTCGAAACTCTATTTCCCGTCATGAATGACGGCCGCGTCGTGATTCCCGCAGGCTCGTACGTCAGCGGAGAGGTGACAGAATCCAAGCGTCCTGGGCGCGTGAAGGGCCGCGGGGAATTGATGGTTAAATTGACGGAGCTGATCCTAACAAACGGGTACATGGTCAACCTCAATGCCTCTCCCGGCGGCGGAGTGGGAACCGGCGGCAACGAAACGATGAACAATGAGGGGAAAGTGATTGGAGATAGCAATAAAGCCGGCGATGTCGGGACGGTCGCCAAAACGACCGCCGCGGGTGCAGGAATTGGCGGGCTCGCAACTCGTACGCCGGCAGGAGTAGGAATCGGCGCGGGTGTAGGCGCAGCGGCTGGGCTGATGGCCGTGCTTCTGACGCGTGGACCCGAAGCGGAGATGCCGCGCGGCACAACTGTCGAGGCCGTTCTGGACCGCCCGATCTTCTTCGACGCGGATAAAGTGCAGTTCACAAGTCCCGGTCAGGCTTCCACTCTTGCGGGGCCGCCAAACCGCGAACCCGTGCGCGACAAGAATCCCTTCTAGAGCAATTCAGGAAATCGCCGAGGCAGATCTCGAGCCGCCCAGGTGCGATTTGTCCTCCCGGAATCGAAGCGGCGAGAAGACTCTTGTGTCGAGAGATATATGCTCGCGCAGAATCCAATTTCGGATGAGCTTCGCCGTCACCGGCGCTAGAAGAATTCCGTTTCGATAGTGGCCGGTAGCCATCCATAGGCCTTCAATATCGGTTGGGCCGAGGATCGGCAGATTGTCCGGCGTTCCGGGCCGCAATCCTGCCCAAGTCTCGACGATCTCCGCGCCCGCAAGCCCGGGGGTCAATTCCAACGCGGCGTCGAGAATTTTTTCGATTCCCTCAGGTGTGACATGTTTTTGGAAGCCGGCATCTTCGAGCGTGCTACCGGCGATGATCCGGCCGTCTGGGCGCGGCACAAGGTAGCCACGCGCGGAACGCAGGACGCGACGAAGAGTCACCTCCTCCGACCGCAACGCCACCATCTGCCCGCGCACGGGGCGCGTGGGAGCGAAAGGGGAAAGCCCGCCGATGTTGCCGCAAAATGAACCGGCCGCAGCGACAACAAATTTCGCCGAAATCTTCTGGCCGCCTGCCACGACTCCCGTCACCCGATTCGCCAGCGTGAGAACGGAAGTAACAGCGCAATCTGCGCGAATCTCGACGTCGCGGCGCCGCGCGGCCACGAACAACGAGTCCATCAGCAATCGCGGATCGAGCGTGGCTTCCTCCGGCAGCCAGGCAGCCGCTCGCGCGGCCGGCCCAAGCGATTTTTCAAGTTTTCGCGCGGCATCGAGGGTGATGGGTTCGGCTGCGAGTCCGAGCCGGCGGTGTTCCGAGACCATTCGATCGCGCTCGCCATCACCTTGTGGCGCAGGAAAAATCTCAAGAGTTCCTTTGCGCGCGTATCCAGCGGTTCGGCCAGAGGATTCTTCGACGGCAGAAACAAATTCGGGATAGAGGCGCATACTCTCTTTGGCGAGAGGGACGAGCGGGACCGCTTCGGGGGAGTCCGGGCCCGGGGAAAGCATCCCCGCGGCTGCCCAGGAAGACTCGCGTCCCGGTTGCTGACAGTCCAGGACCACGACAGAGAGCTTTTCAGACGCCAATTCGAATGCGATCGAGCCGCCGATCACTCCGCCGCCGACGATCGCCACATCAAACGCGCTCATATCGGCAATCTTAGCAGCAAAGCGGAAAATGCGGGTGTGGCCCCGGGACTCGAAGGAATGCTCAGAGGGAATTCACAAGCTCATCGGAGAGCAGCCGGGCTTTTTGCGCGAGGTTTTGCGCACGCGCCAAGTCGCCGGCCTTGCTGGCTTCCCCGGATTGCGCGACAAAACTGCGAATTTTTTCGAACAAATCCTGCTGCGCGGCGCTCAACTGCTTTCCTTTGGCCTGCTCAAGATTCTTTTGCGCCACGGCAATGTCTTCGTTGGTTCTGCGCTCGAAGTTGGCTTGCTCACCGGGAGAAAACTGCGGTGAAATTTGCGGAGCGGGAGGCCGCGAAGAAGCTGCTTCCGCCGGGGGTTCCGCAGCGGGTTCGGTCGAAGACTTATGCGGCGGAGGCGCGGGCTTCGATTGCAATTTGGAAGGCGAGGGCGGGGTGGTGGACGAAGACACAGGTGCGGGCGGAGGAGTTCCCGGTTCCGTAGGAGGCGCAGCAATCGTATCCGGAGCCGTGTTCATCGGCCTCGCGGTTTCCGCGGACGCGGGAGTAGGCGTTGCCGCCACGGGCGGAGCAGCTTGCACATTTCTCCGAGCGCATCCAGCGGATGCAAGCGATAGAGCGCAGGCGGCGAGTACGGCCACAGTTCGAGCTTCGGAATTGAATGAGCTGGGCATTTATGGTTCTTTTTCTGCAAAGGGCCGGCCGAAATCCCGGGCCTTCCCCACGGGCGATTCCACCGCGCGCGCCAGCGGCAACTCCAAACGGAAGGTAGTGCCGCGCCCGACCTCCGATTCAAATTCTATCTGACCATTGTGCAACTGCACAAATCGAAACGCGTTTGCGAGTCCGATTCCCGTGCCTCCCGGCCGCGTGGTGAAGAAGAGCTGAAAGATTTTCTTTTGATCTTCCGGCGAGATTCCTTTTCCGGAATCGGCCACCACGATTACCGCGGAGTTCGCCCGGCGCCGGAGACTGAGTGTGATTCGGCCGCCCCGGCTGGTGAAGTCGCACGCGTTCAACAGCAGGTTCAGCAATGCCTGGTGGATGAGCTGCCTGTCCAGGACGACGGGCGGAAAGTTAGCGGGTAAATCCGTTTGCAGTTCGACACCAGCCTTTGCGATCGCGGGCCGCGCCGCATCCAAAACTTCGTCGAGCAGCGCTCGAAGATCCGTCTCTTCGAGATTCAGCTCGACCGGCCTCGTGAAATTGAGGAAGGTCTTCACGGCGCGATCCAGCCGGTCGATTTCGTTGTCGAGCATTTTTACGGCTTGCTGCGGCTCGGGCTCGACCGGCATGTTGGCTTTGAGAACTTCGAGCCACAGGCGCATGGAATTGAGAGGATTCTTTACTTCGTGCGCGACTCCGGCGGTGACGCGGCCGAGTGCAGCAAGGCGTTCCGACACTTCCAGGTGGTCTCCGATGCGCTCGAGCGATTCGACGTCGCGTAGTGTGACGAGCGAGCCCATTCGGGTGCCGTGCTCCCGGATGACCTGCACACTCAGGCCGATCCGATGCGGTCCCGCGCCGCTGGGTAGGGTCACTACAGCGTCTTGGATGGGTTCGATCTCGTCTCCCTGGATGCGCAGGACCTCCCGGGCCGGGTGCCCGGGGGGAAGATTTCGCTCACGCGCAACCCCTGGATCTCGTCGCGGCGTCCTCCGAGGAATTTTTGCACCGAGGGGCTGACCAGGACGGCGCGGCCTTGAGCGCTGAAGAGAAGCAGGCCGTCCTCGAGGCCGCTCATCACCTGGTCGAGGTTTTCCCGCAGGGTGCTGAAAATCTCGCGCACATCGCGTAATTGTTTTCCGATGCCGACGATTTTCGTGCTGACCACGCCCAGCTCATCGCTGCGTTCGACCACCGGCTGGAGGTCGAACTCACCAGCCGAGATGCGGTCGAGCTGTTGGGAGATTCGATCGAGGGGGGCCAAAGTGGCGCGGCTCAAAACTGCTGCGAGCAGGGTCGAGAGGAGCACCGACGCCAGCGCATACCATCCTGCCGATATCAGGCTGGGCGAGATATCGTCGCGGATCAGCGTGGAGGAAAGCCCGATGCGGATGTCGCCGAAAGGCCCGGTCCCGAGATTGAAGGGGAGCGCATACTCGTACACCTGAGGCGGGCCATACACCGTGCGAATCTGCGGGAAGAATCCGGCGTGGACCAGCGAAGAGACGAGTGGGCGTTGCGTGACCTTCTGGCCTCGAAGCGATGCGTCGCTCGAGACGAGCACGACCTGATTCCGATCGCTGATCGTGATTTCGTAGATGGATGCCGAATATCCTACCGCGGATTCCATCAGCGAGTTGAGAGTGCTGCTACTGTCGAAGGCCCGTTGGACGTAGGAGCGCAGGTCGCTCGAACTCGGTGAGGCTGGTGCATCGCCCCGTTCGACGGCCTCGACCAAGGCGTTCTGGCAGGCAAGATAAATTTGGTTGGCGACGAATCGGGCACGATCATCCGCCTGACGCAGGACCTGGCGTGTGAGCCAGCCGAGGTAAAGGGTCGAGACTAAAGCGACGACCGCCAGGACTAGCAGCGAAGTCGCCAGCGTGAACTTAGTTTTCAGGCTGAGACGCATTTTTCCGCCCCGCCTCGTACTCCTTCAGCTTGTTGTGGAGTGTCTTCAAGCTGATGCCAAGCAACTCCGCCGCGCGTGTTTTGTTTTGACTGGTGGCCGCCAGGGTCTGAATGATCAGCTCGCGTTCGACGGCGTCCACGCTAGTTCCCACCGGAAAATGAATTCCGCCGAGACCCGCGGCCGCGAGCGCCGGGGCGTGCCCGAAGTCCGAGGGAAGATGCTGGCGGCCGACGGACCCACGATCGCAGGCGATCACGGAGCGCTCGAGAACGTTCCGCAATTCGCGGACGTTTCCAGGCCAGGGGTACGATTTGAACAAATCCATGACGTCCGCACCGATGCTGGTAACTTTCCTGCCATGCTTTTCAGAAATCTCCGCCAGTAAGTGTTCGACCAGCATCGGCAAATCCTCTTTGTGTTCGCGGAGCGGCGGCAGATGGATGTGGAATACATTCAAGCGGAAATATAGGTCCTGGCGAAGATGGCCGTCCGCCACGGCTTGCTCGGGATTTTTATTCGTGGCCGCCAGCACGCGAACATCAACCGGCGTTTCCACCTTGCTCCCCAAGCGGCGCACTTTTGAGTCTTCAAGGACGCGGAGGAGTTTCGCTTGCGTGGGAGGCGGCATTTCGCCGATTTCATCGAGCAGGAGCGTCCCGCCGTTGGCCAACTCGAAACACCCGATGCGGCGCTCGGCCGCGCCGGTGAACGCGCCCTTCTCGTGACCGAAAATTTCACTCTCCATCAACGTTTCAGGGATGGCGGAGCAATTGATGGCCACGAAAGGACGGTCGACGCGCGGCGACAGCATGTGGATCGACCGCGCGACCATTTCTTTGCCGGACCCCGTCTCGCCGGTGATCAACACTGAAGCGGTTGAGGGCGCGGCCAGTTCCACTTGGCGCATCACCTCTTGCATCGCGCGCGAAGACCCGACGAGCGTGCCGATCCTTCCCGCTTCGCGGAGTTGCCGCGTCAGTGCGGCGACGGCGCGCTGGTCCTGCACGCGGCCGATGACGCGGTCGAGCAACGCCCGCAGAATCGGGGGCTTCAGAGGCTTTTCGATATACCAGTAGGCGCCCGCTTCGATCGCCTGAATCACGCGTTCGTCGCTGCCGCGACCGGTGATGATGATCACCGGAACTCGCCGAATTTCATCGCCCAGGTGCCGGAGCAAATCGAGGCCGTTCATCCCCGGCAATTCAACGTCGGCAAGAACGATGCTCGGATCGAATTCCGGAAATTTTGCGAGGGCTTCCTCGCCGCTCGCAACGCCGAGCACTTCGCAATTCCACTTGCGCAGCAGGGCCTCATAGCCCCTGCGAGCATTTTCTTCGTCCTCGACGATCAAGATGCGTTGTAGAGGCTGGTTGTTGGACGCCATCAAGAATTGAATCTATCAGCAGTTCAACCGAAATCCAAGAGAACGCGCGCGGCCGCGCAACCTTTGCGTTCCCGATCTCGAGAGCGTGTCCCGACCAGCCTTCACCCGCTTGCGACTACGTTCGGCCGAGGTAAAGCGGCCGGGCGAGCGTGAGTTCCAGTTTCATATCTTTTTGAAGCGTTATTTCATGCCCGATCGATGAGGCGGCCAAGTACGCGGTCACGGCTGCGACTGCGGCGGCCATCGCGGCTTCTTTGGCCTTATGCGAGGTGACTCCGGGCGCAGCTGCGATGAGTGCGGCACCCGCCGCAGCTTCGAGTTCTCCCTGGCGGTTGTCCGACGGCGCTTCAATCAGGCCCTCGTGTCCAAGGACCACTTTGGTGGAGTGCTCGCCCGGTGTGGCCGTTACTTCCGCGACGAGTGGGACGCGCCCTTTGGATGTTCGAATGTCGTCGAAGGTAAGCCACATGCGCGCGCGGCCCATCTTTCCCGCAGGCTGGACTTTGTCAACATGGCCGCGGATTTCGGTGCCGCGAGGGATGAGGAAGCCATCGGCGGTCGTGAGAGGTTGAAGAGTCCGGACCGTAAATGGCGTTCCCGCCTTCGTTTCATTTGTGCTCAGCACATCTTGCAAACCTACCAGGACATGAGTGTCGGTGGATACTGCGTTGGACTCATCGGGAGAGGCGGCTGGAGCAGGTGGTTGATCCTGCGCGAAGGCGGGCAGACTCAATGCGGCCAGCAGGGCCGCGATTGCTACAAGCAAAGCGGTGCGTTTCATTTGGACGTACCTTTCTCATATTGTTGATCGCTTTCTGCTGGCTGGAAAGCGGAGCAACGAAATTCTACCAATAAGATGGCGGGGAATGAAAGAGGGTGGCCTGAATGATTGTGCTGTTGGTCGCACCTCGGGCGTGTTGTGACAAAAAGTTGTACTTGAACCGCAGGGTGTGAATTATAATCCGCCAGGTTTCATTGGTTCACTTGGATTCAGGCTCCCCGACGTTAAATGGGTTTCCGTTTTTCAACGGCGGAGCGGTGGGACTTCCCGATTGCGCCGCTGCGGGATAGGTTTCGTTGCCGGGGAAGCCGAACTGGGAATGTGAAGGGAGCGAGGAGAAGCGAATGAGATCTTTTCGGCGCCTGGGGCCTGCAGCTACCTTAGCCCTTTTCCTCGTTTCCGCTTCCTTTGCGGATACTAGTAAGAAGGACGGCAAGACCAACGATTCCACAAGTTCCCCGGCGAACGATGCGACTGCAAATCGCGCTCCGGATGCGGCAAACAATGGGGCTGTTTTAGACCCTGGCGACGGTGCGTCGCCTGCCAGTCAAACATCTTCTGCATCTGCGCCTGCAACCGCTCCTGCTGCCACCGAAGACACGGCGCCAGTTCCCAAATGGCTTCCTATGCCGGCGATGGACGGGAACCCGGGACTTTTCACACTCGAGACCGGCGATACTTTGCCGAAGGGTGCGCTGGACTTCATGGCTGGCGTGGACAAGTATTCGCGCATGCCGGGGAGCATCACCGACCTCGACGTGGGACCTTCGTTTGGATACGGGTTTACAAAATGGTTTTCCGGCTTCATTCAAATCCACGCATACGATCACATCCACGTGGACCAGCCGGGCCAGTTGAGTTTGAACCTGACCAATCCCCCGAATCCGCAGTTTGGCAATACGATATACAACTCCTTTCTCCCGGCTACAGGAGCTCGGCCTGCCTACGTCGAAGATTTTCCGTTTGCATCCCATAATGGCGGTGGCGTCGGCGAGATTGATCTGGGATTCAAGATCGGATTGCTGTCTGAAAGGCGTGGAAATCGGCTCAGTCTTTCGATTCGGAACGATTTCTTTCTCCCCACTCGGACGACGCTTACCGAACTTCTCCAGAACGAAGTTCAATATGGCCGGTTCAATTATGGAATTGGGATTGAGGCCAGCAAGAGAATCCTGCATCGCAGCATTCTAGCGACAGTCAACTGGTCCTACCGGTTTACGCGCGACTCCAGCTACCGGATCAATACCATCAGTGGGCCGCAGGTCTTGACATTGAGTGTGGCCGACCCGATGCAAGTTGGGGTGGGTTTGCTCATGTTCCCGGACAAGCGGTTCAACGTGATCACGGAGTACGACGCGACGATTTTTGTGGCCAAGGGAATACCGAACACCACGTTTGGTGCGCGCGATCCCGTGGACAGCATCACCGGAGTCCGGATCTACGCATTCCGGAGAGTTGCAGTCGACGTCGGTTACCGGTATTCGCTCAGCCTGCTCAACCATCAGGACCGCAACGGCTTCATCGCCAAAGTGGGCGCGGCTTACTGGCCGGAAAAGCCCCGAGAGCCGGACGTTCTAACTTCGTCTTGTTCCGTGGACAAGTCATCCGTGATGGAAGGCTCCGCCGAATATGCGCAAGCAAGCGTGAACGCGAGCGATTCCTACGGTTATCCGCTGACGTACACGTGGACCGCGTCGGGAGGCAAGATAACCGGCACCGGCCCAAGTGTCCGCTGGGATCCCACGGGCGCAGCGGCTGGGACGGTCACGCTCGCGACGCGCGTGGACAACGGGGCAGGCAAGACTTCGAGCTGTTCTTCAACGATCACGGTCCAGCCCAAGCCCAATCCCAATCCTCCACCGACGATGTCCTGTTCGGCTGACCGTTCGACGGTCCTGGTGGGCGAGCGCCCGCAGATCACGGCAAACGTCAACGATCAGAAGGGAACGGCGCTGAACTACGCGTGGCAAGCGAACGGAGGGCATGTCGTCGGCACGGGCTCGAGTGTGCAGTTTGATACTTCGGGGCTTTCTCCGGGAACGTACACTGTAACCGGACGAGTGGAAAACGGACGCGGCGGCGCAGCCGATTGTTCGGTGGGCGTCTCAGTCGAAGCGCCTCCACCTCCGCCGCAGGCGAGCAAGATCGGCGATTGCTCTTTCAAGCCGAGCAGCGCCCGGGTGGACAATGTGTGCAAGCGCGTGCTGGACGATGTGGCGTTGCGGCTTCAGAACGATCCGAAGGGGAAGGTTATTTTGGTCGGCTTCGCGGACCCGAAAGAGCCTGACGCGTCCAAGCTGGCTGCGCGACGCGCGGACAGCACCAGGAAATATCTGGGCGAAAAGCAGGGAATGGACGCGTCCCGGATTGACGTTCGGTCTGCAAGTGGATCTGCTGCAACACCGAGAGAGAACCGGCGACTCGATGTTGTCTGGGTCCCGGACGGCGCCACCTACTGAGGGTGGAAGGAAGAAGCAAGACGCTTGAGAGGGGAAGCTCGGAATAGGCGAGCCTGGGGATTGCCTATTCTTAGATTTGGAAGGCTCTTCTTGCCCCCAGGCGTCTGAGCAAAAAACGGAAATGATCAGACGAATTCCGATCTTTTCGCTTTCACTCGCGTTAGCCCTGTTTGGACTCTTCGCAATACCTTGCCTACAAGCGCAAACGTGGCGCGCCATCGGTCCGTCTGGCGGCGACGTGCGCGCGCTGGCCATCGATCCCTCTCATCCAGAAGTCGTTTATCTCGGGACCACAGATGGGCATATCTTCGGCTCGCGTGATTCGGGCGAACATTGGGAGCCGCTGGGCCTGGCGGGTTCGTCGGCCCATTCCATCGTGACGGCCATCGTCGTCGATCCGCGTGATCCGGCAAAACTCTTTGCCGGCACATGGATGCCGGAATCGAACGGGGAAACCGGCGGCGTGTATCTGAGTCGCGACGCCGGACGAACGTGGCGGGAAACGACCCTGGCAGGACACGCCATCCGCGCTTTAGTCCAAGCGCCGTCCGATCCCGACGTGCTCGTTGCGGGCGCTCTCGACGGAGTTTATCGCTCGCGGAATGGCGGTCGAAATTGGGAACCCATCACTCCCAGGAACGACTCCGACCTGCGAAACTTCGATTCACTGGCCATCGATCCGCAAAATCCCGACATCCTCTATGCCGGAACGTTTCATCTGCCTTGGAAGACCGTTGACGGGGGAGAGCAATGGGTGGCGATCCACTCGGGCATGATCGATGACTCAGACGTTTTGAGCGTCGCAGTGGATGCGGCGGATCCGCAGCGCCTTTTTGCCAGCGCGTGCTCGGGAATTTATCGGAGTGACGACGCCGGGTCGAACTGGGAAAAAATTCAAGGCATCCCGTATTCCTCGCGCCGGACTCCCGTGATCCGTCAGGACCCTTCCCATCCGAATATTTTTTACGCAGGGACGACGGAAGGGCTGTGGAAGACGGCGGACTCCGGGGCTGCCTGGCTGCGGGTTTCGCCGGGCGATCGGGTGGTGAATGCCATCGTTATCGAGCCGTCCACGGCAGCCCCGGGAGTGGCGCAGGTTTCCTTGCGGCCGGGACGCGTTCTGATTGGGACCGAACAGCAGGGCGTGTTGGCCAGTGACGACGACGGCCAACATTTTCAAGAAGTCAACTCAGGATTTCGCCATCGGCGAATTCTCTCGCTCGCTATGGATCCGGAAAGACCCGGGCATATCGCCGCCGCGCTGGCCAATGCGCCGGCGCCAATCATGAGCACCGAGGACGCCGGGCGAAGCTGGTCTCCGCTCGGTCGCGGCCTTGAAGTTCTGGCCGTCCGGCGGGTTTACTTAGCGGGGGGAGGATGGTGGGCGGCGCTAAGATCCGGCGGGCTGGCGCATTTCGAACCGGACACGCGGACGTGGATTCGAACGGGCTCAACGGCGAATAACGCGATCCTAATTCCCGGCGGCGGTGCGCGGCAAGCGAAAAGGGCAGCGCAGCCGTTTGGCGCCGTGGTCAACGATCTCGCATTCAGCGATTCGAACTGGTTCGCCGCCACGGCCGAGGGATTGTTTTCTTCGCCGGACAACGGTTTCTCCTGGTCACGCACGGCTTTCGCGCCGCTCGACCTGCCCGTCAATTCGGTGTACGTCTCCCGCGATGGGCAGCAATTGCGCATCGCCTCGTCCGGCGGGATGGTCTTTTCCGATGACGCTGGAAAATCGTGGGAATGGCATGACTTGCCGATAGAATCCGGAGGCGCCATACGGCTGGAATACGCGGACGACAACACGGCGCTTGCGATTTCACCCACAGGCTTGTACGTCTCGCGCGATGGTGGAAGGAGCTGGCGCAAGGGGGGCGCTGGCCTTCCGGAAGCGCCTGTGGGAGATCTTCTTGTCCGGCGTGGCTTCTGGCTGGTCTCCATCGAATCGGCGGGGCTTTATTTCTCACAAGACGGCGGGGCGAGTTGGTTGCGAATCAGTAGCGCTGAGGATATGGGGGACGAGCTCATGAGCGAGCACATCCCGGCGTTACTCGCGGAAAAAGCAGCTGGATTGGTCTATGCCGAATCTGCGAGCGGTGGATTGTACGTCCTGGACGCGGGTCGTTAGTGGGGACTGCTGACTCCGCCCTGTCCCGGAAATTGGTCCGCGAAATGGCGCGCTTCGCCAGGCAGGACGCGGTTTTCATTGCATCGAGGCTCCCCGATTTGCGCGAGTGATTGAGCGAAGGCGCAACCCGCGTAATCATCTTGGATGAAGCCCTCCTGAAAGGAGCGCCGCTCACAGAGGTGTAGCGTCAATTGACGGAGGTGGCCCCGGTGGTTTTGCTCGCGTCCTTCGCCTGGCAGGAAGAGATCGCGCAGTTTGTCGCCCAGGGAGACGTGGAATTTGTAGCTCGCGAAGGAGACTTTATTTCTCTCGTTGCGAGCTTGATCGAACGCCGATTGCGTTGGGCGGAACGATCGGATTCTCCCCCGGGGCCACCGCGGGCTGAATTGCCCGGAGATATGGCAGAAATTTTTCGCCATGAAATCAATAATCCCCTTACCGGCATCCTCGGCAACGCAGACCTTCTTCTAACGCACGGCGATCGAATGTCCCCCGTCGATACGCAAAGGCTCCAAACCGTCGTGGACCTCGCCGTCCGCTTGCGCGAGACCGTTCGACGGCTTAGCAACGGCCTGGAAAGCCAACAGCAATCTCTGAAATCCGCCCAGATCGCTCGCGAGGCGGACTTCCTCACGCGCTAAGCGCCAAAGCGATCACCTCGCCGTGGCGGAATCCGATTTTGCGACGGTCAGGACGGAGATGCAGGGAGCGGCGTCTTCCCAAAGTGCGAAAAAATCCTGCTACGCCCCAGGAGCTTTCGCTGCCAGCACATGTCCTTTCGCAGAGCGATCTCCAATCCATTTCAACCAGGCATTCTGGGCCTCGGCACGAGAGTACACAGGGCTGAGTTCGTCAGGTATTTACTTCGGGGGCGAGTTTCCCTACCATGTGCGTTGTCTCCGAATCGCGCTTGGGCGCGAGTGGCGTTCCCTTACAATGAGGAAATGACCAAGATCCATGTCACGCTCCCCTCGACTTGTGGTCATTGAGCCGAACGGCACACGCCGCGAAGTGCCGATCGCTTCCACTCCTTTCCGCATCGGCCGCCAGGCTGGGAATGAGTTGACGCTGCGCGATAGCCGGATCAGCCGCCAGCAAGCGCAGATTCTGGCTGTGGACGGCACACTGGTGCTCGAGGATATGGGCAGCCGGCACGGCACGTACGTCAACGGCGAAAAAGTCCTCAAGCACGAGCTTGTTCCCAAAGACAAAATCGATTTCGGGATGACGGATTCCTACCGGCTCGTCTATCTTGGCGATGGAGCTACGGTTGAGGAGCTGGTGGAACGAGTGGAAGCTCCGGCGCCGACGCAGGCGGGATCGCGCGAACTCTACCATCTGGGCGTTCTGCTCGAAGTCGCGCGGACGCTGGGCACGGGACTTTCGCTCGAAGACGTGCTGACGGCCGTCGTGGACGCGGCCATTCAGGTGACGCGGACCGAGCGCGGCGTGCTTCTGCTCGCAAACGCACCGGGCGCGGAGCTGCAGATGGTGGTGGCGCGGGATGCGCAGCGCGGAACGCTGCGCCCTGATCAATTGCAGGTTTCGAAGAGCCTGGTGAAGCGAGTGGCGGACACTAGGCGCGAATTGATTGTGAGCGATACGGGGGAAGGTGGGACCGCTGCGAGCCAGCAGGAGAGCATGGCGCGGCTCGAGCTGCACACGGTGGTGGCGATCCCGGTGGACAAACTGCCCGTCATCGAGACGCTCGACGCCACCGTCTCGACACGCCAGGGCGAGCTGCTAGGCGTTCTCTACATGGATAGCCATGTTCCTTCGAGCGCTTTCTCCGATCTTGACCGCGAGGTGCTGCGATCGCTGGCGCGCGAAGCCGCCACGGTGGTGGAGAATGCACGATTGTTTGCCGCGTCGCGAGCCAAAACGCGGCTGGACCACGAAATTGAAATCGCCAGCGGCATCCAGCGAACGCTCCTGCCGAAGACAATGCCACACTTGCCCGACTTATCCGTGACCGGTTCCACTCTCTCGTGCCATTCGGTCGGGGGCGACTGTTTCGACGTCATCGAATTGGGCGGGGGCCGGTACGGATTCTTTGTGGGCGACGTTTCCGGGAAGGGAATTTCTGCGGCGCTGCTCGCCACACTGCTCCAGGGCATTTTCTTTACAACGGCGGCGATGGACATCTCGCTGCCCGGCGTCTTTTCGCGCGTGAATCAATATCTCTGCGAGCGGACCGGCGAGGATCGCTATGCCACGGTCTTTTACGGCATCCTGGACAAGATGGGACGCTTCGAGTATGTGAACGCGGGCCACGTGCCGCCGCTGCTGCGGCGCAAGTCCGGCGCGCTCGAAGGACTTGGTTCGGCGAACTTTCCCGTGGGCATGTTCGTCGAGGCGGAGTATCAGAGCACGCGCACACAGTTTGAAACGGGAGATTTTCTGGTCATCTATACGGACGGCGTCTCGGAAGCCAGCAACACGCGCAACGAATTGTTCGAAGAAGCAAGACTCCGGCGCATCTTGGAAGATTTCAAGGGAGAGAAGGTGGAAGAGCTGAGCGACGCGATCCGGGAAGGGATGAGAGTCTTCACTGAAGGAGCCGCGCAGTCCGACGACATTACGATCCTCGTAGTCCAATACAAGGGAAATGCCGGATGAAACGGAAGCCCGCGCGGCGACGCGCCGCCGAATTCCCGCTTGAGACGCTCGAGCAAGTGTTCGCAAAGCTCGATCCAGAAGTGGACGCGGCTGAGCTGGCCGCGCAGGTAGTGCGCGTGCTCGCGGCGCCGGGAAGGCTCGAAGGTGCACGGCTGTGGAAAGTTGTGAACGGCATGCCCGTGATTTGGCAGGAAAGCGGAGAGCTTCCCGCAGCCGACACAGCACGGGTGGGAAAGTTGCTGCGGGGTGGAACCCCGGCTCGCGCAAACGGAGGGAGCCACACTTGGCCGCTCGGGCGGGGCCCGACCCCGGTGGGCGTGCTCGAAATCAGCACGGCTGGGAAGCTCAACGAAAAATCGCGGGACTGGCTCGGGCTTTTTCGGCGGTACGCGGAAGTGGCGCTGGAAAGCAGCGAGCGGCGCCACACAATCAGCGAACTCTCGACGCTCGTCGAAGCCTCAAAGCAGCTGAACTCGACGCTCGATCTCGCCGAACTGCTGAATATCATCTTGCAACTCACCACGCGGCATACGGGCGCGGAGCGTGGAACCGTTTTCCTGGTGGACCACGAGACGAATGAAATCTGGTCGCTGGTGGGGATGGGGCTCGACCAGCACGAGATTCGCCTGCCGCTGTCGCGAGGAATCGCCGGGTGGGTCGCTCAGCATGGCGAGACCGTGAACCTCGCCGACGCCTATGCCGACCCTCGATTCGAGTCGGAAGTCGATCTGCGGCTGGGATTCCGCACGCGATCGCTCCTTTGCATTCCCATCCTCAACAAGGACAAGGAGACGATTGGGGTGCTGCAACTTCTGAACAAAAAGAGTGGCCCGTTCACCGAAGCCGATGAAAAAATGCTGATCGGCATCTCCGACCACGTGGCGCTCGCGCTCGAGAACGCGCAGCTCCACCGCGAACTGCTGCAAAAACAGCGCATGGAGCGCGACCTCGCGCTCGCTCGAAGTATTCAGATGGGGCTGCTCCCCGAGCGCCCGCCGCAGCTCGATGGATTCGACATCGCCGTTTCCCACCGGCCATCGCTCGAAGTTGGGGGCGACTATTACGACTTCATTGCGCTCTCTCCGGACACGACGCTGGCGGTTGTGGCCGATGTGGAAGGCAAAGGAGTGGGGTCGGCGATGGTGATGGCCAACTTGCAGGCCACCATGCACGCACTTGTCGCGCACCTGCACTCGCTCGAGCGGCTCGTCGAGTCGCTGAACGACATGATCCTCACGGACACGCGCGGGCAAAAATACATGACGATGTTCGTCGCTTTGCTCGACCAGTCGCACCGAACGCTGCATTACGTGAACGCCGGCCACGTGCAGCCCGCCGTGGTGCGCGCGGACGGCAGCGTCGAGTACCTCTGCGAGGGCGGCATGGTCGTGGGACTCTTCCCCAGCGTAAAATTCGAGCGCGGACACGTGCAGCTCAACCCGGGCGACGTCGTCGTAGCGTGCACGGACGGAATTACCGAAGCGAACAATGCTCAGGAAGAGGAATTCGGCAAAGAAGGTCTTGTGGAACTCGTCGTGCGCGAGCGCCACTTATCCGCAGACGAAATCGTGAAGGCGGTCCTCACCGAAGTGGATCAGTTCTCGCGTGGCGGGACGCACGAGGACGATCGCGTGATCCTCGTCCTCAAGGTCGTCTGAGCTTACTCCTGCAGAAAACTGTTACGAACCTGTCGAGGCGTAGTGGCGCGTGCCAAAATTCCAGACGGAGATAGCGAGTGTGAGAAAGGCCGCAGCAACGACGGGTACGAGCGGGGCGTACTCGGGACTGACGGTGCGGCCAAGCATGCGGACGCTGGGATAGAAGGAAGCAAGACCAAATGGAATGATCCAGCAGAGAAAGAATTGGACCGCGCCGCTGTAGATCGAGAGAGGGTAGCGGCCGAAAGCGATGACGTTCCACACCGGTGGGTGAACGCCGATACGATCCTCAAACCAGAAGGAAACCGTGCTCAGCAGCAGGAAGACTGAAATATAGATGACGCCGGCGCAAACGCCGAAGAAGATCAGCATGGCAGTCTTGCCGACCGTCCAGTGTAAACCGAGATGGCGCGTCGCCCACGCCATGCAAAATAGGCCGGTGGCCACTTCCTGGAGGGACTCGATGCGAAAGGTCTCGAAGAGCACCTGGAAGAGCGAAGAGACGGGGCGGAGAAGAACGCGATCGAATTTTCCTTCGATGATGTAGTTGTTGCCGAAATCGTAGAGGTTGAGGCTGATGATGTTGAACACACCGTAGGGAATCTGAGTAAAGCCCCAAAGAAAAAGCACTTCGTCGAAACTCCAGTCAGCGAGGTGAGAAGCCTTCTTAAATAACAGGACGACAAATCCGAGGGAAAAAATCGTCGCGGCGAAGCTCGTTGCCAGACTGATGAAAAAATCGCCGCGGTAGCTGATGCGGACTTTCGCGTATTGCGTGAAGTAGTCGAAGAAGAGAAGCGCGTGACGCCGGGCGGAGGCAGCGATGCCTGCGAGGCCGATTTTCTCCGGGGACGACATGGACGCGGTCATGGAATTGGGCGTCATGTCAGCCGCCATGAATCGTTATGTTGCGCAGCGAGTGGTTCCACCAGAAATGCGCGAGAACCAGCAGCGCAACGACCCAAAACCACTGCGTCGCGAGCGCCTGCAGAGCGGCGGTGCGGTCCAGTTTGCCGAGATAGATTTGCAACGGCGTATAGGCGATGTGCTCGAACGGAAGCCACGCCAGAACCTTCTGGAGTGTTGCCGGGAAGAATGCCATGGGAATCAGCAGGCCGGAGAGAAGCTCGATGAGCCAGTATTTCGCGCGGATCAGCGCGAGAATCGATTTCAAAGGAATAGCGCACGTCCCGATCATGAAGTTGATTGCGCCCATCAGGAAAAAACTGCCGAGGGCGCCGATCAGGAAGAGAACGAAATTCTCACGCGACGACGGCGCCTGGATGGGAAATACGAGCGCAACGACGATCGCCGTGGGGAGCGTTAGCAGGCCGAGGCGGAACGCCGACTCACCCATTGCGCGGGAAATCCACATCCATTGGATCGAGACGGGCTTGATGAGGTCCATGGCGATTTTGCCCTCAATGACCTCGTAGGCCATTTCCTGGTCAATCGTGTTCCAGTAAAAGGAGCGGATGATCCAGCCGACGCTGATGTAGGTGATCATCTGCCCCAGGTTGTAGCCGGCGATGGACTGGGCGGAGCGATAGACAGCGCTCCAGATGAAGTAGTAGACGGTGACGTTGAGGAAATACGTGATGATGCCGGTAAAGTAGCGCAGACGGAACGCGAGGATGTTGACGAAGCCCACGCGCGAGAATTCAGCGTAGGGGATCAGCGCGTCCCCGAGCGCGCTCATACGGCGACCTCGGGAAGAGCCTCGCCGGCGTAGATACGCTTGACGATTTCTTCGATAGGCTCGTCTTCGATGAGCAGATCTCGGACTTCGACGGCGCCGAGGATCTGGCGGATGAGATCTGCGGTCACGACTTTCATCCGGTCAAACCGGATGCGATAGGTCAATTCGTCCACCTGCTCGAGTTCGAGGCCGTCGCGCGAAAACGCCGCGACGCCGCCGACGTGCGTGCGGTCCTTCAGTGCGAACTTGATTTGCTTGACCCGCAGCAGCCTTTCCTTCAGATGACCGAGCGGGCCGTCGTAGAGCACCTTGCCGTGGTCGATGATCATGATGCGGCGGCAGAGCTCCTCGATGTCGTCGAGGTCGTGCGTCGTCAACAAGACCGTGGTGTGAAACTCGCGATTGATCGCGCGGAGGAATTGTCGGATGTGGTCCTTGGCCACCACATCGAGGCCGATCGTCGGCTCGTCGAGAAAAAGCAGCGGGGGATTGTGAAGCAGAGCCGCGGCCAGATCGCACCGCATGCGCTCGCCCAGCGAGAGCTTGCGCACGGGCGTATAGAGATAATCGCGGATGCCGAGAATCTCGTTGAAACGCTCCATGCGGCATTCGAAATCATGCTTTGAGACATCGTAGATTCGCCGCAGGAGTTTGAATGACTCGACGACGGCAATGTCCCACCAGAGCTGCGTCCGCTGACCGAAGACGACGCCGATGGTCTTCACATATTGGCGGCGCTGGCGATAGGGCACAAAGCCGTTTACACGGATTTCGCCGCTCGTGGGCACCAGGATGCCCGTCAACATCTTGATGGTCGTAGATTTTCCCGCGCCGTTCGGCCCGATGTAGCCTACCATTTCGCCGCGTTCGACCGAAAAGCTCACCCTATCCACGGCGGCAACTGTTTTGTAGTCGCGAACGAACAGATTCTGAATCGAGCCCCAGACACCTTCCCGACGGCGAAACGTGCGGAAATGTTTCGAAAGTTCTTCGACGTGGATGAGCGAATCGCGGCCCATAAATGTATGGATTCTAGCACCAGAAGCCAGGGCCCGCGGGCGCACGTCCCCATGCATGCCCTGCTTCGTGATTTAGACGCGCGAATAGCTGTTCCGCAAGCGAAGAATTTTGCATTCCTGGCAATTGGGCACGCACTCGGGGGAAAGCGCACAGGAGGGGGCGATTACGCTTTGTGGCAGGCGGAGCAGTGCTTGGCTTCGTAATTGTCCATCGTGACCTCAAACATGTTGTTGCAACCGATGCAGACACGGTGGATTTTCGGCCCAGATTTTGCGCCAGGTTTCGACTCCGCGCCGTGCTCGGAGTGCTGGCTCTGCTGTGCCTCGCTCATGGTTCGATTTTAGCATGACGCACCAGCGGCTGGCATCCTGCCGCAGGGGTAAAGCATCCCCTTAAGGTGTGCCTCATGGCACGCGCATGGGCGTTTGCTTAGGCAAGCGGCGAACGTGTCTGTTACACTTTTATGGTTTTTGGGGGAAGGCTGCGCGGCGGGGCGCGGCCCATCATGCCGGAAAAAAGCAAACAAAAATGGATCGTCCCGCTCCTGGCTGCGGGGCTTGTCGTCGTGGTCCTCATAGTGCTGGCGAGCCGCGGACAGGCGCCTGTCGTGCCGGTGGTGAACGTTACCCGGGAAGACCTGAGTGCGTCGATCACAAGCAACGGCAAAGTCGAGCCCATTTCTCCCACCGTGTCGCACGCCGAATTTCCCACGTTTGTTGACACAGTGAAGGCAACCGAGGGAGAAACGGTGCGGCGGGGGCAATTGATTCTGACTCTTAACGCAGCGGACGTCCGCGCCCAGCTCTCCCAGGCACGTTCGGATCTGCTCGCCGCGCAAACGGATCTCCGGAACGCGCGCGCAGGTGGACCCCCGGACGAGGTGGCGCAGCTCGAAGGCGATCTGCAAAAGGCGCAGGTGAGCGTGGCGAACCTGGAACGCACGCATCAGGCGCTCGAGCAACTCGCGGCCAGACAAGCGGCTTCGCAGGACGAACTCGCGCAGAGCCAAGCCGCTTTGACCCAGGCTCGTGCGACCTTAGAGACTCTCGAGCAAAAAAAGCAGGCTTTGGCGCAGCGGTCAACGGTGGATGCAGAGCGCGCGAGCTTGCGCGTGACGCAAGCCAGGGATCAGGTGCAGGCGCTCGATGAAAAGGTGCGCTCCGCCACGGTCGTTGCGACTGCAGATGGAACGCTTTACTCAGTGCCTGTGCACGCCGGCGATTATGTAAAGGTAGGCGACGTCCTCGCGGAGATGGCTGACCTGCGGCATGTGCGCGTTCGCGCCTTTGTAGATGAACCCGATCTCGGCGGCCTGGAAGTGAATCAAGCGGTTCAGGTGAATTGGGACGCGAAACCGGGGCAAACGTGGACCGGTCGCACCGAGCAGGTGCCGAAGCAAGTGGTGGCGCGGGGGACGCGCAGCGTGGGTGAGGTGCTGTGTTCGGTGGACAACGACAAGCTCGAGCTTCTGCCGAATATCAATGTTGAAGTGCACATTTTGGTTCGCGAGCGGCACGGCGCGCTGGTGGTGCCACGCGCGGCGGTGCGTTACGATGACGCGGGAAAACATTACGTCTTCGTCTATGAGGGCGACAAAATCCGCCGGCGGGAAATCTCGGTAGGGGTTGCCAGCGCCACGAAGTATGAAGTTCTTGCGGGCCTGACGAACAAAGACCGAGTTGCGCTGCCGGGTGATCTGGAGTTGAAAGACGGCATGGACGTGAGAGCCACGGAGGCCAAATAGGAGTGCGACGCGCACAGATCGTAGAGTTGGCTTTGGCAATCGGAATAGTGGCAAGTCTTTTTGCGGTCCCCGGCGCGCGAGCAGGCACCCTATCCGGCTCTGGCTTTCCCAGTGACGCATCCGGAATTGTCCAGACGGCCCAGCGCCAGTTCAATGCAGGGAACTACACTGCCGCGATTCGGACGCTCGAGTCCGCTGCTTCGCAAAACTCAACGAGCGCCGAGGTGTACTTCTGGCTGGGGCGAAACTATTACGAGCTCCGCGATTACGACAACGCGGTGACGCAAGCGGAGAAGTCCGTCCAGCTCGATCCGAAGAATTCCGTTTATCACCAATGGCTCGGGACCGTGTATGGCGGGAAGGCCGACCGCGACCATAGTTTTTTCCTCGCGCGAAAGGTAAAGAAGGAATTCGTGGAAGCGGTGCGCTTGAGCCCGTCCAATATTCGGGCACGGCGGGATCTGGAAGAATTCTGTCTGGAAGCGCCGTCGATCGTGGGCGGCGACAAAAACGAAGCGCGCGAACAAGTGGAAGCCATTGCGGCGCTCGATCCGATCGAGGGCCATCTGGCGCAAGCGGTATTCGATCTGAAGGGAACGAAAAAGCCCGACCTTGCCGAAAATGAGTACCGTCAGGTCCTCAGCGCGAAACCGAACCGGATCGAGCCCTACCTCGAAGTGATTGATTTTTTCCAGCATCAAAACAAGGCGACCGACATGGAAGCTGCGATCCAGGCGGCCGCGAAAGTGAGTCCGAGCGATCCGCGTCTTACATTTTATCGCGGAGTGTCCCGGGTCATTTCAGTCTCCGACGCAGCCCACGCGGAGGAATACTTGAAGTCATACTTGGCGAGCACTCCCGATCGAAGCGACTGGCCATCGCACGCTGCCGCGCGGGATTGGCTCGGGAGACTCTATGAATCGGAAGGAAAGCGCACCGAAGCGGCGGAGCAGTATCGCGCGGCCCTGCAACTCGACCCCGGACGCAAGGAAACCCGCGCGCGGCTGGAGCAGCTTGAGAAAAAATCGCGCTAAGTCAACGAGCGAATCACCGAAGACTCCGGCCTGCAAAACGGCATCAAAATCAAAGTGGCGAATTCAATGACAGGCTTGCGGAATACACCCATCTTCTGGAGCGAGACATGGCGTCTCGCCTTGCAGGCGCTCAGCGCCAACAAGGTGCGCGCGATGCTGACGATGCTGGGCGTCATCATCGGAAGCGCGTGTATTGTTCTGGTGGTCACGGTCGGGCTGGCCGGAAGGCGATACATCATCCGGCAGATTGAGGGAGTCGGTTCGAATCTGGTTTTCGCGGAACTAGCCGGTGTCGATGTTTCGAAGACCTCGGCAGCGGCGGACCAGATCTCAGTGGGCGACCTCGAGGCCGTAAAGGCGTACGTCCCCCAGGTAGCCGTAGTCGCGGGCACGCGCAATATTCCCATGAGCGTGACCGCTAACGGCGCGGAACATGCGATAAACCTCATCGGAGTGACCGAAGGATTTCAGCAAGTCCGCAAACTGGTTGTCGTACGGGGACGTTATTTCGATCAAGATGACACGCTTTCGAAGAGTAAGGTCTGCCTCATCACCGAGCCCCTCGCTTCGCTCGCATTTCCATCAGACGATCCTGTAGGGAAAGAAATTCGCGCTGGCGAGCTCCACTTTACGGTAATTGGCGTGTTTCGCGAACGAGTGGCGACGTTCGGGGTGTCCGAAATCGCGCGCGAATCGATGATCGTTCCGTTCCCTTTGATCAAGTACCTCACCGGAACGGAATTTATTCGAACGTTTTATGCCCAAGCCGATAGTTCAGAAAATGTAGAAACGGCAACGCGCCAGGTGAAAGAAATCATCGAGAGCCGGCATCGTCCCGGCCTGACCTACCGTGTCGAGAATTTGACGAGCATCCTCGAGACGGCCAGGCATATCTCACTGGCGTTGTCGGTAGTCCTAATTCTTGTGGCCCTGATCGCGCTGGTTATCAGCGGGATTGGGATCATGAACATCATGCTCGTCACCGTGACCGAGCGGACGCGCGAAATCGGCCTGCGAAAAGCGGTCGGTGCGCCGCGGGATGCCATCCTCTACCAGTTTCTCATGGAAGCGCTGCTCATCAGCGGGACGGGCGCGGTGGCCGGAATCCTGATCGCAGTTTCGATACCGGTTATTGTCAATTTCCTGATGAGCTTTTTTCCCATCGAAGGGAATGTTGGCGTTCCGGTGTCGTGGATTTCGGCGGTGCTGGCATTCGTAGTATCCTGCTCGACGGGATTACTGTTCGGATATCTTCCGGCGGTTCGGGCGGCCAAGCTTCAGCCCACGGAAGCGCTGCGCTATGAATAGGAAATTAAGATTTCGAATCGCGACAGCGGGACTTCTCTTCGTCCTCGGCGCGGTCGCCGTGCGTGCTCAGGATGCAGAAAGCCTATCGTTGCGGCGGGCGGTGACTCTGGCCCTGCAGAACAGTCACGAACTGGCCCTGGCCCGCGTGCAGTACACCGTGGCGAGGGATGCCGCATCCGTCGACCGGGCTGAGTTCCGGCCAAACCTTTACACGGGATCGGGTGCGGCCTACACGAGCGGTTTTCCTTCGACCCCCAGTGGCCAGGCACCTTCGATCTTCAATCTGTCATACGTACAGACCTTGTTCAATCTTCCCTTGCGAGGCCAGTTGAAAGCGGCCGAAGAACGTGCCGAGAGTCAAAAGGTGGAAATGGAGCGTGTGCGCGACGACGTGATCGTGCGCACGGCCTCGGCCTATCTCGAGCTAGCGAAGGTGCGCCATTCGCTCGAGCTATTCCGGACCGAGCAGGCCAGCGGCGAGAAAATATTGGGAGTCACCCGAGATCGCGCGGCGGCGGGCCAGGAACTTCCCATCGAAATCACACGCGCGGAGTTAACTATGGCGCGCATCGCAGAGCGCGTGATCAAGCTTGAGGGCCGCGACGAGATTCTTTCGGTGCAAATCCGCAATCTCACCGGGGTCCCCGAAGGGCAATCAATCCATGTGGATTCGGAAGAACCATCGTTTGCAACCGATCAGCAGGAAGCAGAGTTGATGGGCTTGGCGGTCCAATACAGCCCGCAAATCCGGGAAGCGGAAAAAGAGCGGAGCGCCCGCGCGGACATCCTGCGGGGAGAAAAAGGCGGCTATTGGCCGACTGTAAATTTCATCACCCAGTACGAAGTGCTGGGCAAATTCAATAATTACCTCGAGTTTTTCAATCATTTTCAGCGAAATAACGTGACGGTGGGAATTGATGTTCACATTCCCCTATTTAGCGCGAAGACCATCGCGAATGTCGCGCTCGCCAAAAGCCAATTGAACGCCGCCGAACTGACTCTCGGGAACACACGCCAGGAGGTCCGCCTGGATGTACAGCAAAAAGCCCGCACCGTACGCGAGCTGGAAGCGACCCGCGAAGTGGCGCAACTTGCTTTGAAACTCGCGCAAGAGACGCTGCAAACCGTGCAGGCCAAGTTTGACCAGGGACAGGCGGCGCTTCGCGAAATCGAGCAGGCGCGACTGGACGAGAGCGAAGAGTGGGTCGCTTTCCTCGACGCGGATTTCGCCCGCCAGCAGGGGCAACTCACGCTATTGCAGGCGACGGGTCAATTGGCGAAGGTGTTCCAATAGAAATCGGCGGGGTAGAAACCTATGGTAGGGGTCTCGGGGAAAATCAAGTAAAATGACATGTTTGAGCTTCGGGGCTTTGGTCGCGCTTAGAGACTGAGGGGGATACGGTAAATGACGTCGGTAATGAAAACTTTGCTTTTGAATCCGCCGAGCTTTGACAAGTTCGATGGCGGCGCCAGCTCGCGCTGGCCCGCAACCCGCGAGATCGAATCTTATTGGTATCCGGTTTGGCTTACTTATCCCGCAGGCATGTTGCCCGGTAGCCGGCTACTTGATGCGCCGCCGCACGGTGTGTCGGCGGCCGAAACGGTCCGCATTGCGCAGGATTATGAGTTTGTCATTCTATTTACCTCGACCGTGGGCTTTCAGAGCGACCTGCGGATGGCCCGCGCCATGAAAGAAAAGAAGCGCGACCTGAAGATCGCCTTCGTAGGCCCGCACGTGCAGATCAAACCCGCGGAAAGCCTGCTGGCAAGTCCGGACATCGATTTTGTCGTGCGCGGCGAATTCGATCATGCTGTGGTGGAATTTGCGCAGGGTAAGCCAATTTCGGAGATTGGGAACGCGAGCTACGTCAAGGACGGCAAGGTCGTCCACAACCCGCCGCGACCTCTGATGCAGACGGCGGAATTGGACGCGCTCCCCTTCGCGACTGATGTTTACCAGGACAATCTGACGATTGAAAAATACAACGTACCGTTCCTGCTGCACCCTTACGTCTCGTTTTACACGGCGCGCGGGTGTCCGGCGCTTTGCACGTTCTGCCTCTGGCCCCAGACTCTCTCGGGGCATTCTTGGCGCGTGCGTTCAGTGGAGAATGTGGCGCGCGAGTTCCGGCAAGCGCACCAGATGTTTCCCCAGGCCAAGGAGTTTTTCTTCGACGACGACACGTTCAACATCCGCAAGGACCGCGTGCTTGCTCTCTGCAAGGAACTCCAACCGGTGGGATTCCAATGGTCCTGCACGTCCCGAGTGCACGGCGATTACGAGGCGCTGAAAGCCATGGCGGACGCGGGATGCCGGCTTCTGATCGTCGGCTTCGAATCGGGCGATTCGCAAATCCTGAAAAATATCAAGAAGGGCGCCACAACCGAAATGGGCCGATCGTTCGTCAAGAATGCCAAGAAAGTGGGCATCCGCGTTCACGGGGATTTCATCATCGGCTTGCCGGGTGAAACGAAGGAAACGATTGAGAAGACGATCGAATACGCCAAGGAACTCGACTGCGAAACGATTCAGGTATCGATGGCCCATGCTTATCCCGGCACCGAGCTATACGACCAAGGCGCGCGGGAAGGGTTCCTTCGTACCGAGGCGGTCACCGACGCGAGCGGCCATCAGCTGCCGCATCTCGAATACCCAGGACTGACGCGCGAGTACATGATGGCAGCGGTGAACCGATTCTACGACAGCTACTATTTCCGCCCGCGCGTGGCATGGCGCATCGTGCGCGACGCGCTCTGGGATTCCCACGAACGGAAACGGCTCTACCACGAAGCCGTCGACTTCATGAAACTCCGGCACGACCGCTGGAAAGTGGCTCGCAAGGGCGTGCAGAAAAAAGTCCTCGTCGATGTGCCTGTCGAGCCGCGAGCGACCGTTGAGGTAGCGAGCGAATCACATAGCGCATGAAAGTGTGATGGCGTGGGCGGCGATTCGCGAGGTGCTTTTGTTCTTGGCGCTCGCGCCGCTGGTTTACTATTTGCTTGCCATCATCGCCGCAGAGAAATTCTTTCGCAGGCCCGTTTCTCCTCCTTCGGATTTTTCGCCGCCGGTCAGCATACTGAAACCCATCCGCGGGCTCGACCGCGAAGCGTATGAAAATTTTGCAAGTTTCTGTCGGCAGGATTATCCGCAATTCGAAATTCTTTTTTGCGTCACAGACAAACTGGATCCCACAGTTCCCGTCATCGAGCAATTGATCCACGATTTTCCGCAGTGCGCAATCCGGCTGCTGGTTGGCTCCGAACGGCTCGGCGTGAGCGACAAGGTCAATAAACTTTGCCGAATGGTCGGTGAGGCTCGGCACGACATCCTGATCATCGGCGATAGTGACGTGCGCGTCGAATCCGGCTACTTGCGCGCCATAGCTGCGCCGTTCCGCGATCCGCAGGTGGGCGCGGCCACGTGTCTTTACCGTGGCTTGACGGACGGCTCGTTCGCCGCCGACCTCGAGGCGCTTGGGAATAGCACGGATTTCGCTCCGGGAGTTTTGGTCGCGTGGCTATTCGGCGGTGTGAACTTCGCGCTCGGCGCAACCATGGCGACCACGAAGAGGCATCTCGCCGAAATCGGAGGCTTTGAAGCTCTGGTGGATTATTTTTCGGACGACTACGAATTGGGAAACCGCATCGCCGCGCGCGGGTATCGCGTGGAGCTGAGCCGGTTTCCTGTTTCCGTCGTTTATCCGCGGCAAATCCTTCGGGATACCTTCCGCCATCAGCTTCGCTGGAACTTGAGCATTCGCACTTCGCGGCCTGCAGGGCACCTCGGCATGATTTTCGCACAGGGACTGCCGTGGATGGTGCTCGGTTTTTTCCTCGTGCAAACGGAATTCAGGCTCGCGATTTTTCTGGGGGCATATGCATTGTTGCGTGGGGACGTGGCCTTGAGCGTGGGAGCGCGAGGATTGCGTGACAAGCTTGTAAGGTCGAAGCCGTGGATGCTGCCATTACGAGACGCATTCGCATTCATCGTTTGGGTCGCCAGTTTTTTCCCACAGCGCATTCATTGGCGCGACCAGGAGTTCTACGTGCGCGGCAAGCGACTCGTCCCGATTGCGCCGCGCTCTCCCCGGGATTGACGACATTTCTTTCCGCAGTTGCTGTTCACTTCCGCTTATGCAGGACCTTGTAGAGCTCGTTCGCCGTCCGAAATTCCTGCTCGAGCTCCTTGCTCGTGAGGCGGGAGCGCAAATGGTCGAGGGCCTGAGACAACCGGTCAAGCGCTCGCGCGATGTTTTCCGTGTTCGTGAGGCAGATGTCGCGCCAGATGCTGTACGGGCTTCCCGCAAGCCGCTCCATATCCTGAAGACCATGCCCCGCGAGCGTCACCGGCAATCCCGTTTCGTCGGTTTCGCTCTCCACAACTCTCGCCAGCGCCACGGAAATCAATTGCGGCAGATGCGACACGATTCCGACCGCCCAGTCGTGAGTCTCCGCATCACACCAGACTGGCTCGCCGCCAAAGCTGCGCACGAGGGCAGCGAATTCTTGCACGCGCGTGTCGGAATCATCTTCAGAGGCAACGAGCGCATAGCGCGCGCCACGGAAGAGTTCCGCATCGGCATGTTCCACGCCTGAAGTTTCCTTCCCAGCCATGGGGTGGCCGCCGAGAAATCGCGCACCGCTGCGAAAATGCCGTTTTGCGGCCCGGCAAATTGCGGCCTTTGTGCTGCCCGCATCCGTCACCAGCGCATGCGGCGCAGCCGCAGCCGCGATCGCCGGAATCGCTTCAATCGTGGCACCAATAGGCAAAGCGATGTACACAAGATCGGCTCCGCGAATCGCGGTCGTAAGATCGGGAGACGATTGATCAACGAGGCCGTCCGGTGTGACCTGCCCCGACGCGTTCGAACGGTCAAACCCGATCAAGGAAATGGCAGGAAATTGCCGGCGTAGAGCGAGCGCAAAAGATCCACCGATCAGGCCTGTGCCGAGGATAGCTACGCGATGGAATGGGGCCGCGCGCGTCATCGGCTGGTTCACGCGGCGACTGGTTGGCGGCAAGGCAAATCGAGGGTAGCCTTCGAGGGAAGATTCGCCATGGTCATTGAGAAGGGCACCAGGTCTCGTGTCGTTTCACAACTCAACGAACAGGCAGAAGGGTCAATTTCCTGATCCGGCTGCGCGTGCATCCTGGCCCGCTTCGCCGGACTCTATCACCTCCACTTGCGACACATCAACCAGCTTCTCGATCTGGCGAACGAGAACGGAGGCGGCACGATCCGCCTCGATCGTCGCTTGAATTTCAAAAGAGCTTCCGTCGTCCGAGGGAATCGCAGTCAAACTCAGAATCTCGTAGCGGCGCTTTCGAATCACGCTCAGCAAGCGCACCAGCACCCCTTCGCTCTGTTTCATGCGCAACTGGAGCGTGAATTGATTCACCTCGAGACCTCGTGCATCATCTCGGAATTCGACCTGCCCGGTCCCACGATCGGCCAGACGTTGGCTTCCTGCTCGATCAGAACGTGCGCGAGAACCGGGCCGCGCTCTCGTAGCAGACGCTCAATCGCCGTATCGACTTCCTCTTTGGATTCCACGCGGAACGCCGGAATCCCCATGGACTCAGCCACGCGCGTGAAATCGGGATTGTCGGAGAGATCGACCTCGCTGTAGCGGCGATCGAAAAACAACTCCTGCCATTGGCGGACCATTCCCAGCGCTCGATTGTCGAACAGCACGATTTTCACGGGCAGATCGTAACGCCGGAGCGTGGCGAGCTCCTGGAGGTTCATCATGATCGAGCCATCGCCGGAGACGTTGATCACGCATGCGGCTGGAAACGCGAGCTGCGCTCCAATGGCGGCGGGGAGTCCAAAGCCCATGGTGCCGAGACCGCCGCTCGTAAGGTGCTGCTCGGGCCGGCGGAAATGGAAATGCTGGGCCACCCACATCTGATGTTGCCCGACGTCGCAGGCGACAATCGCATTCTCTCCGGAAAGTTGGGAGAGTCTCTTGAGAAACGAGGGAGCGTAAACTCCGGAACCGGGCGCGCCATAGTCCCAGGTGTGCTGCTCCTTGCTGGCCATACATTGCCGGCGCCACGGCTCGATATCGAGATCGCAATTTAGCGCCAGAAGCGCCCATCGCAAATCACCAATCACCGGCACATTTGCGCATCGCAGCTTGCCGACTTCCGCCGGGTCCGCATCCATGTGAATCACTTTCGCGTGCGGCGCAAATTCGGCCAGTTTTCCGGTTGCGCGATCGTCAAACCGGGCGCCGACGCAGATCAAAAGATCGCAAGCCTGCACGGCATCGTTCGCGGCTTTCATCCCGTGCATTCCCATCATGCCGAGGAACAGTTCATGCGAGGTCGGAATCGCCCCAAGTCCTTTGAGAGTAGATACGACAGGAATGCGCGTCTTCTCGATGAATGCGTTGAATTGGTCGAGGGCGCGAGCCATGCCGATTCCGCCGCCCGCGTAAACGATTGGCTGGCGGCTCGATTCCATAAGTTCCGCGGCCCGCGCAAGTGATTCAGGTTCGGGGATAGGAGGAGCTTCGCTTCCTTCACTTTCGGAAAACGCAAGGTCGGCGGATCCCGCGGTCACATCCTTCGGAAGATCGACCAAGACAGGCCCGGGGCGTCCGGTGCGCGCAATCCGGAACGCTTCGTGAACCATCCGGGGAAGATCTTGGATGCGCTCCACGAGAAAGCTGTGCTTAACGACAGGCAACGTCATGCCAAATATATCCACTTCCTGAAATGCGTCGGTGCCCATCAGAGGTGTCGGCACCTGTCCGGTGATCGCCACGAGGGGAATCGAATCCATGTAGGCATTGGCGATCCCGGTGACCAGATTTGTTGCGCCCGGGCCGGAAGTGGCCATGCAGACGCCCACTTTGCCGGTTGCTCGAGCGTATCCATCAGCAGCGAGTGCTGCGGCCTGTTCATGGCGGACGAGGATGTGGCGAATCTTCGAGTCGAGCAGAGCATCGTAAACGGGCATGATGGCTCCGCCCGGATACCCGAAGATCAGCTCGACGTCTTCACGTTCCAACGCACGAACCAGAAACTCAGCACCCTTCATTTGGCCCCCCGCACTGCCGTCTTTTCCGGCTTGAGCCACGACATCTGCTCCCGCAGCTCTTTGCCGACTTTTTCGACCGGGTGCTCGAGATCGCGATTCAGAAGTTTTGTGTATTGCGGACGCCCTGCCTGATTCTCGAGGATCCATTCCTTTGCGAACGCGCCCGATTGGATTTCGGTCAAAATGTTTTTCATGGTTTCCCGGACATGCGCATCAATTACGCGAGGGCCGCGCGTCAAATCGCCGTATTTCGCGGTTTCGCTCACGAATTGGAGCATCTTTGCAAAGCCGCCTTCGTAGATGAGGTCCACGATGAGCTTCACTTCGTGCAAGCATTCGAAGTAGGCAGCCTCGGGCTGATATCCGGCCTCGACGAGCGTTTCCCAGCCGGCCGCGATCAATTCTGTGATTCCGCCGCACAACACCGCTTGCTCGCCGAACAAATCCGTTTCGGTTTCTTCGGAAAAGGTCGTTTTGATCACACCGGCGCGCGTCCCTCCGATGGCGTGCGCGTAGGCGAGCGCCCGGTCGAAGGCGTGGCCGGTTGCGTCCTGATGGACTGCGACGAGGCAAGGCACTCCGCGCCCCATTTCAAATTGCTGGCGCACGAGATTGCCGGGGCCTTTCGGCGCCACCATGGCCACATCCACGGCAGCAGGCGGCGTGATTTGCCCGTAATGAATGTTGAACCCATGCGAGAAGAGCAGCATCGCTCCACTCTTAAGATTGGGGGCGATATCGTTCCGGTACAGCTCGGGCTGTGCCATGTCCGGGGGAAGCATGGCAATCAGGTCGGCGCCGTCCGCTGCTTCGCTCACCCGGGCAGGAGAGAATCCGTCCTGCACCGCTTGTTTCCACGAAGGTCCGCCGGGGCGCAAGCCCACTGTCACGTTGAGGTAGCTGTCGCGCAGATTCAGCGCATGAGCGCGGCCCTGGCTACCATAGCCGACCACCGCTATACGCTTGCCGTCGAGTGCCTTCGGGTTCGTGTCCTCTTCCCAATACATTTTCGCCATCGCCATTGTCCCCCTTTTGGATTTCCCAGCCGGTATTTGTGATTGCACCTTCCGAAGCGGATGAAACAAGCTTTGCGTACTTCGCCATTACTCCGCTTTGATAGCGGGGAAGTGGCGGCTTCCACTGCGATCGACGCTCCGCGAGGTTGGCTTTCGTGTCGATGCGTCTTGCGCGTACATCAATCGTCACGATATCGCCGTCGCGCAAAAATGCGATCGGGCCGCCGACGGCTGCCTCCGGAGAGACGTGTCCCACCATGAGCCCGTGCGTGGCCCCACTGAAGCGGCCATCCGTAATCAGGGCGATGGACTCGCTCAGTCCCTGACCTGCGAGCGCACCCGTAACCGCCAGCATTTCGCGCATCCCCGGACCACCCTTGGGGCCCTCGTAGCAAATGATTACGATGTCGCCAGGTTGAATTTCGTGATTCTGGACCGCGTCGAACGCAGCCTCTTCCGTATCGAATACGCGAGCGGGACCTGTGTGCGACAAGCGTTCGTGCCCCGCCAGTTTGACTACGCAACCTTCCGGGGCAAGCGATCCGCGCAGAATCGCCAGGCCACCCGTCGTCTTGATGGGGTTCGCGAGCGCCCGGATCACTTCCTGGCCGGGCGTTTCGCTGACCTCGCGAGTTTCTTCCAGCAGAGTCCGGCCGGATGTCGTCAGTTCATCGTGAAGGAGTAGGGCTTCCGCAAGCCGCTGCCCCAGGAGTCTCATTCCCCCCACGCGGAAAAGGTCCGGCGCCGTGAACCGGCCGCCTGGTTTCAGATCCGCGAGAAGCGGAGTCCGGGAGGAAATTTTGTCGAAATCATCGAGCGCAAGCGGGACTCCCGCGTCCCGCGCGATGGCCAGCAGGTGAAGCACGGCATTCGTGGAGCCACCCGTGGCTGCGACGGAAGTGATGGCATTCTCGAGTGCTTTACGAGTCAAGATCTGCTTCGGGCGAATGTCCTTTTGGAGAAGTAGCATCACGATTTTGCCGCAGTCGAGCGCTGCTTTTTCCTTTCGCGGATCCATGGCAGGAATTTCGTTTGAGCCCATGGGAGAAATGCCCATGAAAGTGAGAGCCGTGGCCATCGTATTTGCCGTGAACTGGCCGCCGCAGGCTCCGGCGCCCGGACAAGCGTTGTCCTCGAGCTCCTGCAGGTCTTTCAATGTCATGGACCCGGCGGCGCACGCGCCCACGCCTTCAAAAACATCCTGGATGGTCACTTCGCGTCCACGGAAATGACCGGGCAAAATCGAGCCACCGTAGAGCACGAGTGAGGGAAGATTGAGGCGGGCCAGAGCCATCACCGTCGCCGGAATCGTCTTGTCGCATCCGCAGAGCGCCACGGCTGCGTCAAAGGCATGCGCGCGAATGAACAACTCGATCGAATCCGCAATCACTTCCCGCGAGACCAGGGAAGCCTTCATGCCTTCGGTCCCCATCGTGATTCCATCGGAAATGGCGATGGTGCCGAATTCGATCGGCGTCCCACCGGCGGCACGAATCCCTTCTTTCACTTTTTCCGCGAGCTTCTTGAGGTGAGAATTGCAAGGAGTCACTTCGGTCCAGGTGTTGGCAACCGCTACGAGCGGCCGCGCCAGATCGGCATCGGTCAGCCCTGTGGCTTTCAGCATAGCCCGGGCGGGAGCCCGTGAAATCCCTTTCTTGATAACGTCGCTTTGCATGAGTCCTTGGCCTCTGTCCTTGATCTGAAAACAAAAAGCCCCGCGACCTGTCTTTCGGTGCGGGGCGCATTCGCCTAAGTTTGGCTTAGACGGGTGGCCCGCACCCGCGAATAACTACGACATAAAGGCTCAATATCTTTCTCATGTGCTTCGACCTCGATCATCCTCGGCGGCGATTTCTCTTTGCGCCGCGTACTCGATCTTCGTCAATCTCCTGCCGCACAGGCAGTAGGCTTCATGAGCCCAAATAAGTCAAATTTGTATTTCTTGCAGAAGTTATTAAACTTTCTTATGCGAGGGAGTCGGAGAAAAGGCCTTGACGCCCCTGAGCGCCTTTCGTATAGTGAGCTTTCGGCAGTGATGTTCGGCAGTCTTGGAAAGGGCATTCGGGCCGCGCGATGCAAATCTATTCTTACTGTTTCGCCTTTACTTACCGCTTCTTCTACAAGGGGAAGCGGGCCGGCGAGACGCGCGCGGTGGATTTGAGTCGCAGAAACTAAAAACCGCACAGAGTTTCGAGAAACCGGCCGCGCCCCCGAAAGGGAACGCGGCCATTTTTTTGTCCTCGGGCTTACGTGGGACAGGATGGGTGCGATGACCATACAAAATTGGCGAAGAAAAATTGACGCGATCGACGCGACGCTCCTGCGCCTTCTCAACCGGCGCGCGGAGTATGCGATCGAGGTGGGGAAGCTCAAAGGTGAACGGGGGCTGTCGCTCTGGGCCCCGGCCCGCGAGCACGAGATTCTTTCGCAGATGGAGAAGTTCAATCCCGGCCCGCTCGACAGCGAAGCCATCATCAAGATCTACCGGCTTATCCTGATTGAATCGCGGCGCATTCAAGAGCGTCAAGGCGGAAGGGAAAACGGCCGTGGGAATGGCCGGCGCTCCCGGGCGCACGGAATTCGGAAACAGGCGAATCTCGAATGATCTTCGACAAGAACACGCGAGTGGCGTTTCAAGGCGAGCGCGGAGCCTTCAGCGAAGAAGCGGCCATTCGTTTGCTGGGCGAGCAAGTTGTGCTCGTGCCGCGGCCGACGTTCGAGGCCATGTTTGCCGCTGTGGGCGAGGGCCTGGCGGATTGCGTTCTCGCGCCAATCGAGAACAGCCTCGCCGGCTCGGTCCATCGGTCATTCGACCTGCTCGTCGAAAGCCGCCTGACGATCATCGCGGAAGCGATCATCCACGTTTCGCACAATCTGATCGGCGCGCCGGGCGCTACGTTGGAGCAGGTCGCCCTGGTTGAATCCCACCCGGTAGCGCTCGCACAGTGCGAACAATTTTTCAGCGCTCATCCAGGCTTGAAGAGAATCGCGACGGAGGACACTGCAGGCAGCGTCCGGGAAGTGGTGCGCGCGCGCGATCCGAAGCGTGCCGCCATTGGCAGCAGGCGCGCTGCGAACATTTACGGCGGACAAATCCTGCGCGAACATTTGGAGGATAATCGCGAGAACTACACGCGATTCTTGCTTCTCTCCATGTCGTCCGAAATTCCTGAATCGGCCGACAAGCTCTCTCTGGTCTTTGAAGCTGCTCACATCCCCGGCTCACTGTTTCATGCGCTCGAGCCCTTTGCTCGCCGTGGCATCAATCTGCTGAAAATCGAGAGCCGGCCGGTTCACGGCCGCCCGTGGGAATACCGCTTCTATCTCGACCTTCAAGCTTCGTCACGCGATCCCAAAGTCGCCGCAGCAGTGGAGGAGCTTGAGGGAATCGCGGTCAACTTGAGAATTCTCGGATCCTACGTTTCCGCAGAAACTGTGAATGCAAGAGTACAAACGCCATAAGCGAGGACACCAACCATGATCGTTAATATGTCAGCCGGCGCAACCGAAGAACAAATCAATCACGTGGTGGCTCGCATCGAGGAGTGCGGGTGCCAGGCCCACCTGAGCCGCGGGGAGGAGAGGACCGTGATCGGAATTGTGGGTAGGAACGACCAGCATCGGAGCGAGCTCGAAGCGCTCCGGGCCGCGCCGGGCGTCGAGGATATCATTCGGATCTCGCATCCGTTCAAGCTGGCTTCCCGCGGGTTTCATCCGGAAGGCACCATCGTGGACCTCGGCAAGGGCGTGACCGTCGGCGGCCCGGAGGTGGTCGTGGCAGCGGGACCTTGCGCGGTTGAGTCGGCGGATCAAATTGCAATCGTCGCGGAGCGCGTGGCCCGAGCCGGCGCAAAACTATTGCGCGGCGGCGCATTCAAGCCCAGGTCCTCGCCGTATTCATTTCAGGGTCTGGGTCAGCAAGGCCTCGAGCTGCTGCGACAGGCCGCCGACAAGAACGACTTGCTCGTAGTGAGCGAGGTGATGGATCCCTCGCAAGTCGAGTTGATGCTGCCCTACGTGGACCTCCTGCAGGTGGGGGCGCGCAACATGCAGAATTATCATTTGCTGCGGGCGCTCGGAGAGTGCGCCAAGCCCGTTCTCCTGAAGCGCGGTTTGTCCGCCACGATCGAAGAGCTGCTTTTGAGCACGGAGTACATCATGGCCGGCGGGAATTACAACGTCATTTTATGCGAGCGTGGAATTCGCACGTTTGAAACTTACACGCGCAACACACTCGATATCGCGGCCATCCCGGTCATTAAACACTATTCCCATTTGCCCATCGTCGCCGATCCGTCGCATGGCACGGGCCGGCGCGACCACGTTCCGCCGATGGCTCGCGCGAGCGTTGCCGCTGGCGCCGATGGACTCTTGATTGAAGTTCATCCAGACCCTGAACGCGCGCTTTCCGATGGCGCACAGTCGATGTACCCCGATCAATTCGCCGCCCTGATGGACGAAGTTCGCAGCATCGCGACCGCTGTTGGCCGGCGAATCGCTGCGCCCGTTCGGCCGCTCGCCGCGCGCGGTTGACGAAACCTCGTTCCGCCAGTAAAGTACAAAGGGGTCGTGCCTACGACCCCTTTTTGTTGTCTCCCCTCGGCTGGGAGGTCGTACAATTGGCAGTACATCAGATTCTGGATCTGATTATCCTGGTTCGAGTCCAGGCCTCCCAGCCAAACTTCAAGAAGCTGCAGATTTTCCGACATGAGTGAGGAATCGATAGCGGAGGCGGGAGCTGATAACTTTGCGGCTAAACGGCGCACGCCAACGGCGGAATAACGCACTGCTCGATGATGTGGCTATCGCGTTTCTTTCTGACTTTCGCTCGTGGCGTAGAGAATTAGTTCGACGCGGCTCGAAACTCCCAACTTGTTGAAGATCCCGTACAGATAGTTACTGATGGTGTGCTCGGTGACGTGCAGCGCCTGCGCGATCTCGCGATTCTTCATTCCCTCAACCACCAACTGCACCACGTCTTCCTCGCGCCGAGTCAGCAACACCATGCCGCTCGTCTTGGTGAGCTGAGCCGATTTGAGGCGTGTGAGAGCCTCCAGAATAAATTCTAGTTCTTGGTTGCTGGCCCAGATACGACCGTCGTGAACCGTGCGGATGCATTTTGACAGCGCCTTGAACGATTTGTCTCGCGTAAACACGCCTCGCGCTCCGCCGCGAAATGCATCGATAACAGGATCGCGCTGGGTGGAATGTAACAGCATGATCGCTGCGGTGCTGGGGTGCGAATTGCGCAGTTCCTGGAGCACCTTAAACCCAGTTTGAGGTCCGTCCCTCAATTCTGCGCTGACGACTGCGACGTGAGGTTTAAGGATGTCCAAATCCCGAATCGCTTCGGGAGAACTGCTGGCTACTGCGACCACGTCAAAGTGGTTGCGGCAACGCCTCAGGGCGCTGGCCATCAGCTGACTACTTATGTTATCGGCGTCGGCTATCAGAACGCGAATTTTTTCGCGAGAGGGTTGAAGGAGTTCGCCCATGGTTCCACCCGGAAAGCCAAGAGACTGGGTTAGTTAGTGTAGTACTAGAACCATAAAAATTGCAAGACCAATTCTGTTAAAAAGCGGTTACACGCACCTAGTAAAGGGTCGCATGCTACACGGAACCTACGCCTGCCGGACATATCGAGGCGCCCCATAATGTGAAGAAGGACTAGTTCCTCAGCGAAGACTGCTTCTAGAGTGCTCCAAAATTCAGTGCTTGGTCCGCGACAAGGTCAATATTTATCGCGATCGCCTCGTTACTCTCGGGGTGACTGCGACCACATAGAAGTTATTCAAAATAAGTAGGATACGGGAATTATGATCTTCATTCTTGTTGTGACCGGGCAAACCTACCCAACGGACTACAGGCCCCTCTGAACGTTCCGCACAGATGAGGAATGTTCTCCCCATCGAATGAGGACATTCCTCCTCCTTCCATGCGAATTCCTTCGCGAATACCAAAGCATGATTCGGCGGGCCCGTCGAGGCGGAAGAGATGAGTGGCGCCCCGGTACCGAATACCTTTCCAGGGGAGGGAGTACTCTCTCACGACTGATAGGTCCTTATGCTTCTTGTGGTTAGTCGCAGGCGCAGTCTAGGATGGCGATGCAACTAGGGCAAATGGGGTTTCTAGGCTGCTTGGTCCAATTGCCATCTATTTGAAGGGAAACATGCTTGTGCGACGACTGGATCAGGATGCTGAAAAGCCTCGGCGGAAAACCGCTTTCCCGATGGGTCATCGGGGAGGAATCTTCGTGGCTAGAATGAAGGAGTTGGGAATTGGACTAGCCATGGTTTTGTTGTGTTTGCCGGCGACGCTAAGTGGTCAGGAGAACAGCGTTGCAACTTCATCGGCCACGCCTGCTCAGACCGCCACCGTGCCCGGAGAAGGCCGCGCCGACTCAGATCGACCCGCCCTTCAGCACCGATATCCGCGCTACAAGGTTCAACGCGATGATGTTCTGTCAATCTCATTTCCTCTTTCGTTGGAGCTTAATCAGACCGTTACCATCCAGCCGGACGGTTACATCAATTTGCAAGGGGCTGGCAGCGTTTACATTCAGGGAATGAGCGTACCTGAAGTAGCCGACGCAGTTAAGAAAGCATATTCCGGCACACTTCACGATCCGATTGTTGATATCGATCTCACCGACTTTCAAAAACCCTTTTTCATCGTCACGGGACAGGTAGGAAAACCGGGGCAGTATGACCTGCGCTCCGACATTACTGTGTCAGAGGCTATCGCGATCGCGGGAGGATTCACGCCGCAGGCCAAAACGCAGGTTTTCCTGTATCACCGAGTCTCTGACGGTTGGGTTGAGGTTCGTAAACTCAGTCTGAAAGATATTTTGCACGGGAAAAATGTGAATGAAGACTCGCAGATGCAGTCCGGTGACATGATTTTCGTGCCGGAGAAGTTCATCACGAATTTTCGGAAATACGTTCCTTATTCGATTGGGATGTACGTGGATCCCCAGACCTTATTCAACTGAGCGGGGATTCGGCCGAGACTGGGCGGGGGCGAGAGGAGCATCGGACATGGTGGAATCGAGTTCCGTAAATAGGCATGAGAATTTCACGCGGTCCAGCACGTTCCGAGACTGGCTTGCCGTCGGGTTCCAACGGCGCAGACTCGTGCTTCTCTCCTTCTCCGGAGTTTTCCTGGGCTCGATTCTATTCGCCTGGTTCTGGGCTGCGAATTATTTTCAGTCGTCCATGGAAGTTCTCGTCCAACAAGACCGGTCCGACCCGGTGGTTACCTCCGTGCAAAGTTCTTCAATGCTCCCGAATATTCTGGTGACGCCGGATCAAATTAATTCAGAGGTTTCCTTGCTGCAAGGTGGAGACATGCTCAGGTCAATCGTGACCACATGCGGCCTGGTGCAACCTTCACTGACAGACGTTTTCCTTCCGAGTGATCCAGCCGATAGAGAAGCCATAAAGGTAACCAAGGCCACGCGGCGGCTAGCGAAAGCCCTGGATGTGGAAGCGGAAAAGAACGCCGACATCATCGATGTTACATATGGAAGAAGGGGTGCTCCCGAGGTGCCGGCGTGCGTGCTGGAAAATCTGAGCAGGCTGTACTTGGAAAAGCATCTCCAACTGCGGCGTCCGAGCGGCACCTCTGACTTTTTTGCGCAAGCGACAGAAAGGTCCCAAAAAGCCCTGTTTGACGCTGAATTGCGCCTGGCGAGTTTCGGGAAAGAAGAAGGAGTTGTTGCTCCCGACGTCGAACGGACGGACATGGCTCAGCAGGTTGCGAATTCTATTGGTTCTTTCCATCAAGCTCAGGCAGCCATCGCCGCTGACGAACATCGCATTGAAGACAATGAAAGACAAATGCAGGCGATACCCAGCAGATCCTCGACACAGGAGATGTCGAATTCAGCCGAAGTCCTGTTGCAACAATTAGAAACGAACTTGCTCACGGCACAGGTCAAACGCACCCAACTATTGCTGAAATATGAGCCTGGCTATCCGCTTGTGAGAGAAGCCGACGAAGAGATCGCAGAAACGCAAGCCGCCATTTCTGACGCTCAAAAAACACAGTACGTGAATCGTACGACTGACCGCGATCCGACGTACGAGCTGTTGAGAGAAGACACGGCCAAGACGCGAGCCGACCTTGCTGCGCAGAAGGCAACTGCTGCGTCCTTGGAGCACACCATCGGAACCATGCAGTCACAAATGGTCGAGTTGGATCAGAAGGCGGTGAAGCAGGGAGCTCTCATCCGCGAAGCCAAGGCCGACGAATCGAATTATTTGCTCTATCTCGCCAAGCGAGAACAGGAGCGCACCGCTGATGCGCTCGACAAGAAGGGAATTGCCAATGTCGCGATCGCGGTGGCTCCCTCCCTGCCTAAATTACCTGCTTACAGTCCATGGTTCGTGATGTTGATCGGATTTTTTATGGCGATCTTCGTGAGCGTGGCAGCGGCGGTTACGGCGGAGTACCTTGATCCTTCATTCCGAACCCCTGCCGACGTCGCCGGGATTCTCAAAGTTCAAGTGCTTGCTTCTGTTCCTAGACAGGTGGCTTAAGCGAGGCAATGTGTTTCTAGACTTTTACAATCTGAAGGAGCAGCCGTTCGGTGTGACGCCCGACGCGAGCTATCTGTATCAGAGTCCGACGCACCGGGAGGCGGTCGCTTCGCTCATCTGTGGCGTCAATACCGGGCGAGGATTCATGGCGCTGATCGCCAAACCCGGAATGGGGAAAACCACGCTGTTATTCCGCCTCTTGGATCTTTTGAAAGAGTCAGCCAAGACTGTATTTCTTTTCCAGAGCCAGTGCACGGCCCAAGACTTTCTTCGGAGCCTGCTGGCTGACCTGAGGCTGGAAGATGACGGCGAGGATTTTGTGCGAATGCATGCCAAGCTGAACGAGGTCCTGCTGCACGAGTTTCAGGCGGGGAGACGCTTCGTAGTTGTGATCGACGAGGCGCAGAATCTCGGAGGACCCGTGCTCGAAGTCGTGCGAATGCTGTCGAATTTCGAGACCTCGAGCGACAAACTAATCCAAATCATAATGGCCGGGCAGCCACAGCTGGCAGAGAAGCTGGTATCTCCCGATCTCATCCAGCTCCGCCAAAGAATTTCGATCATCTGCAGGCTGAAACCGTTTATTCCCACAGAGACCAAACTTTATATCGAGCATCGTCTCGGCGTGGCGGGCTACGACGCCAAGGTTCCGCTTTTCACGGATCGAGCGGGAGCGATGATCGCCAAACACAGCGAAGGCATACCTCGCAACATTAACAACCTTTGCTTCAATGCAATGGCGCTGGGATGCGCCTTAAGGGAAAAGGTGATCGATCACGAAATCGTCGCCGAAGTATTGGGCGATCTTGATCTGGGATCGCTCCTTGCAGGATCTGTTGTCGACTTGAACCGCGAGGAGGAACCTCGCTTCACCATCTCGCAGTCCACGCCCCGGGTCACCGCAGAGCCGGTCCACAAACACCGGGCCGCAAAATTCGCGGCCGCCGGTGCGGTTCTAGCGACGCTCGCGTTCCCGATCGTGGATGCGAATCGGGAAGGAGCAAAGCTGCCCCGTGCACAGCTTTCTGATTCTATCGGGACACCCTCGATGGCTTCCATTTCCGGTTCGGACTCCCCAATTGCGGTGGAGGAGGCCAGCCCGGTGAAAGCGTCAACCGCGTCGCCGGTAGACACATCACCAGGTAATTCGACTCAGACAGAATCCAGGCCGACACATTCTTCCGATCAACCCGCAGTTGCAGGACAAGCATCTCGGCCAATCCAAGTGGCCCCACATCAGACGCTCCATCAAATCTGCGTGGAGAACTATGGAAAATTCGACGAAAAGATATTGGCTGAGATCTACGAGCTGAATCCGTGGTTGACGAATCCCAAAGACCTTCGTCCTGGCCAAGTACTTTTTATTCCTTCAGCGGCGAATAGCTCACAAGGCCCGCTTACGGATGGCAAGGGAACTTCCGGTGAATCGTCCGAAAAGGCGGAAAAACCTTGAGCAGAAACTTCGAGTTATTGGAACAAGCAGGACGGACGCTTGAAATTGAGCCAGCGCCCAAATTGAAGGCGGCCCCACCTATCGTCAAACTGAATGGGAATGGCCACCGAAATGGCAATGGTCTGAACATCGATCGAATGGCGGGAGAAGAATCCCTGAAGCTGGTGCAACGAGTGTTCCTGATGAAGACGGGGACATCTCCACGCTCTGTCGTGTTTGCAGGGATTGACCGTGGAAATGGATGCAGTCGCATGTGTGCCACCGCAGCGCAAACTTTGGCCGAGAATGTCACTGGCTCAGTTTGCGTAGTCGATGCCAACCCCCGCTCACCCTCACTGGCTCGATTCTTCGGCGTGACCGACCAGCGAAATTTAGCAGACTTCGTCGCCGGGGAATATCCGATTCAAAATTTCACGCAGCGCCTCCGGCCGAACAATCTTTGGCTGCTCCCATGTGGATCGCACGCCAATGACTCCGTCAGCCTTCTGAACTCGGATCGTTTGAAAACATGGTTGCCGCTTTTGCGTGACGCGTTTGATTACGTCCTCATTGACGCGCCGCCGTTGAATCAATATGCGGAGGGAATCGGTCTTGGACAGCTTGCGGATGGGCTCGTTCTAGTTCTGGAAGCGAATTCCACAAGGCGAGACTCGACGCTGAGAGTCACGGAGACTTTGCGTGCGGCGCAAGTTCAGATTCTCGGTGCAGTTTTGAATAAGCGCACATTCCCGATTCCGCAGTCTTTGTATCACAGGCTATAGAGCGCCGGTTGCCGCCACTGTGGCGGATATCTAGAAATAGATCGGTCCGAAACCAAGTGAGTCAAGCGGCGAGCGAGACCCCTCAGGACTGAGGAGGTCAAATCGTGCCGTGACTCAGAGTAGCGGAGCTATGTTCAATCTCGATTCGCAAGTTCGACACGACGACATTCCGGCTGTACCACGAGTCGAGCAAGCCGGAACGTCCTGGTTTGCTGTCCAGACGAGACCGCGCCACGAAAAGAAAGTCGCGCGCGGCCTTCAAGAGAAGGAGATCAAGGCGTTCCTTCCCCTGTTTTCCTCGACCCACCGTTGGAGTGACCGGCGCCGTGTGATTCATGCCCCGCTCTTTCCGAGTTACTTATTTGTACAAATATCGGAATCCTTGGATGTCCGCGTTCCCATTCTGCGGACGACTGGGGTGGTGGGCATTGTCGGAAATCGTGGCATGGGTGCAACGATTCCTGAAGAGCAGATTCAAGCCGTGCAGGCCATTCTCGAGCAGGGGATTCCATTCACATCGTTTTCCTTTCTCAATGCGGGCCAGCGTGTCCGGATTCGCGGTGGGAGCCTTGACGGCCTTCAGGGGATTCTCCTGGCAAAAAACGGCGACCAGAGTCTGGTTGTTTCTGTGGAGACCATTCAGAGATCTCTTGCCATTCGAGTTGCCGGTTATCGCGTAGAGCCAATCTAAGAAGGCACGTCAAGGCACGTTATTGCGCGTTGAATTCAATTCCCCATTCCAATTTGCGCTAGAAGGACAGATTCCCCGGTTACATCTTTCGCCGAAGCCAATCTACAGCAGCACTTTTCGCCCTGGCGCGAGCACGCTGACCATAGCAACTCGTCATCTCTCGTGAAGGCCCAATAATGCAAGAAACTAAACGGCGGCTTCTGTTGAGCGCGTTCAAGATGCTTGATCTGTGCGTCGTTGTCTTTTCCTTTGGGCTTGCGATGCTCCTGGTTGGTTCCGAGTCTCCCACACTCTCGCTCGCAGAATTCCTTTCGACGAAGATCAAGCTCTGGAATTTCGTAATTTTCGGGGTGATGCTCGTGGTGTGGCATGTTCTCCTTTCTCTCTGCGGGCTGTATGAATCGAAGCGGCTTGACACGCGGCGTTCCGAGATCTTTGAAGTCTTAAGAGGCACCACGCTCATGGGTATGAGCGTGATTGTGGTTGCCAGCATTGTCACGATCCACACGGTCACTCTCGCTTTCCTCGCATTCTTCTGGGCCTTCAGTTCCGCTTGTCTCGTCAGTGGCCGGCTAATTGTCCGTCGCCTGATGGAGCAAATGCGCCGTCGCGGCAGGAATCTGCACTACATCTTGATTCTGGGTACGAACCAGCGTGCGGTTGCGTTTGCGAGCAGGATCGAAGCGAGGCCTGAATTGGGCTACCGGGTGCTGGGGTTTGTGGATGACGAGTGGGAGGGAACGGCGGGATTTCTGACGACGGGATACACGCTTTGCTGCGATCCCGAAGGCCTGTCGGATTATCTCCGCAGGAACGTGGTGGATGAGGTCGCGATCTATTTGCCGCTTCGTTCCTTCTATGAGGATGCCTGTCGCGTGGCGGCATTGTGCGAGCAGCATGGGATTATCACTCGGTTTGATTCCGATATTTTCGATCTGAAGACTGCGAAGCCGCGCACCGACAATTTCGACGGCGATGCGCATATCGCTGTTTCCACGCATACGCTCGAGGCGCAGTCACTCCTGCTGAAACGCATATTGGATTCTACGGTCTCATTATTCCTACTCACTGTTCTGGCTCCACTGTTTGTCGCCGTCTCTGTTCTGATCAAATTCACTTCGCCCGGCCCCGTGTTTTTTTCCCAGGAGAGAATAGGGCTCAACAAGAGGAGATTCAGAATCCATAAATTCCGCACAATGGTCCGCAATGCCGAGGAATTGATGGCGCAACTCGAAGCTCTCAATGAGGTTTCCGGCCCGGTCTTCAAGATCAAGAACGACCCGCGCCTAACCCCCATCGGCAAATTTCTCAGGCGCACAAGCATCGATGAATTGCCCCAACTCTTAAACGTTCTTAGAGGTGACATGAGCTTGGTGGGTCCGCGGCCCATGGCGATTCGCGACTTCGAAGGTTTCAACGAAGACTGGCAACGACGCCGATTTAGTGTGCGACCCGGTATTACGTGCCTGTGGCAAGTAAGCGGCCGCAACTTGATCCCTTTCCAGAAGTGGATGGAGTTGGACATGCAATACATCGAACACTGGACGTTTTGGCTCGATCTGAAGATTCTCGCGCGGACGATCCCCGCCGTATTGAAAGGTATAGGCGCCGCTTGAGTCGCTTACGGATCGCATTGCGAACGCGTGGTTTCATTCCTTGCTCCGAAGGACTCGGACAAACTCAGGAGCTGTCCCTATGATCCAATCCAATAATGCAATTCGTTCCCTATGGGCGGAAGGTGACCGCACGGACGGAATGACTACGCCGCACGAAACGCGTTTCGAACAAGTCTGCAGCTTGCCCAATTTCCTGCGCAACCTGTTTCGGTTCCTTGATGAATCCGAAGTTCGCTATTGTGTTATCCACTCCTGGGACGCGCTTCCCGATGAGCTCCCAAACGATTTAGATTTGGCTGTTCATCCCGAAGATAGGCACAAGCTTTATTCGATTTTCGAACGCCTAAGGCAGCAAGGCTATGTCTGTTTTCAGTGTTTGAACCACTCCAAGAATGGCCATTTCTTCGTCTTCTCTTGGGCAAAGGATTCGAAAGTGAAGACGGCTGCTGTGGACGTCGTCTTTGACCATCGGCGCAGCGGCTTAGTGCTCTCCACAAGCGAAAAGATGCTGGCGGAGCGTGAACGGCATGGTGATTTCTGGATCCCATCCGCGAAAACGGAATTCGCTTACTTGTTGGCAAAGAAAGCCTGGAAGGGCAAAGCCTCTGCTTCCCAGTCGCTTCGATTAAGAGAATTGGTCGAGAGATTGGGACGGACGGAGGCAGAGGAGATCGCGGGAGAGATATTTCCGAGCGAATGGAGAAAGCGCGCCGTCGAGGCTTGCCTGAATCGGTCGCTAGCCTCAGACCTGGGCCATGCTCGAGCGAAATTCTGGAGGACCGCGTGGTCCCGGCGTCCGCTGCAGTTGATCAAGTATCTCGCGGCGGATGTTCAACGCGTCATCCAGCGATGGATTCACCCCACCGGAATTCTCGTCGCAATCTTGGGACCCGACGGAGTCGGGAAGAGCACGGTTATCTCCGGGCTCATTGGGGCACTGAATCTGGGATTTTGGGGACGGCATCGGCTGTTCCACTGGCGGCCCCAGGCGCTTTTTTCCGGCAGAGAAACCGGAATCAACACCACCCCTCACGCCAAGACGCCACGAGGGGCATTTTTATCGATGGCCTATCTCACTGCTTTTTTCCTGGACCACTGGTTCGGCTATCTGTTTATTGTCCGTCCTTCGCTAGCAAGATCGAACTTCGTATTGTTCGACCGCTACTTTCACGACGTCCTCGTAGATCCAATCCGATATCGATACGGCGGCCCGAAATGGTTTGCGAGATTTCTTTCCTACCTTGTTCCAGAGCCGGATCTTGTGGTCCTCCTCGATGCTGACCAGCAGCAGATTTTTTCACGCAAGGCTGAATTACCACCTGATGAGATAGAGCGGCAGCGCCGGACATATCGGCGATTGCGATTCAATCGAGCACAAAAGGTTCTCGTCCACACCGACGTGGGTATCGGTCCGGCAATCGTATCCTCATCTCGCGCCGTGACCGAATTCATGAGGCGGCGGTTGATCCCGAGGATGCGCGAATGGCACATGGTGATCAACTGATAAGTTCCGCCCTTGCCTGTAAGGAGGTTCAGCCCAAGGACAGAACCGAGGAGCCGTTGGAAAGGGCTCTTCGGACTTTCCTCGGCTGGGCTCCCGACGCTCCTCCCACACTCGGCGTCCAGCCGGCGGCGGCCCGTGCAGGTGCGCGGCTGCCGAATGAGGTGATTTCCCAAAGCCACTCGCCAGAGGTCACGAGGGGCCTCGCCAGCGAGGGTTACGTTCGTCAGCGTCGTTTCGCCGTCCTGCCATCTCGGAAAAAGGCACGTTGGTTGTTGCCGCTCACAAACGAAGGCAACCCCTTCGACGGATTTGAGCTGTACAAGCCGTTTTCGGTCGGCGCTCGGCTGATGAAAGCTCTCGTACTTCTCGTGAGAGCCACCGGCTGGGACGGATGGGTCCGACATGAAGTCCTGGTGGCGTCCCGATCAGTTCTGTCCATTGAACGCCTCTCAAGCGAAGTTACGGGAGAAAATGATTTCATATTTACTCTCTCGTTTGGCACGCCGGGGGCGTTCCAGAAACTAACGGTCCAGGTCATGCGGCCCGATGGAGTGATCTTCGGATACCTAAAAATGCCACTCACGGACGCCGCTGGAAAGCGATTGTCCAACGAGGAAGAGTTTCTGCGGAAGCTTTCCGAATTCCCTAATATGCGGTCTCATGTCCCACGCTTGCTTTTTGGCGGTCTCTGGAACGGCAGGAACATTCTATTTGAATCTCCGCTCGAGGGTGCAACCGGGCCGGTTCGGTTCACGAAGCTCCACGAGGAGTTTCTGGCTCGTCTGCACGGTTGCTGCGCTGCTGTTTTGCCTGGACGGACGCTCGTCGAGCGAACGGCTCATTCGTGGGACAGCGTTGCACCGCGCATGGGAACGAAGTGGCAGGAGTTGGGGCGCGAGGCTCTGGGAATCGCGGGACGAGAGCTCCACGGATCTCTGGTTCCTTGTGGCATTCATCATGGTGATTTTGCACCCTGGAATTCGCGGGCCCATCGAGGAGATTTGTTCGTTTTCGATTGGGAATCCGCAACGTGGGGAGCTCCCAATCTGTGGGACCAGTTCCATTTCCTCGCCCAAACGGAATGTCTTCTGAAGGTAACTCATGAAACGCAAGATGACGCCGATGTCAGGGAGCAACATCGCTCTCTATATTTACTCTACCTCTTGAATTCCACGGCGCAATTCAAGGAAGAGGAAGCACAACAATTGACGATTGATTATCGTGAGAAACAACTGCTCCGCTACATCTCCTCGTCCGCCAACAGTACGAGCGAAGGGCGCGTCCGTTGAAAGTTCTTGTTTCGGCGTACGCGTGTGAACCTGGAAAGGGCTCCGAGCCGGGCGCCGGCTGGCATTGGGTACGCCAAATCAACCGGTTCGAAGAATGCTGGGTAATCACTCGCCGAAATAACCGCGAGGGGATCGATAAAGCGCTTGCTGCAAGTCCAATGCCGAGGGTTCATTTCATTTATTACGACCTGCCTCGATGGGCGCGCTTCTGGAAGAAGGGCCAACGAGGAGTCCGTGCCTATTATTATTTATGGCAGTTCGGGGTCTACCGCCTGGCCAAAAGATTGCATCGCGAAGTCCATTTCGACCTTGTGCACCATTTGACGTTTGCAAACTATTGGTTGCCGAGTTTTCTCCCGCTCCTGCCAGCGCCCTTTCTTTGGGGTCCCGTCGGAGGAGGGGAGTCAGCGCCGCGCAACTTTAGAAGATCTTTCAGCCTCCGCGGCAAATCGTACGAAATCCTGCGGGACGCGGCACGATGGATCGGAGAACTCAATCCTTTCGTGCGAATGACCGCTCGCCGAGCGATCGCAGGGCTTGCAGTGACACCTCAAACGGCTCACCGGCTGCGGGCGCTGGGTTGCAGGGATGTCTCCTTGTCAACCCAGACAGCGCTTTCGTTCGAGGACCTCTCCCTTTTGCGAAGAATTCCGGCGCGGCAGCAAAGTCCTTTTCGCGTGATTAGTGTGGGCAGGTTCCTTCATTGGAAAGGTTTCGAGCTCGGCATAAAGGCGTTTGCGGAGTTCCACCGGCGGCATCCGGAAAGCGAGTACTGGCTGATCGGCGAAGGGCCGGAACAAGGACGATGGAAGCAGTTGGCGCAGAATTCGAGCGCCGGAAAAAGCATCGTCTTCTGGCGAACACTCCCGCGGTTAGAGGTGCTCGAAAAGATTGCTGCATGCGACGTGCTCTTGCATCCCTCGCTGCACGATTCTGGCGGCTGGGTAACGGCGGAGGCTATGGCAGCTGGTCGCCCTGTCATCTGCCTGGATCTCGGCGGTCCGGCGTTGCAAGTGACCGAGGCGACAGGATTCAAGATTCCCGCGATCAGCCCGGAACAAGTTGTCGCAGATATTGCGGCTGCCTTGGAGCAGATCGTGGGTGATTCATCTCGTTGCGTTCGACTTGGTGCCGCGGCGCGCGAGCGAATACAGCAAGACTTCAATTGGGAAAAATTTGGCGACGAGCTCGCAACGCTCTATGCACGACTAGTGCACGCGTGAAATCACTCAGCCTCATGGCCTGCTCGGATTGTCGCCGTCATTGGGACACCGTGACTTCTGTGGACGGTCTAATTCAATGACTCGAATTCGATGGATGGGGGAACTTTCCGTCTTTGCGCTGGCCACGCTCGTGGCATTTTATGCTGCGGCTCCATTCCGTCATCCAACGCTCAACCTCTTGCTGGTCACGGCTCCGCTATGGATTGTGTTTCTTGTCTTTCCTGGCACTAAGACTTTGTTCCGGGAATCGGCACAAATTGCGAGTTCCTTTACCTGGTGGCAGGGACTCTGGTTGCTCACGTTGCTGAGCGGACTTGTGTTTCGGATCCGGGATCAATACGACATTCAACAATCAGCGGTGGATGGTTGGGCCATGTACCGAATCGGCCTCGACGGAATCGTCGGATTGGTCTTGCTCGTGCGCTTTCTGAAACGAAAGACCCCCTGGCATCGTTCACTTTTCAACGGGCTGATCGGGATCATGGTGGCTTATCCATTAATTTCTATTCTCTCGACAACATGGTCAGCGGCACCGGCATTTACCCTCTTCCGATCGGTCGAGTACCTGCTTGATCTTTCCGTTCTCGCGGCTCTTGTGGCGACATTAGATTCAGTGGAAGAGTACGAGAAATTCGCAAACTGGACTTGGACGCTTTTGGGGTTGCTGGTGCTCTCTGCCTGGATCGGCGCGATCGTGGATCCGAGCGATGCCCTACTGGAAGGCTACTCGTATGGACCGCTGCGGGTCCGGCTCGAGGGAGTCTGGCCGAACATTGATGCCAACAGCATCGGTGAATATTGCGCCATTCTGGGGAGCATTTCACTCTGCCGCCTTCTGGATGATCCGGACCGAAAATACGATCGAGCCTGGTATCGCCTCCTGTTTATTGCGGCCATCGTAACCTTGATTTACACGCAAACGCGCGCGGACGTGGCAGCGTTCCTCGTTTCTTTGTTCTTGTTGCTCCTGCTTACCCGCCGCTTCTTGCTGGGCGCGGTGGTGGGAATCACGGTGTCGCTCGCCGGAGTGATTCTCGTTTCCTTTACGAATTTCGGTTCGACCGTAACCAGCTACCTGTTGCGCGGGCAATCGGTCTCGGAGGCGGAGGCTCTCACCGGACGACTCGATTTTTGGCAGTACGCGTTTCAAAAGATTTCTGAAAGACCGTGGACCGGATACGGCGGCTACGCGGGGGGCCGATTCGTGGTTCTTCCGGGGCTTGGAATTCCCGGCAATACCGAGGTTCTCAACACTCTGGTTGAAAGCTTTCTCGACATAGGAATTTGGGGGCCGATCGTGATCATCACGGTTCTGGTCTCGATTGCATGGTATCTGTTTCGATCTTCGCGCTCTCCGTTCCTAATCCAGTCCGAGAACCATTTCGCGGTCGAGATTCTTTTGGTGCTGAGCATCATCGTCGTGCGCTCCTTCTTCACAGGAAACATCACAGGCCATCCGGCGATTGCTTTTATGACCGTACTGGGCTGTGCCGAGTTCTTTCGGCGGCAAACGAAACCTGAACATTCCTCAGTCTGAACGCGTCGCTCTTACTCACCAGGTCACACCGAAGATGAGAATTCTCATCGTTCACAACGCGTACCAGGAGGCGGGTGGAGAAGACGTTGCTTTCGAGCAGGAACGTCAGTTGCTTGCACGGAACGGCCATCAGGTTGTGGCCTACGAGCGTAGCAACCATGAATTGGAAGCGTACTCAAATCTCCAACGCATAGGAATGCTGAAGCGCATCATATCCGCCGAAGATAGCAAGCGTGAGATTCGAGACATTCTTCGCGCGGAAAGGCCCCATTTGGTCCACGTGCACAACACATTCATGATGGTTTCTCCTTCTGTCTATGAGGTCTGCCAGGAAGAGGGAGTTCCCGTACTACAGACCCTGCACAACTACCGATTGTTATGTCCCGCTGCGATTTTTTATCGCGATGGCCATGTTTGTGAGGAATGTTGCGAACACGGATTGTTGCGGAGCATCCAGCACGGCTGTTATCGCGATTCACGCGCGGCCACGGCAGTCGTTGCATTGATGCTTCAGGTGCATCGCACACAGCGAACCTGGCAGGAATCCGTGAATGGCTACGTGGCGCTCACCGAGTTCGCGCGACAGAAGTTTATTGACGGCGGCCTACCAGCCGACAGGATCCACGTCAAACCAAATTTTGTCCATCCCGATCCCGGTGAGAAAAGTGCCGCGGGAGACTACGCCCTCTTCGTTGGCAGGCTTTCGGACGGAAAGGGTGTCTCGACGCTCTTGGCAGCCTGGGAACTTCTTCACAGCTCGATCCCACTGGTGGTTATCGGCGACGGACCGTTGCGAGCAGCGCTCCAGGCGAAGGCGAGAGAGAAGAACCTGCGGCGGGTGGCGTTCCGTGGGCGATTGGAAGTAACCGAAGCGCGCGCAGCGATGAAGCAAGCTGCATTCCTCATCGTTCCCAGCGTGTGGTACGAGACCTTTTCCCTGAACATCGCCGAGGCATTTGCATGCGGCACCCCCGTTCTTTGTTCCAGGCTCGGTGCGATGGAGGAAAACGTCGTTGACCATCGCACGGGGCTTCATTTCACTGCCGGCGACGCCGAGGACTTAGCCCGGAAAGTCGAATGGGCTTGGACCCATCCCGCCGAACTTGCCTTGATGGGTCGAGAAGCTCGTCGCGAATACGAAAGCCGATTCACTCCTGAAAAAAATTACGTGCGCCTGATGGAAATTTACGACCAAACGGTGGGTGCATATGCTTGAAGTCGCTGGCCCCGATATGAGAGCGAATACGCCAAGTTTTAAAGTCCTGGGCGTCCGAATCGATGCCATTCAAATGTCTGGGGCGGTCGCCAAAATGGAGAGTCTGATCGAATCGAGCGAAGCCAGCAGTTATGTCGCAGTCACCGGCATGCACGGCATAGCTGAAGCTCAGCAAGACCCGCACTTTAGGGAGATTTTGAATCAGGCCGACCTTGTAGTTCCTGATGGAATGCCTCTGGTCTGGTTGGCGCGTTGGCACCGGCACGCGCTGCGGCATCGAGTGCCCGGCTCGGAATTGATGGAAGCGTTCTGCGAAAAGACAGGTTCTCAATATCGCCACTTTTTCTATGGGGGCGCTCCTGGTGTGGCGGAGGATTTGGCGCGACAACTTCACCAACGCTTCCAAATCATCGTGGCGGGGACCTATACGCCGCCTTTCCGGCCTCTCACCGAGATTGAGGAAAGCGAGGTCACGGCGCGGGTCGGGGAGGCTCATGCAGATTTGCTTTGGGTAGGACTGAGCACTCCGAAGCAGGAGCTGTGGATGTATGAACATCGCGAACGTCTAAGGGTCCCCCTCATGTTGGGAGTCGGCGCCGCCTTCGACATGAATTCCGGCAGACTCCGGCGCGCTCCGGAATGGATGCGTGAAAGTGGCCTAGAATGGCTCTTTCGGCTCCTCGCTGAACCCCGTCGGCTTTGGAAGCGATATCTCGTAACAATTCCAAGCTCCATCTGGGCTGTTTCTCTCGAGTTGTTTCATATCCGAAAGTTCGAATAGAAACCAGGAGGCTAGAGATGAATTGGCAAAATCGCAAAGTCCTAGTAACCGGCGGAGCATCATTCATCGGCTCCGGTTTGGTACACGCACTCGCTCGGAAAGGGGCCAGGGTCCGCGTGGTCGATGATCTCAGCAGTGGAAAAACTGAGAATATTCGCGATCTGATCGAGAAGGGAAGTGTTGAATTTATCGAGGGCGACCTGCGGCAACACGGCGTCGCTTCGCGGGCTGTCGCTGGCATGAGTACTGTGTTCCATCTTGCAGCCGACCACGGCGGCCGCGGCTATGTGGACCTGCATCAGGCCGCCTGTGCTGTCAACCTGATGCTCGACGGGTTGGTTTTCCGCGCATGTCTCGAAGCCGGAGTCGAAAAGGTGGTTTACGCCTCGTCGGGTTGTGTTTATCCGAATCACATTCAGACAGACCCGAGCCAAATTCTTTATCTTACCGAAGACATGGTCGGTCCCCCTTACGACGCGGACCACCTTTATGGCTGGGCCAAATTGATGGCGGAGATGACCCTGAGAGCCTACTACATGGATCACGGAATGAAGTCGGCGTGTTGCCGCTACTTCACGGTCTATGGTCCTCGTGGAGTCGAAAACCATGCGGTCATCGCCATGATTGCCCGTGCATTCATCAATCAGAATCCATTCGTTGTCTGGGGAACAGGCGAACAAATCCGCAACTGGACCTACATTGACGATATCGTCAGCGGAACGATCCTGGCCGCGGAAAAAATCGATGACGGAACTGCCGTGAATCTGGGCACAATGGAGCGCATAAAGGTCATTGACGCCGTGCACGAAATCTTGCGCACGTTCAAACGAAAACCACGAATCGAACTCCATCCGGAAATGCCGACGGGGCCGCTGAACCGCGTTGCAGACAATTCGCTCGCGAAAAGACTTCTTGGTTGGACGCCTCAAACCATGTTCTTGGACGGCCTCCATCGCACGATTGATTGGTACGTGGCCACAAAGCGGCAGGAGGAAGTGGCCGACAACCTCCAGGCGATCCTTACGGAGCGGTAAACCGTCGCTTGGAATGATCCCCAGGGCATCACGTTATCGAGCCTCACGATCGCCCAAAACAAATGGTTCATGAAATGAACTCTGCAACTCGCAACCGCCGCATTGTGCAGTCGACCGGCATCATTATGGGGACGATTTTGCTCAGCAGGATTTTGGGGTTCCTGCGAGAGTGGATGGTCGCTCATCAAATGGGGTCGAGCGCGATAACCGATTCGTATTATGCGGCATTTACTCTGCCTGATTTCCTGAACAATATGGTTGCTGCCGGGGCGCTGGGATTGGTTTTCGTCCCTGTATTCACGAAGTACTTGGCCGAGGACCGAGAGGACGAAGCTTGGCACGTCTTTTCGACAGTCATGACTTTTATGACCATCGCCCTCGGCATTCTGATTCTGGTTGGCGAAATCTTTACCCCGCAACTCGTCCGTTTGATTGCGCCTGGATTCCGACCGGCGGAACAGTCGCAAGTTGTTTTCCTTACGCGCATCATGTTGCCGGCGCAGCTCTTCTTCTATCTTGGGAGTTTAATGGGCGCTGCCCAGAACGCAAAAACTCGATTTCTGATGCCTGCTTTGGCCGCCATCCTTTACAACTTGGGTATCATTTCAGGCGGTTTGCTGCTTTCTTCGCGAATCGGCGTTACGGGTTTTGCGGTCGGCATGCTGGTGGGAACATTTTGCGGTTTCTTTTTACTCCAGTCGGCGGCCCTTTGGCGGATGGGCGCGAAATTCAAGCCCAATCTTGATCTTCACCATCCGGGATTTCGCCTTTTCATCAAACTCTCAATTCCACTGATGCTCGCGCTATCGATCGAGTTCACAGACAATTGGATGATCCGTTGGTTCGGGTCATTTCTCGCGCCAGCATCCATCACCCGGCTCACCTATGCCAGGACTTTGATGTTGATGCCCTTGTCCACGATAACCTATGCGATCGGCGTGGCCTCTTTCCCCTTCCTGACGCAACTGCACAGCGAAGGAAAGTTCAACGAACTGAATCGCACCCTAGACGCAACTTTGAAGGCACTCGTCCTCGGCCTGGTCCCGATCTCAGCCCTCACAGTCGTCTTGAGCAAGCCTCTCATCTACCTTGTTTTTTCACACACGCGCCTGAAAGAAGCTGATTTTCTGGCCACATCGTTAGCGCTCGCCCTGTTTTCCCTCGGAATGTTTGCGCGAGGAGCCCAAAACCTCATTTCCAGAGGCTTCAACGCGACGCACGATACAGTGACTCCTGCCGTGGCCGGGACGGTTTTCACTTTTTTGACTCTGCCCGTCTATTGGTATTCCGCACGGCGGTGGGACTTCGCCGGATTGGCGGCAGCAAGTTCTTTCAGCATCGTGATCTATGCGGCCGTCCTCTTCGTCCTGTTGGCTCGCAGGACTGGCAATCGGCACGCTGGCGGCGTCATGCTCTGTTTCATGAAAGTCCTGATCGCTTCTGTGTTCGTAGCCTTAGCCTGCTCCCGGCTGACTGCATGGCTGGAACCCCGCCTCGCATGGCAGACCGCGAGCGGCGCTCTTGCAGTCCTGATGATCGTGACTCTGCTTGGGCTCCCTTCCATCATGCTGCTAGCCAGACTGCTCGGCGTGACGGAGATTGAAACGTATTGGAAGAAACTCGTTCCCTGGGTTCCGAAGCGCGTTCTGGTGGCACCGGAATGACGATGAGCGCACCTGCAAAACTTGAACAAAGTTCTGAATGCTTGCGTTTCCCCGTGGCAAAAGAGGTCCTTCATTCTCCCCTCTCTTCCTTCCGCAGATTCCTGAAGTTCTTTTCGACGCACGTCGCTTCGGGACTTTGGGCCATTTTCAAGATTCCGTCCGCACAAGATCGAAACGCGACCCTCTGGCTCTATCTGAAGTTTGTTTCCCTGCTGCTAGTATTTCCATTCATTCGGGCGCGAAAGATCTCGGAAGAAAAAGTCTTGGATGCGACCATGAAAGTAGCGGATTACAGCACGTTTCTGGGTCTGATATCGGAGATTTTCTTTCACCGAATTTATTCCTTTGAAACCAGTTCCCCTTCCCCGGTGATTCTCGATGGTGGAAGCAACATTGGCATGAGCATTTTGTTCTTCAAGAGTCTCTATCCTCGATGCCGGGTCATTGGTTTTGAGCCCGACCCCCAAACCTTCGAGCTGCTACAGGCGAACGCGCAGAGAAACCGATGGGAGAAAGTCGAACTCCACAATAAGGCTCTTCATGCCAGGGAAGGTGAGATCAATTTCTTTACGGACCCTAATCGAATCGGCTCCGGAAAGATGAGCACGGTAAGGGAGCGGTTTCCAGAATCTGCGAACCGGGCTGTGCGATGTCAGAAGGTGGAGACCGTGCGCCTGTCAACTTTCATTCAGGAAGAAATAGACTTGCTCAAAATGGATGTCGAAGGAGCGGAAATCGCCGTGATTTCTGAGTTGGCGGAAACCGGGAAATTGCGGCTCATCAACGAAATGTTCATCGAATATCACCATCACCTGAAATCGGATGAAGACAATCTCTCTCGAATGCTGCGGCCTCTCGAGGAAAATGGCTTCGGTTATCAGATTTCTTCATTGTCTGATCTGCCGTGGGCCCGGAAAAGCGTCCAGCCTATGCTCATTTATGCTTATCGGAACTCCTGAAGAAGCCCGGTCAGGGAACATCGAAACTTGAATCGATGCTCGGCAATTCTTACTACCATACTGGAATAATTCTCGAATGCGAAACTTGAATCTTTGCCTGTGCACACGGGAAAAGATCGGAGGCAGGCAATGACTGACACGGCCAAACCAATGCTGCTGTACTTTAGGGCGCGGAGGTGGTCCCGCGCACCGCTAAGGCAACTCTGGTTTAAGATTTTTTTACTTTCCGAAAGCTTTGGTGTGCACGTTTTACCGAAGAATTTTTACACTCCGATCCAGGATTTCCACTGGCTGGAAAATAACAAGGAGGCATGGATCGAACGTGCCCGGCTCAATGGCATCGCGTGGAAATTGGATGACCAACTTGAATGGCTCACGGAAATCTGCCGCCCTTATTATCAGGAAGTAGCCGGCCTTCAGTTCTACGACGAAAGTAGCGCCCGCGAGTGGGGACCCGGATTTGGAGCGATCGAATCGCAGGTGCTCCATAGTTTTATCCGCAGCAAGGCCCCCGCGCGAATCGTCGAAGTTGGAAGCGGTCAGTCGACGGTCTGCATGCTCAACGCTTCGAACCTCAACGTCAAGGATGGCCGGCCAGAAACGCAGATCACTTGCGTTGATCCCTATCCCAGGAAATCTCTCCAGGGCGTCGACAACATCACCGTTATGAAGCAGACGTGCCAGGCAGCCCCTCGAACAGTTTTCTCGCAATTGCAGCCTGGTGATTTGTTATTCATCGATTCGAGCCATGCCGTGAAAGTTGGTTCGGACGTGATCCGAATCTACTTGGACATAATTCCCAGTCTGCCTGTCGGCGTCTTCATTCACATTCACGACATCAATCTTCCCTATCTTTACAGTCGCTCGACGCTATCGCCCTATTTCCACACGAATTCCCAGGAAACAGCTCTGCTTGCGGCGTTGCTGACAAATAATCAAAGATTGTCACTACTTACTTCGCTTTCGGCACTCCATTATGACCGGCCGAAGGAAATGAAGAATCTCCTTTCCGATTACGTACCACAAGGGAACATCGAGGGATTGTGCCCCTCCTACCCAGTCCACGGACATTTCCCGAGCAGCGCATGGCTACTCACGACTTGAGGTTTCAACCTCGCGTGCCATTGAATTTTCACTGCGTTTCCTGATTCGCCAGGTTTAAGGAGGCTGTAATGAATTTCATTCTGGTGGCTCGTCGTAGATTCGGCATTGTCGGTGAGCTTTTTTCATTCTTCCTCACCCACAAGCGGTGGTGGATGCTCCCGATGATGACTGTGCTATTTCTGGTGGGAGCGCTCATCCTGCTCGCGCAGAGCTCAGCGATTGCGCCATTTATCTACACGCTGTTCTAACATTCTCGGCAAATAGGAAATATGCGCATACCTAGCTGCAAAATTATCAGTGTGGTGGAGAATCCGTCGTGATCCAGAATCAACCAGGAGCGGGATCTGAATCGGCTTCGGTTTCCGGCCGGAAGATGCTGCTCATCGTCCTGTCGAACCTGCTGGCCTTCTGCCTCCTTTTTGTCTTGGGCGAAGGAGTGTTGCGCGTCATTACGCGGCTTCCCGGCCATTACCGTAGCGCTCCATTCCGGGAGTACGATCCCGTCCTCGGCTTGGCGCTGATTCCGAACTTGGACGTCATCCATTCTCGAGGGTGCTTTGAGGGAGAAGTTCGCACGAATCGCTGGGGGATGCGGGACCGCGATCGTTCACTGGCGAAAGACCTGGGAAAGTTCCGAATTGCCCTCATAGGGGATTCAATCGTCGAAGGCGTGCACGTAAAGCCGGACCAAGTGATGAATATCAAGCTCGAGAAGTTGTTGGCAAGCGAGGGCTATTCGAACGCCGAGGTGCTGAACTTCGGGCTCGGCTCCATTGGCACGACGCAGGAATATCTGATGTACAAAGACCGCGTGCGCCAGTTTCATCCTGACTTGGTTGTTCTTATGTTCAGTGACAACGATGTAATGAACAATTCTTCAACCATTCAACCGGAAGTCTACGGCATTCACACATGGTTCGCTCCCTACTACAACCTTGATGCCAACGGGCAGCTCGTATTTCAACCTGTCGAGCGCCGGCCATTCAACACGGTTCGCACATTCCTGGAAAATCATTCCGTCCTCGCGTATTACCTGTCCAGAATCTGGTTTCGCTTTAATCCGACCATGTACCGCTGGAACGGCCTCCGAGTCGAATGGGGCTCCTACGGTGACCCGCTCGACCCGGAATGGCAGAGCGCTTGGACGGTCACAGAAAAGGTCCTGACGCTGCTAAAGAATACAGTTGAGTCGGATGGCTCTCGATTCCTGGTCGTTGTTCCCCCGAGCTTTTATGACATTGATCCTGATTGGCGGGTGCGATTCTCGAAGGCTGAAGGAAAGATTCCACAGGAGATGAACGTAGCCACGCTCGCCGAAAGGCTCGATGCTATCGCTCAGCGAAACAATATTTCCATGAGTTTCTTGAAGCCATATTTCATTGCTTCCCGGGACGCACATAACTTGAAATGGCCATATTTCGCATTATCTTGTGACCCGCACTACTCTCCGATGGGGCATGAGGTGATGGCTGAGGCGATTCTCCAGAGTCTGGAGACGGATCATCTTCTTCCCGGCCGCGGTTCCTCGGCGCACGCCCCTGCCCACTCTCCCGTGGAGGAATGGGCGCATCGATAATGGGCGCATCGATAATGGGCGGCATGACTTTTCTTTTTTCAGCGTGCCACTGTGAATTTCTTCAATATGGACTGGAACACCCACTCACCCCATAGCGTCACTGCCTTAGTCGATAAGGGTTCTCTCGAAACAGAGATGAACCGCGCGGGCATTGGCTCGAACTGTCCAATTTGCTCGAGCGCAGGCGCCTCCGCGCCGTTCTGGAAGACGCCGCGTTTCAGTCAATGCAGCCGGTGTGGCCTGATCTTCCGTGATCCATTTCCAAATGCCGCGATCCTCTCGGATCTTTACACGACAAGCTGGAAGTCGCCGGATGTGAACATAGCGGAGACTGGAGCAACCGAGGTCAAAAGCGCCCAGAGCCTCGTGAAATTCTTGACTCGGTCGATCGGCAACGAAAATTTCTCCGGCAAGCACATTCTCGATTTCGGTGCCGGCCGCGGGGCCATGACATTGGCGTTAAAGGAGAAGGGTGCGCAGGTTGTCGCGGTCGAGCCTTTCGGATACGACTACTTGGTCAAACTCGGAGTGTCGACGTATCGAGAGCTTAAGGAACTGCCTCGCGAGGCTCGTTTCGACGGCATTGTCGCGACCGAGGTGCTTGAGCATTTGCAGGACCCAACACGGATTCTCCTGCGCCTTCACCGGCACTTGGTGCCTGGCGGTTGGCTTTTCATCACAACGCCGAACGCAGCAGGGCTCCCGGCCAAACTCCGAGGCGAACGTTGGCGTGAGGCCTTAAGACCCGGTCACGTCCTGTTCTTCACTCCGTCAACACTGAAATCCCTTTTACTGGAAACCGGGTTCTGCCGAGTCGAACGCTCGCGATGGTGGGTTCGCTACACCGGTAGAATGCAATTGCGCACCCTCGTGAATTTTGCGATGCAGTTCGTTCGACTGGATGGTGGATTGCGAATGCTCGCGTTCAAGAGCTGACTTACCTCAGGCGATGTCCTGCGTCCCATGTCCGCGCCTTAAAACGTAAACTCAGCTCGCATCTCACGCCCTGAGAGAAGTTTTCATCATGGAGGCATTATGAAACAGGCTATTGTTTCGTTCTCCTTGTTGCTTGCCGCCGGCCTTATCGGAGCGCATGGAATGCGGGCCGATCAGGACCTCTACTTCAATGTATTGGACCACGGAGCCTATTGCAACGCCGCTCAGCTGGACGATACGGGCTTTGCAGCGGCGATTTCTGCAGCCTACGCCAAAGGCGGGACGGTTGCTGTCCCTGCTCAGTTCTGCATCGCCAAACAAATTGAGCTCATGGACGGTGTAACGCTGATGGGCGGCGGGATGAGCTCTCCGAATTGGGGTGCGACAATTCGTCAGCCGAATGGCGCGAACGAGGATCTGATTGTCTCGGACAAATCGACAGGGACAGGCTTCACGCAGTTTGGCGGGCTGTCCACGCTGCGGCTCTATGCTGCGCCGCCACCCGCAAATACAAGCAGCAAAGGCAACGGCATCAATTGGCTCGCCGTTTCCGGCGAAGGAACGAGGTTCGAGCATCTCGTTATAAACAATTTCCCTCAAGACGGAATACTGTTTCAGAACGGTGGAGAACCGCTGCTCGTCCGGGATATCCATATCTTCAATTCCGGGCGATATGGCTTGGAAATCAAGTCTTCGAATCACGGGAATCAGCTCATTCAGCTTGAGCATATTTCAGGCGACAACAATAAGTTGGGCTTGATCCACATTGACGTGGGAGCTGGAACAGGCTCAATCAGTGTTCTTATCAATGGTGTCAAAGCCGAGTCTGATGGAACAAACCAACTGGCCGCAATTGTGCTCGATTCCGCCAAGTCAACGCCCGTGGACATTTGGATCAACGCGCTGGTCGATCAAGTTCAGCTGGGCAAAACTGCTGAGGCGGCAATTCGCATCAACTCCGGTCAGTGGACGTTGCACTACTGTGGAGTATCGGTAAGTTCCAATGTGAAATACACGGTGTCCGATTTGGTAAGAAAGGTAAACTCCGTCAACTCCTGCGATCTGGGAACCACGACGCAGCCGTAAGACGGGCCGTTTCATCACAGCGCGCCGCTCCGACACCCGGGGCAGATCTCGCACGAATGCCCGACCACGCCAAGCCGTTGCTCGGGGCTTAAAAGTTTTTCTCCGCGACGTCCCTCGGAATTTGCCTCTCCAGATACACCTCCGCCACTAGCCGCTTCAGCTTCGCACTCTCCCATTCCAGTTCCTTGGGACGTTTGGCTTGATCCAGCTTCAATCCGCCGAATCCCTTCCTCCAACGAATGGGATGGACTGCTCTCCACATTAGCGCGCGCGATAGAGCTTGTGTCCCCTCCTCAGTTGTAGAATGTGGGTCCATTTTGCAGTGAGGAAGTTTCGATGGCCCCTGAGAAAAACGGCGAGCCACGAGAGCGCGATCCCCGGTACGACCCTGATAGAAAGGCACATCCCGATCGAGGGCCGCGCGGTGGCCGCGCGCCAAATCATCTAAAACGACGACTCGTTCGCCCTTTGCGTGCAGGACCTTCACGGTTACGCTACCGATGTAGCCTGCCCCCGTCTGTCACAAGGATTGCCATGGTTGTCCTTTCGAGCCTTCAGAATCCCATGAGGAATTCCGGGTGAAAAGGCTCAGCTGAACCCGCCAGAATCACATCAGTTAAGGCGCCCCGGCTCTACGCGCAAGATTTGACGCGCAGGAATGTAGATGCCGCTATTGTGACTAACACCTGCAAGAGAGTCGGCCCACGCCACCATACAACGGACTTGTCCTCAGATGAGTCCGCTGGCGGACCCGTGCAGAATTTGGTGGCATTCCCTGCAAAGTGTGATCAAGTTGGCCTCTCGATCGTCGCCAAGGGCGCTGCGCCGTATCAGGTGGTGAACATCGAGGTTCTTCGAGCATCCGCATTTCTGACAGCGCCAACCGTCGCGTTCCAAGATTTCCCTGCGCAGCCTTGCATATAGCTTAGGTTCCTTCCGAATTCGAGGCTCTTTTCGCGAAGTAGGATTATTCATGTCCCATGCTCTTCGTGGAAGCTGGCTGCTCAGAGGCTGCGAGTGAATCACCGCCTGATCCTGAGCATCCGAGATTCTGTTCCGATCCTCCCGTCATCAGAGCAGCGCCCGCCAGAAAATCGGCGCAGATCATTTCGAGCGAATAGCCCCGGGATTTGTCGCTGCCCAACATGAGAGCCGCGATTTCGAGCGCTCGCTCTACAACCGGCACCTGGCTCTTGTAGAGCTTGAAATAGATGATCTCCCAGGGCTCCGTTTCTTTGCCCGTCAGGTAGCGTTCGACTTCCCGCTTAAACTCTTCCTTGGGAAGCTCCTTGGCTTTGTGCACCCAGGTTGCACAATCGAACCTGGTCCCATCTCGACGAGCTACCTTCACGAGTTCTCGCGCCTTCGTCCATCCCACCTCTCGAAGCTGCCGCTTCGGTACCCGGGTCAGATGCTCGTGAATCGCCAGCAGGTAATAAGCCTTTCGGCGCGATTCGGGGAAGCGCTTCTCGAGGAATTCATCGAACGACTTCAGATTCTCGAGTCTCCAGTATTGCCCCGTTCTCACCTCGCAGAGATGCTGTCCGAGTTCGACGAACCGCTCATCGCGCTCGTGCTCTTTGGTCTGCTCCCAGGCCAGGATCTCATCGATTTTCCCGAGAACGATCAGGGCCCGCCGGCGATTGAGTTCGGGAGACACGACTGTCCGCCTGTCAATCCACAAGGTCGTCAAGCCAATCAAGGGTACTTGCTCCTGGCTTTCGGATTAGGTTCGTGGTGATTAATTCCTGACTATTGAGACAGAGCCCCAGATGAGAGCAGCTCATGCACCCGTTTTGGGGGAAACGGATGCCGCTATGGGGAGGGAATTGGCCTGATTCGATCTGGCTGACCGTCGCTTCGACGAGACGACCGTATTCACGCCACTGCTCTTCGGTGATGGATGCCTTCAGGTATTGAATCTCAGGAACGCTTTTTCGAACGAAGACGACGAGCGCCACATCCCGAATCCCGCTGATCCAGGAATAGCAGATCATCTGCGGGTCGAGGGACAACAAACCCTCTGGTTCCTCCGGGTAGCGGCTCGCCGTCGTTTTCCAGTCGATCAGACACGGCGTGCCGTCGAGCGAGCCGAGGGCGTCGATATAAGCGACGAATTCGTTGCCACCCGGAAGGCTTCGGATCATTTTCACCTGCAGATCCTGCTCCGGGCGGAGAACCTGGACACGATCCTCTCGCGCGAACATTTCGAGTAGATGGACTCCCTGATGAACGAGGCGATCCCAGGACTCTCCCTTCCTATATTCGAAGGGAGTGTCACGGAAAGCGCCCCATTCCTTGAATAGCGCAGCCGAGCAGTCCTCTCGGGAGAAGTAGGCCGCGAGAGCCCGTTCGAAGCAGCGGCCAAAGGCCATCGCAGCGCGCGTTTCCTTTTCTCGCCACCCGTCCAGATACCGGTAGCGGTAACTTCTGGGACAGCGAAGATACTGGCTGATCTGCGTATGGCTAAAGATCATCTCCGCTCCTCTGCTTTAGTTCACCCCCGACGGTTTCGCAGGAAAGCTCTTCCCACTCCGCTGCAGGCGCAAAGGCTTCAAGGTTCTGAAAAGACCGCCCGTTCAGCGTGACGTGAGATGTCCGAACGACTCCCCGAAGCTTGAGCAGGGCTTTTTCATCCACTTGATCCTGGCTGAGCAGATCGGAGTCATAGCCGAAATCACGCAGGAACCAATTGAGCTTCCAGAGCGCTCGTTCGGTGCAATACAGCCGACCCGAGAGTGATCGTCCCGCAAACGGTTCAGGTTCGAGAACGACAAACCGTACGGATAAGAATGGTTTCTGGGGGTGCCAGCGGTAGGAAGCTGAATCGACTCGAACCAGGAACAGCCCTTCGAGAAGGCTTTCGCGATTCAGCTCGCGTGAATGCAGACCAGGAATGTGTCGTTTCATGGCGTTGCCTCCAGAGGTTGGGCGTAGGAGTTCAGTTTGCTCACGAGGGCCTCTCGATCTTTCTTGGCCGAGGCTGCGAGCTCGGTGATGAAGGATTCGACCAGATCGCGGCTGGCTTCTTTGAGAGTTTCCGTGCCGCAGAAATCCGCTGCGTAGGCCTTCACGAGCGTGGGATCGAGATTGTGTTGACGGATCAGCAGGCAGAGTTGGTCACGAAGGCGGGGCTGGCCGTTGTTTGCACCGTTTGGTCCAAGATGGCCATTTGAATGCGACGTGACCGCCAGGGGCTTTTGCGGAGGCGAGAAAGAACCGAGCTCTTCGACGCTGCAGAGCCCGATTCCGTAGGCTTTTCGGAGAGCCCGGTTGACGGCTCGGGTCTCGGCAACACGCATCTCGGCCCCGCGGACTAAGGGAGACGTATTAGAGGGATCTGCGTCCCCGTAGCCGACGAAGCCTCTCGAGCCCGGAGATTTGTAAACGGTAGCCTTAAAGACCCAACGGCTGGCGATTGGGTCGGATACATCCTTTTGCAGGGAAGTTTTGATGCCGTGACATCGTCTGCGCTGAGCAATGCGAAGCAGGCCGGAGTGAGTTACATAGCACCGGCCGTCGATGAGTTGGAGGTCACCAGCGGCAACCGAAAATCCGCTTCTCTCCGTTAGCTCCCTCAGGCGCTCGAGAGCAACCGTCGGGAGAACACCCCACAGAGAGCGGGCCAACCTCACATTTGATCGGAATGCAAGTGATCGCTTTTTGTGGGCACAAATCATGCTTGTCCTCCATCCGTCTCCATTTCTTTCATTGCGCTTTGCCCCCCAGGAATGTAAAAAGGCGCTCGGAGACTGCAGCGCATTGAGCTGAGTCACATTATATGGATATTTTATCCTTATGGAGATACAGTGTCAAGAGAAAAACCGCGGCCTGAACGCGTTGAAGTTGATTGGAAATTAGTCGGACGGCGAATCCGCGTGTTACGCGGCTTTGATACGACCCAAGAGGAATTTGCTCGGCGCATTGGAGTGAGTCAAAATTACCTCTCCACCATGGAGCACGGGAAGGTAGAGATCGGAGCAGTAATCCTATTGAGGATAAGTCGGGAATTTGGGAAATCGCTCGAGTGGTTGCTCACCGGGGACCGGTAAGTTCCTGCGGAAAGACTTCCTCTGGGGGCGATGCCAATAAAGTTGACGTACGCGGCGGTCAATCCGTGAAGCGCAACCAAGGTGCGCCGCGGCTCGGCCACTAACCGAAGGCCAGTTCGACCCCTCACCTGTCACGGGCCCGCGAGCCTCGCGAAGACAACTTCTGTCGGCGCTTTGGGTCTCACGCACAGCGACTCCGCCAGAGGGATTCGATAAACCTTCCCAATTCCATCTTCCCCAAAAGGGTTGACAACCCCCGGGTCCATTCGATACCGTGAATGCTTGACGGCAGGCTAAAGTTCTAAATTGGTAGGCTGAAGTTCAAAGGACGTGGAGCAGTCGGCAAAAGGCGCCGACGCCACGTCCTTTTTTCGTTTGCCGGACAATTAAACGGCCGGCGACAACGGAAGTGGAGAGGGAATGGCAGATCGCAAAAAATCCGAGCGTCGCGCGGACAAACCCGTGGTGCGCACCGCCGGCAAGGTTTTTTCGAATGGCTCGATCCTGGAGCTGGTCCGAATTCCGAACGGCGAACTCAAATTGTTGATTTGGGACGGGAAGTCGGCGAAAACGGCAGAGCAGTTCGTGCGGGATGACGAGACCTTCGTTCCGCTGCGCGTAGATCCCGTGATCCTGCGCTCGCTGCAACTGGCGAGTGGTGCCGCGGAGTACGGATCCACTCGCAAGCTATTCACCGAAATTTCTAACTTGATCTCGCGGGTGACCCAAACGGGCGATGGCGTCGTGCAACCTCTTACGTTCGCCGTGTTCGCGACGTGGCTGGCGGATTGCTTGCCCTTCGCGCCGTACTTGTGGATCGTCGCGCCGCCCACGACAAGAGCGGCCCCCCTCGCGCAGCTGCTTGGTTTACTCTGCCGGCGCGCTCTCCTCGTTAGCGATTTCTCATCGGCGGGATTTCATTCGCTCCCGATGGATTTGCAGCCCACGCTGCTGATGGAAGTTTTCGAGCCTACGCGTCGCGTGCTGAATCTGTTGCGCACATCGAACCGTCACGGAGCGTTCATTGCAGCCGGCGGCAAGGCCATGGATGCGTTTCGCGCAATAATTGTGTTCGCGCCCAAACCGCTGCGCGACACTGCAAGTGCTGGTTTCCCGCTGGAGCTCGTGCTCTCTCCGACGCGCGAGTATGTCCCCTTGATGAGCCCGGCAGAGGCCGAGCGCATTGCCGCAGAATTTCAGGCCAAGCTGCTGCATTATAGGCTTTTGAATTGGGCCAAGGTACGCGCGCCAGCTTTTGACCTGAGCCAATTCACCGCACCCATGCAGGAACTCGCGCACACCCTCGGCGCATCGATCGTGGACGACGACAAGCTGCAATCGCAGATCGTGCCGTTCTTGAGACCGGTGGATAGCGAGATCCGCGTTGATCGCGGGTCTCAGTTGCCGGCCATCGTCCTAGAGGCCCTTCTCGCCCGATGCCACAGTACCACGGGCAAAAATTTCCCTGTGGGTGATCTTGCCGGGGACGTGAACACGATCCTGCGCGGTCGCGGAGACCTGCTCGAAGTTTCCCCGGAGGATATGGGTTGGACGCTGCGGTCCCTTGGTTTGCATACTGATTTCATGCCTGGCGGCAGGAAGGGGCTGGTTCTTCTCAATGATGTGCGCAAAAAGATCCACGATCTCGCTGCAGGCTACGGTGTACGGACATTACGCGAACTTCCCGCGAAAATTGCCTGCCCGCTTTGCGCGGCGCAGGCAGTGCAGTGGAAGATGGAAGCGAATCCCGCGACGACGATCGCGAAGCAAGCATGAAGGATGCCGTAATTTGCCGGCCCTTGAGGTTCGGGCGGCGTTGAGGTTGTTGAGGTGTTGATGTTTTTTTGATTTCTGGAGATCCTGATGACTAAGCGGATTTTTGCAGCTTCGCACGAGCGGGGCATCGCGTTGATGGCGGCTGGCTGTCCACTCGACTATCCCGAAGCTCTTCCCGGCCATTCGGCCGCGGCGCGCAAACCATTGCGGGTGAAGCAACTGGCTGGATACACCGAGAGTCGCGTTTATGCGCTCGGTCCACTCGTAACCGCCTACTTGATTGGCCTGCATCTCGGGACCGACCGTCCAAGCGGAGCCGTCATCTCCGAGTGGAGTTTCGTGCCACCGTGGGAGGACCATCTGGTGAGTTGGGACTACGAACCCCTGGACATCATTCCGAAGGGACAGCAGGGCGACTACAGAGACCTTCTTGACACCCGTCTCATGGGGGTGCTGAATGAGCGTCGTCTGCTGAGGCGCGGCTATCCCGTCGAGGGCCTGCTCTGCGGTTGTTCGTCCCAGCAGGTTCCAGAAGCTCGCGACGGCTTGGTCTCCGCACAGCTCAATTTGGTTGATGATCGAGGAAACACGGTCGCGCTCCGTATTGCCATGACCGTAATCCGCGTCGCTGCGACTCGCTTGGATACATCTACGGCGCGTGCACGTCGGATCATCGAAAGCAGAAGACACAAGTGTGCTGGCTCGCCTGATGGTTGATGACGAGTTACTCTTGTTACGAATGCGCTCCGAAGTTGCGAGTCTCATAAGTTGTAGAATGTCGCTCCATTTGACGGGTAGGAGGGTCCGATGGCCCCCGAGAAAAGCGGCACCGCACCAGCGAGCGGCCTGAAAGCGTTCCTGGCAGCGCGCGATTTTCTCTTCGCGCATCGCGAAGACTACGATACTGCCGTTCGTGAATTTCGGTGGCCCGCACTGATGGATTTCAACTGGGCGCTCGATTACTTCGACCACTACGCACAGGGGAATCAAAAGCCGGCGCTTTGGATCGTGGACGACATTGCTGGTGAGTTGAAGCTCAGCTACGCCGAGATGTTGCGGCGATCGAATCAGGTGGCGAATTTCCTTCGACGCCATGGCGTCCATCGCGGCGACCGCATCATTGTTATGCTCCCTAACGTTGTCGCCATCTGGGAAGTGATGCTTGCGGCCATGAAACTGGGAGCGATCGTTGTTCCCGCCGCGACGCTTCTGACGGAATCGGATCTGCGCGACCGCCTCGAGCGAGGCAAGGCCAAGCACGTGATCGCAAGCTCGGGAAGCCTGGAGAAATTTGCATCCTTGCAGGGCCGATACACAGGGATAAGCGTGGGGGAGGCGCCTCGCGGATGGATCCGCTACGAAGACGCTTACGACGAGTCCCCCGACTTTTGTCCCGACGGCGTAACGCGGGCGAGCGATCCCTTTCTTTTGTACTTCACATCGGGGACAACGGCTCTTCCCAAGCTCGTGCTTCATACTCATCAAAGCTACCCAGTGGGCCACATCGCCACAATGTACTGGATCGGGATTCGCCCGGATGACGTCCATCTCAACATCAGCTCGCCCGGATGGGCCAAACATGCCTGGAGTTCCTTTTTTGCCCCGTGGAACGCGGGCGCGACCATCTTCGTGCACAACTATGCGCGGTTCGACGCCAAGAAAACGCTCGAGCAAGTCGCCCGAAACGGAGTCACGACGCTCTGTGCGCCGCCGACTGTCTGGCGGATGTTTGTGCTCGAAGATTTGAAGTCCTTTCCGGTCAAGTTGCGGGATCTTGCGAGCGCCGGTGAGCCGCTCAACCCGGAGATCATCGAGAAGGTGCGGGCAGCCTGGGGAATTACAATTCGCGACGGATTCGGGCAGACGGAGAATGTTTGCCTCTTGGGAAATTTTCCCGGCCAGAAAGTGAAGCCGGGAGCCGTCGGCAAACCATCACCGGGACATGAGATTGCGCTCCTCGATGCGGATGGAAACTTGTCCGACGATGGCGAGATTTCGGTGAAACTCGATCCGCGACCTCTCAGTCTTTTCATTGGATACGTGGACGACCCCAGCCGGACCGAGCAATCTATGGAAGGCGGATACTATCGCACAGGTGACGTGGCGCGCCGCGACCGGGACGGCTACTACACGTATGTGGGTCGCGCCGATGACGTGTTCAAGAGCTCGGATTACCGCCTCAGTCCGTTCGAATTGGAAAGTGCGCTCATCGAGCACAACGCCGTTGCCGAAGCAGCCGTCGTACCCAGCCCCGATGAAATTCGCTGGAACGTGCCCAAGGCATTTATCACATTGAAACCCGGAATCGAGCCAACCCGCGAACTCGCCAAAGACATCCTCGGCTTTTGTCGCAGCAGGTTGGGTCCCTACAAACGAATCCGGCGCCTGGAGTTCTCCGATCTCCCGAAGACGATTTCCGGAAAAATCCGGCGTGTCCAATTGCGTGCGATCGAGAAGGGACCCCGCGAATCGGGCAGCCGTCGCGAGTGCGAATATTGGGAAGACGATTTCCCCGAGTTCAAATGACCCGGTCATCAACGCGTTTCCTGCTCAAATCGGTCATGTCCTAATTTGAGCGCCAATGTGAGCCCGCCCAGTCCGAGTGAATCTCCTTCCTCGCAACCCTCGCTGGCTGCTTCCAGCAAGCGACTGCTGCCGTGGCTGATCGCCGTGGCATTTTTTATGGAGTCGCTCGACACCACGATCCTAAATACCGCGGTGCCTACGATCGCGGCGGCGCTGCACGTTGCTCCGCTGAGCATGAAGTCGGTGCTCGCAAGCTACACACTGAGCCTTGCGGTTTTCATTCCGATCAGCGGTTGGATGGCGGACCGCTTCGGAACGCGCCGGGTGTTCGCCTCCGCGATTGGCATCTTCACGCTGGGGTCATTTCTCTGTGGCATATCGAGCAACATCCATGTGCTGGTCGCGTGCCGCATCCTCCAGGGCTGCGGCGGATCGATGATGGTGCCCGTCGGTCGGCTCACCTTGGTGCGGACGTTCGCCAAATCGGAACTCGTCCGCGCCATGAGCTTCGTTGCCATCCCTAGTTTGATCGGCCCCATGCTGGGACCGATTGCCGGCGGCCTGATCGTCGGATACTTTCACTGGCGGCTCATTTTTTTCGTGAATATTCCGATTGGCCTCACTGGTTTGTGCTTGGTTTACTTGCATCTGCCGGACTATCGCGAAGAGCACACCGATCCTCTCGATGTGGCGGGGCTGATTCTTTTCGGGTCGGGCGTCGGGCTGCTTTCCTACGTGCTGGAAGTGTTTGGCGAGCACACGCTGAGCGTGGGGGAAATCCTGGGGCTATTGGCCATTTCCATCGTCCTGCTGGCGGGCTACGGATTTCATGCGACGAGGACCGCGCACCCCATGCTGCGTCTAACGCTATTTCGGATTCGCACGTTTCGGGCGGCAGTGAGCGGCAGCTTCGTGACCCGACTTGGGATCGGCGGCATTCCATTTCTCTTTCCGCTCCTCTATCAGGTTGGCCTCGGGTTCACGCCGATTCAATCCGGCCTGCTCATGATGCCGCAGGCAATCGCCGCCATGAGCTTGAAGATGACGATGCCGCGAATCTTGGCGCGCTTTGGGTATCGCGGCGTGCTGATCTCAAACACGCTGCTCATCGGCCTCCAGATTTTGCTTTTCGCGACCATCGGGAGGAGCACGCCGGTGTGGCTGATCGTCATCGAACTGTTCATCTACGGGTTCTTCACTTCGCTGCAATATACGAGCATGAATACGCTCGTCTACGCCGACGTCAGCGAGGAGCAGGCGAGCAGCGCAAGCTCCATCGCGAGCACGATGCAGCAGATGGCCATCAGTTTCGGCGTCGCTTCGGCGTCGCTGGTGACTGCGTTCTTCATTCCCGATCCACATAGTTCTAATGCCCCGCAATTCATTCAAGGTATCCATCAGGCGTTCTTTGTGCTCGGTGGCATGACCATCCTCTCCACGATCGTGTTCAGCGGACTGGAAAAAGGGGACGGTGACTCGGTGAGCCAGACGAAAGAATTGCACGCAGGGTAGCCCGACGAATGCCGCGGTTGGGCAAAATTGCCACGTTGCCCTCAAAATCCAAGGCATTCGGCCGACGTGAAAATGTGGTAGCATTCCCATTCCCCGCACACTGGATAGGAAAGGGCCTCTCATGAACCACCGGTTCACGATTGGCGTTGAAGAAGAATTCCAAATCGTCGATCCCTCGACGGGCGAGCTGCGCTCGCACGTAAGCGAGCTGGTTGCCGCCACCTCTTCCGGTTTGGGCGAGCAGGTAAAACGCGAGATGCACCAGTCCATCGTCGAAATCGGCACCAACATCTGCGACAACGTCGAAGAGCTCCGCGCGGAAATGCACCGCACGCGAGGCGAGCTGGTGCGCGCAGCCGAGGGCGTCGGTCTTCAGGTCGCTGCCGCGGGAACGCATCCGTTTTCCAATTGGATCGATCAGGTCATCACTCCCGGCGAACGCTACAAGAATATCGTCGAAGAGCTGCAACAATTGGCTCGATCGCTGCTGATCTTCGGGATGCATGTGCACGTCGCCGTCCCGGACCGCGCGACGATGATCGACCTGATGAACATGGCGCGGTATTTCTTGCCTCATCTGCTCGCGCTCTCGACGAGTTCGCCTTTCTGGATGGGCCGCGACACCGGGCTGAAATCATTTCGCACTACGGTGTTTCGGCGGTTCCCTCGCACCGGAATCCCGGATCACTTCCAGTCGTGGGGCGAATACGAGGACTACATCAATCTGATGGTTCACCTGCATTGCATCGACAACGCGAAGAAGATCTGGTGGGACGTTCGTCCGCACCCCACGTTTGGCACGCTCGAATTCCGCATCTGCGACGTGGCCACGCGCGTCGATGAAGCGATCGCCATTGCCGCTCTCACGCAAGCGATTGTGGTCAAGCTACATCGGCTGTACACGAAAAATATGGGCTTTCGTCTTTATTCCCGCGCGCTCATCGAAGAGAACAAGTGGCGCGCCGCCCGCTGGGGCGTCGAAGGCAAGCTCATCGATTTCGGCAAGCAGACCGAAGTCCCGATGCGCGAACTCGGCGAAGAACTGCTCGATTTCGTCGCTGACGTCGCGGATGAGCTGGGGAGCACCGAAGCGCTCGAGCCCGTTCGCAGAATCCTCCGGGAAGGTACCAGTGCCGAGCGGCAGTTGCGCGTGTATCAGGAGACGAAGGACTTGCGTGCGGTCGTCCGCCACATCGTCGCAGAAACTCGCAGCGGAGTTTCGCTTCAGGCCTCTTCTGCGACCGGCTCGTAGTCGCTCTGAGGGATAAAGAGGAGCAGAAATCATGAAGATTGGAATTCTCTGCGGCCGCGAATACAGCTTTCCTCCCGCGTTTATTGAAAAAGTGAACGAGCTTGGCAAGTCCGATGGAATTACGGCGGAATTTGTCAAATTGGGCGGCACGCGGATGGGAGAGACGCCGCGCTATCGCGTGATCGTCGATCGCATATCCCACGAAGTCGAGTATTACCGGGGCTACCTGAAGCACGCCGTGCTCGAGGGTACCTACGTCATCAATAATCCTTTTTGGTGGACGGCCGACGACAAGTTTTTCAACTATTCCGTGGCGTCCAAACTTGGCCTCGCCATTCCGAAGACGATTCTCCTGCCGCAGAAATCTTATCCCCATGATGTGGATATCACCTCCGAATCGCTTCGCAATCTCGAATACCCCATCGACTGGGACGCGCTGCTGGACACGGTCGGCCGTCCCGCCATCCTGAAGCCCTTTTCCGGGGGCGGCTGGAAACACGTTTACAAGGTTCACAATTGTGAGGAACTTCTGGCCGTTTATAACGGCACGGGACCGTATTGCATGACGCTGCAGGAGTTCATTGATTTTGATCAGTACGTCCGCTGCTTCACTTTTGGGAAGACCGACATTCTGCCCGTCGCTTACGATCCCAAACAGCGCCGCTACCTGGTCAATCACGACTACCTCTCGTCGGAATTGGGCGCGCGTGTGGTGCGCGACGCGCAATCGATCAATCAAGCGCTTGGATATGAAATGAACACCATCGAATTCGCCATCAAAGACGGGATTCCCTATGCCATTGATTTCCTGAATCCCGCTCCCGACTTTGAGCGCGACCGCATCACGGAATTCTATTTCACGCACGTTGTGGATCGCATGGCGCGGATGGTGATCGACCGGGCCCTCCACGGCAATTCGTCCAATAGCTGGCCGCGTTGGGAGGAAATGCTCGGGATCGGCGCCGCCGCGGGATTCAGCGGTGCGCCTTCGAAGCCGCGCGCGGAAGCAAAAAAGGCATGACCGGTTCAGCGCAGCCCGCTCGGCAGCCGGCTTCGCCGGCGGAGGCTTGGCACAGGCTGCTGCGGCCTGAAGTGGAATTCGCGCCGGCGTTTTTGGCCGAGTTGAATGCGCGGATGCGCGCGGAGCGGCTCACGTTCGGTGACCGCATCCACTGCCCGTTTCTTCGGCCGTTCTTCCTGACGACGGAAGACGAACAGCGCGTTCGCACCGTCGCCGAAACCATCGCGAACCTCGGCGAACGCGTCGTAAAGCAGGCGCTCGCCGATCCCAGCTTGCTCGCGCAGGTCGCTCTAAGCCCCGAAGAAGAACGGCTCGCGCGCATCGCTCCGGGCTACCCCACTTCCAGCACGTCTTCGCGCCTCGATGCCTTTCTTCTGCCGGACGGGCTCCATTTCGCGGAATACAACGCCGAGTCCCCGGCCGGAGCGGCCTACGCGGAAACTCTTGCCGACGTCTTTCTCACGCTGCCCGTCACGGATCGCTTTAAGGAGAGCTACTACGTTCGCAAGCATCCTCTGATGAAGCGGCTTCTTGCGGCCTTGCTCGAAAGTTATGTGGAATGGGGCGGGAGGGCCTCTCCGCCCGTGATAGCAATCGTGGATTGGCGCGAAGTTCCCACGTGGAGCGAGTTTGAGATTTTCCAGGCGCACTTCGAGCAGGAAGGTATACCGACGATCGTCTGCGATCCGCGGGACCTCGAGTTTGACGGAGAAAAGCTTCTGGCGCGCGGCCGGCGGATTGATTTGCTCTATCGCCGCGTGTTGATTAACGATATCGTCGCCTATCCGGCTGAGTGCGACGCCCTGGTGCAGGCTTATTCCGCTGGCGCCGTCTGCATGACCAACGCGCTCACCTGCAAAATTCCCCATAAGAAGGCATTCTTCGCCGTGCTGACGGACGAACGGAATTCCGCGCTCTTCAGCTCGTCCGAGCAAGCTCTGATCCGCAACCACATTCCTTGGACGCGCCTCGTGGAAGACACAAAGACAACACGGGACGGCAAATCGTTTGACCTGCTCGATTACGTTCTCCGTCGGCGCAATGATTTTGTGCTCAAACCCAATGACGAGTATGGCGGCACCGGCGTCACACTCGGATGGGAGACGGACAACAGCCAATGGGACGCCGCGCTCGATCGCGCTCTCGCCGACCGCAGCCACGCATGGGTGGTGCAGGAGCGCATTGCTGTTCGCCGCGAAGTATTCCCGGTGCAGGCCGCGGGCGGCGTCGAGATGCGAGACATGCTTGTTGATTTCGCGCCGTATCTCTATCGCGGGCGCATGGCTGGATTCCTTACGCGGCTCAGTTCGACCGGTTTGGCCAATGTGACTTCCGGCGGCGGGCAGGTTCCCGCTTTCGTGGTTGACCCTAAGGAATGACGGCTGGCGGTATTTTTTCGCAGATTCGATGTGACCGGGTTCGACGTGACAAATACTGCCCGGGGAATTTACAATAGAAACATGGATTTTGGAGCCGCACAACCCGAGTTGATTCCGGGCGCGCGTAACGCGGTCGGGACCTGTCTGGCCATCCAGCCCGGCGAGCGCGTGACGCTCATGGCCGATCGCGAAAGCGCTGGTGTGGCGGCAAGTCTTGCCTACGCACTTGCGGAGCGCACCGCCGCGTTGGAACCTTTTCTTATGGATTCGCTCGCTCCGCGTCCCTTCAGGAAAGCCCCCCAGCCTGTCCTCGATTCGCTGGAGCATGCCGACGCGGGCATTCTCTGCATGCAGCCGCACGAAGGAGAGCTTGGTGCGCGAAGAGACATCGTCGGCATCGTGGAACGGCGGCAAATCCGTTATGCCCACATGGTGGGCGTCACACCGGAGATCATGCAGCAGGGAATGCGCGCCGATTACACGTTGATCGATCGGCTGAGCGAGCGCCTCCGCCTGCGAATGAAATCTGCGCGATCGCTCACTGTGCGGACCGAAGCCGGCACGTCTCTTGTCTCGAGTTTTGATCCCACGCTCGATTGGGTGAAAACGAGCGGCCTGATCAGCCGCCGTTACTGGTCGAACCTTCCCGCGGGAGAGGTTTTCACGACGCCCGGGGCCGTAGATGGCACGTTCGTGTGCGACGGCACGGCGGGCGACCATTTCTGCGGGAAGTACGGTGACCTTGAGCGGACGCCGCTCGTCTTGGAAATTCGCGGAGGGCGGCTCAAGTCAGCGAGTTGCGCTCGCAAGGATTTGGAAGATGAGTTCTGGAGCTACTGCCACACGGACGAGAACAGCGATCGTGTCGGCGAGCTGGCTTTCGGCACGAACCTCAGCCTTTCGGACATGATCGGAGTTCTGCTCCAGGACGAGAAATTGCCGGGCGTCCACCTCGCCTTCGGTGATCCTTATGGCAGCCAGACGCATGCGTCGTGGGGCTCGCGCACACATGTGGACGTGCTCGCCCGCCGGTGCGACGTCTGGATCGACGACGAACAGGTCATCGCCAAGGGCCGCTATCTGCTCGACCGATTCGGTCTCGCTTGACCTTTCACTCAGGAAATCTTCAGAACAGACGCGTGATGTACTCTCGCATCTGGTGTTTCCAGTACGGCCAATCGTGCCCGCCTTCTTGTCCCCAGTCGTCGAGATGATGTGCGATCCCTCGGCTGCCTAGGATGGCGGCGAGCCTGTAGGAAGGACCGCTGTTCTCCCAGGGTCCGCATCCGGTCGCAATGTGAATGTCGCAGTGGGCAAGCTGCCCCAGGACATTTGGATCGGAGAGGTTCGCAAGGTAATCCACCGGATTATTGAAGTAGGTGTTGTCGTCGTACATCCCGTCCATGAATCCCTTGATGTCGTAAACACCTGAAAGCGCGAAGCAGCGGCGCACGACATCGGGATGTTTGAACAGCGTATTCGCAGCGTGGTAAGCGCCGAATGACGCGCCCATCGTCGAAATGGCGATCTCTGACTTGCAGTTGTCATGAATGAACGGGACGACCTCATAGCGCAGGTAAGCGTCAAACTGAGATTGCACGTAGCTCCGATGGAAGGGATGCGCGCCCTTGTTGTAGAACCCGGCGAAATTCACCGAGTTGACGCTGAAGAATTTCACTCGCCCGGCGTCAATCAAGTCCCCGAGGCTGCCGATTAAACCCTGATTCTCGAGCTCCCATTCGTCTCCGGCGCTGGTGGGGAACCCCACGAGCGGCGGTCCCCAGTGGCCGTAAACGACGACACCCATCTCGAGCCCGAGCCGGTGCGAATACCAGCGGTGATATTCCCTTTGCATTTTTCTCCTGCGCGCAAGATTCCGCGAGAGCAGTCATGTACCGATGGAAGCGGCGGGTATTATACGGTGATTGCCGGTTGCGTAAACCGGAAACAATGTGGGGCGCGATTTCGATTTTGCAATTCCGTAAATGCGCGCGATATATGCGAGAATCGCGGGCGGCAATTTGCATGAGAGGAATCTCGAGTGTCTGGTTCTCCGGATTCGACAGAGGAATTGGAAGTTCCCGGCTCCGGCCGATTGCGCAAATATGAAAAGTATCGCTCGCGTTTTCTCTCCGCCGAGCGCGATCTTATCGTTTACGTTCCGGGTCAATATGAATGGAATCCTCAGCGCCGCTTCCCCGTGCTGTATCTTCAAGACGGCCAGAATCTCTTCGACCCAGCGACTTCGTTTGCCGGTGTAGCCTGGCGAGTGGGAGAGACGGCCGACCGACTGATTGCCGAGGGCAAGATCCAGCCGCTTGTAATCGTCGGAATCTACAATACCGGGAAGCAGCGCATTCGCGAATACACGCCTTCGAGGGCCAAGAAGCTCGGAGGAGGCGGCGCTAACCGCTACGGACAGATGCTGGTCGAGGAAATCAAGCCGTTTATCGAATCGGAATACCGCATTCTCGCGGGGCCGGACAATACCGGTCTAGGCGGTTCGTCGCTCGGCGGGTTGCTGACGATCTATCTAGGCCTGCGCTATCCCGGAGTCTTTCGGAAGCTCGCGGTGCTTTCGCCGTCCGTTTGGTGGAATCAGCGGTGGATTCTCAATTTCGCCGCCCGCCGGCAGCTGAAATCCCGCTCGCGCATATGGCTCGACACCGGAACTCAGGAGGGGATGCATACAATTGCGGATGCCCAGAAATTGCGCGACGTTCTCGTGCAAAGAGGCTGGAAGCTGGGTCACGATCTGCATTACGAAGAAATCCAGGGCGGCCAGCACAACGAAGCGGCGTGGGCCGAGCGCGTCGGGCCATTCTTGCAATTCTTGTTTCCCGCAAGCGAGACCGCAGTATAATCCGCTCTCCTCTTCAGAGAACCAACCGAAATAGCAAGCTCGCGGAAAGGACTTCGTGCCGGAAGCAAATCCGCTTACGATCCTCTCGATCAGCTCCTACGAAAAGGGGCAGGAATTCATGCGCGCGTGCAAGGAGCAGGGGTGCCGCGTGTTTCTCCTTACTCTTGAAAAACTGCGTGACGCTAACTGGCCGCGGGAATCCATCGACGAGATGTTTTACATGCCGGAAGAACTTCCCATCGAGGGATTGATTCATGCGGTCAGCTTTATGGCGCGCACGCACCCGATCGACCGGATCGTGGCGCTTGATGAGTTCGATATGGAAAATGTCGCCGCGTTGCGCGAGCACTTGCGCGTTCCCGGCATGGGGCTCACCACCGTGCGCTACTTTCGCGACAAGCTGGCCATGCGCGGCCGCGCCAAAGAAGCGGGCATTCGCGTCCCCGAATTTGTTCACGTGCTCAACTACGACAACCTAAGAGAATTTATGGCGCGTGTGAAGCCGCCCTGGCTGCTCAAGCCGCGCTCACAGGCTTCCGGAATCGGCATGAGAAAGATTTCCAATGCCGAGGAGCTTTGGCCGTGGCTCGACAAATTGGGCGACCAGCAGTCGTTTTATTTGCTCGAGCAATTTGTTCCCGGTGACGTTTTCCACGTGGACAGCATCACTTCGGAGCGCAAAGTGGTCTTCGCCGAAGCGCATGCTTACGGAAAGCCGCCGCTCGACGTCTCCCACGACGGCGGCGTATTCACCAGCCGCACGTTGCCTCGCACTTCCGCCGAGGTCAAAGCATTGCATAAGTTGAATCGGGAATTGATCGAGGCGCTTGGGATGGTTCGCGGGGTCACTCACGCAGAATTTCTCCGCGCGCATGAAGACGGCAAAATATATTTCATCGAAATTGCAGCGCGTGTCGGCGGCGCCTACATCTCGGACGTGATCGAAGCCGCCACGGGAATCAACCTCTGGCGCGAATGGGCGCATATCGAAATCGGCTGCGGGAAGACGCCCTATCAACTTCCGAAATCCCGGCATGACTATTCAGGGGTGGTCGTTTCTCTGGCGCGGCAGGAGCATCCCGACACCTCTGCTTACGCCGACCCCGAAATCGTCCTGCGCATCCCCAAGCACCACCACGCCGGGTTCGTTTTGCGCTCGCCCGATCCATCGCGAATTTCCGAGCTGCTCGATTCCTACTCGGCTCGTTTTCGCGACGATTTCTACGCCACTCAGCCGGTCCCCGATAGGCCCAGCGCCTGATTCCGATCCCCGTTGAGCGTCCCGCCGTTTGATTCTGGTCTCCGGCGCCTGCGAATCCTTACCGCGATGAGCACGAGCGCAGTGATCATCGAAATGGCGTCGCCGAGCGTTCGATCCCACGTGCGACGGAAACGAACTTCGACCTGATTGGCGCCGGCAGGCAGGGGAACCAGCAATTGCGACGTATCCGGCATCAGTTCCGGCCGAACCATCGCTCCACCCGCCTGGATTTCCCAAGCCGGATAATTCACGAGACGTAGTGCAAGCGTGACGTCCGTGTGGGTATCAGCGGAAAAGGCTTTGTTCTCGGCTGTCCACTGTTGGATATGAAGCCGCACACCTGCCGCAGGAACGACATCACCCGAGTCCTCATCCACCTTCGTGATGCGAGGGTTCGGCGGTCCGATCGCTTGCGGAGTTTCATTTCCGGAGTCTGGAGGCGTACCGGGAATCTGGAATATGTCCGTACCAAGTGGGGCATATTCATCCGTTCCCTCATAGCCGTGCCCGGAACGAATTCCGTCGGCAAGAATGCTGATGTCTCTTCCTGCCCACCAGCAATCCTGGACGATCGCCGTCTCCGTTGCGACGATCGCAATCCCTATGGCCAGCCACCAAGCCCACACCCTTCGCGATCGGCTGATCGTGGCTGCCACGAAAAAGGCGAAGATAAAATCGAGCGGCAAGAGCCATCGCCATGGAAACTGCACGAATCGCAGCTCCGGAAGATGGCGCCATAGTGGAGCGGTCAATGGAAACATGAGAAGCACGGACATCGCGCCCAATGCCATCAGCATCCACCAGAACTCGCGAAAGTCCCTCCGTTGCCGGGCGAAGAAGACCCCTGCGATTCCTGTAATCAAAATCACGCCGGCTGCGATGCTCGAGACTTTCCAGTTGAACAGGACGAACTCCGGATCGCTCGCGTGCGCAAAAAGGAAATTTTTGAAGGGGTGAAGATTTTCCGAGATCACTTCTGAAATCTGCACCCAACGCTGCTCCCAAGTGGCGGGCAAGATGTACAGAGCCGCAAGGCCGAAGCCTGCCGCCATTGCCATGCTTCCGGGAAGAATCGGCCCAAAGTTACGACCCGCCACGCATCCGGCAAAAATCAGCAGCGCGAGAGAGTACGTTGCAATCACGGCAGCGGGCGCGTTCGATAGCCATATTGCAGCGAACACGGTCGCCAGCAGCGGCAGCGCGTGCCATCCCTCCCGGATCAAGCGCCACGCGCTCCACACCAGCAGAGGGAAGAGTGCGCTCGCGAGCAGTTCCGCGAAGTCGCTGCGGTAATAGGCATCCACGAGGTGATAGGGATTCACAGCATAGAGAACTCCGGCTGCGATAGCCTGCGGACCGCGCAGCCATTCGCGCGCGAGCCGCCACATCGCCATCCCCGCGATGATGAGGCAGAGCCATATGAAAATCCCCGGCACTAAATACCACGGCAGCACGGAGCCGAGCGCTGCTCCCATCATCCATGAAGCCGGCGGATAGAAAACGAATCGAGGCTCGCCGAAGCCCCAGTTTGCCCACTCCGCCCATCGAGGGTAGGCGATCCCTTCGCGCCACTGACCGGCCGCGTCCATCCAAGACGCCACGTGAAATGAGAAATCGTGTCCCGAGGCGTTTCCGAAAAAAAATGTGGGCGTGACCACAGCCGTTGCTGCCAACGCAACGAAGGCGAACGCATAGCGTCCGGATTTCGCCGTGCGCAAAGCCCCCGGTTGTGGCGCGGATTCAATTTTTGCCTGTGTGCGAATCGGTTCCATCCCCCCGACTGCGGAAGTCATCGAGGATACAGAATCACTCGCCTCTCGCGCTACTTCTGCGTGATTATTGATGCGGAAAATTTATTAGGCGGAGAGCAGCCGCAACTTGCCAACGCGTCGCCATAAAAGCTAAAGTTCTGCCCTTACTGAGGAGAGGATCCCGAAATGACGGCCGAAGAACAAAGGCTGCAGCAAAACGCTCAACGCGGCGTGAACTGGGCGCGCTGGGGACCGTATCTCTCGGAACGCCAATGGGGGACGGTGCGCGAGGACTACAGTCCCGACGGAGACGCCTGGAATTATTTTCCTCACGACCACGCGCGCTCCCGCGTCTATCGCTGGGGGGAAGACGGGATCGCCGGAATCTGTGATCGTCACCAGCACATCTGCTTTGCACTGGCCCTCTGGAACGAAAAGGATCCCATTCTGAAGGAGCGCCTCTTTGGCCTGACGAATAGGGAAGGGAATCACGGCGAGGATGTAAAAGAATGTTATTTCTATCTGGATGCCACGCCGACCAGCAGCTACCTCAAATGCCTTTACAAGTATCCCCAGGCCGCGTTCCCCTACGATGACCTGATCGCTGTGAACGCAGCTCGCACGCGACAAGACCCGGAATACGAACTGCTCGACACCGGCGTATTTCGCGAAAATCGATACTTCGACGTGTTTGTTGAGTACGCTAAGGCCACTTCCGAAGATATTCTCATCCGCATTACGGCTTGGAATTGCGGACCCCAAGCGGCGCGGCTGCATTTGCTTCCCACGCTCTGGTTTCGCAACCGATGGTCGTGGGGCGACAAATTCGATGCGCCCATGGCGGCTCGCGTCGACGGCCCTCAGGGAACGGCTCTGATCGAAACTACCGAATACCACTATGGAAAGCGCTGGCTGATTGCAGATGGCGCCCCGGAACTCCTCTTCACGGAAAACGAGACAAACAAAGAGCGGCTTTTTCAAGTCGCGAACAGCACGCCTTACGTAAAGGACGCTTTTCATCGGTATCTGATCCACGGCGAACGCGCGGCCGTAAATCCCGCGATGAAAGGAACAAAGGCGGCGGCGCACTACTCCGCGGAGGTAGCGCCAGGGAAGAGTTGGACCATTCGCCTTCGTCTCATGGACCGCAATCCCATGGAGAACCGCCTCCCCGCACAAGAGATTTTCGGCTCCGCGTTTGATGCGCTGTTCCAACTACGCCAAAAAGAAGCCGATGAATTCTACGCGGGGCGCGCCTCTCCCGAAACAAGCGCCGACTTGCGTTTGATTCAGCGGCAGGCCTTCGCAGGCCTTCATTGGAGTAGGCAGAGCTACCACTACGAAGTGAAACGCTGGCTCGATGGCGACCCCACAATGCCGCCTCCCGATCCCCGCCGCCGAGAAGGCCGAAATCACCAATGGGTGCACCTGTACAATTCGGATGTCATCTTGATGCCGGATAAATGGGAGTATCCCTGGTACGCAGCTTGGGATTTGGCGTTTCATTGCGTTGCGCTCGCGACCGTCGACCCCGATTTTGCCAAACGGCAACTCATCCTGTTCCTGCGCGAATGGTACATGAATCCAAACGGGGAGTTGCCCGCCTACGAATGGAATTTTTCGAATGTGAACCCTCCTGTCCACGCCTGGGCCGCGCTGCGCGTCTATCAAATCGAGCGGCGGATTTGTGGCAAAGGGGACAGGAAATTTCTGGTGCGCATTTTTCACAAGCTTCTTCTCAATTTCACATGGTGGGTGAACCGCAAGGATCCTGAAGGCATGAATGTTTTCGAGGGTGGTTTCCTTGGCCTCGACAACATCGGCATATTCGACCGGTCGAAGCGCCTGCCCGCCGGCGCCACGATTGAGCAATCCGACGGCACTAGCTGGATGGCCGGGTTCTGCTTGACGATGCTGGGCATAGCGATGGAATTGGCGCGAGAGGATGCCGCCTACGAGGATGTGGCCAGCAAGTTCTTCGAGCATTTCGTTTACATCGTCGAAGCGATGAACCGGATGGGTGGAGAAGAAGATGGGCTGTGGGATGAGACGGACGGTTTTTATTACGACATGATTCACCTGCCAGGCGTCCCTCACGTGCCCCTCAAGATTCGGTCCCTGGTCGGCATCATTCCACTATTCGCCGTTTGGATCCTCGATTCTAAGGTACTCGAACGCCTTCCGGGGTTTGCGAAACGCATGCAATGGTTCGTGGACCATAGTGCCTCCATGAGAGAGCACGTGGATCTAAGTCAGAAGACTGAGCCGCGTGCCCGGTTTCTGCTCGCGATTGCGAATCGCGAACGCCTCGAGCGCATCCTGCGGTACGTCTTTGACGAAAACGAGTTTCTCTCGCCCTACGGAATCCGCTCGCTTTCGAAGGTTCACCGGGATCATCCTTTCACGCTTCAGGTCCATGGACAGGAAAGCCGGGTGGACTACGAGCCTGCAGAGGCTTCCTCCGATTTGTTTGGAGGTAATTCAAACTGGCGCGGACCTGTTTGGTTCCCCATGAATTACCTCCTGATCGAGGCTCTCCAACGCTACGACTATTATTACGGCAATCAGCTTCAGGTCGAGTTTCCCACCGGTTCAGGAAAGCGCATGTGCTTAGGGGAAATCAGCACTGAACTCTCCCGCCGCCTCATGCGCATCTTCGAACGCAGCAATGGCCGCCGCCCCGTGTACGGCGATAGCAAAGTGTTTCAAGAAGATCCGCGCTGGCGAGATCTCATTCTATTCAACGAGTATTTTCACGGCGAAACGGGCGAGGGGCTTGGCGCCAGCCATCAAACGGGTTGGACCGCACTCGTCGCCAAGCTCATTGAGCAGACTGGAAAATAATCTCGTGCGTCGGGCCTCTATTCCCCGGTGGTCTTTGCTTCCACCAGTTCGATAAGGATCTTCTTCCCGTGGACCGCAGGGGCCAGGAAAAAATTGACGCGCGTGCCATCGGCCCCGGCGCGTGTCGTGGGGTAAATCGGCGCGATGCCGAATCGCGTGCGCAGAATTTCCGTCGCGCGATCCACGTGGCGCACGTAAATCTCAATCTGCTGGATGCCCTCGCCGAATTTCTTGAGGAATCTCGCGATCGCGCCCCCTCCGCCTGGCTCGCGAGTCGTCAAGATGTCGAATTCGATGTGATCTTCAAAGTGTAGCTCGAATTCCTTCGCGTCCTGGTCTGGTGGCACATCGGCGAGCCGGGGCGACCCACTCGCCGCCCTGATTTTCTCGAAATTTTCGGGCTGGACTGCGATGCCCACGACCACTGCTGACGGCACGTGATTCGGCGAATGTGATCCGCTGGCGCCACTTGGAAGTGCAAGCTCGCGGAACTCCGCATCTTTGATCCATTCGTTCAGCACGGGCGCGCACAGTTCGTATCCCGCCAGGTAGAGTCTCAGCGCGGATTGGGCTCTGGTCCTTGGGTCTGTCTCCGCCAGTTGACGGATCCAACCCGCGATATCGGCGCCATTCCTCATATTTCGAGGAATCGCTTAAGGATTGGAATGGGAAGGTTGAATGGCATTGAAGCTCGTGAGTGCGACGCGCGTCACTTGGTCCGCCCGGACAGTGACGGGCATATCCCATCGCGGTCGCGCGTCGCCTACGACGGGTGCCACGTCGAGTGTGCCCAGCCAATAGTTTCCGGGCGGGACGTCCCGCAGAAATCCCTGGCCTTGAATGTCCGTCTCCGTTCGCTTGACGAGATACGTGGTCTGCGCCAACTGAAGCGTCTTGCGTTGAATTTCAGGCGTGCGTCTCCCTTCGAGATCGGCCCACTTTTTGCTGGGATCGCGGTTTGAGAGCCCGAGGTCGATTCCGTCAATGCTCTGAGGGTTCTGTTCGATGTAGTGGCGGATGGCCTCTTGATATTCAGCGTCCAGCTTCTTGTACTTCTCAGGATTTTTCACTTTGTCCGAAGGCTTGAATTTCGGTTTGGGAAAATTGATGCTTTGATCTCCGGCATTTCTGTCCATGTAGGCCCTGTAGAATTCCGGCACGCCCATTACGTCCGCCGGCTTCACTTGCGCAATAAAATCACTGCCGCCGAGCGTCGCCGTCTGGTGTTTTTTCATCCACGCCTTAAGTTCCTCCGAATAATCCGCCTTATCCAGCTTGTCGATGAACGCATTCAGATCGGGCTTCGGGATGCCGGCCGCGGCGTCCTTGGCGATTTCTTCGAAACTCTTACTCAACAAATAGAAGGGAAAGCCTCGGACAGGTTCTTCGACGCCGGCCGAGGGTATCGCGTGCGCAACAAACTCGATCGAACCGGTTTGTGCAGCGGCGCATGGCGAGAGCGCAAGAACCGAGAACAGAAAAAAAGATATCGCAAAGGCTGCGTGTTTCATGCCGCTCATCGTAGCAGAACGGCAAGGGGGCAGATACGGGCTGGTCCTGTTGGTTAATGGCAGGAAAGGGCCGCGGAGAAATTCGTGGTTGCGGTGTTGCTCGCTCAGAAGAGGCGGAATTGGACTTCGATTGGTGCTGAAACGGTGGACGCCTTGCCATCTGGTCCGATTGCGGGCTTAAACTTCCAATTACGGACCGCTTCAATCGCCTTTTCATCTAGACCCATGCCAAGACCCTTGGAAATGCGAATGTCCGTCGCGCGCCCATCCGCGGTGATGACGGCCATCAGGACGACAACTCCCTGATACTTTGCCTTCACCGCTTCATCCGAGAAATTCGGATTCGGGCAATAGATGCACGATGGGTAGCCGTACCCGTTTGCTCCTGCGCTCGGGTAACCGCCGCCTGTGCCCCAATCGTGTCCAGGGCCAACGCCTCTCCCGTCGCCGCTGCCCACGCCACCGCCGCTTCCTGAGCCGATTCCAGCGCCGCTGCCCGGCCCGCTCGAGTCATTGATCACTTTCGCCAGCGGGTCGCCCCAGTTCGGCGTGTTCGGGCTTGGCAAATGGATTTCCGGCGGCCCGAGAACGGTCGGCGTCATAGCGAGTCTCGGATTTTCCGGCGTCACAACCTTGGGTGGAGTGTATTGTGTCCAGTCGAATTTAGGCAGACGGCCCTTGCTCGCGGGAATCGGATTGTGTTCGCCGCCTCCGCCACCGCCTCCGGCTCTCTTGTTGCCGGCCGGTAGTTTCGCCAAATAGGGGGAGTAATTATCGAGCTGCGTCACGGAGTACGATTTCGCCTGCGTCGTGGGCGGCGACATCAATTCGGGCAGAAGCGGCACGATAATCAGCACCAGGACGAGGACGTGAAACGCGATCGAAAGCGCCTGCACACGGGTGAACTGTGTATCCTTCGTCCAGATTTCCGGCACCGCTACAGGCTTGCTCGTGACTTCGAGCGGTGGCAGTTTTGGCGGGGAAATCCTATCGCGCAGGTTTTGCCACAAGCTGCCGAACCCTGCGTTCCAATTGACCAGCAGCCCGGATTTCACCTTCCCGCGCGGTGCCGGACGGAAAAACTCCGAAAGATTTTCGCGCAGACTGTCGCCAAATGTCGGGTTTGAAAAAACAGGCGGCTTTCCGCGAAACTTCACCGGGCGTTCCAGCAGGAATTCGCGAAGGTTGGAGAAAAAGCTCTTCAGGCCCGATTCGCGCAGAGGCGAAGGGAGCCGGCCCAGGGGGACCTGCTTTCCGGTCGTCGGGCGATCGGTCTCTTCCAAATTTGCAGTCAAATTTGCCATTCCGCCTGCCTGTGATCCCCCTCGTGAAACCTCAAATATTTAGACGCACGCCAACGGAAAAGGATGTACGGACCGGGCACGGCTGACACGCCTTCCAAATCATTGTAACATACGGCGTGCACGTGAGTGAGAATGTGAGTTTCGGCTGTCTCCAAAAGTGGAAAGGGCCTCTGAACTCCGCGAAATGACGAAAACCCTCGACGTGAAGAGCACGCTTAATCTTCCCCGCACCGATTTCCCGATGAAGGCGCGATTGCCCGAGCGCGAGCCCGAGCAATTGGCCGCCTGGGAAGAGATGAAGCTGTATTACCGCGTTCTCGAGGCGCGTGCAGGCGCGCCGCTCTTCGTCTTCCACGACGGGCCGCCTTATCCGACCGGCGAAATTCACCTCGGCACGGGGCTGAACAAAATCCTGAAAGACATGGTCGTGAAATCGAAGAGCATGGCCGGCTTCCGCGCGCCATACATCCCCGGCTGGGATTGTCACGGCCTGCCCATCGAGACGAAAGTGGAAAAGGAGCTCGGGGGAAAGGGAAAAGTTTCGGCCGCCGAATTTCGCAGGATGTGCCGCGAATTTGCCGCGGGCTACATCGACGCGCACCGCCGCGAGTTCAAGCGCCTGGGCATCCTCGGGCAATGGGAGAAACCCTACCTGACGATGGATCCCCTCTATGAGGCCGGCATTGCCAGTGCGTTCCTTACCTTTCTTGAGAAGGGCTACGTCTACCGCGGACTCAAACCGGTGTATTGGTGCATCTACGACCGCACTGCCCTGGCCGAGGCCGAAGTCGAATACGAGGACCACACGAGCCCTTCGATTTGGGTGAAATTTCCCGTCGTCGCGGACGCGAAATCGAGCAAGCTCGGCAAAGATGTGAGTGCGCTCATCTGGACCACGACTCCGTGGACGCTCCCCGCGAACCGTGCCTTGGCATTCCATCCGGATTTCGAATATGTAGTCGCGGAAACTTCGGTGGGAAAACTCTTGTTGGCGAAGGATCGCCTCCAGCCGGCGGCTGCCGAGTTGAATTTCGAATTCGGCGCGGTTCACGCGGCAGGGAAAGGCAGCGAACTCGAAGGGATTCAATTCCGGCACCCGTTCCTTGAAATGAGCGTCCCCGGCGTCCTCGCCGATTACGTCACCCTCGATCAAGGTACCGGGATCGTCCACACCGCCCCCGGCCACGGCGCCGAGGATTTTTACACCGGCCAGAAGTACGGCCTTGAGGCCCACGCGCCACAGGACGACGAAGGCCGCTTCACCGAAGGTTTGCCGGAGTACAAGGGAAAGACCGTCTTCGAAGCGAATCCGATCGTCATCGCCATCCTTAAAGATCGGGGGGCCCTCGTCGGTGAAAGAAAACTGAGGCACAGCTATCCGCATTGCTGGCGTTGCCACAATCCCGTGATTTTCCGCGCCACGGAGCAATGGTTCATTCAATTGGACAACGGAAGCGCAACTATCCCGGCGCCGAAAGCGCCGGCGTTGCGTAACCTGGCTCTCGAAGAGATCAAGAAGGTGAAGTGGACGCCATCATGGGGTGAAGAGCGCATCCATAATATGCTGGTCGACCGGCCTGACTGGTGCGTCTCGCGCCAGCGTTTCTGGGGCGTCCCGCTGATTATTTTTTATTGCGACGCCTGCGGCAAGCGGCTCGAAGATTTCAAGGCGCTCCGCCACGTCCTTCCGTTCTTCGAGCGCGAAGGAGCCGACGCATGGTACACGCATACTGCCGAAGAGCTTCTCCCGCCGGGCACGAAGTGCGCTGGATGCGGCGCGTCGAAGTGGCGCAAGGAGACCGACATCCTCGATGTGTGGTTCGATTCCGGCACTAGCAATCTCTCCGTCCTTCAAAAGCGTGAAGGGAAGCCTCGCGCGGATGTTTATCTCGAGGGCCCCGACCAATTTCGCGGGTGGTTTCAAAGCTCGCTGCTGGTTGCTCTGGGTGTCGATGGCATGCGCCCCTACGAACAGGTCGTCACCCACGGCTGGACGCTCGATGAAAAAGGGCAGCCGATGTCGAAGTCGCTTGGCAACTCCATCGCCCCCAAGGAAATCTGCGAAAAGTGGGGCGCCGATATTCTGCGGGTTTGGGTCGTGTCGCAGGATTTCACGGAGGATGTTCGCCTGTCCGACGCGATCATGGTCCAGCTCGCCGAGGCCTATCGCAAAATCCGCAACACGTTCCGCTTCGCGCTTTCGAATCTTTTCGATTTTGATCCCCTGCGTGACTCGGTTCCGGACTCCGAGCTGTGGGAAATGGACGCGTGGATGCTCCGCCGCACCGGCGTGCTGGTCCGCCAGTGCCGTGAGTGGTACGCCAATTTCGAATTCCATCGCGTTTATCACGCGCTTCACGATTTTTGCGTTGTGGAGCTCAGCGCATTTTATTTCGACGTGCTCAAGGATCGCCTCTATACGTTTGCTAAAAATAATCGCGGGCGTCGCTCGGCGCAGACCGCCGTTTACCGCATCGCGAGCGCGTTGCTCCGGCTGATAACGCCGACGCTCGTTTTCACCGCCGAAGAAGTTTGGAAGCATCTCCCTCGGGCAAAAGGCGATCCCGAAAGCGTCCACATGGCCGTGTTTCCCGCTGCCGAAGATCTGGAGCGGGCTTTCGATGAGCCTCGTTCAAAGAACTGGGAAACGCTGTTAAGCGTGCGCGAAGATGTGTTGAAAGCGCTCGAAGGCCCGCGAAATGCAAAGAGCATCTCCAGTGCTCTGGAGGCAAAAGTCATTCTTCGATCCAGTGGGACTTTGCTCGAATTGTTGAAGAGGTACTCGGCAACTTTGCCTGCGCTTCTCATCGTTTCACAGGTAGAAGTCCTCCCGCTCGACGCAGCAGCCAGCTCAGACCATACCGAGCCACTGCACGTAGAAGTGAAACGCGCCGATGGCGCGAAATGCGAACGCTGCTGGAATTATTCGACGCACGTCGGAGAGAGCGCGGATTACCCGACGCTTTGCGAGCGCTGCGTGGCCGCGCTTGAGGAACTCCAGCGTGATGGTGGCGCCGTGGTTGGGAGCGCGAAGCCCTGATGGCTGGCGAATCACGTTCCGGGTGGTACTCCCTGGTTTTTCTGGCCCTCGGTGTCCTGGCTGCGGATCAGGCGAGCAAGTACGTGGTCCAGAAGTCCATCTCCGGCGGATCGTTGCACGTTTTGATCCCCGGGATTCTCAATCTGGTGCACACGAGCAATCCCGGCGTCGCATTTGGATTGGGCGCCGAATCCCATGCGCCATGGCTTGCTCCTGTGTTGATTGTTTTTTCTGTCTCGGTGATTGCCCTGCTCGTTTGGCTTTTGGCCACGGGGCGCGCTGGAGGCTGGCTCGGCCAGGCCGGCCTGGCGCTCATTTTAGGCGGCGCGGCGGGAAATGTCCTCGATCGAGTGCTCCGCCGCAGCGTGACGGACTTCATCGATTTTCATTTAGGCAGCTACCACTGGTACACGTTTAACCTCGCCGATTCGGCGATTGTGATCGGCGCCGGCCTTGTCGTGCTGGAACTCTTCCGCGATTGGAGGCATCCTAGTCAGGAGCGCGCCTAAGCATGCATCCAATCCTTTTTCAATTCGGTCCGATTACGATTTACACGTACGGCGTTCTGGTGGCGACTGCCGTCATTGTCGCCCTGTGGTACGGGCGGACCGTGGCGCCACGCATGGGCGTGAATCCGGACCTATTTTGGAATATGGGTATTTATACAGTCCTTGTTGCGCTGCTCGTGGCCAAGATCTGGCTTGTTTTCTCGATGTGGGACTATTACGCGGCCAATCCGCGCGACATTTTCAGCGTCAACACGATTCAATCAGGTGGAACTTTTTACGGCGGCATCCTCGGCGCAATTCTTACGATTGTCCTTTACACGCACTTTCAGAAAATGCCGCTCCTGTATACGCTGGACGTCTCCGCCACGATAGTTCCGCTCGGCCACATCTTTGGGCGCTTGGGCTGCTTTGCGGCTGGCTGCTGTTACGGCAAGCCGACTTCGCTCCCATGGGGCGTCACGTTTACGAACGAAATTGCCGAGCGGATTTCCGGCACTCCGCTTCACACCGCGCTCCACCCGACGCAGCTCTATGAAGCGGGCGCCGAGTTTTTGAATTTTCTTTTCTTGGTTTGGCTCGGCAGGCGGCAACGCTTTGCGGGACAAATTCTCGGCACGTATTTCCTGCTCTACGGTGTCGAGCGTGGCGCGATCGAATTCGTCCGCGGCGATCCCGGGCGGACCATGATGTTCCACAACAGCGTGTCGTTGATGCAGATCGTAAGTGTCGGGCTCATCTTGACCGGCGCGTTCCTGTGGTGGCGCGGGCTCCGAACCGCCGCGCCGATCCCGCCCGCGGCGCCGGTGGCTGTCCGGTCCGGATCGTAATCCGAGTTCATCCGTTGCGGCGGGCACGTAAAGGGCGCCCGCCGCGGCGCGTGCTCTGAAAATTCCTGATGCCCGAAAAGTCCGCTGCCGCAAGAGCCTCCTCCCAGCGCGTCGCGTTAATCGTCTCACCCGATCATGAGGGCGAGCGCCTCGATCGCTTTCTCGCCGCCCATTTTGCGGAGATGAGCCGAACGCACATCCAAACACTCGTGGATGAAGGTCGCGTTTCTGTCGATGGAATTGCCCGGAAGCCATCTCACCGCGTCTCGCCGGGCGAAACCGTAGCCGTTGAAATTCCTCCGGCGCCATCGCCGGGTGTCCAAGCGGAGGAAATTCCGCTCGAAATCCTCTACGAGGATGAGGACGTCGCCGTCGTCAACAAGCCGGCGGGAATGATTGTTCATCCGGGAGCCGGGCACGACGCCGGAACGCTTGTCGCTGCGCTCCTCCATCGCTACAACGGAATGAGAGGGCTATCGTCGGTCGGCGGGCCAAAGCGTCCCGGTATCGTTCATCGGCTCGACAAAGGAACCTCCGGCGCTCTTTTGATCGCGCGCACCGATGCATCCCATTTGAAATTGATCGACGATTTTCGCGACCGCCTCGTGGAAAAAACCTATGTCGCGCTGCTGCACGGGAAGGTCAAAGGCGAGGTAGGGAGGATCGAATTGCCTGTCGCGCGTGACTTGCGTCGCCGCTCTCGAATGACGGCTCGCCGCCGCGAAGGCCGCGAAGCGCGCACGGATTGGCGAGTCCGGCTGCGGCTCGGTAGCTTCACTTTTATCGAAGCGGATCTGCACACGGGACGCACGCATCAGATCCGCGTGCATTTTTCGGCCGTCGGCTGCCCCGTCGTAGGAGACACTCTCTATGGCGCGCCGCGCGAGGAGAAAATTGGTGCGGCACTCCTGCCTCCGCTCGAAAGAAATTTCCTCCATTCCGCGCGCATTGCTTTCGTTCACCCTCGGACGGGCAAGAGGCTGGAAGTCCGCGCGCCCCTGCCGTCCCATCTAACGGCCTACCTGAAGGAGGTCGGTATCGCAACGAAGACCGATCCTGGTTCGGTTGACGCTGCGTTGCGTGAGTTCCTATAATCGTTATTGTGAGATTTCTGCGCCTCCTCTTCCTCGCAACCTTGCTGCTTGCAATTGTGGGTGGCAGCGCCGAGGCGCAGCAGAATCCAGCGCCGCCCGCTCCGGCTTCGCAAAGCCCCGCTCCGCAGAACCCGGTGCCACAGAATCCGGCCCCGCCCGATCGAGTCACGAGGCAGCAACCGCCGATTCCCCCGATCCAAGTCGTGACCGGACTCGTCCATCTTGTCGCCACCGTCACGGACCGGCGCCGCAATTTCGTCACAAATCTGGATCAGAAAGACTTCCGTGTTTTGGAGGACGGCAAGCCTCAGGACATCCGGTTTTTTGGCCGCGAATCGGATCTTCCGTTGCGCATCGGTCTCTTGCTCGACACTTCCAACAGCATTCGCCCTCGTCTTCAATTTGAAAAGGACGCGGCCATCGATTTCTTGAACAACGTAATTCGTCGCGACAAGGATTTGGCGTTTGTCGTGACCTTCGACAACGAGCCGGAAGTCATCCAGAACTATACGGGCGATCTTGCGCAGCTCACGACGATGATCCGCAAGCAGAAGGCCGGCGGTGTCACCTCTCTCAACGACGCGGTTTACTTGGCTGCGGAAAAACTTTCCAATCCGCCGTTACCGAACGGGTCGAACCCGGAGGTCCGTCGCGTGCTCGTCGTGATCAGTGATGGCGACGACAATACCAGCGATCACGCGTTGAGTGACGCGATCGAATCGGCCATCCGCGCCGAGGCTGCCATCTATGCCATCAGCACAAACTCGGAGTGGCTATCGTCCGATGCGACGGGACCGCATTTCATGCGCATGCAGCAGGGAGACAAAGTACTCGAGAAATTTGCCAACGAGAGCGGCGGGCGGGTCTTCTTCCCTTATCGGATCGAGGATCTGGCGCAGTCGTTCGTGGACATCGGTACCGAGCTGCGCAGCCAATACTTCATTGCGTACACGCCGGCGAGCGCGCCCGTCAACGGGCAATACCGCAAAATCGAAATCCAGACGGACCGCAAGGGTTTGATTGTGCGCGCGCGCAAAGGCTATTACGCCACTCTCGGGCCCGTTTCTTCACCATCCACCAAATGAAGGTGGCGGCAGGGGTCGCGTCTCGACTATCGCGTGGGTGCGTAGTAACCCTTGCGCGCGAGGATTTTCGTGTCTGAACGCGAAACCTGCACCTGGATCTTTCGGAACGTGCCGTCGCGTTTCGTATTCGTAGGATAGTAACCCAGCACGTATTGCGACCGCAGCTCTTCGGAGATCACGTCGAAAGCCTTCTCCAGCGTCTTCTCATTGTGCACGTCGATCACGCGACCACCCGTTTCATCTGACATTTTGCGGGCCACACCGGCCCCACCGTATCCCAATCCGAAGCCGCCATAAAAGCGCGGATCCGAAAGAAGCAACACGTGGATCACGGCATCCGCGCGCTGTGCCGCTTCGATGGCGTCCTTCACGCTCAGTTTGCTTCCGGTGTCTTCTGCATCCGTTAGGATGATCACTGCTTTCCGCCCCGCTTCGGTCCCGAGTTCGTCGTGGCAAGCGAGGTAAATTGCGTCGTACAGATTCGTGCCGCCGCTGGTGCCTCCCGGGAGCGTCCCCGGGGTTACGACGCCGCCGCTGGCGACGGAATTGACCGTGGCGCGCCGGATCGCGCGTTCGAGAACCGAGGGGTCCTCTGTGAAGTCGGCGAGCAGGTCCACATCGAAGTCGAAGCTGATCACCATCGCTTCATCCTTGGGGCGCAACACTTGCCGGAGGAACCGCGAGGCGGCGTCCTGCTCAGCTCCGATAATGTTTGCCATGCTTCCGCTCGTGTCCATCAGAATCCCGAGCGTGATGGGCAAGTTCACATCCTTCGAGAAGAAGGCGACTTTTTGTTCCTGGCCGTCCTCGAGTATCTTGAAATCATTCTGAGTGAGGTCGGAGATGATCCCGTTTTTCTTGTCGCGCACGGTGGCGAACACGTTGACGACAGTCACTTGTACCTTCAGTGGCTGTTGTACTTGTGGGGCCTGCTGTTGACCGCCTTGCGATTGGGGACTCGACTGGGGTGCGGCGCCGATGGCCGGCGTCATCCCGCTGGTCGCCGCATACCCGGCCAGACCGAGAGAAAAAACCCATACGGCGAAGCTGGGCATTCGCATTATATAATCTCCCTGGCAACCGATTCTGACTGGTACGATGCGCCGGACGTGCTATCGGATGTTTGCCCTGCATTGGAACACCGGACCGAAAGGCGAGGAATCACTAAACTGCAGAGGGGAAGGAAACGAGGCAATCCGATGACGGTCAGAGTCCTGGTGCTTGGCATCGCCTTATTCTCGAGCCTTCCTGCGCTGGCGCAGCAGCAGCCTTCGCCCTCGCCGGCGAACCCGCAGCAGCCGAGCACGCTGCCCGAGGCGCCTCAAGCGCATCTTCCTCCGCCTCCGAACTCGCCGTCACAGGGCGCGCAGCCGCCGAGCGACACTCGCGCCTTCATCAAATCTCATTCCGACATCGTCATCGTACCCGTCACCGTGAAAGACCGCCAGGGGCAACTCGTCGGCGATCTCCAGCGCGACGATTTCCGGGTCTTTCAGGACGGAGCCGAGCAGCAGATTGCGCGGTTTTCTGCGGAAGCATTCCCGCTTTCCGCCGTCGTTTTGATCGACAATGATCTGGCGCATAAACAGGCCCAAGAGGTGCAGAAAAGTCTCACGGCGATCGCCGCAGGGTTTGGCCCGCCTGACGAAGTTGCTCTCGTCACCTATGCAGAATTTCCGGAGACGGTTCTGGACTTTACGTTCAATAACGACGATCTCTTCACCCAGCTCAAGCGCGTCGAACTGAATTCGCATAGCCCCGAGGTGACCATGGGTCCCACGACGGCCGCGCCCTCGATTAATGGGCAGCCTCTGCCGGACGGAACTGGCATCGCGCGGCACGGCTCGGGTCGCCCCCAGATTGCCACGAGCATGGACGATGCCGTCTACGCCGCAGGACAGATGCTTCGAGGCCGAGGCCGCGATCGCCGCAAGATTATCTATCTGATCTCCGATGGGAGCAACGCCGAACGCAACCAGCACAATTATGACGATACGCTGCGGTCCCTGCTCGAAGCCGACGTGTCCGTGTATTCCATTTCGGTTTCCCACTCCCTGCCGACCATTCGCGGCACGGTCCTGCGCGACACCAGCTCGCCGCGCAAGTATGCGGACGGCACCGGTGGTGATACGTTTTACGCCGGCAAGGCCGCGGATCTCGAGCGGCTCTATTCCGCCGTCACCGAACAAGCGCGCAATGAATATATAATCGCTTTCTCCCCGCAAGGTACGGATCACACTCGCGATTTTCACTCCATCGAAGTTCGTGTCCTCCGCCCCAATCTGGATATTCTGGCGCGGCAGGGATACTACACGAGCGCCGTGAGATCGGTGCAGTAGCACAATTCGCGCTTATTGCAGCAACGAACGACATCCATGATCCCTCTGCAGGAAAAATGTTTTGTAAATGGACTGAGCGCAAAAGTTTTTCTTCTTGACTTCGTTCGCGCCCGCCTTTATAGATGATTGAAGCGGGTAGAGCGCGAAAGAAAGTTTGGACGCGCACGGCTCGCCGGGAGAAAGTTCCACAGTAGTTCATGCGCGGAACCTACCCGGGCTTTGCGATTCGACGAAGCCTGTGAAAGAAAAATAACGGGGCGTCTGGAAATTTCCAGGCGTCCCGTTTTTGTTTTTGCGCGTGAAATCCTGCGCGCCAAATCGCGCCGGGATTCTGCTAAAGGGCATTTCGGGCGTCCCCGATGAGCGGCTGAATGGAAATCAGTTGCTCGTGCGCGGGGCATAGCGGTTTGAAATCGCAAAACTTGCAGAAAAACCCCGGCTTCGCCGTGAATTTTCCCGTGCGGATCTCATCGGCCACTTCAGCAACCGTTTGTTTCGTCTTCGCGAGGGCCTTCGCGTCGCGCTCCGTGAACACCGCTTCGTTTGTCGTGAGGTTGTAGAAAACGAGGCGCGCCGGATTCACATCCAGCACTTCTTCCGCCGCGAGCGCGTACACGCTGAGCTGAAAGTTTGCGCCGGCCTTCTTCGCATCCCTGGGCTTCCCCGTTTTGTAGTCCACGATCTCGACATCCTTTGCGCCGACGCGATTCACCTGGTCCATGCGGCCGGTGACGACGACGTCGTGATCGAGGTGCAGCTCGAAGAATTTTTCCTGATACAGGACTTCCGGTGGCCGGGCCGTGTAACTGCGATAAAAACTTTCGAGCTGTTCGCGGCCCGCTTTGCGGTATTCCTCCTCCTGGTATTCGTCCGGGAATCCTGCCGAAGACCACTCGCGCTCGTAGATCGCGGCGACCTCTTCGAACGAAACCTTTCCCCGCTTGCGCATTTCGCCGACGAATTCCTTGATGGTTGTGTGCATCACGTTGCCGAACGTCATCGTGGCGTGCGGGCCGCCGCGAATTTTCCATACGTATTGGAATAAATACTTCATCGGGCAAATCTCGTACGTCTCGACGGACGAAGCGCTCAATTGCAGCGGCTCGGCCAGTGGCGGGTGGTATGACTTCGCCCACAGTGCGATGCGGGAATAGGCCCGGGCGTTTTCTCCTGCGGGGCCGAAGAGTGCGGCAGGTGCTTTCGGATCCGGCGCCGCCCCGGCGATTTCCTCCGACGGCGGCACGATCACCTTTGGCGCCGACTGCACCGCATCGAATTTCTGGATCTTCGGATTCATCAGGAAGTCGTCGAGGAATGGCGAAGCTTTCTTCCATCGGTTGACGACGGTGGAAAGCGTCAGATTCCTTCGCGCGCGCGTCAGGGCCACGTAGAACAGGCGCCGCTCCTCCTGAATGTGGAAGTCGCCCTGCGGTTTCTCTTCCTTCATGAGTTCGGGTGGAAATTCGAAAACAACCGGCCGCGATCCCGAAGGGAAATCTCTCTTGTTGAGCTGCAGGATGTAGACGTGGGGGAACTCGAGCCCCTTCGCCGCGTGCACGGTCATCAACTGTACTGCGTCTTCCGGCGGCTCTGCGTCCAGGTGGACGTCACCCCCCGCCTCCCGGAAATAGTTCAGGTACTGAACGAAATCGCGAAGGCTTTTTCCTTCGCTCGCCTTTTCCCAATCCTTCACGAATTTCACGAAGCGGTCGAGATAGTCGCGGTCCGCCTGCGAAGGCAGCGGCGCGAGCCCAAGCGCGGCAATCAATTCGTGCAGCAACGCGGTCGCTGTGTTTTTCCCGGCCATTTGCCGCAGGCGATTCAGCAGCGCGACCAGTTCAGGGAGCCTCGCACCCTCTCGCGTAAACGGGAGCTCACTTTGCGCCGCATCGAGTTCATCCGAAATCGGCCGGTGGTGGTTTTTCTCCGCACGCTCCGCAAGCCGCACCAAGTCCCGCGGCTCGAGGCCCCAGTAGGGCGCTGCGAGCACTCGCGAGCACGCCACGTTGTCCGCCGGCACGGCGATCAGACGCAAGTAGGCGAGCAGGTCGCGCACAAGCGTGCTCGAAAGAATGGAGAAGTTCTTGATGACGAAGGGTATTTCCTTGCGGCGCAGGGCAACGAGCAGCCGGTCGCGATGCGAGTGCTTGCGATAGAGGACGGCAAAATTTCTCCACGGATTTCCCGGCCCGTGCAGCCGCTCGATTTCGGAAGCGACCCAATGCGCTTCTTCTTCGGACCCTCCGAATTCGGCGACGCGAATCTTTTCGCCTGCGACGTTTTCCGTGGTTAAGGTTTTCACCGACAGCAGCGCCGACTTTTCGTTGTGCAGGATCACTTCGCGCGCCACGTTCAAAATTCGCTTGGTGGAGCGATAGTTCTGGGTGAGCGGGGCGATAAACCGCTTCACGCCGTCCGTAAGATTTTTATCGGTCACGCCGCAGAAGCGCTTCAGAAAAATGGTGAAGCTCCCGAACGAAGCGCCGCGGAACCGGTAAATCGCCTGGTCGTCGTCGCCCACTGCAACGATATTGCGGCGATCGCCCGCGAGCAGCCAAAGCAATTCGAGTTGCGCGATATTCGTATCCTGAAACTCATCCACCAGGATGAACCGGTACTGATCGCGCATGCGTTCGAGCAGCGCGGCGTCCTTCCGCAGCAGCTCGACCGACTGCATGAGCTGTGCGCCGAACGTGAACATGTTTCGCTCGCTTAGCAACCGCTCGCTTACCCCGTAGGCGCGCGCGAGCTCTTCCTGCCGCGCGAGCTCTTCTTCCGCGAGCCGCTGCGCGTCGGGCTCGAGCGATTTTTTCTGCGCGTTGTATTTTTCGCGCAGCTCGCGTACGTAGCGCTCGTAATCCTCCTGCGTCACCAGCTCATCCTGGCAGCGCGAGAAAAATTGGATGAAGTCATTCAGGAATTCGCCAGGATCCGCAAGCCTGGCAAAATGTTTCAAGCCAAGCTCGCTGAGATTGCGCCGCAACAATATCCAGTGGTCCACATTCTCGAGGACTTTCAGATCGGGATTCGCCACACGCAGGATTTTTTCGAGGCAGAATTTGTGGAACGTGCTAATCCAGACGCCCTCGGCTCGCTCGCCGATGGCCTTCACCACGCGGTGCCTCATCTCGCCCGCGGCTTTGTCCGTGAACGTGAGGCCGAGAATGTTCTCGCCGGAGAGTTCCGGATGCGTTTCGAGGAGGTTTCGGATGCGCTCCGTGATGACGCGAGTCTTGCCCGTGCCCGCGCCCGCAACGACCAGGAGCGGGCCTTCGCCGTGATCCACGGCGCGTTGCTGCTCGGCGTTGAGCGCGAAGCCCGCCGCCGCTCCTTGCGGATTTGGATTTCCTGCCACGCAAATTTCCTTTGTTTACAGTGTATCAAGTTTTGAGTGAGGCGAATATCAGGCGAACAGAGGCCCGCAAAGTTCTGAATCGTGGAATCGGAAAGGAGGGAACTAACCCTATGAGCCACTCGTATCCTGTAGTGAGAGGGATTCATGAACTCAGGCTCGAGAGCTCCAGAAACTGTGCTTCCCAGCGTCCAACCTCCCCTGTCTGAGCCTGGCATTTTGCGGAGAGTCTTCATCGGCCCGGACGGCATTCGAGCCGGATGGCGATTCGCAATGTATGCTGTGCTGTTCACAGGGCTGCTTTTTGTTTTCATGAAGGTGCTGAAGCTGATCCCTGTGCTTGCAGAATCCGTCCGCGGAGCGCAGCACCAGGGCATCGTTACTCCGCCGTCTTTATTCATTCTTGAATGCACGACGATTGCCGCCGTATTTCTCGCGGCCGCCGCCATGGCCCGGATCGAGAGGCGGCGATTCGCAGCCTATGGGATTCCTTTCCAAGGAGCCTTTGGAAAGCTTTTTTGGCAAGGGATCCTGTGGGGGTTGGCGTTTGAATCGCTGGAGATAATCTTGATCTCAGCGCTTGGGGGCTTTTCATTTGGAACACTCGCGCTTTCAGGCGGGATGCTCGTCAAGTACGCAATCTTGTGGGCTGTGGGTTTCGTCCTCGTTGGAATTGCGGAAGAATTCTCGTTTCGAGGATACACACAATTCACGCTCGCAACCGGTGTCGGCTTCTGGCCTTCTGCTGTTCTCCTTTCGGCGCTTTTTGGCGCAGTTCATCTAGGAAATGAAGGTGAGGGCTGGGTGGGGGCTCTCTCCGTATTTGCATTTGGACTTTTTGCCTGTCTCACTCTTCGGCGCACGGGAAATCTCTGGTTTGCAATCGGCTTTCACGCCGCGTCGGATTATGCAGAGACGTTCATCTTCTCCACGCCGGACAGCGGACTGCTGGCGGAAGGGCACCTTCTAAATTCCGTTTTCCACGGGCCGCGCTGGCTCACGGGTGGGACCATCGGCCCTGAAGGCAGCGTCATCGACTTTGCACTCTTCGCTCTGGCATTCATCGCCTTCGCCAAAGTCTATTCGGCAGGGAAAGATGTGCCAGCAGACTGAATCGCGCCGCCACGCAGTGTCTTCAGCCTCATGCCATCCAGCCCACGACCGCAAGTCGCGCGCCCTTATCTTCCATGACACGGTCCTATGGCATAACTTCACGCACTGGGATACATTGATTTTGATATCCGGAGGTCGTCAATGAAACGCTCAGCTCTAGTGGTTGTCGCCTGCCTGCTATTCGCGTCCATCAGCTTTGCGCAGCAAAGCGCAGCAGATGCTCCGGCCTCAGAAGAGGACATCCAGCGGTATCTGGACGCCATGCATTTCCGCAGCATGATGAAGGACTTGATGGCGGCGATGACGCAACAGATGCACAAGACGGTTCACGAATTGGTGGCGAAGCAACAAGGCCTTCCCGCCGATTTTGAAGCTCAGGTGCAGAAGAGAACGGACGAGATGTTCAAGGACTTTCCTGTTGATGATTATCTAGCGGCCGTGGCTCCTGTGTACCAAAAGCATCTGACCAAAGGCGACGTAGATGCCCTCGTGGCGTTCTATTCCACGCCCACTGGACAAAAGATTCTCAAGGAATTGCCCGTGATGACCGCGGAGGCCATGCAAGCCGCTTCGCCAATCATCCAGAAGATGATGGCGAAGGCGATGCAAGAAGTGCAGGAAGAAATCGCCCAAGCGCAGAAACCCGGCGACGCAGATTCGACGAAGAAAACTCAGCAGAACTGAACTCCCGGTCCAAAAAAATAATCCGCTGGCAACACGTTGGCCCCCATCGGTGGTCATGCGGAAAGGCTTTGGAGCTGGCGCTCATTCAGCCCATAGAGCGACGGCGTAGCGACCCCCAGGATTCCGAGATACAGATAAATCTGTCCCCGATGATGCACCTCGTGCTCAATCATGGCGCGTAGCATCTTCCAGGCGGTGATGGGGTGGCCCTCGGGAGATGTGCCTTTCGCGTTCCAGTCTTCGTCCGTCATTCTCCGGAAAATCTGCATTGACTCCGTGTGCATGCGCTCCATGAATGTGAGGATGTTCTCGCGCCCATCCGCCAGCTCGCGTCCGCAGCCTTTGTAGCCGCTGGGCCGCCCGCGGGCGCACTCCGCGAAAACATGGCGCTCGGTTGCGGCGATGTGGCGCGCCAGGTCGCCGAGCGTGAAAGCGCCTTCGCGGCACGTCCAGTCGAATTTGTCAGGCGGAATGCAACGGACCACGCGCATAGTCCTTTCGCGGACCTGCTCGAAATAGTGGGGGAATTCATTGCGCTCCATAGGTGTCCTCGCCGGCTCCGAGTTGTCCGTGACCACGGATTTTCGAGTTGATGATACACCCTGATTCGTCCTCACGTTTCTCTGTGTCAGGTGGCCCGGCTCACGAGCGACCGCCAAATTGACCGCGTCCCGCGCCCCGCTTATACTTGTATTTCCGACCGAGGAACTCCGGAGGAGAAGCATCATGGAAAATCCTGTCATTTTGAGCGCCGTCCGCACCCCCATCGGCAAATTCATGGGAGGTCTTTCGCCTTTGACCGCGCCGGAACTGGGCGCGAAAGTCGTCGCCGAATCCGTGCGCCGCGCTGGTATTGACCCGAAGCAGGTGGACGAAGTCATCATGGGCAACGTGGTGCAAGCGGGCATCGGACAAAACCCCGCGCGACAGGCAGGCTTGCGCGGCGGTCTCGACTCACGTGTGGCCGCGATGACGATCAACAAGGTATGCGGCTCGGGATTGAAAGCCGTGGCTCTGGCAGCGCAGGGCGTCGCGCTGGGCGATTCGGAAATCGTCGTGGCAGGCGGAATGGAATCTATGTCGAATTGTCCCTACCTGCTCAAGGGCGCGCGGACCGGCTTCCGTTTGGGCAATCAGGAAATTCTCGACTCCATGATCACCGATGGCCTGTGGGACGCGTATGAGAATTTTCACATGGGCATGACCGGCGAGCTCGTCGCCGAAAAATACAACATCTCGCGGCATGAGCAGGATCAGTTCGCGGTGGATAGCCACAAAAAAGCGGTGCGTGCCATCAAGTCGTGCTTCTTCGGCGAGCAGATCGTCCCGGTCGAGATTCCGCAGAAGAAGGGCGATCCCGTCGTAATCAAGACGGACGAATCCCCACGCGAGGACACCACGCTCGAAGCGCTCTCGAAATTGAAGCCCGCATTCAAGAAGGATGGCACGGTCACCGCCGGAAACGCCCCGGGAACGAACGATGGCGCCGCGGCATTCGTCGTCACGAGCGAGAAAAACGCCGCGCGGATGGGGAAGTCGCCGATGGCGCGAATCGTTGCTCAAGCTGTGAGCGGCGTGGAGCCGAAATGGGTGATGATGGCGCCGGTCGAGGCAGTCGAAAAGCTCTTGAAGAAGACCGGCTGGGATCGCGACAAGGATGTGGACCTCATCGAACTGAACGAAGCATTTTCCGTTGCCGCCATCGCCGTGACGCGGATGCTGAAGCTCAATCCCGAAAAAGTAAACGTGAACGGCGGCGCGGTTGCGCTCGGGCATCCCATCGGCGCATCCGGCGCGCGCATCCTCGTGACGCTGCTCTATGAAATGCAGCGGCGCAACTTGAAGCGCGGCATCGCCGCGTTGTGCCTCGGCGGAGGCAACGCCGTCGCCCTCGCCATCGAGCGCTTCTAGCCCGCGCGAAATGTTCTGCCCCGTCTGCAAAGCGGAATATCGCGAAGGTTTCACGCGTTGCCCGGAGTGCGAGAGCGACTTGGTCACTTCTCTCGATTCGTCGAAATCCTCTGCGGAGGCTGAGCGGCCGCTGCTCGCGTGGCGCGGCAACGACCCAGTGGCCTTCAGTCGTGTGCTCGCCGCCTTGCGGGATGCGGAAATTCCGAGCTATCAAATCACTGAGAACGACCAATTGACGCTCCAGCCGATTGCCAGGCCGCGGTACGGAATTTTCATTCGCATGGAAGATGCATCTCGCGCCGGAAAAATCGTGCGCGAAGTCGTTGAAGCCAAGCCGTCCGAATAGGAAGGCCCCTTGAAATCTGCAGCCCTCGGGTTCCGTGCCCACTCCGGCTGGACCGCTCTGGTCGCCCTCTCCGTATCGAAGGGCGCGCCTTGTGTCCTCTCGCGCCAGCGCGTTCATCTCGTTGACACTTTCACCTACGCATTTCGGCAGCCTTACCACACTGCGGAGAAAATGCCGCCCGCCGAAGGCCGCGCTTTTATCTCGCGCGTGCGGACAGAAGCCAGACGCCTTGCTTATCGCGCGATCCATGACCTCCAGCGCAGTCTTCAAGCGCAAGGTTACCGGCTCATGCGTTGTGGCCTGGTCCTCGCTTCCGGAAGGCCGCTGCCTCCCCTGCCTCAGATCCTGGCGTCGCATGCGCTGATTCACACGGCCGATGGCGAACTTTTTCGGGGCGCGCTTCTTCACGCGAGTGCCCGCTGCGATCTTGTGAGCGCGACCGCGAAAGAACGAGAGCTTCTGAGTGAGGCGTCGCGCATTCTGCGCCTCAAACCGAGCGATCTCACGCGCCGCATCCTTGAGCTCGGGCGTCCACTTGGCGCTCCCTGGTCGCAGGACGAAAAGTCTGCTTCCCTGGTTGCCTGGCTGGCTTTGGCCTCTCCGTCTTCAGCTCTAACTCGCGCAGCAAGAAACGCTGGCTGACGCTTCCTTTGCGGCCTCTGGTTCCGCTATCATCAACGGCGCTATGTCCGCTGATTCGATCAGGACCGTCGCCGTTCTCGGCGCGGGCACGATGGGCAACGGTATCGCGCACGTGTTTGCGCGCGCGGGCTACAGCGTGATCCTGCGCGATGTCGAACAGCGCTTCCTTGAGCGCGGCCTCGAGACGATCGGCAAAAACCTCGACCGCGAAGTGAAGAAAGAAAAAATCGCGGCGGCCGATAAGTCCTCCATCATCGCGCGCATCAAGCCCGTCACGGATGTTGCTGCGCTCGCCGCTGCCGATTTCGCCGTCGAAGCCGTGCCCGAGCAGCTCGATTTGAAAGTCCGCGTCCTGAAGGACGTGGACGCCGTCCTCAAGCCCGGCGCAATCCTCGCCAGTAACACGTCTTCGATTTCGATCACGCAACTCGCCGCCCAAACGCGCCGCCCTGAAAAATTCATCGGCATGCACTTCATGAATCCTGTCCCGATGATGGCGCTCGTGGAAGTGATTCGCGGGCTCGCGACCAGCGACGAAACCTTTCAGACCACGATGTCGCTCTCGGAAAAGCTCGGGAAAAAACCCGTCGCTGTCAATGATGCGCCCGGTTTCGTCTCGAATCGCGTTCTGATGCCGCTGATCAATGAAGCCGCGTTCTGCGTGATGGAAGGCGTGGCGACGCCTGAAGCCGTGGACGCCGTCATGAAAACCGGCATGAATCATCCGATGGGTCCGCTCGAACTTGCGGATTTCATCGGCCTCGACGTTTGCGTGGACATTCTCGAGGTGCTCTACAAAGGCTTCGGCGACCCGAAATATCGAGCCTGCCCGCTGCTTCGCAAATATGTTGCCGCGGGTTGGCTGGGACGCAAATCTGGCCGCGGTTTTTACAAGTACCCCTGAACCCCGCCTTCCGCCGCACCGCAAACAACCTTCGTGTTTTCTGCACTGTACGACTCCGCTTGCATTCTTAGTACCCGCGGGCAGCGACCGAATCCGGCCCTCGTGCCAGTATCGGCGCGTGGTTCACATTGGTACGCTGCCATCCCGGCTTTGACCCTCGATTCGACGCGCTGAGAATTGTTGAAACTTTTAGAAAAGCTCGGGGTTGACAGGGTTTCACGATGAGATTTTGCCTGCGAAGTCGGGAGGCTGCCGTGCGCCGCTTGGGACTTGCATTATTGGTCGCAGTAATCTCCGGGCTTGTAAGCTGCGTCGGCAACCCGGGATCCCCTTCTCAGATCACGAACGGTGTGGAAGTCTCGCCGTCGAACCCTTCGGTGCGCGCCGGCGCTACTCAGACTTTCACCGCCGCAGTCACAGGTCCTACGAACCCGACCGTCACCTGGTCTGTAAACAGTATCGCGAACGGAAACGCCACCGTCGGCACAATCACCAGCACCGGAGCTTTGACGGCAACTTACACAGCTCCGCTGTCGCTTCCATCGCCCAACAGCGTCACGGTCGAGGCAGTCGTCGCGTCCCACGCATCCCTGAACGGATCGACTGTCGCAACCTTACTCAATCCCATTCCGCAACTTTCCTCTGCCGCGCCGCCGCAGATTGATGTAGGCCCGTTCACGATTACGGTGACGGGCAGCAATTTCGTAAACGGCGCGGTCGTCAATCTCGGGTCGCAATCGCTAGCCACCACATTCGCATCGAGCACTCAGCTCACGGCAACCGGGACCGCCACCGCGTCGCAGGTCGGAAATGTGCAGCTCACTGTCACCAACCCGAATCCGGGTTCCGCGACATCGGGCGCGTTGACCGCGGCGATCGTGATGGCTATACCGCCCAACGTAGCTGACCGATTCCTCCAGCAGACAACCTTCGGTCCGATTCCTGCGCTGATCACGCAAGTGCAACTGAGCGGCCTTCAGGGATTCCTGACGAACCAATTCGGCTTGCCCGTTTCTCCCTACGCGGATCCTGCGGCGACCGAAACGGATCTCGGACCTCTGCAGCAGCGCTTCTTCGTGCAGGTGCTCACCGCTCCCGATCAATTGCGCCAGCGCCTGGCCTTCGCACTTGGCCAGATCTTTGTGATCGCAGGAGACAAGATCACCGATCCCACAGCCTTCACGAACTATCTTCGCTTGCTCGACACGGATGCCTTCACGAATTACCGCCAGATCATGAAAGACGTCACGCTTTCGCCCGCGATGGGGCACTACCTGGACATGGTAAACAATGACAAGCCTGGCACCGGCGACCATGCCAACGAGAATTACGCGCGCGAGCTGATGCAGCTCTTCACGCTCGGCACAGCGCTGCTGAATGAAGACGGTTCAGTCCAATTGGATTCGAGCAACAATCCGATTCCCACATATTCGCAAGATCAGGTTCAGGAATTTGCCCTCGCCTATACCGGGTGGACGTACCCGACCATGCCGGGCGCGACGCAGCAGAAGCACAACCCGGCGTACTGGATCGGGCCGATGGTGTCGATGAATTCAGATCACGACATGACTCCGAAGCAACTGCTTCAATACACCGGCGTGGCATCCGGCGGTTTGCTCTCCGGCGGCCAGACAGCCGAGCAGGACCTTGACGGTGCGCTCGACAATATTTTCAACCATCCCAATCTTCCGCCCTTCGTTTCGCGCGAGCTCATTCAGCATCTCGTAACCAGCAATCCGAGCCCCGCTTACGTTCAGGGCGTCGCCGAGGTCTTCAAGAACAATGGCTCGAACGTGCGGGGCGACATGAAAGCGGTGATCACGGCCATTCTCCTCGATACCGAAGCGCGCCGGGGCGATGACCCCACAACGGCCGTTGGCACCGACGGTCATTTGCAGGAACCGATCCTGTTTATGGCGGGCTTGCTCCGGGCATTCGGCGCCGTGAGCGACGGCTCGAACCTCGCGTCCCAGGGCTCCTCGATGGGTCAGAATGCTTTGTTTCCGGGGAGCGTATTCAACTTCTACTCTCCCAACTTCGCAATCCCCGGAACAACTCAGTTCGGCCCTGAGTTTCAGATTTTGACCACCGCGACCTCGCTCAATCGCGTGAACTTCGTGAACACTTTCGTATTCAGCTCGCTCGGCTCCGGCACCACCGTGAGTTTTTCCAGTTATGCGTCCCAGGCTTCGAATCCGAGCCAGCTCCTCGGTTCACTCAACACATTGATGCTCCACGGCACGATGTCCGCGGATATGAACACCAGCATTCTGACCGCCATGCAAGCGGTGCCGGCGGGGGCGTCCCAGGGCCTCCAAGAGGCGCAGACGGCAATCTATTTGATCGGCACGTCTTCGCAGTATCAGGTGCAGCACTGATCGATATTCCATCGGCGCAGGAGCGGGGATGAAAATGGCCGGAAAAAACAAACTTACACGCAGGGATTTCGTGCGCGTCAGCTGCTGCACTGCTGCTTCGTTCGGGATGACCGCGGCGCTCGGCCGCTTGAACCTGATTCACGCGCTCGCAGCTCCGGCGACGAGCTATCGCGCGCTCGTGTGTATTTTTCTTTTCGGCGGCAACGACAGCAACAACATGATCATCCCCAACGACACCGCCGGATACATGAACTACGCGAACATCCGTTCAAACCTCGCGCTGGCTCAGAACACACTTCTCCCGATCACCGCGAAGACTGGCAACGTACCGTACGGACTGCACCCGCAGCTTCCGGGCTTGCAAGGTTTGTTCAGTGGCGGACAGCTTGCCATTGTGGCCAACGTGGGTACCCTCGCGCAGCCCATCACACAGGCTCAATATCAGCAAGGCAGCGCGGCGCTTCCGGTGAATCTCTTCTCGCACTCTGATCAGCAGGGGCAGTGGCAAACAGTGGATTTCACCGGTTATGGAGCCACCGGCTGGGCCGGGCGCACCGCCGATGTACTGCAGCCAATGAACGCGGGTGCGCAGTATCCGCCGATCACCTCCGTCGCGGGCGGTGCCATTCTTTGCACGGGCGCGCAAACGCAGCCCTATGCGATGAGCCCCGGCTCGAGCCCGGGTCTTCGCGGATACGGCAGCAATTCCGCAGCGGCCAACGCGCGCCTGGTCGCCTTCCAGCAATTGCTGACCATGGATTCAGGAATCTCGCTCGTTCAGGATACGAGTTCCGTGATGACTCAGTCGCTCGAGCAGAGCAAGATTCTGGCCGCGGCGCTCCAAGGTCTCGCACCGCTTCAGACGCAATTCCCGACAACGTTCATCGGAAGTCAACTGCAGCAAGTGGCGCAGATCATGCAAGCGCGCTCGGCGCTGGGCCTGCAGCGCCAGATTTTCTTTTGCTCGCTCGGCGGATTCGATACGCACAGCGCTCAATTGGTGGACCAGCAGAACCTGTTCTCGCAGCTCGATCCGGCGATGTCCGCGTTCTACAACTCCACGGTCGAACTTGGCGTGGCGCCGCAAGTCACTACGTTCACCCTGTCCGATTTCAGCCGCACCTTTCAGCCGGGAACCAACGGCGGAACCGACCATGCGTGGGGCGGCAATCACCTTGTCTTGGGCGGCGCCGTTCTTGGGACTGACATTTACGGCCAGTTCCCGCAGTTCGTGCTCGGTGGGCCGAACGACGCCGGAAACAATGGCCGATGGATTCCAAGCACTTCGGTCGATCAGTACGGCGCAACCCTCGCCAAGTGGTTCGGGGTCGCCGATAGCGACCTCCCGACTATTTTCCCGAACCTTTCGAACTTCACTACGCCCACTCTCGGTTTCCTCGGCTGAGAACCGTGAGCGGCCGCGGTTTTTGAAGAGAACGCGAGTTTCAGAGTACAATCCACCTCACTTCGGACCCTGGGCAACCTGCGTGCGGAGGCTCGCATGATGCGTCGTTTCGTTGCGGTGTGTGCCGTTGGCTTTCTCGCGCTGCTCGCGCGCGATCCCTCGGCGGGGCAGTCGCACGACCGCGCGGACGAATTAGTTTTTGAGAGGCCGAGCAATCAGTGGTTTGAAGGGCCGGCGACGCAGGTCACACTCTCGGAGGACGCGCGGTGGGCGCTCTTCACGCAGTTCGGCCACACGATTTCGCTCGTTTCCCTGGCGTCGAAAAAGGAAGCGCCGCAGCGCTTGCTCGGCAGCCTCGAGAGCGTCCATCGCGCAGTGTTTTGCGGTCCGGGAATCCTCGCGCGGCAGGGGCAGCGCGGCAGCGAAATGGGATGGTGGCTGCCGAAAGGAGAAGGCGAGCAGCTTTCGTCGTTCCCGCAGTATGCAGAGGTGCAGTGCTCGCCGAAGGGCGGGGAGTTCGCCTACTATGATTCGAGCGGTTCCAGTCAAATGCTTTTTGTTGGCCCGCGCGACGCGTACAAGGACTACGGCATCACGGGAAGAGTCACGTCCATGGCGTTCACGCCGGACGGCAGCGCGCTCTACGCTCTGCTCTTTCAGTCCACGGGAAAATCCACTCTCGTTCGCGTTTCGATCCACGACCTTCGGTCCACTACGATCGCGAGTGATTTGGATGCAAGTCCGGGTCATGACACCGTTGGTGTTTCCGCAGATGGACGCAGTCTTTACGTCGCGCTTGTCGGCCCTGGTGCACCGAAAAACGCCGAGCGCCATCAACCGAATGCAGACCGTTGGCTCAAGATTTACGAACTCAATCTTGCGACGGGTGCTCGCCGCGCGGTCGTCGAATCGGCCGGCCAGGACAACAATGATCCCGCCGTCATCGGCGGCAATCTTTACTGGACGCGGACCGTCTCCCACGATTCCATCGTGGTCGTGCCCGCGAGTGGCGGCGACGTGAAGGAAGTCCTCGCCGACGCCCAAATCCCCATGTGGAGTCCGGACGGCAAGGAAATTGGTTTCAGTTTTGGCCAATGGCGGCTCGCCGATTGGGCGCTGAATCTTGATGCAGGAGTTGTTGGCGTTGACGCGGACGGCAAAGCAACCACGGCGCCTTCCGTGATCATTTCCGGATACCACGAAGATTTTCCTCCGGCCTGGTCGCCTGACGGGAAATGGATTGCGTTCCATTCGCATCGCTCCCGCACGCCCGTTCCCGACTATGACAGCGCGGAAAGCACGGACGACGTTTATCTCCGCCGCGCCGACGACACCCACGCTCCGGAATTTCGTCTGACGGATTTCGGTTGGGAGACGGGCCCAGCGTATTGGTCGCCGGACGGGCAGAAGCTTCTTTTCAGTTCCTGGGTAAGGGGTGGGCAGCCGGGAATCGACAAACTGTGGATCCTCAGCATGGACACGGAAACCGGCCAGGCCATGCGCGCCACCATGCTGTCTTTGCCTGCGGACCTTCGCAGCGCTCAATGGAGCGCGTGGTCACCAAGCGGTGAGGAAATCGCCATCGAGGACAATCGCGGCGAAGGCAAACGCAGCCTCTGGGTCGTCAAGTCGGATGGCTCGCAGGGGGAAAAGCTGCTCGATTATGAGGGCACCACTTACGGCGGCCTCGACTGGACGCACGATGGCAAAGCCATCATCTATAGCGCGCTAGCCGGAAACCGCTTGCAATTATTCTGGGTGCCTCGACTTGGTGGCGTGCCGCTGCAATTGACGCACGATTCCGGAAACCTGTTGCACCCTCGCGTCTCGCCCGACGGCCGCTGGATCGCTTGCACGCGCCTCGTCCAATCGAAGCAAATCTGGCGCCACCCGCTGTCCTAAAAAACCCGCTCGGCAAGCCCCCCTCGATCTCGTGTGCTCCTTCTGGTCTGCCAGAGCCACGCGGGCCGAGGCCTGAACCAGCATTTGCCGACAGCGTTTAACTCACCGCCTCCGACAGATCGGGTCCGACAATGAATTCCCAATTAGCGACGATCTGGAAACTGGCGAACCGATCCGGTCGAGTAACACGATTTTCTTTCCGCAGCCTCACTTGATAACTCGTGTTCTCTGCAACTCACGGACTGAGTCGACTCAGACAATGGCCGAGAGCAAGCTCGTCCCTGCTGGGCGAGTGGGCGGCTTAGCCCCGAGCAACTCCACGATGGTGGGAACGACGTCGAAGGACGACCGCACACCGCGCTCTCCGGGCTCAAGCCCTTCCGCCGCGAGGTAGGCTATCCCATGGCGAGTGTGCCCACCGGTCCTCCGGAGTGGCACAGGACCGATGAGCCCCAGGCGCGGGTGCTGGAGGGCAGTAGCCACGTCACGCCAGACCACGAGCAGATCCGACTCTGAACTCGCGAGGGCCAGGGGGTTTGCGCTCGACGCCCTCTCGATTGCAGCGACCGTCGGCTCGCCGGTGCGGGGGTCGCGGCACTCACCTAGCAGGGTCTCGAGCGTCCGGCAGGTCTCCTCGTACTGGGACAGCTCAACGATGCCGTGCCGTTCACGGCCGCGCAGATTGATACGGATGCGCCCGTCGAGGAACGAAGGAAATGCGAAGGCCGGCATCCGCGGCCAGTGGTGCCGGTAGCGATAGCACGGCATGTACTCGAGCTCTTGCCGCGCCAGCGGTGTGTGGCGGGAGCGCCAGTCGGTGACTACTGACCGAGCCCCCTTCAGCAGGCCCTTGACCGGTTCTGGCAAGCGCTGAGCCATGGCGCGCAGAGCGCCGGGCGCCGCGGCCTCATCAGAATCGCGGGGAGGCCCGGGAACCCACGACGCCGTCGCCGTTTCCCAGCTGTCGTGATCGTCCAAGCCGGGCATGCAGTTCGGGGTCGCCGTCCATGCCGGCGGGATCGTGAGCAGCGGGTGATTGAAGGCGTGGCGGTAGAGCAGCTCGGGGAGCAGAACCATCGACTGGATATCGCAGTGGTTTGGCCCCATTCCCCCCATGTTGAACGCGATGATTGCGGCATCGCCGGCCGCGTTGACGAGCTGCCCGACCATGTGGTCCAAGGCCCGGTGTATGTCCAACAATGCAGCAGCGGCCGCCCCTCCTGAAGGAATGCGCGTTGAGGGGATGGCCAGCGTCTACGCCGTGCCATAACCCCTCCACACCGCTGTGAAGCTCGCCAGCGACGGCGAAAAAGAAGTCCCACTCCGGGAATCGTTCAGTGGCCAACCAATGCGCCGCGCGGCTGCGCACATCCAGGGCCTTACTGAGGCCTTCTCCCATCATCCGGGCGCGCGCCGCTGAGGGCCACGGCGTCGCATAGGTCCACTCCACGGCTGGGTAGTCACCGAACCGTTGCACGAACTCAGCCAGCAGCGCCGCCGGCCGGGCAGCTGTGACGGTCCCGGGATTGTGCGAGCCCCATGCCACGATCCCTTTTGTGTTTCGGGCGCGGCGGAGATCGACAAATGGTGAGTCGAAGACTACCACTCGTAGGTCGGTTTCGGCCCACCACGGCGCGAAGTGAGCGCCGTCCTGCCACGCGGTGTAGGAACTCGGATCGAAATCCACGGGCGACCAGCGGCCTCCCGCTTCCGGTGAGAGCCCCGAGGCCACATGCTCCCACGGGAGACCTGTGTGCAGGGCGGGCCCCTCGTCGAGGAGAAAACGAGCGGCGCGTTTTTTCAAGTTCGCCAAGGCTGGCATCTGCCCCTCGGCCATGAACCGCTCGGCCAGGGTGACGTCCAGGCCATCGAGGCCGATAGCCAGTACCTTGTGACGCGCCATCACGGAACCTCCCTGCCTTTCACTGCGGGCTCGGGAAGACAGTCGCCGCGGCTCGCCTGCGCTAGCCGAGCCTTAAGATCGGCTGGCTTGACTCCGGCCGCAGCTCGCTTGTCTATCCAGTCCTTCTTGCGCTTCTCACCACATCGATCGACCGATCTGGATCGATTGACGATGGGGGGAACGATTGCCGTGGGCGATCTACGCTAAACCGCCTTGGCTTTGGAGACTCCGGAAAACGGTTACTTGCTCGGTGCCACTCATATACCACAATTCGCTCAGGGTCCGCGCCCGTAAATTCCTTCATGACGAACTGCCCACGTGCTGGAAATTCGCTTGGTGATTTCACCAGCGCAGGTGCAATAGGTCATAGAGAAATGACACGAAACTGCTGCCAAGCAGATCGTGTTCCTCGCCGGGAGGCGAAGTCCCGCGAAAGGCGTCTCAGTGATAATGATGCTGTTGAGCATTGAGTGAATGCAACGGGTTTAGCAACAAAAGCCCCTTCATTGTAAATACGCAGTCTGGTTAGATGTCAGATCAGAAGGTCGCATTGTCAAAGTGGCCATGGCACGAAGGCTCGCCGATCGGTCGTACAGGATGTGGCGCAATGGCTGGTAGAATTCGCAGTCAGTAAAGTTCGGCTCGCAAGCGCCGTGGCCCCTTATCGTCCATAAAGATAGTCTTCGCCTTTTATTCGCCTTGTGCTAAGATGCCTCTACGAAATCCAAGGGGAGGGGCAGGGCACTCTCTGGTAATATCAGCCCGCCTGAGCCTCTCTCAGGAAACTAAACGAACGTCAACTTGAGGTGCACCATGATCGATGAAAAAACTAAAAATTTGGATCTGGCGATCTCTCAAATTGAAAAGCAGTACGGCAAGGGCTCCATCATGCGTCTGGGAAACCGGGACGTGCTCGTGCCGGTGAGCGTGATTTCAACCGGCTCGATCTCCATCGATTCCGCACTTGGTGTGGGCGGATTCCCGCGCGGCCGCGTCATCGAAGTGTACGGTCCGGAATCGGGCGGCAAGACGACGCTCACGTTGCACGTGATCGCCGAAGCGCAGAAACTCGGCGGGCAAGCGGCCTTCATTGACGCCGAGCATGCGCTTGATCCGGCCTATGCGCGCAAACTCGGTGTGGATGTGGACAATCTGCTCGTCTCGCAGCCGGACAACGGCGAGCAAGCCTTGGAAATCGCGGAAGCGCTCATCCGCTCGAACGCCGTGGACATCATCGTTGTGGACTCGGTGGCGGCGCTCGTGCCGCGCGCCGAACTCGAAGGCGACATGGGCGAGCCGCAAATGGGTTTGCAGGCGCGGCTGATGTCGCAGGCGCTGCGCAAGCTGACGGCGATTGTTTCGAAATCGAAGACCTGCCTGATTTTCATCAACCAGATCCGCGAAAAAATCGGCGTGATGTTCGGCAACCCGGAAACAACCACGGGGGGACGCGCGCTGAAATTTTACTCGTCGATCCGCGTGGATATCCGGCGCATTCAGTCCATTAAGGAAGGCGACCGCGTCGTCGGCTCCCGCACGCGCGCGAAAATCGTGAAGAACAAAGTAGCCGCGCCGTTCCGAGAGGCGGAGTTCGACATCATCTACGGCGAAGGTGTATCACGCGAAGGCGACCTGCTCGATTTGGGCGTGATGAAGGGCCTGCTCGAGAAGTCCGGGACGTGGATTTCCTACAAGAGCGAGCGACTCGGTCAGGGGCGCGAAAACGCCCGCCTCTTCTTGAAAGAGAATCCGGACATCCGCGCGAAAATCGAGCACGAATTGCGCAAGGCGCTCGGACTTTCGACTCATGCGGCGCCGGCCGAAGAGGCTGCCAAGCCTGCGGCCGAAGCAGCGAAGCCCGCGGCAAAGGCAGCGGCTGCAGCTCAGGGCCGTTCCGGTCGATAGGCGGCATTTTTCACCGCTCAGTAGTCATGTGACGGATGGATGGAGGGCGTCCATCGCGAGGATGGATGGGCGTGCCCTGATTTCTTCTCGCTCCTCTCCATACCTGCGCCGCATCGGTTCAGTCGGGCCGTCGCGGCACAGGTTTTTGCTGGCGAAGCTTCGCTCCTGTCGCGTATCTCCTTTCTCGTGAACCCCGTACCGCTCGAAGCTGGCGGCCCATTCCTTGCTCATGCCAATAAGGAAAATGTGCAGCCCTTTAGGGTTGCGGGAGTGCGGAGCACTCTCTTAGAATTGAATTGGAGTCTGCTGACTGCGGCTTTTACGGCCCCATTCATCACCAAATGCGACGGAACCCAGCCCTTACACAAGCGGTACCAATTTTTTGCCTTTTTCTCGTGGGTGCACTCGGAGCCGCCTTCGGCGCGCCGCCCCCGCGAAACAGCACCCATCATTCGCGCGGCGTTTCGTCCTACGGGGATCCCACAAAGAATGATGTCGCCGATTACGACGACCCAATCGTTCGCCGGATTGCAGTGGATGCTCTGGGCCATGCGAATGGCTCCGTACTCGCCATGGACCCCACCACCGGCCGCATCCTGAGCATCGTCAATCAAAAGATGGCATTTTCCTCCGGCTTTGAACCTTGCTCCACGATCAAGCCTGTGATCGCGCTCGCGGGGCTTCAAGAGGGTGCCATTTCTCGCGACACCATGATTCGCGTGGGTCGCCGCCGTTATATGGACCTCACCGAGGCCATGGCACATTCCAACAACACATTTTTCGAAGAAGTCGGCAGCCGCTTGGGCTTCGATACCGTCATCAAATATGCGCGACTGGTCGGTCTGGGCGAGCGCACGGGCTACAGCATCCCGGAAGAACAGTCGGGCGCGTTGCCGCTGAAGCCCCCCGTGTACGGAGGGGTTGCCAGGATGTCGAGTTTCGGCGAAGGGATTCGCATCACTCCTCTTCAACTCGCGTCACTCGTTTCCACTCTTGCCAACGGCGGGACACAATATTACCTGCAATACCCTCGCACCGTGGATGAGCGCCAGAATTTTACGCCGCGAATCAAACAGCAACTCGACATCGCGACCTTGCTTCCGGATTTGCGTGAAGGAATGCTCGCAGCGGTTCTCTACGGCACGGCGAGAGAGAGCAACGACCCGGGCGGGGAGCAAGCGCTTGGCAAAACAGGAACCTGTAATGATGAATCCCTCGGCGGAAGGCTAGGCTGGTTTGTTTCCTATGCAGATGAAGCTCATCCGAAAATTGTTCTTGTGGTTTTGATTCGCGGCGGAAGCCGCAGCGTGAGTGGCCCGCGCGCCTCGGAAATCGCCGGCCGCATCTATCGTGTTCTGCGCGAAAGAAATTATTTCGCCGGTTCCGCGAGCAGCACCGCCCTCAGCGCCTCCGCCTCTCATTAATCCTTTAATCTTCCGACTCGGGCTCAATCTCGATCGCTGTCAAAGACGCGAGTAGCAATCACTTGCGTAACTGGCACGCATTCGACGCGAGCGATGCGCTTCAGGCTGCGGGATGGGAGCGCGCTCGCCGAGCCGGCTTTTGCCATCGCGTGAAATGCGTCTGCTCGAACTGAGCCGCGTAGCAAAAATCACACAGCTCTTCCGTGCCCTCGCCAGCCGGTCGCGGGCGGAACATTTGCCCGCAGTCGGCGCATTCGCGTTCTGGTTCTCCCAAATTGTGATTGGGGAAATTCGAGACTGAACCTTCCATCGCAGGCCTCCGAAGGCTCTGTCGCTCGAGAGGAGCGACGCCCGTTGCCGGTCCAATACCTTCCTGCAAGGAGGCCTCCAAAACCTGTGGATGAAACGCTTACAGATACAGCATCTTGCGGAGCGCGCCTGCAGATAAGTTCCCGACGATTTCCCAAACTGGACAATCGCGTGCCCTGTCGGATTCGATTCCGTGTTAACTCAAATGCGGCATGTGCAAGCGTTTTCACGTTTACCGAAATGGTTTGCCCAAATACCCTGCACGCGTCTCACTTTGTCCGTTTTCTTCACGATCGCGAGCACCCATCGAAACGGTGGCTCCGCATGCTCCTGAACCTTTGCCCTCAGACTTGCGTATACCCATGCGGGGTTCAAAGGACCTTATGCAAAAACGCCCAAGGTTTCGGTTTCGGCTCCGGGACGTCTTAATCCTGTCAATATTCCTGGCCTGCAACACATCGGGTGTGTCCGCACAGGAGCAACAACAATTCAATAGCCCCGCGATCCAATCACTCTTGAACAAAGCATCCCAAAAGGACCAGCGCGGGATCGAGGAATTCTGGCAAGGACTCAAAGGTTCCGGTACGCCTCTCATCGAGTCGATCCGGGCTGAGCCGCACGAATCCCTGGTTACGTTCTTTTGGTGTGGAGACAGCAGCACACAAAATGTCGTGGTGATTTCCCCATTGACGCTCGTCGATTTGCAGGGCGCCAGGATGCACCAGGTGCCCGGCACAGAAATCTGGTATCTGACCTATCGCATGCGAAACGATGCGCGCATGGCCTACCGTTTGGCCCCCAATGACAGCCTCGTGCCATTTGAGTCCGAGCCCAACTTTTTCACGCGCATGTCCAAATTTCAACGCGATCCACTCAACCCAAAAACGTTTGACTATGGCGGAAATGTGCAGGGTTCCTTACTCGAACTGCCGGAGGCGCCATCGGACGCGCGGATCCACGTGCGTCCGGATATTCCGCACGGGGCGCTCGTGGAATCCAAGCTTCCGAGCGCTCTCCTCAAGAATGAGCGGACGGTCTGGACTTACACACCGCCGGGCTATGACGCTGCCCGCGCATATCCCTTGCTTGTGGTGATGGACGGAGAATCCTATACGAGCCTCGTGCCCACGCCGACGATTCTCGATAATCTGATTCATGACGGCAGGATTCCTCCCCTCGTCGCGCTTTTTATTGGGAATGCATCGCCGCAGGCGCGCGACGCGGAATTGAATTGCGCCAATGCTTGGGGAGATTTTCTCGTCAAGGAAGCCATTCCCTGGATGGTCTCCACCGAGCACGTGCGAATCGAAACGAAAAATGTTCTCATCGCCGGGTCCAGCATGGGTGGTCTGGCTGCAGCATGCGCCGCCGTTCAGCATCCCGAAGTATTCGGCAAAGTGCTGGCGCAGTCCGGTTCGTTTTACCGCGCGCCTGCTGGAGAGCCGCCCGAATGGCTGGCGCGTCACGTCGCACAATCACCGCGCCTTCCGCTCGATATTTACTTGGAGATTGGCCTGCTCGAGACGTCGGCTATACCGAGCCGCGATCCGAGTATGCTGACTTCCAGCCGTCATCTGCGTGATGTGCTCACCGCCAAGGGCTACCGCGTCGATTTCCATGAGCGTTACAACGGACACGAGCACGTCGCCTGGCGCGCCACTTTTGCTGCTGGGCTGATTGATCTTCTGGGAAGCTCTACAGAACGCAATTGAAGTCATATCCCTCGTTGTTAACTGGCACGAAGCAGAGAGTTTCGTTTTCACTTTTCTATCGTTGCTCGCGTGCGATATTCTGCGCGCCTCTCGGTGGGGCGGGGAAGGAGCAAGTGTGAGTCGCATCAAAGTGATCTCTTGGCTGGCGTTTTTGTCGGTGGGCGTAGCCTGCGTCGGCGCCTCCTACTACGTCCGGTATTCCGCTGAGAATCATGTGTCTGAGCAAGCCTCTGGCGCCCGTGAGGAGGCCCACCGAATTCAACAGCAGGTGGTCCTATTCACGGAGCGCACTATCCCTGCTGGACGGCCTTTCGCTGCACTGCTGGAAGCGCAAGGGATCCCTGCAGAAATTGCTGCGCACGTCGCAGCGGCCGCACAGCCCATATTCAATCTCCGCCATCTCCGCGCCGGGAATCGGTTGGCCGTGGGGCGCTCCGTCCTGGGAGATTTGCGTGCAGTGCGCTATTCCATTGACGCCGACCGCGTCCTTCTCGTTGCGCCCGAAGGGAACGATTTCCATTCCGAGATTCGGACCATACCTTCGGAGACCGATACAGTCGGCGTCAGCGGAGAGGTCCAGGACTCATTGTTCGGGGCCGTTATCGATGCCGGCGAGAAACCCGAGCTGGCGATGCGTCTCGCCGAAATTTTCGGTTGGGATCTCGATTTCTATACCGACCCTCGTCCGGGCGATACGTTTCGCGTTGTCGTTGAGAAGAAGCGGCTATCGACCGGGGAAGTGGCCGCGTACGGCCGAATTCTCGCCGCCGAATACAAGAATAAAGGCCGCACGTATCGCGCAGTCCTGTTCCACATGCCTTCGGGAGCACCCGCGTATTTCACGCCCGAAGGCAAGTCGATGAAAAAGGCATTCCTGCATTCACCCCTGAAATTTGCCGCACCGATTACTTCTCATTTCAGCGCACATCGCTTTCACCCCATCTTGAAGCAATACCGCCCGCACCTCGGAACGGATTATGGAGCGCCCTCCGGGACGCCGGTGCAGACTATTGGCGACGGCCGCATTTTGTTTGCCGGACCCAAGGGTGGTGCGGGGAACCTGGTCGAGGTCCTGCACACCAACGGTTACACCACGTATTACATGCACCTATCGCGCATTCTGGTGCGTTCCGGCCAGCACGTGGAGCAAGGGCAGCGCATCGGCCTCGTGGGCATGACGGGACTCGCGACCGGTCCGCATCTCGACTTCCGCATCGAACGCCGCGGGGAATTCTTGAACTTCGAGCGGCTGCCGTTGCCGCCGTCCGATCCGGTCTCCAGGCGCGATTGGAACGAATTCATTTCGGCGCGCGACCACGCGCTCGCCCTCATGCCTTTGCCGCCATCGCAGCAGCCGACGCTCGCGAAGAACTCGCCCGATGCACCCGGGTCCGCGCCTTCCTCACCGGCAGTTCGCTAGGACAGGTCAGCGCGCGGCCCCTGCTTGTTCGTTGACTTGTCTTTGAGCAGCAGCCTATGATGCTCGGCAAAAGACTGGATTCCCACCCCTCGTGGACCCGATCGTCTCTCATTATCGGATCGTTGAAAAAATCGGGGAAGGCGGAATGGGCGTCGTTTACCGCGCCCATGACGACCGGCTGAACCGCGATGTCGCGTTGAAATTCCTCCCCGCGGAATTGAACGAAGACATGTCCGCCCGGGACCGGCTGATCCGCGAGGCTCGCACGGCCTCGGCCCTGAACCATCCCAATATCTGCACCATCTATGACGTCTGCGAAGAAAGCGGCCGGACTTACATCGTCATGGAGTACGTGAAAGGCCGCCCGCTCGCCGAGCAGATTCGCGAGGGCGGCCTCCCCGACGAGACCGTGATTCGCTACGGCGAGCAAATCTCCGACGCGCTGTCTCATGCGCATCAACAAGGCGTGGTACACCGCGACCTCAAGAGCTCGAATGTCATGATCACGCCCGAAGGTCGCGCCAAGGTTCTTGACTTCGGACTGGCGAAGCGCGTCGCGAGCGCCGAAATCGGTGCGAAAACACTCTCGCTTGAGTCCCAGAGCGAGCAACGCACAGTAGCAGGGACTCTCCACTATATTGCGCCGGAGATATTTCGCGGCGAGCCCGCGGATGCCAGGAGCGACATTTGGTCGCTCGGCGTGGTGCTCTACGAGATGGCGGCCGGACAGCGCCCGTTTCGCGGGAAGACGGCGTACGATTTAAGTTCTGCCATCCTCAGTGGTTCGCCTGAGCCGTTCCACACTAGCGTTTCGCCGGGTCTGCGCGCTGTGATCGACCACTGCTTGGCCAAGGAACCGGGAGAGCGCTACCAACATGCCAGCGAAGTGCACGCCGCTTTGGGTGCCCTCGCGTCATCGAGCGCGATTTCGCCCCTCAGCGGAATTGTGCTGGAGGTCAGAGCCGCCGCCCCGCGCTTCCGCCGCCTTTTCCTCGTTTCCGTCGCCGTTTTGGGGTTGCTGATTGTGGGACTTGTGCTGGCCAAACAGCAGGGTGCGAAGAAGCAGCGGCTAGCCGTGCCCATCGCGGCCCCCATTCGATCGCTCGCCGTGCTGCCGCTCGAGAATCTCTCCGACGATCCCAAGCAGGACTACTTTGCGGATGGCATGAGCGACGCACTGATTACCGATCTTTCGCAGATCAAGGACCTGCGTGTGATTTCGCGCACTTCCGTAATGCAATACAGAGGCGCGCATCTGCCCGTTTCCCAGATCGCCAAGGAACTACGCGTGGACGCCGTCGTGGAAGGCTCGGTGCTGCGCTCGGAAGATCGTGTCCGCATTTCGGCGGAGCTGGTCCGCGGCGATACCCAGCAAAATCTTTGGGCCCAGAGCTACGAGCGTCCTTTCAACGACGTGCTCTCGCTTCAAAACGACGTGGCGCGCGACATCGTCAAAGAAATCCGGATCCGGCTCACGCAGGAGGAACAGGCGAGGCTCTCGAGCAGCCGCTCCGTTGTGCCGGCGGCGTATGACGCGTATCTCCAGGGGCGCTACAACTCAGCCAAGCGAACCGGCGAAGCATTGAGCCAGGCCGTGACGGACTACCAACAGGCAATCCAGCTCGATCCCACATACGCGCCTGCTTATGCGGGGCTCGCTGGGGCATTAGCCTTGCTGGCTGATTACAAAGATGTGGCGCCTGCACTCATGTTGCAGAACGCTGAAGCGGCCGCCCAAAAAGCTCTGCAGCTCGATGACAGTCTTGCCGAGGCTCACGCCGCTCTCGGCTTAATTCGGGAATTCCGCCTTGATTGGGCCGGTGTGCTCGCTGAGTTTCAACGCGCCATCGAATTAAACCCCGGCGACGCCAACGCTCATCACTGGAACGCTCTGGCCCTTTCCGTTGCGGGGAAGAACGACCAAGCCATCGCCGAGATCAAGTTGGCTCAGGAACTCGACCCGCGCTCCCCGATCATCAACGCAAACGTCGCCTGGTGTTTTTACCTGGCTGGGAACTACGACGAGTCCATCGAACAAGCTCGCAAGACGCTGGAGCTGGACCCGAACTTTCCCGTGGCTCACGGATATCTCGGGCAAGCGTATCTCGAGAAGGAGAAATTTGAAGACGCCTTTGCAGAGTTGCGAAAAGCGCTTTCTCTCTCCGGAAATGAAACGTCTTACAAAGCGGAGCTTGCAAACGCTTACGCGGTTGCGGGAAGGAAGCAGGAGGCGCTCGCCATCTTGCGAGAATTTCTTGCGCTTTCCTCTAAACAGTATGTCTCTTCATACAACCTCGCTCTCGTGTATGCCGGCTTGGGCGACAAGGATAAGACCATCCAGTGGCTGAACAAGGCGTACGAGGAGAAGGCCTTGCGCGTGATCAACATCAATGTCCATCCGAGATTCGCAAGCCTTCGCTCCGACCCGCGTTTCCAGGCCTTGGTTCACCGGATGGGTCTCTAGGTTAATTCGCAGGTAAGCCTGCCAAGTGGACTGCGCCCGCCGGGCAATTCGCCTTGACCGCTTGGAGGCGGAGGACTAGACTCCGGTGCTCTAACCCGCGTTCCGGGTAGAATTCGATTCACGGCCTCGAGCATTCACTCCGACAACGGTTTCTGCTGGGAGGTGAATATGAGCAGCGTCCAGGTTTCGGTGCGTTCGATTCGAAAAGAAATCGCCAAGGCGGAAAGGGAGCTACGGGCACTCCGCCGGCGCGTCGGCAAAGCAAAGAAGCAGAAAATCGATTGTGAACTCCGCCTTCTAAGCGTGGCCAAAGCAGTGATTCCAATCGGTTGCTTTGCCCGGTAATTTCGTACGGAGAAATATTCGGAACTGTTCTCGCCGGGCGCGCGTCCGGTCGAATTGAGGCATGCGAAAAGCAAACCAACTGGCTTTTCGGCGTTCCCCTTTCGTCGTTTCTTATTGGCAGGACGGGCGCCTCGTCTTCGAGAATTTTGCAACGTGCATGCGCGCGAGTGCCGCGCCGATTGCTTGTGAAGTTCTGAACTTTTTTGACCGTTGGCGTCCGGCCCAAGCGCTTTTTTTGCACCTGAACGAATACGATCCTTCAGCTCTGCGAAAAGCGATTGATGATCTTGTCAGTCACTCCTTTTTGAATCGCTCCGACCGCAAAGAAGGCCGCATCGAACGGCTCCTGTCCTCCTGGAAAGACTGGAATCCGGCGGCAGGCTTCCTTCATTTCTCCACTCAGAACCCCCCGTATGAAACCGATTACGCAACGCTCGCTCAAGATCTCCGCCGATTGGCTCGCAGGGCGCCGATGCCGAATCCGGTCAAGCGCTACGCCCGTGCTCCGCAGACGCGTCTACCGCCGCCGCGGACTCGCGGCGAGTTTGCGCGTGCGCTGCTCGAGCGGCACACTTGGCGAAGATTCTCCCGCCAGCCGCTGGCGCTTTCAGATCTGGGGACGTTGCTCGGGCTTACGTGGGGCGTTCGTGAGTGGGTTTCCGTGCCCGGCGTTGGGCGCTTTGCTCTCAAGACGTCGCCTTCTGGCGGAGCGTTGCATCCCATCGAAGCCTACGTCTTGGTGCGGCGCGTCAAGGACACAGCTCCCGGCCTCTATCATTACGATTCGGAGCGTCACCATCTGGAATTGCTGCGGCGCGGTGCGGCGAGCCGCCAAATCACGAGTTACCTGGCGGGCCAAACGTGGTTTTCGGACGCAGCGGCCCTTATTCTAATGACCGCTGTATTTCCGCGAACGCAGTGGAAGTACCATTCTCCCCGAGCTTATCGCGTCGTGCTGATTGAGGCGGGACATCTCTGCCAAACATTTTGCTTGGTCGCCACGTGGCTCGGGCTTGCGCCATTCTGCACCATGGCGCTCGCGGAGTCCCGCATCGAAAAAGATCTTGGAATCGACGGCGTGACGGAGGGCATTATTTACGCGGCCGGAGTTGGGCGCGTCCCGTCAGGGCAGGACTGGCGCACAGCGGCGGTACCGAAACTGCCGGGCGAAAGAAAACGGCGGAGCACAAGGGATCTTCAACGCAAGAAATAAATTTCGCTAGGCGCGAACTTCCCATGTATCGCCCGCGCGAAGAAGCTTTGCGAGATCGCCTTTTCCCTTTTTCGTCTCGACATCGAGAATCTGCTTGGCGATGAGATCCTCGTAACGCGGCAAGTCCCACGCGCGCAAAACGCCGATGGGAGTGGGGAAGCCGGGTCGTTGCTCCATGTGCGCGAGCAGAAATGCGTAGGCCGGGCGCGGATGATTCTCGTCGTGAACGAGCAAATCCTTTTCGGTGATCCCATTGCCGAGCTGGACCACCTCCAAATCGAGACCTTTCAGCCGAATGCCCTTGTCGCGGTTCTTGCCGAAGATGAGCGGCTTGCCGTGTTCGAGCTGAACGATGTGCTCGCTGCGTGCATCTTTTTCAGTCAGGTCTATCCATGCGCCGTCGTTGAAGATGTTGCAGTTCTGAAGTATCTCGACGTAAGCCGCGCCTTGGTGGGCGGCCGTTTTTTTCAACGTATCCTTCAAATGTTGTTGGAACACGTCCACAGAGCGAGCTACAAAAGTGCCTTCGGACCCAATTGCCAGCGCAATGGGATTGAACGGTCGGTCAGCGGTACCGTATGGAGTTGACTTTGTCTTTTTGCCGTATTCAGAGGTCGGCGAGTATTGCCCTTTGGTCAGGCCGTAGATCTTGTTATTGAACATGAGGACTTTAATCCCCACGTTTCGGCGCAGCATGTGAATCGTATGGTTGCCGCCGATCGAGAGCGAGTCGCCGTCGCCCGTAACCACCCAGACGTCGAGGTCCGGCCGCGCCAGTTTTACGCCGGTGGCCACAGCAGGCGCGCGCCCGTGAATCGTGTGGAAGCCGAATGTGTTCATGTAATACGGGAATCGGCTGGAGCAGCCGATGCCGGAAACGATCACGAATTTTTCGCGGGGAATCCCAAGCTCAGCGAACACGGACTGCACGGCGGAAAGGATCGCGTAGTCTCCGCAGCCCGGACACCAGCGCACCTCCTGGTCCGTCTGGTAATCCTTTTTCGTGTAGACCGGTAAAGTGGCCGTAGTCATTTCCATTCTCCTGGGATTGATACGCGCATTAGCCCACCAATTCTTGAATTTTGCGTTCGATTTCGGCTTGCTGGAAGGGTTTCCCCTGAATCTTGTTGAGTCCCTGCGCGTCCACCAGGTACTTAGCGCGAAGGAGCATGATGAGCTGCCCCATATTCATCTCCGGGACAAGAATCTTCTTGTAGCGCTTGAGAACCTGTCCGAGATTTCTTGGCAGCGGGTTCAGATGCCGCAAGTGAACGTGGCCGATTCGCCGGCCCGTGGAACGCTGAGCATTCAGCGCTGCCGTTATCGGGCCGTGCGTTGAACCCCAAGCTACGATCAAAAGGTCACCTTCGGGATCACCCGCGGGAACGACGTCCGGGATGTCCAGCGCGACGGCTTCGACCTTGGCAGCGCGGATTCGAACCATGCGCTCATGGTTGAGCGGGTCGTAGTTCACGTTGCCGGTCACGTCCTGCTTCTCGATGCCTCCAATGCGGTGCTCGAGGCCGGGTGTGCCCGGTATGGCCCAGGGCCGCGCGAGCGTTTCCGGATCGCGTCGGTAGGGCTGGAAATTCTCCGGGTTGGTGGCGAAGTGCACGGGGATGTCTGGCAGCTCGGACACTTCGGGAATCTTCCACGGCTCGGCGCCATTGGCAAGATAGCCGTCCGAAAGGATGATGACGGGCACCATGTGCTTGATAGCGATACGGCTGGCTTCGAGCGCGACCCAGAAGCAATCTCCCGGGGTTGACGCCGCGATTACGGGAATAGGAGCCTCCGAATTTCTGCTGAACATGGCCTGCAACAGGTCTGCTTGCTCGGTTTTCGTCGGCAGACCCGTCGAGGGGCCTCCGCGCTGAATGTCGCAGATGACAAGCGGCAACTCGACAGCCACGGCCAGGCCGAGAGCCTCGGTCTTCAGCGCCATGCCCGGGCCTGATGTGGCCGTGATTCCCAGAGCGCCGGAATAGGCGGCACCGATGGCCGACGTAACGGCGGCAATTTCATCCTCTGCCTGAAAAGTGATTACTCCGAAGTCCTTGTACTGGGACAGCTCGTGGAGGATGTCGGAAGCCGGTGTAATCGGGTAAGAGCCGAGAAACAAAGGGATGCCGGCCTTTTGGGAAGCAGCAACGAATCCCAGAGCGAGGGCAGTGTTTCCGCTGATGTTGCGATACAACCCGGGCGCGAGCTTTGCGGGTGGAATCTCGTACGAGATTTGAAATGCCTCGGTGGCCTCGCAATAGCTGCAGCCGCCCTGCAAGGCCAGACGATTGGCCTGGGCAAGCTGCGGTTTGGATTTGAATTTGTCGTCGATCCAACGAAGCGTCGCTTCCATCGACCGGTTGTAGAGCCAGTAGCACATCCCGAGCGCGAAGAAGTTCTTGCAGCGGTCCATGCTCTTGGCATCGAGCCCTAATTCCTTCAGCGCGGCGCGTGTAAGCCGCGTCAGCTCGACCGCGAACAGCCGGTATGCGTCCAGCGAATGGTCCTCGATGGGATTCGAGGTCATTTGCGCTTTGCGAAGATCCGTCTCCTTAAAGCTGTCGAGGTTGACGATCAAAATACCGTTGGGCCGTAAATCCGCGAGGTTCATCTTGAGTGCCGCTGGATTCATGGCCACCAGCGCGTCCACGGAATCGCCCGGCGTATAGACATCGCTTGAGGAGAAATGAACCTGGAACCCGCTGACGCCCGGTAGGGTGCCTGCAGGGGCGCGAATCTCGGCGGGGTAGTCGGGGAACGTGGCCAAGTCGTTGCCGTAAAGCGCCACGGTGTTGGTGAACTGGTTCCCCGTAATCTGCATGCCATCGCCGGAGTCCCCACAGAAGCGAATTACGGCCTTGTCGATGACCTCGCGCTTTCGACCCGGGATTTCAACGATTGTCGTAGACATGGTTTCCTAGGACCCTCACTTCCAAGATGAGTCGACTGGACAGATGATGACACCCCAACATTTCGTCAAAATGAGCTCACGTAGGATTTCGGAAAATTGCCCTTCAAAATAGTAGCACGGCACGGGTTACGCGAAAATCGAAATCGTCGAGCTCTCATGCCGTTAGCATTACCTCGATACCTTCTGTTTGACTTAGATGCAAACTCCTGGTTAGGCGTATAGCAGGACAAAAGATATGCATCCCGTTCTACTTCGTTTATACCAAGCCCATTTCGAAGAAGCGTGCGCCGGGCACGGGGTTAAATCGGTAGGGCAGGATCTCCCGGAAGCCGAGGGAACGATAGAGGGCCTGCGCCTTCGCCATCTCCGGCAACGTGTCGAGGCGCACGCTGCGATAGCCGATCCTCCGCGCCGCATCCATCACGGCCCGCGCGAGCCCTCGGCCCACGCCCCGCCCGCGAAACTGCGGCCGGATGTACAGACGCTTCATTTCACAGGTCGTGCTCTCGAACTGCCGTAGGGCGACACAACCCGCCAGGCCTGGAACTTCGGATCCGAGCTGGCCTTCGGCCGAACTTTCTATGAAAGCCAGGAGCAGACAACCCTGGGGCGGAGCGTAGTCACCAGGAAGCTCTGCAAGCTCGGCCTCGAATTCCTGGAAAGATAAATCGACCGTGAGGTTGGAGGCGTATTCACGGAAAAGTACGGCTGCTTTTTGGACGGTTTCTCTTGAGTCCGCTGAGACGATGCGCAGCATGGCGATTCCGTGAAGTGAATATCTCAGTTTGGAGAAGTGGAGAGTGATTGCCAACGCCCAAATTGGATGGGCGCGAATCGACTGTCATTAGTCTTTGCCGGAATCCAAGATGGCAGCGCTGGGGCAAGCGAACCTGTCCCGGAGTACCATTGACTTTCGCTTTTACTTCGCCTATAGTCCAACCGCGATCCTGGGAGACCTTACATGTCGCTGACGAAAAGGCAGAAGGAAGTTCTGAACTACCTGGTGAGTTTCCTGAACAAGAACGGCTACTCGCCGAGCTTTGAGGAAATTGCGCACGCGCTGAAGCTGACTTCGCTCGCGACGGTGCACAAACATCTTCAAACGCTCGAGAAAAAGGGGTTCATCCGCCGCGGCTACAACCAGAGCCGATCGATTGAAGTCTTGCAGCTTCCGAAACCGGTACGCGAGCAGGTGCTCGATCGCCACATCGTGGAGCTGCCGCTCGCCGGACGCATCGCCGCCGGGCGCCCTCTCGAAGCGGTCGAAGACCGCGAAACGATTTCGCTGGCCGATTTTGCGCGCGGCCAAAACACATTCGTGCTTCAGGTAAAGGGCGATTCCATGCACGAGGACCACATCCTCGATGGCGATTTCATTGTCGTCGAGCAAACGCAAGTAGCCAATCCAGGCGAGATTGTCGTCGCGCTAGTAGGCGAAGATGAAGCCACCGTGAAAAGATTCTATCGCGAAGCCGGCGGGAAGGTTCGTTTGCAGCCGGCAAACTCGCAGATGTCGCCGATCGTGGTGTCGGCCACGGATGTCAGAATCCAGGGCCGCGTGGTCGGCGTTCTACGGAAGTATTAGAAGAGTTTTCCAGGATATGAGCCAGTAAGGCCGAGTCCCCGGTCACACGCCGAGGGCATCAAGTTCAACCCTTGCTTCAGCATTGCCTCGCAGGACACTTTTTCCCGATTTTGCATTTGCCTTACGATTCGCAGGGGACTACATTCAAAGACCCAGTCTTTATCTATTCCCGGTTTTAGGCGAAGTTGAGCCCGAGGAGGCTCCATGTGGGGAGACAAGAAGCCTGACGTCCCGGCGAAGGCGCCGCTCCCGCAGCAAGTGAAGTCATCCGGAACTAGCGCGTCACCATATCTCGGGGAGGCAAAGACCATGGCACCTTTGGATTCGACGTATCCCGCGACGACAAGCGGCGGAACGGCTCGGCTCGGGGCAAGCCTGCACGTCAAGGGCGAGATCACGGGCAACGAAGACCTGACGATTGACGGCACGGTGGAAGGTTTGGTCCACCTCGAAGATCGTAAGCTCACGGTCGGCGCGAGCGCAAAAGTAACAGCGGACGTCATTTCACGCGAAGTGGTGGTGTACGGCAACGTGAAAGGAAATCTGCGGGCGCGCGACCGCATCGAGATCAAGAAGGACGGCTCGGTGGTTGGCGACCTCACGACGGCGCGTATCATGATCGAGGACGGCGCGTACTTCAAAGGCTCGATCGAAATCGATAAGGCCGGCGAAGGAAGCGACAACGACCTCGAGAAGCCGGCGTACACGCGGGCCGCTCGAACGGGCGCTGCGTCCACCACTTCATCTTCTTCCTCGGATTAAAATCGCGTAATTCCGCGCGGACGGGCCTTGTCCCGAGCCATCGGGACGAGGCCCGCGCCGCTTTTCCCAGCGTCCACGAATTGCGGTCGCCCCTCTGCGCGTTGTCATCTCCGGCGAACTCTTCGTTGCCGGCAGCTCGTCTCGCACCCCGAAAAAAGATGTAATAAAATGGTAAAATACTCTACCCTTAAATCGAGCGAAAATTAGCGATCTTGGGCGGGCAAGCCCCGAAAAGGATGCGGTGCGGCGATGGCGCGAAAACTCACGGGCGCGCGGGCAAAAACCGTCCGGGCGTTCAACGCCTACATCGACCTGATGGACGCGGCAGATTGGATCCGCGATGAGATGAACCGGCAGCTCGATTCGTGGGACCTGACTGTTACGCAGTTTCGAGTGCTCGAAAGGATCTACCGGCACGGACCGCAGTACCAGCAGGCGATCAGCCACACGTTTCGTTGCAGCAAGCAGAACGTGCGATATGTAATCGAGGACCTCGTGAGCAGCGGGTGCGTGCGCCGCGTGCATTCGTCTCTTCCACCGGTTCGGTTGAGGGACCCTTCGGCCGGTGCGGGGCGCGTTCGACGCCTCGGCAGGAAACGCGCAGAGCAAGCAAGACGCCGGGGCGCTGAGGATCGGCGGGGCCGAAGAATCATCCTGCTGCGGCTGACGCCGGAAGGAAAAGATTTGATCGCGCACGTTTTTCCGAAGCACGCGAAGGTGGTGAAGTCGCATATGAGGGTGCTCGACGGGCGGGAGCAGGCGACGCTGAGCCGGCTGTGCCGGAAATTGAGGGAAGGGGACATTGTGAAGTTCGTTCGGGAGATTACGATGGACCGTGATGAGGACATTTAGAGTTAACGGTTGAGACTTCAGAGTTGAAAGTTAAGAGCTAAGTGTCAAAACCATCGCACCCTTTGCGAACGGCGCAAAGGATGCGGCACCCCAAAGACCAAATTCCACGCCCAAAGAAAACAGACGACAACTGCGAGGTCGGAATTCGAACTGAAACTTTCGCCCGCACGAACGTGAATCGTGGAAAAGACGGATGCGAAAGGCTTGGCCACCTGCCGCCTGTCCTCGGTAATTACACGCAGTCTGAGGTGTTTTCGCACGAAACATCGCTAGATACGCAGGCAATCGCCAAAACACTGCAAATTGAATACATTCTTGTCGGAACGCTCGCTGGGTTCAAGTTCGTTGTGTCCAAGGGCAGAAGAAGCGTACGATGCGCACAAGTCGGAAATCCAAATCGGAAATTCTGACCCAGAGCGGTTCGACCGGAGGTAATGGTTGATCGTTGTGGCTCACAAAAAGAGAGCAGCCAGGACATTCTTCGACAAGTTGCACGATCATCTAACTTCGCGCCTGCCCTCCAGCGACGAACTTAGGCGAAAGGTCCGAGAAACGGTTTTGAACGCGAAGAATTCACAATCGCCGAACGATAAATGCAAGGCTTTTCCGGAAGGCGCCTTCCTGAATCAGTTCGTCATTGATCCGATTCACGAATTCCTAAAATCGGAACTCAGCCTATCTAGAGAGGAAGCATGTCGTGCGCTCCTTTCAGAATCGTATAGAAGCCATCCGACGATTGCTTCGGGATCGCCTAAGAGTGCATTGAGGCACCCCTTTACGAAAGTTCTTGGCGCAACTGCCAAGAGCGTTGCGGGCAGGTGGTGGGACAAGGCAACTAAATCCTGTGTCTCCCAAAGCTGCCCCGACTTGGCTCTCCGTAGTCCCTGCCCCTACACTACTCTGTTCGAAGCTAAGTATTTCCCGAAAGGAGGAGCGGAAGCGGCGAAGACGGCTTTGGTCACGGGGATTTATCAGAGCTTTTACTATCGCGGGCTGCCGCACGTTGAAAAAGACAAGAGATATGCCGCCTGGGATTATGATTTCTCGTGCTTCTTGATTTGTGACAGTACGGACAAGGGCAGCGTTTTCTCTGCGTGGGATGATGTTCGGTCAGACATAAGCCGAGGCTGTTGGGAAGGAGGGAACATCTACGTCATGGTACTTCGAGGCGGGCTATGACCCAATGGACTGTTCCCAGCGCATCGCCGCCGTGACCGTGTACTAGAAGCGAAAGCTGAAGTTGTGTGTGAATCGTCGCAGGCGTCCGCCTTTCCGACTTAGCTCAGTGAAAAAGTGGCGACGCTCGAAAAGCCGCTACGTCAAAGGTGACGCACACGGTTTCTGTTGCGTCGCACGAACTCCATTCATGCAGTAAATACCGTATTCACTTTGTCTATTCTAAGTACTTGACGGCTATTAACACGACTGGCATACTTCGCGCAAAGGTTGCCCCCGGCGGACGCATATACCCCGATCCAATTCGTCTCTCGAGATCCGCAGCCAAGAGAAGGGTCGCGATTCGCGGGTGCAGGACAAGTCGGAAGTAGGAAAAAATGAAAACCAGACCCGTAGTAGCTATCTCACTTGCAGTCTTCTCACTGTCGGTGATGAATTGTTCCGGGCTACCGTCTGTCGTGGCGACCGGCCCGCCGGATTCCCAAATCAAAGAAGATGCTATGTCTAGATTTGAGCCGTGTACGAAAAATCATCGCACAGTGGTTGATGGTGTGAAAATTTCCAAACAGAAGGTTGAGAACAATGAAGCGACGCTATTTGTTGGTGTCGAATACCACTGGACAATACAACCTACAATGATGCAAGTGTATGTATTTGCCCCCTGCGCGTCATTTAACAAGGGCGTTCCCAAGGGAATGGTGCAGTCGAAAATGATATACAGGAAGTACGATTCAGAGTGGAAACTAGCGTCCGTTGAGTAGGACCATTTATCTGGTTACCTCCTCGACAATGATCCAAGTCAATGCACCTAAGTCGAAGACAAACTTCGCGCGAGCCGGGATCGCAAGAATGTCGCACAGGATCCTAGAAGGCTTATTCCTGAGTGCTTTCGTATTGGCCTCGGGCGTCTTATTGCCAACACTCAGTCACTCGCAGCCGACTGGAAGTCAAGACGCCTCGAGGATTCGGACTGATTTCACATCCAAAGATACAATGGCAAGGCTCGAGCAGAGTTCACCTCAGGCTGATGCTTCTACGGCGGTACGTCCGCAAGGTGGGACTCCGAAGAACTGTCTTCAATTCTCCAATCCGGTTGTGCCCGGGGCCTGCCCCGGCGAGTTTCGTCATGGAACTTTGGTCAAGAAGATCGGATTCGGAAAGAACGAGATCCTTGAGTTAGCTCATGGTCCTGAAGACGCCACAGATACTCACCCTGGTCTGGACCTAGTTGCAGACTGCGGACTGCCGATATATGCAGTCGCGGATGGCGTAGTTGTTGATATGGTAGCGGACAGCAGCGATCGAGACTTCCCATATCTCGGCTACATGATTAGGTTGAAGCACGCAGCCACAAGCACTGGGCGCACTTTGCCGGAACCGCCGCTTCATGAAACTGAGACGATTTATCTTCACATGCAAGATCCCCCCTTGGTGAAGCTGGGGAGTACTATCCAGGAAAACACGTTGTTAGGAAAAGTAGGTCGAACAGGAGCGGCCTGGGGGTGCCATTCACATTTTGAGGTAAGACACTTTCGCGGACGCTACATGTCTGATCCGAGTTGGAATAGTCCGCCGAACATTTACGGCACTGGCGACCAGACAAAGAGCAAGCTATTCACGAGTAAGTGGACGGATCCGATTTCTTGGTTTCAGCAGCTTCCCGCAGAACTCGCCCCAGCAAAGCCATTCTTATTGGATACCGCAATTGGGGCGACCGTGCGAGACTTTCCCAATCCACCTACCACATTCGTTGATCCGGGTGTTTGTCCTGGTGAGTATTGCCGCTATGGAGCGTGGACTGTGCCGAAGGCTACGGCAGTCCATCCGAGCCAAGGCGCGAGCACTACGCTATTCACCCTAAGCAAGGGACAAGAGGTGACGGCCTTGACCGGCGTCGTGACCACCAAACCGGGAAAGATTAGAATTATCCATCCAATTCGTGTACCCAACTTGGGTGGCATAATGGAATCTGGAGAAATATACATCCTCACCTACAAAAGTGAGGGCTATTGGAAAGTCTGGATGATGGGCAAACTAATTGACGGTGTACAACTCACTGGGAAGAACTTTCCCCTGACTCTGAACTGTAATCCGTCTGATCAGGCGTGCAAAAATAAAATCGAGTCGCAGTGGATAGGCCCGATTGTCGGTGAGGTGGAAGAAGAGCCACAAGCAAAGTGGTGGGTGCAGATCAGAGACGCCGCCGGCCGGACCGGCTGGATCGAGGCTTCAACCCTAACTTGGTCAGGGATCAATAGCATTTTTTAAGTAACATAGGACCTCCATTTGACCGAAGGGGGCATACCACTTCATACCACACAATTCCGCCAAGGCAGATTGACCACGCAATTCGTAAATGCGACGGCAAATATGGTGCGACTCTCCGTGGATGATTGTTGAATGACGCCATGACAGTAGACGACTTTGGAATTGACATACCAACGAAACGCGTGATTTCTGGGGTGTTTTTGACGAGCGTACGAGCTCAACGCGGAGGTGTACCGCTGGATGTTTGGGGCGTGCAGTCTTTTGGAGTGTACGGAGGGAGCCCCGCACTGTCTTTGTCTCCGCCGCTTCAGGCCTTTAGCCTCTGACGTATCGACGTCAGCTTGTTGAAATTGGGCGTCGGCGCGGTAACCTATCTAAAAAATCTCAAATCCCCTCAAAATCCCCGGTCACGATAGTTGGGTGGTGGGTGATGCGCCATACGTGTCGTTACATTTTCTTGGGACGGGGGATCACGCGAACAAGTAGGCATTGCGCAAACGGCGAGGGCGAAAGAAAGAGAGCCGGCGGGATGCCGGCGCTATAGAGGCGAAGAGAGATCCTTTCCGCCCAGGCGGACTCAGAATGACGGGCAGGGGCGAGTAAGGCAGCAAGAAGCAGATCCCTCGTCGTCCGCCAGAAAAGCCGGCGGACTCGCTCGGGGTGACAGCGCAAAGGCCAGAGCAATAGAAAGAGAGATTCTTCGCTCCGCTCAGAATGACGGACGAAGAGGAGCGGTGGTGGGTCAGATTGAAAAAACGCAGGGGGTTTCCCTGGGCGGGACCTCGCGAGGAGTCAGAGGGCCCTTGTCCGGTAACGGCGTTCATCAGGCATCTGACCCAGCTTGGCTTGAAGGTAGGTTGTTCCAAGCGACCACGCGATGCCACACGGTTTTCGAGGCCCACTCGTCTTGTGCGTTCTTCCACGACCGCTGAGTGGCAAGCCGAATCGCTCAGGAGGAAGAATGCGGAGGGAGCAGTGTCCGAGAAAGCGACGAGGAACGACCTCGATTACGCGCCACAGCCCAACAAGGTGCGGCATAATTTCGGTTTTTGTTCACATATGCAGCTTTGGTCGTACAAGACCGCTTGCGAGCAGAATGGTCCGGGAGATTCAGGGCACTAAAAGGAGATCCTTTTTTTGGATATGGCGCAACTGTATTGCCTGCTATAATCGCGCCTCCCAACTGCGCCACCCTCGCGATGGGCATTGGAACGAGAGGAGGTTTCTATGGCCTCGAATGCTGCTCCCATATCCGAACTGGTTCTGACCACAGACGGGACATCTACCGAGACAACCGTCCGTTGCACCGGCAGGATAACGTCGGACACAGCCCCATCGTTAAAGTCGACGGTCAAGCCACTGTTTTCGGAGAGCAAATCTGTCGTGCTGGATTTAACGAACGTGAGCTACATGGACAGCTCCGGGTTGGGTACGATCGTCGGTTTGTACGTATCGGCGAAAGCTGCCAACAGCCAGTTGAAGCTCATCAATTTGAACCAGCGCCTTAAGGAACTCTTCAGTATTACAAGGCTGGGTCAGGTGATGGCTGAAGGGCGCGACCCAGAGCAAATCCTGCCGCCCTGATCTTCAGCGCGCGAACCATTCGCCTTGCGCAGAACAGAGAAAAGCATCTGCCTCAAAGACGCTCCTCCCGTGGCCAGCGGCAACACGCTCGCCTAGCCTCCGTCAGAGCCACATTCAACGAAAAGCCGTACATCGGAGACGTTCGCAACACTCGGGTAAGGGTGAAGCAGAAGGGCGAGTGGCGTCAGCGAGCGAGTGAGCCTCTAAATCGCTGAGGACTGACCGGCCACTCGGAGACTTCACTAACCCCCGATAAGACGGATTACCGGACAAGTCCTTCACCGCCACCGGCTCTAGAAGCGGGGCCTCAGAAGTAAGGGCTCGCCTGCCAGCGCCACAAAGGCGAAGAGAGATCCTTCGGTTCGCTGCGCTGCCTCAGGATGACGGGCAGGGACGAGAGCGAGGCAGTAGGAAGCAGGTCCCTCGTCGTCCGCCAGAAAAGCCGCGGACTCGCTCGGGATGACAACGTAAACGCAAAGGCGGAAGTAAGAGAGCCGGCGGGACGCCAGCGTTACGAAGGCGAAGAGAGATCTTTCGGTTCGCTGCGCTCCCTCAGGATGACGGGCAAGATGAGGTGGGTCAGATTGAAAAAACGCAGGGGATTCCCTGGGCGGGACCTCGCGAGGAGTCAGAGGGCACTTGTCCGGTAACAGCGTTAATCAGGACTTGAGGTTTACTTCCGGGTTGCCCGTTATTCGGGAGCGATCGCAGAATACTTTCCGATGTCCGAAGTTCGACTACATCACCACGGGATCACGCAGTGCGGGCTCGTCGGGTCCGCGTTCAACGTCAGCGAGCCGGAGGAGCCCGATACGTTGACGATATGTCCCGCCGACTCACCACGAAGATCCCGTGGATGGGTGGCGCATGGTTGATCTACCGGTGACAGCCAACAATCACCTTCGGGCTCTGTTGTTGTCGAAGCAGCTTAGCCAGGGCGAGCGTGGCCTAGGCCGCCACCCCGGCCATTTTGCGAAGACGATCATTCGCGAAATATTGCGCCTGGCCTTCTTCGACAGCCTGCAAAACGAGGCCGGCGACGAATTCAGGCTTGTCACCATCGGCGAAATTGACCGCCGGCCCGCCGGCTGGATTCCCCATCCTGGTCTTGCCGAAGTTTGTCGCCGTGATTGACGGGTAGATTTCACTCACGACGATGCGGTCCTTTTCCAACTCGGCGCGTGCCGTGAGGCTAAATCCAAGCAGCGCCCGCTTCGACGACGAGTAAACACTGTACTGAGGAAGGATCATGAAAGCAGTTCCCGAGTTGATGTTTACGATGCTCCCGCCGCCTTGCGCCCGCATCACCGGAATCACAGCCTGCATTGCGACGATTGGTCCCAGGACATTGAGATGGAAGATTTCGTCAAAAAGCGCAGGGTCGATCTCCTCTATTCCGGCCGCATAGCTGCGGCCTGCATTGTTTACGAGACCGTCGATGCGGCCGTAATGCTGGTGCACAGCGCCTACGGCTTCCCGCACTCGATCAAACTGCGTCATGTCTACCGTGACCGGCAAGCTGCCCGGAAGCTTCTGTGCTAATTCTTTCACCGCATCGGTGCTGCGAGCGAGAAGGGCGACTTTCGCGCCGCGATCAGACAGAGCGATCGCCGTGGACAGCCCTATGCCCGACGAAGCCCCGGTCGCAATGAATACGCGATCTTTGATTTCCATGGTTTGCTCCTCCCAATTCCAACGCTTAGCTGCGTCGCGCCGCAGACGCGGCAACTGTAGCAGCCTCGTGATAGTTCATTTGTTCAAGATCGGGAATTAACCCACGCTCTGTCGGACGCCATCCGAGCTGCTTCTGCGTTTTAGCGGAAGACGCCTGCAAGTCGCTCCCCACGAAGGTCGCCAGCCAGCCAAAATGCTCCATTGCATCCTTGGGGGACTTGCTGACGACCGGAACCTGGAGGCCGCGGCCGATTACTTCGGCGATGTCTCGAAAGGGCACGCCTTCCTCGGCGACAGCATGATATCTGGCTCCCGCGGAACCCTTCTCCAGCACGAGTCTATAGAGACACGCAGCATCGAGCAGATGTGCCGCCGGCCACCGGTTTGAGCCGTCGCCGACGTACGCTGACACGCCCTTATCACGAGCCATGGCGATGGCGAAAGTGACGAGCCCTTGCTTGAAAGTATTATGAACTTGCGGGAGGCGTACGACTGACACGCGCACGCCACGCGCGGCGACCGCGGCTGCTGCTTCTTCCGATGCCACGCGCGGAATCGCATTGGGGCCGGAAGCTGGCTCATCTTCTTCCGTCGCCACGCGTCCCAGCGTGTGGCCCGCGATCGCCGTGCCGGAGGTGACGATGAAGGGTCGATCCGAACCAGCAAGTTCGGCGCCGAGAGCCTCGATCGCGCGCCTGTCGATTTCGCAGTTCTCCTTGAATTTCGAGAAGTCGTGAGTGAAGGCGGTGTGAATCACGCCGTCAGCGGCGGCCGCTCCCCTTCGCAAGCTCTCCAGGGCTTCGACATCACCTCGATGCACCTGGGCACCAGCGGCGATAAGAGACTTGGCCCCTGCTTCAGAACGCGCGAGGCCGAGCACCTGATGCCCCGCGCCGATCAACTCCTTCACGACGGCCGAACCGATAAATCCCGTAGCTCCTGTCACAAATATCTTCATTGTTCGTTCCTCCTGATCCTTAGGGATCCTTAAAACCTCTCTCCGACCATTTCTTCGCTTTTCTTCCACAGCGCTTCCGCGTTGTTTGGATCGAGCGCATAACCGCGCACGCCTTCGCTGACGCTGCTGATCGCCGCAGAGTCCGCCACGACCTCGCCGACATGGCAGTTCTCGCAATAATTGCCACCGATCTTTTCTGCCGGAGCGACCACTGCCGCCCACACCGATGTTGCGGCACCTTGTGGAACCGTCTTCCATTGGAAGGGTTCCTTACCCTCCGCAGCCCGTTCTTTGGTGATTTGGTCGATCAATGCCTGAAGGCGGGCCGGATCTACACTGCGCGCAAGCTCGGTTTGAATGACTCCCGGGTGCACGGCGGCGGCACGCACCCCGCTTCCACGGTGGCGCCGGTCAAACGCGACGGCGAAAAGAATGTTCGCGGTCTTCGAGCGGCCGTAGGCGACGAACGGTTCGTAAGCCGTTCGCTCAAAATTGGGATCGTCCAGGTCTACGTTGGAAAAACGGTGACCTGAGGAAGAGAGGTTGATCAGCCTGCTGCCTTTGCGCAGAAGCCGCGCAATCCGGTTGACCAGGACAAAGTGGCCGAGATGGTTGGTGCCAAACTGCGTCTCAAAGCCATCCGCCGTGTGGCCAAAGGGAGTGGCCATCACGCCCGCGTTGGCGATAACCACGTCGAAGAACTGCCCCTTCGCCAGCAGCTCATCCGCACATTCACGTACGCTTTTGAGGCTGGCGAGATCAAGCGCAACCAGCTCGAAACTTCCGCCGGCAGTCGCAGCATCTCTTCTGACCTGTGCAGTCGCCGCTTCGGCCTTTTTCAAATCGCGCGCGGCACCGACTACTTCTGCACCATGCGCTGCCAGCGATCGTGCCGTCTCAATGCCCAGACCCGCCGAAACGCCGGTCACGAGGATTCGTTTACCCTGCAGATTCACGCCGGATAGAACCTCGTCCGTTGTCGAAGTCGCTCCAAACACATCCACCATGTTCATATTCTTTCTCCCTTCGGGCGGCTCGCCCAGATTGGGCCCGAACATCGGTATTGACAAGCCACCGCATCTCGAATAAAACGGAGAGTGTCTCCGCAACGTATAAGATAACCGGAGACTGTCTCCGGATGCAAGTATTTTTTCATGGCCCAAAAACATTCAAAACGCGTCCAGCGAAAGCCCCGAGCGGATGCTCAGCGGAATCGCGAACGGATTCTGGAAGTGGCGAAGGAAGCGTTTGCCCGGCATGGCGCAAACGCCAGTCTTGACGACATCGCCAGGCAGGTAGGCGTCGGACCTGGAACGTTGTATCGCCACTTCCCGACGCGCGAGGAACTTCTACAGGCGGTTTATCGGGCTGAGTTGGAAAAGCTGGCCGCAGCCGAACAGAAGTTCGCGCAGACGATGGCTCCGACTGACGCACTGCGAGCCTGGCTGTTGTTATTCGTTGATGCCATCGCAGCGAAGCAGCTCATCGCGCCCGCGCTCAATACGCTGCTCGGTGATCCCAAGAAGGTGTTCGAAGCCTCTTACGCGAAGATGCATCAGGCGATTCGCGCACTGGTGAAGCGCGGCGTTGAGAGCGGCGAGATACGCAGCGACCTCGATCCAATTGACTTACTCCACGCTCTGGTCGGCGTCTCCAATGTCGCGTCCGCGCCCGATTGGCAGCCAAGCGCCAGAAGATTAGTGGATATCCTCATTGTCGGCTCGCGTTCCCTTAAATAGCCCGGGGATCTGACTCCCGGATCGTCGGCAAACCGGAAGTTATCGTCGGACCACGCGGTCAAGTCCCGGTTGGTTGGATTACCGGACAAGTCCTTCACCGCCACCGGCTCTAGAAGCGGGGCCTCAGAAGTAACAGCTCGCCTGCCAGCGCCACAAAGGCGAAGAGAGATCCTTCGGTTCGCTGCGCTCCCTCAGGATGACGGGCAGGGACGAGACCGAGGCAGTAAGAAGCAGATCCCTCGTCGGCAAGAAGGTTACCGATGCCAGGCGGTAAAAAGAGCGTTGAAGTGCGTCAAGCCCCTTGCGAGCGAGGTTGTGTTCGCCTGTCCTCTGCCAGAAATGCCGCCACGAGCCAGACAATAGCAAACACTATGCAAATGGCGCTCAGAATGCCGCTTCTGGCGCAGAACGCAGCGGCGATGTAAATGTTCGCGATTAGGAACCTGACGACTGATTGCTTCATGGCTTTACCTCCTGTGATGATTCACGGCTTGGCAAGTGCCACCCGCAAGATCAAAGTAGCCCATTATCCGTATTTCTAATGACTTGACTTGGGAATTAAATGGCGGGATGCTTTTCCAGCCCAAGCCTCCTCTCGTCATGGAATGTATCCATGGGTTCGAAATATGACATTTTCGTAAAGCCTCCCGCAGGGCCTCTTACCTGGATCGAAACAGTAGAGGATATTCACGAAGCGAAAAAGCGTTTAATTAGCTTGGCGTCGAGTAAGCCGGGCGACTATTTCATTTGGGATTTATCGGAGCACAAGTTCATCGAGCAATTCAAGGAATCCGCGTAGCGTGGGTCGATGGATACCCTGGCTCCCAGGTTTGAGGAGGAATTGCTTGTCCAGAAATCAATAACACGGTGTATTTGGGAATATTTATTTTCGGAGCAGTCGGTTACTTAGGACATTCATCCGTTCCGATTTCGGAATATCCTTCCTTGTTAATCCCGGTCCATTGAAAATGCGTAAAGGATGTTTTTTCATTCATTACTTTAGCGAGGCCAGGTTTCTCGCAATGCGGACAAATCTGAATTTCACTTCTGTCTATTTTTGTTCCAATTGGTAGGCATGTGTAATCGTCTGTTTTCATATTAGAGACTATACACTGTCCGCTAAGCTTGAGAGGGGTGCTGGTCTGGTCATTTCCAACGTATTGGCTGCCTTCGCGGTTATTCGAATCATCCTAGTGCCTGCAAAAGCCGAAACTCCAAACTGACCCAATGCCCGAACGCGTTCGCGTTGACAGAAGATGCGGGGATGGCTTACACTTGGCGATTGTCTCCAGACTGAAAGGTGCGACAGAGAGATGCGGACGTATGTTCCAACGGGCCGGGAAACCGAAGAAGTAACGGCCGGAAAAAATTGGTTTGTGGTGGACGCGAACGGGCAAGTCCTGGGGCGCCTCGCGACGCGCATCGCGCGAATCCTGATCGGCAAGGACAAGCCGCAATTCACGCCCTACCTCGATTGCGGAGATCACGTGGTGGTGATCAATGCCGAGCGAGTCAGGCTGACGGGAAACAAGATCGATCAAAAAGTGTATCGCCATCACAGCGGTTATCCGGGCGGATTGAAGGAAACTTCGATTCGCTTGATGTTGCAACGCCGTCCCGAGGAAGTGGTGCGCGAAGCGGTGCTGGGCATGCTGCCGAAAAATAAGCTCCGCGCGCGCCGCGCCAAGAAGCTGCGTGTCTATGCCGGAAGTGAAGCGCTCGCCCGCCACGCCGGACAAAAGCCCCAGCCGCTCGCGTTGTAACCCGGCAACAGGGATTCGAAATCACCGCGCTTGCCGGAGGTATCCGCCGCGAGCGCGATGTGAGCAGAAGTGGAACGAGGAGGAACGTTGAGTTCAGGTTCGAGTGCGATCGAAGCGATGGCAGGGAAGCAGTTCTACGGCACGGGACGCCGCCGGGAATCGGTGGCGCGCGTGTACCTCAAAATGGGGCCGGCGCGGTTCACGGTGAATGGGCGGCCGGTGGAGGAATATTTTCGCAATATCGCGTGGCACACGGCTGCGGTCGAGCCGCTGAAGTTCACGCAGACGGCGGATCAAGTCGAAGTGAAAGCGATCGTGAAGGGCGGCGGAGTGGGTGGACAATCCGGCGCGGTGCGCATGGGACTTTCCCGAGCGCTCGCGAAGTTGAATCCCGACCTGCGCTCCGGACTGCGGAAAAACGGCTTCCTGACGCGCGATTCGCGCATGAAGGAACGGAAGAAGTACGGACAGAAGGGCGCACGGCGCCGCTTCCAGTTCAGCAAGCGGTAATCGAAGCAGTGTCCCGGTTCGCCGAGACGGCGGGCCGGGATAATTCACGGCCGGCAAGGCACCGGCAAAAAAAGATGCTGCCTCGGCGGGATGAGAGAAAGCTTCCGGCTCGCCGGGGTCTCAAGCATCCCTTATAAAGAGAGAGAGGTACTTTGGGAGTCGAAATAACGATGAAGGAGCTTCTGGAGGCCGGAGTTCATTTCGGCCATCAGACGCGACGCTGGAACCCGAAGATGAAGGAATACATTTTCGGTGAGCGCAACGGGATCCACATTATTGACCTGCAGAAAACCCTGAAGATGTTCCGCGAGGCCGCGCGATACGTTTCCGAATTGGCCGGGCGGGGCAAAATCGTTCTCTTCCTCGGCACGAAGCGGCAAGCCCAGGAAGCCATCGCCGAAGAAGCGCTGCGCTGCGGAATGTATTACGTGAACCATCGCTGGCTCGGCGGCACACTAACCAACTGGGTGACGCTCCAAAAATCCATCAAGAGATTGAAGCTGCTGAAAGCCATGGTCGAAGACGGCCGCATGGCCGCTCTGCCCAAGAAGGAAGCTGCGCGGCTCGACCGCGAGCTGAAACACTTGAAGCAAAACTTTTCCGGGGTCGAGAATATGGCCGTGCTGCCCGACGCCATGTTTATCATCGATCCCAACGCGGAAGTCATTGCGGTGCGCGAGGCACGCCGGATGGGCTGTCCAGTGGTGGCGATCGTGGACACGAATTGCGATCCGGATCTCGTAGACTGGGTGATTCCGGGCAACGACGACGCGTTGCGCGCGATTCGGCTGTTCACGTCGAAGATTTCCGACGCGGTTCTCGCGGGGCGGCAATCATTTGAGCAATCGCAGATCGCCGATCAGAAGGCCGCCGACGGCGCCGCGGGTGAAGAAAGTGTCGATTACGTCGACACCAGCCCGTATGAGGTGTACGAAAAACAGGAGGGCGATTTCGTCGAGGGGGAGCCTGTGGTTGACGCCCCTGTCGAAGAGGCCGCGGCTCCGGTCGCAACGGATGACGAGGCACAAGCCGATAAGCCCCGCGCCGCGCGATGACCTCAAGGCCGGCTGGTTCCAGCCGGCCGGGTTCAAAAACCCGAAACCAGAAAAAAGGAATTGAGTCGAGCTATGGCGACAGCACCGGATCCCAAGAAGGGGAATGTATCCGCGCAACTCGTGAAAGAGTTGCGCGACCGCACCGGCGCCGGCTTCACGGCCTGCCGCGAGGCCCTGGTCGAATCCGGCGGCGAAATCGAACAGGCCATCAACATCCTGCGGAAAAAAGGGCAGGCCGCGGCGGCGAAGAAAGCGCAGCGCACCACTTCGGAAGGATTGGTCAGTTGCTACATTCACGCGGGCGGAAGAATCGGCGTGCTGGTCGAGATCAACTGCGAAAGCGACTTCGTTGCGCGCACGGATGACTTCCAGCGCCTGTGCCACGACGTGGCAATGCACATCGCCGCACTTGATCCGCGATTTTTGCGGCGCGACGACGTAACGCCGGAAATTCTCGACCGCGAACGCGATATTTATCGCGAGCAGGCCAAGCAAACCGGCAAGCCCGAGAACGTAATCGAGAAAATTGTGAATGGCAAGATGGAAAAGTTCTACGAAGAGAACTGCCTCTACGAGCAGCACTTCATCAAGGATGAGGGCATGACGGTGAAGGAGCTGATCGATCTGGCTATCTCCAAAGTCGGCGAGAACATCGGTGTCCGGCGGTTCTCGCGATTCAAGGTGGGCGAGTTGGACGGCGCTGCGCCCGCGGCACCGGCAATCGAAGAGCCGGATCCGTCCGCTCCCGCCGCGTAAATCACGCCGCAATCTTTTGCCCGCCGAGCAGCGCGTGAGGTTGCGCGCAATCTCTGCTAGAATGCCCGCGAGCCAGGGGGCTCGACCAACCGCTCCATGACAACCGCAGAATCGGCAAGCCGAATGGGTGCGACGCGCGGCGCGCCCGTCTATCAGCGCATCGTGCTCAAGCTTTCGGGAGAATCACTTTCGGGCCCCAACGAATTCGGCATCCATGCGGAAACGCTCCAGGGCATTGCGCGAGAAGTGAAAGAGGTGCGCGAACTGGGCGTGCAGGTGGCCATCATCGTCGGCGGCGGAAACATTTTCCGCGGCACGCGCCAGAAAGAATTGGCGATCGATCGCGCCACGGGCGATTACATGGGCATGCTGGCGACCGTTATCAACGGCCTGGCGCTGATGGATGCGCTGGAAAAGAGCGGCTGCATTGCGCGGCTGCTGAGCGCAATCGAAATGCACCAGGTGGCCGAGCCGTTCATTCGCCGCCGGGCCACGCGCCACCTGGAAAAAGAGCGCGTCGTGATCTTCGCTGCCGGGACCGGCAATCCTTATTTTTCAACGGACACGGCGGCGGCATTGCGCGCGATGGAGATCAAGGCGCAGGTGATTCTGAAGGCCACGCGCGTGGACGGAATTTTCGACGCCGATCCGGAAAAAGTGAAGGGCGCGAAAATGTTCGAACGGATAACGTACCTGGATGTGCTGCAAAAGGGTCTTTCGGTGATGGATTCGACGGCCATCTCCCTCTGCATGGACAACAAGATGCCCATCGTCGTGTTCAACATGAACGTGCCCGGGAACCTGAAGCGCGTGGTGCTGGGCGAGCGAGTCGGCTCGGTTGTCAGCGTCACGTGAGACACCATCGGCGGAGGGATTCTTTCCGATGACTACGATTGCCACAAGCAAAGACGCGCTGGCTCAAGCGAAAATCCGGATGGAAAAGGCCGTCGAAGATTTTCGCAAGGATCTTGCCAGCGTGCGCACCGGCCGCGCGAATGTAAGCATTCTCGACCACGTTCGCGTGGACTACCATGGCACGCCGATGCCCATCAATCAGCTCGGCACTCTCTCGGTTCCCGATCCGACGATCATTGTCATCTCGCCGTGGGATCCGAGCGCCGTTCCTTTGATTGACAAGGCTATACGGACGACGGACCTCGGTCTGAACCCCACGAACGACGGGAAAGTGCTGCGCGTCCCGATTCCGTCCCTCACCGAAGAACGGCGCAAGGATCTGGTAAAGCACATCCATAAGGTCCTCGAGAATCACCGCACCGCCGTGCGCAATATCCGCCGCGACATCAAGGAAGCGGTGGAGAAACTCGAGAAGGAAAAGAAGATCAGCGAAGACGATAAGAAGCGCACGCTCGACGAACTGGAAAAAGTCACCCACTCCGAAACGAAGAAAATCGAAGACCTGTCGGCTGCCAAGGAAAAGGAAGTCCTGGAAATTAAGTGACGATGCGATGCGGCCACGGCCGCACGCGTGCGCTTCTCGCCTTTTTGTCCAACGCCTCAATTGAAATGCAGGCAACGCGATAAATCGAAGAGAGATTCTTCGCTGCGCGCGCCGGACATTCGTCCCGGAAAAGCGGGACGAATGCGCAGAGAGAAGCCGGCGCGCTCCGTTCAGAATGACGCGCCGGGGGTTTGTGCCCTGGGCAAGTTTCCCTTCGTTTGCAATGCAGGGCACGCCGTAAATCGAAGAGAGATTCTTCACTGCGCGCGCCGGACATTCGTCCCGGAAAAGCGGGACGAACGCGCAGAGAGAAGCCGGCGCGCTCCGTTCAGAATGACGCGCCGGGGGTTTGTGCCCTGGGCAAGTTTCCCTTCGATTGCAATGTAGGGCACGCCGTAAGTCGAAGAGAGATCCTTCGACTTCGGGCCGGCTTGTCCCGCGAGAGCGGGACACAGGCAGAAGAGCCGGCCCTCCGCTCAGGATGACGACGCCGGTGGCGTGGGCGGTTCAGAAAGACAGAAGCAGATCCCTCGTCGGCCACTGAGCGGCCGCACTCGGGATGAAAATCCTCACCAGATTTTCAGTTTACCGTGCGGACATCCTCGGGGAGGATCAGGGTAAAGCTGCAGTCGCCGGTGACGGCGGCGCAGGAAAGCGTGCCGCGGCGCACAATTTTCAGCGGCGAAGCATCGGGAAACATTCCATCGCTATCCAAGGAGCGGAGTTTCTCACCCGACGACCGAAGTGCATCACTTCCGCTTATGAATTGCACGGCTTTGATTCGAGCGGCAGGGTGGTCCGGGGAGGGCGCAAGCAGAACAAAGAAATCGGCGGCAACCTTGCTTTCCCCAAGTTTCTGAAGGGAAAGCGTGCGCATGGCCGCAAGTTCCGGACGAGCCTTGGTCACGAGGCCTTCGATCCGGGGATCCTTTTCGTCCGAGCCGAGAAGAGAAGCGAGGCGGCCGCGCGTTTCCGGGATGGAGTGCAGCGCGGCGATGCCGAGAGCATACATGTGGATGGCGCGATCCTTCTGTCCCAGTTTTTCGTAAATCTGCCCGAGATGATCAGCCACTTCTCCGTGCTGATTGAGCAGCCAGGAAGCGCGAACAAAACGGTCCGCCGTCGAAAGATCGCCTTTTTGGAAATAAACCCAACCGAGAGTGTCCCAATACGCGCCGATGCTCGAGACTTCACCGAGGTCGTCGAGTGTGATGTGCGCGAGCTCGACGTTGCGCAGGTTTGCAGCCGTGCGTGAAATTGCGGATTCGGCATACTGCTGCGCCTTGTCCAGCTCGATTTTGTGGTCGGCGAGATTGTAAGCGATGTTGTTCCATACGGCGGGAGTCTGCGAAAGCTGCGCGGCCTTCTCGAATGCCGCGAGCCCTTTTTCCCGTTCTCCGGTGTTCAGATAAGCCTGGCCAAGGCTGATTCGAAGGCCCGCGTCATCGGGCGAGAGAATCGTGGCCTTGTCGAGCTCCGGGATGGCTTCGGCGTACTTGTGCTGCTCGACGAAGAGCTGCCCGAGCGCAGCGTGAGCGAGGGAATCAAGCGGATTCACTTCAATCTGCTTGCGATATGCATCCGCCGCGCTGTTGTACATCTGCTGCTGCTGCAGGGCGATGCCGAGATAGTCGTACGCGTGCTCGTCGTAGGGATTCACGTCAATCTGGTGGCGGAATGCGTCCGCCGCTTCGTTGAATTGTCCGACGCGGAGAAAGCCGAGTCCAAGGTAATTCCACGCCAGCTTGTGTTTCGGATCGAGTTCGACGACGCGCTGAAACAGTGGAATTGCCGCCGTGGGGTTGCCGGAATTCATCGCGGCAATTCCTGCTTCCAGCAATTCGTCCGGTTTGACGGTCGAGGGGATCGCGGGCGCCCCCGGGGTGGAATTTTCAGCGACAAGCACCTGACTCTCATCGGACTCTACCGCTCGCGCGAACGCCATGTAATCACCGGTGCGCGCAGCGGGCAAACTGCGCATCTTGAAATTGAGCGAGCGCTCGACATCGAGGGTGTGGTTTTCAAAGCGATAGCTCGATTTGAATTCCGCGTAATCCCGCTGGACGCCGACGGCCACAGGCGCCTGCGCCGTAAATGTTTCTGGCAGCGTCAGCTTCAGCGTCGTGATTACGTCGAGCGGGCTGCCGAGCTCGATCGGTTCCGTGTTGTCCTCGGAAACATTGGGCAATCCAATATTCGGAAGAGGGAGCGCAACCTTCGCTTTCCGGCTGGACCAATCGAGAAAATTCGCTTGCGAAAATTCGAGATCGAGCACGAAGGGATCCTTTGTTTCGGAGGGATCGCCGGGCTTCACGGAGGTGACTTCCCCTTTTAAGCCGTCGAGCGAAGCGATGGTCTGGGCGAGCTGCTTCCACTGCGTCTCGGGTGTGCGGCGAAATGCGGCGCGCAACGCGAACTCATTGTCGCCGCGGAGAACGTAGTGGAACTTTGCTTCGAGCTTGCCTAAATCGCTGACGCGGGCTTCGATTTCGACGCGCTGCACGGAAGGGAAAGGCGGGTCTGCCGGCGTTTCGACGATCTTGCCTGCGCCGTCCGGCGGCACGAGCAGTGCGGATTTGTCGCGCAGCGTACGGGAGAGAAGACGGAATGGCGCGACCTCCGCCGTGGAATCCATCCAGATGAGCTCATTGCCTTTCGGCACAGCGGTGATGACATGGTCGAATTGCGACGGCGACGGCACAGAAACGTCGAGCTTGCGCGAAAAAGGAATCAGGACGGCGTCGGCCCGGATTCCGGCGGCGTCGAGCATGGCGGTGAGCAGCGTGCTTTTGTCTTTGCAGTCGCCGTATTGGTTTGCGAAAACCTCTGCAGCGGAATGCGGCTGATAGCGTCCGAGGCCGAAAGACAGACTGACGTAGCGGATGTTTTTTGAGACGTATTCGTAAAGCGCATCCATCTTGTCGAGTTCATCGGTGCGACCCTGTATAAGCTCCTGCGCTTTCGCCCGGATTTCAGGGGTCGGCTCCGTGCGGCCTCGCTCGAGCTTCGCATACCACTGGGCCACTTCTTTCCAGCTTGCGAAGGTGGTGAGCTGCACGGCCGGAGCCTTCGATTTATCGGACTGCGTTTTTTTCTTTTTCGCTTCCTCCTCACCGGGCCGAGTCAGATTCGTGTGTTTCCAGCGGTAGCTGGTCCAGCCATCCGCTTCGTTCTTCTCGTAGGGGAAAAGAGGAGATTGCAGGTTCACGGCGCGGCCTCGCGGAACGCGAATCTCGAGGCGCTCGTCAAGAACAATGGCGCCTTCGAGAAAATTTTGCTCGAACCAGAATTGGTCGGGCGCGAGAGCTGTCACAAGGCGCGTCACGATTTCATATTCGATCGTATCCCCCGGACGGAGGGAGGGAACCGTGATGTGCTTTTCCTTGTAGTCGGTGTACACGGGCGCATCGCGCGCAACCGTTGCCGTCATTTCCTTCACGGCATCGGGTCCGGCATTCACAACGGTCGCGTCGGCTTTTCGCACGCGCACATAGCGCACGTCCATTTGCTCGCTCGTGGAGTTGTAGCCAAAAACGAGTTCGCCCAACTGTTGCACGCCGGCTTCACTCTGTACATGGATGCGGGCCGTGACGGCGCGTTCGCCGGTGCCGTCGTTTTCAAACCGCGCGGCAGTGTAGTACTGCTCGACGACGAAAGGTTCCTGCGAGTAATCGGAAGGGTTCTGCTTCTGCTTTGCGGGCGGCGGCGCGTTCTGCGCAGGCACGGGAGCCGAGGCTGGTTGCTGGGCCGAGTTCGCGCCAGACAAAATCAACGCACAAGACAGGACCAGCCAGAGGCGCTTCATTCTTTCACCTCGTTCATAATTGAGCGGAAGTAGTGTAGGCCCGATTGACAGATGGGTAAAGCGCGCCTCTTGTGGAAGGTGGACAATCGTGAAAGGGATCGCAGTTTCTTGGATGGCGGTTGCTCTGGCGGGGCGACCGCGATCTCTGGATTTTATCTATTACACTGATAGTATATATGTAAGCGCTTTTTCGTCATAAAGATAGACGTCTCAAGGGAAGGTTCTGGCCGCGTGACTGGAGTTTGGGGATAGTGGCGGGGCGTTTTTGCTTTTGCGGGAGTCGATGAGAGCACTCGATTCTCGACTCCTTTTCGGAACGTCAGCGGGGACTAATTCTAGGATCTGGGCGCGGACAAATTGTGCTCATGATTTCCACGGGGAATCGAGTTGACATGAGTCGTTGTTTTTCCTATACTTGCGCGGTTGTAAAGGGCCCGTTGGGGCCGGTGGTGATGGGGAAGTCTTCCACCCCGGAACAGAGAACGACGGAACGGGGTACAGGAAGAACGGCGAATATGGGGCGCCAGCCTCGCAAAGCCGTGTGAGCCTCTCCGCTCGTGGCAGATGCAGTTCACTCCCTGGGGTGAAGCGTCAGCGCGGAGTACCTGGGTAATTCCTCGGGGTCGGGCGACCTTTTCTGTTCATTCACCCGCGAGAAGTGCGCGGCTGTGTATACGAGCGCCTCGTGTGGCGCCGTGTTTTTGCGCGAAAGCAAGTGGAGGAAATACGTGCCGACGTTTTCGCAACTCGTGAAGTACGGCCGTGAAAAAATTCGGTCGAAGACGAAGTCGCCCGCACTCGAAGGATGTCCGGAAAAGCGCGGCGTGTGCGTCCGCGTCTATACCCAGACGCCGAAGAAACCGAACTCCGCTCTGCGGAAAGTGGCGCGCGCACGGCTGACGAACAGCGCCGAAGTAACGACCTACATTCCCGGCATCGGCCACAATTTGCAGGAGCACTCGATCGTGCTCGTGCGCGGCGGCCGCGTGAAGGATTTGCCGGGCGTTCGCTACCACGTGATTCGCGGCACGCTGGACGCCGCGGGCGTGGAAAATCGCAAGCAAGCGCGCTCGAAATACGGAGCGAAGCGGCCCAAAGCCGCACAAAAGTAGGAGAGCGGAACGATGCCTCGTAAAGGATGGGTTCTTCGCCGAAAGATTCCCGGCGATCCGGTGTACGGCAGCGATCTGGTGCAGAAGTTCATTTCCAGCATGATGTACGACGGAAAGCGTTCGACCGCGCAGGCCATTTTCTACCAGGCGATGGATCAAGTGGCGAAAAAGGCGAATGACGACGCTTTCAAATTGTTCAAGAAGGCTGTGGAGAATTGCAAGCCGGTTCTCGAAGTGAAGTCGCGACGCGTGGGCGGCGCGAACTATCAGGTCCCCGTGGAAGTGAACCCGTTCCGGAGGCAATCGCTGGCGATTCACTGGCTGGTGCTCTACGCCCGGACGCGCGGGGGAAAGACGATGACCGATAAGTTGGCCGAAGAAATTCTGGATGCCGCGAACGGCCGCGGCGGCGCAGTGAAAAAGAAGGAGGACGTGCACCGCATGGCGGAGGCCAACAAGGCTTTCGCGCATTATCGCTGGTAAGCAAAAATTTTTTATGGCACGCCAAGTCCAACTCGATCAGACCCGCAACATCGGGATCATGGCGCACATCGATGCCGGCAAGACCACGTGCACCGAGCGGATCCTGTTCTATACGGGTGTGACCTATAAGATCGGCGAAGTCCACGACGGCACGGCCACCATGGACTGGATGGAGCAGGAGCGCGAGCGGGGAATCACGATTACATCCGCGGCGACGACAGCTTCCTGGAAGCGGTTTGACAAGATGATCCGCATCAATATTATCGATACGCCCGGGCACGTGGACTTCACCGTCGAGGTCGAGCGATCGCTTCGGGTTCTCGACGGCGCCGTGGCGATCTTTGACGCCGTGGCCGGCGTTCAGCCGCAGTCGGAGACCGTCTGGCGCCAGGCAGACAAGTACCGCGTTCCGCGCATTGCCTTCATCAACAAGATGGACCGCATCGGCGCTGATTTCGATCATTCGATCCGCTCGATGCGCACGCGGCTTTCGGCCCACCCCGTTCCCATTCAGTTTCCCATCGGCAAAGAAGACAGCTTCATCGGCGTGATTGATTTCATCGAAGAGCGGGCCATCATCTGGAAGGAAGAGACGCTCGGCGCGGAGTACGAAATTCTTCCGCTCGAAAAACTTTGGGATGTGGCGTATCTGAAGACCCGGCCCGAGCTCGAGACGGCGGTGATGGCTTCGAAATTGACGCCGGCGTTTTATAAGGAGCACCGCGACAAGGTGGTGGAATACATTGCCGAGCACGATGACGCGATTTTGGCAAAGTGGCTCGAACAGCACACGCTCGAGCCGGCTGAACTGCGCGCCTCGATTCGCCGCTCGACGATCGCGCTGAAGCTCGTTCCCGTGGTTGCGGGCTCGGCGTTCAAGAACAAAGGCATTCAGCCGTTGCTCGACGCGATTGTGGACTTCCTGCCTTCGCCGGTGGATGTGCCGCCCGTGGAAGGGCTGGACCCGAACAACGAAGACGAAGCGCTTCTGCGACGCGCGTCGGACGATCAGCCGTTTGCGGCCCTGGCGTTCAAGATTATGACCGACCCTTATGTCGGACACCTGACGTACATCCGCGTTTATTCCGGGGTGCTGAAGTCCGGGAATTCGGTTTACAACTCGTCGAGGAAAACGCGCGAGCGCGTCGGGCGCTTGCTGCGAATGCATGCGAATAAGCGCGAGGAAATCGAATCGATCGAAGCCGGCGACATCGCCGCGTGCGTGGGCCTTAAGAATGTGACGACCGGCGACACGCTTTGTGATGAAGACAAGCCGATCGTCCTTGAATCGATTGAATTTCCCGCCCCCGTAATTTCCGTAGCGATTGAACCCAAGACCAAAGCCGACCAGGAAAAAATGGGCACTGCGCTGGGAAAACTCGCGCAGGAAGATCCCACGTTCCGCGTACACACGGACCACGATACGGGTCAAACGCTGATTTCCGGAATGGGCGAGCTGCACCTGGAAATTATCGTGGACCGCATGATGCGCGAGTTCAACGTGCAGGCGAACGTCGGCCGCCCACAGGTGGCGTACCGCGAAACGATCATGAAAGTCGCGAGCGGAGAAGGGAAATATATCCGCCAGACCGGCGGACGCGGCCAGTACGGCCACGCTAAGCTTTCCGTTCATCCGCTGCCGAGCGCGACGCATGAAGACATGCACGAAATGTCCACCGACGAAATCGACGCGCTGGCGAAACAAGTGGCCGGCAAGGGCGGCAAGTGGCACTTCGACAAGGAGCATCGCCTGCTGTTCATCGACAAGGTGATCGGCGGTTCGATCCCCAAGGAATTTATCCAGCCGATTGAGAATGGTGTGCGGGAAGCGATGGAAACAGGCATTCTCGCGGGCTACGAAATGGTGGATATCGCAGTCGTTCTCGAAGACGGCAGCTACCACGACGTGGACAGTTCGGAAATGGCCTTCAAGATTGCGGGGTCGATGGCGTTCAAGGATGCGTGTCATCACGCGAATCCGAGACTGCTCGAGCCGATCATGCGCGTGGAAGTGGTGGTGCCCGAGGACTACATGGGACCTGTGATCGCGGACCTGAATTCGCGCCGCGGGCAGTTGCAAGGACGCGAATCGCGCGGCGGCAGCGAAATCATCAACGTTCAAGTTCCCCTAGCCGAGATGTTCGGGTACGCCACGGAAATCCGCAGCCGCACGCAAGGGCGCGGAAGCTTTACGATGCATTTTTCGCATTATCAGCAAGCACCGGCGGGGGTCGCCGAGGAAGTCATTGGGAAAGCGACCGGCAGGACCGTCAAGACGTAGGGAAAACATTCAATCGAGCACGCTGAAGCTGAGGAGCAAGGACGATGGCGAAGGAGAAATTCGAACGGAGTAAGCCGCACGTAAACGTGGGGACGATTGGGCACATCGACCACGGCAAGACGACGCTGACGGCGGCGATCACGAAGGTGTTGTCGAAGAACAACCCGAAGGTGCAATTCCGGGCGTTCGATTCGATCGACAACGCGCCGGAAGAGCGGGAGCGGGGGATCACGATAGCGGTGGCGCACGTGGAGTACGAGACGGCGAACCGGCACTACGCGCACATCGATTGCCCGGGGCACGCGGACTACATCAAGAACATGATCACGGGCGCGGCGCAGATGGACGGAGCGATTCTGGTGGTGGCGGCGACGGATGGACCGATGCCGCAGACGCGAGAGCACATTTTGCTGGCGCGGCAGGTGGGGGTTCCGGCAATCGTGGTGTTTCTGAACAAGTGCGACGTGGTGGAAGACCCGGAGCTGCTGGAGCTGGTGGAGCTGGAAGTGCGGGAACTGCTGAAGAGCTATCAATATCCGGGAGACACGGTGCCGGTAATACGCGGGTCGGCGCTGAAGGCGCTGGAAGGGGACGCGAAGTGGGAGAAGACGATCCTGGAATTGATGGAAGCGGTGGACAAGAACATTCCCTTGCCGCAGCGGGACATTGACAAGCCGTTTGCGATGCCCATTGAAGATATTTTCTCAATCTCCGGGCGCGGGACGGTGGTGACGGGGCGCGTAGAGCGGGGCAAAGTGAAGGTGGGAGAGGAAGTGGAGATCGTGGGGTTCCGACCGACGATGAAGCGAATCGTGACGGGCGTGGAGATGTTCCGGAAGTTATTGGACGAAGGAATGGCGGGAGACAACGTGGGGTTGCTGCTGCGGGGAACGGAGAAGGAAGAAGTGGAGCGAGGGCAAGTGATCTCGAAGCCGGGGTCGATCACGCCGCACACGAAGTTCAAGGCGGAGGCGTACGTGCTGACGAAGGAAGAGGGTGGACGGCACACGCCGTTTTTCACGGGGTACCGGCCGCAGTTTTATTTTCGGACGACGGACGTGACGGGAGACGTGAAGTTGCCGACGGGAGTGGAGATGGTGATGCCGGGAGACAACGTGTCGTGCGAAGTGAGCTTGATCACGCCGGTGGCGCTGGAGAAAGGGTTGCGGTTCGCGATACGGGAAGGCGGCCACACAGTGGGCGCCGGCGCCGTAACCGACATCGTCGAGTAAACCATGCCTAACGGAGAAAAAATTCGGATTCGTTTGAAGGCTTACGATCACCGCATCCTCGACCAATCCACGAAAGAGATTGTCGATACGGCGAAACGCACCGGCGCGGAAGTGGCCGGACCGATTCCTCTGCCGACGGTGATTAACCGTTGGACCGTACTGCGGTCGCCACACGTGGACAAAAAATCGCGCGAGCAATTCGAGATGCGCACGCACAAGCGGTTGATCGACATCCTCGAGCCAACGCCGGATACGGTGGACGCGCTGATGAAGCTGGACCTCCCGCCGGGCGTGGATGTGGAGATCAAAGCTTTTGGGCGGGAACACACAACGAAGTAGTACGGCGTTTCGAAAGAAATTGAGAAGGAAAGAGCGAACGAAATGGGAGTCAGCGGCATACTCGGAATCAAGCTGGGAATGACGCAGGTTTTTGCCGAGGACGGAACCGCCGTGCCCTGCACGGTGTTGCAAGCGGGCCCCTGTGTTGTGGTGCAGCGGCGCACGAAAGACAACGACGGATACGACGCGGTGCAGCTGGGACTCGTCGAGTTCATCAAGCCGCAGCGCGTCAACAAAGCCATGACCGGCCATTTCAAGAAGGCCAGCGTGGCGCCGATGCGATACGTCCATGAGGTCGGAATCGAAGACTCAAAGGATGAGACGAAGCCGGGCGACCGCGTCCTCGTGGACGGATTCAAGGTCGGCGAGCTCGTGGATGTCACAGGCGTCAGCAAAGGCAAAGGGTTTCAAGGCGGGGTGAAGCGCTGGCATTACCGTGGCGGCGACGCGTCGCACGGTTCGATGTTCCATCGCGCACCCGGCGGCATCGGCGGAAGCTCGTTTCCGTCGCGCGTTTGGCTCGGCCAGCATTTCCCGGGGCACATGGGAAATGAGCGCAAGACGTCGAAAAATTTGCGCGTGGTGAAAATCGATTCGGAAGAGAATTTGCTGTTGGTACGCGGCGCGGTACCCGGCCCTGCCGGCGCCTATATCTTCATTCGCAAGGCCAAGACGGCCCGATAAAGAGAAGACGACAATGCCCGTAGTGGACGTGAAAAACCTGGAAGGCGAGACGATCGGCAAGATCGAGCTTGCCGACGATGTGTTTGGCGCGAAGGTGAATGCTCACCTGCTGCACGAAGCCGTTCGCCACACTCTCGCGGGCAAGCACGCCGGAACGCACAAGACGAAGGACAAGAGCGAAGTCAGCGGCGCGGGCCGCAAACTGTGGAAGCAGAAGGGAACCGGCCGCGCGCGAGTCGGATCAATCCGCTCGCCGCTCTGGCGCCATGGTGGAACGGTGCACGGCCCGGTCCCGCGAAGCTACGACTACGCGCTGCCGAAGAAAATGATCGTGGGCGCTCTGCGCTCGGCGCTTTCCGCAAAGCTGGCGCAGGAGAAAATGACGGTGGTGGACGTCTGGAAGCTCGAATCGCACAAGACGAAGCCCTTCCGCCTGACGCTCGACAAGCTCGACGGCGAGACGCGCTCAATCCTGCTGGTGGAAAGCGGCGCGAATTTGAATCTGGAGCGGGCGAGCCGCAATCTCGAAGGTGTGACGCTGGTGCCGACAACCGCTCTCGGGCCGTATGACCTGATGCGGCACGACCACCTGATGCTTTCGCGTGAAGCCGCCGCGAAGTTGAGCCGCGCGCTTTCTGCGGAAGCGCCGGGAGAGCCGCCCGTGCAGATCGAGCCGGCTCCGGCCGTGCACGCGAAAAAAGCGCCGGCAGAGAAGGCCGAGCATAAAGCGGCTCCGGCGAAAGCGCATGCCGCGGCGAAACCGGCCAAAAAGGTCGCCGCAAAAAAGAAAGAAAAGCCGAAGGCAAAGCACAAGGCGAAGAAGGATTAAGCGATGGCGACGAGGCTTTATCAAGTGATTAAGCGGCCGATCATCACCGAAAAGGGACTCGGTGTGAAGGAAACGCAGCACACGGTTGTGTTCGAAGTCGCCGATGACGCCACGAAAACGGAAATCAAGGAAGCAGTGCAACTGATTTTCAAGGTGAAAGTGGACGCCGTGCGCACCGCGAAGTTTCACGGGAAGTTTCGCAGGCGAGGGCGCGCCGAGGGTTTCCGGCGCGACTGGAAAAAGGCCTACGTCAAGCTGTCAAAAGATTCGAAGATGATCGAGTATGCCGAGAATTTGTAACTTTGACCTTGTAACTTTGGGAAAGGTCGAGGGGCGGCGGCGCTCTCTCGACGGCAAGAGGCAACCATGGGACTGAAATCTTACAAACCGTATACGCCTTCGCGGCGATTCATCACCATGCTCGACAAGAGCGAGGTGACCAAAGAAACTCCGGAGAAGTCGCTGACTGAATCGAAGAAGCGAACGGGCGGGCGCAACTCTCATGGTGAAGTGACCTCCTGGCATCGCGGCGGGGGGCACGCGCGAAAGTACCGCTCGATCGACTTCCGGCGCGACAAAATCGGAATCTCGGCGAAGGTTGCCGCCATCGAATACGATCCCAACCGGTCGTCGCGAATCGCCTTGCTCCATTATGCGGACGGCGAAAAGCGCTACATCCTGCAGCCCATCGGGCTCGAGGTGGGGATGACGGTGCAGAACGGCGAGGGTGCGGACATTCTTCCCGGCAACGCGCTGATGATTCGGCATATACCGCCCGGGACAATGGTGCACAACCTGGAGCTTTTCCCCGGCAAGGGCGGGCAAGTGGTCCGCGCGGCGGGGGGAGCGGCACAGCTTTTGAGCAAGGAAGGCGATTTTGCCCTGATCAAGCTGCCCTCGGGCGAAGTTCGGAAGTTCAGCGTGGATTGCATGGCCACAGTCGGCCAGCTCGGAAATGTAGATCACGAAAATGTAACATACGGGAAGGCGGGCCGCACGCGCTGGCACGGGAAACGCCCCACGGTGCGCGGCGTGGCCATGAACCCGGTGGATCACCCTCACGGCGGCGGTGAAGGCCGCGTGAAGGGCAACCACCCGCAAACACCCTGGGGTTTTCCGACTCTGGGCGCGAAGACGCGCAAGAAACGGAAGAGCTCCCGGATGATCGTGGAGCGGCGAAAGCCTTAAGTTTGGAATGGAGTAGAAGTAAAAATGAACCCGGCGCGGCGGGGAATTGAGAGAAAAGACATGACAGCCACACGAACGTCTCGACGTGCACATCGGCGAGCGGCACGCAGGCGGAAAGCAGTTCCGCGGCGTGCAACGAAGCCGGTGGTAAAGACCGTCTCGAAGCTCGTGCCCCCACCCCAGGCAATGCTTCGGTTGTGCCGGGCCGGTTGGGCCGTGATTATCGAGAAGACACCGAACGCGCAGGGGACGCGCTTTGTTTGTCCCTTCTGCCCGCAATCGCACCGCGTTTCGGGCCCCGTCCGGGGATTCCGAAAGATGCGGCGCGCGCAGTGGGTGAAACTGCGCCGAGTAGAGGAATAGGGAGACCGATGCCGCGCTCGCTCAAGAAGGGTCCGTTCATCGACGACCACCTGAGAGAAAAGGTGGAAGGAATGAACGCCCGGAACGAAAAGAAGGTTCTGAAGACGTGGTCGCGCCGCTCGACGATTCTTCCCGAGATGGTGGGTCACACGATCGCGGTGCACAACGGCAGGAAATTCATCCCGGTGTACATCACCGAGCAGATGGTGGGACACAAACTCGGCGAATTCGCTCCCACGCGCACGTTCAAGGGCCACGCGGTAAAGGCGGCACTCGAAAGGGCGGCTGCGGCGGCAGGCGTCGCACCGGCTGCAGGGGGCGCAGCGGCTCCAGCGGCAGGCGGAGGCACCGGCGCGGCTCCGGCGCCCAAGGCATAAACGATGGCAACGGCAATCCCAGTCCAGAATCAGATCGAAGGAATCGCGAAAGCGCGGTACGTGCGCGTTTCGCCGCAGAAGGCAAGACTGGTGGTGGACTTGATCCGCGGCCAGCGCGCCGAAGACGCACTTCAAACGCTGCGCTTCACGAAAAAGCGCGTGGCGAAGGAAGTAGAAAAGACGCTGCGCAGCGCGATTGCCAACGCCGAGCGCAAAGCAGAGGATTCGGGGGAATCGCTGGACGTGGACGCGCTGTTCGTGACCCGGTGTTTCGTGAACGAAGGGCCTCGCTGGAAGCGTTTGCGTCCTGCACCGATGGGCCGTGGCTTCCGGTATCAGAAGCGCACGAGCCACATCGTGGTCGAAGTCGCCGAGCATCACCGCGCCGCAGCCGACCGCGCGGCAGCGGCGGCGGCCGAAGCGCAAGCATCGAAGGGCGTGAAGGGCGCGGTGCGGAAGGCTCGCAAGGCGCTCGAGAAGCGCGCAAAGTCCGGACAGAAAAAGAAGAAGTAGGAGGCGAGTTTGGGTCAGAAAACGCATCCGTACGGATTTCGGCTGGGCTACAACAAAGCCTGGAAGTCGCGCTGGTTCGCGAAGCGCGATTACGCCGACCTGCTTCATGAAGACGTGGCGCTGCGCGGCCAGTTAAAGGACCGGCTGCGGTCAGCGGGCGTCAGCTCGATTGACGTGGAGCGCGCCGCCAACAAACTCGTCGTGCGAATCTACACCGCCCGCCCGGGCATCATCATCGGCCGCAAGGGGTCGGAAATCGACAAGCTCAAGAACGAAGTGCAGAAGCGCACGAAGCGCGAGGTGCACATCGACATTCAGGAAGTCCATCGGCCGGAACTCGACGCGCAACTCGTGGCGGAATCGATTGCGCTGCAACTGGAAAAGCGCGTGGCCTTCCGCCGGGCGATGCGCAAGGCGGTGGATTCGGCGCTGCGGTTCGGGTGCAAGGGAATCAAAGTGCGCGTCGCCGGGCGGCTGAACGGAGCCGAAATCGCGCGGAAGGAATGGTATTTGCAGGGACGGCTGCCGCTGCAGACGCTGCGCGCGGACATCGATTACGGGACGGCCGAGGCGCACACAACGTACGGCGTGATTGGCGTGAAGTGCTGGGTTTATCAGGGCGAGAAGATACCGCAGCGCGGGAAGCCCGGGCCGGAAACGACAGCCTAGGAAAAAAGGCGAACGATTATGTTGATGCCGAAAAAAGTGAAGTACCGCAAGCAGCAGCGCGGGCGGCGCAGCGGAAAAGCCTGGCGCGGAGGGTCGCTTGCGTTTGGTGAATACGGGTTGAAGGCCATGGAACCGGCGTGGATCACCGACCGCCAAATCGAAGCGTCGCGCGTGGCGATCACACGTTTTATCAAGCGCGGAGGGAAACTTTGGATCCGCGTGTTTCCGGACAAGCCGTTTACGAAAAAGCCGGCTGAAACTCGTATGGGCAAGGGAAAGGGTCCACCGGAGCACTGGGTGGCGGTAGTGAAGCCGGGACGCATCCTTTTCGAAATGGCCGGCGTGGATCTGGCGGCGGCGACCGAAGCGATGGAGCTCGCGGCAAACAAGCTGCCCATTGCGACGAAGTTCGTCAGCCGTGCGGAGGAGCTGTGATGGCGCGGCGCGTGGAGAAACTGCGCGAGTTGGACAAGAATGAGCTCGAAATCCGGCAGCGCGAACTCGCCGAGCAGATTTTCCGGCTGCGATTTCAGCTTTCTACAGGACAGGCCGAGGGTTTGAAAAAGCTGCGGGAAGCAAAGCACGATCTGGCGCGGATCAAGACTCTGCTGCGCGAAAACGAATTGGAGAAGGCGTAATGGTGAACGAAACAGCAGCCGTTCGCGAGCGTGGTGCGCGGCAGGAGCTCGTGGGCGTGGTGACGAGCGCCAAGATGCAGAAGACGATCGTGGTGAAGGTCACGCGCGCGGTGCAGCATCCGCTCTATCATCGCGTGGTGCGCACAGCGAAAAAATACTACGCTCATGATGAAACGGGCGATGCGCACCTGGGCGATACCGTGAGGATCGTTTCCACACGGCCGCTCTCGAAACTGAAGCGGTGGCGCCTCAAGGAAGTTGTCCAGCGCTCGACGATTGTGGCCTGAGCCCGAAGCGGCGTTAAGGGAGCACGACAATGGTTCAGATGCGGACGTGGCTGACGGTGGCCGATAATTCCGGCGCACGCCAGTTGACCTGCATTCACCCTCTCGGGGGGGACGCGGGCCTGGTTGCCGGACTCGGCGACGTCATCACCGCTTCGGTGAAAGAGGCGGCCGCGGACAGCCAGATCAAGAAGGGGACAGTGGTGCGCGCAGTGGTGGTACGGACGCGCAAAGAGCAGCGGCGGAGGGACGGCACGTATATCCGTTTCGACGACAACGCTGCGGTGCTGATCAACGACGCGAACGAGCCGGTCGGTACGCGCGTATTTGGGCCGGTTGCGCGGGAGCTGCGCGACAGGAAATTCACGAAGATCATCTCGCTGGCTCCGGAAGTGTGGTAGCGATGAGAGAAACCAAAACAGCAGTGACGCGATTGAACGTGCACCATGGCGACATGGTCATGATTGTGGCGGGGCGCTCGAAGGGCAAGACCGGGAAAATCCTTTCCGTGAATCCGGCAAAGCGCACCGTGACGGTGGAGCACGCGAACATCATCAAGAAGCACACGCGGCCGAATCCGTCGAAAAACATCAAGGGCGGCATCCTCGAGAAAGAAGGGCCGGTTCACGTTTCGAACGTGATGCTGGTCTGCCCGGGGTGCGGCAAGCACGCGCGGGCGGGGCACACGACGTTGCCGGACGGAACCAAGGTCCGCGTTTGCCGCCGCTGCAACACGACATTCGAGAATTAGAGGCCGGAAAGAAATGATCACCCGTTTGCACGAAAAGTACCGCAAAGAGGCCATGCCGGCGCTGACGAAGCGCTTCGGATACAAGAACGCCATGGCCGTGCCGCGCGTCGAGAAAGTGACGGTCAATATCGGCCTCGGCGAGGCGAGCCAGAACGTGAAGCTGCTGGACACGGCGGCTGCGGAACTGGGATTAATTACGGGACAGAAGCCGATCATCACGCGGGCCAAGAAGTCGATTGCCAATTTCAAAATCCGGAGGGGCATGCCGATCGGCTGCATGGTCACGCTGCGCGGGGAGCGGATGTACGAGTTCCTCGACCGGCTTTCGGCCATCGTTTTTCCGCGCGTGCGCGATTTCAAAGGGTTGGCGCCGAATTCGTTCGACGGCCGCGGCAATTACACGCTGGGCATAAAGGATCAACTGGTGTTCCCGGAGATCGATTACACGCGGGTGGATAAAATCAAGGGCATGAACGTCACGATTACGACGACGGCCCACACCGATGAAGAAGGGCGCGAGCTGCTGAAGCTGCTCGGCGTGCCCTTCCGGGCATAAAGGGAGAAAAATCGAATGGCGCGTACGAGCCAGTTCGCGAAGATGCGGAAAAAGCTGAAGTACAAGATTCGCAATCGCAACCGTTGCCGGATCTGCGGGCGCCCGCGCGGCTTTTTGCGCAAGTTCGAGATGTGCAGGATTTGTTTCCGCGGCCTCGCGCTCAAGGGGGAAATCCCCGGCGTGGTGAAGGCCAGCTGGTAGTTTCGGGTTCCGAGGAAAGGCAGAAAAGGTAAGCAAGAATGACGACCGATCCGATTGCCGATATGTTGACGCGGGTTCGAAACGCCGCGCGGGCAAAACACCCGCGCGTGGATTTACCGTCTTCCAAGCTGAAAGTGGAAGTCGCGCGCATTCTGAAAGAGGAAGGCTATCTGGCGAATTTCAAGGTGATCGAAGAGAAGGGCAAAAGGACGCTGCGCGTCTTTTTGCGGTACACGCCGGATCGCCGGAGCGTGATCACCGACCTCAAGCGCATTTCCCGGCCCGGCTCACGGCGGTACGTGGGAAAGATGGACATTCGCGCGGTGGTGGGTGGGATGGGAATTTCGATTCTTTCCACGCCGCGGGGACTGATGACCGGCCAGGCGGCGCGCAAGCAAGGCGTGGGCGGGGAATTGCTTTGCGAGGTTTGGTAAACCAGAGGATTTGAGAGAGCCATGTCGAGAATTGGAAACAAACTGATTCCGCTTCCATCCGGCGTAAAGGTGCAGATCAAGGCCGGCGAGGTCGAAGTGCAGGGGCCCAAGGGCAAAATGACGGTGCCGCTGCCGCACGGAATTCAATTCGAGCAGAAAGACGCCACGCTCATCGCCAAGCGCGATGCGGAACAACACCGCGCTTTGCATGGATTGGCGCGCGCGCTGGTTGCGAACGCCGTGACCGGCGTTACGACCGGATTCAAGAAGGATCTCGATATCGTGGGCGTCGGCTACCGCGCCGAAGTGAAGGGCAAGAACGTCGTTTTGGCGCTCGGATATTCGCATCCGATCGAGTTCGCCATCCCGGAGGGAATTCAGATTACGGTCGAGAAGCAGACGCATGTGACGGTCTCGGGGGCGGACAAGAATCGAGTGGGCCAGGTGGCCGCAAACCTCCGCGCCTTGCGCCCTCCCGATCCGTACAAGCAGAAGGGCATTCGCATTACCGGCGAGCGGTTGAAGAAGAAAGCCGGGAAGGCCGGCGCCGCCAAGACGGCAGCGTAGCCGAAAGGGAGAACGAGAGTGGCAGCACCGATTCGTAAACTGTCGAGTGAAGCGCACCGCCAACGAATTCACATGCGGATACGCAAGAGGATCTCGGGAACGCTCGAGCGCCCGCGGCTCTGCGTACACCGCTCGAGCAAGCACATTCGGGTTCAGGTGGTGGACGACAACACGGGCCGCACGATCGTCTCCGCGAGCTCGGTGGACAAGGAAATGCGCAAGACCCTTAAGGGAGGCGGCAATATTGCCGCCGCAAAAGTTGTGGGCAAGGCCATCGCCGAACGCGCCCGCGCAAAGGGCGTTGATAAGGTGGTCTTCGATCGCGGCGGGTATCAATACCACGGCCGCATCCAGGCGCTTGCCGAAGCGGCCCGTGAGGCGGGCCTGAAGTTCTGACACTTATGCCGAAACAAGAGCTCAAAGATATTCTTTCGGTTCGCCGGCTGGTGAATACCAACCAGTCCAATTTGAAAGATCAAGTGGTTTCGATCAACCGCGTGACGAAGGTCGTCAAGGGCGGAAAGAATCTCAGCTTCTCGGCGCTGGTCGTTGTCGGCGACCAGGGCGGACATGCCGGGTTCGGAATGGGCAAGGCCCGTGAAGTTCCCATGGCCATCCGCAAGGCCATCGAGCAAGCCAAGAAGAATATGGTCAAGCTGAATTTGAAAGGCACGACGATTCCGCACCTGGTTATCGGCCGCTACGGCTCGGGCCAAGTGCTGCTCAAGCCTGCTCCGGAAGGGACGGGCGTGATTGCCGGAGGGCCGGTGCGAGCGGTGATGGAAGTGGCGGGAATTCAAAACGTGCTGACGAAATCGCTGGGCACTTCGAACCCGCACAACGTGATCAAGGCGACGTTTGACGCCTTGTTGCATTTGAAAGATGCGGCGAAAGTGGCGGAAGGCCGCGGCAAGGGAGCGGAGGAAGCGGGTTCCTAGCCGGTCCGCACAAAGAGACAATGACAGCGACGAAGAAAAAATCGGGGACGCTGAAAATCAAATGGGTGGTCAGCTTCATCGGTTGCCCGCGCGCTATGCGGCAAACGATTCGTGGCCTGGGATTCCGCCGCATGAATCAAGTGGTGGAGCGCGAGGACACGCCGGCCATTCGCGGCATGGTCGCCAAGGTTCATCATCTGGTCAGGATCGAGGATTAGGGACAGCCATGGAACCGACTCTATCGAATTTGAAGCCCCCGCGCGGCTCGCGCCATCGCAAGGTGCGAGTGGGGCGCGGCATGGGCTCGAAGCTCGGCAAGACGTCTGGCGCGGGTAACAAAGGCCAGCAGTCTCGCCGGGGTTATTCCCGACGCGCCGGATTTGAAGGCGGCCAGATGCCGCTGCACCGGCGTTTGCCGAAGCGCGGCTTTCGGAGTCCGTCACCGAAGACGTTCGCGGTAGTCAACGTGGAGAGCCTCAACGGTTTTGAGGCCGGTGAGACGATCACGCCGGAATTGCTGGCCGGGGCCGGGATCGTGCGGGCGATGCGGAGCGGTGTAAAGATTTTGGGCGATGGTGAATTGAAAGTCGCACTGACGGTGCGCGCGCACGCCTTCAGCAAGTCGGCGCAGGAGAAAATCACGGGCGCCGGCGGGAAGATCGAAATTCTGAAATGAGGAAGCTCTTCGAGGCATTCCGGAATATCTTCAGCACGCCGGACCTGCGTAATCGCGTCCTGTTTACGCTGGCGTTGCTGGGGGTGTACCGCCTCGGCGCTTTCATACCGACTCCGGGAATCAATACCGACCTGCTGCAACAGTTGTTCGAGCGGGGTCAGGGATCGATGCTGGGGATTTTCGACCTGTTCAGCGGCGGCAACCTCCGCCGGCTTACGATTTTCGCTCTGGGAATCATGCCGTACATTACGGCGTCGATTATTTTGCAATTGATGGTGGTTGTCTGGCCCTACCTCGAGCGGTTGCAGAAGGAAGGCGAGCTCGGGCGGCGGAAAATCACGCAATACACGAGGTATTTGACGATTATCCTGAGCGCGTTTCAGTCGTTCACGATCGCGCAGGCGCTAATGCGCCAAAGCATGTCCGGGCAATCGCTCGTCTATCACCCGGGCGCGCGTTTCGTCCTGATGACGATGCTGACGCTGACGACGGGTTCGGCTTTCATAATGTGGCTCGGCGAGCAAATCAGCGATCGGGGAATCGGCAACGGGATGTCGCTCATTATTTTTGCGGGCATCGTTGTGGGGCTGCCTCGCGCAGTGCAAGACCTCTGGGTGAAAGCGTCCACGCAGCAGTGGGGCTCGTTCACGCCTATCGCGCTGCTGGCGCTGATTGCTTTGATGGCCGGGGTGGTGGCTTTCATCGTGTTCGTCGAAGGGGGGCAGCGGCGCATCCCCGTGCAGTACGCAAAGCGGGTGATGGGGCGCAAGGTGATGGGCGGGCAGATGACGTATCTGCCGCTGCGGGTGAATTCCGGCGGCGTGATCCCTCCCATTTTCGCCAGCTCGCTGCTGACTTTTCCGCAAACGCTGGAGCTTTTCTTTCAGGGAAAGTCTCATGCTTTTGAAAGGTTTGCCAATTCGATTCGCTGGGGCGAGCCGCTCTACACGCTGGTCTACGTCACGCTGATCATCTTTTTTGCATTTTTCTACGTGGGGATCATTTTCAACCCCACCGAGCTGGCCGACAACATGCGGAAATACGGCGGCTTCATTCCCGGGATTCGGCCGGGGCGGAATACGTCGGAATACATCAACCGCATTTTGACGCGGCTGACGCTGGTCGGCGGCGTCTATTTAGCGATTGTTTGCCTGCTTCCGGAATGGATGATTTCCGGGATCCACTTGCAGCACTTGCCGATATGGCTGGGCGGCGAATGGTTTGACAAGCACATGTGGCGGTTCGTGCTCGACGGGCTGAACGTGCAGTTTTATTTCGGCGGCACTTCGTTGCTGATCGTGGTCGGCGTGGCGATGGACACGGTGCAGCAGCTCGAAGCGCAATTGGTGATGCGCAATTACGACGGCTTTGTCCGCAAAGGCCGGATGCGAAGCCGTCGCGGTTAATTCCCGTTCGTCGGCGGTGAAGATGGCGCTCCATCGGGCGTTAATTTTCTTGGGACCGCCGGGGGCCGGGAAAGGCACCCAGGCGAAGCGCATCGCGCAGCGGTATCAAGTGCCGCATCTTTCGACGGGCGACATGTTTCGCGATGCGGTCGCTCGCGGCACCGCGCTGGGCCTTCTGGCCAAGCCGATCATGGATCGCGGCGCGCTGGTGCCGGATGAAATTGTGATAGGTATGGTGGAGGAGAGGCTGGCGCGGCCGGATTGCGCGGGCGGGTTCCTGTTCGACGGGTTCCCGCGGACGATTCCGCAGGCCGAAGCGCTCGACGGCATTCTCGAACGGCAAGGGTTCGGCAAACCGCTCGTCGTTGATTTTGAGGTGAGCGAAGAGAAGCTTCTGCGGCGTTTGGCCGGCCGCTGGACGTGCAGTGTCGGCGGTGAGATTTACAATATTTACGAGCACCCGCCGAAGGTTCCGGGGATTTGCGATCGCGACGGCGGCAAGCTGTTTCAGCGCCCCGATGACCGGCCCGAAGTGGTGAGAGAACGGCTGGTGTCGTACGAGCGGCAGACGAAGCCGCTTGCAGAGTATTACCGGCAGCGCGGCGTGCTGGAGGTCGTGGACGGTTCGGAAGACGTGGAAGCGGTAGGCCGTGCGCTGGATGGAATCTTGAAGCGCGCGGAAGGGTGAGATGGTCATCTGTAAATCGCCGGCAGAGCTGGAGAAGATGCATCAGGCGGGATTGATCGTCTGGGGCGCGCTCGAAAAGATGCGCGCGATGGTCCGGCCGGGCATTTCGACGAAGGACTTGGACGACTTCGCAGAGACGTACACGACGGAGCGCAAGGCGCGGCCCGCGTTCAAGGGTTACCGGGGATATCCGAGTTCGGTGTGCACCTCGATCAATCAGGAGGTGGTGCACGGGATTCCGTCGCCGGGGCGGCGGCTGCGCGAAGGCGACATCCTCTCGATGGATTTCGGGGTCGAGCTGGAGGGCTACTTTGCGGACGCGGCGCTGACGGTTCCAGTGGGCAAGGTCGCTCCGGAGCGGGAAAAGCTGCTTCGCGTAACGCGCGAGTCACTCGAGCACGGAATCGAAAAGGTGCGGGCAGGCAATCGGCTCGGGGACATCTCGGCCGCGGTCCAGGGCTGGGTGGAGAAAAACGGATTTTCGGTGGTGCGCGAATTTGTGGGCCATGGGATTGGCACGCAGATGCATGAGGACCCGCAGCTTCCGAATTTCGGCCCGCCGGGACAAGGGCCGCGGTTGCAAGAGGGCATGGTGCTTGCGATCGAACCGATGGTGAACCGGGGCGGCCCGGGCGTGAAAGTGCTGGACGACGACTGGACCGCAGTGACGACCGACGGCAGCGATTCAGCGCATTTCGAGCATACGGTCGCCGTCACCGCCGACGGCCCGTGGATTTTGACGCGGCCCAAAAAAGCAAGCGGGCCGGTGTGGTAAGAGGGAGAGCCGGTACATCGAGTTTTCAGACAGGAGCGCATGGGCAGAAGGCCTGAGCGGGAAAAAAAGAAGCCGGGCGAAGGTAGCGGGAAAGAAGACGCCATCGAAGTGATGGCGACGGTGGTTGAGCCGCTTCCGAATGCGATGTTTCGCGTTGAGCTGGAAAACAAGCATCAGGTACTGGCTCATATCTCCGGAAAGATGCGGAAGAATTTCATTCGCATATTGCCCGGGGATCGCGTGGCGGTCGAGCTTTCGCCGTACGACTTGACGCGCGGCCGGATTGTTTACCGGTACAAGTAGCGCGCATCGCCGGGAGCGGCGAGAAGGACGGAGTTGAATATGAAGGTTCGGGCATCGGTAAAGAAAATTTGCATGAAGTGCAAGGTGGTTCATCGGCGCGGCGTGGTGCGCGTGATTTGCGTTAATCCAAAGCACCGCCAGCGCCAGGGTTAGGGAGGACGCAAAATGGCACGCATTGCAGGTGTGGATCTTCCGCCGAACAAGCGCCTTTGGGTCGGACTGACGGCGATCTACGGGATCGGGCACGCGCGCGCAAAATCGCTCGCGGAAAAGGCGAAAGTGGATCCCACGAAAAAGATCAAGGACCTCACCGAAGATGAGGTGACGCATCTGCGCGCTGCGATCGAGTCCGAAGGGCGCATCGAGGGCGATCTCCGCAAAGAGATGCAGATGAATATTCGGCGGCTGATCGAAATCCAGTGCTACCGCGGCTTGCGTCATCGCCGGAATCTTCCGGTGCGCGGCCAGCGGACGCACACGAACGCGCGCACGCGAAAGGGACCGCGCAAGGGTGCGGTGGCTACCAAGAAGAAGGTCATGGCGCGCAAGTAGGATTCGAAAAGGAGAAGGAACAAAGTGGCCAAAGAACCTCAGGACGCCGCCGCTGCTCCGGCAGCACCGGCGAAAACTTCCAAACGCAAGAAGGAATTCCGGAAGAAGAAGGAAAAGCGCGTTGTGCCGCACGGCGTAGTGTGCATCACGGCCACATTCAACAACACGATGGTGACCTTGACCGATCCCGACGGCCGCGTGGTGAGCTGGGCTACGTCTGGTTCGGTCGGATTCAAGGGCTCTCGCAAGGGCACTCCATACGCTGCACAGCAGGCGGCGATGACTGCCGCGGGAGTGGCGCGCGATCAATACGGGATGAAATCGGTCGAGGTGCGCGTTAAAGGGCCGGGCGCGGGACGAGAGTCCGCCGTTCGCGCGCTGGCTTCGTCGGGGCTGCACATCAACGCGATCAAAGATGTGACGCCCGTTCCGCACAATGGGTGCCGGCCGCCGAAGCGCCGGCGCGTGTAGCAGGGTTTTGAAGGGCGGGACTTCAGCCCCGCCGCAAGCAACGAGCCGTGAGCAGGCATTAGCCTCTGAAGCACGGACTCGAAGAAGGAGAAAAGCACTTGGCAAGACATCGTGAAGCGGTATGCCGGCTGTGCCGACGGGAAGGGCAGAAGCTCTTCCTGAAAGGCCTGCGGTGTTTTACGGAGAAATGCGCGATTGAGAAGCGCAATTTTGTTCCCGGGCAACACGGCCAGGCGCGCCGACCGAAGATGGTCGGCTACGGCGTGCAATTGCGCGAAAAACAGAAGGTGAAGCGCACCTACGGGCTGCTGGAGCGGCAGTTCCGCACCTATTTCGAAAAGTCCGAGCGCGCCAAGGGGCCGACAGGCTCGAACCTGATCGTGATGCTCGAACGCCGTCTCGACAACGTGGTCTATCGCATGGGGCTCGCCGGTTCGCGCTCGCAGGCGCGCCAGTTCGTCCTGCACGGCCATATCCGCGTGAAGGGCCAGAAAGTGAATATTCCGAGTTACCTGGTGCAGGTGGGCGACGAAATCGCCATCAAAGAAAACATGCACCGAAACACGATGGTGCTCGAGGCGCGCAACCTGGCGCAAAGCCAGGGCATGGCTCCGTGGCTCGATATCGACCGCGAGAATTTCAAGGCGCGGGTGGTCTCGCTGCCGCGGCGCGAAGACGTGCAAACGCCGCCGATGAACGAGCAACTCATCGTCGAACTTTATTCGAAGTAAGACAGCCAGTTTATCTCGATGGGTAATTTCGATGGTCCGCTGCGCGCGGGCCAGGAGGAAGGGCAAAGATGTGGAAAGGCTTTCAAAAACCAAAGAGGTTGGCAGCAGAACCGGAAACACTCACCGATAAATACGGGAAATTTTCCGCGCAGCCGTTTGAGCGCGGTTGGGGGACCACCGTCGGCAACGCGTTGCGGCGCGCCCTGCTGAGCTCGATCGAGGGCGCCGCGATCACGGCGGTGAAAATCGAAGGCGTGTTGCACGAATTCTCGCCGATCCCCGGCGTGGTCGAGGACGCCACGGACATCATCCTCAATCTGAAGGCGGTTCCGCTGAAGTTGAATACCGACCAGCCGAAGACGATCACGTTGATCGTGGAAACGCCCGGGCCGGTAACGTCTGCGAAAATCGAAGAGGACGCCGACATCGCCGTACTCGACAAGAACGTTTATATCGCAACGGTCAGTGAGGGAGGGAAACTCGAGCTGGAGTTGCGCATCAAGAACGGCCGCGGCTACGTCGCCGCGGACCGGAATTTCGACGAGGACCTGCCGATCGGCTACATCCCGATCGATTCGGTTCACTCGCCGGTGCGCAAGGTGAACTACGCCGTGGAAGCCGCGCGTCTCGGCCAGATGACCGACTACGAAAAGCTGACGCTCGAAGTCTGGACCAACGCCGCGATCACACCGCAGGATTCGATTGGTTTGGCCTCCAAGCTCATCAAGGACCACATGAGTATCTTCATCAACTTCGAGGAGACGCCCGACCTTCCCGAGGAAGTCGTCGAAAGCTACAACGATCCCAGGCTCGAATACCTCGACCGTTCGGTGGAGGAGCTGGAGCTTTCAGTGCGGTCCTACAATTGCTTGAAGAACGCAAACATTCAAAACCTGCGCGAACTCGTGCAGAAAACCGAGTCCGAGATGCTCAAGACGAAAAACTTCGGGCGAAAGTCACTGAATGAGATCAAGGACATTCTCCTGAAGATGGGCCTCAGCCTCGGGATGAAGTTCGACGAACACGGACGCATCATCTGGCCTCCGCTTCCCAGCCAGACGGCGCCGCCGCCGGCAGAGGAGACCACGGCCCTTTAGGCTGCGGAACGCAAACATGAGACACCTCGTTTCAGGCTCCAAGCTCGGACGCAATCCGGCGCATCGTCGCGCGACGCTGCGCAATCTCGTGACGAATCTCATCGAGAAGGAACGCATCCACACCACACTGCTGCGCGCCAAAGCGACTCGCCCGCTCGCCGAGCGAATGATTACGCTCGGCAAGCGCGATTCGCTCCACGCGCGGCGGCAAGCAGCGGCGTATCTGACGACTCCCGAGGCGACCCAGAAACTCTTCGCGGATCTCGCTCCGCGATTTGCGGATCGTGCGGGCGGCTATACGCGTGTCGTTCGGACTGGCTGGCGGCTCGGCGACGGAGCCGAACTTGCCATCCTCGAATTCATTGGGTCCGAGTTGAAGAAGAAGGAAAAGAAATCGAAGAAGGAAAAGGCCGAAGTGGCTCCGGAAGAGAAGGAAGCCGTCGCGGCGAAGTAGATCTCTCGAACCATCGAAACATTTGGCCCGCCCCGGAAGGACCGAGGCGGGCCGATTTTTTTGGCAGCTCCGGCCTACTTCAAAGTGATGGTCATTACCGCAATTTCTGCCTTCTTGAGACTCTCAACGGTCTTCGTCAGTGCTCCCTGAGAAGCCCCCAATCCGAGCAGATATTGTTCAGCATCGTGCCACGTCTGAAAGCGAAGAGACAGCACGGGCTGGGCCTTTCCCTCAGGCGGGTAAACCTCTCCAGGCAAACCAATTTCTGTGATATTGACTAACAGAATGGTGTGATTCAAGGTGTGAACAAGGAATCTGTGTTTCACGACCAGCCCCTACTTCACACCGAGCCAACTGCTAAAGATGGCCTTCTGCCGATCGGTGGGATTGTCCATAGGCTTGAGCGTATAGACCCAATACGGGTCTGCGGCTACTGCGACGGAGATTTCCTTCACCGCGCCAAGGTGCAGGACCATGACTTTGATCGTGTCGCCCGGCTTGTGACGAGCGACCGCTCTTGTGAAGCCGTCGAAATCGACCGCGCGGTCGTCCGCAGCAAGAATCACATCGTTGCGGTCGAGTCCTGCCGCTTCGGCCGGGCCGCCCGGAATGACATCCTTGACGCTGGCACGGCCATTGTCGCCCTCCGCTGTCGTGAGCCCGATCCATGGCTTACCCGCCTCGAGGTTCTTTTCGACGGAGATTCCCGCGTAGCTGAAATACTCCTCATAGGGAATCGGCTCTTTGCCGCTGATGTACCGGGTAAAGATTTCGCCCAGATCCTTGCCCGCCACTTCCGACGCCGCATGAACCGCATCGTCGGGCTCGAATCCGGGTTTCGGGAGCGCGTAGCGTGAATAGAGGAGCCGCATCCAATCGTCGAGCGATTTCTCATTGGCGGTGCTCTCGCGGATTGCGAAATCGAGTATGTGCCCCATGATTTGCCCGCCGTCGTAATACGAGTACAACGTGTTCGCGAGATTGTTTTCCTGCTGAACGGCGCCGCCGCGCGGGAGCCACGTGTCCCAGCTCGTATCTTCGATGCTGCGCTCGGTGCGGCCCGGCTCCTGCTCGAATTTAGTGATGAGCTTTCCGATATCATCGAGGTACCGCTGGGGTGTGATGAGGCCGGCGCGCACAAGAGCGAGCGAGCCGTAGTAGCTCGTAAGCCCCTCGGAAATCCACAGCGACGGCGTGTGCACCATCTGCGTGTAGTCGAATGGCCCGAGCGGGCGTGGCCGCAGCCGTTTCACGTTCCAGGCGTGGAAAAATTCGTGCGACGCCACGAATAGCTTCAAATCATACTGCGAGCCGCGGCCGCCGGCTGCCGGGCCCGTGTTATCCCAGTCGGTAGGGTAATTGATCTGGGTCGAGTTCAAATGCTCGAGCCCGCCTCCCGTCTTCGGCCAGATGTGGAAGAGGAACCAGTACTCCTTGAAAGGGGCCGCCTGTTCCTTCCCCGCGACCGGCTGGAACATGGACACGCTGGTCTCCACGAACTTCTGCACCTCCTCCGTGAACTTGGTGAAATCCTTATGGCCTTCGACGTCGTGGACGATCACGTGGTATGTGGTGCCGAGCACTTGAAAATCTTTTTCCGCGAAGTCCGAGATTTCGAGCGGCGCATCAGCAAACCAATCGTAGTCCGCGGCGCGAAAAGTATGATCCGTCGTTCGCTCCATCCCCGTGGCCACTTTCCAGCCCGCGGGGACCGCGATGGAAAGTTCAATCGCGCGCTCCTTCCCGCCCACCAGATACATCCAGACCGCAGGGCCGCCGATGAAAGCGTGCCGCTCGTTGTACTGCGCGAGATTATTTTGCAGCGTGTTTCCGTATACCTGATATTCCACCGTCGCCGCCTTCGCGCCGGCGAGCTGGATCCGCCAGGTTTGGCTGTCCGTCTTGCGCCAGGCTAGCTTATGGCCGTCGGCGCCAACCGCGCGAAATCGCTGCACGTTTGCAGCGTAATTCTCGATGTAGTAGGAGCCGGGCGCCCAGTCGGGCATGGCGAATTCCACCGTCGATCCCTCGAGCGAGTTCGCACGGATGGTGACGTCCATCAGATGTGTATTCGGGCGCTCGAAGCCCAACTCGTAGAGCAGCGGGCCCGCGGCAGCAGAGGCGGATGTGATCAGAAACAGCGAGGCCGCGAGGGGCAGGAAGAATTGCAGCATGCGGCGAATCATTTTCATCTCCTTTCGACGGGCATCGAAGATCAGTCCCGGCGCACCGCACAGCTTACACCGGGTTCTTACGTTCTTGCCTTTGCTGCATACGAATGTCGCCCCACAACATAAAGAGCGCTGCGATCAACTGTGCGGCCACTCCGCCGGCCGTATCGAGCAGCACGTCGCTGACAGCCGCCGTGCGCCCGGGAACAAACGACTGATGAAATTCATCGAGCGCCGCATAAGCCGCGACGATGGCCACGGCAGCGACCGCCCAGCCGAGATGCGCCTCGTTCTTCCCCGCGCGAATCCCCCGAAGAATGAGGAGGCTGAAAATGAAGTACTCCGTAAAGTGGCCGGACTTGCGAATCATATGGTGAATGAATGCCAGAGTTTCTTGCGACGCGTGGGGCAGGAGCCAGTGAAGGAACGGGAGAATAACCTGCCCTGTGTTGGCGGCCGTAAAAATGCCGGTGGAAAAAATCGAAATAAGGGCGGCCCAGGCCAGCGCCGGCCACCACAACTTGAGCCAGCGCATCATTCGAGGCGGTAATTCGGCGCTTCTCGCGTGATGATCACGTCGTGGACGTGGCTCTCGCGCAGTCCTGCCTGCGAAATGCGAATGAACCGGCTGCGTTCTTGCAGTTCGTTTAAATTCGCCACGCCGCAGTAGCCCATCCCGCTGCGCAATCCGCCGACAAGCTGGTCCACAAGCCCGGCGAGCGGCCCCTTGTAAGGGACTTGGCCTTCGATGCCCTCCGGCACCGACTTTCCCGGCTGGGCCAATTCCTGAGAGTAGCGGTCGGCCGAGCCTGCTTCCATCGCGCCGAGCGAGCCCATGCCGCGATAGGATTTGAACGTGCGGCCCTGGTAGAGAATTGTTTCGCCGGGAGACTCTTCCGTGCCGGCAAACAGGCCGCCGATCATCACCGTCGCCGCGCCGGCGGCGAGGGCCTTGGTGATGTCGCCCGAGAACTTGATCCCGCCGTCGGCGATTAGTGGGACGCCGGTTCCTTTTGCAGCGCGCGCACATTCCAGGATAGCCGTAATTTGCGGCACGCCTGCTCCGGTGACTACGCGCGTGGTGCAGATGGATCCCGGGCCGATGCCGACCTTGAGGCCGTCAATCCCGAGCGCGACCAAATCGCGCGTGGCCTCGGCTGTCGCCACGTTTCCGGCAATGAGTTGGATCTCCGGAAATTTGCGTTTCACTTCGCGGATCGCTTCCATCACGCGCGTGGTATGGCCGTGGGCCGTGTCAATGGCGAGCACGTCCACTTTTTCTCGCGCCAGCTCCTGTGCGCGCTCGAGGAAATCGCCAGTGGCTCCAATGGCCGCGCCGACGCAAAGACGCCCCTGCTCGTCTTTCGTGGCGCTGGGAAACTCGATTTTCTTCTGAATGTCCTTTACGGTGATCAGGCCCTTCAGGTTGAAATCCTTGTCCACCACCAGAAGCTTTTCGATGCGGTGCCGTTGCAGGAGGCGCTCTGCTTCTTCGAGCGTCGTCCCCACGGGGACTGTGATGAGATTGTCTTTCGTCATCACGTTGCTCACCGGCTGATCGAGATTCCGCTCGAAACGCAGGTCCCGGTTCGTGAGGATGCCCACGAGATGCGTGCCGCGCGTCACGGGCAGGCCCGATACCTTGTACTTCGTCATGATGTCGAGCGCCTGGCGCACGGACATTTCGGCCGAGATCGTGACGGGGTCCACGATCATGCCGCTCTCCGAGCGTTTCACCTTGTCCACCTCTTCGGCTTGCCGCTCGATGCTCATGTTGCGATGAACGAATCCGATGCCGCCCTGGCGGGAGATGGCGATGGCCAGGCGCGAGTCCGTCACGGTGTCCATGGCGGCCGCGACGATCGGAATTTTCAGCGCGATTTTGCGCGTGAGGCATGTGCGCGTGTCGGTTTGCGTGGGCAATACGGTCGACTTGCCGGGGAGGAGCAGCACGTCGTCAAACGTCAGCCCCTCGGGGATCGCTCCTTCAATCATTCCTTTTGCACTCCTTAAATTTTGTCCCTATAAACGCCACAGCCCAGCGCGAGGCGCTGGGCTGTGGGAAAATTTCATTGTCGCGAAAGACCCTCATGCGTAATCGAAGCATTCTAGGCGCATCGCGGATTGAAATCAAGCAACCGCAACCCGCTTTGCAAGTCAAGAGTGAGCGGTCTGCGGGCGGTTGCGCAAATCAGGCGGAGTCCCTACGATGGAGCGTCGTGAAGGAATTCATTCCACACCGAGTGCTGCGCAACGCGCACGCAATGACGATTGCCGCCAGCTTCTGGCCGCGGCGGTATCGGCGATTGCCTGCGAGCGTCGAGCGGCTGTTTGAGGTTGCGCCGGGAACGCGCGTGCGCGGCGAATGCCATTGGCAGCCGGAGCCACGCACGCGTCCCACACTTGTCCTGCTGCATGGGCTCGAAGGCTCGAGCGAGTCGGATTACATTCTGGGCACGGCCGAAAAGGCCTGGGTCGCGGGATTTAACGTGGTCCGGCTAAACCAGCGAAATTGCGGGGGAACGGAGAAGCTGACCCCTTCGCTCTATCATTCCGGCTTAAGCGGTGACATTCGCGCGGTGGTTCTGGAGTTGATCGAGCGCGACGCACTGCCGGAAGTTTTCGCCGCAGGCTTCTCGATGGGCGGCAATCTCGTTCTGAAAATGGCGGGAGAAATCGGCGACGCAGCCCCGGCGCAGCTTCGCGCATTCGTGGCAGTGGCGCCGGCGCTCGATCTGGCCGCTTGCGCCGATGCGCTCGCCGAACCGCGCAATTTTATTTACGAGTGGCATTTTGTGCGCAGCCTGAAGCAAAGCATTCGCAGAAAAGCAGGCCTTTTCCCCGAGCTCTATCCCATCGATGGCCTGAAGCGCGTGCGGACGGTGCGCGATTTCGATGACGTCGTGACGGCGCGGTTCTGTGGCTTTCGCGGCGCCAGCGACTATTATGAGCAGTCGAGCGCCCGGAGAGTGATTCAAGGCATCCGCAGGCCCACGCTCATCCTGACGGCCGAGGATGATCCGTTTGTTCCCTACGCGTCTTTTGAGAATCCCGCGATTCGAAAGAATTCGAACATCACGTTTGTTGCGACTCACCACGGCGGTCATTGCGCGTTCATTTCGAAGGAAGCAGGCGAGGAACGATTCTGGGCCGAAGGGCGCATCGTGGATTTCTGCGCCGGGAATTCGAATTTGGTCGCCCAAAATCAGGCGATCGGATTTTCGAGCGACGGCTGAAAGCCCGGCGTCAAAAGATGCGCCGCGCCGGAATCGGCGATCACCATGTCGTCTTCGCAACGCAGGCCGTAATCCCCAACAACGTAAATTCCAGGTTCGTTCGAGAAAGTCATGCGCGGCTTCATCAGCGTGTGGTTTCCGCGAACCAAGTAAGGCGATTCGTGGCCATCGAGGCCGATGCCGTGGCCGAGGCGATGCGTGAAGTATTTGTATCCGGGACCGAATTTGGCGTCGATGATGACTTTGCGCGCGGCGTCGTCCACGGAGCCACATTCACGGCCGCCCTGGGCAGCTGCAAGCGCGGCATCCTGCGCCCTGCGGACGATTTCAAAAGCGCGGAGAAGTTTGGCGGACGGCTTTCCCAGGACGCTCGTGCGCGTAACGTCCGATTCATAACCCTCGACGGAAGTGCCGCCGTCGATCAGGATGCCGACGCCTTCGCGGAGGATTTGTTCTTCCTGCGTCCCGTGCGGAAGAGCAGCGGACGGACCGAAGAGGACGAGCGCGTAACCTCCGAGTCCCATCTTCGCGTAGCCCTGGGAGATGAGCCCGGCCACGTCGCGCTGCGTCATGCCGTCGTGGAGAGAGGCGAACGTGGCTTTGTAAACGTCGAACGTGGCGGAGCAGGCGAGGCGCATCACTTCGAGCTCGGCATCGCTCTTTTGCGCGCGACAGCCCATGGTGATGGGATCGGCGCTCGCGTAATCAGGGACTGGAGCCGCGCGGCGCAACCCATCGAAAAATACAAAGCGCGTCGTTTGCTCGATGCCGATGCGTCCTGCGCGGATGCCACGCTCGGCGAACCATTTTCCGGCCATGGCGTAGGGTTTTTCGTCTTCTTGCCAGGCACGCACTTCGATCGGCCAGCGAAGCTGCTCGTGCAGCCGCCCTTCTTCAAAGGCGGGACAGAGAATGACCGGGTTGCCCTTTTGGGGGATGAGCAACGCGAGAATTCGCTCGCTCAAACCCCACCGAAATCCCAGGTAGTAGGAGAGCGTCGTGCCGGGAGTGACGAACATGGCGTCGAAATGGTCCTTGGAATTGCCCATCAACTCCTGAGCATGCGCGATGCGGCCCTGAAATTCTTCAATGCGAATTGGCTTCACGCGTTCGCCGAGGGGCTGCAATATTTCAAAAGCCGCGGGCAACGACGAAGATGATTCCTGGAAATTTCCGGCGTGTCCCGTGGATGAATTTCCCACAAGCGCGTTCATGGCGACACCGGCCGTTGCGACGGAGGCAGTCTGGAGCAATTCGCGCCGCGAAATCTTCATTCGTTTCTCCGTGGGAGCGATTAATGGAAGTGCGTGATGAGGACAGCGTCGGTGACGGGCTCGCCTCGAGAACAAAGGATCTGCTTGCCGTCCGGAGAGAGGGCATAGCCCCAGACGAGACCCGGGCCAAAAGTCATTAGCTGCTTTGAAGGCACCGGCGGCGCTCCGGGGGCGCCGACCGGTTGCGCCCAGAGTGTCGAGACGTCATTCTGGTTGACGACGAACAAGAGCGTGCGGCCATCCTTCGTCCAAGCGAGGGTGCTGCCGCCATTGGGGCCGAGCGTGAAATCCGAAGGCACATCATATGCGACTCGAATCTCGCCGCCCTGGGCACTGAGGATGGCGATTTTCGCGGGCTTGCTGGCATCCGGACGGTAAACTGCGGCGAGAGAATTATTGTCCGGCGAAACCACTCCGAATTGGAGCATCTCTTTGCTGAGGATTGCCGGTGCGCCTCCGTCTATACCGACCTTCATCAGAGTAGCTTGATCGCCGGAAATGTCCGTATAGACAACGAACTTGCCGTCCGGCGAACAGTTGGGCCACATGTCCACGGCACCGGTGGTGAGTTGTTTCAGATTCGAGCCATCGAGATCCGCACGCCAAATAGAAATGCCGTGCTGGACGCGATTCAAGCTCAGTACGAAGTGCCGCCCATCGCCGCAAGCGGAAGGGAAGAGTGGAACATCGGAACCGAAGGGCAAATCGTGGGTGTTGCTGCCGTCCGGGGAAGCGGAAGCAAGCTTCATCACGCCGGACGAGTAATAAGTATAGAGAATCTGCTCGGGCAAAGGCCAGATCAGTCCAGCAAGGCCGTCGGCGCGGTTGATCCCGGAGGTCACTTGCCGGCGCTCCGAAAACGGAGGGGCGCTGCCGAAACCTGCAGCCCAAAGGTCGCCGGAGAAAGACAACTGAACGGTGGCGAGAGTCGTCCCGTCAGAAGTGATGTTAGCGCTGCGATAATAGTTCAGATCATTCGTGACGCGGCGCACCTCCCCATCGGGGTAGCTTACATCCCAAAGCTGGGCGTTAAAGGATGACTTGTCCACCGAAGCCGGGAAAATTATGCCGGAGCCGTCGGGAAGCCATGCCATTCGGCGGGGAGAATCCCATTCGCGGCTGCCGAGGCGAGTTTCCTCGCCAGAATCGACTGCCACGGTCTCGATTATGAAGGTTTGAAAATCACCCTTGGGACTCTTTGAGACAGCTACGCGCTTACCGTCCGGAGACCACGCAGGGCCCGAAATGTCAAAGAGCATCGGAGGGTGCAAGATAAGGAGCGGTTTCTCACCGGTGCCGTCGGCGTTGGCGATGAGGAGTGAGGACGTCTTGGCAACTGAAGAGTCGCGGACAAAGACGAAGCGTTTGCCGTCGGGAGAAAAGCTGATCGGGCTGTCCACGTCCACCATGATCTGGCGCGGCGCTCCGCCGAGAGAAGGAACTTGGTACAGGGTGCTCAAGCCGGTCCCCACCGCCTGCTTGTTGAAGTAAAGGTAGTTTCCGTCCGGGGAAAAAGTAATCGCGGTGACTTCTCCTTCCGAGCCCGGCAAAACGAGTGCGGTGCTGCCGGTGGCAAGCTGGCGGACGAAAATGCCGTGCTCTCCTTTTTCATCAGAGACGTAGGCGATCCATTTCCCGTCGGGCGAGACGATGGCTGAATGGACTTCGCCTGTCGAAGTCACAGGCGTGATGGTCATTTGGGCGAAGGACGATTCTTCGTGATGGTGGCCGTATCGTTCGTGAACAAACAGCGCGAGCGCGGCGCCGAGAGCAAAAATAATGGGAATGACCTTGGCTAAGGTTCGCCACCGTGACTTCTCCGATACTCTCGATCCGGCGGACGTGGCGCCGGATGCGGGTGCCGCGGACGAAGCACCTACCGGCACACCGGAGCCTGCGGCCGGCCAAGAGCTCGTGCTAGCGTTGCCGACGCGCCCAGAATCCGTGTCGCGCTTCAGGCGTTTCAAGTCGGCGCGAAGCTCGGCAGCCGTTTGTTGACGCAAGTCACGGTCTTTTTCGAGAGTCTTGCCAATGATCTCCTCGAGCTTGGGGGGCAGGTTTGGATTCAACGAGGAAGGCGCCGCAGGCGTGCGATTGAGTATCTGATCGAAGATCACCGCAGAAGTGCCTCCGTTGAAAGCCGCTTGGCCTGTAGCCATTTCGTAGAGCACAGCACCGAGGCTGAACAAATCGGTGCGCGCGTCGAGCTCCTCGCCGCGGGCCTGCTCCGGCGACATATAGGCAATCGTGCCCAGCGCCGATCCAGGACTCGTGAGCACAAGATTGTCCGTTGTTGATTGCGTAGGGCTGTTCCCCGCGCCGACTGCTTCCGCGATCCGGCGCCCTGCCGCCTGCTTCGCGAGGCCGAAGTCGAGAATCTTTGCCTGCCCGCGGGTGGTGATGAAGATGTTGGCCGGCTTGATGTCCCGATGGATGATGCCGCGAGAATGTGCCGCGTCCAGCGCATCCGAAATCTGCGAGCCAAAATCGAGGAGAGAATCAAGAGCGAGCGGCCGTCCCGCGATGCGTTCGCGCAGCGTCTGACCTTCGAGCACTTCCATCACGAGGTACGGCCGGCCGCTCTGTTCGCCGACGTCGTAGATCGTGCAGATGTTCGGATGATTGAGGGACGATGCCGAGCGAGCCTCGCGCTGGAATCGTTCGAGGGCGGCTGGATCGCGCGCCAAATCCGCGGAGAGAAACTTCAGAGCGACATGACGCCCGAGCCGCGTGTCTTCGGCTCGAAAGACCTGCCCCATGCCGCCGCTCCCCAGAGGCTCAAGGATGCGGTAATGAGAAATGGTTTCGCCAATCATCTCGATTCCGTGCCAGACATCGTAAACAACTCAAGGCGAAGGCACAAGTCGTCACGGGGAGGACGCTTCGAAACAAAGGGAAGAGAGGGCAATTCGCGCCGAGCGCCAGTTCGTCCCTCTCGTTCCGACTATAGTACGGGTGGAATGGAGCGCGGCAAGACCGTGACGGTCAACGGTTGCGCGAGCTGGAAGTCCAGCTTTGTCTCCGATGGGATTTTCACCTGCTTGCCCTTTGTTGCGCCCTGATAGACGGCCCCGCCTCCGGCGCCCACGCCCGCTCCGATTGCTGCGCCCCGTCCACCACCCGCGAGTGCGCCAATGACCGCACCGATTACCGCTGCGCCACCCACTTTCTTGGCCGTGTCCTGGCCTCGCGAGCTGCCCGTGACCGAATACGTGCTGCTGACGAGAGGATACGACTGCCCTTGGAAATCCATTTTCACAAGTTCCAAGTGCAGTTCGCTTTTTCCCGTCATATGACCTGCCGAGCTGGAATTTGACAGCCGAATATACACGTCGGCGCCCCTGGGTACGATCACCTGATTATCCACGACAAGCGGCGCTTCGAGTGCACCGTGGAAAATCTCACCCGCGTGATTTACGGAGGAATCTACGCCATCAATCATTCGAATGGTCATCGTTGAGCTGGCGGGAATCTGCACCAGCCGGGGCTGCGGGCGCGGCGGTGGAGGCGGCGGTTGTGGTGGCGGAACAGGCTGTGCCTCGGGGGCGGGCTCAGGATTTGGCTCGGGGTCCGGCGGCGAAACGTATGCCACGGACTCCGCAGGTTCGGGTTGTGAAGCGGGCTTCTTCACGCGCGCCTTGTGGCGGCGGTCCGGGGCAGGTGCGGGAGATGGAGCAGCCTCGACCGGCGTCGGCGCAGATTTTGACTCCTGCACCGCCAATCGATCATTCACCTTCGTGACGCCCGGGACCTGCGAAGCCACTTTGTAAGCTTCCAGGTGCGCCGCGTCGCTCGCGACCGCCCCGCTCAGCGTGACCTCGCCACGATTGGAGGTCACTTGAAAGTTTGCATCCATCAATTGCGCGTCGGAAAGCATTCGCGTCTTGATATTAGCGACAATGGCCGCATCATCCGGCCTTTTGGCGCAGCCGGCTGCAAACGCTACGGCGAGCACCGCGATCGAAATGATCGCTCTTTGGCGCATAACTCTCTCCTCTTGGTCCCATCAAGTCCCGCGCGAAGGACAGGGCACCCGTTCCAGAACCCACCCAAGTAACTCGATGCAGTGTACTACGATGCGTCCGACCAGCTAAATGCTGTCCCGCACGGCTATCCACGGGAACAAAGCTGCGGCTGCTGAGTTCCTCGCCAGATTCGACCGGCTCCTACCAAGTTTTTGCCGCAACTTTTTGCGAGCCTCTGTGTTCCATAGACAGCAGCCGAAAACGGGGTTTTCGTCCTTCGGCCATTATCCATATCTTGATTAAGGAGACTCGCAATGAGGAATTCCAAATTCCTGTCCGTCGGATTTTGCCTTCTCGCAGTTCTCATGATTTCCAGTTGTGGTGGCGGCGGTTCGACTCCAGGCATGGGTGCGCAGTCGGCGGGCGTTTTCACGATTGCCACGGATAGTCCGACACTGCCCAGCATCGTTTCCGCTCAAGTTTCGCTGGCGAGCATCACTTTGTCGGATGGCCCGAATTCCACACCGACTTCGAATCTTCTCACCAATCCTCCGGAGATGGTCGATTTTGCAAAGCTCAACGGCTTGCATAGCCTGGTGGACGTGAATAACGTTACGCCGGGGCCATACAACACGGCGAATATTCTGGTGAGCGGCGTGACAATCCAATATCTCGACACTACGGTTTCGCCACCGACATTGACTACCGTATCGGCGATCGTGCAGCCCATGAACGTCTCCATCCCGCTCGACAACTCGGTGTTCATCAATAACAGCGACTTCGTGGGTTTCTTCATGGACCTCGATCTGGGCCAGTCGATACAGATCGCCGCGGACGGAACGATTACTTTTGACCCGGCATTTGATGTGAATGTGATTTCGGCCGACGACGCCGATGCGTACATCGACGAATTTCCGGGGGGCGTGATGCAGACGAGCTCAGACGGCTCCTCCTTTACCATGCAAGGCCCGCACGGACGGATTTATACCGTCGATGTCACAAGCCAGACGAACATCGACACCGCGGATCCGGTCAGCGGCTTTACCACGAACACGATCGTGGAAGTTTCGGGCACGCTAAACCGCGTCACTCGGGACATTCAAGCCACCGATATCGAGGTGGTTTCCACGGACCACTTTGTGGTGGAGGGCTTGAACACATTCGTTCAGACGGCCGGTGGCCAGGTGAACGGGATTAATCTTTACGCTCGCGCGGAACTGCCCGATCTAGCCGGGTATCCGCTGGGCGGAATTGATGCCATCGCCTTGACCGGGAACGAGCGGTACATGATCGCCAATGTGCCCCTGTCGTCGCTCGTCCTGAGTTCAAGCAACCTGTTGGCCGGGCAGCGTTTGACGCTTGGCGGCGCTTTGAATACGTCGACCACGCCGCCGACGCTCAACGTGCACCGCGTCATCTTCGATCTCATGGGACAACGCGGTGGTTGGGCGCCCGGGAGCACGGTAATCAACGCCGACGGGACCGGGACATTCGGTCTAAACGACAACTACCTCGCGGGCGTTCTGCTGCCGCAGCCCTTGACGGTACAAACCGAGCCCTTCACGCAGTTCATCAACCTCAGCGGTCTTTCAGCTCTCAGCGGCTCCCAACCGATCCCGCTCCGCGTGGTCGGCTTTATCTTCGTGGATCCGGTGACGCAAGTCCCAACGATGTTCGCCCTTCGGGTCCGGAAAATGAATAATTTGATGTAACATTTCACAGGAGTGCGCCACTGTCTCGCTTCGCTGGGAGCGGGACAGTGGCGTCTTTTTTTTGCGGCTTGCAGGATATCGCGGTTCAGTTACAATCGGCGCCGTGCAAGAGCCCGGCAACTTTTCTGAATTCTGGCCATATTACGTGCTGGCGCATCGCCAGCCTCTGACGCGGATTTTTCATTCCGCAGGAACCCTGGTGGGATGGGCGCTTCTTGTTTCTGCAATTCTATTCGCAAGGTACTGGCTGATCCTCGCCGCGCTGGTTGTGCCGTACGCGTTTGCGTGGTTTTCGCACTTCTTCGTCGAGCATAATCGTCCGGCGTCATTTGGCCATCCGCTGTGGTCGTGGCTTGCCGACCAAAGGATGGTGGCGCTGGTGCTATCAGGGAAAATGAATCAGGAAGTGGAGCGGTGCGCAGCGGCGGAAAGCAATTCAATTCCGGGATAAATGAAATCCCGCTTGGATCCCCTCAGAAAAAGCTATTCCATCTTTACGGCGACGATTTGCTTTCCGCGCTCACGGATTTCGATCGCGATGGGTGGACGAACCGCAGCTCCCTGCGCGATCGCGCCGCGAACCAGCAGTCCATCCGGGTTGTTTCCGTAGCGCAGCAAGTCAAAGACAGTCCGATTACATGGGTCACCCACCATCGGATGATCGGTGCGGTAATTGTACATCGTCGCCAGTCGATTCAAGTCCGTCACAAACTCCATCTCGCAGGTCCCGAAAGGCTCGCGCAATGAAAATCCCCAATACGCGCCACCCGGGAGACGCACTACTGTAGCCGGGACTTCTGCGTGGGTCACCGGATCGCGGTAAATGAACCGCCTCGAGGACCATGGCTTTGCCAGTTCTTCCGTGGTTGCCACTTCGCCCGGTGCAACCGCCAGCTTTTCGACAGGCTTCGCTGGTTCCGGTGCTGCCGCAGGAGGGTCCACCGCCGCGGCGGGAGCAGACTCCTTCGCCGACGTGCCATGACTCCACCAGGCAATTCCGATGCCCAAGAACAGAGCACCGAGCAGCGAGAGAGCGAGCCAGGCTGGCGGCATGTGATAGGGGAGTAGGCCGGGCGCAGCAACCGGCTGGGCTGGCGCTGTCGGCCGGGGAGATTTCTCGAACACCCTGGCCTCCGCAACTCCAGGTATGCGTGGCTGCTCGGGCTTGAAAGGGTCGGGTTTTATATTCGCGTCCGTCATCGCCGGGCTTTCCAGAAGGGACATTCAGATTGAATCGAATGGAGGAAAAATGCAAGACGAGAGCGCCCGGGCTATTAACGCTTACGCAAGGCGATTCGTGTGAAGGCCGCTGGATTCAGGCGCACTGCGGAGGGGCGTGAAGCCTTGAGCTTCAAACCAAATGCGGAAGATCACGCACGGCGTTCCAGGCGCACGGAATGGTGCGCCACGTATTCGTGAAGATTTGCGAGAATCAGCAACAGTTCGAGCATCCGGTCTCGCTGCTGGGGGTTCGGGTCGTCTGCCTTCTCTTCCAGGTTCTTGACGATCGCCAGCGCATCGGAAAGCAGCCATTCGAGTCCCTTTTGATTGAGTGGTTGTCCCTGGCGGCAGGAAACAAGGGCCTGATCGGTGCGAACGAAAGCCTCGTCAAGGAAGTGGTCAAGGCAAAGCTGCTCGCCCGCGAGACCGAGCGGAATCGAGCTGGAACACCCACCCCTCCGACAATTTGGAGAAACAGCGGCTGTCATTGCTTACCCCGAAACCTCGTGGTGAATTTATCCGCGAGGTACGTGAGCGAGAGACTACCATATTTTTCTGAAAGCGCGCAGGGATGCGCCGAAAGACGCAATAGCCTAGCGCGCAAGTAGGTGGAGCGAGGAAGCAAGGAAATGTGCGGGTGCCCGGCGGGGCGAGAACGTCTCGCCCCATCGCGCGCGTTCGTGGTCCTTATCGGATGTCGATCTTGCCGGAACTCGTGCTCACATCAACGAGTACGCCGCCGCCCCTGACTTTTCCACGTAGCTCGCGCGGACTGATCGAACCTTGCGCCGTGATTTCATGAGTGGATTCGATTCCGCCCGAACTCGAGCGTGCGTAAACGTCGAAAGCTGCCTGCTCGGGAATTTCAACGGTCACGTCACCGGACCCCGTGTGCAGCTTCCATTCGCCGGTCGGTTCGCCCTGAGCGCGGATGTTGCCGCTGCCGGTGGTCGCGCGCACGGCGCCCTTTACTCCCTTGATTTCGACTTCACCCGAGCCAGTGGAGATCTCCACGTCTCCCGCGGCTGTCTGCTCGAGTCTCACGTCGCCGCTACCACTCGAGGCCGTGAGGCCTCCGGCAACACCGACAGCGTGAATTGTCCCGCTGCCCGTCGTGGCATGCACGCCTCCATGGATGGAATTCAATTCAATTTCGCCCGAGCCCGTCCGCGCATGGGTTTCGCCGCCGATGTTCGATAATTTCAGCTCACCTGAACCGCTCGACGCATCGGCGGGCCCGCGGATACCTTCCGCGGACTGGCCGCCGGAGCCCGATTGCGAGCGGAGCTTCGTCTCCGTGGGGACAAGCAGCTCATAACTGATGGAAATGTTGCGCAGGCGGTCGTGGTCTTCGATGTGGCCGATGCGGATTGTGTTGCCGTTCTGCTCGATGGGCGGATTCGTTTCGAGGGCATGGATGCGTTCGTCGACGTCGCCACTCGTTCGGTTGTTTGCGTGAATTTTGGCGTGAACTTCAACCTTGCTGGAATCGCCCGGTCGGACCGTAATCGTGCCGGAGCCGGTTTGGACGTCCAGGTCAACCGGACCGCTGACCGTGAGCGTGCGATCGAAGTGGCCCTCTTTGTCCGCGAAGGCGGGAACGGCAGCCATTGTCGCAGCCAAAACAAGGATCAGTAGTGCGGGGAAAACGCGCAGATACAGCTTCATCTTTGTCCTCCTGTCCAAGATTGCCCCAGTCTGATTAAGGGATACGCAAAGGCAGGAAGAAAAGTTCAGACGCGGGAACGGGCTGCGGGTGGGCGTCCACTCTATACGTTTGGAGTCGCCGGAACGAGGAATAGGCGCTGGCGGGTCAGGCGGCTGTGCCGTGGCACTTCTTATATTTCTTTCCCGATCCGCATGGACAGGGATCATTGCGGCCGATTTTCGCCCCTGAGCGTATGGGCTTCGGGGCTTCCGCTTGCGCGGGTCCGGCCTGGAACTGCAATTGCTGTTCCTGGCGACGCCGACGGCGTTCCATCTCTTCGGCGGAGAAGGCGTTGACCATGCGAGGAGCGGCAGCCTTGGGTGATGGCGATCCCAACTCCGCGCCGGGTTGCTCCGCCGGGGCCTCGGCTGGCCGGACAAGGAAAATAAAGCGCACCGCTTCCGTGTCGATGCGGTCCATCATGTCTTCGAAAAGAATGAAGGCTTCCTTCTTGAATTCCACGAGTGGATCTTTCTGTCCGTAGCCGCGGAGTCCGATGCCTTCCTTCAAATGATCAAGCGTGAGGAGGTGGTCCTTCCACTGGCCGTCCACGATGTCCAGCAGAATGTGGCGTTCGAGCCAGCGCATCGCCTGCTCGCCAAACAGTTTTTCTTTCTCTTCGTAGCGCGCTTTAACCTTCTCGATCAGCGCATCGAGAAGCTGATCGTAGCCGAGAACCGCGGGATCGATTCCCGCGGCTTTCACGTCGATTCCAAATTGGTTCAGAACCTCGTTGGCGAACTGCGTGACGTTCCATTGGTCGGGATGCTGTTCGCGCGGGCAGTGCGTATCCACCAGCCAATTGGCGATCGATTCAGCGCGCTCGAGCACGAATTCCTTCTGATCGCGGCCTTCGAGAAACGATCGGCGGAGCCCGTAGATCGTCTCGCGCTGCTTGTTCATCACGTCGTCGTATTCGAGCAGGTGTTTGCGAGCCTCGAAGTTTTGCGCTTCGACGGCCTTTTGCGCGTTTTCGATGCGCCTGCTAATGAGTTTTGACTCGATAGGCACGCCTTCGGTCATGCCCAACCGGAACATCAGCGCCTTGACGCGTTCGCCGCCGAAGATGCGCAGCAAATCATCTTCGAGTGACAGAAAGAACCGTGAAGAACCGGGATCGCCCTGACGGCCGGCGCGCCCACGCAACTGATTGTCAATGCGCCGCGCCTCATGCCGCTCGGTGCCGAGGATGTGCAGCCCTCCCATGGCCACTACTTCATCGTGCTCGGCGCGGCACTGCACTGCAAATTGGTCGTAGAGAGGCTTCCACTGCTCGAGCGGCACCTGAAAAACTTTGCCTTCCTGTTGAAAGAGAACCATTGCAGCGCCGGTCGCCGCGCTGGCTCCATTTCCTGCGGCAGCATCGGCCTGCGCGGGAGTTTCGCCTCCCGGAGGAGCGCCGATCACGGATCCCGCCGGCGCGTAAGGAATCGCCAGCTTGTTCTTGAGGCAATATTCGCGCGCCATGGCTTCGGGATTGCCGCCGAGAAGGATGTCCGTGCCGCGACCGGCCATGTTGGTGGAAACCGTGACAGCGCCTTTGCGGCCCGCCTGCGCAATGACTTTCGCTTCGCGCTCGTGCTGCTTCGCGTTCAAAACCTGGTGCGGGATGCCCGATTTCTTCAGATGTTCGGCGATCTTTTCCGATTTTTCGATGGAGATGCTTCCGACCAACACTGGCTGCCCGCTCTCGTAATACTGGCGGATGCCGCCCACACGCGTGCCGTCTTCCTGGATGATACCGTTCACCGCCGCTTCGAATTTCTCGCCTTCGGTGCGATAGACGACGTCCGAATTCTCGATGCGGATCAGCGTCTTGTTCGTGGGGATGGAGACAACTTCGAGTTTGTAAATCTTATCGAACTCGGCCGCTTCGGTTTCGGCCGTACCGGTCATACCGGCGAGTTTCTTGTGCATGCGGAAATAGTTTTGGAACGTGATTGTGGCAAGAGTCTGATTTTCGCGCTCGATCTTGACGCCTTCTTTTGCCTCAACCGCCTGGTGCAGCCCATCGGACCAGCGGCGGCCGGGCATCTGGCGGCCTGTGAATTCGTCCACGATGATTACTTCGCCGTCTTTCACCACGTAATCCACGTCGCGCTGGTAGAGCGAGTGCGCGCGCAGCCCTTGATAAACGTGGTGGATGATCTCCATGTGCGCCGGATCGTAGAGGTTACCGAGCGAAAGCAGCCGCTCGCATTTCGACACGCCCTCTTCGGTCAGCGTGGCGGTGCGGTGCTTTTCGTCGAGCGTGTAGTCGATTTCGAGGATGAGCTTCGGGATCATCTTGTCGATGCGATAGTACTTGTCGGTGGATTCCTCGGCCGGTCCGGAAATGATGAGCGGCGTGCGCGCTTCGTCAATCAGGATCGAGTCCACCTCGTCCACAATAGCGAAGTGGTGGCCGCGCTGAACGCAATCCTTCAAATCGTATTTCATGTTGTCGCGGAGATAATCGAAGCCGAATTCGTTGTTCGTCCCGTACGTGATATCGGCGGCGTAAGCGGCGCGGCGCTGGACGTCGTCGAGGTCGTGCACGATCACGCCCACCGTCAGCCCCAGCATTTTGTAGATGGGGCCCATCCATTCCGCGTCACGTCGCGCCAGATAGTCGTTCACCGTGACGATATGCACGCCCTTGCCAGTGAGCGAGTTCAGAAAAGCAGGTAGGGTGGCGACGAGCGTCTTACCTTCGCCCGTCTTCATTTCCGCGATTTTTCCCTGGTGCAGGACGATGCCGCCGATGAGCTGCACATCGAAATGGCGCATCGCGAGGGCGCGTCGGCCCGCCTCGCGCGCGAGCGCAAAGGCAGGCACCAGCGCCGGTTCTGCTGCGTCCTGGAGCTTCTGCTTGTACTCGGGATCATTGTCCTCGACGCCTTCGAGGCGCGCCTGCACCTCTGCCTTCAGCGCCTGTGCCCGCGCCGTCAGCTCGGCATCCGAGAGGTTCTGCACTTCCGGCTCGAGAGCGTTGATGGCTTCGACGAGCGGCTGGATACGCTTGACGTCGCGCTCGTGCTTGGTCCCGATGAAGCGCGCGACGACGTTGTCTATGAGTCTATCGACTTGCATGTGTTTTGGTCTTAATGCCTTCGCAGGCCGCCCTTCTGGGCGGCATCCTCGCTGGTCCTAACAAAATAAAAGCAGCCCTGCGGGCAGGACTGCTGCACAAATCCTGCAAGACTTCAATCTCCATTGTAGCCGCTCGCGCGGTTTGGTGCAAAGCGGCCATCCGAGGAGGATGGTCGTCCCGAAGGCCGCGATTGCTCTTAAGCTCGATCATTGCTGATTTGCTTGAGGTCCTTGCTGAGGCTGAGACGCTCAACACAAACCTGGAGGGACGCGCAATGGCATCGGAGCAGGTGTTGGAGCAGCGACTTCAACCGTAGCGAGCGTTCGATCGTCCGCTCCACCTCTTGGATCTTGCTATGAGCCAGTTTTCTCCAGCGGGGCCCTACCGGGGCGTTATCCCGCAAACCACTGAGGAAGATTTTGATCTCACCGAGTGTAAAACCCATGCTGCTCGCGAAGCAGATGAGCAGCACTCGATAAACGGCGTCGTCTGGATATCGGCGTTGGCCTCCAGTACGGTACGGAGACGCGAGAAGGCCCACCGTTTCGTAGTAGCGGATCGCCGAGGCATTGAGGCCAGTGCGGCGGGCAAGCTCTCCAATCTTCATATCCTTCCCTCCCAGCATTTCTCCATAAATTTGGCTTGACTTAAAGTTGACTTTAACTTCTAGCATTTGGAGATAGGGCAAAGCAAATCTAAAAGGAGCAAACACATGAAGAATCAATTGTTTACTGCAAGGAAGCTACGTATTGCTGCGGGAGCCGTTCTGATGCTGCTGATGGTGACTGGCGGAGCGGGGCGCACGCCGACGCAAGCCTCGGCAGCGACGACGAGCCCGGCGAGGCAGACGGCGACGGGAAGTAGGTTCTACTGCAACATAAAAGCATTGAATCCGGCCGAACGGGCGCACCACAAGCAATTAACCGACAAGCTAATCCGCGTTCGGAAGGAGATCGTGGAAACGGAGAAAGGCTATGAATTCCAGTTCAGCCCGTCAGATGTCTCTATTGCGGAATTGGCGGATTGGGTGGTAGTTGAAGTAAAGTGTTGCCCATTTTTTTATTTTCACATCGATCTGGAACGGGAGGGCAGTCTAGTGTGCTTGGGACTAACGGGCCCAGAAGGGATCAAGCCGTTCATCCGGACGGAGTTTCAAGTGCCCGGGAAGTAGCAGCACTGGAAAAAGGAAATATCCCCGTGAAGCTTTGTCGCCGGGCTGCAACTCTGTTCGGCGACTTATGCACAGCAACTCGCTCGCGGGGATACAACAAACCTTTCCAATTCCCCACCCGGTCCGCGCTTGCCGCCCATGGGATGCCGGTCTATGATTAGATGCTGCCTCGTTCCATTGGAAGCGCCCCATCAAACGCACAGGATAGAAAGGACCCAAATGCCTCCCGGCCCCGGACCTGCACCATCGCCGACCGAAAAGAAGGCGCCCATCCCCGGAGTAAAGAATCTTGTCGCGGTCGCGAGCGGCAAGGGCGGTGTAGGGAAGACGACGGTCGCCGTAAACCTCGCCATCGCGCTCAAGAACATGGGCTCGACGGTCGGTTTGCTCGACGCCGACGTTTACGGCCCTAACGTCCCGCTCATGCTCGGCACGACCGAGCAGCCGCGCGCACTCGACGACCGCACGATCATCCCGGTCGAAGCCCTCGGCGTGAAAATGATATCGATGGGACTGCTGAACCCCGGCGACAAGCCGCTGATCTGGCGCGGCCCGATGCTCCATAGCGTGATGCAGCAATTCCTGCGCAGCGTGCAATGGGGCCAACTCGATTATCTGGTCATCGATTTGCCGCCGGGCACGGGCGACGTGCAGTTGTCGCTAATCCAGAGCGTGTCCTTGACCGGCACGGTCGTTGTGACCACACCTTCCATCGTCTCGCTCGCCGACGTGCGCAAAGCTATCGAAATGTTCCGCCAGGTACACGTGGAAATTTTGGGCGTCGTCGAAAACATGAGCTACTTCTCGTGCCCGCATTGCAAGGGGCGAATTGACGTTTTCGGCCACGGCGAAGGCCAAAGCATGGCGCGAATGTTCGGTGTTCCGTTCCTCGGCGAGATTGAAATCGATCCGCAGATTCGCATCGGTGGCGACACAGGGAAGCCTGTCGCATCGCTTGGCGAAGACGCGCCCGGCGCCAAGAGCATTTACGCGATGGCTCGCAACGTCACCGCGCGTGTCGAGACGGTGAACGCGTCCTCTTCTGCTCCTAGCGTCCAGATTCTGTGACGTCCTGTTAGGGTCATTCTTCCCGCATTTCGGGCTGTCTCGCTCGCCTTGTCAGTCTATCGGGCGTGTGTTACTTTCGCTGGTCATTTGAAACTCCGCGAAATTTCCTGTTCGCAGCGAGTTCAGCGGAGCTAGGCGAAAGGCACGCTGGGCCTTTCGCGTCGCAAGGAGCAGTCGCTTTGATTCGCAGTTATCGCAAGCGCACACCGAGGATTGCGAAGTCGGCTTACGTGGACCCGCAGGCGGTCGTGATCGGCGACGTCACGATCGGCGAAGATTCGAGCGTTTGGCCGTGCGCCGTGATTCGCGGCGACGTCCACTACATTCGGATAGGCTCGCGGACAAACATCCAAGACGGCTCCGTGCTGCACGTCATGCGCGACACGCATCCGTTGATTCTGGGCGATGACGTCACGGTCGGCCACTCCGTCGTGCTGCACGGTTGCACGATCGAGTCGCGCTGCCTTATCGGCATGGGCAGCATCATTTTGAACGGTGCGAAGATCGGCGCGGGGAGCATCGTCGCCGCCGGGACGCTTGTCCCCGAAGGGATTGAGGTCCCCCCGGGCAGCCTGTTCATGGGACACCCGGGAAAATTTCGGCGGGCGCTGACGGCGGCCGATCTTGAGTCCATCGACCGGTATGCGGAGCGGTACGTGGAGTACAAAGAAACGTATCAGGCGGAGGCAGGGAAATAGCGTGGCTGAAAAGCGGCAGTTTCGGGCGATCAAGGGGACGCGGGACATTCTGCCGCCAGATTCAGCGCTGTGGAATTGGTTCGAGCAGGCGGCGCGCGATGTCTTTGAGTCCTACGATTTTCGCGAGATTCGCCCGCCGATTTTCGAGGAGACGGAGCTGTTTGCCCGCTCGATCGGCGTCGAAACGGACGTGGTCTCCAAGGAGATGTACACGTTCGAGGACTACGAGACTTCCGAATTGCTTGAGCATCGTACCTTTGTCCTGACTTGGCAGTACTCGTCGGGTGATCGAGGCTCATTTTATTCATTTGCGCGGCGCGGAGGACGGTTTGCAGAATTGGGCAAGAAAGCATTCGCCGCTGGAGAAATACCCAAAAGCCCGGAAAACTCGCAAGTGCTGCAAACGATCGAGGATCAAGCTGCCGCCTTCGCGCCGCTGGTTGACCAGGATCGTCGACAAATCGACGCTGCGGCTGCGGAGATCAAGAATTCTGTTCGCGGACTCAGGCTCGGAGACTCACTGACGCTGCGGCCAGAGGCGACGGCCAGTGTCGTGCGGGCTTACATCGAACACAACATGCAGGCGCAGCCGGGGAACGTGAAGCTCTACTATATCGGGCCGATGTTCCGGCGCGAGCGTCCGCAGAAAGGGCGGTACCGGCAGTTCTACCAGATTGGCGCGGAGGTGCTGGGGCAGTCGGACGCGCCTGCGATTGACGCCGAAGTTCTCGAGATGCTGCTCGCGTTTTTCAACCGCGTGGGGCCCACGCGCACGACGCTTTTCGTCAACTCCATCGGGGACAAGAATTGCCGCCCGCAATATGTCGAGCTTTTGCGTGAAGCGCTGCAGAAAGTGAAAGACAAGCTCGGCCCGGATAGCCAGCGGCGCATCGAGACCAATCCACTGCGCGTGCTCGATTCAAAAGTGCCGGAGGAACAGCCCATCATCGAGAAATTGCCACGCATTTCGGATCATCTTTGTGCGGAATGTCGCGAGCATTTTGCGAAGCTGAAGGACGAGCTGAAGTTGCGCGGCATCGCCTACGAAGAGAACTGGCGGCTCGTGCGCGGCCTCGATTACTACACGCGGACAACATTTGAAGTCACAGCCGCGGGCCTCGGCTCGCAGGACGCGGTGTGCGGCGGAGGGCGGTACGATGGTTTGGTCGAGCTGCTCGGCGGGCCGCCAACGAAGGGAATCGGCTTCGCCATCGGGAGCGATCGCTCGATCCTTTCGATTCAAGAAGGAGGCAAGCTGCCGGTGCTGCGCGGACTTGACGTTTTTGTGGCGTGGATGGGCGTGAAAACTTATCCGGCGGCGGTAGGCATCACGCGCAAGCTGCGTGAAGCGCGGCTCAACGTCGAACTTCCCCCGGAAGAGATGAAATTCAAGAAATCGCTTGGACTCGCGGACAAACTTGGTGCGCGCTATGCGTTGATTCTCGGCGAAGATGAAATTGCAAATGGGACGTACACTCTGAAGCGCCTTGCGGACGCCGACCAAAAGAAATTCGGCGAGTATGAATTGCTCGAATACCTCGAATCGGAACGAAGGGGCACAGGTGCTTGACACTCTCGGAAATTTGAAGCGGACGCAATATTCCGGAGCGCTGCGCGCATCGGATGCGGACAAGGACGTGGTCCTGATGGGCTGGGTGCACAAGCGGCGCGACCTGGGCCAGTTGATTTTTATCGATCTGCGCGACCGCGCGGGAATCGCGCAAATCGTTTTCAATAAAGAGCTGAATCCCGAGGCGCATGCAAAGGCCGAAGAGCTGCGCTCGGAATTTGTGGTCGCCGTGGAAGGGCGCGCCCTACGACGCCAGAAACCGAATCCGGAAATTGCGACCGGCGAAGTGGAAGTGATGGCCACGCGCCTACTGATCCTCAACAACGCGAAGACGCCGCCTTTTACGATCGAAGACGAAGTGGCCGCGAGCGAAGAGACGCGCTTGCGCTACCGCTATCTCGACCTGCGCCGCCCGCACCCGCACGCCAATATCGAGCTGCGCCATCGTCTCGTGCTCGAAATGCGCAAAACGCTCGACGAGATGGGCTTCTTCGAGGTCGAGACGCCGATGCTCACGCGCTCGACGCCCGAGGGCGCACGCGACTACCTTGTCCCGAGCCGCGTCCATCACGGTCAGTTTTACGCGCTGCCGCAATCGCCGCAGATTTTCAAGCAAATCCTGATGATTTCCGGCATGGACCGCTACTTCCAGATCGTCAAATGCTTTCGCGACGAGGATCTCCGCGCCGACCGCCAGCCGGAGTTCACGCAACTCGATCTCGAGATGTCGTTTCCACGACAGCAGGATATTTTTGAAGTGATCGAGCGCGCGATGGAGCGAACGTGCGCCGTTGCAGGCGTTCACGTGAAGGGGCCTTTCCGGCATCTCGATTACGAGGAAGCCCTGCGCTGCTACGGCTCGGACAAACCCGATCTGCGATTCGGCATGGAGTTGCACAACGTTACGCCATTTTTCGAGACGGGACGCGAGACGCTGCACATCGAAGGCAACGTGCAAGCCATCATCGCGCCGGGTGCGGCGACATGGTCGCGCAAGCAACTCGACGAGCTTGCGGAGTTCGGGAAATCGGCCGGCGCGCGCGGAGTCTACACGATCAAATTGACGCCCGAGGGAATTAGCTCGGCGCTCGAAAAAACACTCGGGGTGGAAACGCTGAAGAAGCTGTGCGAAGCGGTGGGCGCAAAGCCGGGTGATCTGGTTGTTGCGGCGTCGGCGAAACAACAGATTCCCCACAGTGACACATCGCTGTACGTCGCAGGGCAGCTTCGCTTGTGTTTAGGCGACAAGCTCAACTTGATCGATCGCAACAAATGGGAATTTGCGTGGATCACGGGCTTCGCGCTTTTCGAATGGAGCGAGACGGACAAGAGATGGGTGAGCGCGCAACATCCGTTTACCGGCATCGTCGAAGAGGACATCGATAAGCTCGAGAGCGCGCCTTGGGAATGCAGATCCAAGGGCTACGACCTCGTGCTCAACGGCTACGAGCTTGGCTCCGGCAGCATTCGAATCCATCGGCAGGATATTCAGGCGCGGATGTTCAAGGCGCTTGGATTGACGGACGAGCAGGCGCGCCAGCGGTTCGGTTTTTTCCTCGACGCGTTGACCTACGGCACTCCGCCGCACGGCGGCATCGCTCTGGGCGTCGATCGCATCGCGATGCTCCTCGCGGGTGAAAAATCGATTCGCGAGGTCATTGCGTTCCCGAAAACTACGGCGGCCCAAGATTTGATGGCCGATTCACCGTCGAGCATCAGAACGGATCAGCTCGACGAGCTCGGAATTGCAATCAAGAAGCCAAAAGGGGCGGCGGAGGCGTCGTGACGATAACTGCTCTCATCGCAATCGCCATGGTTGCCGCAGTGGGAGTCTCCCTGCTAACCCGGGCCATGCACAGGCTCAGCCTGCGGACACAATTCCTGGTCCTGATTGCGCTGGGGATTTCCATTGGATTTATCTTCTTAATGATCGTGCAGGTGCCGTCGATTCCCCATTGGCTGGGAATTTCGCTCGTCACGGTTGTTTTTGTCGCGAGCCTCTTCGGTACTCGCATTTTCTTGCGCAGCCTCCTGCAGGAGGAACGCGAGGAGGCAAACGAAGATCATGCGCCGCCACCGATTTCACCCGAATCCGGCTTTTCGAGTGTCAGTCGTCCGAGGCGCAACTCGTGAGCCGCATACGCATACTTGCGGAAAACGTCGCGAATAAAATTGCGGCGGGCGAGGTCGTGGAGCGGCCGGCGTCGGTGGTGAAAGAGCTGCTCGAAAATGCGCTCGACGCCGACGCGCGCTCGATCCGCATCGAAGCAGAATCCGGCGGCAAGCGCATGATTCGCGTGATCGACGACGGCTGCGGAATGAGCCACGACGACGCGCTGCTCGCCTTCGAGCGCCACGCCACATCGAAGCTCCGCACGGCGGATGACCTGCTTTCGATCGCGACGCTCGGATTCCGCGGCGAAGCGCTGCCCACGATTGCCGCCGTCTCGCGCTTGCTGCTCGAAACCCGCACCTCCGAAGAAGAGCAGGGAACTCGTATCGAATTTGCAGGCGGGAAACTCATCAGCGTGAAGCCTGCGGGCGTGCCGGTGGGCACGTCGATCAGCGTCGCGGACATTTTTTACTGCGTCCCCGCGCGGCGAGCGTTTTTGAAATCAGAGACGACCGAACTGGGCCACGTCGCATCGCTCGTGACGCATTACGCGCTCGCGCATCCGGACCGGCAGTTTCTGCTGAAGACACCATCGCAGGAAATTCTGAACTGCTCGCCGGTGGAAAAACTCGCGGACCGCGTGTATCAGGTTTTCGGCCGCCAGGCGCTCGACGAGCTCGTGGAGATTCCGGCAAACGAGGCGCCCGTCCGCAGCGCGATCACGGAGCCTCAGCTGGAAGCGGACGAGCAGGCAGCGACACTGCGCGTGAGCGGATTCACTTCGCGCCCGGAGGCGCAGCGGACGAACCGCAATGGAATTTACATTTTCGTGAACCGCCGGCTCGTGCGCGACCGCGTGCTTCTGCATGCTATCAGTGAGGCATACCGGAACATCACTCCCCCGGGAGTTTATCCGGGCGTGCTGCTCTTTCTCGATTTGCCTTATCAGGAAGTGGACGTCAACGTGCATCCGGCGAAAATCGAAGTGCGCTTCCGACATCCGCAGTTCGTGCACGATTTCACGCGCGACGCATTGCGGCAGGCGCTCGCCCTGGCGCGGCCCATCGCGGGATTTCCTGCGGTGCGCGCGGTTGCCGCCGGAGCAACGAGTGCTGCGGCCGTCCCGGCTGATGCCGTCGGGGCATTTACCGCTGCCGACCATGCACCTTCCTTTGCTGGACCGCCGCACGCGGTGATTCCGACGTCGCTTGGTTCTAGCGCAGAAATCGCGGAGGGATTCGAATTGTCGGGCGCCCCTGACCGGCCGATCCCGGGACGATTGCAATTTGAATCGACCGTCTCGCTTTCGCCGAAGGGTTCGGTGGACGCGCTGCTCCCTGCACCGTGCTCGACAGAGGCGGTTGCCGGAGCGGCTGCTTCGATTCCGAGCGCGGATGAGATTCTCGATTTGAAACCGCTTGGGCAAGTGAACAGCAGCTTCATCGTGGCTGTGAACGGCGAAGGGCTTTGGATTATCGATCAACACGTGGCGCACGAGCGCGTGCTCTTCGAGCAGCACCTGCGCGCGCGGCGAGAAGGAGCGCTCGGCGGCCAACGGATGCTCGTGCCGCTGATCGTTGAGCTCAGCCCGCGCCAGCTCGTTATTTTCGAGCAGATCGGTGAAGAATTGCGCGCCAATGGGTTCGAAGCCGAATTGATGGGAGCGCGCAGCGTGGCGATTCAGGCTGCGCCCGCAGGAATCGCGAGCGGCGATGCCGAAAAATTGCTGTTCGAAATCCTGGATGGAATCGCGCGCGAGAATCAGGCGATTTCGATCGACTCACTGCAAGCGAAGATTGCGGCTTCCACCTCTTGCCACGCCGCGATCAAAGTGAACACTGCGCTCGACCCGAAGAAAATGGAATGGCTGCTCGGCGAGCTGGCGAAGACGGAGTACCCAATGAGCTGCCCGCATGGCCGACCCGTCGTGCTGCGGTATTCCATTCGCGAAATTGAGCGGGCGTTCAAACGGATCTAATGCGTCGAAGCCGCTCGGGAGATGCATGCCGCGCAATCTGATCATTGCGATTGATGGGCCAGTGGCTTCGGGGAAGAGCACTCTGGCACGGCGCGTGGCTGATATGTTGGGTTACGTGTACATCGACTCCGGCGCGATGTATCGCGCGGTCGCGCTGAAGGCTTTGCGACGCGGCATTTCGCTCGAGGTGAGCGACGACCTGGTCGCGCTCGCGCGGGACACGCGCATTGACCTTCGCTCCGAAGGCGGAGTGCAGCAAGTTTCTCTCGATGGGGAAGACGTGACCTCGGAGATTCGCGGCCCGGCTGTATCGCAAGCCGCTTCCAAGGTTGCGGTGGTTCCAGGGGTCCGGCAGGTGCTGGTGGCCGAACAGCGGCGAGCGGGCGAGCAGGGCGGCGTGGTGATGGAAGGGCGCGACATTGGCAGCGTGGTTTTTCCCGACGCCGACCTGAAGATTTTTCTTACGGCGTCGCCGGAAGTGCGAGCGGAGCGCCGCTGGCGCGAGCACCAGCAAAAAGGTGATGCCATCGACCTCGCGCGAACGCTCGACGAGATTCACGAACGCGATCAGCGCGACCGAGAGCGGTCCACCTCGCCGCTCGTTCGAGCGAAAGACTCCGTCGTCGTGGACAGCACAGCGATGGATCCGGAAGAAGCCGCGCGACTGGTTGTGATGTTAGCGAAAGGTCAAACGGCAGGCCAGGCGAAGTAAAGTGAAGCGGGTCCGTTCTAAGCCGGGCTCGACATGGAAGCCAGAAATTCCCCGTTAGTCTTTGTCTTCGAGAGGCGCCCCAGCAGAAGTTCCATCGCCTCCACCGTGGAAAGCGGACTCAGCACTTTGCGCAGCACCCAGATCCGGTTCAGCTCGTCCGCAGGGAGCAACAGCTCGTCCTTACGCGTGCCGGAGCGATTGATATCGATCGTCGGGAAAACGCGCTTGTCCACGAGCCGGCGGTCGAGATTGATTTCCATGTTGCCGGTGCCCTTGAATTCCTCGAAGATCACGTCGTCCATGCGGCTGCCCGTATCGATCAGCGCGGTAGCCATGATGGTGAGCGAGCCGCCCTCTTCGATGTTGCGCGCAGCGGCGAAAAACCGGCGCGGCCGCTGAAGTGCGTTCGCGTCGATACCGCCGGAGAGGACTTTGCCCGAGGGCGGCGTGACCGCGTTGTAAGCGCGTCCGAGACGGGTGAGAGAGTCGAGCAGGATTACGACGTCGCGCTTGTGCTCGACGAGGCGTTTCGCTTTTTCCAAAACCATCTCCGCGACCTGAATGTGGCGCTGCGGAGGTTCATCGAATGTCGAGCTGATGACCTCGCCCTTCACCGTGCGTTGCATGTCCGTGACTTCTTCCGGGCGCTCGTCGATGAGCAGTACGATGAGCGCGATTTCCGGATGATTCGCGGTAACCGAATTGGCGATGGACTGCAGCATCATCGTCTTGCCGGTGCGCGGCGGGGCGACGATCAGTCCGCGTTGTCCCTTGCCGACGGGGCAAAGCATGTCCAGCACGCGTCCCGTCAGATTTTCCTTCGTGGTTTCCAGACGAATGCGCTCCTGCGGGTAAAGGGGCGTGAGGTTGTCGAAGAAAATTTTGTTGCGCGCGACTTCCGGGTCTTCGAAATTGACGGCTTCCACTTTGATCAGCGCAAAGTAGCGTTCGCCATCTTTCGGTGGGCGGACTTGCCCCGAAACGGTGTCGCCGGTGCGCAGATCGAATTTCCGAATCTGCGACGGCGAGACGTAGATGTCGTCCGGTCCCGGCAAGTAGTTGTACTCCGGCGCGCGGAGGAAGCCGAATCCATCCGGCAGGCATTCGAGGACGCCTTCGGAGAAGATCAAACCGTTCTTTTCCGTCTGTGCGCGGAGGATCTGGAAAATCAGCTCCTGCTTGCGCATGCCGGACGAGCCGGGGATGTTCAACTCCTTGGCGATCTTCGCCAGGTCGGTAATGTTTTTGTCTTTCAGTTCTGCAAGGCTAATGCTCATCGAGTTCTTTCCTTCTTCAGCCTGATTTATCAGGCAAGATTTGTGATTTGAATGGACTCCGGGCGGGCACGCATTCGAACCAGCCACACTGTCCAGACACTAAAAACGGGTTAGATTGCAGACAATCCAGAACCCCCGGTCGCGGGCCGAGCCCATAAGATGGGTTGAGGGAGGACCGAAGGGTCTCAATTGGTCAATTCATTGTCCTGCGCGACGTCCCCGCCGAACTTGGGTTCTACTTCGCCGACCGGCGGGAGGACGGGAATCGGTAGCGGACTCTCGAGCGCGACTTGCAGGACCTCGTCCATCGACTCCACAAAATGGATGGACAACTCCGCTTGTACCTCCGGCGGGATTTCCGCCAGATCCTTTTCGTTGTCTTTGGGAAGAATGACTGTGCGCAAGCCGAGCCGGTGCGCCGCGAGCAGTTTTTCCTTCACACCGCCAATAGGGAGCACCTTGCCACGGAGCGTGATCTCTCCGGTCATGGCCAAGTCGCAGCGGACCGGGATGCGCGTGAGCGCGCTCACGATCGAAGTGCAGATCGTGATTCCCGCCGAAGGGCCGTCTTTCGGGATGGCGCCTTCGGGAACGTGCACGTGGATGTCGATATGTCGGTAGAAATCTTTTGGCAGGCTGAACAGGTGCGTACGTGAGCGAACGTAGCTCATGCCCGCCTGCGCCGATTCCTGCATGACGTCGCCGAGTTTCCCGGTGAGCGTCAGGCGGCCCTTGCCTTGCATCAGCGTGGCTTCGGTGGAAAGCACCTCGCCGCCGACTTCGGTCCACGCCAGACCCACGGTCAGGCCGATTTCGTTTTTCTTTTCGGCCAGATAGTCGCGGTATTTGATGACGCCGAGATAATCGTTGATGTTCTTCGGCGTGATTTCGAGCGTGAAATCTTTGCCATCGGAGACGACCTTGCGCGCCACTTTGCGGCACACATTGGCGATCTCGCGATTGAGATTTCGCACGCCGGCTTCGTGCGTGTAATGCCGAATGACGTGCGTGATGGCCTCGCCGGTAAATTTAAGATTTTCCTTGGCCAAGCCGGTCGCTTCGCGTTGTTTCTCGATCAGGAATCGCTCTGCAATCTGATACTTTTCCTGTTCGGTGTAGCCCGGGAGGCGCAGAACTTCCATGCGATCCTGAAGCGGCTGCGGAATAGTGTGCAGGACGTTGGCCGTGCAGACAAACATTACCTTCGACAAGTCGTATTCGACGTCGAGGTAATGATCCGTGAAGGAATGATTCAATTCCGGATCGAGAACTTCCATCAACGCCGCAGACGGATCGCCGCGGAAATCCATGGACATTTTGTCTACTTCGTCGAGCACGAAGACGGGATTCACCGTTCCGGCCTTGCGCATCATCTGAATAATCTGGCCGGGCAGGGCGCCGATGTACGTGCGACGGTGGCCGCGGATTTCGGCTTCGTCGCGAACGCCGCCCAGAGACACGCGAACGAATTTCCGCCCGGTGGCGCGGCCGATGGACATCGCCAGCGACGTCTTGCCGACGCCGGGAGGCCCGAGGAAGCAAAGAATCGAGCCTTTCGGGTTCTTGACGAGTTGCCGAACGGCGAGATATTCGAGGATGCGATCCTTGATCTTTTCCAGGCCGTAGTGGTCTTCCGAAAGAATGACCTCCGCGCGCTTGATATCGCGGATTTCCTTCGAGCGTTTTTTCCAGGGTACCGCCAGCAGCCAATCGAGGTAATTGCGCGAGACGGTGGATTCGGCCGACATCGGCGGCATCATCTCGAGGCGCTTCAGCTCCTGAAGAGCTTTTTCCTGCGGCCCCTCGGGCATGCCGGAGGTTTCGATTTTCTTTTTGAGCTGCTCGATTTCGTTCGCTTCGCCGCGGCCGAGTTCCTTCTGGATGGCCTTTAGCTTTTCGTTGAGGTAATACTCTTTCTGCGCGCGTTCCATCTGCCGCTTGACGCGCGTATTGATGGAGCGATCGACGTTGAGCTTTTCGATTTCGACTTCGAGCATGTCGGCGATGCGATTCAGCCGCTCGAGCGGCTCGAAAATTTCGAGCAGTTCCTGTTTTTCTTCGACAGGGATCTGCAAATTGGCGGCAATCGCGTCGGAGAGTTTTCCTGCATCTTCGACGCGAACGGCGGCAATCATCGTGTCGTAATTCAAGCTTTGCGAGAGCTTGACGTATTGCTCGAAGAGATTCGTAACGCGGGCCTGAGCCTGCGTGAGCTCCGCAGTCGGCTCCGTTTTGACCGGGACAAGGCGGACGGTGGCGCGGAAGAAGCCTTCGTCGCTGGCCACTTCGACGACCTTGGCGCGCTCCGTGCCTTCCACTAGCACTTTGATATTGCCGTCGGGCAGCTTCACGCTCTGCACAATGTTGGCGAGTGTGCCGACCTGGTAGATCTCTTCCGGTTTGGGATCGTCCACCGAGGCATCATGCTGCGTGACGAGGAAAATCTTCTTGTCGCCAGCGAGTGCTTCTTCGAGCGCGCGCACGGACGCTTCGCGGCCCACGATGAACGGGTGCATCATCTCCGGGAAGATAACCATTTCCCGCACCGGCATCATCGGCACGCGCTTCAAATCGCCTTTTTCCCGATTGAACATCGAGCCTCTTTTTCCCCAGTCTCTAGCCCGCTTTTTCCAGCAGGCTCCAGTTGATTTCGCGTCCCTTGACCATGTCGGCCGTAACAACAAAGTCGCGGAGTTTCCGCTGCGCCGGCAAGTGGTACATCATTTCCAGCATCAAATCTTCCAAAATCATGCGCAGGCCGCGCGCGCCAACTTTGCGCTGCAGGGCGAGTTCCGCCACGGTTTCGAGAGCGTCATCGCTAAACCGCAGCCGGACATTTTCAAACTCGAAGAGTCTCTGATACTGACGAACCAGCGCATTCTTCGGCTCCGTCAGGATGCGGACCAGAGCGCTCTTGTCGAGATCGCTGAGCACGCCGACGACAGGCAGCCGGCCTACAAACTCAGGGATCAGGCCATACCGAATCAAGTCCGTCGGCTGCGCCTGCTCGAGAACTTCGATATTCCGCCGGGTGGAAGTCGGCTGCGTATCCGCGTGGAAACCGAGCGACTTCTGGCCCACACGACGCTCGATGATCTTCTCGAGCCCCACAAAAGCCCCGCCGCAAATGAACAGGATGTTCGTCGTATCGACCGGTGTGAACTCCTGATGCGGATGCTTTCGGCCGCCCTGTGGCGGAACGTTTGCAACGGTCCCTTCCAAAATTTTCAGCAGCGCCTGCTGGACGCCCTCGCCCGAAACATCGCGGGTGATCGAGGGGTTTTCGTCCTTCTTCGAGATCTTGTCAATCTCGTCTATATATATGATGCCTTGCTGGGCCTTTTGGACGTCACCATCGGCGGCCTGCAGGAGCTTCAAAATGATATTTTCGACGTCCTCGCCGACGTAACCCGCTTCGGTGAGCGTGGTGGCATCGACGATCGCAAAGGGAACTTCGAGCATTCGAGAAAGCGTCTGCGCCAATAGCGTCTTGCCGGTGCCCGTCGGGCCGATCAGCAGGATGTTTGACTTCGCCAGTTCGACGTCGCCCGGCTGGCGATTCAAGAAAATTCGCTTGTAGTGGTTGTAAACCGCCACCGCGAGTTTCTTTTTCGTTTTCTCCTGGCCGATCACGTAGCCGTCAAGAAACGACTTAATCTCGGGCGGCCGGGGCAATCGGCGATTGGCAGGGCTGGACTGCTCGCGCTTCTCGTCTTCGAGAATCTGCTGGCAGACGCCCACGCACTCGTTGCAAATATAGGAGCGCGGATACTCCGATGGAGAACTGATGAGCTTCTCCACCTGCTCCTGCGTTTTATGGCAGAAGGAACAACGCAAGGGCTCTTCTGGAGTGAACCGTTTCACCGACTTCGACCCCTCCCGTTGGAAAAGACCCCACCCGCTTCGACACTGTAGCTTATTCTAAAACGATTGCCGGACCCGCCGCCGGAGAATCTTCGCTTTCGATACTAACCCTTTGGAACGCCACTAGCGGTGCTTGGTGATGATTTCATCCACGATACCGTATGCCTTGGCTTGATCCGCCGTCATGATGAAATCGCGTTCCACGTCCTTCTCAATCTTTTCCGTCGGCTGGCCGGTGTGGTGCGCGAGCAGAGCGTTGAGCGCCGCGCGGGTGCGGATGATTTCCTTGGCGTGGATATCAATATCGGTGGCTTGGCCAGAGAGACCGGACATCCACGGCTGATGGATAAGAACGCGGGAGTTGGGCAGGGCATATCGCTTCTTGGGCGAGCCTGCCGCGAGCAGCAGCGCCGCGATCGAAGCGGATTGGCCGATGCAATACGTCACCACGTCGGGGCGGACGAACTGCATTGTGTCGTAAATCGCCATTCCGGCCGAGATCGAGCCACCCGGGGAGTTGATGTAGAGCGAAATGTCCTTTTCCGGGTCTTCCGACTCGAGAAAGAGCAGCTGGGCGGTCACAAGATTGGCCACATGATCGTCAATCGGCGTTCCGATGAAGATGATGTGGTCCTTCAGCAGCCGGGAGTAAATGTCGTAGGCCCGCTCGCCCCGGTTCGTCTGCTCGACGACCATGGGAACGAGCGTTGTGGCACGCGGGTTCTCGTCGTAATTTTGTCTCATAGGGGATATCTTCGCGCGTTGAGGAACCCGAACCAGCAGCTACTTTTCACTTTTGGCTGTCGCCTCGATCCGGGCAGTGCGGTAGAGCCATTCGAGCGTTTTGTCACTTCGCAACTTCGATTTCATCCTATCGAGCGCTCCCTGCTTTGTCAAGCGAGCGCGAATCGCCGTTGCGGATTCGCCACTGCGTTCTGCCAGCGCAACCAACTCTTTTTCGACATCTTCCTCGGTGGCATCGATTTTTTCGGCGGTGGCGATGCGATCAAGCAGGAGTTCGGCCTTCACATCATCCGCAGCCCTCTCGCGCTGGCGCCGCCGCAGCGACACCCAGTCGACGTTAACGGCGCGCGGGTCCACTCCTTGCGCCGCAAGCGAGCGTACCGTGCGTTCGAGGCGAATATCCATCTGATGCTCGACCAGCGCTTCGGGCACCGGGAAATCATGGCGCTTCACCAAAACCTCGAGGATTTTCTCGCGCGCCTGCGCCGCCTGCTGCTCATCCTTCGCCGCGTCGAGATTTTCATGGATTTTCTTGCGCAGCTCGGCGAGGGTGGCGACGCCGCCTGTTTCACCTGCGGCATCTTTTGCAAATTCGTCGTTCAGCTCAGGGAGTCTCTTCTCCTTGATTCCTTGAACCTCGACTGCGTAGTCGTACGTTTTTCCGGCAAGCTTCGAATCAGGATAGTCATCCGGGTAGCGCGATTTGAAATTCTTCGTTTCACCGGGAGTCGCGCCGCGCAGGTTTTCCGTAAAGCTCTCGAGGGTTTCTTCTGCGCCGACGTGGCAGAGAATATTGTCCGCCTGAACCGGGTCTCCTCCGTCAACGGGCGTGCCCATGAGCTTCATCAGAACGTAATCGCCGTCCTTGGCCGCGCGGCCCTCGACGGGAACAAACGTCGCGGCTCGCTCGCGAATCTCCTCGATTGACTTGTCCACCTGGGCGTCGCCGATTTCAATCGCGTTCACCTGGACTTCGATGTTCTTGTAATCGCCCAAGTCGAACTCAGGCAGGACCTCGAATACTGCGCGAAAGCGCAGAGGCTCGCCTTCCTTGAACTCGACCTTATCCACCTCCGGACGCGTCACCGGGATCAGTTTTTTCTCATCGAGCGCCTTTTCCAGGTATTCCGGAACGAGGGACTGCACCACTTCACCTTGAATATCTTCGGCGAAGCGGCGGCGGATCAGAGTGACGGGCGCCTTGCCCGGGCGAAATCCGGGAACTCGCGCAACGCGAGCGAGGTCGCGCGCGATTTTCTCGGTCGCTTTCAGCACATTCTCGGCCGGAATCTCCAGCTCGAGTTCACGCTTGCAGTTTGTTTCCGTCATGGGGAAATCGTGTGAGGACAGACGCTGGCGAACCTCAAATCAACTCTGCCTTTCGCCTGTTCGGAATCCGTGAAGGAAGACGGCAGGGAAGGGCGGCCAGCCTCGACCGCAACAGAAAGTTCAGTATAAGGAATCTGTGCGTGCGCGTCAACCACACGCACGTCAAGAGCGCGCTCCCATTCCCGGCGCGATCGAGAAAAGAGTTTCGTGCGGAAGGAGGGAGTTGAACCCCCACGGCCTTTCGGCCACAGGATCCTAAGTCCTGCGCGTCTGCCAATTCCGCCACTTCCGCCTCGGCTGGCAATGCCGATTATACAGTCCCGAAGCGGGCGTCCGCCATGACGGCAACCAAAACCTTCAGGACGAAACCCGCTCTTTCGATTATGGATGAAGCACAGCGCGATTCGATTCCGCGGAGGCCGATGCATTGATCGCTCTATGATCGAGTGAGTGGCATTGTCCGGAGTCCGCAGCCCTGCCGCAACGGCAGAACCTTCTTGCAGAGGATATTCGATGACCAGCCGCCACCCAAAAACAGTCTGGGCGCCCGCAGCCCTAGTTTTGTTGCTCGTCATTCCCCTGCCGGGGCAGGAAGCCACCCCTGGGATTACGAGCAATTCCATTCGACTCGGTTCCTGCTCCGCTCTTGCAGGTCCCGCATCCTTTTTGGGTTTGCAGACGCAGATTGGAGCGCTCGCGTACTTCCACATTGTGAACAGTGAGGGAGGTGTTTACGGGCGCAAAATTGACGTGCAGACATCCGACGATGGCTATGACCCGGATAAAGCAACTGCCTGCTTCAACCACTTGATGAAGCAAGGGAACTTCGCGCTGGGCTTTTTTGTGGGCACCCCGACGGCCGCAAAGTATGTTCCTATGGCGGAAACAGAAAAGATTCCGGTCGTGGGACTCTTTACCGGAGCGCAGCTACTCTACGAGCCGCTCAAGCACTACATCATCAACGTGCGCGCGTCTTATTTCGATGAGACGCGCGACCAAGTGGACAATCTATGGCAAGCACGCGGAATCCATAAGATCGGCGTGATCTACCAAGATGACGCTTTCGGCGCCGCCGTTTTGGAGGGAGTTCAAAACGCGCTTGCAAGGCATCAGGCGAAGCCAGTCGCACTAGGATCATTTCCGCGGAACACGGTCGAGGTCGAGCAGGGATTGAAAACTGTGCGGGCTGCGAACCCCGAGGCGGTCGTTCTGGTCGGGCCGTACGCGCCGGTGGCCGCCATTCTCAAGCAAGCTCACGCGGCGGGGTGGAAGCCGCTTTTTCTCACGGTGTCATTTGTCGGCACGGAGGCCCTGATCCGCATGGCTGGCAACGACGCTGAAGGCGTCATCGTTACGCAAGTCGTGCCGCCTTATGACCGTGTGGACCTTCCGACAATCAGGCTTTATCGCGACGCGCTCGAGAAATACATGGGCGGTGCGCCGCCCAGCTTCGTTAGTCTCGAAGGGTTTGTGGACGCAATGATCGTGACCGAGGGGTTGAAGCGAGCCGGGAAGGACCTTACGCGCGAAAGATTCATCAGCGGAATCGAGTCGATCCATGACCAGGATGTCGGGCTGGGGCCGAAATTCCTAGTGAATTATGGACCAAAGCGCCACAAAGGGTTTGACTCCGTCTATGCCACAATTGTTCGAAACGGTCGCGCCGTGACAATCACGGATTGGAAAAACCTGCCCACACAATAACTCGCCGACATATTCGAAAATCCTCCGGGGTGGTGCATCCGGAGCTTGCGAGGAGAGCCGTCCTCTGCTAGCCTGCCGCATCCTTTAACCCTTGCTTGCGCAGGCTTTGGAGGAATCGCATGCCACACTGCACGAAGTGCGGGACTGCTGTTGCGGATAACGCTACGTTCTGCCCGAGTTGCGGAGCGCAGCAAACGGTGATAGGCTCACCCGCCGTGCCCTCCAATACGCAGTCCGGACTCGCTGAGAATACCGCAGGAGCCCTGTGCTATGTTCTCGGCTGGATCACGGGTCTCGTCTTTTTTCTCACGGATAAAAGGCCGTACGTGCAGTTTCATGCCAGACAATCGATCGTCGTGTTGGGCGGTCTCCAGATTCTTTCCTTTATCGTGGCCAGGATTTTCGGCATTGGCTTCATGTTTGGCGGCTGGGGCGCGTTTTCAATAGGAATGATTCTTTACGAATTGATCCATCTGGCCATGTTGGTCCTGTGGATCGTTTTGATGATCAAGGCGTATCAAGGCGACAAGTTCCGAGTTCCCATCGCGGCGGATATTGCCGAAAGCATCTTCGGCAAGTCCGCGTAGCCGAATGGAACGAGCCCGCTCTCCCCATTGTCCAAATGTACGCCGGACTCAGGCGCACTCCCTCTTGACAACAAAAACGTGAACGTCCATCTTTATTGGCTTTCCTTGTGGTGATATGCCTGTGCGGAGAAAAGAGGAAGAGAAGTGAAGGTCCGGGTCTGTTTCCACGATAAATGCTTCGACGGGGCGTCGTCCGCGGCTATCTTTTCGCGTTTTTATCGCGAGCGCATTCATCCGGATGTTGAATTCATGTACACCGGGATGACGCACAAGGCCTCGCAGCCTTTTGAGGAGGGGATGTTCGACGGGGACGAAAACGCCATCGTGGACTTCAAGTATTCCAGCTCGCCGCAGCTGACCTGGTGGTTCGACCATCATCAGAGCGCGTTTCTGAAACCCGAAGACGCGGAGCATTTTCGGCGGGATCATTCCGGGAAGAAATTCTACGATCCGACGTACAAGTCCTGCACGAAGTTCCTGGCGACAATCGCTTCGGAAAAGTTCGGGTTCGACGCGAAGCCGCTCGCGGAACTTATCCATTGGGGGGACATCATTGACGGGGCGCAATTCGCATCGCCGGAAGCGGCCGTGGGACTTACCGAGCCGGCTACGCAGCTCGCGCTCGTGATAGAAGCGGCGCCCGAGCCGGATCTGGTCCCGCGGTTGATTCCTGATCTGGCGGTGCGGCCGCTGAGTGAAATGGTCGAGCTGCCGATCGTTAAGAAGTACCTCGGCGCTCTCCTCGAGCGACATCGCCGTTCGGTCGATATCATGCGCGAGCGTGTGGACGCGCGCGACGGAGTGATTTATTTTGACGTGAGCGACCTCGATCTCGAAGGCTACAACAAATTCATACCGTATTACTTGTATCCGGATGCCCTCTACTCCGTGGGCGTGAGCGCTTCACCGACGCGGGCAAAGGTGTCCGTAGGCACAAATCCGTGGAAGGAAATCCCGTCGGACGTGAACCTCGCGTCGCTCTGTGAGAAATACGGCGGCGGCGGGCATGCTCGGGTCGCAGCCATTTCGCTCGGTCCTGGCGATCTTGTGCGCGCTCGGCAAGTGGCCAAGGAAATCGCGGCAACGCTGCGCCGCCATTAATGGCTTATCCGCGGGTGTGCGGGTGGCCGCTATTCTCCTAATAGACAAGCTCAATACGCGAAGGTTTTGTTGATCCGCAATCGGCTTAACGGAAGATGACCGCGTCGGGCCTGTGTTATTCTTCGGATTGTGCGGGACTTGAAAGCGTCGCCGAAGGTTCCTCTGGTAAGCGTTGTTATTCCCGCCTACCAGGCCGCGCACTCCATTGTAGCCACGCTGGGGTCGGTGTTCGCCCAGACTTTCCGAGATTATGAAATCATCGTGATAAACGACGGCTCGCCGGATAGCGAGCAATTAAGTATGGTTTTGGAACCGTACCGCGACCGTATTAACTACGTCTGCCAGGAGAATCAAGGGCCCGCCGGAGCGCGAAATACAGGCATCCGGATGGCACGCGGCGAATATATCGCGCTCTTGGATGCCGACGATCTTTGGGACCCTGAGCATCTGGCAGCGCAACTGGCAGTACTCGAGGCCAACCCGTCTGTTGACATGGTGTACGCCGACGCACGAATTTTTGGCGATGTTCCGGAGCAGGGCCGCACCGTCATGGAGTTTTGTCCGTCCGAAGGTGATGTCACTTTCGAGAGCCTTGTGCTGGGCCGTTGCACGGTGCACATCTGCGTGAGTCTCGTGCGCCGCCAGACGCTGCTGGACGCCGGCTTGTTTGATCCGGCGTTCAGGGGGACGGAGGACATCGACATGTGGCTGCGCATCGCGAAGCGGGGCAGCCGGATCACCTATCAGCGGCGCGTTCTCGGGCGCTACCGCCGTCAACCCGGTAGCCTATCAGCCGATCCAGTGCGGATGATCGAGGGTTACCTCGCGGTGCTGGACAAGGCCGCCCGAGATCCTAATGCGACGGCTGCCGAGCTGAAGCTTGTCGAGCACCAATGCCAGGTCGCGCGCGCTCACCTGGCACTTGAAAAAGGCAAAAGGGACTTTCTCGCCGGCCACACGGATACGGCGATCAGCGAGTTGAGACAGGCCAATGCGCATTACAAGTCCGCCAAACTGACGATGGCCCTCCTGCTGCTACGCGTGTCCCCTCGCTTCTTGCGAGCGCTCTATCGGTGGCGCGGCGGGAATCTCTAGGTCTGGGGCAGCTCATCAGAAGCCAGAATGACAAAAATGGCTTCCGAGTGAGGGCAATTTTTGGTGGTGGGAAGCGCGCCAACTCGGCGCGAGGCAGCCGGGTGTGCGAGCCGCGTTGGGAAGATTCCGAGCGCGTGTTAGTATACAGGTTTTGTGGGCCGGTAGCTCAATCGGTGGAGCAGCTGACTCTTAATCAGCGGGTTGGAGGTTCGAGTCCTCCCCGGCTCACCACTGATATCCGACTTCGAATTGGCTGCTCTATTCCGCCTATCTTAGGCGAGCACGATTACTACGTCCTGGAAGGGCATGCCTTCGTTCCGGCAGGGGAAAAAGAAACCTCAGGGCGCACCAAATGGTACGCTTATCTTTGAAGAAGCGCGAACGTTGAGGTCGGAACGCTCCAAGGCAAGGCACGTCGGTTGTACAATGCCGCCCGCTCGAGGATTCAATATGCAAATGCTGGTTGAAAAGGACACGTCTATGCCCAAAACAAAGATGTGTGTGTTACGTCTCGCAACAACTGCTCTCATTGCACTGATTCTTCTAACCGGACCGGTGGGTTCCGCTTTTGCTCAACAGCCAAAACGAGTGATCATCGACACAGATCCCGGTACGGATGATGCGCTGGCGATCCTTCTCGGACTGTACTCGCCGGAGGTTCGCGTCGAGGCCTTGACAATCGTAGCCGGAAATGTGACAGCGCATATGGGGCTTGAAAATGCGCTGAAGATTACGTCGCTGGCAGGCCGGTGCGACCTGCCGGTGGCCGAAGGCGCGCAGGGCCCGCTTCATGGAAAGCTCGTAATCGAGCCGTTTTGGAATGGCGCGAACGGTCTTGGCGGCGCCGAACTGCCGGCGTCGCGCTGCAAGGCCGACTCGCGCTTTGGACCCGATTTGATTATTGAACTCGTACACAAATACCCGCACGAAATCACACTGATCCCGATTGGACCGGAAACGAATATCGCCCTCGCCGTTTTAAAAGACCCTTCGATCGTTCCACTCGTAAAGGAAGTCGTGCTCATGGGCGGATCAATTTCCGGCGGAAATGTGAACGGCGCAAGTGAATTCAATGTTTTCTGCGATCCGGAGGCTGCCGACGTCGTCTTCAATGCGGGTTGGCCGGTGAGGATGGTAGGGCTCGATGTGACCGAAATAACACTGATGAAGAACGCTGATGTTGCCCAACTCGAGCAAGGTGCCGGGCCCGTTGCAAGATTTGCCGCAGCCGTGGCGCGCTTTCAAATTGGTTTGTACCAGGGTACTGGTTTCGGTGGTGGTGCGATCCACGACGCGCTGGCCGTCGGGGCCGTGATCGATCCGTCGTTTTTGAAAACGAAGGCGATGCGAGTGGACGTCGAGACGGCGGGGCGATTTGCGCGCGGCGAGACAATCGGAAACCGGCACGGCACGGTGGACAAGGTTATCGAGAAGGATGGTCACCTCGAGTCGGTTGGAGTGAATCCCGTGGAGCCGAATGTCAACGTTGCCGTCGGCATCGATTCCGAGCGATTTTTGAGATTCTTTGTTTCGCGCCTCCAAGGTAAGTGAAAGCAAACTCTCGCAGCAGCCATCCCTGGAGCCCTTCGCGATGCCGGAATCCACATACGGAGAACCGAAAGTGATTCCCACCACTTATCTGGATTAGTGGTGATGCCCTTGGAAAAATTGGCATTTCTACTTTGTACAAACCGGACATTCTCATTTTGCAGCGACAGGCGACGGCAATCATCTTGACTTCTGAGTGCGCGGCTATAAGATAGCGCGGATTGGCGCCGGTCATCGATCGGTATTCCCGTAATTCCCCAATTTTGGGGTCCACATGAATCTTCTGCGAATCGCATTGGTACTCTCGTGGCTGCTGCCGATTCCAGCCGCTGCGCAAGACGTGGGCTCTGTCACCTTCCTTGAAGGCTCGCTGCGAATAATTCGCGGTACAGCGGTGCTCCAAGCAGCTGAAGGAACGCGCCTGCGGCAGGGCGACATTGTCGAGAGCTCCGACGGGGGACTCGCGCAAGCAGAATTTGTGGGAGGAGGTATTGTGGCGCTGGGCCCTTCGAGCCGCATGTATGTCTTGCGGCACGGCATGGGAGGAAAGTCCGGGAGCGACGCCAGCGGTGCGGAGCTGGTGCTGTTGAGCGGCTGGCTGAAGGGGCAGTCGCGCGCCGACGCGGGCTCGTATCGGTATGAAAGCCCCATGCTCGCTGCCACAACCGGAAACGGCACTGTCGTTTTTCACAGCGACGAAAGTGAATGCGACGTTTTTGTCGAATCGGGCTCGGCCGCAATCGGCGAGGTGAGCCCCAACGGAAGCGCGGGCAAGCCGACAGCTGGGAAAGCCGGCCAATTTTTCTCACGTCGCCGAGGCAAAAGCCTGGCCAACTTTTCAGGTCCCAGCGCTGCCTTCGTCGAAGCGATGCCGCGTTCGTTTAGAGATGCTCTCCCGTCGCGCGCCGCTCACTTTGCCGGTAAGCCCATCGAGCCGAAAGTACAGCATCAAGTGGCGTACGTCGAAATTCAGCCGTGGCTCACAATGCCGCCGGCGTGGAGAAAGGGCTTTGTGGATCGGTTCGAGCCGCGACTGAAGGACCCCGAATTCCGGAAGCAACTTGAAATTCACGCGACCGAGTACCCGGAATGGGAGCCGATTTTGCATCCAGAAAAGCACTCACAGGAGAGTCCGCCGCCTGCAAGCTCTAATTGAGAATCTCCGCATCCGAGGGATTGAAAATGAAACTTCTGCTGAAATTTAACTTGGTGCTGTGTATCGTGTTTGCGGTCGGTTTCGTGACGACGGGTTACGTGTGCAATCGGCTTCTGCGGCAAAATGCCGAGGCAGAAATCATGGAGAACGCACGAATCATGATAGAAGCTGCGATTGCCGTGCGGACCTACACGGCCACGCAGATCAAGCCGCTACTCGAAACACAGATCAAATATAGCTTTCTACCACAGAGCGTTCCGGCCTATTCGGCTAATTCCTATTTCAGCCAGCTGCAAAAGAAATTCCCTGATTATTCCTATAAAGAGGCAACGCTGAACCCAACGAATCCGATCAATCGCGCGACCGACTGGGAAGCCGATCTTGTCGAGGAATTTCGCAAGTCACACGACAAGAAAGAAATTGTGGGCGAGCGCGACACTCCGAATGGCAGGTCGCTGTATATTGCCCGTCCGATGACTGTCTCCAGCCCAGCGTGTCTATCTTGTCATGATACGGCGGAGGACGCCCCCCGAACGATGGTGGAGCGGTACGGTAGCGCGAACGGTTTTGGATGGAGATTGAACGACATCGTGACGGCACAGATTGTGTCGGTGCCCACGCAATTGGCCATCCAGCGGGCCAGATATGTATTTAAGACATTCATGATCTCATTGGCAGCAGTCTTTGGAATCTTGCTTATCGCGATTAACGCGCTTCTCATCTTCATAGTCGTTCGTCCCGTGAATCGATTGTCTGGCATGGCCAGTAGCGTAAGCTTGGGGAATTCAGATATAAGCGAGTTTCCTGTGTCAGGTGAGGATGAGATCGCGGAGCTTTCAAAATCCTTCAACCGTATGGCCAGAAGCCTGATCGAAGCGATGAAAATGCTCAGGACCTAAATGCGATAGTTTGCTTTGCCCAGGGATCGCGAAAGCGAAGTGTGGCGGTCGAGGTCGGTAACGCAGTCGTGGCTCAATCACGACTCTGGAAAACCTGCTTCGAGAAGAAACCGGGCACGCTCGGCCCGGTCCTTTAGATGTTCCCCAAGAATCAGATAGAGTGCCCGCAGGCTGTCGGCGCGCTGCACTGCCCGTTCAGTCAGAACCCGGGAAATGGGACCAACGTATCGTGCCAGCAATTCGGCTGCATGACGGATAGCGTCTGGCGTGAGCTCCGCTGCGCTTTGAGCAGCCGATGGCTGCAATGCGCCCTCTACTGACGAGATCTCTTTCACCGGTTGGGTCTGTCCCACGCCTTTAAGGAGCTCATCCTTTCGAGCAAGGAAGGCTTGACGATCTTTTTGCGACGGAAGCATCGAGGCGAGAAGTGTGAACAGCTCGTTCTGATCTTTCGCTTTAGACGCGGCCCTTTGAACAATGATACTCGCCATGGGACCGAGAAAATTGGCGAGATACTTTTCGATGGGCCCGAGGGCCTCATGCTCTTTCTCTTTCCTTTGGAGATCGACCTTAGAGCTCGAAGATGGGAGCGTCGAGGGAGCCGGACTTTTCAATGCTGAATCGCTGGACACCGCGGAGGCGACGGCTGGCAACCGCGCCGCGGGTAAGGTCGATGGCGCATCGTCGGTTACGCTGAGAACGACTGCAGCAGTGTCGCGCTTGACTCGCTGCAATTCCGCGCGCATGTCGGCCGCGTGCTGGAAACGCAGATTGCGGTCCTTCTCGAGTGCCCTGCTGATAATGTGTTCGAGTTCCGTCGGCAAGTCTGGATTCAGCCGCACCGGCGCAACCGGCGCGCGATGGAGAATGGCGTCGGTGACGAGGCTGGAAGTCTCGCCGCGAAATGGCAGGATACCGGTGGCCATTTCATAGATCACCACGCCGAAGCTGAATAGATCCGTGCGCGCATCGAGATCCTTGCCGCGCACCTGCTCGGGAGACATGTAGGCAACGGTGCCAAGAGTGGTGCCCGGGCTTGTCAGCTCTTCGGGAGCGACGCCTGCAGTTGCGAGCGTCGAGACGTCGGCGGTTTCCGCGATCTTGCGAGCTCTAATCGGCGTGAGCTTTGCCAGGCCGAAGTCTAGGATTTTGGCATGGCCCCGCTTGGTCACGAAAATATTCGCTGGTTTGATATCGCGGTGCACGATGCCTTCGGAATGGGCGGCTTCAAGACCCTCGGCAACTTCGATGGCTACCTCGAGTAAATGATCGAGCGACATTGGCCTGGAGGTGACAATGTGCTTCAGGGTCGCACCATCCAAGAATTCCATTGCGATGAACGGCTGGTTTTGATGTTGCCCAATTTCGTAGATCGTGCAGATGTTGGGATGATTCAGCGCCGATGCTGCGCGGGCCTCGCGACGGAAGCGTTCGAGGGTTTGCGGCTCTCGCGCGACGTCATCGGGAAGAAATTTCAGAGCGACGAAGCGGCCGAGTTCCGTATCTTCAGCTTTGTAAACAACGCCCATGCCTCCGCCGCCCAACTTTTCGAGGACGTGATAATGCGAAATGGTTTGCCCACTGAGCGGGTGAGAATCTGCCATTTGGCGCACATCTTAGGTTGAGCCAGAACGTAAGTCAACGAAGACAGACTGCTTACATGCCCGCGTCGATGTACCATTTGGGATTAGAACGTTGGTGTGACGGATAACTGTCGAAAATAGGGATTGCCACCACCTATCTAGGGGTGCTACTCATTCGGGATCATGCTTGTCCACGCAATTCGCTTCGAATCACCGCAACGGGCGACTGGTGACCGCTGCACGCCCAGTGCGGAAGTGCACTCGAAACGGTCAGACTGGCCCCGTCAACCAGAGGAAGCGTGGGCTCCGCAGGAGTAGGCCCATTCTTGGCAGAATTTGTCGCCTCGGTCGTCCAGGCTACAGTACTTTTGGTACTGCCAGAAGCCCTGCCTCCAAGTCCGCAACCCCCCTTTTTAAACTTGACAAGGGCTAGGGCGCCAGCGAAAATTCGCGTCGCATCTAAGTTAAATCGGCGTTAAAGCATTCTCACGGATCCGTCACCCCATCAAAATGATTTTTTCTGAGAGCAACCCAGCTCGACTCACGTGCAGAAATATCTCCTGCATCTCGGAGCAAGCGAGTCGTTGACTAAGTTCCTTGCTGAGGATCACTCAGCCAGCATCGCCAAAGGAGATTGAAGCTATGCAAAAGTTCCGTTCATGCTTTTTGATCTTGTGTGTACTGCTGCTTTGTTCCAGCGCATTTGGATCAGAGGTGGGCCCGAGCCCTACCCCGGTTTACGTTTCCGGAGGCCCGTACATTTACAATGTTCTTAGTAATGGGACCTTGGCCAAGGTCTACGACGCGACCCTAATTACCCCACTTGACCCGAACGGTGGCGCGTATGCGGGCCCCTACTATTCGAGCTTAACGGTCGGTCCGGATTACGCGGATGTAGATGCATACGGCAACGCGTTGTATCCCTTTCTGATTTATGCTTGCGACAACCACACGAACACCATAATTCGCTTTGCTCCCACGGGCACCCTGAATCCCACGGTGGAGCAGGTTTACAATGGCAGCCCTGCGATAACGCCGGTGTGTGGACGTTTCGACTCGGCGGGCAACTTCTACGTCACGAACCAATCTTCCTCCACAGCGACTGTCTATGAGTTCACCGGCATTGCAAATGTGAAACTCGGCCATTTGACATCACCGCAAATGACCCCCACCGCGGTTACACTCACTGGAGCGTCAGGCAGTGCCGCGAGTGCAGGGATCACGCAAAAGAACGTCGGTGATCTGCTGCTCGTTGATCACGTCAATAACCAGGTGCTCCGGTCCCCGTACGGAGCTCCGTTCACCACGGCCTCCGCCTAAATCACCAGCAACCTCAACGGTCCGCTTGGCATTGCCCGACTGAGCACGGGCGACGTTTTCGTGGCTAATGGGGGCTCGAGCCCGAGCACCGTCTCGCACTTCAACAGCGGCGGCAGCCCAGCCGCAAATTGTCCCAGCCTGACGTTCTCTGGGGCCGGCAATACGAGCCTGTTTTTCCTGGGCGCGAGTGAGACCGATGTAATCTATGCTGCAGCTTCGCAGCCTACATCTTCGGCGGACTACACTGAAGACTTGGATTTTTCACTGGAGGCAGACAATCCGGGGCAGGTCTGGAGTTGGAGTCCGACACAGGGGAATTGCAATTTTGTTTCCGTGGCTCTGAGTGAGAGCCAGCTGTCGGGGGTTGCTGTCGCGCCCATCCCAACCGCGTCCATTCAGCAGACCCTCAACGCTACGGCCACAACTCCCACTCCCGCTACGTTTAGTTTCAATTCCAACGAATTTCAGATTATCGCCACGGGCTGCAACGCGACGGTCACGGCTTACCCATTGAGTCTGGCGAATATCAACACAATGATCGGTTTGGCCCACAGCTCCTTGCCCAACGGTGGAACACCTATTGTCAACCTTGGTGAGGGAGGTTATGAAATCGGCTATGTTGTCCAATGGGTCGGTTGCACAGGTGTCCTAAGTGGCGGTTCGATTGGAGATTTCGTTTTCGGGCTCTACGACCCCAAACTCTCCAGCAACCCGCAAATAATTCAATGCGACTCCGCCCCTCCGGACTCTCCAACCGAGCCGCTGCTCAATGGGACAAATACGTGCCAGGCGCTGCCTCTCATTGGATCCTATCCTCTCGGGGGGCCCATCCCTAACGACAACGGCGTGGGCGCCGCTGGCCATTCCAACAGCGTTTTCTTTCTGGCGAATGCGAATCCGACGACTGTCGTATCCGAGCAAGGTCAGTTTTGCGGATTCTTGCCGCCAAATGGGATAACGTTCGACACCGACGACTTCGTGTTGGTTGCTTTCCAGCTGGCTCAAACAAGTGGCAACTGCAAGACGGGCCCGTTCATCGGTGACGCTCAGGTCCTTCTTTCGGTCGCGGAAACCTCACCCACCTTCACCCCAATCCTCGGACTGAAGACGGTGCTCAATCTGGGGACTACCTTCCCGAAACCAGGACTGTGCAAGTACTTTCCACACTCTGCACTTGCGTGCACGTACGCTCTCATTATTGACGTGCATAAATCTGGCCTGACTCCGGGTACCTACAGCCTGTCCGCGCAGCCCGAGACAGGCAACGCGGGAACGGAAGCCATCACGTTCAATGTGGTCCCTGAATCGCCCAATGACCATTTCTAGGCCGAGCTAGCCAACCCAAAAAGGGAGCCGGAATTCTCTCCGGCTCCCTTTTTGATATTCTCCCGGCTTTTCCTACTTGTGAGTAGCTTCCACAATCGGCTTTAGATCGAAGCGTCCGAGCAGTGTGTCAGCATGCGATTCCTGTCGCATTTGCTCCAGGACATCGGCAGCCTGCTTAAGCTGAGTATCCGCCGGCCGCATTCCCGCTGGCACGAAGCGCCTGGGACAGGAGATAGTGCGCTCGGGGCTCGAGGGATTTCATCCCCGAATCCTGGCTCTTCCGCAAGACGGATTCGAGTTCCTCCCGAGCGTGCGTGTAATCCTTCGTTCCGAGCAATGCTTCCGCGAGGGTCACGGAACATTCCGCGGCGATGTACTTTGCGCCCAGGGTTTCGGATTCCTTGACGAGCCCCTTCAATGTACCTACGACCGCCGAGGAATGGCCCTCGCTTACGGAGGTCCTTGCGAGGTTCAGGCGCGCATTCAGGGATTGAAGGCGATCCTTGGCCTTTGATGCCGATTGCTGAGCACGCTCGAAGAGCGGCCGCGCAGACTTGAAGTCGCCGCGATAGTAGAAACCCTCCCCCTGGAAGTTCAGGATCTTGGCGGCTAGGTCCTCATTTTGTGCTGAAAGAGCGGCACTCAAACTTTCATTCAGAATCTTCTGCGCCTCTTCGGCCCGGCCCACCTGATTCAATACATTGGCGTAATCCGCTTTGACTTCAGCGACGAATGCACCGGACTCCACCTGGAGCTGTTGCGCGTTGTTCACGGCCTCTTGCTGAGATTTCAATGCATCTCCGTAACGACCCTGGATGAGGTAGAGTGAGGCCAAGCCATCCAAGATTGCCGAAATTGTCAGCTTATCTCCTATCTTGCGCGCTTGCTCAAGACCAAGAGTATAGCTACTGAGCGCCTGATCGAATTGACCCACCGTTGCGTAGGTGAGCCCAATGTTGTTCAGGCTTAAAGCTGTCTCGATTGGTTTCTTCAGCTTTTGGAATGAATCGACGGCGCGCTGCTGGTACGTCAAGGCGTCATCGTATTTCGCCAACTGAAAGGAAAACAGTCCAATGTTCATGAAACACAGCGCCTGACCTGGCTCGTTATTCGTTTGCATTTCGATCTGTAACGCCTGTTTGGTATTGCTCAATGCTTCCTCGTATCTGCCCTCCTGAGAAAGCAACAAGCCAAGATTCGTCAATGCGTTACCTGAACCTGCCTTGTCGCCAGCGTCGGTCCGGAGTTTCAGTTCTTCTTGATATGTTTTCTCCGCCTCACGCGACTTTCCAATGTCGCCATTGGTCCGCGCAATTTGATCCAGGGTGTCGGCCATCCCGATCTTGTCGCCGATTTCCTGCCTGATATCCATGGATTGCTGGAAATTCCGCAGTGCATCATCCGGTCTGTTCAAAAGATTGTAGGCTTCGCCGAGATCATGAAGCACGATGGCCTTTCCCTGTTTGTTATTGAGTTCTACTGCGAGGCTGAGCGCCCGGTTCAGGTGATCGATGGCACCTTGGGCGTTCCCGAGTTCGATTTCAACTTCGCCTACTCCCCTGAGTGACTCCAAGCCTTTCGGGTCAATTTCAAGCGCCTTCTGGTACTGCTCCTGGGCCTTGTCGTACGCTCCGTAGGACTTGTTAATTTCACCGAATTCATAGTGAATTTGGGGGTCGTCGGGCATGAGGCTTACAAGTTTGGCATACGCGTCTAGCGCCTTCGTGTGATTGTTTCCAATCTGACCGTAGGCCGCCTGGATCATGTATCTCTCGACGGGCGGAAGATTCCCGCTCAAGCTCATCGCCTTGCCTACGGCCTGCTCGGCCTGTGCTTCATTACCAAGCTGTGCATAGGTCCGTCCCAGCCAGGAGTACGCCAGCGCGAAATTCGGGTCTGTCCTGGTCGCAGCTTCGAACTGTTTCGCCGCCTCAGAATGGTTTCGCTGTCGGAAGAATCCCAGTCCATTCGAGAAATCCCGGATTGCTTCCAGGGAGTTCGAGGTGGGCCTAAAAGCGGCGGCCTTCATTTCTTGTACCGCGCTTTTGTCAGGCGCGAGCCCCGCCCGAAGGGAATCAGCCAGTTGATCCACGGCCGCAAGGAGCGTGCTTTCGCCTGTCGCTTCCACTATTAACGGAGTTGTGCGGTTCCGCTTCACGTCCTCGATCTTCGCGTCAATGCGGATCTGATTGCCGTTCTTGCTGTATTGTCCCCATACCAAGAGATTTGCGTTCGTGAATTCGGCGATGCGATGGAGTTCGCTGGGGCCTAACTCCGTATTGGGGGTAAATGGCAGGTCGCTCAAGATGTGGCCTAGGCGATCGGGTGAGACAGGGTGGAGGGTCGACGATTCGCCTACATCGGTCCGCAGCAACTCGGCGAGACTTGTGCCGAGCCAGTCGAGCGACGAGTCACCTGAAGCGTTGTGGAACGGCACAATCGCCACCGCATTCGAGGGTGCGACTTCGCCTTTTCCGCCGCCAGAAAAGATTTTCTCGTGGAAAATCACGCCGAGCGTAACAAGCAGCAGCGCTGTCGTCCCTCCCGCAATTAGCTTCCAGTAGCGCTGAATGAACCCAGCCGCAGCTGGGGCTTCGGCCACTGTGTCCGTTGCAGCCCCCATAGTCACCGGGCGCAGGCGTGTCCCCGTGGACGTTTTCAGTCCCAGGTCTTCGAGAATTTCACTGGCAGATTGATACCGCTGGTCCGGGGCCGTTTCGAGACACTTCACGACAACATCGTTAATCTGCCGTGGAATCGACGGCTCCAACTCGATGGGTGGCCTTGCCTTCCGCGTCGTGCGCTTCAGTAGCATGGCGTATGCTGTGTCAGCGCGGAATGGCGTGTCACCTGTCAACAGTTCGTAAAAAATGATGCCCGCCGTAAAGAGGTCCGATCGTGCATCGACGTGCTCCCCCATAGCCTGTTCGGGTGACATGTATTCAGGCGTTCCGATTACTGCACCGGTCTGCGTCATGCCAGGCATTTCGGTCGAGCGCGCGATGCCGAAATCCATCACCGTGACCCGGTCCTGGCTGTCCACCATGATGTTCTGCGGCTTCAGATCCCGGTGGACTACGCCTTCGCTGTGCGCCGCTTCAAGCGCTCTGCAGACTTGGGCCATGATCTTCACCGATTCGTCGGGTGAGAATTTTCTGCGCTCGTGCAACATGGACTTCAGATCCTTGCCCTCGATGAAATCCATGGTGATGAATTTCACGCCTTCGGCTTCGCCTAGGTCGAAGATGCGGATCACATTTTTGTGCGTCACTTGGCGGGCGAGGATCAATTCCTGTTTGAAGCGCTGGAGGATCTCGGGGCGGACGGCGAGTTCGGGGCGAATGACTTTCAGCGCGACGAAGCGGTCGAGTTCCCTGTCACGCACCTTGTAGACAGCGCCCATGCCGCCTTCGCCGAGCAGGTTCAATACTTCGTACCGGTTGCCAATCACATTGCCCGGCTCGAAAACAACGAAATTGGAACGGTAAACACCAGAGGAGGCGGCTGACGCACTGGCAGACCATCCGCTGTCCACGCCGGTTGTTATTGACATGGTGACCGATGGCAGCTCGGTCGTGCACTTCCTGCAGGTAGTTACATCGGGGGGATTTTCGGTTCCGCATTGGGGACAATTCATGACGGGCGCCCCCCTGACTCCTGTGGGGATTACTACAATAGTGCTCTAAAGCGATTGAATCAAGCGCTACGGCAATGGAGGATGGACTATGGTGACGCTCATGATTTTTCCGAGAGAAAAGGGGAGCGGGCCCGTCCAGCAACAGCAAGGAATCTCTCTGTCGAGAGGTTGGTGTTCCTTCTCCTCGAGCATCCGCGATTGGAAGCGGTACAGTACGGTCTACTGCTGTGAGGAGGGTCAAGCGGAAGGAGCAGGATGCTGGCTGGCGGAGTGACCGCCGAGAGCAGAGAGCAGCGCTGTCCCATCTGGACTGCCCAGACCCGTGCACGCATCCCAGCCGGGTCCGGCGGAGTAGCCTCCGTTGCTGCCCGCGGTAATGTCGTGGAGCGTCTGCTCCACCTTGCTCGAGTAAAGCAAGGGATTGATGTAGCCGACATTCGTTCCGAGCGACTGATTGATTCGCGCCAGAAGGCCTGACCAGAGCGGGGCCACCGCACTCGTCCCGCCGATTACCGTTGTCTGCCCATCAACGAGCACGCTGTAGCCTGTCGTGGGGTCTGCGTCACCCGCCACATCTGGGACGCCGCGACCGACAAAGCCGTTCGGAGCTTTCGGCACGCCGGCGGTTTGCTGAAACGTGGGAAGGGCAAAGAACTCGCTGACGCCGCCGCCTGTGGCGCCTTCTCCTGAGGAGAGTTCGTTCCAGGCTTGCTCGGTAGAAATTGCATTGCTCGCAATGGTGAGTCGAGTGCCGCCGCAACCAATGATGTAGGGACTGGAGGCGGGGAAATCCACCGTCAGTTCTCCGTTCGTATCACCGTCCGTCGCACCGTTGTCGCCGGAAGCGGCGAGGACCGTCACTCCCATCGTAGCCGCGTCCTGGCAGACCGAGCTCATGGCATTCATAGCTTGCTGCGTCCAGGAAGTTTCTGGGCCGCCCCAACTGGTGGAAATGATTGAGGGCCGGAAATTCGTGTCGTGGGCCGCAGTTGTGAGCGCATCCAAATATCCCTGGTCTGTGTTCGGCGCAAAATAAACGGCGATTTGCGAGCGGGGAGCGATGGCTCCCGCGACCTCGATGTCCAGTTCGACTTCTCCGTCGGGGCCGTCGGCGCTGCCGGTCGGAGAATTCTTGCCGCCATCAACAGAGACCGCCGCCACCTTTGGTGTGGAGATTCCGAGGCTCTTGAAATAACTGTTCAGGTCCTCCGTGCGAAAGCCTCCGCCCAATTCCAAAAGTGCGATGCATTGGCCGGTTCCATCCGTGCCAGCGGGGAAGTCGTAAGCCTGGGCTACTTGAGTGGGGGAGAAGGAAACCCCGGTCGTTGCCTTGCGGATACGAAAATGTGTTTGTGCCTGCGGGCGATTGTCGAGACCGAAGACACCTTCGATCACTCCATTAAGTTCCGCGGGGATACGAATCATGCCGGTGCGCCCGCGGTATGTGCCGCTCGAATACTCGTAGCGGCTCAGCTCGACGTCGAAGGCGTCACAAAAAGCCTGAGCCTTTCCACTCAGGATCACGGAACGGCGCGCTGAGCTCTCGGTTTTGACTTGAAGATGATACTCCGACGCGAATGCGCGAATCTCGGCGATGTCCTCCGCTCGCGCGCCATGCCTCGATGCGAATGCCTCGCAAGTGAGGTGCTGGCGCTCCGCAGGAAGACGAGCGCCCAATTGCTCAACCGAAGGAAACGCAGCCGGCTGCGAGCCCCGCCGGAGAAAAACGGTCACTTCGAACTTTTCGTTCGGGTCGCACGGACCGACTTTGCGCGCGTCCGGAAGGGGCGCGCGTGTGCTCCCTTTCAAATCGGCGCGATTGTCTTGATTCGGCGTGGTGTCCTCCTAAAGAGCGGGCCGGCAGCTTGCCATGGTTTCTTGGTGGGTCGACTACTTTCCCAGAACATTTCACTTCTTGTGATCATCCACATCGCAGGCTTCTTCCACAGCCGCAGGATCGGGCATGTCAAACTGCATGACGACTTGTGAACCGCGGTCATCATCCGCTGTTATTTCAACGGTGCGCGCGCGGAGCATTTTCTTCAGCGAATCTTTCGGAAAGGAGGCAGAGGTCCTGTCCGTTCCTGGGGACCACTTTTCTTCCTGCTCTTTGGCTTCGTCCAAGCGATATCGGACCGAAACCTTCTGGTAATAGGACGTTCCATGAATCTCTTCAGGCTCGACGTAGTCAATCTTCAGGGCGGTGCCAGCGAGGAGATTTCCGCTGACGAACTTACCCTCGGCCCTGTGAGAACCCTTACCAGGTGTGCAGTCAACGGCCAAAGCGGGACGATTTGAGACGTCACCCTGCGGCGATCTAAGGAATTGACCCATCAAGGTAAACCGGGTGTATGAAGTCTTATGGACGGCGTCTGACTTTTGGGATTGCCTCCATACCTGCCCCGATGAGGGCTGTTGCGGTGCTATTGCCGAGAATCCGAAAGACGCCAACGCGAGCGGCACGAGCAGAAGCAATGGGGCTGGTTTCATCGTCTCATCTCCCTGTTAGTCCCCGAGGAATCCGCACACTGGGCCGTACGATTGTTTCGAGTACGACGGTATCCGTCTAGAAGCCCCATAGTAGCCAAGACCGCTCGTGACGGCAACCCGACATAGAATGCGTAATGATGGGCTCTGCTTTGACTGTCCGGCTCGCTACCTGTAAAATTCGGCGCCTCGCTTGAGGAGGGAAGAGATGCGAAATTGGATCCTGTGTACGTGCGTCGCGCTTGCGCTCCCCTGCTTTGCATTCGCACAGCAACCCGCGGCGACGGACAATGCCCCCGCTAGCAAGCCGTCGAAAAATGTAGTGGCTCAGCCCAAGCTGGCCGACCTGCTCGAAGCGAAGGTGAGGGCCGCGTGGGCAGCATTCAAAAATAGAGACAAAGACGGATACGCCGCTTTTTTGACCGATGATTTCCAGGCCGTGGAAGTGGACGGCGAGGGCGAGCGCCCCAAGCTTCATGTCCTTCGCGAAGTTGAGCACAGCATGTACACCGATTACCTGCTTCAGCTTTTCCAGGTGCAGCAGCTAGGGACACACTACGCATTCGTTACCTACGAGTCCACCATGCAATTCCCGAAAAGTTCGGCATTACGTTTGCGGAGAGTTTTCATCGGCGAACTTTGGACCAACCGGGACGGACAATGGAAGATGATGCGCTATCAAGAGACGCTTGTCCGGTAGATCCGCTGCCCACAAAAATCGGAAGCCCGAATCCACGACTGTGAATCCGGGCATCCGATTCCGAATGAGTTCCGTATTGTCAATTACTGCGCCGCGTACACGCCGACGCAACCATCGGAGGCGACCGATTGACAATTGGCACTACTGCCAGAGGGCAGCGGCACGAAGATGTGATTGTTCACTGGATCGGCGGCGACGCTGTGGGCGTTGCCATTTGTGGGCACGTTTTGCAGCCACTGTCTGGTTCCGGCGTTAATGACCCCTAGAACGGGTCCGGTGGGCATGTCTCTCGATGCCAAGTAGTAGTTGTTGTCGCCGGGGTTGTACCAGGTCTGATCAACGAACCCGACATTGTTGATGGTAGCGAGGACCGCGCCAGTGGTGCCATTAATAATCACGGAGGACGGCGCGAAGGCGCGACCATCATGATCGGCGCAACCCACCAACACATCGGTGCCAGGTCCAAGATTCAAACCAGTGGGCATGCAATTGTATATGGGAAAACTGTTGATGACCACCGGCACAAATTTGGTGACACCGCCGACTGTGACTGCGTGGAGAGGATCAATTACGTCGACGCTTCCGACTGTAATGTCAGCGGTCGTATTTCCGTTTGTCAGCAGGAAGGTGCTTGTGGGGGGGTAAAATATCATCCCACCCAGCCCGGCGGGGGATACTGCACCAACGCAACCGGCCGGTGTACCCGGGCCTGCTGCGCAAAAGACTCCCCCGGCCTGGGTCGCAGTAGTTGCGGTGACCTGTGGGCCGTGATGGCAAGCAACGTCCGGGTTAAAACCAGCGGCATGGCCAGAAGCGCCGGACGGAACATTCACACGCGTCCCGCCGGGCGGGAAGTAGAATTCGAGGGAAGGATCGGGGCAGATAAAGCCACCCGTGGCATTCACGCCTCCGTCATCAATCAACACCGTGTCGTCATTTTGGGCTGCGCCATCGTAGTAGATCTGGCCAAGGATGCACGAGGAGTAATTGGCGGCAAACGTTGTCGTGACTGGCGAAGTGCCAGGGGCGCTGATAAAGGTACTTATACCGGGACTCAAGGGATTCTGTGCGGCGATATTGCTAAGTTGGGAGTAAGGAAGACAATGCTGTTGCGCCGGAGTTCCGGTTCTCGTCACGATGCCGGTGGCGTCAACGATGGTGACGAAGGGAAGCCCGGGGTCGCCATTGATTACCGCAAAGAGAAAACGCGAGGAACCGTCCTGCGGGAATGTTACGACGCTACCGGTTGTCGCAAGCTCATCGCCACGTAGATCGCCACAAGTCGGGTCAGCAAAAGCTCTTCCCTGTGCGGACGACATACACGCGCTGATGCCGTTAGGACCGTCAAAGTCGGGAGACGTACCCGTTGCTATGATCGCCGTCACCGTGGGCGCCGTGGTATAGCCGCTTGCGATAGATGCCGCCAAGTCGAATACGGCCACGGACGCGCTGCCATTCCCGACAAACAGGAAATTTCCATCAGCGGTGACTTCAATCCCGTTCGGACCGGATAGTGGGTTCAGGTTGTTGGCGCGAGCAGCGCAGCATTGCCCCCCCAAAAATCCGCCGAAGTTGCCGTTAGGACCAAAGAAACCGGGAAGGCGGAAGCCATCCGTCTTGCATCCAAACCGGGTGTAATTGCCTTGCGCGGATGTGATGGGAGGAATGGTTTCCATGGTCGTAGGGTCTACCCAGCACAGACTGCTATTATTCCCCGCCTCGGCTATGGAGTTCTGCCCGCCGATCGCCCACAACGCGATGTTGGAAACCGTGCTGAACACTGGAACGACGATGGCGGTCCGATCCGACACGTAATACAGGCGGTTGAGCGGATCGACCCAGCTAATGTCAAAAATGTTGAAAGGCCCGCCAGGCGTGCCATTGCTGGTGGCATCCGGCACCAGCATGACGTCAATCAACCCAATCGTTCCGTGCTTATCCGTGCCGCAGACGGGACAGCTCGCGGGGCTGCTCCCGCAACTGTTCGAGATGAATATCGCTCCGAACAGCACGACAAGGGCAAGAAGGGGAAACATTTTCGGTCTCATCGAATTTCCTCCAACGATATTTGCCGGGGGACGAAATACGCTTTCCACAAGAGCTGCTCCCTAGGTCTTCCGCGCCTCTGGATTCGCTTGTGCCGGCCCCCGTACTAACCAGCAAACGAGCTCATTCAAGGCGCTCAAGACCCCAATCAGAACCGGAATTGAATCCCCTCGATGAACACAAAGTAATTGCGGGGCAGAATGCCCTGGACGCTTGGATCTTTGAGCTGATTGATGTTGAAATCCGTTTTGACGAGAACCCAGTAATTGAGATACCAGTTGAATCCCACCGTCCACTGATCGGTGTGGTCGCTGTACGTCGGGACGATTCCCGGCGTAATCGGGCAGGCCGGAACCGTCTCGGCGTCACAAGTTGCGCCGGCAGCTCTCCCTTGCAACCAGGAATAGCGAGCCTTGACCGCCCACGCACCCCAGCCCGGTCCGCCTGATTCTCCGGGGGAATTGGGGCCAATCACCGGGTGCTTAACGCGCGGGAGGGCGTTGTCCGGCTCGTGTTCGCCGGTCAGAATATACGTGGCCGATACGTAAGCTCCCTTGCCCACAACGCCGGGGATAGTGTTAAATCCGAGGCCGCTGGGGGCAAATGAGCCAAGGCCGGTGCGCTTCTCTAGAAGTTGAGTGTATTCACCGCGAATACCGAGTGGCCCGCTAAACCAAGAAAAGAACGTGTTATATCTCTCGATTCCACCATTGATCCGGAACTGCGGGAAGAAATTGTACGTGCCGTCGTTCAAGAGGCCGCTGAAGCTTACTTCGTTTGCAAGGCCCTTGGATCGACTATGCTCGGCGGAGCCGCCGATGGAGAACCCCTTCAGCCAGTGGCTGTCGGTATTTTTCCAGGGAGAGAAACGGACCCGGCCGACGACTTCGACTTCGTTCGTGGTGTTGGCGGCGAGGAGCCCCTTGCCGTTGAAAATTCCTACCCAGTACTGCGCGCGCCCTTCAAACAAATCCCCGTGAGCGTCAACGCCCGGAGCGCGGAAAGCTCCCGCGGCATCCGGGTACAACACGGTGTTAATGGAACGGTCAGCGAATTCAACGGCGGTGTCGGCGGTTCCGACTTCCATGGAGAAGGGCACCTTGTACTGACCGCCCATGATCTTGAAGGCACTCCAAGGCTTGAAATCTACGTATGCGTCTCGGACTCCAATTGTTGGAACGGACTGGCTGGCCGTCTCGAACAGGAATGCGTAATCGAGCTCCTTTCCGTAGTTGCCTTGAACGCCAAAGCGGGCGCGCGTGATGGCGAAAGTGTCCGAAGGTGCGCCGTCACCCTTGTAGAAAGTGTATTTCGCATCCAAGTACCCGATGGGCATGAGCGTGAAGTTGCCGTCGGAGCTCTTCAGGTAGAAATGCTCACCGTTCCATCCTGCCGTTGCAGGGGGAGTGTCGCTGGCTTTCTTCTGAAGTACCTCAATCTCTTTTTGAAGAGCGTCGATGTCCGCCGGAGTAGCCGCGGCGGGTGAGGCGCTGGCATCCGGCTGCGCGGAGTCAGCGACAGCACTGGCCTGCACCAGGTGTGCCTCGCCGGGCATTGCCGTGCTGCTGGCTTGGACGAGCCGCTGAATGGCGGCCTTCAATTCCGCCACTTCTCGCCGCAGTTGCGCTACTTCTTCCTCGGTCGCGGCTTGGGAGGCCGGTCTAGCCTGAGTGTCAGCGGACTTGTCACTCTGGGCGTAAATCAGCGAGCCAGATGCGAAGGAACACATTGCGAGAAGCACAACAAACTTTGTCGGCCAGCGCATATTTTTGCTCTCCGGTGGCGAATTTGGCCTGATGGTCCGATGGTCTGATGACCTAATTTGACCCAACGCGGCGAGGGTCTAGCATGCTATTCGATGCCGTGTCAAGTTTTTTTGTATCGAAGGCATAAAATACCTGAATCGAGCGTCCTAATTTATCCACAACAGCTATTTGAAGACTGTATGAATAATGGGATTTTCCTTGCTCAATCGGGTCCAAAATCGGACACCGCCCAACTCTTGACATGGCGCAGTCCGGTTTCGATCGTCGATTCTTCCGCAGCGCCTCGCACGCCTCTGGGTGTAATCTATCCGCATGAGCGAAAAGATTCGCAAGAGCGATTCGGAGTGGCGGTCAAAACTGACGGAGGAACAGTATTACGTCGCGCGGCAGAAGGGAACGGAGCCACCGTTCAGCGGCGAATATGCGGACACCGAGACGGAAGGGACCTACAACTGCGTGTGCTGCGGCCAGCCGGTCTTTGGCTCGGACGCGAAATATCATTCCGGTTCAGGCTGGCCAAGCTACTGGCAGCCGATCGCGGCAGAGAATGTCGAGCTCGAACGCGACAGCTCGCATGGAATGGCGCGCACCGAAGTCCTGTGCAGCCGCTGCGACGCGCACCTCGGACACGTATTTGAAGACGGTCCGCCGCCCACCGGGCTGCGTTTCTGTATCAATTCCGCAGCGTTGCAGCTCAAAGAAAAGAAGAAGCCCGGGGAATAGGCGGGAGCTCCGGAATCGTTATCGGCTTTACGTGCAGAGGTGGTTCAAACAATCGACAGGCACGCCAGAAACTACACCATCGAGAACTTCGGGTTAGTGGTTAAGGAGAATCGGCTGAGGATGAGTGTCGCCCGTTGTCGAGGAAACAACACGGACCCTCGATGGTGAAACCACATAGAGAATAAGAGTTGCGGGAATTCCCGTAGGAGGGGGATTCGCCGGTGCAATCGTGCCTCGGCCATTCGCGGCAACGGTGAATGTCGCGGTGAAGGCCTGACCCAAATTTTTTGTCCCAGTTGCGTCCACCTCATCCACGGTTCCCGTCAAACCGCTGACACCATCGGCAAACAACTGCCCGGCAATACTGCCCGCCTGGGTGTCTGGGGTGCCGGGCGCCGAGAGAGTGTAATTGCCCTGGACAAACGAAGCATTGAAAGGCGACACACCGGATTGCTGATCCAGGAATCCACTCGTCACGGCAGAATCCGTTCCGATCAAAAACCCTTCGCTGGGCCCCGTAAGATACGCGACGGCCACACGTGAACCGAGGTTCGTGAAGGCTACGCGGCCATTCGCCGTGATCGAATACGTACCTGAAGGCATCGCAACCGAAGAAATCGCACCCGCATCGTTTTGATCGTACGTGACGGACGCGTTTCCGTTGCCATCCGCCGAAAGCAGGCCCGCGAACGCACTCGCGCTGGTGTCCAATCCGATTCCGCTGGCGACGCTGGCCCCTTTCATCGCCGCCTTGTTAAAAACAGCCGATGGCTGTTGGAGGATCATTTCGCCGCTGAGGCGCGGATGGAACGCATCGACATTGATGGGATCCTGGGCGATGAAATACAATTCCGTGGGTGAAACGAAATAAAAGCTGTACAGCAACGTGGGGGTCGATGGAGTTGTAAAAGTTGCGCTGCCGCGAGTGATAACCACGGTGGTACTCGTTGGGGTGGTGACGGTTATGTTGGTTGTCGTGACGGTGAAACCGCCGGATATCGGAAATTGAGACAAAGCTGTCCCGCCTTCGTTTGAATCCGCGGTGCCCGGAGTGAGCATCGAAGACCCGTCGGAGTGGATCACGCCTGCCATGACCATCGGTTTCTTGCTCAAGTCGGCTCCAGTGAACTCAAAGGCATAATTTCCGTTGAAGTTCGCGGCTACGAATGGTGTATTCGTTTGCGGCTTCAGGACCCCAGTACCGTGAATCCCTGTCGTGTCATCCTCGATGTACCGGGCGCCACCACTCGAATCCAGGACCAAATCGTAAGTCGTCGTGAGGGTCGCGTGCAGGCTGTTTGTGGCGATCAGTTGCATGGAACCGAAACCATTGGACTGGATACTGTAGGTTCCAGTTACCCCCGCGCCCGAAGTCACACCCGAATCGGCGTTGATATCCTCCACTCCGGCCAAAACGTTCCCCAATCCATCGAATGCGATCTGACCCGCAACGGCATAGACCCCGTTGCCATTGAAGCCGTTGAAATGAAAAGCATAATTTCCCATCAGCAGGGTATTGTTGCTGGCCCCCGAGGTGATCGTGATGCTGAATGGCGCAGACGCTACCTGCGTATTCGGGGGTGACTCCGAATCGCTCACCTGCAAGGTGAAGTTCGCCGTGGTCGCGATTGACGGAGTTCCAGAAATAACGCCCGAAGGGTCAAGCGTGAGTCCAGGTGGAAGTTGTCCGGCGGTGAGGACCCAAGTGTACGGCGCTATGCCGCCAGAGACCATCCCCTGAAGGGACGCAGAGTATCCCGTTGCGGTGGGTCCCGAGGGCAATGGAGTCGGATTTAGCTCCAGGGGCGCCGGCTGCTGGATGTCGATGAAAAATGGCTGGGACTTCGACTGATTCGTTGGCTGAGTCTGATCCGTCACAGTGACAGTAAATGCAAAATCCGGCCCCGCCAGCGTCGGAATCCCGGTGATTTGTCCTGTAGTGGTATTCAGGGTGAGCCCGGGGGGTAAGGTCCCCGTGTAGCTCCAAGTGAATGGAGGGACTCCTCCCGTTATTGAAATCGCGCCGTTCGTGTACGGCACATGGAGATTTCCAATGGGGAGACCATTCGTCGGAGTCGTAATCGAAAGCACAGGTGGGGGAGTGATTGGGACCGTGTACACCGGCGAGGTCGCGGGTACGGGAGGAACTCCGCTGTCCTTCAGCATGACGCTAAAGGTGAAATTCGTGAGCGTCGTGCTGTTCGGAACGCCGCGGATGACCCCGTCGGTGTTCAGAGTCAGCCCGGAAGGAAGGCTTCCAGATGCGAGCGTGTAAGTGATCGGAGGAACGCCGCCGGTAACAGCGCCTGTTCCAGGAAAAGAAAAGCTGTACGCGATCCCGTTTTGTCCTCCCGGTGGCGCACAAGTGACAGGGAGACAAGTCGTAGAGAACGTGGGAAGAAGCACGACCGTGATCGAGGTATTTACAATCGCTTTCGCATTTCCGTTCGCAGTGGCCGTCAAGACCGCGCTCACGGGCGCCGAAATATTGTTGGGCGCGTTGTACGTGACAGACGTTTTTGTAACATTCGTGAGCGTGCCGCAGCCATTTCCGGAACAGGCGGTTCCTGTGAAGGTCCACGCCACCCCTGCATTCGCAGTGTCATTCTGGAGAGTCGCCGTGAAAGCGAGCGTCTGGCCTTCATCCACGGTCTGCGATGTGTTGGGAAAGACCTGGACGGTGATGGCTGCATTCCCGCTGCCGCAACTGGAGATGGAAATCACACCGAGGAAGGTGAGAAGCAAAGCTCCTGCCGTCCACAGTTTGCGCGCCCGACTCGTCTTTTCGCTAGACGTCCGGTCGCAGTTCGCGGGAATACTTACCAAGCGGACGTGTGCTTTCAATGCCGTCATATCACCTTTGGATTTCTTATCAGAGCCGCCCTAGCCGGAGTGAGAGAAGCTCCCTATCGAGCCATCGGCACCAGCAGCGAATCAAATTGAATAGCAAAAGACCCGGCGAGTGTCAACGCACATCTCCGTGGCGTCCGATGGCGAATCGCGCCCTTCTCCGGTTGAAGTCCGCGAAAATCGTTTGAGGTAATGCCCCGCACAATCCAGGGATGTGGATGCAATCATGAAGGACCCAGTTGCCTGCGATCATTCCTGTTCTCAATCCGTAGTAGCGGGTTCACCGAGTATTCCAGACGCAGAGCTTACTGTTCGGCTAAGATGGCGCGAGATCACTGAGGGGTGCATGGCAGGACGACGTCAAACGTGGGTCCTCGTAGTCGTCATGATTGTAGTGTTTGCATTCTTGCTCCATCGCATCATTCAACTCTACCGGCCATAGCGGACCGCGAGCCCAACCCCGCGAACTTTCGGAGAATTCGTGCAGATCGAGGAGAAAACTGGAAATCTCCTGCGTGCTACGAGCTTCCCCCTGCGGGGAATTCTCCCTCCCATCGGGCGACGACCACGGTCGCAAGACAATTGCCGAGAACGTTTACCGCGGTGCGGGGCATGTCCATGAGCTGGTCAATCCCGAAGAGCAGGAAGAATGGCTCGATCGGCAAATGAAATTGCGTAGCCGCAGCCAGCACGATCACAAGCGACGCGCGCGCGACGCCGGCAGTGCCTTTGCTGCTCAGCAGCAGCGTCAGCATCATCACGAGTTGCTGCCCTATGGTGAGATGCATGCCCGCCGCCTGGGCGATGAAGATCAGTGCCAGCGATTGATAGAGGCTTGATCCATCGAGATTGAAACTGTAGCCGGTCGGGAGCACGAACGCGACGGTTGGGCGCGGCACGCCGAACGCCTCCATATTCTCCATCGCTCGCGGCAGAGCCGCTTCGGAGCTGGCCGTCGCAAAGGCGATGGCCACCGGCTCCGCCACAGCGCGTGTGAATCGCTCGATGGGTATTTTCGCAAGCAAGGCGATCGGAAGCAGCACGAACAGAATGAAGACGACGAGCGCCACGTACATCGTTGCGAGCAGCTTGACGAGCGGCAGCAGAATGCCAAGACCCATGTGTCCCACGGCATATGCGATGGCGCCGAAGACCCCAATCGGAGCCGCGAGCATTACGAGATTCGTGAATTTGAACATCGTTTCCGAGAGGCTCTCACAAAAGGCGATGAGCGGCCGCCGCTTGGGTTCGGGCACCATGGCGAGCGCCATGGCGAACAGGATGCTGAACACGACCACTTGCAGCACCTGGCCTTCCGCCACGGACTTTGCGATGTTTTCCGGGAACGCGTTAAGGATGATCTCGGCCGCCGAATGCGGAGCGACTCCTTGCAGATTTTCGCCTGCCACCGCGGGCATTCTGACCGCGACGCCGGCGCGGCTGATGTTGATCGCTGCGAGGCCGATCAAGATGGCGATCGTGGAAACGATTTCGAAATAGACGATCGCTTTCACGCCCATCCGGCCGACTTTTTTTAAGTCCGCGTGGCCGGCGATGCCCACCACAAGCGTTCCAAAAAGCAGCGGGGCGATGATGACTTTGATGAGACGCAGGAAAATAGAGCCCAGCACTTGAAAGCGCACTGCCGTCGCGGGCGAGTCATAGCCCAGTTCTGCTCCCGCAGCCATGCCCACGAGAATCCAGGCCGTCAGCGAGCGGCTCGCTGCCGCATACGCCGCAATGATTGCGATGGCGATCCAGCGCGCCGCCGTGAAAATGGCGGGGGAAATTCCGATGATGCCGGTACGGTCCAAGAGGCCTAACACCGCGACGACGAGAGCCGCCGCGAGCGTCGCGAAAAACAGTCCCCGTTGGCGAGATGTAAGGGGCATGGTGCTATTGGCGGCAAACGATATGGCGATTGGGCGCGACTGTCAATGCTCGCAAGGAAGCCGTGCGGCAACTTTCGCGCGCATTTCCCGCATCAAAATTCATGTACGATTGAAATCCTCCGATCGGGCCACCCGTTTTCAATTTGGACAAATTTCTAGTATAACTTTCGGCTCGGCGGAGCACGGCGGACCCGCGAGGCGCATTTTTTGGGAGGAGCGCATTGATTGAAGTTCAGGATTTGACGAAGGCATTCGGGTCGGTCGTGGCCGTTGACCACGTTTCCTTCACGGTGAACAAGGGCGAAATCCTCGGTTTTCTTGGGCCCAACGGCGCTGGCAAGACGACCACCATGCGGATCTTGACGGGCTACATGCCGGCCACATCCGGCACGGCGCGCATCGCTGGATTCGACGTCTTTACCGATTCGCTCGAAGTGCGGCGCCGCATTGGATACCTTCCCGAAAATCCGCCGCTTTATCCCGACATGACTGTGGAAACCTATCTTGATTTCGTCGCGCGCATCAAGAATGTGCCCGCGGAGAAACGGGGCCAACGCATTGCCGATGCGCTCGAGAAAACGAGCATCGTGGATAAGCGCACGGAACTTATCAAGCGGCTTTCCCGCGGATATAAGCAGCGCGTTGGGTTGGCGCAAGCGCTTGTTCACGATCCCGACGTCATCATCCTCGACGAGCCAACAGTAGGTCTGGACCCGAAGCAAATCATCGAAGTGCGCAATCTGATCAAGGGGCTGGCCGGCAGTCATACGATTATTCTTTCCACGCACATTCTGCCCGAGGTCAGCATGACGTGCGACCGAGTCGTAATCATCAACAAAGGCAAGGTCGCCGCGGTGGATACTCCCCAAAACCTGACCTCGCAGCTCAAGGGCGGCCAGAAAATTCGTCTGGAAGTGCAGGCGCCCCCAGAGCCATTGCGTGATCTGCTTCGGCAGATTCCCGGAGTGGGCCGGGCGGAAATCGAGCCGACTCGCGCCGACGGCCACTTGATTGCGACCGTGGAAGCCGCGCCGGGAAAAGACATTCGGAGTGAGATTGCGGCAATGGTTGTCGAAAAGAGATGGGCGCTTTTCGAACTGCGCGGCGTGAGTCTAAGCCTCGAGGAGATCTTTCTCGAGCTCACAACCGACGACTCGGGGCACGCGGAGCCGTCCAATTCAGGGAGCGAAGGCTGAAGATGCGAAATATTTACGCCATCTATCGCAAGGAGATGGGCCACTATTTCGTCTCGCCCATCGCTTACGTTGTGGTCGGACTGTTTCTTGCTCTGACCGCGTTCTTCTTCAATTTTTACCTGGGCCAGGCGATCAAGGCGTCGTTTGAAATGCAGATGGAAGGCATGAGGTTCGGCACGCCACCCGAATTCGACGTTCCCAGCATCGTGACGCGTTCGCTTCTGGGCGTGATGTCCATGCTGATCCTCTTTTTCACTCCCATGCTTACGATGGGTGTGTATGCGGAGGAGAGGAAACGCGGCACGATGGAATTGCTGATGACCTCACCGATCACCGATGTCGAAATCGTCGTGGGGAAATTCCTGGCCTCTTTGACCCTGTGGATCATCATGCTGCTCCCGACTGCCAGCTTCGTGGCATTTATGTTTGCCCACAGCGAGCCGGCGCCACCATGGCGCGTGATGCTCGCGGCATACACCGGAGCCCTTTTGCTCGGAGGGTCGCTATTAGCGCTTGGCTCTTTCGTGTCTTCGCTCACGGAAAATCAGCTGATTTCGGCGGTCCTGACGTTCGCGGCGTCCTTGTTCATCTGGATCCTCGACGTGGGGGGCAATCGGGAAGGGTTGGGCGGAGTACTGCAATATCTTTCCGCCATCCGTCACTATGACGATTTCACGCGCGGGATTGTGGATACTTCCAGCCTGATTTATTACGCGAGCTTCATTTTCCTTTTTATCTTTCTAACCGTGCGTTCGCTGGATTCGATTCGCTGGCGCCGCGCGTAACGATCTCCGCATCTCCGAAGGCGGGGGAGGTAATCATCGAATGAAGTGGGATCGAGAAGAGACGGCACGATTCATGGTGACTCTCGGCATTGCAGCATTGATTGCCGGGTATGTCCGCTATTCCTACGAGGGAAGTCTCCTTCGCCTCAGCAAGATTCTGCTGATTTCCGGCGGAGTTCTCGTGGTAGTCGGTGTCGCTGTTGGCTTCCGGGAAATTCTCGGGTTTTTCTCCAGGCGCTCCTCACAGCTCGGGACGAATACTACGATCCTGGCTCTGGCCGTGATTGCCATCCTTGGTTTTTTGAATTTTGTGGGCTATCGCCATCATAAGCGCATCGACTTGACGACCGAAAAGCTCTACACGCTATCCGACCAGACGAAGAAGGTCGTCACGGGCCTTCAAACTGACGTCAACGTGATTCGTTTTGCGAAGACACCCGACCGCGAGACCAATGACTTGATGACCGAGTACACCGATCTGAACCGCCATTTGAAGTTTCAAACGGTGGACCCGCAGCAGAAGCCTGAGGTGGCTCAGCAGTATGGCGCGAAGCGAGTGGGTGATGTGATCGTCGCATCGGGGCCGCGCACTGAGCATCTAGAGTCAAGCATGGGAGGCGGTGTCTCGGAAGAGGACTTGACGAGCGCCATCCTCAAAGTGACGCGCGAGAAGCAGAAAATTCTCTGCTTTGTCACCGGCCACGGCGAAAAGTCAGTCGGCGATGATCCGCAAAGTCCCTATAGCCAGGCGGCCGCACAGCTAAAAAAGGAAGGCTACCGCCTGAAGTCGATGAACTTGGTCACCGAAAACGACGTGCCTCCGGAATGCGACGTGCTCGTAATTGCAGGGCCGACGCAGGCCTTCTTTCCTCAAGAGACCGCAATTGTCGCCAAGTATTTGGACGCGGGGGGCAAGGCGCTGATCCTCCTGGACGCACAGACGGATCCCAAACTCGACGATATTTTTCATGCTTGGAACATCAACGTCGGGAACAACGTCGTGATTGACGCGAGCGGAATGGGCCGCTTGCTGGGCGCGGGGCCAGCGATCCCGCTCGTAACCGACTTCGGACCAAGCCCCATCACGCAAAATTTTCAAGGCTCGATGACGTTTTTTCCCCTGGCACGTACTGTATCGATCGCGGACAAGAGCAAGACCGTTCCACAAATCGTCGAGCTGCTGAAAACTTCCGAGCGAAGTTTCACGATCCCGAGTCTCAAAGAAAGCCAGAAAGAGGTTGCCTACGATCCGAAGACCGGCGCGCTCGGGCCGCTGTCTCTTGGCGTTGCGGCCAGCCGCAAAGAAGGCGATCAGACGGCGCGTCTGGTTGTGATCGGCAATTCGGGATTTGCGATGAATCAATTGGTGAGCCAGCAACGTAATGGGGACCTCTTTTTCAATGCGATCAACTGGCTCGCGCAGGACGAAAATTTGATTTCCATCCGGCCGAAAACGGCGACAAATCGCAAGGTCAACATGACCGAGGCCCAAGCGCGGGCTATGTCGTGGCTTGACCTCGTATTTCTGCCCGGATTCGTGATTCTTTGCGGTGTTTACATCTGGTGGAAACGGCGGTAAGAATCGCCATTCGACGTCCTCGGTGTCTATCATGATCAAGAAAACCACCCTGTTCGTGCTTCTCTCCGCCATCGTGCTGGGCGCCGCGGTGTATTACTTCGATTGGAAGCGTGGCAAGAAAGAAAAGCCCGACGATGACGCCACAAAGCCGGCCTTTTCGCTCGGGTCGGGCGGGATTACGTCCCTTACGCTGTCGCACCCCACCCAGGCCGGCGAGGCTCCGACACGCTTTGAAAAACGCGACGGTGAGTGGCAAATCGTCCAGCCCGTCCAGACCGGCGCGGACCAGGCGTCGCTCGAGGCAATCGTCGATGGCATCGCAGCCGCACGAATTACTGGAACCGAGCCCGGCACTCCCGATCGATTGAAGGTGTACGGCCTCGACTCGCCGTCGATGTCCGTGGAATTCCAGGATCACGGGGGCGCGAAGCACAGCCTCCTGTTGGGCAAGAAGGATTTCATCGGTGTTTCCGTGTATGCAATCGTGGACGGAGCAAAAGATGTTTCGCTCGTGCCGGAGTCGCTTCTGGTCAGCATGAATAAGCCCTTTGCGGATTTGCGCGACCGCGCTGTGCTTCACATGATGAGCGGCGAACTGGCATCCTTCGATCTCAAGAATGCGGCAGGCGATTTGGCAGCGGCCAAGGAGAAGACAGGCTGGAAATTCACGAAGCCGAATGACTCGCCCGCGGATACCAGCGGCGTGGAGTCGCTGCTGACGGCGATCTCCGTAGCGAAGGCGAGCAATGTGGTCAGCGAAAAGCCGGAAAACTTGGGGAATTATGGCCTCGACCGCCCTTTCATCACGTTTACTTCCGTGGACGTCAAAGGGAAGAGCGCTACTTTGATTGCGGGAAAAAAGGGGACGGACGACTACTTCGCGCGCGACACGTCCCGGCCGATGATTTTTCGCATCACGCCGGACTTTTACAAGAAACTCTCCGCGAGTTACACGGATCTCCGGGACAAGAATTTGGTCCACATGAACGAAGACGATGTGAATCGCATTGAACTCCATAATCCTAGCGGAATAATTGTTTGCAGCCGAAAGTCCGCAGACCAATGGAGTCTGGAAGTCCCGGAAGACGTGAAGGGCAAGGCTGCGGGTGCTTGGAAAGTATTGACTCCCATTGCCTCAGCCCGGGCCGACGAGGTCCTCGATCACGCGCCGTCCGATGTTGCCGCCAAACTTTCCCAACCTGCGATCGAAGTGACGCTCACGGACAAAGTGGGCAAGAAATTGACGGTGAGTTTTTCCAAGCCGTCAGGCGATTTTGTTTACGCGCGGACAAGCAACGGCCCGGCGATCTACAAACTCAAGAATGACATTTTCAACGAGCTGAATTTTAAAGCTTCGGAAATCGTGTTCTAAAGCGAGCGCCGCGGCCTGCAAACGATCAAGCGGCCGCGTGCGCTGTTTCCGTTGCGGATTCGCTGGGCCAAGTGGCGAGCAACAAAATTTTACCGGTGGCCTCAGAAACATGGATGTAATAGACGAGGGTGCCGCTTTCGACCTCGTAAAAACCCGGCCTTTTAGGGTCGGGAATATACCTCGCTCCGCCGGCGAGGAGCTTTCGTAGCGTCATAACCATCTCGGCCGGGTGGTTCCTCAGATCCTCAATTTGCCGTTCCGTTCCCATGCACGTCACCATCTTGCCCTCCAACCCCGAGTTGATACTCACCTTGTATTACGCCTGAAAACCGGCAAAAGTTCCACAGACCATAATTTTTGTGTTTCACTCCCCACACTTGATTGGACGCAAAACAAAGCCATAAGTTGCAAGACGCCGCAAAAAATTATTCGGGCGTTAACCGCTAAGTCGTCACTTGCGCGCCCTCGCCAAACTTGCCATAGTCCGCGTGCCCAGAGGATGGAAAACGTGAAGAAAAAGAAGAGAGGCAAGAAATCCAGCCGTTTGCATCGTGACCGTCGGCGCAAGCACCGCCATTGGCAGGTGACCGTGTACTATCACGACGGCGAGAAGTTCGCGCGGGTTTATATCGACCGTGAGCGCGCCTCGCGCTTTGCCGAACGACAGAAAAAGTCTCCGGTCGTGAAGGCCACTCGCATTCTGGAAGTGGACTAGGCGTCCCGGAACGCTGTTGCGGCTATCCCTCTCATAATTGTCTGGCACGACCCCTCGCTGGTGGTCTTGTCCGGGTGTCTCGACCGTGTTATAAATTTTGAGGGGTTCATGCAATCCCCGGTCAGCGGGATTCGTATAGTGGTAGTACGCCACCTTGCCAAGGTGGAGGCGAGAGTTCGATTCTCTTATCCCGCTCCAGTTTCTTTCTGTTTTTCTTAACTCGATTCGAATCGCTGGCCAGTTTTTTTGCCTCGTGATAGAGTCCCGTGCACTCAGCCCCATGCTGGCCTATCTCTGCGGTCCCATCGAGTTTGCCGAAGACGGCGGAAGACTTTGGCGACGCAAGCTGGCGCCGTTTCTTCGCGACCAGCTCGGCCATCGCGTGTACGACCCTGCCGAGGACGAGAAAAAAAATCTCACGGATGATGAAACCGCTCATTTTCGTGAGTGGAAAGCGAAGGACCTCGAGCGGTTCCGCCGCGTGGTGCGGAAAATCATCGCATTCGATCTCGATTTGATCGAAAACAAGGCCGACTACCTCATCTGCTACTTGAATGGCGCATCGGCTCAAAGCGGCGGCACTCCCGCCGAGCTTACCGTTGCCCATCGCAAGGGCATCCCGGTTTTTCTCGTCTCATCGCAGCCTGCCGAAGAGATCAGCGGCTGGATGCTGGGCTGCTCCGATCAGGTCTTCTCCTCTATCGAAGAGTTGAAGGAATTCCTTGTGATGCGTTTTTCGCGCGAAAAACAGACCCCGCTTTGGAAGGAATAATCCCGCACACGAAACGGATTTGGCCGTCCGACTCCTGCTCCTGATAGAATCCGCACGGCATGGATAAAATCATCGTTGCGGTGGGAAGCACTCGACGCCCCAAACTGAATGCAGTCTGGGAAGCGCTCACCGTCTTCGGTCCGAGCCTGAACGAAAACGCGCTCTTTGACATTGCCGCCGTAGAAGTCGCGAGCGGCGTGCGTCATACACCCCTGTCACGCGAGGATTTGATGGCCGGCGCGCGCGAGCGCGCGGAGGCGCTCGTGCGGATAGCGCGCGAGAAGAACGAGCTTTGGAAATACTTTGTGGGGCTTGAGGGCGGTCTCGACGTCGTCCATGAAGGCGGCGCGCGCTTGGTGTTTCTCGAGAGCTGGGCTTACGTCACGGACGGCGGAGGCCGCGGCGCGTTTGGGCAATCAGGCGCCGTCCTGCTGCCTGAGCCGCTCGCGGTGCGCGTGGTGGACGAAGGCGTCGAGCTTGCGGAAGCGATCGATGCTTTTGCGGGCGCCCAAGGCATTCGCGACACTCAGGGCGCCTGGGGCGTGCTTACTCGCAACATGATTACGCGCCAGGACGCGTTCCGCGTCGCCGTCATCAACGCTTTCGCGCCATTTTATAATCGCGCAGCGTATTCGGCCCGTGACGCAAAAGCAGAAGTCTGAATTCCACAGCGGAATGTGCTAGCCTGAATGATGGAGGCGTGAAGCGTGGACATCGTCAAGGGCAACATGGGCTGGATTGAAGTCATCGTCGGCCCGATGTTTTCCGGAAAGAGTGAAGAGCTGATTCGCCGGCTCCGCCGCGCCGAGATCGGGAAACAGCGGGTACAAATCTTCAAACCCGTGATTGACCAGCGCTACACCAAGAACGGAATCGTTTCGCATTCGGGCCTGGAAATCGCATCGGAGCTTGTCCAGAGTGGCAGCGAAGTCATGGCAAGGGTCGCGCCGCGCACGGAAGTCGTTGGCATTGACGAAGCGCAATTTCTCGGCGATAGCGTCGTCGACTCCTGCGTGAAGCTGGCCGACCTCGGCAAGCGAGTGATCATCACCGGGCTCGACACCGATTTCATGGGACGGCCATTCGAGCCGATACCGCGGCTTCTGGCTGTTGCCGAGGAAATCACAAAGCTTCTTGCCATATGCGTGCGCTGCGGCAATCCGGCCGTTCATACACAGCGAATCGTTGCCTCGGAAGAGCTGATCGTTGTAGGGGCCAGCGGAATGTACGAGGCTCGCTGCCGGCGCTGTTTCGAGCCGCAGCTTGCTCAGCAAAAAATCGAAGAAGAAAAGCAGAGAATTACCGGCCCGGAGAAAACCAGAGCCGCAACGAACTAATTGCGGCGAATTCCCCGCTTGAAACTTTCTCGTATCGTCCCTACCAGCTCACGATGCTGTGTGCAGCCGATCACGTCCAGAGCTGGCGCATCCTGCGAGGCGCTTGAGGAAATTTTCCGAGTGCGCGCGATACGCTTCCGGCTTGCGTTCCACTTACCTTCATCGAATTCGCGGTTCTCCAAAGTGGACGCGACTTTTTCCAGTGTGGGTGTGACGATGCTCCAATCGTGGCAAAGCAGCGCGAGGTCGCTGCCAGCTTGAAATGTGAGGACGGCAGCGTCCGCCGCCGACCGCCGCTTTGCGACAGCGCCCATGCCCAGATCATCGGCCAAGATCGATCCGCCGAAGCCCATCTCTTTGCGCAGGATCGTCTCTAGAAGAGTTTCCGAGAGAGAGGCGGGCCAATCCTTGTCCACTTCAGGCAAAAAAACATGTGCCGTCATGATCAAAGGCACGTCCGCCAAAATTGCGCTCGCAAAGGGCACAAGCTCCATCGTGCGAAGGCGACTAAGGGTGCCGCTAAATGTTGGCAGATCTTGATGCGGATCGATTGTGGTGTCGCCGTGACCCGGAAAATGTTTGGCGCATGCAAGAACATCCTCCAGAGCCAACCCACGCGCAAATGCCGCTCCCAGTCGCGCGACTTTTTTCGGATCGGAACCGAAGCTTCGGCCGCTCGTGACCGGGCTTTGAGGCTGGAGATGCAAATCGAGCATTGGGGCAAAATCGAGATTGCAGCCGACGGCTCGCAATTCGCGGGCGAGCCCTCGCGCTTGAAGCTCGACCAATTCCGGGTCATCCAGGCGCCCGAATTCTTCCGCCGAAATCCAATGCGTAAATGGTTCGGGGAGCGAAAATCGCGTTCCACCTTCCTGGTCGATGCCGATGAGGACAGGCCGTCCGGCCGCGGCACGGATTTCTGCGGTGAGGGAGCGAAGCCCCTCGACACTCGAGAAATTTCTCGGGAAGAGGATGACGCCAGCGAGGCCGCGGCGGAGATAAGCGCCTAATTCATTGGTTAAGGAAGGTCCCTCAAATCCGAGAATGAATTTCTCGAGTACTTCCTCCGGAACTTGCGAGCGTCGTGCCATCTGTTATGATTCGCGGGAAGTTTTCGAAATCACAGAGCAGAGTATCCGGAGAGGAGTTTTCCAACAAGATGCGAATCGAAGCGCGTGCTCCGACGCGCATTGACCTCGCGGGCGGAACGCTCGATATCTGGCCGCTGTACTTGTTCCATCAGCCCGCGATGACATTGAACTGCGCCATTACGCTTCATGCCTCTTGCACGATTGAAGTGCAGCGCCGCAGCAAGACGATCACCCTGATTTCACGGGATACTCGCCGTCGCGAACATTTCTCCTCTTATCGGGCGCTTGCCGGTTCCACTCGGTATCGGCTCCCTTTGCTCGCGCAATTCGTGAAGTTCTTTTCGCCTCGAATGGGGCTTGTCGTTACCACGGATTCCCAAGCGCCTGCGGGCGCGGGCATTTCCGGGTCTAGCGCGCTCGCAGTGGCTCTCGCGGCAGCATTCGATCGTCTGGTCGGCTGGAGCCGGGGCCGAAAAGCGTGGATCCATTTGAGTCGCGATATGGAAGCCATCGTCCTGGGCGTGCCCACAGGCACGCAGGACCACTATCCGGCTGCGTTTGGCGGCGTGAGCGAAGTTCATCTGAGACCTGAAGGGGAATTCCGTGTTCCCGCGCGCGTGGACCCGACGGACCTCGAGAAACGCATCGTCCTTTGCTACACGGGAAAACCTCGCAAGTCCGGGATCAACAACTGGAAGGTATTTAAAGCGCATATCGAGGGCGACCGTCGTGTTTCGAGGAACTTGGAAGAGATTTCCAGGATTGCCTGCGAAATGGCCAAGCGAATGGGAAGTCGTGAATGGGCAGAGGTGAGCCGGCTGATGCGTGAAGAGTGGAGCTACCGCAGGCGCAATCTCCCGACGATTTCAACTCCCCTCATCGATCGCATCATCGCGGGAGCGCGCCGGGCAGGGGCCCTCGCTGGAAAAGCTTGCGGCGCAGGCGGAGGAGGGTGCGTAGCGCTTCTGATTGAGCCGGAGGCGAGAAAACGCGTCGAAGCCGCCGTTGCCAACGCGGGCGGCCGAGTCCTTCCCATGCGGATCGACCGCCGTGGCGTCCGAGTCCGCGTGACCGATTCATGACAGGGAAGCTCCCACTCGCCTGCAACCCCCTAGCCTTCCGACGAATCGATATTCACCTGGAACGCAAAAAGCCCTAAAATAGGGACCGGCAGGTCATCCATGGATTTTCGACCGACCTTCGTGCTCGCCGCCGCGCTCGCTATTGGAGCGGACGTTCCGGACGCAACTCACTTTCGCACCCCGCTTCCCGGGTTGCCCAGCCTAAGTTCTTTGCCGACCGCTTCCGCATTACCAGACGTTTTTGTCGCTGTCGGTCAGCATGGGACGAATCAACCGACGGGGCTCAAACCAGGCTCGCGTCTTGCGATCGTCCGATTCGTGGACGGAGAATTCGCCAAGGCTGTCCAGCCTCTTCCGGGCGGCAAGAATGGTTTCAAAATCACAGTCGGAAAACCGGTTGACGATAAGAGTCTCAAGGACGCTGTGAAGAGCCGAGGCGCAGCCGTGAATCCAGGAAGCACGGTCCAGATTACGGCGATTGAGTTTCGCGCCAAGGAGATTGTTTTCCAAATCAACGGGGGCGGGAAAAAGAAATTCCATCTGGGCGAGCATGTTCAGGTCGGTGTGGGCGGCACTGTCAACCCCACAAGTTCCGCTCCCGTCACCACGGCCGAGGGAAGAGGCGCAACGCTGATTCTCGACTTCGGACAGCCGCTGCCCGACATCAGCCCGGACGATTTGAAGCAGGACCTTTCCGCGGTGCTCGATTTTTCGAAGGAGCATTCGGCAACTGTGAATTGGGTCGACACGCTGCCGCCGCAGTTCAAGCAAGGGATCAAAGATCGCCAGGCCGTGGTAGGAATGGACCATGAGATGGTCATTGCTGCTCTTGGCCGTCCCGACCACAAAGTGCGTGAACGCGATCCCGGTGGCGAAGAGACCGAGGATTGGATTTACGGTTCGCCGCCTGCCAAGACTGTTTTTGTGACTTTCGCCGGAGACAAAGTAATCCGGATCAAGGAGTATGATTGACCCGCGTTGACTTTTTTCCCTGCGCGCCCTAGCATCACGCGTTCGATAAAGGGCCTGCCGAATTCTTCGCGCAGGTTCCCCACTACGACTTCACTCGGGAGGACGTATGCCAATTAAAGTCGGGATCAATGGTTTTGGGCGCATCGGCCGGAACATTTTCCGCGCTGCGCTGAGCGACCCCTCCATCGAGATCGTCGCAGTGAACGACATCACCGATTCAAAAACACTGGCATATCTTCTGAAGTACGATTCGATCCTCGGCAATCTTCCGAACAAAGTGACGCATACGGACGACTCCATCGCGGTGGACGGCAAAAGCTTCAAAGTGTTTCGTGTGAAGAATCCCGGGGAGCTCGATTGGGCTTCCGTCGGCGCGACGATCGTCGTTGAATCCACTGGCCTCTTCACGAATGGCGCCGATGCTCGCAAACACATCCGCGGCCCGGTCAAGAAAGTTCTCATCTCCGCGCCCGCTACGGATCCGGACCTTACGGTTGTGCTCGGCGTGAACGACAAGACATACGACTCGTCAAGACACCACGTCGTCTCCAACGCCTCCTGTACGACGAACTGCCTTGCGCCCGTCGCGAAGGTCCTGCTCGAAACGTTTGGAATTTCCGCAGGCACGATGACGACGATCCACTCCTACACGAATGACCAGAAATTGCTCGATCTGCCGCACAAAGATTTGCGCCGCTCGCGCGCGGCCGCCGTTTCAATGATTCCCACTTCGACGGGTGCGGCCAAGGCGCTGCACTTGGTCATTCCCGAGCTCAAAGGCAAGCTCGACGGCTATTCGATGCGTGTCCCCACGCCGAACGTGAGCGTTGTCGATCTGACTGTTTTCACCGAAAAGCCTGCCACGGTCGAGAGCGTCAACGCCGCGATGAAGCGCGCGGCCGAAGGTCCGCTGAAGGGAATTCTCGATTACACCGAGGAAGAGCTCGTTTCCGTGGACTTTCGCGGCAATCCACATTCCTCGATCGTGGACTCCGGTTACACGCGTGTCGTGGGCGCGAACTGCGTAAAGGTCCTGGCGTGGTACGACAACGAGTGGGGCTACTCGTGCCGCTGCCGCGATTTGATCAAGTTGTTCGCTGCGAAGTTGTAAGTGCCTCCGTCCCGCGAGGCGGGCGTTTCGGTCTTCCCTTCGGCCATGAATAAGCTTTCGATTCGCGATCTGCAGATGACCGGCAAGCGCGTCTTCATCCGCGTGGACTTCAATGTGCCCCTGGATGCGGGCAAAGTTGCCGACGACACGCGCATCCGCGAGACGCTACCCACGTTGCGGCTCGCATCGGAGCGCGGCGCGCGGCTTGTCCTCGCCTCTCATCTCGGCCGTCCCAAAGGCAAAGCCGATCCGAAATACAGCCTGGCGCGAGTGGCGGAGCGGTTGCGCGAATTACTCGGAAAGCCCGTCGAATTTGCCGCCGATTGCGTGGGGCCCGAAACCGAATCAAAAAGCAAAGCGCTTCGCGACGGAGAAGTGCTCCTGCTCGAAAACGTACGCTTCCATCCGGAAGAGGAAGCAAACGATCCGGGATTTTCGAGGCAACTCGCCGCTCTCTGCGATCAGATTTTCGTGTGTGACGCCTTTGGCTCTGCGCACCGCGCCCACGCCTCGGTTGTCGGTATCACGAAATTCGTGCGCCAGGCCGCCGCAGGCTTGCTGATGGAAAAAGAACTCACGTATTTGGGCAAGGCTATTTCGAATCCCGACCGCCCTTTCGTTGCCGTGCTCGGGGGCGCGAAGGTATCGGACAAGATCGAAGTGGTGCAGAACCTGATGAAGCTCGCCGACGCCATGCTCATCGGCGGCGCGATGGCCTACACGTTCCTGAAGTCTCAAGGATTGCCCGTGGGGAAATCGCTGGTCGAAAACGACAAACTGGATCTCGCGCGCGGCCTGCTCGAAGAGGCGCGGCGGCGCCAATTTCGATTGCTCTCGCCAGTGGACCACGTAATCGCCGACTCGCCCAGTTCCTCGACCACGCGGATTACGGACATCGGCCAGACTCCCGACGGTTGGATGGGCCTCGACGTGGGGCCGAAGACGATCGAGCAGTTCCGTCAGGAAATTTCGACCGCGCGCACCATCGTCTGGAACGGCCCTCTCGGGATGTTCGAGAGGCCCGCGTTCTCGCAGGGGACGCTCGCCATCGCCCGTGCTGTGGCTGCGGCGACAAAATCGGGTGCCACATCCATCATCGGCGGTGGCGATTCGGTTGCCGCCGCGGAACAAGCGGGCGTCGCCGCGCAGATTTCGCATATTTCGACCGGCGGCGGCGCTTCTCTTGAATTTCTCGCGGGCGAAAAACTTCCCGGCGTCGAGGCCCTCACGAACAAGCCATCCAGCCAGAAGGAGGGTTGAGTGCGCCGCCCCGTAATTGCCGGCAATTGGAAGATGTACAAGACCAAGGCGGAAACTCGGGCGTTCTTCGAAGCCTTTCGTCCCCTCGTCCGGGAGGCTTCGCATTGCGACATTACCATCGCCCCGCCGTTCACGGCTCTCGGTGCCGCCGTCGAGGCCGCCCAGGGGAGCGCGATTTCGATTGCCGCGCAAAACGCATATTGGGAGCGCGAAGGTGCGTTCACGGGTGAAATCTCGATGCGCATGCTAGTCGACGCCGGATGTCGCGGCGTGATTATTGGCCACTCGGAGCGCAGGCAATTCTTCGGTGATACGGACGACAAGGTCAACCGCAAGGTCAAAGCCGCGCTCGAGGCCGGCTTGGAGCCGATAGTGTGCGTTGGTGAATCGCTGGCCGAACGCGAAGGAAACCTCACGCATGAGGTCTTGAAGCGGCAATTGGAAGGCAGCCTGGCTTCGTTGACCGGTGCGGACTTCTCGCGTATTCTGTTGGCGTACGAACCAGTGTGGGCCATTGGTACCGGGCGGACGGCCACGCCGGAAATTGCTGGGGACGCTCATCGCTTTCTGCGGGGAGTGGCCGCAGCACAGTTCACGCCCGAGCGGGCCTCTGCTCTTCGCATCCTCTACGGCGGCAGCGTCAAACCCGACAACATACGAGGGTTGATGGCGCAAGTGGAGATTGATGGTGCGCTCGTAGGCGGAGCGAGCTTAGACCCGCAATCGTTTGCAGCCATCGTAAATTTTTGAGCGCGAGCCGGAACGGGATTTGCTCGCCGTGCAAAGCAGGAGCCGGGAATGTCATCGTGGACAAAATGGGGTTTGTCGCTGCTGATCGCCATCGGCTTGATCTGGGTCGGCTGGAGGCTGACCTTTGTCCTTGTGACGCTGCATGTTCTCGTGTGCTTCGTCCTCATCATCGTCATCATGCTTCAAAGTGGGTCCGCTGCCGATCTGGCGGGAGCGTTCGGAGGTGCCGGCAGCCAAACTGCCTTCGGGCCTCGCGGAGCGGCAACATTTCTCTCTCGCGCAACAACGTGGTGTGCCATCGTATTCATGATGACTTCGCTCACTCTCTCCGTGAAACGCGCTCCCGCGGAAGTCAGCAGCACCGGCTCCATTCTCGAGCAAACTCAGAAGTCGGGTTCGGCTCCCGCGAAATCGACGCCGCCACCGGCACAGTTCCCGCTTCAGCCTCCTGCGCCGACGCCGGCTGCGCCCGCTCAGAGTCCGGGTCCCGCGCCCGCGCAAAATGCGCCTCCTAAGAAATAACAGCTTCTGCTACAATTTCTCGAATTGCCTGGATTGCGGTCGTGGCGGAACTGGCAGACGCACCAGCTTGAGGGGCTGGCGGTAGCAATACCGTGGTGGTTCGAATCCACTCGACCGCACCATACTTTCCGATCTCGTTACTCCGATCATTCATCTGCACAATCATCCTTGAAATTCTGCGGCGCTTATATATGATGGCCTGTTTTGAAATCGGTACGCAGTCCCATCGAACGCCCTTTGCCGACGGGTCTACAGGGAGCAAGAGCGATGCGAATCAGGAAACGCGAAAGTGGTTCCGCCGCAGCAGCGCCTTTGCTGGCTCTGCTGTTGGTGGTCCTCGTCGTCGTAACGGTTTACGTTTTTTACTCCAATCTGTATCCCGCCCCGGCGTCCATCACATCGGTGGGCAAGCTGATTGATCACCAATACGATCTAACTCTCTATGTGACCGGCACCGTCTTTATTCTCTCTCAACTCGGACTAGCCTACGCCGTCTTCCGGTTCCGCGACCGCGGCCAGCGAGCGCACTTCACGCGCGGCAACAACACGATGGAGCTTCTCTGGACCACCGCGACGATCATCCTCTTCCTCGGTTTGGGGATTTTAGGACGCAAGGCATGGGCCGAGGTACGGTTCACGCAGGCAGCGCCGAATGCGACACAAGTGGAGGTCACGGAGAACCAGTTCGTCTTCAACTTCCGCTATCCCGGCCCGGATGGGAAATTCGGGAAACTCGATCCCGCGCAGGTCAGCGCCTCGACGGGCAATCCCCTCGGGCTCGATTCCAAGGATCCGGCTGGCAAGGACGACATCGTCGTGCCTACTCTCACGGTGCCCGTCAACCGGCAGATCGAACTGCTTATCCGCTCGCAGGACGTGATTCATAATTTTTACGTTCGCGAACTGCGGCTCCAGCAAGACGCTATGCCCGGAATGGTCATCCCGATCCATTTCACGGCGGATAAAATCGGGCAGTATGAAATTCTGTGCACGCAGTTGTGTGGGTTGGCTCACTACCGGATGCGCAGCTTCTTGAACGTGGTGTCCGACTCCGATTACGACACCTTCCTCAAACAGCAGGAGGCCGGCCAGTGAACCCGCCGCGATTACTAGGAGGCCACGAATGAGTTCGCACGCCCACTCCGCGCATGGGGTTGCGGAAGCGCCGAAGGGCTTCATCCAGAAATATGTTTTCAGCACGGATCACAAAGTCATCGGCATTCAATATTTCTTTCTGGCGATGACGGCGGTCGTGGTCGGAATCATCCTCTCGGTGCTGATGCGCTTCCACCTGGTGTGGCCTGCGGCGCACTTGCCGTTTGTGAGCGGCGGGCTGATGACGCCGGAGCAATATCTCGCCCTCGTCACGATGCACGGCACCATCATGGTTTTCTTTGTGCTTACCACGGCTCCCCAGGGCGGCTTCGGCAATTATTTTTTGCCCATCCAGATCGGCGCTGCGGACATGGCCTTTCCGCGACTCAACATGCTGTCCTTTTGGGTCACCTTTCTGGCATTCGTTGCCATCCTCGCCGCATTTGTTGTTCCCGGCGGCGCGCCAATCAGCGGGTGGACCGGCTACACACCTCTGAGCGGATTGGGCGAGGTGACGGGACCGGGCGAGGGGATGGGTCAGACGCTCTGGATCGTCAGCATTTCCCTTTTCTGTCTTGCGTCACTTTTGGGCGCGCTGAATTTTATCGCCACGCTCATCGACATGCGCGCACCGGGCATGACTCTCACGCGCATGCCGCTGACCTGTTGGGGTTGGTTCGTGACGGCCATCCTCGGCCTGCTGGCTTTTGGAGTGCTGCTCGCCGGCGGCATCTTGTTGCTGCTCGACCGCTCGGCTGGCACAAGCTTTTTCCTTCCCGCCGGCCTCGTGGTGAACGATCAAGTGCAAAACCATGGCGGCGGTTCACCGCTCCTCTGGCAGCACTTATTCTGGTTCTTCGGCCATCCCGAGGTTTACATCGCGATCCTGCCGGGCATGGGCGTTGCCTCCCATGTGCTGTCAACCTTTGCTCGCAAGCCTGTCTTCGGCTACCGCGCGATGGCCGCTGCGATCTGCGCGATCGGTTTCCTCGGCTTCATGGTCTGGGGCCATCACATGTTTGTGAGCGGCATGAGCCCCTATTCGGGCTTCACGTTCTCCGTCTTGACGATGTCCATCGGAGTGCCCTCGGCAATCAAGACCTTCAACTGGCTCGGGACGCTCTGGGGCGGGAAAATCCAACTCAAGACGCCGATGTTGTTTGCGCTCGGGTTCGTGTCACTGTTCGTCAGCGGTGGCCTTTCGGGTTTGTTCCTCGCCCAGCCGGCGGTAGACAACATGCTGCACGCGACCTACTACGTCGTGGCACACTTCCACCTAGTCATGGGCGTGGCTGCGATCTTTGGGATCTTCGCCGCCACATATTTCTGGTTCCCCAAGATGTTCGGGCGAATGATGAGCGAGAGGCTTGGGCACATTCATTTCTGGTTCACGTTCGTGGGCGCTTATTGCATCTTCATGCCCATGCACTGGGTCGGTATCGCTGGCGGAATACGGCGCTACGCCGATTACACGGGGACCAATTACGGCGTGACACTTCAACCGCTGCATCACTTCATGAGTATCGCTGCCTTTGTTACGGCCGGTGCGCAGCTCATTTTCCTTTTTAATTTTTTCTGGAGCCTGAAGCATGGTGAAAGGGCTTCCAAAAATCCATGGAATGCGACAACGCTCGAGTGGGATACCGATTCTCCGCCGCCGCACGACAATTTCGGAGGCCACTTTCCGAGCGTATATCGCGGGCCGTACGAATTTAGCGTTCCGGGCGTGCGGGATGATTTCGTGCCGCAGAATGTTCCGCCGGAACAGGTAGCACGGGTGAAGTAGGAGAGTTTCAATGCCGCGTACAAGTGCTCCAGAGGAAGTTGAGCTAATCATCACCGATAAAAGCGGGGGCACCGGAACTCCGCCCGGAAGGGGACAGGGGGGCGGCGGAGAGGGAAGCGGTTCCTCCGGTTCTTCGGAGGTGCCCCAGCGCACTTATGTCACCGGGATGACGGTCGCGCTTGGCGGCGTCCTGATGTTCTTCATGGCGCTCGTGAGCGCCTACATCGTCCGCAAGGGCATCCCGAATAGCGATTGGCGTCCACTTGAAATTCCGCGCATCCTTTGGCTCAATACTCTGATCCTGATTGCCAGCAGCTTCACGCTGGCGCATTCGCGCAAGCGGTTTCTCGCGAGGGACGACGAAGGATTCCGGCACTGGTGGGGGGTGACGACGGTCCTGGGTGTTTTCTTTCTCTTGGGACAACTGATTGCATGGCGCCAGCTTGTCGCTGCGGGCTTATATCTCTCGACAAATCCCAGTAGCAGCTTTTTTTACGTATTCACGGCGGCACACGGCCTCCATCTGCTCGGAGGAGTGATCGCCTTAGTGTGGGTCGCCTTCCGGCCAACGCACCGGCTGACGCGTCGAACGGCCACCGAAGTCGTCTCGATGTACTGGCATTTCATGGATGGGCTGTGGGTTTTTCTGTTTCTACTATTTCTCTTGGGACGGTGAAACGTGAGCGAGACCGAATTCGAAGGAATCATAGAGTCGCCGTGGTCCGGCGGCGCATCTCCCTTCGCCGTGAATTCGAAGAAGCTGGGGATGTGGCTGTTTATCGTATCGGACTCTTTGACCTTTTCGGCCTTGCTGATCAGTTATGCCTACGTGCGGCTTTCGACTCCCAACTGGCCGCGGCCGTTTGAAATCTGGCCGGCCATCGCGAAGTCGTCGTTCATGACCTTCGTCCTGCTCTCGAGTAGCTTGACGATGGTGCTGGGTGTTTCCGCCGCGCGCACAGGCCATGTGAAAAAAGCCGTGCGCTACATACTTGCAACGATGGCCTGCGGCGCCGCGTTCGTCCTGATCCACGCCACGGAGTGGTACACGCTCATCGTGGAAGATCACGTTACGGCATGGTCGAATCCCTGGGGCGTGCCTCTCTTTGGCGGCACATTCTTCGGCCTCACCGGCCTGCACATGCTCCACGTCACGATCGGCGTCGCCTATCTCGGCATCATCGCCTGGGGCTACAACAAGGGGAAGTGGAACGCCGACCATGTGGAAGTGAGCGGTCTTTACTGGCACTTTGTGGATCTGGTTTGGATGTTCATATTCCCGATGGTTTATCTGTTGAGCGTGAATCCGAAGTAACCGGGAGCTAAGGAAACGATGAGCGCACATGCGGAAGCCGCTGGCGGACACGACGTAGGCAGCACGAAACTTTTTTCAATAGTGTGGGTATGGCTGCTTTTGCTCACGGCGATCGAGGTGTTCCTCGCATACGAGCGGATCGAAGTGCACCTCATGATTACGATGCTGGTCGGGCTCTCGCTCATTAAGTCTGCCCTTATCATGTCCTATTTCATGCACCTGCGCTTCGAGCGGCTTGGACTCTTCCTCTTTATAGTGCCGGCTTTGGTTTTCTGCATTTGTGTGATGCTTATCGTGTTTTTCCCGGATAGCATCCGGCTGATGAATCTGAGACCGCACTAATGGATAGTGCGAGTACACTGTTCCTGAGGTTTGAATGAGCTTTCGTGAAGCAGTCCGAAATGCCGCACTGACGCTGCTTGCTTGCCTGGCTTTGATCGCGTTCTGGGCGCCGCAGGCGGCGGCCCAAGGGTGCGCCATGTGCTATCAGAGCGCTGCAGCTTCCGGCGCGCAGGGCCGTGAGGCGCTCCGGCACGGCATCCTCGTTCTGCTGGTCCCCACAATCTCCCTTTTCCTGGGAATCTTTGGGCTCGTTTACCACCGCCGAAACGTTTCGCGTTAGCCCTTCGAACCGCTGCCCAGCTGGCGATGAATTGGGCGCTGCTTTGCGCTTGGACCTCCGTCGGCCGGTCCCAGGCGGGCGCAGCGCCCCTGACACATCGTGGTTCTAGGTGCCCTGTTTCTTGTGGAGTCCCACGCAAATGTCCTCTGCGGTGTTGGGGTTCACTGCGCTTTCGTCGTATTCGATGTGCTGGATTTTTCCATCCTTGTCCACGACGATCGTTGTGCGACGCGCCCATTCGTATTCATCAACTTTCAGATCGTACTTTTTCAGAATGCCGTACTGGGTCAATACTTTGCGATTCATGTCGCTGAGCAGCGGAAACGTAACTCCGATTTGTTTCGCAAAGGCGGTGTTGGCGGGGGGACTGTCTATGCTGATTCCGAGGACTACGGTGTCGTTCGCTTCGATTTTGGCCAGATCAGCCTGATAGGCCTGCAGCTCTTTCGTTCAGCCACCTGTGAATGCCAGGACGTAGAAGGCGAGAATGACGTTCTTCTTGCCGCGATAATCGCTCAGTTTCACGGGCTTCGATTGATTGCTCTGCAGAGTGAAATCTGGCGCGACGTCGCCTACCTTCAAGCCCGTCTTGGCGACGGCTTGCTCTTGGGCCGAGGCAGAAAAGTTTCCCGCCGGGGCCAACAAGAGGAGCAAGCCGGACAATGCCATGACGATTCGCTTCATTTGCTCTCTCCTTTGAGGATTTGGAAGTGTACACAGCGAGTATAGGCGCATGCCCGCCACTATCCTACGCATTTGACGCCACTAGCGGATTTCGATGCTCGCCCTTCGCGCATTCCCTATAATCCAGTAGTTATTGTGAGGCACTCGCGAAATGTTTGCTGATCGCACAAATTGGAACTTCAAGGCCAACCGGTTAAGCCAGGCCCTGACGCTGCACCGTGCCAGCGGAAAAAAGCTTCTGGATCTAACCGTCTCGAATCCGACCGAGTTGGGATTTCAATACGACGCGCAGGCCATCCTGCGAGCACTCTCCAACCCGGGCTCATTAGTCTATGCGCCAAATCCCAGAGGTCTCGCAACTGCGCGCCAAGCCGTTGCCGGATATTACGCGGCCCGCGGCGATACCGTTGCGGCCGAGGACATCTTTCTTACGACCAGCACCAGCGAGGCATATTCATTTGCATTCCGTACGCTCTGCAACTCCGGTGATGAGCTGCTGATTCCCGAGCCCAGCTACCCGCTCTTCGCCTTTCTCGCCGATATCCAAGACGTGCGGCTCGCCCGTTATCCTCTCATCTACGATCACGGCTGGCAGATTGATTTTCACGCTCTCGAGCGGGCCATCACGCCTCGCACGCGCGGCGTAATCGTCGTTCATCCCAATAATCCCACCGGGCATTTCTGCAAGTCTCAGGAGATAACCAGGCTCAACCAGATTTGTTCCGCCGGCCAAATCGGATTGATCGCCGACGAGGTGTTTCTGGATTTTGCAGTTGCTGGTCCGCAGCCTCCCAGCCTTGCTGCCAATTTGGGCGCTCTTACTTTCACACTGAGCGGCCTCTCCAAGATTGCGGGACTCCCGCAAATGAAAGTCGCCTGGTTGGTCGTCGGCGGCCCGGAGAAATTGAAAACGCAAGCTCTTATGCGGCTCGAGGTCATTGCCGACACCTATCTCTCCATGAATGCTCCTGCGCAGCTGGCGACTCCTGCATTTTTAGAGCAGCGACAGGGGTTTCAAAACCAGCTGATGGCGCGTGTCCGGAGAAACTTGGAGGAAATCGACCGCCAGTTGGCTCGGCAGAAAGCCTGCAGCCGCCTGGAAACGGAAGGTGGCTGGTATGCGGTGCTCCGCGCTCCCGCGACTCGTTTGGACGAAGATTTCGCCATCGAGTTGCTGAAAGAAAATGGCGTCTATGTCCACCCAGGGCACTTTTACGATTTCGCGCGAGATGGATATCTGATTGTCAGCCTGATTACGCCGGAGCAGGAATTCGCGGAAGGGGCGAGACTTTTGCTTTCGATGTTTTGACGACCGAGAGCGCAGCACGGAGGGGAAAAACTATCGCAGGCGTCCCGGTGGATCTGCTGTTTCGGGAAGCTCAAGATGCAACGACGGCCCTTCGCTGTCCGGAAGCTTGGAAGGCGGCAATTGCGGTATGCCGATCCCGCGGTTCATCTCCAGATGCTCTTTGGCGCAGCGCGGACAATAGCCCTTTCCGTTTTCTTCATCCCGCTGGCTGGCCAGTTCGTAGCACCCGCAGATGCAATCGCAGTACCCTGTTGTGGACGCGGTCTTGATGGGAACCAAAGCCATTCGGAATTCCTCCGCTTCGAGATACTACCTGCGCGGAAAATCTTACGCAAGAAATTCGCTACCCTGCGGAGCCCACGGCGCTTCCAAGGGCCGGATCAGTGTCCGACGCTTTCGAGCTGGGTGAGGTGAAAGGGATCGCCGATTTGTTCGTGCAGGTCGGCCCATACTCTTTCGGGCTGTGCGAGGAAAACCTCTACCACGCGCGGGTCGAACTGCCTTCCCGAAAACCTTCGGATCTCGTCGCGCGCTGCAGAAATCGGCAGCGCTTTGCGGTACGGGCGGTCGGATATCATGGCGTCGAGTGTGTCGGCTACCGCGAATATTCTCGCGCCGATCGGAATCTTTTCACCCTTCAGCCCGCGCGGATAGCCCGAACCGTCGAAGCACTCCTGGTGCGAGAGAACGATTTCCGCGGCTTCCTTGAGGAAGGGAATTCGCTCGAGCACGGCGTAGCCGATCGCGCAGTGACGCCGCATGATTTCACGCTCTTCCGCCGTCAACGGTCCCGGCTTGCGCAAGATGCTGTCCGGGATTCCCATTTTCCCGATGTCGTGCAGAAACGCGCCGCGCGCGATGTGCCGTAGCAGGGCCTTGTCCACGCCCATGGCCTTCGCAATCGTGATCGTAAACGCCGTCACTCGCTGGCAGTGGCCTTCCGTCTCCGCATCCTTCGCATCCAGCGCGCCGCCGAGTGCTTCGAGCGTGTAATCGTACGATTGTTCGAGGTCTTGCAGCGCAATCGAAAGCTGCTGGGTGCGTTCGGCGACGAGGTGTTCGAGATCGCTCTGATACGTCCGGTTTTCAATGACCAGCCGACGATGTTCCAGCGCTCGCCGGACGCTCAAATGCAGTTGATCCTTCTCGAAAGGCTTCAAAATGTAGTCGTATGCGCCGGCTCGGATGGCTTCCAGCGCGATCGAGATATCGTGCATCGCCGTAACCATAATCACCGGCACATCCGGCTCCTCGGCGCGCAGCTCGGCGAGCAGCTTGAGTCCGTCCATTTCCGGCATGACGATGTCGCTCAGTACCAGGTCGAACGTATCGTCCCGGAAAGCATCCAGCGCCAAACGGCCGTTCGAGCAGGCCGTGCAGCGATATCCTTGCGCTTCGAGTAGCGTGGTGACGACCTCTCGAATCGCCTCTTCGTCGTCTACAACCAGTACTTTTTCTTTGTCCACGGTCGGGTCGTCCTCAAACCATTATAAGGCAGAGCACACCAGGACGAGGGGCTTGTTGCTGAATCGTGCAATCGCGTGCTACGTTGCGCAATGGCTTCCAAACCATCCTGTTTTCATAAGTGAAGCATTGCCGAGCGGCCTTGCATCGTTGAACTAACGCCGAATGGGATTCGTGTCCAATCCGGGCATGCTGGCGGTAGCCTTTATCGAATGTTCCGCCGCGTTCATCCTCTTGGTCTTGTATTGGCTTCTCGCCCAAGGCTTTCCCGCGCGGTTTTTCCGTACCTGGATGGCCGGATGGGCGATCTATGTCGCGGTGGGAGCGATGCGGATATTTTCTCTCTGGCGGGGCGGACGAGACGATCCGAGCTCGATTTCCGCCTTGTCATTGCTCGCCGCCGCTCTGCTTTTCTCCTCCATACTGGAGTGTACGGGGAATGAAAGGCAATTGAGATGGTTATGGCCGCTCGCTATGATCGCCGCGAGCGCCTTGATTTCGCTTGGAGCAGTTGCCAAATTGCCGGATGCAACACGATCGGCGGAATCGTTCCTCGAATGCGCTCTCTATCTTTCCGCGGGCTGGATTCTTTGGCGGTCGCACTCCCAACATCGCGCATTCGGCGGAAAACTTCTTGCTGGGGCGCTGCTCCTCTGCGGATTGCATGGCCTGGACCGTCCGGAATGGCACGCGCAGATGTTCGGTTTGTTCCGCGTTTCCTTCCAAAGCCTCTTCGGAATCGCCATGGGCATTGCCATGGCAGTTCTCGTTCTGGAAGCAGGCCGCGCCCGGACCGAAGATCTCAACGATAAGCTTCGGCGGCTGGCTTTGCTTACCGCGGAGGCCACCCAAACCCTCCGCGTCCACGAGGCACTCGACGGTGTCTTGCGCCACCTGGTCGAGAGTCTCAACGCGAGCCACGGGCTTGTATTCCTTCTCGAGGGGTCCGGGGATTCCGCGGCGCTGGTGATTCGTGCTTCGGTGGGATTCGACGGAAATTTTCTCAAGCAAAATGCGCGACTCTCCATCCATGAACCCTTGGCGCGAAACTGTCTCCAGCAGGTGACTCCCTTTGTCGCTTATCACCCGGCCGAAGATCCCGAAATCCGCGGGTGGATGGAAATGGAAAAGCTAGCGGCGATTGTTCTGGTTCGTGTGCCCGGAAAAGAGGCGCCGCTTGGACTGCTGGCCATTGGGTCCGCCGCGCCGCGGATGTTCGAAAGCGACGAGGAAAACTTCCTGGCCAACGTCGCCAATCTGCTGGGACTCACAGTCCAGAATGTGGCCCTATTCGAAAGCGCAGCGAATTCTCGAAGGCAGTGGTTGGACACGTTCGACTCGATCAGCGACCTGATTCTCGTGCACGCGCCCGATGGCCGCATCCTCAGAGTCAATCGAACCCTGGCGTGGCACTTGGGTGTCGAGCCGGGCTCCGTTGAAAAACAGTTCCTGCGCGACCTTCTGCAGCAGGGAAGCGTCCACTGGAAATCTTGTCCGTATTGTGAGGATGCAGCCGGAAAGCCGGAGGACGTCGATCCGACCTTTGGCGGCCACTTTTTTGTCACGAATTCCTATTTCCATGACTCCGAAGGGAACCGGCTGGGGACAATCCATGTCTTGAAAGATCTCACCGAGCGGCGCGAGGCGGAAAGTAAGTTCCGCACGCTTTTCGAGAAAGTGCAAGAGGGGGTTTTCATATCGACCCCCGAAGGACGCTTTCTCGATTTCAACAATGCCTTGATGCGCATTCTCGGGTACGGCACCCGCGAGGACCTTCTCAAGGTGGATATTCCTTCGGCGCTTTATGTGGACCCGGCAGAACGTGATCGCCTGAAGCGTCTGATTCGGGAACATGGCGAGGTGACCGACTTTGAATTCCAGTTCCGCCGGCGCGATGGCGAAATCCGCACGGCCCGCGAATCAAGCTTTGCGACACGCGACGACGCCGGCGCGATCGTTGCCTATCAGGGCTTTCTTCTCGACATCACCGAGCCCAAGAAAGCGGAACTTGAAATTCGCCGCCGCAACCGCGAGCTTCTGGCTTTGAACGCCATCGCCGAAATGCTCAGCCAGTCGTCGGCGCTGGAAGACGTGCTGGTGCGCTCCCTGATGAGGGTCACGGAACTATTAACGGTGGACGTCGGCGCGATCTATCTCTTAGACGAAGCCACCAGAATCCTCAAACGGGCGGCCGCTGTCGGCCATAAGTCGGAGTATGCCCGGAATCTTCATCCCGTCGAGGTGTCGCCCGCGCTGCTCCAGCAGATTCGCCAGGTTCGCGCGACGTTGCTTTCCGGGTCCGCCCTGGCGCTGCCCGAGGTCTTCCGCGAGCTGCAGCGAGAGGAGGGAATTCAGGTTTCGCAGGTGGTGGTTCTCTGGGCCAAAGACCGCATCATGGGCGCCCTCGTAGTTGGCTGCCGCGTCATGAGGGAGTTTTCGACTGCGGAGCTGAATCTCTTGGCCGCAGTCGGAAATCAATTTGCGACGACGATCGATAAATCTTTGCTTCTTGAGGAAACCCGCGAAGCCTACGAAAGTGTGCGGCTCACGCAGGAACAGCTTCTGCAAAGCGAAAAAATGGCGGCTGTCGGACAGCTCATCTCCGGCGTGGCGCACGAGCTGAATAACCCGCTGACGGCCATTCTCGGTTACAGTCAGCTCCTGAAATCCGAGGAACTCACCGGCTCGCGTGGCTCGGACTTTCTCGAAAAACTCTACAAGCAAGCGCAGCGCACCCATCACATCGTTCAGAATCTTCTCAGCTTTTCCCGCCAGCACAAGCCGGAGCGGATGCCCGTCCAGCTCAATCAGATTCTGGAAGACACGCTTACCCTCAGGGAATACGACATGAGGCTGAACAACATCAGAATTTATCGTGAATTCGACTCGCAATTGCCCCTTACGGGAGGCGATTTTCATCAGCTCCAGCAGATCTTTCTGAACATCCTGAACAATGCCGTGGATGCCGTCACCGAAAAGGGAGGAAAGGGCGAAATCTGGGTGCGGACCGAGACGGCCGGGAGTCGGCTACGCGTGGAGATCACCGATAACGGCCCTGGCGTGCAGAACCCTCACCGCGTTTTCGATCCCTTCTACACGACGAAGCCCGTCGGGAAAGGCACAGGGCTCGGCCTCAGTATCTGCTACGGCATCGTCAAAGAGCATGGCGGAGAGATTCAGGTTCGGAATTCCCCCCCCCGCGGCGCCACGTTTACGATTCTCTTGCCGATTCTTTCCGTTCCACGGCCTTCTCTACCGGAGCAGTCCCCTCGCGTGAAGGAAACCGCCGGCGGAAGAGTCCTCCTCGTGGACAGCGAAGAATCGGTGTTGCAACTCGAGCTGGAGATTTTGCGGGCCAGCGGAGTTTCCGTGCAAACAGCCCGGAGCGGGAGCGAAGCAATCGAGCTCCTGAATGAAGAATCTATCGATGCCGTTGTCTCCGACCTGGATATGTCGGGTGAAGTTACGGCCGCCGGTCTCTTCCACTGGATCACGGAAAACCGGCCGGAGCTTGCCACGCGCGTCGTCTTCACGGTCTCGAATGCGCGTGATGGAGAGGCCAGCGAAGCTCTGCGAAGATCCGGTCGCCCGGTCGTTTCAAAGCCGTTTGCGATTGAGGCTTTCTGGGAGGCCGTAAAGAAGGTCCTCAGCGCCGAAGTTCCTGCTTCGCTCAAGCACTGAAGTTCGAACCGACGCGATGTCCCGGCGTGACGATCTCGAGGCGCGCCATGGCCGCTTCCGCCCGTGCGGAGAGGTTCCCCACAAGTTCCGTCAGACGAACCAGCCCGCGCATCGAGCCCGGGTGACCCGCTGCAATCCTCAGGGTGACAATCCGATAATTTGCACGGAAGCGCAGGCTGAGCCAGACCCGTTGCACTTCCTCTCGTCGCGAAAATCGGGGGGAAAGAGAGGCCACAATGCGCGAGAGTTGATCCAGACGCGCAAAATCCTGCGCCAATCCGGCGAGAAAATCCTGTAGGATTCGCCGTCGCTCCTCGTGCCACTCTCTCAGCACTTCTTTCGAGACCTTGCGCTGGATGTAGCGGCCGTCCGCCGAGGCCAGAGACTGCCGCACTTGCGGAAAATGCTGCGTATGCAGTGGCAGAAGCTCCTCGATCTTCCTGCCAGGTCCCAAAGCAGCTTCCTCCGGCAGTCTTTTGCCCAGCAGCCAGATCAGTGCAGCGAAGATAGAGGCGGAGGCAAGCCCAAAGATGACTACCGGTAGGCTCATCTCAGCATCTCCTCAAGCCGTGCATTCAGCTCGCGCAGCCGGACGTTTACTGCCGGTGCCAATGTGGAATACACCTCAGCGTCGAGTAGCTTTGGCACGCGGTGGACACCCGGCAGCGGCTTCCAGAGAGCCGCGCCCCAAATCAGTGTAGCCAACACAAATGAGTCCGCCCGGATCTCTCTCCACACCGGGTCATACGCCTGGAGCCAATGGTTGAGAAATGTGTTGTTGGCTACCTGGATGACGGAATATAGCCCAAGCCCCAGCGCCACCAATCCATTGAGGCGATTCACAGGAATTCGGTAGTATCGGCAGAATATCAGCGCGACCAAAAGGATGCCCACGATCGCGAGTTCCATGCCGCGTTCTTCCGTCATAATCACACGCTGAACATATGGGCCCTGTTGTTCCGGAGGTATGAGGGCCGTCGTTCCAAGCACCAGCGCTGCCGCGCAAAGTCCCCCTTTGCACATCCTCCAAACCCCCGGATAGGGCCTCAGAGTTTCGCCCGCAATCTCGAAAACAACCGCGCCGCGAAGTACAATCAGAATAAATTGCGTGCCCCAGTACGTCCAGAACATCTCCCTCGAATCCATTCCATACAGCACGATCGGCGCCCATCGAAGAAATTCCGTAACCACGACTGCACAAAGGTACACGGTAAAGAGACGGAGGCGATGATAAAGCCCCCGTCTCAGTGCCAGGCCGCACACACTTACTTCAAGCGCGATTGCCACCCAAAAACGGAAATACTCGGATAGGTGCAAGCTCATAAACTGTGTGTGGCATCATACCATCCGTTACTCTAGTCTTGCATACTGACTCAGTTCATATTCCTCGGGCCTTCTATGGCCAGGAGGGGATAGGGCTGCCGGCCCCATCCGCCACCGCAACCACGGTGACATCGACGGAGCGGGAGTTGACGCCGACTGATACACAGGATAATATCCCGAGAGCTAACGTGAGCAGGACGGCAACAGCAGAGAGCTTTTTCATCGAGTGAATCCTCCTTGCGGCGGATTCTCCCGGTGAAATGACGTTAGATTGTTTGTACGGCCTGAAATGTTCCGAAAGCGGAACAGGAGTAGTCGTGGAATCGCTTGAGCGGTTTACTCAGAATCAACACGTCATCGAGGAATATACGACCCTTTGCCTCGCCGGCATTTCGAGCGAGTTGGGGCGGCTTTTACACGTGGCGATGCTGCGCGATGTATCGACCGGCCGGTACTTCCACCCAGGATTGGAAGAGGTGTACTCCGAGCCGGCCGTCCACCAAGCACTGCTCTATTGTCACGAAGAGATATTCGAACAGTTTCTGGAGATTCCCCTCGAACAGCAGGAGTGGGACCTGCGGTTATGGTTGGCGGGGTTGAGCGCGCCGCCGTGGGAAGCGGCCAACCGCTGGCTTGAGCTGGAATTTTTCCGCTTGCTTGTCCCCTTGGGTACGCCTGCTTATCTGCGGGATCTCTTCTACTCAAATCTGCGTGTGATTTTAGGCCTGATTGTTGCGGAGCACTCTGCGCTGCAATCAGTGGCATAGCCACCCCCACAACTTGGCCCACGATTTCTGCCTCGTCGGGGAATCGCGCCGTTTCGGGTGGGCAGGACGAAAGCGGATGCGGTTGAAGGATCAGGTTGTGCCGATCGCGCAAGCACCAGCAGCAGCGGTACCCAGTGCGCAGCTCGATGAAATAAATCGGTCGATCGAATTCGTTATTCCAGCCGGAGTTTTCCACACGTTGCCGGGCGGGATCCAGGACCACATGGGATCCGGGTCGCAGCAGGGGCTCCATCCAGTGATCGTCTGTCCCGATGAGGCCGAGGCAATACTGAGGGTTCCCATGGAACAGGGCCGCCTCCACTGCCCCCCACTCTTCCTTTTCTCTGCCAGGAAACTTCGTTCGCGTCGCGTCCTTTGGCGGCGCGTCGGCCGCAGGGGGGAAGAGGCAGTGTGGCGTGGCTAGGAGATGAGTTCTCGGGGCGGTTTGACAGAATCCGTCGCGCAACAATTCGCGGAGCGGCACCTCATACCAATCGCACACCTCGAAAATATCCAGGTGGTAAATCGAGCAGAGGCTATAGAGTTTGTAGAGACTTGGCGAAACGCCGCCGTTCTCGATTTCCGACAGGCGGCTGAGATGAATAATGAAATCCGGACGCCCGCGCTTAAGCGCCAGCTCGAAGCTGGAACGCTCCACATCTCTATAGGTGAGTCCGAGCCGCTCGCGCGCTTCCCTGAGCGATGCGCCTGGAACCATCGAGCCCCCCTGCTCTAGGTCGATTGCCCGGATTAGAAGCCAATATTATACCAACACAACAATAACTTGTTCTGTATTAAATGAGACAGCCCCCGCCATCCTCAACACGATCAAACGCAAAGTCGACGCCATGAGCACCCTTCCTGAATCAAATGTTCTGGCTCAGAATCCGCGGCGTGGACTGATTCTCGATAGGCTTGGTCTGCTTCGCCAGTGAAGGCTTGTGAAACCTGTTATCCTTGAACCGTCATCCAACATGTGGGGGTGGGAATGAAGCGTTTTGTCGTCCTGATTTGCGCGTTTGCCGTCGGATCTGTTCTCGCTGCTCAACAGGCGGTCTCGCCGCCGAATTCCGTAGCGCCGCCGGCCCCTCCCTCTCAGGCGGTGACGCCCGCGAGTCCCGAATTCCTCCACGCGGCCGACGAAGTGTTGGCGCAGATGAGCAAAATCCTAGATCTGCCTATAAAAGAGCCGCTCAAGAAGAGCCTCCGCTCGAAACAGGAAATTCGTGAATACTTGATCCGCGAAGAAAAAGAGGACAAAGACGACGCGCAACGCTACGCCGATACGAAAACTCTCGAGGCATTCGGCCTGATTCCCAAGAATTTTCCGCTGGATTCATTCATGCTCGACGTTCTCACCGAACAGGTCGCGGGCCTATATGATCCCAAGGCCAAAGAGTTTTACATCGCCCAGTGGATTCCGGCCGACGAGCAACGCACCGTGATGGCGCATGAATTGACTCACGCGCTCGAGGACCAGTCCTTCCGCATCGACCCGTGGATCAAAGCGGCGCGGCCGAATGACGACGCGGAACTGGCCCGCGAGGCCGTCAGCGAAGGTTCTGCGCTCGCCGCCATGGTGGACTACACGCTCCTCGACCAGAAAATCGGTGTCCGCGAACTGCCGGACGTCTCGCTCCTCATCCGTTCCGGTGCAATCGAGGAGATGGATAAGGACCCCAATCTTTCGAAAGCGCCCATCTATATTCGAGACGAACTCCTGTTTCCTTATCTTGCGGGGACCACCTTCTCTCAGCAATTCCTGAAGGCGCATTCCGGCTGGGGAGACCTGCACCTGATTTTCGAGAATCCTCCGGTTTCGACCCAGCAAATCCTTCATCCAAACTTGTATCTCAAGGGCGTGAAGCCGGAACAGGTCATGTTACCCGAATGGAAAGACACGGTTCCCGCGGATTGGAAATTGCTCGAGGAAAACGTACTGGGCGAATTCGGTCTCGCGGAAATCTTGAAGCAGTTCCTCGGCAATGAACACCCGGACACGATCTCTTCCGCTTGGGCAGGCGATCGCTATGCCGTGTTTGAAGACACAAGAACAAAAGCCACGCCGCTGGTCTTTCGCCTTTCGCTCGACAATCCGGACGACGCGGCGCGCCTTTTCGGCCAATACAGCGAAGTGCTCGAGCTGAAATACAAAACGCGAAAGGATTTGTTTCGCCGTCCGAATTTTTTTCAGTTTCAGACCGAGGGGGGCGGTGTTTTTCTTCGATGCGTGGCGGCTTCCTGTCTCGTGGTCGAAGGGGCCTCACGCGAAACGTACGACAAAATCAATCGCGCCATTGGTTGGCCTCCAGCGCCCGCTCCTGCGGACGCGCCTCCTACACGATCCACGGCACGCCTCGATAGCGGCGAACGGCCGATTGCGGCACTTTAGACCAGAGACCGATGACGGTCGGCCCATGCCGCCCACGGAACCGTGAGCCAGATCAAAAGAGCCGTTAGCGCGAGGGTATTCACGCTCGGCGGTGGCGAGCCGAACGCCGAGCCAATATATGCCGCGAGGAGGAAAATAAGAAACGACCAGAGCGCGTACAAGCCAATCCGATCCTTCGCTCGCGTTGCATTCAGATAGAGAACAATCCCCACCGCATACAGCCCAAATTCCGTGATCAGAGTCGCGGGCAGCGAATTCCACAGCCCCAACCCATATCGCGCGCCTCCGGGGTAGAGCGGCATATCCGGCCGGTGCGAAATGTAATCCAGCAGCCAGTGCGTTGGTACGCAGGCAGCTGCCACGACCGCGCCGCGAGAATCGCGCCGGATCGCAAAATACACAACGCCGAGTTCCAGCGCCCAAACCGATTGCATGGCGAGGCTGTGCGACCACGGATAGGAAACGAAATCGAGTGGCGTGACGCGCGTGATTCCGGGCGCGATTTTCACCTGCTCCCAGCCAAGCAGCAGGAAAATCGGCCAGAGCAAGTCCGCAAGTTGCGCCGCGAACACCAGAGTTCCGAGAGAAGTCTTTGGCGCGGCTTTTTTGGCGGCCAGCGCCACGGCAAAATGTCCCAGAAACACTTCAGTCGTCCAGCGAGATGCCGGCGGTGTCGCTCCGGTGAACGACCATCAGCGTCTGATCGTCGGCCTGCCGCCCGACCGCCGAAAAGTTCTCGACGTCCCTGAGACACGCCGCGAGCAATTCTTGCGGAACCCATCCGTGCCGTTCTCCCGCGACATTCGACAATCTCTTGACGCCATATTCAACTCCGGAGGTGTTGAGCGCTTCGGAGATTCCGTCTGTGTACAGGAGCAGGCAGTCCCCCGGCTCCAGGCGTACGCGTTCGGTCTTGTATTGGCTGGTGGAAAACATTCCAAGGGGAAGTCCCGTAGCGCTGATTTGCTTCACGCCTTCACGCGTCACGTGCAGGGCAGGGTAGTGGCCGGCGCTTGCGATTTCGAGCTCACCCGTACGTCCCGCGCGCCCGCAAACGAGAGTGGCATATTGGCCGGCAAACGTGCTCTCGCAAAATACGCGGTTCGCAATTTCGAGCATTCGCTCGAGTTCGAGTCCCACTCCGGACAAGCTGCGAAACATCGCGTGCAGATGCGTCATCAGAAGAGAAGCGGCCACTCCTTTGCCCGCCACGTCTCCCAGAAGAAATACGAGCTTTCCGTCGCCGTTCGAGGGAGCGATCAAATCGCAATAATCGCCGCTCACCATTCCCGCCGGCTTGTATTCGTAATGAATGTGCCAGATCCCTGAGCGAACATGTTTTTCGGGCAGCAAGCCTCGCTGCACGCGCGAAGCGAGTTCAAGATCCCGTTCGAGCGCGCGCTGCTCATCGCTCGTCAAGTGGTCGAGGCACAAGCGGACCAGCGGGTCCGCAATCAAACGTTCTCTTTCAACTGAGTCGTTGCAGACCGGGCAGATGCCGTACGTTCCCTCCTCCATCCGCTCGAGCGCTGAATCCACCTCCTGCAAAAGCTCGACGAACGGGGCTGGCGGCGGCACTGCCGGGGCCGCCGAGATTACGGCGCTCAATTCCTCGCGCCGCTTTTCGAGCTGTTCGCGAATATAGGGATCGCTCACACCTGGCATTTTCTTGGCCTCCGCACCGGAGCTTCGCACAGCATTTGCGCCACTGCTATCCGATTCCTGCATGAAATTTCTCCGTAACCGGGACTGTTAATTGGATTCTTCAGCCCGCTCCCTCGATTCGGCCTCAATGGCGTCGAGCAGCGTTCGGCCGGCCTTCCGTTCGAGCCGCGCCAGCCTGTGTTCGAAGCGCGCGCAACTCTGCCGATAGTTAACTGGAGCAATGGTTCCGAGGCGATTGGCCCGGCGAAGTTCCGCCAGCGCTTTGCGCGCCACGGCGGCTGCGCGACCTGGTTCGCCCACACGGTGCTCGTAATAAATCGCCAATTGCTCGTAAGCCTCAAAGCCCTCGCGCGAATTTCCGGTCATGCCCTCCCAAAGATTCCGAGCCAGCGAAAAATCGCCCTCGCGTTTCGCCAGGCGCGCGAGAGAGCGCCGAGCGGCGCGATCCGTTTCCGGCGGAAGGGTGGAAGCGATGGACCTCTCGTAGAGTTCTCGCGCACGTCTGGTCTCCCCGCGCCTTTCGCAGATCCGCGAAACGCCGTAGAGCTCGAGCGCGTCCTGCCCGTGCTTCTCCGGCTCGGCTAGAAGGGAAATTACGCGGCTCGATAGTGCAGCCAGCCCGCGAAGGTCCATCTGATTGTGCTGGAACACCGGGACGAGCGGCTCAGGAGACCCTCCGCGCAGAAAATCGAAATAAATTTGCGGGATCAATTCGGACATCACGTCCGCGCCGCGATTCCATCCCAGTACGTGCCACTCGAGCTCCGCAAGTCGCACGGAGCCAAGCCGCAGCCGCCAGAGATTCCGCGCCGGGTGGAGAAAATCGAGATGCGCTCGTGGCACGGGCAGTCGGATCGTCCGCGTCATTCGGTAACGGGTCTCGAGCAGCGGCCAATCGAATGATTTGCCGTTGAATGTGACCAGCACGCGCCGCTCCGCCATTCGTTCCGCCAGCGCCACGAGAAGCGAATGCTCTTCGCTGTGCTCGCGCATGAAAAATTGTTCCACTTGAAGTCCGCCCGCGTCCCACCAGGCGATGCCGACGAGAAATGGGTACGTTCCTGTCCCGCCCGCGAGTCCCGTTGTCTCCGTGTCGAGGAAAAGCCATTGCTTCGGGTCAGCTATTTCTTCCGGTGCGCCTGGTGCGAGAAGCCGCAGGGCGGACGCGTTTTGCTCGCCATCTTTCGGTTCGAGGCCGGTCGGCTCGGAATACCAGCGCCCGAGCGCGAGATGCTCGCCAAAGCGGTTGCGCCGCGTCACCGCGCCCAGAATCTCCGCGAGCCGCTCAGCCCCCTCGGGGATCTCTGGAGTCATGCCGCGAGGCTCTTCGCCGGCGCGCTTCCTCGTTGCCTTTGTCGCCGAACCCTGCAGCGCCTTCAGTCTTCCGAATCGCTCCTGTGTCGTTGTGCTCAATTGAGGCGACCTGTGCTCAGCCGTTCCAATATCGCAAGCGCGGCTTCCTTCGTCCGCTCGCTTTTTTCTCCCGCAGGTCCCACGCACGACGGGCATCCCTTGTCGCACGGGCAAGCGGTGATCAACTCGCGTGTCCTTCGCAGAAGTAATTCGTGGGCGCAATAGAGTGGCTCGCTGAATCCGATTCCACCGGGATACGCGTCGTAGAGATAAAGGTTTGGCTCGAAAAACTCCTTCATTTCCGAGGGGTCGCTCATCGCCGTCGTGAATTCCCGCCACTCGGCCGCAACTCCGGGGCTTGCAGGCCTCTCGCCGGCCGCAATGCCGAGATCCCGCCGGTCGCACATCAGCAGTAGCGTGGCCATGGACTCGAGCGCATAGAGCAAGCCGAAGATTCCGCTCTGGCAGTCCGAGAGCGCAAAAGGCAATCCTGCAAGCAGTTCGCGCTCGAGCGTGATCCAGAACGCAGTCGTGTGCATCTCGTTTTCCGGCAATTCCAGCTTTCCGTCTCCGACATTTTCATTCGTGAAGAATTTGATTTTCTTGAAACCCACCACTTGCGACCGCACGAGCACGTCGCCGTGCGCGCGCGCCGCCGGCCCCGATATGCGTTCTTCCTCGGCGACTTCAAGCACGCGCACCTGCGTATAGCGGATCGCGTCGGTGAAATAATCGACGTTTACGCGCTTCACGTAAGCCTTGCGCTGGTCGAAATCCAGCCGTTCGACGTGAAATTGCTGTCCCTGGTGAAGGTAAATCGCCTTCGGATGCACGGTCGTGAGCGCGGAAGAAAAATCCACCTCGCCGATCACCTCCGGCTTGCCATTTTCTTCGCCTGTCGTGTCGATGATTATAAAATTGTCGGAAGTCACGGATCGCAAGCTCACCGTATCGGCCGGGTAGGCTTCCTGCACCCAGTGCCAATTCGCGCCGCTCCGGTGAAGGAATCCCGCCTCCGTGAGCCGCTCGCAAATTCCCGGCAAATCCACGTCGCCGAATCGCTCATCGGGCGAAAGCGGTAATTCGAACGCAGCACATTTCAAGTGGTTTACGAGGATCTCGAGATTATCCGGTTGGACGTAGGCATGTTCGGGCGACCGCCCGAAAAAATAATCCGGATGCTGCACGATGAATTGGTCGAGCGGCGCCGATGACGCGACCAGCACCGCGCAGGACGTCCCGCTGCGTCGCCCGGCGCGCCCGGCGCGCTGCCACGTGGAAGCAATCGAGCCGGCATAGCCGGCCATCACGCACGCGTCGAGCGACCCGATATCGATTCCCAGTTCGAGCGCGTTCGTCGCCACGACTCCTCGAATGCGTCCTTCGCGCAGTCCGCGCTCGATCTCTCGACGCTCGCCTGGCAAATACCCGCCGCGATACCCGCGAATCGGTTCTTGCCCGCCCGGCTGCGGCGGATTCGCTTGCTTCAAATACGTAAGCAGCACCTCTGTATGCAGGCGGCTATTCGCGAAGACGATCGTCTGCAGCTTTCGTGCGAGCAGTTCTTTCGCCACGCGAGTCGTCTCGTTGAGATAGCTGCGGCGAATGCCCAGATTGCGGTTGATCATCGGCGGGTTGTAGAACACGAATAACTTCTCGGCGGCCGGCGCGCCGTTTTCTTCCACCACTTCCACTTCTCGTTCGATCAATTGCGCTGCCAGCCCCCCGGGATTCGCAATCGTCGCCGAGCAGCAAATGAATTGCGGCTCCGAGCCGTAAAACCGCGCAATCCGCGCGACCCTCCGCAGCACGTTTGCGAGATGGCTACCGAACACGCCGCGATACGTGTGCAATTCATCCAGCACGATGTAACGCAAATTCTCGAACACGCGCGTCCACTTCGTGTGGTGCGGCAGAATTCCAGTGTGCAGCATGTCCGGGTTGGTCAGGATCACGTGGCCGCGCTCGCGGATGGCCTTCCGCGCGTCGCCGGGCGTATCACCGTCGTAAGTAAAGGTGCCGAAGCAGTCATCGAGCCGCTTCGCAAGGTCGTGCAATTCGGCGAGCTGGTCCTGCGCGAGAGCCTTGGTTGGGAAGAGGTAGAGTGCGCGAGTATCCGGATTCTCGAGGACCTCGTTCAGCACGGGCAGGTTGTAGCAGAGAGTTTTCCCCGACGCCGTCGGCGTCACCACAACGAAATTCTTCCCGCCTCGCGCCAGCTCTGCTGCCGCCGCCTGGTGCGAGTACAGCTCCTCGATGCCTTTTGCGCGATATGCCGCCACCAGTTGCGGCCGTATCCAGCCCGGCATGGGCCGGAACTGCGCCTCTCGCGCCGGCAGATGCTTCACCGCCGTCAGGATTTCTTCGCTGCGGTAACGCGCCGCCAGCTCTCCCAGGGCCTCTTGGACCGTATCGAGCGTTGTTCGGGCACGAACCGCCAATCCTCGCGAGGACGTCGCCATGAATCCTCCCAAATCCACGGACTTCCGCCCGCGGGAGCTTCGCTTTTTGTTCGCTCAGCCTAGCATGGGGCGACTCCACGCGCAACAGCCGAAACAGGGAAGGTGCTTCGAAATGGCGTGCGGCCTTAGCTCGGCTTCCCGGCCGGAGACTCGTGATCCTTCGAGATGAGGTAGGCCAGGACGACTGTAGTAACGATGGTCCCAATTGCACCCAGGACGAACCACACCCAATTCCTTCTCCCATGCGATCCGGCCATTAACGCGCAGCCATATCCAAAGACGGGCGCGACCAGGGCGTACCACAATAATTCATGAGCCAGTGGCGGCCGGTTGGTGAGCAAGATGAACATTGGCTGCATTCTACACCCGCCGGAAAATTACGATATGGCCTCCTTTAGACGCTCGCTCCCCGCATCGGCATCCATCCGTGTTCTCTTGTCCCGAGCGCAGCCGAGGAATCTGTGCTTAACCTTTCTCGTCCGTCGCACTTGACACACGAGCCCGCAGGCCGATATAGATTGTCCATGGCGCAATCCATTTTGATATTCGATTTCGGAACGAACGAAGAAGCGGCGCAGCAGGCACGCCACAAGATCGAAAGCTGGACACAGGCTTTCCGTCTCGGAAAAAAAATTCTGCTTAAATTTGAGCGCGAAGAACCCGAGACGAACGACGGCGAAGCCGCGAAGCCGTCCGGCGAAAAGAAGAAATCGCACTCCAAGGAAGGCAACGCGGAATCGAGCGCAAACGTCAGGCTTCTCGTTCGGCTTGATTTTTCCGACCACGAGAAACTGTCGCACCAACGCTGGCTCGATCGCATCCCCGCCGAAGAGCCCTTCAAGTCCATGAAGAGCAAAATCGTCCATCACTCCGACGCGTCGTTCGACAAAACTTCCGGCCTCTTCGACTCGCTGTCCTGAACGCGTCCGCCCCTTAGAAGACGCGCACTTCCGGAGCACGTCACAGAGCGGCGAACTGTCTCGTCTTTATTCTTTGACTTCCCTCCAACGCCTTGCCTAACATGAGCGGCTCATGGCCGAGCAGCCATCTCTGACCGGGCGCACCATCTCCCATTACCGCGTTCTCGAAAGAGTCGGTGGCGGAGGAATGGGCGTCGTTTACAAAGCCGAGGACACGAAACTCAAGCGCCTCGTGGCTCTGAAATTTCTTCCCGATGCCGTCGCCCAGGACCACACCTCGCTCGAACGCTTCCAGCGCGAGGCCCAGGCGGCATCCGCGCTCAATCATCCGAATATTTGCACGATCTACGAAATTGATGAGGACGGCGGCGTGCCGTTCATCGCCATGGAACTGCTCGATGGCGATATGCTGAAGAATGTCATCAACGGCCGGCCGCTCGCGCTTGATGCCATGTTTGAGATCGGAATCGGCGTCGCCGACGCGCTCGACGCCGCGCATTCCCGCGGCATCGTTCACCGCGACATCAAGCCCGCCAACATCTTCGTCACCGATCGCGGCCAGGCGAAGATTCTCGATTTCGGCCTCGCGAAACAAGTAGAACTCCGCACCGTGGGTGAGACGGTCACCGCCGGCGCCGGCACGCTTGACAGCGATCCAAACCTCACAAGCCCCGGCACGACCGTCGGCACCGTCTCTTACATGTCTCCTGAGCAAGTTCGCGGGGAGAAGCTTGATTCGCGCTCCGATTTATTTTCGTTCGGCCTCGTCCTGTATGAGATGGCGACCGGCCGCCAGGCTTTCACCGGTGCCACGTCCGGCGTGATCTTCAATCAAATCCTCGAGCGCGAGCCCACGCAGCCGACGCGTTTGAATCCTGCTCTCCCGCCGAAGCTCGAAGAAATCATCGGCAAGACACTCGAAAAAAATCCCAAGCTGCGCTATCAGACCGCGCGCGACCTGAGCACGGATTTGCAGCGGCTCAAACGCGATTCGGACTCAGGCCGGTCGGGCGTTACTTCAGTCTCGCAAGTTTCAAGTGCATCGGCTTCGTGGAGCGGCGCCGTTCCCGTGGCTCAGCCGCAGAGCGCAGCTTCGCAAAGCCACGCTTCGAGCGCTTCCGTCGTAGTCCAGGCCGCCCAGCAACACAAAATCAGCCTTATCGCGATTGGCATCGTCATCCTCTTGCTGATCATCGGCGCGGCGTACGGCGTTTATTCTCTGCTGCATAAGAATCCAGCCGCGCCGTTCCAAAAATTCTCGATCGCGCAAGTTACTGACAGTGGCAAGGCCACAGATTCTGCAATTTCTCCCGACGGCAAATACGTTCTCAGCGTTGTCGAAGACCGCGGCAAGGACAGCCTGTGGCTCCGCCACCTTCCCACGAACAGCGACACGCAAGTGATTGCTCCTTCGCAAGCGCGCTATTTCGACCTTTCGTTTTCGCCCGACGGAAACTACTTCTACTTTCTCGAAGCCCAGAACTCGAACTCCGGCTACCACGTGCTCAATCGTGCTCCCGTCCTCGGCGGAACTCCGCAGACCATCGCCCGCAATGTCGACAGCAACGCCACGTTCTCTCCCGACGGCAAACGAATCGCCTACTACCGCGGGAATAGCCCCGCTGCCGGTCAATTCCAATTTCTGATGGCCGGCGCTGACGGCTCGGACGAAAAAATCCTGATCAGTGGACCGATCCACGACTTCGGCAACGCCGTTGCTTGGTCGCCAGATGGGAGGCAAATCGCCACCCAGCCCGATTCGCATGAAATTCGCCTTGTGGACGCCGCCTCCGGCGAAATGCGATCGCTTGCTACGTATCCGGACAAATTTATCAGCAAGCTCACTTGGGCTCCCAACGGCCGCGGTCTCTACGTTCTCTTCGCCGATCGTTCTTCGGCATTTCTCCGCTCCCAGGTGGGCTTCATTTCCGTTCCCAGCGGTGCATTCCGCGAAATCACCAACGACACAAACCGCTACTTCGGCATTTCGGTTTCTGCCGACGGCTCGACGCTCACTACCGTTCAGTTTCGGCTTTCGCGCGGCTTCTATCTCCTGCCCGCCGCCGGTACCACCGAAAAATCTCCTGCGCCGCTCTTACAGCAGGACAAGGATTACAACACTCCCAATTTTGCCGGCGATAACGAGCTGTATGTTTCCGGTCCCGGCAAGATCATGAAGATTCCTATGAACGGCGGCAATTCCACAACCATCCTGAACGATCCCAATTCCATCATGATCTTTCCCGCTCCTTGTTGGGACTCAGGCTCGGGCGTCGCGCCTCCAAGCGCCAAAGTTCGCTACTTGGTCTTTGCCTGGATCGGTCGTGGGACAGGCGAAGTGCACTCGGATATCTGGCGCGCCGATCCCAATGGCTCAAATCCGGTCCAGCTCACCAACGGGAAGAACGACACATTCCCCGTTTGCTCGCCGGACGGAAAGTCGGTTTTTTACGGAGATGGTGAGGTCGATCAATACAAGCGCGTCTCGATTGATGGCGGCCCGGCGGCCACTGTGCCGGGAACCGTTATTTCTGGTGCCTTTTCTAGTTTTCTGGGATTTTCGATTTCCCCCAGCGGAGAATTTTTCGCTTGGTCAGTGACGCTTGCTGGCAAAGGCTCGAGCGCGCGCGGCAGCGATCGGGTGATTGCCATCGTGCCTCTCGATTCCGCAGCCACCCCGCAGCCGCGCCTTCTCGAAGTAGATTCGCGCATTTCGGGACCTCCCCAGTTCACCCCCGACGGCAAAGCCGTCACCTATCCCATCACGATTGATGGCGTTCAAAATCTCTGGCAGCAGCCGCTCGACGGTGGGCCCGGCCGCCAGATCACGAATTTCTTCACGGAGGAAATCGGCGGCTTCAACTACTCCCCCGACGGAAAATCCATCCTTATGGTCCGCCGCCATTTCGAATCCGACGTCGTCCTCCTCCGCGATACCGCCGCCCGTCCCTAGCACCCCGGGGTGCGCCAGATTGTCATCCCGAGCGAGGCCGTTTTGTGGCCGACGAGGGATCTGCTTCTGCCGTTCCCGCGGCTCGAAAGAAACCTTTTCACTAGGGCGAAAGAATTTCAGCCCCTAGCCACCCGCCGTGGGGTCTCGTGATCCTCAAAATCTTTACACACTCTGTTACTTGACAGCCGCGCAACACGGCGCATGCTTAAGCTGGAGTGATAGAGGTGCGAGGCATGAATGGGAGGATCGAAATCAAGCCCGTGGTGAAGGCGAAGCCATCAGACGCCCAACTATCCCGAATCCTAATCGCAAGACCCGGAATTAAAACATGCGCCAACTCATTGAAAACAAACAATCCGACCCTGCTCTAATCGCAACTGACGCCCCCCTGTGGGGCGTCATCCTGAGGGTGACTCCTTTAGTCGCCCGAAGGATCTCTCTTCGTAGCCTTAACGGAGAGCATTCATCCCCCTGCGTCAGACAGGCCGAATTGTCTCTCGCGTCACCATTCAGCCCCGCTCGTACCAGTGTCACCGCGCCTCTTGTTCCGCTATAATGGGGCGAAATTAGTTCCCCTCGAAGACCTCTGGCGCGGAAGGGAGCCGATGGCGACTCCAACAAAGCTTAAGACGGCGGCGAAGTACGACGCTTCGAAGTACCAAGGCCTCAGCCGCGAGACCCTCATTCGTATTTATCGCACGATGTTTCTTTCTCGCCGCCTCGACGATCGCGAAATCCAGCTCAAGCGCCAGAATAAAATTTACTTTCAAATCAGCGGAGCGGGCCACGAGGCCGTCCTCGCCGCCGCCGGTTTGGTCCTCAAGCCTGGCTACGATTGGTTTCATGCCTATTACCGGGATCGCGCGCTCGCACTTATGCTGGGAGTCACGCCCTACGAAATGCTCCTTCAGGGCGTTGGCGCGAAAGACGATCCGGCTTCCGGCGGACGCCAGATGCCTTCGCACTGGGGACATCAAAAACTGAACATTATTTCGCGGTCTTCGCCGACCGGCACGCAATGGCTGCAATCCGCGGGCACGGCCGAAGCGTCGCTCTACTTCGCGCATTTTCCGAAGGCCCTGGAGCAGGCGCGCAAAGCGCCGCTCGGCAATGCCGTCGGATTTGAGCGCGATGATGTCGTCTATGTTTCCGGCGGAGACGGCGCGACGAGTGAGGGCGAATTCTTCGAAGCGATAAACACCGCATCGCTCGAGCGTTTGCCCGTCCTGTTCCACATCGAAGACAATGGCTTCGCGATTTCCGTCCCCATCGAGGTGCAAACGGCCGGCGGAAGCATTTCGAAGCTTGTCGCCAACTACCCGCACCTCCATATCGAAGAATGCGACGGCACCGAGCCTCTGGAAAGTTACGCTGCGTTCAGCCGCGCCGTCGCGCACTGCCGCGCGCGCAAGGGGCCGGCGATGGTCCACTCGCATGTCACGCGTCCGTATTCTCATTCGCTCTCGGACGACGAAAAACTCTATAAGACCACGGCCGAGCGCGAAGCGGAGGCGCACCGCGACCCGATCCCGAAATTTAGCCTGTTCTTGGTGCGAGAAGGAATTCTCGAAGAAGGTGAACTCGAAGCTCTGGAAGCCGAAGTGGACCGCGAAGTCGTCGAAGCCGCCGATCGCGCCTTGGCTGCCGAACTGCCCTCGAAGGAATCGATTTACAAGTGGGTTTACTCGCCCGACGTGGATCCCTCGAACGAAAAGTTCGAAGCCTCGCCGAATTTTTCCGGTGAGCCGAAAACGGTGGTTGAAATGGTCTCCGCGACGCTCCTCGACGAAATGGCGCGTGACGAGCGAATCGTAGTTTTCGGCGAAGACGTCGCCGATTGCAGCCGCGAAGAATCTCTCTCCGGTGTGAAAGGGAAGGGCGGCGTTTTCAAGGCGACCTCGGGATTGCAAAGGCGCTTTGGCAGCGGACGCGTTTTCAATTCGCCGCTGGCCGAAGCCAACATCGTCGGCCGCGCCGTGGGAATGGCTCTCCGCGGTTTGAAGCCCGTGGCGGAAATTCAATTTTTCGACTACATCTGGCCGGCGATGATGCAGCTCCGCGACGAACTGCCCACGATGCGATGGCGCTCGGCTGGAGCTTTCAAGGCGCCCGCCGTCATACGTGTTCCGATCGGCGGCTATCTCACGGGCGGCGCGATCTACCACAGCCAGTGCGGCGAAGTGGTTTTCACTCACATTCCTGGCCTGCGCGTCGTGATGCCCTCCACCGCGCTCGACACCTGCGGGCTCCTTCGCACCGCCATTCGCTCGGATGATCCCGTGCTGTTCCTCGAGCACAAGCACCTCTACCGCCAGCCGTACAACCGCTCGGCCTACCCCGGCCCCGACTTCACGATCCCGTTCGGCAAGGCCCGCGTCGTGCGCGAAGGCACGGACGCGAGCATCATTTCGTATGGCGCCATCGTCCACCGCGCCGAAGTGGCGGCTCTGGAACTTGCGCGCGACGGCATTTCCGTCGAGATTCTCGACCTCCGCTCGCTGAGCCCGTACGACTGGGATGCCATCCAGACCACGGTGCGGAAGACGAACCGCGTTATCGTCGCTTACGAGGACACGCGCTCGTGGGGTTATGGCGCGGAAATCTCCGCGCGCATCTCGGAAGAGTTGTTCGACGAATTGGACGCCCCGGTCCAGCGCGTGGCGGCTACGGATACGTTTTGCGCTTATCAGCCGAAGCTCGAAGACGAAATCCTGCCGCAATCGGAGGACATCATTCGCGCTGCCCGTAAGCTAACGGAGTATTGACGAGGAAACTTTTTAGGGACTTGCTTCGTATGTTCATGTGAGAGCGGGGAGGGGGCTGGAGTGCCTGCTCGGGAGGTGGAAAGATGAACTGTCCCGGTTGTCGAAGAGAGATCGCGGATTATTCGAATTTCTGCTACTTCTGCGGGGCGAAGCAGCATAATGCGCCTTCCGGCGCGCCGCCCATTCAGAAGCGGCTGATGCGGTCGGTTACGGATTCAAAGATCGCCGGCGTCTGCGGGGGCATCGCCGAATACCTGGAGATCGATTCCACGATCGTGCGCCTCATCTGGGTGCTGGCGGTGATCGTTCCGGTGCCCTTGGTTCCGGCAATCCTTGGATACTTTGTGGCTTGGTTGATTATGCCGTTGCCGCCGCTCGCTGCGGCCGTGCCGCAGCCCGCCCCTCCGCCTGCGACGGGCGCGCAAACCGCGCAGAGCGCCTAGAGAGATTCGGCCGGACTCGCGCTTGGTCTCATTCTTTTGTCCTTCGCGAGAATTTGCGCCCTCCGCCAAAAATGGCGTGGTCGAGCGAGATTATCCCCGCGCCGATTGTCGCAAGCACGAAAGCGCCCGCCGCCAGCGCGAGCGGGAACTCATAATTCTTTACATCCAGAATCGTGCCCATCGGCAAATGAACTTTCACGATGGCCACGGCCATTTCTACGGCAATGAGTAGCCCGGTGATTCGCGTGAAAAGTCCTAGAATCAGGAGAAGCCCTCCAAAGAATTCCAGGACGCCGGAGATGTAAGCGAAGTAGCCGGGGAAACCCTTGCTGGCGAAAAATTGCATCGCCTGCTGAGTGCGCATGAAGAGTTTCGGATAACCATGCGTCATGAAAATAATTCCGATTGCCAGGCGCAGGAACAACAGCGCCAGAGGTTTCAATTTTTCCAGTGCCTGCATTCCAGTTCTCCTCAGCAGCACAATGCACAAGACGGCGTCGAACGCCACGCATTGTAGCAGATCGCTGCTCGCACGCTCGTCCGCGTAGCAATGGAAACTTCAACGCGAAGCACGACGAAAACGCGCCCGACGGTTGGTGTAGAATCTTTCGTTGCCTTTGGAATTCCGCGGACAATGACGCAGTCGATGCGCACGATCGGCGTTTGCGATGGCGGGGGCGATTGCCCTGAACTGAATGCCGTGATTCGCGCCGTCGTCCGCACGGCTAAAAGCGACTATGTTCGAGCGGCGTGCGCCCAGGGGATCACGTTCGGAGATCGAGCCTGATGCGGAAAGTTCTCCTCGGGTTCGCCGTTCTTCTGGTGATTTGTGCCGGCCTGTACTTGCATTTCCGGCAATCCAAGGCGCCTCTCGAGGTCGCCTTCGCCGCCAACCGTGAGATAACCCTGCAGAGCACGACAGCGCAGGTTCGCGAGCCTGTGGCCACGGTCAACTTCGGCGACCGTCTAGAAATTCTCCAGCGTTTCCAAGACCAGGTAGAAGTGCGCACGATGACGGGTGTTACTGGCTGGGTTAACGGCCGCGAGTTGCTATCGGCGGACTTGTGGCAGAGAGCGGCGGATCTGGCGCGAAAGGCCGGCGAAATGCCGCTGCAAGCCGTCGGACACACGAAGACGCTGACCAACGTTCATGTCGAGCCGGGAAGGGAATCCCCGCGCATTCAACAGCTGGGCAAGGCATCTAGGGTCGAGATTCTCGAACGGAGCGTGGTCGTGGTGCCGTCTGCGCCGAACCCGGGCGGCGGAGAAGGGGCCGGGAACACCCCCGGAGAACCGAAGAGGGAGGATTGGTGGCTGGTGCGCACTCGCTCCGCGGAAAAAAAAAGCGCCGCGGATCTTGCCGGCTGGCTTCTCGGAAAATATGTCGAGCTTGACCTGCCGCGTCCGCTCGGTGATCTTGTCAGCACCTCGGGGGTGCGTGCCGTCGGCTGGCAAGAATTGAATTTCGTTGCCGACCCTTCCAGCGGAAAAAAGTGGCAATACCTCGTGCTCGGGATACATGGTCCGGAAGGCCAGCCATGCGATTTCACGATGTTGCGCGTATATACCTGGGGCGTGCATCGCCAGCGATATGAGACAGCATTTATCGACGGCAAGGTTTGCGGCAAGTACCCTGTCAAGCTGATTCAGCCGTCCGGAGGGACGGGAGACGTCACATTTTCATTCGAGGATATCGGCAAAGGCGCGCCCGAAGAGCGCATTTATCGAATGCATCAGACGATCGTTCGCCGCGTGAAGGAGAATGGGGCGCCAGCCCCGCGCAAGCACCCACGTTAATTCCTCCGTTCCATCGTTCTGCATTTGGCCTAGCGTCAAAGCATGGTTGCGCCTAAATTTGATGGTATGCGCTTCGGAGCGTCTCTGCCCATCGCTCTCGCCGTCTTTCTAAGGCTCTGTGTAATTTCCAACTGCTTCGAGCCAGATTCGCGCGTATTCGCGCAGAATGCTGCGGCGCCTCCCCTGGAATTCGTTGGCGCCTGGGGCGTGAAGGGCGACGGTCCCGGGCAGCTGCAGGAGCCGGTGAGTATTTCCACCGACGGACTCGGCAACGCCTACATCGCCGATCGATCGAGCCACTTCATCCACAAGTTTGATGCGCAAGGGAAGCCGCTGCTTTCATTTCAGGAGGATCCGCTGAAGCACCCGGAGTGGATCACACTCGATCGAGGAGGAGCCATTTACGTTGCCGATCCTGGCCGCAGCAGCGTCTTCGTGTTTCTTCCGAACGGAGATCACTTTCGCGAGCTTCGACTCAGGACTCGGCCTGACGCCGGAAAGCAAATGAGCGTGGCTGTAAGCGAGGACGGAATCATCCACGTCCTGGATTCCAACGCAGGCGAGGTATTCACATTCACGCAGCGTTTCCGGCTGCGCCAAACCTGGAACCCGCCCAGGAATCCGTCGGGTCCCAAAGATCAACTCGGTCCGATTCAAATCGGGCCGGATGAATCCATTTATATTGCAAACGCACCGAGCGGCCGCATCCTGAAATTTACGGCTCAGGAGCATCTCGTGTCCGAGATCGGCGCGAGTCCCGACCCTGCGGACAGAAGGTTGAGCAATCAATTCGCTGTTTCGGGGAACTACCTCTTCGTGATGGATACCAACGGCCTCATGCTTCACGTCTTGACACCGGAGGGAAGGGCAAAGATGGACGTGGATCTTGCGCCGGAATTGGGGCAGGGAAGCCGGCGGCCGCCGGCGCTGGCCATCAGCCCGCGAAAGGAACTTCTGGTTCTCGACACGCCCGAAGCCCGCGTCCTCCGCTATCGCATCCACTTTTGAAATTTCATTTCCCAGGATTACACTCAACCGGGGAGAAACAAGATGCCATTGCTATTGAATGAGTCCGATGTAAGGACGATTTTGACGATGCCGCTTGCGCTCGAAGCCGTAGAGCAATCGTTTCGCCGGCTTGCAGACGGAAGCGCGATCCTGCATTCTCGCCAGCGCCTGCACGTTCCAGGCAAGAGTTACCTTCATTACATGGCTGCTGCGGATTCGACAGGCGGCTACATGGGCATGAAAATTTACTCAAGTGCGCGCGAGGGATTGCGCTTCCTCGTGCCGCTCTTCGAAGTGCAATCAGGGGATCTCGCGGCTCTAATTGAAGCGGATTATCTCGGCCAGATGCGCACGGGCGCAGCGAGCGGAGTCGCCACACGCGTGATGGCGCGAACAGACGCACGCAGCGTCGCGGTGATCGGAACGGGCTTGCAGGCGCGCACGCAGCTCGAGGCTGTTTCGCTGGTGCGCAAGCTGGAAAAGATTCGCGCGTTCGGGCGCAACCGCGAACGGCGCGAACAGTTCGCAAAAGAAATGAGCGAGCGCGTTCGGATTCCCGTTACGGCTGTGAATTCCGCGGAAGAAGCCGTGCGAGGTGCAGACATCGTCATCACCTCCACGACGGCGACCAATCCCGTCGTCGAGGGGCGCTGGCTCAGTCCGGGAGTTCACATCAACGCAATCGGCGCGAATTTCCCGCAGAAACGTGAACTGGATACGGAGGCCGTGAATCGCTCGAACGTGATCGCCGCGGACTCTCCGGAACAATCCAGGCACGAGTCCGGGGATTTAATACAAGTCTTCGGAGAAGACGCCGAGCGCTGGGCCGCAGTCCAGGAACTTTCCGAAATTGTTGCCGGGAAAATTCCGGGCCGCACGAGCGACGATCAAATCACTCTCTTCAAATCAAATGGGATTGCCATCGAGGATATTGTTGTCGCAGGACGAATTTACGAGCTGGCACACGCGCGCGGGATGGGCCGGCAGATTCCGATTTGGCAGAAGGAAGTTCGATCCGCGGAAGGCCGCGGAGTCTAGCTGCGCGCGCGGCGCAGGTGATTCACGAGGGCTTGGTGCAATCGTTCGCGCGTCTCTGCCGGGAGAGGCGCCGGCTCGGCATTGCAATAAATCTCAATCGTTTTCTTAGTCGTGTCCACGATGAGCCTACACTTCTTGCACTTCAGGAGGTGCTCTTCAATCGAGGCGCGCAGCGCGGGGTCGAGGTCCTTATCAAGATAATTCTCGAGTTCGATGACCATCGTCTTGCAGTTCACTGATTTTCACCCCGCCGGAAATGCCGGTCCAATTTTTGCTGTAGCTTGAGCCGCGCCCGCAGCAGCCGCGATTTCACGGCCGGCACCGAAAGGTCCAGCGCTTCTGCCGTCTCTTCCGTGGACAATTCTTCGATGTCACGAAGCTGGAAAACGATTCGAAAGGCTGGGTCGAGTTCGGAGATCGCCGTCGAAAGAATCTGCCCGAGCTCCGTGGTCCCGTAGCGCTCTTCGGGCGAAGGACCCCAGTCCACCACGTCGCGCGGCACCAAATCCTCGCCGGTGTCGATCTCCTCGTCGAGAGAAACCACGTTGGGACGGCGCTTGCGCAGTTTCATCAGGGCCTGGTTCACCGTGATGCGCACGAGCCAGGTGTAAAAACGCGAATTGCCCTGGAATTCGGCGAGGTGTTCGTAGGCCTTCAGGAAAGACTCCTGCATGACGTCTTCGGCATCTTCCTTATTCTGAGTGATATTCTGCGCGAGACGGAAGATCTTGCGCTCGTAGCGGCCGACTAACTCCTCGAACGCAGCGATATCTCCCGCCTTCGCTGCGGCGACGAGTTTCGGCTCGTCGTCCTTCACCACTTGCGAAGGCAGCGCGTGCGATGCCAGCGGATTCGGTTTGGGTGCGCTCGTCAAGGGGTTTGCCGACCAGAAAGGGTAGCACAGGTCTTGCAAATCGTGTGCAGGGGCCCCAGCCATACCGAATGAGATGCGTTTTTGATTAACGGCGATGCAACTGGTTCAACGCTCCCACGCCCAGCGTCGGTGCGAGCGGGTCAGTTTCCAACAACCCGACTTATCGGGAATTGCCTGAGGAACGGCCTATTATATCGGGCCTCGACGGTGAAACGGCTTACACATGGCCGCCAACTGGTCTATTTGTTTGGGCTCCAAAAAGAGAATGTCTAGATTATGATCAGCGGCTCGTCAGTCTCCCTGCACCCAAATCGAGAATGACATCACAATCATGCATAAGAGAACCAAAAGAAAGGCGGCATAGAAATGCCACTTCCAAATCCACACGCGAAGCTCAATAGGATCCGTTGGTCGTGGCCCGGGGAATAATTTCATCTGGGAGCTAAGCCCTGCTCTCTCGTAAACACGAACGCGCGCCCATGTGGATACGCAGCCCCACGCCAAACCGATGCCCATGACTAGGCCAACAATCGAGCGAAAACCGAACGCGTGATTTGTTTGTGGAAGAGCAAAGAGAACGGCAATGAACACGAAAAAAGATGTCGAGAGGACAGCTAGGCACGTTAGAACGAATCGCTTCATTCGCGCCTCCATCGGTTAGCGCCTCATTTTAGGACCCATTGACGTCGATGCGATTGCAAAAATGCGCCACCGAGCCCTAGCTGTTAACGGCTCCTCGATTCAGGACGTTTAACCGAATTCTTTGAGAATTGCCGTAATTCATGAGTGAACGTCGGCCACTTGCCTGATTAACGCATTGACCGGAAACCGGCCCACTGCACGGCGACGCTTGACAACGCCATTCGCGGCAAAGTATGCTGTTCTTTCGAACGAACGTTCGACTCAGAAATGACCCCATCGATGCCCAAACGGCCGGCTTCGCCGCGCGTCACACAAGATAAACTTCGACGCATCCTCCATCACGCCGCGCAAGTGTTTTCCGAGAAAGGTTACGAGGGCGCGTCGATCCGCGACATTAGCCGCGCAAGCGGCGTTTCGCTTGCCGGATTGTATTATTACGTCGAGAGCAAACAGAAGCTTCTCTATCTGATTCAAATTTATACATTCAGGACAATTCTGGCGCGATTGGAAAAGCGCCTCTCGGGTGTGACGGACCCGGAGGAGAAGCTGCGCATCCTGGTCCACAACCATCTGGACTACTTCATGCGCAATCCGGTAGAAATGAAAGTTCTCTCCCATGAAGACGAAGCCCTCGAAGGGGAGTATCGTAAGGAAGTTCTCGAGATCAAGCGGCGGTATTACAACATCGCCCTGACGATTTTTGACGAAATGCGCAAGGCAGGAATGGCGCGGCGAGTAAACCCGCGCGTAGCGGTCCTTTCACTATTCGGGATGATGAATTGGATTCACACCTGGCACCGCCCGCAGGTGGACCCGCAAGCTGATGCGCTGGCCGAAACACTCGCGGGAATGTTTTTGCACGGCGTGATGAACGGGCACGAACTCGGGCGGCTGAAGCCCGCGCGCGTGGGACGCAGCAGCATTTCCGTGCGGGAGCAAGCCGCCGGATAATTTTCGAGTTTAGTTTCGACGCGAAAAAAGATTCCAACGGAGGCGAAGATGGCAACCACGACAGCAGTCGAACAGAAGCAACTGGTGCAATACGCAGTGGACGCGGGCGTCGGAATCGTCACCATGGACGACGCTCCGGCGAATACGTACACCTACGAGATGATGCAGCAGCTTGACGCCGCGTTCTTGCGCGCGCGAATGGATGAAAACGTCCACGTCATCCTACTACGCGGAGCGGGCGAGAAATTTTTCTCCGCCGGTGCCAGCATTCCGATGTTGACGAAGGCCGACCCGACGTTCAAATACTATTTTTGCTTGCATGCGAACGAAACGCTCTGCCGGCTGGAGCAAACGCCGAAGCTCGTGATCGCCGCGCTCAACGGCCATACGGTCGGCGGCGGGCTCGAGATCGCGCTGGCCTGCGACATCCGCATCGCCAAGAAAGAAGGCGGAAAGATCGGTTTGCCCGAAGTGAACCTCGGTGTGCTGCCCGGCACAGGCGGAACGCAGCGGCTCGCGCGTGCGATCGGCCGCTCGCGGTCGCTTGAATTGATGGTTACGGGCCGCACGTTCAGCTTCGAGGAGGCGCTCGAATTCGGCCTGATTAATTACATCTACGAGCGCGAAACCTACTGGGATGACGTGATGGCCTACGCGAAGCAGTTCTGTCCGCCGAACAAGGCCTCGCGCGCGGTCGGCCGGATCAAGCGAGCGGTGGTGACGGGTTCGGAAGTCGGCTTCGGCGAAGCGCTGGGAATCGAGCGCGAGCTTCAGCAGTTGCTTTTTACCAGCGAAGATGCGAAGGAAGGCCTGAAAGCATACGTCGAAAAGCGCCAACCTGAATTCAAGGGCAAGTAAAAGAGACTAGAACTCGCAACTCAGAGGGAGTTCCATGGCGACGGCACCGCAGCTCCAAATTAAACCGGGAAAGCTTTTCATCGGCGGCAAGTGGGTGGACGCGAGCTCGGGGAAGACTTTTCCGACGATCAATCCCGCGACCGGCGAAGTTCTCACGCAAATTGCCGAAGGGGATGCGCGTGATGCGGACGCTGCCGTTCGCGCGGCACGGAAGGCATTCGACAGCGGTCCGTGGCCGGAGATGAGCGCGTCCGACCGGGGAAGGATTCTCTGGAAAATCGGCGACCTGATCGACAAGTACAACGAAGAGATTGGAACGCTCGAAACGCTCGACAACGGCAAGCCCATTTTCGAATCGCGACAGGTGGACATTCCGATGGTCGCGGAAGTCTTCCGCTACTACGCCGGATGGGCCACGAAGATTCACGGAGAGACGGTTCCGGTTCGCGGACCGTTTTTGAACTACACGCTGCGCGAGCCGCTCGGAGTTGTCGCTGCGATTGTGCCCTGGAATTTTCCGCTGCTGCTCGCGTCGTGGAAGGTTGCGCCGGCGCTTGCGGCGGGGAATACGGTTGTCCTCAAGCCAGCGAGCTGGACGCCGCTCACCGCGTTGCGCTTCGGCGAAATCTGCCAGGAAGCGGGTGTTCCCGACGGCGTTGTGAACATCGTCACGGGCCCTGGCGCGACGATGGGAAAAGCGCTGGCGGAGCATCCCGGCGTGGATAAGGTCGCCATCACCGGCGAGACGCGCACGGGGCAGGAGATCGTGCGCAATTCAGCCGAAACGCTGAAGCGAGTGACGCTCGAGCTGGGAGGCAAATCGCCGAACATCGTGCTCGCGGACGCGGATATGGAAGGTGCGGTGCGCGGAGCGACGATCGGAATTTTTTACGGCAAAGGCGAAGTTTGCGCGGCCGGCTCGCGTTTGTTTGTGGAAAAAAAGATTCACGACGAATTCATGCAGAAACTCGTAGACCGCGTTAAGAAATTGCAGCCCGCAGACCCGATGGATCCGAAGACGCGCTTCGGCGCGCTCGTAAGCGAGCGCCAAATGAACACGGTGCTGGGTTACATCGAGAAGGGCAAAGCCGAAGGCGCAAAACTTGTCGCCGGGGGAAACAAGGTGCAAGTGGGCGGCAAGGGTTTTTTTGTGGAGCCAACCGTCTTCGACGGCGTGCGCAACGACATGACCATCGCGCGCGAGGAGATTTTCGGGCCCGTGCTGGCGACAATTGAATTCACCGATGTGGAAGACGCCATCCGCCAAGCGAACGAGTCGCCTTACGGGCTCGCCGCAGCCGTTTGGACGCGCGACATCGGCAAGGCGCACCGCATCGCGCGGCGGCTGCAGGCCGGCACGGTCTGGATCAACACGTACAATAACTACGATCCGGCGGCCGCGTTCGGCGGCTACAAAATGAGCGGTTACGGACGCGAACTCAGCATGCATGCGCTGGAAAGCTACACGCAGGTGAAAAGCGTTTGGGTGAATCTGAAGGACTAGATGCGCACACTGCCCGACTATCTACGAAAGGGAATGAAGCTGATCCTGGTGGGCATAAACCCCGGCGAACGCTCGGCGCGCGCGGGCCACTACTACGCGGGGCGCGGCAATCAGTTCTGGCCCATGCTCTACGATTCGGGAGTGATCCCCGAGCCGCTCGGCTATGAGGATGACCGCAGGCTCGTGGAGTTCGGCATCGGAGTGACGGACCTGGTCAAGCGCCCCACGCGAGGGATTGAGGAAATCGAGCGGCAGGAATTTGCCGAAGGACGCGTTCTCCTGGCGCAAAAACTCGAGCAGATGCAGCCGCGCGTGATCGCGTTCAACGGCAAGACGGGTTATGAGAAATTTACGGGCCGACCGTGCAAATTTGGATTGCAGAAGGAAAAGCTGTATGGCGCGCAAGTGTTCGTGCTGCCGTCCACGAGCGGGCAAAATGCCGGATCGGATCGGGCCGTGAAGAAGCGCTATTTCAAGAAGCTCGCCGCCGTATTGAAGAGTCTGAAGGACTAGGGAGACGGTAGCGCCGATGGGAGCGACCCAACATGCCGCAAATCCATTAGTCGTCGAGGAGCGCGCGGGCGCCGTCCTCACTTTGCGGCTGAACCGCCCGGATAAGCTGAACGCGTTGAATGTGGAGCTGGGACGCGCGCTGGTGCACGGGTTGATTCGGGGCGGCGAGGATCCGTCGGTGCGCGTCATCGTCATTACGGGCGCCGGGCGCGGGTTCTGCGCCGGCGGTGATCTGGCGCTTCTGCGAGACGTGCGCATGCGCCGGGCCAATCACGAGTTGGAAGGGCTCCTCGCGGCTGGCAAAGAAATCTGCCTCGCGATTGCGGCGATGCCCAAACCGGTGATTGCGGCGGTGAATGGCCCGGCAGCCGGCGGGGGCATGAATCTCGCTCTTTCAGCCGACATTCGCATCGCTTCCGATCAAGCGCGCTTTTCCGAGGCGTTCGCGCTGCTCGGGTTGTACCCCGATTTCGGCGGAACGTATTTTTTGCCGCGACTCGTGGGGCGGGCGCGCGCCGCGGAATTGTTCTACACCGCAGAAACGCTTGCGGCCGAGGACGCGCTACGGCTCGGAATCGTCAGTCGCGTGTACCCGATGGCTCAGTTCGATGAGGAAACGCGAAAATTCGCCGAGCAATTGGCAGGCGCACCTCCTCTCGCCATCCGCGACATGAAACATTCGATGATCGGCGAGGACCGTGCCGAGCTCGAGCGCGCCCTGGACGAGGAGATCCGACTGCAGATTCATTGCTTCCAATCGGAGGATTGCCTCGAAGGCTTGAACGCCTTCCTCGAAAAGCGCAAGCCGAATTTCCGCGGACACTGACGGGAACGCGGCGAGCGGCCGAGAGAAGCGCAAGCAAATTATAGATGGGCAACGGAAGTAGATTTTGGGATCGAACACGAGAAGGAGAGGCCAATGGCTGCTGCACGTATAGGCACTTTTGACGACTGGGTGGATCTGTTTCGAGTCTGGCGAAACGACATCGGGGTAAATTATCCCGAAATCGACAGCTATCATTTTGAAGCGAAGTTCGGCCCCACGCGGTCGAACGAAATCGAATTTGGCGCGTTCAAGGGGCGCCCGAAATGGCAACGTGTGTTGCAAATCCCGGATCAGCGCATCCGCGACGGCCTGCTGAACCTGATCGTTTATCAAGGCGACACGGAATTCGCGTCGGTCGAACAGCAGCGGCGCTTGTTCGAGCATTCGCCGAGCGAGCACGACCGGAAATCGCTCTGCCGCGTCGTGACCGAAGAAATGCGGCATGGCTGGCAAATGTGCCACCTGCTGATCAACCACTTCGGCTACGGCGGAAAAGTGGAAGCGCAGAAAATGCTCGAGCGGCGGGCGTTCGAGTCGAAGCGCCTGCTCGGCGCGTTCAACCAGATCGTGGACAATTGGCTGGATTTTTTCACGTACACGGATTTCGTGGATCGCGACGGGAAATTCCAGCTCACGATGCTGAGCTATTCCGGATTCGAGCCGCTCGCGCAATCGATGAATCCCATGCTACGCGAGGAATCGTTTCACCTCGGAACCGGGCACGACGGACTGAAGCGCATCGTGGAAGCCGGAGTGGTGCCGCTTTCCATCGTGCAGAAATACGTCAACAAATGGATCCCGGTGAGCTACGACCTGTTCGGCGTGGATCAATCGAGCTCGGCGCACTGGTTCTATGTCTGGGGCCTGAAGGGCCGATACGATGAGGCCTCGGCGCAGCAGGAAGCCGACCTCGGCCATATGAACGAGCACAACCGCCAGCTTTACCATCTCGAGTGCCAGAAACTGATCGAGCAGATCAACAAGCACGTTCCGGCAGGCCAGACGCTGCTCTACGTTCCGGATATGAAGTTCAACCGTCACATCGGTGAATTTGCGAACCAGCCATACAGTGTGACGGGCGAGCTGCTGACGCCTGCGCAGTATGCGGAGCATGTGAAGGAAATGCTCCCGCAGGCGGCGGACATCAAGCTCTTGAACGATATTCAGACCACCGAGCCGAAGTGGGTCGCGCCGAAAGGAAACATGGACTGATCGTGGCGTCTCGCTCGGAAGCGGAACTTGCCGCGCGCGGCTATGCCCTCAGCGAGCTGATGGTGGCCGCGGCGTCCCGGGAAATTCGGGACGGGGAACTCGTCTTCGTCGGAATGCGCCTGCCGATGCTGGCGTTCCTCGTCGCGCGCCGCACGCACGCCCCGCACGCCGTGGGACTTTTCGAAAACGGAGTGGTTCGCGAAACGCCTTCGCTCGAGCTGCTCTACACGATGGGCGACCCTCCGAATCTTAAGAACGCAACTCAGTGCGGTCAGATGCTCGATGTGATGGGCTTTCTCCAGCAAGGCCGCGTGGACGTGGGCTTTCTCGGCGCTGCTGAAGTGGACCGCTTCGGCAATCTCAACACCACATGGGGAAATCGCCACAATGAAACGCAACGGCTGCCAGGGTCCGGAGGCGCTTGCGACATCGCTTGTCTCGCGCGGCGCACGGTTGTTCTTCTGGTGCACGATCGCGGGCGGCTGTGCGAGCGCGTCGGATACATCACCTCGCCTGGCTACGGTTCCGGAAATAGCTGGCGAGCCGCACAGGGGCTTCCGTATGGCACAGGACCAGCCGCAGTGATCACGACGATGGGCATGCTCCGGTTCGGCCCGGATGGAGAGGCCTATCTCGCTTCCGTGCATCCCGGCGTGAGCGTCGAGGAAGTGCTTGCGAACACGGGCTGGACGCTGCGCGTCGCTGATGAGTTGATTGAAACTGTGCCGCCGAGCGATGCGGAACTCGCCGTGATGCACGAGCTCGATCCCAATCACTTTTGGACCAGGTGAAATGAGCGCTCCAACCAAACGGATGACGATGAGCGAAGCCGTCGCGCAGCTTATTCCTTCGGGCTCGATGGTGCTTTTGGGCGCGCAGCTCGAGCCGATGATTCCTTTTGCGGCGGGGCACGAGCTGATCCGCCAGAATCGGCGCGACCTCACGCTCGTTGGCCCCATCTCCGATATTTTGTTCGATCAGATGATTGGAGCAGGCTGCGTTTCGCGCGTGATGGCGGCTTGGGTGGGGAACGTATCCGCGGGCGTGGGCTACTGCTTCCGGCGCGCTGTCGAAGAGGGAATCCCCCGCCGGATCGACGTGGTGGACTATTCGAATTTCACTCTGGCGCTCGCGCTGCATGCCGCGGCGCTGGGCGCGCCGTTTATGCCGACGTACGCAACGCTCGGAAGCGATTTGCTGAAGAAGAACGGAAACCTGCGCGAGTTTCCGTCTCCCGTGGGCGAAGAGAAGCTCGTGGCCGTTCGCGCGCTGAGGCCCGACGTCGCAATCCTGCACGTGCAGCGCGCCGACGAGGAGGGAAATGCGCATATGTGGGGAAGCCTTGGTGTCGCCGTGGATGGAGCGCGCGCGGCGAGGAAAGTGATTGTTGTCGCTGAGGAGATCGTCGAGCCGACTGTGATCGCCTCGGATCCGAATCGCACGCTCGTGCCTGGGTTCCTCGTGTCCGCCGTAGTGCATGAGCCGTGGGGCGCGCATCCGTCGCCCGTGCAGGGATACTACGGCCGCGACCACGCGTTCTTCGCCGAGTATCACGAGCAGACGCGCAGGATCGAGGATTTTGAGGATTGGCTCGACCGATGGGTGTTGCGCATACCGGGCCGGCAGGAATATATGCGCCAGCTCAGCGCCGGCAGCGCCGAAGGGCTCGGCGTGAGAGAGCACGCACCGTCCGCTGTCGCGGACTTTGGCTACTGATGCCCGGTGCTTTCCGCATGCTGACTTAGGGAGAACGCGTGAAAAAAGAACTGATGCGGCTGCGGGTGAACGGCGAAGAGCGCGAGGTGGCGCTCGCGCCAAATCGTTTGCTGCTTGATGCGCTGCGCGAAGACCTCGGCCTGACCGGTTCGAAGCGCGGCTGCGACGATTCCAGTTGCGGTTGCTGCGGCGTGCTGGTTGACGGAGTAGCGACGCTCTCTTGCGTCGCGCTTGCCGCGAGTTATCAGGATTGCGAGATCACGACGATTGAGGGGATCGCGGCCGCGGGGCAGCTTCATCCGGTGCAAGAAGGCTACGCCGAATCCGGCGGCGCGCAGTGCGGCTATTGCACGCCCGGCTTCATGATTTCAACCATCGCGCTGCTCGAACGCAACCCGAGTCCGTCGATGAGCGAAATCCGCGAGGCGCTTTCGAGCAACCTCTGCCGGTGCACCGGGTACATGCAAATCTACGAATCGGTGAAGCTCGCAATCGAGAAGGCGCAATCGAAACCGGCCGTGAGCGTCGCCGGGGGGCTCTGACCGTTGTCCACACCGAAAATGGATTTCAGCGTCATCGGCAAATCCATTCCGATGACCGACTCGCGCGCGAAAGTCTCCGGCCTCGGGAAGTACGCCGACGATCTCTCCGTTTCCGGAATGCTGTACGGTCGCATCCTTCATTCGCCGCACGCGCACGCGCGCATCCGGTCGATCGATACGTCGCGGGCCGAGGCCTATCCGGGCGTCAAAGCCGTCACGACAGGCAAGGATGCCCCGCGGCCATTTGGCATTCTTCCCATCGGGCACGATGAATGTGTTTTCGCGGTGGACAAGGCGCGCTACATCGGCGACAACATCGCGGGCGTCGCCGCGACGTCGCCGGAAGCAGCCGAGGCGGCGCTCGAACTCATTCGCGTGGATTACGAAATCCTGCCCGGCTGGTTCGATCCCGAAAAATCCATGCTGGCGGAAACGAATTGGATCCACGAAGACCGACCCCAAAATATCGAAAAGGACTACCACCACGTTTTCGGCGATCCCGAAGCCGGTTTTGCCAAGTCCGACTTCATCGCGAAGGAACGGTACTTCGCGGGAGAAGTGAATCATGCGGCGATGGAGCCGCATTCGACACTCGCCATCTGGGAGCCGGACGATCGCTTGACCGTCCATTCCTCGACGCAAGTTCCTTTTTACCTTCATCGCACGATTGCCGACGTCTGCGAAATGCCCATGAGCCAGGTGCGCGTGATCAAGCCGCTGGTGGGCGGCGGATTCGGCGGCAAAAGCGAAGTGATTTCGATCGAAGTCGCCGCGGCTGTTTTGGCCAAAAAAGCGAAGAAGCCCGTAAAAATCACGTACACGCGCGAGGAAGTGTTCTACGCGCACCGCGGCCGGCCCATTACGATTGTGGAAATGAGAATCGGCATCACGCGAGACGGGAAAATTTCGGCGGTAGAGGCGCGCGTGGTCCAGGATGGCGGCGCGTATTGCGGTTATGGTCCGGTGACGGTGCTCTATTCCGGTGCGTTGCTGGGAGCGATCTACGATATTCCCAACGTGCGCTACGACGGCTACCGCGTACTGACGAATAAGCCTGCTTGCGGCGCGATGCGCGGGCACGGCACGGTCAACGTACGCTTTGCATTCGAATCGGCGCTCGATCAACTGGCGCGGGACGCCGGAATCGATCCCGCCGAGCTCCGCCGGCGCAATCTTCTGAAAGCTCCGTGCAAGACGGTGAACGGGCTTCGCGTGACAAGCTACGGCTTGCCTGAGTGCATCGAGCGGGTGGTGGAACGTTCCGGCTGGAATCAGAAAAAAGGAAAGCTGCCGTTCGGAAAAGGCGTGGGAATGGCGTGCAGCCATTACGTGAGCGGGGCTGCCAATCCTATCATTCGCTCGAACATGCCGCACACGACCGTCAATATCAAAATTGACCGCGACGCCGCGGTGACAGTCTATACGGGCGCATCCGAGATCGGCCAGGGTTCGGACACGATTCAGGTTCAGATTGTGGCGGAGGTTCTCGGCGTGCGCATGGAGCGAATCAAGTTGGTGGCCGCCGATACGGAACTGACGCCGATCGATCTCGGCAGTTATTCAAGCCGCGTCACTTTCATGGCAGGGAACGCGTGCATCGAAGCGGCAAAAAATATGCGCCAGCAGATTTTTCAAGCCGTCGCGAAAACGTTTGCCAGCAGCGCGGACGACCTGGAAGCGAAAGACGATTGGATCTCGAAGAAAGGTGATCCCAGCGCGCGCATCAAGTTCGATGAAGCGGTGATTCTCGCGATCGATTTTCATGGTGGGCTCGTGGCGCAAGGCGCCTACGCCCCGCCCGAGGACGCGCGCGGCGGGAAATTCAAGGGCGGCGGCGTGGGTCCATCGCCTTCCTATAGCTACAGCGCGCAAGTGGCTGAAGTAACTGTGGACCCCGAAACGGGCCGCGTGCGCGTGGACAAAATCGTGGCGGCACACGACTGCGGCCGGGCGCTCAACCCGCTTACTGTCAAAGGCCAGATTGAAGGCTCGGTGTACATGGGATTCGGCCAGGCGATCCAAGAAGAGATGGTTTGGGAACACGGGCGGCTGATGAACCCGTCGCTACTCGAATATCGCATTCCCTCAACACTGGAGAATCCCGAGATTGAATCCATTATCGTCGAGAGCAACGATCCCGAAGGACCATTCGGTGCGAAGGAGGCGGGCGAGGGGTCGCTCGCAGCGACGATTCCCGCGATCGCGAACGCCATCTACGATGCGGTCGGCGTGCGCATCCTTTCGACTCCCATCACGCCTGAAAAAGTTCTCGAGGCGTTGCGACAGAAGGAACGCCAGGCGGGCACGAACGGTTCGAAGGGCAATGGCACGCGGCGAGGCGAGCGATGAGCTTGCCCGCGTTTCACGTCGCGCGCCCACGCAGCCTCGACGAGGCCTTGCAATTGCTCTCCGCGCATGGGCCGGATGAGGCCATGGTCATTGCCGGCGGAACAGACGTAATCCCCAACCTTCAAACGAAACTCTTTTCGCCGCGCCTCCTTGTGGACCTTAAGCCGGTGCGCGCTCTTTCCGGAATCGCCTATTCGCCGCGCGAGGGGCTGCGAATCGGCGCAATGACGACGCTAACGCATTTACTGGAAACGCCGCTGCTCCGTGAAAAATTTTCCGTCCTGGCAAGCTCTGCGGCAACCGTCGCGGGGCCGCTGCAGCGCAACATGGGGACGCTGGGCGGAAATCTGTGTCTCGAGACGCGGTGCCGCTGGTACAACCAGTCGTATATTTGGCGCCAAGCGCTCGGCGGCTGTTTGAAAAAGGAAGGCCACATCTGCCATGTGGCGCCGGGCGGACAGTTTTGCTGGGCGGCGTGGTCGGGAGACACCGCTCCCGCCTTGCTGGCGCTCGACGCGGAGATTGAAATCGCCGGTCCGAAAGGGACGCGCCGCTTGCCGCTCCAAGATTTTTACAAGAATGACGGGATGGACCGCATCGCTCTCAAGCGCGATGAAATCCTTGTGGCTGTGCATGTTCCGGCGCGGATGACGGGGCGTCGAGGCGTCTATCAGAAGCTGCGATTGCGCGATTCGATCGATTACCCGCTCGCCGGCGTTGCGGTGACGATGGAAGTGGATGCGAAGGGCATTTGCCGCGACGCGCGCGTGGCATTGAACGCCGTCAACCCCGCTCCGCTGCTGGTCGAGCGTGCGGGCGATTGGCTCAAGGGGCAGAAGCTGTCGAAACAGTTGATCGAACGCGTGGCGCACGCGGCGATCCAGACGGGCAAGCCGCTTACGACTTCCGCTTCGACGCCTGTGTATCGGCGCGAGATGGTGAAACTGTTCACGCGCCGCGCGCTCGAAGAGGCGTGGGGCTCCCAAAACGGCTCGGCCCAGTGACGGGCCGCAATTCGACTTCCGCGCTCGGAGGTTTTCCGCGTTGGCGCCGATCATAGACATTCATATCCATGTGCAGCCGCTCGAAATGTTCAAGCCGCACGCGCTCGAGCTGATCAAGCACGGACGCCGCGATTACGATGAAGTCGTCAAGTATTCGGCAAGCCCCAAGGATTTCCTCAAATTTCTCGACGAGGCCGAAATCGAACGCGCCGGCCTCATCAACTACGTCAGCCCGGAAATCATCGGTTTCCCGCCGGAAGTGAACGACTGGATCGCGCACTATTGCTCGACCGACCCGAAGCGCCTGCTCGCATTCGGTTCCGTTCATCCGAAATACGTGGCTGACGCAGGCCGCGAGGTTGAACGGCTGAAGAAAATCGGCATTCGCGGGCTGAAAGTTCACCCATCGCACCAGCTTTTCGCACCCAACGAATACCGCACCGGTCTCGGCCCTCTCCGCGCCATGTATGAAAGTGCGCAGGTTCTGGGAATCCCCGTCATGATCCATACCGGCACTTCGATTTTTCCGGGCGCGCGGAACACGTACGCGCAGCCGATTCTTGCGGACGATGTTGGCGTGGATTTTCCCGACCTCGTCGTCATTCTTGCGCACGGTGGGCGCCCCCTGTGGATGGAAGAAGCATTTTTTCTTGTCCGGCGCCACAAGAACATGTACATGGATATTTCGGGAATCCCTCCGCAGAAGCTTATGGAATATTTTCCGCGAATCGAGGAAATTGCGGACAAAGTGCTGTTCGGAACGGACTGGCCCGGGCCCGGCGTTCCCGGCGTGCGAGGAAACATCGCAAAATTCCGCGCGCTTCCGATTTCGGGGCCGGCCCAGCAAAAAATCCTCTACGACAATGCGGCGCGGCTGTTTCCACAGCATGTCTAGATTCGAGGCCGGTTCGTGGAAGTAAAAACAATCGGGGTGATCGGCGCGGGCGCGATGGGTCGCGGGATCGCGTATGCGGCCGCGTTTGGCGGCTATCGGACCGTGCTCGAGGACGTTTTACCCGAAATGCTGGAGCAGGGCGTCTCCTACATCCGGGAAACGTTCGAAGAAGGCGTCTCGCGCGGAAAGGTCACGCTGGAGCAAAAGGACAAAGCCCTAAGGAACCTTACAACCGCGCGTACCGTCGAAGACGCTTGCCGCGAGGCGGACCTGCTAATTGAGGCCGTGCCTGAGGAGATGGAAGTCAAGCTCGAGATCTTCACCATCTTCGACAAGTTCTCGAAGCCGAATGCGATTCTCGCCAGCAACACGTCGTCACTTTCGATTACGGAAATGGCTACGATCACATTTCGCGCCGAGCATTGCATCGGGATGCACTTCTTCAATCCCGTGCCGAAGATGAAACTTCTTGAAATCGTCCGCGGGCTCGAAACATCCGAGGAGACGGTTCGGGCGTGTGCCGAGGTGGGGCGCCGCATGGGCAAGGAAGTGGTCATCGTGCGCGAGTCGCCCGGCTTCATCACCAGCCGCATCAACGCGATGATTGGTAATGAAGCGTTTTACATGCTCCAGGAAGGAATCGCGAGCGCCGAGGACATCGATAAAGCCTTGAAGCTCGGTCTGAACCATCCCATGGGCCCCTTCGAGCTTGTTGATCTCGTCGGCTTGGATGTCAGGCTCAACATTCTCGAGTATCTTCACAAGACGCTCGGCGAAAAATATCGGCCGTGCCCGTTGCTCGCGCAATACGTGAAGGCGGGCCGCCTGGGACGAAAATCAGGGCGCGGCGTGTATGATTATGGCGGTGATGCGGCAAAGAAATAATTGCCTCCGCCCGCAAGGATGCCCACTCCTATGAAACTCGCCGATCGTATTGAAATCCTGCAGGGCGACCTGACGGAGATGGACGCGGACGCCATCGTGAACGCTGCAAACAACGATCTGCAGCTCGGCGGCGGAGTGGCTGGCGCGATTCGGCGCAAAGGCGGCCCCGAAATTCAAAAGGAGTGCGACGAGGCTGGGCCGGTTCCGGTCGGAGGCGCGGCAATAACGTCGGGTGGAAAGCTGAAGGCGCGTTACGTGATTCACGCGGCGAGCATGCAACTCGGCGGACAGACGACGGCGCATTCGCTGCGCAGCTCGACGGCACATTCGCTGCGCATCGCGGCGCAAAAGCGTCTGAGGACCGTCGCGTTTCCGGCGGTGGGCACAGGCATCGCCGGATTCCCGATGCGCGAATGCGCCGAAATCATGCTGCGCGAGGTGGTCAAGCACTTCGAGGGTTCCACGTCGCTCGAAAAAATATATTTCGTCCTCTTCGACGAAGAGGCGCTCGGAACATTTCGGACGGTGTGGGGAGAGATGAATGCGAAAGGTGCGGCGGCGCCATGACCGAGGTGCTGGTCGAAAGGGTAAGGTACGAACTCTCACGCTACGAACATCCGCTGTTCGATTTTGAGGCGCGGCCCGCCGGCGATGGCGTGGAAGTCCAAATCCGCTTCAAGCCTTCTGGCGCGCAAGTACACAACTACACTTTCGACCTTCGCCCGCGTGAAATCGAGCATTCGCAATTCCCCTGGACTTTTCAGAAGCACCTCTACGATTGCCTGCACGACTACATCATCGAGATGTTCACCCGCAATCCACAGCAGGCGAACTGATGCTCGCGTACTCCGGCCCCGCGCCGCTTGCGGCGATTCTCGCGGAGCAAATTCATGAGCGCGGGCCAATCACTTTCGCGGAGTACATGGAGGCGTGTCTCTATCATCCGCAGCATGGCTATTACGCGAAGGCGGGGCAGCCGCCGCGGCGCGATTACATCACGAGTGTGGACGTCAGCCCGATTTTTGCGCGCCTGCTAGCACGACAGTTCTGCGAGATGTGGACGCAGCTCGGGCGCGCACAGCCCTTCTGGCTTGTGGAGGCCGGCGCAGGTTCAGGAAAACTGGCGAAGCAGATTCTCGATTTCACGAGCGAGTCACTCGGCGATTTTTTCGCAGCTCTTCGTTATGTTGCCGTAGAGCGGTCGGCCGTCCGCCGCGAAGCGCAGCTCGAAGCTCTTGAAACCTATTTCGCGCGCGGTCATGCGATTGTATCGGCGACGCTGCCCGATGCCATTCCCTGCGGCTGCATTTTCTCGAATGAACTGCTCGATGCCATGCCGGTTCATCGCGTCGTGCGCGAGAAGGGCGAGCTGCGCGAAATCTACGTTGCCACGGAGCACGATCGCTTCTGCGAAGAAGCGGGACCGCTCTCGACACTTGGGCTCGAGGAATATTTTGTGGAGCAGCGAATTGCGCTCGAGGATGGACAACAAGCCGAGGTGAATCTGGCCGCTTGCCGATGGATCGAAGAAGCGGGGAAGTCGCTGCGGCGTGGGTTTGTGCTGACGATTGACTACGGCCACGAAGCGCCGGAACTCTACGATGAGCGGCACATGCGCGGGACGCTGCTTGCGTATCAGGCGCATCGCACGAGCGAAGACTTTTTTCGCGCGCCGGGCGAGCAGGATCTGACGGCGCACGTGAATTTTACGGCACTCGATCTGTGGGGCCGTCGCGCCGGGCTTCTTCGCACCGGGTTAACCTCTCAAACGAACTTTCTTCTTGGGCTTTCGCGCCACTCGAATTTCGAGGACCTGCAATCGGAATGCATGACCGAAACGGATCGGACGCGGGCGCAGCTTTTGCTCAAAACGCTGATTCACCCGGAAGGAATGGGCGAGACATTTCAGGTTTTTGCACAGCACAAAGGGATTGAAGCACCACGATTGAGCGGCTTTGAGCCACTTTGAAGCAGCCCGCGGGAAAGTCGGGACTAATTGTTGTCCGTGCGCCGCTTCAACGTCACTCCGGAGGGGTTAGAGGCCTGCGGAGCGGCGGCGGGTTGTTGCGCGTCGCCTGGTGCGGCAGAGGCTGTGGCGCTTTCGCCCGCGTAAGACTTCTGCATTAACCTCGTGACTTCCTGTTGCGCCCCGGCGGTGTCATCGTTCGTATGCTGCGCGAGCTGATATTCGTTGACGGCGCGGGGCCGCTGGTCGAGCAGATCGTAAATCTTTCCGATGTAAATGTGGCTCCAGACCTCGGTCCATTTGGGGTCCAAATCCCCTCCAAGCGCGGCGCGAAAAGCGTTTGCGGCGGCCTGATTATTCTTTTGATAGAACATCGCCTCGCCCATGCGAAAGTCCGCGAGCGAACTGGTTGGCTGAACGTCGAGCGCGTGCTGATATTCCTGAATCGCTTCGTAGAATTTTCCGATCTCAGCGTACGCCTCACCTCGTGCGATGGAGGCGTGAACGCGAAGGCGCGGGCTCGACTTCAGCAAATTGTTGTTCGGATCGATTGTGATGCCGTTCGGTTTGGGGCGCCCGAATGTGTCGAGCAAAAAATCGGAGCTGGTACCCGTGACGAGGATCTTCTTCAGTTCCGGGTTGCCTTCCGTTTCCACGCGCAATTCCACCGGCATGCGAAACGTATCGAGTTCCTGGCTGACCTTGCCGACCACTTTGAAGCCCTTGGCCGTGCGATAGACGATGTACGTGAGCTTGAATTCGGGAACCCCGGTTGAGTTAAGCCATTGCGAGAAGAACGCAGTCAGATTCACCGGCGGATCGCCCTTCGCCGGGGGAGAAACTTTTGTCGCCGCCATCTTCTCGAATTCGGAGATGGTCACAGTCTTTCCGGCGTAGCGCTTGTAGAATTCCTTCAGCAGCGACTCGAAGGCATCATTGCCGATTTCCGAGCGAAGCATGTGGAAGACCATGGCGCCCTTGTCTTCCACGATCGAGCGGTATGCGTCCGAATACGGTTGCAGGCGCTGCGCTTGTGCGATGGTAGACACTTCCTCGTACATCAACGCCCCCACGGCAAAATCCTCGAGCGCCTTGTGCAGCCCCGCGGTTCCGTCGCTTTGCTCCGCGTACATCGCTTCCGAGTAGCGCGAAAGGCCGTCCCTGAGCCATACATCTTCTCGCGACGCGGGCATGATTCGGTCGCCCCACCATTGCCCCGCGGCGACCCGCGAAAGCACGCGCTCGTTGGCCCTCGAGGTCCACTGCCGCGCGCTGATAAGAAGCAGGCCCGGGGCAGAGAATCCTTGCAGCGTGCCGTCCGGCAATTGCGCAATGGTCCACGCTTGTTCGCCTTCGGGAGCGCCGAACGTATCGCTGAAATAGGTGAGGATGTGCGCGAGCGAGTTGGCATAGGAGGCTGCTGTGGAAGCTTGCGCCGGAGGCGTGTACACGGATACGTCGAAGCCTTCCGTTTGAACCGGATTCAATTGCAGGCTGCCCGCGACGAAAGTTCCAACCGGCGCAGGGCGATCGCAGTGGAACACGTAGGTGGCTTGACCCGCCACTCCCTTGCCGATTCCCGGGAGCATGGTCGGCCGGTCCGCTTTGCCTGTTCCGACTACCGCGAACGAATCGGGCACGACAATCTTGAACGTTCCGGTGTAGCGGTTCGAAGGATAATCCGTCAAAGGGAACCAGCGCGCCGGGAGCAGGAGATACGCCGATGTCTTATCAACGGAAGCAAACCGCACGCCCTTTGTCGGGCTGTCTTCCAGGCTCGACACGGGACCGGTGTAGTCGAACGTGAGCGTCACCTGTTTTCCTGGCGTTCCGGTTTCCGGGAGAGCCACGTGGACCAAGAGCGGATTACTGCCATCGCGTTCGAAATTCAGCGGCGGGCCGCTGGCAGCGCGGATGGAGTTCACTTTGAGGTCCGCGTGCAACTCTACGGTCAATGTCTTGGAAACTTCCTTGCCGACGAAATCCACTTTGGCTAGAGCGGAGATCGTCTGTTCGTCCGGATGCAGCAAGACTTCGACGTTGTAATTTGTCGCGCGATAGGGAAAGCCATGCGCGGATTGCGCCGATGCGACGGTTGCCGCACATAAGGAGAGCAGCAGGACGCCGAAGAGTCGTTGGACCTTGAGCAAGAGAAGCCCTCTTCCCTAGAACCGAGTTCCTACAGAGATAAGATACCGGGCGACCAAACGCAGTTGCCTCGACGAAAAGGTTACAACATCCTGGCGAAAATGTCCGCGGCTCGCTCAATCGCACCGCCCGGACCGAGCTTAGCGCGGACCTCCGCCAACCTCGCGCGAATTTCTTCGCGTGCCGCTTGCGATTCGAGCAATTTGCGAACTTCCCGCTCGACCGCGGCGGGCGTAAAATCACGTTGAATCAGCTCCGGAACCACTCGCCTCCCCGCAATCAGATTCACCATGGCAATAAAAGGGGCACGGATCATCCGCTTGAGTAGGACGGCACTGAGCGGAGAGACGCGGTAGACGACGACCATAGGCGTGCCGAGCAGAGCTGCTTCCACCGTGGCCGTGCCGCTCGCGACAATGGCGCAGTCCGCCGCGGCCAGGGCATCGTAGGTGGCGCCTTCGACTCGTTTCACCTCGACTCCCGTCTTAGCGTATCGCTCGAACACGGCCGCGCCCAACCCCGGCGCGGCTGCATGAACGAACTGGATGTTGCCGGAGTTCGAAAGCCTCTTGCATGCCTCCAGGATACGCGGATAGTTCTGCGCGATTTCATTCCGGCGGCTGCCCGGAAGCAGCGTAACGATGGGCCGCTTCGCATCCAGGCCGTAGCGCGCGGCGAACTCCGAACGCGTCATCCCCGGCCGCACGACGTCCACGAGCGGATGCCCCACGAAATCCGCGGGCACGCCCGCATCGCGATAAATCTTCTCCTCGAATGGGAAGATGACGACCATTCGCTTCACAAGCCGCTTGACGATCCGGACACGCCCCGCGCGCCACGCCCACACCTGCGGCCCGATAAAATATCCAACCGGAATTCCGGTCTTTTTCAGGCGCCGTGCGACGCCTAGGTGCGTGCCCGGCGAATCCACAAGAATGGCAAGTGCCGGCCGCCTCCGAGCCGCTTCGCGCGCGAGCCGCTGCTGCACGCGTACAACCGACGGAATCTTGTGCAGGACTTCAGCGATGCCCACGACCGCCACTTCGTGATAGTCCGCAATCAGTTCGACGCCCGCTTCGGCCATTCGCGGCCCGCCCATCCCGAAAAGCCGGCCGCCGGTGCGCGCGCGCAACGCCGTCGCGAGGCGTGCGGCATACATCTCACTCGAAGCCTCGCCGGCAGAAATCAGAATTTGCGCGCTCATGCGTTCCGTTCGCGCAATCGCAGCGAGAAAGGCGGGGTGGGATTTCGAAGCAGGCGGCCCGAGTGCGGATCCGCCGGCACGTCAGTCATCGGCTGGCAACGGTCGCGAGAATCCGGGCGCGCCGGCGCTGGGTAAGGGAACCGCCAACTCTTGTTCTTTGTATTGAAGTTGGTAGAGCCGATAGTAAATTCCGCGCAGAGCCAGGAGTTCCTGGTGCGAGCCTTGCTCGCGCAAGCGACCTTTGTGGAAGACGAGAATGCGATGAGCGTGCTGAATCGTGCTCAGTCGATGCGCAACGACCACAGCGGTACGCCCTTCGAGGAGCCGGTCGAGCGCTTCGCGGATCATGATCTCGGTTTTCGTGTCCACGCTCGAGGTGGCCTCGTCCAGGATCAGGAATTTCGGGTTGTGCGCCAGCGCGCGCGCGAAACTGACCAGCTGCCGCTGGCCCACCGAAAGAGTCGCGCCGCGCTCGGATACAGGCGACTCGACGCCCTGCGGGAGCTGATCCAGATACGGGCCGAGTCCGACTTCCCGCAGAGCGCTTTCCGTCGCAGCGCGGCTGATCGTTTCGGTCCCCAGTTTGACGTTCGATTCCAGAGTTCCAGTGAAGAGGAACGGGTCTTGCAGCACGATTCCGAACAGCCGCCGCAAATCCTGCAACCCCAACTCGCGAATGTCCACACCGTCGAGCAGAATCTGGCCGCGCTGAATGTCGTAGAATCGCAGCAAAAGCTGAATAATCGTGGTTTTCCCGGCGCCCGTATGGCCGACAATCGCGAGTGTCTGTCCCGGTTCGACGCGGAAAGAGATGTCACGAAGAACCCATTCGTCTTCCTTGGGCGTGGCGCCGCCGTGATAGGCAAACCAAACGTTGCGGAATTCGATTTCGCCGCGCGGCGCAGCGATCGAAATCACTTTTTCGGCCGAAACGACAGTCAGCGGCTCGTCGAGCAGCTTGAAGATGCGCTCCGAAGCCGCCATCGCGCTTTGCAGGATGTTGAATTTTTCGCTCAGGTCCTGAATCGGCCGGAAAAAACGCTGGGCGTACTGCATGAAGGCGATCAAGACGCCGATTCCGATGCCTCCCGCGATCACCCGAATTCCGCCCACCCAATAAAGCAGCGCCACGCCCGCCATACTGAGAAACTCGACAGCGGGGTAGAAAAACGCAAAGGCGTCAATGGCGTCCTTATAGGCGTCCATATGGATCTGGTTCAACTCGCGAAACTGCGCGCGCGATTTCTGCTCGCGGTTGAAGAGCTGCACGATCGCCATTCCGCTGATGTGCTCCTGCAAAAAGGCGTTGATGCGCGCAATGGCCGTGCGGATTTTCCGATTCGCGTTGCGCACTTTGTTGCGAAAGAAATATGTCAGCAGGAACATGAACGGAAGGGGCGAGAGCGTTGCCAATGCGAGGAATGGATGCCATTTGAAGAGCAGGGCAGCCATGCTGACTAGAAGAACGACGTCGTTGAGCATGGCCACGACGCCCGAGGCAAAAAGATCGTTCAGGGCGTCCACATCCGTCGTCGACCGCGTGACGAGACGGCCCACCGGGCTGCGGTCGAAAAAGCTCATCGGCAGCCGTTGCAGATGTTCGAAGATTTCTTTTCGCAGGTCGTACATCGTTTTCTGCCCGACCCACTGCATGATCCGGACCTGGATGTATTGCAACGCGAATCCCGCGATGATGGAAGCAGCAAACGCCACAATGACCCAGAGCAAGCCTCGCACGGCGATGTCCCTGGGGATTTCACCCGAAGCGCCGGGGAGAATGAAGTCGTCAATCGCGCGGTAGAATAAGTAGGGCCCGGCGAGCTCCATCGCCGTGACGCCAATCGTGATAGAGAGAGCCAGCGCGACCTGCCAGCGGTAGGGATGCAGGTATTTCAGCAGCCGCCGGGTGAGCTGCGAGTCATAAAACTTCCCTAATTTTTCTTCTTCGCGGAAGTCGCTCATTCGCGTTCCAACTCTTCTTCGAGCAATTGCTTCTGGTATAGATCGGCGTAATAACCGCCGAGTGCCAGCAGCTCATCGTGCGTTCCGCGCTCGATAATGCGACCCTCCCGAAGAACTACGATTTGATCGGCGCTCTTAACGGTCGAAACACGATGTGCGACGAGAATTGTGGTCCGCTGGCGCATTACGTCGCGCAGCCGCCGCAGAATGCGCTCTTCGGTATCGGTGTCCACGCTCGAAAGCGCATCATCGAGCACGAGAATTTTCGGCTGCCTCAAAATCGCCCGTGCCAGAGCCGCCCGCTGCTTCTGGCCGCCCGATAGCGTGATCCCGCGCTCACCCACCATGGTTTCGAATCGTTGCGGGAAGCTCTGAATTTCGCCGGAGATGCTCGCGATTTCCGCCGCTTCGTAGATATGCTCCTCGAGAGCATCGTGAACACCAAATGCGATGTTCTCGCGGATCGTATCGCTGAAAAGGAAGGTATCCTGCGGCACATAGCCGATCGAGCGGCGCAGCTCGGCGAGCGGATATTCCCGAATCGAGCGTCCGTCGAGCAGCAACTCTCCGGGCGGCGCTTCCCAAAGCCGCGCGATCAGCGCAGCGAGCGTGGACTTCCCGCTGCCCGTGGGGCCCACGACGGCAAGCGTCGAACCAGCGGGAATCTTCAAGTTGACGTCATGCAGGACCTCGGTGGTTCCCGTTCCGTTCAAGGCCGTCGGATAAGCAAACGACAGATGGCGAAATTCGATGTCACCTCGAATCGTGCCGGGCGCCTCCGAAGAATTCCCATCGCGAGGTCTCGCCCCTTCCGCCGCGAGAAGCGCCGGCGATGCCGCAGCATCGTTGATGCTGGGTTCAGCCGTGAGGATATAGTTCAGACGTCCCATGGAGGCGGCGCCGCGTTGAAAGATATTCGTCACCCAGCCGAGCGCGATCATCGGCCACACCAATTGCAGAAGGAACGAGTAAAACGCCATTAACGTGCCGACGGAAATCGCGTGGTCGATCACTTCGGTGCCGCCCTTCCGGAGGAGAATCAGGAAGGTCACGCCGATCAGCGCCGAAAGTGCGGGGAAGAAAAGGCTCCACGTGCTGATCAGCTTAATGTTCTTGTCCACGTAATTGCGATTTGCTTCGTCGAACTTCGCGACCTCCTGCTTCTCTTGTGCGTAAGCCCGGATGACGCGCATCCCGGTGAGGTTCTCCTGCGCGCGGGTGGAGAGCACGCCGAGCGCGGCCTGGATTTGCTCGGAGAGCACATGAATGATTTGGCCGAAATAGCGAACCGCAATCGCCACGATGGGCACAGGCAAGAGAACCCAAAACGTGAGGTGCGGCGAGAGTTTGAGCATGAAATACACCGCCAGAACCATGGTCGAAACGGTCGTGGCTGTGTACATGATCCCCGGTCCGAGAACCATGCGGACGGCGTTCAGGTCATTCGTGGTGCGCGACATCAGATCGCCTGTGCGGTTGCGGACGTAATACTCGGGTTCGAGCCTAACGAGGCGCTCCAGCAGATCGTTCCGCAGGTCGAATTCAATTTCCCGGGAGACGCCGATCAGAATCCACCTCGTCCAATACGAGAAGAACCCCTTGATGAGCATGGCGGCCACGAGGATTAGACAGTAGAGTCCGAGCGCATGCCGACTCAGCGGCGCATAGAAGGAAAAGATTGGGCGGAGGATTGCGCGCGAAAAACCGGTCAGCGTCGAAAGCGGTTGCGGCGATCCCTTCAGGCAATCCGTGATCGAGCCGATGATCAATTGCGGCAGCGCACCAACGATTCCCATCAGCGCAAGGGTCAGAAGGCCGCCCGCGACCATTCCCTTGTAGCGCACGACGTAGGGCAGCAGGGTCCTCAATTGGCGCCAGCCCGATAATTGGCGCTCGGGCTTCGCTCGGGCTGTTGCGACGGGTTGTGCGATGGCGCTCATTAGCGAATTGGCCTTTCCGGCGTCTCGAGCGCCGGAACTTCACCGAGAAATTCCTCGTAATTTCGATCGAGAGAACCGTATCTCTTCATTTTGGGATTCCAGCGGACAGCGATCGTCGTGATGTACCCTCCTTGCGGTTTTTCGAGCGGCGTGAAATACATCTGCAGGCCCTTCACCGGGTCTTGCTCAAATTGGAGCCGCCAAGCGGGAACAGATGCCAGCGGCGTCCCGCCTAGAAAGCCATTCGTGTTTTTCAGATTCTCGTCGCAACGAAAGATTTCCTTCCACGCGCCGCCATCCTGCTCGATCACTGCCGCACGCGTCACGAGCGTGCCTGGGACAGTCCCTTGCGGCGTCACCTTCAGCCGGTTCGCAGCAAGGATCTGCTGACGGCCGCTTTTGGCAAGATCTCCGTAGGCCAAAACTTGCGTCTCCGAGCCGAGCGCCGATTCAGCCGCGCTCTGAATCTCCGTCGGGATGGCCGGCGCAGCGGGCTTCGGCGACGCAGCTTCGGTCTTCGCGGCCGGCGAGGACGAGCCGCCGCAGGAAGCCATCATCAACGCAACCACACCGGCAGCCGCGATTTGCACGATTCTTTTCATGCACGTGAAATGGTCACAGGCTCGACGCCGCGAGCATGATCTCGACGACTTTCCCTGTGGCGCTGCTGCAGGACACATCCAGCACCTGAGGCACGTCCGAGCCAGCCCAATCAAAGGCGTAGAAATATAATTCTAACTCTTCATTGGATTTCACGGAAGGGCTCTCGGATTCCGGCTTCCCGTAGATTTCGATCACTTTGCTGCAGGCATCGCCGAGGACCAGCCCACGCCCGGTCTCGAGCAGCTTCAATCGCTTCGGGTCCGTCACCGATGCAAGGCACTTTGCCATGATCTCCGCCTTGTAGCCGTAAGCAGCAGTGATCGTGCGAATGACGTGATCTGGCCCCACTTCGACCCTGAGCTGGCGGTGCGTGCAGATATCGCCCCATAGAAACGCATCGCTCGCGTCCGTATCTTGCTCGAGTCCACGAAACGTCTTCGCAGGGGAAACAATTTTGTCGCGGCCAGGGCGCAAACCGGCGAGCGTCAATTCATTCGCGCGTTTGGACGGGGTGGCTGTCGGCGCGGTGGCGGCAGCGACGGCAATGACCGCGCCAATGCTAGTGAGCTGACAGAATTTCTTCCATACGCACTTCAAAATTTTCTTCTCCCTCGGAAATGAGCTGAGCGCGTTCCACCGGCACAGCTTTCTCGATCCGGCGAATCCAATCCAACAGTTTGCGGATGTTCTCGCGTGTTTTTTCCTGGTACATCTGTAGATTCCCCGGGTTCGCCATGGATGCAAGAAATTGCTGTTCCTCCGGACTCTGTGGCAAGGACTTCGCGATCCGGCGAATGCCGAGCAATCCGGCGTGACCCGTGAAGAGGTGTTCGAACCCGAGACTCGCTTCCAGATGCCCATTTTCCCGCCAAAAGCCGTCGTCGTAATCCTCGCCATGGCAGAAGAGCTCGAGCGTTTGCGGTTGCAACTGCCATCGGCCGATCTCGCTGTCAAAGACCCACAAATCCCATTGCGAGCGGACTTCATACGAGCAGTCGCTGTGCAAATGGTCCTGGGCAATTTCAACGATTCCCTCGGCATCGAGCGGCGCCGATCGCAGGTCTTGCTCCAAGAGCGGCACTTCGGTGTAATCCAGGGCGCGGATGACCAAGTAGGTGAAGCCCGGCTTTGTCGCCGAGAAGGGGACCGTCGCGAGAAAGCTTCCGAATCTCTCGAGGATGCGCTCTTCCGGGAAATCCTTGCACCAAATACTCAAGTAGGCCTGATTCGACATAGCGGCCATTATACCGGCATGTCGCTCCGAGCCGGAAATCGAAGGGAATCACTTCAGGGAAGCGTGCGTCAAGCCGAGCCTACTTCTTTCGATTTGGAGGGTCTTCGTCGTCTGCGGAACCGAAATCCGTGGAGATTCCCAGGAGCCGCTCCTTCAGCGTGTCGCCCATGCCCGCGAGGACCTCGGAGCAAGTCTCGCGCAGGCGCTTTTCAGCGGCCTTGGCGAGAGTGTCGAGAACGACCTGCGAGTGTTGTCCGAGAGTGGTGGCGGAGGCGAGGAGCCAGGAATTCGAGGCGTTTTCAAGGCGTCCCTTGTACTGCTCAATGGACTCGTCGGTGGACTTCTTCAATTGCTCCATCCAATCGCGTTTCTCCGCGTCTCGGTTCGCTTCCCAGGCTTCCATCAACGGCAGAAGCTGCGATTGCAGGTAGGTGCGCGCCTGTTCGACACCCTCCGTCATGCGCTCGTCGAGCTTCGCCTGAAATTGTTCCAGGGACCCCTCGCGGTTGAACTCCATGTCCGACCGTGCTTTTTCAAGCGCGTCGCGCGTGGCTCGTTCAAAGCGGTCGAGCGATTCCTGGGAGACGCGATGGACCTGATCGGAAAAACCCGACGCCGCCATTTCCGCATTTTCATTGAGCTTCCCGCGCTCGCGATCCACCACTTCCTTCGCGGCATCTTCGATCTGCGCCTGGCTGTGCTCGACGTAGGTTCGGCGGTAGTGATCGAGCTCGGAAGCCAGCAGGCTCGAGATTTCAGCGGCGCGATCGCGCAGCGCCGTAGTGGATTGCTCGACGGACCTCTCGAGCGTAGTCTGCATCGTGGTTTGCGCCTTTTTCTGGTACCACTCGGAGGCTTTCAAGAGCGCTTCGTAGGTCTCGTGCTGCGTCTCGACGCCCTTCTGCTCGAGTTCTGCCTCCACCTTTTTCAGTGATTCGCGGCAGGACTCCTGAAACTCCTCAGGAAACTTCGCTGTCTCCTGGCGCAGCCGATTGAGCGATTCCTGCACCGTTTGCTCGGAGACTTCCCGCACCTGCTCGCGGATTGTCGTCTGTAAGTGCGCGGCCTGCTTCTCTGCATCCGCAAGGTCGGCGACCGCCTTCTGCACGTCTTCGAGCCGCGGCCCGAGCTTCTGCGCGATCTCGTTTGAAATGCGGACGACGATTCGTCCGGCAGACTCTTCAATCTGCGGCTCCAGTTTCTCGACCCGCTGGGCGATCACCTCGTCCACTTTCTGTCCGGCCTGCTCGGATTGCGCGGCGAGAATCTCGTTGAGGCGCTGCCGGGTCTGCTCGACGGCGGCCCGAGACGACTCCTGCAGTTGCTCCCTTGCAGACCGCGACGCCTCCTGGAGTTGATCCTTTGCCGACTGAGACGCCTCGTGGAGTCGCTCCTTCGTTTCTTCGGCGCGCGCCTGCTCTTGCTTGAGATCGGCGCCGAGCGATTCGATCGTTGTCGCCGCTCCCGCGATCACGTCGTCGAGCACTTCGCGAAGGCTCGAGTTGCGCGCGGCGATGTCCTTTTCGATTTGCGCCGCCGCGTTCTGGGAGGCTTCGTTGATGGTCTCGTTGACTTTCTGCGTGGCGCCTGTCAGGGAGGCCTCGAATTCCTCCTCCCAGCGCTTGCTTGCCGCAGCGAAATCGGCCTGAGATTGTTCGACAGTGTTGAGCTTCTCGTTGACTTTTTGGCTGGCGCCCGTCAGGGCCGCTTCGAATTCTTGCTGCCAACGCTTGCTCGCTGCCGCGACATCGGCCTGAGATTGTTCAACGGTCTGGCTGCGGACATTCTGCGCTGTCGCTTCGAGATCCTTCCGCCACTTTTCGAGATGAGTCTGCGCGGCTTCGGGAGAGGAGAGAATGCCGAGCGAAGGCGTGGCCGCCTCGCGTTCGCTAATCACGCGTTCGACAGCTTGCTCGACCGCCTGTTTCATGTTTTGCGCGGTGGCTTGCTGAGCGGCCTGCTGCGCCGCCTGTTCCGCTACATTGCTGACAGCGGCCTCCACAGCCTGGCGGACTTTCAAGTCCAATTGCTCCCGAGACGTCTCGGTTGCTTTGCGCGCTTGCTCGACAATCGCCGACGTGCGCTCGGCTGCCTCCTGAACGACTTTCTTCGCAGCCGCCTCAGAAGCGCGCTCCATCGAAACCTTGAGAGCCCTCTCCACAGTTTCGTGGAGTTGCATGTCGAGCTGCTGGCGGACGATCGTCATTTCCTCGGTGATGGCCGCTTCGGCTCCCTTGCGGAGCGTCTTATCGAGGCTTTCTTTCGCCTCCACAACCAATCGAGCCATCTGACGAGCCATCGCCAGCTGCGTATCCTGAGTTTGCGCAGGGTTCGGCATCACGTGAATCTTGCCGTCGGCAGGGGGCGCGGCGGGTGTCGCCGGTGCAGCGGGCGCGGGGGACACGGTTGCCTGCGCATCTGGTGCATGCGCAATCGGTGCGTGCACAGTGGGTTCGGGAGGAGCAGTCGGAGCAGCCTGCTGGGGCGCAACTGAGGCCCCCGGCTCAGCAGGCTCAATCAGCTCGGAAGGCGCAGGTATCTCCGGCCCGACATCGCCGGCAAACGAGACCCAATCCTCCGGAGGAAATGAGATTCCCCAAACATTTCCAGGCGCCTCGAACTCAAGGCCGATTTGAAAGAGTTCGCGAACTGTGCGCGGCCGCTGGACCCAAACGACGCGCCCCTGGATGTTATGCGGGGGCAGTGAATGTTCGGGGCGGGGAACCTCCAGCGTGATGATTGAATTCTTAGGGACATAGTGCTTCGACTGGTACTTGCAGCCGTGACAGTTGACCATCACGGTCGTTGTGCGCTCCTTGAACGGTTGTCCGAGCGCGTCCACACCCGTGACCGTGATCGGCACAGCCTGCACGATGCGCGTGCTGCGGCGCTTCTGTGTGCCGGGATCGGCTGAAGGCAAAGATTCGGTCACGCGGCCCTCCGGGGTCAATTCCTAGGCTAGCATCCCGACTCAGGCTGGTCGAGCGGCACAATATGTCTGTGCGAAAAGGTAACTTGCGGTCTTCCTGAAGCCAGTGCCAAACGCATAAAAACTCTCGCAAGCTAATGCGTGGCGGTGGGGCCGTGAGAAGTTCCGAAGATCGCGTCCTTGATTTCCTTCGCCACCCAGATCGGCCCCACCAGGAAATAGATCAAGCCCTGGAAGAACGCCGGCTTGTTGCCTTCGATGCGATGTCCAGCGAATAGAAGAATCCACCCACCGACGAAAAGCGCAAGCCCTAATCGCCAGTGGGTCAGGACCAGCAGGACGATCCCTGCAAGGATGACGGGAATCCCGATTCCATGCATCACTTTGTTCCAAATGTTTGTGTGCTCGTGATCGTACTGGGCCATATATTTGTCGAATGCGGGCACCGGGCACCTCCGCGTTTCACTCTCTGTATACGCCGTTGCGGGCAGGCAGGCAAGGACCGGGAAGTACTCGAAGCCAAAGAAACGTGACCCCTATCCTCCGAAGGCTTCCAGTTGCTGGGGCAGAAGATTCGGCATCCCATCCGGTGAACCCGGTATGGCAAATGCGTTCCGGGTCGCGTAGGCTTGGGCACTTATGCAACCCCAGCGAACGCGCAAATGGATCATTGCCGCAGCCATCGTTCTTGCCCTGGTCCTCGCGGCCGTTGTTACGCTATTTGCATTGCGCAACAGGATTCAGACTATTGTCCGCGATCGTGTCGAGAAGACTCTGCAAACGCACTTTCAGAGTCAGGTGCAATTCGCCGACTTCGAGGTTTCGTTGTTTCCACGAGTCCACGCGACCGTCACGGGAGTCGAATTGCGGTTCCACGGGCGAACCGATCTGCCCCCGCTGATCCAGGTCCGGAAAGTTTCCGTCTACGCGAATCTTCTGGCATTGCTTCGTGTCAAACCAGCGATCGCATTCGTACAGGTCGACGGCCTCCAAATCCATACACCGCCGCGTGAACCCGGCAGTAAGCCTCTGATTCACGGGACCGACGAGGACCTCGCGAAAGAATATCCGGTCCTCATTGAGGAGTTGCGCGCCGATGACGCCATTATCGTTGTGCTGCGGGCACAAAATGACAAGCCACCCCGCGAAGTCCCGATCCATCATCTCGACCTGCACAATTTCAGTTTCGACCGTCCGGCCGATTTCCACGCGACACTGACGAACCCCGTCCCGGCCGGTGAAATCGAATCCACCGGCAAGTTCGGTCCGTGGCTCGCGAACGAACCGAGCGAAACTCCTGCGGTCGGGCAATACACATTCGACCATGCCGACCTCGGAACCCTGAAGGGAATTGAAGGGACTCTTTCGTCCAAGGGAAAATTCAACGGGCCGCTCGATTACCTGACGGTCGAGGGAGAAACCGACGTCCCCGACTTTCGTTTGCGCACGGGTGGCCGGGCGATTGCTTTGCACACCGATTTCTCTGCCTTGGTGGACGGAACAAATGGGAACACGTATCTCAATAGTGTCATCGCGCAGTTCCTGCACACGACGTTGGAAGTCAAGGGCGAGATCGTGGATGAAAGTCGCGAAGTAAAAGGCCGGAGCATCACCCTGAATGCCGCGTCGGAAAAAGCGCGGATCGAAGATATGCTGCGCCTAGCCGTCAATTCGGATCCGCCGGCAATCACGGGCGCCGCCACGTTGAAGGCAAAAATCAACATCCCCGAAGGCACCGCGGACCTTCTCGACCGCTTGAAGCTCGACGGTCAAGTGGGGGTCGTCAACCAAAAGTTTTCGAGCCAGGCCGTCCAGGAAAAAGTGGACACCCTCAGCCGCAAAGGACAAGGAAAACCTAAGGACACCAGCATCGACAACGCCGAATCGGATTTGACCGGAAATTTCCATGTCGAGAAAGGTGTCGTGACATTTTCGAATCTAAGTTTTCATGTCACCGGCGCAACCATTCATTTGCACGGCATCTACTCCATTGGAAATGGCCAAATCGATTTTCACGGGCAGTTGATCATGCAGGCGAAATTGTCGCAGACGACCACCGGCGTGAAATCTTTTTTCCTGAAGGCGGTCGATCCCTTCTTTCAAGGCCAAAAAGCAGGAGCCGTCCTGCCGATTAAGATCACGGGACCGAAGGACAATCCTTCGTTCGGGCTGGATCTTGGGGGGAAAGGCAATCAGAACAAGCCCGCAGTTTCCGCAGAGACCCCGAAAGAAGATCCCAAAAAGAAGTAGTCTTCGCGCGGATGATCGAGTGACAGAAAGCCCGGAAGCTAAAGCTCGCGGCGGCCTTCCATGGCTTTGAGCATGGTGACTTCGTCCGCGTATTCCAGATCCGAGCCGACTGGGATTCCCATGGCGATGCGCGTCACGCGGACGCCGAGCGGCTTGATGAGTTTCGAAAGATAAACCGCTGTCGCTTCGCCTTCGGCCGTTGGGTTCGTCGCGATGATGATTTCATCCACGGTGTTGCCCTTTAATCTTTCGATGAGGCTCTTGATTTTCAATTGATCGGGCCCGATGCCTTGCAGAGGCGATAGCGCGCCGCCCAAAACGTGGTAGAGCCCGTTGAATTGTCTCGTCTTTTCAACGGCCTGAATATTCGTCGCCTCTTCCACCGCGCAGATGATTCCCTTGTTTCGCGTAGCACTCGAACAAAATAGGCACGGATCGGCGTCCGTAATGTTGTTGCAAATGGAACATTCGCGGACCTTCTCCTTCGCGTCGCGAATCGCGTCCGAAAGCGCGAATGCTTGCTGCCGGTCCACGCGCAGGAGAAAAAATGCAAGCCTCTGCGCCGTCTTCTGTCCGATGCCGGGCAGCCGCTTCAACTCGTCGATCAATCGCGTCACGGAAGGCGCAAAATCAGGCATGCAGTCCCGTCCATAGTGAGGGATTCAAAACAGAAGGGAATCGGAACCGATTGAGGGGTCCGGTTCTCAGAAGTGTCATGCCGTTCAGAACAGGCCGGGAATTTTCAGGCCCATAATTCCGGGCATACCGCCGGTGATGTCCTTGACCTGTTTGGAAAGCTCTTCGTCCACGCGCCGCGTTGCTTCGTTCACGGCTGCGAGGACGAGCTCTTGCAGCATTTCCTGGTCCTTGCCCTTGAAGATCTCAGGCTCGATGCGCACTTCGGTCAATTGCTTCTGGCCGTTCATCTTCACGGCGACCATTCCACCTCCGGCCGATGCTTCCACGACAAGCTCGTCAATCTGCTTCTCGAGCTTTTCCTGGACTTGCCGGAACTGCGCCAACATTTGCTGCAGTGCTTTTACTTCCATGGGTCATTCCTCGCCCGGGCGCTTCACCTTCGAAATCTGGCCGCCAAACCGTTCGAGCATCGCCCTAACGATCGGATCTTCTTCAAATCGGGCCCGCAGCTCCGAACCGCGGCCCATTGCTGCCCGACCAGTTTCGAGTTTAACACAGACGCGCAGCGGTTGGCCCACCACTTGGTGTAAGACTGTGCGCAAACGTTCCATCGGGTCGCGCGCCTGCAACATTTCCGCGAGCGCGCGGCTTTCCGTCGGAAAGAAAAGCCGCAACTCGCCGCTTTCGATTTCCCAGCGCGTGGCGTGCTCGATCATGGACCACAAAAATTTTTGTCCTTGCAGCGCCGCTTTGATGGCATCCACCTGTGCGGATGCCAATCCGCTCGTTACCTCTTCCGCAGCGCGCGCCACAATCCGCGGTGGCGATGCCGGGATGGGCGAAGACGCTCGCGGCGGTGCCGCACTCGATTCCGGCGGTGCCAACTTTGCCGGAGCCATGCGAGCCGCTGCAGCGGCGGAAGACGAAGAAGATGCCGATTGCGCCGCAGACATGGCGCGAGGAGGCGCACTCGCCGGCGAGAGTCGGGCTTCGCCGCGCAACTCCGCGAGAACTTCCTCAAGCGGCGCGAGCCGCTGCGCGTTCACCATCTTCAAAAGCCCCAGCTCGAGATGCAGACGCGGATCGGGCTGCCGCCGGAGATCGTCGTCCGTGGCCAGCAGGATTTGAAAGAATCGCGTGAGGTCTTCTTCGCTGAACCGCGCTGCTTGTTTCGCGAGTCGTGGCCGTTCATCGGCCGGCGCTGCCACGAGCTCCGATTCCGCGCCGCACACGCGCGTCACCAGCAAGTTCCGGAAATGGCGAATCGCCTCGCGGCAGAAGTGCTGCAGGTTCTGTCCATCGGCGATCAGGCGATGCACCAACCCGAGCGCGCGCTCGGCGGAGGAAACCGCAATCGCTTCGACGAGTTCGTCCAGTACACCCTCGGCCACCACGCCAAGCAGCTCGCGCACCTGGGCGTCCGTGATTGTTTCGCCGCAATAGGCCATGGCCTGTTCGAGCAACGAAAGCCCGTCGCGCATGCTCCCTTCGGCCGCGCGCGCCAGAACGGCCACAGCGCCTGTATCGATTTTTAGATTTTCTGTTTTCACGATGCGTTCGATCTCGCCCGCAATTTCCTGGAAGGAAAGAGACCGAAATTGGAAAAGCTGCGCCCGTGATTTGATTGTCTCGACGAGATCTTCCGCGCGCGTCGTCGCCAGGATGAAAATTACGCGCTCGGGCGGCTCTTCCAGCGTCTTCAGCAAGGCGTTCGAAGCTTCATCCGTCAGTTGGTGCGCTTCGTCAAGGATTACGATCTTGTAGGGGCTCGAGGCGGGCGCGTAACGAACCATTTCGCGCAGCTCGCGAATCTGGTCGATGCCGCGGTTGGAAGCCGCGTCAATCTCAAGAACATCGAGCGAAGTCCCGGCGGAAATCTCGCGGCAGGAATTGCACGTGTTGTCCGGCTCGGGCGTGGGCCCTTTCGCGCAATTCATCGCCTTGGCAAGGATGCGAGCCGTCGTGGTTTTCCCCACGCCGCGCACGCCCGAAAAAATGTAAGCATGCGCCACGCGGTTGGTTCGAATCGCGTTCGCAAGCGTCTGCGTCACGTGTTGTTGCCCGACGATTTCGCTGAACGTTTGCGGGCGATACTTTCGCGCGATGACTTTGTAGCTCATGGAAAGGGCAGTTGTCTCGCTTCGTACCTTCCCGGCGGAAGCGGCCGGGCCCGATGAGAGGAACTTCGGGTACTCCGCGGCACACGAAGCTGACCCGTTACCGTTGCTCCCTTCCGGGCCTGGCGGGGTTCACGGGGAATCGTTGCACAGAGCCCGAAGTTCCACCAATCGGCAGTCTTCGCAGCAATATTTTCAGCTGCGGGACCGCTGCGCGGAGTCTAGCATACCCCTCCACCGCGCGGAAGAAGGGTAGCGATTAGGAACAATCGTGGTTGATTTCCGCGCAACCTTTCGTCGCATTGCAGTATCTTATTGCCGGGTGCATCCTCCGCACCCGCCCGCGGCGCCAGCGGCAAAGCCCACGATACGGGTATGCCCGGACACTCCATCCGGGCGAGGAGGAACGAATGAAACGTCTGATCAGTCTTTGCGCCGTGGTGTCCTGCATCCTTTTGCTCACCCCGGCGGTTCACGCCCAAGCCAATCAAGTTCAACCAGGCACGCAAGTGCGTCTCAGTCTGCTCAACGGGCTGAGCACAACCGTTGCCCGCGACGGTGATCCCTTCACGGCAATCGTTGCCGAGCCTGTATTTATCGGCAACACACTCGTTCTGCCCGCGGGAGCCAAAATTCACGGCACGGTATCCAACGTCACCCGCTCGAAATGGTTCGGGATGTTTCGCGGCGGGGCCTCGATGAACCTGGTGTTCAGTTCCGTCGAGGTCGAGAGTCGAATCTTTCCTGCGCAGATGAGCATTCTCTCCATCTATAACGGTGGCACGGATGCCGGAAGGCAGAGGAAAGACATAAAGACGGTGGAAGGCGCCGTCATCGAAGAGAAGCACGACATCAAGACTGACATTACGGATGTCGGCCTCGGATTGGCGGGTGGCACGGTCGTAGGCGCCATCTTCAGCAATGTTTTGCGAGGCTCGGTGTTTGGCCTCGTGGGCGGCGGCGTCTACATTTGCGCGAAGAAGGGCAAGGAAATCGATCTACCCGCGCAGACAGGCATCCTGGTTCGCATGGATTCGAATGTTTCCGTGCCGGGGAATCTGCTTCACAGCGCGGCGTACACAACCGAAAGCCACTGAAGACAACATCACGGTTCTGAACCTTGCACTCATTCGGCTGTTCCTACCGGCCTGAAGAGGAGGCGGCGCGTGGCTTGCTCAGTCCAACCACGCGTCGCAGATGGCTCGTGCAAGGGGAAAATTACGAGAACGGGTTGGACGGCTTATTCGGTTGAGGGAAGTCCGCGCACCACAACCGCTCGGCTTGCAATTTGCATACTCCAAGCGCCTGCCCGCTGAATTCTTGTTCGATCCGCAAAATCTGAAATAGCAGGGGCCGTGAGTCTACCTCGCGGCCGTTGAAGTGGTGGACCACTCGGATCGCCACCACCGAATTTTTCTCTACTTCCACACTCATTCTGAACTTGCAGCCGGAATTGCTGACATCGCACGTCATGGTCCGTTCGGTAAAAAAGTGTCCGGTGGCGTCAAAGCCGCAGACTTCGATGGAGAATTCCAACGGGATGCGCGGCTCGCCTCGCCGGTCCAGGCTCGCGTCAACGTTCCTGTCTTTGATTTGCGTCGTCAGTTCTTTCATGATTTTGTCCTGCCCTTATCTGTGCATTCGCTTTGCCAAAGGGAATTTCTTCGGGCGACGCGAAACGCGGGAGTTACGCATCGTGCTTGCTTCCGGAACTGCTGCACGATGAAACGCCGTGTGCAGATGGAGCACGGTGCCGCACGCTACGCGACGCCCTTCGCCACGGCTGCGTGCCCGGGCGCGCGCTTCAAAAAGCGATAAAGGCTGGTGCGGCCGATTCCCAGGACTTGTGAGGCGCGCACGCGGTTTCCATTGCACATCTCCAAGACACGCCGGATGTGCAAACGGCGCACTTCGTCGAGCGGCAATGGGCGCCAATTGTCCTCTGGCATCGCGCCGTGCCGTTGCGGCTTTTGCAAGTGCTCAGGCAAATCGCCGAAGTCGATGAAATCAGCGCTGGCGGTGATGGCCGCGCTCGAAATCACGTTCTCAAGCTCGCGAACATTTCCCGGCCAATCGTGCTGCAGCAAAACGATCTGCGCGCGGCGCGTGAGGCCTTGGAACGCCTTGCCGTAGGCTTCGCTGTATTTCTTTAGAAAATGTTGCACCAGGATGGGGATGTCTTCCTGACGTTCCGTGAGCCCGGGAACCCGGATTTCAATGGAGCTCAGCCGATAAAATAGGTCTTCTCGAAAGCGGCCCGCCAATACCTCCGCGCGAAGGTCGCGGTTCGACGCCGCGATCAGCCGCACATCCACATGCTTTACTTCCGGCGATCCGACGCACTGGATTTCGCGGTTCTGAATCACGCGCAGAAGTTTTGCCTGCATCTGCATGGACGTTTCACCGATTTCATCGAGGAAGACGGTGCCGCCATCCGCATATTCAAAAAGGCCGGCACGAGTCTCCGTGGCGCCCGTGAACGAGCCGCGGACGTGGCCGAAAAGCTGGCTTTCGAGCAACGTATCCACGAGCGCCGAACAATTGCAGACGGCGAAACGCTTCTGCGCCACCGGACTCAACTGGTGCAGCGCCCGAGCGATGAGCTCTTTCCCCGAACCCGTGGGCCCGGTGATCAACACATTGGTGTAATGCCGCGCGACCTTCCGCGCCAGCTCGAACACCTCCAGCATCGCCGGACTTTTTCCCACGATTCCATGAAACTGAAGATTGTTCAGGAGTTTGTCTTCCAGGTCGCGGATTTGGGAACGCCGCGTAATGACTTCTGCAAGTTCGTCGAGGGTCTTCATGAGCCGCGGGTAGTCGATCGGTTTGCAGAGGTAATCGTATGCGCCGCGCTTGATCGCTTCGATCGCGGAGTCCACGGTGTAATAGCCCGTGACGAGGATGACGTACAACCCCGGGTCGCTTTGAAGGGCTTTTTCCAGAAACTCGAGGCCGTCCATTCCCGGCATCTTAAAATCTGCGAGGACTACTCGGCACGTGCCGAGCCGAATCTTTCGCAACGCATCCTGAGGATTGGTCGTTCCGGCAGTGGGGAATCCGGCTTTCTCGAGACGTCCGGTGGCCAGTTCCACCTGCTCGAGCTCGTCATCAAGGATGGTTATGGGCAGGTTTTTCCGCGCCATCCCGGTGATGGGCTTTTCTTCGAGGGCTGCCATAAGTAGATGCTTAGGCAAGGCCCATGCCACTGTTCCGTGAACGATTTGGGGTTTCCAGAACGGCCGTATTCTGGCCTGGGCGGAAACCAGCCTGTGGCTAAACTATATGGATTGTGCCCCTTAATCGCTAATTCGACTTGAAGGGAGGATTCCGTCAAGGGAACTTCTGCTTGCCAATTCGTGTCCACTGGCGCGTGCGACGTTCCGAAGTAGAACCGCAGTCTCAAAGAAGAACGCCGACGAAATCCCACTGTTTCCTTCCCTGGAAACGCAACAGCCGACCTCCGATCCGGCGAGCTCCATTCATGCCACCATGGTCGTCGAGCCGACCGTCGCCACTTCCTTCTCACCGCGTGTCGCGCGCTGCCGCAATTGCTCAACGCTTATGCGCATCTGCCCGTCCTTGTCGTTCTCCGTCACATTCATGGTCTGATATGTGATCGGGAAATTGTTCTCACTCGCGAGGGGCTGCAACAATCGCACAAACAAGATGGAGCCCATTCTTACGAGTGTCTTGAGAAAGATTTCCTTTCGTCCCCCGCTTCCCCAATCGAGAGTCGTCTTTTCAACAAAGAAATTTTCTCGCTTATCCCATCCGGATACTTCCACACGGTAGCAGTCTGTTTTATTCGTCGCGAAATTCATGGCTCGGCCTCCCGCGGAGCAAATGCAGAAGCATTGCCAAAAATGCACGAGATCACGCTTGTTCACTTGCAAGGACTTAGGCGGGAGATGGATCATGCGTCCGCACGAGTGAATGTGCCATTCAAAGCCGATGTGCGCCTTTGAACCAGGAAGAACTGGGATTCCGAGAATAGGTCAATTGCGAATATCAGCCCCAGTGGGAACCGGGGTAAAGCGCGGCAAGAGAAATCATAAAGATGAAGCTGAACAGCTTACCGAACAAGAGCCATGCGACGAGAAGCCCCAACATTCCGTATCCTTGGCTCCGCCACCAGTCGAGAAACCGGATGGCACTGTTTTCACTCATGAAGAGAGTGACCCCGGTATTGCCATCGAGTGGCGGGAAGGGAAGAAGATTGAACGTGCCGAGAAGGAGATTCAGCACGAAAAGTATGCTGAGAAAAGTGGCTGCGAAACCAGCCATTCCGGGAACCGCCGCCTCGGCAACATGAGTAAAACTCGCAGAACTCGGGACGCGGAAAAATCCCAAGATCATGCCGGCGCGAATTGCCAGCCCCGCCAAAATCATCAAGCTGAAATTCGCAGCCGGCCCCGCCAGGGCCATCCACGCTGCGCGGCGCGGGTAGCGGCGCTGCCACTCCGGATTGTACGGTGCGCTCGCCCAGCCCATCATCCAGTGCGAGATCAGATACGTGAAAATCGGAACGATCAGAAGCCCAAACGGTTCGCGGCGAATGTGCGGCAGCGGATTCAAAGTGACTTGTCCGCCGTGAAACGCCGTGGGATCGCCGCCGAGCTTGGCGACGAGGGCGTGCGCACCTTCGTGGCATGTGGTGGAAAAAAGGAAAACGATATACCAGATCACGCCGAGGATGAGGAACTGTGGGTCCATTTCGCTCGATAGACTAAAGTCTTCGCCACGGTTCCGCAAGAGCTCGAAATTTAATCTGCGTGAATTTGCGGTTCCGCGGACGGGCGCGATGCACAGCGCCTGTCGTCGAGGAGTGGCTCCCCGAACTGTACGATTTGCGAACCTTCAGATTTGGGTTCCCTGTGAGCTTCCGAAAGCAAAGATCCGGCTCATGGTAACTGCTTCCGTGGTTGTGTTCTTCCGCTCTTGCAGTCCCGAATTCGCTTCCAGGACCCCTTTCGCACGATCCAAACAAGAGAACTGACTCCACCTTCTCGCGAGAATCGTCTTCGAGCCACAAGGAAACATTTCCGGCCCACCTTACTAGGAGCGGATTTATCGGGACTCAGCGCCGCAATCGTCTTGACTATCCCTGAGAACAGCATAACGGCGTTATACTCTGCCAAATTGCAGTTAAGGTAACGACGCGCTCCGTCACGAAGTCGAATCGCTGCTTGTCCAGGGGGGCAAGATCAGACAGCTTTCTGGAAGGGCCCGCGCTAGGGGAGGCCGCGGCAAAGATGTTCGGCGAACTGCAAGGCCAATCATTCATTGGGCGTCAGATGGGCTCCTATCAGGTGATCTCGCTGGTCGGTGCCGGTGGGATGGGAGAGGTGTACGAAGCGCGAGATGCGAAGCTCCAACGCAATGTAGCGATCAAAGTTCTTCCGGCGGCGCTCCCGCATGATCCCGAGTTCGTGTCCCGCCTGCAACGTGAAGCGCGCATGCTCGCGGCGCTGAATCATCCCCACATCGCCACGATTTACGGCCTCGAACAATCCGACGGCGTGCACTACCTGGTGATGGAACTGGTCCTCGGCAAGACGCTAGCGGAACGGCTTAAGACTGGTCCGATGCAAGTCGAGGAGGCGCTGAAGATCGGCAGCCAGATCGCGGAAGCCTTGGAAGCGGCACACGAAAAGGGCGTGATCCATCGCGACTTGAAGCCGGCTAACGTGAAGGTGACGCCGGAAGCACGAGTGAAGGTCCTGGATTTTGGTTTGGCGAAGGCCTTTGCGCAGGACGGCGAACACGATCCTTCAAACATGGCGACGCTGACGGCGGCGGGCACCGAAGAGGGGAGAATCCTAGGCACGCCGGCGTACATGAGTCCGGAGCAGGCGCGTGGCAAGCCAGTCGACAAGCGCACCGACATTTGGGCCTTCGGCTGTGTGTTGTACGAACTGCTAACGGGAAAGAAGGCGTTTCCGGGGGACACTCGGTCCGACTCGATGGCCGCCGTGTTGGAACGGGAGCCCGACTGGCAGGTCTTGCCTCTGTCGACTCCTGCCAAGATCCGCGATCTGCTGCGACGTTGCCTTCAGAAGGACCCGCAGCGCCGCCTGCGCGATATCGGCGACGCCCGAATCGAGATCGAAGACGCGATGACGGCCCCTCCCGAAACGGAGGTCCCGAGTACGCCCCGCGCCGTCCCGATTTGGAGTGCGGTTGTCGCAGCAATCATCGTGATCGCATTGGTGACTGGACTCGCAATCGTGTGGCTTCGTCAGGCCGCGCCCCCAGACAATCCCCTCGCCAACGCCCAATTCACGCGCTTCACGGATTTCGAAGGAGCGGAGACGGATGCCGCCATTTCGCGGGATGGAAAATACGTCGCGTTTCGTTCCGACCGCGATGGACCAGTGGATACCTGGGTGAGCCAGGTCGGAACTGGGCGTTTTTTAAACCTCACTCACGGAGCGCAAAATACAGCCCCGCTTCGAAACATGGGCTTCACTCCGGACGGCTCTGAAATCTGGCTGGCCGGTATTGTTGGTGGAACGCGGTTGCGTATCATCCCTCTGACCGGTGGCACCGCCCGCGCATTCCTCACGGAGCACGCAATAAACCTTGCGTGGTCGCCGGATGGGTCACGGATCGTGTTCCATACATCCGATACAGGCGACCCCATGTTCGTCTGCGATTCCACTGGAGCAAACGCGCAGCAAATTTTCACGCTCGGTCCGGGTGGACACAATCACTTTCCGACATGGTCAGTGGACGGGCAGTGGATTTATTTTGTGAGCGGAATTCAAGATACCAGGGAAATGGACATTTGGCGCATCCGCCCCTCAGGAGGAACTCCTGAACGTTTGACGCAACGCAATAGCAACATACGCTACCTGGCGCCGCTGGATCGTCAAACGTTGTTGTACGTTGCGCCCGACCAAAACGGGTCGGGACCCTGGCTTTGGTCCCTCGACACCGAGCGCAAAATCAGCCGCCGCATTAGTTCCGGTCTTGATATCTATTCGTCGGTGGAAGCCAGCGCAGACGGCCACCGTCTGGTGGTCACGGTCTCCAATCCATCCGCCAAGCTGTGGAGCGTACCACTCCTGGATCGCCAAACCGCGGAGCGGGACGTTAAGCCGTTCAATCTGCCAACGGTGCGGGCATTTGCTCCACGATACGGAGGAAATTCGCTCTTCTACTTGTCCTCGCGCGGGGGAGGGGACGGGTTGTGGCGTTATGAAGATGGCCAGACCACGGAAATCTGGAGAGGCGCAGACGGTGCTCTTCTGGAGCCGGCCGCGGTTTCCTTCGACGGTCGCCGCGTCGCGGTGATTTTACGTAAACAAGGGAAGCGAACATTGAACACGCTTTCCGCGGAGGGTGGCGACGTCCGGCCTTTGGCGGAGACGATCGATGTGTCAAGCGCTGCGGGCTGGTCGCCGGACGGGAAATGGATCGTGGCTGGCGGCAACGACAGCAACGGCCCCGGATTGTTCAAGATTCCCGTCCAGGGTGGTGAACCGGTTCGCTTAGCGAAGGGGCTAGCATCCAATCCCGTATGGTCGCCGGACGGATCTGTGATTGTTTACACCGGCCCGAACGTAGGGATTACCGGGCCGCTCCTGATGATTCGTCAGGACGGAACTCCGGTCGAATCGCCGTCGATTCAAGTGCGCTTCGGCGACCCGCGCTACCGTTTCGTGCCCGGGCGACAGGAATTGGTGTACATACCCGGATCGCTGGTTTCAAACGAGACCTTTTGGATGCTCGACCTCGCTACGAAGAACACACGGCAGCTTTCAAATGTCGACACCCGCGCCACAAGGACGTTCGACATTTCACCCGACGGGAAGCAAATCATCTTCGACAGGCTGCGGGACAGATCGGAAATTTTGCTGATCGATCGGCCGAGGAAAAGCGAATGACTCCGTTCGAAGTACCTTTGCTGCCCCAACTCCACCGGACCTAACCGACGCTCTGCGGTGCGTCATTGAGAGGGTGACCGTCCATCCCCAAAAGCTCGACCTGAAGATTTTCGAGCCTGAGGAGTTTCGACCAGGGTCGCAAAATCGCGAGGAATGGCTCCGGGGCCTGGACTCGAACCAGGATAACCAGCTCCAAAGGCTGGCGTGCTACCGATTGCACTACCCCGGAGTAGTGCCAGAAATTGTAGCAGACATTTTCAGATTTGTTTCCCCTCGGCATCGCTCGAAATCCGCAAGCGTTTCTCGAATTTGTGCGCCGCTATTTCAATGAACGTGAATGGATGACCTCGCGTTCGTTTGCTGCTCCACGTTCAATTTGTTAGGCTTCTGAAGTCCCAAAGGCGCGGAGAGGTGTCCGAGCGGTTTAAGGAGCACGCTTGGAAAGCGTGTGTTGGGGAAACTCAACCGTGGGTTCGAATCCCACCCTCTCCGCCATCTAATCTCCGCATATCTCTGTTGGCGACGTTCACCTATAAAGACACTTCCAGCACGAATGGAATCCTGGCGAGACACATGCGTTATACGTTTGCAGAAAGACCGTCGGCGAAAGTGTGCAAAAGAGCATAGTCGCGAATCTCCATTCGCTTTAGGATTCTGCCGTGAATCGTGCCCCCATGTGTTCCGTGGAGATTGTACGCATCAACATCCAACGGCAGTAACGCGACATTCTCGTTCCGGTATGTTTTCAGAAATGCAAAACTCTGACACCAAGCTGACTCTCGTGCTATGTTTCCGCAATTCTCCTGGGAGGATGAAATGAATCATCGAATGGTTCGAACGGGGTCCGCATTTCTTCTGCTGATTGCTCTCACAGTCATTTTCACCGCGCCCGCCCATGCTCAGGATGCGGCGAACCTATTCAAAACGAAGTGCGCGGTGTGCCACGGGCCGGATGGCAGCGGCAACACGCCAACGGGCAAGGCGATGGGCGCGGCGGACCTGCGCTCGGATGAAGCGCAGAAGCAAACTGACGCGCAGCTGAACGACAGCATCACGAACGGAAAGAACAAGAAAATGCCGGCATATAAGGGCAAGTTGACAGACGATCAAATCAAGCAGTTGGTCGCCTACATTCGTGACCTAGCCAAAAGCAAATAAATACGATTCCGCTGCTGCGGCTGCTCCGCGTGAGCGAAGCAAGCCAATCGCCCGCGATTAGCTGCAGGACTGGAGCTTGCATGAATCTTCGGCAAGGAGACCCCGCTAGCAATCCTGCGCCAGGCGCTTTTTCGCGAGATCAGGAAAACCAGATTCCTCTACCCGCACGGCGACCCTTTCTGGGGGCCCTGCTTGCTCTGGGTGCGGCAGGGGTCGGGGCGATCCTCTCGGTGCCACTGATTCGCATTGTGCTCTATCCACTCCTTCGACAGACCACACCCGAGTCCTGGTCGGATATCGGTTCAACGGATGAGCTCGCTTCCCTTTCCATGCCGGCCAAGAAAACCATTCTGATCGAGCAACGAGATGGATGGCGAAAAGTCGTTTCGGAAAAACCCGTCTATGTAATTAAGGACCCAACGGGTCAACTCGCCGTGCTTTCTGCCGTTTGCCCCCATCTCGGCTGCCTGGTAGCTTGGCAGGCCGACAAGAATGAATTCATATGTCCATGCCATCAAGGACACTTCGCTCCTGACGGCAAGCTTTTAGGCGGACCGCCGCCGCGCGGGATGGACCGTCTTGAAAGCAAGACTCAGGATGGGATTCTACAAGTTCACTATCAATACTTCCGCCAGTTGGTACCCGATAAAGAAGTGATCGGCTGATTGTCGGAGAGCCCGTGGAAACGGACAAAACCAAATCAACTCCGGGAGGTGCTGCTGTTTCGGCTGAAACTCGCGGTGGCCTGTTTCGCTGGTTCGACCGCCGCGTGGGCCTCAACGCGCTCTTGCACATCGCACTCGATGAGCCGGTCCCGGGCGGAGCGCGACTTGCATACGTATTTGGGTCGGGGTTGCTCTTTCTGTTTTTGTCTCAGGTGATAACAGGGGTTTTTCTGGTGTTGTACTACGTGCCCTCTGCCGATCACGCCCACACGACCGTTGCGTATATCACCAAAGCGGTCACTGCCGGTTCGTTTCTGCGCAGCGTCCATGCCTATGGCTCGAGTGCCGTCATCATCGTCCTGCTTCTCCACATCACGCAGACATTCCTCTATGGTTCCTACAAGGGCCGCAGGGAACTGCTGTGGGTTGCTGGATGTGTCCTATTCGTATTGATGCTGGGAATGGCATTCACCGGCTACCTGCTTCCTTGGGATCAGAAGGCATACTTTGCCACAACGGTTGGCACGAACATTCTCACTGAGGTCCCCTTCGTCGGGGGCGCGTTGAAGAGCCTTCTGCGCGGGGGCACAGAAATGGGCACGCTGACTCTTTCGCGCTTCTTCGTGCTGCACGTGTTCGTGATTCCCGCGTGTATTTTCGCGTTCGTTGGCATTCATGTATATCTATTTCGCCAGGCTGGCGCCGCAGGGCCCATCGAACCTTCGAAACATCCGGCCGAGCCCTTCTATCCGCGGCAGGTTTTGCTCGACTTGGGATTTGCGCTCGTTATCATCGCCTGCTTGGGATTGTGGGCGCGGCACGCACCTATGGAATTGGGGCCAAGTGCAAATCCCGCTGATACCCAGTATATTCCTCGCCCGGAGTGGTATTACATTCCCATCTTCCAATGGCTGAAATATTGGCACGGCGCACTCTCGGTGGTGGGTATCCTTGTCATCCCGGGCATCATTGCTCTTGCCTTCCTCCTGCTGCCGTTCTTTGATCGGCGTCCGGAACGCCGGCCGTGGAAGCGCCCGATAGCGGTTACGACTTATGCGGCCGTTTTCATAGCGCTCGGTGTTCTGGGCGGCTTGAGTCACCGCAATGATTTGCGCGATCCTTTCACCGCCGCACAAATCGCCAGGCAGGATGCGGACGAGAAGGCATTCATGAAAGAGCCTTTCCAGCCTGACCTATCGGGATCATCTGCCGGTGTGGTACACGCGGCTCTGACCACCTCCAATCCCGTAGCCGCCAAGGGAAAAGAGATATTCGAGCAACAGGCATGCAACGCATGTCATGGTGATGGTGGCGTCGGCTCTGCAGCTGCGCCGAAGCTTATTGGCATCAGCGCAAAATTCAGTAGCGAACAAATAGAAGCCCTGCTGAAACATCCTTCTGCAGCCATGGCGCAGGGCGGAATGCAGCCCGTCGAGCTTAAAGAGGATGATTTAAAGTCTCTCATCGCTTACCTTGAGAGCCTGAAATGATTCTAGCCGGCTGCGGCGACGAAGCATCGATCTGGTTCAAGTCAAGGTTTCTTGCACCAAATCACGGCAAGGAAACGGAAGCTGGAGTGGCTCAGCGCCATGGGGACGGCTAGAATCAAGTTGGTACTTTGGGGGCAGAGATATGCCGCAAGACTCACATCAAAGAGCAGCAGAATTTCACGACCTCGCCGCACATGCACACCGTGTAGCTGCAGTGCATCACGGCAAAGAAGACCACCTGACGGGACACGAGTACTCCCGGCAGGCTCTCGAGCACTCGGCTAAGGCATTCCGTTTCGCACAGGAAGCCTTTCGATTGTCGGAAACCGCCGCTGGCAAAACAGCGGAAGACTCGCAGCCCGCGGCCAGCGCAGGCGGGGGAGGCGGCACCAATCTAAACCAAACCGCTCAGCCAATCGCCAATTCGATCAAAAAGAAACGCGCGCACCGCAAATAGAGATCACCGGTATCCATTCCCGGCTCTTTCCCCAAAGAGACGGATACTTGCGAGCCTGCTCTGGTCGAACTTCTGCTCTCGAATCTATGAGTCGGTAAATAATTGTGCGCGTGGTTGCTCTTTCGCAAGCGGCGGCGGGCCCGCGGGCTCGCTGAAGTCTTTTGTCCAATGCCAGTCGCGAATTTCCGGCATATCCTCGAAATGCTCGCGGATGTAGACATGGTGCTCGTACAGTTTCCGGTTGAACATGTCGATTGCATCCGACCCCTGAGAGCGCAAGCGCGGCACGTGCTTTAGCGCATCGATGGCCAGGTGGAAGCGGCTCATCTTATTGAGCACAACCATGTCGAAGGGAGTGGTGGTCGTGCCTTCGTCATTGAATCCGCGCACGTGGAACCGGGCCTCGTTCGCGCGGCCGTGTACCATGCTGTGGATGAGCCAGCGGTAGCCATGAAATGCGAAGATCACGTCAACGTCCCGCGTAAACAGGGCTTCGAATGAAATGTTGTCCATACCGTGCGGATGGTCGTCGGGACTCATCAGTGCGTTGAGATCGACGACATTCACGACGCGCACCTTGATACCGGGAACATACTTCTGCAGCAGCCATGACGTTGCGCAAGCCTCGATCGTAGGGACATCGCCTGCGCACGCGAGAACGATATCCGGCTGCGATCCACCGTCGTTCGTCGCAAATTTCCAGATCGATGCTCCCTGGGAACAATGAGCGAGCGCTTCGTCAAATGTGAGCCACTGCAATTGCGGTTGTTTTCCGCAGGTGACGACATTCACGTAATTCCGGCTGCGCAGGCAGTGATCGAATACGTTCAGCAGGCAGTTTGCATCCGGCGGATAGTAGACGCGGATCACTTCGCTGCGCCGTTGCAGCGCGTTGTCCACAAACCCTGGCGCCTGGTGGCTGAAACCATTGTGGTCGTTTCTCCAGGCGTGGCTCGTGAGCAGGACATTCAAGGAAGCGATGGGCCTGCGCCAGGGGAACTCGATGCATTGCTCCATCCACTTCGCGTGCTGCGTGATCATGGAATCGACAACCTGAGCAAATGCCTCGTAGGATGACCACATGCCGTGTCTGCCCGTCAGCAGATAGCCTTCGAGCCAGCCTTCGCAAAGATGCTCGCTTAGCACTTCCATCACGCGCCCGTCTGGGGCCAGATGATCGTCGATGGAAACGGTTTCCTCCATCGTGCAGCGATCCGTCGCGTCAAACACTGCATTCAGGCGATTCGAGTTCGTCTCATCGGGGCAGAACAGACGAAAGTTGGACGGGTTGAGCTTGATGACGTCGCGCAGATATTCTCCCAGCTTGCGAGGCGCTTCTGCGACCACTTCGCCCGGACCGGGCACGGATAATGCGTACTGCGCAAAGTCAGGCAGATCGAGCGTCTTCAGCAATCGCCCGCCGTTGACATGGGGATTTGCGCCCATGCGGCCGATTTCCATCGGGAGCCAGCGCCGCAAGCTCCGCGATCAATCTTCCGTTCGGGTCAAATAACTTTTCGGGTTGATATTTCCGCATCCAGGCTTCGAGCATTTTCAAGTGTTCCGGATTCTCGCACACGGTGGAAAGCGGAACCTGATGCGCACGGAATGTGCCTTCGATGGGGACACCATCCACCTCTTTCGGACATGTCCACCCCTTCGGAGTGCGCAGAACGATCATCGGCCACGGTTGCCGGGCGCGGTCTGCATTCGTCGGAGTATCTTTTGTCCGCGCATTCTTCTGGATGGTGCGTATCTTCGCGTAGCAGCGATCGAGCGCAGTCGCAAAGAGTTGATGCATGATTTCGGGATCGTCTCCCTCAACGAAATATGGGGTATAGCCGTGGCCCTCATATTGCGAGACGAGATCTTCGTCGCTCGAGCGAGCTGTGACAGTCGGTCCGGAGATCTTGTAGCCGTTCAAGTGCAGAATCGGCAGTACCGCGCCGTCTCTCGCGGGATTCAGAAATTTGATGCCCTTCCAGCTCCCCTCGAGCGGGCACGTCTCAGCCTCGCCATCGCCGACGACGCATGCCACAATGAGTTCCGGATTGTCGAAGGCCGCTCCAAAGGCGTGGACCAGCGAATATCCAAGTTCGCCTCCCTCATGCATGGAGTTCGGCGTGTGCGGCCCACAGTGACTCGGCACGCCGCCGGGCGTGGAAAAAGAACGAAAGAAAAGCCGCATGCCTTGCGCGTCCTGCGTAATTTCAGGATGTACATCGGTATAGGTGCCTTCGAGATAGGCGCACGCGTTCAGAGTCGGACCTCCGTGGCCAGGGCCCGATATGTAAATGATGTCGGCATCCGTTTGCCGGATCAGCCGGTTCAGGTGAGCGTAAATAAAATTCTGTCCGGCAGAGGTGCCCCAATGCCCCAGCAGCCTCGGTTTGATGTGTACCTTGGTGAGGGGCTCCCGCAGTAGGGGGTTGTCGAGGAGGTAGATTTGCCCTACGCAGAGATAGTTCGCAGCGAACCAATAGCGGTGAATTTTATCAAGCAATTCTGGAGAGAGAGGACCGGGAGCGGTCGGCGGGTGCTCTTTCCCTGGCTGTTGCGGGGATTCGACAGCCGTAGATAATCTCGCATCAAAAGTGAACATGACATCCTCAGTTCGTCGTTGGTCTTGTCCGGTCAAGAACAGCGACCACGTGCCGGACAAGCATCAGATCTTCGTTGGTTTCTATGACGCGCACGTTAACGCGACTTTCGCCGCTCGATATTATCGGTGCATTTGCCCCATTGAGCGCGGCGTCAAGGCGAATCCCCAGAAAGTCCAGGCCTTCACAGATGCGCTCGCGGATGGCGGGAGCACGCTCTCCGATTCCTCCCGTGAAGACGAGTCCATCGAGTCCTCCCAGTACAGCGGCGTATGCTCCAAGATACTTCTTGGAGCGGTAACAAAACAAATCAACGGCATCGGCAGCGCGCACATCCTGTGATGCTTTCTCGAGCAAGTCCCGCATGTCTCCTGTCGCTTCCGAAACTCCCAACAGCCCCGATTTCTTGTTCAAGAGTGTGTTGATTTCATGTGGAGACATCTTCTCCTGCCCGAGGAGAAACAGGAGCAAGCCCGGGTCAACGTCTCCTGACCGCGTACTCATCACGAGCCCTTCGAGAGGTGTGAAACCCATGGATGTGTCCACGCTTTTTCCATCCCGAAGCGCAACCATGCTGGCCCCGCTGCCAAGATGCGCGATGATGACACGACCGGCGGCCCGTGCCGGGTCGATCTTGCGGAGCTCCTGGATGATGTACTCGTAGGAAAGGCCGTGGAAACCATATCGAAAGATGCCTTGCTCGTAGAATCGACGAGGCAGCGCATACATGCGCGCAACTTTGGGAAGAGAGCTGTGGAACGCCGTGTCGAAACAGGCCACCTGAGGAAGATTCGGAAATCTTCGAGTGACGAACCGGATTCCTTGTATCGCCGCTGACATGTGATCCGGATCGAGCGGCACGAGTTTCTCGAGCTCCGATAAAAATTCCGGGGTGACTCGTTGTGGTTCCCGGTATCGAGGCCCGCCCTCGACGAGCCTGTGGCCCGCAGCGGCCAAACCAGCGACATATTCGCGTTTGTCCAGCCAAGCAAACATCATTTCCAGCGCGGCATTCGAGTCCCCACTATCCACCTTGGAATCGAGCAATACAGCCCCACTTGGATCCGTAATCTTCAAGCGCCCGCCAGACGTGCCCGCTTGATCGACCGCTATCGAGACGAGAGGTTTGTCGTGATCTCCCGCTTCATAGAGAGCGGACTTCAGAGTCGCCGACCCTTTGTTCATGGTCAATATGCGCGCTTGTTGAGGAATCATCTCAAAGTCATCCTACAGAAACCCGCAAGCTTGTGCACTCGCCTCCCATTATAAACATTTCTCTCGCTGAACTTTCTCACGCCCGCCGACGTACCTATTGCTTCAGGGTGTGTCGGACTTCCTTAGGCGTTAAAAGGGAAAGCTCGGCCAGGAGGGCGCGCGAATGGGAATGATCGGTAGTCAGCTCAGGCAAGTGCTACGAAGGCTCAGCCGCACGCCGCTATTCACGATCATTACGGTAATCACGCTGGCGGCGGGCGTTGGCGCGAACACGGTAATTTTCAGCGTCCTCGAAGGCATCCTGCTGAAACCTTTGCCATATCCGCACCCCGAGCAGCTCGTGGCCGTCGGCCACACCGCTCCGGGCATCAACATCCCTGACATGCCATCTGGTCCTTCGAACTATTTCATCTACCGCGAGCAGAACACAACGTTCCAGGATATCGGCCTCTATACGGGCGATTCCGTGAGTGTAACCGGCGTCGCGGAGCCGGAACAGGTGCGGGCTTTGGACGTGACCGACGGCGTGCTGCCGATTTTGGGCGTCTCGCCCGCACTGGGCCGCCTCTTCAGCCGCCAAGACGATACGGCAGGCGCACCTGAAACCGTGCTGTTGACTCATGGCTACTGGCGCCACAAATTCGGCGGAGATCCTTCCGTGGTTGGACGAACGATCATCGTGGACGGAAAACAAGAGCAAATTATTGGCGTCTTGCCACAGAGTTTTCATTTCTTGGACATGGAAGATCCCGCGCTGATCATCCCCTTTCAATTCGATCGCAATAAAACGAAACTCGGGAACTTTAGCTACCGAGGCATCGCCCGGCTCCGGCCCGGAGTCACTCTCCAGGAAGCCAGTGGCGATGTGGCACGCATGCTTCCCATCGTCCTCCGAAGTTTTCCCGCACCGGAAGGCTTCAGCCTCAAATTATTTGAAGAGGCGCACATTGCGCCGCGCCTTGGGACAATGAAGGACGAAGTTGTAGGCGACGTGGGGAAAGTACTGTGGGTCCTGATGGGCTCGATCGGCCTCGTGCTGCTCATCGCTTGCGCAAACGTCGCGAACCTGCTCCTCGTTAGAGTGGAAGGGCGGCGGCAGGAGCTGGCCGTCCGAGCAGCTCTGGGCGCCGGATGGGGCAGGCTTGCGGGAGAGTTGCTTTTTGAGAGCGTCATCCTTGGACTGCTCGGCAGTCTTCTGGGATTGGCGATTGCCTATGGAGGATTGCGTGCCCTCGTGGCGATGGCGCCGGACGGCCTGCCGCGAATCCATGAAATCGGGATCGATGCGCCGGTGCTGCTTTTCACGCTAGCGATTTCGCTTTTTGCCAGTCTGCTTTTTGGTTCGATTCCAATTCTCAAGTACGCAGGCACGCACCTGAACACCGGCCTCCGCGAAGGGGGGCGCACGCTGAGCCAGAGCCGGGAACAACACCGCGCGCGGAGCGTGCTTGTGGTCGTGCAAGTGGCGTTGGCACTGGTCCTCCTGATCTGCTCGGGGCTGATGATTCGCACGTTTCGTGCATTGACGCACGTGAACCCTGGATTCGTACGGCCCGCCGAAGTGCAGAGCTTCCGCATTTCCATTCCTGAGGCACAGGTGAGGGAAGAAGAGGCGGTCGTCCGGATGGAGGAGCAGATTTTGCGGAAAATCTCGGCGATTCCCGGCGTGTCGTCGGCGGCCTTCAGCAACGAGATCCCCATGGACGGACGCATGAATTTTGATCCCGTCTTCGCGCAGGACCACACCTACTCCGAGGGCGCGCTTCCGCCTCTCCGGCGCTTCAAGTACGCTTCGCCGGGATTGCTAGATACGCTGGGCACTCCGTTGATCGCCGGCCGCGATTTCACGTGGACTGATGTTTACAACAAGACTCCCGTCGCTCTGATGTCCGAAAACGTCGCCCGCGATTTATGGAATGCTCCGTCAAGCGCACTCGGCAAACGAATCCGTGTCGCGAGCACGGACGACTGGCGAGAGGTCGTGGGCGTTGTGGCGGACGTGCACGATGACGGCGTGGACAAAAAAGTTTCCCCTGCCGTGTATTGGCCCATGATGATGGACCGGTTCGAAGGCGACAAAACCCGTGTAAGGCGCGACGTCGCCTACGCCATCCGCAGTCCGCGAACAGGTTCGGAAAGCTTTATGAATGAGGTCCGGCAGGCGGTTTGGTCGGTGAACGCAAATCTTCCGCTCGCCGATGTCCACACTCTCGAATTCTTCTGCAAAAAATCGATGGCGCGGACTTCGTTCACGCTCGTGATGCTGGGCGTCGCTGGGAGCATGGCATTGTTGCTCGGCATCGTGGGGATTTACGGCGTGATCGCGTATTCCGTTTCGCAGCGAACCCGGGAGATCGGCATTCGCATGGCACTCGGCGCGCAGCAACAGGCGGTGACGGGAATGTTCGTGCGTCACGGATTAGTGCTGACGGGCATCGGCGTTGTGTGCGGCTTGGTCACGGCCTTCGCCGTTATGCGCCTGATGTCGTCTTTGCTTTTCCACGTCAGCCCGGTCGATCCCGTCACGTATGGAGCGGTGTCGCTCGGTGTGATTGCCACTGCCTGCCTCGCGAGCTACCTGCCCTCCCGCCGCGCCGCAATGGTGGACCCTGTCGAGGCCTTGCGAGCCGAGTAGGCATTCTTCTCGTGGTAGGAGGCGCGGCTTACTTGGCCTCATTCGATTTCAAAAAATCTTCAATCGCAGCAAGAATTCGTTCGGGGGCGTCCTCTTGAAGAAAGTGACTTGCGTCTTCAATCTCAACTGTGGCTGCGTTCGGCAGCCGCTCCTGCCACATTTTCAACACTGACGGCGGCAGTACCGGGTCGCGCATCCCCCAGATGAGCAGCGTGGGGAGATCGGCGAATTCAGGCAAAGCCGACTCAATGCGCTTCATATCCGCGAAGGAAGGGTCACTTTCTGCCACGGCAATGTCGCGTGACCAGCACAGCAAAGCCAAGCGGGATTCAGGAGTTGGAAACGGCGCGCGATACGCCGCCAGTACAGTGGGAGTGATCCTTTCCGCATGATAAGTGGTACCGATGAGCGCTGGTTCCAGATAACCGTTCTTCTCCAACACGAATTTCTCTCCCCGCGGAGAGCGGATGATTTCCAGCAGCTTCGGAAGCGGACCGCCGGGCCACGGTGCGAATGCCCAGGTGTTCATGAGGACTAGGCGCTCGATTCTGCTTCGATGGCGCGCGGCAAAGTCCAAGCCCACGGGTCCCCCCCAATCGTGGAGTACGAGAGTGAGATTTCGAAGGTCCAGGCCGAGTAAGAGAGCCTCAAGGTTTGCCGCATGATGCATGAGCCGATAGGGATTCGGTTCTCGAGGGTTGCCGGATTTTCCCATTCCCATCTGGTCCGGCGCGATGCAGCGGTAGTTCCTGGAGAGAGGTGCGACTATCTTTCGCCACAGATATCCCCAGGTTGGGTCGCCATGAAGAAATAGGAGCGGCTCGCCTTTGCCCTCATCGATGAAATGCATGTCGAATCCGTTGACCCGGAAGAAGTGCGGAGCAAAGGGAAACGTACCCTCGAATGTCTCGTTTCGGATTTCAATCATCACAATCCTTCAAGTCCCGAAATCCCGGAGAGAATACCTCCTTTTCCTTCGGGGCCCAACGCGCCAGCAACCAAACGCCCATACAGTCTCTGTGTTGAATCGAAATTGACTTCCTCTTCCGGACGCGCCTATGATTCGGCCTCGTCCCGCCGGAGGAACTATGCCTGCAGGTCCTGCCCCGCTCGAAGGCGAAATCAGTCAACTTCTGCACGTCGGACGCGAGGTTGCGCCTCCCGCATCCCTTGTCGCGACTGTGCGTCTGCAGGATTATGCCGCTGAGTACGCCCGGTCCATCCAGGACCCGGACGGATTTTGGAGCGACATCGCCAAAGAGCTCGAATGGTTTCGTCCATGGGACAAAGTCTTCGAATGGACCTATCCCACCTTCCGCTGGTTCATTGGCGCAAAATGCAACATTACTCATAATTGCCTCGATCGCCACGCGCGCGGCATCTGGAAAAACAAAGTCGCCTACATTTGGGTTTCAGAGAACGGCACAGAGCGGCAAATCACGTATGGCCAGCTATTCGACCTTGTCTGCCGGATCGCCAACGGGCTGCGTTCCCTGGGCGTCAAGAAAGGCGATCGCGTCGTCATCTACATGCCACTGTGCATCGAGAGCGTCGCGACGATGCTCGCCTGCGCGCGAATCGGCGCGGTCCATTCCGTCGTCTACGCCGGATTCAGCGTGCACGCGCTTCGCAGCCGGATCGAGGACGCCCAAGCGCGCGTGGTCCTGACTGCTGACGTCGGTTATCGGCGCGGGAAGAACGTGGAGTTGAAAGCCATTCTGGATGAGTCCGTCCAAGGACTCGACATCGTCGAGAAAGTCGTGGTGCTGCGACGCGAGCGCCCACAGATCGAGCTCAAATCGAGCAGGGAATTGGATTTCGACGATATGGTGAGCAAGCAGAGCGCCGAGTGTCCCGCCGAGCCGATGGAGGCGGAGGACCCGCTCTACATCCTTTACACCAGCGGCACCACGGGCAAACCGAAAGGCGTCGTGCATGTCCACGGCGGCTACATGGTCGGCACGTACTATTACATGACGCGTTTCTGGGACGTTCGCGACGAGGACGTCTTTTTGTGCACGTCGGACATTGGCTGGGTGGTGGGCCACTCCTACATCGTTTACGCGCCGCTGCTCGCGGGTGCGACGACATTGTTTCGCGAGGGAGCGATCGATTATCCGCATCCGGCGATCGCATGGGAGCTCGTGGAGCGCTATCGCGTTTCGATTGTCTTCACCGCGCCCACTGCGCTGCGCATGTTCATGCGCCACGGTGACGAGCTTCCGTCCAAATACGATTTGCGCAGCCTTCGATTTGTCACCTGCGCGGGCGAGCCGATGAATCCGGAAGCATGGGACTGGGCTTACCGTGTGCTTTGCGCGAATGGCAAAAATGGATTTGTAGCCGACAACTGGTGGCAGACCGAAACGGGCGGCCCGTGCTTGGGTACGCTGCCTGTCATGCCCGCGCGATTGGGAAAAGTGGGGAAGCAATTGCCCGGCGTCCTGGCGGAAGTTGTGGATAAGACAGGGAAAGCGATGCCGCCAAATAAAGGTGGTTTACTGGTTTTGCGCCGTCCTTTTCCGCATCTTTTCCGCACCGTCTACGGCGATCCGGATCGCTATGCGAAGGATTGGGGCCGCATTCCCAATGCGTACGCGACGGGCGACCTCGCGGTCTGCGACGAAGACGGCTACTTCACCGTTGTCGGTCGTGCCGATGACGTTTTAAACGTCGCGGGACATCGCATCGGAACGGCTGATGTTGAAAGCGCTCTGGTGAGCCATCCCGCCGTCGCAGAGGCGGCCGTCATCGGGCGTCCCGACCCGATCAAAGGTGAAAACATCAAGGCCTTCGTCATCCTGCGCGTCGGACACAAGGGATCGGCCGAGCTGGAAGCGAAGCTCAAGGAGCACGTCCGGCATACACTTGGCTCCATCGCAGTTCCCAGCGAAGTTGCTTTCCCCGACAAACTCCCCAAGACACGGAGCGGCAAGATTATGCGCCGGCTCCTCAAGGCCCAGGAACTGGGCCAGGAAATTGGCGACGTGTCCACACTCGAGGAATGAATTCAATTCAAGGTAGGAAGTTTTGGCCGTCCGAGAAGAATCAGTCCCTGGAGCGGCCCGAGAAGGAGAGAGAATCAGCCACGACCGATTCGGCAACTAGGTCGCGCGGCATAAGAGAGTGAATGGCAAGCTCCAGTTCGTGGGCACTCTCGATATTCTCGGGATAATTGAAGATTTTGATGTCCGATGTGAACCGGCCGACCGCACCAGCGGCGTCGCCGAGTCCCTCCTTAAGCCGATCGGAAACCTGACGCGCGTCCATCACCTTGGCTCCCGGCAGCAGGATCCCGAATGCGCCCGGCATAAAGAGAAACAAGGAATCCTGGCGGCGGAGCTTTCTGGAGATGGCCTTTGCCGCGTCGCCATAAGCAGCAGTCACTTCCCGTTCTTCCGCGAGCGCGGCTGCGGGAGACAAACGAATCACCAGCACGGACAACGAGTCCCCGGTTTGCACGGATCGTTTGAATTCCATGACAAGCCGATCCTGGAAATGGTCGAGCCCGGACATCGAGCCCAGCAGGTCACGCCCGGCTTGCTCCTGTAGCTGGGCGAAGCGCATCTGGTTTTGCACGATTTCGCGGCGCAATCGGCGCACCACGATTTGGCGGTCGAATAAATAACTCACCAGGAGAACGCACAGGCCGCAAAAACCGAAGAAAAAGATACGCGACGTCTGAGCGCTGAAGATGACGGGATGAGTGGAAATCGTGGGGTACATCAATAGCGCGACGCCCGCAGCCAGAATCACGTTGATGCCGATCGAGAGTAGCGAGAGCTGAAGCTCTCTGTGCTCCACACCTTCTCTATCCACTCGGTCGAATATGCGCATGCGGCCTAACCTCCGTCGAGGGACGACTGTCGCGAATGACCCCAAGCGCTAGTCTAATTGCTGACAGTGAAAGCCGATTGATTTCTTCGCCTTTGCTTCGAACTGTGAGCGCCCGGCCAAGCGCGCCTCGAAGACACATGGCAGTTTACTTCCCGAAGGGGTACGAGGAGCGCTGTTATGATTCTATCAAGACGGCTGCTTCAGAAGCCCTTTTGTGCGCCCCGAGTGTTCCTTCCGCTATGGAAGGGAAGCAGAAGGGCGCGGACTGGCCCAGTCTGGCGCGTGACGGCTCGCGCTGGTTAACGAGCCGCGGCGGCTACGCGCTTCTGCGATGTCCGAGCAGCCTCGACCTGCGCGAGGCCTTCAACCAGATCCTCGACCAGGTCCTCGAAGTTCTCGACACCGGGTGAAAGGCGAATAAGCGCATCCGAAAGACCCAGCTCAGCTCGCGCTTCCGGCGGGATCGACGCGTGCGTCATGGTTGCTGGGTGACACACGAGAGCTTTGACGCCACCGAGGCTCTCGCCGAGCGTGAAAAAGCGGCGCGACGACACGAGAGAAACAACCTCCTCAACAGTTCCATTAAGCTCGAAGGAAACCATCCCGCCGAAACCGGTCATCTGGCGGCGGGCGATTTCGTGGCCGGGATGCTCGGGAAGGCCAGGGTAATAAACGCGGCGGACAAGCGGATGGCCCTTGAGAGCGTCCGCGACGGCAATGGCGTTCTCTTCATGGCGTTGCATTCTCAATTCGAGCGTCTTCAGCCCGCGCAGCGTGAGCCAACAGTCAAGCGGCGCTGGAACGGCGCCGGTGGCGTTTTGCAGAAATTTGATGGGCTCGAAGACGGCGGCGTCCTTGGCTAGGGCAGCGCCCTGAATCAAATCCGAGTGGCCGGCAAGATACTTCGTGACACTGTGGACGACAATGTCGGCGCCGAAGGAAAAGGGTTGCTGAAAATACGGCGTGGCGAAAGTATTGTCCACCACGACGAGCGCTCCGCGGGAATGCGCGAGGCGGCTGATGGCCGCAATGTCGTACACGAGCAGGCGCGGATTGGTGGGCGTCTCGATCCACACGAGGCGTGTTCGCGAATTAATCGCCGCGTCGAGCGCCATGGCATCGCCGGTGTCAATCTGGTGGACGGCTACACCGAGCGGCTGGAAAACCTTGTTGAGGATGCGATACGTGCCGCCGTAGACGTCGTTGGGAAGCACGATTTCATCCCCGGGGCGCAAAAAAGCCTGCATGACGGCATTTTCCGCAGCGAGTCCGGAAGCAAAAAGGGCCGCGTGCTGCACGCCCTCGAGTTCGGCGAGCACTCCCTCGAGGCGCTGGCGCGTTGGATTGTTCGTCCGCGAATAATTGAAGCCCTTGTCCTGGCCTGGCGCGTCCTGCTCGTACGTCGAAGTTTGAAAAATCGGGGCGATCAGCGAACCCGTTTCAGGCTCCGAAGGCTGTCCCGCGTGGATCGTTTTGGTGGCGAACCTCATTGTCTTGCTCCTTTCTCTTCTACTGTTTCGATCGTGGCCGTTGTTCGTTCTTTCCGTGAAAAACTCTCCCGATTGCCGCAATGGATCATGGAGCCGCAGCGGCGGTGGGGATCGATTCCTCCCAAGCGGCTTCCGCCCCCGAATTTGTGATGCGCGTGATGGGCGCGCTCTCTTTGAGGCTGCGGACGACAAGAGGAAGGCTCGCGCGCGCCGCTGCTTCAATCGCTTTTTTTTGCACCAGGTCGCAACCTTCGTTTGCGAGTGCGAGTGCCTTCTCAAATGTCAGATGGGGTACGGGGCGCGCGGTGGGATCGCGGTGCGGGTCGCTCGTGAAATAGCCGGGAACGTCCTTGATCAGTTCGCAGCGACAAGCTTGCAAACCCTCGGCAAGCAATACGGCAGTGAGATCCGAGCCGCCACGACCAAGAGAGACAATCGTGCCCGCTGCATCGGCGGCGAAGAATCCGGGGACAACGGCGACCGCATGGTTCTTGAGCGCGCTGAGGAGCTGGCCGGGACGGAGACGAACGCTGCTCGGGCCGCGCCCTCCCTCCGGCACCGTCAATCCCGCTCCATGAACGTTCAGGGCCGCAGCGGAAACTCCCAACGATTGCAAGTGCAGCACAAGAAGCGCTACCGAGCGCAATTCGCCCGTGGACCAGAGCAGATCGAGCGCAGTCGAATTCGGCGCCGGCGCAATTTTCTTCGCGGTAAGCTCGAGCGCGTCGGTCACGCCTTCCTGCGCAGAGACCACAACGACGAGGCGTTCCTCGGGAGCGGCGTGATGGCGGTTGCGGATAAGAGTAGCGGCGCGCTGGTACGCTTTCGAGTTGACCAGAATGGAGCCGCCCACCTTGATCACTGCGATCGCGTGCCCGGCCGATCGATCCTGCGACATCTCATTCCTCCCAAATTCTTGCAATGCATAAAGCCAATGCGCCACCGGCGCGCCGAAGGCCTGCATAAATGCAGGTTCTTCGCGACTGCGCGATGCGCCGCAATGGACGAGCCGCCAGCCGCAAAAAATGCGGCCCGCCGCTCAAAAACAGTTTGGGAGTTGAATCTTCATTTGACCGGGGTCCCGGTCAGCTGAGGATCTTATCTCTCCCCACTAGGCAGGAATTAGCACCTTGGCAATTGCACCAGGTTGCTGTGGCGTCTTCGGGCCTGTCCCCTCGGCCACTCTGGATAAGCGCTGCTGGTAAGGCAGCAGCAGAAGAATACCAAACAGAAAGTGTGAGTCAAGTGGGAAGTGCCTAGCGAATCAGTTCCTCGCATTGGCCGCATTCTGGACGATAGAACAGGGTGGTAATTCCCTCGCACCCAAACGAATCAAATCAGTGGACAGGCTTCGCTTCCTCGCTCAAATTGAGAAGAGCACTTCAAGGATGGTGGGGGAGCCTGGGGGAAAGAGGCGATGCGACGAATTGCGTTGTTACTCGGCTTGGTTGCTGCTTTCACATCCGGTGCCTGGGCGCAGGTAAACCAGCGAAACCCTTTCTTGCTGACATCTTCCTCAATTGACTTAGCACCTGCTACGCCCTCGGCAAGCGCGTCACTTCCGGCTGCACCTACGCCGAACCTCTCGCCCGCCCCGGCTGAGCCCCAGGGCGTGTACGGAGTCTTCGAGAACTACAGCTACCAAGGCTATGTCGGCTTCAACTTCACCCGCTTTTATCAGGTCCCCGGCACAGCCGTGAACACAGCCGGCGTCGACGGCTCGATTGTGTACCTCTATCGGGACTGGCTCGGTGCCGACGGCGAGGTTTCGGCGACGTTTGGCTCACAGTCCGGGCAGACCGCAAGTTTCATATTCATCGGGGCAGGCCCGCGGTTGCGCATGGCTGGAGTGGGCAGGTTCGACTTTTGGGCGCACGCCCTCGGTGGATACGCTCACTACCTTCCGAAGACGCCGTATGGAGGGGAGGGAGCGCTTGCCGGGGAATTCGGCGGCGGAGTGGATTTCAACCCGCATCATGGAAGGTTCTCGTATCGCCTTCAGGCGGACGCTGTGGGGACACACTTCTTCGGAACCTACCAAACGAGTCCGAAGGTTTCGGTCGGCCTCGTTTATAAATTCTAACGCCGAGCGTTTTTCCAGACGCCTCATGTTCGGCCCGCTCTCATCGTAATCCGCAGGCTACCTTGTGGTGGCTTCGAGCTCACATTCCCAGTAAATCCGATCGCTGCATCATAAGAAATATTTTGCGTTCCGCGATGATAGGTGTAATCCTCGCGACGGAGAAGACGAATCATGTGCTTTTCAGCAACAGCGAACTTTGTTGGCAGCACAGCTCTGGGAGCAATCGGCGTCGTCACCTTGACCAAGGTAAAGCACAGGCGCGAATTGCTTTTCGCGTCGTTGCCCATTCTATTCGCCATTCATCAGTTCATCGAGGGTTTCGTCTGGCTGGGATTGGATGGGATTCTCTCTCCTGCGGTGGCGCACAACATGGGCGCGGCGTTCATGCTCTATGCGCAGGGGCTGCTCCCTTTCCTGCTGCCGCTAAGCGTACTTTTGTTTGAGCCTGACGGGAAGGGCCGCAGACGCATGCTGCCGTTCCTCGTTCTCGGTGGAGCAACGACGCTTTATATATTGTGGGCGTTGACGGCGTACCCATTGCAGCTGTACGTCAAGGGAAATAGCATCGTGTACATCAATCAAGCGACGAACAATACCGCGGTTGCGGTGCTGTATGTGATTGCAACCTGCGGTTCGCTGTTTTTCTCGAAGGTCAGGGCAATGGTAGTGTTCGGCGCGGCAAACCTGGCGATTATCCTGGTTGTAATGGCGTTCAAGCGCTACGCGTTCACTTCGCTGTGGTGTGCATACGCGGCGATCGCAAGTGTGATCATCCTCGCCTACTTCTGGAAGACCAGCGGACGGCGGCCGCTCCTCTACGCGCTGCCTCTGTGAAGACGAATTGGAAGCTCTCGGAAATAATCCGCACGGATATGCAACGCGCTTACCGGAAACTGACCCGCGACTAGAGTGGGGATGTCGCAGCATGCAGGCCCTGCTGCAGCCGCCGAAACTGCAATTCGACTGGATTCGTCACGATTGAACACCCAGCCGCTTTAAATCTCCCAAAAGATTCGGTGTCGGCCTCGATTACAAACTCTAGCGCCAAGCGGTTCTCCGCGCCCACATTGACTTGCCTCAGGTCGTCGCCTATTATCGCGCGACATGGCGGATACCCAGAGCCTGACCGGCCACATCTTCTCCCATTACAAGATCATCGAGAAACTCGGCGGGGGAGGCATGGGAGTGGTGTACGAAGCCGTGGACACGAGCCTCGGCCGCCACGTCGCCCTGAAGTTTCTGCCCGAGGAACTCGCGCGCGATGCTTACGCCCTCGAACGATTTCAGCGGGAGGCCCGCGCCGCTTCCGCCCTGAATCATCCGAACATCTGCACGATTCACGAGATCGGGCAGCAGGACGGGCGATTCTTTATCGTCATGGAACATCTCGAAGGCCAGACCCTCAAGCACCGCATCGGCGGCAAGCCCCTGCCTGTGGATTTGCTGTTCGAACTCGGTGTGGAAGTCGCGGACGCCCTCGATGCGGCGCACGAAAAGGGCATCATCCATCGCGACATCAAGCCGGCAAACATTTTCGTTACCAAGCGCGGCCACGCCAAGATTCTTGACTTCGGACTGGCGAAGCAATCCCTCCGCGGTCCCGGCCCGTCGGGCGCATTCGTGACCGGAGGCGCTGCGGCGACAGTGGACGAGGAGAATCTCACCAGTCCCGGCATGACTATCGGCACGGTCGCGTACATGTCGCCGGAGCAGGCGCGCGGCGAAGAGCTTGATGCACGCAGCGACCTCTTCAGCTTCGGGGCCGTGCTCTACCAAATGGCCACCGGCGCGCTCCCCTTTCGCGGCGACACTACGGCCGTCATCTTCAACGCCATTCTCGAAAAAGCGCCCGTGCCTTCGGTGCGCCTCAACCCGGACATTCCGACGCGCCTGGAAGAGGTGATTTCGAAGGCGCTCGAAAAAGACCGCCGGATGCGTTACCAGCACGCAGCGGACATGCGCACCGATCTGGCGCGCCTGAGGCGCGACACGGACTCGAGCCGCGTTTCCGCAGCGGCGATGCCCACGTCTTCGTCCGGCGCGATTCGGGAGGGCGCTGTGCAGCAAACGCCACTGGGCGCGCCCGTCGCTGCGACGCCGATGAGCGGGACAAGCGTCGCAGCGACGCCTGCCACGGGAACGGTGACCATCGCGGAAGTGTCCGCTCCCAGCGCCACGGCGCGACGTCGATGGCCGCTTCTGGCAGGCGCGCTCATTATCATCGCGGCGCTGGCCGTCGGCGGATACTTCTACTTCCGTCGCGCGCCGAAGCTTACCGGAAAAGACTCGATCGTCCTTGCCGACTTCACAAACACCACCGGCGACTCGGTCTTCGACGATGCGCTTCGCCAAGGGCTCGCCGCGCAGCTTGCCCAGTCGCCCTTCCTGAACATTCTCTCCGACCAGCAGATTCGGCAGGCACTCCGGTTCATGGGCCAGCCGGCGACGGCGCGTCTCACAAACGAGCTCGCGCGGCAGGTCTGTTTGCGGACGCAGAGCGCCGCCGTCCTCAACGGCTCGATCGCACAAATCGGCAGCACCTACAGCCTGATTCTCAACGCGGTGAATTGCGCTTCCGGCGAGACGCTGGCCACCGATACGGCGGAAGCCCCGAACAAAGATCAAGTGCTCGGCGCGCTCGGCAAGCTCGCAGAGGACATCCGCAGGAAACTCGGCGAATCCCTCGCTTCCATTCAGAAATACAACACCCCCATTGCCGAGGCCACCACATCATCCTTGGAAGCGCTAAAGGCCTTCAGCCTCGGCCTGCAAGCGCGCGCAAACAAAGGCGAGGACGCCACTGCGCCTCTCTTAAAACAGGCTGTCGCCCTCGATCCGAATTTCGCCATGGCCTATGCAGTCCTCGGACAAGTGGAAACGAATCTGGGCGATGTCAGCCTCGGCTCCGAATACACCAAGAAGGCTTACGATTTGCGCGACCGCGCGAGCGAACTGGAAAGGTTCTACATCGATTCCCACTACTACCAGAATGTCACCGGCGATCAGCAACAGGCCATCCAGGTTTACGAGCTTTGGGCACAGACCTATCCTCGTGACTCGATTCCCCGCGGCAACCTGTCGGTCGCTTACACGGATCTCGGCCAATGGGAGAAGGCCCTACCCGCAGCACTCGAAGGCCACCGCCTCAGCCCTGACGAGAGCCTCAACTATTTTCAAGTCGGCTGGACCTATATGGGCTTGGGGCGTTTGGACGAGGCCAAGGCTACGGCCAATGAGGCTCTCGCTCGAAAAATGGATGTTCCCTACCTTCACGTTCTGCTTTACATGGTGGCGTTCTTGCAGAACGACCCGTCCGCTATGTCCCACGAGCTCTCCGTTCTTTCCAGCGATTCGCCCGAGAATGCTGCCCGCTCGCTTTCGCTTGCGGCGTCCTCGGAGTCCTGTTTCGGCCATCTCGAAAAAGCCCGGGCGCTGAATCAGCGGGCTATCGGAGCCTTTGAAGGCGCGGGCAAGAAAGAACAGGCAGCCACCACGATCGCCGCACAGGCCCGCGTCGAAGCCGCAGTGGACGATGCGGCCGCCGCCCGGAGGGACGCCGCTGCGGCGCTGGCCCTCGAGTCCTCCTTCCGCATCAAAAGCGGAGCGGCTAACATTTTTGCCCGGGCGGGCGACGCCGCTCGCGCCGAGTCACTCGTCGGTGAGTTGACGAAAGAGCGCCCTTCCGACACCTACGCAAATGCTTTTCAGATTCCCACGATCCGCGCTGCCATCGAGCTGAATCGCAACAATCCCGGCAAAGCGATCGAAATCCTCCAGCCCGTTCAGACTTACGACCTCGCCCGCATCACCTCGCTCTTGAGCGCGTATGAGCGCGGCCAAGCCTATCTCCTCCTTCATCGAGGCAACGAAGCCGCCGCGGAATTTCAGAAACTCTTGGACCATCCCGGCATTGTGCTCAATTCGATTCTCGGCGCGCTGGCCCATTTGCAGCTCGGCCGAGCCTACGCGCTTCAGGGCGACACCGCGAAAGCGCGCACCGCTTATCAGGATTTCTTCGCACTGTGGAAAGATGCCGACCCCGACATTCCCATCCTGAAGCAAGCCAAGGCCGAATACGCTAAGCTGAAGTGAGTGGTTAATTTCCCAGGGGCCTCGTACTGCTGAGTCGTAAGGTCCAATGGCGCTTGCCACCGATTGCGGGCGGATAACGGCGTTCTCGGAAATAATCCACCTGGACGTGGCACGCGCTTACTGGGGAATTGGCTTCGGTCATCGTGCGTACGTACTTAGACGGCAAAGCCCGCGGACACTTCACGCTGTTGACTTACTCTGGTTGGCCGAAAGTATTGCAGGCGGCGATGGTGCCGTTGTCTAAACCGGTGGTGAACCAGTGCATCCGCTGCTGCGAAGAGCCATGGGTAAACGTTTCCGGACTGACATGACCCGCAGACATTTTTTGCAAGCGGTCATCACCGACGGCAGACGCAGCACCCAACGCCGATTCCACGTCTCCCTTTTCGAGTAGGCCGCGCTGTTGAGTGGAATGTGCCCAAACGCCGGCAAAACAATCGGCCTGAAGCTCCAGTTTCACAGATAGCGGGTTCGCTTCGCGTGCATTGCTTTCCTGAAGCTGATGCACCTTACCTTCAATTCCCAGCAGTTTTTGTATGTGATGTCCCAGTTCGTGCGCGAGAACGTAAGCTTGTGCAAATTGGCCAGGCGCCCCGAATCGTCGGTTCAACTCATCGAAAAAGCTCAGGTCAATATAAACCTTCTCATCCTCGGGACAATAGAAGGGACCCGTGGCGGATTGTGCGCCGCCGCATCCGGACTGGGTATAATCGCGGAAAAGCACCAACTTGGCGTGTCGATACGGAGTACCCGTCTGCTGCGGCAGAAGCTGCGTCCACGTATTCTGCGTGTCATCGAGCACGAACGACACGAATTGTACCAGGGGCTTCTCGGCTGCATCGCGAGATGGGTTCGGCTGGCTGACTGTCGTGCCGGAATCTGCTGTCCCACCGCCCAGCAGGGTAAAAAGGTTGGTCCTGAAAATGAAACTGAGAATGAACAGAACAATCGCGCCACCGATCCCGATATGGATGCCGCCGAGTTGAAAGCCACCGCCGCCGCTCTCATCGCGGCGGTCCTCGATGTCTTGGCTCTCATCACCGGGTAACCATTTCATGAATTCGTACTCCCTAAAGAGGAAAACCTTCCCGCACTGCGGCTTCAGACGGGTCCAATCCGCTGAAACTAGCAGGAACGGCAGGAACGCGTCAATACACTCCTCGCTTCGATTCAACCCGTGATTAGTCGGCTTACCGGACATGTCCGGTTACCGCGCTTACCAGGCATAGGCCCCGCGGTCTCCCTTCTGCGACACCTCCGATCTGCCGATTCCCCCATAACCTCGCTTTCCGTTTGCTTGGGGATAGCATCTTCATGCATTCATGGCAGCGACGCACACGGCGGCATGCCCCGCGTCTTACCTGTTGCTTTCCCAAAGGAAGTGTGCGATCCTTCCTGTTGGAAACCAAAACGGCGGGGCTATGAAACAAAAAACAGATGTCCTGCAGGGCACGTTGGCGTTGATGGTCCTCAAGACCCTTGATGTCTTGGGATCGCTGCACGGCTATGGAATCGCGCGGCGGATCGAGCAGATCAGCGGAGATCTGCTTTCCGTGAATCAAGGGACTCTGTATCCCGTGTTGTTGAAGCTGGAGCAGGAAGGCGCGATCGCATCCGAGTGGGGCGCCTCAGAGAATAATCGCAGGGCGCGCTTCTATCGATTGACACGGGAAGGACGAAAGCAGCTTCAGGTCGAGACCCAGGATTGGGAACAAACAGCGGCCATCATCGGTCGGTTCTTCGAAGCGAAGGCGGAGGATTTGTCATGAAATTTCTGAGACGGTTCTTCACACGGTTGGCCAACCTGGCGACAAGGCGGGCACAAGACGAACGATTGAGGGAAGAGATTGCGGAACATATCGCTCTGCAAACCGAAGAAAATCTTCGCGCCGGTTTATCGCCCGTTGAGGCACGACGGCAAGCCCTGCTGAAGTTTGGCGGAGTGGAGGCGATGAAACAAGACTATCGAGCCGAGCGAGGACTGCTGTTCGTCGAGAATTTGCTGCAGGATTTGCGATTCGCGATCCGGAGCCTGCGTCGGACGCCGGGACTTACCGCGTTCGTGGTGATCACGCTGGCGCTGGGGATCGGGATGACCGCGGCGACTTTCAGTATGGTCGATGCGCTGATCTTCAGACCCTACCCCGTGCCGCATCCGAGCGGCGTGCTTACTCTGGCGAGCACTACACACGATAGTGTCTTCGACAATTTCTCGTATCGCGAATACCTGGACATCCGCGACAAAACGAAAAGCTTCGACGGCGTGATCGCCAATGCAGATATGGAAGCTGTCGGCTTCAGCGCTGAACCCGGAACCACTCCGCGGATCAAGGGCGGCATGATGGTTTCCGGCAACTATTTCCACGTATTGGGCATCGAGCCGCGGCTGGGCCGTGGGTTTCGAGAGGACGAAGATCAGGTGCCCGGTCGTAATCCCGTCGTGGTGCTCGGGCCGGATTTCTGGAGGCACGAATTCGCGGGCGACCCTTCCGTCCTCGGCAAAATTATTCTCCTGAATGGCACGAAGTTCACTGTGATTGGCGTGGCTCCTGACAGCTTCCCGGGGATGCTTACTTTCGGACATCCCGACTTTTACATGCCGCTGGCATTGGCACAGGTTTTTTCCACCAACCTCGGGAAGAATTTCTTCGAGGACCGCGATGATCGCGAGTTGAGTGTAAAAGCGCGCTTGAAACCGGGCGCGACGCTGCAGCAGGCACGGAATGAGCTCGCAGTGATCGCAAAAAATTTCGAAGACGAGTATCCGAAAGTCAATCGCGGCCGCGGCGCGGCCGTGTACACCCAGTTCCAAGCGCGGACTATAGAAGACGAAAATTGGAAATTCGGCGTGATCTTTGTGATCCTTGCGCTGGCAGTTCTGCTAGTGGCTTGCACGAACGTTGCGGGACTTCTTCTCAGCCGCGCCCGCTCGCGGTCGCGCGAAATCGCCGTACGCTTGGCGCTTGGCGCCGGGCGTCTCCGGCTCATCCGGCTGCTGTTAACCGAAAGCATGATTTTAGCCATTCTGGGTGGATTGGCCGGGATCGCCATCGGTTACGGCGTCATAGAGTGGTTCCATTCGAAAGAAAGCATAGTTTTTGACACCGAATTGCCGATGGCAGTGCCGTTTCATATGGACACGCGCGTGCTGCTTGCGTGCGTGGGGTTGTCCGTCTTGAGCGCGCTCCTTTGCGGTTTGGCGCCGGCGCTGCAGAGCACGCGCGTGGACCTGGTGAACGCCCTCAAGTCCGCCGACATGGATGTGCCCGGACGCAAACGCTTGTGGGGCCGCAATATGCTGGTGGTGGCGCAGGTTTCCATGTCCCTGATGCTGCTCACCGCGTCTTTCCTGATGGCCCGCGGTTTCCAACACACCTTGATGGAGGATACCGGTTTCACGAAAGACCATCTCCTGATGACCCGCTTCGATCCGCGCCTCATTCAGTACAACGCAGCTCAGACGCAGCAGTTCTACAAGCTGCTCGCCGAACGTATGCGGGAAACGCCCGGGGTTCAGAGCGAGGCTCTCACGCAGAACATTCCCCTCGGAGTGGACGATTTTGACGGTGTGGCGTTCGTTCCGGACGGTTTCCAGATGCCGCCGGATCGCGCTAATTTCAATTCGACGATGGATACGATTGATGAAGGTTACTTCCAGACCATGGGGATTCCGATCTTGCGTGGCCGCGCCTTTCTGCCCTCCGACACCGCGGATGCACCGCGCGTCGCCATCGTGAATGAGCACTTCGCGAAGCATTATTGGCCGGCAGGCGATGCGGTCGGCAAACACATTCGCCTCGATAGCAGCGCTGGTACGCCGGTGGAGATAATAGGCGTCGCGCAGACCATCAAGTATCAAAATATGGAAAGCCCGATGGACTTCGTGTACATGCCGCTGGCTCAGCATCCTGTCGCGCGAATGGTCTTGATGTTGCGCTCGACCGGCGATCCGCTGCAATTGGTTCAGCCCGTGAAGGACGTTGTCCGTAGCCTCGACACGAACCTACCGATGTTGCAGACGAGGACTTACGAGGACCACTATTTGAACCAGGCCGTGAGAGGGCCGCGAATTGCCATCGACCTGGTCGGTAGTATGGGTTTGGTGGGCCTTCTGCTCGCCGTCGCCGGTTTGTACGGCCTTGTCGCTTACAACGTGAGCCGCAGAACACGCGAGATCGGCATCCGCATCGCCCTCGGCGCGGCAAGTTCAGACGTGCTGCGCCTGGTGATCGGAAAAGGACTCGTGCTTGTCGGCGTTGGAACGGCAATCGGGTTGGCTATGGGTTTCGCTCTCGAGCAGCTCATGAATTCCATGCTGTTCGATTCCGGCGGCGTGGACATTCTGGCTTATGCCGTCGTCGTGCCGACGATGTTTCTGGTGACCATGCTGGCGGCCTACATTCCCGCGCGACGAGCAACCAGAATTGCGCCGACACAGGCGCTGCGATACGAGTAGTGCAGTTATTTCGTGAGCGGTCTCACGGGCGTGGCGATAGTTTCCATTCCCATCGGACTCGTCTTCGCGCAAACTTCCACAGCTTCCCAATCTGGCGTCTGGAGTGCCTCGTTGAGCGCCAATGCCCTGAGGTACTATTGAAGAGTGCGGAGTTCTAATCGATTCTACCGGTACACACTGACCCGTGAGTGAAGCTTGATGACCCAAAGAAACACGCACTTGCAGCCGGCTAAACGCCGTTCCGTTCTGCGTTGCACGCTCGTCGCTTCTGCGGAGGTGACCGAGCTGCTTTCCGGGGCAGTCCTCTCAGCCCGTATTTCTGAAGTGGGCCTAGGAGGCTGCTATGTTGACGCGCTAAATCCGTTCCCCGAGGGGACGGTCGTCGGGTTGCGGATTCTTAGAGATCAGGGCGTCTTCGAAACCAAGGCCAAGGTAGTCTACTGCGACTCGAGATTCGGGATGGGCCTTGCCTTTACAGAGATGACACCCGATCAGCGGTCGATCCTTGAAGCCTGGCTAACCGAGATCGTTGGCCAACTCAGGCCGGTTTCGTAGGTTCTGCTACGCTCGTTCAAAACTCTTCCGAGGCTTTTCGATCCACTTACGCGCACTTACGTCCGCTAACTCCCGATAAGTCGGCCGATCGGAAACTACTTTCGGCAGGCAGGCCGGAGGTCCTCAGCCGTCTTGATAAAGTAGAAATGTCTCAGGATGAGGGGCGCGCGCTTGACTCGAACGCCCCAGGCGTCTAGATTGGCTAATGATGCGTTTGGCTAACTCAATTTTCTTGGCGTTGCTCACAGTCGCTCTCGCAGCCTATGCGTTTGACTGCTCGGCTACGGCAACGCCCGAGCAGGCGATGCAGTGCTGCAATTCAATGCCTTGCTCGACGCAAGGCCATCATGGTCAGGATTGCTGCAAGACCATGCCAGCAATGCACGCGCCTTTCGTGCAGTCCTCGGTGGCCCGTGGTTCTTCCTTGTCGGCCGCTGCCGCTGTGCTGCCCGCGTCTAACGAATCCTCTGAGCTAGAGTCTTGTGCCCGGACCGTTGTAGCCGGTTCCCACGCGCCGCCGCCCTTCTGTTCAGCGGCTCCTCGACCTCTTCGCGTCTAGCCTGACCTCCAGTCGTTCCCAGCTTCACGGATACGTGTGCTTGGAATTCACCAGCTTTGCTGGAGGAGAAATTCGTGAGATTGCGACAGTCAATCAGACTCCGTGCGCCGCACGTGGCGTTTCTGCTCCTTGCGGTCTTCGGTGCGCAGACAGTCAGAGGCCAAGGTCCTGCGCCAGAAACAGCGCCGCCCTTGTTCCCCGGTGGCGGACTCATCTCCTACAACTCCATCTTCACGACACGCGGGTTGAGGACGGAATCATTGGGGAACATCCCTCCGACGGCCCGGCCTACTTTTTCCCACGAAGGCGACTTCAATTTCACGTGGGGCTTCTATCGGAATTTCGATTTGACGATTCTAGTTCCGATCGTCACGAATCACTTCGATAGCGCAAGTGAACCGAACGTTGGGGGAACAGGGCTCGGCGACGCAATGGTGCTGGTGAAGTACCGCTTCTATCGACGAGATTCGCAACGAGGAACTACACAGGCATCCCTCACATTCGGCCCCAAGATTCCAACGGGCCGGACAGATCTAACGGATGGAAATGGCAGTGTGCTGCCCGCGAGTTTGCAGCCCGGCTCTGGTTCTACCGATTTCTTCGTAGCCGGTAATTGGACTTACACGGGGCTTTTTAACCTGAGGCGCTTGGTCGCTGACGAAGATTTCCACGCGCTTTTGCGTACACAGGGAACCCAAGCGACTCGGGTCGGCAGCGGCCTCGAATCGCGCTTCTGGCTCTCTTATCGGCCTTATGAATCGAAGAACGGCGCCCGTGAATGGTTCATTGGTCCAGTGCTTACTTGGCTGCACTTTCAGGATGACCGCATCGCAGGGGTCACTCAGAGCGGAAGTGGGGGCGACGTATTCCTGGCCGGAGTCGCGACATACGTGGGTCTGCGACCCGGGATGCACGCTTGGTTCGGCATGGATTGGGATGCCGCACATTCCACAGGTCCGCTGTTCATGCCGGTCCGCCGTCACATCAGTTTCGGAATCACCCAGCAGTTTAGATTTCACCTTTCAGGGAAATGAGGAGGAGGGGCCGATGGACGCACGAAAACTTGCGCTAGTGATTCTATTGGGTTCAATTCTGGCGCCAGTAACACACGCACAGATAAAGCACATCGAGATGCGCGTCGAAGGCATGACCTGAAACTTTTGAGCATACGGGGTGAAACAACACCTCGGACGCCAGTCTGGCGTTCAAAATGTCGAAGTCAGCTTGATTGATGGAAAGGTTCAGGTCACGCCTAAGGAGGATGGGCAGATCGACCCCGCTCAGCTTCTGAAGGCGACATACGACAGCGGTGTGACCGCTGCGGAGATGGAAATCACGGCACGGGGAAGAATCGTGAAGGACTCGTCGGGTAGCATTGCCTTACAAGTTGAGCCGAATCGTTCTTTCGCGCTTACACCGAATGAGCTGTCGAAAGGACTCGAAGCCCTTGCGGATACTCAAACGATGGTCACCGTTCGCGGCCAGTTGTACAAAAAGCCCGAGGGAAAAAAGAAAGCGGATGCTTCGGTTCCCCTGAAGCTGCTGATTCTGGAAGTGCAGAAGAAGGAATAGATGCTGAGAAAACATCTGTTGTCTCTGAGCCTCGTTGCGGCTGGACTCGCCGGGTGCAATCAACATCCGGCGAGTTCCCCTCAGCCGAAAGTGGCCGTAATCGTCGCAGGTGAGATCGGTTCGCGGTTGCCTGACTTCTCTGTGAAGGACTTGCAAGGACGAGAGATTTCCTCGGCCGACCTGCGCGGCAAGGTGGTGCTCATTGATTTTTGGGCGACGTGGTGCCAGCCGTGCAAGAAAGAAATGCCAGGCTATCAGAAACTATTGGATCGCTATGGCTCGAAGGGATTCGCGGTCATTGGATTCAAGTTCGACACGATGACCGACACGGAAGACCCTGTTCTATTTGCACGCAATATCGGGGTGCACTACCCGCTGGCGGTCGCATCGGACGAATTGAAGCAGCGGTTTGGCGGAATTGAAGGTCTGCCGACAACAATGCTCTACGATCGTCAGGGGATACTCCGCAAAAAGATCATCGGGTTTGAATACACAAATGTAGTCGAAGCGGAATTGAAGCCATTTCTCTAAACAATTGCCCACTCCATCGCTCATAACAACCTGAACTGGTGGTCACATCCGCTACCGAAAGATATGTTCGCCCATTCACCGCGGAGACCGTGCCCGAGTCATGGCGTACTCGGAAATAATCCAGGACGTGTGACCTACCCTGTCTTAGCAGGAATCATTAGCGACGCGATCGCAGCACTTGCCAAGGACAGACCTGCACAGACCAACATGACTGTCCGGAATCCAAGGACAAACGCATGGGAGATTGACGCCCGAATCAGCGCGGATGTATTGGCATCTAGGCTGGAGGGTAGGTCAAGGCCGGCGAGCTTGATCTCATTCGACCGAACGTACTGAAGAATGCCGGGCGGAAGCAGAGCGCTCGCGAGACTATGATTCAAGCTAGAACTGAACAGTTTCACCATGACGATTCCGAGGATTGCAACGGCCAGTACGCCTGCAACCCGAGCGACCGCGTTGTTGACGCCCGAGGCGGTGCCGGCATGCTCCTGGTCTACTGAACTCATAACCACCGTGGTGAGAGGAGCCACGCTGACTGCCATTCCAAAACCGAGAACAACGAACGCAGGGAAGAATGCTTTCCAGTAACTTGCTCCCACACCAGGTACGGCGAAGAGCAAGAAGCCTGTTGCCGCAATCAGCGGACCGGCGACGAGCGGGGCCCTCGGCCCGTAACGCGTGACGAGTCCGCCAGACCAGCGCGAAAGAGAGAACATCAGCAGAATTAACGGGAGCGCGGCAGCACCGGTCGCAGTTGGCGAGTATCCCTGCACCTGGATAAGGTTCATCGGAAACAAGAAAAAGAAGATTCCAGTAGCGGCGTAGAGAAACAGAGTGAGAAGGTTCGCGCCGCTAAAACTGCGTGACTCAAACAGAGTCAGCGGAACCATGGGTGAACTTACTCTCGCCTCAACGAACGCGAAACCAATCAGACACGCGAAGCCGGCGATCAAGCTTCCAAAAATCTGAGGATGGCCCCAACCGAGACTTATGGATTCGATGAACCCATAGACCACGCCGCCTAATCCAACGGTCGCGAGCAGCGCTCCCAGCCAATCTACACGTCCGGCAGCTTGCGTTGCGGCTTTCGGGAATGTGCCGCAGCGAAATTGCGATCACTGCAGCCGCGAGCGGAACATTAATGAAGAATGCCCAGCGCCACGAGGCATGCTCGATCAACCAACCGCCGAGAACCGGCCCCACCGCTGCTGTGATTGCAGTGAAGCCGGACCAGGTACCGATCGCTCGGCCGCGAGTTTTCTCGTCGAAACTTGCGCTGATGATCGAGAGGCTGCCGGGCACGAGAAAAGCAGCTCCTACTCCTTGGATGCTTCGTGCGATCACGAGTTGCTGAATGTTCTGAGCAAGACCACAGGCAATAGAAGCAACCGCGAAAATCCCTACGCCAATCAGGAACATCGACCGGCGGCCAAACAAGTCGCCGAGTGAGCCGCCGACGAGAATCAAGGCCCCCAATAACAATCCATAAGATTCGACCACCCATTGCACGCCGACGACGGTTGCGTGCAGGTTTGCTTGGAGTGCGGGCAGAGCTACATTGACGACAGTGCTGTCGATGAAGGCCATGCTGGAACCGAGAATTGTCGCGGCCAGGATCCAACGTCCCGCTTGCGCTGTGCACGGAGCGCCGTCATTCGCCGATCGGATTACGGCTTCGTCGCATGGCGGTTTCATGAAGGCTATGGATGCATTCCGACGTAGATGAGGTTCCGGCAGCTTCCACTGCCGAGACGAGAATACCTCAGGATGAAGTTCCCATCTTCGGCATTTCCCTTCACATGAGGAATCCCATTTTTACCTTGGCCCAAGATTAATTTTCCATATTGGGGGGTAGTCAGAAAATGGCCGTAAAGTTCTCCGGCCGAAGTCCATTGTCCGCAGCGTGTGGCGGGCAGGGAAACGGGGCGAATCCAGTTTCGCAATGGAAATCGACGTGCAAGGTTGAAGCCCGACGCACAGATTGCGCGTCTAACCAGTGTAGGGGATGACTCGGCAGGCGCAACAGGACCTGCCTGCGGATCAACTAGACATGCGGACAAAGACCAAAAGATTCTTCAAGGTCCTCCTCGGGTTCACCTTGCTCGCCCTGGGGATCGTCATGCTTGTAACGCCGGGACCGGGATGGTTGATGATCGTCCTTGCCCTCGGAGTTCTTGCCGCCGAATTTGTATGGGCGCGACGCCTTCTTGATCGCATGAAAGAGCAAGGCCTTCGCCTGCGCGACTTCGTCTTCGCCCGCCTCCCCTCGCGTTCGTCATCCTGAGCGAAGCGAAGGATCTTCTCTTCGATTTAGCCTGACGCCCTCCCCGCCTGACTCTTCTCCGCTTTTCCCGCTTTCACGCAATCCTCATTTGTGGTTTCATGCCTCCATCCTGACGGGAGGGAGCCGTTTTCATGTACTTGGCAACAATCTGACCGGGAGTCACGGTCACTCCCGGTCGAGGCTCACTTGGCCGGTTTGTCATCGGCATCGTCCGCCTCCTCTCCTGGATACGTTTCACTTACACCCTTATTTGATTCAGTTCCAGCAGGGGCAGGGTTTGCATTCATCTGCATTTGTATCTGTTCCCAGGCTTCGGCGGATTCCGCATGCATCGTTTTCATGGTTTCGTACTTTTGTTTCATAATCATTTCCTGATTGGCGTAGAGCGAAGGTGTATACTCCGCCCAATCCGCGCCGATGATTGCGAAAGGAGAATGCACATGGGGGACAAACCACGAGTGCCGTTGGGCACACTCACAGGGAATGCCGGGGTAAACGAAACCCAAAACGTTTTCTTCCAGTTCATAACCAAGGACGGAATCGTGTTCGATATTGATGTCGTGGTCTCACTGGTCGGGCCACCATACTACGTGCTTAACGGTTCCATGAGTTCCGGGGAAGGGTTGCTCTGCACGGATGCTGGAAAAAGATGGCTTGTTACGGGATCTGTCGGCTCCGGCACGCTTTTGTTCGGCACCCAAGTTCCGGACAGACCGGGACCGGGCGCACCTCCCATAGCCGATATGCCGTGCGCTCAAACGATCTTGATCATGGCAACCGAAATCGTCGGTTACAACACCTGGAAGGCCGGATATGGTCTCGACGGAGCTCTCCCCGGTAATGGCTGCACATTGAAGCTCAAGAGGGGGGATCTCCAGATTCCCGGCAATAAGCCAGGCGGTACGGTCGCACTGCCGTAGAAACCGTCGTGCAGAGCTGAGAAACGAGAAGCAATGCACCATTGGCGACATCTTGCATCTCGGTCGTGGTTGGGTGTTGCCGCATCCCGAGCGGAACACTCCCGGCTTCGCCTTCATGGTTCGCGATGAAGAGATTGAGCGAATCGCTATCGAAGAGGCTAAGAAGTACGAGACCAGTAGAGGTTGGGAAGTGGAGAGCGTGGAAACCGAGAATCGAGGATTCGATTTGATCTCCCGCAAGCCTCAGGAAAAGCGATGCCGCAATAACAGGCTCCTGCGGACAATTGCCCCATAGGAGTCTTGCCGCATGGGGCAGCACTTCCGCGATTCCAATAAGTTTGTTTGCTGGAATGCTGGATTGCATCACTTCCAAGATCATTAGTACATCACTGTCAAAAACGACTTCCATGGCAATTCCTTTGCCAATACGTGAACGGGTTACGTATTTGGGGGTTCTTGGGATTTCAAATTGGGACAGTACCCGGGTGAGATTCGAGTGAAATCAAGGAGAAGGCCGAAGGGGCTCATTTCAAAAATATTAACTTGCACCCGAATTGCCATGCGGCGACGAATGGTCCCGCCCCCTTATACTCGAGACGCCGGCTTTTTCCCGCTTTCACGCAATCCTCATTTGTGGTTTCATGCCTCCATCCTGACGGGAGGGAGCCGTGGCCGAAAACTCTCGAACTCCATGGGCCAATCAATGGGCGCTCATCACCGGCGCAAGCGCTGGAATCGGCTTGGCGTTCGCAGAACAGTTAGCCGCCGGCGGCGCGCATCTGGTTCTTACTGCGCGCCGGACGGACCGACTGCAGAAGCTCGCCACTGATTTGTCCAAAAAGCATCGCGTTAAGACGGAGGTATTTTCTGTTGATCTCACTCGCCCCGAAGCGCCCGGCGAGATCTATGCGTTCACGTCTCGGAAGGGCATCGAGATCGACCTGCTGGCGAACAACGCAGGGTTCGGCGCATTCGGCTACGTACAGGAAATTCCCGTCACCCGAATGTTGGAGATGATCCAGGTAAACTGCTCCGCCGTCGTAAATCTCACGCGACTTTACCTGCCGGCGATGATCGAGCGCAAGCGTGGGTACATCCTGATCGTCGCTTCCACGGCCTCCTTTCAGGCTGTCCCGTTCAATTCCGTGTACGCGGCTACGAAGGCCTTCGACCTGCTATTCGCCGAAGGAATCGCCGAGGAAGTTCGGTCGTTCGGTGTGAAGGTGTGCGCGTTGTGCCCTGGCCCCACCACGACGGAGTTCCAGGAAGTCGCGCAACAGCCGGGCCGCGCTTTCAGGGTAGCGGAGACGGCCGACAAGGTCGCGCGCGTTGGCCTCGATGGGCTAGCCCGAGGCAAGACCTACGTCATTTCAGGCGGCATGAACCGGCTGATGATGGAAGCTGAACGCTTAGCCCCCCGGCGGTTTGTCGTAAAGATGGCGGCGAAGATGATGCGCCCGTCCGAGTAGGCCACTTTCTGCTGGTCCGACGGGAATCAGTCAAAATCGACGCTTTTTGCCTCTTTTTAGCCAAAGATCAACAGCAGTTCTCACAGAGACCATGCTGGCTCTGCTGCAACATTTCTGCCGATCCGAGCTACCACCGAAAGCCAAGAAGCACGTCATCTCGTTCGCCTGTCTCCCACGCGCTTGCACCCCCGTTTTTCCGGAACTTTTTGCTCTCCGAAACGGAATATGTAACGAGAATGTCGGCAGGCCGTCCAAATATTTGCGATGACCAGGGCCACCGAACTTACGGATGACGGCCTGCTGCGGCGGATGATGGCCGGAGATGAGGAGGCGTTCACGCTCCTCTACCGGCGTAGGCAGCCCGCCCTCTACCGCTTTGCTTTGCGCATGAGCGGAAACCCGGCCGTGGCAGAAGATGTGACGCAAGAGGTTTTCATGACGCTGATTCGAGACACAGCGAGATTCGATCCCGCGCGCGGGACCCTTGGCGGGTTTCTCTTCGGCGTCGCGCGGAATCATCTGCGAAAGCGTTGGGAGCTGGACCGGCGCATCGTATCGCTCTCCGAAGATGCGGACGAATTCGGCCACAACGCGTCGAGCAATTCGCAGACATTCGCGGGCGCATCCGGCAATGGCAACGGAAATGGCGCGTTCGCGCGGCCTCACGACGAATTTGCCTCGCTCGAAACCGCCCACCACGTCCGGCAAGCCATCGCAACGCTGCCGGAGAACTACCGCGAGGTCGTCGTTCTCTGCGAGCTCGAAGAAATGAGTTATGAGGAAGCGGCGTCCGCGCTCGATTGCCCGGTCGGGACGGTCCGCTCTCGGCTCCATCGCGCGCGCGAGATTTTGATCGAGAAACTGCGCGAGCATCAGCCGCTCCGCCGCTCCTCGGCGGTGGGCGAATGAACGAAAAGGCGAGCCCCATGAACTGCGCGCAATTCGGCGAAATCCTCCACGATCTCGATCGCCCGGAGATGATGGATATGGCGCTCTTTGAGAGCGCGATGGACCACGCAGAATACTGCAGCCGCTGCGCGGACCTCTTGGATAAATCCGAATCGCTTTCGCTTTCTCTTCGCGCGCTAGCGGCAGGGGACGCCGGGCGAGAAGCGCCCGGTCGAATCGAAAATATCCTGTTGGAAGCGCTCCGCGAGCACAAAAACGCGCGCAAAGGACGCATGGTTCATTACCGTGTTGTCGCCCTTGGAATCGCGGCCAGCGTGCTCTTGGTCCTGGGAATTGCGCTGCATCAGCGCATGGTTTCGGTTCCGTCTCCCTCTCCGAAGGCGGACGTGGCGGCCGCGCTACCACACGCCGTTGCGCCGGAATCGGGCCCTTCGCAATCGCCGCAACAAATTTATGGGGGCGACCAAAATGAATCCGAGTACGCCACGAACTTCGTAGCGCTCCCTTACGCCGATGACCCAGCCACGATTGAGGATGGCGCGATTGTCCGCGTCACTCTGCCGCGCTCGGCGCTGGCGTCCTTCGGCTTGCCGGTTGTAGACGATGGCACGACGGATCAAATTCCCGCAGACCTGATCGTCAGCGCGGACGGAACGCCCGAGGCGATCCGCCTGGTTTCTCAGGCGAGCGCCAACGAGGATTTTTAGAATGGGCAAGACGCACAAAGAGAAACCAATCATGAAAGCCAGCCAAAAGCTAATCACGATCGCCGCCTTGTCGTCCGTTCTAATTTTCGGAGCGCGCGCGCAATCTCCGGCGGACGCTCCTCGGATGCACGGGGCCGAGCCGGGGCAGGATGAGGCGATCGGTTTCGTCAGCTTCGAGGGAGCGCTCGGCCACAAGACGGTCACGGGCGCACCATTTATCGCCAGTTTTTCGACGCAGTCCACGCAAGTGCTTTCCGACGGGAATCAGATCCAACGGACCACGACCGGCACGGTTGCGCGCGACACGCAGGGGCGCACGCGCCGGGATATAACACTGCCCGCCATTGGTCACTGGGCTGTTTCGGGGCAGGCCGCTCCGCACATGGTTTCGATCAGCGACCCGGTCGCGGGCGCGAACTACATGTTGAACCCCAGCAAGAAAACCGTGGACAAATTTACATTGCCTGCAAACGGTGAACGCTCCTGGCGAAAGGGCAGGGGCGGAGCCGACTTTACTGGCGAACGCAAAAAGGAAACGACGACGGTTTCTCTCGGGACACAAACAATAAACGGCGTGTCCGCTGAGGGCACGCGTTACACGCGGACGATTCCGGCGGGCGCGATCGGCAACCAAAACGCCATCCAGATCGTCACGGAGCGCTGGTATTCCGCCGAATTGCAAACGTATGTAATGACGAAGCGTACTGACCCGCGCGAGGGCACGACGATCACGCAATTAACGAATATCCAGCGGCAAGAGCCTGATGCATCCCTCTTCACAGTGCCGCCGGATTACACGGTAAAGGAAGGCGAGGCGCGTAGGGGCTTCCATGGGCCGGCGCAGCCCATGCAGTAGCCGAACCATAGGCGATTTTTCTCACCCCGTAGGACAAGCTGTACTTGCGGGCGGATCCCCCACCACGCTCCGCCCGCAAGTCCCTCCTTCACTGTCTGACGAATTTCGCAACATCATCGGAAAGAAATAATCACTGAGATTTTGCGGTTGCGCGGTCGAGGAGTTCAACGACGTGGAGCACTTCCATGCTCGGCGCATGCATCGCGGCGCCGGCGCGAAGCTGGAGCATGCATCCGGGATTCGCCGTAACGATGGCCTGCGCCTTTGTTTGCTGGACGTAACTCATCTTCAGATCGAGTAGTTCGAGCGACGTCTTGGTCTCGGTAACATTGTAAACACCAGCCGAGCCACAGCATTGATCCGCTAGCGGCATCTCGATCAGCTCGACGCCCGGTATCGCACGGATCAATGTGCGAGGCGCCTCGCGAATCTTCTGACCGTGCGCGAGGTGACAAGAATCCTGATAGGTAATGCGGAGCGGCAGAGGCCGCATGGCCAAAACAATTCCGAGATCGGCAAGAAATTCCGCGACATCGCGGACCCGGCCCGTGAATTTTTCCGCCTGCGCGTGTGCGGAATCGTTTGCCGGAAACAAGTGCGTATATTCCTTGAGCGTCGAGCCGCAACCCGCGGCGTTCGTGATGATGGCGTCGAATTCCTCGGCGAGAAAGGCGTCCTGGTTTGCGCGGGCGAGATCCCGAGCCACATCGCGCACGCCGGCATGCGCAGCAAGCGCGCCGCAGCAGACCTGGCCCCGCGGTATGACGACTTCGCAGCCGTTAGCCTGAAGCACGCGAACCGTGGCCCTATTCAAATCCGCAAATGTGACCTGCGCGATGCAGCCTGCGAAAAACGCGACGCGCGCGCGCTTCGTGCCCTGCGCCGGGAAGGTTTTCCCCATTTGCGAGAAGAAGAATTCCGAATCCACCTGTGGCATCAACCGATCCCTGTCTTGCATGCCAAATAATTTCAGGAGTCCAGTCGCGCGTGCCACGGTGGCGAGGCCCGAACGTTGGTAGAGCTTCATGAGCCGCGCGGCCATGGCAATCCGTTCCGGATACGGGAGCAGGCGGCGATAGACGAAATCGCGCGTCGCGCGCGAAAGGAATGGCCGTTTGTATTTTTGCTCGATTTGGGCGCGAGCCAATTCGAGGAGCTTGCCGTACTCGACGCCCGAAGGACAGACGGACTCGCACGCGCGGCAGTTCAGACAACGATCGATGTGCGTGACGAATGAATTGCCCAGCTCAAGCCGCCCCTCGTCCACAAGCTGCATCTGGCGGATTCGCCCGCGCGGGGAATCTGCCTCCTGTCCCCATAACCGATAGGTGGGACAATGGTTTGAGCAAAGTCCGCAATGAACGCAGCGCGAATAGTCCTCGTATTCCGGCTTGTCTTTGGCGGAAAACCCGCTGAGTGTGCGCTCGAACTCACGTTGCGATTCGATTTGCGAGGGTGTGGAAGGCGCGGCCATCGGTCAGAGACCGCCTGCAAATCGTCCGGGCGAGAAAATGCCTTGCGGATCGAAGACCTTTTTCACCTTCGGCATTTGCGCGGAATCGCCTCGCTCCAGCCCCCAGACTTTCAACTTGTTCTTCCATTCGGATGGGCACCAGGGTATCCAAGCCGTGCCTTCGAGCTTCACGCTGGCAGAGAGAATTTCATCGGTCGCCCGAGCCACACGGCGCTCGGTTTGCTCGTTCCGATCGCCGGGAAGCAGCACAAAGTAAATGATGCCGACCCCGCGCGCCATGGCTGCCCAGGGCAAAGAGTTTTTCTCCGCAATTCGCGCCGCTTCGTCCAGGACATCTTTTATGCGCATCGGCAACACGCTGATTTTCAAAATCGTTGTCGCCGGAGAGGAGGCAAGAGCGATGGGAATAAATTCCCGCTTGCGCGCGAAAGCCGCCGGCCTCAGATCATCACCCAGCACCGCGATGCGAACCGCTCCAGTTTCTTCCGCCATTCTGCGAAGGTCCCTTTCGTATCTTTCGAGGACTTTTTCGTTCCCCGTGAATCCAGCCGTCAGCGCCCAGTGCTTCGGCGAAACCAGATTGGCAGGCATCTGGCCTTCCGCAATTCGCGCGGCGGCATCACTTGCGAAGAGATCGGCAACGCGCGGGCTCAGGACTTCGGTCGTCAATGGTGTGAGCGGAGATTGAGCGATGCTGTGGCGCATGTTGATCGCGCGGTCCGCAGTGTCAAACAACGCCACAAACGCGCGAGTAGCCACGGGGAGGGGGAACGTCTTGAAATTGATGCGCGTGATGACGCCGAGAGTTCCGAGCGCGCCGATCATCAACTTATGCATGTCGTAGCCGCTAACGTTCTTGACCACCGTTCCGCCGCTCTTGCCGAGAACGCCTTCGCCCGACACGAACTCCATGCCGAGAACATAGTCGCGCGCCGTGCCATAAAATTGGCGCAACGGCGTATCCACACCCGACGCCACAGTTCCCCCGATGGTTGTCTGATGGAAGAACGGAACTGCGAGCGGAAGAAATTGCTTATGCTCGGCCAGGGTCGCGGATATTTTTCGCAGCGGGACGCCCGGCTCGACTCCCAGGGTCAAATCAGCGGGATCGTAGGCCACGATATGGTCGAGGCGCGTCACGTCGAGCGCGAGATCGTATTGCCGCGGCGTCATGCCCATCTGCAATTTGGTGCGCGCACCCGTAGCTATGATCGCCAATTTCTCGGACACAGCAAATTTGACGACTTCGACGACTTCTTCAGCCGATCCGGGCCTCACGGCCGCTCCGGGTGTCTTGCCGTCCACTTCATACGCGCGGAGTTGGGCGGGATCATTGGATACAGAGGAATCTCCGACGATGTCCGCGAGCCGGGAAAGCGCGGTCTTAATGGCCGTACTCATGCGGTCGGCGCGCCCGCGACCGGCAGCGGCTGCGAATGGATTTCGCCGCAGCCCTTTCGATTCGGGAACATTTTTGCGGGATTGAGCACACCGGTGGGATTGAATGAGTCTCGGACACGACGCATCAAATCAATTTCCGCTTCGTTATACATCCACGGCATCAAGCGGTCCTTCTCCATCCCGACGCCGTGCTCGCCTGTGATCGAGCCGCCCATTTCCACACAGAAATGAATGATCTCATCAGCGGCGGCGACCACACCGCGGTACTGCTCTTGATCGCGTGCGTCGAAGAGAATCAGCGGATGCAGATTGCCGTCGCCGGCGTGGAAAATATTGCCGATCGCGAACCCATACTTCTTGCTGATTTCGTTGATGCGGCGCAGAGTCGCCGGCAACTTTGTTCGCGGGATGACTCCGTCCTGCACGTAGTATGTGGTCGAGAGTCGTCCGATGGCGCCGAACGCATTTTTGCGCCCCTTCCAGAGCAAATCTCGCTCCTTAGCGTCGCGTGCGACGCGAACCTCGCGCGCGTGGTGCACGCGGCAAACGTCGGCCACATCTTCTGCCTGCGCTTCCACGGCTTCGCGAATACCGTCCACGTCGATCAGCAGCACGCCGGCGCTATCGAGCGGATAGCCCGCATGGCAGTAGGCCTCGACCGCGCGCAACGCCCAGCCGTCGAGCATCTCGCACGCCGCTGGAGTAATTCCGCGCGCTGTGATCTCGGCGACGGTCTCCGTTGCGTCATCTACAGTGTCGAAAATGGCGAGCAGCGTCTTCACCGCTTCCGGAAGGCGCATGAGCTTGACCGTGATTTCGGTCACGAGAGCGAGAGTGCCTTCCGAGCCGACGAAAAGCCCCATCAGGTCGTAGCCGGGCGGATCGAGCGTCGGGCTGCCCAGGCGGATGAGCTCGCCTGTAGGAAGAACGACTTCGAGCGACAGCGTGTGATTCGTCGTCACGCCGTAAGCAAGCGTGTGCGGGCCGCCAGAATTTTCGGAGACGTTTCCGCCAATCGTGCACGCTCGCTGGCTCGAAGGATCGGGCGCGTAATACAGCCCCAGCGGCGCGACAGCCGTGCTCAAGTCAAGATTCACGACGCCCGGTTGAACCACCGCGCGCTGGTTCTCAACGTCCACATTCAGAATCCTGTTCATGCGGGAGAAAATCACCACGATTCCGCCCTGCCGCGCCAAAGCGCCGCCCGAAAGGCCGGTGCCGGCGCCGCGACCGACGATCGGCGTCTGGTAACGGTTCGCCAATTGAACGATGCCGACGACGTGGGCGGTCGTGCGGGGAAAGACGACGCAATTCGGGCGAGCGATTTCCGTCGAACCGTCGTATTCGTAGAGGATCAATTCCTCAGGCGTGTGCAGGACGGCGTCTGTGCCAAGGAGCTTTTTCAGATCGCTGAGGAGTCGCGAATCCATGCGAGTGGCGCGAGGCGAACGAGACGCCTCGGCATTCTTAGTGACTATAGTCGCCCGCACCCCTGTGCGTCAACGAGCCGGAAGTGCGGGCAGCGGGTCAGTTCATCGGCGTAATGGAATCCACTTGTCCGATAACTGCGTTAATCAGGACTTAGCGCCAGTCCTTCGGCTGAAAAATTCTGGCGACGACCATCAAGCTCTTGTCTAGCAACAAGCTGCTTCATCGATCGATCACCTCAATAACTTGCCGGCGAGCCAGTAATCAACACTGAACTTTCCCGGACCAGAGCAGACCAGCCAGATAAAGAAGAGCACGTACAGGACTTCCGGAAGGTAGAGGAAATCGTCGAGCCAGTTAAGAGGCGAAAGTCCTTTAGGCATGGTGGAAATCGCGTTGGTCAGGGTGGCGACAATCATATCGATCATTAAAGCCGCGCAGGCCGGGCTCGAAAGAAACCCCACGGTCACCAAGGATCCGCCAACGAACTCGACACCCGCCACGAAATAAGCCGTCGGGCGGGGAAACGGGACTTTGGCCTTAACGAGCGTTTCGTAAACAGGTTTCGTGCCGCCGGCGACAAACAATTTGTTCGCCCCGGAGATAGCGAAGAAAAGCCCGATCGAAACGCGTACCAGCAGGATGGCATATTGTTCCAAATCACTGCTACCCAACAGCGCAAACTCGACCAATCGTTTCCAATCCACCTCTTATCCCTCCATTGGTTTCGGGCTCGAGATTATGTGGGCATCCGTTCGACCCATTGAGCGCGGAATGCGGGAGCCGGGAATGGATCGGCAAAGTACTGTGTTTCCCGCGCAACCTTGTCGCCGCTGAACTCCATGATGCTCACGGTGTAGGACGGCTTGCCGTCATATGTCAGGATGAATTCGGTGACCCAAAGATCACCGCTGCCAATCATTCGCCGGATAGTAAAACGCTTTTTGCTCGGCTGATTAGCGCGTTGGCCCTGTATGTTGCGTCGACCGCGGGTTAGCTCGCCTGACTGCGGGTAGTCCAGCACCGCGTCCTCGTGATAGATGAGGTGCTCCGTTTCAAAATCGTTGGCATCGGACGCCGCCCAATGCTGATCTAGTGCCGCGCGGATTTGTTCATCATGCATGGATTGCTCTGGCTGTGGTGTCGCGCTCATGCACTCCCTCCTTTCGGAATGAAACCGGGAACGCCGGTCGTTACTACTTGATTCAGCCTCTGCCTGATCTGAATTCGATTGATTTCGTCAAGCGCGTCTTGCGGAAGAGCGGCGATGTCGAAGTTTTCTTTCGCGCGGGCCGCAGTCCTGGGCGTGGTAAGCAAAGCCGTGCCGCGCTGCACCGCCCAAGCCAGCAGCACCTGTGCCGGCGTCTTTCCAACTCGAGCGGCGATCGCTGAAATGACTGGATCCTCGAGCAGTCCCGGCTTCATCCCGTGGCCTAACGGCGCAAAAGCCAAAAGCACAATGCCCCTCTCCTTGCAGTATTCCAAAAGCTCCGTTTCCGGCAGATACGGGTGTGCTTCTACCTGGACCACGGCCGGCTTGATTCTCGCTGATTCATAGATGGGCTTCAGTTCGTTTAAACTGATGTCTGAAAGCCCGATCGCCCGGCACTTGCCGTGATCCACGAGAGTTTCCATCGCTTTCCAGGTGTCGAGCAAAGTCACTTCGTGGTCGTAAAGGACATTGCCGTTTTGATCCCGCGGATCCTGGTCGTCCCCGGGTTGAAATGCAAATGGAGTGTGAATGAGATAGAGATCCAGATACTTGAGCCCGAGTCTGTCCAGACTCGCTTCGAAAGCCGGTTCGACGCGCTCGGGCCGGTGATTTGAGTTCCAAAGCTTTGTGGTGACAAAAATGTCTTCGCGCGCGATGCCTCCAGCGGCGAGTCCTGCCTGCAACGCCGTGCCTACCTCGCGCTCGTTCCCGTATCGCTCCGCGCAATCGAAATGTCGAAATCCAGCTTCCAGTGCGGCTCTGGTCGCAGTTATCGTCACGGCCGCCTCGGGAATTAAGGTACCAAAGCCGAGTGCGGGCATTTGGCCGGAGCCGTGGTTGAGTGGAATTCTCGTCATCCGCAGACCAGAAGATTCAATCATGGTTACACCTCCAAATCCGCAGACTAAATATCGGCGGACTCTGCAGCGAGTGCCGGTCAGATAGCCAGTGAAGTCCAGTAGTCTACAACGAAATCAGAGGGCCAACCCCTGATTAGTCGCATAATCCGAAACTGGCCACTGCCGAAGCGCGCGTGATGTTTTCACGCTGCGTTGACAGGCTCTCGACGTGTATGCTACTCAACTCAATCTGAACGAGACCACCACTTGACCGAGGTGCTCTTTGGGCAAGCCGAAGATTCTCGCAGTCAGTGCGCTATTTCCTGAGGCGCGGGAAATTTTGGATCAGAATTTTGAAGTCGAGTATTGGAAGCAGCCGCAACGCATCTCGCGCGAAGAACTACTGAAGCGCGTGGCCGACAAGGACGCACTCGTTTGCCTACTCACTGAAAAGGTAAATGAAGAGCTGCTCGCGGTTGCGCCGAAGCTTCGGATTGCCGCGACTGTGTCCGTCGGCTACGACAACATTGACGTGGCCGCATGCACGAAGCGCAAGGTGGTGGCGACCAACACGCCCGGCGTGCTCGACGACACGACCGCCGATTTTGCCTGGACGCTGTTGATGGCGATTGCGCGCCGGCTGCTGGAAGGCGACGCCTGGATTCGTTCGGGCACGTGGCCGGGCTGGGACCTCGACCAGCTTTTGGGTGGCGACGTCTGGGGGAAGACGCTGGGAGTCGTAGGCTTCGGGCGCATCGGCCGCCACGTCGCGCGCCGGGCGCAGGGATTCGGAATGCGTGTCCTCTACAGCGACGCGGTTCGCGCGCCTGTCGAAGTCGAAAAGGAATACAAAGCTGAATTCGTGGATCGCGACCGGTTGTTCCGCGAATCCGACTTCGTCAGCCTTCATGTTCCCCTTCTTCCCGACACGCGCCACCTAATATCAACAGAGAATCTGAACAAGATGAAGCCCACGGCGTATTTGATCAACACGTCGCGCGGGCCCGTGGTGGACGAAGCCGCGCTTGCCGAAGCGCTCGAGAAAAAGAAAATCGCCGGGGCTGCGCTCGACGTATTTGAGAACGAACCGAAAGTCCATCCCGCGCTCCTCACACGCAAGGACGTCATCCTGACTCCGCACATCGCGAGCGCTTCGGTCGAGACGCGAACAAAAATGGCAGTGATGGCGGCAAACAACGTTGTCGCGCTCTTTCAAGGGCGCCGGCCGCCCAACGCCCTCAATGGCGACGCGCTCGGGTTGAAGTAACGGAGGCTTCTCACCATGCCGATGGTCACTCGCAATCATCCTAAACTCACTCTCGAAGGCGCCCGCGCCGTCCTCGCGGCTGGCCAGCGACGCGCCGAAGAAATCCGCGTGCCAATGGACATCGCCATCGTGGATGAAGGAGGGCACCTGCTCGCATTTGAGCGGATGGACGGCGCCCGACCGGCGTCGATTGCGATCTCGATTGTCAAGGCGCGCGCTGCGGCCGTGCGGCGGTCGGCCACCGGTCCCGCTATGGACGGCGACAAAGTGAATCTCACGCTCGCGCTTGGCCTGGCGAATGCAAGTCCCTCGGAACAGATTCCTCTTCGCGGTGGCGTCCCCCTTCTTGTGGACGGGCAGGTAGTCGGCGCGATCGGCGTGAGCGCAGGAACCGAGGATCAGGATCTCGACGTCGCCCGCGCGGGTGCGGCCGCGCTCGAAAAAGTGTGAAGCAAACCGCGCAACGCGTGTTTCGCGAAACGCTCGCCGCGATTGATATCCCTGCCACGCTTGCGCGCAAAATCGATCGCCAAGGCTCGAGAATCCACGCTGGAAAGATCGATATTGACCTACGCGACTATCGCGAAATTGTCGCCATCGCTTACGGCAAGGCGTCCTTGGCTCTGGCCGAAGGCCTTGACTCCCTGCTCGCGCCGGAATACTCACCCGAGGGAATCCTCGTAGTCCCCGAGCCACCGCCGCACGACCTCCCGAAGTGGAAGACGTTTGTCGGCGGCCATCCTGTGCCAACGGCGGCGAGCTTTGCAGCGGGCCGGGCGATTCTCGATCGCCTTGCGCGCACGGATGAGCGAACGCTGATTTTCTTTTTGCTTTCGGGAGGCGGGTCGTCGCTGGTGGAGCAGCCGCTCGATGCCGGCGTAACGCTTGAGGATTTTCGAAAGCTGCATTCGGTGCTCGTCACATGCGGCGCACCGATCGGAGAAATCAACGCCATCCGCAAGCATGTCTCGGCTACCAAAGGCGGGCGTCTTGCGGCGGCCGCGCCGCGCGCGATGAAACTCACTTACGGCGTCAGCGACGTGCCCGATGGACAGGAAACAGCACTTGCCTCCGGGCCCACACTGCCCGACCCAACGACAATTCGCGATGCGGAGCGCGTCGCTCGCAAATATCAAATCCTTCCCAGGTTGCCAGCGAGTCTTCGCGATGACTTCGAGCGCAATCGCCTTCAAGAATCGCCGAAAGAAGGAGATCCCGCGTTCGCACGCGCGCATTTCGTTTTGCTCCTGGGCTCCCACGATTTGCTTCATGCGGCACATCACGCTTGCGAGGCCGAGAGCTACACCTGCCTCTGCGACAATTCGACCGACCACTGGCCGATCGAGAAAGCTGCCGACCATTTACTCGCGCTGCTTGCTGAACTTAAGAGAATGAATCCGGGCAAGCCCGTTGCGGTCCTGTCCGATGGGGAGGTGAGCAGCCCGGTCACAGGTGATGGTGTCGGCGGACGCAACTCCGCGTTCGTTCTTGCATGCGTGCCGAAAATCGCCAGAAAAAAAATTGCGGTGTTGAGCGCGGGGACGGATGGCATCGACGGAAACAGCTCCGCCGCCGGAGCAATTGCGGACGGAGAGACATCATCACGCGCGCGTTCGGCGGGTCTCTCGGTGGAGGATTTTCAGCGTCGCAGCGATGCCTTCAATTTTTTTGCGCGTCTGAACGACGCCATCATCACCGGCCCGACCGGAAATAATCTCCGCGACCTTCGGATTCTTCTGGCGACTTAGTTCTTGGGGTTCGAAAGCTGAGTTTCTATTTTCGTCAGCCTCTCACTCATCTCATCCATTTGCTGCTGCAGCTTCTTGAGCGCATCCATCACGGCATCCTGGCCCTCGGGCGCTCCCACCTCCCCATGCGCTCCGGCGCCCTGTTGGCCATGCACGCCGGCACCGCCGCCGTGTCCCGGAGGCTGTTTTCCTGCTGCCACAGCCTTCAGCGCAGAGATTTGCCGCTCCACAAGAGGCCTCTCACCGATGCTGAGGTCGCCGCTCTTGAGTAATTCCTCGAGGGGGCCGATGGCACCAGGGTCGCCGCGGCTCCCGAGCGCGAAGAGAGCCGCGTACTTCACGTCGAAGTACGGTTCCTTCACGTAGGAAATGAGCGCCTGGGTGATGACTTTATTTGATTTATCCAGATCGGCGAGCGCTCCGATAGCCGCGCGTCGCGAGCCCACTGGTTTTCCCGCGCTTGACCACTCGATCAGGACCGGGACAGCACGGACGTCGCCGAGCGTGCCCAGTCCGCGGAGCGCAGCGTCACGCAAGACGTCGTCCGGCGAATCGGAGTTCACCGCCGCGATGAGTGTGTCATAGGCGTTGGGTGCTTTGATTTCTGCAAGCGATCTGAGCGCCGCGCCACGCACTCGAAAAGCCTTGTCATCCGTGGCGAATTCCGTGAGTCTTGGACCGAGCGAAGGGTCGTCTTTGAATTTTCCGAGCTGGGCGGCGGCGACGTCGCGCACCCAAGGCTTTTCATTATCAATTGCCGCGAGGACCGCCTTTTCCGCACCGGCACTCCCGATTTTTCCCAGGGCTTTCAGAGCTTCCACACGAATGCCCCAGAAGGAATCGTGGAGGGCCGCGTCTCCGAGCGCCGCAACCACGTCTTCATTGCCTTTCACTTCGGCCAGAGCGGCCGCCGCATCGGCGCGATCGGGGACGGTTTCCGCATTCTTCAATTGATAGATCAACGCGGCGGGGCCCCTTTTGAAGTCCACCGTCTTAAGGATTTTGTCCCCTTTGTCGAAGATAACCATCACCGGTGCGCTGTCCGCCGGGAAAGTAAAGCTGTCGCTCGTCTGGCTCGCCTCGATCGGGTAGGTCTTTCGGCCACCGGCCGTCGCGATTTCGATTTCGATCGGCACGTCAAACAGCCCGACCAATCCCTCCACTTTTTGCGTTTGCTTGACGTTCAGTTTCACCTGATGCGCAGCGTCATCGTACGCGTAGTTGACCTCGAATTTGGGCGCGCCGGCGCGATAGATCCATTGATGGAAAAACTTGTCGACGTTGATCGAGGTCGCTTGCTCGATGGACTTCTGCAAATCCGCAGTCACGACATTTTGTCCGCGATTCGTTTGCAAGTAGTTATGCAGCCCACGAAAAAAATCCTCGTCCCCGAGCTTCTCGCGCAGCATGTTCAGGACCCAGCCGCCCTTGGTGTAAATGTTGCCGGCAGACTCGATTATGTCCGCCGAATCGTGATTGACGATCGGGACCGAGAACAGACGCTTCTGCCCAAACCAGCGGCCTTCGTCCAGCCAATAATCGTAATCGGCATCGTCCGCACCGTAATGCTGCTCGATCCAGAAATGCTCGAAATATGTGGCGAAGCCTTCGTTCAGCCAGAGATTGCCCCAGTCCTTGCACGTGACGAGATCGCCGAACCATTGATGGGCCAGCTCGTGGGAGTCCAGGTCATCGGCACCAATGCGCTGCTCGGGTACGAGTCTTGGGTTCACCAGCCCCTGCGTCGTGAGTGTCGTCGCGCTGGTGTTTTCCATTCCGCCGACCACGAAATCGTTCACAGAAGTTTGCGCGTACTGCGCCCAAGGATAGCGGACGTCAAGTTTGTCGGAGAAGAGATCGAGCATTTGCTTGGTTCGCGCGAACGTGGAATCAATCCTGTCTTCTTGACCGGTCGGGACCACGAAACGAAGAGGTATCCCGCGCCACGTATCCTTTTTCTCGACGAATTCGCCCGCGACCGCAGTTATGAGATATGTCGAGAGCGGCTCAGACTGTTTCCAGTCCCACGTTTTTGTGCCGTCTGCTTCCTGCCTGATGCCTACCAGCCGGCCGTTCGAGACCGTCAGCCAATTTGCCGGGACGGTCAAAAGCATTTCGGAAGTTGTTCGATCGTTCGGGTAATCGTAGATAGGGATGTAGTAGCGCGTATCTTCCGATTCGCCCTGAGTCCATATTTCTTTCGGCTGCTGCGGATAATTTTTGTCGGGGAGAACAAAGTAGAGACCCTTCTTTGGCTGTCCTTCGTAGCGGATGAAAACTTCGTGGCGTTCGCCGCGCTTTGCGGGGTGTGCGAGTGAGACGATCAATTCCGTGGCCGTGGTCGTGAATTTCGCGTCCTTGCCGTCCAGGGTCACGCTTCCGATCCTCAGATCGACGGAATCGAATTTGAGCTGCGCAACGTCGTCGCGCAGGATGGCGATACTGTGATTCACTTCGCCTCGCACCTTGCGCTGGTCGGTGTCGAACCACAAATGCGTGCGAACATTTTGCAGATCGTAATCGCGGCTGCGAGCGTACGGATCGTCTGCGCGCCCGGAGACGGGAATCAGCAAGATCACGGACAAAAGCAATGCGCAGCAAAGAGCCCAATGTCCGGAGATGCGACGACGGGATGCCAGTGTCATTCATTCCTCCGCAAAATTTGAAAATCACTCGGCGAAAACAAACAGTATGATACGCCGATGCGGTGTGCAATATCTCGTCGACTAGAGAATCGGTAGCGGGTCATCTCTAACGAGGTCGCTTACCGGAATTGGACTTCATTGGAGTCTGGGCGACTCGTCCGGAAGTCCGACTTACCAGGTACTGGCGCAAAATCGTGACAATTTCGGCTTCGCAATGCTAAGTTTCGACCCGGGTGCAGGTCAGGTTCACATGCCCGGACTTGGTTTCTTTCAGGCGGGGATCGCGCCCGCTAGTGCGGGAAGGCCGACACGTCTCAGCAGGTCTTGGAAACCAGGATCGCTCCGCAAAGCGTCCATGCTCGGATCTAGATGAAGATAAATAAGCCAGTGGGAGTGCTCCTCGTAGGATTTCTCCAAGCATTCAATTGCGCGGGCGTTTTCTCCCAAGCCGATATGGATCCCTGCCAGGAAGTGAGGTGCGACATACCTGTGTTTCGCCAGTTCTGTCAGATCATCGAGCACCTGCAGTGCTTCCTTTGCCCTTCCGGACTCTCCGTAAGTGTGCGCCAGCGCCGCGCGCATCAAAGGACTACCGCCTGAAAGGTTCACTCCCTTTTCACCTACGGTGATGGCCAGTTCGTAGCGGCCGGTTTTCCGGTACAGCAGGCCGAGAATCCAGTACGTGACGGGGTAGTTCGGATCCAATTCGACAGTTCGCAGGAGTTGTTCGATGGCTTCGTCGAATCGACGGGCCATGTAGGAGGCCCATCCGATGGCGACGTTGATAATGAGGGACAACGGATCTAGCTCCTGGCTGTTTTTCATCTTGGCGATAGCTTCTAAGTGGCGGCCCATGGTCATTACATACTCGGCGTGCCAATGATTGGCGGTTGGATAGGTGGGATTTAGTTCAAGGCTGCGTTTGAATTCCGTCTGAGCCTCTTGCCACCGCCAATCGTGAAGCCACAACGCGGCTGCTAGAGGCGTATGGGCTTCGCCGAGGTCCGGGTCGAGCTGCAGGGCAGTCATCGCGGCCGCTTTGCCTTTGGGGAATGCGTCCTTCGGCGGCACATAGCTGTTCCATCCCAAAAGCACGTACGATTCAGCCAAACCAGTGTAGGCGAGCGCGTAGCTGTGGTCCTTCTCGACCGCTTGCTGAAAGTACCCGATCGCCTTGTAAAACCCTTCTTCACTCCATCTGTTCCAATGATGACGGCCTTGTAGGTAGAGCCTGTATGCCTCGGCATCTTCTGTGTGGCGTCTGATTAGTCGCTTTTTTTCTGCCCGCGTTAGCTGCAACCGCAATTTCCCCGATATCTCGTTGGAAATTTCGTCCTGGATCGCAAAGATGTCGCCAGGCTTGCGATCGAATTGTGCGCCCCATAATCGAGCGCCTGTCGCTACATCAACTAACTCAGTCCCAATGCGCAAAGAGCCGCCGCTTTGCATCATCCTTCCAGTGAGCACGGCGCGCACATTGAGCTCGCGACCGACCGCTTGAGGGTCAATCTCCCGGCCCCTGTACCGAAATACTGTGCTCTGCGCCATCACGCGCAGTCTTGGTACCGTCGCCAGGATATTGATAAGGCTCCCAGCGATCCCGTCACTGAGGTATTCGTTCTCAGGGTCGCGACTAACGTTCTCGAATGGCAAAACCGCAAGCGAGCCAATGATCTTTGAGACTCGCTCTGGGCGGAGGGCCCTTGTTTGCACAGTCGAAGTCCGTGACCTCCGCTTGCCGGTCGAGGACAAAGGATTTGTGGATGATGTGAGGACTGATTCCGCGTCTCCTTCCCGATCTCCCCGGCCCGAATCGGTATCTCGCTTGAGTCGTTGGAGGTCAGCAAGCATGTCGGCTGCGCGCTGGTAACGGTGTCCCCTATCCTTGTGGAGTGCCTTGTCGATGATTCCTTCCAGCCTCGGCGGAATATCGAGATTGATACTTCGTGCCGAAACAGGCGGCCGCGTCAGAACAGCCTCGATAATCACGCCGCCCGTCCCGCCGCCAAACGCCTGGCGCCCTGTCGCCATTTCATACAGCACGAGACCGAGCGAGAAGATGTCCGTTCGCGGGTCCAGATCGTCTCCGCGTACCTGCTCGGGCGACATGTAGGAGGGAGTGCCGCTTATGATTCCAACGATCGAAGTTGAATCCGGCGATTGGCCGCCGAAGTCCGCGTCCGCACTCGCGATGCCTTTGGGAATAAGCTTTGCAAGGCCAAAATCGAGAACTTTCGCTTGTCCGCGCTTTGTCACGAAGATATTCGCGGGTTTAATGTCGCGGTGTATGATTCCTTCGGCGTGGGCCGCATCCAGGGCTTCCGCTATCTGGATACCAAGCTTCAGTATTTCTTCGAGAGGAAGCGCCTTCCCATGAATGTAATTGCGCAGAGTTTCGCCGTCGATGAACTCCATGGCGATGAACGCACGGCCGTCCTGCTCGCCGATGTCGTAAATCGTGCAAATGCCCGGATGGTTTAGAGCGGACGCGGCCCGCGCCTCGCGTCGGAACCGCTCGAGCGCTTGCGGTTGTTGTGCCAGTTTTTCAGGCAGGAGTTTCAGAGCTAACGCACGGTCAAGCCGGCTATCGTAGGCCTTGTATACGACACCCATCCCGCCGGCGCCGAGTTGCTCCAGAATGCGATAGTGCGAAATGGTCTGACCAATCATTGGCAGGCAGAGTTTCGCGTGAGCGGCAATTCAGACTACAGCGTTGGATCTTCGGGACCGGCTTCGGTGACCGATTTTCTTCGCTCCGTCTTTGGTGGTTTGGGCGATCCAATCAGACTCAGAACAGCCGAGCCCTCCCCGAAGCTATTCGCAGCCGCTAGAGGCTCCTGCTCAAGCGCAATGTTCTTGTTGCACACTGTACAGACGAGCGCAGCGTAGGCCCCGCCATCCGCCTGTCTGAACATGTTGCAGCGCATGACGCGCCCGCAACATACAGGAACCCACATCGTGGAAGAGTTGTCCGCAGCCATGAACCCCCTCGTGGGAAACGAATGCGGGCGATTATACACTGGAATCCGCTCACTCGGATTCAGACCCGCGCGGAATTCCTCCGCAACTATCCCCTAGTCCTTACTCCTGCGTTGAGGAAGGCAGTTGCTGCGCAGCTCACACCTGAACACGTGGGCTGGAGGGGCTTCATGATTGACGGGAGGCGGTCTTTGGCTCGATGGAGTTGTGGGGACACATGTGTACCGGGTGCTCTGGATTTGTGGAGGGCCGAGACTTGAAGCTATGGGCAGTATCGGGGCGCCGGAGCCACCCCGAGGAAAATGGGTTCGTTAAGTCCTGATTAACGCGATTACCGGAAATGTGCTTCGCCGACATCCGGATTCAGAAGCGGTGTTCTAGCGGCGATGACTCGTCTGCGCGAGCGCAAAATGACCCACTGCCAGAAAATCAGACAGATGAAATCAAAGGAGGCTCTTCACCCAGCCGCCATCCACGGCGATGGTCGTGCCGTTGATGGAGGAGGCGCGCTCGGAAGCGAGAAAGGCCACTAGCGCGGCAAATTCCTCGGGCCGGGTGAGCCGGCCGATGGGAATTTCCGTGGCCCAAGCTTCGAAAATCTTTTCGCGCGAAACGCCCGCTGCACTCGCTTGCATTTGGGCGAGTTCATCCAGTCGGTCCGTTAAGGTGTATCCGGGGCAAACGTTGTTGACGGTGATTCCGTCCGGGCCGAATTCGCTCGCCAGAGTTTTGGCGAGGCCGGCCACTGCGGCGCGAAGAGAATTTGAAAGCAGCAATCCGCCGATCGGTTGCTTCACGGAAACGGACGTAATCGTAAGCAGGCGCCCCCAGTGGCGCTGTTTCATCCGCGGCAGCACCTCGCGCGCAAAGTAGACCGTGCTCAAGAGAGTGAGATCCACGGCCGCGCGCCATTCCTCGAGCGTGATCTCGAGAAATTTCTTTGACGGTGGGCCTCCCGCATTTGTCACACAAATGTCCAGTCGACCGAATTTGGTTTCCACGGCCTCGACAAAGGCGCGGACAGCACTCGAATCGGTCACATCGAGCGCGCGCCAAAAAACAATCGAGCCGCTGGCGTTGCCGATTTCCTCCGCCGTGCGAGCGAGGTCCTTTTCCGTTCGCGCGCAGATCGCAACCTGGCAACCCTCCTTCGCGAATTCTTCGGCAACCGCACGGCCAAGGCCCTGGCTCGCGGCGGCCACAATCGCTACGCGTCCTTTGAGCCCCAGATCCATCGGATCAAGCGCTCCTCTCGCCGCGCCGGAGGTAAGCATCGTCCTTGCGGATCCAATCCTCACGCCGCGGCGCGAAGAAATCGATGTCCACGGTGTCTTCGAGCGCTTCGGCGGCATGGGGAACGTTGGCGGGAATGACCAGGATTTCGCCCGCCCGCACCACCGTCTCACCGTCGTCGAACTCGAACTTCAGCGCACCCGAGAGGATCATCGTGTATTGCTCGCTGCGATGCGAATGCCGCGGAACGATGGCGCCGCGCGACAGCAGAATTCGGCCGAGCGTGGCGTCTTCGCCGCTGACCATCTGGCGTACGATCACCGGATTCAATTGTTCTCGTTCAATTTTCTCCCAAGGCGTCGCTTTGGGCATCGTGCACCTCTCCGTTGGATTTGCGGGTGAGAATCGTCCATCGAAACGCAGGAATCGTCAATGATTTCTCTCGCGCCGCCGCGCAAGGAAACATATTTACGCGTGAACGCCGGTTCGACTAAGATGCGCGCGTGACTCTCTTCGGCTGGGTCGCGGCGGCCATTTTATTTCTGCAATTGCCGATACCGCTATTTTGGTTCGTGCTTCATCCGCAAGTGGAGTACTGGCGGCGGCATCAGAAGGCGGGCTACGTGACGGGTGTTTTGTTGGCGTGGGGGCCTGTGACCGCATGCATGGTACTTTTCCGCCACGAGCTTTTCCGCCAGGACTGGGCGCCACTATGGAGTACGGGCGCCGGTATCGGGCTCGTCGCCTTGGAAGTTTGGATTTTCATGCGCGTCAAGCGCGACCTGGGTGCAGCCCGCCTGGTCGGCCAGGCTGAGCTCTCCGGCGGCGGCGAGGTTGTACGCCAGGGAATCTACGCGCGCATCCGGCATCCGCGCTACGTGGGATCGTTCCTGGCAATCGTCGGCGCGTGCTTACTTGCGGGGACGCGAGTGATGTGGCTAGTGGCGGGGATCTGGGCGCTGCTGACGCTGATCGCCATTTTGCTCGAAGAGCGCGAGCTGCGTGCTCGTCTGGGCGCGTCCTATGAGGACTATTGCCGCCGAGTTCCGCGTTTCTTCCCGCTGCGAACGAAGCCCCGCGAGGGATAGCGGCGCGCCAAAACTTTCGAGGTCGAGGTTTTGCAAAAGGAGGGGCGTATGCGGCGTCTGATGATTTTTGTCGCGGTTTATCTGGGGCTCGCGGTGGCGGTTCAGGCACAGATCGGCAAAAGCGTAACCGTGACGGCGGGCACTCCCGAAGATGCTGCACTCTCGAAGATTTACGAGGCTCCGGATGGGCCCGAAAAAATCCAGCTTCTGGATGCATTCGCGAAAGATTTTGCCGACAATCCGGATTTGACTCTCCTTGCGGATCAACTCTACGTCCAGGCATATCTCGCCCAGAAAGATTACGTGAAGGCCAACGAATACGGCGAGAAGGCGCTGGCGCTCGATCCCGACGATTTCTCCACTGCCGTAAACATGTTCCGCGCCGCCGTCGAGCAGCACAGCGATACCCAGAAGCTCTTTGCTTTGGGTGAGAAAGTTGGGGCGATTGTCGCTCGGTATAAGGTTGCGCCCGCGCCCGAACGCTTGACTCCGGAGAGTTGGGCGGCCCTGAGAGAAAACAATTTGACGAAAGCGGAAGAAGGCCTCGGATACGTCCAGTACACGCTCCTCAGCGCGGCGTACAAGGCGCCCACTCCCGTGGCGCGCGCTGCGCTATTCGAACGGTATGTCGCTATATTCCCCGATTCACCCTATACCCCGACCGCCCGCGAGCAGACAGCAGTGGCGTATCAGCAGGCGCAGAACACGCCCAAAATGCTCGAGGCCGCGCAAAATATCCTCGCGACCGACCCGAACGATATTTCGATGCTCCTTTTGCTGGCGGACTTTTGGAGCGACAGCGGCCAGCAGCTCGACAAGGCCGCCACGAACGCACAAAAGGCTCTCGACCTGCTCAAGGGAGCGAAGAAGCCCGACAACCTGACGGACGACCAATGGCAACAACAGGTCTCGCTGCAACAAGGACTCGCATACTCCTCGCTCGGCGAGGTTGATGTGGTGAAGGGCCACAACGCGGAGGCGGTGGACGCTTTCAAGCAAGCCAGCCCGCTGCTCAAGTCCAACACAATTACTTATGCGAGGAATCTGTACCGGTGGGGTTTTACGCTTGCAAAGATGCAACGAATCCCGGAGGCGCGCACTGTGCTTTCAGAGGCGGTCTCGATTAACAGTCCGTACAAAGCGCGCGCTCAGGAAACACTCGACAAAATCGGCGGCGCCGTTCCGCGTAGTTCAACGCACAAGAGCTCGTAGCCACAATTTTCCTCTGGCGCCCGTTTGCAACGATCCGAGCGCTTGCGAATTGGCCAGTTCTGACTCTTCCTCCTAGGTATCGGGATTGTGCCTTGTAAGTTCTATTACGACTAGTTCGACGCTTCGCTGCGAAAATTAACAGTTCCTTGAACATTGCGGTTGACATCATAGGTCCAGACCCGCAGACTCCGGCTACTCGTTTCGATGTCCAAACACATCCGAGTTCATAATTTTCCACCTTTAGCGCCGAGATGCGCGGAGTCTTCGGCCGAAGTGTTACGAGTAACAATAAGTTCAACGACCCTGCTAGGCAGGAATCTCTTGGGAGGCAACAAATGATCGATGCAAAAATGAAACCAGGACGGCGCACGAAAGCGACATTCGCTAAGATCGGCTTTGCTGCGCTGCTCGTGGTCGGAGTTGCACTAGCTTTCGGATTTACGCAGGAGCAGGCGACGGGTACATCCGCGGCTGCTCCACAAACCACTGAACAATTGACCCTAATTGGGACCAGCACCATCCATTCGACTCCCATCGGGAGCGGAGCACTCTCTCAACAGGTGGTCTCTAATGGGCCTGCACTCGGTGACGAGCCAGGTGTCAAGCCCGGAGGATCTGCGGACGCGCTTTTCGCTCCATTGGGGGCGTCAAAGTTCAGTTTGCGGCCTCACCGCACCAATTTACCCATTCCGAGCAAAGAAGCAGCCCGCCATGGAGTCGCCTCAGGGCAAGCTGCGGCAGCAAACTCTTCAAACACTTCCGCGTTCCCTCCGCCAGAACCGAATGTTCCACCAAGCTTTGTTGTTGGTTTTCAGTCACCGGGCTTTTCCGGCTTCGACGGCTTGAGTATCGTGCAGCAGGCTGAGGCAAATGGCGGGAATCAATTCATCCTTGAGCCGCCCGACCAGGGTCTCTGCGCTGGCAATGGCTTCGTGGTTGAGACCGTGAACGACGTCATACAGGTTTACAACACGCGAGGCCTGCCGGATAGTCCCGTGGAGGATATGAATACGTTCTTTGGATTGGCTGCCCAGTTCGACCAGGCGACCGGCACCCAAGGGCCATTTCTAAGCGACCCACGGTGTTTCTATGACCATCAGACGCAGCGCTGGTTCGTCACGGAGTTGATGGAAGACGATGGCGGAAATGCTGGTGCGACTGGCCGCAACTTCAACCTCATCGCCGTCAGCGAAACCGCAGATCCGACGCAGGCATTCGCCGTCTTTAAGTACGACGTGACCGATGATGGTATTGACGGTACTCCAAGTCATGGCGGCTGCCCGTGCTTCGGCGATCAGCCGTTGTTCGGCACCGACGAGTATGGCGTTTACCAAACAACGAATGAGTTCGGCGCAGCGGTCTTCAATGGATCGCAAATCTACGCCATTTCCAAGGCTCAATTGATTGCGGCCGCGAATTCGAGTGGCCCCTTGCCAGTGGTGATTCACTTTGATGCGTCTCAGCAGTTGGTCCCGTTTGGAGGCCTATCGTACTCGGTCTCACCTGCGACTACGCCGAGCCCCAGTGGTTGGCTTCAGGATCAAGGCGGATCCATCATGAATGGCGCTGAGTATTTCCTCAGCGCACTCCAGTTCATCGATACTTTTGACAATCGAATCGCGGTTTGGGCAATAACCAATACCAAGTCACTCAACTCGAAACACCCCAACCTGCGCTTTCGTTTGACGTGATCCAGAGTGAGACCTATGGACAGCCGAACCCGGCAAACCAGAAAGCGGGTGAGATTCCATTGGGTGCTCTTCTTGGGGAGCCAGAAGGTCAGTTGAATACCAACGATGACCGGATGAACCAGGTCGTTTTCGCCAATGGCGTCTTGTACAGCGGGGTGAACTCGCTTCTCAAGGTGTTAGGCGCAGAACATCAGGGACTTGCCTGGTTCGGCGTTAGACCGTCCTTCCAGGGCTCCACGCTAAAGGGCAATGTCGTCACGCAGGGGTACGTAGCCGTTCCGGGAGAGGATGTCTTATTCCCGTCCCTCGGGCTCAATAGCGAAGGAAACGGCGTAATTGCTTTCACGCTGGCAGGCAACGGTTATTTCCCGAGCGCTGCCTACACCGACGTGCTATTCGGCGTTGGCTTGCCGCTCGTCCACATCGCGGGCGCAGGGAAAGACCCCGATGATGGATTCACCATCTATCCAGAGTTTGGTGGAGTCGGCGTCGGGCGTTGGGGTGATTACACCACTGCGGTCGCGGACGGGAATCAAATCTGGATGGGTGCTGAATACATCCCCAGGAAGTGTCCGGGGCTTGATGTTCCCTGCCGTACGGAGTTCGCGAATTGGGGCAGCTTCATCTCGACAGTGCAAGTACTTGGTTTCTAACTTCAACCCCACCTCGCCGGTTTAGGGCGAGCCAGCTCGACGAGGGCAATGATTCTCAATCATTGCCCTCCTTTTTTTGTCCGGCTGGACGGCGGATAGGCGAACGACCCCAGCGGGAAGTGAGGCGGAAACCTGTTCAGAATCACAGGGCCCGTGCCGGGGAGGGACAGTTTTTCAGTCTGGAACAGCCTGGCGCCGAGGATGGCCGGCATTGGCTGTCGAAGTCATTGATTCACAAGGGTAGTTTGGCCTTTAGCTTGGAGGCTTGCATGCAAGATCATTGAACAGGGATCGGTGTCTCACGCCGGCTTTCTTGAGCTTCATTCTAGATACCGGTCCCGAACAGCCACGATGGCACACAAAAATCAGCAGCGGCTCGCACCTCAGAAAAACGAACGGTTCGCAATAACAATGACGAGCACCTCGCAAACCGTCATTTCACAATGATCTGAGCTACGGTTTGGACTTCTCGGACTGCTTCTGCTCTTGCTGCTGAGCCTCTTCGGTCCATGGAGGGACAATGTTGTTCATGCGCGCATAGGCAATGGACTGGCCGAGATGTTCGCCAAAATGCCCGGTGACCATAAAGAATGAGCCGCGCTGCGTGGTTTGGCGGCCAAACATTTTCTGAGGTTTGTCGAGGTCCGCGTCGCTGAGGGCAAGAATCGCCGACCGGAAATGCGCAAAAGAATCCTTCAATGCTTGAACGGTTTTCGCCTTGTCGCTCGAGGTGGTCATGATGGACTTGAAATCGAGTCCGGGGGGCGGGGGAGTGCCGAGCGCCCGTGCGACGCCGTAGTTGGCAGCAACAATGTGCATGTAGACCTCCCCGATGGAGCGAACGCCCTCGCCCGGGCGCCACGAGTACTTTTCGGCGGGCACGGCTTCGGCAAGCCGCGTGTATCTCTGTTCGTAAAAGGCGATTTCATCGAGGAACTCAGCGCGTGCGCCCGAAGTGGGCGCCGCGGAGTCCGAATGCGCGACAGCGGGAGCCTTATCCTGCGCATTGCTGACCGCCGCTCGCCCCATACCAATTAACATCAACCCAAATAAATAAATGGGAATTCGCCTCATCCGATTCTCCTGAATCCGCGCCTGGCACCGAGTTTCGGGACAATATTCCGGCCGGGCTCAACGGTACACCTGGAACGATTGAAAACAAAGTCGCGTTTCTATTGGAATCTTCTGCGGATTCTATGGCTGCTTGCAGCTATCGTGGACCATCTTCAGGGTCGTCACGAGCAGATGATTCTGCGGCGCGGTGTCGCCGGATGAGCAGCTCCGCTTCGAGTCTTTCGGGATTGTGCCGGACACGGTGACTGTGTGCCCGGCGTGCGGACCAAGTGGAATGGTCCTGCTGTGAAGATCCCACATCTTGCCATTTTCGTCCGTGAGCTTGTAGATGCTCGCGGTCGATGTTTTTTCGAGACAGCCTGTCACAGTGTGCGTCGAATCATCTGTATTGTCTTGCGCCATCACAAGACCGGGAGCGGCGATCATGGCTATGGCAAGCATTCCGATCGCGTGCTTCAGGTTCATCTCTTCCCTCCGTCAAATTCGCTCCGCGATTTATTTGGATAATGTCCCGAATGGAACATACATTGCGAGCCCTATGGTTCAAAGTGGTTGTTGTCGGGATTCTAAATCCGAGGATCTTGGGCTCGGAGGAGGCTACAATGTTTGGATACGGGCTGATCGGAACCATAGTGATTATCTGTTTGATCGTTTGGGTCATAAACAGAGTGTAAGAGCGGAGGCACGTTCACCGTCAAATTCATGGGGGCTCATCTCTAGAATTTAATCTTGCGCGTAACTGATGAGAAGACGTTCGATCATCAGGAATCCATTGAGAGCATGTGCGCTGAGGTGAAAAAAGAAGGTGCCCTGTAGCGTAGCAGGCAAAAGTCCCACTCTGCCTTGTGCCCGGCATGGATTCTGCATCGTTCCTATTTGGCGCTACGCGGAGCCGGCACGCTCTTTCCCAGAGCCGTCGCCAAAGCGATTTGGTGGTCTTGCTCGTCGATCAAAATTTCGCGAATTTGTTCGCCCATGGCATATTCAGCCAACGCTTCGCATTGGCGGACTCGCTCTTGATAATTTCGAATCGTTTCCGTTTCATTTTCGAGGTCGAACTGCAACATCTGCGTGGCTTTTTCCGACGTCCGGACAGTCTTGGGTTCAACAGTCGGCATACCGCCAAGATAATCAATCTGGTTCGAAATGATCAGAGCGTGGCTCAGTTCCTGTGCAGCGTGCTTTTCAAGTTCGCCTGCAATGTTCATATACTCAGCGCCCTTCAGGACCTGTGAATAGACGACGTAAGATATGATCGCCTGGTATTCGCGCGCCAAGTCTTCATTCAAAGCCTCGATGAGCTCCGAGCGGGACAATTTCTTGACACCTGCAGAAGCCGTTTCATCTTTCAAGGGGTTTTCCTCCCAGATAGAGTGTCGGGGTTGAGATTTTTTTCGGACCAGCCTTCCGGTTCCTTACGTGTATTACCGGAGCAACGTTGGCCGTGTCAAGGATATCCGAGACAAACCTTTTGAAAAAAGGGCAGTCAGGCGCCTTTACCTCGGTATTTTGGCAACCGTGCAGTTTAGGACCCCTTCTGTCCTGGATTGCACGGTATTACTTTGGTCCCAATGACATCATTCCTGCATGGCTAAGAGGAAGAGTAAGAAAGTGCTCGACAAAGAGGCGCTCTCCCGCGTCAAGAAGGAAATGGCGGGGCCCCGCATGGCGAACTCCGTCCGGGAGCAGGAAGTAAAACGAAACGCTCCGATGGGTCGTGCGGGAGGGGAAACAGGCGCATGAAGATTGGTGAAGAATGGCGGAGAGGGTGGGATTCGAACCCACGGTAGGGTTCCCCCTACACTCGCTTTCGAGGCGAGCTCTTTCAACCGCTCAGACACCTCTCCGCGGCATTTGCAGTTTCTCTAGCTTAACAAACGGTCCGAGCCCCCACAACATCGCTTCCGTGCAACAATTTCGCTCAGTCCATTTCAAACGTCGTGTACATCAGTTTGCTCTCGCGCTCCACTTGGAGCACTACGGCCCCACCGGCGGGGATTGCGTTCAGTGCCGCTCGCAAGCCATCCAGGGTCTCGATTTTCTTGCTGTTGAGGGTGTGGATAACGTCTCCCGCCTGCAAATCCAACTCGAGCCCCAGGGTGTCCGTGGATACTGCCGCGACGATGACGCCGGAAGGGACGCGCAGATCCTCCAATTCGTCCGCGAGTTTTTTGTCGATCTCGACGCCGAAAATGCCGAGCTTCGTCACGAACGACTTGTTCGGATCCATCAGATCGGCCAGATCCTCCACTTGATCTTTTTGCTCGACGACCGGAATTGAGAGCATCAGCTTCTCCGTGCCTCGCAAGATTTCGGCATGAACAGTTCCCTCGGGCACAGTCATTGATATAAGCATCTGCGCAACCGGCACGCTCCCGATGCGACGGCCATTCAGGCTTAGAAGAATGTCCTGGATTTGAACTCCGGCCTTTTCCGCCGGACCGCCCGGAAGGACGTCGCAAATGAGCGTTCCTTCCTGAGCTTGGAGGTGAAGTCCGGCCGCAAGCGTCGGAGTAATTTCCTGCATTTGGACCCCGATGATACTGCGATGGACGCGGCCGTGCTCGCGGAGCTGCTGATAGACAAATCCCACGATGCTGCTCGGTATAGCAAAACCCAGGCCTTGGCTTCCTCCGGATTCGCTCAGAATAAATGTATTGATTCCCACTAACTCACCGTTCGTATTCACGAGCGGGCCGCCGCTATTGCCGGGATTGATCGGGGCATCGGTCTGGATGTAAACGGATGGAACATTCGGGTCCGCTTGCCGAGCAACCGAACTCACGATGCCCATCGTGACGGTGTTTTCGAGCCCTTCGGGGTTACCAAAGGCGAGGACAAGTTGACCCTGTTTTACTTTGGCGTAGTCCGCAAACGGGAGAGTCGGAAGCCCCTTCGCTTCAATTTTCAGCAATGCCAGATCGATTGTCGGTGCGACGCCCACAATGTGCGCCTCATAAATCTGGATGTGGACGTCGATTCCCGGATTTCCCGGCACTTGCGAATCGCCAACGGCCGGAGGATTGAGAAGGACTCGCACGCGCAACGCGCCTTTAACGACGTGCGCGTTCGTGATGATGTAACCGTCAGGATCCACAATTACGCCAGAGCCAAGACTTCGTTGTCTCGCGATCTGGCTTTTATCGCTTTTGCCCTTTTCTTCCTCGAGCGGGCCATAGCCGGTCACCTGAACCTGTACGATCGCGGGAGAAACTCGCGCGGCCAGTTCATCCAAGGAATCGCTGAACTGCGATAGCAACACTTGCCGCTCACTGGACGGCTTCGTCTGCGCGGAAAGGGAACTGGCAAACAGGACGTAGAAAGGGATCAACCAATAGATCGAAGAGGCGCGTCCACAGTATCTTTTTTCCATTTCGGATCTCCTCCGGGCAAGCGGTCTGCGCCCGTAAAGCTCAAGAGGCCGGGAATCGAAATTCGAGAATTTCTTCTTGCGGATTTCTCACTGGATGCGCTGGCCCGTCGCAGAGTCAAAAACGGCGTTGCGCAGGAACTCCTCGGTTGTCCATGGCGGCGCCTCTCCACCGAGGTATTTGTGAAACCATTCCAGATGAGCGGTGTAGTAAAGAGCCATCTCATACCAGCTCGGCCAGTGGCCGGCTTTGGAATAGATGATCAGCCGCGACGGAACACTCATTTTCTGGAGTGAAGTGAAGAATTGAAGTGCCTGCGTGTAGGGAATGCGGTAATCGAGCTCGCCGGAAATAACCAGGCACGGTGTCTTGAAGTCCTTCACGTAGTAGGAAGGCGAGAGTTTCTGGTACAGATCTGAATTCCAGGGCTCGCCTTTGAGTTCCCAGACGGGGAACCACAACTCTTCGGTTCCACCGTACATGGACCGCAAGTCGAAAACACCCATCATGGAGGCGATGGCCTTGAAGCGGTCGGTATGCCCTTCAAACCAGTCCATCATGTATCCGCCGTACGACCAGCCCATCGCTCCCATGCGACTCGAATCGACGTAAGGCAGCTTGGCCAGTTCGTCGGTGACCTTCATCAAATCTTCGAAGGGTTCACCGGCCCAATCGCCCGAAATCTCGGAAGTGAAGTCCTGGCCATAGCCCGTTGACCCATGAGGATTGGCGAAAGCCACGACGTAGCCGGCGCCGGGATAGACCTGCCAGTCGCCGCGAAAGGAATCCATCCACTGCTGCTGCGGGCCGCCATGGACGTTCAAAATGAGCGGATATTTTTTCGTAGAATCGAAATCGTGCGGCTTGACGATGAAGACTTCGATCTTCGCTCCTGCTGCCCCCGTCACCCACATTTTTTCTGCCGGGCGGATATCCACTTCGCTCGCGACTTGCTCATTGAAGTGTGTGAGTTGGCGCCGCGTGGAAGCCGCAGGTTTCGTCAAATCCGCCGCAAATATTTCAGAGGGTTCGCCAACCGAGCGCCGGACATAAAATAGGCGCCTGTCGGAGGAGATTCCGAACGAGAGGATCGTCTTGTCCCCGAATACCTGCTGGATGGCTCCTGATTCAAGAGTCACCTGGAAAAACGGGTCCTCGCCTTCCACGGGTGCATCAAAGTAGAGAGACTTCGAATCGGAAGCCCAATAGAAATCCTGCACCCAGTTCGTGAACGATTCCGTCAGGACGCGCGATGTGCCGGTGGAGCGATCGTAGAGAGCGAGGCGGAAGCGGTCTGACTCGTAGCCCGGCTGCTTTTGCAGAAGATAGGCGATGTATTTCCCGTCCGGAGAATATTGGGGGTTGCCGTCAAAAGCAGGATTTGCCGCTGTGATGTTGCGCGCTTGCGAATTGCCGGCTAGAGAAACGATCCACAAATCGCTGTTCGTAGATGACGCAGGGTCTCGACCATGATCGGAATCGAAAACCAATTCCGTGCTATCCGGCGAAAAGTCGTACTGCAGCGCCCCGCCAAGCTGGAATCGGGGGGAATCAAAATCCCCGGGAGTGATGTCGCGAACTGAGCCGTCGGGAACGTCAGCCAGCAAAATGTGTGTGCGCGTTCCATCCTTCCATTCCGTCCAGTGGCGATAGAGCAAGCCGTCGGCCACATGAGCCTGAAGCGGTCCCTTGCTCCAGCGTTCGCCGATTTTCTTGTTGCAAGCGTCATCCGCGCCGCATTCGGGATAGACGTCACTGGAAAACGCGATCCACTTTCCGTTCGGGGACCACAGCGGATCGGAAACGCCGGTGGAAATTCTCGTTAATTGTCGAGCCTCGCCGCCGTTGGCAGGCATGATGTAAAGGTTCGAATCGCCATCGCGCGTGCTGACGAAGGCAATCCATTTCCCGTCGGGCGAGAATATCGGCGACAGCTCGGTTTTGTTCCCGAACGTGAACTGTCTCGCATTCGCTCCATCCGCGTCCATCATCCAGATGTGCTTCATGAGTTTCGCTCGAGCAAGATCGTAGTTCGTTACCGTGAAAAGAATGGTCTTGCCGTCGGGAGATACATGCACGTCTTCGATCACCTTGATTCGATAATAGTCATCAATCGTAAAGGCGCGCTTGGCGGCTTGGCTGGCCGCAGCAAAAAGCAGAGAGCAGATTAAAACGGAAATGAACTGCCGACGCATAGCACCTCCAGAATTTCAGGCGATTCAATCAATGGACCACGAATTTAATCACACGGAGACGCCGCCAGCAACCCAGCACTTCAGCGGGAAGAGCGCCCTGTCATCGCTTGGCAGCGAAAAAATCCTTGAGCAATGCAGCAGCTTCTTCAGCACACACACCGGAAGTAACTTCGACGCGATGGTTCAGTTGCGGGTGATCCAGAAGCGAGAAGCAGGACTGCGCCGCGCCGCCCTTGGGGTCGTCCGCACCGAAAACGAGACGCTCGATGCGCGCCTGGATCATCGCTCCGGCACACATCGCGCAAGGCTCGATCGTGACGTAGAGGGTTGCCCCCAGCAGCCGGTAATTCCCGATTATTTTCGCCGCTTCCCGCAGCGCGACCATTTCCGCATGCGCTGTCGGGTCGCAATCCATGATGGTGCGGTTTCCTGCGCGCGCCACGACGCGGTCTTCGGCCACGATGACCGCACCTACCGGCACCTCTCCCCGGCGCGCAGCCTCTTGCGCTTGCTCGAGCGCTGCGTGCATCCATTCAAGGTCGGCCTTCGCGTTTTTGGGCATCGATAGTGAGAATATCACGCTGACCAGCCGGCGATGTTGCGAGGCTTTGTCACGTGAGGCTGAGTTGGGGGATCGTCGCTTGACTTCGCCCGGCCGGAAAGTCAAACTACAAAGCGATGAAGGATATTTTCCGCCGGATATTTCTTGTGGACCTGCTGAAAGGGATGTGGGTCACGTTCCGCTATCAGGATCCCAAGAACATTTACACCGAGCAGTATCCGCTTGAGCGTCCGATGGTCGCTGAGCGATACCGTGGCGCTCCGCGCTTGAACATCAACCCTGAAACCGGCGAATCGCTGTGCATCGCCTGCAACCTGTGCGCGCTGGCGTGCCCGGAAAATCTCATTGTCGTCGGCTGGCTGCGCGACGATGCAACTCGCCGCAAAGTCCTGACGACTTTCACGTACGACACTTCGCGCTGCATGTTCTGTGGTTTGTGCGAGGATGCCTGCCCCACGGATTGTCTCGAATTGACGCAGGATTTCGAGATGGCGCAATTCAGCCGGGAAGGCGCCATCTGGGACCGCCACCGTCTGGAAGTCGGCCCCACTCCGACGCACTACACCCGCTAGCGTGCTCGCTGCGGGCTCCATCTGCCTATTCCCGAAGATTTCACGCACTTGGATTTTGCCCTATCGAACTTGCGTTATAACATGACGGCCTTGAATTTTGTCCGGTGAATCGATGGAACTGCGTAAAGACCCCATCACGCGTAGTTGGGTAGTGGTTGGCCATCCGGAACGGGAGAAGGTGCGCCCCGACCCGTGCCCGCTTTGCCCAGGGAACAGAATCGAAACATCCACGCTGCTCGATCTGCCGTCGCAAGGGCCCTGGCAGGTTCGCGTGTATCCTCACTTGCGCCCGCTCTACCACATCGAGGGGGAGCCTGGTCGAACGGCCGAGGGCATTTACGACCGCATGTCTCCAGTCGGGGCGCATGAAATCATCGTGGAGTCGCCCGAGCATACGCGGTCGCTCGCGCAGATGGGGGACGAGGAAATCGAGCGCGTGCTCGATGCCTATGCCAAACGGATTACGGATTTGAAGCGCGACCCGCGGTTCAAGTACGTCACTGTGTTCAAGAATGAAGGGCCGCAGGCGGGCGAGGAATGGCCGCATCCCCATGCCCAAGTCACCGCCACCACGTTTGTGCCGCGCCGAATCTTGTACGAATTGCGTTCTGCGCGAGAATGGTATCGCGAGCGCGAGCGCTGCGTCTTCTGCGACATCCTGCGCCAGGAAGTACGGCAGAAAAAGCGGGTCGTGGACAACGTCGGGGATTACTACGCCTTCTGCCCCTACGCCTCGCGCGTGCCATTTGAAGTCTGGTTGATGCCGCGCACACACAATCACCAGTTCGAAGCGCTCTCCGCAGGAGAAAATCGCCGGCATCTCGCCAGCCTGCTCGGGAGGACGTTGCGCCGCCTGCTGCAAGTTTCCGGTAGTTACCACATGGTTGTGCACACATCGCCGAACACGCAGCAAGCCAAGGGTGAGTTGAGTGATTATTGGCAGACCATCGCCGGCGACTACCACTGGCATTTTGAGATTCTTCCGATCGTGGAAGTCCGCAGCAAGTCCTACAGCATCAAGGAAGTGTATTTCAATGGAACGCTTCCGGAGGAGGCGGCCGAGCGCTTACGGCAGCTGGACTCCGGAAAATGATTTTTGCCGGCGGTCGCTCACGTGTGGATCGATCCGAACGTGGCGGAATCATCCTTCGGCTGATTTTTCTTCTTTTCGTCGTCGTGTTTCTTCTATTCCTTTATCTCATTCACAATCCGCTCCTGCGTTTCGCCGGAAATTTCTGGGTCGTGGACGAATCACCGCAGCATTCTGACGCCATCATCGTTTTGGGTGACGATAATTACAATGGCGACCGGGCAGCGCGTGCGGCCGAGCTCTTCAAAGCAGGCTGGGCGCCGTATATTGTCGCGAGCGGCCGCTACCTCCGACCCTACGCCAGCGTCGCCGAATTGATTCAGCGCGACCTCACTGATCGGGGCGTTCCAGCGAGCGCAATTGTCCGCCTCTCTCATCGCGCGGAGAATACTCGTGAGGAGGCGTTCGCGTTGCGCCAGCTGATTTCGTCGCGCGGGTGGAAGCGGGTCTTGCTGGTTACATCGAACTATCACACGCGTAGGGCGGAATTCATCTTCGAACGCGCCCTCCCGCCTGGCATTGAGCTGCGTGTCGTCGCTGCGCATGATTCGGAATACGATCCGGAAAATTGGTGGCGCACGCGCCGGGGCGTGAAAACATTTTTTTCCGAATCGGTGGGCATTCTCGTGGCGCTCTGGGAGATGCGCCCAAGCGATGTCCGAACGTCCGGTTCGGCCCAACTGAAGCCCCCCATGCCCGTGCCGAGTTGTCGCCTGACCGCCATTGTCGCGGTTTACAGCTAGCCTTGTCTGTACTATAGTTCGACTACCGTATCAGGACGTCTGGTACTCAGCGCAAGTGTCAGCCATCCTGTTTGGGGAGGAATTCCATGTGGCCTAAGACCGCTGAGGCGAAGCCGTCCCCACAAGCCTCGGGCTCGCCTGTACCTACCCCACCCGTCTCGCAGGCGTCACAGCAATTTTCACCGCATGTAACTCCCCCCGTGCAGAGCATTCCCGCGCCGGCCAGTGCATCAAAGGTCACATCAGGTCTCAAGATCAGTGGAGAATTGTCCGGATCCGCCGATTTGTATATTGATGGCGAGGTGCATGGGAAAATTCGACTGTCGAAGGACCATGTCACTGTCGGCCCGAACGGGCGCGTGCAAGCCGACATCGAAGCCCGTGAAGTATCTATCGAGGGTACGTTGCGGGGAAATTTGAAAGCCGGCGCTTGCGTCCGCCTGGGCTCCGCGAGCCGATTGCAAGGAAACGTGCAATCGCCGAGGGTGGCGATTGATGAAGGAGCGCGCTTTCGCGGAGAAGTGGATATGACGCGTGGAAATGAGTCGCGTGGCGATATAGTCCCGGGGCGCAAGGCAGAATCAGAGGATCTTCTGCGGGTTCCTGCGCGCGCAAAGGACGAATAGAGCATCGTATGAATTGGACGGCTAAGACACGACCGAATCTAGCGGCAGCATCGCCAACCGCAGCCACCAAGCCCGGTCCTGCCGCGTCCACGGCTGTCTCTGCCAACCTGCGCGTCTCCAACGGGCTGAAGGAATTCCTCTGGCTGATTGGTGACTCGGGCCATGGGCGCATCCTCGATCTCGGTCCGGTGTGGCAATCGACGGTAAGTTTCTTTATCGAGAAGGGCTTTCGCGTTTCCACCGAGGACGTGCTGCGTTCCTGGAAGGAATTCATCACTGCGGAGGAAGAACGTCTCCGCCAGGCGCCGGTGGGTCGTGAGACCGAAAAGGTATCCCAGGCGATTCTCGCGGAGAAGTTCCTCGAGAGCGCCTTACAATACCCCGAGGAGCATTTTCACGGTGTGCTTGCATGGGATCTTTTCGATTACTTTGACGCCGAATTGATGCCTCGCGTGATCGATCGCCTGTATTCAAGGCTGCATCCGGGAGGCGCAGTGCTGGCGATGTTTCATAGCCGCGCCGCCGATCGTTATCATCGCTACCGCATCACGAACGGCCAGACGGTCGAACTGCTTGCTGCACCAACTCTGGCTCTTCACGCGCGCGTGTTTCAAAATCGCGAAATCCTCGAACTGTTCAAGAGCTTTCGCTCCTCGAAGACTTTTGTTGGCCGCGACCAGATTCGTGAAGGACTCTTTCTGAAGTAATTGCCACGCGCGCCTTTCCTTTCGGTTTCCACCCGCGAATTTTCGGATCTCTGGGATATTTTGCTTGCAATCTATTTCTCGGAGGGGTAGAAGTCGCTTTGAAGTGGCTAGTTAGTGCACGGAGGGAGGAATGGCTCCACCGGGCATGGGTTCTTGACTCCGTTCACACACCGCTCTTGCGGTGCGCACCCCTGGCGACGCTGTTCGGCGCCGCCGCGGGCTACGGAATAAGCAAAACGGGGAGCTGCCAGGCTCCCCGTTTTGCATTTTATGCGTGTGTTGTTGGCTATTCTTACTCCGGCTCGACGTCCTTGAGCGGTGCGGCACTTCCGTGCTTGTGCGCTTTCCAGGCATGATACGCGGCAGGCATCAGCGATAAGACGACTACAGCTGCGATCACCAAGTGAATGCGCTTGTCGATGTTGGGAACCGACCGGCCCAGCGTGTAACCCAGCAGGATCATGCTCCACACCCATAGGATTCCGCCGAAGATGTCGAAAACGAGATAACGCGAGTACCTCATTCGGGCCGCGCCGGCGACCGGCGGGCAAAATGTCCGAATGATTGGCACGAAGCGCGCGAGAATGATCGTTTTTCCGCCGTATTTCTCATAGAACTCGTGCGCGCGTTTCAGATGGCGCTTCTTGAAAAAACGCGAATCCTCACGCCGGAATAGGGTCTCTCCCGCTCTCCAGCCGATGAAATAGCCCAATTGATCCCCCGCGATCGCGCACAGCGTAACGAGCGAGAGCAGCCATGCCAATTTCAGCTGTCCCGCTCCCGCAAACACGCCCGCGGTGACCAGGAGGGAGTCACCCGGCAGAAAAAACCCCACGAACATGCCCGTCTCGACAAAGACGACGACGCAGACCATCAGCGTCCCGCCCCATTCCACCAGCCCCCGCACATCGAAGAGGCGCGCCAGGAGTTCCTTTATCAGTTCGACCATTCAGCCTTTACTCCGGAAATTCCATTTGGACTTATTCGAATTCGGCAGCGAGTCTGAAACCCACGATAACAGAATGGGACAATGGTCGCACCCTCGGACGAGCGCGCTTTCCTTTAAGGTCAACAGGCGCTGGCCGCGCCGAATAGGAATTGATTGCCATTGCGCGTGGTCCAAAGCGCGCATTCTTCACCCAAGACCCCTAAGGGCAGCGCCTAGCGGGACGCCGGATAGTTACCGTAACTAGTTGCAGGGATTGGCTTTACTTCCATTAGCCTCAATTTCTACAGCCTCTCTCGATCCTCTTTTGCAGGCCTAGTACTTGCCTCCTACCAAGGATAGCCCCCTGTACCATTGGCCAGTTCAAGCCTCCATCCGAGAATTGAAGTGTTCGAGGGATTCACTCTGAGGGAGGGGACACTCACATGGTAGGTGGCTACGCAGTCTGGATCGGACAGCCGGTTATTCTCCGCGTCGTAGCAGGAAACCTGCGCGTACCACTGCGCGGCAGGCTTGTATCGGAAACGAACGATGTCGTTCGGTTGCGCATTGCAGAAAGTTGGGACGTGGACATCTTCAAGTCCATGGTCGTTGCAGTCGAGCACGACAACCCGGTTTACGTTGTTAACTAGGGGGACGGTATGAGCGCACTGGCTGATAACCGATGGAATTCGCGCCAGGACGCAGAGGTTGCCGCCATGCCTTTCCCCGATTCTTCGGAGGAAAGGGATATGCGCAACCGTATGCGCGTAGTACGTGACACAGTTCTCGTTCTTGGAATTCAGCTGGTATTTCGATTCACGTTGCTTCTGCGGCGCTGGAATTACTAGCCCGCCGGGCGACACGAAAAAGTTTCCGGCCCTCACGTCCCTCACCCCCTGCCCGGGCCTGCCCCTCCAGGCCCGGGTTTTTCTTTTGTAACGCACTCATCCTCTTGGGCGGCGCCAGTTTTCCTACTATCAGTCTCCCGCGCGACAATTGCTTTTGACTCTGCTGCACTCCTCGATATAACTATCCCGCGCCGCAAGGACTCATGAAACTTAGCATCGCCGACTGGCTCGTGATCGCAGGCTACCTGGTATTCACCCTCGTCCAGGGTCTGTATTTCCGCCGACGTTCGAGCGGAAGCACCGCGGACTATTTTGTTTCCGGCCGCCGCGCGGCATGGTGGCTGATCGGCACCTCGATGGTGGCGACAACGTTCGGCGCGGACACGCCGCTTGTCGTTACCGGCCTGGTCTATCGCAACGGAATCGCGGGGAACTGGCTGTGGTGGAGCATGCTTCCTGCGGGGATGATGACCGTCTTCCTCTTTGCGCGGTTGTGGGTCCGCGCGGGGCTTCTTACCGACGTCGAGTTCGCGGAGATGCGCTATGCCGGGAAGCCTGCGGCATTCCTGCGCGGTTTTCGCGCGCTTTATCTCGGCTTGCTGGTCAACTGCGTGATCCTAGGCTGGGTCACAAAAGCAATGACGACGATCGTCGCCGTCACCCTCGGCCTCAGCGATCGCGCTGCGCTGGCGCTTTGCGTTTTCTTTTTGATTCCCTTCACAGGTCTGTATGTATCTCTCGGCGGACTTTGGGGCGTTCTTTGGACGGACCTTTTTCAGTTTGTACTCAAAATGAGCGTCGTGATTGCGGTTGCCTGGTACGGCGTGCACGCCGCCGGTGGCATGTCGGCTCTATTGGCGAAGCTCGCTGCAGCTCGGACCGCAGCCGGCCCCGACGCATCGATCATCACGTCATTTTTTCCCGATTTTTCGCATGGGCTTGCGAGCGAAGCCTTGTGGACGCTTCCGGTCATAACATTTTGCGTTTACCTCGGTGTGCAATGGTGGGCGTTTTGGTATCCGGGTGCGGAGCCGGGGGGCGGAGGCTATGTCGCGCAGCGCATTTTGAGCGCGCGCAACGAACGCGACGGCCTGCTCTCCGTCCTTTGGTTCAACTTTGCAAATTACGTGCTCCGTTCGTGGCCGTGGATCCTTGCTGCTCTCGCCGTCGTCGTGCTTTATCCGCATTTGGAGCATCCCGAATCCGGCTACGTGCGCCTCGCCGTGGACCATCTGCCCCCGGCGGCTCGCGGACTGCTCGTTGCAGGATTTCTCGCTGCGTTTATGTCCACAATCGCCACTCATCTGAACTGGGGAAGCTCCTATCTGGTCGCGGATTTCTATCGCCGGTTTCTGCATCGTGGAGCGACTGAGCATCACTACGTCGTAGTTTCTCGCTGGGCGACGGTTCTGCTCGTCGTTCTTGCCGCGTTCGTTTCGTGGCAGCTCGCGACGATTCGCTCGGGATGGGAAGTTCTGCTGGAAGTTGGCGCCGGCACAGGCAGCGTCTATCTCCTCCGCTGGTACTGGTGGCGCATTAACGCGTGGAGCGAAATCGGTGCGATGACGACGGCGCTTGCCGCCTCGCTTGCCATCCGATGGGCAGCGCCCTTCAGCGGCTCCGAGCCGGTCGTTTTCGCGAAGCAGACGCTCATAACGACGCTCGTGACCACGCTTGCTTGGGTGCTCGTGACCCTTTTGACCCCTCCCGAACCGCGCGACACGCTTGTCCAATTTTATCGTCGAGTCCGGCCCGACGCGCGGGGCTGGGCGCCCATCGCACAAATCGCCGGTGATATCCCGGTTGAACGGAACCTGGGACGCAACCTCGTGGACTGGATCATCGGCTGCACAATGGTTTACTCCGCACTTTTCGCCGTCGGGAAGCTCTGTTTTCTTGCATGGCGTTCGGGAATCTTGCTTCTCGCGCTGTCCGCTGCGTGCGCGAGCTACCTCTTTCGCAGGATACCCGGCGTCGAGCGGTGACCGATTTCCGAGTCCGAACCGGGGTGGCGCTCTTGAACGGCGCGAAAGGCCGGACCAGATGATTCACGACCCTGTGATGAATGACCTGAAAAATGAGCATAGAAATATGGCCAACTCGCGGTAATATCCAAAGGCATACCTGACCCCAAAATCCAGGAGCCTGATTGATGAGGATTGCGAGCGTTGCGAGTGCGTTTCCAGAGCACTATTACGACCAGGAAGTTCTTGTCGGGGCGTTCAAGAATGAGTGGCGCGATCGCTTACCCAATCCGAATATCCTGGACCGGTTAGACGAGAGCATGAAGGTCGATGGCCGGTTTGTGGTTCGCCCGATTGAGTTCTACGAAAGCTTCCAGACCTTCGGACAGGCAAACGACGCATGGATCGAACACGGGCTGGATTTGGGCGAAAAGGCCCTGTGCCGTGCGCTGCATCAAGCGGGTCTCGAGCCGAAGGAACTGAGCGCGATCTTTGTCACTTCTGTGACGGGTATCGCAGCCCCATCGCTCGATGCCCGGCTGGTCAATCGAATGGGTCTCTCGCGGAACATCAAGCGCATCCCCATCTTCGGGCTTGGCTGCGTTGCAGGCGCAGCAGGAATTGCACGAGCGGCAGACTACGTTCACGGCTATCCGGATCAAGCGGCGGCACTCTTGTCGATCGAATTGTGTTCGCTGACGCTTCAGCGGGACGACATTTCGATGGCGCACATCATTTCCGCGCTGCTTTTCGGGGATGGAGCGGCGGCAACGATTGTTTTCGGATCTGACCGGCCCTCCACCGGCCCCGAAATTCTCGCTACCAAATCCATTTTCTACCCGGACACGGAAAGAGTGATGGGCTGGGACATCTCCGAAAAGGGGTTTCGCATCGTTCTGTCACCGGAAGTCCCCGACACGGTGATCAAACATTTGGGCGAGGATGTTGACGAGTTCCTTGGAGAGCAGGGGCTTTCTCGAGGTGACATCAAGAGTTGGGTGATGCATACGGGAGGCCCTAAGGTCCTGGAAGCGACGGCCATTGCGCTTAACCTCACGGAAAAAGATCTCGCTCCTTCCTGGGACTGCCTGCGCAAAGTCGGAAATATTTCCTCCACCTCGGTGCTGCTTGTTTTGGAAGACGTCTACACTCATCGCCGTCCCACGCCCGGTACTTTGAGCATTCTCGCCGCCATGGGACCCGGCTTTTGTTCGGAGCTCGTCCTTCTGCGGTGGTGAGCCCAAAACAGGGCCGTGCGCTTCTCAAGCTTGCGCTGGCCTTTTTCCTCTTTCTCGTTCCGTGCCTGCACGCGCAGGAATCTGTCGTCAATCTCGATCCAGCGCAGACACACGTGGAATTCGCTTTGGACTCTACTCTGCACACGGTTCATGGAACGTTCAAGCTTAAGGCCGGCCAGATTCGCTTCGATCCTGCCACCGGGAAAGCGAGTGGTGAAATTGTCGTGGACGCGACGAGTGGCGAAAGTGGAAACGAAGGTCGCGACAAGAAAATGCACAAGGAAATCCTCGAGAGCCATAGATTTCCGGAAGTCACTTTCACACCCAATCGGGTGAAAGGTTCTATCGCCCCGCAAGGGACATCACAAGTGGAAGTTTCCGGCGTATTCCGCCTTCACGGGCAGGATCACGACATGGTGCTTGCGATTTCTGTGCAGCCGGCCGGCAGTGGACAGTTGCAGGGTACGACGAGCTTTGCGGTGCCTTACGTTAAGTGGGGGCTCAAGAGTCCCAACACGTTCCTTCTCCACGCCAGCGACACCGTGAACATCGAAATCCGCACGACCGGGCAACTCGCTCCCGTTCCAGCATCGCATTAATAGCCTAGGCTCATTACTCCGTAAAGAGCAGTTCTTTCGCGCGTTGGGACGCCTTGACGACCGCTTTGATGAGCGTGACCCGCAACTTGCCCTCTTCCAGCTCCAGGATGCCGTCAATCGTGCATCCGGCAGGCGTGGTCACCATGTCCTTCAGCAATGCCGGATGACTTCCGGTTTCGAGCGCGACTTTTGCTGCGCCCAACGTCGTTTGCGCGGCCAAGAGCGTCGCGAGTTCCCTCGAAAGACCCATCTTCACGCCGCCTTCAGCAAGCGATTCGAGGATAATGTAAATGAAAGCCGGGCCGCTCGCGGACAACCCCGTCACGGCGTCCATGTGTTTTTCGTCCACGATAACGGTCTTGCCCACTGCATCGAAGAGAGTGCGAGCGGTTTCGATATCTTTCTCCCCAGCAAACTTTCCTCTCGAAATGGCCGTAATACCGGCTCCCACCATCGTCGGAGTGTTCGGCATCGTCCGGATCACGGGAATGCGCGAGCCAAGCCGCCGCTCGATGTAATCGGTCGGCACCGACGCCGCAATGGAGATGACGACCTTCTTGTCATTCAATTCGGGCTTGATTTCGTCCAGGACTTGGCCGACCGATTGAGGTTTCACGCAGAGAAGAATCACGTTTGCGTTTCGTGCTGCCGCGCGGTTGTCGGATCCGATGGAAATTTTCCCCACAGAAAACCCCCGTCGCTCCTGCGCGGGATGCTGTACGGTAGCGGAAATGTCTTCCGGAGAAACGAGGCCCTGCTTCAGGAACGCCTCGATAAGAATTCCGCCCATTTTCCCCATCCCGAGGATGGCGAGTCTCTTTTGCTTTGGTGGATGTGCCATGGTCACCCTACTCTTTTGCCCCAAACCGAATCGCGGAAAACTCAGTATATAGCCTGCGTCGCAAGCGCGCTAGAACACGCGTCCGCTTGCGGATCGATGCACGATTCATTTCTTGATGAAGATTGATTTCGGGATCATGCAGTGCACGCCTTTGCGGATGTCCACCATTTGCGTGACGCGGCAATCGCCCGCCATGGAGACCAATGCATAGGCTTCGTACCGGTCCATCGGCACCATTTTCTGCGTGCTCAGAAAATCGATGGTATTGCGAACCGCAATTTTCATGGCTTCCGTCAGATCTTCGTCAAATCCGGTGAAGATCCAATCGTTTTTGTTTTCCGCCCAGGGCCACTCGGTCTTGAGGTCTTTGCGCACGATGGGCTGGATTTCGATCTCTTTGTACGCGCATTCGAGCGCCTCGAGATTCACCTCTCCGTTGCCTTGGCGACAGTGCGCATCGCCGATCCAGATCAGTCCGCCCTTCTGGAAAACCTGCAGATAAAGCGTGGACCCCGCCTGCAGCTCGTTGAGGTCCATATTCGAACCGTTCTTCCACGGTCGAAGAGTGCTGGTGCGACCCTTATCGTCCTTGATGGGCGGGCCTGCTTTCTCCTTGGGCTCGTTGGGATCTACGCCGGCGGCGATGGTGCCGGGAAAGGGCTTCAGGTCGAGCGTGATTCCCGGTTTGAACTCGGTCTCGTTCTTCAACAGATCAAGCTTGTAGTAGCGCACGAAGCCTTCCGGAAATTCCTTTGGGAGTAGCCCGGTGGGGAAATCCTTGCCGGGAAGATTGAAGTTCTGCCCGTATTCCTTGGGAACGATCTTGAGGATCCGAATTTCCAGAGTGTCGCCAGGCTCTGCGCCGTTCACGTAAATCGGGCCAGTGATCGAGTGCGGGCCGCCGCCGTCGTTCTCTTTGCGCAGACGCGCGATGTCATCCATCGACGGGCCATTAAAGGTGTGATCCTCCGAGGTGGGCTTAATCTGATTGAGAGCGTGATACCAGGTCTCGACCGAAACGGTATCGCCGGAATTAACCGTAAGCCTCGGTTTTTCGTTGATGTCGAACCAGCCCCATTGGACGGTTTCGGGGGTCGCTGGCAACTTGTAAGACTTCGGCGCATCCTTCTGCGCTTTTCCCGGCTTCGGCTCCGGATTTTGTTGAGCCGAAACGGAGAATGCTGCGCCGAATGAGAGCACCAGCATAACGACGGCCTTCAGAATTGAATTCATCGAGTTTCTCCTTTCGAAGCACGGGACAGCATCTCGGGCAGCAATATAGCACCGGATATGTAGTGGATTTTCGGTGAAATATTTATGGGCTGAATAGATTTTTCATTCGCGCGCCGTTTCGATGGCACAGAGAAATTGGCAATGGGTGTTTTGCGCCTGTGAAATATTGGAACTCGCAGACGCACCAAACGGAATACACTGAGGAACCGGAAATGCATGCAGGTACGTCCTATGCCTTAGGAGGCTCAAAGGAATTATGAATATTTCCCCGAAGTTGAAAAAGATGCGTCCCATTTATCTCGTGGTCATCTGCAGTTCTACGTTACTTTTTCTGCCGGCTGAAAGATCCCTCGGTAGGATTCCTACGCAGTCCGGTAGTCAGGCGGCCGCTCAGGCAAACTTCGGTGGCACTTGGAAGCTGAACAAAGATCAAAGCGACGACCCACGCCAGAAAATGCAAGAGGCAATGGGGAACTCCAGCGAATCCGGAGGAGGCGGCGGTAATGGAAATGGAACGCGCCGCGGCGGTGGTGGGCAAGGGCGCGGGCAGGGCGGCATGATGAACGAATTTAGCCAGCTCACGATTGTGCAGACGGGTTCAAGCGTCAAAATCACCGGAGTGACGGGCCGTGTGCTGGCGCAAAGCACGGACAACGGTCAGGCAAGCTCCCAGACCTCCTCCGGCGCTGCCGCCGAGGATGCTACCGCGCCATCCTCAGTGAAGTGGCAGGATAATCAGCTTGTGGTCGTGACTCCGGGAATGCGAGGTGGGAAAAACACAAGGACATACTCATCTTCCCCTGATGGGAAGCAGCTTTACGTCACGACAAAAATGGAAAACGAACGTTTCAAGACGCCGGTTACGTATCGCTTTGTTTACGACGCTGTAACACCTTCGGGCGGCACATCAAAGTAGATGTCCGCAGGCTCTCGATGGTCCGGCCCGCTCCGCAGAAGGAAACGGGAGGCAGCGCCTAAATCGGTGCTTGCGGAGCGGGCCAGGACCGCCAATATCCGGTTCAACCCATCTCTCCCTTCCATTGGTCACCTTTAGTGCGCCAAACTGCGGCTCAAGATAACCCCTCTTGCCAGGACGGCGTCCAAGAAGTATTTGGTGACGTGGTGAAGTCTTCGATCGAAATGGCGTCACTTTCCGAAAGCCGGCCGAGGATCGCGTGGGCATTCGTATGGATTCTCGCGATCTCGATGGTGAGTTTCGCTCAGGAGACTCCGGAAACCACGGTCGGCGCAGCCGGCGTTGTGCGCACCGCAGAGGGAGTGCCAATCCCGGGAGCAGCGGTGCGCCTCACAAACACGGATACGAATAAAGTCTGGGCGAGTTGGACCGACGAATCCGGCAAGTTCGAATTCCCCGCGCTCCCAGCGGGGCATTATCACTTTGAAGCAAGCCAGATCGGATTCACTCCATCATCAGCCGATGCGCAGCTTTCCACCTCTTCAACAAACCCTGTTGTGCTTGTGCTTCGCGTCGCGACTCTCGCCGAAATCGCCGGTTCTTCGGGAGCTTCCCCCGCAAAACAAGTGTCTGCCGAAAATCCTTCTCGTGGCGCCGGAGCGAATCCTCCGCCCACGAATGGAAGGAACGGTGGAAGAGGGCAATTACCTCCCGGCGTCGTTAACGCGATGCGTCAAGGGATGACCTCTGGCGGCTTTCAGCAAACCGACCTGGCAGCCGAATCCAGTGCGACGGGGCAGCCAGAGGAGAACACGCAGCCGGCTAATACGAGCTCACAGCCAATGCTTGCACTTTCGAACGGCTCCGGCTCCGCATCTTCTTCCGATTCCTTCTTGCTTCAAGGAACCGTGGGCCAGGGTCTTTCTCCCGGCGGTCCCGGCGGGTTTGGGGGTCAAGGAGGCATTGGCGGTCCCGGCGGTCAGGGGTTCGGCAATCTCACCGTAGGAGAACCGGGAGCGAGGTCCAGAGGGCAAGGGAGCTTTGGAGCAGGCCCCGAGGGTGCTGGGGGGCCCGGGGGCGGGGGATTTGGCGGCGGCGGCGGCGGCGGCGGCGGCGGTCAATTTCCAGGCGGGTTTGGTGGAGGCGGAGGACAGCGCGGGGGCGGCCGATTAGCCCGCCAAGCGGTCAATCGAATACGCTGGGGCTTTTACGACCGCTACGAGAATTCGGTTTGGGACGCACGGCCCTATTCAATCACCGGGGCCGAGTCACCGAAAATTTCTCATTACGACGAACGAGTCGGCGCAAATGCGGGCGGCCCGCTCAAAATACCCCACATCTATAATGGGAGTGACCATACGTTTTTCTTCGTCAATTACCAGCACGACACGCAGAAAGCTCCCGTGAACTCCTTTTCGACAGTGCCGACGATGAACGAGCGCAGCGGAAATTTCTGCGGGATGGGCATCACGCTCTATGACCCGGCCTCCAACAGCTACCAAGCGGGTCCTCGCAGTCTTCTCGGAAACGGCTGCCAAATTCCAACTCTCGACACGGCGGCACAAGGACTCCTCGCCTTTATTCCCCAACCGAATTTGCCCGGCACAGTTCAAAACTATCATCTGCAGGCGACGACGCCCCTCAACAGCGATTCGGTGAACCTGCATGTGCTTCACACCATCAATTCGAAGTTCAATATCAACGGCGGATACAATTTCAATTCGCAGCGGCAGCAAACGCTCGTGAATTTTCCGCTTTTCGGCAGCCATCAGTCCACTCGAAATCAAAACGTGGATCTGGGGTTGACGCAAAACTGGACCCCGATGCTGGTAAACGAAACGCACTTGAATTGGAGCCGCAGCCGCATTCAAATCCTGAGCGACAACTCCAACACGACCGACATCGCCGCAGGACTGGGGATTACGGGCATATCGACCGAGCCGATCAATTACGGCATTCCCCTGATCGGCCTGACGGATTTCTCGAGCTTCAATGATCCTGTCCCATCGCTCGTGCGCAACCAGACGCTTCGATTTTCGGATGCCGTCACCTACACGCGCACGAAGCACACGATGCGTTTTGGCGGAGAGATTCGCCGCATTCAGCTGAACAATGATTCCGATCCGATCCCACGAGGCCAATACACATTCACCGGCGTGATGACGAGCCAACTCGATGCGAGCGGCAACCCCGTTCCAGGCACCGGAAGCGATCTCGCCGATTATTTGATCGGCTTGCCGTATCAAACCCAGGCCCGATTCGGGACTCCGACCACCTATTTCCGCAGTTGGGGCTTCATCGCTTACGCGCAGGATGACTGGCGCGTCAACTCACACTTCACGATCCAGTATGGCCTTCGATACGAAGCGGTGACGCCGCCGGTCGAGCTATTCAATCACATTGCGAACCTCGACATGAATTCCACCGCAACGCAGGTGGACGTCGTCACTCCCGGTGAGACGGGGACGTTCAACGGCGCTTACCCGCGTGCTCTGATGCACGGCGACTACAACAATTGGGGTCCGCGGATCGGTCTTGCCTGGCAGCCACCGATCAAGCCAAAGACCGTGGTGCGAGCCGGATACTCGATCTTCTACAACGAATCGATTTACAACTCGCTCGCGACCAGTTATCTCGCCTATCAGCCACCGTGGGCCATCGCCCAGACGCGGCTGACGACGGCCGCGGAGGTACTCACGCTCGAGAATGGATTTCCCGGCGAAGCGCAGTCCAGCACAGAAATCTTAAACACGGCGGCCGTGAGTCCAAATTACAAAGATGGTTACGCGCAGCTCTGGATGCTTTCCACGGAAACCGCTCTGGCCCGGAATTGGACATTCACCGCGACATACACCGGAACGAAAGGAACCGATCTGGATCTCCTGCGCGCGCCAAACCGTGCGCCGCTTGGAACTCCCCCGACGGAAACGGATGCCCTTCGCCAAATTCCTTACGCGACCGGCTTCACTTTCGATCAATCCGGCGCGAACTCGCTTTACAATGCTCTTCAGCTGCGTTTGATTCATCGATTTACGCATGGACTGTCGATCCAGGGGACTTACACGTTCGCAAAATCGCTCGACAATGCCAGTTCAATCGGCGGGGGTGCTCCAGTCGTCGTCCAGCAGGATGGCAACTACGCCGCCGAGCGCGGGCTCTCTTCCTTCGATGTCCGCCATCAATTCCGCGCCTATTCGATGTATGAGTTGCCGTTCGGCGAACGAAATCGCGTTGCAAATCACGGTTGGACAGAACATGTCCTCGGGAATTGGAGAGTCCTGAACATCTTCACTTGGCAGACGGGGACTCCGCGCACGGCACTTCTCGGCGGACTCGCATCCGACAATGGCACCGGAGCGAATTTCTCTTTGCGTGCCGACCAGGTCGGCGATCCGAACACGGGGATTTGCGGCGGGACGACACTGGCTTTCTTTAATACCGCTGCTTTTTCCGTCCCGCCGACCGGGCAGTACGGTGATGCGAGGCGCAACTCGATTGAAGGGCCCTGCATGTTCAACTGGAATTTCTCTCTGGCAAAATCATTTCGCTTCGGCGCGGACCACGCTCACAGGCTGGAAGCGCGATGGGAAATCCAAAACTTGACCAACACGCCGAATTACACGGGGCTGTCCACTGTGGTGGGATCTTCGACTTTTGGGCGGATAACTGCCGCAGGCTCGATGCGAACCATGGACGCCACGGCGAGGTTTTATTTCTGATGCGAAAAGATGAGTTCTGGCTTTTGATTCCAATCTTGGTGGCGGCACTTTTGGTAAGTCCCATTCCGGCTCAGCCGCAACAACAAAAGTCGGCCAATCCACCTGCCCCAGCGCCGGCCAGCCCTCCGCCGTCTTCCTCCCCTTCGGCGAATCAAGCAGGCCCAATCCGCACATCCACGGACCTCGTTCGCATCGATGTGGAAGTCACGGACCGTTCCGGCAAACCCGTAAAGGGTCTGCGCCAGGATCAGTTCACCGTTCTCGACAGCGGCAAGCCGCAAAAAGTTTCCATTTTTACTTACTCGGACATCGAAGCCGTAGAAACGGCCGGGCAAGTGGACGCGAAACCCATCGTCGTCCCGGTTGACGTTCCCGCCGGCGCATCTCCCGAGGCCCTCAACGACCAGGTTCGAGACCGGCGTATGATCGTGCTTTTCTTTGACCTCACTTCCATGCAAACGGACGATTTGTTGCGCGCCCGCAACGCCGCGCTCAAGTTCGTCCAGAAACAGATGACCCCCGCGGACCTCGTCGGCGTCGTAACTTTTGGCGTGCGGCTTTCCGTCTGGGCGGACTTCACCAACGATAAAGCCAAGCTCGAGAAAGCAATCAATCGCTTGTCTCCGGGCGCCGAACAGAACCTCGCAGATAACTTGTACGCACCCGCCCAAAATGGCGAGTACGACGTCCAGCAATATACCGGGGCCGCGTACACGGCCGATGAGACCGAATTCAACGTGTACAACACGGACCAGAAACTCGCTGCGGTCCAGGGATTGGCCAATGTCCTTGCCGCCATCCCCGGTAGAAAATCCGTGATTCAATTCACGGGCGGAATCACCCAGACGGGCGAGGAGAATCGCACCCAGCTACGCGCGGCCACGGACGCGGCCAACCGCGCCGACGTTTCCATTTATTCGATCGATGCCCGCGGGCTTTTCGCCGAAATTCCCGGCGGCGACGTCACCGCAAATGCGGCGACGGGGAATTCGATGTTTACGGGTGCTTCGGTCTTTCATCAGATGGACCAACGCCAGGGTTCGCGCGATACGCTCGCGACACTCTCCTCCGATACCGGTGGTCGGGCTTTCTTCGACCTCGGCGATTTGAGCGAGGCCTTCCCGAAAATTCGGCAGGAAAACGGCGGTTACTATCTTCTCGGCTACTACCTCGACTCGAGCGTGAAGCGCGACGGGCGGTGGCGGATTATTCGCGTGAAGGTAAACGCGCCGGGAGTGCATGTCCGCTACCGCGAAGGCTACTACGCCCCGAAGGATTTCCAGCATTTCGAAAAAGAGGACCGCCAGCAACAGCTCGCCGAGGCGATGCAATCGGACAATCCCGTCGTCGAACTTCCGATCGCGGTCGAGATCTCCCTGTTTCGATTGAACGACCAGCAGATATACGTTCCGATCGCCGCCAAGCTCTCCTCGAGCGCGCTCGATTGGGCGGAGAAGCACGGCCGTCGGGAAGCCGAATTCGATTTCGCCGCCGAGGTCCGCGCCGTCCCGTCGGGCCGGTCCGTCGCTGAACTGCGCGACACGATCCATGTGCGGCTCGACCCCGAGCGTTTCCAGCAAATCAATCAGACCAACCTTCTCTATCAGGGTGGCGTTGTCCTTTCGCCAGGAACGTATCGCGTGAAATTCCTCGCGCGTGAAAATGAGACCGGACGGATCGGCACGTTCGAACAGGACATCCTGCTCCCGCCCACACAGCCCAGCCGTATCACCCTCAGCACCGTGCTGCTTTCGAGCCAGCTTGTGCCGATTGAGAAATCGTCCGAAGTTCAGACCAAAGGGCAGGGAGCTCGAGCGAAGATTGCGACGAGTCCTCTCGAGGTATCGGGCCAAAGAATCGTGCCGAGCGTGACTCGCTTCTTCACGCCGCAACAGACACTGTATGTTTTTTTCCAGGCTTACTATCCTGACAAGCTCGAGAAGGGCGAATCATTTGACCCCAGAGCTCTTCGCGCAGGGCTGGTCTTTTTCCGCAATGGACTGCAGGTGAATGCGACGCCGCTACTCGCGCCCACGGACGTGGACACAAAGACGCGCATTGCATCGTTTCGAATTAGCCTGCCGCTTGCGAAGCTCCCGGCTGGCCGCTACGCCGTGCAAGCCGTCGTCGTCGGCGCGGGGACGCAGCATTCTGCATTCGGCCGCGCTTACTTGGCTTTGCAGCAGCCATCGCCCGCTCCGTCCGCTATCCCGGCGCCCACAACACCTGAAGCACCGGCTCAACCGAAATCTCCCTCACCTTAATAAGCGCATTGGGGATCGCCGCCACAAAAAAAAATGGCCACGTCCCGATGATTCGGGGCGCAGCCATTGATCGCGCGCGTAAATCGGATGCGCTGATTAGTGCGAGTGGCCTCCGCCGGAGTGCCCTCCGGAAGAGTGAGAAGGTGAACTGGTGTGCGCGCTTCCACCTGTGGCGGGACGCGAAGCGCCACTTGGCGGACCGCCGCGAGAGCCGCCGTTAGGTCCGGCCGAGCTCCCCGGCCGCGCACCGCTCGATCCGTACGGAGATGCGGTGCGGGGTCTCACTACCGGCTGATTCATATTCAACGAGGGTCGGCCGCCGTAAGTCTGTGCGTAGGCTCCCCGTGAGGCCGTAGAGGTTGGCTGGTGCGATGGTGAATTAAATGTCCGCCATCCGTCTCGTCCGCTTTGCGTCGTAGATGGACCCTGACGCTGAGCAGGTGCCGCGGATGTCCTGCCACTTGACGCCGCGCTATTCGAACCGAAAGTTCTCGTGTCGGGTCGCGTTGACGACTGTGATGGAGCAGACGCGTTCGTGCGGCTTCCGCCCGCGGGATTGGACGACGGCCGGCCAAAGGAGCTGGCAGGCCGGTTTGACCCTGCGGCGGTCTGTTGGCGGCCCGCATTTCCCACTCCGGTCGTCCGAGATGAGTAGAAATGCTGTGAGGACGGGGAGCCTGATCGCATCGTCGATGGGCTCGCCGCATGATTGGTTGCGCTGTAGCTTGCTTTCGTCGGACTCACCGGCATCTTGCCGGTCATCATGTTGGCCTGCCGCAGCGAGCCTTCGCTGACGCCTTGTTGGTGCGCCGGGACTGCGCCTCGCCCGAACTGGTTGCTCGCCATCGAGCTCATACCACCTCGAACGCGCGCGTTCGTGAGTGCTTCGTGCGCATTGGAGAATGAATGTGCCCCAGCTCTCCCGAGCGGTCCAAATCCATTGTGGACGCTGTTAATGCTCCTAAAATTTACGGAATTGAAGCGGCCGCCCCACCTGCCGTACCACGGGTGATACCAATCACCCGGACCGACCGGTAGCCAGCCGACGCTCCCAAACCCGAATCCAAATCCGAATCCGATACCAAAGCCGCCGCCTCCAAAGCCGAAGAACGAGACGTACGCCGGCGCCCAGATTGGACTGTAAGCCGGATAAGCTACGACCGGCCCCGGCCACCAAACCCAATTGCCGCCATAAACGAACCAGCGGCCGTAGTGGTACGGCGCCCATCCCCACGGCTCGTACGATACCCAGGTCCAGCCGTAGTAGGGTTGATAAACCCACGAACCGGCGCGATATGGCGCCCAGCCAGGCGCTACCGATGGAGTCCAAACCTGACCGTAGTCGGGGATTTCTGTCCATTGTCCATGGCCGTCGAGATCTTCCGTGCCCGTGTAGTTGCGATTCGTGTGCTGCCAGCTCCTGGCCGAGGCGATCATCCCGTTGCGGTCTTCGTTCCACTTGTCCCAATCATCCGGAGCCCGAGCGGCATCGACGCGGTATTGGGGATTGTCGGTGCCCTGGATTGTAATCATCTGCCCGCTTTCCACGCGAGTGCTGCCTTGCGGAGTCGTGATATCAGCCGCGCCCCTGCGGATGATCACCACCGTTTCCGCATTCGAATTCACTTGAATGCGGTACTCGCCTTCTCCTGCCGGATGGATCCCCACGTTCGGTGTGTCAATTTCTGAATTCGTCTCGTTGCTCCTGAGGATGGAATAGGTGACAAGACCTTGTCCCACCTGAATCTGATAGCCCGTGCGCGTCAGGTTCGCGGCGTTCACTGTCGCGTTTTCCGACATGCGCACGATGTTCTCGGAATCAAGCTGCAATTCGGCGGCTGACTTTGGTCCGGTGGAAATTCGGTCGCCTGTCGCAATTGGCGTGTTCACCGTCGCGGCAACCCAGTTTCCGTTGTCGCCGCGCTGGACGGAGACGTCTCCATGAATGTATCGAATGCGCGCGACGCTCGGCTGGGATGCAACCGCTTGTTGCGTCGCGGCGGCGTCCTGAATGTCCTGCTGGTCTTGCTCGTTTTGCTGATTTTGCTGGTCCTGCTCAGGGGTTTCCTGCGCAATCGCAGTCCCCGCGCCTGCCATCAGAAGAATCGCTGCAAGACCCACGATATATTTTTTCATCACGCACCCTCGGGCCTTAACCCGGACAGAAATCTTTAAATCCAGGCTCTCCTAATGCAGGGGCCATGCCAAACAGTCACGGGGCTGAAGTCGTTTCTAAACGGTCATTTTACAAGGGGTTGCAGAGCTTGGTCTTCTTCGGTCTATTCGGCAGAGCCTTACGTGGTGGTGGATTTCAAGCGGCGGTGGTGGTTTTCAACCAGCGAGATTTCCTGCTACTCCGCATCTTTTTCGAGAGAGTCATCGACCCCCATTTTCGAAAGGCGATAGCGGAGGGCATTCCGCGACAGACCCAACGCGCGGGCCGCCTGGCTCTTGTTGCCGTTGGCTCGTCGCAACGCTTCGCGAATCAACTCCTCTTCCCAATGATCGAGCGTCATCCCTTCGGGGAGCACCGGAGCAGGCCCGGCCGCAGCACGTGTCGAAGGGGTGTCGAGATGGATGTCCGCAACGTCGAGCATCGTTCCCGCCGAAAGCGTGACGCCGCGTTCGATGATGTTTTCAAGTTCACGAACATTGCCGGGCCATCGAAAGTCCATCAAGGCGTTCATCGCTTGCGGCGTGATGCCTTGAACTCGCGCGTCCCGTTCGCGGGCACATTTTTGGAGAAAAAAATTCGCCAGCGCAGGAATGTCCTCTTTGTGTTCTCGGAGCGGGGGAATATCAATGGCCACGACGTTCAAGCGGTAATACAGATCTTCGCGGAACGTGCCCTCCTCCAGAGCGGCGCGCAGGTCTCGGTTTGTGGCAGCGACGAGACGGACGTCAACTCTTAGAGTTTTCGTTCCGCCTAGGCGCTCGAACTCGCGCTCCTGGAGCACGCGCAGGAGTTTCACTTGAATCGCCGGCGGGATATCGCCGATTTCGTCGAGAAAGAGCGTCCCTTTGTCCGCCAGCTCGAATTTTCCCGGCTTGCTCGTGGTCGCTCCGGAAAATGCGCCCTTCTCATAGCCGAATAGCTCGCTCTCCAGCAGATTTTCGGGAATGGCCGTGCTGTTGATTTTGACGAAGGGTCCTGCGGCGCGATGGGAATGTTGGTGAATCGCGCGCGCGATCAAATCTTTTCCCACGCCGCTTTCGCCGCCCAGCAGGACCGTCGAGTTCGTCGGCGCCACGCGCTCCACCAGTGCCAGGACTGCCTGCATTTTTCCGCTGTGCGCCACGATGTTGTCGTACTCATAGCGCTCGCCAAGCGCCTCGCGCAGCGTCCGGTTTTCTTCGCGCAGTTCGTGCGAGGCAAGCTCCTTGCGAATCACAAGGACCAATTCCGCGAGCGAAAACGGTTTCAGCACGTAGTCGCTGGCGCCGAATTTCATGGCCTCGACAGCCGACTCCACCGAGCCGTAGGCTGTCATGACCACGACGGGCAGGTTCGCGTTCACGCGTTTTACAGCTTGCAGAAATTCGAGCCCGTTCATCCCGGGCATTTTGAAGTCGGTCACGACGAGATCGAACTTTCCTTTGGTCAGAAGCTCGAGGCCTGTCTCCGCGTCCGGCGCGGTCTGCGCGAGGAAGCCTTCCTCGACGAGTTGCAGTTCGAGCACCCGGCGCATCTTGGCTTCGTCTTCCACCACGAGTATCGACGCTTTTGCGGGACCCATTTTCACCGTCGGTTCGATGCCGGGTTCTCGGAAGCTGTTTGCCTGTCCATTTTAACCGCCGATCGCATTCGGAAGAAACAGATGGAAGCGCGCACCGCGTGAAGAACCGCTCTCGAGCCGGATCCAGCCTCGATGGTCGTCCACGATTTTTGCAACAATCGCGAGCCCAAGACCCACACCTTCTTTCTTCGAAGTGAAAAATGGATTGAAAATCTGCTCGCGCAACTCTGCGGGCACTCCCGGGCCGGTGTCTTCCACCAAGACCCCGACTCCGCCCTTGCCGTTCACAGACTCAGGCGCAATCGAGATGAGCAGCTTGCCCTCGTGTCCCTCCATGGCCTGAAACGCGTTCCGGATTAAGTTGACGAAGACCTGCTCGCAGAGCTGGCTGTCCACAGGAATCTCCGTCGAATCCGTGGAGAACTGCCGCTCGACCTTTATTCGGGCATCCGGGTACTGAACTTGGACGGACTCGAGCGCGCGGTCCACGATCCCGGAGACTTTTTGCGGCTGAAGGTCGAGGTGCGACGGCCGGGCAAAATCAAGAAAACGGGCCACAAGCGAATTCAGGCGATTCACCTCGGATGAAATGTACCCCGCGAGTTCGGCGGCCACTGGCTCTGCATTCTGGAGCTTCTGGCTCAGTATTTCCGCGGAGCCCTTGATGACGCCTAGAGGATTTCGGATTTCGTGCGCGAGTCCAGCGGACATCTGGCCCAGGGCGGCGAGGCGTTCTGAGCGGCGCGCATCCGCCTCGGCGCGTTGCAACTGCCGATTGGTTTCCTCGAGCGTTTCCGAGAGCGCCTGATATCGCTGGACCTGGCGCCGATTCTCCACAACGAAGCGGTTCACGAACATACCCGCGAGAAAGAAGAACAGAATGCGGATCGCGAGGATTTGCGCGCCCTCGGTTCCCAGCTCGTATCCCTGAATCAGCACCGCGGGAATCAGGAAATAGCAGTACGCGAGCGAGGCCAGCACGGTCCATAGCAGCGTGCCGACGGGACCGAAGTAAATCGCCGCCGTGATGATCGGCAGATAATAAATTGGATAGTAGGTGCTGTTGATTGCCATTGCGCCGGTGTGATCGAGCAGGAGGGTAGACAGCGCGATCTTCAGCAGGACGCTGTAGACGCGCCCGCGTCCGGGCAACCATGCTACCAACCGGCCTTCGAGGAATTGGAAAACGGCGATCGCCATAAGGATCAGTTGCTTGTGGAGCTGATCTTCGGCGGGAAGAAAGGCCAGTCCCACTAGGAGAAGCACCAGCAGGACGTCCATCCAGCTAATGGCCGATTGTTTGCGGTCGATCATCTCGCGCGCGGCCCGGTTCGGAATGGGCAGGATGAATCTAGCATGAAGCGAGCGGATTTCGTCGCGCCCGAAAGTGCCCCCTTCCTCCATCACGGCTCGGGTCGCCAGACGGTTTTGTGTCTAATGGTTTTAGCTTATTGCCTGGAGGAGCTCTCTGTTTTTTCAGTGCAGAAACCTGGACGCACCGAATACGAGGCCCAGCGTAAGGAGAGCGATCACAACTTCGCCTATGGCGCCGACGAAGAAGGGACGCGCCCCCTGCTTGCGCATGGCCTGAATATTCGTTTGTAGCCCGACTCCGGCAAATGTGAGCAGAAATGCCCAGCGTGAAAGATTCGCGAGACTGACGAGCTGATCTTTGCTGAAGACCTTGGCGCTCGCGAGCGCAGAGATGAAAAGAAAGCCGAGCACGAATTTCGGAAATTTCGCCCAGAGAAACGCCGCCTTATTGCCGACGCCCGCACTGTGATCCTTTCGCGACCAGTACACCGCATACCCGAGGACGACAAATCCAATCATCGCGTTTCGCGCCGTCTTGGCCAGAACCGCAACTTTTCCCGCCGCGTCAGAATAAAGCGCACCCGCCGCGGTCGCTTCCGCCGTGTTGTCGACCCCGAGTCCGGCCCACAATCCGTAGCTCAGGTCGCTCATTCCCAGCCAATGTCCGACGACTGGGAAGACGAAGAGGGCGATGGCTCCCAGTGAGAGGATGGCGGCGATGGCGAACGACGCATCCTCATCGTCGGCGTCGATTGCACCTTTTGCCGCGATGATTGCCGCGACGCCGCAGATCGAGGACCCCACAGCCAGCAGCGTCGTTAATTTCGGTTTCAGCCCGAAGGCGCGCCCAAGAGCCGTCATAAAAGCAAGCGACACCGCGATTTCAATCACAACCAGCGCCAGACTGACTCCTCCCAGCTTGACCACGTCTCCCAACAGAAAGCGCGAGCCAAGCAAAACGATTCCCGCTTTGAGCCAAAACTCGTAAGTCGCCAAGCCCGGTCTGAACGTCTCGGGAACGCCGGTGGTGTTGGCGATTACCAAGCCAATCAGGATGGCCCAGAGCACATACTCAATATTAGGCAGCGTGACATGGTGCGTGCGTCCATACGTTGCGATGGACCTCTCCACGAATTTGCCGGCGTATCCTACGGCGGCCAGGAGCGCGAGTCCTGGCAAGAGTTGAGCAATGCGTTTGAATAGACCCAACGGCTGTGGTTGTACAAGAGCAACGGAACTTGCCATGCGATACGTCCTCCCCGGATCGGTTTTTTTCACTTCACCACGGAATGCGCTTTACCAAACCAGACCAAATCAACAAAGAAAGAAACAGAGCGACCGTGACGGCCCAGCCGTCGAGCGAAAGCCGCAGTCGAAATCCCTGTTTTGTGTTTTCGTCGTGTTGCCGTTGTCTCGTCAAGGGGCGATTCTCCTTTCAAAATGCGGACCGGACGTTGCTGCGGAAATCTCGGAGTCAACTTTTTCGATGAAGTTATTCAAACTCGACGGGTAAGTCGGAAGCGACGACGGCTCGACACTCGCCCGGCGAGCAGCGCCTTCGAGTGCGCGGCCAATCAGCAAAATTGCCGGCGAGTTGCCGGGAGGCAATCCGCCAAGTTCGCCAAGAGTGGTCCACTGCTGCTGCTGTCCAGGCGTTGTGGCTTGGGAGACCAGCACGCAGGGAATCGTTGCAGGCAATCCTGCATCGAGCAACTCCTTCGACAATCCATCCCAATCGCGCCCCGGCATGTAGACAGCCAGCGTCACATTCGCCGAAACCAAGCCGATCCAGTCGTTTTTCTTTTCGTCATATTCGTCGTCCGCGTGATGTCCGCTCACGAGCAGCAAGCGCGAACTGGTTCGGCGATCGGTCAAAGACGAGCCGAGAGACGCCGCAGCGCCAAGACTCGCCGTGACGCCCGGGACAACCTCGAATGGCACACCCGCCGCCTCGAGTGCATCGAGCTCTTCATTCAGCCGGCCGAAAATTGCTGGGTCTCCGCTCTTCAGACGGACAACGGTCATCCCCCGGCCGGCCGATGTCACCATCAGCCGGTTAATCTCCGCCTGCGTGATTTTTTTTGCCCCGCAACGCTTTCCCACGTTCACGACGATGGCCTGTGGCCCAGGCAGTGAAATGATCGCTTCAGAAACAAGATCGTCGTGCAAGACGAGGTCGGCGCCGCGGAGCAAATTGCTGGCCTTTACGGTCAGTAACTCTGGATCGCCGGGGCCTGCCCCTACGAGAAAAACTTTCCCTGAAATTCTCGGTGTTGTTGTCATGGACATACTCCTGGTTCTAGGTTTCCTCTTCAGGAAGATGCAGATGGCGCCCAGCGAGCTCCAGCGCCGGATCGTGTGCTGCGCAATTATCCAATTCGCATAATTCGCTGAAGGCGAGTCGGAGCAGAAATCTCTTGCGCTCCTCGGAAGATGGATGCGTCGAGAGAATTTTGCGGCGCAGGCTTCCCACCAAACGCAGCCAACTCCCCACCGACTCGTCGAGGTTTTCTTCAAGTTCACGGCGAATCCGTTGGGCAAGCGCGGGGCTCTCTCCCGACGTGGAGATCGCAACCTGGAGATCGCCTCGCCGGACGACAGCCGGAAAATAGAAATTGCAGTTCGGCGGGTCGTCCACCGCGTTGCACAGCACGCCGCGCTTTTGCGCTTCGAGAAACACGGCGTGGTTGACTTCGGTCGCGGACGTTGCGGCAACTGCCAGGAAAACTCCTGCGAGGTCATCCGTTTGAAACTCTCGCTCAAACCAGTCAATTTTTCCGGAAGCTGCAAGCTCACTGATGTGCGAACTCGCCTGAGGCGCGACGACAGTGACCCGCGCGCCGGCTTCGAGCAGGCTCGAAATCTTCGATGTACCCACTTCGCCTGCCCCGACGACGAGGCATGCGCAATCGGCGAGCTTGACGAACATCGGGAAGAGATTTGCCGTCATATTCACTCTCCCGCCATGTGTGGAACCGGCCCCGGCGAAGGATCGCGGCTGACGGCTTCCATGGAGCGCCCGGCCAACTGAGCGCGCAAAGTGTCGTCCGAGAATCGGGAAAAATACTCGCGCAAATTTTCTGACGGACTGCGCTCGGCCAGATATGCGCGCAACAATCGCTCGATTGCGAGCGGCACTTCCCGCGCAGGGCAGCGAAACCCGACTTGACGCGCGATGGCTTGATGCTCCCCCACGGCCCCGCCGACGCAAAAATAATAGGCGTCGATAAATTCGTTGCCGTCTTTAATCTTCTTCCCCTCGAGTCCGATGTCGGCAATCCAGTGTTGGCCGCACGCATTCGGGCACCCCGTCACATGCAGCTTGAGCTGCTGGTCAAAGCCCGGGATGCGTTCCTCAAGCTCCTCGACCACCCAGCGCGCGAATCCTTTGGTTTCGGTGATAGCGAGTTTGCAGAACTCCGTACCAGTGCAAGCAATGGCGCCTCGCCAGAACGGCGAAGCAGAAACGCGCAGTCCTGCCACCCCAAGTTCTTTGGCAAGCGCTTCTGTGTTTGCTCGAGGGACATTAACGATCAAGAGGTTCTGCATGCTGGTCGTGCGCAGCTCGCCATTGCCGAATCGATCGGCAAGATCCGCAGCCGCGCGCATTTGTTCCGGCGTGATCCGTCCACGCAAAACGGCAGCGCCTACGTAAAAAAGGCCAGTCTGCTTTTGAGGGTGAATCCCAACGTGATCCCGATACACATCGAGGGGAGGGAATTCCTCGGCGGCAGGCTCGAGCTCGAAGCCGAGCCGGTGATTCAATTCTTCCAGGAAGTGTTCGGCGGTCCATCCGTGCTCTGTGAAAAGATGTTTCATTCGAGCGCGCTTGCGGTTCTCTCGCAGGCAATCCTGGTCGCGAAAGAGTTCCGTGATCCGCCGGACCACGGGCAGCACTTGTTCCCAGCGCACAAACGCATTCAAGCGCACGGCGAGGTGCGGATCGGCAGAGAGTCCGCCTCCCACTCGAACGGAAAAGCCGACTTCTCTTTTTCCGTCGAGGAATCGCTCGACTCCAGTGAGCCCGATGTCGTTGATCTCCGGGTAGGAACACCACACGGGACATCCCGTGATGGACATTTTGAATTTGCGAGGGAGGTTGTAAAATTCGTCGTTTCTCGAAACGAGCTTCGCCGCCTCGACCGCTAGCAAAGAAGCGTCGCAGATTTCGTCCGCAGCCACGCCGGCCAGCGGGCAGCCGGTGACGTTGCGAACCACGTCGCCGCAGGCGCCTTTCGGGGTGAGCCCCACGGCGCCAAGCGCTTCCATCACGTCAGGCATGTCTTCGATCGCGATCCAGTGAAGCTGGATGTTTTGACGGACGGTAATGTCCGCCGTGGACCGCGCGTAACGTTCAGACAACGCCGCAATCATCCGCAGTTGATCCGAACGGAGCAAGCCATTCGGCAGACTGATACGCATCATGAAGTATTCGGTTGATTTTCCTTCTCCGCCTTGCCCGCCCACGGCGCCTGCACCGTCGCCTTGCGTATAAATTCCCCACCACTTGAAATAGAGGCTGGCCCACTCCGGCAGAACGGAATTCCGCCCCATTCGGGCAAACGCTTTGATTTCATCGAACGACTGCCAGGGGTTCTTCTCCCGCTTGAGCCGCTCGATTCTCTGCGCCTTCTTTTCTATAGCTGGCCGGTGATTGGAACCGCTTCCCAAGAGATTTCCTCCCAAAAATGAAAAAGCCCGCCCACCAGTTTTTTGCTGGTGACCGGGCTGCTTGAATCCGATTTGTGATTGCTGCTAAATCATTCGGATCGCACACCCGCGCCAGCCGTGGGAATTACAACAACACGGCATACAACAGATAGCGCTGGTGCAAGAACTCATAACCTGATGCTACTCCTGATCCACTCCGGCTGTCAATAATCTAGATGCGCGTTTGATTTCGAAAGATTCTGCTGATTCAATCCCCGAGACACGAATTTGCATGCTTCTCCCGCGTTCCCGGCCCCATAGTCTTTCGACAGGGGAAACGATTTCTGTGTATCCCCACCCGGCCCGAAAACGTCTAAAATCTGACCAACGATTAAGACCAACCGAGGGTGACTATGGAGACTTCTGAACGCATGGAGCCGCGCGAATCCACTCCCACGCGCGACCCATGGCAAGGCGATCCGCCGAAGGGTTCGTCACTCACTCGCTGGGTTTGGATCATTCTCGCGGTCTTGCTGATTGCGGGTTCATTCGCCGCTTACCGGGCGCGCGCTCGTGCTCAGGCGGCCGCAGCACAATCCCAGAACGCATCGGATGCTCCGGCAATTTCTGTCTCCGTGATCCCCGTGCAAAAGAGAGACGTTCCGTTCTACCTCACCGGCCTTGGATCCGTGACGGCCTTTAACACGGTGACCGTCCACACGCGCGTGGATGGCCAAATCATGAAGGTCAACTTCAAAGAGGGACAGTTCGTTAAGGAAGGCGATCTTCTGATCGAAATCGATCCAAGGCCTTATCAGGTAGCGCTTGCGCAGGCGCAAGGACTGCTTGCGAAGGACATGGCCTCCCAGGCGGACGCAAAGATTGACCTCAACCGCTACCAGCAACTCTGGCAGGAAGGCGTAATCCCCCGTCAGCAGTTGGATTCGCAGCAAGCGACCGTGGGCCAGTTCGACGGGTCGATCCAGGGCGACAAAGCCCAGATCGACAATGCGAAACTGCAGTTGACGTACAGCCGGATCACGTCTCCCATCAGCGGGCGCGTCGGGCTGCGACTTGTGGACGCCGGCAACATCGTTCATGCCACGGACGCGGGCGGAATGCTGGTGATCACCCAGGTCCAGCCCATCTCGGTGATTTTCACGCTCCCGGAGGACAGCATCCCGCAAGTGACACGAGAGATCAGATCCACCTCGCTTACCGTCGAGGCCTACAGCCGGGACAATAATACGAAGCTGGCGGAAGGCAAGCTGCAGACGATGGACAACCAGATCGATCAAACCACTGGGACGGTCAAGCTGAAATCCGTTTTCGAGAACCGTGATCTCTCCCTGTGGCCGAATCAATTTGTGAATATTCGATTGTTCCTCAGCGTGAAGAAGGACGCCCTCGTGATCTCATCGGCCGCTCTCCAGAGAAGCGGGCAGGGAACATTCGTGTATGTCGTAAGACCCGATAGCACGGCAGAAGTCCGTCAGGTTCAGGTGGATTTCATCGAAGGCAATTCTGCGGTGATCCGCCAGGGTCTCCAAGCGGGCGAACAAATCGTCGTTGACGGCCAGGAAAAACTCCAGGCGGGGACGAGGGTCAGCGCACATCCCGCCACCTCCACTCGCGCGTCCGGGGGTGCGTCCTCCCAAGGACAGACGCAGTGAGTCCTTCCAGGCTATTCATCCTTCGTCCGGTCGCGACGTCTCTGCTCATGGTGGCGATTCTGCTCGCCGGAGGCGTCGCCTACACACAATTGCCCGTTTCGGCGCTGCCGCAAGTCGACTACCCGACAATTCAGGTCCTCACGTTCTATCCGGGAGCAAGCCCCGATGTGATGGCCTCGGCCGTGACGACGCCGCTCGAAAGACAATTTGGACAAGTTCCGGGGCTCAATCAGATGACGTCCACCAGTTCTTACGGCGGCTCGGTCATCACGTTGCAATTTGATTTGAAAATGAACATTGATGTTGCGGAGCAGGAGGTTCAAGCCGCGATCAATGCCGCATCCACGTACCTGCCGACAAACCTTCCGAATCCGCCGATTTATAGCAAAGTGAATCCTGCCGACGCACCCGTCCTGACGCTTGCCTTGACCTCTGACACACTTCCGCTCCAAAAAGTCGAAGACCTCGCCGACACAAACCTGGCACAGAAGATTTCGCAACTTCCCGGAGTAGGGCTCGTGACGATTAGCGGCGGACAAAAGCCCGCGATCCGCGTCCGCGCAAATCCGACCGCGCTCGCTTCTTATGGCCTGAGCCTCGAAGACCTGCGCACCGCGCTTTCCCAAGCGAATGTGGATCAGGCAAAAGGAAACCTCGACGGCCCACGGCAGTCCTTCACGATTGGAGCAAACGATCAGCTTCTCACGAGCCCGGACTACGGCCCCGTAATCATCGCCTATCGCAACGGGGGGCCTATCCGGCTCTCTGATGTGGCGGAAGCTGTGGACGGCCCCGAGAACAATCTCTTGGCTGCCTGGATGAACACCACTCCTGCGGTGATTCTCAATGTTCAGCGCCAGCCGGGGACGAACATCATCGGCGTTGTGGATCGCATCAAAAAGCTGCTCCCGCGCCTGCAAGCTTCATTGCCCACTTCGGTTCATGTCAACACTTTGACCGACCGCACGACAACGATTCGAGCTTCGGTGAAGGACATTCAGTTCGAACTCATGCTCACGATTGTCCTGGTCGTGCTGGTCATGTTCTTGTTCCTGCGAAGTGTTTCCGCCACGATTATTCCCAGCGTGGCTGTGCCGCTCTCCATCGTGGGAACTTTCGGCGTGATGTATCTCCTCGGCTATAGCCTCGACAACCTGTCCTTGATGGCACTGACGATATCGACCGGCTTCGTTGTGGACGATGCGATCGTGATGATCGAGAACATCGCGCGGTATATCGAGGAAGGACATCCTCCTCTCGAAGCGGCTCTCAAAGGCTCGGAGCAAATTGGTTTCACGATCGTGTCGCTCACCGTCTCGCTGATCGCCGTATTGATTCCCTTGCTCTTCATGGGTGACATTGTCGGTCGGCTGTTCCGCGAGTTCGCCGTAACGCTCGGCGTCACGATCCTGTTCTCCGCTTTTGTCTCTCTTACGCTCACACCCATGATGTGCGCCCGTCTGCTGCACCATGAGGAGTCTGCAAAACAAAGCCGTCTGGCTCGCGTGTCGGAGCGTTTCTTTGAGCGGACGATTGAAGTGTACGGAAAGGGAGTCAAGTTCGTACTTCGCCACCAAACGGCCACGCTGCTCGTAACGCTTGGCACTTTGGTCTTGACCATCCTGCTCTACTATTACGTCCCCAAGGGATTTTTCCCCGTGCAGGATACCGGCGTCATTCTCGGTGTTTCCGAAGCTCCTCAAACGGTTTCTTTTTTTGGCATGGCGGATCGCCAGCAGGCGCTGGCTAAGGTAATCCTGAGGGATCCCGACGTCGTGAGCCTGTCCTCGTTCATCGGTGTGGACGGCACCAACATGACGCCAAACAGCGGCCGCATTCAAATCAATTTGAAGCCGCGCGATGATCGAAACGCGACGGCCTCCGAAATCATTCGCCGCTTGCAGCCGCAAGTCGCGCAGGTTGAGGGAATCACTTTGTTCATGCAGCCCGTACAGGACCTCTCCGTCGAGGATCGCGTCAGCCGAACGCAATATCAATATTCGATCGAGGACGCGAACGCGAAAGAGCTGGCCCAATGGGCGCCGCGGCTAGTGGACAAGCTTAAAACCTTGCCGGAGTTGCGCGATGTGGCTACCGACCAGCAAGACAGTGGATTGGAGGCCAATTTGGTGATTGATCGCGACACCGCCTCGCGTCTAGGCATCCTGCCGCAGGCGATCGACGATACGCTATACGACGCCTTCGGGCAGAGACTCGTCTCCACCATGTTTACGCAGCTGAACCAGTATCACGTCGTGCTGGAAGTGGACCCTAGTTTCCAGCAGAACCCGGACGCGCTGAAGAACATCTATGTTAAGTCGTCGAATGGAACTCAGGTCCCGCTGAGCACGTTTACGCACTTCGAGCAGCGAACCACGACGCTAGCCGTGAACCACCAGGGGCAATTCCCGGTAGTGACCTTGTCCTTCAACCTGGCGCCGGGCGCCTCGCTCGGCGATGCGGTGAACGCCATCAAGAAGGCGGAGAAAGATATCGGCTTGCCGGAGAGCATTGAAGCGAGTTTCCAAGGCACCGCCCAGGCGTTCCAAGCGGCCCTGGCGAATGAGCCGCTCTTGATTCTGGCGGCGCTGGTTACGGTGTACATCGTCCTGGGCGTTCTTTACGAAAGCTACATTCATCCATTGACGATTCTCTCCACGTTGCCGTCGGCGGGAGTGGGAGCGATTTTGGCGCTGCTGATTTGTCGGACGGATTTGAGCGTGATTGCACTGATCGGCATCATCCTGCTGATTGGCATCGTGAAGAAGAACGCGATCATGATGATCGATTTCGCGCTGGAGGCGGAACGAAAGGAAGGGAAGAGTCCCGAGGAAGCGATTTACCAAGCGTGTTTGCTGCGCTTCCGGCCGATCATGATGACGACAATGGCGGCCTTGCTGGGGGGCCTGCCGCTCGCCCTCGGGACTGGAACCGGCGCGGAATTGCGCCGCCCGCTGGGCATCAGCATCGTGGGCGGCTTGCTCGTGAGCCAGGTCCTCACGCTGTTCACCACTCCGGTCGTGTATCTCTGGTTTGACCGTCTTGCCAAGCGCTTCTCGCGGTGTCGCGTCGGCAATGCTATCGAGCCTGAGACGGCGGGCGACTGAAATCCATGATCATTTCGAAGCCTTTCATTCATAGACCGATCGGCACTTCCTTGCTGACGGCTGCCATATTGCTTGCCGGTGCCATTGCCTATCGATTTCTTCCCGTCGCGCCGTTGCCCCAGGTGGAATTTCCCACGATCCAGGTTCAGGCTCAGTTGCCCGGAGCAAGCCCCGAGACGATGGCTTCTTCCGTGGCCACGCCGCTCGAGCGTCAGTTCGGCCGCATCGCAGGCGTAAATCAAATGACTTCGTCAAGTCTCCTCGGCTCGACGACCATCGTCCTGCAATTCGACCTCACCCGAAGCATTGATGCTGCCGCTCGCGACGTGCAAGCGGCCATCAATGCGTCCGCCGGCCAGTTGCCCACAAATCTTCCGAGCGCGCCCACCTACCGGAAAATCAATCCATCGGATGCGCCAATTGTGATTCTGTCCGTGAGTTCGGACGTTCTCCCGATGAGCAAACTTTACGATGTATCAGATTCGATCATCGGGCAGAAGCTGTCTCAGCTTCGAGGGGTTGGCCAAGTGTTCGTCGGCGGAAGCGCACGTCCCGCAGTCCGAATCGACGTCAACCCCATGACACTGGCCAACTATGGAATCGGTCTGGAGGCCGTCCGTACGGCTCTTGGCCAAGTCAACGCAAACGAACCCAAGGGCACTCTCTCGAACGGCCTTGTCCGGTGGACGCTCGCTAATAACGACCAGCTTTTCAGCGCGGATTATTACCGCCCGCTCATCGTCGCCTATCGCAATGGGGCTCCCGTTCGCTTGTCGGACATTGCCAGCGTGTATGACTCGGTCGAAGACATTCATACCAGCGGCTTGGCCAACGGCAAGCCGGCGGTGGTCCTCGTCATTTGGCGGCAGCCGGGCGCCAATATCGTGGGAACAGTGAATCGCATTCGCGACGCCCTTCCCCTCCTGCGAGCATCCATTCCCGCCACGGTGGCGCTCGACATCGCTTCGGATCGGACCACAACCATTCGGGCCTCCGTCTCGGATATTCAGGTCACTCTCACAATTACGGTTTTCCTGGTCATACTCGTCATCTTTCTCTTCCTGCGCAATATCTGGGCCACAGTGATTCCCGCGGTGGCTGTGCCGGTTTCTCTTGTTGGAACTTTCGGCGTGATGTACTTGCTGGGTTATTCGGTGGACAACTTGTCCTTGATGGCGCTCACGATATCCACCGGGTTTGTGGTGGACGACGCCATTGTCGTGATCGAGAACATCACGCGCTATCTCGAAGCGGGCCTTCCCCCGCTGCAGGCCGCGCTCCAGGGTTCCGAGGAAATCGGCTTTACGGTCATCTCCATGAGCACCTCGCTCGTTGCGGTCTTCATCCCCATTCTGCTGATGAGCGGCATCGTGGGCCGCCTTTTCCGCGAGTTTGCTGTCACGCTCAGCGCCGCCGTCGGCGTTTCCATGGTGGTTTCGCTCACCACCACGCCCATGATGTGCGCTAAGTTTCTCAAGCCGATGAATAGGGAAAGTCACGGCAAGCTCTATCTGGCAAGCGAACGCGCCTTCGACAAATTATTGGCGGCGTACGATCGCGGCCTGAAGTGGGTTCTGAATCATCAAAGGCTGACGCTGACGATCATGCTCCTGACCGTTGTTCTGAATGTGATTCTCTACATCATCGTTCCCAAAGGATTCTTTCCTCAGCAGGACACCGGCGTGATTGGCGGCTCCATTCAGGCGTCTCAGGATATTTCCTTCGGGGCCATGGTCCAGAAGCAAAGGCAATTCAGCGAAATCGTGATGAGCGATCCCGCGGTCTACTCGGTGGTGGCTTTTGTCGGCGGCAATGGTGGCACGATCAATACGGGACGCATGTTCATCACCCTGAAGCCGCTTTCCGAGCGCGATAAAGTTTCGGCGGACCAGGTGATCGCGCGTCTCCGCCGCGAGCTCGCCGTTGTGCCCGGGGCCTCTCTCTACCTCCAGGCGCAGCAGGACATCCGCACGGGCGGCCGCAGCAGCAATTCGCAGTATCAGTTCACTCTCGATAGTGGAAATCTGTCCGACTTGGATGAGTGGTCGCCGCGCTTGCTAGCCAAGCTGAAAGCATTGCCGCAGTTGCGCGATGCTGCCACCGACCAGCAAGACAAGGGACTCGCTGCGGATCTCGTGATTGACCGCGACACTGCCTCTCGCTTCGGGATTCCTGCTCAGGCAATCGACGACACACTCTACGACGCATTCGGGCAGCGCCAGGTCTCGACGATCTTTACGCAATTGAACGAGTATCACGTCGTCCTGGACGTAGATCCGAGCTTCCAGCGCAATCCGGACGCCCTCAAGAGTATTTATGTTCGCTCGTCGAGTGGGACCCAGGTGCCGCTGAGCGCCATCACGCACTTCGAACAGAAAACCACGGCGCTGGCGGTAAACCACCAGGGGCAATTCCCAGCCGTGACGCTGTCGTTCAACTTAGCTCCGAACGTCGCGCTTGGTGATGCAGTGGACGCCATCAACCAAGCCGAACGAGAGATCGGGCTGCCCTCCACGATCCATGCGAGCTTCCAGGGAACCGCGCAGGCGTTTCAAGATTCACTCTCCAACATGCCCATCCTGATTCTCGCCGCGCTCATAGCCGTGTACATCGTTCTGGGAATGTTGTACGAGAGCTATATTCATCCGATCACGATTCTTTCGACTCTCCCTTCGGCCGGAGTCGGGGCGATCTTGGCGCTGCTGATTTGCCGCACGGATTTAAGCGTGATTGCCTTGATCGGCATCATCCTGCTGATCGGCATCGTGAAAAAAAACGCGATCATGATGATCGACTTTGCGCTGTATGCCGAGCGGAAGGATGGCAAAAGTCCCCGGGAAGCGATCTACCAGGCCTGTTTGCTGCGCTTTCGGCCGATTATGATGACGACGATGGCGGCGCTTCTGGCCGGCCTTCCGCTCGCCCTGGGAACGGGCACGGGGTCGGAGTTGCGCCGCCCTTTGGGCATCAGCATCGTGGGCGGCCTGATCGTGAGCCAGATGTTGACGCTATTCACCACCCCTGTGGTTTATCTCTATATGGACCGGGTGCGACACTATTTCGCTCAACGCAAACGGACGCCCGTTTCGCGTGGGACCGCTCCCGGTCTTCGGCCATCCTCTCTGCCCGAATCGCCTTTTGATTGATTTGTCCTCCGCTCGAAATCGTTGAAGCCAAAATGAAAGTGACGTAAACTTCTCCGTACAAGAAGTTCACGGGCCGCGCGCCCGTAGCTCAGCTGGATAGAGCGTCTGGCTACGAACCAGAAGGTCGGAGGTTCGACTCCTCTCGGGCGCGCCACTCTAATCACTGCCCCATATTGGGTTTACGCTGCTTCTTGTGATTTAATTTGAACTGCATTTTGTAGCCCAAGTAGCCCAACTAGAGAAAAACTCAGCCCTGCACGCTCACACCATTCCCGGCGCCACGCTTCATCTTTTTCCAAACCGCTCGCGTAGAAGTCAGTCACGGTTTGCTTCGAGTGGCCGAGCCAGAGTCTTGTGAGGTCCTCGGGCACGCGCGCTCGACGCAATGTTTCCGCACGGAATCGACGGAAGGCATGAAGGCCAACTTTCTTGCCGGTCGCGTGTAAGGCTCGGAGGACGTTACGTTGTTGGAGTGGTCGTCCGCTCTTTGCGGCGAATAGATAACCGGGTTTACCGGCGACGTATTCCTGTAAGAGTCGGGCCAGCGGCTCCGGGATGTCAACCACACGCACAGCGTTGGGTGTCTTCGGTGCCTGTTCCTGACCGTGCCAAATGCTTCGCCGCACACGAAGCACTCGGCAATCCGGCGAGAAGTCAGTGGGGTTCAGAGCCATTGCCTCACCGATTCGTAACCCAGTCCCGGCCAGCAACGCGAAGAGCACACCGTATCGCTTGCTCGCACTGGCAAGGATTTCTCCGAGTTCTGCTTCGGTTACAGTTGGCCTGCGCTGTTCTTCTCTTTTCAGGATCGGCATGCCGATAAAGTTGTGGTTCCACTTTCGAGGCTAAATTTCCTCGCCCTCTGCATTAACCGCAGAAGCCACGACCATCTTTACGACCTTTGTGTAGTTGACGATGGACTTTGGCAGAAAGCCCCGCAGAGGCCATCTTCTCTATCAGCCCCTTTAGCGCGGCATTTCCCACCTCTGAAAGGAGCCATGTCGCCAAGATTCGGTAATAGCCATTTATCTAAGGCGTGCTGCCATCCCCAAATCGTAGCGGGTTTCACCGGCTTACGTCGCCGCGTGGAAAGTGACTCAATCCATCTTTCCGCTTGGGCACGAAATGTTGTGGCCGGTGCTGTTTTGGTGGCGAAGGACTGCTCACTATTGACGCCCGTGGACTCGACATGCTCGCGGAGCTTTTGTTTGGCGATGCTGGGGGTGCGGCAAACACCAAGGGAAATAGTCTTCCGTCTGGCGGTCCTCACCGGGCACATCAACCCAAAAGCGTCCGTAAGCAGGTACCTTCGGGATTCCACGGTTTGCAATGCTGGAACACACTGCCTCTCTGACCAATTCGACGTGACAAGGATGGTCCTCGTTTCCGCCTTGTCGTCGTTGCGGACGCGATGTTAGCACGGGCTGTCGAATCTTTCTCTGCGACCGACGTTGCAGTCGAAATTCGCTCGACGTTCTGCGCGTCTCTTGTTGGCTGTACCACGGAGTCATTAGACTTCTTCTCCGTGAGACGCTAACAGAACGCGATTTCTGATTTTTTGTGGGGATCCGTTACGCTGGTGGGGCGATGACCACACTCGCTGCAACCAAGATGTTCGTCATCCAGGAATAGTGCCTATCCAAACGACGGTGATTGCGCGAACGCCACATGCGGTGGGCAACCTCGTTATACTCGACGAAACCGCTAAGCTCTGCAACCAAGCCAGATACGTTTCGGTCGTGAAGGCTCCCCGTCATGCGCCTGACGTAACTGGACAAAAGATACTTCGAAACCTGCGCGAGAGAGTGGCTCCCCGTATCCTTGCGAACCGACTCCGCTAGGTTTATGAACCGGATATAGAACCGAAGCTCGGAGACCAACCAAGTGACGGGAATTCGCCCCATCTTGGTGAATGCCGTCGCATCCTGGTCTGTCATAGCAATGAATCCGCCAAAGATCTCTTCGAGCGTCGCGGCTGCCCTCTCTAGAGTCCGTGTAGTTTTCTGACGCCTCAGCGCAGGACCGATGACTGTTTTCCACAATACTTCTAAGCCAGGAGCATTCCGCATCAGAGCGACGATTGCAGCGAGAACTTGCGGAGTACAGCCGTCTTGACAGAGTTCGGCAAAATCCTCTCGCGCACCCGGCGACGTCAGCCGTTTCGTTTGATCCGCAGCCCATTCTGCAAATTCCTGGTCGACATTGATTCCCTTCGCCAGACGGGTCTCCCGGAAAGTGTTCCAAAACATGCGTTCATCTTGTAGTTCTTCGATCTTTGGTTTGTCGGTCTTAGTCATGGAGAGCTTCGGGCACCACAATTATTACTTCCGTTTTGCAATGCGCACTGGCAGCGCAATTGATCTGTTTCCCAGGGGGCACAATGCGAAAGGCGAAGTACTGCAAGGGGCTTTCCCATCCTTATTGAATACAAGCTTACCTGAGCTGTGTCACTTATCTAGAACGAAGGGCTTGGATTTCGTAGATCGCGCCGCTTTCGCCCCTTTGGATTCGCTTTCGGAACGAGCAACCCAGCGCTCCACTTGTGCACGGATTTCCGCGATAAGAGTGTCCAAGCTTCGCGCCCCGAGAAACCACGCCCCGAGATAGTGAGCCTGATAAATGATGCCGGTGAACTGGGCCATTAAGGCGCTAGCGGTTCGATCCGAATCCAGATCGGCGCGAATGCTGCCATCTCTTATGCCCGATTCCAAAATACCCAAAACGTGATTTCTCCAACTCTCTTCAAATTGGCGAAGGACTCGCGCGACATCGGGATGCCGTTGGGCATGCACGAACAACTCCGTCATCACCGTGAACTGTTCAGGGGCTTCGCCAAGTCGGACGCGCAGATCCTCGAACTCTTGGCGCAATTGGCCGAGCCCCGTAAGAGTTTGTCCTCCATCTTGTTTTAACCTGCTGATCCTGAGTTCCTCAAGGAGGTAATCGACAACGCTCCGAATCAGATCCTGCTTGCTCGGAAAATGATAGTGAAGGGTCCCATTATCGATTCCGGCCGCGGCAGCGACATGACGGATTCGAAACCCTTCAAAACCTTTGCTAGCGATCAGCTTGTGGGCGATTCGAACCAGTTCGCGTTTTCGGTCACTGGTGCCTGGCGTCCTTGATGACTCTGTGGGCATGGCTACTTTGTGCGTTGCTCGGTTCCGTCCAAGGCTGTTCTCTTTCATTTTAGAGCATGCTCGCGATTCGGTCAACTGGTTGACCGAATAACGAGGAGGGCTTCACCCAACTTTCGGCACGGTTCTTACGCTACCGGTCACGCTCAGCCCATCTGTCCTAACCAGACGGCTGACACCCTGGCAGTGCGTGCCGAAACCCTGCTTGGCCTTTTTGACTCGGCCCAGCACGTAAATGTAAAGAGGGCCGCGCCTGCGAGAGTGCTTCCTATCCAGCTCGCCGCAGATATTCCAGTCGTTGCCTTCCCCGGCCAGTCAGACGATAAGCCAAATGGCCCCGGCCGGTCTGGTTCCGCTCCAAGAGGCCCTGCCGGGCGAGTCGAAGCAGGTAGCTGTATAAGGACTGGCGATTCGGGGGCGGTTGGAGCTTCCCGCATATCTGGTCGGGGGTGAGAAATCCTCCGGCGCGATCAAAAATCGATAAAACTTCCGCTTTCGTCATGGTTCCTAGTCTTATTGAGCAAGAAGGAAGATAGAAGGGCTCACGCCCAGCGATCATCAGCTAGTGTATGATAACTGTAAAATACGGAAAATACGGATTCCCTTTTTTGCATAACAAATTGCACTCTTCTCGCGCACTCGCATTTTCTTCTTACGTTTTAGAAACGCAGAATTCAAACACCGTGGAATTTTGCTTTTTAAACGGGATCAATAAACTGATCTCACAGCACAAAGATTAAGATTGCGCGAACCCTTTGCACGAATGCGCAGGGCGCATGAAATCCACATTTCTCATTTTTCTTTTCGCTTTTACGTCCGCACGAGAGTGTGCTCGGAAATCATGGGCGGGGATTTGCTGTCCCCCTTCGGACGTGATTTGAACGTTACCTGAAAAACTGCCCCGCTAGATTGGCATGTCAGAAGGGAACCGTTTCCGCACGCCTATCGAGAATTAGCAAATACTAGCGCGTTTATCGTTACTGATCCGGATTAAGTGCGAAGGAAAAGTCCTTCTGATACGCCCGCGTTGACTTGCCCGGGAGCCCAGCCTAACATGCGTCGCCAAGGGCGGCATCGCAGCAATGATTGGCCAGACCATCTCGCACTACCGCATCATCGAGAAGCTCGGTGGCGGTGGCATGGGCGTGGTGTACAAGGCCGAGGACACCAAGCTCCATCGCTTCGTTGCCTTGAAGTTCCTTCCTGACGATGTCGCTCACAGACTCGCAGGCGCTGAGCCGCTTCGACCGGGAAGCCAGAGCTGCTTCCGCCCTGAACCATCCCAATATCTGCACCATCCACGAAATCGGCGAACACAACGGGCAGCCCTTCATCGCGATGGAGTTTCTGGATGGCATGACGCTGAAGCATCGCATTTCCGGCAAGCCGCTGCCGCTTGAGCAAGTGCTGGAGTTGGGGATTGAGATTGCGGACGCACTGGATGCGGCGCACGCCAAAGGAATCGTCCACCGCGACATCAAGCCTGCCAACATTTTTGTCACCGAGCGCGGGCATGCCAAGATTCTGGATTTTGGTCTAGCAAAGCTGGCACCCGCGGGCGGTGCCCTGAATCTTTCGGCGATGCCCACAGCCAGCGAGCCAGAAATGCTCACTCGACCGGGCACGACGATTGGCACCGTCACGTACATGTCACCCGAGCAGGTGCGGGGCGAAGAGTTGGATGCGCGGACGGATTTGTTTTCCTTTGGGGTGGTGCTCTACGAGATGGTGACTGGCGTTTTGCCCTTCCGTGGGCGAGACCACCGGCGTGATTACTGAAGCGATTCTGAATCGTAGTCCCGTTGCGCCAGTGCGACTGAATCCCGACCTTCCCCCAAAGCTCGAAGAGATCATCAACAAGGCGCTGGAGAAAGACCGGAAGCTGCGCTACCAGAGCGCCGCTGAAATTCGCACGGATTTGCAGCGGCTGAAGCGAGATTCGGATACGACCCGTTCAGCCGCCGCGACACCGCAGGTCGAGTCGAAGTCCGCTCGGGAATCCATTCGATGGGCGGCGGTCGCTGGCGCAACATTGCTTGTAATCGGACTGGCTGTGGGCGGTTGGCTGTTTTTCGCTCGCAAGGCGCACGCATTGACTGAGAAAGACACCATCGTCCTCGCTGATTTCGACAACAAGACAGGCGATGCGGTGTTTGATGGCACGCTGCGGCAAGGTTTGGCGGTGCAACTTGAACAATCTCCTTTCTTAAGCCTTGTTCCTGAGGACCGAGTCCAGCAAACGCTGCGCATGATGAGCCAGCCCGCCGATGCGCGCCTGACTCCGCAACTGGCGCGGGAAGTCTGTCAGCGCACCGCCAGTGCGGCCGTGCTGCAAGGTTCCATCGCAAGCCTGGGGAACCAGTATGTCCTGGGACTACGAGCGGAAAACTGCCGCACTGGAAAAGTCCTCGACGACGAACTGGTCCAAGCCGCCAAGAAAGAAGATGTGTTGAATGCCCTGAGTCAAATGGCCAGCAAATTTAGAACGCGCGTCGGCGAATCGCTCGCCACCGTTCAGCAGCATGACGTCCCCCTCGAGGAAGCCACCACGTCTTCGCTGGAGGCTTTGCAAGCCTACAGCATGGGCTGGAAGCGGAACGCCTCAGCGGGTGCCGAGGCCGGTCTGCCTTTTTTCAAACGCGCGGTAGAGATCGACCCGAAATTTGCGATGGGCTATGCTGCGCTTGGACTCTATTACGGTTCGACTGGTGAGTCCGACCTCGCCACAGAAAACATTCGCAAAGCCTACGAATTACGCGATCGTGCAAGTGACAAAGAGAAGTTTTTTATCACTGCCTACTATTACGGTCGCGGAACAGGAAACCAAGAAAAGGCGCAACAGACTTGCGAGCAGTGGGCGCAAATTTATCCCCGAGAATGGAACGCTCACGCTTTCCTCGCCGGTTTCATTTATCCGGTGCTCGGCAGCTATGAAAATGCAGCAGAAGAGGGTCACAAAGCGATTGAACTTGCTCCAGATACTTACACCGGGTATCACCTCCTTGCCGAAAACTTTGTTTATCTGGGTCGTCTGGCGGAGGCTGAAGACGTCCTTCGGAGAGCCTCCGAGCGAGAAATGGAAGGTCCCGACCTGTCGGCTCTGCGATTCGATCTTGCTTTTCTGAAAGGCGACAGTGCAGGAATGCAACGAGAAGTGGCCGCGGCGCAAGGAAAACCTGGGTTCGAGGACTGGATCGCGGGCCGCCAAGCTTCCGCGCTGGCATATACCGGTCACCTGCCAGAGGCTAGAAGGTGGTCACAGAGTGCGATTAGTTTGGCACAACAGGCAGGACATCGCGAAAGGGCAGCGCTATTTGAAACCAAAGCCGCACTGTGGGAAGCCTTTTTCGGGAATGCGCCTATGGCAAAGCGGACGGCCAAGGATGCTCTCGAGCTGGCCAAGAACCGGGAGGTCAAGTACGGCGCGGCCCTCGCACTGGGCATGTCGGGCGAGGGTTCCCAGGCTCAGTCTCTAGCGAATGAATTGGAACGAGACTTTCCAGAGGACACTTCGGTCCGATTCAACTACCTCCCGGCGGTTCGCGCGACTCTGGCGCTGAACCATGGCGATCCTTCAAGGGCGCTTGAACTTCTTCAAGTTAACCTTCCCTACGAAATAAGCTCGCCACGCAGCGCGACGTTTGCCTATTTTGGAGCGTTATATCCGGTGTACATACGCGGCCAAGCCTATTTGGCCGCACATCAAGGCGCCGAGGCCGCCCGGGAATTTCAGGAAATTGTGAATCACCGGGGAGTCACGATCGGCGATGCGTTCAGCGTGCTGGCGCATCTGGGACTTGCCCGCGCCTACGCGGTCTCCGGCGACACCGCCAAGGCCAGAGCGGCCTATCAGGATTTCCTCACGCTCTGGAAAGACGCCGACCCCGACATCCCTATCCTCGTCGCTGCAAAAGCGGAGCACGCGAAGCTGAAGTAAATAGGCGCACCCGGCAGAAATGCAAAAAGTTACCTCGCCGTATCGAGATTGGTCCCTCAAAGTCGCGGAGTGTTTACCAATCTCCGTTTCGATTCCGGTGTTTGGAAACCATGTGGTTAACGCACAGTTTCATGCCACCTGTACTTCACTGAAAATCGAGACATCCAATGTCACATAACTCCGAGAGGTTTATGCACACTGAGTTCTCGAAGCAGATGTCGGTGCTATACTTCCCGCCAGTTTCTTTTCACTAGACTCCGAAATTCTCAATACATGAGGCTGACATGCACGTCTCGAGCGATCTGCTGAACCAGATCAGGGAGGGCCGCGTCGTCCTGTTCCTCGGAGCTGGCGCGTCCCGGGACGCAGTTTCAGCGAGTGGAGATCACTGTCCAACGACGGTCCAGCTTGGTCATCTCCTATCGGACAAGTTTCTTGGCGGGTACCTACGCGATGGGCAGCTTGGCCAGATTGCCGAATATGCCGTCAGCGAATGCGGCGACCTTGGCCGAATTCAACAATTTATTCGTGACACGTTTTTGCCATTTCTACCAACTGATGCGCACAAACTTATACCGAAATTCATTTGGCATGGCTTGGCCACGACTAATTACGATCTGCTTATAGAGGCCGGCTACGCTGCTACGAAGGAACGTCTGCAGGAAGTTCGCCCAATGATCGAAGATCGAGACCGGATCGACGAGAATCTTCGGGACCCTCGAAATGTATTACTCCTGAAGCTGCACGGGTGCATTACGCGAATTACTAGCGAAGAGTGCCCGCTAATCTTGACACCTGATCAATATCTGGAGCATCACAAGGGTCGGTCGCGCCTATTCAGCACTCTCAAGGAATGGGGAGCTGAACACCCGCTCGTCTTTATTGGTCATAGCGTGCAGGACTCTGACATTCGGGCAGTGCTTCTGGAACTAAAGGAACTTGGCGGCTTCAGACCACGTTATTTTGTCGTCGCTCCTGACGCGGACGACATTAAAACAAGATTTTGGGAGACCAAAAAAATAACCCTCCTCAAAGGTACCTTTGAGGAATTCCTCAGAACGTTGGACGCCGAAATTCCCATCTCATTTCGTTCGCTGGCGAGTATCGGCGGAACGGCAGGACGGCACCCAATTGAACAGTACTCCCGAACTTATGATCGGCTCAGTAATTCAACTTTGCAATCCGTTAGCGTTGATGTCGAGTACGTGAACGGAATTTCGATCACAACACATGTTGACCCGAAGGATTTTTACAAGGGGTATACGGCCGGTTTCGCTCCGATCGAACAGGAACTGGACGTTCGACGACGGATCAGTGATGAATTAATTTCTGAGTATTTGATACGAGATCAGTACGAGAAGACATCAGGACCAGAAGTTGTCTTGATAAAAGCTCATGCTGGTGCGGGAAAATCTGTCATCTTGCATCGGCTGGCATGGGATGCGGCACGCGAATACGAATGCATTTGCCTGTTCGCCAAAACACACGGCTCCCTTAATGCGGCGCCTTTACAAGAAATTATCAAATCGCTTCAGCGACGACTTTACGTCTTCGTCGATGACGCGGCCGATCGCTCTAGGGAATTAGGTACCCTGCTAAAGCGGATGGGACCCGAGGGTGACTATTTGACCGTCATCATGGCTGAGCGGATAAATGAATGGAACGTACAGGGTCAGGATGCGGCTCCATATATTACCGACGAGTATGAACTTAAATATCTTAACGTTGCTGAGATCGACGCTTTGCTCGCGCTGCTTGAACGGCATCACGCCCTCGGAACACGCCTGGAGAGCCTAAGCCTAGATGAGCGAAGGAAAGAGCTATCAGAGCATGCTGGAAGGCAACTCCTGGTGGCGCTGCATGAAGCAACTCTCGGGATACCGTTTGAGACCATCTTGTTGGATGAATTCAATCACATAACACCTTTCGAGGCACAACGACTATACCAGACAGTGTGTGTGCTGAATCGCCTCAACGTGCCCGTGCGGGCGGGCCTTGTCGCGAGGGTGCACGGGATACCGTTTGAAGAGTTCAAAAAGAGGTTTTTCGGACCGCTGGAACATGTTGTCTTCGCGGAACTAGACGACTTGACAAGAGATTACCAGTATCGAGCTAGACATCCTCACATCGCCGACATCGTTTTTCTCAAGGTGCTCAAGACCGTCGAAGAGCGCTTCGACTGCTACATCCGATGCTTGAAAGCGCTAAATGTCTCCTACTCCGTTGACTGGAAAGCATTCTGGCAAATGGTGCGGGCACAAAACCTCCTTGATCTTTTCCCTGATTTGCAAATGGTACAGGCCGTATTCGCTGCAGCAAAAGAGAGCGTCGGCGAAGATGCGCATCTGCTACACCAGATGGGCATTTATGAGATGAAGCGACCGAACGGAAACATGTCCGAGGCATCGCGACTACTCAATATGGCCGCTTCCCTAGCGCCTTACGACCCGACGATCAAGCATTCCATAGCTGAGCTAAAACTAAGAGCTGCTGGTCGATCCAGAACAGCACTCGAAAAAGGCAAGCTGTTGAAGGAGGCGGCCGATATCTCGGCAGGGCTGATACGCGGTGAGAGGACGGATTCATATGCCCATCACACGCTCGTCAAGATCGAGATTCGAGAGCTCGAAGATGCTCTGGCCGCAGGGGCTCCAGAAGCTGAGATCGAGGCTCTAGTGAAGGATGCAGAGAGCAGACTCTTCGACGCGCAACAAGAATTTCCTGGGGATTCGTATCTCCTTGAAGCCGAGTCGCGGTTGGCAGAGATACTCAAAGACGATGCACGTGCTTCGACAGCACTCTCTAAGGCCTTCAACGCAAACCCAAGGAATGCAATCATCGCCTCCCGTCTTGCTCGACAACTCGAGAAATCCGGACAAACTGAAAAGGCCATTGATACCCTCAGGAAAGCTCTAGAAGCAAGCCCGAGTGACCGCCGGCTGCATTACACCTTCGCGAGATTGCTGATGGGAACAACACCGACAGACAGCGACGACATAGCATATCACCTGCAACGAGCGTTCACGGATGGCGACGGGAACTACGAAGCACAACTCCTTTACGGAAGGCAGCTCTTTCTCAACGGCCACATCGACGACAGCCGGGCAATCTTCCGGCGCCTCTCGGCAGTTAGAGTCGCCCCTGAGATCAAGAACAGGCTGCTCTACCCTATTGTTGGCAGACGGTTCGAAGGCCGTATGACACGCCCGCAAGGTTCATACGCATTTATCACGCGTGACGGGCAGGGAGACTCAATCTACGCTCACGCGAAGAATGTCCCCGATCACATTTGGGAAGTCCTAACGATGGGAACGCCCGTTCGATTCTCTATCGCTTTCAGTTTACGAGGCGCCAACGCATTCGATCTTGAGATTTCTTAGAGTTGCTTTGCGGCACACGTTGAATTTTCGAGGACGTAGAACTAAACTGCAGGACGAAATAATTCAATTCGAAATGGGACGATGAGTGCGTTCGGTGCGTTGCAGGCCCACGAACAGAACCTACAGACTTGCCGTGCCAAAAAGCCGCCCCACTTGAAACATCTAACTTGCTGAAATCGCTGGGTCGCCGCGGGCCGACTAAAATTGTGCAGAAACCACAAGGTTCTGGCGTAGGGGCTACAGTGGGAGTCCGATGCGCTGCAGCACGTCTTGAAAGCTGGCGGGCGTTGTCATCTTACCGGCCCCAGGTAGCGGTCAAACCAATCCAGGGTTTCATTGATCATAAGGTCAAGCGGGACAAGGTGGCCCGACTCGAATACGACCCGACGTTTTTCTGAGGGCAAAGATCCGAGCAGCCGGAACATGGGTTCCTGGCTTGATTCGGTCGGGAAGAAGTGATCGTACCTCCCATTGATCATCAACACCGGTTGTTTGACTCTGGGGGCGAAATTGATGCCCTCGACCTCAGGCCTTGTTTTTTCAAATCCGAATCCTCCGCTCACCAGGACAGCTGCCCTGAGGCGTGGTTCCACCGCGAGATTTACCGGTCCCATTTCCGCTCCCCAGCTAATACCAAGGTATCCGATCTTGTCGGGCCTCAGGTCCTGCCGGGTCTCGATATAATCGATCGTCCTCCGGAGGTCTTTCGACCAAGCCACCACATGTTCGCTGTACGTGCTGCTCATATTCTGAACGTCGCTGTCGAGGTCGTCGCCACGCTCATAGGTGCCCTTATAGATGGGGTATGCCAGTACCCGGCCGCTCTTCACCACAAAACCGACACGCCACATCTGCAATTGCTTGCTGCTGCGCTCGGAAATAGCATCCGATCCGGGGAAGTAGATGACAACTTGAAACGGGGCAGGCACGTTTCTGGGCAGGAACAAGTAAACGGTCACACGCTCGGCGCCGTAGGCTGCGCTGAAGCTGACTTTCTGTTCCGTCCAAGACTCATTGGTATCGTCGACCGACTCGACCTCGGCACTCAGTGGCTTCTTATCGTAGTCGTAGAGGCTCTTGTATACGCTGAAGGCTTGGTCAGGAGCCGGTTTCTCTTTGCTAAAGTCTAGCGTGGTTTCCAGTATGGCGGCGAGCGTGCTTTCTGGGGGCTGCGACAAATACTTGGCGAGGCGCACGCCATATGTGGCCAAGCGATCGAATGGCGATTGGGCATCAGCATCGGTGAACATGTAGACGGGTTCGTTCCATGCCCCGCCCACGATGAAGCGTTTCCCTTGGCCTTCGTTCCAGCACCACTCCTTCACATTGCCGGCCATGTCGTACGTTCCGTAGGGCCCCATCCCCTTGAACGATCCGACTTGCGCAGGCCCGCGACCGGAGAAATTGCTCAGCGGCGCCACCTTAGACGTCGCCCATAGCCCCGCGGCCCGGTCCCAGTGGTATAAGGTTGGAAGGCTCTTTCCGACGAAACCAGCGTAGGCGGCGGCCTCGTACCAACTCACGCCTGTTACAGGATAATCTGCCTGTCCCTCGGGATAATCGCCCAGTTCTCAGGTGGACGGGCCGGGGCGGCCAGTCTTGTCGTGGAAGCGGGTCATCGCTTCCTCCCATGGGAGCACGCGACCGCGATTAACGAACTTCTCGGTCCAAAAGCGTCGATCGCGATATCCGCCGGCGTCGACGAATCGTTTGAATTCCTTGTTTGTGACCTCATAGCGGTCGATGAAATAATCGTCGAGCTTGGCGGGAGGTAACTCGATTCCCGGCATGTCCACGGCAAAGTTTGTGCCCGGCACACGTACCATTTCAGGGGGGATTGCTTCTTCCTTATCCAATGTGAAGTTGAGGCCCCCCTTCATTCCCGGGAACCAGAAAGTCCGCCCTTGTTGTCCAGAGCTCGCCGCGAAAACCGTCCGGTAACCCTCCTTTGTCGCCTCCCACTCAAAAAAGCCCACCGGAATCCGAGCATGCAAAATCGGAGTCCGGCCGAGATGCTGCCACTGAGCGTTCGCGGCTCCGTATTCGCGAAACGAGACATCTGCACCCTCAGGCGCGGTGTGAATGTCGATCTCGCGTGACATTTCCAGCCACAACTTTCTCAGCATCGGATCGGTCGGGGTGTAGTGTTCCGCCTCTTGGGCGAGCGCAAAAGCAGGGATGTAGTTACTTTTTTCGACCAGCCCCATGATCTGCGGAATCGCCTGTTCCCTCACCCAGCGGATCCGCGCATAGTGACGGTAGGCCAGCACCATCGAAACAGCCACAAGTGCAAGCAAAACAACTGCCCCAACCAGGACGCTGGGCTTGCGGGCCACGCGCGTGATCGAGACCGTCCCGCTCGATTCCACAATGCGCAACTGACGCACGGAGTCCAACTCGGCGCGCATCTCGAGGGCGGACCCATAGCGCTTGTTGCGGTCTTTTTCAAGCGCTCTGCGAACGATACGGTCGAGTTCGGAAGAGACCTCCGGGTTCAGGTGCGAAGGGGGCTTAGGCGTTGCGTGCAGTATGGAGTCGAAGACTACCGCGGATGCCTCACCCTGGAACGGCCGGCGACCGCTCATCATCTCATAGAGCACTGCGCCGAAGCTGAACAGGTCTGTGCGCGGATCGAGCGGCTCGCCGCGCGCCTGCTCGGGCGACATGTAAGCGACCGTTCCGACAACGGAGCCGGGGCTTGTGAGCAGTTCCTCGGTGGCGCCGGCAGTGCGGAGCGCGGAGGCCCCGGCGCCCTCAGCCGCCACCTGATAATGTTCGTAGGTCAGTTTCGCAAGACCAAAGTCGAGAATTTTGGCATGACCGCGGCGGGTCACGAAAATGTTGGCTGGCTTGATGTCGCGGTGAACGATCCCTTGGCTGTGCGCCGCATTGAGCCCCTCGGCAACCTGGACGCCCAGGTCGAGCACCGAATCGATTTTGAGCGGGCCGCTCTCGATGTGGCGTTTGAGCGTCTCTCCGTCGAGGAACTCCATCACGATGAAGAGCTGGCCGTCGTGTTCGTCGATTTCGTAGATCGTGCAGATGTTGGGATGGTTCAGCGCGGAAGCAGCACGAGCCTCCCGCTGGAAGCGCTCAATCGCTTGGGGGTCGCGGGCTATTTCCTGCGGCAGAAATTTCAAGGCGACGAAACGGCCCAGCTTCGTGTCCTCGGCTTTGTACACGACGCCCATGCCGCCGCCCCCGAGTTTCTCGAGGACGCGGTAGTGAGAAAGCGTCTGCCCAATCATAGTGAAAGAATCGCCCTTTGGGCAGGGATCTTAGGCTTGCCCCTTGGGCAAGTCAATCCGAAGCTGACTCCTTATATTCTCGGTTAGACTGAAATTCCCAGTTTGCTCAAAACCATTCCTTTCGAGCAGCTTCTGAAGTTCCACGAAAAGTGTAATGATCTCGCGAGTTTCTGTTTGCCAAAAGGGTTCAGAGAACGATTCCGGCACCGGGCTACACTTTACGCGAGAGTGCAGCCCTGGTGGAATCCGGGGGTGGACCGTATTCGAGCTTCCACATTGTTATTTCATGCGGTCGTTCCCGACACGATCTTTGGCATAAGTCACTTCGATCCTGTAGCCCAACTGAGGGGCAATTCTTAGAGCGCGTCCGTCGGTAAGCAACAGGCGACAAGGCATTTTGGGGTCTCCGGCCTCAAGGCTACGAACCAGAAGGTCGGAGGTTCGACTCCTCTCGGGCGCGCCACTTCCTTGCCGAATTTGTTTACAGTAATTTCCGTCGACACCCTTTAATTCGTTTCGAACTCAAGTTCCACGCTCAGTCCGATTGGAACCAATGAAGTGTTCACTTGTCCGATTACTGGGCTCATCAGGCAAGTGAACTGTTTCCGAGTGCGCTGTGACTCGGGCACAATCGCCAGAATCTCCTCGAGTATCCACACGATTACGAGAGGGTTTTCGAGCGAAGAGTTCTCAGTTACTTGCGAGAGGGACTACTCATATCTCAGAGCGACCATGGGATCGACGCGCATGGCGCGCCGCGCTGGGGCGTAACCGGCGAGAACGGCCACGGCGGCGAGAGTGAACGCGACTACTGCGAGCGTGGCGGGGTCATTCGCGGAAACGCCGAAGAGCAAATGGCCGATCAGGTGAGAGGCGACGAGCGCGCAGGGTATTCCAATAGCCAGACCCGCGAACACCAGGGCAAGCGTTTCGCGCAAGACCATCCGCAGAATCGCGCCACGTGAAGCGCCGAGCGCGACGCGAATTCCGATTTCGTGCGTGCGGCACGACACCGAATAAGAAATCACGCCGAAGATTCCCGTTGCGGCGAGCACCAACGCCATCGCGGCAAAAAGGCCAAGGAGGAACGTCCGAAACCTCTGCTGTGCTACAGAATCGTCGATCAGGTCGGGCATCTTCGCGACGTCAGTTACGGGCAAGTCGTTATCAATTTTCCGTACTTCCTCGCGAATTGCTGCCGCCACGACGGATGGGTTCAATGTGCTCTTCACGACCAAATTCGCACCCCAAAAAGGCGCCTGCGCGTAAGGCACGTACATCATCGGCCCGGGATCCTGACCTAGCGAGACGTCGCGCACGTCGCCAACAATTCCGACGATTTCGCGCGCGGTTCCTGGATCTGGAGGAAATCCGAAGTAAAGTCGCTTGCCGATGGGATCTTGATTTGGAAAATAACGCTGCGCCAATGTTTTGCTGATCAGCGTGACGGCCGGCGCGGATGCGAAATCGCTCTGGTTGAAGAAGCGCCCCGCCAAGAGTGGAATGCACATCACATGAAAATAATTTGGACTGACCGAAGCGTAGTTCGCGGTTCGGGATTCGGCATGGGAAGTTGGAGGGGCTCCCTCAATATCCAATCCAAGATTGATGTTGCCGTTGACTATCGGCATGGGAACAGCCACGGCGGTGTCTTTCATTCCGGGTTGAGCTTGGACTCGCGCGAGCAATTCGTCGGAGAAAGCGGTCCACTGTTGAGGTGTGGAATACTGAAATTGGGGCAGTGAGACCTCGGCCTTCACAATGTGCTGGGCGTCAAACCCCGGGCTGACCGCCGCCAGTTTGGAAAAGCTGCGTAAGAGTAAACCGGCAGCCACGAGCAAAACCATGGCGAGCGCAATTTCTGATGCCGCAAGGAGGCTGCGCACACGCCTGCGGTTGCAGCTTTCGCCGGAACGCCCGCTGCCTTCGCGAAGGCTGTTCTGTGTGTTGGTCTTGGATACGAACAGCGCGGGCACCATACCAAACGCCACGCTCGCGATAGCGGAAAGTGCGAGCGCAAAAGTCAAGACGGTGTTGTCAACGCGAATTGCGTTCACTTGCGGCAGAGTCGCCGGCAGAAGCGAACTGAGAGCCTGAACGCCCCAGTAAGCGAGACCTATCCCGGTAACTCCGCCTAGCAGACCGAGCACCGCGGTCTCGCTAAGCAATTGGCGAATGATTCGAGCGCGCCCCGCGCCCAACGCAGTCCGAACAGCAATCTCTTTCGAGCGAGAAGTCGCGCGCGTCAGAAGCAAGTTGGCGATATTGGCGCAAGCGATCAATAGCACCACGCCGACAGCGCCCAGCAGAACCAGCAGCGCAGTTCGAACGTCTCCCACAATTTCTTTCTGCAGCGGCACAAGATGAACTGTCCAGCCTTTGTTCTCCGCCGGAAATTCGCTCGCCAGCCTTTCGCTGATCGCGTCCATTTCGGCCTGACCCTGCGCCAGGGAAACACCGGGTTTCAGCCGCCCAAAGACTGGTAGCCAATGCCCGCCGCGCCGAGCCATCCAGCTTCCAAAGAGCGGATCTTGAACGAGCGGAATCCAGACTTCCTGCTTCGTGTTGACAAGAGGAGAGCGAAAGCCCGCAGGCATGATTCCAATGACGGTGAACGGACGCTTGTCCAGAACGATCGAGCTTCCAACGACCTTTGGATCAGCTCCCAAGGTCCCGCGCCACAGATTCTCGCTCAGGATAACGACGGGAGGGGCGCCGTGCTCGCCGTCCTCCGGAAAAAAAATGCGCCCCTGCAGCGGCTTCACATCGAGAAGCGCAAAGTGCTCCGGTGTCACGACGGAGGTGTCCACAACGGAAGGCTCGCCACGTCCCGTGAGAGTGAGTTGGTGAGCTGTAATTCCCGCCAGCTCGCTAAAAACGTGATTCTGCGCGCGCCACGCTTCGAAATTCCGATACGAGACGCCGGTCTCCGGAACTCCTTCCTGGGTGTTGGCCTGAAATACGGTGACCAATTGATTGGGGTTCGTGTAAGGCAACGGCTTTAGAAGCACGGCATAAACGACGCTGAAAATAGCTGTGTTCGCGCCGATGCCGAGAGCGAGCGTGAGTACGGCGACGGCGGTGAAGCCGGGATTCTTGCGCAGCATGCGCAGGCCGTACCGGATGTCCTGGAGTGCTTGCTCAAGCCAAACGAGACTCCAGACATTCCGGGTGTCTTCCTTAACTTGCGTCACGTTGCCGAATTTGCGTAGGGCCGCATAACGCGCTTCCTCCCGTGACATGCCGCGCTCGACGTTGTCCTGGGTTTCCATTTCGATGTGGTCTCGGATGTCTTGGTCGAGGTCCTCGATCATGCGCTTGCGGCTTCTCATGATTTACCCTCTTGTTCAACCGGTCGGAGGATCCGCGCGATCGCTCTCGCCAGCTTGTCCCACTTGCTGGTCTCGACCGCAAGTTGTTGCCGCCCCCTAGCTGTCAACTGGTAAAACTTCGCTCGTCGATTGTTCTCGGAGGTCCCTTCTTCGACCGAAATCCATTGACGTTTGATGAGCCGGTGCAGCGCCGGGTACAGCGATCCCTGCTCCACCTGCAATACCTCGTCGGAGTCAAATTCGATTGCCTTGGCAATGGCGTGCCCGTGCACCGGCCCCCGCAATAGCGTCCGGAGAATCAGCAAGTCTAGAGTGCCCTGCAGCAGCTCGACGCGTTCTCGTTGTTCTTTGGTAGACATACTAGGTGAGGGTAAACACCTTCCAGTAGAATGTCAAGGTGGGCACACTCCATCAGCCATAACACGCGTCGTGTGCATGCCGTTCACAGCTTCCGCCTGACGTGGCACTTCAATCCCGCCATTGCTGTTTACTCATCGTCAGATTTCTTCGTGGAATCGATTCGCTCGAAGGAATCAGCGAATAGAATAGAACCAGCCTTCAAATCGGTCCGTCCCGCGGCGAATGGTCTTGCCGCCCCCTCTCATGCCGGGCCGTAAGGTTGCAGCCAAGCTCCTGAGCGCATTTGGAATTCTTCAGCCGAAATCGATGACAGGCTTCGAGGGAGTTGATTGTGCCGACTCGCGTATGCGTCGTGGATGATGACCCGGATATGTGCGAGCTGATCCAGGGGATGCTGCGTTCGGCGGAGATAGATTCCTTTTCTCTTACCGATAGCCGTGAAGCTGCACGCCTCCTTGGTAAAGAGAAGTTCGACGCGATTTTTCTGGACGTGCGCATGCGAGCGCCGGACGGCATCGAACTCACTCGGCTGATACGCGCCTCGGGAATTAACCAATCCACCCCGATTGTGGTCATCACCGGCGAAGGAGAGAACGCCGTGCTGACGCGCGCATTCCAGGCGGGCGCCACTTTTTTTCTCTTCAAGCCCATAGACCGCCATCGCATGTTGCGTCTGCTGCGCGTTACCGAGGGCACCATCCAGAATGAAGCGCGGCGGTATCAACGCGTCAAGTTCAGCTGCAATGTACACCTCGAATCGGGGCTTGACCGATTGAATGGCACGACGCTGGACCTCAGTCTCGGAGGGATGTTCGTGCAGGCCGCTCACGCGTTCCCTCTTGGATCATCAGTCAATGTGACCCTGGAACTGAAGCCGAAGACACCGCCTTTGCATTTCTCCGCTCGTGTGGTCCGCGTGGCCGGAGCGGATTGCATGGGTCTGAAAATTGAGAATGCCGGACCGGAGGAAATCAGAATTTTGCAGGAATTCCTGCTACCTCTGATATTGACGAAAGCCGATCCACGGCAACTCTTGAGCGAGGATGTTCGCCGCTAAATAGAATCGCGGCCCGCGAACAATCGTCTGCCTGGTTTTTCCCCGCGCTCTCCCGGCTCGCTGCGATTCTTCTGCATCAGAAACCGGCTCATGTGATTTGACGTTCCACTCCACAGCAATTCGCTTGTATGATTTCGCCGTACAAAATATTTTCAGGGAGAAAATGGCTCACTGATGAAAACAAAACATTCCATGCGCTGTGATTCGGCAATTTGTTCGGCCTTGGCGATGAGCCTTGCGGGGATTTTGTGGGTCGCACCGAAATCAGTCGCGCAAGCTCCAGCGCAGCACCAGCCCGCCGCGGCGAATGCCGCTTCGTCACAGAAGCCCTCGGAAATGGCGGGGAAGACGGCTGAGCAGTTCTACATGAACGTCCAGGTCCTCACCGACATTCCCGCGACGCAACTCATTCCTTCGATGAGCTACATCAGCGCGGCGCTCGGAGTCCGTTGCAGTTATTGCCACGACCCGGAGCATTTCGACAACGACGACAAGCCCGAAAAGCAGCGCGCGAGAAACATGATGAAAATGATGTTCGCGATCAACAAGGACAACTTTAACGGGCACCGCGAAGTCACCTGCTTCACGTGCCATCGCGGAATGGCGAAAGCTCCGAGCACACCTTTGCTTCCCGAGGCTGCTGCAGCGGTGAGCGCACCTCCTCCGGCAGGTGCGGAGGGTTCAAAGCCGGTTCATGAAGCGCCCAGCGCATCGGCCACGCCCGTTGCGTCACTCCCAACGGCGGACCAAATCCTCGACCGCTATCTCCAAGCCATCGGCGGCGCGGACGCCATCAAGAAAAACTCCACTCGCGTCGAGAAGGGAACTGTGGACTCGCCTTCGCGCGGAATGCATGCTTCGATCGAGACTTATCGGAAAGCCCCCGATAAAGCATTTGCGATCCTGCATACTGAGACTGGCGACACTACAGAAGGCTTCGACGGAACTCAGGATTGGGAGCGCAGGCCCAATGGCGAAGTCCGCGTAGTAACCGGCGACGAACTGGCAAGAGCCAAGCAATGGGCTTCTTTCTATCTCGGCCAGCAATTCAAACAGGACTACTCGCGTCTGCAAGTGGACGGCATGGAGAAGATCGGAGGCCAGGACGCCTATCGTGTCCTCGCCTCGTGGGCGGCCGGCGCCTCCGATCGCCTTTACTTCGATGCTCAGTCCGGCCTGCTCCTGCGTGTGTTCCACCGGATTGATAGCCCGCTCGGAGCTTTGCCTCTTCAAACGGATTACGAAGATTATCGCGACGTCAACGGAGTCAAGATTCCGTTCCTGATTCGGGTCAGCCGAATTACTGGTACGACGACTTACCAGTGGTCACAAATGCAGGCCAACATTCCTGTGGATGACGGAATCTTCCAAGAGCCTGCGGAGAAGCCGGCGGGAAAGCCGTAGTTCGTGCGCGAGAGTCGAATCACTTCCCGAGCGCGGCGAGCGTTTCTATTGTGCAGCGCCGCAACCGGCATCCAATTGCGCTTGAATCGCGGGGTCGAGTAGCGCGCCCTCGCGCGTGCGTGCGCTGCAAACCTGCCTCGCGGTTAATCCAAGTGAGCCGCGGAGATCGGCGCCCTCGAGATTCGCATCCTCCAGATTTGCGCCATTCAGGACCGTCCCTTGAAATTGAGCGCCTCGCAGATTAGCGCCACGCAAATCCGCGTCAATGAAGATCGCATTCGCCAGTTGCGCATTCTCCAAATGGGCGCGCGTCAGTTTTGCTGACCACAGATAGGCTTGTTGCAGGTCGGCGTGTTCCAGATTTGCATCTTGGAGTCGCGCATCGCGAAGATCCGCCTTCTCGAGGCTGGCGCGAATGAGCGTGGTCCCTTCCAATCCGGCCGAATACAGGCTGGCGCCATCGAGTCTCGTGTCCACAAGCATTGCGTTCGCCAGTGAAGAATAAGAAAGGTTCGCGCCACGCAGATCGGCCCGCGTCAGGTTCCCTCCGCTGAGATCTGCCCGGTCAAGGTTCGCCCGATTCATTTGCGCCCGGTCGAGCATCGCGAGCCGCAGGCTGGCCTGTCCCAGATCGGCGCCGCGCATGTCCGCCTCGGACAAAAAGGCGCCCTCAAAATCGGCCCGCCACAGATGAGAGTTTGCCAGAAAAATTCCGTATGCCTGCGCGTACCGGAAATTCGTATTGTTGAGCCGCGCCCCACGGACAAGCGGGAGCTGATCGTCGCTCCCGTTCCAATTGTCGGGCTTTGCCGAGATGGCCGCTTCCGTCAAATCCGCGTAAGGATCGTATCCGGCCGCCCATAAAAGATTGGGAGCCCACCGGCGAATGTCCGACGCCGAAAATTGAGGTGCGCGATTTCGATCGTGGGGAACTCCCAGGACCGTCCCGAGGGAGAGCAGCGAAAGTAGGAAACCATAGATGATCGTCAGCGGCGCGGGATTGAGGATCTTCCAGTTGCGGAAGATCGCTTTTGTCGGCCTTCCTTGCACGGTCCACTTTTCCAGCTTCCGTCCGACTTTGGTTGTCGCGAAGAGCGCGACTCCCATGGCGACAGCGGCGAAGAAAACGTGCAGAAGCGAGCCGTGGATTTCTTGCATCGTCAGATAGCGCGCCCAAAAAAGCACCAGCGTCATTGGTACGATCCAGTACGCCAATAGGACGCAAAACGTTTTTTCAATCGTACGTGTCCAAGTGGGGTCGGGATTCAGCCACCGGAAATGAGCCCGAAGCAGGCCCCGAAGTATCCGCGGCCCGCCGTCTCCGACCATGCGCCCATCCGGGAATATGGCAGGCAGCTCCAAAACCGAATCCCACATACGTTGCAAGTGATACTGAAAGACGAGATAGACGGCGAGCAAGAGCGCCGGAGCAATCAAATAAATTTCCGCGGTGGGCAGCGCTGCCGCAGCCGCCTGCGAATGTAGAAAGGGCAGAATCGCGGAGTTGGCGAGGAGTTGAACGTCCTTCGTCTTCCAGATCATCAGCCAGGAGAGCGCGCTCATCGCGATCGCTCCACTGAAAACGCGAATCGCCGTCTGTGACGCGTCCTGGAATTCCGCCTGGGCAGGAAATTCCAGGATTTGCGGCGGCAGAGTCGCCTCGCGAAGGTTGGCTCCCGCCAATTGCCGCGTCACGAGCCCCATGGAAGTGTCGAGCGAAGCGCCTTCCATGTTTGCGCCCTCGAGGTTCGCCCCGACCAAACACGCTTCCTGAAGATTGGCTCGCACGAGGCAGGCGTCCCGGAGGTCGGCCAGTAGGAGGTCGGCAGCCGTGAGATTTGCGTCTTGCAAATCTGCGTATCGCAGGTTGACGCTGATCAGCTCGACCCCTTCGAGTTGGGCGCCACAGAAGTCCGCTTTCCTGCCGCTCGCGCCTTGCGATTCGACCCATTCCCTATGGCCTGCGAGTTTCTCCTCGAACGCCCATTCGCTGGAAACGACTTGCAACAGTTCCTTTGAGACTTCCGAGGATGCATCCAAAGGAGCCTGCGCCTCCGCAACTTCACCTGCCTCCGCGGAAACCTCATTCGAAGATTCCGAAGCAACTTCGGCCACCGCTTCAGGCGCTTCTGCATTCACCGCAGCGGAATCGGATTCCTCGGCCGCAGGTTCCTCGTACAAGAAATTCTCGGCCAGGAATTCCTTCAGTTTGGCGTCCTCGTTAGACGGCAATTCGTCCGCAGCCCCCTTGGGCTCGGTCCGTCCCGTCGAATCGATCGCGGCCTCGAGTTCCTCGCGTGAAAGCGGAGGCTGAAACAGAAAAGGCATAGAGTGGTCCCCAGATTCCCCAGATCGAAAATTGGATCAGACTCCCGCGGGACTGCACCCGCGGATTTACCCGCACGCTCCATCCTAACCTGACTTAAGATTCGCTCATTGCCATCGTATCGCGATCGTTCCTGAAAAAGTGCCTGTCCAAAAGTGCAAGAGGTGTACAGCTGGCCGCGTGGCGTGCCTATACCCTTGTGTTTTCTTGTTCTTCGCGGTATTGGCCCTTTTGTTTCCTACGCCGTCATTCTGAAGGCCGCGCCCTTGGCGGCCTGAAGAATCTCTCTTCGATTCCCGGCTCCCGCTGAACTGCAGTCTAGGTGGGTTTCTATGTCCGTCAGAAAGGCATGCCGTTACTTCAGCTTCGCATATTCGGCTTTGGCTTGCAGCAAGATCGGGATGTCGGGGTCGGCGTCTTTCCACAGCGCGAGGAAATCCTGATACGCCGCGCGGGCTTTTGCGTTATCGCCCTGCAACGCATAGGCACGTGCGAGTCCAAGATGCGCCAGCGCGCCGAGCGGGGAATTCACCGCTATCCCCGGATGGCCGAGGAATTTTTGGAATTCAGCAGCCGCTTCGCTCCCTCGTCGAAGAAGCAGATAGCCCTGGCCGCGCACGTATATCGGATACATCGGGCCCACAAAGAACGAAGGCATGGGCTGCCCCAACTCATTCCTGCTGGTGTCATGCAAGAGATACACGGCCTTCGACGGATTTTTGCGGGTTAGTTCGAGGGAGGCGCGGATTGTCGGCAGCCAGTAAAAGTTTGCTGTCCAATCGGAAGGCAAGCTCTTGAACAAGTCATCTTCGAGACTCTGCGCTCGCGAGGAATCTCCATATCGAGCCATCGCGAGTCCCGCCAAGAATTTGACCTGTCTGGATGAGACGAGTGCCAGAGCGGCAGTGGTAGCTTCCCGGGCTTGGGCTGGATTGCCGAACTCGGCCTCGCGCAGCGCGGCATTCATCTGCCATAAAGCAGCTGTTTCGAGAGAGCCGGTATGCCGCGCTGATTCCACTGCTCGACGGGAAAAGTCGCGCGCTTTGCCCAATCTCCCGTAGTAAGCTTCCGTATCCGACCGCGCCGATAGCAGGTAATGTTCATCCCCTGGTCTGCGTTCGCTCCAATTCAACTCCTCCTGCATCCCAGCCTCGTTCCGCTGAATAAAGTTGACCAAGTACCCCACGAGGTGCACCTGCACAGGATCTGCCTTGCGCGCGATCGCTTGCCGGCCGATCTCTTTCGCAGCATCGAGTCGTCCCAGCGAGAGCTCGGCGATCCCCAAATTGATATAGTTCGCAGCATATGTGGGATCAATTCGCAGGCCTTCCTGCGCTTCCGCGGCAGCCTGTTCCCATTCTCCGAACCGGCTATAAATGTCGGCGAGGTAGGTTGGCGGGAAAAAGTCTCGCGGATAGCTTTGTTTCCACATTTTGCAAGTTTGCTCCGCTTCCTCCATCTGTCCCATCACCAACCCTTGGTAGTTGACCGTAATTCTCAATCTTTCTCGTTCGCTGGCCCGGCCGCTCAGCTCGAACGCTTTCTTTGCATAGAAGATGCCGGACTCGCTTTGCCCGCCGTTGAAGTAGATGACTGCCAAAGCCGCATACGCAGTTGCGAATTGCGGGTCCAGATCAATCGCTCGCTTGAAAAGCGGGATGGCATCCTCTTCCTTGCTTGTTGTCTTGTATCTCATGCCCAGGCTGTAAGCCCTGAGCGCTTCGAGCGAGCTTGTGGTCACCTGTTCGGCCGGTGCATCAAACTTCTGGATCGAGCTGAGGGATTCGCCCAATTTTGCCCGAAGCTTCGCCGCCGCCTTGTCGAGTCCCTTGAGCACGTCTTCCTTGCGCTCGGCTTCCACTTCTTCCCGCCCCAGTGAATCTCCCGACACGCAATTCACCGCGTTCAAACCGAGGATGAAATGGCTGCCTAGCGGGGTGATGGAACCGGCGAGCACGGCCGTGCTCCCGGCTCGCTGACAGAGTTCCAGCGCGGTCTTCTCGTCGAGGCGCTGGTCCGCAGGGCGCCCCATCAATTTCAGTGTCTCGCTCACCTTGCGGTCCGGCAGGATACTCAAGAATGGGGATTGTTGAAGCTCCGCGGCCAAGGCTTCCTTCAGCGCGTCGTCGAAGACCGCATCGCCCGTCGAGTTCGCAAAATCCGCGATCACAACCGTGTCACGCTCGGTGAGCGCGTGTGCCTTGCGGGAGGAAAACAACCACGCACCGACAGCGAGCCCGACCACCACAATCGCCGCACCAGCCATCGCCCACCTGTTAGGACGAACTTGAGGCTGGGCCGCTGCTGTATCGGGGGTTCCGCCGCCGGAGTCTATGTCGCGGCCCGAAACAGCGATCGGAGCGCTCGAATCGCGCTTCAGCCGCTGCAAGTCGGTGCGAATGTCGGCGGCGCTTTGGTAGCGCAGCTTTCGGTCTTTCTCCAACGCCTTGTTGATGACCTCTTCGAACTTTGGGAAGACGTCGGGATTCAGCCGTACGGGCGCAACCGGTGTGCGGTTCAGAATCGCCTCCCCGATCACGCCAGATGTCTCTCCCCGGAAGGGCAGAACTCCCGTCACCATCTCGTAGAGCACTACACCAAATGAAAACAGGTCCGTGCGTGCATCGAGCTCTTCGCCCCGCACCTGTTCGGGTGACATGTACGTGATGGTGCCCATCGCCGTGCCAAGTCGAGTGAACTGTTCCAGCTCGGTTGCTGTGGGCATCGCCGACACATTCAAGGCTCGGCCCACCGGTGCCAGCTTTGCCAGTCCAAAATCCAAGATCTTGGCATGGCCTCGCTTCGTCACGAAAATATTGGCGGGCTTGATGTCCCGGTGAACGATGCCCTTGGCGTGGGCGGCATCGAGTCCCTCAGAAATCTGGACTCCTAGCTCCAGCACTTCCTCCATCACAAGCGGTTTGCCCCCGATGCGGTGCTTCAGCGTCATACCGTCCAGGAACTCCATCACGATATACGCCTGACCGTTTTCCTCGCCGATGTCATGAATCGTGCAGATGTTCGGGTGGTTTAACGCTGACGCGGCCTCCGCCTCTCGGCGGAACCGTTCGAGTGCCTGATGGTCTCTGGCAACATCATCGGGAAGGAATTTGAGAGCAACAAAACGATGGAGTCGCGTGTCCTCGGCCTTATAAACGACACCCATGCCTCCGCCGCCGATTTTTTCGATGACGTGGTAGTGCGAAATCGTGCGGCCGACGAGAGGTTGCGATTCCGTCATTGAGCGGCGATATTAGGCTGCGTCCAACTTCAAGTCAACGCGCGGGCCGTATACATTCCACTCCAGCGCGCCAATTCTCCCCACAACTATTTCCGCAGATATTTACGCGTTGCGATCCCTTGCACTTCGCGCGCATCGTGCTAGCCTAATCTTGGAGGTTTGTAGAATGGCGAAGCGCAAGGACGCATCGGCTCACCGAGACCACGCTCCGGCCTCGCTGGTTTATTCGCCGCAGCGTCCCGCGGAAGCCTTGGCGGGGAAGGCTCGCCCCGCATCTGCTGGTTTTGAGGCCCCCGTTATTCACCAATTACTAGTCGCTAGTCACTGCCTTCCTAATCGCAACAGTCCGGAATTAGAATTCGTCCTAACTCATTCAAAACAAACAACGACGACCCTTTCTAATCGCAACAAATACGGGGCATTCGGCTCACACGCTCGAACCGGGAAAAAAGCCATTTTGGTCGGCGCGGGGATGGAAACAGGGGGCTGCGCGGCGCATGTTTCCGCAGTATGCTTCCTTGTGGGGAATGAAATTGTACTGAGAGTGAGCTCGCCGCGCGGAGGCTCGCGGGAAATCCCGCGAGGAGGAAGAGATCGTGGACGCTAAAGCGTCGCCTGCACCGAAAGTGCAGACCCGGGTTGAGTCCGACAGCATGGGGAAGATGGAAGTCCCCGCCGACCGCTATTACGGCGCTCAGACGGCGCGCTCGCTCATCCATTTCAATATCGGTCGCGACACGATGCCGCCCGAGCTGATTCGCGCGTTCGGAATCTTGAAAAAGGCTGCCGCGCTCGTGAATCAGGATCTGGGAAAGCTTTCGCCGGAGAAAGCCCGGCTGATCGTGCAGGCCGCCGACGAAGTAATCGCCGGCAAGCTCGACGAGCATTTTCCGCTCCGCATCTGGCAGACGGGAAGCGGCACGCAGACCAACATGAACGCGAACGAGGTGATTGCAAACCGCGCCATCGAAATCGCGGGTGGCGAAATGGGTAGCAAGAAACCGATTCATCCGAACGACGACGTCAATCTGTCGCAATCATCGAACGACACGTTTCCGACCGCGATGCATATTGCCGCGGCTTCCCGTGTCGCCGAAGCGTTAATCCCCGAGGTCAAGCGCTTGCGCGACGCGATTGAGGCCAAAGCGCGCGAGTTTGCCGGCGTAGTCAAGATTGGCCGCACGCATCTGATGGATGCGACTCCGCTGACCGTGGGGCAGGAAATGTCCGGCTGGGCCAATCTGCTGGACCGCGATGTCGCGCGGCTGAAAGAGGTCTTGCCGGGTCTTTATGACCTGGCGATCGGCGGAACGGCCGTGGGAACAGGCTTGAATGCGCACCCGGAATTTGCCGATCGCGCCGCAAAAAAAATCTCGGAATTGTCGCATCTTCCTTTTCGATCGCATCCGAATAAATACGCTGCGCTCTCCGCGCACGACGAAATCGTTTTTGCCAGCGGCGCCCTGAAAACTCTGGCCGTGTCGTTGATGAAAATTGCCAACGACATCCGCTTGCTCGCTTCCGGTCCCCGCGCCGGCCTGGGCGAATTGACGCTTCCGGAAAACGAGCCGGGCTCATCCATCATGCCGGGCAAAGTGAATCCCACGCAGTCCGAAGCCATGACGATGGTCGCCGTGCAAGTCATGGGCAACGACGCAGCCATCGGATTTGCCGGTTCGCAGGGGAATTTGGAGCTGAACGTATTCAAGCCCGTGATGATTTTCAATTTCCTGCATTCGGTGCGATTGCTTGCGGATGCTTGCCGGTCTTTCACGGACCACTGCGTGATGGGGATCGAATTGAATTATCAGCGCATCGAGCAGAACGTGAAAAACTCCCTGATGCTCGTAACGGCCCTCACCCCGAAGATCGGCTACGACAAAGCCGCCGAGATCGCGCATAAAGCTCATCACGAACATTTGAGTCTTCGCGAGGCGGCCTTGAAACTCGGTCACCTTACCGCAGAGGAATTCGACCGCCTTGTGAAACCGGAAGACATGACCCACCCGTAATTCGTATATTTCAATCCGAATCCGGCGAGGACGAATAGGAAGTGGAAGATGTTGTTGCTAACTCATTTTGACTTGATGCGCGTTTTTGTTGACCACGAAAATGCGGACGTTGTTGCTGCGCGGATCGATGGGAAAAATAAAGAAGCCGAGCTTTTGCGCGTTGTAAGCGTCTGTCATGCCCGACACGTGTTCGCCGTCCTTGAAGGACACTTCGATCTTGCGCCCGTGCTTCGGAGTTTCCTCGGCGGGCTGCTCCTGATACTCCGGATGTCCCGCGAAGTCCCTCACAAAAAATATCGCTTTCAGATCCTTAATCAGCACGTCGATCCCGGACTTTTGTTGGGCCGCCTCATCGGTGAAAAGGCGAAACGAATCCTTCAGCGCGGAGAAATTGAAGATGTATCCCTTCAGACGGCGGCCGTCCAGAAACGCGACGACAGCGCGATTGGTCTTGTCGTTCGAGGGGGGAGGAATCGCCATCTGTACGCTGCCGCACAACGCCATGCGGCCTTACCCGATTATACGGAGAGGCTACCGGGGAGCAATTTTCGTGTTGGCTTGCGTTACGAGATTGTCACTTCGCGAGCTGGGGAGCCACGCGCAATGGCCTTGCCAGTCGCATCCAGGAGAGCACTTTGACGACGACCCAGGACGGATCGAATTCGCCGCGCCGCAAACTGAACTTGGCCGACGTCGGGTACGCGTGGTGATTATTGTGCCAACCTTCGCCGGCGGTGAGCAACGCGACCCACCACAGATTTGTTGCGGTATTTTCGAAATTGCGCGATCCCATCGCATGGTTTGCGCCGTTGACGACCGCGCTCAAAAAAATATAAAGCCCGGCCTGAAGCGTGAAAGCGATTCCGCCCCACAGCGGCCCGAGGAGAATGACGAAGATCAGAATTCCGCAGAGAACGCCGGCGGTGCCGTAACCGAATACGTGCCGGTCCAGCCAGTCATTGCCGATATCCGGAGCGAAAGTCTTGACGGTCTCCGCGTCATGCGCTTCGCGGGCGTAGTAATAAACATTGCCGAGCAGAATGGCCCAAAGCCCTTCGAGAACGGGGCTGTGCGGATCGCCGAGCACGTCCGTGTGACGATGGTGCTTGCGGTGTACCGCCACCCATTCCTTCGTCTTAATGCCGGTGCAGAACCACAGTTGCAGTCGCATCGGGAACGCGACGATTGGGTTCAGGTAGAGGCCACGGTGCGCGAGGCTCCGATGGAGGTAAATGCTGGTCGCGAAACTGGATAGCTGAGCAGCAATAAAGACCAAAATTAGCGCGAAAAGGAAATGATGCAAGCGTCACCACTCTTCCGTTATCAAATATTCTTAAACCGGGACCTCTAGAATATCCGCTTATAGAACCCCCGTCAATCATTAATCTCGCTATGGGCGCGATTCTCTAACGAGCGAGCGTTCCGAGACAGCTCCACGAATCTATGGAGGGTCGACACACGGTCTCTTGCGGGACGCAAAAAGCGCGCTTCCGGCGCTTGATTCTTTGAGGACATCCGGAGAAAAGCATCGCCGCAGATTTTGCGGCGGATATACCATCGGTGCGTTCTGGCGTGCTGACGTTCAACCCTCCGCGCCAGTCGAATCGATGGGGATTTTCAAGTCCAACGTCTCAATGGAATCAAATCGCGAGAAATCGTCCGACCAAACTTCGGACAAGGAGGAATTTTCCATGAAGCATGCTGTTTTCACAGTGCTCGTTGCATTCGCGCTCCTGTTGACATTGACGTTTCCACTTGCGGCGCCTGCTGCTGCACCCATGCCAGAGGCCCATCCTGAAATCCATGACGCGCTTGCGGCGCTTCGTAATGCCAGAGAGCACATGGCGCACGCATCACACGATTTTGGAGGGCACCGCGAGGCCGCGCTCAAGGCCACCGATAACGCAATTCGAGAACTGGAAATCTGCCTGAAATACGACAGGTAGTCAGAACGTTCTTCGGGGGCTGTCTTGGGGCCTGAAGAAACCGTGGCCGACATCTGTCGAGCCAGCTTGCGGCGTCTCTCTTTCTTCGTGGGACGTCGCAAGCTGGACTCTCACATCTTGCTACCCTTTTCGCGGACTTGATTCTTTGCCGTGAAGCTCGACGTTGGATGCTTTGAATCGCCCGATTCATCCCGTTCTCCATCCTCCGCAATGACTCCCGCCTGCTCGAGTCGTTTCAAATCATTCTCGAAAGTCTGCATGCCTTCGCGCGCTCCCTGCCGAATAACCTCGGTCAGGCTCACGGCGGCGTCCTCACCTTTGGCGATGCAGTCGCTGATGCGAGGAGTGGAGAAAAGAATCTCGAAGGCAGCTACTTGGCCCTTGTCTCGCCTAAGTGGCAGCAAGCGCTGAGAAACAATGCCGCGAAGAACGCGAGTCAGCCGAACCGGAAGCTCGGGCGATTCCGCCGAGACGATCCGTCCGTTGATACGCACTTCCGGCGGACACATCGGCGAAAGGAGTATGTCGCTGACTTTGTCCGCCATTTTCAAAAGCGTTTCGATCAGGACTCTCGTCGGAGGCAGAGACACTCCGGCCGCGATGGTGGACGATGCTTCCGAGACGGAATGGATTGGCATGGTTCCTGTCTGCGAGCACTTCGGCAGCCAAAAAATGAGAAGCCGGTGGCTGAATTCAGCGGTTCACTCTAGAACATTCAGCGTGCGGAACGACAAGCTCTACTCTTTGGAATGCGGGAGAGCAGCCGGGGCGCCCGAGAGGGTTTCTTTCACGATTTGTGCCGCGATTTTTTTGCTCACGCCGCATCCCGTGTCGTTGATGCGGCATTGAGCGAGCGTAAGCCCGCAGCCACACGTGCACGATTCGGAATTCAGGCGTTTCAGAATAATCTTTTTCCGATCAGCTGAAACCCCGGTGAAATCGACGTCGGGGAGTTCAGTGGCGAGAGAAGCATTCTTGAGGAATATCTGGCCGGTGTCCTCAAATGTTTCGATCTTCGCGTCCACAGAGAGGCCAAGCAGGGCGCGCACTTCGTTGTCGTAAACGATAGGCGGATACAATCCCACATGTTTCTGAACGACGCGGCTGTCCGAATTCAAAATGTAGGAAGTCGGCAATCCCGGGACTCCGCCGAATTCGGCAATCATTTCGCGGCCACCCATCACGATGGGGTAATTGATGCCGGCCTCCTTGGCGAACTGCTTGACTTCCTCGGCCGGGGAATCGTCCATTGATACGCCGATGATGAGCAAGCGATCCTTGTAGCGGTCCGCCAGCTCGATGAGTTGGGGAATTTCCATGCGGCAAGGCGGGCACCATGTGGCCCAGAAATTAATCAGCACGACCTTCCCTTGCCACGCCGCAGTCGAAACGATATTTCCATCGAGATCGCGCACCAGGAACGGAGGCACGAGCTGGGGATTGCTCGCGAAGCGGATGACCTTTTGCTCGGCCGAGCTGACGGGCACAGTGCCCGGTTTCAAGCCGGAGGCGGCTGTCTTGGACCCGACCGCTGCAGCACCTGCCATTCTCGAATGGCCTGAGCGCGCTGCAGCCAACCCAATCGCCAGACCTGCAAGGCCTAAACCAAGGGCCAGAAGACCAATGAATGAATTTCTCATGTTATTCCGGTTTCACCCCCATTATGCGCCAGAGCGTCGCGCGGGACAATCGGGCGTGCAGGATTCAGGATTGATGATGAAACGGGGGGAAGCGCGCCAAAGCGGGACGGCAATTCCCGGATTGAATCGGGAAAATGGACTCGCGAGGAGTCCAAGAAATCAAAGTCGTTGAAAACTCAGGCAAAGGATTGGACTAGGTGGAAATACGGATAGGCAATCCGCTTGCATAAGGTGGGTTCATGGTCGCGTTCCGACACGAATCGTCTTGTCGAGTGAGTGGGGAGGAAGGGGCCTATTCACACGATGGAACGAGTCGTTCCCACCTGCCTCTGAGAGGGAAGCTAGGATGGATGACCCCATGGTCCGGTCACGCCTAGGCCGGACCACAGGAGCGTGACCTTTGGGGGTTCCCGATCCCAAGCGGGAGCCCCCTCCTTTTTTTTCGGGAATACTTCAGGCTGCAGTAACTTGCCGTAACACCGGAATTTTTGCCCGCCTCAAAACGTGCTCGACCACCGTTTCGCGCAAGCGCGAAGCGTCGTAGTCGAAGTGCAGCCGGTTCGTCAGGGGATCGTAGCGGAATTTTTGCAGTCCATACGTGTTCGCGAATTCGCCGAGCGCTCGGAATTGCTCCGGCCGGAGCCGATCCTGAAGCTCATAGGTCACGGTCATGAACGTCATGGCCGAGATTATAGCATCCGTTCGAGCGAGGGCTTACAACTGCACGCGACGTAGGCGCAGAGAGTTAGTAATCACGGAGACCGAGCTGAACGTCATCGCTGCGCTCGCCAGGATGGGACTAAGAAGCAGGCCGAAGAATGGATAGAGGATCCCCGCAGCAACCGGTATGCCGAGCGAGTTGTACGCGAATGCAAAGAAAAGATTTTGCCGGATGTTGCGCATCGTCGCACGGCTCAGTGTCCTCGCTCGGGCGATCCCGCGGAGGTCGCCTCCGAGGAGCGTGATTCCGGCGCTTTCCATGGCGACGTCCGTTCCCGTTCCCATGGCAATGCCAACGTTCGCTTGCGTCAACGCAGGCGCATCATTTAGGCCGTCGCCCGCCATCGCGACTACGTGGCCTTTGGCTTGCAGTCCTTTGATGATCTCACTTTTTTGGCCGGGCAGCACCTCGGCCTCGACCTGTTCGATTCCAAGCTTTCGCGCGACGGCTTCGGCAGCCACCCGGCTATCGCCCGTAAGCATCACGATGCGAATTCCTGCGCGATGCAAACGTTCGATCGCCTCCAGCGTGGTGGACTTTATGGAATCGGCGACGCCCACGAGACCTGCGGGCCGCCTTTCGACGGCAACGAACATCGCGGTCTGACCTTCGGCCTCAAGTGTCTTGCCCTTGTCATCGAGTGCGCCGAGGGGAATTCCGAGTTCGAGGAATAGCGCGCGATTGCCAAGAGCAGCGCTTCGGCCGTCAACGAGGGCGGTGATGCCTTTTCCCGTGAGTGAGTGGAAATCAGCGACATCGCCTGGCACAACGCCGCGGTCTCTTGCGGCTGCGAGAATCGCCGCGGCTAGCGGGTGCTCGCTCGCGCGCTCAAGCGTCGCGGCCACGCGCAAGATTTTGGTCTCATCCCAATCTGGCGCGGCGATGATTGAAATAACGCGAGGGCGCCCTTGCGTCAGCGTTCCTGTCTTGTCCACGACGAGCGTGTCCACTTTCTCGAGAATTTCGAGCGCTTCTGCGTTTTTGATCAGGACTCCAGCGAGTGCGCCGCGGCCCGTGCCGACCATGATCGCCATAGGCGTTGCGAGTCCAAGCGCACAGGGGCAGGCGATGATCAGCACGGCGACAGCATTCAAAAGCGCGTGCGCCATCTTTGGCGCAGGGCCGAAGACGGCCCAGACAACGAACGTGATTGCCGCAGCTAGAACGACGGCGGGGACAAAATATCCTGACACGCGGTCGGCCAGTTTCTGAACGGGCGCGCGGCTGCGTTGCGCCTCGCTGACCATGCGTACAATTTGCGCAAGGAGCGTTTCGCTGCCCACGCGCTCCGCGCGCATTACAAAAGTGCCGTTCCCGTTCACAGTGCCGCCGGTCACGCGGCTTCGTTCGACCTTTTCGACGGGAATCGGTTCGCCGGTCATGAGCGATTCGTCCACGGAGCTTGCGCCATCGATAACGATTCCATCCACGGGAACTTTTTCGCCGGGACGCACGCGAAGCTGATCCCCCCGCTCAATATCCTGGAGCGGGACGTCGATTTCCGTCCCATCCGCGCGGACGAGACGCGCCGTTTTCGGCGAAAGTTTCAGCAACGCGCGAATCGCCGCAGATGTCCTGCTGCGCGCGCGCAATTCAAGGACTTGCCCGAGCAAAACCAATGTCGTGATGGCCGCGGCGGCCTCGAAGTAAACCGGGACTTCGCCGTTCATCCCGCGGAACGATTCGGGGAAAATGCCGGGGAAGAGAATTGCCATCACGCTGTACAGATAGGCTGTCCCGGTGCCAAGCGCGATCAGCGTAAACATGTTCAAGCTGCGATTCACAACCGAAGCCCAGCCGCGCTGGAAAAATGGCCAGCCGCCCCAAACAACGACCGGCGTCGCGAGGAGCAGTTCGAGCCAACCCATCGCGCGCATCAAGAGCCATCGCTCGAGCGGTTGACCAGGGATGAAGTCGGACATTCCGAAGATAAGTACCGGGATCGTTAGCACGACGCTCGTCCAGAACCGGCGCGTCATCGAAACGAGTTCAGGATTTTCCTCTTCTGCCACAGCTGTCCGCGGCTCGAGGGCCATTCCACAAATTGGGCAAGCCCCCGGTCCGGGCCGGACGATTTGCGGATGCATGGGGCAGGTGTACTCGATGCGCGTGGCCGTTCGAGGAACGGTCGGCTCGAGCGCCATGCCGCACTTCGGACACGCGCCGGGATGATCCTGGCGCACTTCGGGGTCCATCGGGCAGATGTAAACCGCGCCCTGCGTTGATCGAAGGGAAGCAGGAGCGATAGCAGCAGCCGGAGCGATGCCGCCCAATTGCACAATCGGCCCGTGGACGTGGCTCGTGGCGGGAACCGTGGCGTTCAAAAACTTTTCCGGTTGCGCGCGAAATTTTGCGGCGCATGCCGCGCTGCAAAAAAAGTAAGTTTTTCCATTATGCTCGGAGGTTGCCTTCGCTCGCTCCGGATCGACGGTCATACCGCAAACGGGATCTCGTTCCATGGTTTGTGTCTGATTATTTCGCTTTCAGCATCGAATCGAGGTAAGTGGTCAACTCAGGGCTGGACCAATCCTGCGGGCCGACAATCTTGCGGTCGATGCGTCCTTGGCGGTCGATGACGTAAGTGTCCGGGTACATCGTGGTGCCGTAATCAAGCGCGATTTGCGCCGAAGGATTGCGAAACGTGGGGAAGCCGATGTTGTATGCCTTGAGAAAATTGTCATAGGCGTTCTGGTTCGCATCGACGCTCACGCCGAGGACCGTGCCGCCGAGCGGCGCGATCCGCTGCTGCAACTGGTTAAGAGAAGGCGCTTCCTCCACGCACGGCGGGCACCAAGTCGCCCAAAAATTGACGAGCACGACTTTTCCGCGCAAGTCGGAAAGGCGCTCTGGCTTGCCGTCGAGCGTGAATTGAAAATCCTTTTCTGGCCGGCCGCGCAAGCTCGGCTCGCCTTGCCGATAACCCGGACGCGCGAAAAAAAACAGCAACCCTGCCACAAATGCCAGGATCAGTCCCGTTTTCAGTTTGCGCTTCAATGCTCTCTCCAAGAGACCTATAATAAATGCTTCTACGAACCGAATGCGAATTGTTTAGCGGTTCGCCCCGCGGATCGGAAGCTTGGCGCTCTTGGTCTCCGTGATCATTCCCGCTCGAAACGAAGAGGCATCAATTGGGCGCGCGATCGAATCGGTCGCGGCGCAGCCGGAAGTCGAAGAGATCATTGTGGTCAACGACCAGTCCACGGACCACACCGGCGCGATTTTGGCTGAACTTGCGGCGCGTATCCCGAAGTTGAATGTACTTACGACGGGTGGATTGCCCGACGGCTGGGTCGGCAAAAATTATGCGGCGTCGATCGGCGCGGCGGCCGCTCGCGGAGATTGGCTGCTCTTCACCGACGCGGACACCTACCATAGGCTCGGGTCGACGTCCCAAGCGCTGGCCGACGCTGTCGCTCGCGATGCGGTTCTGGTTTCCTATTCGCCGGAGCAAGAAGTCGACTCCTTTTGGGAGCGGGCGATGATCCCGTTCGTATATTGCCGTCTGGCCGTGCGATTTTCCTATGCGCGCGTGAATAACCCGGCCAGTCCCGACGCCGCCGCGAACGGCCAGTTTCTGATGATTCTTCACGAGGTCTATGAGGCGATCGGAGGCCATGCGGCTGTCGCCGGCGAGGTCCTGGAAGATGTGGCGCTCGCGCGACGCGCGAAAACGGCTGGTTACAGGATTTATTTCACGGCGCCAATCGGAGTCGTTCAAACGCGGATGTACCGGTCGTTCGGCGCCATGTGGCAGGGATGGATGAAGAATCTTTACCCGCTCATGGGTGGGACCCCGCGCTCGATGTTTGCAGAACTTCGTCAGGTCGTTCCCTGGGCCGAGATCTTGCTGCTAATTTTTTATGGGGCATTGGCCGCAAGAAGAGGGATTGCTTGGCCATGGACGCTGCTCTTGCTGATTGCTCTTATGCTGGTCTTGAGGCACCTGCGGTATGGCCTGCTGCTGTATCAGAATCTCTATCGCGTTTTCTACGTCCAATACTATGGGGTCGGAGTGGCACTCTATACGGCGGCGCTCGTTGCTTCCTGGTGGAAAAATACGCGTGGAAGCGTGGAATGGAAGGGAAGGACGTATGCGGCGCGGGTTCACCCGAGTTCATCGTAAAAGGACGCCATGATTCGAATCACGCGCAAAGTCGAGTTCTCCGCGGCGCACTTTTATCACAATCCGAATTTCTCGCCGGAGGAGAACAAGCGCATCTTCGGGAAGTGCAATAATCCGCACGGACACGGGCACAACTACGCGCTCGAAGTCACCATCGCCGGCGAGCCCGATCCGAAGACAGGCATGGTTCTCGATTTGAAAGAGCTGAAGGAAATCCTCCAAAAGGAAGTGGTGGAGCGCATGGACCACCGTCACTTGAACTACGAGGTCCCGGAACTCGCTGGGCAGATACCCACATGCGAGAATATCGCCGCGCTGATTTGGAAGCTGCTCGCCCCGAGAATCACGAAAGGCAAACTCGACCGGGTGCGCCTGTACGAGTCTCCCGATCTCTTTGCCGATTGCACAGCCGACGGCGCAGGGTAAAGGTGACGGCGAGTGAAACTTTCACTGACGCGGCGTTACCGATTTGCGGCCTCGCACCGGCTACATAGCCCGAAGCTGAGCGAAGAAGAAAATCGCCGCATCTACGGCAAGTGCAGTAACCCGTATGGGCACGGTCACAATTACGTGGTGGAGGTGACGCTCACGGGTCAGGTCGATCCCGCGACGGGGATGGTTGCGAACTTGGGCGAACTCGATCCTTTCGTCGAGAGCGAAGTGATCGAGGCATTCGATCACAAGTATTTGAATGAGGAGATTCCCGAATTCCAAATTTGCGTGCCGACAACCGAAAATGTTTGCCGCGAGATCTATCAGCGGCTTGTGAAATTCCCGGCGGCGAGTCTGGAGCGCGTGCGCGTTGAGGAAACAAGCAAGAACAGCTTTGAATATCGAGGGGAGTCAACAGAGGCGCAACCATGAAAAGCCAAAAAGTGCTGAGTGAAGCGACCGAAATTATCATCCCGGAGAGAGCGAGTTCGGAGACGATTGCCGATCTCGCTCGACGGATGCTGGTGGAGCTCGGCGAAGACCCCAACCGCGAGGGCCTGCGGCGCACGCCGGAGCGCTTCGAGAAGGCGCTCCGCTTTTTGACCAGCGGCTACCGCCAGGACCCGGAAAAACTTCTGAACGGCGCCATGTTCAGCGTGTGCTACGACGAAATGGTCGTTGTGAAGGACATCGAGGTGTACAGCCTCTGCGAGCACCACCTCCTGCCGTTCTTCGGGAAATGCCATGTGGCCTACATGCCGAGCAAGAAGGTGGTCGGGCTGAGCAAGATCGCGCGACTCGTGAACATGTACGCGAGGCGCCTGCAGATCCAGGAGCGGCTGACCAGCCAGATCGCCAAAGCGCTCCAGGAAAAACTGAGCCCCGAAGGCGTCGGCGTGATCATCGAGGCGCGGCACTTGTGCATGGTGATGCGCGGCGTGGAAAAACAGAATTCCTCCGCGATGACCAGCGCCATGCTCGGCGTCTTCCGCGAGAATAAGCAGACCCGCGACGAATTTCTCGCGCTCATCCACGGCGGGAAATCGTAGGACAGTGACTGTGAAGCCTCGATGCGGCCGGTTGAGGTGCTCGGGCACGAGCTTGAGCGCGCGCTGAAGGCCGGCCGAAAAATAAAATGCTTGTAGCAAGCCATGCGGCTGTGTGCTAGCATTTTGAACGTCGAAGAAGAGACAAACGTAGAGTAGGGCACGGCGAATCAGAGGGGGGAAAGTTGATGGAAGCTAAAGTCGAGGTAATCGAGCAATTCCGGACGCATACGAAGGACACAGGTTCACCGGAAGTGCAGATTGCATTGTTGAGCGAACGCATCAGCTATTTGACAACCCACCTCAAGTCCCATGTAAAAGATCATGCCTCCCGGCGCGGATTGATCATGATGGTCAACAAGCGCAGGCGGCTGCTGGACTATTTGAACCGCCGCGACCCGGATCGGTATCGCGAGATTGTGGAACGACTTAGTTTGCGCAAGTAGCACGAACCGCCTGAGCGGTACAACCAGCCGCACTTCTCCCCATCGCATAAACCAAAGCTGCCGGGTGACGTTCGGACAGGCACGGCCACCGTGCGCGAAGTCGTTTGCTCCTTGGTCTTCCGCTCCGTTCCCTTCGTTCATGTTTTCTTCGACAAATTAATTCCCGAGAGCTATCTCTCGTATCTGAAACTGCACCCCGATGAATCGGGGCGCCAAGGATGTGATGTGATGTTTGAACAAGTAAGCGTGGAAATCGGCGGGCGCACATTGACGCTCGAAACCGGCAAGATGGCCCGCCAGGCGCATGGCGCCGTGGTGGCGCGTTATGGCGATACGGTCGTGCTGGCGACAGCCTGCATGGACAGCAAGCCCACGGAAAAGGATTTTTTGCCCCTCACGGTGGACTATCGTGAGTACACCTATTCCGCCGGGAAAATCCCCGGTGGGTTTTTCAAGCGCGAAGGGCGGCCTTCGGAGCGCGAAATCCTTACTTCGCGGCTGACGGACCGGCCGCTTCGCCCGCTGTTTCCGGAAGGTTGGTCCACGGAGACGCAAATCGTCTCCATGGTGCTTTCCGCGGACAGCGAGAACGATCCCGACGTGATCGGGGTGACGGCGGCATCCGCGGCGCTCTATATTTCGAAGATCCCGTTCGAGAAACCCATCGCCGCGGTCCGCGTGGGACTGCTGGACGGGAAGCTCGTGGCCAATCCCACGGTTGCGGAGCAGAAGACCAGCCAACTGAACATCGTGGTCGCGGGCACGGACGAAGCAATCGTAATGGTAGAATCGGGCGCGCTCGAGGTGTCGGAAGATGTCGTCGTGGACGCGCTGGAATTCGGCCACGCCGAAATCCGCAAGATCGTCGCTGTGATTCGCGAACTGCAAGGCCGCGTGAAGCAGGAGAAGGTCAAGGTCACGCCGCCGGCGTTTGACGAAGAGTTTTACAAGCAGATCACGAAACATTTCGGCGACCGCCTGCGCGATGCCCTGGACACAGCGAAGCATCCGAAGTCGGAAAGCTACGAAATGGTGCACACCATTCACGAGGAGATTCTTTCGGCGATCCCGGAAGATGACGAAGACCGCCGAAAGCTTGCCACCCGCGCATTTGAGCGCTTGCGCGAGCGCATTTTCCGCGACGATATGTTGATTCGCCATCGCCGTCCCGATGCCCGCGCGTTCGACCAAGTTCGCCAGATCACGTGCGAAGTGGGAGTGCTGCCGCGCGTTCACGGCTCGGCGCTCTTTACGCGCGGCGAGACTCAATCGCTCGCCACCGCGACGCTCGGCACAAAGGAAGACATGCAGCGTCTCGATCTCCTCTTCGAGGAAGAGGCTTTCAAGCGTTTCATGCTGCATTACAATTTCCCGCCCTTCTCGGTTGGTGAAGTGAAGTTCCTTCGCGGGCCGGGGCGACGCGAAATCGGTCACGGAGCGTTGGCCGAGCGCTCGCTCGCCAATCTGCTTCCGCCGGAAGCGGAATTTCCTTACGCCATGCGGGTGGTTTCGGACATTCTCGAATCCAATGGTTCTTCTTCCATGGCCACGGTTTGCGGCGGTTCGCTCGCATTGATGGACGCGGGAGTTCCGCTCAAGTCCGCCTGCGCGGGAATCGCGATGGGATTGGTGGTCGAGGGCGACAAGTACGCCATCCTCACCGACATCGCCGGCGCCGAAGACCATTACGGCGATATGGACTTCAAGGTGGCAGGGACCCGGCAGGGAATCACGGCACTGCAGATGGACATCAAAGTATCCGGCGTCAGCGTCAGCATGATGCGTGAGGCGCTCGCGCAAGCGCGCAAAGCGCGGCTCGAGATCCTCGACATCATGGACCGCACGATTTCGACCGGGCGTGCGGAGATTTCCACGTACGCGCCGCACCTCTACATGCTCAGCATTCCCACGGATAAAATCCGCGACCTCATCGGGCCGGGCGGAAAGAAAATCCGTTCGATCATCGAAGTGACCGGCGTGAAGATCGACGTCATGGACGACGGCAAAGTCCACGTCTTCGCTTCCGACGGCAAGTCCGCCGAGGACGCTCTCAAGATGATTCGCGATGTCACAGCAACCGCCGAAATGGGAAAGACTTATCTCGGGAAAGTGGTTCGCATCGCGGATTTCGGAGCGTTCGTCGAAATTTTTCCGGGCACGGACGGCTTGCTGCATATCAGTGAAATCGCGGAGGCGCGAATTCGTGCCGTGCGCGACGAACTCAAGGAAGGCGACCAAATCCTCGTGAAGGTGCTGGCGATCGAGGGGAACAAAATCCGCTTGAGTCGCAAGGCCGTTCTTCGAGATCAGCGCGATAAGCAAGCGAAGACCGAGGCTGCCGGCTAGCGAATCATTGCGTTACCTGTGAGGGTACGGTTCGCCGCGCCCTTGCAGGGCCGGATCGAGAGGGGGAGGCGATACTTGCCTCCTCTTTTTTTTCGTCTTCATCCCGAGGTCGTGACGCGCTCGATCCGCGCGCCAATGTTGCGGAGTTTGTCCTCGATTCGCTCGTAACCACGGTCAATGTGGTACACGCGGTCGATCCACGTCGTGTTGTTAGACACGAGTCCAGCGAGCACGAGTGAAGCGCTGGCTCTCAGATCCGATGCCGTGATCGGCGCGCCACTCAAGGGAGTCGGTCCAGTGACCACCGCCAGATTTCCATCAATCGTGATGTCGGCGCCCATGCGCAACATTTCGCTCGCGTGCATATAGCGATTCTCAAAAATGGTTTCGCGCACGTGTGAAACGCCGTGCGCCTGCGTGGCGAGCGCCATGAATTGCGCCTGCATGTCCGTTGCGAAGCCCGGATATTCCTCGGTCGTTATATCGGCGGCGACCAGCTTTTTCGCTGCGCGGACTCGCAGCGCGCCATTTCCCTCACAGCGAATCTCGATTCCGCACTCTTTCAGCTTTTCGATGACGGCCGCGAGATGGCCCGGCTCGCAGCCGGTGAGGAGCAATTCGCCCCCCGTAATTGCGCCGGCAATGAGGAATGTGCCGGTTTCGATCCTGTCGGGAATTACGGCATGCGTCGCGCCGTGCAGTCGGTCCACACCGCGAACGCGAAGAGTGGACGTCCCCGCGCCATCAATCTTTGCTCCCATTTTCGTGAGGAGATCGACTAGGTCGGTCACTTCCGGTTCGAGTGCGGCATTTTCAAGAACGGTTTCGCCCTCGGCGAGAACGGCTGCGGTCAAAACGTTCTCCGTTCCGGTCACGGTAATTTTTGGAAATTGAAAAGTCGCCCCGTGCAATCGCTTCGCACGGGCCTGGACATAGCCGTGCTCGACTACGATTTCCGCCCCCAATTTTTCGAGCGCTTGAATGTGAATATCGATCGGGCGCGCGCCGATCGCGCATCCGCCAGGTAGAGAAACGCGGGCAAAGCCGGTCCGCGCGAGGAGCGGCCCGAGGGTCAGCACGGAAGCGCGCATCGTTTTCACAAGCTCGTAGGGCGCTTCCGCATGCGAAATCGTTTCGGCCTGGATTGTGAATTCGCTCGGCGGCAGGTCGGGACTTTCCACGCGACAGCGCATGTGCGCGAGGAGCTTCGCCATCGTGATGATGTCGCGAACGTGCGGGATGTTTTGAAGACAGACAGGCTCGCTGGTGAGAAGCGCCGCTGCCATTGCCGGCAGGGCGGCATTTTTCGCACCGCTGATGGGGACGATGCCTTCGAGCCTGCGTCCGCCTTCGATTTTGAATCGATCCATCCTATTTTCCTCGACGCCTCAAATCCGTGCGCTGCTGCTTCGCCGCCTCGATAGCGCGTCTCACGTGGCCGCCGGACTCGGTGAGCGACCGCCGAGCGTCCCGCGCCCTTGCGCCCGTCTTGAGCATCAGCAGCGCGGCCGGCAAATCGTGTCCCGCGCGACGCAAAGCGTGTTCCGCAGAAGACGCGCTTACGCCAGCGGCCTCTTCGAGTATGCGCGCCCCTCGCCGCCGCAACTTCTGATTTGTCAGCGCCACGTAAATCATCCAGTTCTCATAGACCCTGCCGAGCCGCACCATCGCAGCGGTAGAAAGCAGGTTCAGGACCAGTTTCTGCGCTGTGCCCGCCTTAAGCCGCGTGGAACCGGCGATTGCTTCCGGCCCCGTGTCCGGTGCGATGGCGATGCGCGATTGCCGTGCGAGCGGCGACCGCGGATTCGAAGTGACGCCGACGGTGATGGCGCCGCGCCGGCGCGCGAGCCGAAGCGCGCCGATCACGTACGGTGTCGTCCCGCTGGCCGAAAGCCCCACGACAACGTCACGCTGCGTGACTCCTGCACGTGACAAATCTCGCGCTCCGCCTGCGGCGGAGTCTTCCGCGCCCTCAACTGCAGATTGAATCGCTCGCGCGCCTCCCGCGAGAATGGCCCTCACCATTTTCGGCGGCGTTCCGAATGTCGGCGGGCATTCGGCCGCGTCAATCACGGCCAGCCGCCCGCTCGTTCCCGCACCGACGTAGAAAAGTCCGCCGCCACGGCGAAAGGCGCGGACGATCGCGTCGACCGCTCGCGCGATCTTTGGAAGCTCTCGCCGCACCGCCAGCGCCACGCGCGCGTCTTCGCGATTCAGGACGCGCAGAACATCCAGCGTCGATTTCCGATCGAGCCCCCGAGAATTCCGGTTTCGCTGCTCGGTTTTGACCGGCTTCAAAAGGTGCCTCGGCACGAATTATGATTATACCGGGAGGGGCACGGGAGGTTTCGCGATACGAGGGATTCCATTGCGCTTTGTGCTGAGGAAGTTATCGAGCCGCGGCGTGCTCGGTCGCGACGCCCAGAGCCTCGAATATGGCGTCGTGGAGAGCGGGGCGGACTTGCCGGATCTTGATATTGTCGGTCGTCGGATTGACGCGATTCGTGAGCAGGACGATAAAAAGACCGCGTTGGGGGTCGATCCAGAGGGAAGTCCCCGTAAAACCGTAATGTCCAAAGCTGATCGGCGAAAAATAGCGCCCTGTTGCGGCGGGGTCCATGGGCACGTCCCATCCGAGCGTGCGCGCCTCATTGCCGATCGTGTGCCGCGTGGTGAACTCCTGAATTTCCGCTCGCGTGAGCAGGCGATGATGCGCGTAGATCCCGCCATTCAAAATCATTTGCGCGAATACGGCTACGTCGCCCGCGGTTGAAAACAATCCGGCGTCCCCGGCGACACCCCCCATGGCCCACGCGTTTTGGTCATGCACTTCGCCCTGGATCAACCGCTTGCGATACGTCTTGTCGTCTTCGGTCGGCGCAATTCTTGCGCGCAATCCGGGCGGCGGGTTGAAGGCCGAGTTTTTCATTCCCAGCGGCGTGAAAATATCTTGCTTTGCGAACGCGTCCAGCGAATCACCGGTCAGACGCTCTACGATTTCGCCCAGGAGGATGAAGCCGAGGTCGGAATACTCCACCTGCTTGCCCGGCTCGTGTACGAGTGGCTCCGCCATCACTCGTGCGAGGACGGCATCCGGGCCCTTCGCGTCTTTGTAGAAATCCCGGTGCGCGGGGAGTCCGGAATCGTGCAGCAAGAGCATGCGCACCGTGACGCGGGCGCGCCAGGCAGGATCCGGATCGCTTTTTGCCCACGCGCCAAATTCGGGCAGATAGCGCGCGACGGCGGTGTCGATGTCCAGCCGCTTTTGCGCGACGAGCATCATTACGGCCGTTGTCGTGACGATCGGTTTTGTGAGTGATGCGAGATCGTAAATCGTGTCGGCCTTCACGGCTGCCGCTTTTGCGTCTCGCGTGAACTTGCCGAAGGGATGCACGACGAGTTGGTCGCGCGCGCCCACGGCGAGAACTCCGCCGGGGAAAGCGCCGTCGGCAACGGCGCGGTCGAGCAGCGCGAATACGGGCTTCATGCGATCGGACATGGCCGACGGCGCCGGCTCGAGCATCATCGGATTTGCGGCAATCTGCAGACCGTCGTCGCGCTTCACAGTTCCGGGAACCGTGACCGGGATTTTTCCGGTGATTGCGGTCTGGCCAAACAGGGCGCGCGCGGCGGCACGTTGAGAAACGTCATTCGTGCTGAACTCCGCGAGCCAGGTCTTCGCGTTCGGGAACCGCTCGATGAGATACGGGCTTCCGAACGCAACCACAGCGCACGGCTTCCCGGAAGCGAGCAATTGATTTACGAACGCCCTCTGGTCGTCGGGGAGGCCTACGTTTCCTTTGCGGTCGGCCACGCGTACGAACAAGGCCGCAACAGCCACGTCGAACGATTCGGGCGGCGGCGGCCTCAGCGTGCTCGCGCTGACGAACTGAGTGTCCGCGCGCATGGCCGCGAGCGAATCCACGCGCCAGCGGATTTCCGGCTCGAAGTCCTCACCAGGGTATGGATCGGGATCGGCGGAAAGCGACACGAGCAGAACACGCAGCGGGCGCGTGGCATCGAGCGGGAGCATCCGCGCCGAATCGCGAAGGAGCGTGACACCGCGATCGGCTATGCTCTGCGCTTCGGATGCGTACTCGGGCCGGGCGAATTTTTCGTTCAGTCGAGTCACATCAGTGAGGCGATTTTCGTCGAGTCCGAGGCGCGACTTGGCCTGAAGAATCCGGCGCACCGATTCGTCAATTCGCTTTTCGGTGATGCGACCGGACTTCACGGCTTCTTCGAGCCCTGCCAGAGCCGCGTCCGGAACTGGGGGCATGAGGATCACGTCGGAGCCCGCGAGCACCGATCTCACCGCCGCCTCGCCTGGCGTGTAAAGCGACGTCACGCCGCCCATATCCATTGCGTCGGTGACAATCAAGCCGCGAAATTTCATCTCCTCTCGCAGCAGCCCGCTCAAAACCTGCGGAGACAAGGTTGCGGGAACCGTTGGATCCGGCTCGAAAGCCGGCACAGAGAGATGCCCGGTCATGATTGAACCCACTCCCGCGCCAATTGCGGCGCGGAAGGGAACAAGCTCCGTGCCCTCAAGCTGCTTTCGATCGCCGGGAACAACGGCTAGCGCCAGATGCGAGTCGACACTCACGTCGCCGTGACCCGGAAAATGTTTCGCCGTCGCAAGTGCGCCGTTTTCTTCCACGCCGCGCACAAATTGCGTGACGTATTCCGCTACGCGCTGCGGATTCTCTCCAAACGAGCGGATGTTGATGATGGGGTTGTCGGGATTGTTGTTCACGTCCGCGTCTGGCGCGAAAATCCAGCGCACGCCGGCGGCACGCGCCTCGAGCGCGATGGTCTTGCCGATCGCATAGGCAAGCTTCGGGTCGCCCGTCGCGCCGACGGCCATCGCGGAGGGAAACGATGTCCCCTCCTCGAGCCGCATCCCCGCTCCGCTCTCGAAATCCGCGCCGATCAACAGCGGAATTTTCGCCTGGCCTTGCAGCTCGTTCGTGATCACGGCGGTGGGATATACCTCGCTGCGCTCGATGCCCAGTGGGCCGCGTATGGTCCCCACGATGAAGCCGCCCACATGATTCTCTTTCACTTCGTGCAAGAGCTCTTTGTACACGGGGCTTTCGGTGGAGGTGAACACGCCGAAGTAGTAGGGCATCAGCATCTGGCCGAGCTTTTCGCGCAGGGTCATTTTTTTGAGCGTCGTCTCGACCCAGGTTACGCTGCCCGCAGTTGGCCGGGCCTTTGGGCGGGGGGATTTTTGGGCGCGGGCGGAGGGTGTCATGAGAAGAAGCAGCGCCAGCGCGGAAAGCCCAAGTTTACACATCGCGAGTGTTCCGGGCCTTCTCTGTTGACGCCTGCATCCCGTGGCTGTATATAGCACACGGTTTCATGCGGCACAATCGAACGTCCCCGCTCGTGTTTCGTTCTAGTTTCCCCATGATTTCCGTGGCCTCTATTCTGGCCTTGATTTGCTTCGCTTCCGGGGGGCTGAGCCGGTCGAAGTCATCTCCCGTGCCGAGCGAGCACACGAAAACAGGGATTGACGTGCTCGAAGACGAACATTTCTCGCCGCTCGTCGGCAAGCGCGTGGGGTTGATCACGAATCAAACGGGGGTGGATTCTCAAGGCCACCGGACGGCCGACGTCCTCGCGCATGCTAGTGGCGTGAAGCTCGTCGCGATTTTCAGCCCCGAGCACGGGATCGCAGGAAAGGCCGACGCGGCCATCGGCAACGGAACGGACGCTGCAACCAGTCTGCCGATTTACAGTCTTTACGGCGAGACGCGCCGCCCCACGGACGAGATGCTGAAAAATCTCGACGCGCTTGTGTTCGACATGCAGGACGCAGGCGTGCGCTTCTACACGTACATCACGACGATGGCTTATTGCATGGAGGAAGCGGCGAAGCGCCGCATCCCGTTTTTCGTGCTCGACCGGCCGGACCTGCTCGGCGGGGAAGCGATCGAAGGGCCGATGCTGGACAGCGACCGCCTTTCGTTCACCGGCTATTTCCCGATGCCCGTGCGATATGCCATGACGCTCGGAGAGCTCGCGCGGATGTTCAATGCCGAAAATAAAATCGGCACGGACCTGCACGTCGTCGAGATGGGACACTGGCGGCGCACCGATGCATACGACATGACGGGCCTCGCCTGGATTCCGCCTTCACCTAATTTGAGAACCCTCGATGGAGCCTTTCTCTATCCAGGCATAGAAATTCTACAGGCGGGTGGGGTGTCCGTCGGGCGCGGCACGGACACGCCGTTTGAGTTGTTCGGCGCGCCGTGGATTCATGCAGCTGAGCTCGCCGAGGAATTGAACCGGCAGAAAACGCCCGGCGTGAAATATGCGGCCACGCAGTTCACGCCACGTGAAGGCCTTTACAATGGGCAGTTGTGCCAAGGTATCTCGCTTGTGATCATGGATCGCCCCTCGCTTCGTTCGATGCTGATGGGGCTTGAGATTGCCGCGGCACTGCACCGCTTGTATCCGAACAATTTTCAGGTCGAGAAAATGATTGAGTTGCTCGGTTCCGAATCCACGCTCGCGCGTCTCGAGCGCGGCGACGATCCGGCGAGCATCGTTGCCGATTGGGCCGCGGATCTCGACAAGTTCCGCGCGATGCGGCGAAAGTATCTGCTGTACCATTAGTCCTTCTATGAGCGACACACAAACGCGCGCAAAGAACAATCCGCCGCCGGCGTGGCTTGCATGGAGCAGCGGCAAGGACAGCGCCTGGGCTCTTCACACTGTTCGCCAGAGCGGCGAGTTCAAGATTGTGGCGCTCCTCACTACCATAAATCAGGCCTACCAGCGCGTTGCAATGCATGCGGTCCGCGAGAGCTTGGTCGAGGCGCAAGCAGCGGCGGCTGGCCTCCCGTTGATTAAAGTTCCGATTCCTCCGCAATGTTCGAACGAAATTTACGAACAGGCGATGGGCGAAGCGATGGCACGCGCTCGAGCCGAAGGGGTTTTTCACGTCGTATTCGGCGATCTCTTCCTGGAAGACATCCGCGCTTACCGGGAAAGCCGGTTGGCGGCTTGCGGGATGACGCCTGTTTTTCCCCTTTGGCGACGTGATACACGTTGCCTGGCGGAGGAGATGCTAGCCGGGGGCCTTTCCGCATACCTCACCTGCGTGGACCCGCGAAAGCTTCATCGAACCTTTGCAGGCCGACGGTTCGATGCGGAATTGCTCGCAGCTTTGCCAACAAATGTTGACCCTTGTGGCGAAAATGGCGAGTTCCACACATTCGCGGGTGCAGGACCAATGTTCCGCGAGGCGATTCCTGTGCAAACCGGCGAGATTGTCGAGCGCGATGGCTTCATCTTTGCCGACCTTCTGCCGCGCGCTGCCGCAGCCGGAACGGCGTGAGACGATGGCTTCCGCACAATCCCAGGTGAAGCCGCAGTTGCGAATCTGCTCGCTGCTGCCTTCGGCAACCGAAATCCTATACGCCCTCGGCCTCGGCGATTCGGTTGTCGGCGTGACGCACGAATGCGACTTCCCCCCGGAAGCGGCGAAGAAACCTGCGCTGATTCGCCCGCGCGTGGACCCGAAGGCGTTGCCCGCGGAACTGGATCGACAGGTGATGGAGCTCGTCGGCAGAGGCGAAAGCATCTATGCGGTGGACGCCGAACTTCTCGGCTCGCTTTCGCCCGGCCTGATTGTGACCCAGGAACTTTGCCACGTTTGCGCGGCTTCGCCGGGCGATCTCGCAACCGCTCTCACGCATCTATCAAAGCAGCCCCGAGTTCTTTCGCTTACGCCACATTCCCTGGGCGATGTTTGGAACGATATTCGGCGCGTTGGCGAAGCCACGGGCCGGGGCGTTGAGGCAGAGGCGCTTGCCGCGGCGCTCGAGAAAAAAGTCGCCGCGATCGAGACCGTGGCTGCGCGCGCTGCTTCTCGCCCGCGCGTACTTTGCCTCGAGTGGCTCGATCCATTTTACGTGGGAGGACACTGGGTTCCGGAAATGGTGGCCAAGGCGGGTGGCGAGGATGTGTTGGGCCGCGCGGGGGAGCCGTCGTTCCGTACGACCGCTGAAGAAATTGCCGGAACGAACGCGGACATGTTCGTTGTGATGCCGTGTGGTTACAACGTCGCGCGGATCGTCGCCGAATTCAAAACGCAACAGCTCCCTGCGATTTGGAACGCGTTGCCCGCCATGCGCGAACGCCGCATTTTTGCCGTGGACGCAAACAGTTATTTCTCGCGTCCCGGTCCTCGCCTTGCGGATGGAGTCGCGCTTCTCGCGCATCTTTTCCATCCGGAATTATTCCCCGTGGGAAGCCTCGCGGGCGCGTTCCAACGCCTCTGACGCGCGAAACCCCGCCGCCTTCTAGCCTGCCACTGCGCGGGTGCGCCACTGCCGGTAAAACACAAGCCCCAAGAGCATGAGGGCAAGCCCGATGGATGAGCGCACGGGACGGTCGAACCAGATGCTGACCGTCAGCGCGAGCGCGCCCGCCACAAACAGGGCTGGCACCACGGGATATCCCCACGTGCGATAGGGGCGCGGTAGTTCCGGCTCCGTGCGGCGCATGCGGAACAAGGCGACGACGGCGAGGCCATAAAAAATCCAGGCGACGAAAATAAACAGTGAGGTGAGGTCTTCGAACGTTCCCGTAAGCGCCATAAGTCCCGCAAGGCAGCCTTGAAAGATCAACGCGTTCCCCGGCGTGCGAAATTTCGGATGGATGGCGGCCGCAAAGCGAAAGAAAATTCCGTCGCGGGCCATCGCATAGTCCACGCGCGCGCCGCTCATGATCGAGGAATTCAGCGACCCGAGCGCGGAGATGACCATCGCCATTGTGATCCAGAGCGCCGCGCCGCGCCCCGCAAAGCTCTCGACGACGTCCGACGCCACATGTTGCGATCCCGCTACCGTACCAAACGGCAGCACGTAGATGCAGACGGCGCTAAAAAGAGTGAATATCACGGCGACAAATGCGACGCCGCCAATCAGGGCTCGAGGAATGTTTCGCTCGGGATGGCTGACCTCGGACCCCACGAGGTTCAAATCCTCCCATCCGTCGTAAACCCACATCGCGGCAGCCAGAGCTGCGAAAAACCCTGTGAAAGTGCCCCAGCCAGGAGATGCAGGCCAAATGGGATGAAAATTTTCCGCGCGGCCGTGCGCCCATGCGAATCCAAGAAAAACGATGGCGAGAACGGAAGCGATTTTTATGATTGTCAATCCGACTTGCACCTGGCCGCCGAGGCGCACGCCAAGATAATTGATGAACGTCATCACGACTATGGCCACGACGGCCAGCGGTTGCGCCCATGTGAAAACGAACACTGTGGGATGATTCGCGTGAAAAGGCAGCGCAAAATGAAATGTGTAAAGCGGCGTTGCCATTGCCGGAAGGAAAAACACTACGAAGCGAACCAATCCCGCTGCAATCGAAGCCGCGGATGAGGGACGCCCGACAATGCAATGCATCCAGCCGAAAAGGAATCCCCAGGCCGGGCCGAAGCCGCGCCGCAGGTAAGCATATTCCCCGCCCGCCTCCGGGATCGAGGCGCCCAGCTCGGCAAAGCTCAACGCCCCAAACATCGAGAGCAGCCCGCCGACCACCCATGCGGCGAAGAGAATTGTGACTGAGCCGGCCGCAGCCGCCATCTCGCTAGGCTTCAGGAAAATTCCCGTGCCAACCATCGTCCCGACGACGATCGCTGCCGCGGCCCAGCCACCGAGGGCCCGTATGAGTCCAGGGCGTTCGCCAGGTTTCGCCTGTGCATTCATATTTGTTTCTCTGTGCTCATCCATTTTGGCGTACGGGCGCACCGTCTTTGTGCGATCCGTTCGCGATCATGCTTGCAAAAGATCCCACTGCGAAAGTCACGATGGTGCCGACGAGGACATACCACGTCCACGCCAGCGGCGTCAGCAGCCTAACGGCAATCATCAGCGCGAGGCCGGTCACAAACCCCACGAGCGCACCATTCTCCGTGGCGCGGCGATTCCACGTTCCCAGCAAAAACACTCCAAGCATAGCGCCGTACGTGATCGAAGCAATCGTCAGGCCCGCCACCAGGACGGGGCCCCAGTGAATCAGTCCCAGCATGGCGAGAACGACGCCCCAAACGATCGTCATTTGGCGTGGCCGCACGAGCGACTGGCCCGCGTCCGGACCCCTCGCTCCCAGGTCGATGATGCTGGAGGATGCGAGCGAGTTCAAAGAGCCGCTCGCATTGGACATCGCCACCGCAAAGATTGCGACGAGCACCAGGCCCACGAGACCAACGGGCATCCCGTGCACGATGAACTCAGGAAAGATACGGTCCGGATCGCCCCCGGGCACAGGGAGCGAGGCATGTTGTGCGTACACGAAGAGCATCGCACCGATGACCAGGAAAAGCGCGAATTGCACGAGGATGATGACGCCGCTCGCGAGCAACGCTTTCTTGCTGTCGCGCTCATTCCGCGCTGCGAGCAGGCGCTGGACCATTGTCTGATCGGTCCCGTGGCTTGCCATGGTGAGAAATGTTCCGCCGAGAATGCCGGACCAGAACGTATAGCTCCGCGTCAAACTGAACGTGAAATCGAAGATCGTCAGCTTCCCTCCGGCTGCTGCGGCAGCTTGCGTGACGCTTGGCCAGCCGCCGGGAATCTTGTGCAGCAGTAGGAAGAACGCTGCACAGGAGCCCGTAAAATAAAGCGCGAACTGAACCACGTCAGTCCATATGACTGCGCGCATTCCTCCCTCAAATGTGTAGATCAGCGTGAGCGCGGCAACGATCAGGATCGAAATGCGATCGCCCGTGCCAAATGCGACGCTGACCACTTTGCCGATCGCCGATATCCGAACACCTTCGGCCAGCGCCCGCGTCACGAGAAATACCACGGCTGCCGAAGATTTCATTCGGGCGCCAAAGCGCCTTTCGAGAAGCTGGTAAGCCGTGTAAAATTCCCCTTGGAAGTACTGTGGCACAAGCACCAGGCAGAGAATCACACGCGCGATCAAGTAACCCAGCACGAGTTGGAGAAAACCCAGGTTTCCGGCGTAGGCGATTCCGGGCGTCCCGATGATGGTAAGTGTGGACGTTTCGGTGGCCACGATGGAGCAGGCCAGCGCCCACCACGGCGCCGAGCGGCCTCCCAAGAAATAGTCACGGAGATTTTGCTGTCTGCGGCGAAAGCAAGCGCCGAAAAGCGTAATGCCCGCGAGATAGAGCACCAGGATGGAGAGGTCAATGGGGCTAATTTGCATCGCGTTGCGCCCGGCGGGTCGCGCGATGCTAACCGCCAGGTTCAAAGACTGTCAAGCAGTGTGAGGATTGATGCGACGAGCGAAGCCTCCCGCTAAGGCGGGGTATTTCCTGGGAATCGATGGTGGAGGGACGAAGACGGATTGCGTTCTTGTGGACGCTGCGGGGAATGTCCTCGCTCGCGCCACCGCCGGAGCTTCGAACCCGATGCGCACGGGATACGCCAAAGCGTGGTTTACCCTGAGCGACGCCGCGGACGTGGTGCTCGCACACCAGCACATCAAATCGAGCGACATCCGCGGTATCTACGCCGGAATCGGGGGCGCTGGACGCGCGGCGGTGGCCAAGCGTATCGCCCAGTTCCTCGAGCGCGGATTTTCAGAAGCTGCTGTGAATGTGACTACGGATCTCGCCATCACGCTCCAGGCGGCGGTCGGCGACGGCGAAGGTATCATCCTCGTTGTCGGGACGGGCTCGGCGGCTTACGGCCGCGACGCAGAAGGCGAGACCGCGCGCGCCGGTGGCCGGGGACCGTGGTTCAGCGATGAAGGCAGCGGATTCGATATTGGCCGGCGCGCTCTTGCGGCTGTGGTGCGTGCCGAGGAGCGGCGCGGTTCCTCGACCGCGCTCTCCGAGAGAATGCTGAAGTGGCTCGCGTGCCCCGACTGGGAGCGCGTGCTCGATTGGGTCGTGAAAAATCCCGACGATGTCTTTCCGCGGATTTTTCCGCTGGTCGGCGAATTGGCCGATCAAGGCGACATGGTGTCGCGCGATATATTATCGGGCGCGGCGGAATCGTTGGCGGAACTCGCCGCGAACGTGCTCGGCAAGCTCAAGATGCAAAAGCGTGAAGTGGAGATTGCAAAGGCCGGGGGCACGATTGGGCAAAGCAAATTTTTCGACGCTGCGATCGACGCCGGGCTGAAGCAAGTGGCACCGCACGCCAGGATCGTCACGTTGAAAGTGAAGCCCGCGGAAGCAGCAGCGAAACTCGCGATTCGTCTGGGGCGGCGTAAGGCACATGCCGGATGATTCCGCGGATTTGCTCCGGCGGGCGCGGTCGGCCACGGGGGATGGACTGAAAGCGCTTGTTCACGAGACGGACGAAGAGATCCTGCTCGCACTCCTTGAGAACCCGAATGTCGACGAGACCCATTTGACCCTGCTGCTCGAACGCTTGGACCTATCGACAAACGTGCTGAGCGCCGTTGCTGCGGAAGGAAAATGGACTTCGAGCGAAAGCGTCCGCGTGCGCCTCGTCCGCCACCCGCACACGCAGCGGCGCATCGCGCTTTCTTTGCTGCGCCAACTCTACTTATTCGATCTTGTCCGAGTTAGCCTGATGCCCTCGACGCCGGCCGATATTCGCCGTGTGGCCGAAGAGATCCTTGTCGCACGCGTGCCGCATTTGCCCGTGGGGCAGAAGCTGACTCTGGCGCGCCGCGGTCCTTCACGCGTCGCCGGCGCACTCCTCGCGGAGGGCCATCCGCATGCCATTAAGCTCGCCCTTGCCAACGCGTTTCTGGCGGAAAGCCAGGTTTTGAAGGCCTTGGCGAAGGCAGGTGTCCCGGCCCGTGTAGTCGCGGCGATCGCGCAACACCCGAAGTGGTCCAGCCAGTACAATGTTCGCGCGGCACTCGTGCGAAACGAGGACACGCCGGCTCCGGTCGTCCTGGCTTTTCTTCCCAATCTCACACTGAGCGACCTGAAAGAGATTGCGGCTCTTGAAGGGCTTTCGCCGCATTTGCGGAAGTACATCCAGCGAGAGTTGGCGCGTCGCGCGAGCGTTGCTGTGGAAGACGTGAACTAGCAACGAACGAGGCGCAGTTCGGGAAAATATGCCGAAAAAATCGAACCCCATGCGATGGATCATGGCGCTCGGGGGGATCATCCTCGTCGGGGTGCTGATCCATTCCTCGATTCAGCAGACGCACCAGCAGTACGAAGTCTGCATGACCTTCAAGGGCGGCACACATTGCGCCGCTGCCACAGGAGCAACCTCCGCCGAAGCCATTCGCAGCGCCCGGGAAATTGACTGCGAGCTTCTCTCGAACGGCCGGGACGAGAACATGGTCTGCCTCGACAGCCCATCCGCGAGCGTTCGCCAGTTGAAATGAGCGAGGATTGTGGGCTTATTTTCCGGGGAGTTTGAACGGCTCGGGGGCCGGGGTGCCGAGCATCCGCAGGTAGGTCATCAACTGCGCCCGATGGTGAACTTCATGTTCGTTCATCCCGAACAGCATCACGATAACCTTCCGGCGAAATCCCAACCCCGCGTGCGCGCGTTCTTGTTCGAGTAATTCCGCCGGACAGGCGGCGACGGCCGCCAAGGTTTCTCGGTGGACGCGATCGATATTTTTCAATTCTTCCTCGAGCGTCGTGGGGGTTCCAAGAACCGCGCGAAGGCCTTTCGGCATGCGGGCTTCGTAGTATGCGAAATTTCCTTCGAGCGCGACGCTCCGGACTGCCTCTTCCGATTCCCAAAGGTGACGCAGCGTCTCTCCCACGCTCAGCGCGCCCTTCTCGGGCTTCCATGGCATGTGCTCCGGGCGGAGCAGCGCGAATACTTCCTTCGTCCGAACGCGGATCGCTTCCTTTTGCTTGGGGAAAAATTCTTGGAGGGTCATTGCGGGATTATACGCGAATCCTCCCTCGGATTTTCGGTGTCTAATCAGCGGCAGGGCTATGCGGCGGCCGTACGGCAGCGGAATTGACAGTTTCGTTTGCTGTGCATAGCATCAAGTGTTGTAGGGGTCTACGCGAGCTCGAAAATGACGCGCTGTCTGAACTGCGGATCGGACCGGGACACGGATGTCTGCGCCTCGTGCGGCCTCGGCTCTTCTGCGGCCGAGTTTTTGCTGCGGCAAAAGCTGCTGAATCGCACGGCGATCTTCCTGTTGGGCGCGATCGCCTTTGTTGCTGCGAGCAACCGTTTCCCGGCTCTCGAGCTCGATGGGATCCTCATCTTCATCGGGATCCTGTTTTTCCTGACACTGGGATTGGCCATCTGGCTTGAGCGGCGCACTCTACGTCATGCGGATGTCGAGGCGCTGAAGCGCATCTATTATGGCCTCATCCCGCTGCCATGGCTTCTAGCAGCTCTGCTGCTCGGGAATGGAGCACTGGATCGTGCGCCGTCTCAACTTGAGCCGGCGCGAGTGGTTGGAAAATTTGCGATGGCTGGTCCAGTTCCGAATCGCCGCCTGATCGTCACGTCCTGGCGGGACGGGCATCGCTTCGAGCGCGTGCCGGTCGATCGCGGCGACTTCGACCGCTTCAGCTCCGGCGATCCTGTGAATGTAGAAGTGCACGAGGGTTTGGTCGGGATTCCCTGGGTCGCGGGCGTTTTGCGCCGCTGATTGCGGGGTGAGAGCAGCCGAACGATCAAGCGGCCGCTTCGAGGCTCAGACTCGGGCGGGATTCTCGCGCTTAAGAAACTCTCCCGTTCCCGGCTTTCCGGCAAACTTTCCGTTTTCGACGACCGTTCGCCCGCGAGAAAGCACAATCTTGGGAATTCCTTTCACGCGAATGCCCTCGAACATCGAGTAATCCACGCGCATATGGTGCGTCTTCGCGCTGATCGTCTGCCCCTCATTTGGATCGAACACGACAAGGTCGGCATCCGACCCGACGGCGATCGTGCCCTTTCGCGGGTAGAGGCCGAACAGTTTCGCGGGCGCTGTGGAGACAAGTTGTACGAACCGGTTCGGCGAAAAGCGATTGCCGTTCACGCCGCCGCTGTACACCAGGCTCATCCGATGCTCGATCCCCGGTCCGCCATTCGGGATTTTGGTGAAGTCGTCTTTGCCGAGCTCCTTTTGCTCCTTGAAGCAAAAAGGGCAGTGATCCGTGGAAACGACTTGCAGATCGTCCTGCGCCAGGCCTTGCCAGAGTTTTTCCTGATGCCATTTTTCGCGTAGCGGAGGCGTGAAAACATACTTTGCTCCCTCGAAGCCCGGCACATCCATGTTCTCGAGTGAAAGATAGAGATACTGCGGGCACGTCTCCGCGTAAACGCGAAGCCCGCGGTCGCGCGCCTCGCGAACCTTTTCGAGCGCTTCGTTGCAGGAGAGATGCACGATATAAACTGGCGCCCCGGCCATTTCCGCCAGCGCGATAGCCCGCGACGTCGCTTCGGCCTCGGCCGTCGTCGGACGCGTCAGCGCGTGATATTTCGGCGCGCGTTTTCCTTCCGCGAGAGCGCGCTGCACGAGCACATCGATCGCGCCGCCATTCTCCGCGTGCATGCAGATCATCCCGCCGTTCGACGCCGCCTCATTCATGGCGCGAAAGATGGAAGCATCATCGAGCATGAACACCCCCGGATAAGCCATGAACAGTTTGAACGTGGGGACGCCCTCGCGCACGAGAGCCTTCATTTCGTTGAGTTGCGCGTCCGCGATGTCCGTGATGATGCAGTGGAACGAATAATCAATTGTCGCCTTGCGGTCGGCCTTCTTCATCCACGTGTCGAACGCGTGGCGAAGTGTTTGCCCTTTGTATTGGATAGCAAAGTCGATCAGCGTCGTTGTGCCGCCGAAGGCTGCGGCAATCGTCCCCGATTCGAAATCATCGGCGCTGGTCGTGCCGCCGAAGGGCATGTCGAGGTGCGTGTGGACATCGATGCCGCCCGGCATCACGTAGCGGCCCGTCGCGTCGATTACTTTATCTGCGCCTTCGATCGGGAGGTCCTGTCCGATGGCGACGATTTTTCCGTCACGGATTCCGATATCGCCCGCATACGTATCTGTCGCGGTGATGATCGTGCCGTTGCGGATCAGGCTATCGAAGCGCATGGATGCAGATTCCTCCTCGGAATTCTTGCAAGGCAAAGTAGCTTACACCCCTTCCCCTCGCTTTCGCACGAGGATGAGAACCCGGTTTTCATGAGTGTGCTGCGCAGGCCGCAAGACAACATCCGCTTACCATTGCGCGTCAAGCGGCTGAAGGAAGCTAGAGACAACCCGTGCGAACGGCACTAGAATGGCCTCTTTCCCAGATGCCGCGACCGGCACAAGACTCACCATGACGCTCCACGAAACCACTCCCAAGCTCTCGCCGGAACAGTACGAGAAGAACTTTGCGGACATCACGCCGCCCATGACGCCTCGCCAGGCGGCCGTGGAGGCAGCTCGCTGCCTGTATTGCTTCGACGCGCCGTGCACCATCGCCTGCCCGACCCACATTGACGTTCCTGCATTCATCAAGAAAATCTCCACCGGCAATTTGCGAGGCTCAGCGCGCGTGATTCTCGAAGCCAATATTCTCGGCCAAAGCTGCGGACGAGTGTGTCCCACGGAAGTTCTGTGCGAGGGCGCCTGTGTGATGCACGAGAAGGGAATTGAGCCCATCGAGATCGGGCGCCTGCAGCGCTACTCCGTTGACTACGTCCTCGACCGCAAGATCCAAATATTCCGCGCCGGCGCGCCCAATGGGAAGCACGTTGCTTGCCTAGGCTCGGGGCCTGCCTCGCTCGCTTGCGCTGCTGAACTTGCCAAATGGGGTTATCGTGTCACCCTTTTCGATCGCCATGAGCTTCCTGGCGGCCTGAACACATACGGCATCGCCGCATATAAGACGCGCGCGCGCGATTCTCTGGCCGAAGCCGAAATGGTCCGCGCGCTTGGCGTCGAATTCCGCCAGAAGACGGAAGTCGGCCGTGACATCACCTTTGCGCAGTTGGAAAAAGATTTCGACGCCATCTTTGTTGGCTTTGGGCTTGGAGAAACCGAAAGCATCGAATTGCCCGGCGAGGATCTGATCGGCGTGTGCGGCGCGATCGAGTTCATTGAATCGACAAAGTCGCGGCCGTTCGCTGAAGTTCAAGTCGGCCGCCGCGTCGCTTGCATCGGCGCGGGCAACACGGCGATTGATGTGGTCACCGCCGCAAAGCGGCTCGGCGCGGAATTTGTCCATTTGATTTACCGCCGTGGCCAAAAGGAAATGTCGGCGTTCCGCTATGAATTTGACCTCGCCAAGCTCGATGGCGTGATTTTTCACTGGTTCACTCAGCCGATTCGCGTAATTGGCGAGGTCGGCAAAGTGTCCGCCATTGAATGTATCCGCACGCGAGTGGAAGCTGCCAAGAGCGGCGGCACGCCGAAGATCGCTTCGATTCCCGGAAGCGAATTCAAGCTCGATGTGGACATGGTCATTCGCGCCATCGGGCAAAAGCCTGTGACGGAAATCTTGCGCGCCGTGCCGGGGATCGAGGTGCGAAGCAACGGCACCGTCGCCGTGAACGAGAGTCACCAGACCGGTCACGCGAAATATTTTGCGGGAGGCGACTGCGTCAACGGCGGCAAAGAAGTGGTCGATGCCGTAGCCGAGGGCATGAAGGCGGCGCGCGGCATTGACACTTGGCTCGGCTCGCCGCGCGGCAGGAATTAGCCGGCCGTGCGCTTCCCCGAGTCGTGGACCGATCGGCTGTCGTTTCTGGAACAGCTCGAAGAGGATTGGGAGCCGTTCCCTCGATCAATCCTCGCGGGTTGGGTCATTTTTTATGCGTTGTTTCTTTATCAGGCCGCGCGCGGTACGGGAGTCCTTATGTTGATGGACGGCGTTTTCGTTCCCATCCACGAAGGCGGTCATCTCCTGTTTCGGTTCTTCGGAGAATTCTTCAGCGTCGCGGGTGGAACAATTTTGCAATTGCTCGTGCCGATCCTGCTGGCGGCCTATTTTTTGTTTCAACGCCAAGCGCAGGGCGTTGCGTTCTGTTTGTTCTTTTTTTTCGAGCAATTTCTTCCGATCTCGACGTACATGGCCGATGCGCGAGCCATGGATCTGCCTCTCGTGAGCGTCGGCGGCGGGGATGACGTGATCCACGATTGGAATTATCTGTTCGGCAAAACGGGCCTGCTCGCACACGACACTCAGATTGCGGGCACGGTCCGTTTCCTTGGTTGGCTTGGTATGCTTGGCGTCGTAATCTGGCTCATGTGGCGTGGCCTGAACGACGTTCAACAGCAACCACACGCAAGCGCAGATGAACACAGATAGGAATTCGTGTGTGGTTGCATGAATTCTTCGGGAGGTGATGTATGGCGGACCTACGCGTGAAGTTTTGTGGTCTGGAGTCCCCCAACCCATTTTGGCTGGCCTCGGGGCCGCCGACGAACACCGGCGGTCAGGTGATGCGCGCGTTTGACGCCGGCTGGGGCGGCGCCGTCTGGAAAACGATCGGCGAGCCGATCCAGAACACGAGTTCGCGCTACGGTGCGATCGATCTGAATGGCGTGAAAATGATGGGGCTCAACAATATCGAGCTCATCAGCGACCGCCCGATCGAAGTTAACCTCCGGGAAATCGCCGAAGTGAAGAAGCGCTATCCCAAGCATCTGGTGATCGCGTCGCTGATGGTCGAATCGAAGCGCGAGGTCTGGCACGACATTGTTCGTCGGGCGGAAGACGCAGGCTCCGACGCGCTCGAACTGAATTTCGGCTGCCCGCACGGCATGAGCGAGCGCGGCATGGGCGCAGCCGTAGGCCAGGTGCCCGAATACACCGAGATGATTACGTCGTGGGCGAAGGAAGCGGCGCGCACGCCCGTGATTTCAAAACTGACGCCCAACGTCACCGATATCACGCACGTCGCGCGCGCGGCGGAACGCGGCGGCGCCGACGCCGTCAGCCTGATCAATACGATCAATTCGCTCATGGGCGTTGACCTGGAGACCTTTGCGCCGCGTCCGACCGTCGCGGGAAAATCCTCGCACGGCGGCTATTGCGGCCCGGCCGTGAAGCCGATCGCTCTCCATCTGGTTTCGAGCGTGGCGAAACACGTGAAAATTCCCATCGTGGGAATCGGCGGCATTGGAAATTGGATTGACGCCGCGGAGCACATTTCGCTCGGCGCTTCGACGGTTCAGGTGTGCACCGCGGCGATGCATTATGGCTTTCGGATCGTCGAAGACATGGCCGACGGCCTCAATGCTTACATGGACGCCCACGGCTTCCGCACAATCGAGGATTTTCGCGCCCGAGCCGTTCCGAACGTGATGGACTGGGGCGATCTGGATCTCAATTTCAAAATCATCGCGCGCATCCACACCAATCTCTGCATCGGCTGCCAGCTCTGCTACGTGGCCTGCGAAGACGGCGCGCACCAGTGCATCGAGCGCGCGCCTACGAAGAATGGCAACGGCAAACACAATGCGAACAACATGGAAGTCCACGTCCCGCGAATCATCGACGAGGAATGCGTGGGCTGCAATCTCTGCGCGCTCGTGTGTCCCGTGGACAATTGCATCACAATGGAAAGGATCGACACGGGCTTGCCGCCCATGTCGTGGAAGCAGAAAGCCAGTGCCGGGCCGAACGCACCCTCACAGAACTAGGGCGTCGTCGGCCCTTAGTGAGTAAAAAGTGGACGCAGATCGACCGGGTGCGGCAACGTGACCTCGAGGGTGCGGCCGTAATCCTGCATCGTTAATTTGATGAGTTCCGCCGGCCCCACATCTCGCACGATCCAATCGGCGCTCGGCAGGACGCGCCCCAGGCTCGCCGGGTCGTCGCTTTCGAAGTCGGGTCCTTGCGCCTTCAGGTCCGTAAGCAGGAGTACGTAGGAGACCTTAGCTTTTGTATCGAGCGCGATGTACCGCCTCCCGAGGAGTACCAGCACAAGGTTCTTTTTCTTCTGCGATTTGTCCGGCTGAAAAACATTCCACATGAGTGGAGTCTTTTCATCGAGCTGCACGTGCGCTCCTGCGACCTGTTTCCATAGGATTCGGCCGGAATCGTTGGGATCGCTTGCAGCCGCGCCCGCAAATGAAATCGCGCAGAAAACAATCACGCACCCGCGCGCGGCCCGGCGGAGCAGGGAAGACTGCTCGAGGAATGTTTCCAACGCGCTCAATCCCACTCCACGCGGACCTGGCGCGACGATACGATCACGTATCCCTTCGCACGGCCGTGCTCGACCACGTCTCGCAGGATCGCCACATCCTTTTCGCAATATTCGGCGACCCGGTCCTTTTGCCCCGCGCGCCACCATTCGACGGCTTGTAGCCCGTCGCCGGACTTTGCCGTGCCCAGCGTGTCCCGCGCAAGCTGGTCGAGCTTCACGCGATGCCCAAGTTGCTTGAAGAGCTTGTCGTGCACATCGAACGACCGCTGGCGCAACGCCTCCACGGGCGCATAGGCGCGCAGGACCTCCAGGTCGAAACGATCTCCGTTGAACGTGACCAATCGCGTGAAGCTTTCAAGCTCGGTAATGAGGGATTCCGCATCCACTTCGAACCATCGCCGGAAGCCGTGCTCTTTGTCCCAGGTGACCGCGACCGCGATCCCAAACGCACGAATGTTCGCCCATCCCCCTTCGACTTCATTCGACAGACGCAGTGTCTCGACGTCGAGGTAAATTTCGCGATCGAATAGTCCGGCCGTAGGAGTCTCCTCTCACAATTGTGCCACAGGTCGGGCGAGGACGCAGCGAGGCAGGGGACTGGGAGCAGCGACCGGGCAAGGGACACTTGGGAATTCAGTTCGGGCAGAAATTCGGTTACAAGGTCGCCGCGATTGGACGCGGGCCGGAGAATGCCGCTCTTGCGAAGAAACTGGGAGCGAGCGTATACATTGACAGCGCAGCAACGAATGCGGCGGAAGAATTGCAGAAGCTCGGAGGCGCGCGTGTGATCCTAGCCACGGTGCCGAACTCGAAAGCAATGTCGTCGCTGATCGATGGCCTGGGGATGAACGGGACAATGCTCGTCGTGGGCGCTGCACCGGGGCCGATGGAAGCCGCGCCGATCCAATTGATCCGAGCGATGAAGAACGTCCAGGGCTGGTTCTCGGGAATTGCCACGGACTCGGAGGATACGTTGCGGTTTGCGGAGATGACGGGCGTACGGGCGATGATCGAGAAGTATCCGTTTGAGAAAGTGAATGAGGGATACACGCGGATGATGAGCGGCAAAGCCCAATTTCGCGTCGTGCTGACAATGTAAGAGCAATGCACGTTGCAGCAGAGGCGTTCGTGAATGAGTGCTAATAGATAGTGGATTCGCGCTTCCGGCCGGTGTAGTCGATGTACACGATTTTGATCTCGGTATAGAACTCGATCGCCGCGTGGCCCACTTCGCGCGGCCCCACGGTCGTGGCTTTCATTCCGCCGAACGGGATATGCGCTTCGCCCCCGACGGTCGGCGAATTGACATGCGTCATGCCGGTTTCGATTTTGTCCACAAACTCGAAAATCTTGTTGGAGTCCGACGAGTAAATCGCGCTGGTCAGCCCGTAGCGAACGGAATTGGCCACCTGCAGCGCTTCCTCGAAATTCTTCACACGAATCACGCTCAGCACCGGCCCGAAGATTTCGTCCTGCGCAATCACACTGTCCGCTCGAACGTGATCGAACACCGTCGGCGCCACGAACCAGCCCTTGTCCAATTTCGATCCCGACAGCCGCTCGCCACCGCAGAGCAGCTTCGCTTCCTTTTTCCCGATTTCAATGTAGCGCAGAACGGTGTTCATCTGCGATTCGTCCACCGACGGCCCCATCTCGACGCCCGGCTCGAGACCGTCGCCCACGACGAATTTTCTTGCGCGCTCGACGAGCATTCCCACAAACTGGTCGGCGACCTTCTCCTCGACGACCACGCGGCTCGTTGCCGTGCAGCGCTGTCCGGTGGAAGCGAACGCGCCGAAGAGCGTCGATTCCATCGCGAGATGCAAATCCGCGTCCGCCAGGACGACGACCGGGTTCTTCCCGCCCATCTCGCACTGGCATTTCTTCATTCCCTGAGCGCCTGACGCGTAGAGTGCACTGCCGACTTCATTCGATCCCGTGAACGAAAGCGCTTGCACGTGAGGGTTCTGTACAAGCTCGTCGCCCGTTTCCCGACCGGAGCCCATAACGAGATTCAGCACGCCCGGCGGAAGTCCGGCCTGTTCGAAGATCTCGACGATCCTCATGGCAGAGAGCGGCGTCAGCGTCGCCGGCTTGAACACGACCGTGTTTCCACACACAAGCGCCGGGGCAATTTTCCACACGGGAATCGCCACCGGAAAATTCCACGGCGTGATCGCGCCCACCACTCCGAGCGGCTGGCGAATCGTGTACGAAAAATTTTTCGGAAGCTCGCTCGGCAGCGTTTCGCCATTCAGCCGCCGCGCCTCGCCGGCCATGAATTCTGTGATGTTGATGGATCGCTGAACCTCGCCGAGGGAGTCCTTCAGCGCCTTGCCCTCTTCGCGTGTGAGCAGTCTGGCCAGTTCCTCTTTCTGCTCCTCCATGATCCGGACGGCCTTGAACAAAATCTTCCCACGCGTGGGCGCAGGTGTGTTGCGCCAAGCGGGGAACGCGGTCTTCGCCGCGACAATGGCTTCCTTCGTCTCGTCCCTAGTGGAAAGGGGGATCCGCGCGAGCACTTCATCCGTATTGGCAGGATTCCGCCGCTCGGCGATTTTCCCCGACTTCGATTCGACCCATTCGCCGTTGATGTAGTTCTTGCAAAGGGTTGTCGCCACTGTTGCCGTCGCCATTTCGATTTTCCCCCAAGCTCTATTTTCGGACTTCGCTGAATGCTTTGTCGAGCAGGCGTATGCCTTCGTCCACGTCCGCCTTGGAAATATTCATCGGTGGGGACATGCGAATGACGTTCCCGAACATTCCGCCTTTGCCTATGAGCAGTCCGTTGTCACGAGCGCGTTCCATCACCTGCGTCGTCTCTTGCGGCGCCGGCTCCTTTGTCTGGCGATCTTTCACCAGCTCGAGCGCCTGCATCATTCCCATGCCGCGAACATCGCCGATCAGCGGATACTTCTGCTGCAATTCTTCCAGTTTCTTGCGGAAGTAGCCGCCAACGACATACGTGTTCTCCCGGAGATTCTCTTCCTCGATCACGTCAATCACGGCACGCACCGCAACTGAAGTCACGGGATTTCCGCCGAACGTCGCGATCGTCAACCCTTGAAATTTGTCGGCAAGCTCGGCCGTCGTGATCGTCAACCCGGCCGCCATGCCGTTCCCCATGCTCTTTGCAGAAGTGATGATGTCCGGTGTCACTTCCCACTGCTCGATGCCCCACCATTTCTTTCCCGTGCGCCCCCAGCCGGTTTGGACCTCGTCAGAGATAAACAGCCCGCCATAATTCTTCACGATTCGGTACACGATCTTGAAATACTCCGGGGGCGGCGTGATGAAGCCTCCCACGCCCTGAATCGGTTCGGCGATGAACGCGGCGATCGAGCCGCTCGTGGTGGTTTGGATCGCGCTCTCTATGTCGTTCGCGCACGCGACGTTGCACTCCGGGTACTTGAGGTGCAGCGGGCAGCGATAGCAATACGGATTCACGGCATGTGAAATGCCCACGCTGATGACTCCGCCCTTCCGCCATGCCGACTGCGCCGTCACGCTCTTCGCCAGCATCGAGCCGCCCGAGTAGGCATGGCGCAACGCTACGATGTCGTAGCTGGACCCCACCATGCGCGCGAGCAAAAGCGCAGCTTCGTTCGCTTCAGTTCCTGAACTCGTCAAGAAGCTCTTCTGCAATTTTCCGGGCGTGATCTGCGCCAGTTTTTCGGCAAGGGCAACGATGGCTTCGTTGGGATAAAGCGTCGAAGTGTGCTGGAGCTTGTCCATCTGCTCTTTGATTTTCGATGTCACCTTAGGATTGCAGTGCCCGACGCCGATAGTCACAATTCCGCCGAAGAAGTCGAGGTACTTCTTGCCCTCGATGTCCCAGAGGTATTGCATCGAGGCATGGTCGGCCACGAGCGGCTTCTCGTAGTAATTCGCAACCGCCGGCCAGATGAATTCCTTATGCTTGCGGACAACTTCTTCGCTGCGCGTTCCGGTCATCTTCGGCGTCGTTGTCATTCGTTCAAACCCCTGGTGCAATGCCTTTCAGTCTGCAGCATCAACTGCGCGTGCGGCGGATTGCGTCCGCGTGATCTCGCCATACGATTCCGGGCGGCGATCGCGGTAAAACTGCCATGTCGCGCGAACCTGATTGATCTCCTCGAGGTCCAGATCAGCGACGACCACTTCGTCCTTATCGCGGCTCGCCTGGGCCACGATTTTGCCGCGGGGATTGCAGAAGTAGCTCTTGCCGTAGAACTCGCCGATATTCCACGGAGATTCCTTTCCCACGCGGTTGATCGCGCCGACGAAATAGCCGTTGGCGACGGCATGTGCCGGCTGCTCGAGCTCCCAGAGATATTCGCTCAGCCCGGCGACGGTCGCCGAAGGATTGAAAACGATCTCCGCGCCGTTCAATCCCAGGATTCGTGCTCCTTCGGGGAAGTGGCGGTCGTAGCAAATGTACACGCCGACACGCGCAAACTTCGTGTCGAAAACGAGGTACCCGCTGTTCCCCGGAGTAAAATAAAATTTCTCCCAGAATCCTGGGTGGCAGTGTGGAATGTGATGCTTGCGATATTTGCCCAGGTACCGCCCGTCGGCATCGATCACTGCCGCGGAGTTGTAAAATACACCGCTCATCTCGCGCTCGTAAATCGGGACGACCATCGCCATCTCGTACTTCTTCGCCAGCTTCCTCATCCGCTCGATCGTCGGCCCATCCGGGATCGGCTCGGTCAATTCGTACCATCGCTCCTGTTGCTCGGCGCAGAAATACGGCCCGTTGAATAGCTCCTGAAGGCACAAGATCTGCGTCTTCTTTTTCGCGGCAGCCTCGATCAGCTTTTCGTGCTTTTCGACCATTTTCTTGCGAATGTCCTGGATGGAATACTTGTCCGGCGACCATTCGCAGCGCGCTTGAATGAGTCCGCACCGCACCAGGCGAGCCATTGCGTACCTCCTCGGCAACACTTCGCGAGCAGTTTACTCCGCGTTGCACCCTCCGGCAAGGGCGCCCCAAATGGACCCGGCGCAAACCCAAAGAACTCGTGCGCAATTCCGCCGTTCCCGTATAATCCGCCGGATACCCGATGGAACGCCTGCTCAAAAACTTGTTTCGCGGGTTGGGGCGGCTTTTTCCTGATTGCATGACGCTCGGCCAGGCGATCGCCTTCAACATGTTCCTTGCCTTTTTCCCGATGCTGCTTCTGGCGCTGGGCGTTCTCAGCAGCACGAGTTTTTTCCATGGGGCGGTGAAGGAAATTCCAGAACGCCTTCTATTGATTCTTCCCCCCGGCAGCGAGGATGTCGTCACCCAATATTTTGTGCGCAAGGGTCTGCATCCTTGGAAATGGTTCTTGCTCGGCTTGGGCGGAACATTGATCGCCGGTTCTCAAGTGATGGTGGGCTACATCGATGGATTCCGCATCATCGAAGGTGACCTGCTGCGTCCGGGGTTCTGGCGGCTCCATCTCCGCGCCCTCATCCTCCTCTGTCTCACGGTTGTGCCATCGCTGGCCGTGGTGGTCCTCACGGTGTTCGGCAAGCAGGCCCGCGCCTGGTTGATCCACCACATCGGCTTGCCCAACTTGATCCGCCAAGTCGGCTTTTTGTTTTATGCTGTGCTTGTATTTCTGCTCGCGATGGGCGTCCTCGTCTTGCTGTATCGCATCGGCCGCCCCGGCTACCGCGGGTTCAAAGAACTGATCCCGGGGGCTGTCGTGGCGACCGCTCTATGGTGGGCGGTGGATATCGTCTTCGGCTTCTACATGCGGAAGATGCCCTACGACGTCGTATACGGCGGTTTGGCTGCCGCAATCGGATTGCTCTTATGGATGTACTTGACGGCGTTGATCGTCCTTCTCGGGGCCGCCTTTAACGCCGAGGCGCGCGATGCCGCAGACGTCCTTAGCGCACGAGCGAGAGGCAATTAGTGGATCGCTTAGCGCAAGTGATTCCTTCGAGTATGCGATGCTGTTACACTTCGCTCTGGCCGCAAAAATTCTCGAGCGGCGGGATCCCTTCCATTCCATGGAGGCGCGATGAATGAAATTCGCGTCCAATGTTATGCGGGACACCGCGCCGACGAACGCCCCCTCCGTTTCATCCTTCGTGGCCGGCAATTTGAGATCAACGAGCTAGATGGACGTTGGTATTCCCCCGAGGCGAGTTATTTCCGTGTCCGCGCCGACGACGGGAACTTTTACGTTCTCCGCCACGACGAGGCGCAGGATTTCTGGACGCTTGACGGCTTTCGTGCCGTGCGTTAGCGACAAAAATATGGCAGCAGCCAAGAAAGAAAGGCGTCGCCACCAGCGCGTCCTGGTCCCCGAGGGACGCATAATACGCGCGCAGGGAACTCGTCCACGTCTGGAAGGTATCGTTTCCATCATCGGGCCGGGAGGGATGTTCATCCGCACCCGTGATTCACAGCCTTGCGGGACCGTCCTCGAGTTGAAGCTGAAAGATTCCGCCTTTTCGTTTCGCGTGATATGTACCGTGCGTCACGTGGAGGAAAACGGCCTCGGCGTCGAAATTACAGGCATCACTCCCGAGGACGAACAGAAATTGAAGGCCCTTCCGTTTCTCCTCGAGCGCTGAGCTCCGCGCTCGCTTCTGTCGTGTACTCCTAGGCGGCCTCTTACAACTTTTCCAGTTCCGAGGGGTTACACTGAATGGAAGAGAGATCAGGGACATGTGTACCTCCCTGAGGTGGATCGCCCGAGGGCCATGAGATGCGAAGGAAGAGGGTTTTGAAGCCTCCTCACCGGCTTGACGTCAGAGGCGCTGGCATGCTTGCCGGGGCTCTGGCCGTCGTTTTGGGCTTCGCTCCCGCATTCGCTGCCTCTCTCGGCGCTGCCGATGAGGACACCGGCAAGAAATCCTCGAAAGGCTCGGCGACGATTGTTCTCGACAAGAAATTCAAAGGTAATCTTCCCATCACGGAGCTGACCGCGGACGAAGCAACCCTTCACGCGCTCAATCGCCTGGCCTACGGTCCGCGCCCCGGCGACGTTGAGCGCGTCCGCCAGATGGGACTTGAAAAATGGATTGATCAGCAGCTTCATCCGGATTCGATCGACGATTCCGCGCTCGACCAGCGCCTGGGAGCCTATCCGACGCTGAGCATGTCGTCGAAAAAACTCCTCGAGGAATTTCCGCCGCCCGAGCAGGCCGTCAAGAAAGAGGGCATCACAAAGGAAGAATTCAAGGACCAGCAGCAGGAAAAGCGTCGCGAAGCGGTGGCCAAAGTGAAAGATACCGGCGACGACAATCTCCATAAGGCCCGGCAGCAGCTCGCGGCAATCCAGGGTCCGCAGCGCATCATCGCCGAGTTGTCCATGGCCAAGCTCGATCGCGCCGTGTACAGCCAGCGCCAGCTCGAAGCCTCGATGGAAGATTTCTGGTTCAATCACTTCAACGTTTTTGCGGGCAAGGGAGCCGACCGCTGGCTGATGACTTCGTACGTCCGTGACACGATCCGCCCGCACACAATGGGAAAATTCCAGGATTTGCTGATCGCCACGGCAAAGAGTCCCGCGATGTTGTTTTACCTCGATAACTGGCTGAGTGCCGACCCTGCCGCGGTCCAGCACATGCAGCAGGAAGCGGCGATGCGCCATCCTCGTTATCAGGGAGTTTTTGCCGGCGGTGTGGCGCCAACCCCGGGCACGTTTCCCGGCCCCACGGGTGTATCGCAATCGAATCCCCCACAGAAAAAAAAGCAAGATCGCGGACTGAATGAAAACTACGGCCGCGAAGTTATGGAACTGCACACCGTCGGCGTGGACGCCGGCTATACACAGCAGGACGTTATCCAGATGGCGGAATGTCTTACGGGCTGGACGGTCCACGAGCCGCGCAAAGATCCCGAGTTTTTCTTCGACGACCGGATTCACGGGCAGGGAAAGAAAGTCGTTATGGGCCGCACGTTCAGTTACGGTGGGATGAAGGACGGCGAAGAAGCCCTGAAAATGCTTGCGAATCATCCGGCCACCGCGAGGTTCATTTCCACCGAGCTCGCTCGCCATTTCGTTTCCGACAATCCGCCGCAATCGCTCATTGATCGCATGGCCCAAAATTACGCAGCAACCGATGGCGACATCCGCAGTGTGCTGAAGACCATGATTTATTCACCGGAGTTCTGGTCAAAGGACGCCTATCGCTCCAAGGTGAAGACCCCGTTCGAGCTCGTCGCCAGCACGGCGCGCGTCCTGAGCGCTGATGTTCCCGTCGCGCTCCCGCTCGCTCAGTGGGTGGGGCGGATGGGGGAGCCGTTGTTCCAATGCCAGCCGCCGACCGGCTATTCCGATAAAGCGGAAACATGGGTGAATACCGGGGCACTTCTCAATCGTCTGAATTTCGCGTTGGCGTTTTCGAGTGACCGCATGCCCGGCGCCCAGGTGAACTTGGACGCCATGTTCGGTCCTGAAGCGACGGCGGACCCGAATCGAGCGCTCTCTCGCGCCATCGATGTTTTCCTCGGCGGGCAGGTGACGCCCGGGACGCGCAAAACTCTCGAAGGAAGAATGGCCGATCCACAGATTTTGCAGGCGCGGCTGGATGACCCGATCGCGCAGGTGAACGAAGGTCTGATTGCCGGATTGGTCCTCGGCGCGCCCGAATTTCAGCGCCGATAGCAACGGAGAATCCAAATGAGCATCTCTCGAAGATATTTCCTCAAGAGCAGTGGCATCGCCATGCTGGGCATGGCCGCTCTTCCGTCATTTTTGCAGCGCGCCGTGGCCGCCACGGCATCACCGAATAAGAAAAAAATGGTCGTCCTGTTTCAGCGCGGTGCAATGGATGGCCTGAACGTCGTCGTCCCTTTTGCAGAGCCGAATTACTATAATCTCCGTCCGACGATCGCGATTCCTCAGCCCCGTCGCGGCGGCACGGACGCCGCGATTGATCTCGACGGCTTCTTCGGTTTGCACCCGAGCCTCGAGCCGCTCCAGCCGCTTTTTCGCAATGGCCAGCTCGCCATTGTCCACGCTGTCGGCTCCCCGGATCCGACCCGCTCGCACTTCGACGCGCAGGATTTCATGGAATCCGGCACACCCGGCTTGAAAGCCACCGACGCTGGCTGGCTCAACCGCGCAATGCAGTCGATGCCAGAAGAGAAGCCCTCGCCCTTCCGCGCTGTCGCATTCGGACCGTACCTCCCGCGGACGCTCCAGGGAATTGCGCCCGCCGTTGCGATCCCCGACCTGAAGCAATTCAAAATGAACGGCCCGCAGCAAACGGTCGAAGGCGGCTTCGAAGCGATGTACGCGCAAACGGTGGATCGTGCCATGCGGGGTGTTGGACAAGAAACGTTCGAGGCCATCGATGAGCTGAAGAAAATCAATCCTGACACGTACCAGCCCGCAAACGGCGCGCAGTATCCTAAGGGCCGTTTTGGACAGAGCCTGATGGAAATCGCCGAACTCTTCAAAGCGGATGTCGGTTTGGAGGTGGCGTTTCTCGATAGCGGCGGCTGGGATCACCACGTGAATGAAGGCGGCGTGCAGGGGCAGCTCTCGAATCTCGTGCGCGATCTGGGCCAGGGTCTGGCGGCGTTCTATCAAGACATGGGCGACCGGATGGGTGACATCGTCTTCGTGAGCATGTCGGAGTTCGGCCGCACGGCGCATGAGAATGGCAATCGCGGTACCGACCATGGCCACGCAAACTGCATGTTCGCGATGGGCGGCGACATCAAAGGTGGCAAAGTCTATTCCCGCTGGCCCGGAATGACCGAAGGCGAGCTGTACCAGGGACGAGACCTGGCCGTCACCACAGACTATCGCAGCGTGCTCGGCGAAATCATTTCGAAGCACCTGGGCGACCCGGACCTCAAGACCGTGTTCCCGGGCTTCGCCAACGACCCGCGCCAGTTCCTCGGTCTCGTAAAAGCCTAATCCACGCTTTCGTCTGCGCGCTCATCCGTTCGAGTAGGCCTTTGCATTAAGCACCCATCGCTGCACTCATATTCCTTTCCCAAATTGACAATTTTCTGATTCAATGGCGCACCGCCGGTTCGAGCGGCGCAGTTTTTTTTCCATCAGGAGGCTTGCACGTGACTGGCGAACCCGATCCCGGCCCTGAAAGGGAATTGCAAACCGAGCGAGAGCCCGCCTCCGGCTCGGACCGGCCGAATGAAGCCCCTCCGACGCCGCGCCGGGCTTGGGAGCGCAGCGCCCGAATCCGCGTCTGGATCTGGTTTGGAATCGTCTTCATTCCTTCGGGAGTTTTCGTTCTTGGGGCCTATCACTCGCTCAAACCGCCTGGTTCCGTATTCACCATACAAAGCGAATTGCCGCTCAAAGCTATCCAAGCATTCTCTGTTTTCCTGGCCACCTGGGTCATGGCCCGCATTGAGAAGCGTTCCCTCGACGATTACGGCATTCCTCTCCGCCAAGCCTTCGGCATGCGCTTCGGGGAAGGCCTTATCTGGGGATTTGGGATGCTCTCCACTATCCTTTTGGTTCTTCGCCTTTCGGGTCATTTTCAAATTGACTCCGTGGCCCTTACAGGAACCGCAGTTTACAAATATGCTTTTGGTTGGGGCCTCGTATTTTATGCGGTCGCCATAAGCGAAGAGTTCATATTTCGCGGTTACCTCCTCTTTGCCTGGGCGAGACGCATGGCCTTCTGGCGCGCCGCGATTTTTCTTTCCGTGATATTTGGAGCCGCTCATCTTGGCAATCCCGGAGAAAACGTTTTCGGCATTCTCCAGGTTGTTCTGATAGGCATGGTCTTCTGCCTCACCATCCGGCGCACCGGCAATCTCTGGTTCGCCGTCGGCTTCCACGCGGCTTGGGACTGGGCAGAAACTTTTTTCTATGGCACGCCTGACAGCGGCCTTCTCGGCGTGGGCCGTCTGTTGAACTCGTCGGTGCAGGGACCGAACTGGCTCACGGGTGGTTCGGCTGGCCCCGAAGGCAGCGTCATCGTATTCTTGGTCCTTCTTCTTTTCGCGCTGCTGGTCCATTTTCGATTTCCGAAAGCCATCTACCCGGATCGTCCCGTCTAGAGCGAGTACCCGCAAAAAAAAGGGGGGAGGGCGACGGCCCTCCCCTTGCAATTCCTTTTCGGTTTTAACGCTGAACCGTCAGCTTGCCTTCGAAGCCTTGATCCTCATCCCATAGAACGACCGGTAAACAAAGAAGAAGGACACCAAAAAGAATCCAGCCGCCAGGGCATGCGTGAGTCCTCCGCCAGTTTCCAACGTCAGTTTGACCGCCAGCTCGACCGCCAGCAATCCGAAAAGCGTCGTAAACTTGATTACCGGGTTCAATGCCACCGAAGACGTGTCCTTGAACGGATCTCCCACCGTATCGCCGATCACCGTCGCGTCGTGCAGCGGCGTCCCCTTTTGCTTGAGTTCGACTTCCACGATTTTTTTCGCGTTGTCCCACGCGGCTCCGGCATCGGCCATGAAAATGGCTTGGTAGAGTCCGAAGATCGCAATCGAAATCAGGTAGCCGATGAAGAAGAAGGGCTCCACGAAGGCGAACGCGAGCGTGGCGAAAAACACGGCGATAAAAATATTGAGCATTCCTTTTTGCGCGTACTGCGTGCAAATCTCGACCACCTTCTTACTGTCGGCCACGGACGCCTTCTCCGCGCTGTCGAGCTTGATATTGGCCTTGATGAACTCTACAGCACGGTACGCGCCGGTGGTCACGGCCTGGGTCGAAGCGCCCGTGAACCAATAAATCACCGCGCCCCCCGTAATCAGGCCCAGGAAAAACGGGGCGTGCAGCAGCGAAAGCTTATCGACGTTCTCCGTGATGCCGTTCGTCAGCGCCATAATGATGGAAAAAATCATCGTCGTTGCGCCCACCACAGCCGTCCCGATCAGTACCGGCTTTGCCGTGGCCTTGAATGTGTTTCCCGCGCCGTCATTGGCTTCGAGCAAATCCTTCGCGCGGCCGAAGTTCACATCCATGTTGAAGTCTCGCTTGATCTCTTGCTGGACGTTCGGAATTTCCTCAATCTGCGAAAGTTCATACACCGATTGCGCGTTGTCCGTCACCGGGCCATAAGAGTCGACGGCGATGGTCACCGGCCCCATTCCCAGGAAGCCGAAGGCCACGAGGCCGAACGCGAACACCGGCGCCGCGATCATCAGGTTCCCGAGTCCTTGCAGGCTGAAGAAATAGCTGACGGACATCAAAGCGACCATCGTCAGCCCGAGGTAATAGGCCGAGAAATTCCCGGCCACAAAGCCCGAGAGCAGTCCGAGCGACGCGCCGCCCTCCTGCGCCGAACTCACGACTTCGCGCACGTGGCGCGAATCCACCGAAGTAAAAACCTTCACCAATTCCGGAATCACGGCGCCAGCCAGCGTTCCGCACGAAATAATCGTCGCGAGCTTCCACCACTGCGTGCTGTCGCCGCCCAGCTCGGGAACGATGACCGAAGAGATGACGTACGTCAGGGCAATGGAAACGAACGACGTAATCCACACCAGCGACGTGAGCGGCGCTTCGAAATTCATTTCCTCCGCACGACTGTAACGTGCCTTGGCGATGGCCGCGTTGACGAAATACGCAACCGCGCTTGCAACCAGCATGGCGATGCGCATCACGAAGATCCACACCAGCAACTGCACCTGCACCGTCGGGCTCTTCACGCCGAGCAGGATGAATGTAATCAGTGCCACGCCCGTGACGCCGTAGGTTTCGAATCCATCGGCGCTCGGTCCGACGGAATCACCCGCGTTGTCTCCCGTGCAGTCGGCGATCACGCCCGGATTACGCGCGTCGTCTTCTTTAATCTTGAAAACGATCTTCATCAAGTCGGAGCCGATATCCGCGATCTTGGTGAAAATTCCGCCGGCAATTCGTAGCGCCGCCGCGCCCAGCGATTCGCCAATCGCGAATCCGATGAAGCAAGGGCCGGCGTAGTCGCCGGGAACGAAAAGCAGAATGACGAGCATCAGCAGCAGTTCAACACTGATCAGCATCATGCCGATGCTCATGCCCGCCTCGAGCGGAATGTGCGAGATGGGATAGGGCTTGCCGGCGAGACCTGCAAACGCGGTCCGCGAGTTCGCAAATGTGTTCACGCGAATCCCGAACCAGGCCACGCCGTAGCTCCCGGCAATTCCCACCACGCTGAACAGCAGGATGACGGCCACTCGCGCGGCCTCGTAGTGCAGCAGCACGCCGAAATAAAGCAGAATGACTACGGCGATGAAGATCCAGAGCAAGAGAAGAAACTTGCCCTGTGTGATGAGATACGTTTTGCAGGTTTCGTAAATCAGCTCGGAAATTTCGCGCATGGCGCGATGGACCGGCAGGTTCTTCAGCCGTTGATAAATCGTCAAACCGAACGCCAGCCCGAAGACGCAGAATAAAATTCCGAACAGCAGCAGCTTGTGCCCATCGATGCCGAGAAAATTCACTTGCGACAAATCGGGCAGCTTCAAATTGGCCTCGCCGCCTCCGGCTTCCGGAGCGGACTGAGCGTGCGCTGCCGCGGCGCTCGTCAGAATCAGAGCAGCCGTTGCCGTGAAAACCCACTCGAGTCGGGACCAAAGCGATCTAGCGTTTCCGAGCTTCGTGTACATCAATTTTCCTCTTTCGGGGTTGCGCCCACACCCATCAACAGAAGATGCTTCAGCCGACATTCTTCCTCCGGATAATGACTCCCTGAACGGGCGTCTGCTGTCTGCGAGATATAGCGATATGGAATCAACTTTTGTAACAGGCTTGGCCCGTTTCGTCAAGAAAGGACAGGCGTTAAATACAGCCCGCCCGCGTCACTTTGGCGGCGAATTGCGCAGCGGGATCTCGAAGAACATCAGCGGCTGATTCGTCGGGATTACGACTGCGTCGGGAATGTAAAGACTCGACGACCCGACCAGGCTTATGTCTCGGCTGAGGTTGAAGAAGAGAAACCCGTGAATCATACTCTTCGGCGGGACGACGTCCGCATCCAGCGATAACGGCTGCAGTATTTCCGCCAGCTTTTGTGTCTTCTTGTCCTTGCTGACAAGCGGAACTGGGAGGCGCCGCGCCTTTGGCTCAGGGGGTCCCCCCGGGTGCGCGACCAAGTCCGCGACTTGGACAGGCGAAAGCGAATCGATGTCCTGGCGTCCCCCGTTGGAAGTTTGGACGGAAAGCTGGATTGTATCGAGTTTTATGCGCACCGCCTGGTCAGTCTCGTTGCGGAGTAGAACTTCTACTGGCAGGATCCCTGCCTCGAGCGGATTCGCCTTGCCGAATTTTTCCTTGGCGCGAGTGGAGTCCGAATACGGATCTACTGAGACGTCCATGCCATCGTGATGATCGTGCGACAAATCCGAGGCAGTGGTCGGCGTGGGGTTTGTCTGAGGATAAGCGCTCGCGCAAGCCAGTAACAGCGTGGAAACAAGGAGAGCGACTCGCTGGTTCATCAACTTGTCCGATGCCTCATTTTTGCCGGAAGTTGTGCCTGTTTCGCGTCTGCTGCCACTATAATACCCGCTTTGCGCGCGGAAATGCGCTTCAAGCGCGGCGCGCCACGCCTTCCCTATGTATCTCCTCTATCGCATCCTTACGGCGGCGGGCATGCTCATTCTTGCGCCGTACTACGCCTTGCGCGGGTGGCATCGCGGCGAGCCTTCGAGAGCGCTGTGGGAACGACTTGGCCGCCTTCCCAGTGAAATTTCATCCCGCGCCACTGCGGTGCCCGGTTCGATCTGGATTCACGCCGTTTCCGTCGGTGAGGTTCTCGCGGCGAAACCTCTCCTCGAAGGCCTCAAGCGTCGCATTCCTGCCCGCGCGGTCTTCCTCTCCACCACAACGGAAACGGGCCAGGCCCTTGCGCGCGACCGTGTGCAATGCGCCGACGGCATTTTTTATTTTCCGCTCGACTGGGTTGTTCCCGTTCGCAGCGCTTTGCGCACGATTCGGCCTGCGCTCGTAATCATCATGGAGACTGAAATCTGGCCCAATTTTCTTCGTGAGTCGCGGCGCCAAGGCGTTCCCGTCGTTTTCGCGAATGCGCGCATTTCCGAGCGGTCTTTCGCGCGCTACGAACGCTGGCGATTCCTCGTGGGCGAGTTCTTTCGGTGCAGCCTTGAGGACGTGGAGCTGTTTCTCGCCCAGACGCCGGAAGATGCGAAGCGCCTCGACGAAATGGGCGCGCCCGAGGGCCGCGTGGAAGTCACCGGCAATCTGAAATACGACGGCGAGCCGCCCGAGACCACCTCTTTCGGCGCGTGGCTCGGCGGACAGATCCGCGAACAAGAGCGCTGGCCGGTCGTCGTTGCCGGCAGCGTGGTCGCCGAAGAGGAAGAGTCCGTACTCGCTGCTTATGACATCCTTCAGCGCCATTGGCGTCGTGCGCTGCTGGTCCTCGCGCCGCGCAAACCGGACCGCTTCGCTGCCGCGGCCGAAATCGTCGCCGAGGACGGCTGGACAGTGGCACGGCGAAGCCGCATCGATCTCGCGCTTCCGCTGGACGAAAATGCGGACGTGCTCGTCCTCGATTCCATCGGGGAACTCGCAGGACTCTACTCGCTCGCCGACGCCGTCTTTGTGGGAGGCTCGCTCGTCCCCTCCGGCGGCCACAATATACTTGAGCCGGCGTGGTTCTCGCGGCCGCCAATCTTCGGCCCTTCGATGGAAAACTTTCGCGAGATGGCGGCGCATTTCCTATCCTCCCGCGCCGGCATCCAAGTGAACAGCGGCTTGCAGCTCGGCAATGTCTGGGTGCAGTTGATCGAGGACAATGCGCTGCGCGAGCGCATGGGCAATGCCGCGCGCGAGCTATCCGAGCGCAATCGCGGCGCAACCGCCCGCTCGCTCGATCGCATCGCAGAAGTACTCGAATCCAAAGGACGCACGGGATGACGCTCAAGGAATCTTTCCTGTGGCCATTGACGCTGCCGTATGGCGCGTTGGCTCATCTCCGCGCGCGCGCGTACCGCAAAGGCATCCTCCGTCAGCGCCGCCTCGACGGCGTCGTCATCAGCGTGGGAAATCTTACTGTCGGCGGCACTGGCAAGACCCCGATGGTGCTTTGGATTGCCGACCGCCTTCTCGCCGAAGGGAAAAGCGTCGGCATTCTCACGCGCGGATATCGCGGGCAATCGGTCGCATCGGATGCGAGCGGTCCGCAAATTCCCGACTCGACGAGTGACGAAGTACAATTGCTGAAGTCGCGTCTTGGTGATCGCGTTGCTTTTGGCGTTGGCGCGGATCGCTACTCGCGCGGGCATGAACTTGCCAAGCGCGGCGTGAAATGGTTCATCCTCGACGACGGCTTTCAGCACCTGCCGCTCGCGCGCGATGTGGATATCGTCTTGATCGACGCGACGAACCCATTCGGCGGCGGCAATTTGCTGCCGGCGGGCCGTTTGCGCGAGCCGAGAACCGCGCTCGCCCGCGCTGACATTGTCGTCATCACGCGCAGCAACCATGCCCCTGCCGTCGAGGCGGCGATTGCGCGCGACTCCGAAGCGCCGGTCTTCTACGCTCGTGCAGTGCTCGATTCGGTTTACGCGCCGTTTCATCCGCATTTGACCGAAGACGCCGCGCGCCGGCGAAAACTCTTCGCCTTCTGCGGCATCGGAAATCCCTCTGCATTTCTCGCCGACCTGCGGGATTGGGGCTTTCACATCGTCGGCAACAGGTTTTTTCCCGACCATCATCGCTATTCGCCCGGAGACATCAGCGAGATCGAACGCGAAGCGGAAAATCTCGGTGCGGAGGGTGTGATCGGCACCGAAAAAGACAGCTTTAATTTCACCGGCCACTGGCACTCGAAGGATTTCTTTGTCTGCCGCATTTCGCTTCGCGTGGAGCGCGAGGACGAGTTCTGGCGCGCCCTTGTGACCGCGGCCGAATCTCACGCAGGCGTCGAACGAAAACGCTCGGCCAAATTTCCGGTGCGCTGATTGCTGCCCTCGATGCCGCTGTGGTACTTTTCCGCGGCGAGCTTCCGCTCGATCCACAAGGAGATCGATTGAGTCTGACCCGCTCGAAACTGAAACGCCCGATAAAGTCCACCGCCAACCGTCCCGGGGACGCCAGCGTGGATCTCACTCGCCTGCTCGATATCGTCTGTCTCTTTCCGCGCCAGACCATCTGTGTGGTGGGCGACCTCGTGCTCGACGAATTCGTCTCCGGAGAGATTTCGCGTGTCTCGCGCGAAGCGCCCGTTCTGATCCTGCGTCATCGTCGCAGTGAGTTCTATCCGGGCGGCGCGGCGAATGCCGTGAACAACCTGGCGGACCTCGGAGCGCGCGTTGTTCCCGTCGGCGTTGTAGGAGATGACGAGGGAGGCCGCTTGCTTCTCGATTATTTTCGCCGAAAGCGCGTCGATGTCTCCGCCGTCTATCGCGCGCGCGGTTGGGTCACGGCCACGAAGACGCGCTACCTGGCCGGATGGACGCACACCACCGAACAGCAGGTTCTGCGCGTGGATCGCGAGCCCTCCGGAAAACTCCCGCCGGGAATCGGGCGGCCATCGAACGCAAGGCTCGACGCCTCGCGAAACGCGCGGGCGCCGTTCTCATCTCGGACTATGGTCTGGGCGCAGCTTCTCCGGTGCTCGCTCGCAAACTCGCCGCGAAATGCCTCGCTCTCGATTCGCGCTACCGCCTGCTCGACTATCTCGATTGCGGCATCACGGCGGCCACGCCCAATGAGCCCGAACTCGAAGCCGCATATCACGAGCGCGTCGGCACCGACACGCACAAGCTCGAGGAACTCGGTTGGCGTGCGCTGCGCGATCTCGGCCTCGAAGCGCTCGCTGTAACGCGCGGCAGGGACGGCATGGTGGTGTTCGAGCGCGATCATCCGAAGGGCCAGCCGCCGCGTCACATCCCTATCTACGGTTCGGATGCGCCCGTGGACGTGACCGGAGCAGGCGACACCGTGATCGCCGTTTTCACCCTCGCTCTCGCGGCCGGCGCGTCCTATCTGGAGGCCGCGCATTTGGCAAATTACGCGGGCGGCATCGCCGTGATGAAACGCCGCACGGCCACCGTCACGCGGCGGGAGCTCGAAGCCGCATTGCGACGCGAGGCTACCGCGCCCCGCTAGCCACCCGATGGACACACGCGAAAAAATTCTTTCCCGCGAAGGACTCCATGGCGTGCTCGAGGAGCATCACCGTTCGGGCCGCAAGATCGTTTTCGCCAATGGCGTCTTCGATTTGCTCCACGCGGGTCACGTCCGCTATTTGCAATCCGCGCGCGATGAAGGCGATCTTCTCGTCGTCGGAATTAATTCCGACGCAAGCGCCCGAAAACTGAAGGGTCCGGGACGCCCCATTCTGACCGAACGCGCACGCGCTGCGCTGGTGGCGGCGATCGCAGCCGTGGATTACGTCGTCATCTTCGACGAGCCGGATGTGAGCTCTCTCCTCCGCGAGTTTCAGCCCGACGTCCACGCGAAGGGAACTGACTACACCGTGGAAACGGTTCCCGAGCGCGAACTTGCCAATCTTCTCGGCATCCGTGTTGCCATCGTGGGCGACCCGAAGCGTCATTCGACACGCGACCTCCTCGCGCGCGTCCGCCAGCGAAACAATGGCTGACCCGCGATTCTTGCTTGTGCGGCTCAGCTCACTCGGCGACGTCGTCCACGCACTTCCTGCCGCCGCAGCGCTCCGCGATACCTTTCCGGATTCGCGCGTGGATTGGGTCATCGAGCCCCGCTGGGCACGCATCCTCGATGGGAATCCCGATCTCAATGAAGTGATTCCTCTCGACCGCAAATCCGCAGGCGGCCTCGCCACCACGATTCGAAAACTTCGCGCGGCGAGATACACCTGCGCGATTGATTTTCAGGCGCTCTATAAATCCGCGCTTCTTGCCTTCGCGTCGGGAGCGCCGCGCCGTATCGGTTTTTCAAGCAGCTACGCGCGCGAAGGCCTTGCGTCAATTCTCTACACGGATTGCTTGAATCCCCGCGGCGCGCACAAGGTCCAGCACAATCTCACTCTAGCTGGGCGCGCCGGCGCGCAAAAAAGCACGCCACGATTTCCGCTCGCAATTCATCCGCGGGACGACGAGCACGTCACGCGTCAACTCGCCGCTCACGGTCTTGGTGAATTCTTCGTGCTGAATCCCGGAGGAGGCTGGCGCTCGAAGTGCTGGCCCGCCGCGCGCTATGGAGAACTGCATCGCTCTCTTGCGCAGCGCTACGGCTGGCGCGGGGTGGTCAGCTTTGGTCCGGGTGAAGAAGATTTGGCGCGAGAGGTCATTCAGGCGGCAGGGAATCCGCCGCCGATTGCGATTCCGCTCGAACTTGGACCGCTCCTTGCCCTCTTGCGCTGTGCGAAATTTGTAGTCTCGGCCGATACGGGCCCGCTTCATCTTGCTTCCGCGCTGGGCGCTCCGCTCGTCGGCCTCTTCGGCCCGACTGACCCTTCCCGCAATGGTCCGTATTCCCCTGACGCTATCGTCGTTCGCAATCCAAGGTTCAGCACAACTACTTACGCGCGCGGCGCGTCCTATTCACCCTCTATGCTTTCCATCACGGTGGAGCAAGTAGTGCAAGCCGTCGAGCCGCTTGCCGGGGTTGTGCGCATGACCCAGCCGAGAAAATTCTGGATGCGCTGGCGCGTCCGCCTCGGCTACCCCGTCGCCGTAGCGTATTGGATTCTGGCCTCGCCGACACCGCGTTCGATCCTGTTGGGTGGAATCGTTTCACTGCTTGGGCTTATCGTTCGCGCCGCCGCGTCCGGCTACTTGCGGAAGGACCGCGAACTTGCCGTTTCGGGCCCCTATGCAGTCACGCGCAACCCGCTTTACTTGGGGAGCGCGGTTCTCGCCACCGGATTTGTTGTCGCGGGACATTCGAGATGGGCTGGCATGGTCGTCGCTGTTTATTTCGCCGCTTTCTACTATGCAGTCATGCGCAATGAGGAAGAGGATCTTCATGAACGTTTCGGCGCAGAGTTCGATGCCTACGCCTGGCGCGTCCCGCTCTTCCTCCCGCGCATTTTGGGCACGGCGGGCGAGTTATCCGCACGAGGGAAGTCCGCGAACGGCTTTACCTGGGGCCGCTATCGTCGCAATCGGGAATATCGAGCTTTGCTCGGGACGATTGCAGGCGTGCTAGCAGTTTGGGTGCGGATGTGGATTCGAGTGCGGCTGGGTTACTGAGCGGCCGCGCGCCCAACTATTGCAAGCGGTACACGGCGTGCATGACGCGCTGGAATTTCGGACGGTAAAGGAGATCGAACGCGCGCTCTTTGCCGGGAAACATTTCCAGCGCCACGCGCCTCGTTGCCGCCACCATCCCGGCCGCTTCTTCCGCGGAGAGATCGCCCCCGGCAATGGATTCGATCGTGAGGTGAACTAAAATGCGCAGGCGGCGAATGCGCCTGCTTTCCTCGTCAATTTCTTCCTGCGTGGGACACGCGGCTTTTTCTTCAATCATTGGTCAGGGAGGGTACCACGGGCCAGTATGGGCATTGCGCGAGAAGCGCGCAATGGTACTTGCGGCCACTGGCCATTCTGTCTCCTTTCGCAACGATGCGGTTTTGATTTATTTCGGATGCGCTTCGGTGAAGGTGCGAATGGCCAACTCGCGCCCATCGGTCAATGCAGTAACCGCGCCATCGCGATCGGTTCGCAGCAATCGCACACCCGAATTTTCGTACCTTTCAACCACGCTTTTCGTAGGATGTCCAAACGGATTTGATTCACCCACGGAAATGACGGCCACCCGGGGCGCGACAGCTTCGAGGAACGCCTCGGTGGAAGAGGTCCTGCTCCCGTGGTGCGGCACCTTCAGGAAATCCGCCGCGAGCGGTGCGTGCTCCGCCACAAGTTTCTCTTCGACGTGCTGCTGGATGTCGCCCGGCAGCAGGAAGTGGACCTGGCCGTCCTCGAGTCGCAGTACGAGCGAATCGTCATTCGACGCCTCCGGCGTAGCCGACACATCCTCGGGCCACAGGACGTCGCCCTTCACGTCGTCCCAGTCGAATTTGTCGCCGGGCGCTTTGTGGACGATGGCGACGCCTTTTGCGCGCGCCTCTTCTAGCAACGCTTTGAAAGCAGGTGTTTCCTCGTCCCGCCCAATCCAAAGCTGTCCGACGCGAAAATTCTCCAGCACGCTTCGCAAGCCGTCGAGATGATCGTGATGTGCGTGCGTGAGCGCCACGACATCGAGGCGTTTGAGTCCTCTCGACCATAGGTAGGGCGACACGACCTCTTCCCCCACATCCATCCCCGAACGAATTCCACCGGTCCACGAGGAGCCCGGCAGCCCACCGCCGTCAATCAACATCGTGCGCCCGTCAGGAAAGGCCGTGAAAATCGAATCTCCTTGTCCTACATCGAGCACGCTTACTTCGAGTTTTCCGCGCTCGAGCGCCGCAGGGAATGGATGCGCTGCCACCAGAATCGTGCACGCAGCGAGTGCGATCGCCGACGCCCACTCCGCGGGCCGAATCGTCCCGGGCATTTGCCGACGCGCGCGCCATGTCATCCTTTGCGCAGCCGCTGCGCGCACTGCAGCCGCAAGGCAAACGAACGCCGCAAAAAACGCGACCATGAGCCACGCGGGGAGACCGGGAATGCGGTAGGATACCCGCGGCCAACGGCTGAACCAGTTGATAGTTTCGAGAAGTAATCCAGCGCAAAATCCGAGCCCCTTCGCGAGCACAAGCGCAAGCCTCGTCCACACGAATGTTGCGGTCAGCGTCAGAAATCCAAGCGGGACGATCAACCCCGTCAGAAAAACCGCGGGAATGTTGCTCAACGGCCCTGCGAGGCTTACGCGATGGAAATCCCGCGCCAGCAGCGGTGACATGCCCCACTGAATCACGAACGATAGCAACAATACCTCCCACAGCCGGAGTCCGATACGAACTGGAGTGGTCACAAGCCATCCCGATCGCGAGGCGCATCGCTGCGGCATTCGTGACGCGATCCATTGCGTCGCTGCGCGCATCTCGATCCGAAATTGCACCACTTTCGGCGAATGTGCCACGTCTCGCGTCACGTCTCCGAGATGCGCAAGACCAGTGCGGTAGGGCTCGCTCGACCGTTCGATCCAGGGTACAGCGAGTCCTGCGATCACGCCTGCGGCGAGGAACGAAAGCTGGAAACTTGAATCTGCGAGCGACGATGGCTTCCAAACCAGGATCGCAAGTGCGGCGAGGGCAATCGTGTTCAGCAGTTCGATACGCCGAAACATTGGCCGCGCACACAAATAAAACGTAGCGACAAGTGCAGCGCGCAAAACCGGCGGGCGATCCTGCACAATTCCGACATACGCCGCTAGCGCGCAGAGCGTAAACAAACTCGTCGCCCCGACCGGCAATCGCAGCCTCCGGTCCAGCCAGAAGAAAAACACGGTGATTGCGCCAACGTGCAGTCCGGCTACGACGAGGACGTGATAAGCCGCGGTCTTTTGAAACGCTGTCACGACATTCGAATCCACGAAGCTGCGGTCGCCGAGCAGCATGGCTCGCAGTACGGCTGCGCGCTCCGGTTGTCCCGCAAATAGGGAATCGACGCGTGCGAAAAGTTCACCGCGCGCGCGCGCCAGCCGCTGCAAAGATGTCGGCCGCGGGCGGTCGATCAAGCGAAGCAATTCGCCGCTGCGCAGCGTGCCAACCAGATCAATTTTTTGGCGCGCGAGATAACCACGCACGTCGAATGCGCCAGGGTCGAGGAAATCTCGCGGCGGTCGCGCCCGGACCAGCGCTTCCACGCGGTCCCCGGCGCGTAAATTTTCTGGAGCCTCCGCCCTGTGCTCCTCGCCGTAGAGATTTACGCGCAGCCCGCCGCTTGTCGGCAGCGCTGCGCCTTCCGCTTCCACTTCCTCAAGCGAAATCTCGTAGCGGCGTCCCCAGGGCAGCGCCATTGGATCCTCGCGCAGCCTCCCGCGCCACCGCAGGGATTCGCTCGAATCGATCTGGCCTGCTGTAACAAGCCGCGTCACGTGATTCGCCGGGACCACACTCTGTTCGACGATGACCGCGACGCCGCCCACCCCCATCCACGCTACGAGAGCGCATGCCCACGCCGTCGCCGCATGCTCCTTCCACGCCACAGTCCCGCCCACGAGAATTGCGAGCGTGGATGCAGCGATCCACCACGCAAGCGGCTCCGGCCATCGGCTTGCGACTCCGATGCCGGCAGCAAATGCCGCAGCGATCCACACCACGGGTAATTTCATTCGCGTCGGCGCAGCCGGACCACCGCCTCCATGTGAAATGTCTGAGGAAAAAGATCAAACAGATGTGCTTCCGAAATGGCGTACCCTGCATCGCAAAACAATTTCAGGTCGCGCGCAAGCGTGGGTGGCTCGCACGAAACGTACGTGACGCGCTTGGGGCGGAGCGCAGCGAGTCGAGCGGCAACTCCGGGCGTCAAGCCCGCGCGCGGCGGATCGAGCACCACGAGCTCCGGCTTTTCTTTGCACCGGTCGAGATAGCGCGCGGCGTCGGCCGTGCGCACCTCGATGGCGCCGCGTCCTCTCGCATTCACTTCCAAATCCCGCGCCGCCGCCGGATTTGCCTCCACAGCCACAACGCGCTCGAATCGTTTTGCGAGCGGCACGGTAAAGAGCCCGACCCCGGCGAACAGATCGACCGCGAATCGTCCCGGCTCTTCCTGCTCTGTAACTTCATGAACGAGATCCCCGACGAGATCGCGGTTCACTTGGAAAAATGAGAAGTGACCCACGCGATAAGCTACGCCGTGCACATCGTATTCGAGAAATCCGGGGCCGAATAATTCCATGCGATCGCGGCTCGGAGCATGAAACAGCAAGCTCTTGAGATTTGGCGCGACCGCACGAATCGTTCCTGCGACCTCCGCGGCGCCAGAAGGGAATGTCGCGAACGTCGCGGTGAGGAGCAATTGCGAATCGCTCGCATCTGCGAAAGCCTCGATTTCGCGTAATTCCTGTGGCAGCCTGTCGGCGGCGAGAGCGCCGCGCAGCGCGAGCAATGTCTTCAAGAGCAGCGGCGAGAGAATCGCGCAATCCTCCACGGCGCACAGCGCTGTCGAACTCCCGCGAAAATAGCCGATCCCGAGGCTTGCCCCATTTTCCGCGCTTCCCGAAGCCTCTTCCAGGGAGCGCACCTTCCACTGGGCGCGATTTCGATATCCCCACGGCTGCCCGGAATGCGTTGCGATCGGCCCGGGCCATTCGATTCGCCCGATGCGCCCCAATGTCTCGCGCAGGATCTCCGCTTTGTATTGAAGTTGCGCCTCGTAGGGAATGTGTTGGTAATGGCATCCGCCGCAGACGGTGAAGTGCGAGCAGCGCGGTTCCACGCGCCCCGGCGAAGCCTCGAGAAGCTTTTCCATTCGTGCGCGAACGAATTTCTTTTTCTGCTCGACCGCCTCGGCGGCCACTCGTTCGGCAGGCAACACGAACGGAACAAAGACAGTCGAGCCGTCGTGATGGGCCAGACCGTCGCCGCCGTAGATCAATTTTTCAATGGTGATGTCCATCGTTGCAGGAAATGGGAAGCTGCGGCCTTCCCGCTGATACGCGCTCCCTAGCTCATATAAAAAAGGCTCAGCCTGGGCACGACGAAATGCTCGAACATCCTCTTCTGCGTGTAATTTCTTTCGAGCTGCGCGAGTTGTTCTGCCGACATCTTCCGCCGATAGGGCGCAAGGGAGCGATCCATTTCGCGCCGAATCGTAAGCAGCGTCTCTTCGTCCGTATCTGCAGAAAGCGACGCGCCCAGCTTCTCTTCGAGCACGGTCAACCGCCGCTCCAAATCTTCGAGATCGAGTGCGCCTGGAGAATCGACCAGCGGCGAGATTTCCTCCAGCCGTTTTGCCGCCTCTTCCAGGCGTACGGCAAGCGCGGCGTGCGCAGCCCGCTGTCTTTCGGCCGCCGCGCGCAAACGCGCCGCGTTGCGTTGAAGATATTTCTGAAGCTCGACCCGCGAAAACGTCTCCTGCGCCTGTCGCGCCGGTTTTACTTCCGGGCCGCTGCCTGCCCCAGCCTCTTGCGCTTCTTCGGCAGCGTCGAGAACCGCATCCACGCAATAGGCCAGGCTCTTCAGTTGCCGTCCGCCTGCAGCGCGCCGCGAGCGCTCCCAACTCTCGAATGCGCGGTCAATGCCTTTCAGCACAGCTTGGAGCGGAATGCCCGCTTTCTGCCACGTTTCCACAATGGCCCAGTCAAGGGGAGAGACGAGCAGATGCGCACCGCGCTTGCGCCAGAAATACTCCTCGATTTCGGTAAAATAATTGAAGTAGTTGAAGGGAGCCATGAAGGCAGCGCGTTCCTGAGTTTTCTCGAGGGCGCGGAGAGGAATATCGCCGCCGTTCACGCGCTTCACCCCCTGGCCCGGCTGGACGATTTCTGTGGCGCGGCGGCTCGGTCTTGCGTGGCGTTCTGGTTCCGCTCCCAGATGATTCGCAATCCTTCGAGGGTCAGGAATTCGTCAATTGTCTCGATGTGCCGCGACGCGCTGCCGATCAATGTTGCCTGGCCACCTGTGGCGACCACCTTTGTCTTCGGCCCCATCACTTTTTTCATTCGCTCCAGGATGCCATCCACTAGATCGACATAGCCGTAGAAAAGCCCCGCTTGCATCGAGGCCGCCGTGTTCGTCCCAATAATTTTCCCAGGGTCTTTGATCTCGACGCGAAATAGGCGCGCCGCCCGCGCAAACAAAGCGTCCGCCGAAATGCCGATTCCCGGTGCGAGGACCCCGCCCAAATATTCGCCACGCGTAGAAACCGCGTCGAAATTAATGGCCGTACCGAAATCCACGATGATGCACGGGCCGCCGTACTTTTCGAATGCCGCCACGCTATTCACAATCCGGTCCGCGCCCACTTCCTGCGGGTTGTCGTACTGCACGGGCATCCCGGTCTTGATTCCCGGCTCGACGAACAGCGCCTTCTGGCTGAAATATCGCTCCGCCATTCCCGCGAGCGTTGAATTCAGCGGCGGCACAACCGAACTGATGATCACGCCGCCGATCTCGCGTGGCTCAAGCTCAGCCAGTGTGAAGAGGTCACGCGTCAGGATGCCGTACTCATCAATCGTTTGATCGCGCGCAGTCGAAAGTCTCCAGTTCGCCGCGAGCTCTTTGCCGCGGAAGACGCCCAGCACCGTGTTCGTGTTTCCCACATCGAGCGTCAAGAGCACCAGGATGCCTCCGCCACGTCGCCCGAGAGCACCGGCTCGGTCCCGCGGCCGTCGTCGCGCGCTACGCGCAGCACGCCGCTCGATTCCAGGCCCGCCGTCGTGCCGGTAAATGTTTCTGTCTCCGTCGTGATCCGCACGCGCTTTCCTTGAAAATAACTCGAAACTTCGGCGAAGCGCCGGAGAATCGGCTCGCCTCCTTCGGCGAGAAAACGATTGTAGTAGCGGTCGAGGTGGCGCAGCAACCGAATCAGCAGTTCAAGCCGCGAATGAATTTTGCCGGTCTCCATTCGCAGCGAAGTCGCAATCTCCCCGAGCTCCCCTGGCATTTTCGTCTGATTCACGTTGATCCCGATCCCCACAACGGCGTAGTGCACCCGATCCGGCTCCGCGTGCATCTCTGTCAATATGCCCGAAAACTTCCGTCCGCGAATGAGCAAGTCGTTGGGCCAGCGAATGTCTGGGGCGATGCCGAGTTCTTCGGCAGCCGCATCGCGGGTGGCTAGCCCTGCTACCAGAGTCAACATCGGCGCTTGCACAGGCGAAATCGGAGGCCGCAGAAGGACCGTGCAATGGATTCCAGCGGATTTTTCGGAAACCCACCGCCGGCCCGCGCGGCCGCGTCCGGCGGTTTGCTCTTCGGCGAGAACGACAGCGCCGTGCGGCTCGCCTTCCTCGCCCAGCCGCATCGCCACCGTGTTCGTCGAGTCTACTTTGAAGAAGTGATAAATGCGTCGCGCGAACGCGGTTCCAATCAGGCGATGGCTCAGCATTTGGGGAACGAGAATGTCGGGGACGCGCTCGATGTGGTAGCCCGTGCGCGGATGTCCTTTCACGCGGACTCCGAGCGCGCGCAGTTGCTGTATCCAGCGCCATACCTGCTGCCTCGTGACGCCGATTTCCTTTGCGATCTTCGGGCCGCTAACGACAATTGTCGAATTTTCGGCGAGGAGCGTCAGCAAAGCGTCGATGCGCCGGTCGGTCGTGCCTGGCAGATTGGCTAATCGGTTCGTTGCCATGGGAGGCTTTGAAGCATACTCGACGCTCCCGCCGGCGACAAGCCGAGGCCCGGCGAAGGTCACACTCAGAAGCACATATACGCTGCGCGCTCACTGGGAAAATTGGTCCTCATGCAACGAGAGGAAATCTGGCTCATTGATGCATCGAGGCGGCGCAGAGAGGGTAAACTATCGAGCCACATCACCAGGAGGCAGAAGCGATGGCTGTGCTCGCCATTTTTAGGTATGAGGTGAAGCCGGGACGGATGGGCGACTTCATGGAAAAACTGAAGAAGGCTGCAGGCCCGGAGTTCAACAGCACGGTGATGCCGAAAGGCGTGCGGTTGTTTCGTAGCGCGGTGCCAGGACCGGACACGGGAGGTTTGATTCTTGTGATCCAGTACGAGGACATGGCGGCCTATGGTGCTCGTACGGCGTTCGAGAATTCGAATGCCGCGTGGAGAAAACTCTTTGAGGCCAACCCGGATTCACCGGAGAGGTTGGTGTCAGTCGAGCTGCTCACGGAAATGGCGCCCTAGTGTCGGCCATCTGCAACGCGCGAAGTGAAAGTTCCAGGAACATGGGAAGAGAATCGTTCAACGAATGACTAACGAAAGCGAGGAGTGATGGAAACGATTGCGTCGAGGGAAGTAGGAAGGCGGCAGGTTTTGAGGGCCGGTGCTGCGCTGGCAGGCGGCGGGCTGGTTGCCGGGATCATGCCGAAAGCGGCGTGGGCGGCTGCGCGCGCGGGAATGGGCGCGGCGGACTGGGTGCAGCAAGCGAGCGGCGCAGACCGTCTTGCGCAAATGCGGGCGCAGGGGGCAGCGATCCCGCTCGAGACGCAGAAGCTGCGCGAAAACATTTATTGGCTGCACGGCCCCGGCGGGAACATGGTGGCGCTGAACGGGCCGGAGGGAAAGATTCTGGTGGACTCGAGCTATCTGGCGGTGGCGCCGAAATTGAAGGCATCGCTTGATGCAATCGGGAATGCGCCGCTAAGGATACTGATCAACACGCACTGGCATTTCGACCACACGGACGGAAATGCGCCGATTCACCAAGGCGGCGGTACGATTTACGCTCACGAAAATGCGCGCAAGCGGCTGACAACGCCGCAGGATGTTAGGGCTTTCGGTCTGCATTTCGATCCAGCGCCAGCGGACGCCTGGCCCACCGAGACGTTCACGGACAACTTGCGGCTCTATTTCGACGGGGAAGAAATCGAGCTGGGCTACATTCAGCCGGCGCATACGGACGGGGATATTTACGTCCGATACGCGAGGAACAATGTGGTCCACCTGGGCGACGTGTTTTTCTCCCGGCTGTATCCGTTCATCGACAAGGATTCGGGCGGCAGCATTGACGGAATGATTGCAGGGGCGACGCGGGGGCTTTCGCTTGTTGATTCGGAGACGACTATTGTTCCGGGGCACGGAGCGCTGTCGGACATGACGGAGCTGGCAAAGTATCGCGACATGCTCGCGACAGTCCGCGACCGTGTGCAGGCGCTGAAACGGTCGGGCCGGTCGCTTGAGGAGGCGATTGCGGCGAAGCCGACGGCGGACTTTGATGCGGTGTGGGGTGGGGGGCTCGTTAAGCCAGATTTCTTTGTGACGATAGTGTATTCGATGGTGTAGGCGGGCAGCGGCGAGCGCGAGGGGGCAACGCGCGAGCCAAGCCCCCTGAAGACGGCCGCTGCAAAGGGTCGAATAAGCCAGTCGTGGTTTGTTATTCGAGCTGCTTCAGACGCCCGAGCAGTTTCTGGTGTTCGATCTGGCGTTCGGCGAGCGTGGCTTCCATGTTGCTGACGATTTCGGCTGGCGCTTTGCTGCGGAAGCTCTCGTCTGCGAGGCGCTTCTGCTTCGATTCAATATCCTTCGCGAGACGCTCGCTCTCCTTTTTTAGGCGGATAGTTTCAGCTTCTTTGTCGACGGTATCGCCATAGGCGATCTTGAGGTCGAATTGCGCCGTGGAGCGGATGACGCCACCGTCAGGAGTGAGTTTGGAGCCCGATAGGCGCAATTCTGATAGCGCGGCCAGGCGAAGCACTGGCTCCAGGTTAGCGCCGACGAGATTACACGTATGGTCCCTCGCGTAGGAAAGCTCAGCCGGGACCTTTTTCTTGGGATCGAGCTTCATTTCGGCTCGGATGTTGCGTGAGGCGGTGATGATGTCCTGAAGCAGGGTCATATCTTCCGCGGTGACCTCGGCATTTATCGTCCACTCGGGGCAGGGTTCGGGAAATTTGTCGAGCGCGATCGAGCGCGCCCCTTCGGCCTGCGGCAGCCGATGCCAAAGCTCCTCGGTGAGGAACGGCATCACGGGGTGCAACAGGCGCAGCGCAGCGTCGAAGGCCGCAAAAATATTGCGCCAGGCGGCGACAGCGACATCGCGGCCGGTGGCCGCGAGCTGAGGTTTCACCCATTCGATGTACCAGTCGCAGAAATCGCCCCAAAAGAAGTGGTAGATCGTTTGGCACGCCTCATGAAAACGAAAATGCTCGAGCGCGTCGTCCACTTGCGCTGTCACAGCCGCAAGCCGCGAAAAAATCCAGCGATGGGCGAGTGAGCCTTCGCCGCGAATCTCGTAGGGCGCCTTCGCGCGCACTTCCGGCGCTGCCAATTCCTCGAGGGTTACTCCCCGCGCCTCGATTTTCTCGAGGTTAACGAATAAAAATCGCGCCGCATTCCAGATTTTGTTGGCAAACGCTCGCGCGCCGAGGATGCGATCCTCGCTCAGGATGATGTCGGTGCCGGGCGCAGCCATGCTCGCGAGCATGTAGCGCAGCGCATCCGTGCCGTATTGCTGCGTCAATTGCAGCGGATCCACGCCCGTCCCTTTCGTCTTTGACATCTTTTCGCCTTCGGCTGTGCGCACCAGCGAATGCAGATACAGCCGCCGGAAGGGAATTCGCGCTTCGGGTTTTGCGCCGGACATTAGATGCAATCCCATCATGATCATGCGCGCGTCCCAAAAGAACAGGATGTCGTAGCCGCTGATCAGCAGGCTCATTGGATAAAACGTGCGCAGATCGTCCGTTTCGTCCGGCCAGCCGAGCGTCGAAAACGGCCACAGCGCCGAACTGAACCACGTGTCGAGAACATCCGTGTCCTGCGCAAGCTTCGATCTGCCGCACTTCGGGCATTTGGTCGGCACGCTGGCCGCGCGCGCGTGCCCATCTACAATTTCAACGCGCGAATCGACCGCCGGGACCATCTCCTTGCAATCCGCGCAGTGCCAGATGGGAATGCGATGCCCCCACCAGAGCTGGCGCGAGATGCACCAGTCACGGATGTTGTCGAGCCAATTCAGCAAAATCGTTCGCTGATTTTCCGGCACGACTTCGATCAATTCGTTGCGGACCACCTGTTTCGCAGGTTCGGCCAGCGGCTTCATCTTGCAGAACCATTGTGTGGAAATTCGCGGCTCGACCTCGGATTTGCAGCGGTCGCAAACGCCCACCGAATGCACGTGATCATTGACGCTGTCGAGAAGACCAAGCTCCTCGAGATCGGCGACAATTCTGGCGCGCGCGACGAAGCGGTCGAGGCCTGCATATTTTCCCGCGGCAGCGCTCATGTGCGCGTCGTCGGTCATCACGTCGATTTCAGGCAACTGGTGCCGTTTGCCGACTTCGAAATCGTTCGGATCGTGAGCTGGCGTAATCTTGACGACCCCCGAGCCGAATTCGCGGTCCACGTAGGCATCGGCGATGACTGGAATCTCGCGATTCATCAGCGGCAACATCACTTTCTCGCCGACGAACCTCTTATATCGATCGTCTTCTGGATGGACCGCGACCGCCGTATCGCCCAACATCGTTTCCGGCCGCGTGGTGGCGACCACCAGAAATTCCTTCGACCCGACGATGGGATAGCGGATGAACCAAAGCTTCCCGGGCCGCTCGACGTGAACGACTTCCAGATCGCTTATGGCCGTCTGGCACCGCGTGCACCAATTCACTATGTAGCGTCCGCGGTAGATTAGCCCCTCGCGATAGAGGCGCAGGAAGGCTTCGAGCACCGCGCGATAAAGCGCCGGTTCGAGCGTGAACCGCTCGCGCGTCCAGTCGCAGGAAGCCCCGAGGCGGATCATTTGGTCCTTGATGACACCGCCGCTCTCCACTTTCCATTTCCAGACGCGCCTCTCGAACTCCTCGCGGCCCAGGTCCTGGCGTTCGATTCCTTCCTTCGCCAGCATCCGTTCGACGACGAACTGCGTGGCGATCCCGGCGTGATCCATCCCGGGCAGCCAGAGTGTGCGGTCTCCGCGCATCCGGTGCCAGCGCACCAGCATGTCGGTCTGCGTGTGCTCGAGCATGTGGCCAATGTGGATCGAACCGGTGACGTTCGGCGGTGCCAACGGAATCGAAAACATCGGTCCGCTCCCGGAGTTTTCCGCACGAAAAAGTTTCTCGTCGAACCAGGCCTTCGCCCAGCGCTCTTCGATCTCCTGCGGCTCGTACGCCTTGGGTATTTCTCGGGCCATATCTTCCTTGCTTCCGGGAAACTCTTGCAGAGATGAAACAATCAATATAAGCGGCGGGCGCGCAGGCCGTCAAATGTGGCGAACAGCGGAGCCGAGCAGGAATCTACAATCTCTGACCGGGGCGGCTTCTTGCTGAACGAAGGGACGGAGCTACTTTTCTCTTTTCGCGAGCTCGTCTTGCAGAAGATTCTCGACCAAGGGTTTCAGCACGCCCTTCGAAAGCAGGTCGTGAAGTTGCGGTTCAAGCCTTTCGAGCACCGTCTGCACGACCGCGTCCACGGTTTCGTTATTCAAGTGCGTGGTCGCGTTGAGGAACGGGATATCGGACAGCGCCTCGGGATTCGGAGGCGGCGCAGTGGGGATCCGCTCGCTAAAGGCGTCCGGGGCAAATTCGTGCGGCGCCGGTTCGGCGTGCGACGACACAGGTTCAGGTTCCGGGGCCGGCTCTTCGATGGCCGGGGGAAGAAACGAGTGAACCGCGGGCGCCAGCTCCTGCCGAATTGCATAATCGGAATGCGCAGTGGCCGGCTCCTCTTTCATGAGCATCGGCTCAGGCGTCACGTGCGCCGATACGGGTTCTTCGAGCGCCGGATCCTTGTGCGAGCTTACGGCATGAGAAGAAAGTGAGTCCAGGGGCGAGGAGATGAGTTCATGACCGGAATCGGCTCCCGAGCTTAGTACCGGCTCAGGTGGTGCTTCTGCAGACACTTCATCGCTGCGGTCCGAGCTGTGCGTCGCTTCGTGAACGGCTTCGCGTACGGCCTGGACTGCGTCTTCGAACCACGATCTCTTCCTGCGTTGCTCCCCAAATGGCCGGGCTCCCTCAGTTTCGGTTTCCGATGAAGCTGCCGCAGCCGGAGCCTCTACCTCTTCCACGCTCACCGCGGACGACTCCGCCGCGCGACCTTCCACATTCGTAGCCGTATGAGCCGCTAAAATTGCAGCCGAGGATTCCGCATCTTCCGCGGGCGACTCGCTCGTCTTGCTATCCGAGGGATGCTCGGAGGGGAGCGGCGCCATCATGTCCATCCAACCTGCGGAGCGCGGCGGGGGGCTGAACTCACGGCTCGCTTCCCACGGGCGTGCCGGCGCCTTCACAAATTCAGGTTCAGCGGCTGCCTGCGATTGAGCAGGTTCGGGTGCGGTTTCTGCAAAGGGTGCGCGATTCGCTGCTTCCGCGCGTGCAGAGGAGAGCGCTGCGTCCTGCGTGACCTTCTCTCGCTCCTCTTCGCCTTTATGTACAGGGACGTGCCTCGGGGGCACATCACTCTCGGATGGGAACGTAATCGGCTCGAAATCCTCGTCGGATGAAAACGCCGGTTTTTTGGCTGCATCCTCGGGAATATCGAAATCCATCGCCGAGCGGCGCCAATCACTCACCGTGGCGGCTGCGTCGAAATCATCGTCTTCTTCTTTGTCGGCTTTGCCGACGGGCGCCTTTGGCTCCTTTTTCTTCTCCACTTCTTCTTCGTCATCGAGACCGCGACGCCCGCTCCCGAAGGAATAGATTGCTGCCGCTTCTTCGGGCGTAGGTTCGGGGAAGGAGGGCAAAGGCTTCGCTTCTGCTTTGGCCGGGATCTCCATCACCGGATCCGGCTTTTCCACGATCACTTCCTTTGCCTTCGCGAGTTCGGCCGCGACCTTGGGATTTTTCTCCAGCGCGGACATCACCATGGCGATGAGCGGGTCGGGTGGAACGAAGGGTTTCTTCAGGACACCATCCGCCCCTACGCGGCGCGCTTCTTTCTCATCGAGCGGATCGAAGGCGCCAACCAGGAGAATTACAGGGACGTGCGAAAATCGTTCGTCTTTCTTTACAAATTCGCAAACTTCATAGCCGTTGCGCACAGGCATAAAAACATCGGCCAAGACCAGATCGGGATTCAAGTCGGGCATGCGCCGGACAGCCGCTTCGCCATTGCCGACACAAGTGACATCAATGCCGCGGTCCTGAAAGGCCAGCGTGACCATTTTCTGGATGTTCGTATTGTCGTCGGCGACCAGAATTCTGGGCACGGTTGACCTATGGCAGCGCGTCCGCAATGAGACACGCCTGCCCCTTTCAGTACCACCATTGCATCATCCCCCGGCACGGGCGTCAACGGAGATGGAGGACAGGCGTGCTTCAGTTGTTAGCAGGACGTAAACGGCGGAATTCGAAGGAATTGCTCACCAGGGAATCAGTTTATGCAGGCCCTTCTTTTTCTTGCTGGTCGACTCCTCCTTCCGATTGCTCTTGCTGGTCGGTTGCTGGTCGGAGGTTTTACTGTTCGCATCGGTCGAGCTGCTTGCTGGTGCAGATGCCTGAGCCGCTCCGGAGGTCGCGGAGTTGCCGGATTGGGCGGCGGGCGTTGAGGTCGCAAGCGCGGCCCCGCTGGGACTGGGAGAATTATTTTCAGTCGGCGCTGGCTGCGGAGGAGCTGGAGCCGTTGAATTCGTCGTGCCGGCCGCCGGCGGATTGTCCGGAGCGACCGTTTCCGGCGGTCGAGCGTTTGCGGGCGGGGCCCCAGCCGTCGCCGATGGCTGCGAAGAAGCCGCTGCCGCCGCATTCGCGTCAGTTGGCGCAGCGATGATTTCAACGCCGACATTTGTGGCGGGTGCTGACCCCGATGGAGCCATGGTCGATGAAGAGCCTTGCGGAACAGCCTCCGCCGGAGCCGTTTCGGGCACCGCGCCACCACTTCCGTTCGATGCCGTTGCGCCGCCGCCCGCAGACGACGCGGTTGCCTCGAATGACGGCTTGGCCGCGCCCACCTTAAGAATGTCGACCGCAGAGTACGTGTCGCTCGGCGGATTCAGGTTCGGCTGGCCGCTGTGCGCGGCTGCCGAAACATCCGGGGTCGTTTTGACAATGGACATCGGGGTCTTAATGATGGCGTTCTGATGGTGGTCCCTCTGGTAGGCCTGTTCCTTTTGCATGCGCGCGTACGCATCGGGGTTCGGCTCGGGAACGGGCATTCCGATTGATTTCAGGTGTGCCTTCGCATCCGGCACTCGCTTCGACATGGGATAATCCTCAATCAACCGGTCGTAGCTTCTTGCAGCAAGCGCGGCCCAGGAGTTCTTGAGGTCTTCATTCTTCGCCAACTGCTTCGCGCGCATGTAGGATTCGCCGAGCATCCAAAAAACTTCATCGTTCTGGCTGTACAAGGGGTAGCGGTCGGCCACTTCTACCAGCCTCGATCCCGCAGCGTTGTAATCCATCTTGCTGAAATAGAAGCGCGCGATCCTGAATTCTCCGTCAGCGAGAATTTCCTGCACTTCGCGCAGCCGCTGCTCCGCTTGCGGCGCGAATGTGCTTTGCGGATATTTCAGGAGCATAGTTTGAAATTCTTGCTCGGCCTCTTGCGCCTGCGAAGTATCACGGTCGGGTTTTTCCATCATTCGATAGTGGCAGGTGCCCACTTGCATCTGTGCGTACGCAGCCTCGTCGAGGAAAGGGAAAAAGGTGATGAAATCCTTATACTCTGCAATCGCCTGCATCAGATTCGACGTGCCGCCCTCTTTGAAGAACGAATCGGCGATCGCAAGTTTCGATTTGGCCAGATACTCGCTATCCGGGTACGTGTTGATCAGGGTCTGTAGGGAAAGCCGGCCTTCGGTGTAGCGGCTCTTCTTGATGTCGGCCATGGCCCGGTCGTAGAGCACCTTGTCGGGCTCGGACGATGTGTTGAGTTCATCGGCTTTGGCCTGAGCTGCTTTTTGCTTGTTGGCATTTTTCTGTGCGCTGGCTCCGCCGCACACGACGAATAGGAGCAGGACACTCAGCGTGACAACAAAGAGATGCCGGTTTTTTTTGAGGAATTCTGCCATCGCTCTTTTTCGATCGAGCCCGGTAGTTCAGACCCTCTGGCTGATTGCCGTTGTCGCTAGCTTGCGCATCTGGCGCGTTGCCGCCGCCGGATCGGATGCGTGAAAGATCGAAGTCCCCGCAACGAACGTGTTCGCCCCCGCTTGCGCCAGCTCGGCCACATTTTCCAGATCGACGCCCCCGTCCACCTCAATCCGGAAGGCGCCATTATACCGTGTGCGCCATTGGTTCAGTTGCCGAATTTTCTCGAATGACCCGGGGATAAATTTCTGGCCCCCGAACCCCGGGTTGACGGACATCACGAGCACCGTGTCAACCCGATCGAGGACATCCGCTAGCATGGCCACCGGCGTAGCCGGGTTGATCACCACCCCCGCCTGCGCCCCGTGCTCTCGAATCATTGCCAGCGCCCTGTCCAGGTGCACCGTCGCTTCCTGGTGGACCAGGACTCGATTGGCGCCGGCCCTCACAAAGTCCTCAATGTACTCCTCGGGCCGCTCAATCATCAGATGCACGTCGAGGGGCAGCCGGGTTGCCTTGCGCAATGACTCCACCACGGGTACCCCGATGGAAATGTTCGGCACGAAGTGCCCGTCCATCACGTCCACGTGGATCACTTCCGCGCCGGCCTCTTCCACCATGCGAATTTCCTCACCAAGCCGGGCAAAGTTTGCCGCCAGAATGGAAGGCGCGATTTCGATTTTCGCGTAGCTCATGCCAGCCTTGGCCGCTCGGAGTCTTTGTTGCGTCCTGGTCCAAGGGCAACGGGGATTTTAGCACAGCGCGCCGTGGCCTACTCGGCCACCTGAAGTTCAATCGTGGTCGCGGCGTCCACGCGCGCCCCCGGAGCCGGCGTCTGCACCACGATGCTCCCGCGCGGTGTACCGGGCGCCGGCGTCAGCGTCAACTTGGAGGCCTTCAATCCTGACGCTGCCAACTTCGATTCTGCCTCCCCGAGCAATAGGCTGCCAAGCGCGGGCATCACGTACGCCGCCGGCCGAGGTCCGAGCGACACAAGCAAGTTAATGTGCGGGGAGGTTACGTCGGTCGTACCGGGGGCGGGATCCTGCTGGACGACGGTGTCATCGGGCCACCCCGGCAAATAGGTGCTCGAAATTTCGCCGAGTTGCGTCCCGCCGCGCAGCAGCTCGATCCGTGCCGCGCGCAGGCTCTGTTCCTCGAGCGGCGGAATGGTCGCCTTTTGCGGCCCGAGGCTCAGCACCACATGCACGTATTGCCCAGTTTTTACTCGCATTCCGGGCGGCGGGCTTTGCCGCGCTACTTCATCTGCCGGCAGCGGGCTGTAAATGCGATCCTCGACTCTCATTCCCACGCCGCGCCCCTGCAGGATCCGCTGCGCTTCGATGGCTTTTCTTCCCACGAGATCGGGCATGGCCACTTCGCGGCCTTGAATCGCAAATCGCATGGCCATTAGCGCGCTCAAGAAAGCTACCGACGCCAGCACGAAGAGTAAAAGCGCCATTCGAAACATCCATTCCAGGCGCTCGCGCAGCATCATCCGTTTGCTCCTTTGACGATTAGCCTAGCATGCTCGCGGACACACTCACAGTGGCACGAAGAAAATCACGCCGGTGATTTTGATCGTCGCGGCCCCTTCACGGCTAACTTTTTTCGAGAATTGCAGCGAAGAAGCCATCTGTGTGCTGGTCTGGCGGCGACGTCCGGAAATTTCCGAGATCATCAAACAATTCAGCTGCGCTGACCCCCGGTGCGAGATGCGGTGCGAGCGCCTGCGCCCCCATGCGCGCCTCTACTCGTCGAACGGATGGCGTGCCGAGCATCACTTCTGCAACCACTTCCTCGTTCTCCTCCCGCTCGAGCGAGCAAGTGGAATAGACGAGCCGTCCCCCTCGCGCGAGTTGCGCAATCCCCGCAGCGAGCATTTCGGTTTGCAAGCGATGCAATTCAAGGAGTTGATCCGGCTTCAGACGCCACCGAATTTCGGGATGCCGTGCGAGTGTGCCCGTGCCGCTACACGGCGCATCGATCAAGATACGCATAAATTCGCGCCGCAAGGGAAGTGGCTGCGTCGCATCCAGCTCCACGAGTCGGACGTCGCGCAGGCCGAGCCGGTCAAGTTGCGCCCGCATCGCTCGCAATCGGTGCGCGTGACGGTCTGCCGCGACGACCATCCCCTTCGCTCCCGCAGCGCGGACGAGCGGCGCTGTTTTTCCGCCCGGCGCTGCGCAAAGGTCAAGCACCGAATCGCCCCGCTGAACATCCAGCAGGAGCGGCACTGCCTGTGACGCTTCGTCCTGGATGGAAATGCGCCCCTTGCGAAAAGCTTCTGTGCGCGCTGGGCTTCCCCCGGCGACGGCAAATGCGGTTTTCAGCAATCGGCCCGGCTCCACGCGAAGTCCCGAATTCTCGAGCTCGCGGAAGACCTCCTCACGACGTTCCTCCGCGTGGAGTGCACAGCTCAGGCGCGGCACGCGATTGTTCTCGTCGAGCAGCGATACAGCGCGCGCCTCACCCCACCGCGCAATCCATCTCTCGACCAGCCAAGTGGGATGTGAGTGAAGGATTCCCAAACGGTCGGCTGACGATATTCCCGCCGGCAACACTTTCTCTGGCGGCTCCTTCGCTCGCGCCGCCGCGCGGCGCAGCACCGCATTTACAAGCGTAACCGCGGAAGTTTTCCTCGCGTGTTTCACCAGCTCCACCGATTCATTCACAGCCGCTCGCGCGGGAATTCTTTCCAAAAATCGAAGCTGGTAGAGTCCTATGCGCAACGCGAGAGCTACGGGGAGATCGAGTTTCGCCACCGGTTTCTTGAGTTCGCGATCGAGCAGGAAATCGAGCAGTCGACGCCACCGCAGAACGCCTAGCGTGATCTCCGTCGCCAGCCCCGCATCTTCCGGCTTAACTCGCGCGCCCAGTTCCCCGTGCAGGACGTCTGTTGCGTAGGCGCCCTCCGCCTCCACGCGCCGCAGCACCTCGAATGCGATCTTTCTCGCTGGACTGATTGCCATCGCAACCCACAGATTTCCTCTGTGCCTTTAGTGCCGATTCCACCTAGCCGCCAAATCGCACGCCCGGCCCGAGCCGCGCACCGTTTCCGAATTCCACCGCTGTGACGCGCTTGCGTCCTTCGAGCTGCACAAACTCCAGACGCAGAGTCGTGCCGTCGCCGCACGCGACAACAACGCCCCCATTTTTAGCGCTCAATGTTCCCGGCGCGCCCGCTGCTTGTTCCTGCGGGGCAGGCTTCCCCCAAATCTGGCAATTCTTTCCACGTAGCGACGTGAACGCCCCCGGCCACGGATCGAACCCGCGAATCCGGTTGTAGATTTCCCGCACAGGCCGCGACCAATCCACTCGTCCCTCCTCTTTTTTGAGTGGCGGCGCAAGTGTTGCCTGCGAATTGTCCTGCGGCGTGGGAGTAAATTCCCCCCGCTCGAGTTTGCGCAACGTCTCCGTCATGAGCGGTGCGCCGGCCTCCGCAAGTCGCGCGCTCAGTTCCGGCGCGGTTTCATCGGGTCCGATTTCCGTTTCGTGCCGGAGCAACATTGGCCCTGTGTCCAGGCCCGCATCGATGCGCATTGTCGTAATTCCAGTTCGCATTTCGCCGTTCGCGATCGCTCGTTGGATGGGTGCCGCTCCGCGATACTTGGGCAGCAGTGAGCCATGCAGGTTGATCCACCCGAGCCGTGGTATGGAAATCAAACGCGCAGGAATTATCTGTCCGTAGGCGATGATCACAACCGCATCTGGCGCCATTCGCTTGAAATATTCGAGGGCGGAATCGGATTTCATCGTCTCGGGCTGGTACACGGGAAGGGCAGCTTCGAGCGCCTCATCCTTCACGGGCGAGCCAGCGGTTTCATGGCCTCGTCCGCGCGGGCGGTCTGGCTGCGTCACAACGGATTCGATTTGAAAGTCTGGCTGCGCGATCAGGTGCCGCAAGGCTGGCAGCGCAAACGCAGGCGTGCCGCAAAATACGATTCTCAGCGGCACGTTGCGCCTACCACTCGCCGGCTTTTTTCATCTTGCGGATTTTCCGTTTCATCAGGTCGCGCTTCAGCATGCTGAGGTGATTGATGAAAAGCACTCCGTTGAGGTGGTCGATCTCGTGGCAGAACGCACGCGCGAGCAGGCCTTCCCCGCGCATCTCGAATTCCTTCCCTGCGGCGTCGAGCGCCCGCACGGTGACGTACTGCGGTCGCGCCACGTAAGCGCGAAATCCGGGCAGCGAAAGGCAGCCTTCTTCTTCGCGCTGCTCACCTTCGGCATGGATGATTTCCGGATTGGCGCACACGATCTTCGCCTCGGGGTTTTTCCCGTTGGTGACGTCAATCACAGTAATTCGCATTCCCACGCCGATCTGCGGCGCTGCCAGGCCCACGCCTTGCGCCGCGTACATGGACTCGAACATGTCGGCGACGAGCGTCTGAAGCTCCTCATCGAATTTTTCGATGGGCTTCGTCGGCCTTTCCAGCACGGGATCGCCGTATTTCACGATGGGATGAATCATTTCGCCTGTGCGACCTAGAAATTATCCAATTGCTTCTCGTACCCTTGAAAATTCCGTCTCGTTTCTTCGATCGAATCGCCGCCGAATTTTTCGAGAAACGCCGAGGCCAGTTCGAACCCCACCATCGCTTCGCCCGCCACTCCCGCCGCCGGCACCACGCAAACATCCGACCGCTCGTACGCAGCTTTCACTTCTTCCTTCGTCTTCATGTCCGCCGTGAGCAGCGGCCGCCGCAGCGTCGAAATCGGCTTCAGGTATCCGCGCACCACGATATCCTGGCCATTTGTGATCCCGCCTTCGAGCCCTCCGGCGCGATTCGAAGTGCGGTCAAATCGCTTTTGCGCCGCGTCGTATCGGATTTCATCCTGCACTTCCGAACCGTAGCTTCCGGCGTTCGCAACACCCGTGCCGATCTCGACGGCCTTCACCGCTTGAATGGACATCACCGCCCGTGCCAGTCGAGCATCGAGCTTTTCATCCCATTGTGCGTGGCTGCCCAGCCCTGGAGGAATTCCGTGCCCCACGACCTCGAAAATCCCGCCCACCGAATCCCCGGCTCGCAGCACGTTGTCCACTTCGGCTTTCATCCGCGCTTCCACAGCATTGTCCACGCAGCGCAGCGGCGACTCCAGATTTTTGCAGACCTCCTGAATCTCGTCCCAGCTCGCTTCGCGTTCGAGCCGCGCATGACCCACGGCAATCGTGTGGCTCAGCACCTCCGCGCCGAATTCCCGTAAAAATAATTTCGCAAATGCGCCCGCCGCCACTCGCGCCGCCGTCTCGCGTGCCGAGGCCCGCTCGAGTACGTACCGCGCATCATGGAAATTGAATTTCAGTGCGCCGGCCAAATCCGCGTGACCCGGACGCGGAGCCGTCAGCGGCCGCTGCGCGTCCTCCGCCCCTTCGGCGTCTTCCACCGGCAGCGCTTTTTCCCAGTTGGGCCAGTCGCGGTTCTCGATGCGCAACGCAATCGGCGCGCCGATCGCTTTCCCATGACGCACTCCTGCGAGAATATCCGCCCGATCTTTCTCAATCCGCTGGCGCCCGCCCCGGCCATACCCCAATTGGCGGCGATGCAACTCGCGCGTCAGGAACTCCGCGTCCACCGGCACGCCCGCAGGCAATCCGGAGATCCACGCCACCAGGGCCTGCCCGTGAGATTCACCAGCGGTAAAGAATCGCAGCATGTCCGTTGAACTGAATTGTGGATTCTACCGGAGGCACTTCCGCGCGTAAAGCCGCGCGACGCGGACGGAGGGTCATTGATGATTGCTTGACGCAACGCACATCGGACGATAGGCTTCCGAGGACTCGGCCATTGCCCGGGAGGCCGCGTCCCCCAAAAATGCTCGAAGCCAGCGACTCCACATCCTTCCCCTCCGTTCTCGGGGACACACTCAAGCGGCAAGTTCTCGCTGTGCAGGATTACGCCGAGCTTTCTCTTCAATCGTTAAAAAATATACTGACTCCGCCCCGCTACATCGCCGACACCCTGGAGCAAATGGACGTCATCGGCGTTGGGTCGCTGCCCATCATCGCCATTACCGGTTTTTTCATCGGCGGAGTCTTGGTGCTGCAAACCGCCGCGCAGTTTCAGCGCTTCGGCGAAACGGTGCTGACAGGTGACGCTGTGTCGCTGGCACTTGTCCGAGAACTAGGGCCTGCGGTCACAGCGCTTCTGATCGCAGGCCGCAACGCCTCCGGCATCGCCTCCGAGCTCGGCTCGATGGTCGTCACCGAGCAGGTGGACGCCATGCGCGCGCTCGGCACCGACCCCATTCGCAAATTGATGACCCCGCGCGTCGTCGCTACGGTGCTCGTCCTCCCGTTGCTCACCGCCGTTTTCGACTTTGTCGGCCTCATTGGCGGGTTCCTTGTCGCTTATTTCACTCTGCGGCTGGGTGCCGTGCAATTCTGGACGCGCGCGATCCATGCGCTCGATTTCGGCGATCTTGTGCAGGGCATGATGAAGCCGTTCGTCTTTGCCTTCATCATTTCCACGGTTGCCTGTTTCATGGGCCTTCGCGTCAAGGGTGGCACGCAGGGGGTCGGTCGCGCGACCACTTCCGCGGTGGTCGTGTCCTCGGTTTTTGCGCTCGTGGTGGATACTTTCATCACCAAAGTTCTGCTTTTCATTTTCCAAAAATAAAGCCGCTGCCGCCTTCTGGTTTCTCACTTGTGTGGAACCCGAGGGCTGCAAAACCTCGATTTGCATCTATAATCTCGGCATGTCACGCTCCGCGCCGGTGCCGGCGATGAAGGATGGTGTCCCGGGCGAGCCGCTCATCACTTTTCGCGACGTCAGCATCGGTTTTGGCGGGAACGATATTCTCCGCGGAATTTCCTTCGAAGTCCGGCCCGGCGAAACGAAAGTTCTTCTCGGTGAGAGCGGCTCCGGAAAAACACTCCTTATGAAATTGGGCGCCGGTCTCCTCCGCCCGGATGCTGGGCGGGTCTGGGTCATGGGTCACGACGTGAGCGAGATGAGCGAGAAGGAGCTCCTCGACTTCCGCCGCCATATTGGTTTTGTCTTTCAAGAGGGCGCACTCTTCGATTCCATGGACGTGGCCGACAACGTGTCGTTTCGGCTGCACGAAGAAAATGTGCCGGAGACGGAAATCGACGAGCGCGTCCGCGAAGCGCTGCGCTTCGTCGAACTGGAAGGCGTGCTCAACAAATATCCTTCCGAGCTTTCCGGGGGAATGCGCCGTCGCGTATCGATCGCCCGCGCGCTCGTGGACCGCCCGCCGATCGTGTTCTACGATTCGCCGACCGCCGGCCTCGATCCGGTCACATCGCAAACGATCATCACGCTGATTCTTCGCGGCCGCGATCTGCAAAACGTTACTTCGCTTCTCGCCACGCATCGCGTCCAGGACGCCTTTGGTCTCGCCCGGTTTCGCTTCGACAAAGCTGCCGGCCACGTCGAGCCTGACAGTAGCAACGGCACCGGGTCTCCGGTTCCGCCGACGAATGTTCTCGTCTTGCGGAACGGTCGGGTTTACTTCGAGGGATCTGCCGATGCCGTGTTGCATTCATCCGACGAATATCTGAAAAAGTTTCTTGCGAGTGCAGAATAGATTTTTACATTTGGGATCTCGGAGGAGGAAAAGACATGGCGCAACGAAAGCAATTGACGTGGACGGAGCTTCGCGTGGGACTCTTCGTCCTTGCGGGGCTGTTCATCATCGCGGTGGCAATTTTCTACGTCACCGGCGCAGGGATTCTGGGTCCGAAATATCGGCTCGTCACCTATCTCCCTGAAGTCGATGGAGTGACATCTGGTGCGCCCGTGCGCCTCGACGGCGTGGAAATCGGCAATGTGGAGTCGATCCGTCTGACGCCGCACCCGCAGGACCGCATGCACAACATTGAGGTCGTGTTGCGCATCGACAAAAAATTCCAGGAGCAGATCCGCACGGATTCGAGTGCAAGCCTCATCACCGAAGGAATGCTCGGAGACCGCTACGTCACCGTCTCGCGCGGTCTTACCGGCTCTGCGCTCCCTCCGAACGGCATCCTTCCCGGCAAAGAGGAAGCGGCGATGAAACAAATCGTCGAGCGCGGCGCCGCGCTCATGGATGACCTGGCCACTTTGTCAGAAGATGTGCGCGGGATCGTTGCCAAAGTTCAAAACGGGACGGGTTCAATCGGGCTGATCATGAACGATCCGTCCCTATACAACCACCTCAATTCCACAGCCGCGAAGCTCGAGGCCGTGGCCACCTCGATTCAGCAAGGGCAGGGAACTCTCGGTAAGCTGACTTCGTCGGACGAGCTTTACACCAAGGCGAATGCGGCGATTGGACATGTGGACGACGTGGTTGTTGCCGTGCAGCAGCAAAAAGGCACCATCGGAAAGATGGTTTACGACCCGGCCATGTATGACAGCGTGAAGAGCTTCACTGACAAGACCAATGCGTTTCTGGACGACGTTCGCAATGGCAAAGGAACGCTCGGCAAACTCACCACCGACGATGCGCTGTACACGAACCTGCGCGATGCGTCCGCGAGTATTCGCGACGCCTCGGCCAAGCTCGACTCAAATCAGGGTACCGCTGGAAAACTGTTCACCGATCCGGCGCTCTACGACAACATGACGGGCCTCACCGGCGATTTGCGCCTTCTTATCGCCGATTTTCGCCAGAACCCGAAGAAATTCCTGCACGTGCAATTCTCCATGTTCTAGAAGCTGATTCGTGACTGCCTTGCCGAGGTAGGCCGCGCTGTGCGACTGGCTAGCAACGACTGCGTCGCACAGCACGGGCCCGTGCCTCGACGGCGCCTCGACAAGCTTCTCCGATCCTGCGTCACGACGGTTTGGCATCGGACAGAATCAATTCAAAATCACGCTCTTCCGTGTGAACTTCGCGAGGAGCCACGAAGCCTGCTTTGCGTTTTGTGCCTCCCGGCGACAATATCCACGCGACTTCTTCCATTTGCTTCAGCGTTTGTCTCTTGATCTCCGTGAAATGCGTGCACTCCCGTATGGGGAACGGCACCCGGTGACCCTCATACGAGGCTGTGCAAAGCACGTGTTCCTCGCTTTCACGAAAACCCCTCTCGATGTGCGCGTGCACGCAAGTTCCACAAAGAGATTTACCGTGCAACGGCGTGCCATTCTTCACTTTGACGCCCATGTTCATTCTCCTTTCCGTGAACGGGCATTCTGGGTGATTCGGTTTGCGCCTCTGCCGCTGTCGCGCCATGAAAACCCGCTCGCAGGAAAAGACGTGACAATGGAAATCCTGTGCGAGTCTTCGGCAAAACGTCATCCGTTACAAAGCCAGGCAGTTTATTGGTTGACGATGGACGGGTGCGAACTTATTTCGAACGAGCGGGCTAACTCGAGGGACTGGACCCGACTTGGCCACAATCCCACGCGACCGCTGTTGCCGCCTGCCATCGCCACGAGTTGTGAGTTCTTAGCTTCATGCCAAACGTTCTCCAGCGCCATCTATTCTAGGCGACGCGCGCCTTTTGGGCAACGGTAAACCTGCGAACGGAAGAATTTTCCAGCCGAACGGTTCGAAGCGTGAGCCGAAGTGCGATTTTGACCTGTCCGAGACTAGTCTTTTTCCGCCGGCGAGAACCCCACGGCCATCTCACGGGCGCGGCGCAAATCCAGTTTGCCGGTGCCGAGGTGTGGTAGCTCGTCCACATGGAAGAACTGGTTCGCACGCGGGGTCCACAAATTGGGCAAGCCCGACCCGGGCAGCCTCTCGAGCGCAGCTTTCAATTCTTCCGGCGTGAGCGTGTGCAGCACCACGAGACGTTCGCCTTTGCGGCCATCGGGCACTCCGGTGACGACGAATCGCTGCTCGTTCGCACCAACAATTTCCTGGAGTGTCTCCTCGATTTTGATGTGTGGGACCATCTCTCCGCCGACTTTGCTGAATCGGCTCAGACGGTCCGTAATTGTGAGAAAACCGTCTTCGTCCTCAGTGGCGATGTCGCCGGTGACGTACCAGCCGTCCTGCAAAACTTCCGCGGTTCTCTCCGGTTTACCGAGATAGCCCTTCATCACGTTGGGCCCGCGCACAAGCAGCAATCCCGCTTCCCCCACTGGCCGCCGCTCGCGCGTGTCCGGGTCCACGATTCGCACGCTCACTCCGGGAAGCGGAAGCCCGATGTGCCCTCGCTTGGCTCCGACCTGTCGAAAGCCGGGCGCGCGAAAATCTCTCGTGTTCACGGCGACGACCGGCGAGCACTCCGTGCAGCCGTAGCCTTCGAGCGGGCGTATGCCGAAGCGATCTTCGAAAGCGAGCGACAGCCGCTCGGGCAGCTTTTCCGCACCGACGACCACGAATTGCAAGCTGCCGAAATCTTCGGGTGAGCAGCGCCGCAAGTACGCCTGCAAGAAAGTCGGCGTCGCCAGCAAAAACGTCACGCGATAATCCCGCACGAGTTCGCTTACGGCCGTCAAGTCGAGCGGGCTCGGATGATACGCGGTGCCGATCCCGAGCACCGCCGGCAGCCACAGCGTTACCGTGAAGCCGAAGGAATGGAAAAATGGCAGAACGCCGAGCAATGTATCCTCGGAATTCAGCATGAACGTTTGGCCCATTTGCTCGATGTTCGATGCCACGTTGTAGTGCGTCAGCATCACACCCTTCGGTTCGCCGGTGCTGCCGCTTGAAAAAATGACGGTGGCGAGGTCGTCCAGCACGGCCCTCCTGCCACCGCTCAAGATTCGCTCGAGGCAAAAACCTGGGAGAAACCACAGCAGCAGCGCGGCAATTTTTTCGCGCATGCGCGGGGCACCGGCTGCTTCCTCAAGCAAAATTGTTTTTCCCGGCACTTGCAGCGGGATTCGATCGAGCAGAAGTTTTGTCGTGATCACCGTTTCAAGATTGCATTGCTCGGCGCAGGAAGCGAGCGTTTCGTTCGATGACGTGTAATTCAAATTCACGGGGATTTTCCCCGAAAGCGTCGCCGCAAAGTTCACCAGCGCGCCCGGCACCGACGGTGGCAGCAGAATGCCGACCATTTCCTGTCCCGCCCACGAGCTGCGCAGCCGCCGCGCCAGAAAAATCGAACTCAGGAGTGCTCCACCCCATTTCATGCGCGGCCGCCGCTTGTCACCCATGGCAAAGCGAAACGGGAAACGATGCGCCGTGCGGATCAGCGCGCGTTGCAGTGTCCGCAGCCGCTTCTTGTGAAAGCGGTACGCGTCCGACTGCAACTGCTGCACCACCTCGCGCACTTCAAACGGCGTCGCCGTCGGCGGCATGGGCCGCCCGAAGCTGACCGTCACCGGATAGGGAATCGACCGCGGTATCTTCCACACGAAGCGTCCGCGCTCAAAACTGAAAATGCTTCCCCACACGCCGTCGAGATTCACCGGCACAATCGGCGCGTCCACTCCCTTCATGATCCTTTCCATTCCGCGGCGGAAGGGAAGCATCTGCCCGATGCGCGTGATCTGCCCCTCGGCAAAAATGCAAACCACTTCGCCCGAGCGGATCGCCTCACTCGCTTCGCGCAGCGACTGAATCATTTCGCGCGGGCGTTGCTGCGAAGAAATGGGGATCGCGCGAATCATTTTCGCGAACGGCTTCACGTACGGGAGCTCGTAAATGTCTTTGAACATCAGGAATCGAATCGGCCGGTCGGTCGAAGCAATCAGCAGCAGCGCGTCCACCAGCGACATGTGATTCGCCACGAACAGCGCGCCGCCGGTTTCCGGAATGTTGTCGCGGCCCACGACGCGGATGCGATAAACGGAATGCGTCGCCATCCACAGCACCAGCCGCAGAAGCGAATCCGGCAGCAGAAACGTCGCATACACCGTCGTGACGAGCGTGAGAATCGCGCCATCCAGAAAAATTCCGGCCGGCGTTTGGTGCAGCGCGCTCGAAAACAGGAAATACGCGCCCGCGGCTGCGAACACGCCGACAAACGACAGCAGATTCGCCGCCGCAATCACGCCGCCCTTTTCTTCCGGGCGCGGCCGGTGCTGAATCAACGCGTTGAGCGGCACCGCGAAGAATCCCGCGAAGAAACCGAGCAGCGCCAGATGTATCGCGGCGCTCATAAGAGTGTGGCCGGGGCTGTAGAGCAACGCCGCGAACACGGTCATCCCGATTGCGCCCAGCGGGATCAAGCCGTACTCAATTTTTCCCCCGGATAGATAACCCGCCGCAAAGCTGCCGAGTCCAATTCCAATTCCGACGGCCGCCTGCAAGTAACTGATGTGGGCGTCGTCCACGTGCAGCACATCGTGGCCGTAGATTACGATCGTGAATTGCAACAGCGCCGCCAAGAACCACAGGTACGTATTGCCGAGCACGGCCCAGGAAAGCACGCGGTCGGCGCGGATGGTTTTGATTTGCGCGCCGAGATCGCCGGCGGGATTCCAGCGAAATTGTTTTGCGGGGTTGGCCGCGGGCACGCGCGAGATTCCGAAGCTTGTCGCCAGGCCGATGCACGTACAGCCCAGCAGGACCACTCCCGCCATCGCCTCGCGTCCCGCATAGCGCACCGCGAGGTAGCCCGCCGCCATCACCGCCGTAATGCTTCCAAGAAACGTTCCCAGTTCGAGGATGCCGTTGCCCCACGAAAGCCGCTTCTCCGGAAGCAATTCCGGCAGCAATCCATACTTGGACGGCCCGAAGAGCGCGGACTGCGTGCTGATCAGGAACACAGCCGCGCATTCCACGATCAGGTTGTGCATCGCGAGCCCGGCGATGGTGACGCCCAGAACGCCCAGCTCCATCACCTTCGTTCCAATCACCACGCTGCGCTTGCTGTAGCGGTCGGCGAAATATCCCCCGGCCATCGAGAAGAATATGAATGGCAGCGCGAACAGCGCGCCCACGACGAGGACGAGAAAATCCCGCCGCTCCTTGGGGAAATTCATCGCCACGATGATGTAAATGACGAGGAACTTGATTGCGTTGTCGTTGAACGCATTCTGGAATTGCGTGACGATCAAACTCCAGAATCCGGTTTGCCAGTTGGTTTTCGGCGGCGCCTCGCGGCCGGGCGACGCCGCGGATTCGTCGGTTGGGTTCGCGACAGCTTCAGTCATGGCGAGAGGAGCAGCGTGCCACAGATTTTTGAAGCGTCAAATTTTTGCGCCGAAAACGGAAGCTGGCGCGAGTCTAGCGCAACTTGCGGATTTTTGTGCGCGCGATGCGAAGCGGCGTGCCCTCGCTGTCACGCATTCACGCGATGACGCGGAGTGAGGATTTTTCTTTTGCCGTAGATTTTGGCGCACTTGACGACGTTGCAGCCGGCGCCGTGGCCGGCAGCGGCGTTTCGCGCTTGTGGTATCTCGTCGAGATGTAATCGTCCACCAGCGCCTGAAACGCGATGGAAAGTTCGTCGTACGTTCCTTCGAGCGTGTTGTAGTGCTTGCCGTCGATATACACCGGGCAGCGCGGCGCTTCGCCGGTTCCCGGCAAGCTGATTCCGATATTCGCGGCCTTCGATTCGCCCGGGCCGTTGACGATGCAGCCCATCACGGCCAGCTTCATTTCCTCGACGCCCTCGTAATGCCGCTTCCATTCCGGCATTTTGTCGCGGATATAGCCTTGGATGCTTTCGGCAAGCTCCTGAAACGTCGTGCTGGTCGTGCGCCCGCAGCCGGGACACGCCGTCACGCTCGGCGCGAACGATCGCAGCCCGAGCGATTGCAGCAGTTCGCACGACGCATACACTTCCTCGCGGCGGTCGCCTCCGGGCCGCGGCGTCAGCGAAATCCGAACCGTGTCGCCGATGCCCTCGCTGAGCAAAATCCCCATCGAAGCCGCGGACCACACCAGTCCCTTCGCGCCCATGCCCGCTTCGGTCAACCCGAGATGCAATGGCTGATCCGTTTTCTGCGCGAGGTCGCGGTAGATTTCGACCAAATCTCCCGGCCGCGAAACTTTGCAGGAAATGATGATCTGCTCTTTCGTCAATCCGCATTCGAGCGCCAGCTCGGTCGATTCGAGCGCCGAAATCACCATGCACTCGTTGATGATTTGCTCGGACGATTTGCCGAAGTCCTTGTCCGTGTTCTCCTGCATCTTGCGCATCACCAGTTCTTGATTGAGCGAGCCGCCATTCACGCCGATGCGCACCGGCTTCTGATGGTCGCGCGCCACTTTGCAGATCGTCGAGAACTGCTCGTCGCGCCGCTGGCCGTGTCCCACGTTTCCGGGATTGATGCGGTATTTATCGAGCGCCCGCGCGCAGTCGGGATATTTCGTCAGCAGGACGTGCCCGTTGTAATGGAAATCGCCGATGATCGGCGCGTCGCAGCCCGCATCGAGCAGCCGCTTCTTGATTTCCGGCACGGCCGCCGCTGCTTCCGGCACGTTGACGGTGATGCGCACGAGTTCCGAGCCTGCCTGCGCGAGTTCCAGGCACTGCTGCGTGGTGGACGCAATGTCGGCCGTGTCCGTGTTCGTCATGGATTGCACGACTACGGGCGCGCCCCCGCCCACCTGTATTTTGCCGACCTTTACGCCGACCGTCTTGTGCCGTTTGCTCGTCATCTGCTCATATTCTAACGAATTGCCAGACTGCGCGCTACCCGCTCGGGCTGGGTCCGTGCCGCCATTCGAAACTCGACGATGCCCAAGGCAGGTCCACGCGCCCCCTCTAACGAGGAGCATCGCGTTTGATGTCGTCGAGTCCCTCTTCCTTCGCGACCTTGTTGAATCTGTGAATCAACCACCACACTTTTGACATGTGCCCCGCGTTCCCTTGTGCCCGCTCCCGTGCGTCGGCCAGCGACCGACGCACCCTCTTCAAGTGCGCTCGAAGATCCTGCCGGCTCGCAAAGCCGGACAGAGGCGGCCACGATGATTGTGATGGGACAAGAAGATTGATAAACCAGCAGCCATCTACGTCCCTCTTGAGTAGGTGACCTCGCCAAAGGCCTTCGTGGTAACCCCACACTGACTGACGAACGGAATCGGTCACAAGTATGCGTGGATACTTGGCAACCTCGGATTCAAGCGTGTAAGCCTCGACGATTCCTGGGCCGAAAAGAACTCGACCACTGTGATGAGCGTCGCCCTGCACCACAGCTCCTCGTGTGAGAATGCCTTCCTGCAAGAAGCGCGACCCGAGGGCCTGCACGGCTGCAAGAACATGCCAAGCTGGGGAAACCTCAGAAAGAACGTAACAGTCTGAGAAAGCGGTCATTTGGAGATTGCTTTCTCCTGCAATTGGAACGGTGCCCTTCCTCACCGCCGCCTCGCGCTTTTCGTTTCGTTCGCGGCGATAGCGCTGAAAATTCCGCGATTGGCGATCGAGGCCTTTCAGCGCATCACGAACAGTCGTAAAGAGGCGATCCTCGCTCGACATACGCTTAACGATGGTGCTAAACCCCAATATGTCGACAAAAGCAATAAAACGTTGCTGAAAATGTCGCTTACTCATTCGATGACCGCGTAGTAGATAGGGCATCCGGTTCGTGCACCAGTAGGAACTCCGCTCCAAAGAAGGTACGGGACAGATAGGTGATGTCTTTGAAAAGTTGGAACCCTTGCATCGCTCGGCTCGGCAGCTCAGGAATGTAGCGAGTACCCGTTTGCTCTAGAACTTCCAGGAGTGCCAACCGAAGTTGAGCAAAAGTTTCTATCGTCATTTCCTGCTCCAGTGCTCCTAACTCATGCGTCAAGTATGCCCTCCAGCCCCCACCGTCAAATGTCTCGCCAATTGGCTTGGATTCCGGCGATGCAAACCGAACGTCGAGTCCCGTTCGGTACGTTATGAAGTGCTGCAGGTCATCGTTGATCGAAGGTAGGCGGGATAGGGGAATCCAGGCACTCTCTTGCGTCACCGCGATATGAGTATAGCGTTCCGTAAACTCCTCCAAGCGATAGAACCGAGGCGCGACGTAAAAGACGAAGGGCTCAATCAGCGCTAGATTCCGCAGTCGATTGTGCTGATTTGACCTTGAAATTCGATGGAGAGGAAATCGATAATAGAGGGCATTGTAATAGCCCCACTCAGCTGCACTCGCCCTCGTGAGTGCTTCAGCTACTTTGAATTGCAGGAATAGGGGGCGACCTACAAGTGGGAACCGCACATCCCACCCTAGCTGCGCTTCATCGCGGAGAGTCGGAAAAATGGGAGGTTCGACGATCCGTGGCCAGAAGAGATCCCTGAGCTCCGCCGTAATCGCAAATCCATACGAGAATTCCGAAATTTCAGCTCGCATATCGAAACCCGCACGTCATCTTTCTAGAGAAGCACCCTCTGCTGGCGGGTGGCCCGCTCTCCCACGTTGCCGGAATAAGCGTGCCTAGATTTTAAGAGCGCCACTCAACACCCAAGAATGGACTCCGCAGTGAACTGCCCGAGCGCTGTGACCCGCCCGTGAACCTGTCAACAGCTACTCGGAGATGCCCGGTCGGCTACCTATTGCTTTCTTGAAACAATAATCACGCCCAAAAGTGAGTAACTAAGGTATCTTGCGAAGTCACGCGCAGTTTGGTCGAATGTGGGGGTGAACACCACGGCGAGACAGGTGAAGAAGGAAAAATAAATCACGAATCGAAACCAGTCTATTTCGAAAAACTGCGTTTTTCTTGCGTTAAGGAAAGTAAATATGACCGTCACGAACAACCCGAGCCAGGTGGCCACATAAACATGGTTCTTTAGCCAGTCCATAACCACCCCTATCTTACGCCGGTTATCCCCGATGCAACGTAGGCGCTGTCCGTCCGAATGAAGGCCGATTCGCGGGCCATCCGCCTAGCATTTTAGTTCTTGTAGGCGCTGGAGAAACGAGACAAAGTCGCGGAGCTTTTTTAGATCGCCTTCTTCGATTCCCTCAGGATCAAAATGCATTACGTCATTGCGTATCGCCCGAATTTCGTCCAGTTTCTTGACGAAAATCGCTCGGTCAATCTGGAGGTTTAGTTTCTCCCAATTTGCCGGATTTTCCAAAAGGCGAACGTATTCGCCGAAAGTAAGGTCGGAAACACCCTCGATCGCGCGAGTCGGATCCTGGACGTCGCGAGCCGAGGCCAACTCTTCGTTTGTAAATTTTCCGGAGATCAGACCTCGGATGTGATTTTCGATTTCTCCTAAGACTAAGAAGGGCTCTCCAAGCTGTCCAAAGGTCACGCTGATGTCGAAAGCTGTCATGATCCCGGTGATCTTTCCCTCGGCGCCGCGGATCAAAACGGAGTCGAATATCTTGAGCTTCTCTACGGCGTCAAACAGTGACGCATCTAAGCCAAGTTCGGAGCAGTTGTCCATGGCCTCACGCACGAATTTTGGCTTATGCCCCTGCGAAAGCCGACTCCCTAGCGAGCGCCAACTAAACAGTCCTCTAACTTGCCGTTCGTGCTCGATAACGGGAAGTTGGGAAAAATTGTTCATCAGCATTAGTGTCACGGCGCTCACTATCTCAGTCTCTGGATGCACGGATGTGGGAGGCTTATTAGCCAATTCCAATCGACCGATTCGAAATGTAGGGTCGACGGAAGAGCTGACTTGCGTTACGACGGCATCCGCAACCTGCATAGTATCTCTAGGCTCAACGATCTGACAGGGCTCGCCCGAAACGCCGTCGGGCTTTTTCTCAGAGGGTTGTGGGGAAAACCTGATTTGACCGTCGAGATAGATCCAGTTGAAATCCGGTTCAGTCTGCAATTGGAGTTCAGCAAGCGCGTCTCGGACCAACTCTATCACCCAGCGCCCTCTTCGCTGTGAGCCAAACCAGGACAGGAGGGTTCGCACGCTCACTGACGGATGTTTCCCGTCGGCTACTTGGTTGGCGACCTCGCGGAGTCTATCTGGAATCCAGGCCATCTGCACAATCCTTAGGTGCGAAAAAATCCCTGCCGACGCGCAACGGCTGAAGGTGGAGACTCACCTCGGAGCAGAAGAATATTCCGGGTGCATGACATGACGTAAGGCTATCCATTTAAGCACTTACCGTAAAGTGGAATCTAAGAACCGGAGTGGGTAATCCACATATAATAACTTGGCACGGACGTGGCCTACGCAAATCTGCGGGCCCTCGCGTAGGCCTCAAATCGTTAGCCCTCGTCTTTTCTTGGAGTTGCTTTTCTACGTAGTTTCCACAATAGACAGCAATCGCAAATTGCATTAGCGTGAGTCGGGGGCAGTTTTAAGCCCAGTCGAGGAAGAAACATGCGTACCCGAGCCGGAGTTGGCGACGAAAATGGCCGAGGGCAAATGAGCCGGCAGGATGCCGGCGCTACAAAGTGCGTACGGCGGGCGAAGCGGGAAGGGCCGCTGCGCACCAATCCTAATCGCAAGAACTGGAAACCGGAATCAGTGCAACGCATTCAAAACAAACGACGGCACCCTGTTCTAATCGCAACCGCCGACCCGATGAGGGTCGGCATCCTGAGGTCGACGCCGTTGGTTGGAGCCGAAGGATCTCTCTTCCCGACCCGACGCGTTGTGTGCGTCTCGGACGAGGGTCATTTCGCGCGGCGTCTTCTCAGGAGTTCCGACGTTCCAGGGACCCGAAAGGAGTAGAATCCGGCCAAAGTATTCGCTTTCGTCCCTGCTGGAGGTGAAAACAATGAGCAAGAATACGTTTCTCCAACTGGCCGTCGTAATCTTTTTCGTCGTCGCGGTCGTTCATGCCTTGCGGCTCGTCTTCAAATGGGAAGTGATTGTCGCTGGCTGGCAGGTTCCGATGTGGGTGAGTGTGGTCGCTGTTATCGTCGCAGCTTATCTTTCGTATGAAGGCTATCGGATAGGGAAGAGCAATTAAGATGAATTTCCGACCACGGCAGAAGCCGGTGCGCGTGATCGCCGACAAAGCCTACGACAGCGATCCGCTGCGAAAGCGGTTGCGGCAGCGCGGCATCGAACTGATCTGCCCGCACAAGAAGAATCGCGTTCGTCCGGCGACACAGGATGGTCGCGCGTTACGACGATATCGACACCGCTGGATCGTCGAACGAACCATCGGCTGGTTGGGGAATTACCGGCACCTGGTGGTGCGCTATGATCGTTCTCTCCGAATCTACCGGGCGTTCTTTCACATCGCCTGCTTCATGATCGTCTTACGGAGGGTTGTGCAATAGCTTGTAGACTTTCAGTGCGCCCCGCGGATCCAGAATGACAACAGCGGATCCCTCGTCGGCCACAAAGCGGCCTCGCTCGGGATGGCGGCGTTTAGAGGCGATGCGCCGGGCGTGGGTGCGGGTACGCAAATCCGCGAGCCCTCGCGCGATGGACGCGAACAGATGAACCCACCCATTAGCCCGGAGGGCTGTTTTTGAAATTGGCGTATTCTGCCGCCCGCGCTTGCGCCAGAGGGCCGGAGAAGATCGCCACGAAAACGTCTCTCGTATCGGAATTTACGGCCTCTACGCGCCAATCGCCGGGACGAAGCTTGTCTCGAAACGCTTCAAAGTGGATAGAAACTGCCGTTTCAGTTTGCATCGCGCACACCCCTCAAATAGATTTCGTTCCGCGTGGCGCTGCAACCGGCCCGATCGTGAACCGGGCCTCATGGTTCGTAAAATTACTCCAGATTTCCGAGTTAAACAATTTTTCGATTGTCGAAGGATGACGTGTCAGGCACCCGGTACTTTCGGCGACTGACGATTCGGCGAGGATCGCCAGCTTCGGGCCGGCGGCCCGTCCGGGAGACAAAAAACGTGCTGCGCGCCAGCGCACCCTCCGCGAAATTCGCGAAGAGCGGGGCACCCGCAAAGTCTGTTACAGTAGCGCGAATTTTTGTTCCGAAAAGGCAGGGTGATCCGAATGCCGTTGACATTTATCCTCTTGATTTTTTTGGCCGGCTCGCCGGCCGCTCAGCCAGAGCCCGACCAGACGCACAACGTTGTGATGGAGGACAGCAAGATTGAATTTCATACGAGCGCGACCTTCGGAAAGGTCGACGGCGTGTTCCATTCCTGGCAGGCGGATTTGAAGGAGCCGACAGAAAACTTCGGGGACGCTTCTCTTGAACTGCAAATTGAAGCAGACAGTGTAAAGACGGGAAGCGGCCTCAAAGACAAAGAGGCCAAGGGAAAAAACTTTTTTGCGGTGAAGGAGTATCCGGACATTCATTTTGCATCCAAGCGAATTCTTCCGGGTAACGATCCGCTGGAATTCAAAATGGAAGGAGAGCTTACGATACGCGGAATCACCAAGCCGGTTTCTATGTTGGTTACGGTTACCCCAGTGGATTATGGGCATCAGCGGATTGACGGAAATTTCTCGTTCGATCGGCGGGATTTTGGAATGACTCATAACGTGCCGTTCAACAAGGTGAGCGACACCATCAAAGTGCATATCGACCTGAGTGTCGAGATTAATTCGGCCGCACACACGCAGAATTTCCAAACGACGGGCTTCGGGGGGTAAAGAGACTAAGCAAGCGGCAGATTTGCTTCGGCGTTGAGCGACGAGTCTTCGCGCTCGCCGGCCGCAAAGCGCGCGTACCCCGCGGCGGCGATCATGGCGGCGTTGTCGGTGGAAAGAGCGCGGCTGGGGAAATAGACGTCGATGCCGCGGCGGCTCGCTTCTGCTTCAAATCTTACGCGCAGTTCGCGATTCGCGGCCACGCCGCCCGAGACGAGAACCGTTCGCACGGCATGCTGCTGAGCCGCGGCGAGCGTGCGGCCCACAAGATCTTCCACCACGGCGCGCTGAAAGCTCGCGATCAAATCGAGCGTCGCCGGGCTCGAAAGTTGGCGCAGAGAATCGGCGCTGCGCTCGCCGCGCGCGAGCGCCTGCTGGCGCGCTTCGATTTCCGGCTGAAGCTGCAGGTTGCGGCGCAGGTGATACAGCACGGCGGTCTTGATCCCGCTGAAGCTGAAGTCGTAGGGATTTCCCTTCATTTTCGGCTCGCCGAACCGGATGGCGCGCGCGTTTCCGTGCACCGCAAGCTGATCCATAACCGGACCGCCGGGATAGCCGAGCGCGAGCATTCGCGCGACTTTGTCGTACGCTTCGCCGGCAGCGTCGTCGCGCGTTCCGCCAATGCGGCCGTAGGAAAATCGCTCGGCGTCATTCGCCGCTTCGGATTTCACGTCGTAAAGAATCGTGTGGCCGCCCGAGACGATCAGGCACACAGCCGGCAATTCGGGCCGCCGTCCTGCCGCGTGCGCTTCGAGAAGCACGGCGTGAACGTGGCCCTCCAAATGATTTACGGCGATCAGGGGTTTTCCGAGCGCGAGCGCGAGAGCCTTTCCATACGTCACGCCGACGAGGAGCGATCCGACCAAGCCGGGGCCGCGCGTAACGGCAATCGCATCCATGTCCGAGAGCGCCACGCCGGCCTGCTCGAGCGCTTCGCGGACCACCGGAACGATCTGGCGGAGATGCTCGCGCGATGCGAGTTCGGGCACAACGCCGCCGTACTTGCGGTGAATCCCCACTTGTGAGGAGACAACGCTCGAAAGGACGCGCTTCCCGCTGGAAACGACGGCTGCCGCGGTTTCGTCGCAGGAAGATTCGATGCCGAGAATGAGATTTTCACGCGTGGTCATTTGGGTGCGTTGCCTGTTGGCTTCGAAATCCTATGGTAGCATACGCGCACGAAGCGCTTTCTTTGCGGGGATGACAAACCCAGGGTTGCTTTTACGAACTCGGTGCTTCGCTGTATGGAAGCTGGCCGCGTCAACATCGTAGAATACGTCTGGCACAAATGAGCGACAAACCAAAAAGAGTACGCAAAGCGGTCCTGCCTGTGGCGGGCCTCGGAACACGTTTTCTTCCGGCGACCAAGGCGATGCCCAAGGAAATGCTGCCCGTTGTGGACAAGCCGCTGATTCAGTACGCGGTCGAGGAGTGCATCGCCTCAGGAATCGAAGACATCATCTTCGTCACGGGCCGCCGAAAGAATGCGATCGAGGATCATTTTGATTCTGCGCCCGAGTTGGAAGGGTTTCTCGAGGAACGCGGCAAGGGGAAGCAAGCTGAAATGGTGCGGGAGATCAGCGGAGGCCTGCACTTCAGTTACACACGGCAGAGCGAAGCGCTGGGATTGGGCCACGCCGTGCTGTGCGCGCGAGAGATCGTCGGCGACGAGCCTTTCGCCGTCCTGCTCGGCGACGTCATCATGGACGGGCCTACGCCTGCGACGCGCTCGCTCGTAGAAATCTATGAAGCCACCGGAAAAGGCGCGATCGCCGTCGAGCGCGTTCCTCGCGAGCGATTGCATTTCTACGGCATCGTGGATACGGCCCCTGCCAATGAGCCGCGGTGGGGTGATCGCCTCCTGCGCATCAAAGACCTTGTCGAAAAACCGAGCGCTGAAAAAGCTCCCTCAGACCTCGGCGTCACCGGGCGCTACGTCCTGCCGCCGGAAACTTTTGAATATCTCGCGCGCACCAAGCCTGGAGCGGGCGGTGAAATCCAACTGACCGACGCTTTGCGGATGCTCGCGCGCGAGCAGGGCCTTTTCGCACACATCTATCAGGGCAAGACCTACGACGCGGGAGACAAATTAGGTTTTCTGAAAGCGACGGTGGAGTTCGGCCTGAAGAACGAAGAATTCGGCGAGAGTTTCCGCGCGTATTTGCGCGGCCTGAAATTGTAAAGTCGCTTCCACTCCTTTCCACGAAGCAAACATCAGGGCTATTTCTTTTTCTTCGGACTTTCCTTTGCGGGAGTGGGCTTCGATTCGCCGGACTTCTGTTCCGGCTTCGACGATTTGCTATCGTCTGATTTGCCGGCCGAGTCCGACTTGTCGTTCGAGCCCGCTTTGTCGCCCGGGGGCGGAGTGTCGCTCGAGCCCGGCGCAGTACTCTTGCCCGCGTAGTCTGTCACGTACCATCCGGATCCTTTGAATTGAATGGCAGCCGCGGTGATCTGACGCTCAGCCTTAGCGCCGCACTTGGGACACTTTTTCGTCAGCGAGGATTTCACGTTTTCGATCTTTTCAAAGCGATGGCCGCATTTGCCACATTTGTATTCGTATAGAGGCAAGACAAAGCTCCCAAGCGACAAAAAGCGAAAAGAAAATAATAACACGGCGACGCGCGGCGGCGCAGGGCGCGCATCGTAATCGCCATGACGGGCTGTGTTAGACTGGCGTCTTCCCGGAAGCGATGAAGAAAACAAAAAACTCCGAACCCGCGGCAGGTTGCCTCTACGTCATCTCGACGCCCATCGGCAACCTCGAGGATATTTCTCTCCGCGGCTTGCGCCTGCTGAAGGAAGCCGACTTGATCGCATGCGAGGACACGCGGCAAACGATCAAGCTGCTCTCGCATTTCGACATTCAGAAGCGGCTCGTCAGCTATCACGAGCACAACGAAATCACGCGCGCGCCTGAAATCGTGATCGAGCTGGAGCAGGGCGCGCAAGTGGCGCTGGTGAGCGATGCGGGTACACCCGCGATCTCTGACCCCGGACATCGGCTCGTGAGCCTCTGTCTTCGCCATGGAATCAAAGTTGTGCCCGTCCCCGGAGCATCGGCGTTCGTGTCCGCGCTCGCGGCGTCGGGCATGCCCATCGAGGAATTCGTGTTCGTCGGCTTCCTTCCGTCGCGGCCAACAGAACGGCGGAAGGCCTTGCGCGCGCTCGAGACGGAACCGCGCACGATTGCCATGTATGAAGCGCCGCATCGCCTGCTCGACACGCTCGAGGACGTGCTCGAGATTTGCGGGAACCGGCCCGCGGTGATTGCGCGAGAGGTGACGAAAATGTACGAGGAATTTATTCGCGGCCACATCGAAGACCTGCTCACAGCCGTTCGCAAAAAAGCGCCGCGCGGGGAGATTACGCTACTGATCGGGCCGGCGGACGGAGAGGCGACGCACGCCGCATTCGCTGAAACCGCGGCCGCTGCCGTCCCGCTATCCCACCGCGTGGAAGAAATCATGCGCGAACGCAGCGTGGACCGGAAATTGGCCCTCAAGCAAGCGGCACGCGAGCGCGGCATCACCCGCCGCGAGGCTTACAAGCAGCTCCTCATCACACGCGACGAGTAACCGAAACATTTCTCTTGTTGAACGTGGGAATTCAATCCGCGCGCGGCGCCGCCGTGTCGGAGAAAAATGCGTCCACGCGGTCGAGAATTTCGGCAGCCGTACTCGAGTGGTGAACCGAGTAGCGCAGCTCCGAACCGTTGTGCACGCCGTGGGTGAACAGGCTGGCGAATTGTTTCATCTTGCCGATGGCGTCCGGCATTTCGGCGGCAATCAAACTGCGGAAATATCCGGAAAGCAAACGATAGCGGTCGATTTCGCCCGGCTCATCGAAGCGGCCGGTCGCAATGTAATCCGCAATCTGCCGGAAGATCCACGGATTCGAAGCCGCGGCGCGCCCGATCATCACGCCGTCGCAATCGGTTTCTTCGATCATTCGCGCAGCATCCTCGGGCGCGCGGATGTCGCCATTGCCGATCACGGGAATGCGCACGGTTTCTTTCACAGCGCGGATCACACTCCAGTCGGCCCGGCCGCCGAATCCCTGCATGCGCGTGCGCGGATGAACGGCGATGGCTTCGATGCCGATCTGCTCGGCCATGCGCGCCACCTCCACGGCGACGATATTGTTTTCATCCCAGCCGGAACGAATTTTGATCGTTAGCGGAATCCGAACGGCAGCGCGTACCGCAGTAAGAAGTTTTTCGAGATGCGGCAAATCGCGGAGAAGTCCCGACCCGCCGCATTTGACCACCTTTTTCACTGGGCAACCCAGATTGATGTCCACCTGATCGAACCCGAGATCCTCGGTCAGCGCAGCCGCCGACGCCATTACGCCGGGATCGGAGCCAAAGATCTGAGCGGCGATGGGATGCTCATCTTCGTCAAAATACAAATAGTGCAGAGTGCGCGCGGAATTCCGAGTCAGGCCCTCGGCGCTCGTAAATTCGGTCATGATCAATCCGCAGCCGCCGAGCGAGCGAATCACACGGCGGAAGACAGTGTCTGTGACGCCGGCCATCGGCGCGAGGATCGTTGCCGGCGAAATCTTATGGCTGCGGATTTGAATCGCTGGAGGAAACATTGGCTATAGGAGCGTTTCGTCGATGCGCTCGGCCTCTTCGAATTCCACGGTACCCGCATCCGGCTCGCGTGGTGGCGCCGCCGGAATCGCCGGGACTGGCGGAAGGGCGGCTGCCGACGGCACGACGCTAGCGGTGCCGGTTCTGGCAGCCGCGGCGGCCAATGCGCGCGGGGGCGGCTCGACGGTGCCAAGCTGTGCGAGGAGCGCCTCCTTCGACCCGCCGAAGAAATTTTCGACCACTTGCCGGAGCGCCTGTGCTCGCGCTTCTTCAGCGCTCAAGTGCGCCCGATAGCGGTAAGCGCGTCCCACCTTGCGGCGCTCGACAATCCCTTTGCGCGCCAAGCGGTCCATGATCGTCATGATCGTGGTGTACGCGCGCGGGCGACGCTCGGCCAGGCGGTCGCGGATCTCACGCACAGTTCCTTCGCCGATCGGCCAGAGTGTATTCATGCAATCGAGCTCGAGCGGGGCGAGATCGAGCACCGCGCGCCGCGGCCCAGGCGGTTTTTGGTTCGGCTCATTCATGAAGCGCTGCGCTCATTTCTTTTGTGCCGGCGGATTTGGAACCGGAGCGGCCGCGGGGCGGGTGGCCTTTTCGCCGGCGAGGAACTTGTCTGCGCGAAGCAATTCCCGGCGCAGCGAAGGATTCCGGCCGGTCCAGTTGTCCGCGCCCGGCGAGGATTCGAGCGTCGCACCCATCGCCGCCATCTTCGAATCAAAGTCGTCGATAAAATGGAGAGCCACTGCTTCCCGCGTTTGCGGCAGCGCGGGCGAGCCGAATTCGTGCGTGCCGTGATGGCTCAAAATGAGGTGCTCGAGCAACACCACCAGCGGGGCGGGGAATTCCGGGATTGCCCGAATGCGCTCGCGCACAAGCGTCACACCGATCATGATGTGGCCCAGCAGCCGCCCTTCGGTGGAGTACGAAATTCCGCGGGCATAACTCAGCTCGTCAATTTTTCCGATGTCGTGCAGAACGACGCCCGCGAGCAACAAGTCGGCGTCGAGCTCGGGATATTGTCCAACGACCGCGCGCGCGAGGCCGGTCAATTTCACGATGTGCTCGAGCAAGCCGCCGATATAGGCGTGATGCATCGTCATCGCGGCAGGCGCGCGCTTGAGCTTGGCCGCGATCGCGGGATCCTCGACGATGCCCGTGAGAAGGCGCTTGAGCCAGGGGTTGTTCACGGCTCCGACGGCGGCGACCAAATCGGAAAAAAGTTTTTCGACGTCATACTTCGTGTGCGGAAGGAAATCGCCAAGGTCATAATCGCGCTCGATGGCCGGGATCACTTGCTCCAGCGTCAGTTCCTTTTGCCCCATGTAAAGCTTCACGCGGCCGCGAATCTGTATGACGTCGTCGCGCTCGAAGGTGGACGCAATCGCAGAGAAGTTGTCCCACATTTTTGCCGGAATCGTACCGGTGCGGTCGGCGAGCTCGAGTTGGAGCCAGGAAGATTTTGTGCGCGAGGAGGTGCGGATTTCTTTTTCGCGGACGAGAAAAAGCGAAGTGACAGCCTGGCCGTCCGCAAGATCCGCAACGTAGTGAGATTTCATCAGCTGTTGACTTTCGGCTTCGGCATCTTCTTTTTCTTGTTCGCTTCAGTATCGGCCGTCGGAGCAGTTTCTTGAATCGCGCTTCCGGCGGACACCGCGGCGCTGTCGGTATAGCCGGGTTTCACCGTCACGTAGCTCTCCTCGCGCAACTGCGCGAGATACGTACGCAGGTTCGGCTGCATCTTCGTCATGTAAATCCGGTTCATGATTTCGTTTTCGACCTTCTCCAGAGGTTGCTGTCCCGCCTGGAAATGATCGATCACTTTCAGGACTTCGAATCCGGTCTTCGTTTGAATGACGTCCGAGAGCTGTCCCTTGTCCATCTTGAAGACGACGTCCTCGAGCTGTTTGGAAAGCTGTCCGCGCTCATACGCCCCGAGTCCTCCGCCTTCCTTCGCCGTGCCGCCTTCGGAATAGTGTTTCGCAAGCTCGCTGAAATCTTCGCCCTTTTCGACGCGGTCGTGGAGCGCTTGCGCTTTCTTTTGAACCAGGATCATCTCGTCGGGTGTCTTCTTTTCCGTAGTCAGAAAAATCTCGGCGAGCACGACCTGCTCCGGCCGGACAAATTCCGTTTTGTGAGCGTCGTAATACTGTTGCACTTCGTCGTGGCCGATGTCGATCCGGCTTCCCACTTCTTTGTGGATCACCTCTTGCGTCAGGAGGCTGTTCCGGAGTTGCGTCTTGTAATCCTCCCAGTTCATTCCTTCACCCTCGACGGCCTTTTCCAGGGCCTCGAGACTCGGGATGTTGTTTTCCTTGCGGATTTGGTCGAGGCGCTTCACCAGATCCGTCTCGACGCTGACGCCCATGTCCTTCGCGCGCTGGACGAGAAGCGACTGGTCAATCAGATCTCGCAGTAGATCCTTCTGTTTATCCTTGTACACCGCTTCCATCTTCTCCGGAGCGCAGGCCTGGCATTCCTGAGCGACCTCCTTGCGCAATGTGTCGTCGGCCTTCTGAAAGTCCGACAGGGAAATAATGTCGTTGTTCACCCGGGCGACGATCTCGTCGAGGAGTGCGCCTTTTGACGCGGGTGCAGGCGCCGCAGGTACCGATGCGGGCGCGGCCGGAATTGCAGTTACAGGAGCCGTCGCTGCCGGTGCAGTCTTGGCCGCCACCGGTGATGGCGCCGGTGCTTGAGCCCGGAGTGCTGCTGGGGAGAACAGGATTGCAGTGCAGCCGGCATAATACGGAAACCCTTGCAAAATTCTTCTCATGGTATTCTCTCGGTCGAAATTTTATCCCTACGCTTGTAGTTGTAGCAATACGTTTTTCGCGGCTCCCATGGCACCGCCGGGCTCGCCTTTCCAGTCCAGCCAGAGCACGCCGGTCGGATCAAGCCTCATCCCCCGGCGCTTCCGAATCAATTTCACGAGTTGCTCGGGGCCGAGCGGAGTATCTTCGTAAAATTTGATGGCCACCTGGTCGCCGCGGCGGTCCACGGAGGCGACAAAGAGCCTCTCCGCAAGCCCCTTCAGCACGGCGTACTCGATCAAGTTCTCGACAGCGGGCGGAGGGGGCCCAAACCGGTCTTCGAGTTCGCGGCGGACCTCCTCGCGCTCGACTTCCGACGTAACACTCGCGATGCGCTTGTAAATCCGCAGCCGCAAATTCTCGCTCTCGATGTACTCAGGTGGGATGCGGATTTCCTGTCCGAGGTTGAGTGTGGCGCGACGCTCGGGTGCCACCGGTTCGCCCTTCCGCTCGGCCACGGCGCGCTCCATCATCTGGCAGTACATATCAAAGCCCACGGCCTCGATGTGGCCGTGCTGCTCCCGGCCGAGGAGATTTCCCGCGCCGCGGAGTTCCAAATCGAGCGCAGCGATACGGAATCCGGCGCCGAGGTCGCTGAACTCCTTGAGCGCCGCGAGGCGCTGGCGAGCGATCGGGGTAAGCGTTCCCTCGGGCGGAACGAGCAAGTAAGCATAGGCGCGCTGATTCGAGCGGCCCACGCGCCCGCGAAGCTGGTACAGCTCGGCGAGGCCGAAGCGGTCCGCGCGATTGATGAGAATCGTGTTGGCGCGCGGGATGTCCAGGCCGTTCTCGATGATTGTGGTCGAGACGAGCACGTCCGCCTCGTCGCGGATGAATTTCAACATCACTTTTTCGAGCTCGCTCTCCCTCATTTGGCCGTGACCCACCACGACGCGCGCTTTCGGCGCAAGGCGCTTGACGAGCGTTGCGAGCGAAGCGATCGATTCCACGCGGTTGTGCACAAAAAAAACCTGGCCGTCGCGCGCGAGCTCTTCTTCGACGACACGTTGAATAAGCGTCTCGCTGAAAGGAGCGACGGTGGTCTGAATCGCGAGCCGGTCTTTCGGCGGCGTTTCGATTACGCTCATGTCGCGCAACCCCACGAGCGACATGTGCAGCGTGCGTGGAATCGGCGTCGCAGACATCGTGAGCACGTCCACATCCTTGCGCATTTCTTTGATGCGTTCCTTGTGCGCTACGCCGAAGCGCTGCTCTTCATCCACAACCAGCAAGCCGAGGTCGTGGAATTGGACGTCTTTCGAGAGAAGCCGGTGCGTCCCGATGACCACGTCGAGTTTTCCGGCTTCGAGATCTGCGAGCGTGATTTTCTGCTCCTTGTCGGTGCGGAAGCGGCTCAACATTCCGACGCGAATGGGGAATGCCGCAAATCGGCGGCGGAAAGTCTCGTAGTGCTGAAACGCAAGCACGGTGGTGGGCGCGAGGACGGCAACCTGCTTTGAATCCGCGATCGCTTTGAACGCGGCGCGCATGGCGACTTCTGTCTTGCCGTAGCCGACGTCGCCGCAGAGCAGCCGGTCCATCGGCAGCGGCGATTGCATGTCGCGCTTCACGTCTTCGATGGCTTGCTGCTGGTCCGGAGTTTCTTCGAACTCGAACGCATCCTCAAATTCGCGCTGCCAATTCGTGTCGGGAGGGAACGCGTGCCCGGCGGCCGTCTTTCGCTCGGCGTAAAGAGCGAGAAGTTTTTCCGCCATGTCGCTGACAGATTTGCGCACACGAGTCTTCCGCGCGTCCCACAAGCCCACTCCGAGGCGATCGAGTGTGGGCTTCGCGCCTCCGAGCGTTTGATACTTTTGCACCAGGTCGAGCCGCGCCAGCGGGACATACAGCCGGGCGTCATCCGCGTAGTGCAGCAGCATGAACTCGCCGTTCGCGCCCTCGACCGCAACTTGCCTTAAGCCGTCGAATTGGCCGATTCCATGGTCCACATGGACGACGAAGTCTCCCGGCTTGAGGTCGGAGAAATCGCTGAAGAAGCTCGCGGTCTTCGCGCGCGTGCGCGGCCGCTGCGGCGGAGGCAATGACTCGAACAGGTCCGCGTCGCCGTAGAGCGCCAGCCTTGCATCGGGGAAGACCACGCCTTCGCCGAGCGGCGCTTTGACCAGAATCATCGCGGGAACGGGTCCGCCGCTCGATTCTGCGGCAAGCCGCGCGACGGTTACGTTCTCTTCCAGCTCGCCCAGGTGATACGCCAGTTCGTATTCATGGCAGATATCCGCCAGGCGCTCGAGTTCTCCCGTACTGGCCGCTGAGACGATCACCTGTTCTCCGGCCACAAGCCGCCCGCGGACTTCCGCCATGAATGCGGCCACGTTGCCGTGATAGCGCGTGGTCGGTTGCGTGCGAAGCGTGCGCTCGCTTGAGCCCTCCTGGGTTACGCTCAGGTGTTCCAGACCAAGCCTCGCTGCGCGGCGGACCGCAGCCTGCCACTCGGTATCCTGGATCAAATAGCTGCCGGGTGGCTCAGCGAGGGGATCATCCGCCTCGTCAAACTCTGCTTTGAGCTTTTCGCGGTATTTCTCGATGGCCTCGCCGAGCAGGGCAGGCTCGTCCTCGACAATCAATGGCTCGGACGCCAGATCCAGCAGGGTTGCCTTGCGTTCCTCGAGAAGAATCTCGCGGAACTCCCAGCCCGGATAAAATCCGGCCGGCATCTCGCCGTCTTCGCGTGCGGATCCGACGGTGACGCGCAGGCGCTCGAGGACTTCCGCGCGCCGCGGGAATTCGGTGAGCGGCAGGAGCGTGGCGCGTTCCACGGGATTCGTGGAGCGCTGCGTATTCGGATCGAATGCGCGGATGGATTCGATCGTGTCTCCGAGAAGCTCGATGCGGACGGGCTGGGGAGCTTCCGGAGAGAAGACATCGATGATGCCGCCGCGGACGGAGTATTGCCCCGGCATCTCGCAGGTCACTTGCTTTTCGTAGCCCGCGCCTTCGAGGAAACCGAGCAATTCTTCGTGGGCGATGGATTGATCGCGTTCGACCGTGCGTGCGAGCTGCCGATAGAATTCCGGCTCGCGCAGATGCCATACCGCCGCCTGCACGGGAGCGACGAGGACGTCGGCTTCACCATTCGCGAATCGCCACAGCGCAATCGCGCGGTCCTCGGAAATTTCCGCGTGGGGCGAGCGGTCCTCATACGGCAGCACGTCGTGCGCCGGCAAATGCGCCACCCGGCGGCCCGGCTTGCCGGTGACGGCGCGATAGAACCAGCGCACCTGTTCGAGCAGCAATTCGGCGCGCTGGTTCGACTCCACGAGAAAAATCGCCGGCCGGCCGAGTTCCGCGAAGGCGAGCGCCACAAGCAGGGCTTTCGCCGGCTCCGTGAGTCCCGCGATGCGGATTTCACCCGCGGTGCGACGCAGCGTTTCGAGCGCCTCTTCGATCACGGGGCGGCGCCCGACCCGCGCGAGGAGCTCGGAGACCAAGGGAAGAATCATGCGCGGAGTTGTGTAATACGCTCGATGAGCCGTGAGGTTGAATAGCCGGGCTCCAGCGGGATGTGAACGATTCGCGGTCCTGCGGCCTTGTTTCCGGCGCGGCTCGCCGAGGGAGCAGCTTTGCTTGCGCCGCCGCCCTCCACAATCACGTCGGGCGCGAGGCGCGAGAGAAATTCTTCAGGCATCGCGCCCTCGAATTCCGTAACGTAATCAACAGACGCAAGCGATGCGAGAATCTCCGCGCGCTCCGCGGCAGGCGTGATCGGCCGGTCTTGCTTTTGGTTCGCGATGCCGGCAGCCCGGGCACTCTCGTCGCTTTGAATCGCCACCACAAGAACATCTCCCATTCCGCGCGCCTGTTCCAGCAGCCGGGTGTGTCCCGGGTGGAGCAAGTCGAAGCACCCGCTCGCGAACACCAAGCGCTTCCCGTTGCGTTTCCACTCTTGCCGTTGGAGAATTAGTTCGTCTTGCGAAACGGCTTTTCCCAAATCCGCGCTCCCTGGTTCTCAATCGTGAATCCGTGCAAACACCCAATTCTACCACGCGTCTCTCACGCGCCGGGCGGAGCGCGATGAAGCGCTGGGAGATTCTCCTCGCGATTCTCGGAATCGCTCTCCTGCTGGGTGGAAGCATCGCAATTCGCAGAGAGGAGTTTCCGCTCCAGAATCTTGTTCTCGACGCGGGCGATTGCCATACGCCTATGACGATCGTCGAACCCGCGAGCGGCCGCGCATTCGGTTCCGCAGTTGTGTTTCACGGTCTCTCGGCCAACCGGCGGCTTATGCTGAATTTCAGCGAGCATTTGGCCGGATTGGGAATTCGCGCCTACGTGCCCGATCTGCCGGGCCACGGCGAGAGCACGGATGCGTTTTCGTTTGCCCGCGTGCAGCACTGCGCCACCGAGGCGGTGGATTCATTAACGCGCAGCGGCAAGATCGATCCGAGGACAACCGTCCTCGTCGGGCACTCCATGGGCGCCGCGATTGCGATTCGCATGGCCGACGAGGAGCCGGTCGCTGCAACGATTGCGATTTCGCCTGCGCCGATGATGATGTTCCCGCAGAGAATGCCGTCCAATCTTCTTGTGTTCAGCGCGCAATACGATCTGGGAATCCTCAAGCAGGCGGCCAGAAAACTCTTGTTATTCGCGGACGGCGTTCGAACTTCACCCGAGGATTTTACGCAAGACCGTGCATTTGGATTGTTGTATGTCCCGCATGCGACGCACACGAGCCTTCTGCTCAACTCCAGAGTGATACAGACATCCGAGCAATGGATAGTCGAGTCGCTATCGCACAACTTATCGAATCAAGCTGTCGCGGAGTGGGCGAGGTTTCAGAGCAGCGTGAAGTATAGCCGGGCAGGGAAGATACTCATGGGCGCATCGGCTGGCTTGCTCGGGTTGTTCCTATTGTTTCCGCTGTGCGCGACGATGGCATCGAACTTTGCAGGGCCGGCATCGGAGGAAGCCGCGGAAGCTGTGACAATGAACCCAAAGTATTCGCTCGTCCTCGCTGGCGGTGCGCTTTGCGCGCTCCTGGCCATGCTGATTCTGGCGTTTGGCATGCCGTTGCGATTCCTTCATATCTATAGCGGCGATTACCTGGCATCGCTTCTGCTGATTTTCGGCGTCCTGGTGCTCGTTTTGAATCGATATGCCGCACGAGAAAATTTTTCGTGGCCCGTGCGCCCAATCATGGTTTCGCTCATCCTTGGCTTTGCAACGATCCTCGCAGTCGGCGGGTGGCTCGATTGGCAGCTCACCGATGCCTGGCTCAGCCCCTCACGCTGGCTGCGCTTCGTTGCGTTGCTTCCGGCGATGTTTATTTTCGCTTTTGCCGAGGAAGTCGTGCTCGGGCCGGTGCACGAAGGCAGGCGCCGCGCCGTGCGGTTCGCGGTTTTCTTGCTTTTGCGCGCGGGAATTTGGCTTGTTTGCCTGCTCGCGTACTACACACTCGCAAGCGGCCAGGTGATGATGCTGATCCTGGTTACCTTTTTGGCGGTGTTTTCGATCTTGCAAAGGCTTGCTACCGATGCGTTACGCGTGCGAATATCCTCCGCCACGGGGGCAGCAATATTTGGTGCTATACTCGCGTGTTGGTTTATTGCAACGGTATTTCCACTGATCTGAGCAGCGCCATGAAGCAAATCGCCATTGTCGGGGGAGGTCCTGCCGGCGCGCTCTGCGGCGAGCGACTGGCGAGCGCCGGCTACGGGGTCACCATTTACGACGAGCGGCTGGCCTGGGAAAAGCCCTGCGGCGGCGGACTGACGCACAAAGCTATCGAAACGTATCCATTCCTGCTCGACTCACCCCAACCGAAAAAAATCATTCATGCGGCCGAGCTGATTTCCAGCAGCGGCCATCGCGCGCGGTTCGAGATGGGTCATCCCATCGTCATTTACGCGCGCAAGGTTCTGAACGGCCTTCTGCTCGACCGTGCGGTCACCGCCGGCTGCACTGCGGTTTGCTCGCGCGTCACACAGGTGAACACGAACGGGGGCCGCGACGTTCATCTCGTGGCATCCGGGGAAGAGCGACGGGCTGATTTCGTCGTGCTGGCGGCAGGGGCGCGAAATCAATTGTTGCCGGGAACGACCGCTCTCGCGAAGCAAGATCTGGAAATGACGCTCGGATATTTCGTCCCGACCGAAGAAGACATCATCAAAATCAAGTTCCTCAAGAAATTCGAGGGTTACCTGTGGTCTTTTCCTCGAGCCGACCATCTTTCCATCGGCATTTGCGGGAAGATGGGACAGAGTTCGAGCCAGCAATTGCGGCGTTACCTGGATGAATTTATAAACGACGAAAATATTCCTATGGGTGGCGCCAGGTTTTACAGCCACGTGCTTCCATCGCCGCAGGCCAAGACTCTGCGCGGCCGGCGCATCGTGGGGGAGAATTGGGCGCTCGTGGGAGACGCGGCCGCGTGCGTGGACCCAGTCACCGGTGAGGGGCTTTACTACGCGCTGCGGTCGGGCGACCTGCTGGCGCAATCGATGATCGAAGGGCAGCCAGACGCCTATCCCGAACGCTTGCGCGCTGCGTTTTCCGCCGATCTCGAATTTGCCGCCAACATTGCCAAGAAGATTTTTCGCGGTAATTTTCTCGGCGGCGCGATCACGACGCGCATGGTGCAACTGGTGAACTATTCGCCGGCGTTCCGCGACGTGATCCGCGACGTGTTCAGCGGATCGCAGGACTACCGCAGCCTGAAACAACGGCTCTGGAACCAGCTTGGAATCACGGTTGCAGAATTTACGCGCAGTTTTCTCGATCCCCGCTGCATGACGAAAGCGTCGGCCGGGCGAAGCAGCAGCGAACCCTCCCGATGACGAGCGAGGAAAAGAGAAATAAGCCCGCTCGAACGATTCTCCCCCGCGTGGGCCTCGAAGCCACAGTCGAAAAAGTTATTCCCCGCGAGTGGACTCTCGCCGCGTTCGATTCCCGACTTCCCGCAGTTCTTTCCACTCCCGCGATGATCGGGATGATGGAAGTCGCCGCGGCGCAATCCGTGCAGACGGAATTACCTCCCGGCGCGATCACGGTCGGCACGCGGATTGAAGTGGATCATTTGAAAGCCGTACCTGCCGGCGCAACCGTGCGCGCCACGGCTCGCCTGGTGGACCACAAAGGACGGTTCCTCGTTTTTGAAGTCGAGGCGCGTTCGGACGATCTGGTTCTTGGCCGCGGCCGCGTGTTCCGCGCGATCGTCGAACATGAAAAATTCAGCGCCAAAGCCCATTCCCAAGCCGAGTCTTAAAGGAGGCGAGGATGCTGGATTCAGGAAAGGTGGTAGGCTTTGTTCCCACGAAGGATTACGAAAAGGCGCGAGCGTTTTACGAAGGGAAACTTGGATTTGAGTTTGTCAGCCTCGATCAATTTGCGCTGGTGATGAGGGCGAGCGGGCACAAGATCCGAATCGCAAAAATTGCGAATTTCACTCCATTGCAGGGCACGATCCTGGGCTGGGAAGTAAAAGACATCAAAGCGGTCGTCACCTGGCTCAGCGGTCGAGGCGTGACCACGGAAAAGTATCCCTTCGTGGAAGATCGTGAACTTGGAATTTGGGCCGCGCCCGGAGGTGACAAGGTAGCGTGGTTCAAAGACCCGGATGGCAATATCCTTTCCGTGAGTCAGCACCATTAGCCCACCCGTGCCACGCCGCCCGGCTTGAGCGCAAGCTCGCAGGCGTGCTAACCTCGACGAAGTCTTCCACGCTGGAGTGGCGGAACTGGCAGACGCGCCGGACTCAAAATCCGGTGGCCGCAAGGCCGTGTGGGTTCGACCCCCTCCTCCAGCACATTTTCCACGACGAAATTCTTGCCGCGCAAACGAATGGAGCGAAGGGCCCTGACTTACCGCGCACTCTCGGCGCGATTCGGGCCGCGTCCTACTCGGAAGAGTTCAGAACCCAAAACCTGTATCAGCACGTCTCAGCTGATGTGCTCCTCCGTGTGCGCGTTGCAGATACCGGAACACGATAAAGAATCTCTGTGGCTATTGCGGCGCAAGGGAGCATAGTAAGAATCGTGCCGGATTGACGGAGGCGAGGCTGACGTGGAAGAGGCGGGGAATAGGCGAAGCCAGCGTGTCCTCGTGGACATTCCCGTGGTAATCCGCGGGCAAGCCATCGGTGACGGGAATTTCCAGGAAGAAACGTTCACGGTGACCGTGAGCGCCCACGGCGCACTCGTCATGCTGGAATCGAAAGTGGCCGTGGGGCAAAAAGTGGTTTTGATGAATCCAAAGAATTGGGATGAACGCGAGGGCAAAGTGGCGTTCATGGGACGCGAGCATGCCGGCCTCGCACAGGTAGCCATTGAGTTCGTCCGTCCTGCCCCTGATTTTTGGCCGCTGAGCACTCCTCCCTCCGATTGGAAAGTCTCCTAGTCCTGTTCGACCTGCCCTTATTTTGCCCTTTCGTCCAGTTGTTTAAGCAAATCACCTTCCTTCATACTGATTCCAGGCGCTCTCAGCGAATCCCATAGACGGTGGACTCTGGAACACCGTGCGACGCTTATCTCTCTCGCTCTTCGTTCGATGGATTTGCCATGTGGACAGGACCGGAGGAAAAATGAGCAGTAGCGCTCGGATTTTCCTGCTGTTTGCCGGTTTCTGCTTCGTTCTTCCTGCTTCCGCAGCAGACAAAGACACCGTCGTTTGTGGCGTGAATCAGGAGCGCGTGTGGGTCTACGCGTCCTTGACAAGCTTCGATGTGGCCGTGAAGTTGAAGTGCGGCGAAACAGTTGAGATCATCGGGCGAGTGAAGGGGTATGCGAAGATTCGGGCGCAGAGCGGCCAAGAAGGTTACGTTCCAGATTCCGCAATCCCCAATCTGCCTCCGCTCGAGGATCCCAAAGACAAGCTGGTGGCTAGCAATTCCTCGAACAAACCGCTTCCGTCGCGAAGTGTCGTTCCTGCTGCCGCTGCAACATCCAACTCAGCAGCCACACCGCCAGAACCAGTTGCAACTGTCGCGGCCAATGTGACTCCGATCGCGAGCAAGCCCGCTGAGCCAATTCCTTCGGCGGCTCCGAGCGACAATGCAATCACGGGAGCAAGTGCAAATACTGCGGTCAGCGCAAGTTCCACGGTCAACGCAAACGCTGCTTCCAGCGCGAAGGCAACTTCACCGCAACCTGTTTCGCCGGTCAAGCCTGCAAGTCCCACGTTAAAGACTTCCAAAACGAAGACTGCCCCGCCTGCGGTGGCGAAGAAGGGAACAGGGGCCGCGAGCTCGACCTCCGCGCATCCCCCCGTGAGCGCGCCTGATATTGTCTTGTCGACAAACGCATCCAGCACTGCATCAAAGGCGCCATCGGCAGTTGCGAGCAGCGCAAAGACGGTCAGCAACGACTCGGGCGCCCCGCATGCTGCCGCAATCGCAACCACGCGGCCCGTATCAGCGGCGACTGATCCGGATGAGGATGTCGATCCCCCTGCGTTCAAAACGGAAGACTATTCCGCCTGTCAGATCTATTTTTCCGCCTACGGCCTCTCGGCAAACCAGTACAGATGGTTTATGCAGAATCGCAAGAAAAATCACCCCAGCGTCTGCCCTGCACCCGCGCCGGCACTGGTGGATTTCGTGATCATCTTCACTCACGACGTGGATTTTTTCAGTTACACCATGCCTGCGACGTTTCACACAGACAAGAACGGCTTCTCCGATTTCACTCCGCTCGTAGCCATCAACACGCCGGCCGTGTCGCAATCCGACGCGGACAAGGCTCACCACGAATACGTTTGGGTCTTCCATACAACGAGAGGCGCATTTGACCCGGCGAAGTTTTCTTCGCGCCGACATCCTCTATTCACCAAGAGCGAGTCAAGTTCATTTGGCTCCCGCGCCGCCGACCGCACCGTGGAGGACGCGCTTTCCTTTATCGAGGGGCACGTCGCGACCCGCTGATGCCTACAGGATTTGCGGTTTGCGGCGTTCCCCTCGGCCAGACTCGCGAACGATCCTGTTTTCGATTCCTGGTTGCTTTTGAGCGCCTGCCGAGTCTATAAACTTGCGAGTGCTCAGCCGGCGGGTGCAGCGCGTAAGAAGAGCCCAGCCGCACTCGCAGAGAGGTCACCTCCATGTCGCTTCGCAATCTCTTGGTATTTCCTTGTCTTTTGATTGCAACCTCGGCTTACTGCCAGATGGCCCCGAAATCGGCCCACGCGGATATCGTCAACGCGCAGGGCCAAAAGATCGGGACAGCCATGCTTTCAGCTGCAGATGGCGGGGTCAAAATAGATGTCAGCGTCTCCCAACTGCCCCCTGGTACCCATGGAATTCATATTCACGCTGTGGGGAAGTGCGAAGGATCGGACTTCAAGACCGCGGGCGGGCATTTCAATCCCACGACAAAAGAGCACGGGAAGGACAATCCGAAAGGGCCGCACGCAGGCGATTTGAACAATATCGAAGTCGGCGCGGACGGTAGCGCGAAGGCCGTGCTCCTCGATACGCTCGTAACCCTCGGGGATGGCCCCAACTCGCTTTTTCATGAGGGAGGCACAGCGATCGTCATCCACGAAAAGACGGACGACTACAAGACTGATCCGTCCGGGAATTCCGGGGGCCGCATCGCCTGTGGCGTGATCGTGAAGTAATTTTATTGCCGCGACTCAAGGAGAAAAGCTGCGGAGAGCCGTCTGCTCGTCGGGAAAATCTGTAAAGACGGTGTGCAAGTTGGTAAGCCGCAGGATTTCGCGCGCGCGGGAATGCAGCTCCACGGCGTAGAGTTCCGCGCTGTGCTTTTTTGCGGTGTAAAGGCTTCGAACGAGTTGGCCGAGGCCTGAGCTGTCCAGGTAGGAAACGTCGCGAAAGTTGATCACCACTCTTTTACGTCCTTCGCGCAACAGATCGACCAGCAAATCGTGAATGGCTTGGCCTTCAATCAACGTGAGCTGCCCTCTTACATCAATTACCGTTACGTCGCCGTTTCGTCTTGTCGTGGCCCCAAATCCCAAAAGTCCCTCCTCCAGGACTGGCAGGCAACATCTTAACCTACGAGGGCCAAGACTCTGAAATGCCGGCTGGATTTCCAAGTCGCGTCCTTTGCCCGGCCGGGAACGAGGAAGGGATTCAAAATACATGACCATTCCACAATTGTCGCCCTATGCGGACGTTGCTCTTTTGCTTTTGCGGCTTATGGTCGGCGTGGTGTTCTTCAGCACCGGACTGATCCTCATCATGCTGGGCGCGATCCAAAAGAAGATCGCGGTTTGGCACACCGGTTTCTGGGGCAAGAATGGTTCCGGCTGGCACTACGACCTGCTGTTCGTGGCCATGAACCTAGTCATTGCCACGACCGGCGGCGGGCGGTTCGTTCTGATGAAATGAGTCTCAGGCAGCGGCAATCTCGGCAAGCCAGGAGTCGAGGATCTGCAACTGCTCTTCGGTGGGATCCACGAAGGCAACGCCCATCCCCATCGCTTCCTGGACGTAAATAATCTTCGCAGGTGTAGAAAACGTACCGCTGTCGCGCGTAACCCGCAGGTTAATGGGAGTGCTCACAGGCAGGGTGTTCAGCAGGTCCACATAACAGCCCTTACGGCTGATCTCCGAAATGCGGCCGGCAATGCGCAGTTCGCTCGTAGGTTCCGAGATTTCCGCGCTGGCGATAAACGAGTAGCGTGGTACCGAGCGACGTTCGCGGTACGACGGGTCGGGCTCAGACGGCGAAGCGGGAGAATTGCCCATCGCAAAAACTCCATCTTCTATCAGCGTGGCACAACTGTCACCTCAGGGCTACACTTCCAACCATACGTGACGCGAAAATGAAACCCTCCGCGTTGCTTCCCATTCGAATGCAAGTGATCGCGCCAGAAGAGGCATTTAACCTGGTTGCTTCACGTTACCGACGAGTTCGCCGATCCATGATTCGAGCACAGCCTTGTGCGCCGATTCCAACTCGAGATAGACGATCCCCATTCCGCTTTCCGGACGAACCGAGGCAATGCGAGCCCAGGTTTCAAAGGCCCCTGTGTCTCGGATAATCCGCAACTGAACGACAGTATTCTTGGGTAACGTTTCTCGGGCCAACACGTAGCAGCCTTTCACGCTTATCTCCGACATTTGGCCCACGACTCTCGTCTTCGAAACCGGGTCGACCATTTCGACCGGCGCTGACATTTTGTGGCGAGGTGCTGTCCGCCTCTCAGGAAATTGAATACCCGCTTCAGCAAGCGGCTTCGTAAAGCTATCGTTGCTCATCTCATGCTCCCTGGGTCTGCCAGGTGGCAACCATCGGCCGTTTATCGATCAATGTGCACGCCGCGTCACGTGACCTCTGGGGAAAACCGGCCCTAAAAGGCACAGGGCCCCCGCTTTGATGCGAGGGCCCCGTATGTGCGTCAGAGCAAATGCGGCGTGACCGTGGGGCCTAACTCCCTCTCGTTGAGAATTAGGTCGGTACCGGACGCACACTACGATTGTCGCCCCAGTTCCAGGTTGGGACTCTAAACGGTTTAAATTGCTTTTGATTGCAAGCAGGCTCGTTAAGGGCCAAAAATCCCCCAGGGTCCGTCGCGCCGCTCAAAGCAGTTGATTCCCTCGGAGGAAAGCTTTATTGTGCTGTTTCTTACAGGCAGTGAAGCGAACGTGTTCCAAATTGGGACAGGGGAATGGGACCTTCGGTTCGGCCGGGAGAACAGCTCAGGGAGCTTCGCAATCGACTCGGTGTAACCACACGCGAAGTCGAGGAACTCAGCCGAAGAATCTCCGTAGACCGCGAAAACGAAGAGTTTTACATTTCCAATGCGTGGTTAACTCAGCTCGAGAACAAAACCTCCGTTCCCAGCATCTACAAACTTTTCAGCTTGAGCGTGATCTACCGGACGAAATTCAACGATTTGCTCGCCATCTTTGGAGTGGACCTGGAAAGCAGCACCCGCTACCAGTTCGCGATGCCGCTTGAGAAAACGCACCTGGCGGCTTTGGAATCGCCCGACCCCGACAAGGCCGTCACTTTCCCCGTTCGATTTGACCGCAGTTTTAGCCTGGACAAGACCAGTTTGATTTCGCGCATGGTGGAAGTTTGGGGCGAGGTTCCCGTCGCACTGATTCAGAAGCTGGACGTCCGTCACTGCCAATACGGTTACATCGGGATGCAAGACTACACGATGTATCCGCTACTGCGTCCCGGGTCCTTCGTGCAGATCGACACCCAGTCGAGCCGTATGCAGCCATCCGAGTGGCGCACGGAATTCGACCGGCCAATCTATTTCATCGAGTCGCGGGATAGCTACGTGTGTTCCTGGTGCGAATTGCGAGGGTCCCAACTGACTCTGATTCCCCATCCGCTTTCGGGGTCTTCCATCCGCCAATTTACCTACCCCGACGAGGCAGAAGTCATAGGCCAAGTTGCTGCGGTTGCCATGCGCCTGGTTTCGGCCCCAGATGCGCATTCAGATGGCTCTCCAAAATTGCCAAAGCGATCTTGAGGTTCGAGCAGAGGAATTCCGTCAATAGCAGATCTGTTCCGACCGGGACGGCGATGCGGTAGGGTTCCAGTCCTTTCCATGCAGCGAGGAAGTCAGACGGGTGAGTGTGCGTGGAATCCATGTACGCCCTTAATTGCGCGACCAATTCCTCGAGCGAAGAAATCAGGAGTTCCTGGAACGCTTCCCGATGACAATCCGCAATGGCCTCGCAAGCCGTCTCCTCTGAGAACCGCGCGGCAAGCCCGTCGTGATAGTAAAGCCCGGTGTTGTAGTCACGCATGGAAGCGAGATACACCAGGCGGTCGAGAGCTCGCGGAATCCGTGCGAGAGTTCGCCCCCGCAAGTCCGCCTTGGCTAGCTGAACATCCACACGCTTGGGCATTCCGCTCAAGATCTACCTCACTGTAACATTGTGTCCGTGCTCGGCGGATCATCCGCAAGCCCGTTCATTCCGGACGGGCTCAAGAACGCGAGGGCCTTCTCCGAAACGCTGCACACCCTGGCTGCCGCTTCTGCCGTCGCGCCCACCAACTGCGGCGCAGCGTAGGGACCGCCCACGTACAACACGAACTGGAGGCCGCGACATTCGAGCAACAGAGTTGTGAATTGGATAGCCAATCCAAGTTCAGCTGCCAGATTCATCTGCGGCTCGAACCGCGAGCGGCTGAGATGGAAATGCCACAGGCTGAGGATTTGGCGGCGTACCCGGCTTACCCAGACCAATGCCACTTTTCTTCGCTCTTGCAGGAAGAGTTCTTGCACTTCCTTCGGAGCAGCCGAGACGATGTAAGCGAAGTCCTGCCGCGAAAAAATTCGCTCCAAGAGCTCGGCCGGCAAAAGTCCATCTTGAAGAGTTTGGAGCGCCAGCCGCGCTTCGAGAAGCGCAGGCGCGCTGCCCTCAGCTGTAGAGTTTCGCCGCGCAAGAACAATGAGCAGTGCAATCAGCGCCAGCCCGAGTAGCAATGAGAAAATCAGAGCAATCACGGGCGCGCCGCCTTTAGCATGCGAGATCGCATTGCTTCCAGCATCTCGCGGGTCTTCCGAACGAGAGTCTCATAGTCGGCTTCGACCCCGGCGAGCCCTTCCTGAACCGGGTTCGGCTGATACGACCATAACGCCGCGGCCCAAATGGTGAGTGAAAGCAAGTACGAACATGTCTGCAGGACATTCCAGGCGGCCTCAACCTGCGATCCTGCATAAGCGCGCACGCCCAAACTCACAAGACTTGTTCCGATATAGAGACCGTAGCCAATGATCAAACCTTGCAGGTTTCTTCCGATGGCGATCCGGTAATAAAAAATAATGCCCAGAATGGCGGCGAGCACAACCGCCTGGACGGCACGCAGATCCCTCTCAAGTTCAAGTGTGCTTAACTCGGGCGACCATCGGGGCATCCGAAGAGTTTGGATCATCACGTAGAAGAAGATCGCGGCGAAAATGCCCAGTACCATAATTGTTCCGAATCGTTCGGCTCCGGGATAGGGCGCCAGCGTATGGTTCAGAATCTCCAACATGACACCGTAACCGACAATAAGAGTCACCAATTGCCCGACCCAATACCAATGTCTGTACCAGTCGTCACCCTGCCCGAGCACCAGAATCATGGAAACACTGAAAATCAGAACGCAGGCAATATACGCGTGGAAGAGCGGATACTTCCCGAAAAGGTTATGCCGCAAGCCTCGGAATAAAATGAGGGATTCGACAGCAATGCTAGCCCACCAGATGAGGAAGTTCAGCACTGGCCTCCGCCAGTCAAAATCCTAACACAAAAAATAGGGGGAGAATGGCCGCTTTCTCCCCCTACTTAAATGATTTTGCAATGCACCCTCTACCAGTGCGGTGGTGTGGAGGGTACACTTCCATCCAAAGATGCCACGCTGGCGGTCTTCACCGTGTGAGCATTGGTCACGGGAACGACGAGCGCTGCAAATGCAAATACAAGCAACATCGCTAGCTTTTTCATGTTTTTCTCCTGAGAGTTGAGATGGGGCCTTGGGGCCTAGTTAGGGAATGTAGAGACAACAATTGTCGCCCGGGTCGTCCAAGTCTGCATGCTTATAATCCCGAGCAAGATATGGTTTTTGGGCGTGGAATCAAAAGCAAGGTAGAGCCGCTACTTGTATTAACCAAAATCTAAAGGTATTGCGGGTGGCATGGCGTGCTGTTATGAGACCAAAAGAAATCCTCTCGCACAATTGGTTTCAAAAACCTTCCTCGGGAGTAACAGACTTGGAAACCATACGGAACATACGGATGGAGTTTAGCTCCGATTCTTTGTAATCATATCCTAAGGCGACCCTTGTGGCCTCCATGACAGAGAATGCACCGGAGAGGACTCCGGAAATTCGCGCTTTTCCCGCGCAAGAGATTCGCGCGCACTTGCAAAACTTGGACCGACGCCAATGGTGGCTGTGGTCCTCGACGGTCGCCGTACTCTTGCTTTTGACGCTCGGCGTCGCTTCCTTTGCTTTCCCCGCGATGCTGAGCAAGGCGGAATACACCTACTCCTTCTACTTGAACCAGTCCGTGCGGGCCCTGGTCGGGCTGGTCCTCCTCTTTTGCGTTTATGTGATCTACCAGCAACTTCAAATTTTCCGGTTACGGAATCAGCTTGGCGATCAGATCCAATCTCTCGCAAAAGTCGAATCGCTCGCGACCGAGGTGTACAAGCTCGCCGCGCTCGATCAATTGACCGGCTTATATAATCGCCGCTCGGGCGAACAGCGATTGGCCGAGGAAATCAGCCGCGCGGAACGTCATCATCGCCCGCTGACGGTCCTCCTGATGGACGTCGACGATTTGAAACTGGTCAACGACACATATGGTCACGCAGCGGGCGATTTGATTTTGAAAAATTTTGCCGAACGCCTTCAGCGGGCGATTCGCGGATCCGATCTTGCTGTTCGCATCGGCGGCGATGAATTCATGGTGCTCTTGCCCGAGTGTCGTGCGGAAGAGGTGCGCCACGTCATTGCCCGGGTCGAAGGGCTGGAGTTCGTTTACGAAAGCCATACGATCCGCTGCATCTTCTCCCGTGGCTGGACCGATTTCAAGCCGGGTGAAACGGCGCAAGAATTGATGAAACGCGCCGACGACGCCCTGTACGCGAACAAGCGTGCTGGAAAGCGCTTGCATGACGAGGTGCCACCCAGGCCTGTCGTGCGATCGGCCGTCTGATCGCGAGATTTTTATCCTCTCACTGAACCTGCCTCCCGTTCGTCCGCTGCAACTTTCCTACTGTTTCGAGTATCATAAATAAAGGGAGATACTGCGGGCCCGCGCGCAGCGGATTTTTCTTGCATGCGTTACAAACCGTGCAGCCGAAAAAAGCGCTGAGAGGAGCACTCGTGAAAACCAAAATCTTCCGCTCGCTCGTGATCGTTGTTGCGTCGGTCGTTCTCGCCGGAGCTGTCCGGGCCGATACGATCGAATTGAGAAGCGGCCAGATCATCCAAGGCAAGTTCCTCGGCGGCTCATCCATGAACATTCGGTTTCAGGTCAACGGGCAAGAGCAAGTATTTGCGACGAAAGACATCCTGAACATCAGCTTCAGCGACACGAGCTTGCAGAGTTCGGATAATGCCGCACCGACTGCTGCTCCTGCGTCCTCGACTCCTGCTTCTGCGGCCTCGGCGGAGGCGGTTCCCTACGTCCCCCCGGATGGAACCACAACGGAAGATAACTCTGCAACGCAGGCGAACGCGCAGCCCGATTCCGGGCAGGGGATTACGATTCCGGCGGGCACTTCGCTTCTCGTGCGCATGATTGACAGCGTGGATTCTTCGACGAACAAGATCGGCGATATCTTTCACGCCAGCCTGGAAAGTCCACTCGTCGTCGGCGACACTGTCGTGGCGCCGAAAGGCACGGATGTGTACGGCAAGCTCGCTCAGGCCAAGGAGGCGGGAAAGATCTCCGGCGGGGCGGAGTTGACGCTGGAACTGACCGGGGTCCGCATCAACGGCAATATTGTTCCGGTGGATTCAACCACCTACGATGTTGCCGGTAAGGGGCGAGGCAAACAGAGCGCGGGACGCATTGGCGGCGGCGCAGCGCTGGGAGCGATTATTGGCGGGATTGCCGGGGGAGGTGCAGGCGCGGCGATTGGGGCAGGCGTCGGCGCGGGTGCCGGCACTGCCGTCCAGTTGATGACTCACGGGGAACAAATCCGCATCCCCAGTGAAACGCTGCTTGAATTCAAATTCGAGCAGCCGCTCACAATCCCATTGCCGAATTCCTCGAATTGACCGGATCGTTTCGATAGCCGATGGGGCGGGCGCCCGGCTCGTCTCTATTTTTCCCAGTGAATATACGTGTTCCTCTCAGGAACATTCCCCGAAAATTCTCTTGCACCACTCCGGCCTCGTTCGTAAGATACCCGCGTGTTTTAGGAAGTGTTCCTGTGCCCAAAGAAAAACCGAAAGTAAATATCGGCGAAGTCATTCGCTCCTATCGAGGTGATCGAGGCCTCTCGCAGGGAGACATCGAGCGCCGAACCGGCCTTCTGCGCTGTTACCTCTCGCGCGTGGAGAATGGCCACACCGTTCCCTCGCTCGAGACGCTGGCCAAGATTGCAGAGGCCATGGAAATCAGTCTCGCGGATTTCTTTCCCGGCAGCGACACACCTCAGGATCGCGAAACGCGAAAAATGCTGGGCGAGCTATCGGAGGAAGAGATCCGCTTCCTGGCGGAGATCAAGAAATACTCCACTACGCTCTCTGACGACGACAAAAGACTCGTGCTGGCCATGATCCGCAAAATGGCCACCATCATTCCGCCAGTGCGTGGCACCAAAACCACCGCCACTGCGCGACGTCCCGAATTCTAGTTTCCCAGTTTCTAATTCCATCGCGTTTGGATATCTACAGGCGTTTTGCAGCAGGGCTTGACGTTTTGCGATGCTTAAATGAGGGGCGGTTCGTAGATATACGCCAAACCCTCTTGCGTCACGGCATACGCTTTGGAACCATCGAGGCTCCAGCGGAGATCCACGACACCCTCGGCGGCATATTCATCGAAAACCGTGAGCCGGCTAAGGTCGGCGAGGAACAGCCGTCCCTTGGCTGAGTTTTTCAGCCAGGAACTGAAACACACGCACAACGGCAGATGCGGATGGCATGCGCATAGCTCCGCGCCAAACGGCAGCGGCTCGAAATTTGAAGTGCGTGCCTCAGTTCGATATGCCTGACCCGCTGCGCAATAAATGATCTGCTGATTATCCGGCGTCCATGTCACATCAGTGATGTGCCCCTGCACTGGAAAGACATTTTCGTTCCGCAGCGTGGGAACATCCGCGACCAGGATCGAGTCGTCCGCCCAATCGCCCTCGATCTCAACAACGCTCGCCAGCGACTTTTCATCCGGACTGAAAACCGTCCTTCCATAGCCACGAAACGCGCCCTCTGCGGCGAATTCCTCGCCGTACGATTGCGGCTCGATCCCTTCCGGCGCGCCAATTTCGCTCAGTGGCGAGCCTGCTGGCGGGATGGCCTCGGGCCCGCCTTCCCACAGACGCAGCGACGCTCCCTTGCCTCCTGCCGCCGCAGCAAAATATTTTCCCGTGTCCGAAAATGCCAGGCCGGCCGGGAAATTCCGATATTTCGCAAATGTGCCCAGGAACATTTTCCCGTGCAAATCAAAGGAGTGCAATTCCGGCGGCCACGCGCCCCAAGCTGCAATGAGATATCGCGCCGTCGGTGACCATGCAAATGACGCAGGCAAATCGCGCGCCTCTGCCGCGGATTCATTCGGCACCGACAGCGCCAGCATGGGCATGCTCAATTCAATGTCATACAGAACCACGCGCCGTGCTCCCTGGCGCGATTCAGGCGAAATCGCACAGACTTGTCCTGTCGGTGAAATAGCCAAATGCGCCGAACGGCCCGTGAAAACTTTCCGGATCAACCAATTCGAATCGCGCGCGAGATCGCGCAATCCCCGGACGACGAGCGCGGCCGAACGCACTGCCAGTCCCTGCGAAGCCGCGGGGACAATCTGTTTCGTCGCCGATTTGTCGCGCGTTTCCATCAGCTTTCTTCGTTCAACGATCCGCCGACTCGGAATCCTCCAGCCGCAGCTTGGCCTGTGCGATCTGTTCTTCCACCTTCTCGACCATTTCCTGCAGCACATCGCGCCCGTGTTCTTGCGCCGCATCAAGCCGCGATTTCAGTTGGTAGATATCGGACCGCAGCAACTCCGCCATCTCGGCTTCGATTTCTGCAAGACGGCTGCGTGCCTGGCTGATGCGCCGGATCACGCGGATCAATTCCGCCCCGGGCCCTTCGCCTTTCACGGCTTCAGGACTGCACTCATATTCGGCCAGAATTCTCGAAAGTTGCGCATCATCACCGCGCTCGTAGGCTTCATTTGCTTCCGCCATCAAATGCTGGCGCTTGACGCGGTCCTCGCGATCGGACGTGAGATCGGGATGGATGCGTTTTGCGACTTCGCGGTACAGCCGCTTCATCTCCGGCGAAGACTGGAACGCCCGCGGTTCTTCCGGAGCGCGGTCGCCGGCTGACGACTTTGTTTCATCGGCGCGCGAGCGAGCATCGCGGGCCGCCTGCTGCGCGCGTTCATTTCCCGGCTGCTCTTTCGCGAGGCGCTCGGCAATCTGCGCCTTCCATTCATCGAGTTCGGCATAGCGCACGCCCACAAAGTGCAGGTAGCGCCGCTCAAAAGCACCCAACTCCGCGCGCAGGTTTTCCGAGCGCAGTTCGCGTTCGGCCAGCTCTGTTTCGAGCGCCGTTTGCTCCTCGCGTTTACGCGCGAGTTCCTGCTCCTCGGGCTTGACTGTGCTCGTGTCCGTAGCCTTCAGCGCCATACCGTGCGCCTCCGGAATCCGAATCGCCCGGACATAATAATCCGCACTGGAGATCGCATTTCTTGTTCGCCTAGTACTCCTAAAATTGTAGAACCTAAATGCGTGCCGCCCCGCGTTACCACAAGCGAGGTTTCCAGAATCCGAAATATGCCCGGCACTGTTTCAGAGCGCTCGGCAACAAATGCGATACGGACTCATTGCAGGAGAGGACATTCTAGAATAGGCAATATTGAGGTTGACGCGCGCGGACGCTTGAGGGGAGAACAACTTCGCAAGCGACCGCCATGTTGACGCTCGGAGGACAAACTCCAGGCGTCAAATCGATGAATCATGTCCGTAAAGGCAGTTGAACAGTTGAGCCACTGTTCTCAATTCCATCCGGGCCGGCGGGGCGCCACCTGCACTCCGGCGGCACCGATTTTTGATAACGCGTCGATCCCCGGCCCAGATTTTCTTACGGCACGACAGAGTTAACTGAGGTCCCCCAGTTTGCGAAACCATCCCTGGTTCCGCCACAGGTCCCGAGTGTCAGGGTAAACGACGCCAGGCAGTTCGGGTATTGAATGTAGTTGGTAGCGAAGAAGATCTTACCGCCTGACCACGGCAGGAAGATTGCATTACTGTAGTCTCCCCAGCGGGGGCCAGTAGGACCTGGATAGCCGTCATACTCTGTGAAGCCGTCTTGAGGCGATTGGCCCAAATCTGCAATGTTGACCAGTGATTCCGAAAGGCCGTTCGAAGTGCTGGTCAGCCGACCGAAGGCGGTGCTGGGATAAAACCCTCCGTGATCAGCTCCGGTTGGTCCGCCGTTACCCGAGAGTGTGAAGGTCATGATGGCCCCACCGTTTCCGCCATCCTGGTAGAAGTTGCCTTCCGCGGCCATCGCAGGAAATTCCAAGTCCTCGTGCTTCGGCGAAACATACCCCTGGCTCGTGAGGCTGAAAACCCCGGACCTGTCGAACGTGTCGGTGCCGATCACCCAGTAAACGGCGCCCTGGTGAAGCTCCGGGTTTGCTTCCGACGAGTACTTTTGGGCGATCTCCGTGGTTGTAGCACCCCACAGCTGGTCCTGCGCCTGCGAGACTTGCGTCATAAAGTCGCCGTTGGTAGCGATTCCGTTCTCGGGGCAGCTCGCGGGCGGCGGAGCGCCCACGCTGAGGCCGGCGGCTCCGCATTGGTCGCCCAACGGTATTGGCCCACTCTTTTGCGGAGCCGTGAATCCCTCGCCGTAGTAAAACAACACTCCGGAGAATAGCTGGCCGCCGAATTTGATACCCCCGCAGGTGAAGCAGAAGGGGCTGTTTAGGTTGTCGAGCCCCGTCCAGTCGAAGACGGCGATTCGGTTGTCTCCCTGGCCAAAAAAATCGAGCGAGCCAACCATGAACCCGGAACCTCCATAACTGTTGTCGTACTGGCTCGGGTCGGGTGGTTGCGCCGGAATTACGGCGTACCAGCATGGACCGCCGCTAGTACAGGACCCGTCAGGCGTCGCAATGAGTCCCATGTTCTCGATGGCGACGGTGAAGAAGGGGTTTGGTATTCCATGAGGCAGCGTGACGGGCAGGCCGAGCTCCAACGCAGTTTTGTTAAACGCAAATTGTTGTGCTCCGTTGAAAAAGCCGCCGCCGAAGCCCGGTACGGACCCGTTTTGCGGGAACTCGTCGTAGAACACCAGGAAGGCGTCTCGAGTTGTTGAGATCTTCGCGAAGTCATTGAGCAGGTAGGGGTAGCCCGGCTCGGATGGGTTGTACTCGGCATTGAGGAAGTAGACGTTGTACGGCCCAAATGGGCTCGAGCCTTTGGTTACCGCAATCCCTTCGTAGCAGGTATTGGCCGCGGCAGCAAAGCAACCTGCAAAAGGCCCTCCGGCGGACTCAGGACTTGCAGAGACAATCTCCGTAAAGAACCAGTGTCCGCCGTTGTTGGAATCGTAGAGGCATGAGATGTCTCCGCCGCTGCTCCATCCTCTGCTCGTGAGTCCCATAATTGTGTCCAGGGGGATGACCGGTGATTTTCGCTGCAAGTCTGTGTTGAAAACTAGAATTTCTCCGAGGTTGTTAGTCTCGACCACATACCCATTACCGGCACATAGGCCCTGGTCTGCGGGTTCAAGGTCAATCCCCAACACGTTAGTGCTTTGCTCGGCGCTGTCGACCGCGTTCAAGCCTTTGACGCCGGTGGCGCCGCCGGACGATAAACTAATAATGTCACAGCCTGGACCCAACGGTTGGCAGCTAACAGTTGGAGGCGTAGGATCGGGGCCGCTACGCGGGAGGCGCGGTGACGGCAAAGCTTTCGCGCGAGGAGAAGACGAAATCGCGGATTCGGCTAGCGGGCTGGCGACAGCTGGGTCCGCCGAAGAGAGAGACGCCGTGGACGGACTGAAGAAGGGGCCCGTGAGCAAAGAGCAACCAGAGGCGCAACCAGTGGCGGCTGGACCAACAAAGGTTGGCGAATGTTCCCCTAAGCTTGACGATTTAATGTTGGACGTGTTGGTTTGCGCGGAGATTTGAATCGGAATCGCCAGCGCAGCGAACAAAGCCGTCACCGTAAACAACATCAAGCTTCTGGATTTCATTTTTGTCTCCTGTAAGCTGCTAAATTTGCGTGGGCCGAAGAAAACTGCCGAGTGTGTACGCCTGTGGTAGCAAAAGGTCAAGTAGAATCTGACCAGTATTAATAAACTGATAATTTTCGACTATCTCGCCTTGCTCCATAAAACCTCAAGCGAAAACAAAGTAATGAGAGTACCGTGCCAGACGCGTGGAGACCTCAATCAGATCCCGGAATCTCCCGATTTTCTCCAAGTTGTTCTCGTTCCTCCGCTGCTTGACGCGGTCGGCAAATCCAATTTGGCCTTTACGGCGAATATTGAAATTCCCCGCGCGCTTTGGTGCATCTAATCCGTCGAATTACAATTGCTGCTGAACAACGGCCACAAGGAGGAAGCCCGCGTCATGAAGGAAACCGTGCAGGAGTACATCGAGAGAATTTTGGGCAATGTGGAAGGCCAACAACCCTTAAAAGTTCAGGCGACGACAGCGAAGAAACTGGAGCGGCTGATCAAGGGCGTTCCCGATTCCAAGTTGCGAAAGCGTCCCGGACCAGAGAAGTGGTCGGTATCCGAAATCCTGGCTCATTTGGCCGACGCGGAAATCGTGGGCGGTTTCCGGATGCGGATGATTCTGGGCGCGCCCGGAACGCCCATCCCGGCATTCAATCAGGACGCTTGGGTTACGTCCGGGCATTACGACAAGCGCGACGCGCGGAAATCTCTCGAGCATTTCGGCGTGCTTCGCGAAATGAACGTCGCGCTCCTGAAAACGCTGACGCCGGAACAATGGAAGCATCACGGCGTGCACTCCGAGCGCGGCGTTGAGACCATCGAGCACATCGTCCGGATGTTCGCTGGCCACGACATCAATCACACGAAGCAGGTGGAGCGCATCCTCGCGCCCAAGAAGGCATAGCGCCGGTTTCCAGCCCGGCGGTGACTGACCCGGGCTATGTCCGCGCGCGCTGCGTTATGGATGCGCTGCCTGTCCCGTGTGCGCGCCAAACAACACGATGTTTCCGCCGGGTTCGCGCACCGCGATTTCCTTCATCCCGTAAAAAGTTGTGCGCACGGGAACGACCACGGGCGCCGTGCCAAGCCGCTTCAGGAGATCATCAAAATCGCTGACCTCGATGTAGAGACACGCTGCCGGACGCGCCATCGCGGCCATGGCACTGTTGTCCTTTTCAATGCTCGCCGTGGATTGAATCATCAGCTCCGCATTGTCCTTAACCAGAATCACGAAGCCGAGCTTGTCGCCGTCGGGCACCTCGACAGTCTTCGTGAATCCAAGCTGTTCGACCCAGAATTTTAGTGACGGCTCGATTGCCGGCACATAAATCAGAGGGGTGATTTTCATTGTGGGGGACTCCTTCTTGGTTTGCGTCCCCTGGCCTGTCTGCAGCCCAGCCAAAAGGAGCGAGAAAGCAAGTAGTGTTCTCATGGCGGCGTATCCTACCGGAACAATTTCAGCGGCGATTGGAAAAAACGGTCATTCCGCTGGAAGCTGGAATGCTCCTAGTGAGTGGTGATGAATTCACCAGGAGGCGCACCGGCGAATTCGCGGAACTCGTTGATGAGGTGAGCCTGATCGTAGTACCCGCATTCAAGTGCGACGTCGGCCCAATGGCCTTTGCGCTCTGAGCTTACATGGGCCAGCGCGTGACAGAACCGCAGGATCCGCGCGAGCCGCTTGGGCCTCAGACCGGTGCGCTCCAGACAAATTCGTCGAAACTGCCGCGGGCCGATGCCGGCAGCTCCAGCGAGATCCTCGACCGCAATCTGCCCATGCCCCTTAACGAGCCACGCAATCGCTTTCTCAAAACTGTCGAGTGGTCGCGGCTCGCCCAGCGCATATTCGAGCCGAGTGATACATTCGCGCGGCGAACGGGATTCTCCAAGCTGTTGGAGAAGGCGCCTAGCCGCTGGCCCGCTCCACGTGTCAGTTAGAGGGATCGAGGCATCCATTATTTCGCCTGCCGGTACGCGCAGAAATCTCGCGCCCATTGCCGGCCGGAAGCGAACTCCGAAAGTGAATTGCCGAGCTGGAACTTCGAATGTGTGTGCGCTCGTCATCGTGCCGACAATCGCAAGTCCACCGTACGACCGCGCAGGCCGCTCGAAAATGATGTCGGCACACCCATCCGGCAGCACCCGAAAACGGGAGATTGGCACATCGGAGACGTGGGACCAGAAGCACTCGACGTGCGAAGCGAAGCGCGGGGACGGCGCAAATTCGCGGTAGATCACGCTCATGCGTTTTCCAGCCTGCCGAAAACAGCACCGGGCACAATCTTGGAGATTGTGCCCGGTCGAACGAAAGAGAAATTCGAAATCTACTCGGGTGGCGCCACAGTCTCCGGCATCTGTAGCTTGGCTTTGGCCAGTGCGCGCACAATGTTCACTTCCACGGCCTGCTCGGAAGTGTTGCGCACGGTCGCTAGTTCGCTTACGAGAAGATACTTCGCACGCTCGAGCATTTTCTTCTCGCGGAAAGAAAGCGGCTTGGTGCGGCTCAGCGCCACGAGGCCTTTCAATACGGCAGCGACCTCCATGAGCGATCCGGTCCGCATTCGATCTGAATTTTCTTTGAAGCGATGTTTCCAATCGTGGTGGGAAGCCGAGCGGCCCTTTTCCAGATAGGCGAGGACCGCGCCTGCCTGTGTATTGCGAATGATAGGTCGCAAGCCCACGTTCTCGATGTTGGTTTGCGGCACCATTACTTTTAGGCCGCTTGATACGATCCGCAGCATGTAAAAGCGCTCGGATCGACCGTCAACGTACCCATAACTGATTTGTTCGATAACCCCGACTCCATGGTTTGGATACACCACTTTTTCGCCTAGCTTAAATTCCATTTGTGGAAATCCCCTCCCCGAAGAGCATGTTTAAAGTTTAGGCACACGCGCGCATAAGGTCAAGCTATTCTCTTCAAATTTAAGGGGTTTGGAATTCCGTCGGAACCGCAATTCTGCACGGATTGGCCCCGCGATTGCCCTATAATCGCATCCGTGCTCATTCTTTCCCTTGACACCTCCTCTCCCGCGGGCAGCCTGGCCATCCTTCGCGAAGAAAAAACCATTGGAGTGGTCGCCACCTGGGCTCAGGAAACTTATTCTTCAAGAATGTTTCGTCACCTGGAATTTCTGTTGCGCGAATTGTCACTCCGCCTCGATCAATTTGATTTGTACGCTGTCGCCGCAGGGCCAGGATCGTTCACCGGCTTGCGCGTAGGACTCACAGCGGCAAAGGGTTGGGCGGAGGTGTACAAGAAGCCGATCGCGGCCATCAGTGGCCTGGAGGCCGTTGCAGCGCAGGCACATTCGACCGTCGCGCTACTCGTGCCGGTTCTCGACGCGCGGCGCGGGCAAGTTTATTTTGGCCTCTACAATCGAAAGAACGGCGCGTTAGCACTCGAAGGGGAAGAGTGCGTAATGACTCCAGGGGAGTTCCTGAAAGCACTTCGAAGCCGGGAAGGGAATTCGGATTTCACGATTGTTACGCCGTCGCCGGAAGTCATTTCCGATGCCGTTTCTCAATCTGAGATGACGCGCCTGCCTATCGAGCATGTCTCCACCGTTCTCGCGCCGCTGATCGGGCAGCTCGGATACCGTCGCGCAATTCGCGGCCAGCTTTCCGACTCGCTCACGCTCGATGCGAATTACGTCCGCCGAACAGACGCCGAGGTGGATTGGAAAGGGCCGCAAGTATCGTGACGATCCGCTCCCTGGAAGGCCGCGACGTAGACTCAATTCTCCGCATTCAAGCCGCATGCCCGGAAATCGCGCAGTGGACCGTTCGCGACTACGAGCGCGTGGCGCGAGGTGAAATGGCCGGTTGGGTGGCAGAAGAAAACTCGCGGGTGGTGGGCTTTCTCATCGCACGCCGCGTGGTCAACGATCTCGAAGTTTTGAATTTCGCCGTGGAGCCCGAAGCGCGCCGGCGCGGCCTCGGCGCAGCCTTGTTCGCCGAAGCCACGGAATGGGGTAAGACGATTCGCGCCGAAAGGATCTTCCTGGAGGTGCGCATCTCGAATCTTGCGGCGTTACAGTTCTACGAGCGCTACGATTTCCGAGTGATGGGCCGCCGCCCGCGCTATTACACGGCGCCCATCGAAGACGCACTACTGCTCACGGCTCCGTTATGGTAGGACTCAACAGGCGCCATTAGGACATCACATTCAATAATTCGAGGGCCCGCCGAACATTTCACCGAGCCGGTTCATCAGCCGGAGATCACCTTCCGCTTCCAGTTTTCCGTCCAGTACAGCCGCCACCGGTTGCACCAGGCCCGCGCTGATGCGCGCGAAGACTGGCGCGGGCATTTTCAGCGAAAGGCGCGGCTGATTGGCCGCGCCGGATTTTACCTTCGCCTTGTCGTCTGCGATTCGGACGGCCCACTTTTTCTGCGTGCCGTTGCTGCAAAGGCTGTACTCAATCTCTCCCGAAAACCCGTGAGCTCGGTCGGGACGGAACGCGCGCTCCATGCCCTTGAAGATCATGGGTGCCAGGAAAGTCATCCAGCGCTCGAGCTGTTTGTCGCTGCGCCCGCGAACAAGCCACGTCAAGATGGTCTTGCCCGCGCCACCAGCGGGGCGTTCCGCGCGGCCGTGCGCGCCACCGCGATTGGCGGAGGGGAACACTCGCAGCGCTCCCACTGGTCCTGGTTCACCCTGCGAAGTAACAATGTAATCGGTTCTTGTGGAGCGCGGGGCTTTCGAGCGGCGGCCGAGCGCCCGCTCGATGGCGGGAGCGAGGCGCGCTTTCTTCTCCGCTTCGCGTGCGGGAGATTTTTCCGCGAACCGCGGCATCACTTCCTTCGCAAAAAGTTCGATGGACTCGCAAATATCCTCGTGCCGGTTGTTGCCTGCCTGCGGCGTGAGAATCACGCTATCCACACCGGCGCGTTCGTACCTCTCGATCAGGTCGGTGACCTGCGAAGGTGTGCCCACGGCTCCGCGAAAGGATCCCAGGCCTTGTTCCAGGAGCTTGATTCCGAGTGGTTTGCTGTCGGCGTTGATCAGCTCGCGTGCAAAACCAAGATCCTTGCGTTTTTCGAGGAAATAATTCCAGAGGTTCGTAACGCCCGGCTTGTGCTGGCCGAAGACGTAGTAGTAGGCGAGCGTAAATCCGAAGAAGTGCGCGCCATCGATGCCGCGGTCGATGGCCGTTTGCTCGTCTTCGTGGCATAGGAAGGGAATAAAAACAGCGACATTCGGATTGACGGTCAATCCGGCCGGGACGCACTCGTCGCTTTCGATCAGCGCGTAATACTCATCCACCCAGGATTTCGCTTGCTCGGGTTCGAGAAACGAAAATGTCAGCGCTCCCATTCCTTTTCGCGCCGCATGCAGGATCGTTTCCCGGCGGCTGCACGCCACCCAAAGCGGGGGATGAGGTTTCTGCTTGGGCTTGGGAATCACGTTTCGCGGAGGCATGGAGATAAAGCGGCCGTCGTAGCCGGCGAAAGGCTCTTCGGTCATCATGTGGACAATCGCATCGAGCGCCTCGTCCCATTGCGCATCTTTCCCCTCGCGCTCGACTCCGAAGCCGCCCAATTCCATTTGCGAGCTGCCTTGGCCCGTGCCGAATTCCACTCGCCCGCCGGAGACGAGATCGAGCATGCCGATGCGCTCGGCGACGCGCGCGGGGTGATTGAACGCGGGCGGGAGCTGAACGATGCCGTGACCGAGACGAATGTGCTTGGTCCGCTGGCTCGCCGCAGCAAGAAAAACTTCCGGTGCGCTCGAATGGGAATACTCTTCGAGGAAGTGATGCTCCACTTCCCAAACGTAATCGAAGCCCAGCCGGTCGGCGAGCTCCACCTGCTCGAGCGCTTCGCAAATCAGCTTTTCTTCCGCACCCGGTTGCCACGGTCGCGGCACTTGGAGTTCATAAAAAAGACCGAATCGCATGGCCACCCTTCGCAGCGCGCGTCCAACGCATCCCCGTTACTCCGGCGAGATCTACGTTTATGCGCTAGCAGGATAACCCGAATACCCTGGGTTTTGCACGGGGGGGCGTAGCCGCAGAAGTCTCCACGAAAAGAAAAAACCCGCCAATTCAAAAATCTTGAATCGGCGGGCTCTTTTGTCTTTCGTTCCGAATATGCCGCGCGGGAAGCGGAAATCGCTCAGATTTCGATGACCAGGAGCGTTTGCCTATCCCGACGCTTCCGCGGCCTTCGCGCTAAACGACTGGATGGCGCTGGCCTCGTCCTTCTGAACGTCGAAGACCTTGTGCAGACTGGTTGCCTTGAGCAAGTCCTGCACTTTTTGGTGGAGGTTCACCATTTTGAGCTGGCCGCCCTGCCTCTGAAGAGTGGTATGCGTCCTCACCAGCTCGCCGATCCCGGCGCTGTCGATGTATTCCACTCCGCGCAAGTTCAACAGGACTCTTTTCTTTCCTTCTTCCATCAGAGTCGTGACGACCTCGCGGAGCATGATGTTCCCCTCGCCGACTGTGATCCTACCCTGCACATCCACCACAGTGATCCCGCCGATCTGTCGCGAAACGGCATGCATTCTCCCGCTCACGCGAGCTTGCGCGCTGATGCCCATGCGATCGAGGATGCCGGCCGCCACTTTTGCGATTTCTTGCCAATCGGTCCGCACAACGATGAGAGAGCGCCCCTCTTTCAAGACCTCTCCGAAGAATGCCAGGTCTTCGGAACACTTTTCGTCGGGAGCCGGCTCAGGAACATCGTTGTCCATTGACAACGCTTTGCCCATCGCGGCGCCCGTTTTCGCGCCGGCGAGTCCGAGCGCAGCGGTCGCACCGACTCCTAAAGCGAACACCTGCCCGATGCCCGGAATCAAGAACAGTGTCGCAGCCACCACTCCGGTCGTCAGGCCGGCCGCTCCGCCCACAAAGCCTCCTGCAAATGCCCCGAGAGTTTTCCCGAGGCTCATGGCTTCGTTCTCGGAACGAGTTAGAAAGACAATCGCATCTTGCGGGACGCGTTGGTTTAACAGTTCCTTTACAGTTTCCTCCGCGCGTTCACGCGAAGCGAATACGCCAATTGCAGTTTCCATCGGATTCTCCTTTGAAACCGACTGTGCCAGGAAAGATCACAGCCCGATCGGATTCACTGAAATTCCGCGCCCCTCAAACGCCCGTCGCAACGGAGATCACCCGTACCAATCGCCGGTCTCGTTGGGCGCAAATTTGCTCCTTGGCACCCAGTTTGTCAAGCGGAATGGTGAGGCAAGTCTTTCGCACAACATCAGCATGTCCATGACATTACAGGGTTTGAAGGGAAACCACTGAGTAAGGGCGAAAACGTAAATCGTATCTTTGGTAGCTGCTCAAGGCAGGTCTTTTAGACTATTGGCTTCCGCCCCGAGCTGTGATAATTGTTACTCCTATGTGAAGACTCGCTCCAACCAGGAGGGAACGAATGCCCATCACGACGCATGATGTTCGGCAGACCCTGTTGGCAAGCAATGCAGATTTTCAACGCCTCGCAGAAGAGCACTCCCGCTGTGAATCCCAACTCGAGCAACTCATCAAGCAGCCCTACCGGAGTTCAGAAGACTTGGCCCTCGAAATCACTCTGAAAAAAATGAAATTGCACCTGAAAGATCAAATGGAATTGATCGTGGCGCGGCACAATCGAAATTCGTCCCCTCACTAACCGTCGCACGGCTGTCGTCTCAACTGTCGTACAATAGAATTGTATTCGCTGCCCGCGCGCAAAGATTTGCTTCGCGCAGCAAGGATTCCCTTCGCACTCATGGTGAAGGACGCATACCGATTTGCTGTTCCCCCGCTCATTATGGGCATCGTGTGCCTGCTCTTTGGCTGGAAGTGGGCTGGTGGCGTTCTGATTTTTCTTGGCCTCTTCGTCTTCTATTTTTTTCGCGACCCGGAGCGGGTCATTCCTCGAGATCCCGGAATTGTTGTCTCTCCGGCCGATGGCCATATTGTGGAGATCGTGGACCAGGAAATCCTCGACGGGATATCCGGCCATCGCATCACTATTTTTCTTTCGATCTGGGACGTACACGTGCAGCGCGCGCCGGTGGCCGGCCGCATCTCGGGCGTGGTGTACCGCCCGGGACGCTTCTACGCGGCGTTTCGCTCCCGGGCTTCGCAAGAAAACGAGCAGAACATCATCTCTATCGAAGCGCCTCGGGGCACGTTGGTCTTCAAACAAATTGCCGGAGCAATCGCGCGACGCGTGCTATGCTGGAAAGGCGAGGGCGAGACTGTTTCGCTTGGGGAACGCGTGGGCTTGATTCGTTTCGGCTCGCGTGTTGATCTTTGGCTGCCCCCGGAAGCGCAAGTGACGGCGCGGCGCGGGCAGAAAGTCAAAGGCGGCGAGAGCATCCTGGCGACATGGAATTCAACGGCCTAGATCCGATCGGACAGGAAGAATCTCCTCGGCGCCGCTTTCGCAATCCTCGCCTCCGGCGCGGGATTTACCTTCTCCCCAGCGCGCTCACCGTCGCCAATATTCTCTGCGGTTACTATGCCATTCTCGCCACGTTTGAAGGCGGATCCATTAATTTTGACCACGCCGCCTGCGCCATCGGGTTCGCCTATTTCTTCGATGCCCTGGACGGGCGCATCGCCCGCATCATGGGGACGGAGAGCGCCTTCGGAAGAGAATTCGATTCGCTCGCCGACATCATCAGCTTCGGGCTTGCTCCTGCGCTTCTGGCTTATGCTTGGGGCATCCGCGCTCTGGCGGCGGCCAACGCTCCCGAATCGCTCCACCTGATTGAACTGGGTTGGCTCGTCGGTTTCTTTTTCCTGGGCTGCTGCGCGTGGCGGCTTGCGCGCTTCAACATCCAAGGGATGGCGCCGGGCGGCAACCGGTATTTCGTCGGCATGCCCACACCTGCCGCGGCAGGCATGATCGCGGCGGTGGTCCACGCATTCAACAGTCCGATTCAGGATGTGCGCGTATCTCTCCTGTGGCTGCTGCTGATCATTGCGCTCGGGGTCCTGATGTCGAGCAGCCTGCGCCACTATAGTTTCAAGGATGTTCAGTGGACGCGCCGCCGTCCGTCCCTGGCCATCGTTGTGATGTTTCTCCTCGTCGGGGCGATCGTCCTTTTCTCGCGTCCCACGCTGCTGTTGATCATGTGCGTGTACACGGTCCATGGCGTCGTTCTTCAGGTCGTGCGCTACGTGCGCCATCGCCTCGCCTCACGGCCCGCATAGCCGATGCCTTCCCGCCTTGAGAATTCCAGCCGAGTCGCCATCGTCGGCGCGTCCTCATTGCTCGGAAAAGAGCTGAAGCAAGTGCTCGAGGACCGTCATTTTCCCGCAAGCGACATTCTTCTGCTGGACACCTCTGTGATGGCCGGCACATTGACGGAGGCGGCCGGCGAGCCCACATTTATCCGCGCGCTGGAAGAGGGCAGCTTCGAGGGCGTGCGCTTCGCGTTCTTTGCCGGAAGCGCGCCAGATACCGAACAGAATTGGGCCGCCGCGCAGCGCGCGGGGGCGACGGTAATCGATCTCACCGGCGCAATAGCAGCTTCCGGCCGGGCGACACCCTGGATTCCGTCGCTCGCAAAGGTCCTTCCGCCACAGGCCGGATCGAGCGGGGGCGCATTGTCGAAACCAACGGTTTACGCATCGCCTGGGTCGGCCGTTCTCATCGCTTGCACTCTCGCGGCAGGGCTCGGCATTTTTTCGCCGCAGCGCGTCGCGCTTGTGCTTTTTCCTCCGGTCTCCGAGCGCGGCCAGGCGGGCGTCGACGAACTGGAGAGCCAGTCGGCAAACTTATTGTCGTTCCACGAGATTTCCCAGACCGTTTTCGACGCGCAGGTGGCGTTCAATCTCCTCGCGAGTTACGGCGAATCGAGCAAGCCGCAGCTCGCGGAAATGCGCGGCGCGATCGCCCGCGACGTGGCGCAATATCTCGCGGGGCGCGCTCCCATTCCCGCAATTCAATTGGTGCAAGCGCCGGTGTTTTACGGGTATGCTTTCTCGGCGTTCGCGGAGTTTGCGTCGCCCGTGAAGCCTGAACAACTCCGGGCTGCGTTCGCGAATCTCGGTGTGGAAATCGGCGCGCCGGATGATCCTTTACCCACGAACGTCAGCGTCGCCGGTGAGAGCGAAATACATCTCGCGCGCATCGAAGCCGATGCGGGCATCCCGGCGGGCATGTGGCTTTGGGGAGCCGCCGATAACTTGCGGTTGGCGGCGACAAATGCGGTACGCATCGCGGAGGAGCTTTTTGCCAAGCGGTCCACATGACCATGTTTCGCGGCGTCACCTTCGGGCGTCATTCGCGCTTTTATTTTTGTTCACATTTTGCCTGGCAGGCTGCGGGTACCATGTGGCGGGCCGCGCCGGAAATCTGCCTTCGGATTGGAAGACCATCGCCGTTCCTATTTTCAAGAACGACACGACCAGGTACCGCATCGAGCAGCGTTTCACTGAGGCCGTGATCCGCGAATTCATCACGCGCACGAAGTATCGCGTCATCCAGGATGAAAAATCCGCGGACGCTGTCCTTCACGGCGAAGTGCTTTCCGTCGAGACCAGCCCTGTGATATTTAATTCCACTACGGGCGAGGTGACCACGATGGTCGTCACCGTTCACGCGAAGGTTCAGCTCGTGGACAACAAGACTACGAAGCCCGTCTATCAGAGTGACGACATGGTTTTCCGCGACGAATACCAGATTTCGAGCGACGTCCAGAGCTTCTTCCAGGAAGAGACTCCCGCGTTTGAGCGTATGTCGCGCGATTTTGCCTCGAAGCTTGTCTCAAACGTGACGGAGGGTTTCTGATGGCGGAAGTGGCTCCCGAAGAACTTCTGGAACGGCTGGCACGCGGGAAACCCATCCCGGCCGTTGTGCTGGAAGGCACGGACGCCTATCTGCTCGACATGTGCCGAAACAAAATTATCGAGGCTTTCGTTCCGGAGGGCGCGCGTGACTGGGCGATCGCGCGATTTTCCGCGCAGTCCGGCGGCTGGTTCGACGTTTTCGAGCGCGCGCAGATGGTTCCCATGCTCGCCCCACGCCAGGTGCTCATCTTGGAGGGTGCCGAATCGCTCGAAAAACTCGGCGACAAGTCACGCGATGAAATTCTCGCGGCGCTCGAGAAATATCTCGATTCGCCGGCGCCCTTCACCGTGCTTCTCATCGAGGCCGCTGTGCTCGACGGCCGCCTGAAGCTTGCGAAGCTCCTCCGCCAGAAGGCGCTGTGTGTCGAACTCACGATTGGCAGCGAATCGGCGGCATCACTTGCCGCGCAAATGGCGCAGGACCTCGGCGTCGAAATCGATCGCGAAGCCGCGGCGCTTCTCGCCGATCTCCTTAACGGTGAACCGGGACGTATCCGCATGGAGCTCGAGAAGCTCACATCCTACGTGTACGGGCGAGGGCGCATCACCTCCGCGGATGTCGCTGCCCTGGTCGCCGCCGCACGCAAGAACACGGTCTGGCAACTGGCGGACATGCTCGCGGGCCGCAAGCGCGACGCCGCGCTCTCGTTTCTCGACAATCTACTGCGCGAAGGGGAGCAGCCTGCGGGGCTTGTGGGCGTGCTCGCGTGGATGTACCGCAAATTAATCGAAGCGCGTGACCTTCCCGCGAACACGAGTGGCTTTCAGGCCAGCCGCTCCTTGGGAATGCGTCCCGACGCCGCCGAGGCAGCGGTACGCAACGCGCATCGCATGCCGAAGAGGGAATTGATCGCGGGCCTGGTTGCGCTCGCCGAGGCGGACAGCCAATTGAAATCTTCGAACCCAGATCCCCGCGCCGTTCTGGAATTCCTCATAGCCCGGTTGACTTCCCCAGCCGCAGCGTAGCGCAACCCCTTTGCTGGAGGACTTTGCACTTTTGTCGCGGTCGACCGAGGCGGTCTCCGTTTCTGCGCGCTGGAACTTCGGGCAAAAAAAAGAGCGTCCCAATTCCTTGGGACGCCCAGCCAAATCTTCTGGATGTGGCTGCGCCTACTTCTTCTTCGCCTTGAGCGCGTTCAGCGCCAGCGCCATGCGCGACTTGTAGCGGTTCGCCGTATTTTCGGAGAGCGTGCGTTTGCGGATGGCCTTGTCCACTGCCGAAAACGTTTCGGAGGCAGCTTTTTCTGCGGCCGCAAGATCGCCGGCTGCAAGCGCGCCACGCATGCGGCGGATCGCCGTGCGAACGCGGGTCCGGTTCATGCGATTGACCGCCGCGCGCTGCTCGGCCTGGCGGATATTCTTGAGGACCGACTTCGTTTTCTTCTTGTGCTTTACAGCGGTGCCCTGAGCCATTCGGTGCTCCCTCGCATTCGATTTCGAATCTTCGAGAGTATCCGACTCGCCCGATCCTGTCAATTTGGCGGTAACTCTCCAGCTGGATGATTGCTGGCGGAGCACGGAAACTCTGGCTTCTATTGACCACCTTCGTCTGACGGAGTAGTTTCTCAGCCGATCTTTTGACTGAACGAAGGTCTTGCAGCAAAGAGGTGATATGCGGCATTGGAATCTATTGGGAATTACCATCTTGGTGTCGTTTTATCCTGCAGCGTTGGCTCAGACCGCTGAGAACACAACCCCTCTGCAGAGAGTCATGGCGAACGACAACCGGACGCCCGCCGGCCAGCTGAAGAATGGCGTCCTCGACTTGCGGCTCGAACTCACCGACGGTACGTGGTGTCCGGAGGAAGAGGAAGGCGGTCATCGAGATGTCTACGCCTTCGCCGAGGAGGGTCGCGCGCCACAAAGCTCCGGCCCGCTGATCCGCGTGCCGCAAGGGACGCAGATTCGCGTCAGCGTTCGCAACACGCTGCCGCTGAGCGCCAAGATTTATGGCTTGCATCGCCATCCCGGAGACCCAAGAGACGCAGTGACTCTGGCGCCGGGCGAAACGCGGCAACTGCAATTCCTCGCCGGCGAACCAGGCACTTACATTTACTGGGCCACCACATCCGACAAGTCCCTCGACGATCGTGACGGAAAGGAGACTCTCCTTTCCGGGGCATTCGTCGTCGACGCACTTGGAGCGAAGTCGGACGACCGTATCTTTGCCATCGGCATTTGGACTAAAGGCGATACCGGAAATGGTGGCGACGAAATCGCTTCGATCAACGGCAAGGCCTGGCCTCACACCGAACACTTGACCTTGAACCTGGGCGAGACCGTCCACTGGCGTGTCATCAACCCGACTGCATCGGATCACGCCATGCACCTCCACGGCTTTTTTTTCACCGTGGATGGCACGGGTGACGGAGAGCGCTATGAGCGATACTCGGAAGAGCAGCGGCGCTTGGCAGTCACCGAGCATATCGACATCGGGCATACATTCGAGATGACCTGGACACCAGAGCGTGCAGGAAACTGGCTATTCCACTGCCACATGATGGTTCATATGTCACCATCGGAAGCTCTGCATCCCAAAGAAGCTCACGCTGCTTCTTATTCGCCGACACACGAGCACGAGACGAGCATGGGTGGTTTGGTAATCGGTATCACCGTCCTTCCGGGCGCGACCGCTGCGCCCAGTTCGGTCGCCTCAAACGCGGCGCACAAATTGCAACTCGTGATTTCGGAGAATCCGGAGAAAATCCCCCTGTACAAGCTTGAGGTTAGCGATCCAAGGCAAGCGGCCGTACCTGATAAGAACAAGCGTCCGAGCCTGCTCGGGCCGCCCATCATTCTTACTCGCGGCGAGACTACGGAAATCGAAGTCAAGAATCTGACCAGCACTCCGACCGCGATTCACTGGCATGGGATGGAGCTGGAGAGTTACTACGACGGTGTTGCCGGATGGACCGGCTCGGCCCAGCACACGACTCCGCCCATCGCCCCTGAAACGTCGTTCGTCGCCCGAATGACTCCGCCGCGAGCAGGAACCTTTATCTATCACACCCACTGGCACGATCAGACTCAGTTGCTCAACGGCGTGTACGGGCCCCTGATCGTTCTGGAGCCCGGCCAGAAATATGACCCCGAGCGTGACCGGACTTTTGTGTTCAGCATGGGCAAATATGCTCCGTTCGGTTATCTGTTTCTGATAAATGGCCGTCCCGAGCCGCATCCCCTCGAATTGCATACCGGAACCCGATATCGGTTCCGATTGATCAACATCACCGACAACGCTTCGGACTTGCGGATGCGTCTCACGAACAAAGGCGTGCCGGCACAATGGAAAGTCATCGCAAAAGATGGAGCGGATCTGCCGCCGGCGCAGCTTAAATCCTCTGTAGCCGATATGGGAATCACCGTCGGCGAAACTTATGACGTGGAGTATCAGGCGGAAGCGCCTGGACTCGCCGATCTTGAAATTCGGGAGCCCAGTTTCCCTATGGCTGCCACACTATCGTTGAATTTTGTTGCTGCCAAATAGAGCTTTGGCCTGGCCCCGACAAGTTGCATAGCCGAATATGCGCTCGCCCCGTTAACACCCAGGTGATGGTGAGCGGGACCGACTCTGTTACTATGCGCCACGCAAACCATCCCCCTCCCGGAGATACAAACACATGACCGAACTTCAAGAACTTTCGGAAAATGCGGAACACGGCGCCGAGAGCAACCTTGCTCCTGTCACAGTGACGATGGCCATCCTCGCAGTTCTGGTGGCGGCTGTTTCCCTCTTAGGCCATCGCTCCCACACGGAAGAGTTGCTCCTGCAAACAAAATCCACCGACCAGTGGGCCTACTATCAGGCCAAAGACATTCGGCGCCACAGCTACGAACAATTCCTCGACGAGCTGGATCTGATTCCCACGAAGGACGCCGAACAGGTCGAAAAGACCAAGGCAAAATACGAAAAGAATATAGAGCGATACAAAGAGGAGCAGAAGGAAATCGAGGGAGAGGCAAAGAATCTCGAGAATGAAGTGGCCACCCAGCAGCGCAGAGCCGACCGATTCGATTTAGGAGAAGTGATGCTCGAGGCGGCGCTGGTGATTGCCTCGATCACGCTCCTTACGCGCAAGAAGGTTTTCTGGGCGGTCGGACTCATTGCGGGAGCGGCGGGCACTCTTATCGCTGCCAGCGGACTGCTGATTCATTAGTTTTCGGCGTTGCTCTTATCTTGATTACAGAGCTGCGAATCCACGCCAGCGCGACTCGCCGCATTGTCGATTGCCTCTTGACTGAAACGAGTGTTACATGTAACATGCGTTCCATATGGCCCGTGCACCCTCAGCCCGCAAGCGTGAAATTTTCGATGCCGTCATCGAGTACATCACCGAAAACGGCGTCGCGAATCTTTCCCTTCGCCCACTGGCTGCGGCCACAGGAACGAAAGCGCGGCTGCTGATTTACCATTTCGGCTCGAAGGAAAATCTCCTCGCCGAAGCCATGGCCGTCTTGCGGGATCACGTGCAACAGGCTTTTGCGATCGCGCCGGGCAGGAGCAAAGCTGCGACTGCGGGCGAGCTGGCGCGCCGCTTCTGGCACCGAGCAACCTTCAAACGCAATTCGGGCATTCTCCGTGTTTTTTTCGAGGTTCTAGCGCTGGCGCTGACGAACGGCGGAAAATACGGGAACTACATGAAAGGTTCCGCGGCGAGCTGGCACCGGCTCTTCGCGGCTTCGCTGCCCGCCCATCTGACTCCCGCACGCCGCAAGATTTTCGCGACTCTGATCGTCGACGCGTTTAACGGATTGCTTCTCGATTACTTGGTGACCGGGGATCTCCGGCGCACCACGCGAGCGCTCGACATTTTCGCGGTGGAAATTGATCGCCTCGCGCTGCGGAGGAAAAAATGAAACCGATCATCGTCTACGGTTTCGCGATCTGGCTCGGGGCGACAATTGCTCTTCGGGTCGGGGGGCAACACGTGTTCAACCCGGACAGCATGCTGTCTATCGCAATACTTTTCGTTTGTTCCGTGCCGATTATGGCGTGGGTTCCACGCGCGATTTTTCAGGGCCGGGGCGTCGCTCCCGAGAACTGGGCGCGCGGCGCCATCGCCCTCGTCGTGCCTGGCATGCTTCTCGACACCTTCAGTACAATTTTCTTTTCGTCCGTCTTTCCCAATATCCGGCACGACGCCGCAGCGCTTTTTGCCGCATGGCTTCTCCTGTGCAACGCTACCGCGTTAATCAGCGCAGCCGCAGGGGCAAAACCTAGGTCGCCACGCTAGTTGTTCTAGTCGTGCTTGGGAGACGCCGCGGTGAGCGTGTCGATCAGTTTCTTAGCGCTCGGCGGTGGCGGGACAACGTGATACAGCGCGATTTGCTTGGCGCTGAGATCCTTGCCGTACAGATTTTTGTTTGCGCTATTGTCCGCGCGGAGAGTGGAGCCCGTAAGAGATATTCCCGCAAAGAGTCCGCGAGAGCGCGAGTAGGAAAGGATCTCAGCCCGCAACGCGACGTCAGTTTCGGCGGAAGTAGTTCGTCCCACCGGGCCGGCCGCGGCAGAGGCGTCGCCGCCGATTTTGACCTTGCTCGAGAGAATGCTCGAAGCGGATCGTGAAGTCATCAGCAGCAGGACGAAGTCCGTGGCCTGGCCTCCGAGTTGCAGCCCGAAGCTGCCACCCTCGAGCGCCATCATCGTGGGAGCGCCCCACGAGCCATGGAAAGTCTTGCCGGTTCGGCAAGTCATAACTCCGCGCCCGTAGCTTCCGCCGATTCCGATGGCGAACTTCAAGACGGAAGGCAGCACAACGACACAGTCTGCCTTGTCGAGCACGCTCTTCGGAATGTCGTCCGGAATATTCAGAATCTCAGCCATCACGGTTCCCGCGTTTTCCACGCGGTCCTGTTCTTTGTCCTGCGCGGCTGCAGGCAGCGCGAGCGCCATAACCATTCCCAATCCCAGCAATACGCGATTCATATTTCCTCCTCAGCCTTCTCTCTGCGACCGGGATTATACACCCTCCTATCCCGATGCGGCACCTCACCCAGGCCCTCCCAAAAGGCTGTAAAGCAAAAGCCCCAGTACGACGAGGGTAAACACAACATACTTCCAGTCGCGTTCATAAAAGAAGGCAAAAGCCGAAAATGTCACGCGCGCGATCGGCGTGGCAATGAGAATCAGCAGCCCGAGTTGAATCAGCCCTCGCCCGCTAAACGCAGACGCTTCATGAAAAATCCCGGGAATCGTCCGGAATTCCTTCGGCTCCCCCTGAAAGACATGATAATTCGTGACCGGGACGGGATGGCGGGTGAGAAAGATCACTCCTCCCAGCAAAACGACGAGAGCCGCGAGGACCACGCCGATCCGCAGCAGCCGTCCCATGATCACGTCGATGAGCTTATCCGTTTGTTCGAGCGCTGATCCCATCGTGCTCTTTTGCTTCCTTTCAGAATCTCCCGGTCAGCCCGTTGTAGATCATTTCAATCGCCAGGAAACCAATCACGATGCTGAATACCAGGCGAAGAGCGCGCACTTGCGCCCCTGCCAGCACGCGAGCTCCTGCGAGCGATCCGACGAGCACACCCAGCACGACCGGCATCGCCAGTCCCGGGTCGATGTACCCGCGGCTCAAATAAATCCCCGCGCTGGCCGCGGCGGTGACCCCAATCATGAAATTCGAAGTCGTGGTTGACACCTTGAATGGCAGCTTCATCGCTTTGTCCATCGCCAGGACCTTCACCGCACCGGATCCAATCCCCAGCAGTCCTGAAAGCACGCCCGCTACGTACATCAGCGCAAAACCTAGCGGCACGCCGCGAACGTGGTAACTGCGAAGCCCCTCCGGAGTCGGGTAGGTGCTGTCGAGGCGCAGCCAAGTCGCGATACGATCGGGGCCAAGATCCGGACTTGAGTCAGGAATGTGGCGGAACGATATGTAAGCCGAATAGATCAACACCAGGCCAAAAATAATCGCAATGATCGAAGCCCGCAGATACAGCGCAACGCCGACTCCCGTCAGCGCTCCAATCGTCGTGGCAATTTCCAGGAACATCCCCACCCGAATGTTCGAATAGCCCTCTCGGACATAGGCAGCCGCGGCGCCGCTCGATGTCGCAATCACCGAGACAAGCGCCGCCCCGATCGCATAACGGATGTTGACGCCGAAAACGAGCGTAAGGAGCGGCACGATGACGACTCCTCCGCCGAGCCCCGTCAGCGAACCCAAAAAACCCGCGAGCAATGATGCTGCAGCCAAAAGAATTGTGAATTCGAGAGTATTCAATCCCTCTCCCTGAAATTTGCGACGCCAATGTACATCAGCGCCCGGTCTTTGCCCATACAGTCACAAATGCTCTTTAGCCCCCTCGCCAGAAGGGCAGTTTGACGACACGTCAATGTGTAATTATTCTAAGAAAAGACTGCCCGTGACTCGCGCGAAGCGCTATTCGTATCGCAGAGCGACCATGGGATCGACGCGCATAGCGCGTCGCGCCGGGATGTAGGAGGCGGCTGCCGCAACACAAATAAGAATCGCGGCGACCGCAAGGAACGTCAGCGGATCGTGCACGCCGATTCCGAAGATCAAGCTGGCCATGAACCGCGTGAGGGCCGCCGCTCCCGCGAGCCCCAGAACCGTTCCGAGCGCGACGAGCCGGCCTCCTTCGCCAAGCACCAGGTGCACGATGTCCCGCCGCTGCGCACCCAGCGCCACGCGGATGCCGATTTCATGCGTGCGCTGCGTCACCGAATACGCCACCACGCCGTAGATTCCGATAGCCGCGAGGGCCAGCGCCACACCCGCAAAAATCGCCAGCAGCGTCAGATTGAATTTCCGCGGGCTTGCGGACGCGTCCATCATATCTTTCATGGTAAGCACGGCCGTCGCCGGGATGTCGCGGTCGAGCGCCCAGATTTGGGATTCCACTTCTCGCGTGAGTTCGCCAGGGTCTCTCGCGCAGCGTACAGCGAGAGACATCCAGCGCCTCCACGGCTGATCGGTCTGCGAGTACAGATCGTACACCGCCGGTTCCTCGGGCTGGTCCAGGCCGAAATGTTTCACGTCGCCCACCACTCCGACTATCGTTTTCCAATGAATGGGCTTTTCGATCGACCATCCGATATGTGCGCCAATGGGTTCTGGTTCGGAAAGGATGTCCGGACGAAGGTTTCATTTACCAGCACGACGGTCGGAGTATCTCCGCGATCCTGCGCGGAAAATTCGCGTCCGCGAAGCAGTGGGATCCCTAAGATTGAAAAATAATCGCCGAGTACGGTGCGCGTTTGCACTTCGGGAGCTTCGCCCGGTTTCACAGGCTGTCCTTCGATGGCGAGGTTGTGGGTGAGAGAGTCGCCGCTCATGGGCAGCTCGCTGACCATTGCGGCTTGCACCCCGGGAAGCGAATTCAGCGAGCCCAATAGCTGCGTGCGAAATTGCCTCTGCTTTGGAATTTCTTCGTAACGCGCCTCCGGAAGCTCCAAGGGCATGGTGAGGATATTGTCCGGCCGGAATCCCGGCGATACCGACTCCATGCGCTGGAAGCTGCGAATTAAAAGTCCCGCTCCGACCAGCAGCACCAGTGCCAGCGCTGTTTCGGAAACCACCAGCGCGCGTCGCAACCGAAGACTGGCCCGTCCTCCGGCCACAGCGCGTCCCGATTCTTTCAGTCCCTCGCCCAGGCTTAGCCTCACGGCGCTCCATGCAGGAAGAAGTCCAAACACGATCCCAGTGAGAATGGAAGTACCCAGCGTAAACGCAAGGACACGGGCGTCGATGCCAATCCCCGTGAGCCGCGGCAAGTTATCGGGCGAAAGTGCGAGAAGCGTTCGTATGCCCGCCTGCGCCAGCAAAATTCCGGCCGCTCCACCCGCGAGCGCAAGCAATAGACTCTCCGTCAGCATCTGCGCGATCAAACGCCGCGAGCCAGCGCCCAGCGCGGCGCGAATTGCCATTTCCCGCTGTCGCGACGCGCTGCGTGCCAGGAGCAGATTCGCAAAATTCACGCAGGCAATCAGTAGCACCAGCCCCACTGCGCCGAACAAAATAAGCAGTGCAGCACGCGAGTCGCCCACAACATTTTCGAGCAGGGGCATGAGTCGCCGATGGCGCCCCTTATTGAAGTCGGGGGATTCGCGAGCTAGGATTTCGTCAGTGCGGCTCATTTCCGACTGTGCCTGTGCCAGCGTAACCCCCGGTTTCAGGCGAAGATATGTCCTCAGGAAATGCACGCCGCGCGCTTGCGCCGCTGCGGGATACACAACGCGCAAAGATGCATAGACGTCGCCTGCGGGCCCTGGCAGCCAGAAATTTGCCGGGAGCACTCCCACGACGGTGTAGGAACGTCCGCTCAGCGGCATGGATTTGCCGATGATGGCGGGGTCGCCGCCGAACTGGCGCGTCCAGAAACCATGGCTCAGCACCACCGCTCCGGGAGCGCCATAGCGATCATCGTCCGCGGTGAGCAGCCGGCCCAAAGCGGGCCGCGTTTCCAGCGCCCGGAAAAGGTCCGCATTGCAATTGATGGAGAATATCTGAATGGGTTCGGCGCCGCCCGTATAGTCGAGCCTCTGCATGGTGCTGCCGCCCAGCGATTCGAACGACTGGCTTTGCTTCTGTATGTCTTCCAAGTCTGGGAGTGATTGATACGATTGGATGGTCACCAGCCGTTCGGGCTCACGGTAGGGAAGCGGGCGCAAGAGCACGCCATCGACCACGCTGAAAATCGCCGTGTTCGCTCCGATTCCAAGCGCGAGAGTGAGAAGAGCGATGGCAGTGAACCCCGGACTGCGGCGCAATTGGCGCGCGGCGTAGCGCACATCTTGAGCAAGCGTTTCGATAAAGGTGACGCCGCGGGCGTCGCGGCATTCCTCTTTGATTTGGTCCGAGCCGCCAATGGTGAGGCGCGCGCGGCGGCGCGCTTCCGGCAGAGGTAAGCCCGATTGAATGAACTTCTCGACTTGCTGATCGAAGTGAAACCGCAGCTCGTCGTCCAGTTCGCCCTCGACGGCATTGCGCCGAAACAGGGCGCGCACTCGGATCCAGAGATCACTCAGCATTTTCCACTCCCTGAGTCATCGAGCGTGAGAAGCCCCTAGGCCGTCTCCAGCACCTGAGCGACTGCGGCGGCCAGCTTTTTCCAGTTGCTCTTCTCCTCTTCGAGTTGTTTGCGCCCGGTTTTGGTGAGTTCGTAAAATTTCGCACGGCGGTTGTTCTCGGACGCTCCCCAACGCGCCTTGATCCAGCCGCGGCGTTCCAACCGGTGAAGAGCCGGATACAACGAACCTTGTTGAACCTGGAGAACTTTGCTTGAGACCTGATGGATGCGCTCGGAAATAGCCCAGCCGTGCTCGGGCCCAAGCGCCAAAGTTCGGAGGATTAGGAGATCGAGCGTGCCTTGCGGAAGATCGATTCTTTTTTCTATCACACATGCCCCCTAACGCTTCTACAGGGGGAAAGATAACAAAACCTCTTGTCGAAGCGCAAGAGGAAAAGACTTGCGCCGGCACGCGACCTTGTTCCGATTGACACTTTCCCGTTTCACCATTAGGCTACGGCCACCGGCGGGCCGCACTCGGCTCAATCCTGGCGCCGGGGCGATGCGCGATGAAACGTGAAGAAATCATCAAGCTTTTCGAACAAGTAGGCGGCATCCGCCAAGGTCATTTTGAGCTTTCGAGCGGCCGCCACAGCGACACCTATCTTCAGTGCGCGCTCGTCCTCGAGCATCCACAGCAGGCGGAACAACTCGGTCGCGCCCTTGCGGAACTTTTCAAAGAGCATTCCGTCGCCTGCGTTGTTTCTCCTGCGCTCGGCGGCATCTTGATCGGCTACGAGGTGGCGCGCGCCCTGGGTGTCCGCTCGCTCTTCGTCGAACGCGACCGCTCCGGCCACATGGCCCTCCGCCGCGGCTTTGAACTTAAGCCCGGGGAGCGAGTGCTTGTCATCGAAGACGTTTGGACCACGGGAGGCTCGACCCGCGAAACCATCGGCGTCATCGAGGAAGAAGGCGGCATCGTCGTCGCTGCAGGAGCATTGATAGATCGCAGCGGCGGCCGCATGGAATTGACCGTCCCCGCACGCGCTCTGCTCGATATGAACGTCCCGAGCTACGAGCCCGACGAATGTCCGCTTTGCCGCGCCGGCGGCGCTCCCACGCGTCCCGGCTCCCGCTTTCTTCGCGCGCATTCGTAACCAGCCCTGCGTGCGATAATGCCGCAAGACTCATGCGCATCATCAAGCTTACTCTCGCTTACGACGGTGCGGACTATCACGGCTGGCAGTTTCAGCCGGGCGTATTGACGATTCAAGGCGCGCTACACGACGCCGTGCGGAAAATCACGCAGGAAAGAATCGTCATGCATGGGGCCAGCCGAACCGACGCCGGCGTCCACGCCCTCGCGCAGGTCGCGCATTTCAAGACGCAGTCCACGCTCACTGCTGCGGAATTCCAGCGCGCGCTCAACGCGCTACTGCCCCCGGCGATTCGTGTCGTCGCCGCCGAAGAGACCGGTCCTGATTTTCACTCTCGCTGGCTGGCGCAAGGGAAGACGTATCGCTATCGCATCTTTCGGGGACGCGTGCTGCCTCCCTTTGAATATCGCCGCGCGCTGCACTATCCGTGGCCGCTTGACGAGCCCGCGATGGCGAGCGCCGCCCGCCAATTTGAAGGCCAGCACGATTTCAGTTCTTTCGCAGCTTCTTCCGGCTCGGAGGAAGACGATCGCGACCGCAACATGGTTCGCGAAATTTATTCTTCGGAAATTGTTCGCGCGCCGAACAGCGAGGAAATTGCCTACATCGTCCGTGGGCGTTCGTTTCTCCGCTACATGGTGCGCAAAATTGTCGGCACGCTTCTCGAAGTAGGGAGGGGAAGGCTCACAGCAGCCGACATCCAGCAGCTATTCGAGGTGCGCGACCGCACGCGTTCCGGCCCCACAGTCCCGCCCGAAGGGCTCTACCTGGTCTCGCTCGAATATCCTGATCCCGCCGACTCGCTCGCCTCTTTCTCCCGCCGACGTTCGAGTCCCGTGACGCCCGAGTCCTGACACCTGTCCCCAGTTATCCAAATCATGTAGAATCGCGGAAAGTATGGCCGTAAGCCGACAAACGCTCTCCGTGCCCACTTCCTCGGGGCCGAGTTATTTGGATTCCGTCAATCCCGCTACCGGCGAAGTCATCGGACGCTTTGAGTCCACGCGCGTAACCGACATCCCGGAAATTCTAGAACGCGCGCGCCGCGCGCAGAAAGATTGGTCGGCTCGGCCTCTCCGCGAGCGCTGCGCGATGCTACGGCGGCTGCGCTCCGTAATTTTCAATGGCCGCGAGGAAATCGTAGATGTCGTCTCGCGCGAATCCGGCAAGCCCCGCGTCGAAGCGATTTTTGCTGAAGTTCTGCTGGCACTCGACACCGCGGGGTTCCTCTCGCGCCAGGCGCCGCGCTGGCTGCGTCCCGAGCGCGTTCCGCATCACAATTTCGCGCTTAAAGCGAAATCCGGCTGGCTCGAATTCCATCCTTGCGGTGTCATCGCCATCATCTCGCCTTGGAACTATCCGTTCTCGATTCCCATGGCCGCAGTGATTCCCGCGCTCGTAGCCGGCAACGCCGTTCTGTTGAAGCCATCTGAATTGACTCCTTGGACCGGCTCGCTTGTCGGCGAACTTTTCAGGCGCGCAGAATTTCCGGAAGGGCTCGTGCAAGTTCTTCAGGGCGCGGGCGACGTGGGCGCGGCCACCGTCGAAGCCGGTCCTGACAAAGTTTTCTTCACGGGTAGCGTCGCTACGGGCCGAAGCATTGCCGAAGCCTGCGCGAGAAAATTGATTCCTTCAGTGCTTGAACTCGGCGGCAAGGACGCGATGATCGTCCTCGCGGATGCCGATCTCGATATCGCTTCGAGCGCAGCCGTCTGGGGCGGTTTCACAAATTGTGGCCAGGCGTGTCTTTCCGTCGAACGCATCTACGTGGAGCAACCCGTCGCCGAGCGCTTCACGCAGCTCTGCGTCGAAAAAACGAAGAGGCTGCGGGTCGGCCCCGCATCCGATCCCGATTCAGACATCGGCCCGATGATTCGCCTCCGCCAGCTCGAAAAAGTGGAGCGGCAACTCCAGGATGCAGTGGAGCGCGGCGCGGAAATTCTGACGGGCGGAAATCGCCGTCCCGACCTCGGACCGAATTTTCTCGAGCCGGCCGTGGTTGCGCGCGCAGACCACTCGATGCAGCTCATGCGCGAAGAGACATTCGGCCCGGTGATTGCGATCCGCGCAGTCGCGTCGACTGAAGAAGCCATCCATCTTGCGAACGATTCGCCGTTCGGATTGAGCGCCAGCATCTGGACCACAGACGCGCACCACGGCAGGCAGGTGGCCTCGCGCGTCCGCGCCGGCTCGGTGATGGTCAACGACGTCGCCAGCTACTACGGAATTTCCGAAGCCCCGCATGGCGGGCCCGGCGCGAGCGGTTGGGGACGTACGCATTCGCGCCTTGGACTGCTCGAAATGGTTCAAGTAAAATACATTGATATGGACCGCCTGCCGCGCCTGGCCAAGTCGTGGTGGTATGGTTACACGGAAGAACTGGCGATTGCCGCCGATCGCTTCGTCGAGGCTCTCTTTGCTCCCAAATGGAAGCGGCGTATGGCGGCGCTCGTGGATAGGCGCGGCGCGCGCAAACTCGTTTTTCGCCGCAATCGAATTTAATGATTGAATCTCGAACCGAGGATAACGCCTGATGGCTGAACCAACCGTTCCGGAAACTCCACCACCAGCCGCATCGGCAACGCCCGCAGCTGCACCTGCCGTCGCCGCGCCCGCCGAGCCTGCCGAGGCCGCGGGGCCTAAAGTGAAGCCGAAGAAGTCCACGCAGCGCGCCTGCGACGAAAAGGACGCCAAGGGAAAGCTCTGCTGCGGCCATTTGAAGCGTTGGTACGATTATCCGAAAGAAATCGAAGCGCTGGTCGGCAAGAAAGCGGAAATTTACCGCTGCGAATTCTGCCAGACGATTTATAAGCCGGATCTTTCGCAGGCGCCGCACAGCTACACGATCCGCTATTAGGAGGGCGCGCTCGCATTAGCCCGTCGTACTGAGTGGAGCTCCCGTGCACTTATTGCAGCTGCCGATAAATAAATGAAACACGACCTCATCCATGACTGGAACGCCTTCGCCGAGCCCGAAATTCCCGCGGGCCGGCGCGTGATGTTGAATGACGAGACCTTGCGCGACGGCCTGCAAAATCCCTCCGTGCGCGATCCCAGCATCGGTGAAAAAATCGAGATCCTCCACTTGATGGAGGCCCTCGGAATTCACACCGTGAACATCGGCCTTCCCGGAGCAGGCCCGCGTGCGTACGCCGATACGGAAGCGCTGGGGCGCGAAATCGCAAGCTCGCGCCTGAAGATTCGTCCCAACTGCGCCGCGCGCACGCATAAAAACGACATCAAGCCCATCATCGAGATTTCCGAGCGCGTCGGCTTTCCCATCGAGGCCGCCACTTTCCTCGGCTCGAGCCCCATTCGCCGGCTCGTCGAGGATTGGACTGTGGATCATCTCCAGCGCATCACGGAGGAAGCCGTGCGATTCGCCGTATCTGGCGGCCTTCCCGTGATGTACGTGACGGAAGACACCATCCGCACCGACCCGGCCACGATCGTGACTCTCTATTCCACGGCGATTCGCGCCGGCGCGCGCGCGATCGTCCTCTGCGACACGGTCGGCCACGCCACCCCGCGTGGCGCCTACAATCTCGTGAAATTCGCGATCGAAAACGTCGTGCAACCTTCGGGTGAAAAAATCCGTGTGGACTGGCACGGGCACAACGACCGCGGCCTGGCCGTGGCGAATTCGATGGGTGCCATTGCCGGCGGCGCCGATCAGGTGCACGCCGCTGCGCTTGCGCTCGGCGAACGCGTCGGCAACACGCCGATGGAACTGATGCTCGTCAACCTGCGGCTGCTCGGGGTGTTTGACCACGACCTCTCGCAGCTCAAAAAATATTCGGAGACCGTCGCGAAGGCTACGCACACGACGATTCCGCCGAACTATCCCGTCGTAGGGCGCGATGCCTACCGCACCGCTACCGGCGTTCATGCCGCCGCCATCGTGAAGGCTTTCAAGAAGGGCGACCCCGAGCTGGCGGACTCGATTTATAGCGGTGTCCCCTCGCACCTTTTCGGCCTGGAGCAGGTGATCGAGGTCGGGCCGCTGAGCGGCAAATCAAACGTTCTCTTCTGGCTCGAAAAGCGCGGCATCCCCGCGACCGAAGAACTCGTGGAACGCATTTACAATGCCGCGAAGCAATCGGAGCGCATCCTTACTGAAGACGAAATCCTCGCCCTCGCGGGGCCAGTCGCGCCGCGCCACAAATAACTTTCAGGGCCTCTCGCACTTGGCTGCTGAACGCATCGTGTCCAGGGTAGTGACCGGCAGCGAGCGGCCAATCCCAAAATCGACCAATGGGCAAGCAGACGTCGCGTGGGATAAACGTTAGCCCCCTTCTTTCCTTCACTTATGCGGTTGGAAGCATGGTGGTGTCGGCATCTGAAATGCGATGAAGCCAAGTTAGGAAAGGCGAGGCGAGGTTGGAGGCTTCATGGAAGCACTTTGGAACGATGTTCGGTATGGCGCGCGGATGCTTCTCAGGAGCGCGGGGTTCACGATCATCGCGATTGCGACGTTGGCGCTAGGCATTGGCGCGAACACTGCCCTTTTTTCCCTGGTGAACGGAGTGCTGCTTGAGCCGCTTCGCTTTCCGCAGGCGGACCAGCTCGTCACGCTTTACGAAAACAAGACGCATTTCGAGTACGGGTCGATTTCATACCCGAATTTTCTCGATTGGCAGCGGGACAACCGGACTCTCCAATCAATCGCGGCTTTCCGGCCGGATGATTTCAGCCTGACCGGACTCGGAGAGCCTGAGCGAGTGACCGGAATTATGGTGTCGGCGAACTTCTTTCCGACGGTCGGAGTGAGTCCGGTGCTGGGCCGGGGTCTTGATCCGAATCAGGACAGACTAGGCGGGAAACCAGAGGTCCTGATCAGCGCGGGGTTCTGGAAGACAAAGTTTGCGTCAGCACCGGACGTTGTGGGCAAGACGATGACGCTCAACGGGAAAGACTACACGATCGTAGGCGTGGTCCCGGCGAGCTTCCATCTCTACATGCAGAACTTTCGAACGAGCGATCTCTACGTGCCCGTCGGGCAATGGGACGACGTCCTATTTCGCGAGCGCAACGTAGCGCAGGGCATGGATGCGGTCGGGCGGATGAAGCCGGATGTGACGATCGGGCAGGTGCGCGCGGACATGGCCCGCGTGACGCAGAACCTTGCGGCGATTTATCCGGAAGCGGATACGGATGTCGGAGCCACGGTTGTTTCGCTCAAGGAGAAGATTGTCGGCGAAGTGCGCCCGTACCTGCTGGTGCTCCTGGCCGCGGTATTTTTTGTGCTGCTGATTGCGTGCGTGAACGTCGCAAACCTGCAACTGGCTCGGTCGATGCGACGGTCCCGGGAATTTGCGATTCGGGCGGCGCTGGGGGCGAGCAAGCTGCGCGTGATCCGGCAGTTGCTGACCGAGAGCGTGCTGTTGTCGCTGTGCGGCGGCGCGCTCGGCTTGCTCTGCGCGAGCTGGGGCACGCAAGCTGCGCTGAGTTTCTTGCCGGACGGTTTGCCACGCGCGGAAGAAATCGGGCTGGACACACGCGTGCTGGTTTTCACCCTTGCGATTTCGGTGCTGTGCGGCATTGTTTTCGGGCTTGCGCCGGCTCTGAAGACATTGCAGCCGAATCTCCAGGAAACGCTGAAAGAAGGCGGGCGGGGCGCGAGCAATGCGCGAAGCCGTGCGCAAAGCGTCTTCGTGGTCGTGGAAATGGCGATGGCGCTCGTGCTTTTGATTGGAGCGGGTCTGATGGTTCGCAGCTTGGCGCGCCTGTGGAGCGTCGATCCCGGTTTCCGTCCCAAGAACGTCTTGGTTTTCCGGGTGGCGCTGCCGCCTTCGATGGCCAGCGCTACTCCGGACGCGATACACGCGGATCTTCGCCGTCTGCACGACGAAATTGCCGGAGTTCCGGGAATCGCGGCTGTGTCCCTGGACCGCGGCGGGCTTCCGATGTACGGCGATTCGGAGGACCCGTTCTGGATTGAAGGGCAGCCGAAGCCTGCGCGGGATAGCGATATGCCTTCGGCCCTCTGGTACGAGGTGGAACCGGACTACCTGAAGGTGATGGGAATTCCGCTGAAGCGAGGGCGGTTTTTTACGGATCAGGATGACGAGCACTCGCCGCTTGTCGTAGTGATCGACGAGAGCTTTGCCGAAAAACATTTTCCGCACGAGGATCCCATCGGAAAAAGGATCGTCGACGAGTTCATCGGCAAACCGGCGGAGATCGTCGGCGTGGTGGGACACGTGAAGCACTGGGGGCTGGAGGACAAAATCAATTTGCACTCGCAGTTTTACATTCCGTTTATGCAGATCCCGGACAGATTCATGTCGCGCGCAGCCGATAGCACCGGCGTGCTGATTCGGTCGGAGGGTATGCCGCCGCTCGCGCTTCTCCAGCCCATCCGCAAGAAAATCGAGCAGATGAACAGCCAGGAAGTGGTGTTTGAGCCGCACACGTACGACGAGCTTATTTCACGGTCGCTGGCCGACAAATGGTTCTCGATGGTTTTGCTGGCCGTGTTTGCGGCGCTGGCGCTGGTGCTTTCGAGTATCGGGATTTATGGCGTGATTTCGTACGTCGTGGGGCAGCGGACGCACGAGATAGGCATTCGGATCGCGCTCGGAGCGCAGCGGAAGGACGTGCTGATGCTCGTGCTCGGCGAAGGAACGAAGACGGCGCTGATCGGCGTCGCGATCGGGCTGGTAGCAGCGCTTGGCCTGACGCGACTGATGGCCGGTGTGCTTTACGGAGTGAGCGCGACCGATCCGGCGACGTTCGTGGTGGTGGCGATCGTACTGACGGGCGTGGCCCTCGCGGCTTGCTACATTCCGGCGCGGCGCGCGATGCGCGTGGATCCGATTGTCGCGCTTCGATACGAATGACGAAAACTTCCGCTTGACGCGCGGCTATCGCGCCTTCCTGCACGGCGTGGCATAGAAACCGGCGATTCATCAGCCTGCTACAATCGTGCCGGTGTATACATTCTCGACGAGTGGCGATAAGATCCGGCGCACGAATCTCATGAAACTCGCCCCCATCTGCTGTATCTTTTTGTGGATGGCTATCCTTTCCGTTCGCGCTGCCCAGAACCCTATCGAGAAGCTCGCAGGGGATCCCGCCTGCGCGCGCGCGACCAATTGGGCCATCAAGAACGCTGACTGGATCACCGAGCAGCAGATTCGCCTGAACGAAATCCCCGCGCCCGAATTCGGCGAAGCTCTCCGCGGCGAATTCCTGAAAAAACTCTTTGAAGCCGCCGGGTTGAAGGTCCGCACGGACAAAACCGGAAACGTGATCGGTGAACGCCCGGGCGTCGACGGCAACGGAATCGTGCTTCTTGCCGCTCATCTCGATACGGTTTTTCCTTCCGGCACGGATGTTCACGTCAAGCGCGATGGTTCCCGCCTCAAGGCCCCGGGCATCACGGACAATGGCGCCGGTCTCGCCGCGCTGGTCGCCGTGGCGCAGGCGTTTTCGGTATCGCGCGTCCACACTTCGAAGACGATCGTGCTGGCGGGAAACGTCGGCGAGGAAGGCGAGGGCAATCTACGTGGGATTCGTGCGCTCGTGGAAAGCTACGGCTCGCGTCTTACCGCCGTGATTGCCATCGACGGCGCCTCCACCGACTACATCACGACGCAAGGCGTTGCCTCGCGCCGCTTCGAAGTGAACATCACGGGTCCGGGCGGGCATAGCTGGTCCGATTTCGGCGCCCCGAATCCAATCACGGCTCTCTCCCGCGGAATCGTGCGCTTCTCCTCGATTCGCCTTCCCGATGACCCTCGCAGCTCCTACAACTTCGGCATCATCGAGGGCGGCACGTCCGTCAATTCCATTCCCGCGCGAGCTGCCGTCAAGGTGGACCTGCGATCGGAGGTCGAAGGCCAACTCGCGAAAATGGAGAGCGCATTGCGCGACGCCATGCAAGCGGGCACGAAGGAAGAAATGGCCGGCGCCCCGCCGGGAGAGGCAATCCTCGAGGTGAATTTCCGCGCGCTCGGCTCGCGACCCGCCGGAAAACTTCCCGACGATTCGCCATTGCTCAGCACGGTCCAGGATGTGGACCGCTTTCTGGGAAATCTCTCGCGCATCGAACGCAGCTCGACCGACGCCAACATCCCGCTCTCGCTCGGGATTCCTGCAATTGCCGTCGGAGGAGGAGGGAGTGGCGGTGGCTCGCACACTCTCGCCGAATGGTACGACCCCGAGGGCCGCGAACTCGGGCTCAAGCGCATACTCCTGACGACTCTGGCGCTCGCCGGCCTCCAGCCCTAGCATGCTCCATCTGATTCTTGCGATACGTGTAAGCGGGAGGCATTCATTCCGAGCGTAGCGAGGAATCTGTTCTTCGTTTTTTTTGCCGCGCTCCTCGCGCTCGTGGAGACTCCTGGATCGAATCGCAATCTCGAAAGGACGCCACACGTGGGGCAAGCGCCATCATCTCCCGATTCCGCGCAGACCGCTGCTGACCTCGTGCTTCTCAACGGCCGAATCTACACCGTGGACGCAGCCCATCCTTGGGCCAAAGCCGTCGCAATTCTCGGCGAAACGATCTCGGCCATCGCAGACTCGGACGACGCGATAAAGATCTGGATTGGTCCCCAAACGCGCGTCATAGATCTCCATGGCCAGTTCGCCATGCCTGGATTCAACGACGCGCACGTGCACCTTGCTAGTGCGGGCCAGGCCAAGCTCGAAGTCAACTTCGAAGGGGCCCGCTCCCTCTCCGAATTTCAGCAGCGTATTCGCGACCGCCTGAAAGACTTCAAGCGGGGAGAATGGATGATTGGGAGAGGATGGGATCACACACTCTGGCCCGAGAAAAAATTCCCGACGCGGCAGGATCTGGACGCGGTCGCCACCGACCGGCCGATGTTTTTCAGTCGCGTGGATGGCCACGTCACGGTCGTGAATTCCCGCGCCCTCAAAATCGCAGGGATCACGCGCTGTACGGCTGACCCGCCCGGTGGCCGCATTCTGCGCGACCCGCAGACGGGCGAGCCCACCGGCATGTTGGAAGAAAGTGCGGCCAGCAATCTCGTCTTCGTCCATATTCCTCCGTATTCCTCCGCGCAACGCCGCCGCGCCCTTGCGCTCGCACTCGAGGAAGCCACGAAGTTTGGCGTGACCTCCGTCCAGGATTACTCCGTGTCGATTTTTTCCGAGGATGAAAATTTCGGCTGGGGCAATTTCTTGCTCATGCAGCAGATGCATCGGGAAGGGAAGCTCAACGTCCGCGTGACAGAGTGGCTGCCGTTTGAAGCGTCGATGGCGCAGCTCGACACGATGCGCCGACTAGGCGGCACGAGCGATCCGTGGATTAAAACCGGCGCCTTAAAGGCATTTCTCGATGGGTCTCTAGGCTCGCGCACTGCGGCTTTGCTCGCGCCCTATTCTGACGAGCCAGGCAATTCCGGAATCATGACTGCGGATCCTGCCGAGCTCACGGAAATGTCCATCGAGCGCGACCGCGCCGGCTTCCAACTCGCATTTCACGCCATCGGTGACCGCGCCAATCACGTTGCTCTGAATGTATTTGGTGCCGTTCGCGCTGCGAATGGTCCGCGCGATCGCCGCGACCGCATCGAACACGCCCAGATTGTCGCCTCATCGGATTTTCCGCGTTTCGGTTCGCTCGCCGTGATCGCCTCGATGCAGCCTTCTCATCTGCTCGACGACGAGCGCTGGGCCGACGGCCGTCTCGGCCCCGAGCGTGTGAAGGGCGCGTACGCCTGGCATACGATGGAACAGCTCGGCGTGCATCTTGCCTTTGGCACAGACTATCCTGTGGAGTCGATCAATCCGCTGCGAGGAATTTATGCGTGCCTTACGCGCGAACTCCCTGAAGGCGGCCCGCCGGGCGGATGGAATCCGCAGGAACGCCTGGCAATAGAAGATTGTATTCGCGATTACACGGTCGGCTCCGCCTACGCCGAATTTGAAGAGCACCGCAAGGGGACAATTGCGCCTGGCATGTTTGCCGACATCGTCGTTTTCCCTGCCGACATTACTCTCATTCCCGCGCCGGACCTTCTTCGCACACCCGTCACGATGACCATCGCCGGCGGCCGCATCGTTTACCAGCAGCCGTAGGCGCCCAACTGCTCGGCGATTTATTTTCTATGGATTGGGGCTTACGCTCGGAGGCCCAAGCACTTTAAGCGATTGGATTGTGCCGCCTCGTGCGTTGTCGTCGCCCGGTTGGTACTCGACTGTCACTCGCTGTCCTTTCAGCCACGTGCATGGGTTGTAGCCGGCAGGCGGCTGCGTCGCCACCGACATCTTGAGATTGGCCCCCGGCGCGGTGTGGAAATGGAGTGTTCCCGAGGGAGTTGATACGTCCAGCTGCAATCCTCCCGCGCACTTCGACTCTTCGACCAACCCGTTCGCCTCCGAGGCAGTTGCCGGATCGCTTGCAGCATCCGAACTGCCTTGGTCCGTTCGTTTCCTCTCGATTTCAGCGAGCAAATGGTCAGCGTGATCCCGTTCCTGCGTGGACTTGGCCGCGGAGCGGGCATTCAACGATTCCGTTTGTGCCTCGTTGTATTTCCGCAATTGCATCAACACAGCGGCAAGGTTTAGGTGGTAACTCGAATCGCCCGGGTCGAGCGAAATAGCCTTCTCCGCGAACTTCGCTGCTTCATTGAGACTTCGGTTTTGTGAGGAGAGATAGGACGCGAGAATGTAGTTTGCAGGTGCGAAATCCGGGTCGAGCGCGATCGACTGGCGGAGGTCCTCTTCGACCTCTGGGCCCTGCGCCGCGCTTCCACCTTTGTTCAATGCCAGAAATGCGCGAAAATAACGTGTATATGAATTCTTCGGGTCCAGATCGATCGCCTTTGACACGGCCGAGATTGCCTCATCACGCTGCCCGTGGCGGAATTTCGCGAGCGCGAGATTTTGGTACGCCAGCGCCAGTTTTGGATCCAACCGCAAGGCTTCCTCAAGGCTCTTGATCGCATCATCCGTGCGTCCGCGGGCGCTGGAAAAGCCACCGCGGTAGGCATCCACTTCGGCTTCGGTAAGCGTTCGGGCGCTCAGTTCTGGGCCACGGGAATCCTCTGGCGCAGGCAGCTTAATAAAATTAAAGGCAGTTCTGTCGACGTAGTGGTACAGCTGATCTTGTAGCGTTTTAAGATCGCCGAATGCCTTTTCAGCCGCCTGTTCTTCAGTCGCTCCTTGGCTGAGCGCGTGAACGTAGTCGATGAGCGATTGCCTGTGCGCCTGATTGTCGCCCGCCAGGAGGTAATGCGTCAGCACCCACGATTCTTCGTAGAAAATCGGTACATCATTTTCGTTGCGGTAGTAAGGAGAGGAATAATCCACCTTGAACAAAATATCGAGCGGGATTAGTCCACGTCTCTTGATGGAATTCAGGACATTCACATCGATCAGTCCCACGTGCGCTTCTTTCCCGACGAATTCAGCGTGACCGTAAAAGTCTGCCAAGCCTTCGATGAGCCACGGAGGCAGGTTGCGGAAGTACGGCGCCGACACCACATGGTAATACTCATGGTAGATCGGCGCGTAGGGGTATGAGAGGTTCGCGTGAGTAATATCGAGCCGCAGCGCCGCATAATCCTGGTACATCCACTTCGCGAAGAGCCCCACCAAATGCTCGCGCCCTTTCTCCCAATATTCCGGCATCATTTCGCGAAGGGAATACTCGTCCTTGACGGCGAGGACCGTGACGACAGGGGTCTTAGTCCCGCTGATCGCCATAATCGTCTGGTGATACAGGTTTCGGATGCGCTCAAACTGAATGGCTGTCCGGCGCGCCTCTCCTTCTCCGGCGTTGCTGACGACAATGAAATTCGGACTGCGGACTTCGATCCACGCCTCCGTCTTCGCCCAGGACAACGGCAAAGCGAGGCACAGCAGCATTCCGGATAGCGCGACAAGCAATTTACGAGACATATACTAACGACCTCTGTACCCCACGCTTGCGGCCCAGTCAATATTCAGGCATGCGTGATGTTTCCGTCCTCGCATGGGCCCTTCGCCGCCGGCAGGCTGCGGCCATTCTTGTTTTCGCTCCCCCTCACCGCATACACTCTCTGCCTCCATGTCGAGCAAACGTCTGCGCGCGGATCTCGCACTGCTCTTCTGCTCGGTAATCTGGGGATCGACGTTCGTGGCCGTCAAAGACGCGCTCTCGGACGTTTCCGTCTTCGTTTACCTCGCCGTCCGTTTTGCGCTCGCCGCCGCGGTCATGGCAATTATTTTTCGCCGGTCGCTCGCAAAGCTCAATCGCGCCTCGGTCTGGGCCGGCGTGCAAATCGGTTTCTTCATGTTGGGAGGATATGCGTTCCAGACCACAGGCCTGAAATTGACCACGCCTTCGAAGTCCGCGTTCATCACCGGCTCGAGCGTGGTCGTCGTCCCTATCTTGCTTGCGGCCTTCGGCCGCCGCCGCATCAATCGCTGGGTCTGGGCGGGAGCGCTCTCTGCGCTTGCCGGTCTCTATTTCCTGACGGTCCCGCCGGAAGGATTCGGTGGATTCAATCGTGGCGACGCGATCACGCTTGGCTGCACGGTGATGTTTGCGCTGCACGTCATTTTTATCAGCCGGTACGTCGAGCATCACTCCGTTGGAGCGCTCGCCTTCCTGCAAGTTGCGACGACCGCCGTTCTTTCCACCCTCTTGGTGCCCTTGCTCGCAGCGACCGGCTGGGAGCCTCCACGCTGGCAGTGGAGCGGCGTTCTCGTTTTCGCCGTCCTCATCACATCGCTCGGCTCGACCGTGATTGGCTTTTCCTTTCAAACCTGGGCGCAGAAATACACTTCACCGACGCACACCGCCATTTTCATCAGTCTCGAACCGGTTTTTGCGACCATCACGTCGTGGCTACTCACTCGCGAGCATCTTGGCGGCCGAATTCTCTTCGGCGGTGCACTCATTCTTCTCGGAATCCTGCTCGCCGAGCTGAAGGGTCCAGCCCCCGTCATCCCCGAATCCCCGGAACCCATTGTCCGCTGAGGCCCTTCGCTGCCAGCGCCTTTTCCTCGCCCTTGATTGATGGTAGCTTCAACCGGGAAGCCCATTTTTGTTTCGCGCCGGCGGATGTATGCCCGAGAAATTTGTTTTCTCCGATCTCCGTGAACTCTTTGCCAAAGCCAATGAGGAAAAATCCGGCGACCAGTTGGCGGGCATAGCCGCGCGCTCGGAGCGCGAACGCGTCGCTGCTAAGCGCAAGCTCGCCGACACGTTTCTCTCCGACATCGTTCAGCAACCCCTGATTGATCCTGATTCCGACGACGTCAGCCGTTTGCTTCTAGAGTCTCTTAACACGCCAGCGTTTCAGCCGATCCGCAGCATGACGATTGGTGAATTCCGCGAATACATCCTCGACGATTCGATCGCCGAGGCCGACCTAAAAAAACTTCAGAGCGCGATTCTCCCGGAAGTCGCCGCCGCCGTGGCAAAAATCATGAGCAACAAGGATCTGGTCCTGGCGGCGGGCAAAATTCGGAACGTCACGCGATGCCGGAACACAATGGGCGAGCGCGGGGTGCTGGGGATTCGCACTCAGCCCAATCACCCGGCAGACGATCTCGGAGGAATTTTGCTCTCGGCGTTTGAAGGGCTGCTCTACGGCTGCGGAGACGCAGTCATTGGAGTGAATCCCGCCACGGATTCCGTCGAGACGGTCCGCGCCATCCTCATTGCCCTTGCCCGGCTCGTCGACGCCTACCAGGTGCCCACACAAGTCTGCTGTCTCGCGCACATCTCGACACAGCTCGATGCGCTCGCCCGTGGCGCTTCCATCGATCTGCTCTTTCAATCCATCGCCGGAACCGAAGCTGCGAATCGCAGTTTCGGCGTCACTCTGGCCATGCTGCGCGAGGGTCGCGAGCGAATTCTTGAGCACCATCGCGGTCGCGACGTGAAATGGAAGGGGGACAACGTGATGTATTTCGAAACGGGGCAGGGAAGCGCGCTCTCCGCCGAGGCGCATCACGGCGTGGATCAATTGACTCTCGAAGCACGAGCGTATGGCCTCGCCCGGGTCTTCGACCCTTTCTTGGTGAACAGCGTTGTCGGCTTCATCGGGCCGGAATATCTTTACGATGAACGCCAGATTATCCGCGCGGGCCTCGAGGATCACTTCATGGGCAAGCTCCTCGGGCTGCCGATGGGCTGCGACGTCTGTTACACGAATCACGCCGCAGCGGACCAGAATTCCGCAGACAATCTTCTCCTGCTTCTCACTGCGGCGGGCTGCAACTACTTCATGGGTGTTCCGTGTTCCGACGATGTGATGCTGAATTATCAATCCACCAGCTACCACGATGCCCTGGCCGCGAGACGAATTTTCCACCTGCGGCCCGCTCCCGAGTTTCTGGCCTGGCTCGAGAGCGCCGGGATCTATCGTGACGCCGAGCCCGCCTTACTCGACGCACCCGCGCGCCGGCAATTGATGCAGGGACTCGAGTCTTCGCTCAAGGACGTTGTCTAAATGACGGACAAGCCCGAACGCCCGCTCGATTTACCGGAGATCGTTCGAAAGGTTCGCGCGCGCACTCCTGCGCGACTGCTAGCAGGCCGCGCGGGCGCCGCTTACCGCACCGGGACACAGCTCGATCTGCGCGAGGCTCATGCGGCCGCGCGAGACGCGGTGGGCGCCGAATTTGAATGGCCAAACTTGTTCGAACCTGCATTCGTGGCCGAGTGGCGACTCTTCGAAGTTCACACACGAGCTGCCAGCAAAGAGGAATACCTGCTCCGGCCGGATCTCGGGCGTCGGTTCGACGACCCGTCGCGAGCGGAAATCGCAGAAAGATGTATTCCGGGATGTGATTTTCAGGTCGCCATCGGCGACGGCCTGTCGGTCCCGGCCGTACGAGCGCAGGTGCCGGCGCTGTTTCCCATGCTATGCGAAGGGGCCAAGGCGCGAGGATGGACCGTCGGGCAAGCTTTCGTCATCCGTCATTGTCGCGTGGGAGTGCTCAATGAGATTGGCGACCTTCTCTGCCCTCGGGTTGCCGTCTTGCTAATCGGCGAGCGTCCGGGACTAGCCACGGCAGAAAGTTCCTCCGCGTACATGGCGTATCAGCCGCGCGCCGGGCATTCCGACGCCGATCGCAACCTTATCTCCAACATCCATGCGCGCGGCGTCAAAACAGAGGATGCCGCTCAGCGGATCTTGAACCTCGCGGCTCGGATGATGGAAGCGCAGTTGAGCGGGCATCGTCTGCGCGAAGAACTACCGCCTCACGCGAATCCGCTAAGACTCTGTTAACTGCGGTGGTGCTTCACGTCCACGGCTTCATGCATGACGGGGGCGCGAAGGTTTTCGTCTTCGAATGCGGAAATGTGGCTCTCGTGGACAAGCGTCAGGCCGATGTCGTCGAGTCCTTTAAGCAGGCACTCTCTGCGGAAGGGGTCAATCGTAAATGAATACCGCAGACCCTTGTCATCTATGACGGCCTGCTGTTCGAGGTCCACCGTCAGACGATAGCCCTCGTTTTTCGCCGTTCGCGAAAATAGCTCGTCCATTTGCTCGTTCGAAAGCGTGACGGGCAGGATTCCGTTCTTGAAGCAATTGTTGTAGAAGATGTCGGCGTAGCTCGGAGCCAGGATCGCGCGGAAACCGTAGTCGAGGATGGCCCAGGGGGCGTGCTCGCGGCTCGACCCGCACCCAAAGTTCGCCCGCGCCAGCAGAACCGATGCGCCTTTGTACCGCGCATCGTTCAGCACGAATTCCGAATTCGGCTTCTCGTCCGGCAGGTACCGCCAGTCATAAAACAGAACGCGGCCGTAGCCCTCGCGCGTAAGCAATTTCAGGAATTGCTTTGGGACCATCTGGTCCGTATCAACGTTCACGCGGTCGAGCGGCGCAACCAGTCCCGTATGTTTGGTGAAAGCCTGCATCGCTACTCGGTTCCGTCCACGTTCCACTTGCGAATGTCCACGAAGTGCCCTTCGAGCGCCGCCGCCGCGGCCATGATCGGGCTGACGAGATGCGTGCGGCCGCCCTTGCCCTGCCGCCCTTCGAAATTCCGGTTCGACGTGCTCGCGCAGCGCTCGCCGCTCTGCAGCACATCGTCATTCATTCCGATGCACATGCTGCATCCCGCATCGCGCCATTCGAATCCCGCGTCACGGAAAATCTTGTCGAGCCCTTCTTGTTCCGCTTCCGCCTTCACGCGCCGTGAGCCGGGGACCACCAGCGCTTGCTTCAGCGATTTCGAGACGTGCTTTCCCGCGACGATCTTCGACGCCGCGCGCAAATCCTCCAGCCGCGAATTCGTGCACGAGCCGATGAACACGCGATCGAGCGAAATATTTTCCATCGGCGTCCCGGGCTGCAAATCCATGTACACGAGCGCGCGCTCGGCCGCTTTTTGGTCCACGGGATCGCTGAAATCCTTCGGGTCCGGGACCCGGCTCGTCACCTGCGTCACCATTCCCGGGTTTGTGCCCCACGTGACCATCGGCACAAGCTCATTCTCTTCGAGAGTCACTGTCTCGTCATACTTTGCGCCCGCATCCGTCACGAGCGACATCCAGTAATCCACCGCCAACATAAAATCTCTGCCGCGCGGAACGAACGGCCGTCCTTCGAGGTAGGCGAACGTCGTCTCATCCGGTGCCACCATTCCCGCGCGCGCTCCGGCTTCGATGGTCATGTTGCACATCGTCATGCGCCCTTCCATCGAAAGGCCGCGCACCGCTTCGCCCGTGTATTCCGCCACGTGCCCGTTTCCGCCGGCGATTCCCATTTTTCCGATGATGGCGAGAATGATGTCTTTTGCCGTCACTCCGTGCGGCCTTTTGCCTTTCACCTCGATCTTCATCGTCTTCGAGTGGAACTGCGAAAGGCACTGCGTCGCGAGCACGTGCTCGATTTCGCTTGTGCCGATACCGAAGGCCAGAGCGCCGAACGCCCCGTGCGTCGAAGTATGACTGTCGCCGCAGACAATCGTCTGCCCCGGCTGCGTGATGCCGAGCTCCGGTCCGATGACGTGCACGATTCCTTGGTTCTTGCTGTGCATGTCGAAAAGATTCACGCCGTGCTCGGCGCAATTCCGCGCGAGCGCATCGAATTGGCCCGCCGCATCGGCATCGAGCACCGGCAAAAGGCGGTCCTTTGTTGACACGGAATGGTCCATCGCCGCGAAGGTCAGTTCCGGCCGCCGCACTTTGCGCCCGGCCGCCTTCAGCCCCGCGAACGCCTGCGGGGAAGTGCCTTCGTGGATCAAATGCCGATCGATGTAAATCAGAGAGGGCTGCCCGGGTTCTTCATGAACGACGTGGGCTTGCCAGATTTTTTCGTAGAGAGTGCGAGGAGCCATACGGTCGGTTGTAACGCCTGCCGAAACTATTGTAGCAATTCCTCCCGGGGCGCGCTACTCGGTTGCCAGCGCCTCCCGGCGCCCGCGGTGGTATTCGGCTAATTGCGCATTCGCCGACGCAACGGTTTCGATCTCATCCAGGATCTTCGCCAGGTCCTTTCCGGGCACGGCCACATACAGCTCGCTCATATCCAACCCGGTGTAAATGCGGTTCCCGATGCAAGCTGTGCTCATCACGGCGCCGTGAGTCATTGCCGCCGGCAGCGCCATGCAAGTCGGGCGTCCAAGGAGCGGAATTTGCGCGGCGCATCCGGCGCGTTGGGCGGCTTCTTGCAGCAGCATGATTTCTCCCGCCCGGCCCGCGAACACAACCACATCCGGATCCACGGGAGTTTCGCCGAGTGGCGCGTAGATCACGACGCCCGGCGTTTGCGGCAGGCGCGGAATCCCGGGCACCTCCTCCATTCGGACGTAGCCAATGCTCGCCATCAGAGAAAGTGTCTGTTCGAGATCCTGCGCGCGTTCCGGCGGTAGCGGAATATTGTGCGTGTAACTCCCAATGGGGCAATTGTAGTGATCTGCCGGAACCGTGTAAAACGTCCGCCCTTCCGCGGCGAGCCGCCAGAAGGCGCACCCGGCGGGCTGCGTCCCTGTGAATTTCTTTACGCCGTCCGGCGTAGAATCTTGAAACTTGACGGCCACCGGACGCCTTTCGATGCCCAGCGATTTCATGAGACGTTTTTCGATGTTGCGATAGTCCGCCATATTCGTGGCTCCTCGAGAAAATAACGAAACGCAGATGGTAGAATCTCGGCGCTCTCTGCGCAAGCGTCTTGATAGCGCCCCGTGGACGCGCCCACACAATCCGGCCTACGCCGTTGCCCGCTCTGCACCGGTCTCGATCGCAAGCTTCTATTTCGCCGCGAAGCTTGGGACGTTGTCGAGTGCGTTCACTGCCACATGGTTTTCATCGGCAATGAACTTTCCTACGCCGCGCAGGTCCAAGATCATGACTGGGTGGACGAGCATCCCAAGGAAGTCGCGCGGCGAAACGAGCGGCATCCCGTTCTCATGTTTTTCTCGCGACTGACCCGTCCTCTTCGCCCTGATAATCATGACCGGCTTCTAGCTCACACTCTCCACTGGCAAAAAGAAGGGAAGCTCGTCGATTTTGGATGCGGCGAAGGGAAATTCCTGGAGCGTGCCGTCCGGCATTTCGATTTGACGGGCGTTGAAATCAGCCCTCGCTACGCCAAGTTGTCCAGCGCACGCGCTCCCGCAGCAAAAATCTTGGTCGGTCCTGTCACCGAGATCGCCGCGAAAGACCTGTCGGAGAATTCATTCGACGTTGTCACTCAATTCGGCTACATCGAGCACGAATGGCGGCCGCTCGAGGGTCTGCGCGCCGCTCATCGAGTCCTCAAGCCCGGCGGGATAACCGTCATCAAGACTCCCAACTACGCTTGCTGGAACCGCCGCGTTATGGGGCTCGACTGGTGCGGCTACCACATTCCAGCCCATTGCAACTATTTCACTCCCAACACGCTCGGCAGACTTCTTCGTCAGGCCGGCTTCGACCCTCTTCCGCGCCCGGTTCTGGATCGGCTTCCGACCAGTGATTCCCTGTGGCTGGCGGCTCAAAAGCCTCAATAAACTCGATGGCGGTTGCGCAACGAGATCAATGCATGTACCGTCCCATCGGCCAGGCTTGCTCACATGGGCAAAGCGCGACCGTCGAACCATTGCCGGTTTGGAAGGAGTGGTATAATCAAAGTTCGTCACTCATAGGACCCGCTAAGGGGGCTACAGGATGGGAATTCAATTCCAGGAATTATTTGGCTGGGTAAAACGCCGCAAATTTTTCGCATCCCTCCTCGTGGTTGTCACGCTGGGGCTGGGCATTATGATCGGCACGCTGATTTCCGGCCACGCACAGGCCACTCACGCCCAGGCGCCCAGCGGCGCTTCGCTGCTGGCCATCCCCGATCCCGTGACGCTCTCGAGCGCTTTTGCCAACATTTCGAAGAAATTGGGGCCCGCCGTCGTCAACATCTCCACCACGCAAGTCATCGAGAAGCCGAAGACCGGCAAGAACCCTCACCGCAACGATCCTTTTCAGGATTTCTTCGACCGCTTCTTTGATTCCCCGAGCCAAGGCCCTGACGCCGAGCGCAGCCTCGGTTCTGGCGTGATCGTGGACAAGAAGGGTTTCATCCTCACGAATGACCATGTGATCGATCAAGCCACGAAAATTCAAGTCTCGATGGACGGCGATCCCACGCGCTATAACGGCCGCCTCATTGGCACGGACAAGGACACGGACCTGGCTGTCATCAAAATCGAAGCGGACCACGAACTGCCTGTCGCCAAGCTCGGAAATTCTGACGGCGTACAGGTAGGCGATTGGGTCCTGGCCTTCGGCAGCCCGTTCGGCCTCAACTCAACCGTTACAGCGGGCATCATCAGCGCCAAGGATCGCTCGAACGTCGGCCATCAATTCCAGCGTTTCATCCAAACCGACGCGGCCATCAATCCCGGCAATTCCGGCGGCCCGCTCGTCAACATGGCGGGAGAGGTCATCGGTATCAATACGGCGATCTATACTGGCAGCCGCGGATTTGAAGGCGTCGGTTTCGCGCTTCCGTCGAATACCGCCATCACCGTTTACAACCAGCTTGTGACCGTGGGCAAAGTGACGCGCGGCTCGATCGGAATCACCTTCGCGGAAGATCGCAGCAACAATCCGATATTGTTGAAGGAGCTCGGCGCACCCTATGGCATCGTGGTCGAAGCGGTTGAGCCCGGCAGTCCCGCGGACAAAGCCGGTCTGCAACCTGGCGACGTCATCAGCAACGTGAATGGTCAGGTCGTTCACACCGGCGCGGATCTCGTGAACCCGATCGCGCAAACGCCCATCGGCCAATCCGTCCAGGTCCGCTATTACCGCAACAAACAGGCCAAGGAAGTCACTCTCACGGTTGCTGACCGCTCGAAGATTTTCCCGCAGACCGCGAGAGACGAAGAAGGGCAGCCCGACCAGGCTGAGCAACCCGGCCAGTTCGGGTTACACGTCGAAGATTTGACTCCCGATTTGGCGCGCAAACTCGGCATGCCGAAGTTGACCGGCGTCGTCGTCACCGAAGTCGAACCGGCCAGTTTCGCCGAGGATGTTGGTTTTCTGCGCGGCGATGTCATCACGGAAATCAACCATGTGCCCATCAATACTTTGAGCGATTACCGCAGGGAGATGGGCCAGCTCAAAACCGGCCAGGATGTGCTGTACAAAGTCGCCCGCCGCGGCGACAACGATCGCGTCCTCACGCTGTTTCTCGCGGGCGCGGTCCCGGCGAACCAATGATCTCAACCACTCACATTCGCCGGACGAGCGTTTTTGCGACTGCGGCACTTGTGTTCTTGTCCGCCTTTTTCGCGGGGACGATCGCTTCGGCAGCTCCGCAGCAGGTCCCGTCGAATGTGACCACGACTGCTGCCTCCGGCTCCGCTTCTCATACTTCTTCCGCCTCGACTGCGAAGAAGAAGACATCCAAGAAGCGTCACGCGCGCCGTGAGCCGATGCAGAAATCCCCGACGCCCGACCGTATCTCGGAAATTCAATCGTCGCTTGCCAGCAACGGCTATTATCAGGGCAATCCGAACGGGAAGTGGGACTCGTCAACGGTAGGCGCCATGCAGAAATTCCAATCGGCCAACGGCCTTGAACCCACAGGCAAACTCGACGCTTTAAGCTTGCAAAAGCTTGGACTCGGTTCCGACATCGCCGGCGTCTCCGCCCCGAGGCAGGCCGCTCCACCCGCCTGCTGTTCCAATTCGTTCGCGCCCTCATCGGGAACGGCGACCGGCGCCATATCCGACCCCAACTCTTCGCTGTCGTCCCCCAAGCCCGCTCAGCAATAGTCTCGCGCGTCCTGCGCCGCGATCCTCCGAGCGCCACCTTTCGCCTTTTCGCCTGCACCTCAGGACAGTAGTTTTTTGCGTCTCGATCGGAGTACCCTTTTCAGCAAGAAACTCAGTTCCTCAATCTTGGGAGGACAGGCGTGTTCTGCGAACGTTGCGGACTGAATTTCCTTCCCCGGCAATCGGTTTGCACGCGCTGCGGCGAAGCCGCCACGCGGCACTGGTTGCAGCTTGTTTCTCTCACCATGCTCATGGTGGCGGTTGTCTGCAATTCGCTCCTCCGAGTGTATCTGCTGCCCAGACACGCGGCCCAATCCGCTCATTCGCTCTTTCGCGCCTGGATTTGGGCGGATGAAAAGATCGCTCTTTACGGGTGGGTGCCTTTGGCAGTCGCTCTTCTGGTCTGGGACATATTCGTCTGGCGCGACTCGCGGCCGAAGATGAAAGGCTGGTTTACACGAAAGCTGCTCACGTTTGCATTGCTCGCAGGTGTTTCCCCCTTCATTCCCCGCTGGCTGCCCGCGGGCCAGCCGCCCGACAATTTCTTCACCATGATTCGCAGCCATCCGGGACTTCCGGCGGGCCTTGCCTGGGGAGTTGTGGTAATCGTGATTGCCGCGCTCTGCATCAATTCCGAAACTCGCGACTCTCTCCTCGGTCACGGCAAGGTCTTGAGCCTCGTCAGTCTCGGTGTACTCCTGCTGATCCTGGGCATGACCATTGCCGGCTGGTCCATCGTCTAGCCTCGCGCCCGGCCGCCACCTTCCGCCGAATGAAGGAGGAAGGGCTGCCGTCTTGGCTTGTCTTCCGTCCAGCAATCTGGCACTGGGCCAGTTTCCGGTCACCGCGTTGATCAGGCACTAAGTCCATTTGGCGTGATGATCACGGTTGACAGGGCAGCGCGCTTGACGGAGACGACGGAGATTCGCTCCGCGCTGCCGGCGAGCAAATCCATCCAATCGCAGATCGCCGCTGTGTCGTCCGTGCGCTCACTCCTTCGCCCTCACTGCTTCGCGGAACTCGCCGCCGTAGGGTGCGGCTCGCCGAAATAGGGAAAATCCGGGCGCATCAGCCGCATATCGGGCGCCACCCCATCGCCGAGGGCCGTGTTCGTGACCAGCGTGAGAATCACGTCCATCACGTCGTCGCAGAGGCCGCGGCCGTTGAAGGCGGCAAAGCTGAATGAGGCGGGCGTGTCCAGTTCATACGGCAGGACCGATGGGCAGAGGCGCGCGAGGAGTTGCGTAGCGTAGGCGGATGGGTCGGCCGCTGAGTGGGCGAGCGCGGTGACTTTTTCCACGAAGTCGCGGATCGGTTTGGAGAACAGCGCCACTTCGTCCGCCGGGACCGCGCGGTTGTAGTTTTCCGATGCGTCGTGCAGCGAAGGATCGGAGAGCAGGATGTGGGTGATCATCGGCAGGCCCCAACGCGATACCTGCACCTCCGGCGCGTGCCCGTAGAGCGATGCGGTGGCCCAGGCGTGCACCACACCTCGGCCGATCAGGCTGCTGGGGACCTCGAGGACGATGGCGGTGACATTGTTGCCGCCGAAGAAGTTCTGGCGATTCTGGAACGCCTCCGGGGCAAACCGGTTTTCGGACCACAGAGCTTTTCTGAAGGCACCGAAACCGGCGCCATCGGTGGCGAACAGATCGGGCGCGAGGCCTGCGTACGCCAGGCAGCCCTGATCCGCTTTCACGACGCGTCCCGTATTCCCGGAAATGATGAGTTCGCCCGCGGCACCCTTCAGAGCGTCCGCTCCGGTGGCGCGCCGGACCGCGAAGGTCTGAACGTGCCGGTGCTCGCCGCCATCGGCGTGGGCGGGCGCGCCGAACTGGACCTTGAAGGCGACGTCTTCGCGAAGATCGCGATTCGTGTCGAAGCGAAAGGCGTAGAGACCTTCGTCGCGGAAGGTGTCGGGCGCGCCGACGCCGGCGTTCGGATTCACGGTCAAAGCCATGACCGTTGTGCCCGGGCGGCCGCGAAACAAGTAGAAGTCGCAGACGTTGATGCGGGGGTCTTCTTTTGCGGTAGGCGTATCGAAATGATGCGACATGGCGAATCTTCTCCTAAAGGGTTAGACGCGAGGCCAAAAGGTCGATCGCTCGGATGCGGGGTCGATGGGGCGATCATCCTTGACATTCTCAACCTCATCGGAAGATTTTTCAAGTTTGGAATGGAAACGAAGCAATTCCCAAGTCCTGATTAGTCGAATAGTCGGAAACTGACCCAGTTCGAGCAATTCCGTCGCGTTGACGCCGTGACCTCGCGCTTGTTACTCTCAATTCCGCCGCAACATCCGTTTGAAAACCGCATCTGTGGGCGGCGCACGTTAAGCCAACATCGGAGGATCTCGCATGGCCACTGCAGCGATGCCCAAAGTCTTTAAGAACTTCATCAACGGCGAATGGGTGGAGGCCCGTGGCGGCAAGGCCATCGAGAACCGCAATCCGGCGAACACGGGCGAGCTGGTCGGCATGTTCCCGGCCTCGACCGAAGAAGACGTCACACGCGCCGTGGACGCCGCCAAGGCCGCCTACGCCAAGTGGCGCCTGACCCCCGCGCCAAAACGCGCAGAAATCCTCTACCGAACGGCCGAGATCCTCGTCAAACGTAAGGAAGACTTCGCGCGCGATATGACCCGCGAGATGGGCAAAGTCCTCGACGAGACGCGGGGTGACGTTCAGGAAGCAATCGACATGACTTATCTGATGGCTGGAGAAGGCCGCCGCCAGTTCGGCCAGACAACTCCTTCGGAGCTTCCCAACAAATTTGCGATGTGCGTGCGATCGCCCGTGGGCGTTGCCGGGCTGATCACGCCCTGGAATTTCCCGATGGCCATCCCGTCCTGGAAGGCCGTCCCCGCTCTCGTCTGCGGCAATACGGTCGTCATCAAGCCTGCCGAGGACACCCCTCTTTCCACCTACAATTTCATGCAGGTGCTCACAGAAGCTGGTCTACCGCGCGGGGTGATGAACGTCGTTTTTGGCGAAGGCCCGGAAGCCGGCGCGCCGCTCCTCAATCACCCTGACGTCAATCTCGTCAGCTTCACCGGCTCAACCGAAGTTGGTCGCATCGTGAGCCAAGCCTGCGCGCCAACGTTCAAGAAGTGCCACCTCGAGATGGGCGGCAAGAACATCATCATCGTGATGGACGATGCGAACCTCGACCTCGCCGTGGACGGCGCGGTTTGGGGCGGCTTCGGGACCTCCGGCCAGCGCTGCACCGCGGCCAGCCGCGTTGCCGTGCACAAGAAGGTGTACGGCGAATTCGTCGAGAAATTTGTCGCGCGCGCGAAGACGCTCAAAGTTGGCGACGGCCTCGATCCCACGACCGAGATGGGGCCTTGCATCAACGAGCAGCAGCTCAACACCGTGATGCGCTATGTCGAGATCGGCCAGAACGAAGGCGCGAAGCTCTCGACCGGCGGCCATCGCCTCCAAAGCGGCGCATACGCGCGCGGCTGGTTCCACGAGCCGACCGTGTTCACCGATTGCGACCCGAAGATGCGCGTCGCGCAGGAAGAAATCTTCGGCCCGGTGGTCTCCGTGATTCCCTTCGATACGTTCGACGACGCCATCGCCATCGCGAACGGCGTGAAGTACGGCCTCTCGGCCGCGATTTACACGCGCAACGTCAACCACGCGTTCCGTGCCCAGCGCGATCTCGAAACCGGCATCGTCTACGTCAACGCGCCTACCATCGGCGCAGAAACCCATTTGCCATTCGGCGGCATCAAGAGCACAGGCAACGGCCATCGCGAATCCGGCCTCGCCGCGCTCGATTTCTACTCCGAGTGGAAGACGGTTTACTTCGACTACTCCGACCGTCTCCAGCGCGCGCAAATCGACAATGCATAAGCGGCATCACTATTCTCAAAATCTCCTCTCCGTGAGGGTCCCTTGATTATTCGCCCGTCTCGTTCCTTGGGTCTGATGCTCCTCGTTTTGGTTTTCCCGATGGGACTCGCGTCCCAGTCGGGTAATCCCGCTCGCGCGGAGCTTTCCGCTGCGCTCGATAGCGCGGGGTGCATTGCGCAGCAGGCGCCAACCGGCTCGCAATCCGCTCAAAGCTCTGGAACATTTGACTTGGACGCCACCGTGTCTCCCTGCGACGATTTCTTCCAGTATGTGGACGGAAAATGGATTAAGGACAATCCCATTCCGCCTCAGTATCCCCTCTGGGGCGTGGCCATGAAACTCAACGTGTCGAATGAGGACGCTTTGCGTTCCATCCTAGAAGAGGCTGCCAAAGACAAAAGCGCCGCGCCCGGTTCGAATTGGCAGAAGATCGGAGATTTTTATGCGAGCTGCATGGACGAGAGCCAGGTGGAAGCCGCAGGACTGAAGCCGCTTGATCCGGAGTTCGAGCGCATCGCTGCGACAAAGGACAAAGCCGACCTTCAGGCGGAAATCGCCCGGCTCCAGCGAATGGGCATCAAAGCTCTCTTCGATTTCAGCTCCGAGCAGGATTTGAAGGACAGCACTCTGGTCATCGCCGGGGCGGGGCAGGGAGGCCTGGGGTTGCCCGATCGGCAGTATTACATCGATGACGACGACCACTCGAAGCAGCTTCGCTCCGGATACCTTCAGCATGTGACGAACATGTTCAAGTTGATGGGTGACAATGACGCGACGGCCGCCGCGGAAGCCAAGACCGTGCTCGACATCGAGACTTCACTCGCAAAAGCATCGAAAAAACGCGAGGATCTGCGTGACCCCGAAGCGAACTATCACAGAATGCCGCTCGCACAGCTCAGCGACCTCACTCCGCACTTTTCCTGGGCAAGCTTTTTCAAGGAGATCGGAGCGCCCGCTCTGAAGGACGCCGACATCGGCCAACCCGATTTCTTCAAGCAAGCAGACGCCGAGCTCGCGTCTGTTTCGCTCGCCGACTGGAAGACGTATCTCCGCTGGCATCTGCTTCACGCCGTCGCAGGAAGTCTGCCTGCGAAGTTCGTCGATGAGGACTTCAGCTTTTACGGACAGACGCTCACCGGTGCCAAGCAGATCCTCCCGCGGTGGCAGCGTTGCGTTCGATCCACAGACAGGCACCTCGGCGAGGCCCTCGGCCAGTACTACGTGCAGCGCTATTTCCCGCCCGAAGCAAAGGCCAGCGCGCTAGCTATGGTGAGAAACCTGGTCGCGGCTCTACATGATGATTTGACGACGCTCGACTGGATGAGCCCCGCCACGCGCGAGCAAGCGATCAAGAAGCTCGAAGCAATCAATCTCAAGATCGGCTATCCCGACAAATGGCGGGACTATTCGGCGTTCAAGGTCGATCGCCATCCTTACGTTGAAAACGCACTTCGCGGCGACGCCTTCGGTGTCGCGCGGGACCTCGCGAAGATCGGCAAGCCGGTTGACCGCAACGAGTGGGGCATGACGCCGCCCACTGTCAACGCCTACTACAATTCTTCCATGAACGAAATCGTTTTCCCGGCGGGGATTCTCCAGCCGCCGTATTTCGATCCGCATCGCGACGACGCCATGAACTACGGGGCTATGGGCAGCGTGATTGGACATGAAATGACGCACGGGTTCGATGATCAGGGCGCGAAATTTGACGCCCAGGGAAATCTGAAGGACTGGTGGACGCCCGAGGACCTGAAAGAATTCCAGACCCGCGGTGAATGCATCGTAAAGCAGTTCGACAGCTTTGAAGTGGAACCTGGCCTGCACGAAAACGGCAAGCTTGTCGAAGGCGAGAGCATCGCCGACCTCGGCGGACTCGTGATCGCCTACGCCGCCTTCCAGAAAACTCTGGTGGGCAAACCCGTCCCGGCGCCGATCGACGGATTGACGGCGGACCAAAGGTTCTTCGTCGGCTTTGCAGAGGGTTGGGCGGACAGCTTCCGTCCCGAATTCGCGCGGCTCATCGTCAACACCGATCCGCATCCCCTCGACCGATTCCGCGTGTTCGCGCCGCTTTCGAATATGCCCCAGTTTGCAAAGGCGTTCCATTGCAGCGAGAAATCGGCCATGGTTCGCCCGGAGGCGCAGCGGTGCCGCATCTGGTGATCGGCCGTGGCGCCAATTTAGCGTTCGGTGCCGACTAACCTCAAAATGAGGCCTTTCTCGCCTCCTTTTCGTCGAAATTCACCAGCAATTCCCACATAGCTCATGCTGGCTTTGCGACACCATTTTTGCCCTCCCTTGTGCATCCCGCGATGAGCCGTGTTGACGCACTTCGCAAGCCCGTTTAGACTTGAAACAGCATGGCTGCACACCCTGGCGCGACAATAGAAACGCCGGGATAATCGCGTGAATTCATGACTCCATCAGCCTTACAACAGAAGCGGCACCAGCAAATCCTGACCGACGTGGTGCGGGCCTACATCGAGACGGGCGAACCCGTGTCTTCGCGCAGCGTTTCAAAGAGCCATATCGAACAGCTCAGCCCCGCGACGGTCCGCAATGTGATGGCCGACCTGGAAGATGAGGGTTACCTTTACCAGCCGCATACTTCTGCGGGGCGCGTCCCGACGGCTGCGGCTTACCGGTTCTTCGTCGAGCAGTTTGCGGCACAGGCGATGGCAAGCTCCGAAGACCGCCACTGGATACGCCGCGAGCTCGAGGCGGCTCAGACCCCCGAAGCCGTGATGGAACGCGCGAGCCATGTTCTCGCCGCTGTATCGCGCGGGCTGGGAATTTTTATCTCGCCGCCGCTCGCTCGCAGCGTTGTGGAGCACTTGCGATTTCTTCTTCTGCCGGACAATCGGGTCTTGGTCGTCCTCGTGACCGCCGGGAGCCTCACTCGCGACAAACTGATTCGCCCCGAGCGCTCGTTCCGTCAGGAAGATCTCGATCGCATCGCCGATCACCTCAATCGTCACTACACAGGTTGGACGCTCGAGGCCATGCGCGCGGATTTGCGCGCCCAGGTGGAAAGCGACCGCGAACGGTATGGACGCCTCGCCGACGATGCGCTGATTCTCTGCGATCCGAGCGTTCTCGATGTCAGCTCCGACCGCAAAATCTACGTCGATGGTGCGGCGCAAATCGCCTCCTCTCCCGAATTTACGAATCCCGAGCAATTGCGCGAACTGCTCGAAGCCATCGAGGAAAAGGACCGTCTCATCGCTCTGTTGAGCGGCTGCATCGAGGCGCCCGAGCCGGTGCACGTCGAGCTGGGCCTCGACCAGATTTCAAAAGCCGGCAAGCACCTTGCGCTTGTCTCCGCGTCCTACACGTCGAAAGACCAGTCGCAGGGAACACTCGGAATTCTCGCGCCGATGCGCATGCACTACGAGCGCGTCATCACCGCTGTCGCCTTCATGGCGCAATTCTTTTCCGACCAGCCGGAAGGGAGCTGACTTTCTTGCCGCCGCATAAGGACCGGGAAAAAGAAGAAGCGAAGCCCGGCGCGACACCTCGCGTTGATTCGTCTGGCGATTCCGATGCTGCGCCGTCTGCCGATGGTGCTTCTTTTGCGGAACAGCTCCAGAAGCTTCTCGCCGAGAAACAAGAAATGATCGATACGCTCGTTCGGCGCCAGGCGGACTTCGAAAATTATCGCAAGCGCGTCGAGCGGGAGCGCGAGCAAGACCGCCATCGCGGCGTCGAATTGCTCGTCGAGCAATTGCTTCCTGTCCTTGATGCTTTCGACCGCGCGCTGGCAGCCCACGACAATCCTGCCTATGAGGAATACAGCAGGGGCTTCCAATTGATTCACCGCCAGCTCTGGGACGCTCTCTCGAAGCGGGGCCTCGAGCGCATCGAGAGTGTCGGCAAGGAATTCAACCCGCACTTCCATCACGCGATTGAGAGCGTCGAGACCACGGAGCATCCTGAAGGAACGGTCATCGGCGAGCTGCAGCCGGGCTACGTGTTTCACAACCGCGTGCTGCGGCCTGCGATGGTGCGCGTTGCCGCGAAGTCGGCTTCGAAATCTGCGCAAGCTTCGCGCCGCGAAAATTGAAAGGGAATCATGGCATCCGGTAAATCACAGGATTATTACGAAATCCTCGGCGTCGCTCGCGATGCGTCGGCCGACCAGATCAAATCCGCGTATCGTAAAGCGGCGATGCGCTGGCATCCGGACCGCAATCCAGAAAAAAAGCACGAAGCGGAAGAGAACTTTCGCAAGGCTACGGAAGCCTACAGCGTTCTCTCCGATGCGCAGAAGCGTCCGATTTACGACCGCTACGGCGCTGCTGGTCTCGGGAGCCGCGGCATCGATCCGGGCGGTTTCGACTCCAGCATCTTCGTGGATTTTCAGGATATTCTCGGCGATCTCTTCGGAATGAACGACGTATTCGGCGGCGGGCGGCGAGGCGCGGGTCGCGGAGCGCGCGGCCAGCGCGGCTCGGATCTGCGCTATGACATGGTCCTCGGCTTCGAAGAAGCCGCCACGGGCGTGACGAGCAAAATTCGCATCGCGCGCCGCGAAAATTGCGAAACCTGCAAAGGCACCGGCGCCAAGCCCGGCAGCGGAATGGTCGCCTGCCAAACGTGCGGTGGTCGCGGACAAATGTCCTATGCGCAGGGGTTCTTCTCCATCACGCGCACTTGTCCAGCGTGTCAGGGCGCAGGTCAGGTCATCCGCGAGGCGTGCCAGCTCTGCCGCGGCCAGGGACGCATCGAGCGCGAACGCACACTCGAAGTCGGCGTTCCGGCGGGCGTGGATTCCGGCACTCGGCTTCGCATGGCCGGCCAGGGCGAACCCGGCACGAACGGCGGTCCCGCGGGTGATCTCTACATTTTTCTGGAAGTCAAAGAGCACACGTTCTACGAGCGCCGCGAGTCGGACCTCTATTGCACGATCCCCGTCAGCCTCACGCAGGCCGCGCTAGGAACAACTCTCAAAGTTCCTAATCTGCAAGGCGAAGAGGAACTTGAAATCCCTGAAGGCACGCAGTCGGGCCAGATTTTCCGCCAGAAGGGGAAAGGCCTGCCAAACCCTCATGGCGGCCGAGGCGATCTCTACGTCAATATCCGCGTCGTGATTCCAGCGAAGGTATCGCGCGAGCAGCGCCGCCTGCTCGAGCAGCTCGGCCAGACGATGAAAGTCGAAAACAAGCCCGCCGAGCGCTCCTCCAGCTTCTTTGACAAAGTAAAAGACATCTTCGGCTGATGATGCCGCGAGCCCGCCGCGGCGGGCGCTGCGACGAGCGTCGCCGACCCCGTCATTCTGAAGAGTCCGCCGTGGCGAACGGCGAAGAATCTCTCTTCGATCGCCATTCTTCAGTTCGATTGAATTTGAGAAGAGATCCTTCGACTCTCAATCTGGGTTAATCTGCGTTCATCTGTGGTTGCATCGGCCTTCCCGCGTTAGAATCCTTTCATGCGCCGCCGCTTCTTCGTGGACGCCTTCGACGACAAATCCGCCACTCTTCGCGGCGCCACCGCTGAGCATCTCGGCCGCGTCTTGCGCGCCGACCCCTGGCCAGCTCTACGAGCTGAGTGATGGCAATTCCGTTTGGCTCAGCCGTATTGAGAGCGTGGCGCTTTCGAAGCGCGGCGAGAATCGCATCGAATTCTCGCTCATCGAGGCGATCCCCGCGCACGAGCCTTTGCTCGAGATGCATCTCCTGATTTCGGTCGTCAAATTCGACCGATTCGAATGGTGCCTGGAAAAAGCGACCGAGTTGGGAGTAAAGGAAATTGTTCCTCTCGCGGCGGCGCGGACCGATAAGCCGCTCGCCGCCGCTGCCGCGAAACGGCACGCCCGCTGGGAAAAAATTCTGTTGGAATCAGCGCAGCAGTCGCGCCGCCTCCGTCCGCCGGCTCTTCGCGCCGTAACGCGCTCCGACGATGCGTTCCTGCACGCCCATGCGCCGTGCAAAATCCTTCTTTCCGAGCGGCCTGACGCGCGCACCATTCGCGAGGCGCTGCACGGCGTGGTCCGCGCCAAATCTGCGGCCTTAGCCATCGGCCCGGAGGGAGGCTGGATGGACGACGAGATTGCTGCGGCCCGCGCCGCTGGTTTCCTGGAAGCGTCGCTCGGTGAAATCATTCTTCGCACCGAAACCGCCGTCCTTGCCGGTCTTACCATCCTCAACTTCGCCCTCAGCGATTCGTAATTCTTGTTCACCCGTTTTTGCGTCGTCGCTTCCATCCGTGATATAAATGTTGGGGGTAGAATGTTGGACATCTCCAATCCTGACCCTTCCGACCCGGCGGACTGCACGACTCTGCCGCAATTGCGCCATGAATTACGCAGTTGGGCGCGTGACCTCGCTGTGGCACTCGGGCTTGCGCTCGTCATCATCATTTTTCTCTATCAGCCGGTGAAAGTGGAAGGCACAAGCATGGCTCCGCTCCTGAGCGACCAGGAGCGCATCTTCATCAACAAATTCGTCTATCGCTTCGAGCCGATTGAGCGCGGCGACGTGATCGTCTTCTGGTATCCGCTCGACCGCTCGAAATCCTTCATCAAGCGCGTTGTCGTCCTGCCGGGTGAGACCATGGAGATTCGCGCCGGGCGCCTGTTTGTAAACGGGGCAGAGTTGAAGGAGCCCTACGTCCCTGCGAATTTTCTCGACGGCTCGAGCTACGGCCCGATGCTGATTCCCTCTGATAGTTATTTTGTCATGGGCGACCACCGCGATAGTTCGAATGATTCGCGTGTATTCGGTCCCGTCTCTCGGCAAAATATTTACGGCAAGGCCGTGTTCGCTTACTGGCCGGTGGACCATTTTGGATCGCTGACTTCGACTTCCACGGTCAATGCCGCGTCGCCATGAACTCTTCGGGAGGAAACACTGACCGAGTCCCACGCAGGTCGCGCGACTCTCGCGCTCGAGGACGGACGAGTATTTAACGGCCGTGCGGCGGGCGCTCGCGCTCGCCGTGGCGGCGAAGTCGTTTTTAACACCAGTCTTACCGGCTACCAGGAAGTCTTTACCGATCCCAGTTACTCCGGCCAGATCGTCTGCTTGACCTATCCCCACATCGGGAATGTCGGAGCAAACCGCGACGACGAAGAGTCCGGCAAACCCTATATCGAAGCCCTCGTCGTGCGCGAATTTTCCCCGCTCGCTTCGAATTGGCGGTCCACCGAATCCGCGCAGCAGTTTCTCGAGCGGCACGGCGTGCCGGTCATCTGGGATCTCGATACGCGCGCGCTGGTGCGGCATCTCCGCGAAGTGGGCGCGCTGCGCGGCATCGTCGCAACCGACGGCACCTCTGCGGAAAAGCTGATCGCCGAGGCGCGCGCGCTTCCCACTATGGCGGGGCTTGAACTCGCCAGTCGCGTCACATCCGCGAAAAAATACGATTGGCATCGCGGCTCGATCGATCTGTCCGTGTCGGTCCGGGAAAAGGCGTCACCGGCCCAATCGGGCGGGCGCTATCGCGTGGTTGCCTACGATTTCGGCATCAAGCAGAACATCCTCCGTCTGCTTGTGGACTATGGCTGCGATGTGACGGTCGTTCCCGCGCAGACTTCCGCCGACGACATTCTTGCGCTGAAGCCTGCGGGCGTTTTCCTGTCCAACGGCCCTGGCGATCCCGAGCCGATCGGCTATGCCATCACAAATATACGGAAATTGCTCGGCCGCGTTCCCATCTTTGGCATTTGCCTCGGCCATCAGCTTTGCGGGCTCGCGCTGGGCGGCCGCACCTTCAAGTTGAAGTTCGGGCATCACGGCTCGAACCATCCCGTGAAAAACCTGATCACGGAAAAAGTGGAAATCACGGCGCAGAATCACGGCTTCTGCCTGGACCCGGACTCGCTCCCATCGAGCGACGTCGAAATCACGCATGTGAACCTGAACGATCACACGAACGAGGGCATGCGCCACCGCTCGCTGCCATTGTTCAGCGTGCAGTATCACCCGGAGGCTTCGCCCGGCCCCCACGACGCGCGCTACTTGTTCGACAATTTCATCGCCATGATGCGCGAGGCCGCCCGATGAATGGCCAGGGCGTGTTTATCAAGAGCGCGGCCCGCCCAATCAAGATGGTAGGGCGGGGCTTGAGCTGTTGAGGGAGTCGCTTGAGAATTTGGGACGGAAGGGCGGGGCTTCAGCCCCGCCGTAGAACGACCAATTGAGGGTGGGCTTTAGCCCCTGAAGCCAAATGGCCAGACCCAAGCATCGCACTCAACCCGGCGCGACCTACTTCGTCACGACGGATACCTGGCAGAGAAGAGGACTCTTCCGAAACAGCACGATCGCCTCGCTCGTCGAAAACGCGATTTTCCATTACCGCGATCGAGGAAACTATTTTGTCCATCGCCATGTTGTTATGCCGGATCACCTGCATTTGATTCTGACGCCAGGAAATTCAACGACACTGGAAAAGTCCATCCAACTAATCAAGGGAGGCTCTTCGCGCCAAATAGGCAAGAGACCGGGAATGCGATTTCCCGTATGGCATGCGGGTTTCACGGAGCATCAAATCCGCGATCAGCGAGATTTCGATTCCCATGCGAAATATATTGACGAGAATCCGGTCAAGGCGCACTTGGCGACTGCGCCAGATGCATACCCTCACGGGTCTGCCGCACGGAAATTCACACTCGACCCGTGGGCTGTGGCTTCAGGGGCTAAAGCCCCTGCAGAGATGAACCCGGTACCGGCGGGGTTGAAACCCCGCCCTTCCGACGCATAAAGGAAGGCAACAGCCTAAGACCATCATGCCGAAACGCACTGACATCAAAAAAATCATGATCATCGGCTCGGGCCCGATCGTCATCGGGCAAGCGTGCGAGTTCGACTACTCCGGCACGCAAGCCTGCAAAGCCCTGCGCGCCGAAGGTTACGAAGTCGTGCTCGTCAATTCCAACCCCGCGACGATCATGACCGACCCCGAAATCGCAAACCGCACTTACATTGAGCCGCTCGCGAAAGAATATCTCGAGGCCATCATCGCCGTGGAGCGCCCTGACGCCCTGCTTCCGACGGTGGGCGGCCAGACCGGCCTCAATCTCGCCGTCGAGCTTGCCGAAAGTGGAATCCTCGAAAAATACAATGTGAAGCTCATCGGCGCATCGCTTCGCGCAATTCGCATCGCGGAAGATCGTCTGCTCTTCAAAGATGCTTGCCGAAAAATCGGCCTCGAGGTTCCCGCGTCGGAAGTCGTCAACAACGTTTCTGACGCGGTGCGCCTTGCCGACCAGCTCGGTTACCCGGTCGTCATCCGTCCGTCATTCACGCTCGGCGGTACCGGCGGCTCGATCGCCTACAACCGCGAAGAATTCGGGGACCTGATCGCACGCGCCCTCGACGCCAGCCCGGTTCGCCAGGCGCTGATCGAAGAATCCGTCCTCGGCTGGAAGGAGTACGAACTCGAGGTGATGCGCGATTTCCGCGACAACTTCGTGGTCATCTGCTCGATCGAAAATTTCGACCCCATGGGCATCCACACAGGCGATTCGATCACGGTCGCGCCCGCGCAGACGCTCACCGACAAGGAATACCAGCGCATGCGCGACGCGGCCGCTGCCATCATTCGCGAAGTCGGCGTCGAGACCGGCGGCTCGAACATCCAGTTCGCCATCGACCCTGAAACCGGCCGCATGGTGGTGATTGAAATGAATCCGCGCGTCTCGCGCAGCTCCGCGCTGGCGAGCAAAGCCACCGGCTTTCCCATCGCGAAGATCGCCGCCAAGCTCGCGCTGGGAATGACGCTCGACGAAATCCCCAACGACATCACGCGCAAGACGCCGTGTTCTTTCGAGCCCACCATCGATTACGTGGTCGTGAAAATTCCGAAATGGCAGTTCGAAAAATTCCCCGGCAGCGACACTACGCTCACGACGCAGATGAAATCGGTCGGCGAAGTGATGGCCATCGGCCGCACGTTTCAAGAGGCCTTGTGCAAGGGCATTCGCTCGCTCGAGCCGCACACGCCCTGGCGCGCTCCCGCGGAAGTCACAACTACTCTCCTGCGCGAGAAACTGACCATCCCCGGCCCGGACCGCATTCACTGGCTCTTTGAAGCGCTCGAGCGCGGCATGACCCGCGATGACGTCTGCTCGCTCACCAAAATCGATCCGTGGTTCATCCGCCAGATGGAAGAAATGGTCGCGCTCGATCGTCGCGTGGCGGCGACGACGCTTGGAGCGGCCTCGGCGGAACTGATCCTCGAAGCCAAGCGCTCCGGCGCGAGCGACGAAGAGCTGGCAAAACTGTGGAACACGACCGCCGCCGAAGTGCGCGCGCGCCGCCATCAGCTCGGGGTGCGCCCGGTGTTCAAGCGCGTGGACACTTGCGCCGCCGAATTCGAATCCTTCACGCCGTATCTTTACTCGACCTACGAAGAAGAAGACGAATCCGGCGCCGTGGATCGCCCGAAGGTCGTCATTCTCGGCAGCGGCCCTAATCGCATCGGGCAGGGAATCGAATTCGATTATTGCTGCTGCCACGCGGCGTTCGCGCTCAAAGAGGACGGCTACGAAACCGTGATGGTGAATTGCAATCCGGAAACGGTTTCGACCGACTACGACACCTCCGATCGCCTCTACTTCGAGCCGCTCACTCTCGAAGATGTGCTCGCCGTTCTCGACCGCGAAAAGCCGCAGGGCGTAATCGTGCAATTCGGCGGTCAGACGCCGCTCAATCTCGCGCTCGAGCTGAAGCGCAACGGCGCTCAAATCATCGGCACCGATCCAGAATCCATCGATCTCGCCGAAGACCGCCGCCGCTTCGGCGCTCTGCTCGACCGAGCTGAAGATTCCGCAGCCACGCGCCGGCACAGCGCTCGCTGCCTGCGGAGGCCGTGCGCGTCGCCACGGAGATCGGCTTCCCGGTGCTCGTTCGGCCGAGCTACGTCCTTGGCGGCCGCGCCATGGTGATCGCCTACGATCTGAAAACGGTGGAGGATTACGTCGCGCAAGCCGCGCAAATCGGCGGAGCCGCGGACCCCAAGCGCCCCATCCTGATCGATCAATTCCTCGAAGACGCCACGGAAGTGGATGTGGACGCGCTCGCGGACGGCGAAGACGTCGTCATCGCCGGAATCATGGAGCACATCGAAGAAGCCGGCATCCATTCGGGCGATTCATCGTGCGTGCTCCCGTCCGTTACGCTCAAGCCGTCCGTTCTCGAACGCATTCGTGACTACACCACGCGCCTCGCTCGCGCGCTGCATGTCGTGGGATTGATGAATGTGCAGTACGCCATCCAGCGCGACACGGTGTACGTCCTCGAAGTCAACCCGCGCGCCTCGCGCACCATTCCTTACGTCAGCAAAGCCACCGGCGTTCCGCTCGCAAAAGTCGCGGCGCGATTGATGACCGGCCGCAAGCTGCGCGACCTGAATTTGCCCGGTAATCGAGATCGAACGGAGTCAAGGAACTCGCCGTCCGACGATTTCTACGCCGTGAAGTCGCCCGTGTTCCCCTTCAATAAATTCCGCGGCGTGGATACGATCCTCGGCCCCGAGATGCGCTCGACCGGTGAAGTGATGGGCGTGTCTTCGACCTTTGGCCTCGCGTTCGCGAAGGCGCAGCTCGCCGCCGGCCAGCGTCTGCCGATCAAGGGCACCGTTTTCATCAGCGTGAACGATCACGACAAACGCCACGTCGCACCGTTGCGCAGGATCTGCTCGCTGCGGGGTTGACGGTAATCGCCACGCGCGGCACCGCCGCGGCGCTCTGCGAATGCCGGGATCGAAGTCGAATCGGTTTACAAAGTGAACGAAGGCCGTCCCAACATCGTTGACCTCATCAAGACCGGCAAAGTGGATCTCGTCATCAACACGCCGCTCGGCCGCGAATCTTTCTACGACGAAAAATCCATTCGCCGCGCCGCCATTCGCTACAACATTCCCTGCATCACCACGCTCTCCGCCGCCATCGCCGCCGCCCGCGGAATTCGCGCCATGGCTGGCCATGCCGTGGACGTCGTCGCGCTCCAGGATTTCCATCGCCGCAAGACCGTTGAGGCCGCTTCCGTCATCCCCACCCCTCGCCCGTAGCCCGCGCTCCGCAACGCATGGATCTCGTTCATGTCCCCTTGCTCCCTGTCACTTTTTCGTCCGTATTCATCGGCCTTTATCAGTGTTCATCTGTGGTATAGAATACTGTTCATGAACCTTCACGGAATTTTTCCGCCGCTCACCACTCCTTTCGCAGCCGATGGCACGCATCGCGCCCGCGCGGCTGCGCGAAAATATCGCGCGTTACAACAAGCATCGGCCTCGCCGGCTACGTCCTCAACGGCTCAACGGGCGAATCGGTCCTCTTGCGCTGGGAAGAAATCTATCGCCTCTGGGAGACGGCGAAGGAAGCCGCCGCGCCGGGGAAAATTCTGATCGCCGGCACCGGCGCAGAGTCCACCGCCGAAACGATCGAGCACACGAATCGCGCCGCATCTCTCGGTTACGACATCGCTCTCGTCCGCACGCCGCATTACTACAAGCCCCAGATGAACCATCGACGCGCTCGCGGAATATTATCTGCGCGTCGCCGATGCCGCGCGCATTCCCAGTTCTTGTCTATTCCGTTCCGATTTTCACGAATCTCAAGGTCGAAGCGCCCGTTGATCGCGCGCGTGGCGCAGCATCCCAACATCATCGGCATGAAAGACAGCTCCGGCGACGTTCCAGGCGTCGCCAAAATCATCGCCGCGGCGCCCAAGAATTTCCGGACGCTGGTCGGTTCCGCTTCGACGCTCTTCGAATCGCTCGAGATCGGCGCTGTCGGTGCCATCCTGGCGCTCGCCTGCGCGTTCCCCGAACTCTGCGTCGAGATTTACGAATCATCACTCGCCGGCGATTCCTCGCACGCGCACACGCTCGCGCAAAAGCTTGATCGCTCCGGCGAAAATGCTCGGCCCGCAATACGGCATCGCCGGCCTGAAATACACGCTCGATCGGCTCGGCTATTTCGGCGGCCCTCCCCGCCCGCCGCTTTTGCCCGTCGACGAAGCCGCCAAGCGCGAAATCGACGTCATGCTGGCAGCCATCGTCCCGCAATCCGCTACAGCACGCTAGGCCGGCTCACAAAGCGCGAATCGAACCATCCTCTCCGCGCATCTCTTCAGAAGGACTGTTTTGCGCTTAGCCCCGGCTTCGAGAGAGTCTCGCCATCCGAACACCGCCTCATCCGAGGAACGTCATCGTGGCATCATCCGGAGCGCCTGGGTTGGCGCTCTTGACCCTTGCTAACTTCCCGCTGCCGCGCGCGTCCCAACTCATTTGTTGTCCCCAATGGGCGCGTGTATCATGACTTCCTCCATGGAGTCTCACTGTCTTTCCCTCCGCGAAATCCCTCACACAACCAAACTTTTTGCCTCTTTCCTCGAGGACTTCAGCCGCGTCTCCCGCTACTATGCGCATCCTCCCACGGCAGACGGCATTCTCGCCGCGGCCCGCGAAGTTCAGATCGCGCCGGAAATCCGGCGCGGCGTCGTCGAGGTCCTGCGCGAGCAGAATCGCGCTTTCGGCGCGGACGCCGCAACCGGCCGCAATATCGATCGCCTCGCCGGCGGTGCCGTCGCCATCGTGACCGGCCAGCAAGTCGGCCTCTTCTCCGGTCCCGCTCTACAGCCTCTACAAAGTCGTCTCCATTCTTCGCTGGGCGGAAGAAATCACGCAGCCGAGGCGTTGATGCCGTTCCGATTTTTTGGCTCGCCACCGAAGACCACGACCTCGCTGAAATCAACCACTCCTTCTGGAACACGCGCAGTGGTCTCGACGCGTTATGAATTGCCCTTGCGCGAATCAGACGCGGACCGTCGCGTCGGCGAAGTGGTCCTGGGCGACGCCGTCAAGCCGCTCGTCGCAAAAGCCGTGGCGACACTCGAAGGCTCCTTCGTCCGCCGAAGTGGCGCGCGCGCTCCGCGAGTCGTACACGCCGGGTGAGACCTATGGCTCTGCATTCGGAAAATTGATGGCGCGGCTGCTTGCGGGGCGGGGAATTATTTTCATCGACCCGCTCGACGCGCGCCTGCATCGCTTTGCCGCGGGCGTTTACCGCCGCGCGCTCGACGAAGCGCGACTCGCTCCGCGATGCCCTGATCGCGCGCTCCAAAGAACTCGACCGCGGCGGCTTTCACGCCCAGGTGAAAGTGACGGGTGAGAGCACTCTGCTGTTCTACAACGTGGACGGCCGCCGCCTCCCGCTGCGCAGCCGCAACGGTAAATTCACCGCCGGCAAAGCGTCGTTCACCCTCGATGATCTCCGCGCCGCAATCGAGAAGACTCCCGAAGCCTTCTCTGCAAATGTTCTGCTGCGCCCCGTCGTCCAGGACACGCTTCTGCCCACCGCTGCCTACATCGGCGGCCCCGCGGAGATCGCCTACATGGCGCAGGCGCAAGTCGTCTACAAAGGCTCCTCGGACGCATGCCCGCGATTCTCCCGCGCGCGAGTTTCACGCTCGTCGAACCGCCTGTTGCGCGCCTGCTCGCGAAATACGGCCTCGAAGTAGAAGATGTCTTCCGAGGCCGCCAGCATCTCCGCGCACGATGGAGCAGAAATCTGCTTCCGCGCGCTCTGGCGCAGAAGCTTCGAGGCTGACGAAAAAACCCTGCGCCGCTTGCTCAAGAGCTATCGCAAGCCGATCGAACGCCTCGACAAGACGCTGCTCGGCGCTCTCGATCCGCCGAGGCGCAAAATGCTCTATCAGTTTCTCGAAACTGAAGGAAAAGGCCGGCCGCGCGGAAAATTTCCGCACCGGCGTGCTCGAATCGCCACGAGCGCCAGTTCTCTCGACGCGCTCTACCCGCAGCGCGATTTGCAGGAGCGCACGCTCTGCGCGCTGCCGTTTCTCGCGCGTACGGCCCGGAACTCCTCGATGATCTGGCTCGCTACACCGACCTCGCCGCCCCGCAGCACCACCTCCTGTTCCTTTAGCGCCGTCGAGCTCGACGTCATTCTGAGAGCCGATGGAATCGCTCGAAGAATCTCTCTTCGATTTCAGTTCAGGGCAATCCGAATGTTTCTGCGGACGGAGGATCTGCGGTTCGATTGTCTTTCCTCCCGTGCTAAAATGCCGCGAATTTCTCACCATTCCATAATCTTTGCGGAGGCAGCACATGAAAATTACACCGGGCAAGCAGAAGGGCATGAAAGCAGTTTCCGATTCGCGCGGCGTGATCGCCGCCGCCGCCATGGACCAGCGCGGCTCGCTCAAGAGCGCCATCGCCAAGGACAAGGGCGTCGACAAGAAAGACGTCACCGCCGCAGATGCTCGAGGAATTCAAGACCGCCGTCACGCGCGTTCTCACGCCGCACGCCAGCGCCATTCTGCTCGATCCCGAATACGGCCTCCCCGCCGCGCGAGCCCGCTCGAAGAATGCCGGCCTGCTGCTCGCCTACGAAAACAGCGGCTACGACAACACGCGCCCCGGCCGCCTGCCCGATCTGCTCGACATCTGGTCCGTCCGCCGCCTCGTCGGCGCCGGCGCCGATTGCATCAAGATTCTGCTGTACTACACGCCATTCGATTCCGCCCGAGATCAACGACATCAAGCACGCCTGGGTCGAGCGCATCGGCGGCGAATGCACGGCTGCGGACGTTCCGTTCTTCCTCGAATTCGTCGGCTACGAAGAGGGCAAGGACGAAAAGGCCATCGAGTTCGCGCGCAAGAAGCCCGAATTGTCGGCCAAGAGCATGGAAGAATTCTCGAAGCCGCAATACGGCGTGGACGTTCTGAAGGTCGAAGTTCCGGTCAACATGGCCTACGTGGCCGGATCGAAGTCCTGCAAGGGCGAATCCGCCTACACGCGCGACGAAGCCAAGGAGCATTTCCGCCGCGCCGCTGCCGTCGCCAAGAAGCCGTTCATCTATCTGTCCGCCGGCGTCAGCAACGACGTCTTCCTCGAATCTCTCGAACTCGCCGCCGAAGTCCGGCACGAATTTCTCCGGCGTTCTCTGCGGCCGCGCCACTTGGAAAGAAGGCATCCCGGTCTACGCCAAGCAGGGCGGAAAGGCTCTCGAAGATTGGCTGAGCGATCAGGGCGTGAAGAACATCAACAACGTGAACGATCGCCTCAAGGCCGCCAAGCCCTGGTTCAGCTTCTACGGCGCCACTTCCGCCGCCGCTCTCGCAGATTAGCCCGCGCCGCTGCGGTAGAATAACTGTGCAATGACTCTCGGCATCTACATCCAGGTCCCGTTCTGCCAGACGAAGTGCACCTATTGCAATTTCCACACGGGCGTCGTCTCGCGCGATCGCTACGAGCCCTACGCCGACGCCGTCTGCCGCGAAATCACGGATATCGGGCTGGAAGGGCGGGGTTTCAACCCCGCCGTCGCGGATAACCAGGAGAACGGGCTTTAGCCCCTGAAGCCATTCCGCGCATGGTTGACACCGTCTATTTCGGCGGCGGCACACCGAGTCTTCTCGATCCCGCTGCCCTCGCGAAATTCATCGACGCACTGCGCGCACGCTACGCGCTTCGACGGCGCCCGAAGTCACGCTCGAAGCCGATCCCGAAACAATCACGCCGGAAAAAGCCGCCGCCTGGCTCGCCGCCGGCTTCAACCGCATCAGCCTCGGCGTCCAATCGTTCAACGATCGCGAACTCCAAGCTGCCGGCCGCATGCATCGCCGCGCCGACATCTCCCGCGCCGCGCGAAATCCTCCGCGCCGCCGGCTTCGACAACATCAGCATGGACCTGATCGCCGGCCTGCCGCATCAAACGCGCGAGACGTGGGACGATTCGCTCGCGCAACTTCTCCACATCCGCCCGGAACACATTTCCATCTACATGCTCGAAATCGACGAAGGCAGCCGCCTCGGCAAGGAATCGCTCGCCGGCGGCAGCCGCTACAGCGCCGGCGCAATATCCCCAGCGACGACGCAATCGCCGAATTCTACGAATCGGCGTGCGCGCGACTCGCCGCCGCAGGCTACGAGCACTACGAAATTTCGAACTGGGCGCTGCCGGGCCACCGTTCGCGGCACAATCTGAAATATTGGCGGCGCGAGCCGTATCTCGGCTTCGGCGCCGGCGCGCATTCCTTCGACGGCCACACGCGCTGGGCCAACGTCCACGATTCCGCGCGCTACGTCGCGTCGATCGAGCAGGGAATCTCACCCGCGCGAGCAGATCGAGGCCGTCACGCCCGATCAGGCGCTCGAAGAGGAATTTTTCCTCGGCTTGCGCCAGCTCGACGGCATCGACCTCGCGCGCATCGAGCGCTATGGGACTATGCACGGCTCAGTCGCTTACCGCGCGCAATTGCGCCGCTCCGCGATCAAGGCCTCGTCGAACTCGACGGCACTCGCCTTCGTCTCGCGCCCGATCGCCTCACAGTTTCGAACGAAGTCTTCGTCGAGCTCCTCGGCTAAGATTCCACAGGAACGCACCCTTGCATCTGTTTTTTTCCGTGCTAGCCTTATCCGCGCATGATGATGCAATGGAAAAAATCGAATCGGTCTCGCGTCCTTGGGCGCCTCTCGCCGTGCCCAAGCGGCGTCTCGGCAGCATTTCTAATCGCAACTGCGGGAATTAGAGTTCATCGTAACCTTAAGAAAACAGAGGGAATCATTATTTCTAATCGCAAAAAAACCGCACTATTTGCACTCCCATTTCACACACCCGAGTCTCTGCCATGACTGCGGTTGACCTGCGCAGCGACACTGTCACCAAGCCCACTCCCGCCATGCGCCGCGCCATGGCCGAAGCGGAAGTCGGCGACGACGTCTACGGCGAAGACCCCACGGTCAATCGTCTGCAGGCGCGCGCCGCGGAAATCTTCGAACGCGAGGCCGCTCTTTTCGTGCCCAGCGGCTCGATGGGCAATCTCATCGCCATCAAGACGTGGGCGCGCCCCACGAACGAAGTGATTTGCGAGCAGCGCGGCCACGTCAACCTCTATGAACTCGCTTCCATGTCCGCGATCGCGGGCTGCATGCCGCGCACCACGCCTGCGCCCGGCGGCATTCTCACCTGGGAGCTAATCGAGCCGCTGATTCGCCCGAAGATTTACTACGATTCGCAGACCGCGCTCGTCGCTCTCGAAAACACGCACAACATGCACGGCGGCACGGTTTATCCGCACGGACGTTGCGGAAGACGTTTGCGATCGCGCCCACGCCGCGGGCCTCCACGTGCATCTCGACGGCGCGCGCATTTTCAACGCCGCCGTTGCTCTCGGCCGCAGCGTCGCCGAGCTGACCCGCAAATTCGATTCCGTGATGTTCTGCCTCTCGAAAGGGCTCGGCGCGCCCGTCGGCTCGATGCTAGTCGGTTCACGCGATTTCATCGACCAGGCTCGCATCGCCGGAAACTTCTGGGCGGCGGAATGCGACAGGCAGGCGTGCTCGCGGCAGCCGGGCTCGTCGCGCTCGAAGAGACTCCGAAAATCCTGCATCGCGATCACGAAAACGCGCGCCATCTGGCCGAAGGCCTCGCACAAATCAATGGCATCTCCATCGATCCGAAAAAAGTCGTCACCAACATCGTCATCTTCGACGTCGAGGAAACCGGTTTCACCGCAGTCGACATCTGCGCCGAGCTCGCCAAGCATCAGATCCGCTGCGGAGACACGGCGAAGTACTCGGTCCGCATGGTCACTCACTACGATGTGGACCGCGCTGGACATAGACCGTGCCCTCGCTGCGACCGCCAAAGTCGTCGCCGGCCACGCCCCTGCCGCCGCAGCGCACTAGGAGAATCAAGTGAACACATCTGTGGACGGTTCGGCCTGTGATATAAATAAAAGATTGTGCCGGCTATATATTCCGCTTATGAGTGAGGGATCTTGGAATTCTCACTGACCGATGAGCAGCAGCAGCTTCGGCGCACGGTCCGCGAATTCGCCGAAGGCGAAATCGCTCCCGCATGTGATGGAGTGGGACGAAGTCTCGCACTTTCCTTCCGAAATCATTCCCAAGCTCGCCGAAATGGGATTCCTCGGCGTCATTTTCCCCGAGAAATACGGCGGCGCGGGAATGGGCTACGTCGAATACGCCATCATCATCGAGGAACTTTCGCGCGTGGACGGCTCAATCGGCATCATCGTCGCCGCCCACAATTCGCTTTGCACGAATCACATCTACAAATTCGGCACGGAGCGAGCAGAAGAAAAAATACGTCGTCCCGCTGGCGCAGGGCAAGAAACTCGGCTGCTGGTCGCTCACGGAACCTGAGGCTGGCTCCGACGCCGGCGGCACGCGCACCGTGGCCGCGAAGAAAGACGGCGGCTGGCTCCTCAACGGCTCGAAGACGTTCACGACGAACGGCCACTACGCGGACGTCTGCGTGGGCATGGCCGTCACCGACGCCGGCGAAGAAAAGCCACGGCATTTCCGCGTTCATCATCGAGAAGGGAACTCCCGGATTCCGCCCCGGCAAAAAAGAAAACAAGCTCGGCCTGCGCGCCAGCGACACTAGCGAAGTGGTGTTCAGCGATTGCCGCGTGCCCGCCGAAAATCTTCTCGGCAAGGAGGGCGAAGGCTTCGTCAACAGCCTTCAGATTCTCGATGGCGGCCGCATCTCGATTGCGTCGCTCGGCCTCGGAATGGCGCAAGGCGCTTACGAATGCTGCGCTGCGCTACGCCAAGCAGCGCAAGCAATTCGGCAAACCCATCGCCGAGTTTCAGGCCATCCAATTCAAGCTCGCGGACATGGCCACCGAAATCGAAGCGGCGCGCCTGCTGACGTATCAGGCCGCCTGGCTCGCCGATCGCGCCATCGCCGCCGGCGACGCGCATTCCCGCTTCACGCGCGAATCGAGCATGGCGAAGCTCTACGCCGGGCGAAGTGGCCGTGCGCGTCGCCAACGAGGCCGTGCAGATCCACGGCGGCTACGGCTTCATCAAGGACTATCCCGCTGAAAAATTTTATCGCGACGTCAAGCTCTGCACCATCGGCGAAGGCACCAGCGAAATCCAGCGGCTCGTCATCGCGCGCCAACTTCTCGGGCAAGAAATAATCCGCGTGCCGACATGACCACTTCGTAAAACTGGGCCGAACAGGTACGCGCGGGCGACGTCCGCGCGATCTCGCGCGCGGTCTCGGCGATTGAGAATCGCAGCGGCGAAGCCGAAGAAATTCTGCGCCAGCTTTTTCCGCACACCGGCAACGCCTACCGCATCGGCATCACCGGCGCGCCGGGAACAGGGAAGAGCACGCTCGTGGACCGCCTGGCGACGCACTATCGCGGCGAGAAAAAGACCGTCGGCATCATCGCAGTCGATCCTTCGAGCCCGTTCACGGGCGGCGCGATTCTCGGCGACCGCATCCGCATGCAAGGCCACGCCACCGACTCCGGAATTTTCATTCGCTCGATGGCCACGCGCGGCTATCTCGGCGGCCTCGCGCAGGCCACCGGCGACACGGCGCTGCTTCTCGACGCCGCCGGAAAGGAAATGATCCTGGTCGAGACAGTCGGCGTCGGCCAGGGCGAAATCGAAATTGTGCGCCTCGCGGATTGCACCCTCGTCGTGCTCGTGCCCGGCATGGGCGACGACGTGCAGAGCCTCAAGGCCGGCTTGATGGAAATTGGCGACATTTTCGTCCTTAACAAAGTCCGATCGCGAAGGCGCCGACCGTTTCGAGCAGCAGCTTCGCGCGATCCTGCAGATCGTCCCCGAGCGCGCAGGGCTGGAAGCCGCCGGTCGTGCGCACCGTCGCCACGGAAAATAAGGGAGTCGACGAGCTTGCCCGCGAGATTGCGCGTTTTCCGCGAGCATTTCGACAAATCGCAAGATCGCCATGCGCGCGAGATCGCTCACTGGAAGGAATGGCTCCTGCGCTTGCTCCAGACTCGTTTGATGGAGCGTGTCGTTGGCGAGCATATGACCGAGTCCGAATTTGACAAGCTCGCCGCTGAAGTGGCAGAGCGAAAACTGGATCCCTACGCAGCGGTCAACGAAATCCTCGCCCGCTCAGGCCTGGGAGGAAAAAAGTGAAGCTCGGCCAACTGGAATTCCACATTCTTGTCGCCGGCCGGTTTGGTCTGGATGGCGGCGCCATGTTCGGCGTTATCCCGAAGCCGATGTGGGAGAAGAAAGTTCCTGCCGACTCGCGCAATCGCATCACTTTGGCGATGAATTGTCTTCTGATTCGCGCGGGCGGGAAGAATATCCTCGTGGAAACTGGCGCGGGCGACAAAATGAACGCGAAGTTCCGGGATATTTACGTACTGGAGGGTCCTCATTTGACGGAGAGTCTCCTTCACTACGGCGTTCACACAGATGAGGTTGATATCGTCATCAACACGCATTTGCACTTCGATCACTGCGGCGGAAACACACGCGTTCGAGAAAGACAAAATCGTCCCCACATTTCCGAACGCGCGCTACGTGGTCCATCGCGGCGAATATCGAGCACGCCAAGAATCCAACCGAGCGCGACCGCGCCAGCTATCTCCCGGAGAATTATGTCCCCATCGAGGCTGCAGGAAAGCTCTCGCTTCTCGAGGATGATCGAGCCATCGCCCCCGGCGTCGAGCTGATTCGCGTTCCCGGCCACACGGCCAATATGATGTGCGTGAAATTGCACGGCGGCGACAAGACGGCATTTCTGTTCGCGGACCTCGTTCCTATGACGCCGCATCTTACGCTTCCCTGGATCATGGGTTTTGACCTCTACCCCATGACCACGCTCGAAAACAAAAAAATATGGATTCCGCACGTGGTGCGCGAAGGATGGATCGCGCTTTTCCCGCACGACCCCCACATCCCCGCGGGCTATCTCCGCGAGCGCAACGGCACTTGGGAAGTGGAACCGGTCACGGTTGATTGAACATGCCGAAAACAAAAAGGGCAAAAGGCACGAAGCAAGACGTCAAAATTGGAATCATCGGCGGCAGCGGGCTTTACGGCATGTCTGGTCTTTCCCAGACGCGCGAAGTCCGCGTGAAGACGCCGTTCGGTCCGCCCTCGGACGCGATCGTGCTCGGCACTCTCGAAGGCCATCGCGTCGCCTTCCTCGCGCGCCATGGCCGCGGCCATCTCCTATCGCCGAGCGAGATCAACTATCGCGCCAACATCTGCGCTATGAAAATGCTCGGCGTCGAGCGGATCATTTCCGTCAGCGCGGTAGGCTCTCTCCGCGACGATCTTCCCCCGCTCGATTTTCTCATTCCCGATCAATTCTTCGATCGCACGCGCGGCCGTGTCGCAACGTTTTTCTCCGGCGGCATCGTCGCCCACGTCGGCTTCGACAAGCCCACCTGCACGCATCTCTCGGCGCATGTGGCCGACGCCTGCGATCGCGTCGGCGTCAAGGCGCATCGCGGCGGCACCTACGTCTGCATGGAGGGCCCGCAATTTTCAACGCTCGCCGAATCGCACACGTATCGCCAGCTCCGCTTCGACGTCATTGGCATGACCAACCTTACGGAAGCCAAACTCGCGCGCGAAGCGGAGCTTTGCTACGCGACGATCGCCATGATTACCGACTATGATTGCTGGCATCCTCAGCATGACGCGGTCACGGTGAGTGAAATCATTTCCTACCTGAATCGCAATACCGAAAATGTCCAGCGCGCCATTCGCGAAGTGGTGCGCGGCCTTTCGGAAGATCGCCAATGCAAATGTGGATCGGCGCTGGCTCATGCCATTCTTACGGACCGCAAAATGATTCCCGCGGCCACGAAGAAACGCCTCGCCCCCATCATCGGCAAATACATCTCCTGACGCGGAGAACTCATGTCACTTCTCGTTGTCGGCTCGGTGGCGTTCGATGCCCTGGAAACGCCGTTCGGAAAGGTGGACCGCACACTCGGCGGCGCCGCGAGTTACTTCGCGCTCGCAGCGTCAAGTTTCACGCCCGTGCGCGTGGTCGCCATTGTCGGCGACGATTTCACCGAGAAGGAGAGAGCTGTTTTCCGCGGCCGCCAGATTGATCTCGCCGGCCTCGAGCGCGCGCCGGGGAAGACATTTTTCTGGTCGGGCCGTTACAGCAAGAATTTGAGCGAGCGCACCACTCTCGCGACCGACCTCAACGTCTTCGCCAATTTCAATCCCACGCTTCCGCCGTCTTACCTCGATTCGTCTTTCATTTTTCTCGGCAATATCGACCCTACGCTTCAGCGCTCCGTTTTGAAGCAGGTTCGCCGGAAGCCCAAAATCGTCGGCCTCGACACGATGAATTACTGGATCGAGCGCACTCCCGCGGAATTGCGCGAAACGCTCAAGCACGCGCAAATTCTCATGATCAACGACGATGAAACGCGCCAACTCTCGGGAGAGCACAATCTGATGCGCGCCGCGAAGCATATTTTTCACCTCGGCCCGCATACGCTCGTCATCAAACGCGGCGAGCACGGCGCCTTGATGGTCCACAATAAATTTCTGTTTTCGATCCCCGCGTTTCCGCTCGAAGAGGTCCACGATCCCACCGGCGCGGGCGACAGCTTTGCCGGCGGCTTTATGGGCTATCTCGCGAGCGCGGGGCGCATCAACGAGCAGACGCTTCGCTGCGCCATGGTCTACGGCTCCGTCCTCGGCAGCTTCGCCGTCGAACGCTTCGGCGTCGAGCGCCTCGCGCATCTCACGCGGCGCGAAATCCAATCTCGCGCCCGGCGGTTTTCGCAGCTCACTTCTTTCAAACTCTGAGCGGGGGGTGCCATGCTGCACGATCTGAATATCTACATTGTCGGGAGGCTCCTCCTCGCCGCTCTTCTCGGCGGCGCCGTTGGCCTCGAACGCGAACTCAGCCGCAAACCGGCCGGCCTTCGCACGAATATGCTGATCTGCGTGGGCGCTGCCCTTTTCACGATCATCTCTTACGAGATGGCGGCAAACGCCGGCGGCGACCACACGCGCATCGCTGCGCAGATTGTTACCGGGATCGGGTTCATCGGTGCGGGCGTGGTGATTCACGAGCACGGCACGATCATCGGCATCACGAGCGCGGCTACCATATTCGTCGTGGCGAGTATTGGCATGGCAGTCGGCGCCGGCCTGCCCGCGACGGCAATTTTCACCGCGATGCTTCTTCTGACCGCCCTGGTAGGTTTCGGCAGGATCGAAGGCTACCTCGGTGTCCATGACCGGATGACGCTATTTCGCGTGACGCCCACCGCCGGAGGAGACGTCCTCGATCGCGTCCATAAAATCGTCGAAGAAATGGGCATCCACGCCGACCATTGGCAGACCTATCAATCCGCCCATGGCTCGGTCGTGGAGTTCGTGGCAGCGGTTACGATCCCCCAGGAACGCGATTTGCTCGCACGCCTGGGCACCTTGGGCGCCCGCTGCGAGGCGAACACCTACTCTCCTATCAGGGTGCTCTAGCGTTGCCAGCCCGTCTGCTTTTCGGCCAACCATTCCTATCGCCTCGGAATCCGAGTTGACGGGCCGCTCGCAGGGATGCTATCAATTCTTGTTCATTTCGCAGGGGGATTTGCTGGCGGTGTACTCCTTTCCCTCGTTCCGCTATCCCGGCTGCCCGCGGCGAGCGGCAGCGCGGACCCCACGATAACTACTGGAGGATGGGATTAATGCATTCGCGCTGGCCCGCGACCTTATCGCTGATTCTGCTGGCTCTAGTTCTTGGGAGTTGCAACAGCACCGTAGCCTTTAATCCCACGCCGGTCATAGCAATCATTTTCCCCAACGAAGTCGTCGCCGGAAGTGGATCGTTTACTCTTCAGGTCAACGGCTCCGGCTTCATTACGACTTCGGTCTTGAATTGGAACGGTTCTCCGCTGAAGACGACATTCAGTTCCATGTCAAACCAGCTCACAGCTACGGTCGCGGCATCACTTGTGGCCACGCCCGGAAGCGTCCTCGTAAGCATTACGAATCCGGCGCCCGGAGGTGGGACTTCCTCATCGACAACGTTCGTAATTCAAAATGTGCCGAACCCCGTGCCCACGGTTTCTTCAATCTCTCCAACGTCAACGACCGTGGGTGTCGTTCCGCCCGACGGGCTGACGGTAACTGGCACGAATTTTATCCAGTTTTCCACGGTTTCAATCAATGGCAATCCGCGCTCGACCACGTTCGGGAGCTCGACGCAGCTCACCGCACAGCTTTTGCCCGCTGACGTCGCTGCCGCTGGCACGGCATTCATCACCGTGTCGAATCCCGTTCCCGGCGGCGGAAATTCCACTCCTCCCGTGCCGTTCACCATCAGCTCCGGTGGCGGGTTCGCAAGATTCCCGCAACTTATCTCCGTGAGCGCGACCGGTGGACCCGCCGACGGCCCAAGCGACAGCCCCGCGATCAGTATGGACGGCCGCTTTGTCGCCTTCTATTCGCAAGCGGGCAATCTGATCGCGGATGGTCCACATGGCAACGTTTTCTTGCGCGATACCTGTCTTGGCGCCGCCGACTGCACACCGCGCACGCTCCCGATCGATATCTCGCCCAGCGGCGCTGCGCCCAATGCGGGAGCAGCGCGAACGATCCAAATCAGCGCCGATGGACGCTTCGTCGCATTTGCATCGTCCGCCACTAATCTCGTCGCCGGTTCAGAATCCAACCTCGCCTCCGGCAGATCGAATGTTTACGTCCGTGACCTTTGCACCGGGAGTTCCTCTCCGGCAGGATGCACCCCAGAAACCAGAATTGTCTCTCTTGGACAATCGAATGAACCGGGTAATAGGGACAGCATCTCTCCCTCCATAAGCGCTGACGGCCGGTTTGTTGCTTTTACTTCGCTGGCAACGAATCTTGTTCCGAGTGTTTCGGGGTCGTCTTACCGCGTTTACGTGCGCGATATCTGTGCCGGGCCGTCAGCCGTGCCCGACTGCATTCCCGGGACCTCACTGGTTCCCTTGGACAGCAGCGACCAAGTCGCCGGCTCTTCCAGTTTTGCACCCCAGATTTCTGCAGATGGGCGCTATGTCGCCTTCGAAGCTTTGCTTCCGGGAGTTGTTACCCGGGATCATCTCCCCCGCGCCCAGATTTTTCTCCGAGATACTTGCATGGGTTTGGATGCCGCCATTGCGTGCTCCCCTTCGACGGCCAGGGTCTCGGTTTCGCCGGATGGGTCTTTCGCGGACGGGTTTAGCACGTCCCTCTCGATTTCGGGTGATGGGCGGTTCGTCGCCTTCGAGTCCACGGCAAACAACCTGGTTCCCGGCGCGACGAACAGTTCGCACCAAATCTTCCTTCGAGAAACTTGTGCGGGACAACCGTCGGCTGTCGGCTGCGTTCCGTCGACATCTCTTGTTTCTTCCGAGGCAGCCGGCATCTCCGCAAATGCAGACAGTTTTTCACCGTCGATCAGCCCCTCGGGCCGCTACATTACATTCGTCACCGGCATTTCCGCAGCCTCCAGCCCTTCCGACGCCGCTTTAGGGTCGCTTTTCGTTCGCGACACCTGCTTCGGTGCTACCGGTGAATGCACCCCCCAGACGACCGCATTAGGCGCCTCCGGACCGGGTTCTCAGGCCTCCCCGGCGACCGTCGACAGATTCACGACCGTCCCGATCACCTCAAAGGGCAATTTCGTTACATTCCACGCTGTCGCGCCTGACCCTTCCGTCCGATCGAGCGGGTTCGGCGACGTCTTCCTCACGATCTCTCATTTCTAGTGCAGCCCCGGAATCCCGGCTTCTGTGTAAGCAGTCTATTATCATGGTGTTGCTGAGATTCTTGAGGAGCAGAAATTCATTTTCCAGGGGTTTCAATACTGGAAAGAAAATCGAAATGTGCAGTTGCAGGACCCTCTCGGGGATGTCAGAATCCTAAGGCACCATGAGAGCGCAACCCTTAAGCCCTCGATCGGCATCTATTAGCATTCAGTGCACAAGGGGCCAAGGGGGGAGAGAACGGTTGACGGCCTTTTCCGTTCACACAGCATCCTAGATATCCGCGAGGTCTTGGGCCAGTAACAAATCAAACAGGAGGGAATTGCATGAGAAAGTGTGTGTATTTGCTTCTCGCAGTTATGGTACTTGGACTAGCAGTACCCGTAATGGCACAGGATGACACACCGAAGGTCGAGGCATTCGCCGGCTACTCGTTTGTTCACGCCTCTGTCAATCCGGGCGGCGGTACCACTTACGGATACAACTTTAACGGGGGCAGCGGTCAGCTTGCATACAATCTGACCCATATGTTCGGCATCGTTGGGGACTTCGGCGGATATACCACCGATACCGTTAGCCACGGCGTGCCCCTTGACACGAACGTCATTTCGTACATGTTCGGGCCGCGTGTCTCTTTCCGTTCGTCAGGCAGCAGGATCGTTCCTTACGGTCAGTTCCTGGTCGGGGGCGCCCGCCTCGCCAATGGATACATCACGGGGAATGCGGTAAACAACTTCGCATTGGCCGTCGGCGGAGGCGTCGACTTCAAGCTGACCCAACACATCTGGATTCGTCCGGCTCAAGCGGAGTACTTTTTGACGACGTTTAACGACGGCAACAGCGATCGTCAGAACAACTTCCGCTATTCAGCTGGCGTTGTACTCGCGTTCTAACGGAAGTAGCTTCTCTTGCAGGTGAATCAGACGCAAAAGGGCCGGCCTTCCCGCCGGCCCTTTTTTTTCGTCGCTCTGTTCGTGACCGCCTGCTCCTGATTCTCTGCATTTCGTTTCTTGCTGCTCGGATGTAAACCCATCCGCTCCCGCTTCTGGACTCACCCATGAAAATTCCTTATTCTCGATTTGGCCCTATGCCGCAACCTCTCAAGCCACCCGCCCTGAAGCCCGGCGACTCTGTCCGGATTGTTTCTCTTTCCAGCCCGGTGGAAGGGGAGCGCTTGAAAAAGGGTTGCGCCGAACTCGCGCGGCTCGGCTACAAACCAGAATTTGATTCCGCCGATGTTCTTGCGCGCGAAAGCTTCTTCGCAGGTTCCGTGGGCCATCGCCTCACTGTCGTGAAAGAGGCCTTCGCGGAAACCGAGACCTCCGCTGTTTTCTGCACGCGCGGGGGCTATGGCTCGAATTATCTGCTCGATGGAATGTCCTCCCCTCCGGGACCGCCCAAGATACTCGTCGGCTATAGCGACATGACATCGCTCCAAATGTTCTTGTGGCAGAAATTTCGGTGGGTCACTTTCTACGGTCCCATGGCTGCCGCTGGCCTCGACAAAGGCGCAGGCGCGCCTGAAGGTTACGATCAACAAAGCTTGGTGAAGGCATTGACGGAAACCAGGCAAGGATGGAGCATCGACCTCCAGGGTGAATCGCTCGGTCGCTCCGTGGTGCAGGGAACACTACTCGGCGGTTGCCTTACACTGATCGAAACCGCTCTCGGCACTCCCTGGGAGCTTGACACCGGCGGCTCAATCCTCGTCCTGGAAGATCGCGGCATGAAACCATGGCAAGTGGATCGCGCGTTCACCCATCTGAGACAAGCTGGGAAATTTCGCAACGTTACCGGTGTGATTCTCGGGGAATTCCCGGAAACCGACACTTCCGGGAGTGGTGAAAATGTCAAAGATATTGCGCGGCGCATTCTGGGTCCGCTTTCGATACCGATCGTTCTCGGTGTACCCGTCGGCCATGCTTCCCGGCCCATGTTGACGCTACCCTTAGGCGTGTGGGCGCGTCTTTCCACCGACGGCCCGCCCAAGCTCGATATTCTCGAACCGGCGTGCTGCGAATCGAAAACGTAGAGAGGAGCATTTTCATTTCCAGTCGTAGCGGAAGAATCACGGATCACATCCACTTGCTCGGCATCGCCGGAGCCGCCATGGCGCCCGTGGCTGGGATGCTGAAGGAGCGCGGCTTTCACGTCACTGGCTCCGACGTAAACGTCTATCCGCCCGCTTCGACCCTGCTCGATTCTCTGGGCATTCGCTGGAACGAGGGTTTCCGCGAAGAAAACTTGAAGCCCTCGCCTGATCTCGCCGTCGTCGGCAACGTGATTGCCCGCGGCAATCCCGAGATCGAGTACATTCTGGACCAAACAATTCCTTACTGCTCCATGCCGCAAGTCCTCGAGGAATATTTCATTCCCGGCCATACTTCGATCGTCGTTGCCGGCACGCACGGGAAGACCACCACTACCGCAATGCTCGCCTGGATTTTTCACGTCGCCGGACGTCGCCCGGATTTTCTCGTCGGTGGCGTCGTCCCGAATTTTGGCGATCGCAGCTACGGCCTGGGTGGCGGGGAAGAGTTCATCATCGAAGGCGACGAGTATGAAACGGCGTTTTTCGACCGCGGTCCCAAATTTTTGCATTACCATCCCGACGAGTTGATTCTGACTTCGCTCGAATACGATCACGCAGACATTTTTCCCGACCTGGCCTCCATCGCGCTGCAATTTCGCCGGCTCGTGAATCTTGTCCCGCGCCGCGGCCGCGTTCTCATCTGGGGAGAAAGTCCCGAGTTGAAAGAGGTAGTCGCGAAATCCTTCTGTGTGGTGGAAACTTTCGGCTTCACGCCCGAGTGCGACTGGTGCGCAGCCGACATCCAGTGGCACGACTCGGCCACTGAATTTCGAGTCGCCTATCGCTCGAGCGAAGTCACGCGCGTGCGCATACCTCTTGCCGGACGTCACAATGTCCTCAATGCGCTCGCCGCAATAGCGCTCGCTTATGGACGAGGCGTCGAATGCGAGGCCATCGAGCGCGCACTCGCAACATTTCAAAGCGTGCGCCGCCGCATGGAAATCAAAGGAGAAGCAAACGGGATTCTGGTGGTAGAAGATTTCGCGCATCATCCCACCGCTATTCGCCTCACGCTCGAAGCCGCGCGCACTCGTTGGCCCGGCCGGAAAATTTGGGCCGCCATCGAGCCGCGCTCCAACACCATGCGCCGCAAAATCTTTCAGGATGTTTTGCCGGACGCGCTGGCCCTCGCCGACGCCGTGCTCATCGGCCCGGTGAATCGCGCGCAATTACTCGGTGATGACGAACGCCTCTCTCCCGAAGCGATTGCCTCTTCGATCCTCGAACGCGGCCGGCCGGCAAAGGCCTTTGCTTCCGCCGCAGAAATCGCGGATCATCTCGCCGAGAATGCAAAATCCGGCGACCTCGTCCTCGTGATGTCCAATGGTAGCTTCGACGGACTCTGCGGCAAGCTCCTGGAAAAACTGAAGTCCCTCACCGGAGCACGCGGATGATGAAATTGCCCTCAGGTTTGGTAGCCGTTCGTTTTCCACTGCTGCTTCAATTGGCATTGATTCTGTCGATTCGTCCAGCCGCTGCAAGCATCCACTACAAAATTTCGCTCGACCATCCGGAGCAACACACTTTCTTCGTGCAAATGACTGTCGAGCCACCGGGCAATGACCTGACCGTAGCCCTGCCCGCCTGGAATGCCCTTTACAATGTTCGCGACTTTGCCCACCGGGTCCGGGACGTTCGCGCCAGTGTTCCAGGCCCGCGGCCTGTTTATCTCGATGTACTCAAGCTCGACAAACAAACGTGGCGGATCTCGCTCGCTCGCGCTGCGGCGGCGCCGATCACGCCATCGGTCGTCATCGAGTATTCGATTACCTGGAACGATCCGGGCCCCTTCAACTCACAGTTCAACGAGCACCACGCGTTCATGAATCTTGCGGAAATCCTGATGTACGTGCCCGACCGCCGGAACGAGGAATCGCTGGTCACGATTGAGCATCTCCCTCCGGGATGGCGCGTAATCACTGAGCTTCCTGCGGTTCATGTGGACAACTCATTCGTCGCACCGAATTACGACACGCTCGTGGACGCCCCGGTCGAAGCGGGTCGTTGGGAAGAATTCGATTTCGACAATAGCGGCGCGCACTTCCGCGTTGTCATGGATGCAAAGGACTGGAGAAAAAGTCTTCTGGAAGGCTATATCCACCGCATCACCGAATATGAGCTGAAGCTCATGGGCGGGCCGCCATTCAAGGAGTACACGTTTTTCATCCGTATCGGTCCCTACCTTGAGGTGGGCGGAGGGGGCATGGAGCATGCGAACTCGACGGCGATCTCCTCGGGCTCGGTCGAAGGTGCCGTCTCCATTGCCGCGCACGAATTTTTCCACGCGTGGAACGTCAAACGCATCCGACCGCAAGCCCTCGAGCCGGTGGACTACACGAAGGAGCAATACACTCGCGCGCTCTGGTTCGCCGAGGGCGTCACGAGCACGTACGGCGCCTATACCCTTGAGCGCTCCGGCCTGTGGTCGAAAGATGAGTTCTTAGGCGACATTGCGTCGCAGATCGGCGAGCTCCAGTCACGTCCCGCGCACACCTGGCAGAGCGCCGAGGAATCGAGCCTGGACACGTGGCTCGATAAATATGACGAATACAAATCTCCCACCCGCAGCATTTCGTATTACAACAAAGGACAAATTCTCGGAGTCATGCTCGATCTCGCGATTCGCGATGCGACCGACAATCTCAAGTCTCTCGACGATGTCCTTCGCCGCATGAATGCGGAGTACGCGCAACCGGGCAAGTTCTACAACGACAGCGAGGGGATTCGCAGCGTTGTCGAAGAAGTCGCAGGAAAAAGTTTCGAGGATTTCTTCCGCCGCTACGTCGCCGGAACAGACGAAATCCCTTACGACGCTTTTCTTTCGGCCGCCGGCCTCGAGCTCAAGATCGAGACTCGCCAGGCCGCCAATCTCGGATTTCTCGTCAGTCGTGTTCCAGGGTCGGGGATTGTGGTCTCTCAGGTCGACCCGGGAAGCGCCGCGGAAGCCACCGGGCTTCGCGCTGGTGATCTCTTGCTCGAATTAAACGGCCAGCCGCTGGGCAGAGCCGTTTCTGAATGGCAGAGCAAACATTCCCCGGGAGAAACAGTGAAAGTCCACATTCGCCGCGAAGGCGAGGAGTCTGATTTATCATTCGCGGTTGGCGCGCGCGCGACCCGCAACTACTCCGTCATCGAATCGCCGCAGGCGACGGAGAAGCAGCGCCGCATCCGAAACGGCATCCTTCGCGGTGTCACCGATTAAATGGGTCTGAAGCAACAAAAGAACGGCCTGTTTCTCCGAGTATCTTGGGTTCGCTCGCTTTACACATGATCCGCACGATCATCGCCGTTCTCTACTTCTCCGTGGCGTTGCTCCTGGTGATGCCCTGGCTAATCCTGTGGACTCTCCTCACCGGAAAGCCCGATTTCATGTACCACGCGGCCGTGGCTGCCGTTCGCCTGGGGGTGCGCATCGTGGGGATTCGTGTCCACGTCGAGGGTGCCGAAAACATTCCGCCCGGCGTATGTATTCTCGCAGCGAATCATATTTCCAATGTGGATCCTCTCGCCTTCGTTCCCGCGATTCCGCGCCGCGTGTCGCTTCTGGCAAAAAAGGAAGTGTTTCGAATTCCCATCCTTGCGACCGCACTTCGTCTCGCAAAAATGATTCCGGTCGATCGTGAGGACCGGGAAGCTGCTGTTTCGAGCGTGGATCTTGCCGTCCAATACTTGAAGGAAGGACTTTCTTTCGCGATCTACCCGGAGGGAACGCGCAGTCCCGACGGGCGCTTGCGCCCGTTCAAACAGGGAGCATTCGCCATGGCCATTCGGGCGGGCGTTCCGATCGTTCCGGTCTCAATCGTGGGAGCTCAAAAACTTATGCGCAAGGGGAATTGGACCCTTCATCCGGGTGAAGTCGTCGTACGATTTCATCCCTCGGTGGACACTTCGGAATATCCGATGGAGCGCCGCGGGGAATTGCGCGCGCGCGTCGAGGCGCTCGTTGCCTCAGGCCTCCCGGAAGATCAACAGCCGCTCCCGGTCAGGTAACTCGCCGCATCTGCGTTCATCGGTGTTCATCCGTGGTTCCCTTGCCCTGAATGCGAGCCACTTCTTCCCGCAATTCGCGCAACTCTTTTTGCAGGTCTGGCAGACGATTGAACACGGCGACCGATTTCCTCCACGTAAGGTTTTCCATCGCCGGATATCCGGAATAAATGGCACCGGCGGGAACGTCATTCGGCACGCCGCTCTGCGCTGTCAGCGTCGCTCCATCGCCGATGGTGAGATGTCCCGCCGCGCCCACTTGCCCCGCGAGAATGCAGCGTTTTCCGACGCGCGTGGTTCCTGCCAGCCCCACCTGACCGCACAACAGCGTGTCTTCGCCCACCTTGCACGAATGCCCCACTTGCACGAAGTTGTCAATTTTCGTTCCGCGTCCGATGCGCGTCTCGCCAATCGTCGCGCGATCGATCGCGCTGTGCGCCTGAATCTCAACGTCGTCCTCGATTACGGTGATTCCGGCCTGCCGCATCTTGTACCAGCGTCCGTCGGCCTGCCGCGCAAACCCGTACCCATCGCTTCCGACGACCACGCCGTTTTGCAGCAGCACGCGGTTCCCGATCCTGCAATTCTCGCGCACGCATGCATGCGAGTGCGCGAAGAAATCGTCGCCGATTCGCGCGCCGCGATAAATCGCGACGAAACTGTGGAGCACCGCGTTCCGTCCGATCTCCACATTTTCGTCCACGAAGCAGTACGGCCCAATGTGCGCGCCCGCGCCAATTCTTGCGGACTTCGCAACCACCGCCGTGGGATGAATCGCCGGGGGAAAGCTCGGCGCCGGGTGAAACAGCTCGATCGCGCGCGCGAAATCGAAGTACGGGTTCGCCGATCGCAGCGCCGCGAGGCGCACCGGCCCTGCGTCTCGAGCCACAACGATCGCCGACGCGCGCGTCGTCTCGACCGCCGGGCGGTATTTCCGGTTGGCGAGAAACGTCAGCTCTCCCGCCTTGGCTTCCTCGATTCCCGCGACGCCGGTTATCTCGAGATGAGCATCTCCCTCGACTTCGCATCCCAGTTTTTCGGCGATTTGCCCAAGTTTCATGGCATCCTCTCCTCGCTTGCTCCATTTCCGCCCGGCCAATGTACACCAAGTGAGGGCGCGACGAACCCGCCGCAGCGGACGAGGAATCTGCTGTTGTCTTCGAGAAGGGGCAAGCGGGAAGGGAACTACTCGGTGAAAAGTTTCGGCTGGGCCGCGGCTGCGACAGCGCGGCCTTCGCGCGCCGTGCGTCGCGCGACGCCGACTACGCCGAGGACAGTCACTTCTTCGAGCGCCGAGCGGGGGATAAACATTCGCAGGCTATTGCCATGAAGGTCGGGCGGAGTCAGTTGCACGCCGGCGTCGAGCAGGTCGAGGAGGTCGTTCGACACGATGCCTTCCATCACGTCATCGTCGGTGAACCGCAACCTCACCCAAAGACCGTCGAGCTTTGGGCGGCTCAGAAAGGTCTTCCGGTCGGGTTCGAAGGTCTCAAGAAACTCGCGCACGAAGTAAACGGATTTCACGTCCTTGAGCGGGACGACACGGTGTTCTCCTTCGGGAGTCAACAAGTCGATGTTTTCAGTCCGGCCGAGCGTCGAGGGGTTCAGGTACCCGCGCACGTGTTTCCGGTCGAGTAGAAGGACGACGACCTTCTTGTGCGTCGAGGCTGGCGCTTTGTTTTTCACGTGAAGCCGTCTATTCGGCACGCCCGAAGTGCGGTCGCTCGCACACATCCTACCGCGCCGATGGCTTGAGGTGAACTGAGTCGTTTGGGGAATGGTCACGATACGCCAACCTGTCGGACCAAAAGCAAGGCCTCTCTTTTCGGTTAGCGGCGTTGCCACCGCGGTAAGAAGACAGATTCTTCGATCCTATTTCATCGGGTCTCAGAATGACGACGCCGAGGGCGCTGCTGCGCTGGAATCTTGCTTTAATGCCCTAAGTTATGTTAATCTTACGCGATTTTTAGTTAACTCATTGGTCCTAAAAGGGTTAGCATCGGAGCTTCTTTCGATTGACCGTAAAAGGCCAGATACTAAAATCTGCCTCCGCCATAGCCCTTGTCACCGTTATCAGCCGAATTTGCGGATACTTACGAGATCAACGGGTAGCCCTCCTTCTCGGGACGTCGCCAGTTGCCGACTCCTTCGTACTAGCCTTTCGTATTCCCAACCTGATACGCCGCATGGCCGGGGAGGGGTCTCTCGGAGCGTCCTTCATCCCTGTCTTCACCGGCTATCTGCGCGACAAGCCTCTCCAGGAGGTCTGGGTGTTCGCGCGGAAGGCATTCTGGGACCTCGCCATCCTTCTCGCGGTCATCGCATTCCTCGGCAGCGTCTTCTCCAAGCAGGTGATCTACATCTTCACGATTTTCGGCGGCAACCCGGCGCAGTGGAACCTCGCCGTGTATCTCAATCGAATCATCTTCCCATGCGTTTTTTTCATCGGCCTCTCGGCTCTGGCCGGCGCGATCCTGAACAGCTTTCACGCCTTCGCACTCCCGGCCGCGACGCCCATCTTTTTCAACTTGGCCATCATCGCGTGTTCGATCGGAGTTGTATACCGTCCGATATTGCGCTGGGCGCCGGCGCAATTTCGCACGCCGGCGGTGGCTCTCGCGGCAGGAATTTTGCTGGGTGCATTTTTGCAACTGGCAATCCAGATTCCCGCGCTCGCTCGCCGCGGGATGAAGTTTCCATTCGAGCTCTCGTTCCGCGATCCCGGCGTTCAGAAAGTGGGCCGGCTGATGGTCCCGGCGTTCTTCGGCATGGGCGTGTATCAGGTGAATCTCGTCGTGGACATGGTTTTCGCCGCTTCGCATCGCATGCCGTCCGGAAGCATCACTTCGCTGTACGTGGCCGACCGAGTGATGCAGCTTGTCCTCGGCAGCTATGCGATTGCCGTTTCCACTGCTCTTCTTCCCACGATGTCGCATCAGGTCGCCCGCGGAGAATTCGAGGAGATGAAGCGCACGTTCCGCTTCTCGTTGCGCGTGGTCTCTTTCATCGCCGTTCCCGCCGCCGTGGGGCTGATTCTCCTTCGCCAGCCGATCATTCAAGTCCTGTTCCAGCATGGCAAATTCGTGGCGGAGTCGACCGTCTTGACGGCGCGAGCGCTCTTTTATTACTCACTGGGTCTGCCGGCGTTCGCCGCCATCAAGCTGATCGCGCCCATGTACTATTCGACGCAAGACACGCTCACGCCCGCGCGCATCGGCGCATATTCCCTCGGTCTGAACATCGTTCTCAACGCTCTCTTTTTGCTCTTCTTCTTTCGCTATCTTTCGAACGGAGGCCCGGCTCTCGCGAGCTCTCTCGCGGCGTACTTCAATTTCGCGTTGCTCTTTCTCGTCTTCCGCAGGCGCTACGGACAGCTGGGTTCGCGCAGCCTGATCGCTTCTTTCAGCAAGATAGCGGTTTCCGCAGTGGCCATGGCGGCCGCGTGTCTCGCAGCGCTGAGGGTTTCCGGTATTTCGAGCGCCGAGCATTTGCTGTCTCAAGTGGGTCTGCTCGCGGCGATGATTCTCGGCTCCGTGGCAGTCTATTTCGGATTGGCGTGGCTTCTGCGGTGCCAGGAGCTTTCCGAACTCCTTCTGCTTTTCCGCCGGGCGGAGCCTGCAGCGATTTCTTCCGGCGGGATGGAGACGTAAAGCGCCGTTCGATTGGTGGAACCGAGGGGTAGGGAATTGCAAGCTCACATTCGCACGTTTCTGAACTATTTGCGGGTCGAAAAGGGCCTGGCCCAGAACACCATTTACGCGTACCGGCGGGACATGGTGAAATTCGGCGCCTTCGCCGCCAAGCGCAACCTTACGACCGAGCAGGTGCAGCGCGGAGATATCGTGGATTTCCTCGCTGGACTGTATCACCAGAATCTCGACAGCCGTTCGGTGGCGCGCCATCTCGTGACCGTCCGGCATTTTTTCCGTTTTTCCCTGATGGAAGGTTTCATCAAAGAAGATCCTGCCGCCAATGTCGAGTCGCCGAAATTCCGGAACAGCCTTCCGGATTTTCTCAGCCTCGAAGAAGTGGACCGCCTTCTCGTGCAGCCGGATGCCTCGTCGCCTGTCGGTCTGCGCGACAAAGCCATGATCGAACTGTTGTATTCCACGGGCCTGCGCGTTTCCGAGCTTTGCGGCCTGCGCGTTTCCGATCTGCAGATGGAAGTGGGCTGTCTCCGTTGCATCGGAAAGGGAGACAAGGAGCGCCTCGTTCCCGTCGGCCGCCGTGCGCTCAAGGTGGTCGAAGAATATCTCCGCCACTCGCGACCCAAGCTGCTGCGCGACGACGTCTCGGAGTATCTTTTTCTCAATCGCAACAGCAACAAAATGGATCGCATCTCGTTCTGGAAAATCCTGGGCGGGTACGGCCGGAAAGCCGGTCTGCGCAAATCTTTGACGCCGCACATGCTACGCCACAGTTTTGCGACTCACCTTCTCGACCGCGGGGCCGACCTTCGCTCCGTCCAAATAATGCTCGGCCATTCCGACATCTCCACGACGCAGATTTATACCCATGTCGTCGAAGAACGATTGAAGCAGGTGTACAAGGCGCACCACCCGCGCGCCTGAGCGGTTTCGCGCGGAAATTTGAGGAGGCATCGAACCTCATGCCCGATTACATGTACTTGCTGGAAAGCCGGCTCTCTCCCGAGCAGCGCGCGGTGCTCGAGCGCGTCCAGGAACTTTCACGAGTTCAGGATGTGAACATTTACCTTACCGGCGGCGCCGTCCGCGATCTGATCTCCGGCATGCCCATCCGCGATCTCGATTTCACTATCGAGGGCAATCCCGTCCGCATGGTGCACGAGCTTGAAAAAGGCGGCGCTCGCGAAGTGTGGCAAAGCGAGCGACTTCGCCATCACGAGATGATTTTCGCCGGAGATGTGGACGGGTCGATCTCCGCCGCGCGTGACGATGTGTACGAGCGTCCCGGCGCAAGACCCGAATACCGCTTTTCCGGCGTGATGGAGGATCTTCGCCGTCGCGATTTCTCCATCAACGCCATTGCCATCTCTTTAAATACGCAGTCGCGCGGCCTGCTTCTCGATCCCACGAACGGCCTTGCCGATCTCGAAAAGCAGGAGGTCCGCGCCCTTTCGATCCATGCCTTCACGAACCAGCCGATTCGGCTTCTTCGCATTCTCCGGTATTGCGCGCGCATGGGTTTCAAGATGGAGCCACGCACCCAGGAGTGGTTTGACCTGGCCATGGAGCGCGGCCTGAATGAAAATATCGAAGGGGCAGGCGTGGGCAACGAGGTTCGCTCGGTGGCCCGCGAAGACCATCCCGCTGCCACGCTCAAGCTGTGGGAATCCCGCGGCTTGCTCGCCGCGATTCACCCTCAACTGCAGCGCCGCAAACCGGATTACGACAGCCTCGCAAAGCTGGCGCGCGTCCGCGGAAACCTTTTCGGCGCAGGCTTGCGCCCTCGTCTCCACGTTCCCGCGATGTATTACATCCTGGGCCGGCTGAAATCGCGCGAAGCCGCCGCAGCCATGCGCCACATGGAGCTTCGCTCCGCTGAAGTGGAGGCTGTTGCGAATCTCGTTCCCGAAGCGCAGAAAGTCCTGAAGATCCTCCGCGGACGCAAGACCAATGCTCCGCGAGACGCCTATTTCTACATCGTTTCTTTACCGCCGGAGATGCTCGCGTTCATCGAAGTCGAACTCCCCAATCCGCGCGCGCTTTCGAAGATTCGCAACTACGTCCAGAAGTGGCGGCCGCTGCGTCTGGCGTTGCCCGTTGCCGAACTCGACTCTCTCGGCATCCCGCGCGGCCCGAAATTCGACAAAATTCTCGAGCAGCTCTTTGAATTGCAGCTTCGTGGCAAAGGGCGCAAGCCGGAAGACCGCACGAAGATCCTTCGCAAACTTGCGGGCATCAAGGAAGAGCCGAAGAAAAAGGTGAAGGAAGAAAAAAAGAAGCACAAGGGCAAGGAAACTCACGCCACGCCCGCGAAATCCGGCGAATCGAAATCTGAGGAAGCCAAGCACGCCGAAAAGCCCGGACGGGGCGCTCCGGAAGCAGCGGCGCCTGCGCCGGCAAAAACAGGCCCTGGCGGGGCGAAGCCTGCGCCGTCTGGCGCTGCCGCTTCCATCACCGCCAAGGCGCAAGCCAAACACGACAAAGCGGATCAATCTGCTAAGCCCACTCGTCGCGGTTCAAAGAAGCACGTGCGTCACGTGGCCCACAAGCCCAAGCCACATCCCGCGAAGAAATCCCGCCGCCGCTGACGCGGATCGTCAGCCGCCGGCGATTGCTCCTACGATGAGAAGGGGTTCCGCTCCCGACACGACCGCGTCGGGTAGAGGGGTGTCCGGCGGCTCATGGGACAGGTCCTCGCCGCAGGCGAAGAAGCGCAGGAACGGGCGACGCTTTTGCGTGGCGTGATCGCGGATTGTACCGCGCAACATGGGATAAGTCGCCTCGAGCGCGTCGACGACGGATCGCTGCGTGGCGGCACCCTGGATGTCGAGCTCCACTTCGCCGCTGATGCGCGCAAGTCCTCGAAGATGCGGCGGGAGCACGACTCGAATCATGGCAGCGTCTGCACTTCGACGGAAAGCACGGCTGGAAAATCCCGGACGATGGGTGACCACGAATCTCCGGCGTCGGCCGATCCGTACACCTGACCGCCGGTGGTGCCGAAATACACGCCGCATTTATCGAGCGTGTCCACGGCCATAGCATCGCGCAGCACGTTGACGTAGCAGTCCGCTTGCGGCAGACCTTTTGTGAGAGCCTCCCATTCGTTTCCCCCCGTGCGGCTGCGGTAGACGCGCAACTTCCCATCTGGCACAAAGTGCTCACCGTCGCTCTTGATCGGGACGACGTAAACGGTGTCCGGCTCGTGGGCGTGAACGTCAATCACGAACCCGAAGTCTGTCGGCAAGTTTCCGCTCACCTCCTGCCACAACTCGCCGGCGTTGTCGCTGCGCAGGACGTCCCAGTGCTTCTGCATGAACAGTACATTCGGGCGAGAGCGGGGCATCGCAACGTGGTGAACGCAGTGGCCGACCTCGGCCGTCGGGTCGGGGATGTACGGGGAATGCAGTCCGCGGTTGATTGGCTTCCATGTCTTGCCCTCATCATCGCTGCGAAACGCGCCCGCAGCGGAGATGGCGATGAAGATTCGCTGTGGGTTGCTCGGATCGAGAATGATCGTGTGCAGACACATCCCGCCGGCGCCGGGCTGCCATTTGGGCCCGGTGCCGTGGCCGCGCAGGCCGGCGAGTTCGTGCCAAGTGTGGGCGCCGTCTGTCGAGCGGAACAGCGCCGCGTCCTCGACTCCGGCATAGACGGTGTCCGGATCCGTCAGTGATGGTTCGAGGTGCCAGACGCGCTTGAACTCCCAGGGGTGCTGCGTGCCATCGTAAAATTGGTGGGTGGTGAGAGGTTTGCCGGTTGAGGAGGAAGTGTCGTAGACAAATTTGTTGCTCACACCCGTGGGTGGTCCGCCGGGCTCAGGCTTCGCCTCTCCGCCGGGAGTTTCCCAGGTCTTGCCGCCATCGCTCGAGCGCTGGATCACTTGCCCAAACCAGCCGCTGGACTGGGATGCAAATATGCGATTGGGGTCAGCGGGTGATCCCTTGAGGTGGTAGATCTCCCAGCCCGTAAAATGCGGGCCGCTGATTTCCCACTTTTCGCGCTTGCCGTCTGACGTCAGGATGAACGCGCCCTTGCGTGTGCCAACCAGGAGCCGTACCTTGCTCATCTTGTCCTCCTACTTAAGTTTCAGGAGAGCTCGCCGCCCGGCCATCGGAGTGCGCGAGCCTCAGGGCTGAACTTGATTTAGACGACTGCCGCGCTAAGAGTAAGCAATCCGTTGTCAAACTTATCGAGAAGCGGTGCGGCCCGAAAGTCCAAGCTTCCGGCCAATATACCCCTTCGCGGCCTTATTTTCCCATACTCGCGGCGCGCAGCGAAACGCGATGACTATCGACGAATGGTCGATTTCGTTCCTTTATTCCAGCCGCCAAGTTTGAGCGCGACGGACGCGCATGCGTCGCGCAATTCATCCGCAACAGGACGATTGACCATAGCCCGGGCCACGATCATGCCTCCTACGCACAAAGCTGCGATGGCCTGCGCCGTGGTGTGGCGATTTCGGCCATTCTCGGTCGAGCTGCGCTCCAAAATGTTGACCATGGCCCGGAACACAGTTTCGAACGCGCGCTTTGGACTTTTACCGCTGCGCGAGACGTCCGTCGGCAAGGCCGTCATCGGGCATGAGTTCTCCACGTCCTCAAAATGCTGTCGAGATAAATAGGCGCGGACGACTTGCGAGCCTACATCGGAGGATGACAGATCCACTTCCACACCCTCCCAGCAGCTCTTCCAATTCGGGTCCGTGAAAAAGCACCCTAATACCTCGGTGTACAGCTCGCTCTTGCTCTTGAAATAGCTGTAGAAACCGCCGTGGGTTAGTCCCGCGCCGGCCATGATCTGAGTGATCGAGACATTTTCAAAGCCATGCCGATTGAACAGCCTGCGCGCACTCTGAATGATTTTCACCTTCATCGCGGAGTGGTGACCTACGGCATACGGCATAAGTCCTCCTCGTTTCTGAAGGCCAGAAGTATGACTGGAACACCATACCCCTTCCAGTAAAATATTATCTTGAACATATTTTAGCTGCGTGCTTTCATGCCGGGACAGTCCACACCGCAAATTTGGGAGGAGGAATAATGAGCGAGAGAGAGAATCCGGCCACGTTAGCCGACACTCCAACCAGGCGGCAAGTGATCGCCGCTGTTGCGATCGCGTTCGGGAGTCTGGCTGCGGGCTCGCGTGTTTGGGGGCAATCACAGCAGCAAACCATGAAGGAAACGCCGAGCACATCCGCAAACCAGGCGCGCACGTCGCTTCATGTGGAAACCGATTTTAAGGTGGGCCCGCAGCGCATTTATGAGGCACTCTTGGATTCAAAACAATTCGCTGCGTTCTCCGGTTCGCCGGCTGAGATCGATCCCAAAGCCGGCGGCGTATTTACCCTGTTTGGGGGACTGATCGGTGGACGGAACGTCGAGCTGGTCCCCAGCCAGCGAATCGTCCAGGCCTGGCGTCCCGGCCATTGGGACCCGGGCATCTACTCGATCGTAAAATTTGAGCTGAAACCGCAGGGTTCCGGAACATTGCTAGTTCTGGATCACACCGGTTTCCCAGAAGGCGAATACGACCACCTCCTCTCCGGGTGGAACTTGCATTATATGGAGCCGCTAAAGAAATATTTCACTTAGACGCGGGCGCCGTTGGTTTTAGCCATACAAAGCGATCGGCCGAAGCGCGGTTGACGCCGAGCAAATTTAGGACGGAATTGGATCGATTGGCGGTACCCGATTCCGCGAAGCTGGTTTAGAATGGTTTCCGCATGGCTCCCCCGAACTTTGTCCACCTACATCTCCACACGGACTACTCTCTTCTCGATGGCGCCTGCGAAATCGGCGAGCTTACGGCCGAGACGGCGCGGCGCGGGATGCCTGCTGTAGCGGTTACCGACCACGGAAATCTTTTCGCCGCCGCGAATTTCTATCACGAAGCCACCACTCGCGGCGTGAAGCCCATCATCGGCTGCGAAGTCTATGTCGCGCCGGATAGTCACAAGAATCGCGGCACGAGCGCCGAACGCTCGAATCATCTCGTCCTTCTCGCCGAAAATGAGGAGGGCTACCGCAATCTCGTGCGCCTCGTTTCCACGGGCTTCCTCGACGGATTTTATTACAAGCCTCGCGTGGACCACGATCTGCTGGCCCAGCACAGCCAGGGTTTGATCGCGCTCTCGGCTTGTTTGCGCGGCGAAGTGGCCGACGCGCTGCTCGCCGATAAATACGACCAGGCCCGCGCGAACGCCTATCGCCTGCGCGACATTTTCGGCAAGGGCAATTTTTTCCTCGAGGTTCAGGACCAGGGGATGGAAATCGAGACGCACATCAATCGCGGACTCGTCCAGCTCTCGCGCGAGACCGGAATCCCGCTGGTGGCCACGAACGATTGCCACTATCTCACTCATGCCGACGCCCACGCGCAGGAAGTGCTCCTCTGCATTCAGACCGGCAAGACGATGAGCGACGGCAGCCGCATGCGGTTTCCCACCGACCAGTTTTATTTCAAGACTGCCGCGGAAATGGCGCAGGTATTCCGCGAGCTTCCCGATGCCGTCGAGCGCACCGTGGCGATCGCCGACCGCTGTCACGTGAAGATCCAGTGCGTCGTCAATCCGTTCCCTGAATTTCAAGTTCCCGAAGGCCACACGACGGATTCCTATTTCGAGCAAGTGGTCCGCAAAGGATTTGCGGAGCGCGCCGTCCAACTCGAGCGCCTGGCCAAGGAAAACCGCCTCCGCTATCCGCTCGCCGACTACGAGCGGCGGCTGGCTGACGAAATCGCCATGATCAAGGCCATGAAATTTTCCGGCTACTTTCTGATCGTCTGGGACTTCATCCACTACGCGCGCGCGCAAGGCGTTCCCGTGGGCCCGGGACGCGGCTCGGCCGCGGGCAGCCTGGTCAGTTATTCACTCCGCATCACCGACGTGGACCCGCTGCAATACGATCTGCTCTTCGAGCGCTTCCTCAATCCCGAGCGCATTTCGCTCCCGGATATCGACATTGATTTCTGTATGCGCCGCCGCGGCGAAGTGATCGATTACGTGCGCCAGAAGTACGGCGAGAAGAATGTCGCGCAAATCATCACCTTTGGCACCATGGCCGCCAAGGCCGTCCTGAAAGATGCCGGCCGCGCGCTCGACATGCCCTACGGCGATGTGGACCGCCTCGCGAAGCTCGTGCCCAATACGCTCAATATCTCCCTTGAAGACGCGCTCAAGCAGTCGTCGCAGCTCTCCTCCATGCGCGATAAAGACGAGCGCGTGAAGGAACTGATTGAAGTCGCGCTGCGCCTGGAAGGTCTCGCGCGTCACGCCTCCACGCACGCCGCTGGTGTCGTGATTTCTCCTCAGCCGCTTACGGAAATCGTTCCGCTCTATAAGTCGAACAAGGATGAAATCACCACGCAGTACGACATGAATGCTCTCGGGCGCATCGGGCTGCTGAAGATGGACTTCCTCGGTCTCACGACGCTCACCATCCTCACAGATGCCGTGCGGATGATTCAGCAAAATCGCGGGATCGAAATCGATCTCGCGGGGCTGCCGCTCGACGATCCCGCCATCTACGCGCTGTTTTCGCGCGGCGATACCACGGGCATCTTCCAGTTTGAATCCTACGGCATGCGCGACATCCTCAAGCGATACCAGCCGACGCGCTTCGAGGACCTCACGGCGCTCAACGCGCTCTATCGTCCCGGCCCCATCCAGGGCGGGATGATCGACGAGTTCATCGCGCGCAAGCAGGGCAAGAAAAAAATCACATACGATCTGCCGGAACTCGAGGAAATCCTCTCGGAAACATGGGGGGTCATCGTCTTCCAGGAACAAGTAATGAAAATCGCCAATCGTCTCGCCGGTTTTTCTCTGGGCGACGCTGATATCCTCCGCAGCGCCATGGGCAAAAAGAAACCCGAAGTCATGGCCGCGCAACGTGAGAAATTCCTCACCGGCTGCGCCGCGCGTAAAGTTCCTCCGAAAAAGGCTGAAAGAATATTCGATCTCATGGAAGAGTTCGCCCTTTACGGTTTCCCGAAGGCGCACTCCTGCGCTTACGCCCTTCTTGCGTACGAAACGGCTTGGCTCAAGACGCATTATCCCGTCGAGTTCATGGCCGCGATGCTCGGATCTGAGACGGGCAACACCGAAAAAGTGGTGAAGTACATCAACGAATCGCGCAGCATGGGCATCACAGTTCTTCCGCCCGACGTCAATTCGAGCGATGTGGATTTCACGCCCGTCGGCGACGCCATTCGCTTTGGCCTACGCGCGATCAAGAACGTCGGCGAGAACACCGTGAAGGGAATTCTTCAGGCGCGCGAATCACTCGGCCGCTTCACAAACGTCTTCGAATTCTGCGAGTCCGTGGACTCGCGCTTGCTGAACAAGCGCGTTCTTGAAAGTCTGGTGCGCGCGGGCGCGATGGACGGGCTCGGCGCTCACCGCGCGCAGATGATCGCCGTGATCGACCGCTCGATCGAGCGCGCCCAGAAAATGCAGCGGGCACGCGAGAGCGGGCAGCACGGATTATTCATGGGCGGCTCGCCCGCCACTGTTGCACCGCTGCCCGAAGTTCTTCCCGATATCGAGGAATGGGCCGAGCACGACTTGCTCGCTGCCGAATACACGACGCTCGGTTTCTACATCTCCGGTCATCCGCTCGACAAATACGCCGGCCGATTGCAGGAGCTTGGCGCCGTCGAGCTATCGACCATGGAGAGCCGCCGCAATAACGAAGAGATCGTGGTCGTTGGCATCATCGTGCAGTCGCGCCCCATGCGTTCCCGCCGGGGTGCGCGCTGGGTGATCCTCACGTTGCAGGACCGCACCGGCGTCGTCGAAGCCCTTGTTTTTCCCGAGGCCTTTCAGAAGCTCGAACCCGTCTTCAAGGCGGCGACGCCGCTTCTTGTGAAAGGCCGCGTGGCCGTCGAAGATGTGGGCACGCGCCTCATCGTCGCCGACGTGCGCCCTCTCGATGAGGTCGTGGACCGGATTCCCAGCGTTTTGCGCGTTCGCGTGGACCTCGCCGCGCTCAACACAGGAGCGCTCGACCGTCTGCTCGAACTATTTTCGAGCCGCCCCGGCCGCTGCCGCGTGGCGTTTGAGCTGGTGAAGGAAGACGGCTCGCAAGCCACGCTCGAGGCCACCAGCGCCGTCCAGGCGGACCGCGAGCTGGTTGACCGCGTTCGCGAAATCTGTGGCACCTCATCGGTGGCGGTGGTTCAATGAACAAGCGCAAGATCGCACGCGAGCGGCTGCGACGGCGGCGCGAATTGGCTCGCCTGCGCAAAGATGCGGGCGACGCCGCACAGGTCTTACGATTCGAGCCGCGGAACCAGAAGATGAAACCCGACCCGTCCGAACCCGGAGCCGCAAGAGAACTCGAAAAAAAGCGCCAGCGCGAAATTGACGCTCTCGAGCGCGACGTTGAAGAATTGAGTCGCCTCTCGACGCCCACGGGTGAAACCGCCTCCGAAATCGATCGCATCCGCAAGGAAGTCGACGAATTGAAGCGCGAGTTTTGCACGCATCTGGGCCCCTGGCAGCGGCTCCTGCTCGCCCGCCATCCCCTGCGCCCCTACATGCTTGATTACGTCCGCCTGCTCTTCGAGAATTTCAGCGAAATTCACGGGGATCGCAATTTCTCGGACGACCCCGCGCTCGTCACGGGAATGGCCTGGTTTCACGGCAAGCCGGTGATGATCATCGGCAATCAAAAGGGGCGGGACACCAAGCAGCGCCTGGTTCGAAATTTCGGGCAGGCCAAGCCCGAGGGCTACCGCAAGGCCCTGCGCGCCATGCAGCTCGCCGCCAAGTATCGCCGTCCGATTTTCGTTTTTGTGGACACCCCCGGCGCGTATCCCGGCGTCGACGCGGAGGAGCGCGGCCAGGCGGAAGCGATTGCATTCAATCTGCGCGAAATGTCCCGCCTGCCCGTCCCCGTCATCATCACCATTACGGGTGAAGGAGGTTCGGGTGGGGCGCTCGCGATCGCGCTGGGCGACCGCGTGTTCATGCTCGAAAATTCCGTCTACTCCGTGATTTCTCCCGAAGGCTGCGCTTCCATCATGTGGCGCGATTCGTCCAAGGCGGAAATCGCCGCCGAAGCCCTGAAAATTACCGCCCCCGATTTGATCGAACTGAAGCTCGTTGACGAAATCGTTCCCGAACCCGATGGTGGCGCCCACTTCGATCCCGAGGCTGCCGCCCGATTGCTCGAGCCATTCCTCGTGCGCTCGCTCGACGATCTCTCCAGCCTCTCACCGCAGCAGCTTCTCGACCAGCGCTATGAAAAATTCCGCCGCATGGGTCAATTCTTCGTCTGATAACCCGGGAATTTTCTCGCGATTGCCTCGACGCGCGTTCAGTCTCTTTCCGCCATTGGAGCATTGAACACTCCTTCGCCGCGTTCTCGTTGCCCCCGGCTCCGCGCTGCTTTAGCTTCAAAGACAAAGGGGAACCCTCCATATGGCGGAAGGCGGCGCGTCACTGATGTCGGATATCTTTCGGCCTTACGAGAAGCTCGTTGAGATCACCATCCTGGGGAAGACGTTCCTTGTACCGGAGAAAAATTCCCTTCTTCGAGCATTTCAATTCATCAGCCCGGAAACGATTCCGTATGGCCGCTTTTGCTGGAACCAGGAATGCCAGTATTGCAAGGTGAATTGCCAGCTTTCAGACGACGATCAGGCACGCCCCATTCTGAGCTGCAAATTCATCGTTTCCGAAGGCATGAACATTTCCGAACTCGCTCCTGAACTTGTTGGCTGCCTGCGTACCAAACTCGGCCAGGTTGCCCAGAACCTGCCCATCACGCCCGACGAAGAAAGCCCCCTGTAGCCCGAACCGGCTTAGTCGCCCGAGGCTCCTCTTCTGCTTTTTTCGCAATCTTTTTCACAGCCGCTTGCTCTCATTCGAACTCCGTGGGATATTCTCGAATTTCATTCATGGAGTCGGGGGAACCGGGATGGCTGCCTGCGATGGTTGCGGAGGACGAGTCGACGAAGACCACATCCGCCGCCGCATTGAACGTCTCGAACTAGCGACGCGGTACCGCCCCATCCACATCAAGTTTCTTCTGCTGGACGCCGCTCCACCCGCCCGCGCCGAGGATTATTTCTATCTTGTCGCGAAAGACCGCGCCGACCGTTCTCTTGCTTCGCGAATGTACTTCGATGAGCTGGCGATGGCACTTGGCGCGTACACCGGTCCGGAAACCAAAGAAGAATCCGTACTTCTCGAATTTCAGCGCAAGGGATTCTTCTTGACCCACGCTGTGGAATGCCCATTCGAAGAAATTCCGGATCCGCAGGGTGTCCTGCGCCGCCTCGCCCCCACGGTCATGAAGCGTGTGCAGACCTCCTACAAGCCGACTTACATCGTCCCGCTTTCCCAGCCCACGCAGGATTTGATTCGCCTGTTCGGACTCATCGGGTGGGGGGATCGCCTGATTCTCAATAACGGCGGTCCATTCGTGGATCCGTTCCTCGGCGATCCACAGCATCAGGCCGAATTCGGCACCGCCTACGGGGAACGCATTCGGCGTACCCTAGCAGCTTTACCCTGACCCGTCCGAACGGTCCTGTCCCGAAGGGCTATGGCCGCGGCACGAATTTCGTGTGAGATATATGACGTTCAGCGGCACTCCGTTCGTTGTGCTAGAATTCGGCGTATTCGCTGGACTTGGAAACAGGGGGAACGGCATGAAGGCCCGCACGAAATTCTTCGTCGGCTCGGGCATCATTGTGATCACGCTGGCTTTGCTCGCCTACGTGGGTTTTACGCAGAGTAAGACTTACTATCACACGATCTCCGAGCTATCGACCCTGCAGGGATCGGCGCTGCACCAGCGGATGCGCGTTTCCGGCAATGTCCGCAGCGGTTCGATCGAACATGTATCCGGCCGCGTGGACTTCGTCCTCGAAGAGCAGGGCAAGGACCTGTCGGTCAGCTACACCGGCCGCGATCCTCTACCGGATACATTCAAGGACGGTGCTCAGGCGCTCGTGGAAGGCAGGATGACCGCCGCTGGCCGCTTCGACGCCGAGCAGGTCCAAGCGAAATGCGCCTCGAAGTATGAAGCCAGTCCGAACGGAACGCCCGGCGCTTCCCAGCCCTACAAAGATTCCAGTGCGTCCCGCCCAGCCGACAAGAGCTGAAAGGGACGAGGAGGATCGTTGGACATTTTTGGTTCGTTTGCCCTGATCCTCGCGTTTCTGGCCGCGGTGTACGCGTTCGTCGCGGGAATCGCGGGAATCATTACGCGCCGCACTCTGCTCACGAAAAGCGCGCGCAACGCCGGCATGGCTGTCTTCATCCTTGTCACGCTGGCCATCGGAACCCTCGAATACTTCTTCCTCACAGACAATTTTGCGATGGCCTACGTCGCGGCGCACAGCAATCGCGCCTTGCCCGCGTTCTACAAGATCGCCGCGCTCTGGGCCGGCCAGGAAGGCTCGCTCCTGTTCTGGAGCTGGCTGCTTTCGATTTATGTTTTCTTCGCGCTTTTCCTCAACCGCAAAAAGCACCCGGAACTGATGCCTTATGCAGGCGTGGTGATGGCGGGCGTGCAGATTTTTTTCCTCACCCTGAACAATTTCGTCGCCAGCCCGTTCGGTGTTATGGGCGGCACGGACGCTTCCGGCGTGATGCGCGTCGCCACGCTCTCCGAAGGCCACGGCTTGAATCCGCTCTTGCAATATCCCGAGATGGTCATTCACCCGCCGATGCTTTATCTCGGCTATACGGGCTTTACGATTCCGTTCGCTTTTGCGCTGGCAGCTCTCCTTGGACGCTATCCCGGCGAGAAGTGGATTCACATCACGCGCCGCTGGACCATGGTCGCCTGGTGCTTTCAGAGCATCGGAATTCTTCTGGGCGCGCACTGGGCCTACGCTGTCCTCGGCTGGGGCGGTTACTGGGCATGGGACCCGGTCGAAAACGCTTCGCTGCTTCCCTGGATCACCGGCACTGCCTTCCTGCACTCCGTGATGATGCAGGAAAAGCGCGGCATGATGAAGGTATGGAACGTCTGGCTGGTCTTCACCACTTTTATGCTCTGCATTCTGGGAACGCTGCTCACACGCTCCGGCGTGGTCAGTTCCATTCATGCCTTCGCGCAATCCTCGATCGGCGACTGGTTTGTGGGCTTTTTGGCTCTGATCTTCATCGTCTGCCTCGCAGCGTACTGGGTGAATCGCGATTATTTGCGTGGAGATAACCAACTCGACTCCCTCGTCTCCCGCGAATCGAGCTTCTTGTTCAACAACCTCATACTTCTCGCGGCCTGCTTTGCGGTGCTCTGGGGCACTCTCTTCCCGGTCCTCTCCGAATGGGTTGTGGGGAGCAAGATCAGCGTCGGGCCGCCGTTCTTTAACAAAGTGAACATTCCCATCGCTCTTTTCCTTTTGCTCCTCACCGGGGTCGGACCTCTGCTTGCCTGGCGCAAGACTTCGCTCGATGCGTTGAGGCGAAATTTCGCCTGGCCTGTCGCGGGTGGAGTGGCTTCGGGAATCATCGCGTTCATCTTCGGCTTTCGCGACATCTACTCGCTCATTTGCCTGACCCTTGGTGTTTTCGTGACGCTAACGATTGCCGCCGAGTTCTATCGCGGCGCACGCGTGATCGCGGCGCGCGATCAGACGAATTTGCTCGCAGCCGTGGGCGAGTTGACATTGCGTAACACGCGCCGTTACGGCGGTTACGTCGTTCACTTCGGCATGGTTCTCATCTTCATCGGCATCGCCGGCGTTCCTTTCAATAAGGACATCCAAAAGGAGATGAGCCCGGGGCAAACCCTGAAGATTGGTCCGTACACCATCCTCAGCCAGAATTTCGATATGGTGAGCAACAACAATTACCAGTCCGAGCGCGCCACTTTGGAAGTATTCCGTAATGGCAAGTCCGAAATGATGCTCTATCCCGAGCGCCGCCTGTTTCTCGCAAGCCAGGTCACTGAGACCATGGTTGCCATTCAGACTTCTCCACTGCGCGATCTCTACGTGGTGTATGCCGGCCGCAGCCCGGAGACAGGGAAGCCCGTAATCCATGCCTACTTAAATCCTCTCGTGAAGTGGATTTGGTTCGGCGGAATCGTCGTGGTCCTCGGCACGGGCCTCGCACTGATTCCCAGCCGTCGCGCCGCGCTCGTCCTTCGCCCGGTAGCCGAAAAATCATGGGGCGATTCGTCGGCGAGCCCTGTCGGCGCCGTCATCCGTGGAGCGGACGCCCATGACTGAGAGCCGCCGCAGGAATCGACGCAGCCTTGCCGCGGCCTCCTGCCTTTTGGTGTCCTTGGCGTTTACGCCCTTCGCCGGCGCGCAACAGCCCGATCGAGCGAAAGTCCTCGGCAACAAAATCCTGTGCATGTGCGGCGGATGCGAAGACGCGGCCGGCTCGTGCAATCACATGGGCGGCTCGTTTTCGGGCCCTTGCGACACGGCGAAGGCCATGCTGAAGGAAGTGAATGAGCGCGTTGCGCGCAACGAGTCCGACGACCTTACGCTCCAGAGCTTCGTTCAGGAGTATGGAGCGACCGTTCTCGTCGAGCCTCCGAAGAGTGGTTTCAATTGGCTTGCGTGGATTGCTCCGGTCGCCATGCCGCTATTTGCGTTGTTTATTCTTTGGGAAGTCGCGCGCCGCTGGCGCCAGCGCGCTCGACTCGCGCCCGCAAGCGGCCCGAAAGTGTCCGCCGATCTTCTCGCCCGCGCCCAGCGCGAATCCGCTCGGGATGCCGATGACTAGAGAATTTGTCGGGCCAGTGGCACCCGCTGTTCCCTTGGCGAAGGACACTAATGAGCACCGTTGACATCGCCGTTGCTTGCTCCCTGCTCGCGGCGGCGACATTCTTCTTCATTTTCTCCGTCCATCCGGATGCCTCGGATTCTGCGCCGCATCGAACCAAGCTCGACCAGCTCATGGAGCGCCGCGACACTATCTACGAAAATCTTCGCGACCTCCGCTTCGAATTCCGCGCGGGAAAATTCTCGGAAAAGGATTACGAGGAGACCAAGCAACTCCTGGATGTCGAAGCCGCACGCGTCCTTGCCGAAATGGACCAGCTCACCGGCGGCGCTCCCACTCCCGCCACTCGCAAGGCGGCGACCGAAAAGGTGCACCACTCATGATTCGTGCGGCTCAACCGATTTCACGTTTGAAATCTGAAATCTTAGGTTTTCATCTCATCTCTGCGCTTCGCTTTTCTCTTGCGCTGCTGGTTCTGTGCCTCCTGGCTTCTTCTTCGTTTGCAGGCACCGTCACCGGCACGGTCCACAACGGCACCACGGGCCAGCTCGCCGCTGGTGTGGACGTCATCCTGATCCAGCTCCAGGGCGGCATGCAGCCCGTGGCAAACACGAAGACCGACGCGAAGGGCCATTTCGAGTTTAACAACCCGGGTCTCGGCGCCGCGCCTATGCTACTGCGCGCTCAATACCGCGGCGTGAATTATCATGAGCCGATTCCGCCCGGAAAATCCGCCGTCGAAATTCAGGTTTTTGAGCCGACCGACAAGCCCGGTTCTTTTTCGATTGCGGCGCATGCCGTCATACTCCAAACGAACGGTTCGGACCTGATGGTGGGCGAGCAATATTCGATTCTAAACAACACCCGTCCGCCCGTCGCATTCTACCGCGCGGACGGCTCGTTTGTTTTCTCGCTCCCCGAAGGCGCCCAGCTCAATGACGTTTCCGCCGCGGGCGCTTCCGGCATGCCCGTTGTCCAGGGAACCATTGACAAGGGGAAAGGCTTGACCGCCATCGCGTTCCCGTTTCGTCCCGGTGAAAGCGAAGTCCGCATTTCATACAAGCTGCCGTATCCCGGCAATCACACGACGCTTCATCTATCTTCTCTCTACGCTGCAGAGCGATTCGCAATTTTCGCGCCGCCCCCGGTCCAGATTTCCGGCGGCGGCCTTTCTCCCGCCGGTGCGGATCAGGGATTCAACGTTTATATGCGCCAATCCCTCCCTGCAGAAACTCAACTCGCTGTCTCCGTTTCCGGCACCGCGCCCATGGCTGCCTCAAACCAGGGCGGTGGAGCGACGGGCGGCGCTGCCGCAGGCGATGATTCCGGAAATCCTTCCGTAAATTCACGCGCGGATTCCTCGGGCGGCGACACTCCGACCGCGACCGCGACATCGATGCCCGCCCGGCTCGACAGTTTGAAATGGATCCTCGTCAGCGGCTTTGCCGCCATTTTCGTTCTCGGCCTTGCCTACCTCTGGCGCCGCCCGCAAATCGTGACTGCCGGTCCTTCGGCCGACGCTCTGGGCACTGTTTCCGACGCGGGACCCGCTCGCAATGTTTCGAACTCGCGAAGCACCACCGTCGCCGAATTTGATCGCGAAGTCCGTGGCAGCCTCGATGAGCTGAAAGACAGCCTGTTCCGTCTCGAATTGCGCCACCAGGCCGGCACGATCGGCGAGGAAGACTACGCCCGCGAGCGGCAGCGTCTGGAAGAAGTTTTGCGCGATCTGGTGAGAGGCTGAGCGAATTGCCTTGTGCGCCTCCGGCACAAACGTGGATCTCGGCATCTCTTTCGATCGCGTGGAAAAGCGATTCGGCTCGCTCACCGCATTGCGCGGCGTCTCGCTTGAAATTCAGGCGGGCGAATTCGTCGCTCTGCTCGGGCCCAACGGGGCAGGCAAGACCACGCTGCTTCGCATCGCCGCGCAACTCATGAATCCTACGAGCGGCAAGATTCAATTCTCCAGCGCGGCGCCCGATTCCACGGAGCATGCTGCGGAAAATTCTGCGAAGCGCCTCATCGGCCTGGTGGGCCACAGCACTTTGCTCTATGACGAATTAACCGCCGCCGAAAACCTCACGCTCTTCGCGCAGCTCTATGGTCTGGATGACGTTTCGGCACGCGTGGCAGCCGCTCTTGAAGGCGCTGGACTCGCCTCGCGCTCCGGGAGTCTGGTCCGCACATTTTCGCGAGGCATGCGCCAGCGTCTCGCAATTGCCCGTGCGCTTTTGCACGGTCCCCGCCTGCTGCTACTCGATGAACCTGCCGCCGGGCTCGACCGCCAGGGGCTCGATTGGTTTGGCGCGACCCTTTCGCGCCTGCGCTCCGACGGCTGCACGGTTCTCATGAGCACTCACGCGCGCAACGAATCGCTCGACCTCGCGACGCGCGCCGTTTCTCTCGCGGGTGGCCGTATCAACGGTGATTCCGGCCCGTCCGGCGATCCGCGCCCCATGCTCGCCGCCTTGCGCGCCGGGGCCTGAATGACCACCGCCCGCGCCGCCGCGATCCTCCTCACCAAAGAGCTTCGGCTCGAATTCCGCACCCGCGAGCTTCTGTCCACAACAATCGTCTTCGCCCTCGTCGTCGTCGTGCTCTTCAGCTTCACCTTCGACCCCACTGCCGCCGAGTCGCGCCGCTACGGCCCGGGCCTGCTCTGGATCGCTTTTCTCTTCGCCGGGTCGCTCATGCTGCACCCATCCTTTGGCCGCGAGCAATTGAACGACACGCTCGACGCCCTGCGCATGGCGCCCGTCCCGAGCTTCGCCATCCTTCTCGGAAAAATGCTCGCCAATTTCGTTTTCATGTCGGTCGCGGAAGTCGCACTCGTCCCGGTCTTTGCGGTTCTCTACAACGTTTCGCTCTCGGGCGTCGTGGGCCGCTTGGTCGTCGTTCTGGCGCTCGGCACGCTCGGTCTGGTCGTCACCGGGACTGTTTTCTCCGCGATTTCGGCTCACGCGCGGATGCGCGAGCTGCTGCTGCCGTTGCTCCTGCTTCCGATTCTCACGCCACTTCTGATTGCCGCGGTCGAAGCCACCGCGTCGCTGCTCACCGAGCAGCCCGAGCTCAACCGCGCGTGGGTCGCTTTCATCGCCGGTTTTGATATTGTGTTTCTGACGGCTTCCTGGCTTCTGTGCGATTATTTGGTGGAGGAGTAGAGGTTTTCCGATGAAGTCCCGCATTGCAAGCACGCTCGTGGTCGCCGCACTGGTTTTTTCCGCGGCTTACGCCGCGCTTTTCATCGCGCCCGACGAGAAGACCATGCATCTGGTCCAGCGCATCTTTTATTTCCACCTTCCTAGCTGGATGACGTCGTTCACAGCATTCTTCATCGTATTCATCGCCAACATCGCGTATCTCGTCACGCGCAAGCCCAAGTGGGACTGGCTCGCAGTGGCGGGCGCCGAGGTCGGAGTCGTCTGCTGCACAATCGGTCTCATCACGGGCCCTCTTTGGGCTCGGCCCGTGTGGGGTATCTGGTGGACCTGGGATGCGCGCCTGACCACCACGTTTATTCTGTGGCTGCTCTACGTCGCCTATCTTCTGCTGCGAGGCTTGCTCGAAGACCCGGGGCGAAAGGCCACGCTTTCCGCCATCTTCGGCATCTTTGCGTTTTTGGATGTTCCGCTCGTGTACATGTCGAATCGCCTTTGGCGCACACAGCATCCGCAACCCGTGATCGCCGGTGGACAGGGTTCGGGACTCGATCCCTTGATGGGCAAAGTTCTACTTTTGTGCGTCATCGCAATGTTCGGCGTTATGATTCTGGTTTTGTTGGACCGCTATCGTCTCGAGCGCCTGCGCTACGAATGCGACGAGTTGCGCCACGAGATTGAGTCGCGCTCCAGGGAACCCAGGGCGTTCGAACCGCAGCCGGTTCCTTCGAAAGGTCGCGCATGAAAAACTTTGAATTCCTTTTCGCCGCATGGATGTTCGTTTGGGCTGTTTTTTTTGTGTACGAGGTCAGCGTCGCGCAGCGCATTTCCCGACTACGCGAAGAAATCGAGCGGCTCAAGCAACAGTTGCGTGAGGGCTGATCATCCGAGGAATGCGCAATGAATGCGCCGAAAAGAATCGCCGTAATCTTGTTTCAGTTGGGCGGCCCCGATACGCAAGCCGCCGTCGAGCCGTTTCTCTATAACCTGTTCTGCGACCCCGACATCATTAATTTCCCCGGCGCATTTCTCGCGCGTAAAGCCCTGGCAAAATTGATCTCCACACGCCGCTCGAAGTCCGTCGGCCAACACTACGCCGAAATCGGCGGCGCTTCGCCCATCCGACGCCTTACGGAGCAGCAGGCGAGGGCTCTCGAGACGGCCCTGCGCCCTCACATCTCCGCGCGCACGATTGTGGCCATGCGCTACTGGCATCCGGACACTCCCGAAGCAATCGCCGCGCTCGAAACTCTGCCATTCGACGAACTCGTCCTTCTGCCTCTTTACCCGCAGTATTCGTTTGCCACGACAGGCAGCAGCCTGAAGGAATGGAAGCGCCTCTATCAGGCGAAAGTGCCCGTACATCTCATCGATCATTTCTACGACCATCCGGACTACATCGCCGCCATCGTGGACCGCGTCAATCGGCGTTCTTGTGCAGCTCCCGAACTCGGACGAAGTCCATCTCGTTTTCAGCGCCCACGGCTTGCCGATAGCACTCGTCGAGAAGGGCGATCCTTACCCGAAACAGATCGAAGAAACGGTGCAGCTCGTCCGCGAACTCGGCGCTTGGCCCAATCCTCACGTACTCTGTTTCCAGAGTCGCGTCGGTCCGCAGAAGTGGCTCCAGCCGTCGCTGACCACTTCGATCCAGAAAATGGCGCGCAGCGGGATCAAGCGCATGCTCATCATTCCGGTCTCTTTCCTCACCGAGCACATCGAAACGCTGCACGAAATCAATATTGAGGCGCGCGCGGAAGCCGAGACGCCTGGGCGTCACCGATTTTCACATGATGCCCGCGCTCAACGATTCGCCCTTCCTCATACGCGCCCTCGCCGACCTGGTTCTCCGGTCCGTAGGCATGCGCAGCGGCGTCGCCTCATTCGCTTCTTAGCCGCCATCCACCGTTGCACACACGTCACATCTGCACTTGACACCGCGTTTCCCTCGTCATATAAAACCAAGTTCGGTTCCGGACTTATAGTTTTTATATTTTGATTATCAATCGCACGACTTAGGGGTCTATGCCAGAAAATCCCGAAGGGAAGGGTGCAGAGGCTTCTCCTGCACCTGCCGCGACGCCGGCGGCCAACGCCGCTTCCGCACCGGACGCCAAAGCGGCGGAAAAAGAAGTCAACAAGAGCCGCCGCACCATCATCTGGGCTTGCATTTGGGGCTACCTCGGCGTCAATTTCCTGATGTTTCTCCGGTTTTTCTTTCCCCGCGCGCTCTACGAACCCAACACAATTTTCAACATCGGCTATCCGGCTGATTTCGGCTTGGGGATCGACCAGCGCTATCTTGATGACCAACCGCGTCTGGGTGGTGCGCGAACCGGACCGCCTCTTCGTGATTTTCGCGCGGTGCACGCATCTCGGCTGCACGCCGGAATGGAAGCCGGCCGAGAACAAATTCAAGTGCCCGTGCCACGGCAGCGGTTACGACAGCGAAGGCGTCAATTTCGAAGGCCCGGCGCCGCGCCCGATGGATCGCGCCTTCGTCCAGCTCGATCCCACGAACCAGCATCGTTGTGGACACCAGCCGTTTGTTCGTAGATGATCCGCGCGCCGGCGTGAACCATTTCGGCGATCCGGGCGCATTTCTGAACGTGTAGGCGTCAACGGTTTCTGCATTCGCGAAGAGGTCGGAACGATGCCCGAAGAGAACGGCGGCAACAACAAAAAATCTGGAGTCCTCGACAAAGTCCGGGACAACGCGACGGCTCTTCGTGACACGCTCACGGAGAAGGCCAAGCAGCAAGCCGAAGAGCTGAAGCAGCCGGAGAAGACTCAGCTCTATCGCTCGATGTTCCGCGTGAAGCATGACGCAGAGCCGCGCAACCGCGCCCTGAGCGTGCTCTCCAACGTTTTTTTCCATCTTCATCCCGCCAAGGTCAATCGCGACGCCACGAAGTACAACTACACTTGGGGCATGGGCGGCATCACGTTTTATCTGTTCATCGTGCTCACGTTCACCGGCGTCCTGCTGATGTTTTATTACCACCCGACGAAAATGCAGGCCTTCCGCGACATTTTGTATCTCGAAAACGACGTGCCCTTCGGCAAGCTTTTGCGCAACATGCACCGCTGGGCCGCGCACTTGATGATCATCGCCGTGTGGCTGCACATGTTCCGCGTCTTCATGACCGGTTCCTACAAGCGGCCACGCGAATTCAATTGGTGTGTCGGCGTGCTTCTGATGGTGCTGACGATGTTGCTCTCCTTCACGGGCTACCTGCTTCCCGACGATCAGCTCGGCTTCTGGGCCGTCACCGTGGGAACGAATATGGCGCGTGCGACTCCGCTTTTGGGCAACGAAGGTCCCTTCGGCGCGTTATTGGGCATGACGCCCTACAACGACGTTCGCTTTGCGCTGTTGGGCGGCTCGATCGTCGACGCCAACGCGCTTCTGCGCGCTTACATTTGGCATTGCATCGCCATTCCGCTGATTGTGTCGGTTTTCATGGGCGTGCATTTCTGGCGCGTGCGAAAAGATGGAGGCATCTCCGGCCCGGCGCCAGTGATGCTCGAATCGGAAATCAAGGAAGAGAGAAGTCCGAGGCCGGTGGTCTTGCGGCCAAGCGGCATGGGCTAGCACGATAATGGAGAGCGATTAATGTTCGGCACGGACTGGCACCAAATCTGGGAAGTTGCTTCCGCCCCGGACAACGTTCCCATCGTTGCCCTGCTTTTCCTTGTTCCGTTTTATTTGTGGTACGCGCTTCGCCAGGCCATCGAAAACGACCGGCTGATTGCGCTGCTCGAAGGCGATGCACAGCTCGCGAAGACGAAATACCGCAAGACGCAGCCTTGGGATCCGAAGTGGGAGCGCGAAGTTCACACCTGGCCTTACCTGATGCGCATGGAATTTCTCGTTACCATCATCGTGACGATCCTCCTGATGGTCTGGTCGCTCACACTCAACGCGCCGCTCGAAGAGCCATCGAATCCCAATGTCACGATGAATCCCGCGAAGGCGCCTTGGTATTTCCTCGGGCTGCAGGAGATGCTCGTGTATTTCGACCCCTGGATCGCCGGCGTTGTAATGCCGACTCTGGTCATTATCGGGCTGATGGTGGTTCCGTATATTGACGCGAATCCTCTCGGCAACGGCTATTACACCTACAAGCAGCGCCGCTTTGCCATCTGGACGTTTCTGGTCGGCTTCATCGGCCTTTGGGTGGCGATGATCGTGATTGGCACGTTCATCCGCGGCCCCGGCTGGATGTGGTTCTGGCCGTCAATGACGTGGGATGCCGAAGCTGTGCAGTACACGGTGAATCGCAACCTCGACCAAATTGTCGGCATCAACGGCTCGTGGATCGCGCATCTTCCGGGCGTCACGAAGGAATACGCACCGATTCTGGCGCGCATGATCTTCGGGATTTTCCCGCTCGTGATTTATTTCATTGCTGCTTCATTTTTCGTGCACTGGATCAGCATGCGCACGGAATTCAGCCGCAAAATTTACAAGCGCATGAGCCTGGTGCAGCTCGTCACGATGTATATTTTTTTGGTTTTGATGCTGTCGTTACCGATCAAGATCCTGCTGCGCTTGCTGTTGAATATCAAGTATGTCTGGGTGACGCCGTGGTTCAGCGTTTGACGCCCTGGCAAGAATCTCAAATGGGCTCATTGCAGGGAGTGTTTTTGAAAGAGGAGGTCGCGGGTGCCTGAGCAGCAGTCCCCCAGCGATCCGATCACAAGCCGGTCGTTGACGTTTCCGCTTTTGATCGCGTCGTTCATCCTGATTCTCACGGTTGCCTGGTCCTTCTACGACGAGGTGTACGGCCTACGTCCCTGGCGCACGTACCAGCGGACCTTCGCTTCCGCTTATGCCGGTTACCTTCAGAAGGAGGTCGGCCAGCAGAAGAAGGCCGAAGACGCCCTCTATTCCTCGCCGGAATACAAGAATCTGCGCGACACTTTGGATCGCTTGGAAAAGGAAGCAGCGCCCAAAGACTCCGAAATCCAAAGGCAGATTGATCTCCTCGACCGCCAGCGCGCTGCGCTGCTCGATTCCTACCAGGATGCCCGCGGCCGCGTAGGCGCCCTCATTTTTCAATATGAACAGGCTCCTACCCGCGACACAAGTTTGCGCAAAGATAAAATGGAAGCGGTGAACAAGGGAAAGGCCAAGACGTACACGATTGACTGGCCCGTCTCCGAAACCAAAACCGAAGAGCGCAAATTTGACTACGACGAACTGAACAACACATTCACCGAAATTCTTGGCAAGCGCGCCGCTCTCGTCGCCCAGCGCGGCGAAATCGACAAGCCGGCCAAAGAGGCGCACGAAAAGCTCAACCTGTACGTCTCCGAGAGACTACCCGGACTCAGCTCTTCGACGCTCGAGGGCCTCTATCGCAGCGCGCGCGATTGGGATGAAAAGCTGCTTCAGATCAACGTCACGCCCCCCGGCGCTTCCATCAACTATCTCGGCGGCGCGGGCCTTGTGGACCGGTGCCAGTCGTGCCACATCGGCATGGACCAGATGCTCGTTCCCCTCGGCACGACGCTCACGAAGGCCGATCTCGGATTCGCCAAAAGTACCGACGCGCCGTTCACGAGCCATCCCGACGCCGATCTTTTGAGTTCGCATCCGCTCGAAAAGTTCGGCTGCTCGCCTTGCCATGGCGGCAACGGTCGCGCGATCGATTCCGTCCGGCGCGGCCACGGCCGTTACGAGCACTGGCTCTGGCCGCTTTACTATCCGGAGAATTACGATGCGGGTTGCCAGCAATGTCATTCCGCCGACATGCCGTCACCGAGCACGCGGCGACTCTCAATCTCGGGCAAGCAACTCTACCGCCAGCGCGGTTGCATCGGATGCCATCGCTTCCAGGGATTCGACAATCAGGACGAGCAACTCATCAACACGCGCCAGCAGATTCTCCAGCTCGCGAAGACCAAAACGGATGATGAGCTCGAGATTCCGCGCCTGCAGAAGCTCGGCGACCAGGCCGCTGACAATGCGACCGCCGACAAATACTACGCGCAAGCCACAAATCTCACCGTTGAAGTCAGCCGCCTCGATGCCGCAACGCGGAACTCGCTCGAAGACCGCAGCCACAATCTCTTGCAGGAAATCAAGAAAGTCGGCCCGGACCTGAAGGAAGCTCGTCAGAAGCTGCGCAAGGAATGGATTCCGTACTGGCTCGGCCACACCTGGGAATTCCGCCCGACCACGAAGATGCCGCAGTTCCGTTTCCTGCCCGGCGACGTCGAAGCCATCTCCGCATTTATCTGGCAGCAGGGAATCACGGGTCCGACGCTCGATCATCAGCCGGCGGGCAACGCCGCTCACGGCAAAGAGCTGTTCGAGGAGCGCGGCTGTCTTGCGTGCCATTCCATGGGCGAGGGCGCAAACCTGGTCGGCGGCACTTTCGCCGCAAACCTGAGCCGTATCGGCGAGAAAGAAAATTACGATTACGTTGTCCGCTGGGTCCACAATCCGCGCGAGCGCACGCGGCCTTACTGCCCGTACGAAAAGCGCGATCTCGGTCCCGAGGACTACGCCAAGCACAATTTGCCGTTTGTCTTCGACCTCGACCACTCGCGCTGCCCCAACGACGGTCACGAACTCGTCGTGCAGCAGCCGACGGTGATGCCCAACCTGCGCCTTTCCCTAGAAGACGCCCGCGACATCGCTTCTTACCTGATGACGCAGAAGCATGCTGACGCCCAGTACGCTTCGGCGCGACTTCATGGATGATCCGAAGCTCAAGGCCAAGGGCAAGGATCTCGTCCGCCATTACGGCTGCGCCGGCTGCCATGAAATAAGCGGGCTCGAAGACGAGGGCCGCATCGGCACCGAACTGACGAACGAAGGCTCGAAGCCCATCGAGCGTCTCGATTTCGCTCGCTTGACCGAAGACGCAAAGCGCGGCATTCTGCCCGACGGCAAGCCTTCTCCGCGCGGCTCGTGGTTCGACGCCAAGGGCTTCTTCGAGCAAAAACTGAAAGATCCCGGCATCTACGACACGGGCAAATATCACGCGAATCCGCTGGACACCCTGCGCATGCCGAAGCCGAACCTGTATGGCGACGGCGATATCGAAGCGCTGGTCACGCATGCTGCTCGGCAGCACGGACGCCACTCTGCCGCCTGATTACATGTATCAGCCCGCCGATCGCCGCCGCTACATTCAGGACGGCTGGTGGATCGTCACGAAATACAACTGCATCGGCTGCCACCAGATTGATGTCGGACAGAAATCCGTGCTGCAGACGCTGCCGTTCTATCAAGGCGAGAACAAGGCCAATTTGCCGCCCGTGCTCACCACCGAAGGCGCGCGCGTGAATCCCGAATGGCTGCGCCAGTTCCTCGCGAACCCGTCGCTCAGCACCACGGACACGAATCGCAACGGCGTGCGCCAATACCTGCAGGTGCGCATGCCGACGTTCTACGCTTTCCGACGACGAGATTCGCAAGCTCGTGCTCTTCTTCGAGGCGCTGTCGTCGCAGCCCGAGCCGTTCATTCCGCCGAAAGTTGAGCCGCTCACGGATGCCGAGCGCGCCATGGCTCGCAGCCTGTTCACGAGCCCCGCGGCGCCTTGCCTGAAATGCCACATGACCGGCAACGCCGAGCACGACAAGAACGCCTCCGCGCCGAATTTCCTGCTCGCGCACGAACGTTTGCAGCCGGCGTGGACGGGGCGCTGGATCACCGATCCGGCAAAAATTATTCCCGGCACGGCCATGCCTTCGGGCCTGTTCCGAAGGGAGGACGGACCACTGGGTGTTCGCCGGGCCGGCTCCGGCGTCGTTGCAGCAGTATCACGGCGATCAGGCGGATCTGCTGGTGCGCTACATGTTCACGCTCGACGCCGCAGGAGCAGGGCGCGCTCGTGGGTCGCACGCCAGCCGGGCGGCAGCAAAGCCGTCCGGCGGCAAGTAGAGTGAAGCAGATGCGCCATTTAGCCGGCGAGCGGCGTGCCGCTGATCAATGCAATCTCGGCGTTGCACCACTCGAGTCTTGTTACACTATTCCATTCTTGAAGGGAGGAATCGTTCGCATATGAATACGCAAGATTCTTCGCATCTCGCGCTTGGCAGCCGTTGTGGCACTGGCCATCACCGGCTGCGGCGGCGGCAAGAGCACGAATCATCCGAACATCGCAGCCGCGTCGCTCCACGCGCCGGCAAGACCGTTGACGCATCCACAGCCGGCTCCGTCACCGGCACCGTCACGCTCGACGGCAAAGCGCCGCGTCGCCAAGCCGATCAACATGAGCGCCGAGCCGTATTGCCAGAAGGCGCATTCTTCGCCCGTGATTCCGCCGGAAGTGGTCACGGGCGATAAGGGCGCGCTCGCCAACGTCGTCGTCTACGTCAAGGACGGCCTCGGCGACTACACGTTCGACGACGCCGAAGGACGCCGTCGTCGCTCGACCAGAAGGGCTGCATGTACGACCCGCACGTGATGGCGTTGATGGCCGGCCAGACCCTCGAAGTGAAGAACGACGACCAGACCACGCACAACATCCACCCGATGCCGAAAGACAATCGCGAGTGGAACAAGTCGCAGCCGCCCGGCGCTGCTCCGATCGACGACAGCTTCGCGCGCGCCGAGCTCGCCATCCCGGTGAAGTGCAACGTCCACCCGTGGATGAAGAGCTACATCTTCGTGTTCAAGAATCCGTACTACGCCGTCACGACGAAGGACGGCAAGTTCGAGCTGAAGGGTCTGCCGCCGGGCACGTACACGATCGAAGCCTGGCAGGAAAAGTACGGCACGGTGGACCAGACCGTGACGATCGGCGCCAAAGGAATCGAAGGCCGTCACGTTCACGTTCAAGGCCGGCTTCCGGCGACTAGAGTATCGCTCGCGCGTTCGCAATTGGCCTGATTGGGGCACGGCGTGACTTGCCTCGCCGCTTCAAGGCGCTCCGTGCCCCTGAATTGATTCAGTCTTGATGTTCTTTCGGGAATGGCTCCAGGGCGAAGGTCTCTCGATTCGCTATGTCTGAACTCGCAAACCCGCGGCGTCCATCGTTTCGCCGTCGCTCACGGCGTGCAGCACGATCCTGCTGCTGATGGCCGGCGCGCTCGTCACGAGCAACGACGCCGCCGATTCCGTTCCCGATTGGCCGCTCGCCTACGGCCGGATCATTCCTCCGCTGGTCGGCGGGATTCGCTACGAATTCACGCATCGCGTCGTCGCTGGCATCGTTGCTGTCCTCACGATGGTTCTGGCGATCTGGCTTGCGCGCGTGCGAGCCGCGGCGCTGTGGTTCGCCGCTGGGCTGGACGGCGCTCGGGCTCGTGTTCGCGCAAGCCTTCTCGGCGGCATTCGCGTTCTCCTCGGCCATCCGGCGCTGGTCGCGACGACTCATGCCACTCTCGCGCAGATTTTCTTTCATCACGTCGTGAGCTCTCGCTGTTTCACGAGCGATTGGTGGCAGCGCGATCTTTCCGCAGCTCGACGATTCAGGGCTCGCCGCGCCTTCGTTCTCTCTCCGTTTGGACCACGGTGGCGATTTTCGTTCAACTCGTTCTCGGCGCAGCGTTCCGGCATGGCGCGTTCGGCATTCTGCCGCATCTCATCGGTGCCGTCGTCGTGTTGTTTTTCGTCATCTGGACCGGCCGAACCGTCCGGAAGCGCTTCGGCGAGAGTCGGCGACCTTCGGCGCATGGGTCGTTTTCGCTGCACGCATTCTTTGGCACGCAATTTGTTCTCGGCGGAGCCGCCTACTGGGCCGTTCTCACGGTTCAAGGCGCAGCCCAGCCGACCCTCATCTACGTCATAATCTCCGTCGCGCACGTCCTTTTCGGCGCGCTCACGCTGGCTGCGAGCGTTGCTCTTGACGCTTTCGTGTTTTCGTCCTGATACGTGTCATCGTCGCCCGTGGCCGTGAACTCGGCGGCCGAAAGAGCGAGGTCCTGACCCTATGAGCACCGTCCGCGCCGACGCCATTGCCCTTGAGAAGCCGTGGGCCTACGTCGTGCTCACGAAGCCCGACGTCACGTTTCTCGTCGTGATCACGACCGTCGCAGGCTTTTATCTCGGCTCGCGCGGCCCACTCGATTGGCCGCTGCTCATGCACACGCTTTTCGGCACCACGCTCGTTGCTGCTGGTACCGCCGCGCTCAATCAGTACGTCGAGCGCGATATGGACGCCGTGATGCGCCGCACAGCATCGCGTCCTCTCCCGGTCGGCCTGTTGCAGCCTGCGGAGGTGCTCCTGTTCGGCGTCGCGATGATCGTGATCGGAGCGGCCTGGCTTTTCCTTGCCGTGAACGCGCTCGCTGCGATCCTGGCGCTGGCAACTACGATCCTCTATCTCGGCCTTTACACGCCGCTCAAGACGCGCACGACGCTGGCAACGCTCGTCGGCGCGTTTCCCGGAGCGCTGCCGCCGCTGATTGGTTGGGCTGCCGCGCGAGGCTCGCTTTCTCTCGGCGCCTGGATTCTTTTCGCCATTTTGTTTTTCTGGCAGTTCCCGCACTTCTTCGCCATCGCCTGGATGTACCGCGAAGACTATGCGCGCGCCGGAATCAAGATGCTGCCGGTGGTGGACCGTTCGGGCGACTCCACATTCGCGCAGATCGTGGCGATGTCTGCGATTCTCGTCCCCGTGAGCCTGCTGCCGTCCGTAATCGGCATGGCCGGAATCACCTATTTCTTCGGGGCGCTGGTGCTCGGCATGATGCTGCTGCAGGTCTCTCTTTGGTCGGCAAACCAGAGAACCAACATGCGCGCGAAATGGCTGATGCACGCCACCATCGTGCACATTCCGATTCTTCTCGGGCTGATGATCTTCGATAAGGTCAGCCGGTGACGCCCAAGAAAAATTGGGTCGAGCTGAGCGTCATTTGCGCATTTTTCATTCTGCTTGCCGTCTGGGGCATCGTTTGGGACATCACGAGCGGCCTGCTTGCGAGCGGCATTGACGGCATCATGCTCCTTTTCGTTTGCCTGATGATGGGCGGTATTTTCTCGCTCATGCTCGTTCTCCTGCTGCATTCCGCGGGCATCCTCCCTTCGCTCGGCCGTTCGAAATCCGTGCCAACTGCGCCGGCGGCACAAGGAAAATAATCCGCGCGCAATTCATTGCAGCCCGCCCATGACCCTCCTTCCGCTTTCGTCTTTTCCGGTTCTCAACGCTTCGCTCAACGCGGCGTGCACGGTCTTTTTGCTCTTCGGCTTCTACTTCATTCGACGGCGCAAAATCTTCGCGCACCGCATCTGCATGGTCAGCGCCTTCATTTGCTCGATGGTGTTCCTCGCCGCGTATCTTTACTTTCACTTCCACGCCGGCCTCATCCGCTTCGGCGGCCAGGGATGGATTCGCCCCGTCTATTTCACGCTTTTGATTTCACATACGACGCTCGCCATCGTGACCCTCCCGCTCGTTCTCGTTACGCTCTCCTTCGCCCTCCGCGAAAAGTTTTCCAGCCATCGCCGGATCGCTCACTGGACCTATCCCATTTGGCTCTACGTCTCCGTCACCGGCGTCGTGATCTACTGGCTCCTCTACATCGCTTACACTCCTATTGGCGCTCCCGTCTGATGCGTCACCTTGCTTGTCAGTTCCCGCGCCCCACTGTAATCTGATCGCGCATGACTATCATGCCCAAGCAGCGCGGTTCTTTCGGCGGACGCTGGACATTCGGCGTCATCGGCCTCGCCTTCCTCTTCGTCTTGATGCCATTTCTGTTCTGGAACGCGACGTGGTTCGGCCGCCCGCTCAATGACGCGCAGCTCTCAAAGGCCCTCGCCGACCGCTCGCACCCGCGCGAGATCCAGCACGCGCTCACGCAAATCGAAACGCGCATCGAAACGGGCGACGCCTCCGTACGCCGCTGGTATCCGCAGCTCGTCGCGCTCTCGAGCGATCCAGTGGACGAAATCCGCGTCACCGATGCCTGGGTGATGGGCCAGGACAACTCCGCCGCCGATTTTCACCCGACCCTTTTACAACTCCTCGCCGACCCCAACCCGATGGTCCGGCGCAATGCGGCGCTTTCGCTCGTGCGCTTTGCCGACGATTCCGGACGCGAACAGATCGTCGCCATGCTGCGGCCGTACGAAATGCCTTCGCCATTCGCGGGCACGCTCAAGATTCGCCTCAAGCCTGGCGACGTCGTGAATCCAGGCACGCTGGTGGCGCACATTGAATCTTCGGGGCAAAAAAAGGAAGTCCGCGCCAACGTTCCGGGGACGCTTTTGCGCTGGATGGTACCGGACGGCGCGAACGTCGCGCAGGGGCAGCCGATCGTCTCGCTCGCTCCGAGCGAAAATATGGTCTGGGAAGCGCTTCGCGCGCTTTACCTTGTGGGGACACCAGAAGACTTACCGGATGTGGACCGCTTCGTGCGCGGCGCCGAAGGCGTTCCGCCCGAAATCGCCTTGCAAGCGCAATCTACCTCGAAAGCGATTCGTGGCCGTTCCTCATCCTGAGCTTTTTGCAGGCTGCCCTAAATCACTTGCTGTACGTGACGACCGCTTGTCCGTCTTCGATCTTCAGGTCGTTCACGCCTTCCGGCAACCGCAGCTTCTCGCGATTTTCCGGCGACGCCAGCAATTTCGCGACCGCGGATTCGAGGGTTGATTGCGGCAGTGGCAAAGATCCCAGTTTCCCGCTGATGGGCTCGAATTTCATGTAACCGTTCTCCGACCGCAAGTGGCCGTCGAGTTCGAGCGACATGTCCTTGCCGTGAAAATCAAAGATCACGTAAGCCTTCACTACGTCGCCCACCATGTCCACTTTCACGTCTTTCACGGATGATTCCACCTGATCGATCGTCGGCTGGTCCGCGCCTGAGATTCCCAAGTTTGGGTCATTCGCCGGAGCACCGCCGGTAGCCGGCGCTCCCGGGGCCGGAAGACTTGTCGCGCCCGCGGCTGGAGTGTTCGCTGCGCCTGATTGCGGCGGCGTTGGCAGGTCGAGATTCTGCCTCAGGTAGGAATTGAGCTCGGTGCGGTCGAGTTGCACTTCGCTCGACTTTCCGACGGATTGCGCTTGATCGGCAGCCTCGAACTTCTTTTCCGCGCTCGCAGCCGCGTTCGGATCGTAAGGAACATTCGGGGGAGTCGATTTGCGCATGATGAGAGCGAGCATCAGCACAAGCCCGACTACGCTTGTCCACGTCAAGATTCGATACAAGGTTTTGGGAATTCCGGGCTGGGCCATGGTGCCTCCGCTCTCTTCGAATCTAGCAGAGGCATTGCGCGTAGCCCGATCCTCGGGCTCCCGGCGTACTCAATTCGCCATTGAACGGAAGGCCAGGTGGCCGCGAGTTCGATTCCAGCGGCGCTATTACTGCGGTTTCTTGGGATGCCAAAAGTCGGGATCAAATCCGGCAAAATTGTCCGAAGTCTGGCTCAGGTCCGGTCGCAGCACGTACAGCCGCTCCACGGATAGTCCAGGGCCCTGAGGCGTCGTCCCTTTCCATAGCCGCGCCATTCTTTCCTTCCCGGCTTTGTCGAGAACTTGGTCGAGCTTCGCGCCCATTTCGCTAGCTTTGTCCCAATCAGCGAGTGATTTCATCGGCCGCAAAACAATCAATGTCTGCGATTCGGCGCCGGCCAACGATTGATAAACAAAATAATGCTCGTCAACGTCGGCCTTTGTGAACGCGGCGTGCGCGAATTTCACGTCCGATTCGTAATCCGGCATCGCGCCCAGGGTCACGATGAATTGATCGACCCACAAGAGTCTCGCTTTGGCTACAGCGCTGGCATCGGCCCGATAGCTCAAATCCGGACGAAACACCGCGACAATGGTTTGGTGAGATTGGCGCAGCTTCGCTTCCTGGTCCTCATTTACCTGCATCGCTGTCAGATAATCGGCCGGCATCGCCGCGCTTTTCTCTTCGTATCGGTCGATTTCCGCAAAGGAGTTGAAATGAACGAGAAACAGAAATTCGTTCGTGTCCGGCGCGGCGCTGGTTAGGCCCAGCAAGCGAAACACAACCTGGTGCTTCTGAAACAGATCGAGCTGCGCGCGAATCGTGTTCGCGAAGACGGCTATGTTTTCTTGTGCGATGGTATCGCGCTCGATCCAAAGAACCGGCGGCGCCCCCATGGCCGGGGTCGACGCCTTTGCTTCCTGGTCCGGCGTTTTCTCCGACTGCGCGGTTGTCCCCTGCGGTGCATTTGGCTTCGCTGCAGCCGTTTGTGTTTGCGCGTGGACTGGAGCGCTTTGCGCGCGAGAAATTCCGTATGCTGCCATCAGAGGTGCCGCGAGAAATGCCACGAATGCAGCCGCACTTCGATATGTCATCGGAAGTTTCTCCTCTGCGCGCTAAACTACTACAACTGGTTTTAGCTTGCGAATCAATTTCACGGCATTTCTGCGCACAGTACTGCGCACTTCGGCGCGCGATTTGAAATCCTTGGAAATGGTTAATGCAGATTTGCTGTTGCAGAAAGATCTAGTACGGCATCGAGCCGTACTTGGCTTCGAACTCCGCCAACGGGATCAAATCAATCGCATCCCACGGGCATCCTTCGAGGAACGCCCCGTCGGGCCCTTTACTCGTGCACAGCTTGCACCCAATGCATAGCACTGGGTCAACCACGATGCGGCCAAACGGAGGATGATCCGCGTCCTTCACCCAGAACATGCACTCGGCCACCGGGCAATAGTCCACGCAAGCGGGCGATCCCGAGCAGCCGGTGCACATTTCGTTGATGACGGCGATGATGTGCGGCTTGCGCTTGCGGCGTTTCGTTTCGCCCTCGGAGATCGGATAGGACTTTTCAATCTCGCCGTTCACGAACTTCGCGACTTCGAGGGTAACTTCGGCCAAGGAGCCCTCCGGCTCTCGAATTTCTTCTGCACTCATTCTTTATCGGCGCGGCAGGGAAGTCAACCGCTTATAGCCTATTTCCACTGTTCTTTCGGCAATATCATGTACTGTGCCTCGCCTTTTCCGAACGACCAGTCCTCGCGCGTGTCCTCAACCAGATTGATTAGCACGTCCTCCGGTCGCAATCCCGGCTTCTCGCGCAGCAACTCCGCCACGCGCGCGTAAAATGCCTGCTTTTGCTCGCGGCTTCGCCCGGCCGACAAAAACACCTGAATAAGAACCACGTCGTCCGTTCGCTTGATGTCGAGATAACTCGGGTTGTAGATCAAGCGCTCGCGCGGATGCTCCGTGATGACTTGAAAGTGATCCCTCGCCGGCACCCCCAGAGTTTCACCCATGGCACGATGAACCGCTTCACCCACAGCCTCCAGATAGCCTTTCGGCTTGCCTTCCCGCATGTCAATTCGCACCAGCGGCATAAGAGCCCCCCTCCCTTTTTCCCACCCATTTAGATGAATAGGGGCTCGCTTGCGACTCCCCCTATGGGTGATTCGTAGTGTCGAGAGCAGGGAAGCATGCGATGCGCGAGGCAGAAGTTCAAATCGGAACTTCCGGTTCAACCTGTACTTCCGGACAGGCTTTCGTGTCACCAAAAGTCGGGTACTTGCGCGACACGCGGCGCTTGCATCCTCGCTGCGGGTCACTGCACAAGTGTTAACCTTTTTTCAGGCGGGCTTCAGAGGCCCTGCCTCACTCCTCGACTCGAAACAAGGTGTCGCGATGCGGACTCGGCTGCTCAGTTTCGTTTGTTTGTTGATCCTGGGTTTGGTCACCGCCACTTTTGCGACGGACTTTGCCGTCATCATCAACCCGGCCAATCCTGCGAAAGCCATGTCGCTTGTTGACCTCGGCAAGATCTTCAAAGGCAAAACTTCGTCCTGGGCGAACGGCCGCATGGTGACGATCGTGCTGCGCGAACCCTCCTCATCAGCGACGAAATTCATCATCGAGAAGGTAATGGGAGTCGATGCCGAGCAGGGGAAAACGATATTGGCTGACCCCGGCCGCAAGACCTTCGCACCGGTCGTCTTCCTAAACAGCGACGAGGAGATTGTGAAAGCCGTCGAAACGAATCCCACCGCCATGGGTGTTGTCGACGTTTACAGCATCACGGGCGGCGTGAAGGTCATCAAGATCGATGAAAGGCAGCCCTTCGATCCCGGTTACATCTTGAAAGGTCATTGATTCATACCCAAGACCCTTTGCGAGGACACATGACATTCTCAGAACTCCGCAGACATGCACAAATCGTCGCGCTGATTATGGGCGCAGCAGGCGCCGTGGGCTTTGCCGCTCACGCTCAACCGCAGAAGTCCTCGCCAGCACAAAGCGCATCGGGCGCCGCCGCCGGCACACCGGACACGATTCCGGTCACCACGCATTCCGCAGAAGCGCGCGGCCTGTATGAAGAGGGCCTTCACGATGAATTCGACTTGCTGTATGTCGACCTCGGAATGGATAAGCTCCGTCAGGCCCTCAAAGCCGACCCGCGCTTCGCCCAGGGCCACGCCATGCTCGCTTTCATGACCACCAATCCTGCGGAAGGCGAGCGTCATCGCGCCCTCGCCAGGCTCTATATGCAGGGCGCCACCCCTGATGAGCGGCTGCTCATCCGCTTCTTGAATGGCACCAAGGACGGGCGCGTAGTTCCAGCCGTTGCCGCCATGAATGATCTTTTCGGGCGCTATCCGAACGACAATCGCTTCACCACCATCGCCGCCACGTGGCTCTGTTCCAACGAGCAGGAATACGATCGTGGCGCGGCCGTCCTCGAGCGCGTGCTGAAAAACGATCCGAACTTCGCTCCCGCATTGAACAACATCGCCTACTGCTACGCCTTCGCCGGCCGTGCGCAACTCTCGCCGCCGTTCATGGAGCGCTATGTCGCCGCTTTGCCGGGCCAGCCTAATCCGCTCGACTCCTATGGGGAAATCCTTCGCATGCTAGGCGATTTTAAAGGCGCGCTCGCTCACTACGAAGCCTCCAATCAAATGGTTCCGGGTTTTTCCCAGATCGGCATTTCCACTACCTACGCTCTGATGGGCGACGAGCAGCGCGCCCGCGCCGAATATGAAAAAGCCATCGACCTGGAGCAGGATCCCGGGACGAAATTGACTTACCAGATGCTTCAAGCGATGACCTATTACCGCGAGAATCGCCTGGCGGAAGGCCGCGAAGCGAATCTCGCGCTGGCCGTGCGCGTTCACAAAGAGAGCCGCTTCCCCGTTTCCGAAGCCGAAATCCATCGCACCATGGCGCTGTTTAACCCCGACCCGAAGGGCGCTATGCGCGACCTCCGGGACGCCGAACTCGTACTCTCTGAAAAGCATGTCCTCTCGCGCGACGAGCATGACACCGAACTTGCCACGATCCTTCAAACCCGCGCCTTCATCGCGGAACAGGCTAAGATGAAGTCTGAAGCGGAGCGGGCCCTGGCGCCGCTCACCGCGATGGCAGGAACAAGCCGCAGCACTCCGGTCCAGAAGTCGTATCACTCCGCGAAAGGGGCCGTGATGATGCTCGAAGGTAGGTTCGCCGTCGCTGTGTCGGAGTTGCAGGAAGATCCGCGCAATCCGCTTTCTCTGCGTCTCCTCGCCGACGCGGAAACCAAAGCCGGCGAGCCCGCCGCAGGGCAAAATATTCTCGTAACCCTCGCCGCCATTAACGACGAACGTATCGAGTCAGCCGTCGCCGTCCCGCAAGCCCGCGCCGCGCTGAAAGCCGAATCCCCAACGACGGCTCAGGCCACGCACTAGCTCATCCATCGCCGCGCGGGGTATTTGTGTTTTCCCCATCAAGTCCGGACGGCCGAGGTTTGTTATTGCCATTCTGTCTGAGGAGAGCTTTGGGTCTTGGGGGATAGGTCTCGGTCTACTGTTTCTATCAGTGCCTACCTGTGTTCACTTGTCCGGAGCGGACCTGAGGGGGTTGTGGTTAGGAGTTTCTTGCCGGCACGACGGCAATAACTTCAATTCAATGCGCGGATAATCGCCGCCGTAAACTCCGCCGTCGTGGCACTGCCGCCGACGTCCCGCGTGAGCGATTTTCCCTCGCGATAAACTTTGTGCAGCGCGCTTTCCACACGCCGAGCCGCGGCCTCTTCGCCGATGTGATCGAGCATCATAATGGCGCTCATGAGAAGCGCCGTGGGATTCGCGACGCCTTTCCCGGCAATGTCCGGAGCGGTTCCGTGAACGGCTTCAAAGATTGCCACGCCCTCGCCGATATTCCCGCTCGGCACCACGCCCAGCCCGCCCACGAGCCCCGCCGCAAGGTCGCTCATGATGTCGCCATAGAGATTGGTGAGCAGCAGCATGTCGAACTGGTGCGGGTCGAGCACAATTTGCATGCAAGCGTTGTCGACGATCATTTCCTTGTATTCGATCTCCGGATATTGCGCGGCCACTTTGCGGATGGAAGTAAGAAAGAGTCCATCCGAGAGCTTCATGATGTTCGCTTTGTGGATCGCGTGAATCTTCTTCCGTTCGTGTTTTTTCGCGTAGGCGAACGCAAACCTGGCAATGCGCGTGGATGCTTTTTCCGTGATGATCTTCAAGCTCTCCACCACGCCCGGGACTACGGTGTGCTCGAGCCCGGCGTACAAATCCTCCGTGTTCTCGCGGATCAGCACAATATCTACACCCCGGTAGTGCGATTGCACGCCTTCGAGGTTTTTCACTGGTCGCAGGTTGGCGTAGAGTTCAAGCGCTTGGCGCAATCCGACATTGAGGCTGGGGGGCCCTCCGGCAATCGCGGTCGCGAGCGGCCCTTTGAGCGCCACGCTGTTGCGGCGCACCGATTCGAGCACCCCCGCGTGCAGATAATCGAGCCCGCGCCTCTCGACCTCGGCTCGTGCCGGAATCTCCTCCCAGGTAATGTCCACACCCGCGGCGCGGATGATCTCCATCGTGGCTTTTGAGACTTCCGGCCCGATTCCGTCGCCCGGAATGAGCGTGATCGTATGTGCCATGAAAGACCTTTATTTTAGGGGATTTGCGTGCCGTTGTACACGCCGCTTCCCGCCCGTGCGTGTTGTATTTGAGGGGGATTCGGGGCTGCATCCAATGTCCTGCGCCCGAATCTGATATAATGGGTCTGTCCGATGGCGCGCCATCTGCGCCGTGAATCTGCGGAGGGTTAGCGAATGGTTCAACTTACACCGGTAGCCGTAACGAAGGTGAAGGAGATTATCCAGCAGCAGAATCCCGCGCCGGCAGGGTTGCGAGTTGCTGTCGTGGGCGGGGGCTGCTCGGGCTTCAGCTATCACATGGCTTTTGAGAATCAGGTCAACGAAGCGAGCGACAACGTTTATGAATTCGACGGCTTGAAGGTCCTTGTGGACCAGATGAGTGAGATGTATCTCGATGGTATATCGATCGACTACATTGAGAGCATCGAAGGCGCGGGCTTCAAGTTCAACAATCCGAACGTCAAGAGCACTTGCGGCTGCGGCAGCTCCTTCAGCGTCTAAAGAATTACTTCGCGCCATGCGCGCGGCGCCGCAACGATTTTGTTTTTCTCGGTTGTCTCCTGGGCTCCCGGAGGTTAACCCCTCCGGGAGCTTTTTATTTTGGCGATTCGAGCGAGAAGTTGGATTTCGCGTTCGGCCTTTCCACGAGTGCTAAACGTGACAAAAATACAAACTAAGTTTTACGCCAGGATTGAAAAGCCCGCTCCCCGCCCGTATGCTATGGCGTCCCTATGAAGATCGCGCTGGCCCAGTTCAACCCCACTGTCGGCGATTTCGAAGGCAATTCAGCCCGCATTCTCGAGCTGGCACGCGAGGCGCAGGCGCACGGCGCGGACCTCGCCGTGTTCTCCGAGCTATGTCTCTGCGGTTATCCTCCGCAGGACCTCATCGAGCGCCCGGCCTTCATCGAACGCAACCAGAAGGAACTGGCGCGCCTCGCGAAAGTTGTGGCGATTCCGGCGCTCGTCGGTTATGTGGGAAAAGCGCAGGACGACACGGGAAAGCCCGTGGCCAATTGCGCCGCGCTGATTGCGGGCGGGAAAATCCTGTTCGAACAGCGCAAGATGCTGCTGCCCACCTACGACGTCTTCGACGAGTCGCGCTACTTCCAACCCGGCCACACGCAACACGTCTTTCCGCTTGGTCAGGAGCAGCTCGGGATAACTATTTGCGAGGACGCCTGGAACGATAAGAATTTCTGGGCGCAGCGTCTCTACAAACGTGATCCCGTCGTGGAGCTGATGGGGAAGGGAAGCACGCTGCTACTGAACATCTCCTCTTCGCCGTACACTATCGACAAACGCGCGCTGCGTCTGGACATGCTCCGCGCCATTGCCGTCGAGAATCGCGTCCCGATCGTGTACGTCAACCAGATGGGCGGAAACGACAGCCTGATTTTCGACGGCTCGAGCGTTGCAATTACCCCTGACGGACGTGTCGCCGCCCAGGCGAAATCATTTGAAGAGGATCTGGTCTTCTTCGACACGGCAGCGGGCTTGGGCGACGTTCGTCCGCAACCAAAGGACGAGCTTGAGGCTGCCTATCGCGCCCTGGTGGTAGGCACGCGAGACTACGTGCTCAAGTGCGGCTTCCGCAAGGTTGTGGTTGGGCTGAGCGGCGGAGTCGATTCCGCTCTCGTGGCCACCATCGCCAAAGACGCTCTGGGAGCGGAAAACGTTCTCGGCGTCGGCATGCCCGGCCCATACTCCTCCGAGGGCAGTTTGCGTGATGCCCGCTGCCTGGCCAAGAGTCTCGGCATCGAATTCATCGTTCTTCCTATCACGGAAACTTTTGAAACCTACCGCAAGACGCTCGCGCCAACTTTCAGCGGCTTGCCCGAAGACGCGACCGAGGAAAATATCCAGGCACGCATCCGCGGCAATCTTCTGATGGCCCTCTCAAACAAATTCGGCTCGCTCGTCCTCAGCACCGGAAACAAATCCGAAATGGCAGTTGGGTATTGCACGCTCTACGGCGATATGGCCGGGGGGCTCGCCGTCCTTTCCGACGTTCCGAAGTCCATGGTTTACGAGCTCGCGGCATTCGTCAATCGCAAGTCTCTTGTCATTCCTCAGGCGACGATAGAAAAGCCTCCTTCGGCGGAGTTGCGCCCCTGTCAAACGGACCAGGATACGCTGCCCCCTTACGACGTCCTCGACCGCATCCTGAAAGCCTATGTCGAGGACCTACGCACCCCCGAGCAGATCGCGGATCATTATGAATTCCCGCTGGAGATGGTTCGTTGGGTCGCGCGTCGCGTGGACCAGAACGAGTACAAACGGAAACAGGCCCCGCCGGGATTAAAAGTCACTTCGAAAGCCTTTAGCGTGGGACGGCGATTCCCACTCGCTCAAAAATTCGCGGTTTGACCAATGAACCGCTGTGGGCGGAGAGAGAGTTCCGGCTTTCTGCGAATGGACGGAGGAAAATTCGAATGCAACGCTTTTTATATGGCTTTGTAGTCTTGGCCTTTCTCGTCGCAGCGCTCCCGTCGTTCGCTCAATCTCCCACACCCGCGCCCGTTCCGCCGTCGCCCGAGGAAGCGAAGCTTCTCAAAACCACCGAAGCCTACGTCCGCTTTCTATTTGCCTGGGGCCCGGATTTCGACGTGAAGCTTGGCCCGCTCGCTCCCTCCGCCTCGTCTGATTTTTATACTGTCCCGCTGCAAGTAAGCTTCAGCGGCCATTCCGACACGGGCACCGTTTACGTCAGCAAAGATGGCAAGACGTTCATGCGCGGCGATATGTTCAGCATGTCGAGCGACATCTTCGCCGACACGCGGGCCAAGCTCCATCCGGATGGCAATCCCTCGAAAGGTCCGACTGACGCTCGAGTCACCGTCGTCGAATTCAGCGACTTCGAATGCCCTCATTGCCAACAGTTCTACAGGATGCTTAAGACCGTTGAGCCGAATTACCCCCAGGTTCGCTTCGTCTTCAAGGATTTTCCGCTCGTCGCGGTTCATCCTTGGGCCTTGACTGCGGCACTCGGCGCTCGCTGCGCTTATTTGCAGTCGCCTGACGCATTCTGGCTGGTCCACGATGCCATCTTTGAGAATCAGGAGATCATCTCCGCCGAGAATGTTTGGGACAAGGTACTCGAGTTTGCTGCGCGCGCGGGGCTCGACAAGGAAGCGGTCAAAGCCTGCATGTCCGGGCCTGACTCGAGAAAAGCCATCGAAGCGAGTGCGACCGACGGTGTGGCCGTAGATGTCAACAGCACGCCCACCGTTTTCGTCAACGGCCGGCCCGTGAATGCCGGCGATGAATCCGCCTTGCGGCAATATATCGAATACGAATTGAAGAGCCAACGTGGCCAGGCTCCGGCGTCGGCGTCCACTCCGGCTCCCAAACCAAAGCCCTAACAATCTCAAAACACCTTAATCGCCAAATCCCTCGGCTGCGGTCCGACGGGAATCAGCGTGACCAACCCGGGCTTCGGAGTGTTCGCACGGATCACGGCGAGATCGTTTGACGCCGCATCCACCACCAGCAGAATATCGCCCCCGGGCGTCATCCGGCACGTCCGCGGCTCTTGTCCCACGGCGATCGGCCGCGCCACGTTTCGCGTTTGGATCGCAATCGGGACCACGTGACCGGCCGCCGCGTCCGACACATACAGCGTCTCTGCGCCAGCCCCCAGCGTACCGGAGGAAGGCGACATCCCCAGCAGCAGATAATCGCCCACCTCGTTCGTTGCTGTGTTGACCACCAGCAGCCCGTGCGCGTTGCTCGACGGAATGTAAAGTTCGCCGCCATCGGGCTTAAGGATCAAATCGTCCGGCGTTCCGCCGAGCGCCACATTCGCCAGGAGCGCTTTCTGCCGCAAATCCACAACCGAAATATCATTTGACGCCCCCGATGTAACGAACGCCTTCGAACTGTCGGGAAGAATGGCGATCTGTTCGGGCTGCGGTGCCACGGAAACGACGCCTAGCGATCCCAGCGTCCTCGCGTCCAGCAGGGAAACCGTGGCGTCGTCGCGGTTCGACACCACCACGAGCTTGCCATCCGGCGTCACGTGCGCGATCCACGGCCGCCGCCCCGCGCGCCCGCGCGCTACGATCTGCCGCGAAGCGCAATCAATCGCCACAATCGAGTTCGACCCCGAGGCGGCAACATAAGCCCGCGCGCCATCCGGAGAAAAATCAAGCGCGTAAGGTGCAGTGCCAACCGCGATGCGAGCGACGATTTGATTCGTTTTGACGTCGAGCACCCACGCGTATCCGCCCGCCGAGCTCAATCCCCAGATTTCTTCACGCTTCGGGTGCGCGCGGATTCCGCTCGGGCCTTGCCCCACGAAGATCGTCGCCACAGGTGAGAGTTTCACCAAGTCCACGATCGTGAGCGTCCCGTCGCCCGTGTTTCCCACGTAGGTGAATAGGTGCAGGCCGGGCCGCAAAAAGGAGGGACGCAATTCGAGCGCGACTTCACGAATGCCGAGCGCTGCGAGAAAGAGGAGCAGGATGAGGACCCGCCAGTTGAGCCGGTGGATCATCGGAGGCGCCTTGCCGCCCTGGGCGGCCCGCCGCGAATTCGACCGCGCGTCCTCATGGCGCCGGTCCGCCCACTCAATTGATGCTGCGGTTCAGCACGCCCGCGATTTGGCGGACTTCGCGGATGAGCTGTTCGAATTCGCTGGGGAGGATCGACTGCGCACCGTCGGAAAGCGCGCGGTCCGGGTCGTGGTGCACTTCGACCAGCAGGCCGTCTGCGCCGACGGCCACGGCTGCTCGTGAGAGCGGGAGCACCTTATTGCGCCGGCCCGTCCCGTGGCTTGGGTCCACGACGATGGGCAGGTGACTGCGCCTTTGGACCGCCGGGATGACGCTCAGGTCGAGCGTGTTGCGCGTGTGATCGGAAAATGTGCGCACGCCCCGTTCGCAGAGGATCACGTTGTAATTTCCCTCGGACATGATGTATTCCGCGGCCATCAGAAACTCGTCGAGCGTCGCGGACATTCCGCGTTTCAGCAGCACGGGCTTCTTCGACCGCCCCGCGCGCTTGAGCAGCGAAAAATTCTGCATGTTGCGCGCGCCGATCTGAATCACGTCCGCATATTTTTCCACCAAGTCGAGCGACTCGTTGTCGATCGCTTCCGTCACGATCCCCAGGCCAAACCGTTCGCGTACCTCGGCCAGGATTTTCAGTCCCGGCTCGCCCAGTCCCTGAAAGCTGTATGGTGAAGTCCGCGGCTTATACGCGCCGCCGCGAAAAAGTCGCGCGCCCGCCGCTTTCACACCTTGCGCCACAGTGAACGCTTGCTCCGGCGTTTCAATCGCACATGGTCCCGCAACCATTGCCACCGCCGGTCCGCCAAAGGTCACTTCCCCCAAAGGCGTGGGGATGCGCACAATCGTGTTTTCCTCTTTGATATCCCGGCTGACGAGCTTGTAGGGCTTGCTGACGGGGATGCATTCGACAACCCCGGACATCGCCTCGAGCGAGCCGATGTCCACTGCGCCAGTATTCCCCGTGATTCCGATGGCCGTGCGAATCGAGCCGGGAATCGGATGCGCCTTAAACCCCAGCGACTCGATCCGCTCGCACACGGCGCGGATCTGCTCTTCCGTCGCATGGGATTGCATGACAATCAGCATGAATGCCCCCTGGGCTCGAGCGAACGAATGAGTCTACTGCAAGCATGAAGCAGCCTGCAAATCCGCCGCGTCCCGATCCTGTCGGCTCTTGGCGCTCGGACAGCTTTCGTTAAGTGCGTTCTGGGACCGGTAGACGACGGTATCGGAAGATTTCGGAAATTCTTGACGCGAAATACTGGAACTCGCGGATGTGCCAAATGGAATAAATTGAGGAAGCGAATTTATGCGACGGCCAGCGGCGCCAAGAGGAGGAGCATATGAAACCATTTAGGTTTGCCGGAACAATTGCAGGGGTTTTGATCTTGGGAGCAATGATGGCAGCAACGGCACCGCGCGCGCGAGCGCAGGATGCCGATCAGCCAGTGGAAATCACGTTTCGTGAGGCGGTGCGGATTCCGGGACAGGTGCTGCCAGCAGGAACCTACGTCTTCAAACGGCAAATGGAAGGAGCTGCGGCGGACGGTAATTTGATTCGCATCTCCAATGAGGACGGCACGCGGGTGATTGCGTTCATTCAAACGTTACCTGTGGAGCGCAAGGACGCTACCGGAAATACGGTCCTGACGTTTGTGGAAAGCTCGAAGGGCCGGCCGCCGGTATTGGTCGAGTGGTTCTATCCGGGGTCGCTCCAAGGGCATGAGTTTCTGTACTCGAAAAGAATGGAGCAACATGTAGAGAAATCGAAGCAAGTGATTGAGGCGGCGAACAGTCAGGGAGCGACGGTTGTTTCGAATGTGAGCGCCGACTAAGGTTGAGTCACAAATCGGAGGAACTTGCTTTTGCCGGCGGCAGCTCAGCACCGCCGGCATTTTTTATTTTGAGACGCGGAACATCCCAGTGACTTTTCCGAGCGCAGTTTCCGATTATCCGCATGCATGTCCGCCGGCATTCAAGCGAGTCTTACAAGGCTGGAATCGTTAGTAAATTGTCCGCGAATCCTGCATAATGCCGCTCATGAATTTCTAGCAAACGAAGGAGAACATCCCATGGCGACGATTACGACCAAAGACGGCACGCAGATTTACTATAAAGACTGGGGCAAGGGACAGCCGATAGTTTTCAGCCACGGTTGGCCGCTCACCGCGGACGACTGGGACGGCCAGATGTTGTATTTCGGCCAGCTCGGCTATCGCGTCATCGCGCACGATCGTCGTGGCCATGGCCGCTCCGACCAGACGTCTGGCGGCAACGATATGGACACCTACGCTGACGATCTCGCCGTGTTGTTTGAGAAACTCGATCTTAAGGACGCGATCTTGGTGGGCCACTCCACTGGGGGTGGCGAAGTCGCGCGCTACCTGGGCCGCCACGGTACCAAGCGTGTCGCCAAGGCTGCGCTCATCAGCGCAATTACGCCGCTCATGCTTAAGACGCCAAAGAATCCACTCGGCTCGCCCGTCGAAGTCTTCGACGGTCTCCGGGCGGCGCTCGCGGCCAATAGGCCGCAGTTCTACATCGACATCACGCTCCCGTTCTACGGATACAACCGGCCGGGCGCAAAAATTTCCGAAGGAATCCGGCAGCACTGGTGGTTGCAGGGCATGGCAGGAAGCGTCAAAGCCCATTATGAATGCATTCGAGTTTTCTCGGAGACGGATACCACCGAGGACCTCAAGAAGATCGACATTCCCGTGCTGGTAATACATAGCAAGGACGATCAGATTGTGCCGATTGCTGCCGCGGGACCGGCGGCCGCGAAACTGCTCAAGCATGCAACGCTCAAGGTCTATGACGACCTTCCGCATGGCATGCCCGCCACCCACCCAGACCTAGTCAACGCGGACCTGCTGGCGTTCTTCAAGGGGCAGCAACTGTCCGCCAGCGCCTGAGGAGCCCTGGCGTTTGGCATAGTGCGGGCATGCGCTTCGCATTGGTATTTGTTCTACTCAGCCGCTCGGCCTTCGCGCAAACGTTCCTCCAACGGCAGATTCGCGCGATTGCCGCCGCCTTGCGATTGCCAATTTCGTCACCGATTCCACAGCCGACGAACCCACTCGTGACGCGGTCATTGCCCGCATCGCGAAAGCTGCCTACGACGAAAGCGTCCAAGCCAAAAAGTAAACTGAAAGATTGACACTACTGAATTGCCAAGAGCGGCCGAGCAACATGCACCTGTCGGTTGCGGAGCGGACCTCCTCGCAGTATATTGCAGCGTATCTTCTGAAGTGAACTTAATGGGAGGCTTTCACCGATGACTTCTCCAATTGATCCAAAGAACCAAGCTCCGAAACAAATTGGAACTACGCCAGGTTTTGAGCCCACCTCCGCCCGGGAAGGCGTGCATCCCGGTACGCCGCACGATGACTCGTCGCGGCGAAAATTTCTCCAGATAACCGTGGGAGGAGCAGTAGCGGGACTCGTTGCCGCGACAGGCATGGAGTTCGCAACGCCGCGCCGCGTTCTGGCGCAGACCACCCTCAACCCCGATGCCGCGCTGAAGGAATTGATGGATGGCAATCAGCGCTTCACGTCTGGCAATCTGACTGCCCACGAGCATGACCTTGCCGTTCTAAAAGAGCACACGATTGAGAAGCAGGAACCGTTCGCAGCCGTATTGTCCTGCGCTGATTCCCGCGTGCCCGTTGAGTTGGTTTTCGATCAAAGTATTGGTCACGTTTTTGTTAATCGTATCGCCGGTAACATCGTCACGTCAGAAATTATCGCGAGCCTCGAATACGGCGCAGCGGTATTGGGTACGAAGGCGATCCTGGTGATGGGGCATAGTAATTGCGGTGCCGTCAAGGCCACGATCCAAGCCAAAGCAGTTCCTGGCCAGATCAGCGCGCTCTATCCACATATTCAGCCTGCGGTTGATCAAACGGGCCCACGCCTGGAGGAAGCAACCAAGGCAAATGCCAAGATCCAGGCGGCCCTCCTGCGCCAGGCATCCACCGTCATTTCCGGTTTGGTGAGGGAAAACAAGCTGATAGTTGTCGCCGCGTATTACGATATTGGCAGTGGAGCTGTAACGCTAATAGAGTAGCTGTAAGCGCATGCCAGCAAAGAAAACGCGCACATCGCGAAGTGGGATGAATGCAGACGATTTCCGCCGGATTGCCCTTAGCTTTGAAGGAGCCGAGGAAAGTTCGCACATGGGCGCGCCCGACTTTCGAGTGGGCGGCAGAATTTTTGCGACGCTGGCCTCGGCAAAGCAGGGCTACGGGAATCTGATGCTCACGCTCGAGCAGCAGGCGGATTTCGTGCAGGAATTGCCCGAGGTATTCGTTCCCATCGCGGGTGGATGGGGACGCATGGGGATGACCCACATCCGGCTGGCCGCGGCGAATGAGGACGTATTGACCGGCGCCTTACACACTGCGTGGAAGCTACGGCTCGAGAAAAACAAAAATCGAGCCGGAAGAGCCTCGCTCCGGCAGAAGGGCTCCGCGTAGCGAAGACCCGAAGCAAGCAACGCCTAGCGAAACCGGAACACGACTCCAGTGCCGAACCTGAAATTGTTCTGTCGGTTATTTAGCCCGTCCGGGATTTTTGTCATGAAGTACTCGGCCTGCACGGGGCGAACGGAGACGTGCCTGGACACTTTGAAATCGATGCCGCCGCCCGCCGTCATCGCAAAATTATTTTCGGGCCCCGTTGATTGTGCAATGCCGTCGGTTGTCCAAACGCCTCCGAAAAGTGTCTGAGCGAACAGCGTAACTTTGCCGCGCCGGAAGTTCACTCTGGGCCCTAGAAGATAGGTGAACGCTGCTCCGGCAAATGAGCCGCTCCCGCTGCTGGTCGCCCTAAGGCCGGCCAGATCTCCCACCACACCGAGCCAGTGGTTGACGTTGTACTCGAGTTGGCCGCCGCCACCGTTTCCGTTGTACGTTGCCGAGGGTGCAATGCCTGGGGCGTAGGCATTTACATTAAAACGCGCGTAGTAGTAGCCGCCGTATGCCTCAAGCGCCGAGGGTTGCTCCTGAGCCGAAAGGGCCGGCCCAGCACTAACGGCCGCAAACAACAATACAACGGCGAGCGAGTTCCTCATTTCAACGTACCTCCTTGGGGTCAAAAAATCGGCGAACGCTGGTTGTAACAACCCCGGAATACGCGTAACGGATCAGTAAGAAGCCGTGCTGGATTAATTCGTTGCTTTCTCGTTACGCTGAAATTTCGCGGAGATCAGTGGGATAGGTGCTTAGGCGTGAGCGTGAAACCGCTCTCGGCGGATGCAGCACACCCGGAAGCAAAACACGCCTGATAGACGCGGATACCGGACACGTGGTTCACCGACATCTGGATTCAGAAGCGGGGTCCTGGCGGCGACCGCACGTCCGCGCCAGCGCAAAATGACCCACTACCACACTCTGCATTTCTTTGCGCATCTCGCTCGATTCAGCTAAAATGTTCGTTTACGCAGTTGCAGGCGAAGCCTCCGTTGGCGCGCGCTGTGATATGCACACCCTGAGGGAATGGCGGAACCACAACAGAGAATTATCCCCGTTTACGACGCCGCCGACGAGTACCGCCCGGAACCGCCTCCTCCGCCTGAGATTCCAGCATGGAAAGACGGCAACCTCCGCATTGGCATTCACACCTCGATTGCCGGAGATATCGCCGGAGCGCTTGAGATTGCGCACGGGCTAGGCGCAAACGCGCTCCAGATTTTTTCCTCGAGCCCCCGCATGTGGGCGCGCGGGACGGCGCGCATTTCCGAGGCGGACGCGCTGCGCTTCCGCGAGCAGCGGCGAGCGCTGGGCCTGGGGCCGCTCGTCATTCACGATAGTTACCTGATCAACCTCGCTTCGCCTAATCCCGTGTTGCGCACTCGCTCGGTCCAGTCATTCCATCAGGAGATTGTGCGCGCCATCGCGCTCGGTGCCGATTATCTCGTGGCCCACCCGGGAAGTGGCCGCGATTGCACCGTGGACGCAGCCGTTGCCTCCATCGCGAATGGGCTGAGGCAGGCGACGCGAGGGTTGAGTCTCGGCGGCCTGCAAATCCTGCTCGAGAATATGGCGGGGCAGGGAAGTTCGGTGGGATCGCGTTTTGAAGAGTTGAAGGCGATTCTCGACGCATGTCCCGATTTGCCTCTCGGCATTTGTATCGATACGGCGCATGTCTTTGCTGCCGGGTGGGATATTCGCACTCCCGAGGGGCTCGAACGTGCGATCGCAGCCATCGATCGTGCCGTCGGGCTCGACTGCGTCGTCGTCATTCACGTCAACGATTCGAAAACACCGCTCGGCTCGCGTGTCGACCGCCACGAGCACATCGGCAAAGGCAAAATCGGGCGCGAGGCGTTCCGACGAATCCTGAATCATCCGCTGCTTGCGGGCAAAGCGTTCATTCTCGAGACGCCGATCGACAAGCCCGGTGACGATCGCCGCAACGTCGCGATGCTGTGGAGGCTCGTGGGACGAGTCGTGCGTGCCACGGGTCGCGACGGCATGAAGCCGCAGAGAAAGAAAGCAAGCCGAGCAAGAGCGAAGTCAAGATCGCGAGGAAAGTGAACTTGTCCGAATACGAGCCTCAGCGCATCGAAGCGAAATGGCAGCAAATCTGGGAAGAGCAGGGCGCTTTCCACGCTGAAGACGGTGACGAGTCCCGGCCCAAATATTACACACTCGAAATGCTGCCTTATCCCTCCGGCACGCTGCACATGGGCCACATGCGCAACTACACGATCGGCGACGCCATCGCGCGTTACAAGCGCATGGGCGGATTCAATGTACTTCATCCGATCGGTTGGGACGCATTCGGGCTCCCCGCGGAAAACGCCGCGATTAAACGCGGCACGCCGCCGCGAGAATGGACCAACGCGAATATCGAACAGATGAAAGCGGTATGCCGCCGGTTCGGCTTCAGCTACGACTGGAGCCGCGAAATTTCGACTTGCGATCCGGAATACTACCGCTGGAACCAGTGGTTTTTCCTGCGCATGTTCGAGCGCGGCTTGGCATACCGCAAGCGCAGCCGCGTCAATTGGTGCCCGCAGTGCCAGACTGTGCTCGCCAACGAGCAGGTGATCGACGGCTTCTGCTGGCAGCACGATACGACGCAGGTCGAAGCCAAAGAAATCGAGCAATGGTTCCTGCGCACCACGCAGTATTCCGATCAATTACTCGACGACATGGCCCAGCTCGAGGGTGGCTGGCCGGAGCGCGTGCTCGTGATGCAGCAGAACTGGATCGGAAAATCGCGCGGCGCTCGCGTGCGGTTCGCTGTCGAGCAAATGGCCAACACTTCACTCGACGTTTTCACCACGCGCATCGACACAATCTACGGCGCCTCCGCCATCATCCTCTCGCCGAATCATCCCGCTCTGCCCGGGCTTTTTTCCGGCCTCCCCGGCCACGTGGGCATGGAGGCGTCATGGAAACGCCTCAGTTCGCATGTGATTCGTTCGGTGGACCTCGCCACCGCACCCAAGGAAGGCTTCTTCACGGGCCGCTTTGCCGTGAATCCGTTTTCGGGCGAGCGCCTGCCCATCTGGGCCGCGAATTTTGTTCTCGCCGAATACGGGACGGGCGCCGTGATGTGCGTCCCGGCGCATGACGAGCGCGATTACGAATTCGCAGAGAAATATCATCTGCCCGTGCGCATCGTCGTTCAACCTCTCGAAGGCGCCCCGCTGCGCACCGATCGCATGAGCGAGCCCTACACTGGTCATGGCCGCCTCGTTGATTCTGGTCCGTATTCAGGCCTGACCTCGGATGAAGCGCTCGAGAAAATGGCCGCGGACGCCAAAGCGAAGGGGTTCGGTGAAGCCCAAACGACCTACCGGCTGAAGGACTGGGGCGTCTCGCGCCAGCGGTATTGGGGCACGCCCATTCCCATCGTCTACTGCGAAAAAGACGGCACCATTGCCGTCCCGGACGACCAGCTTCCCGTGCGCCTTCCGGAAAATGTGACTCTCACGGGCCAGGGCCAATCGCCGCTCGCCGCCGTTCCGGAATTCGTGAACACCAAGTGCCCGAAATGCGGTGGTCCCGCGCGCCGCGAAACGGACACAATGGACACATTCATGGATTCCTCATGGTATTTCTATCGATACACGGATCCTCACAACGATCGTGCCCCGTTCGATAAGGCCAAGGTGGCCTACTGGTTTCAAATCGACCAGTACATTGGCGGGATCGAGCACGCCATCCTGCACCTCATCTACTCGCGTTTCTTTTGCAAAGTGATGTACGACCTCGGCCTCGTCACCCATCGCGAGCCAGTAAAGCGCCTGTTCTCGCAAGGCATGGTGCTGAAAGACGGCGCGAAGATGTCGAAGTCCAAAGGCAATGTTGTCGGCGCGATTGACATGGCCGAAAGATATGGCTGCGACACGGCGCGAATGTACTCGCTGTTCGCCGCGCCGCCCGAGCGCGACCTGGAATGGAGCGAGACGGGAATCGAAGGCTGCTCGCGCTTCCTCAACAAAGTGTACCGCCTGATCTCGAAGCACGCGGATCGCCTCCGCTCGGTCGAGGTGGACCTCGTCAGCAAGACTGATCTTACCAATGCCACGCCCAAGGAAAAGATTCTCGTCCGCAAGACGCATCAAACGCTCAAGCGCGTGACCAGGGACTTCGACTCCCGTTGGCATTTCAATACCTCGATTGCGCTGATCATGGAGCTGGTGAACGAGCTTCATGCGCAGGAGCCTCTTGACGCGGACCTGAGCCCCGTCATTTTGAAACGAATCCTCGAAGTCTTCGTGCTCATGCTTTCGCCCATGGCGCCTCACATTTCCGAAGAGCTTTGGGAGATGCTCGGCAATTCCGGCGGCCTCGCGCGCGCGAAATGGCCCCGGTACCGCGAGGACCTCACACACGAAGAACAGTTCGAAGTCGTCATTCAAATCAATGGCCGCCTCCGCGGAAAGATCATGGTCGAAGATGGCCTCGGCGACGACGAGACGGTTGAGCGAGCCCTCAACGATCCGCGGATTTCCGTTCTCCTGGGCGGCAAGGACGTGGCCAAGACCGTGGTCGTGCCTAAGAAGCTCGTGAATATCGTTTTGCGTTAAACGGCTTGAGAGACGGGGTGAGAGAATGACACCGGAAAGCGGGGCTGCCACTGCAAAAAGGTCCGAAGAAGGTAAGCACAAAGATGGAGCAACGGTGACCACACGCCAGGGAATCGTGGTTCTCGATTTCGGCGGGCAGTACACGCAGTTGATCGCGCGCCGCATCCGCGAGCAGCAGGTGTTTTCGTCCATCCTTCCTTGCACCGCATCGCTCGCCGACATTCGCAATCTCGAACCGGTGGGCTTGGTCCTCTCCGGCGGCCCGAGCTCCGTGTACGACTCCTGCGCGCCCGTGTGCGATCCGAAAGTTCTCGACCTAGGGGTTCCCGTGCTCGGCATTTGCTACGGCATGCATTGGCTCACGCACACTCTCGGCGGAAAGGTCGAGCGCGCCGAGAGGCGCGAGTACGGTGCGGCCGTGCTCGACGTCGAGCAAGAATCGAAACTCTTCGCTGGTTTGCCGGGTCACTTGAAAATCTGGAACAGCCACGGCGACCACCTCGCCGGCATGCCCGCCGGATTTGTGATTACCGGCCGCACGGACAACGCCGTCGCCGCTGTCGAGGACTCCCGCAGGAATTTCTACGGCGTCGAGTTCCACCCCGAAGTAAAGCATACCGACCGCGGCACGGAAATCCTTCACAACTTTGTCTTCGGCATTTGCGGCGCAAAGAAAAACTGGAATCGCTCGGGCTTCGTGTCCTCCACGGTCGAAGCCATCCGCATCGAGACCGAAGGTGCGCGCGCGATTTGCGCGTTGAGCGGGGGAGTGGATTCGGCCGTCGCCGCGGCCCTCGTTGATCGCGCTATGGGCGGCCGCTTGACGAACGTGTTCGTGGATACGGGGCTCCTGCGGCGCAACGAATTCAAGAAAACTCTCGAGCTGCTCCGCGGTCCTCTGGGCCTCAACGTCATTGGCGTGGACGCGTCCGCCCGTTTCCTCTCTCGCCTCAAAGGCATCACGGACCCGGAAGAGAAGCGCAAGCGAATCGGCGCGGAGTTTATCGCCGTCTTCGCCGAAGAGGCGCGCAAGCTGGCGACGACTTCGAGAGACGCTCCGCCCGTGAAATTTCTCGTGCAGGGAACGCTTTACCCCGACGTGATCGAATCCGTCTCCGTGAAGGGGCCGTCGGCCGTGATCAAGTCGCACCACAACGTGGGCGGGCTGCCCGCCGATATGCCGTTCCAACTGATCGAGCCTTTGCGCGATTTATTCAAAGATGAAGTGCGCCAGATCGGCCGGGAACTTCGCCTACCCGAAGAAATTCTTGTGAAGCATCCGTTCCCCGGACCCGGACTCGCGGTACGGCTTCTGGGAGAAATCACGCATGAGAAATTAGAAACGCTGCGCGCTGCGGATGCGGTGGTCGTCGAAGAGATCCGGCGGGCCGGGCTTTATGAAAAGGTCTGGCAGTCGTTTGCGGTGCTACTCCCGGTGCAAAGTGTCGGCGTGATGGGGGACGGCAGGACGTACGGCCACACCATCGCTGTTCGCGTCGTGGATTCCCAGGATGCGATGACGGCCGATTGGTCCCGTCTGCCTTGCGAAGTGCTCGAGCGAATATCCACGCGCATCGTAAACGAAGTGCCGGGAGTGAACCGGGTCGTCTATGATGTCAGCTCGAAGCCACCGAGCACCATCGAATGGGAATGAAGCGGAAGCTTGCCACCGAGCGCCGCGCTCGATTAGCGGTTGGCCATCTTCTGGGCCATGTAAAGCAAAAGCCGGCGGTCGCCCTCATCAATTCGGCCCAATAGCCGGCGGAAGCGGCCCAGGTAGCGCGCTTCTTTTCCCTTGCTTCCCCAGGCGATATCGTCCGCAGTCTTCCGCTTGGGAAGATTCGGCAGCTCGGGCGGCTCTTCTCCGTCGTAGAATAGCTGGTAGAGGGGCACTTCCATCGCCCGTGCCAGTTTCTCGAGTGTCTCGATCGCCGGAACCGTATGGCCGTTCTCGACGCGCGAAATGTAACAGCGAAGGAGCCCGGTGCGTTTTTCGATGTCGCCCTGAGAAAGTTTTTTCGTTTCACGTAGCAGGCGGATGCGATCTCCGATTATCATGTCGGGTATTGTTGCATGAACTAGTTACCCCTGCAAGACCCAACTCAGGGGAAACTCGATGCTTCCGTCGTAACCGGAATCCTATGGCGAACGTCCCAAAGAGTATGGCAGCCAGCGCTTCAGCCCCCGCCATGTCGCTCCCACTGAGCCGGCGGGAGAAGGGTGAAGAAGAGAGGGAACTGGTCCGACTGGCCCAAAATGGAACAGATTCTGCCTTCGAAGAGCTGGTCCGGCGGAATCAACAGCGCGTATTTGCCTTGGTCAGCGGCATTTTGCGGAGGCGAGAGGATGTCGAAGATGTCGCGCAGCAGGTCTTCCTCAAGGCTTTCGTCTCAATCAAGCGCTTCGACATGCGCGCGGCTTTTTCGACCTGGCTTTACAAGATCGCGGTCAACGAATGTTGGGATTATTTGAGGAAAAAGAAAGTGCGGCCCTTGGTTTACGAATCGGATTTGTCGGAGGAACAAGTCGCGCGACTTGACGGCGTTGTTTCGGCGGATCGACCCCCCGTGACTCCGAGCGAACGCGCTGAAGCGAAGGATTTGCTCGAAAGGATGCTGGAGAAACTGCCGGAGCAAGACCGGCAGTTGCTCGTGCTCAAGGAGATTGAAGGTTTTTCCGTTCAGGAGCTTGCCGAAGTTCTCGACCTCAATGTGAATACGGTCAAGGTTCGTTTGTTTCGGGCGCGCGGTCGTTTGATGGACGTGTATCGGCGCCGGTTGGGCACGAATCGCCATCCGGCCGCGGGAGAAAAGGAGCTTTAAAAGCCCATGGAATCGGAATTCAAAACGAGTGCGTGTCCGCAATTTGAAATTTTTCTGGAAGATCATCTCACCGGCGATCTCGGCGGCGCTGACGCAAAGAGCCTCGCAGATCATCTGAAATCCTGCGCTGGCTGCCGCGTTGCTCTCGAGGAAGCCAGGTTGGCTGCGCGACTGACCGCAGCGGCGGAGCCGGCAGGTGATCCTGGACCGGCGTTCGCACGCGTCGTGATGGCGCGGATCCAGGCCGGCCAGGGTCGGGAAGCCGCCGCAGGCAGCTACTGGCAGCCATTTGTTTCGCTCGCGTGGCGCTTCGCGGGAACGGCGGCGCTCGTCCTCGCGATGCTGCTCACGTACGACGTGCGATTGCACAATCAGTCGCAACCGGCTGTTGCATCCGCTCGCTCAGGCGATGTGCACGAGCTGTTTTCCGACCCCTCTCGCCCACCGGCCAGCAGGGACGATGTGCTGTGGATGATGACGGATGTGAATCATGGACAAGAATAAGACCGGCCGCGAAGCGGCCCTTCTCGTGATCGTCGTTTTTCTTCTCGGTGCGCTTCTCGGAGGGGTGGGAACGCACATTTGGGGCGAGCGCGTGTGGGGCCATCCGCCGGTTCTGCTCGGGCACGATCAAATCTACGCGCATCTCACGCAAGAGCTGCAGCTCAGTGCCGACCAGCAGAAACAGGTCAGCGCGATCATGGACGACACACGTTCTCAGTTTCGTGCCCTCTACTCCCCGCTCGATGCGCAAAAAGATCAGATTCGGCAGCACGGACGCGCCCAGATTCGCGCAATCCTGACGCCCGAGCAGCAGCCCAAGTTCGAAGATTTCTTGCGACGCCTGGACGAGCAGCGGAAAAAAGACGAAGGGCGTTAGACGATTCTGCGCACCGAGGAATCTGCGTTTTCTCAGTAGGACGGGTCCCAGACCCGCCCGTCTCGCCGGACGCTTTGCCACCCATCATCAATGCCGTTATTCTGAGCGCCCGTGGAATCGGCTCGAAGAATCTCTCTTCGATTCAGGCGTGCCCTTCATTGCAATCAAAGAGGGGTGTCTACTACAGACGGTTTATTCAGGGACGGCTCGCGGTTTCCTTTAGTTGAGTGACGATGCGATCGAAGTCCGGATTCGTCCCGTCATTCGTTTTCACAATTCCGATTCCTAGAGGGTACGAGTTTGGGGCGCCCAGATCTCCATTCTTGTAGACATGAACTTCCAGCGATGCACTGCGCTGCGAATCGGTTGGGTCAGGCATCCAGTAATTTGTAAACCCAAAGGCCCGACCTGTTCCAGCCATCGTCTTCAGTTCGGCCCATTCCTTCCTTGCAGCTTCTTCCATTCCCGGAACAACTCGGAAATAAAGCATTCCCCGCTGGGCAGCCTGATACTCGCCGCTCGACATTCGAACAGGAACAACGAATACGCCCCGGATTTGGACCCGCTCAGGCGAGTTATCATTCGGTTCGAACACAACCTTGTCCACAATCGCGTAGATGCCGATATTGCCCCTTTTCGCAAGCGAGACCCGGGCGATCAGGATAATCACCACGCAGGATAGGACTAGAATCTTGGCTGTTCTCACTGCGTTTGCCACCGTTCTAGAACGGAATGTCCTCGTCTGAAATTTCCGGTCCCGCCGCGCCACCTTCATCGGGCATTGGCCCGCCTTCCATATCCGGATCCGCCGCGCGGCCCATCCCGCCGGAAGCGCCTGCACCTGCCCCGGCGCTTGCGCCGGCTGCTGCACCTTCGGCACGTGACGTGAGCATTTTCATCGTGCTCGCAACGATCTCGGTGCTCGTGCGCTTCTGGCCGTCGCGTTTGTCTTCCCATTGGCGTGTCTGGATGCGGCCCTCGATGTAAACCAGCATTCCTTTTTTCAGGTATTGCTGTGCGATCTCTGCCAGCTTGCCCCACAGCACCACTTTGTGCCATTCCGTGCGTTTCTGGCGTTCGCCATTGCGGTCCTTGTACGACTCATCGGTAGCGAGCGAGAAATTCCCCACCGGCTGCCCGCCGGACGTAAAGCGCGTCTCCGGATCGCGGCCCAGCCGCCCCACCAGAATCACTTTATTGACTGACATAATGGTTCACCTGATCAGAAGATTTTGCGGATGACGCGAGTATAGCTGAACTCACCATTTCCGGCGCGAAAAACAGCGATCCGTGCGGGTTCACCTTGCCGCGGGCCGTTCCGTCACGGGTTTCCCGCCCGCGCCTGGCAATCGTGACTTGGCGCCCCCCGCGGATTCTCCTTGCATCAGCTCCTTGAGTCCCGCATAGGCATAGATCGTCGGAGCGTGATTGGCCATGAGTCCGCCTGTGTCCGCCGTCGGCCCGTAGTTGCTGTGCAGGTCCCGTCCGAGCATGCGCAGCATGGCCATTTGTTGCCCGCGATGATGCGCCGTGTGAGCGATGCGGCGAGTCATGATCCATGTCCGCGGCCGGTCGACGTCAAAGAACGTCCCATGTTCCTCCCACCAGCCTTCGCTTTTTTGCCGCAATACCCCCAGGCGCTTCCCGCTATCCTCCGCGTAACGCTCGATAAACGCCAAGCGCGTCTCCGGCTTCGGCAAGGGCGGTGCGCCCACATCAATGCCCAGCATGGTACGAAACCAGATGTCCTCGCTCGCGCATTGATGCACCATCTGCTCGTGGAAACTGCGTCCCCGCGGGTCTCCCTCGCGCGGCCGGAAGGGAAGTTCATCTTCCCGAAATTCACTCCACACGCTCACCACCTTGATTCGCTCGGTCTCGTAGGTCTCGACGAGAAAATCGTACTTCATGGAATTCATCCTCCTCCGTCCCGCCGGCACAATTCGGCGTTCAATCAAATTCCGTAAGCGGTATACCACTCGATTCGCTCGCCCACAATCATCCCTCGCTGTCAGCCCAGCATCGTAGAATTGGCCACTCCTGCGCGCCACAAAATCTGGACATGCGCGTCGGGTGAGTGGTAGATATTTGTCTCCATTTAAGGTCCTGCCTAACCATTACCGGTAGGGACGCGTCAAACCAACAGGGGTGGGTCCGATGGCTCATCGTTTGAGGAACCGAGCGCGCATCTTCGTCGCTCTTCTGCTCGTTTTTGTTTGGGTCGCTTTTTCGCCTCCACGCCTCGCTGCCCAATCCAGGCCGCCGGCTACGCCCGTCCGCGAAGTGACGGATACTTATTTTGGCACTTCGGTCGTGGATCCCTATCGCTGGTTGGAGAACACAAAAGACCCTGAAGTGGTCGCATGGATGAAGGCGCAAAACGACTACACGCGATCCGTGCTCGCCGCCATACCGGGGCGGGAAAAAATGCTTGAGCGCGTCAAAGCTTTGCACACATCCACGACTTCGGTTCGCGGCGTTCAAGTCTGGGGTGGTCGGATTTTCTATCTGAAGACCGAGCCTGGCGCTGACAACTCGAACCTGTACGTCCGCGACAACCTCCGATCACAGGAGCGCATTCTGGTTGACCCCGAGCTCCTTACGGTCAACGGCGCTCATTCCTCGATCGATTACTTCCAGCCCTCGCTCGATGGATTGCTCGTGGCCTACGGCATTTCAACCGGCGGCTCGGAAAACAGCGTCATTCACGTTCTGGAAACCTCTACAGGGCGCATTCTCCCGGACGCGATCGACCGCGCCCGCTTTGGCGCAATTTTCTGGCTGCCCGGCAACCAGTCGTTTTCGTATAACCGGCTTCAAAGGGTTTCCCCGGACATGCCTCGTACGGCTTATGAACAGCGCAGCCGCGCGTACATCCATGTTCTTGGCCAGGACCCCGAGACTGACCGTTTCGTGTTCGGCTATGGTTACGCTCCGAATTTAAAAATAGCCGACAACGACCTCAGTTTCGCTTTTTATAGCCCCGCGTCCCCCTACGTGCTTGGCCTTCTCTACCATGGAACCAAGCGCGAGATCAGCGCCTATTACGCTCCCATCGACCAGCTCAAATCTGGGAGCATCGAATGGAAACCGCTTTTCGATATCGATGACGACGTAACGCGATTCGACGTCCGCAATGACGATCTCTACGTGGTCACCCACAAGCACAGTCCGCGCTCCGAAGTCGTGCGGACTAGCCTGAAGACCCCGGACATTGCTCACGCTGCCGTCGCGGTTTCTGCGAGCGAAGTGGTGATTGAGAACGTGTCCATCAGTCAGGACGGCATCTACATTCGCGACTTGGACGGCGGAATCGGCCGCCTCCGGCGTATGTCTTTTTCCGGCAAGATCGAGCAGGTTCCTGTGCCCGAAGGTAAATCAGTCGCCGGCATTTCGATCACTCCCACAGAACCCGGAGCAATGCTGAACGTCAGCTCCTGGACCATATCCCCGCTTTGGTTCCGATATGACCCGCGCTCGAACCAGACGGCCGACACCGAAATCGAGCCGCCTGCGCCGGTGGACACTTCGAAATTCGAGTCGGTGGAAGTGAAAGCCAAGAGCGCCGACGGGACGATGGTGCCCCTCTCGATCCTCCGGGCCAAAGGGACGAAGCTTGACGCGTCCCATCCCACGCACTTGATCGGGTACGGCTCCTACGGAATCTCGCTCGACCCATACTTTAACCCCACGTGGATTGCCTGGCTTGAGCGCGGCGGAATCATCGGCGTCGCTCATGTGAGAGGCGGCGGCGAATACGGCCTCGAGTGGTATCACGCTGGTTACAAACTCACGAAGCAGCACACCATTGACGATTTCCTCGGCTGCGCGCAATACATGATCGACACGAAATACACGACATCTAAGCTCCTCTCGGGCGAAGGGACAAGCGCCGGTGGAATCCTGATTGGCGGGGCCATCACGCAGCGTCCCGAACTTTTTTCTGCCGCGCTCATTCGCGTCGGAGTTTCTGACTCCCTGCGCGCGGAATTGACTCCCAATGGGCCGCCCAACATCGCCGAGTTTGGAACAGTCACGGAACCGGACGGCTTCAAGGCCCTTTACGCGATGGACGCCTACGTCCACGTGAAGAACGGAACTGCATATCCCGCGGCTCTCCTCACTACCGGTTACAACGATCCGCGCGTGGATCCTTCGCAGCCCGCTAAAATGACGGCGCGCCTGCAGGCAGCCACATCGAGTGGGAAGCCCGTACTTCTTCGCGTGGACTACGACGCGGGCCACGGCATGGGTTCCACTCGCTCGCAGGCCGATCTCGAATACGCGGACGAGACTTCATTCCTGCTGTGGCAGGCCGGTGATCCGGATTTTCAGCCTCGCAAGTAGCGCGGTCGAATTCTAGTGCGGTGACGCCGTGCGTGGAGTAGTGGAGACGCCCATTTCCTTGAGCTTTGCTTGCGCGCGTCGTGCTTCGTCTGACCCGGGAAAGCGCTGGACGACTTCGCGGAGATCGCGCGTTCCGGTGGCTTTCATGCCCAGCTCGAGTTCCGCCATTCCCTTTTTCAGCAATGCGGCCCCCATCTTGAAGCTCTTCGTATAATTCGAGAGAACCAGGTCGTACTGCGCGATGGCGCCCTTGAAATCCGATTGCGCGTATTCGATTTCGCCGAGGTAGAACTGCGCGTTCGAAGCCAGGTCATTCGTCGGGAAATTTTTCAAGTAGTCGGAAAACTCCTGGCGAGAGAGGTCGTACTTTCCGGTGCTGAAGTCGCGCAACGCACTCTGATAAAGCGTGTCGGACGAAACCGCAGGCATCGTCGGATTCGGCGCGTTTGCCCCGAGACCGTTCGATCCGCCTCCCCCTGCGCTACTGGGTACGGCGGTGCCGGAAACCTTGGCGTCGATGCTTTGCAACAGATTCTGCACATCCGTCAATTGCTGGGAAAGCTTTCCCACGCGCGCCTGCACGTCCTGCATATTGTCTGAAAGCCCCTGCGTCTGCGTGGTCATTGTATCGATTCGCGAGCCGGTGTTCGCCTGCACTTCCTGGACCGTCTTCTGCAGCACGCCCATTTGAGCGTTCAAGCCATTCATCGAATCGAGTGACTGCTGCACGAGCGTCCGAAGCGCCGCGTTGTTACTGTCAACCGCGCTGCGCAAATCCTGTTGGCCTCGGACGAGCTGGTTGACCGCCTGCTGCAGCTCGATCATCTCCTTGGATACGGCGCCGGCGGGCTGGGGCGTGAGCAGCGCGCCAGCGAGCGCGCCCGCGAACAACACTACGAGTGCAAGCACAATCCATCGTGTGCGCAAAGAGAGCCTCCTTCCCGGCGCGCGAAACGCACCCGGCTGCCGCCGGCCGCGTTCGCGCGTGCGGGTTAATTTTTAGTGAGCCATTGCGAAATGGGCGCGGCGATTCTGTTGCCAGCACTCTTCCGTATGCTCGGAGCAGAACGGCCGCTCCTTGCCCCAGCTCACGGTGGTCATATGGTCGGCGGGGATGCCGAGTGAAATCAAGTAGTTCTTCGCCGCCTGCGCGCGGCGCTCGCCGAGCCCCAGGTTGTATTCGGTCGAGCCGCGCTCGTCGCAGTGCCCTTCGACCGACACGTGGACCTGCGAGTACGACCGCAGGAATTCCGCAGTCTTTGTCAGTGCCCCTCGCGCGTCCGGCCGGATATCGGACTTATTGAAATCGAAGTACGCATCCCTCACGTTTTGTTCGAACAATTCGCTCAGGCCCGGCTGCGCCGCAGGCGCTGCCGCGGCCGTCGGTGTCACGGTCACGCGAGCGCTCGCTGTCTCTGAGCCACCCGATCCCGTAGCCGTGATCGTGAACGTTGTCGACTCGGTGGGATTCGCAGGTGTGGACCCTTGCGGCGCCACTTTGCCGATGCCCGGCTCGATATCCAGATCCGTCGCATTCGTGGACGACCACGACAGGGTCGCCGTATCGCCGGCTGCAATGGTCGTCGGCGACGCGTTCAGTGTCACCGTCGGCCTGGCCGTCGGTGGCGCGGGAGCCGCGGCTGGCGGAGTGCTGGCCACCTTCTTGGCGCAGCCTCCGACATACACAAGAAATCCAATAAGGCCGAACAGCAACATCCCCTTCTGAATAGAACTGCGTTGCATAGAGTGCCTCCTTCGACGATCCCGCGAGGGCTCAAGCAAGGAACGTCAATAAAATTTTTGTCTCAGCGAGGTGACCAGTTCGGCGATTCGCTTTGACTTTCATACGTCAACTGCCGCGGCAGGCTTCCATCCGCCAGCATGGACCAGATTTGCCGCGTGCCGGTGCGCGTGGACTCGAAAACGATATGTCGCCCGTCCGGCGCCCAACTCGGGCGCTCATTCCGACCCGCGTCACGGGTTAGCTCCACCAGCGCCCGGCTCACAATGTCCATGACATAGATATCGAAATTGCCGCTCGGTCGTCGCCAGCTAAATGCAACCAGTTGCCCATTTGGTGACCATGCCGGGTCCACGACGTACCCCATGTCTGGCATGTCGATTTTTTCCACGTTCGTGCCATCCGAGTTCGCCAGGTAGAGAACGGGTTCGCCCCCGCGATCGCTGACGAAAAGAATCTGCTTGCCCGTTTTAGGATTCCATGCCGGCGAAGTGTTCACTCCCGCTGCGAACGTGATCCGGTGGAGATGGCTACCATCCGTGTCGCTCACGAAAAGCTCCGGATCGCCGCCTTGGCTCGACATGAACGCAATCTGCGTCCCGTCCGGCGACCACGCCGGTGAACTATTCGTCCCGCGAAAACGCGGAAAAGCGATCAAGCGGTTCGAAGCCATCGAATGAATGCAAATTTCTGCTCGCGTGTCGCCGTTGTAGGGCACGAAGCAGGTGAACGCGATCCGCGTGGCATCGGGCGACCACCGAGGCGTCAGCGAAATCGTTTTCAGGTGCGTCGCCGGTCCTTGGTTCGCGCCGTCGTAGTCCATCACCCAAATTTCCTTATTTCCGGTCTTCGAGTTGACGTAGGCGATTTTCGTTTGCGCGATTCCAGGCAAGCCGCCGCTCAGCCGCGAAACGATGTCGTCCGCAAACTGATGTGCCAGGCGTCGCGCGTCCGCGTCGGTGGCCGCGCCGCGGTAGATTTTTTGCAGCGCGACGGGCGCCGCCGGATTGTGTACGTCGGAAAGGTACCCCGCGACCGCCAGATTCGAGCTCTCCACGCTCATGTTCCCGTACGCAAGCATGTAGGTGTTGGCCGGAGCGTTGCTCCAATCCGCCGCATTCAGTTCACTCGGCTGGCTGGGGATCTTCATCGGGTAAAAACTCGGGCTGACAAGTTCGAGAAGGCCGCAATAGTCCAGATCAGCCCACAAAACGTCATGAAATGTTTTTTCAAAGGGCTGCGCCTCTGGCGTGCGCGTGGGCAGATCGGGCGCCGCGACCCGTGCTTTTGACACGCCTAGTCCCGTGCCCGTCTTGAACCAGTCCTGCGCCGCCGCCGGCGGAGCGGCCGCAATCGAGATTGCCGTGCAGAATGCCGCGAGGATTGCAATTTTTCTTATCATCAATGCGTGCCTTCTTTTCCTTTGCGCCTATCTCTTGAAATCGAACCAGAATTCCACGCTCACGTAGGAACCGCTGTATCCCGGCGGCAACCCGTCGAGCGGGCTCACATCCCGGACCGCGCGCACAGCAGAATTGTCCACCGACGAATTTCCGCTGGACTTCGTGATTTGAATGTTGGTGACGCTGCCGTTGCGCAGGATGTCGAACGTAACGATCACCCGCGGCGCAAAGCTGATTCCCGGGTCCACGGTGGACTGCAGCCAGGCCCCGCTGATTCGTCTCTGCACGGCTTCTACGTACCACGAGTATTGCGAGCCGAAATTTCCGCCCGTCGCGCCATTCATTCCCAACCCGCCCTGCACGCCTGCGCCCATGGTAAATGACGTGTACGGTACAGTCGGCGCACCGCCCCCGCCGTATGGAACGGCGTTTTCCGGTGGCGGCGTCCGATTCTCCAATACCTTCGAGGGCCGAGAATTGTATTTCGTGGGCGGCTTGAGGTGTTCGAATTTCGGAATGGGGATCGTATCCGGTGGCGTCGGCTTGATTTCCGGCGGCGGCTCATTCTTGTAGAGCCCGCGCGAGTCGTCCACTACGCGGCTGGGCGTCTCGAGTTCAGGCCGGGGCATCGGAATACCCGGGACGCTTCCCACGACCCCGATGGTGATTGCGCCGCCCGGCCCTCCCCACAGATCTCCGCGGTGCGAATAAACGCTCGAAACCACGAGCAGTGCCCCCAGCGCGATGTGCAACATTATGGAAAAAGAGAGCGGCCTTTTCAGGTTGTCCGCAGTTTCGAATGTAGCGACGCCTGTCATCCTATTATTTCGCCTGTGCCCGCTCGCTCAGTGGCTGCGTGACCACGCTAACATTTGTAATCCCCGCCTGCCGCAACGAGTCCACCACGGTCGCCCAGCTCCCGAACGGCACCGTTTCGTCGCAGCGTACGTAAACCGCCTGATGCTGCGGGTCATGCGATTGCGCGACCACCTGCTGGCCGAGCTGGTGAATGTTGACGGGTTTGTCGTTCAAATAGACGCGCTGTGCGCGGTCGATCGTCACGACCATCCGCACTTCCGTGAGTTCCTTCACCGTTTTTGTTTTCGGGACATCCACTTCAATCCCCGATTGCAGGATCGGAGCGGTGATCATGAAAATGATCAGCAGCACGAGCACGACGTCGATAAACGGCACCATGTTGATGTCGGAGAGTGTGGTGTCGGCGCGCTGGATTTGCGGCATGGCGATGCTCGACTAGCTGTAAATCGTCTCGATCTTGGCGACGAATTCCGACGCAAAACCGTCCATCCGCGCGGCGAGCCCGCGGATGCTGTGGAGGTAATGGTTGTAGGCGATCACCGCGGGAATCGCGGCAAAGAGGCCCGCAGCAGTGGTTATCAGCGCCTCGGCGATCCCTGGGGCAACTGCGCGCAAGCTGGCGGTTCCGGCGTCTCCCAAGCCTGCGAACGCGTCCATCACGCCCCACACCGTGCCAAACAGTCCGATGAACGGCGAGACGGACCCCGTGGTCGCTAGCCACGACATCCCTTTCTCGAGCGCACGCACTTGGTCCCCCGCGGCCACTTGCATCTCCACGCCGACGGCGTTCGGATTTTTCAGCCTCCCGCCCCCTCCGGGCTGTCCTTTGCCGAGCTGTGCTTCGAGCTCGCGATAGCCCGCCTGATAGACGGCGACCAGAGGTGTGCCGCCCGCGCCGACGCGAAGTGTATTCGGCTCCGGCAGCCCGCGTCCCGCGCGAAACATCTGCAGAAATCTCTTCGTTTGTGGTTCGATTTTCCCAAACTGGCTGGATTTTTGGAGAATAATCGCCCAGGAAAAAACCGATAGAATCAGTAGAATACCGAGGACAATCCGCGCCACCCAGCCCGTTTGCTCAATCAGAGTACCGAGCCGGCCGGCAAAAAGGAGCAGCGCCAGGCCTGAAATTGTTTCCCCCCAGAAAAAGCGATTTCGCCCCCAACAAAGTTACCGTAGCACACGCATCATATAGGGTCAAACAAATGAGACCCCCTCCAATTTCACTCTTGCTGTCCAAAACGACATACGCTATTTCCCCTACTCGCCCGCCGCGAGCGCAATCCTGCCACTGTGACTCACTGTGTTAGAATGGCATTTCACTCATGCGCAGGCCTTTCGATGTTGGACTCGACTCGCTGACCGGCAAAGCCGTCGCCTCGGGCGACTTGCGGAACCCCACAGGAAAATCCTTTTACATCGAGACGTTCGGCTGCCAAATGAACGTCCACGACACCGAGAAAGTCGCGGGCGTCCTTCTCGGCCGGGGGTATCGCGCTGTGGAAGACCCAGCTCTTGCGGATCTCGTCCTTTTCAATACCTGCAGCATCCGTGAAAAGGCCGCACAGAAAGTTTTTTCTCGCCTCGGGGATTGGAAAGCGGCCGCGAAGGAAAACGGAAAGGTGATTGGCGTGCTCGGTTGCGTGGCTCAGCAGGAAGGCGAAGAAATCTTCGAGCGCGCGCCCTGGGTCAGTCTCGTCTGCGGCTCCGCGAGCTACCGGCGCTTGCCCGAGCTTGTCGCCCAGCTCGAGTCCGGCGGCCGCCGCGTCACCGGCCTCGACCTCGATACCGACGAAACTTTCGAGACGGAAATTACCCGCCGCGACAATCCCTTTCGCGCGTATCTCACCATCATCGAGGGCTGCGATTATTCCTGCGCGTATTGCGTCGTCCCGCACACGCGCGGCCCGGAGCGCAGCCGCTCCAGCGATTCGATTCTCGAGGAAGTTCGCCGTCTCGCGGATTCGGGCTACACCGAAATCCAATTGCTCGGCCAAACGGTAAATTCCTACCGCGATCCCTCCGCGCACCGGATGAGTTTTGTTGGCTTGCTGCTGGCCGTCGCCGCCGTTCCAGGAATCCGCCGCGTTCGCTTCACCACTTCCCACCCCAACGATTTTCACCGCGAGATCGTCGAAGCGATTGACTCCACTCCCGCGCTCTGCGACCACATCCATTTGCCCGTGCAGTCAGGCTCGAATCGCATTCTCCGTGCGATGCGCCGCACATACTCGCGCGAGCAGTATCTCGAAAAAATCGAATGGATTCGCACCGCCCGTCGGCCCATCAGCCTGACCACCGACATCATCGTCGGCTTCCCGGGCGAGACGGAAGAAGATTTCGAAGAATCGCTCACGCTTCTCGACCACGTGCAATGCGACGGCGTTTTTGCATTCAAGTATTCACCGCGGCCCAATACTCCTGCGCTCGACATGCCCGACGCCATTCCCGAGGAAGAGAAGGGAAGGCACCTCGCGATTTTGCAGGAACATCAGAGGAGAATTCAGGCCGCGCGCAACGAATTGCTCGTGGGTGAGTCGTACGAAGTGCTCGTGGATGCGCGTCACGCGGCGCGCGGCCAGTGGGCGGGACGCACGTCAAGCAACCGCATCCTAAATTTCACTTCGTCGCGCGAGAATCTTCTGGGAGAATATATTCAAGCCCAGGTCACGCGTGCCGGCCCCAACAGTTTGATCGGCGAGCACGTGCTCTAAAGCATCGGGAGGCCATCATGGAACTCGAGGTCAAAATCCGAGGCTTGATGATGGACCCGGTGACCCAAATGCCCGTAGTGGTTTTGAAAGAAACCCAAGGCAGCGGCGTCCTTCCCATCTGGGTAGGCGTTTACGAAGCCAACGCCATCGCCCTCGAAATCGAAAAAGTGCAGACGCCGCGGCCGATGACGCATGACCTCCTGAAGAACGTTTTGACCGGCCTCAATGTCCACGTGCACAAAGTCGTCGTTTCCGACCTCAAGGAAGACACCTTCTACGCCCTGATCTGGATGGAGCGTGACGGCCAGATGATGTCCGTGGATTCTCGCCCTAGTGACGCGCTGGCCCTGGCTCTGCGACTCGATTGCCCCATTTTCGTTGAAGATGAAGTCCTGAAGACCTCGCGTATGGCCAATACTGTCACAGAGAAAAGCTCCAGCGAAGAGCTGCGTAAGTGGCTCGAGAATCTTAACGACGACGATCTCGGCCGCTACAAGATGTGATCGTCCGATGACGATGGTCGTCCTACCTGCCCTGCCTGGTTTTAGCGAAGCGAATCAAGCCGTTTTGTGGCAGTCGAGGGATCTGCTTTTTCTTCTTCTCCCCCCAGCCTATTGGGCCTAACCCCCGCGCCTGCCTCATTTTTCCCTTGCAGTCAGACCGCCTGAATCGGTAGAGTGTGCCCACCTGTAGGGTGACTTGGCCTGCGGGCCTCTAGGAATTGGCCCCCGGTTGCCACAGGGAAGCGAGGGCGAAGCTTGGCCTGCATCCTAGCGATTGCCAATCAAAAAGGCGGCGTTGGTAAGACTACTACGGCCATCAATCTCGCTGCCGCTCTCGCGATCAAAAAGAAAAAGACGCTCCTCATCGATCTCGATCCACAATCCAATACATCCATCGCTTTCTTCGAGGCCAACGACATCCAGGGCACCATGTTCGACATCTTCGCCGAGCACGCGGCGGAAATGGCGAAAATCATCCGCCCCACCAAAGATCCGAATCTTTTTGTCGCCCCGGCGCGTTTGGCGCTCGCCAGGCTCGAACAGCAGCTCGCCGGCCAGTTCGACGCGCCTTTCAAGCTCAAAGACTCCCTCGCGCCGGTAATCAAAGACTACGAATTCGTCATCATGGATTGTCCGCCGGCGCTTGGCATCCTCACGGTGAACGCACTCGTCGCCGCCACGCATTTACTCGTCCCGATTCAAGCGGCATATTTCGCGATCGAAGGCACGGACGATTTGCTCGAAACCTACGGCCGGATTCGCTCCCGACCCAATCCGGATTTGAAAGTTTTGGGTGTGGTCATCACGCTCTTCGACAAGCGCACCAACATTTCCCGGGACACCCACGAACAAATTCGCGCCGTGTTCGGCAACGCACTGTTCAAGACGCGCATCAGCAAGAATGTCCGGCTCGAAGAGAGTCCGGCGTACAAGGAAACGATATTCGCATACGCGCCCAAGTCTTCTGGCGCGGAGGAATACAAGAAACTTGCCCAGGAGGTAATACAACGTGTCCAAGAGGATCGGGTTGCCCGTCACTCTCAAGATGCGGCATGACGCCCATTACGTCGAGACTCTGACAAGCTTTAGCGGGGCGTCCGTCGGCCGCATGATCCCGATCGACAAGATCCGTCCCAACCCGGATCAGCCCCGCAAGGCCCTCGGCGATCTGCGCGAGCTCACGGATTCGATTCGTCAGAAGGGCGTGCTCGAGCCCCTGCTGGTTCGCTTCATCCCGCGCGAAGACACTTACTACATTATCTCCGGCGAGCGCCGCTATCATGCTTCGAAGGCCGCCGGCCTCCACGAGCTACCCTGTATCGAAAAGATTGCCGATGACGCGGAAACCCTCGAGCTGGCTTTGATCGAGAATCTCCAGCGCAAGGACCTGACCCCGTTTGAAGAGGCGGACGGCTTGCAGCGCCTCGCCGAGCAATTCGATTACACGCACGACGACATCTCGAAGAAAATCGGCCGCGCGCGCTCTTCGGTCACCGAGACGCTTTCCCTGCGCGTCATTCCTGATTCGGTCCGCAAGGCCTGCGGCGAAAAAGGGATCGCTTCGAAGTCGCTTCTGCTCCAGGTCGCGCGCCAGCCCAACGAGAAGAAGATGCGCGAGATGGTCCAGCGCATCGCGCAGGGCGGCCTTACCCGCGACGAAGCTCGCCGCGCCCGCAAGGAAGAATCCGCCGCCGACCCACGCCCTCACCCCTTCATCTTCAACTACCATTCCGAGGACGGCGGCTATACGCTGCGCCTCCAATTTAGGAAGAGCCATGTGAGCCAGGAGGAGCTGTCCGCCGTCCTCCGCGCGGTCCTGCGCCAGATCGAATCCGGCTCCTCCGCCAATGCCGCTGCCGCCGGCGGCGGCTCGTATTCTTCCTCCGCCGCCTGACCGCGCCGCGCCCGCCGTCTTGGAAGGGGGGGATTCATCCCCTCCGTAAACGGGCTTGGGTCCTTTTCGCTTCCTTTTGCGCTGTCATATCCGCGCAAACTCGCGCACTGCGTCATCCTGAGTCCGCCATTGTTTTTTGGCGGGCGAAGGATCTCTCTTCGATTGCTGCGCTTTGACTCTCAACTTTCACCCGTCGCCCTTAACTGCCTCCTGCTATTCTTCCCGTCGCGATGGACCTGACCCCGCAGCAAATGAGCATCCTCGAGCGCCTCCACGCACGTGACTTCGAAATCGTGGCGTTTCCGATGTACGCAAGCTGTGTGGGGGTGCGAAAAGGGAATTGCGCCGCATTACTGGCTCCCGTCGCGCTAGGCGCGTTCCGCGTTTATGGTGCCCCATCGTATCTCGTCGCTGGCAACTTCAGCGTCCGCATATCTCGCGACGGGCGCGATTGGTTCGTGTGGAAGAAGGAAAAGCTCGAAGTAACTCCCGCGCGCCTCGCCGAACTCACGGCATTTTCCGACGAACTCTCCGATTCGCTCCTGCCAACCACGTAGGCAACTTCACGCCGTTGCGTCTTCCGCTCGCGCTGTCTCACCCGCGCGAGACCTCCGGGGTTGAATTTCAATCGTTCGCGAGCCACACTATGCCGATGCCTGAATCCTACGACGTCATCTGTATCGGCGCTGGTCCTACCGGGCTTGCTTGCGCCATCGAAGCGAAGCGCGAAGGCATGCGCCCGCTCGTTATCGACAAGGGGTGTCTCTGCAATTCGCTCTTTCACTATCCGACGAATTTGGTTTTCTTCACCACGCCCGAACGCATGGAAATCGGCGATCTCCCGCTCGTCACCGTCGGCGGCAAGCCCACGCGCGGCGAAGCGCTCAAATATTATCGCCGCGCCGTCGAGCACTATGAAATCGAGGTCCGACTATACGAAAGGGTGCAATCCGTCGGCGGCCACGACGGCGCATTCGTCGTCCACACGCTCGACGATTCCGGCGCGGAGCATGAATATCGCTCGAAGAAAATCATTCTCGCGACCGGGTATTACGACCGCGCGAATCGCCTCGGCATTTCCGGCGAGGATCTGCCGCACGTTTCGCACTACTTCACCGAGCCGCATCCGTACTGGAATCAGGATGTCGTCGTCATCGGCGGAAAAAATTCCGCCGCGGAGACCGCGCTCGATTTGTTCCGCGGCGGCGCGCGCGTCACGCTCGTTCACCGTGACGCCGAAATGGGCAAGAGTTTGAAATACTGGGTGAAGCCCGACATCGAGAATCGCATCAAGGCCGGAGAAATCCGCGCGCTTTTCCGCAGCCATGTCACTCGCATCGAGCCGCATCAAGTGTGGGTGAAAAATTCAGGCGACGAGCAACCCGTCCCCGCTGCCCAAGTTTTTGCCATGACCGGCTATCATCCCGATTTCGAGTTTCTCGAGTCGCTCGGAATCCGCCTCGATCCCAAGACGCGCAAACCGCAAGTCAATCCGGAAAGCCTCGAGAGCAACGTGCCGGGGATTTATCTCGCCGGTGTAATCGTCGGCGGGATGCATACGGGGGAAATTTTCATCGAGAACGGCCGTTTCCACGGCAAGCAAATCATCGCCGCCATCGCCGGCAAAGGCTCGCTCTCCGAAAAGCCGCCCGTCTCCCCTCCCGGCGAGTAGTAGCGCGCCCTGCAATAATGGACTCCCATTCCATTTCCGAATGTGCCGTAAGCCGCTCGGAACGCCGGCATGCGCCAGACCGGGTGGACTGATGTGGTAAGCTGCGCCCGCGAACGTTCAGGAGGAAGTACGTGAAAGCGCCAATTCTTTACCGAATCTCATCTGTTCTTCTGTTGCTATTTGCCGCCGGACATACGTTTGGGTTTCGCCAGAATAATCCGGAATGGGGAGCGGACGCGGTTCTCGGATTAATGCGCTCCGTCCACTTTGACGCGCAAGGGTTTACCCGGACGTATTGGGACTTCTTCAGCGCGTTTGGCCTTTTTTTCTCCGTGTTTCTTTTGTTCGCGGCGGTATTGGCGTGGTTGCTGGGGGGACTTCCGGCAGAGACTTTGGCACGCGTGCAAAGCATTGCGTGGGCGCTCGCCATTTGCTTTGTAGCAGTCACCGCTTTGAGCTGGAGATACGCCTTCACCACCCCCCTCGTTTTTTCAATCGTGATTACAGTGTGTTTGACTGCGGCGGCGTGGCTCTCAGGGAGACACGCTGAACCTTGATTGGGAAAGCAAGAGCTCCGATCTTGGGCGGATCGCCGGCCGATCGGAAGTAATCCGTTTCATCCGTCACGCGGCCCGCTGGCGGCGATTCTTCCGCTGTACCCTCGCCACCTCCAATTTGCGATCCCGACGGATGAACGTTTTCTCCATTTCCAGCTGAGGCAGGACACTTCGTCAGGGCACGGCTTGAGCCGTGCCGTTAACAAGATGTTCGAGCAGGGGCCACCTATGCGCTGCTGCTCTCGCAGCATGTAGCCGGTCCTCAACGTCGGCCTTCAAAATCTTTACACACGCTCATCCTTGACAAGCGCGCTACGCTGCGCATGATTAAACTGGAATGTTACAGACGCACCGCATGGATGCGAGGATCGGGAACAAAGGCGTCGTCAAGGCGATGCCTTCAGATGCGCAGCCACGCCGAATTCTAATCGCAACAACCGGAATTAGAAAATGAGCCAACTCATTGAAAACAAACAGTCGCGCCCCATTCTAATCGCAACTTTTCGAGGGTGCTTTCAGACCGTCGCGCAGCGAATCCGTCTCGAACGCAATTTGCCTGCTCTCGCGCACTTTGCTAGAGTGATGTTCGATGCCGTCAATCATCCAGGAAGTCGGCGAAACGTTTCTCACACTCTACAAGGGCTTTCGTGTGACGTTTCTCACCATGTTCCGCAAGACCACGACCGAATCCTATCCGGAAGTTCCGCCGACCGTGCAGCCTCGCTATCGCGGCATTCACGTCCTCCAGCGCGACGAAAACGGATTCGAGAAATGCGTGGGATGCTTCCTGTGCTCTGCCGCTTGCCCTGCGAATTGCATTTACATCGAAGCCGCCGAGAACACGGACGCGCTACGCATTTCGGCCGGCGAGCGCTACGCCAAGGTCTACAACATCGATTATTCGCGCTGCATTTTTTGCGGTTATTGCGTGGAAGCCTGCCCCACCGACGCCATCACCCATGGCCACGGCATCGAGCTTGCGCCCTACGACATCAACGCGCTCATCTATCGCAAGGAGCAACTCCTCGAGCCCTGGCCGCCCCGCGCCACCGCCCCCTAATTGCTTCCTCCCTCTCTCGCTCGTGGTGGGATGGATTGCCCGCGCCCCGCCGATCCGCTCACGTACTCGTGCATTTGCGACTTGCTTCCGTTCCATCTCCAGCAGCCACTCGGGCTCAATACGATATCGCTGAATGGCTCGGACCCGAATCTGCCCAACTCCTCGTGGCGCTGCGCGTATTTGCGGTTTTCCAGGTCGCCGTGCCAGAGATGAAGAACTCGCCCGTTCACGAAGCTCACGCGCCCGCTGCGCTGGTGTTCTCGCGGCACGTCGCTGTGCCCTCGTCCTTGCTGGTCGGCAGGCCCGCTTCGGCATGCACCTCGCGCATCGTGTGCCGCGTGGATTTCGCCGATTTGCCGCGATCAATTTGCAGGCTTCGATTCCAGGTGAGCGCGCACGGTAAAAGGGAACCTGACACCATCGACTATTGCCTCCAGTAAATTCATGACACTTCTCCAAAGGGCGCCGCGGCGGGATTTGTCCCCAGACGAACCGAAAGTGTCCTGATAGGAGCCGTTGAAAAATCGAGGGCTTTAGCCCCTGAAGCCAAGCGGTCGATCTAGAGAGGACTTACGTGGTGGCATACCAGCACAATCCTTCAAATCTCTTCTTGCTCTTATAGCGCGAGCGGATTCTTGCCGGCGGATTGCCAGCAACTTGAGGGTTTCGCTTGGATTTAACGTGGATGCCATGATGAGAAGGCAGCATCATAGTGTTTGGCGAAAGCTTGCACTTCTCTTTCGCGGTGCTTGGCACGGCTTCGCGTCTACGCTTGGTGACTCGTTCAAAGCTGCTCTCTGAATCGAGCTTGAACCGGCTGGTCTGCCTGCGTGCATATCGCTCCGGGTTTCCCTCCGTCAGTCAAACGCAAACTCTCATCTCAGACTCTCATTCCCCGCTAATCAATAGGTTATGTTTGGTCAATTGATTTGGTGAGGAAGTACATCGGAGATGGCGATGCTGGATGTTTGCCAGGCGTGCTGACACACGAGACGAAGTTAGAAAGTGAAACGGCAGAGAAAACTGTACGACGACAGTGGAGCGAAAAAAAGAAACTAGAGAAAGAGACAAAAGAGAAAGAGAACAAAAGCGACGAGAAACGGCGACATGAGAAAGAGAAGCAAGGGAAGGAGAAGCAAGGGAAGCAGAAGCAGGAGACGAAGGGAAACAAATAACGGCAAGAGGGGCTGCGACCAAATCGAGTGCCCAAGGTGACAGACGAGATGAGTCGTTGCTTTAAAAGCGAACTCCGAAAGGACGAACAGCGGAGCGCCAAGATCGGGAAAGGATTATGTGGTCGGACTCGCAAAGCGTATGAGCGGGGCGAGAGAAAAACGACAGCCGAAAAAAGAAATGCGGAGAGGAATGACGCATGGTCTGCGGGGAACTGATCGACCAGACGCAAAACAAAAAACAGGAGAAGCGAATTGCGGTCGTTGAGGTCTGGGACAACCCGGGAAGTCAGCCTGACTACATGCTGTGAGATACGTCCGGCCCCAGATGCTGTCGGGGTCTCACTGCAAGGAAGCACGGCAAAGAACAGCGCTCCGCGCCGTCCGCGGCATGGAGAAAAGAAACGACGACATGGTGCGAGAGAAGCAGCGTGGAAGATCGAACGTGGAGCCGCGGAGACCGAGTAGGTATACCTCGAGCAGAATCGTGCGGTGGAGAGCCAAGAGCGTGGCGAGATTCCTTGCGAGAGAGAGCCGCAGAATTGCGCGACGGCCAAACGAATGGGTGGCGAGACACAGCGCGCCGGAGAGCCATAGGAACGCGGTCCATAAGGGATCAACCGCAGGCATCCGGCGACCGAGAAGAGAAATGCGCGGAGGTCATGTGACCCGCCGGCAGGGAACTGATGGGGCAGGCGCGAACCGAATCGTAGGAGAGGCGAAATGCGGAACGACGAACATCGGGCCAATGAGGCTGAGCTGATCTGCCTTGCACAGAATCGCGCGGAAGAAAAGCGAATGCGTAGGGAGATCCTTTGTTCGAGAGGGCCGTGGAACTCCGCGGCGAGGAGAAAGCTCGAAGGCTTCATTTACGGGACGACTTGCGCGCAAGGACAAAGAGTTTTGGGTGGCGAGACAGTCTGCGCGGATGAACCGGCAGCCCAAGGTGGGGGGACAACACACGAGAGAAGAGCTCCAAGGGAGTGTGATGGGGAGTGCGGCGCGAGAGGGCCGAGCCAGCGCGCGACGAGAGATGGAAATGATGCGCATTTCGGATCGCGCCAAATTTTCCGGCAAGGACACAGAGCGCGGCACGAATGGTTCGATGGGCGAAATCGAATGCGAGGGAATTTCGTGAGAAAAGCGCGAGGCCGGAAAGCTTCCGACGTGGTTCATTTGCGGCTGTCGATCGCGAGGCGAGAACCCGCATGAAACGGCAAGCGAATCGTTGCATCGACTTTCGGAATCTTGACGGAATGGATGGGGTTGGACGTTGCACGTTACCGCGAGCGCGGAACAGCGAAAGCCTCAGCGCGGAGCGAATTCGGATTGACGTCGCCCGGCGTGCTGTGGAACGACGGAGCGGCAAGGAAAATGAGAGAGCCTCTCCCTGCGGCGAGACGTTTCTCGCGAGAGTTTCAGAAGCCTTCGCCTGCGCGAACGACATTCGAAGAAAAATGTTTTCGAGAGCAGTCATGGCGCGGCTTCAGGAAGCGGGCGCGGCCCAGCGCCGTGCGATTGAAAGGTGCTGCAGCGGCGCCCTCACCGGTCCGGCGGGCCGCATTTCGCGGGGAAGGGGAAGCGTGACGACCGATCGCGGCGACCGTGTTCTCGAGTTCGCACGTGTGTTCGCGAAACGAGCGCCGAAAGATGTGGATTGGAATTGCACGAATTGCTCGAGTAAGCGCAGCGCCGTTTCAGCATGCGGGAGGATGACCGTGGCTGGGGTGAAAGATTCGCTGGCCTGGATCGCTCGTGGCGGGGGCCCAGCGTCGAGCGGGATGGCGGGTAATAACGGCGGTGCTGCGTCCGTCTCGGAGGAAATCAATCGCAATCGACGCTGGTCTTCTCGCGCGCGGGGGCGGACGGCTCGCGCCTTTGCGCTCTTGGCCGGCCGCACGTCCGGGGATTCCTCGCAAGCGAGTGCGGCGCCGGAAGCCGAATTCGGAGATTCCGACGCAGGCGAATTCGAGCCGGAATCCTGCGCGCGGCGGCATTCGAGGATCCAGCGTGCCATTCGAGCTTCGATTTCGACTCCGATCCATTGGTCTGCGATCTGGCGAAGTTCCTTTCGGAGATTTGCGCATCGGTTCAGGCGCGATAGCTCGAATCCCTCGAGCGCAGTTTGCGAACTTGTGACTAAGTATTCGAGCGGCAGTTGGTCGGAACCCATGAGTGGTCTCCAGATCGAACGATCGCGCAGAAGGCGGGACGCCAGCACGAGCGATGATGCTCGCTATTATAGTTACTGTCACATTAATACCCTGTATAGAAACGTTACCGCTCGTATTACCGAGCAAGCTTCACGCGAGTCGCATCAGGCTTTTTGCGGAACTGCTTGCGGGCGCTTAGGTAGGCGAGGCTAACGAATGAAGCGGCGACTACGGACATGGAATTTTTGTCTCAGAAATACCCGCCGTACGAAATGCGGGCGAATAACCAAGGTGAACAGTGGTTTTGCAAGCTGACGGCGGGTTTCCGGAGGCTGCCATGCCGGGAAAGAGAGTCGCGAGGAATTCGTCCACAGGTGCTGCGCTGCACGAGGAGTCGCTCAGGGCGCATCGACAATACAATCGCAACTACATGCGTCGTTGGCGCGCAGATCCGTCTCACCGCGAGCGTGAAAATGCCAATCGGTGTCGCTGGGCTTGCGAACGAAAAGAGCGCGTTGCGCAAGAACCCTGGCCTCCCTTCACGAATTGGCGCGGTGAAAAAGTTTGCGGATTCTGCAAAAAGCGGCCGCCGAAGAGCGAGATTCTGCGGCTCAAGGCTTCGCCGATCGTGGCGGATCAGTACGTAGAAGTGCTCATTCCCTATTGCGGTGAGTGTTAAATCCGATTGGGCCCGGCAAATCGAAGAGATGTGGCGAGCAGACCTCGCCGGAAATCGAGCGGCCGAGTGCGAGAAAAAAATTACAACTCGGGGTTGCGCGGCGTGCTCTTCGAGGCGCGCCACTACGAAAAAATGGACGCGGCCGTGTGGCTCTACGGATGGCTCGTGCTGCGGCAGACGCATCAATCGGGCGAGATCGGCTGGGTGCTGGGTGGCGCGCCGATCAGCTATCGCGAAATCGAAGACGAAACGGGCTTCGGCCGTCGCACGCTCGAGCGATGGATGCACACGCTGCGGCGAAACGGCTACATCGAAACCACTGCTGCACCGAGCGGCGTGGTGGTGCGCATCATGAAGGCCAAGAAATATGCACAGCCCCCACGCAATGTTGCGGAGGGTGTACGCACAGTTGCGGGGAGAGGTCCGCAGAATTGTCCGGGCAATTCGCGCAAGTCTTCGTCGTTCGTGCGGGATGCAAGCCGGATATGTAGTTCATCGATAGTAAGAATAAAAGAAAACCCCGCCGGTTTAGGTGCAAACCAAAACCCCAAGCAAGATCACCAACAACGGCAAAATCTCCATCAACAGCAACACGAACGGCAAACGCGACTGCAGGAATCGCGAGTGACCTACAAACTTCTTCGCCTCGAACGCGAAGAACTGCTGCGGCGCGAGCTCGCCGTGGGCGCGGGCCCGGAGGTGAACCAACGATGAGGCACGCTTTGTCTTTGAGAAGGGAAGTGGGCCACGGAGGGATTGTTCCCCTCGGCTGGAGGATGGCCTGGTACGAGCCACGCAGGCGGATGGGCGTGTATTACCCGCCGCCGCTGCATTGGGTGTTGCGCGCGCTGCGCGAATTTCTCTATCGCGTGCGCACGGCGTTTCATGCGCCGGCGATCGAGCGCGCTGAAGTCTTCGCGATGCAGCGGACGCACCGCGAGCGCGAGCGCCTTGCAGAAGAGTACGCGCGGGGATATCTCAGCGGATGGCGCGAATGTTTCCACACGTGCCTTGACGCGGTCGAAGAGGAAATGGGGCGCGCGGACATGGCTTGGGATGTGGGCGAGTGGCTGACGGGCACATCCAAACCGCAACGAAAGAATTGACGATCCGGCAAGGATCGTCGGGATTTCCTTTCACGTGAAAGCGACGGAAATCTTCGATGTCTGCCACGGACGTTACCGCGGTCTGAGGGAATGGCTCGCGGATTCGGCGGGCCAGGTTCGTGCGCTCGACCTCGGTACTCCGTCGTCCGGGTACCAGTGGCGGCCGGAACGATCGCGCGCTTCGGAATACGTCGCAGACTTCGAACGCATCGGGCGCCGCGCGCTGCGGCGTCCGGAATGGAAAGGACGTCTGAAGCTGTTCGAAATCTATTTTCTGCGCAACATGGAATACCGCCGTGCAATCACGCTCGTCGGCGTGGCCACAGGGACTTTCGATTATTGGCTGCAGGAAGTGAAACGTGCCGCCGGCGCCGAATTTTCACGCACAGGGTTATTTCCGCCCTCGCGCTATTTTCATTCCTGACGCGGCGAACACCCTTGCTTGCGGCGGCGGAGGGCCGCAAGCCCCACGTCCACTTTCGAGCCGAGAGCACCTACTTTTCCTTCAGCTTTAATTTGCCCTCGGCTTTGTTCTTTTCGAGGAACGCGCGCAATTTCGCTTCAGCATCAAGCAGCCGAATCCACTGCTCGTAGTAGAGAGTGACGGGGAAGCGCCCGAGCCCGTACACGCTCACGCCACCTTTTTCCCCGACTCTGAATTCAAGCTCGCCGGAGCGGCGGCCGCCTGCCTTTTCCAGTTCGGTGATTCGTGCTTTGAGTTCCTCGTAAGATGGTTCGGCCATTTCCTCCCCCTGTTGATTCCAAGACGAATTATGCCCTGCGTCTTCGGTGTCAGCGGACCTTCAGCGGATCCCGCTGCGTGGGCGGCGGCACGATGCCGTTCAAACGCAGATAGACAACGAGCTGGCCGTAATGGTCCGTGATGTGCCAGACGGCGGCGACGGCCATGCCGAGGCGCGTGTCGGGCCCGGCGTAGGGACCCTCGACGCGGTCCAGCGCGTTCTTCGCGGTAATGGTGGCAAGGATTTTGTCGCCGTAGTCGAATGAGTCGCGCAGGTATTTGAGCAATTCAGCTTTCGTCTCCGCCTTCGACGGGCCGCCCTTCTCACAGTGCTCCGGCGGAGTCTTGCCTTCAATTTGATTGAACAAGGCGAACTGGGCGCAGGCGACGTGTTTCACCTGCTCTCCGAAGGAACGCACTCCTTCGAAATTTCCTCCCGTGGGGATGTAGGAATACTTGGCCTCGGGCATGGCTTCCGCGACGGAAAGGAAACCTTTCTCCGCCCAGCTAAGTGTGCCGCCCACGCTCTCCGATATGCTCTTCGGGATTTCCTCCTTCTGGGCGGAGGCGGGCGGAGCTACAAGGATCAGGCTCGCGAAAACGATGAGAGTGGCAAACTTCATGGCGACCTCCTCTTAACGCTGAAGCTCGAAGATACTGTGGCTACCCACGTCAATACGATCCTCGCCGCACGCGACGCCGCGCAACCAAATAGCGTAGAATCACCGGCCCTGTGATCCTCCGGGGGGATCGCTACCGGAGGTGCGGAGGAGAGACGCCAATGTTCGCTGCGCCCGCCGAAGCATACTTTCCGGCTATTCGAAGATGTTCAATGCGCGGATAGTTTGCCCGTTGAGAGGGTTTTCGCGGGATCATCGCCATCCACATCGCCACTAGGATAGCGGCTCCAATCGCCTCGATTATCGCAATGTTCGAACCGTATCGGCGGTCGATGGCGACACACAAAACGAGAAGGGCCGCGAATGTGACGGAAATGAAAACGACGGCGAGTGCCAAAAAGTAGTGCTTCCGAGACAGGTGGCTGCCTTTCATATTGAATGCCTCCTAGCCGGGATTTCCGATTTGGCTCTATTTCCGGCCCATCGTACTCCTCTCCCGCTCGGGACACTATGAATCTGGCAAGCGCCGCCACGCGCGGCGAGACGCCTGATAAACGCGGTTGTCGGACAAGCCGAGATCTGCTACGTCCCGCTGGAGCCCGAGTTTGTCCGGCCTCTTTTCTTCGAGTGACGATGGCGGCTTCTCTTTTTCTCGGGAGAAGGTGCCTGCGTCTGCGCCGAAAGGTCGGAGTTAAAGATGTCGGCCACCGTCTTCCAATTGCCGTCTGCCTGCTTTTTCCAAACCTCCACGAACTTGCCGCGATCCGTTACTGGCTTGCCCTGAGGATCCTTCGCCGTCATCTGATAGACGCCCACGACATAGGCCAGATCACCTGAACGCGCGACGTCCACTCTGCTTGCCTGCCAGCTCAAAGAAGTGTCAGGAGCCAAAAGCGAGGCCCAGGCTGCGCGAATCGACTGCTTGTCGCTGGCGATAGGAGCGTTGGGAGCCAACACAGAGGCATCATCACTGTAATAAGAAACTGTGGCGTCCACGTCTTTGGACCCAGCCGTCTTTGACCACTGCGCATCCAAATTTCGAATCGCGCTTTCGTCCGCAGCCCGCGTATCCTTCGGTGCCTGCTGACCGCAGCCCGACGCAAATAACACAAGCGCAAGACAGCCCCAGCCAATCGCAGCTCGGGTTAAATTCCGCGTTGATCCGTGTCTTTTTTCGCGACGACTCTCCATTGATAAATCCTCCAGGTGTAAGAAGAAATTTCAGCGCGTGCCAAGCCAGAAAAGCCGGGCTTCCTTAGCGTAAAGGTCAAGCTCTGCCCGGTTACGTGTGCGCGACCGCGTGATTACGATGTATGCGGCCATGTTTAGCTGTCATTACAAGATTTTCTAACGAGCGTGCGTTGCAGCTTCTTCAATCAAAGCGGCAACCTCCTTCGGGTGGGAAACGTAAACGCAATGACTCGCGCCCGCGACTTCGACCTTATGGCTCTTGGCTCGTTCGGCGTACCAGCGTTCGAGGTCGGGGTTGATCGTTCTGTCGCTTCCCGCCACCAACATCCAGCTCGGTTTGCTTCTCCACGCAGCCGTGGTGATGACTCCCTTGAAATTGTCAGCGAAATTGAACACCTGCGATCGCGCCATGAAAGCGGCCTGCTCAGCAGGCAGGTCGGCTGCGAAATATTCATGAAACTGCGCGGGATCGATGTATGTGAAACCATCTGCCGTCTTCTTGATCGCGCCAGACTTGCCGAGGTCACTCGGGAAGCGCTTTCCGTCGTCGCCCTCATTCTCTCCGGCATCGGGCATGTGGGCCGCAATGTACACCAATCCGACGACAGATGGATCCGTCCCGGCTTCAGTAATTACGGATCCCCCATAGCTGTGAGCGACAAGAATGCTCGGTCCATCTTGTAGGGCAAGGACGCGCTTCGTAGCGGCGACATCTTCCTGGAACGACGTCTCCGGCTCTTGGACCATGCTGACGTTGTAGCCATCCTTGACAAGGATGTCGTAAACGCCTCTCCAGCCGGAACCATCGGCCCAGGCGCCGTGAACCAGAACAATATTCCGAACGCGATGGTCATTGTTCTGCGGCGAGGAGTTCTGCGCTGAAACCGCGGAGCAGGTCGACAGCAACAATACGATGCAAAGGGACTGAGACATTCCTCGTACTGCTCGCATGATTACCTCCCACGACTCAGGATGTGGTTTGATCCGGAATTTCTTTCTAGACCCCAAGAACGGCTGCCATTGTCCCCCCAAATCCCTGTTTGCATCAATGCGGAACAATTTTCATCCGGGTCGCCACCGAGGGTACGAGATTCCGAAACAGCACAGCCGAAATTGCGCCCTTTGCGCAACTTTTCCAAAGAAACCTTTGAAATGAGTCACTACCCAATCGCCGGTAGTAGTGTCATTTGACCCGGGAACTCCCACGTTGCACGGCGTGCCCGAGAAGCTCACACCAGACACCGAAGTGATCGCGGCACTCTGTGCTGCCTCGTTATCGCCCTGAATCTTATGGAGGATTTTCAAATTGGAAATTTGAGATTTGAATGGGGAAGAGGCAAAGACAAAGGCCGCGAGCCTCGGCGGGCGCGAGGACGCCTTCGCGTAAATGACGAGCGGGATCGGAGCTATGCGCCGAAGACGACGCGCGTGCCTGTGGAAGGCATGATGAGCTTCTCGGGCATCTCGCGCTGGATTGCCATTATGGTGCGGAAGCCGGTGCAGTGCATGGGAATCAAGTAGTCCGGGTTGATCTCCTTCATCCCTTCCACGGTCTTGGCGATGAGTTCATCCGGATACGGAGCCAAGTGCCATCCGCCGACCACGGCGTGCACTTTCTCGATCCCGGTGGATTTCTGGATTTGGCGGACGGAGTTAATGATGCCGGCGTGGCCGCACGATGAGATCACGACGAGTCCCCGGTCTTTCACGTTGTAAGCGGTGGCGTGCTCTCCCCAGAAGATGTCTTTCACCAACTCGCCCGGCTTGGCTTCCATTTTGACTGTGCCGGGAGGGAAGTGGAAGGTGGCGTCGCAGGCGGAGCCGGGCGCGCCGGCTTCGAGGCGAGCTGCCGGAGGGGACATCTCGAAATCGGTGATTCGCGCGATGTGACCTGAGGTGAAGGCGTGGCCCGCCACGACGGTGGGCTCCTCCGCGATCACAACCTTCAACCCTCGCGCTTCGAGCTCATCCCGCTTGAGCTCACCGTAGTCGAGTTTGTTGCCGTCGGGCTGAACCACCCAGCGATGGCAGAACGTATCGCGCCCTCCGGCATAGAGAGTGAGCCCCGGCTTGGCTTGTCCGTGAAGGGCCTGCGCCAAGTCGGGCAGGCCACCGTAATGGTCTTCGTGCCCATGGCTGATGATGAGGGCGTCGGCCGTGGCGGGATCTACTTTCAACCCTTTGAAGTTGTTTTCGAGGGTGCGGGGCGTGAGCGCGAAGTCCAGCAGGATCTGTTTTTCCTCTGCGCCTCGGAAAGACTCCAAGTGAAAGGCCAGTCCATGTTCGGACAACAACGAGACCTCTGACCCGTACGGATGGGGCAAAGTATTTCGAGTGATCGTGAGATTGCCGATTTTCCCGCCCTTGGCGAAGACGTCGTAAATGTTGTCCACCAGGTTGGTGACAACGAGGCGGTCAGTGGTGGGGATTTCCTTCGGGGCATCGAGGAAACTTCCGAAGCGGCCCGTGCCGCCGACTAGGAACGTTCCGCCTGCTACGGCTCCCAGCTTCAGGAATTCGCGCCGGTGCATGCTTGACCCCCTTCATCTGACCGGAGATTTCTTTTCCTGGCTTCGAAATCGGTAAGCATTGTAACCCCTAATGACTTAGCCAGAATTTCCATTTTGGTTTTGAAAAGAGCACCATAGTACACTCGTCTTGCTTGTTCGCATACTGTAAGGCGATTTTCTTCGGGAGCACTCCCCACGGTCTGCCATCCACACCAGCACAGCCGAAATCGCGCCATTTGCGGAACTTTTCTAAAGAGGCCTTCGAAATCACTCACTACCCAATCGCCGGTAGTGTCCTAATTTGAATGAAGCGCGGACCTGAGTCCTATTTTGCGTGGGGCCCGAATATCGACAGCCCCAAGAGGAATGCGCCGACCACAATGATGAGTGCCCCGGCCTGAGTGGTCTTTTCACTCCCATCGGTACGGACCCATGTGTTGATGCCTACGAGAGCAAGTCCGGCCACAATCAAAACTACTCCCATGATCGCCGGCAAATCGTTCATGGTCATTGGTTCCTCCTCGCTTCCGCCACGATTGCCGCCCTCACCGCGTCCACTGGCGACTTGATCGCGCCTAAGTGTAGCACGGCGAAAAACCGGCGCTTGTCGCTTCCCTCAATGGGCGATGACCAAGCATAGGCACGGGAGGCGCACTTGGGCGTCATGACCAAGCCCGATTAGGCGCTTCGAATTAGGATACTACAAGCTATTGCACAACCCTCCGTAAGACGATCATGAAGCAGGCGATGTGAAAGAACGCCCGGTAGATTCGGAGAGAACGATCATAGCGCACCACCAGGTGCCGGTAATTCCCCAACCAGCCGATGGTTCGTTCGACGATCCAGCGGTGTCGATATCGTCGTAACGCGCGACCATCCTGTGTCGCCGGACGAACGCGATTCTTCTTGTGCGGGCAGATCAGTTCGATGCCGCGCTGCCGCAACCGCTTTCGCAGCGGATCGCTGTCGTAGGCTTTGTCGGCGATCACGCGCACCGGCTTCTGCCGTGGTCTTCCCGCACGATGGCGCCGGCTTACGTGGATCGTCGCCAGCGTCATCTCCGCGAGCCGGACTTCCGCCGGGGATGCAGAACAAAGGTGGTCTCCCAGAGGAACACCCGCGCCGTCGACCACCACCATCCACTTCGTCCCCTTGCCCCGCTTGGTTTTTCCGACTCCGGCGCCCCTTTTTTCGCTGGAGCAAAACTGCCGTCCAAGAACGACTCGCTCCACTTCAATTGCTGGCGCTCGTTCAACTCGCTCAGGAACGTGCGCCAGATCGCCAGCCAAACGCCCTGCTCGTCCCAGTCCCGCAGTCGTCGCCAGCACGTGGAAGGATGTGGATATTGTTCCGGCAGGTCCTGCCAGCGAGCGCCGCTGCGGAGAATCCACAGAATCCCTTCCAACACCCGACGGTTCTCGATCCACGGACGGCCACCCTTGCGGTGCTTGGGTGGTTTGGGGAGCAAGGGCGCGATTTTCTTCCACTGTGCTTCGGTCAGCAACGGACCGGACCGCGCCATCAGCCCTCCTGCGGCGCTGCTGACCTTGCTTATCCCTCATTTCACAAAACTCAACCATAGTCATTTCAGAGGCTTGTCCCAGGTTGTGCAACAGCTTCTAGCCAATCGCCGGACGGGTTGACATGCGTTTGGGCGCAAATTAACATGACTCGTCCATGCCCGACGCCTCGTCTCTCATCGGCCAATCCATCTCGCACTACCGCATCGTCGAAAAACTCGGCGGCGGTGGTATGGGCGTGGTTTACAAGGCCGAGGACACTCGCCTGCGCCGTTTCGTGGCCCTGAAATTTCTTCCAGACGAAGTCGCGCGCGATCCGCAGGCGCTCGGGCGTTTCCAGCGCGAAGCCCAGGCGGCCTCGGCGCTGAATCATCCGAGCATCTGCACCATCCACGACATTGGGGAAGAAAACGGCAAGGCGTTCATCGCCATGGAATTTCTGGACGGCGAAACGCTGAAGCATCTGATCCACGGGCGCGCGATGGAGCTCGATCGCCTGCTCGACCTCTCGATTGAAATTGCCGACGCGCTCGACGCCGCGCATTCGCAGGGAATCATTCACCGCGACATCAAGCCGGCCAATCTTTTCGTCACCCGCCGGGGCCACGCCAAGGTTCTGGACTTCGGCCTCGCCAAGCTCGTTCCTGCGCGCGCCGGTAGCGCTGCCGTAGGCGCTGGACCGGCCGGCGAAAGCATGGGCACGCTCACCGGCGTAACCGTGGCCGGAGACGAAATGTTCACAAGCCCCGGAACGGCGGTCGGCACCGTTGCCTACATGTCGCCCGAGCAGGTGCGCGGCAAGGATCTCGACGCCCGCAGCGATTTATTTTCCTTCGGCACGGTGATGTACGAAATGTCCACCGGCAATCTGCCGTTTCGCGGCGAAACATCCGGCGTGGTGTTCGAATCCATCATGAACCGCGTTCCTACGCCCGCAATTCGGTTGAATCCGGACCTTCCTCCGCGCCTGGAAGAAATTCTTCGCAAGGCGCTCGAAAAAGACCGCGAAATGCGCTACCAGTTTGCTGCGGAGATGCGCGCGGACTTGAAGCGCCTCCGCCGCGAAATTGACTCCTCGGGCCGCATCCCCGCTGATAGCGATTCGCACCATTCCGCACCGGCCGGAGTTCCCGCCACGGCGGGCGGGCCCGCATCCGCGTCTGCCGTGTTGCCTTCGGCGGCTGCGTCGTCCGCGTCCACGCCGGCTGCATCGTCGAGCTCCACCGTTCGCGAAGCCACGAAGCAGCACATCAAGGAGAACAAGTTCTCCGTCGCCCTCATCTCCGCAATCGCTCTTTGCGTGGTGGCTGCGGCCGGTTTCGGCGTTTACTCTCTCTTCTCGCACAAAAAGGCGGCGGCGTTTGCAAACTTTAACGTCGTGCCCGTCACCGAAACCGGCAAGGCTTCGCTGGCCGCAATTTCGCCTGACGGAAAATATGTCCTCAACGTGCAATCGGACGCCGGCCAGCAAAGCCTGTGGCTGCGCAATATCCCCACGCGAAGCAACACGCAAATCATCGCGCCCACATACGACCGCTACTTCGCCGTGCGCTTTTCGCCCGACGGCAACAACATCTATTTCACGCGCCGCGAGCAGCACGAGCTATTTCTCGACAGCCTTTATCGCGTTCCGGTCCTCGGCGGCAGCCCGGAGCGCGTGGTTCACGACATTGACAGCGATGTCAGCTTTTCGCCCGACGGCTCGCGCATCACGTTCGTTCGCGGCAGGCAGAATCAAGGTGAGAACGACGTCATAATTGCCGGGGTGGACGGAGGCAACGAAAAGGTCCTCGCGACAGAGAAGGCGGAAACCCGCGGCGCCGAATGGTCGCCGGATGGAAAAGCCATCGCGAGCGCGGAATTCCAGCCGGATAAAGACAGCACCAGCGCGCTCGTGCTGTTCGACGCCGCCACAGGCGCAAAAACCACGCTCCTGAAATCCGAGCTAATGCTTGATTCCCCCACGTGGCTGCCGGACGGCTCCGGACTGGTCGTGCGTGGCGCGAGCCGCGTGTCCAATTTCAACCGGCGGCAAATCTATCTAATTTCCTACCCGCAGGGTATTTTGCAGCCGCTCACGCACGATACGAACGACTATCTCAGCGCCAGCGTCTCTGGCGACGGCAAAACCATCGCCACGATCCAATCGCATTATTTCGGAAGCATCCAGGTGGCCTCGTATAACGGGAAGACCGCGGGGGCGGCCGCCGTCATCAGCGAACGGCCTCCGACGAACACAATGAACTGGACTCCCGATGGTAAGCTGCTCGTCGAGCAGGAGGACGGACTCTACCGCATGAATGCTGATGGAACGGGCCGCGGCCCGTTGCTCCATGACGACTTTCCTTCTTTCGGCCCCATTTCCTGCGACAACGGCCGGTACATCGTGTTCGCTTCCGCGTCGCGCGCCGGAAGCAACAACGTGACCATGTGGCGCATGGATGCGAGCGGCGGAAACCTGAAGCAGCTTACGAACGGCAGCTACGACTTTCCCGCCATGTGCTCGCCCGACGGCAAGTGGGTGGTATTCGCCGGGCTCGTCTCCGGAAAATACATCGCGCGGAAGGTGCCCATTGATGGCGGCGAGGCAGTAACTCTTTCCGATGCGCTTTTAACGTGCGGCTGCGTCAACGTCTCGCCCGACGGCAAGGATCTTGCGTTTCAAACGCAGCCTGTCGCCGGCGGACCCATCGTGATCAAGATCTTAGACTTCGCCACGCTGCAGCCGATCAAAATGCTCGAACGCGACCCGCGCGCCGGCGGCGAGATTCGCTACACGGCCGACGGCAAGAACATCGGCTACTTCGTTCGCGAAAACGGCAAGTTTGCCCTATGGGCCGCTCCCGTGGATGGCTCGCCCGGCCACGCCGCCACCGCCTTCGAACCCGACGTCATTTTGGATTTTCACTGGAGCCCGGACGGCAAGTCCCTCGCGATGCTTCGCTCGCACCGCGACAGCGACGTGATTCTGCTGCAGTCCGCCGCAGCGTCGTCCACCTCGCGTCCCTAATTCCCGCCGTCAACGCTGCCTGCCCCCAACGTTGTCATCCTCAGGGGAGGGCCGGTTCTTTTTCTTTGGCCCCGGCTTTTTGGGACGAACCGGCCCGACTTCGAAGGATCTCTCTTCGATTGCCCTGCAGCGCATGCGGTCAATCTAAGAGGGATTCTTCGGGCCGAAACGCCCGGCTCTCAGAATGACGTTGCGCGGCTACGTAGCGTGCGAGAGGTGGCTTCGTTCAAATCTGTCCGCCGGCGGTTCAACTGGCGTCAGGATTTATTGGTGTCGCGCGACATGAAATATTTGCGGATGAGGGGGATGCCAAGCGTGAAGGGAAACCATAAAACATTCCTGATGAGATCCGAGCGTTGTTCGATGCGGTCGTGGACGGCGTCAGCCTCGGCCTTCTTCGCCATAATCACCGCGCCGATGTATTTCAGAAAATCGATGCCGCATTTTTCGCATTTGCCGCCCTGGCGCTGTTCGTGTTTGCAGGAAGGGCATTCGTAACGCAGAGTGGCGTGGCAGCGCGGGCAGAACCGCGCGATATCGCGCGCCTCGCTTGCGCACTTCGGGCACTTGATCATGGGGCGCGCGCCGGTGACGGCGAGATCGCTCGCGGGAGCGCCGGGTTTGCCTGAAGTTGTGCCGCTCATCGCTAAATTTTACCGGAAAGAGACGCGGGCAGGCCGAAAGTTGCGGAGGTCATGCGTCCACGTGGTCAACACTGGCCTCGAGTGCAGCGGAAAAACGGCGAACTCGTGCGTGCGCTCATACTTAAGGAGCCGGCATTCTGAGGAGTCCGCTATTGCGGACGACTGCGGCGAGTGCCGGGGATCGCGAGCCTACGGGCGGCCGGTTCGAAAACGGTACCAGCGCGATTCACGCTCACCGTGTCCGTTTCCGTTGCCGTTCGCATTGCTTTTGCGCGCAGGCGAAGCATTCGGCGAACAACCGCCGCGACGCATCACCACAGCCGACCGCTCAAGGGCCTGCTGCGTGGGTGCGAGCAATCGCACGACGTGCCCGAGTCGGTCCTGCTTGAACGGCTTCGCCATGCAAACGACGGCGCCGAGCGAGTGCGCGTTGGAATAATCGCTGGGGTACGCGGAGCGCGTGATCATCACGACGGGAATGTGCTTCAGCTTCTCTTCGCCTTTGATGAACGCGCACAGCTCGAAGCCGGGCAATCCCTCGCCTTCGACTTCGGCGATTACCAGAGCGGGTATGGTCGTCTTGATCACTTTGCGCCCCTCGGCGGCGTTCGTGACCGTGATCGTGTTGTAGCCTTCGTTATTCAAGTACGTTTTCAGCGAATCACGGAGCGCGCAATCGGCGTCCACAATCAACACGACCGGCTTCTGCGTCTTCGGCAATCCCAGCGTCGCATGAATCCTCACAGGCTCGAGATCGAGTTTGCGCCCGCAAGAGTCCACGAGATCCTCGCCCACGCCCACGCCCAGCGCGATCGCTATCGCGCGGCGCCCGTCACCCAAATCATGGACGCGCACGACTCGGCCTTGCTGTTCGGCCGGAACCATGTCAGGCGATTTCGTGTAGGGGAACGTCACGGCGACGTCCATGCCGCGGAAGTAAAAATCATTCGACGTGTGAACGAGAATGCCGAGCCGCGAGACGTCCACGGTGGTTGTGATTTCGTCGAGGCCACAATTGGTGACGTCCACTCCTCGGACGCGGACGGGCGCGGAAATCAGCGCGCGGCGCTTGCGGCGCCGTTCCGCGCGAGGCTCGGGGCTTGTCCCGCCAGGTTCGGGTTTTGTTCCGCCAGGTACGGGGCTCATCGCGCGAGCTGCTTCCAACGCGGCGTGGCCGAGCGCAGTGCGAGAAGCGCCATCCGGCTGTTTTGCGGCCGAGTTCTTTTCGCCTGCGTAGGCGCTTTCTTTCGATTCAGGCGCAGCGTTCGCCGGAGATGGGCTGCTGGCCCCGGAATCGCCCTCGTCCGGCGCCGACTGTGGTGTATCCGTCCCGGCGATCATGTCGCCCGGAATATTACTCCCCGAATTTGGTTCGGGAACAGAGAAATTGATGGAGTCGCTCATTGCGCTGTAATCCCTTCTTTCGATACCGATATCTTTTGCAGAATTTAAGATAGCCGGAAGGGCGTCCCTTCGTATGTAGGGTAAAAGTCACATTCTGGTGGTACTCGTTTTCCGAGTTTTTGTGGTACGGACGTACCACTAGTACCATTTTTCGCAAGTTGCGAACCGCGCCGCGGCCTTTTTGAATCGTCAGCCCGCCGGCTCGTCATCCTGAGGACCGATGTTTTTAGTCGGTCCGAAGGATCTCTCTTTGTTTGACCGCCTGCCCTGCGCTGCAATCGAAGAGAGATTCTTCGTCGTCCGCCGCTGCGGACTCCTCAGAATGACGACGCGTCAGGGAGGCGTGCGGGATGACAACGTAAAAGCGCTTGCCTACTGAGGAACGAACCCCCGAGGACCTATTTCTCCCGGAATCATCTCGTCCACGTAACACCACACCCACGCTTCTCCGGGCTCGATCGAGCGCATGAGCGGATGCTTGACGCGATGGAAATGCTTCGTGGCGTGCTTGTTCTTCGACGAATCGCAGCATCCCACGTTGCCGCACTCGAGGCACAGACGCAGATGCACCCAGCTGTCGCCCATCTTGACGCATTCTTCGCACACGTGTGTTTTGGTGCTGGTGAGTTTTATCTCATTCAGATGCGTACACGCACTCGCCATGATTTTTTCCCCTATTCGGCGGCCGCCGCAAATTCGGGCGCTCTCTCCAGAGACTTGCGATCCCAGTGAGCGAGCGTCGCTCCGGCTTCGTAGGTGGTCTGGCAAAACTCGAGCAGCGTCGCTGTCGGCGACGCTGCCCGCCGCACGTCGTCATACATCAGCACGTACTCGCCGAGTTTCTTGTCGAAATACGCCGCTTCCGGCCGGATGCGATACTCCGCGAGTCCCTCGGGCGCGGGAGCCATGTAGGAATAGAACGCCGCATCCTTCACGTCGCCGCTCCCCGGCCAGAATCCCACGCTCGACACTTCGTGCGAATACGCTTCCCGCGTTACCATATCGGCGCCCGGGCGTTCCGGCGCGCGTCGCCCCGAAAATCGCGTCACGGCCAGGTCGAAGCTGCCCCAGAAAAAATGCACCGGGCTGCATTTGCCGATGAAGCGCGACCGGAACTCCTCGAGCACGCGATGGGCGGACGTGAGGACTCGCCAGAATCTTCGCGCGTATTCCGGATCGTAGGAAGCGTGGATGCGGTCTTGGTCAAACGGAATTGGATCGGGGATTTCGACAGGCATTCCCCAGATTTTCACGTCCAAGCCCGCCGATGCGAGCGTGCTCATGAATTCCCGGTAAAAATCCGCAACCGAGCGCGGAGCGAGCGCGATGGCTTTGATCGTGCCTTCGCCGGTCCGCAGCACGAGCTTGTGATCGAGGAAATCGAATTCCAGCTCGAACGAGCGGCCGCCGTAGGGAATCGCGGAAGTCGTCAGGCCCCGCGCGCTCACGTAGAGCGGCACATTCCACCACTGATTTTCGAGAGGCGTGAGCGCGAGGCGCACCTTGCCCACGATTTGCGTCCACATGTGCAACGTCGCGCGCGTGTCATTCCAGGAAGCGAGCGGCAGCGCGGGCCAGAAATCCGGCGAGTCGCTCGCGTCGTTCTTGCGGTGTTCAACCATCGCGTTCCGAGGCATGTTAGTTGACGCCTTCCGCTGAGTCAACGTAGCCGGAACTGCGCACGGGACGCTGCGCGAGCATACTAAATCGGAATATTCATGCGCTGGAGCAGGCTGTAATACCGCGGGTCAGACCGAAGATTGTCAAACCACGGATGTGGCTTCAGATACGCAATCCAGGGCGCATGTTCGAGTCGGGCGCGCTCGAAGCAATCGAACGCCTCGTCCTTCTGGTCGAGAGCCGTATAAATCAACCCCGTCCAGTGCGCCGAGACGTGCCGGCGCTTCGAAAGCTCTTGCAACTCATTCATCACCGCGAGCGCTTCGTTCCTTCTCCCGGTTATGCCGTAGACATATCCCAACGAGCCCATATAAAACGGCGCGGGTCCGCTGATCTCGACCGCCACTTTCATCTCTGCGACCGCGGCGTCGTACATCTTCTTCTGAACAAAATTCACCGCCAGCGCCCAATGGGCCTGGGCGAATTTCGCATCCAGATCCAGAATCTTTTGCGCCTGAGCAATTGACTGATCGTGCTGCCGCGCGAAATAGTGGAACGTCGCCACGTTCCATTGCAGGACCATCGACAGCGGCTCGAGCCGCGAGGCGCGCAGGATTTCCGCAGTAGCTTTCTCCGCGTGTCCCTTCGCCATCAGGCAAAGGGCGCGCCCCTGAATGGCAAATGCGTTGCGCGGATCGAGTTCGACGGCGCGCCGCGCCGCTTCTTCCGCAGCGGGGATATCGAAATCATAGTGAAGGCTCGCATAACACAGCGCCGCATACGCTTCCGACAGCGTGTTATCAATTTCGATTGCCTTTAGCGCGGCTGCTTTTCCTCGAAGGCAGCCTTCGTCCGGGAGGCTGTCCATCCAAAAACCAAGCCGCGAAGCTGAGTCTGCCAGGCCCGCGTAGGCCGCCGCGTAAGAGGGATCGCGGTCGACGGCTTTCTGAAAGTACCCGGCGCCTTTCATCAACCCTTCGAGATTGCGCTTGTTCCAGTGATAGCGGCCCCTCAGATAATCTTCGTACGCTTCGGCATCCACTTGGCGCGAGCGTCGAAGCTGCGCCTGCTCTTCCGGAGTAAGTTTCACCTGAATTCCGTTGGCGATGGCGCTCGCGACTTCCGCCTGCAGCGCCAGAACATCCCGCAAATCCCGATCGTAAAGATCCGCCCACAAGTGGTGGTCGGTGCGCGCGTCAATGAGTTGCGCAGAGATGCGCACGCTGTCGCCGGAGCGAGCGACGGTCCCCTCGACAATTGCGTCCACTTGCAATTCTTGCGCGATCTCGCGCAAGGGCCGGCGGGCACCCTTGTAGTGCATCGCTGTGGTTCGCGACACCACGCGCAAATCTCCAATTTTCGCCAGCGAGTTGATCAGCGCCTCGGTCAGCCCATCGGCGAAGTACTCCTGCTCCGGATCGCGCGACAGATTTTCCAGTGGCAGGATGGCGATCGATTCGATCGCGCTGCTTCGCGGTTCGGCGGAAGCTTTCAGGAAACGGTATCCACGGCGCGGCAAAGTTTCGATGAATCGCGGGCTTTCGGCGGAGTCTCCGAGGGCCTCGCGAATTTTATTGATCGCGGTGTTCAGCCCGTTGTCGAAGTCCACGAATGTGTCGCCCGGCCACAGCTTCTGGCGGAGCTGATCCCGGCTGACCATCTGCCCGGGGTTTCCCAGCAGCAGTGCCAACACCTGGAAGGGCTGATCCTGCAGACGAATCCTTGTGCCGTTCTTGCGCAGTTCCCGCGCGTCCACGTCCACTTCGTACACGCCGAACCGGATCACGCGTCCCGTTGGACTGGATTCTTTCATGAGGGGTGATATTTTGCGGAGTGTAACATCCGTCGACTTGGCTAGCAACGCCTGGGCACGGCCTGCACGTCCGCAACGCCTTTGGCACCTTAGAGTTGGCAGTTTAGAAAGATTTAAGCCCCATTCAATGCCCAGTCGATTGAACTCTCAGCGCCGTAGAGAGACTCTCCGGGCCGGGCCGCGAGTCCGCGCCGAATTTGAATGAAATCAGCACGGCGTCGCCGCAAAGAGCGCTCCATGCGCGAGAGAGGCAATCACGTGAAATCACACAACTGGATCTGGCACAGCAGGATTTTCTGGTTTCTGGGGGCGGGGCTATTCCTACTCCTGCACGCGCCCGTCTGGGCGCAAACGATTACCGGCACCATCGCTACCGGCACGTCGCCTTCCGCCGTCGCGGTGAATCCCGTGACTCACACGATATATGTGGCAAACAGCTCCGGTGGGACTGTCACGGTGATTGACGGGGTCACGAACTCGGTCACCGCCACCGTGACGACAGGATTGACGCCGATCGCTCTAGCGGTAAACCCCGTGACCAACCAGATTTACGTCGCCAACCGAGGCTGCGTTGGGTTCCAGATTTTCTGTCATGACGGGGGAGACGTCACGGTCATCGACGGCGCGACGAATGGAGCCACACAAGTTGGAGATTCGAACGCCAGCAACCCGGAGAGCATTGCGGTAAATCCGGTGACCAACAGTGTTTACGTCGCGAATCACAGCGGAAGCGTGACCGTGATTGATGGCGCGTCCAATTCCATAACGAGGACCATTGCGAACCCGGGAGCGGCAAACCTGGCCGGGGGAGCCATGGCCGTCAACTCCACAACCAATAAGATCTACGTTACTTTCGGCCTCAGCAATCAGATCGTAACCCCAAATCCCGTGCCTCCGGGGAATGTCGCCGTCATTGACGGCGTCTCCAACGTTGCCACTCTGATTCAGGATCCGAACGCCGTCGCCCCAGTTGCGGTGGCAGTGAACCCCGTGACGAACAAAATCTATGTCGCCAATCGAGGGAACAGTTCACTAAGCAACAACGGCAATATCACGGTGATTGACGGTACGACAAACGCCACGACCACAATTGCCGATCCGGGTGCGATTGGACCCACTGCGGTTGCGGTTAACACTGCGACCAACAAAATCTACGTGGCCAACAAGGATGACGCCGCGATGGACCAGGATGGTGGCGTGACCGTGATTGACGGAGCGACGAATGCCGTCGTAAACGTGAAGGACCCCAACGCAGTTGCTCTGCATGGTGTGGCCGTGGATGAGACAGCGAACAAGGTGTACGTCGCAAACGGGGGCTCGGGCGCGATGAGCGCCAACACAGGAAACGTGACGGTAATTGATGGCGCGTCCAATACCACGATTACCGTGACCGATCCCAACGCGATCGTCCCTGCCGCCGTGGCCGCGGATGCGGGCGCTCGAAAAATCTACGTGGGAAACAGCGGAAGCAGCAACGCCACCGTAATCAGCGGCGGTGGCACGCAATCCAGTTTCACGGTCCGGGTGGCGAGCGCAGGAACCGGAACCGGTAGCGTCACAAGCACACCGTCGGCTATTGATTGCGGAAATTCCTGCTCGTCCAACTTCGCCGGGGGAGCCGTGGTCCTTCTCGTTGCCACGCCCGCCTCCGGCTCTTCATTTGGCGGCTGGAGCGGTGGCTGTACCGGGACGGACCCGAACAATTGTCTAGTGACTGTGAGTTCCGACGCCACCGTTACAGCATCTTTCGTTTTCAACCAGGACTTCGCGATTAGCGCTCAGTCCGCGCAGTTAAACATCCCGCATCGCGGTGAGGCTACGGACACAATCACAATCGCCCCCGCGAATAATCCTCTGAACAGCGCGATTTCTCTTACCTGCTCGGTTTCTGGACCGGCGCCGATTCCGGCTTGCTCACTTTCTCCCGCCTCGATTACTCCCGGCAGCAACGCGATGACCACTACCCTAACCGTCACTGCGCCGGGTGACATGGCTTCGACGCTTCCGGCCCCCACCGCGCCGAGCAGGGCAGCGCTACTGCCGTGGCGGAATGACGGGCTTCTGGCCGCAGCATATGGCATTTGTCTGCCTCTGACGGGGTTGGCGCTTCTGGGAGTCGGCGTGCCGCGCAAAAACGGAAAACGCGCGCGGGGCCTCTGGTTGCTCGCTGGTTCGCTGCTCGCCGTAGCAGCCGTGCAGATTGGCTGCGGTGGAGGGGGTACAGGTGGCGGAGGAGGCGGTGGCGGGCAAATTTACTCGATCACGATTACGGCCACATCAGCCACCAACCACCACTCCACCACCGTAACAGCGACCGTAAAATAAACGCGCGCGAACGAGTCAGCGGACGCCGTGCGATGCGAACGATTACTGCTGCGCGGCACCGGTGGTGTCGGTGAGGAGCACGGCGTCGGATTCGGTGTGAACTTGATGGACTGCCAGAGTCTTTCCGTCCGGCGAAAAGGCGAACCACGAAATCGTGTCCGCCGTGAAGTGCGTAAGTTGCCGCCCGCCAGATCTGCCGCCGGGCCCATCGAGCGGCTGGAGCCAAAGATTTTCGACGCCATTTTCGCGGATGGGGTACACAATCGCCTTTCCATCAGGCGTAAACTCCGCATGTTCGGAAATCCTCGGATTAGGATCGAGGTAGCGCACGGGCGGCTTCGGCCCGGCGTCGAGTTGGACGAGCGCAATCTTCTGCTGCGTCCTTCCAGGCGCTGGATTAAATGTCACGAGAAGCGCCGTCATCTTGCCGTCCGGAGAGATCGCAATCGCATTCGTGGCAGTGATCGCTCCCGCTATCGCAGTTCCTAGAACGCCCTCGGCTTTCCCGCCGTCTAGCGGCACTCGATACAGCTCATTGGAATTTTGGTCCTGGTAATACATCGACTTCCCGTCGGGCGAGCACGTCGGCCCGACATCGTTCTTTCCCTGCGTTATCTGTTTCAGATTTGCGCCGTCCATATCGATCCGCCAGATGTTGCGCTTCTTGGGGTCGCGCCCTCCCAGCGCGAAGACAATCGCGCGCGGCGTTTGCTTTCCGGTGGCGCTGGAACTCCCTCCGTCGCAGACGCTCGGCCATTCAGCCGATTCGTTGCTCAGGACGGTTCGGGTTTTCCCGTCGGGCGAAATGCGCACGGCTTGGCCGATTTCAGACCTTTGCAATTGCAGGTCTAGCTATTGTGTTTGTCCGCTTCTAGAACTAGGGAACGAGCCCTTGCAACCAACTCTTTAATTGATTGTCGTGAGCTGCATCGAATCGTAGGGAAGCCAACACACGAGCAAGTATCCGCGGTTGATTGCAACCGTTGGGGCTCTCGAACAACAACTCCCAGGAGAAAAACCGTATGACCACCGGAGGCAGGATATGAAATCTCCCATAATCCTCCCCCGCTCATCCCACTATAGTCCGCTTCAACCGCTTCGACTTCTGCAAACCTCGTCGCGTCGTCTACCACGACCTCCTCCAAGATATTTACGCCCGCACACCGAATTTCGAAGATCAACTCACTATTAGCAAGGACTTCTGCAGATTTTGGTGCTCCGATAACGAAATAATCGGGTCCATATTCTTCATCCGACGAATATTGCGACGTCCTCAAATCATAGAAACTCAATCCCAGGCGAACCATCTCAGCCGCATCTTCAGCGTGAAGCTCGAAAAGGGTCAAATCCGGTGAATATAATCCCTCGTTCCCGAGATCAGTTCGTACAGGCGGATGGTTTAAATACCTTACGACCCGCTCTGGGTTCTGGTAAGACCATTTCTCTCTCTTTCCTTCAATCAACCTTGCTACGTGCTGAGCGGTGAGTAGAAAAAATCGATTTTCCTGTGGCAGCATGACCAATGTGGCGGTGGCGTTTGTACCTGTTGAGTTGAGAAAAATTGTAGTGTGCCGCAAAAGATCTTCCCGAGCCAATTCACTTCGCTCTAGTGGCGCTCTTGGGGAGTTATCCCAGACTGTTGTCATCACCCAATCCTCTCGCACGACGTGCGCGCTGATTGTAATACCAATTCCTGATAAACGAGCGGCCCACGTGCGAGTGAAATATCACGATCCTAGCTATGGCGAACGCCTGGCGAGAATCTAAGACTCGCTCTAACCACTTCACAATTACGTCGATGGGCCAAAAGGAAGGCAAGGACGCAAGAGTCGGGGTTTTGAATGCTGTTGGTTTGACCGGACGCACAAGCAAAGCCACCCCGCACACGTAACGGTGTGAGCGGTGGCTTATAAGGCGGGGAAAAACCGATACGCCCTTCGCACGCGCAGCTTAACCATGCACACAATGCTCTAGAAAATGTTCCGGCGCTTCTATGGCGAGCTTGGAGTCTTGGCCAAGGATCGCGACACCGTTGAAGTGGCCCAACTCCAAGTTCAGTGGGCCAACGTCACCCGGCTCCAGCATTCCCGGCAACATGATGTAGTCAACGAGAACCAATACCCAGCGCTCAAACTTCGATGCAATTTCCGCAGTCTTGCCAATTTTTTCTTTCAACGTCAGACAAATGTTTGTTGGATAGATGTCGCCGAAGCATCCGCCTCCATCTAAGTCAAAGTCGCAGCCATATCGGAAGGCTTTTTCGCAAGAGGCGGACGCTGGCCTTAGTTCTAGCCGTACGGCCTGAGACTCAAAACTCTTGATCTCCTGATTGCCCGTGTCATAGTGCGCTCGCGCTTGTCGCGTTAAGTCTTGTACGACATCGCGAAATTCGATCTTTATGGGACGCGCGAAGCTCAATAGCCAAAAATAAGAGCCCTTTCCTTCGGAATACGGAACTTTGTCTAGTGTCCCTTCGATGGCTGGTTTGAGGCGATAGTACAACTCTTCGAGAGCCTCGGCCTCTCCATCTTCGCCGAAGTAATGTTGGTTGAGACGCCTCACCTCGAATGCGGTCGCGCCTATGGCGAAGTCCGGAGGCTTATATTGACCCAGAGGTTCAAATGTAGGATCAACGCCGAACCGATTCTTGAGAAATTGCGCAGCGATTCGTTCCTCTTCTTTCACGCCGGAGACTGTATCAGACTGCATTCGCGTTGTACTACTGCAAGTGAGCGATGCTCGCTACGGTATCGCCCTGCCGCGCTCCGCGTAAATCATCGACGAGGCGAAGCCTTCCCACAGGACTATCTGTTGACGGGTGGTCCCTTTTTCGCGTCCCTATCCGCCATCCCGTCAACGCAGCCTCGGGAGCCCGCCGCGGATTATTGCTGCGCGGCGCCGGAATCGCGCAGGAGGACGACGTCGGATTCGGGGTGGTTGCGCAGAACTGCGAGGGTCTTGCCGTCGGGGGAGAAGGCATACCAGCTAAATCCATCCGCGGCGAAATTCGTAATCCGGTGTCCGCCACCACCGGGACCTGCGCCGGCGATTGGCTGCAGCCACATATTCTCGACTCCGTTTTCGCGGATCGCGTACACCACGGCTTTCCCGTCCGGCGAAAAGCTCGGGGGGTTTGATATCAGCGGGTTCGGATCGAGGATGTGTCGCGCGGGCTGCGGCCCCGCATCGAGCGATAGCAGCACGACCTTCTGCTGAGGTTCAGCCCCCGGGCGAGGCGAGATCGTCGCGAGAAATGTCAGCGTCTTGCCGTCGGGAGAAACGTCAAAATATGGGGAGCCCACGATCGCACCCGGAATCGCGACGCCCGGGACATCTTCCGGCTTCCCGCCATCAATCGAAACACGTTTGAATCGATTCGTACTCCCAACGTAGTAATAAACCCATTTTCCGTCGGGCGAGCATGTAGGACCGAAGTCGCTCGTGCTGTCGGAAAGCTCTTTCATGTTGGTGCCGTCCGCATCGACGCGCCAAACGCTTCGCCCAACGATTCCCGATGGGGTGTTGTGGCCGGCGACGAATACGATTGGGTGCGGTTTCCGCGCTCCGGAGGCATCGTTGCCGCAGTCCGCCGGCTCGGTGACAATTTGATTCAGGACGACGGCCCGGTTGCTGCCGTCGGGTGAAACTCGCACCAGCTTGCCTGCTTCCGCCAGATAAAGGTCCCCGCTGGCGCTCCAGCCGAAGAATTGGTACTCCTTCTCTTGGGCCAGTGCAGGGCTCGGAGGATTGCGCGTGCTTCCTGCGCTCGGGAGAAGAAACAAGGTGCGGTTATCCTTATGAAGGACCGCTGCAATCGTTTTGTTATCTGCGGAAACACTAAGCCCTTCATAGCGATTTGTATCGTTGGTGATGGAGTGCATCTTCGCGCCGGGGAGCGAAATGAACGCGAGTTGCTGACGAAAATCGAACGAATCGACCCGTATCGTGTTGACGAAGACTCCCGCGGCATCTGCCGTCGGGACCAATTCAGCCAGGATCATGCCGTTGTACTTGGCAACAATCTTTGCTTCGCCGGAAGACACGTCGAATGCCTCCAGGCCCGTAAGCGAATCGCCTAGCTGGATGACCGATCCGAGAATTTGCTTTCCATCCGGCATCCATTGAATAAATCGGGGAACGCCCTGCGCGGGGCCTTCGAAAATCGACTTTTCGTCGCTTCCGTCGGGATTCGCGGTCAGAAGGTGCCACTTGCCCACTTCCGGGTCGTTCGCACGCGCGTAGGCGACGCGCTTCCCGTCTGGAGAAAACGTGATGTTCGAGTCCACGTCGTGCGAGACGATTTTCGGCGTCCCGCCCAGCACCGGAGCGCGATAGAAATCGAACGTGTCCTCCACCCCAGCGGCGGCGCGGCGGAAATAGAGATAGCCGCCGTCGGGCGAAAACACGAGCCGCGAGTAGCGCGTGACTTCCGGCGGAACCACCTGCGTATCGCTGTTCGTTTCGACATGCCGCAGCCAGAGGCTCTGCTTGCCGGCATCCGCCACCACGCTCAAAATATATTTTCCGTCGGGTGAGATTGCCGCCGAGGTGGACTTCCCGTTGTCTGTGACTTTCGTGATCGTGAAATTCTGGAAGGGAACTGCCGCAGCCTTGCCTCGCATGAGCGAATAGACGCCATAACCTGCCGCCACGACGAGCAGCGCCACCACGACCGCGCCCGCAATCAGCTTTCCCTTGTGCTCGTGCGCCACCGTCGAAACCGCCGAGCTGCCGCCGGATTCGTGCGCCGTCGCTGGCGCAGCGGGAATCCCCGTCGCGCTGGTTGATGTTGCAGCCATCGCGCGCACGGAACCGGACCTGCCCGTATCGGTGTCGCGCTTCAACCGCTGCAAGTCCGAACGCAGGTCGGAGGCGTGCTGATACCGCAGTTTTGGATCTTTCTCGAGCGCCTTCGAGATAATCTCCTCGAGCTTCGGCGGCACATCCGGGTTCACGCGAGTGGGAGCGAGCGGTTCGCGTTCGAGAATCCCCACAAATATTACGCCCGATGTGTTTCCCGTGAACGCTTGCCGGCCCGTAGCCATTTCGTAGAGCACCAGGCCGAACGAAAACAGATCCGAGCGCGCGTCCAGGTTTTCTCCACGCACCTGCTCGGGCGACATGTATGCGACCGTGCCGAGAGCGGTGCCCGGGCTTGTGAGATTCGGGTCCGTGCCCATGCTCGCGCCGCCCGCCGTGACGGTCTCGCCGACGTTCTTCGACACTAATTTCGCCAAACCAAAATCGAGCACTTTTGCCTGGCCGCGCTCGGTGATGAAAATATTGGCAGGCTTGATGTCGCGATGGATGATGCCTTCGGTGTGCGCGGCATCGAGCGCGTCGGCGACGTCAATGCCGATCCCGAGCAACACGTCGAGCGACATCGGCTGGCCGTTAATGCGATGCTTCAGCGTCGCGCCCTTCAGCAATTCCATGGCGATGAACGGCACGCCCGAGTCTTCGTCAATGTCGTAGATCGTGCAGATGCTGGGATGATTGAGCGCGGAAGCGGCTTGCGCCTCGCGCTCGAATCGTTCGAGCGAGGATTTGTCCGCCGTCGAATCCTGCGGAAGAAATTTCAGAGCGACCTGGCGTTTGAGCTTGGAGTCCTCCGCGCGGTAAACCACGCCCATTCCGCCGCCGCCCAATTTTTCGACGATGCGGTAGTGCGTGACCGTTTTGCCGACGAAGCTGTCTGATGCCGCCATGAACCGCGAATGTTAGTTGACGCGCACCGCCGAGTCAACGCGCCTCAAACGAACCGGCGCCATATGAAAATTCTGTGACAGCGGCGCGAATAGCGTGCGTGGGTGTACAATCTTGCCATTCCTGAAGTCCACAGAGACTCCGGAAAACATCCACACACGGAGGGAAAATGTCCGAACAGATGGTTATGACTCCTGAATTTGCCGTCGCTTTTCGAGGGATAAAGCTTGGCGCCATCAAAGGCGAGACCGAACTCACGAAAAAAGTCATCGCCGCGATCCCCGACGCGAAATCGTCCTACCGCCCCGATCCCGACGCGCGCACGGCTTGGGACCTGGCCTGGCACCTCGCCAACACCGACGTTCAGTTTCTGGATGGAATCGCCGACCTGAATTTCAAAATGGAGAATCCCGCGAATCCGCCGAAGACCATCGCCGCGCTCGTCGAATGGTACGGCAGCAACATGAAGCGCGGCATCGCTCGCGTGGCCGCTCTCTCGCCACAGCAGCTCGTGACGCCGATCGAGTTTTTCGGTGTGTTCAATTTTCCCGCGGTGATGTACCTCTCGTTCCTCGCCAACCACAGCATTCACCATCGCGGCGCGCTGTGCACGTATCTCCGGCCCATGGGTGCGAAAGTGCCTTCGATTTACGGAGGCAGCTTCGACGAACCGTTCCAGCCCGCTGCCGCCGCAGCGGGAGGCTCCGCGTAGCTTTCGCGTCATCCCATCACGCACTCGCGGGTAACCGCGCATCCAGCCTCTAGGTCCTAAAAAACTTCGGGGCGTCCACCGTGGCGGACGCCCCGTTTTTATTTCATCGGTAGTTTAGTTCCAACGACAGGCTTAATGCACGATGGCGATGGCTTCGTCAACGTGGTGACGTGCCTCCCGGATGTGCTTCAGGACTCGCGCCTGCAAGCCTCGCGTGTAGGGATCGTCCTCTTCCTTGCTGCAATCCGCGTAGGCGCTCTCGAGAAGCTCTTTGGCGCGATGGAGGCGTCCGCCCCACGGCAGTTGCGGGTCAACCGGCGCGTGGTCGCCAGGGCCTTTGCCGTCATCAATCGAAGCCGCCTTGATTTCGTGAATGGCGTCGTTGATTTTGTTAATTGCGGCTTTCTCTTCGGCATGTAGCGCTCCGCCATCGGGACGCTCCAGCAAAGCGCGCGCCGTGCGGAGATCGCCGAGTGCGTGGAAGTAATGGGGATGTTTGCCTTGTGCTTCGAGCTGCTGCGCTGCGAAGGGCAGGAACAGCGCGAGAACGAGCGCAACGAGTGAAATCCTCAGAAGTGCTTTCATCGTGGGTGATACCTCCCGTAGATTTGGGCTTTCGTCCAAGATCCTTCGGATGACACAACCCGCCACGCAAGAAAAAGTCGCCCGCTCGCCGGCTGCAGCACCCCTGAGATCCCGTTCTTTGAAAGTTACTCGCGGATTGGGGCCCGCGCAAGCTTCCCGCTTTGCGCTGTTTCGAAAACCGCGCACGCCCCCGGCTGGCGCCACGCCGCGCGGCCTTTTCCGTGTTTAGCGCGCGGGAACCACTGGCAGAGCGATGAAGCTGGCTGCACCCGGCGCGTGGTAGACGCGTTGCGTTGCCTTCACGTAGTCCTCCGGTTTTGCGAAGAAAATATTCGGCACGAAAGTTTGCGGGTTGCGATCGTAGAGCGGAAACCAACTTGACTGCACTTGCACCATGATCCGGTGCCCGGGCAGGAACACGTGGTTCGTCGTCGGCAGGACGAACTTGTAGGTCAGCGGCGTATTCGGCGCGATCGGGCTTCGCAGTCTCGAAACCCTCGCGGTAGCGGCCGCGAAAAATGTCCATGGCTATGTTGAGCTCGTAGCCGCCCATTTCGAGCTGGCTCGGGACCTGATCCGGATAGACGTCAATCAATTTGACCACCCAGTCGCTATCGCGTGCCGCTGGTGGACGCGACGAGATTCACGACGGGCGCGCCGCTGACGCGCAGCGGCTCGGTAAGCGGCGGCGTGACGTAAGACAGCACGTCCGAGCGATCCGACACGCCGCGCTGATCAACGAGCAACCAGCGCCTCCAGGCGTCGCCGTCCGCGAATCGCAGCCGGGCGCGGAGAATACGGCACGGGCTTCGCCGGATCCGAGACGTATTCGTCGATAGCCCTTGTCGGCGTTCCCGTTGGCGGCAGCCGGGCGCAGTCAAATGACAAGCCGAAGCCCTTGGCCAGGTACAGTGGTTTCATTGGATTCGGCGCATCCGGATTCGCAGGCCAGCGGCCAGGATTTGAAACGGTCCCAGTGATTTTCCCCCGTGTTGTAGATGAACACAGGCGGCGTGTCCGCCTTCGGCGCTCCGTCTTTCAAATACTGATCGAAGAACGGCTTCAACACGTCGCGGCGGAATTGCAGCGCGGTGTCGCCGTCCCAATGCAGCGGCCCGAGCGAAGTGCCGTCGTAGTTCGACGCCGCTATGCCGCCACGGACCCATCACCAGATAATTCATGTCGTTGTTGCGGTCCTTGGGCTCCACGGCGAGATAGCAATGAATCGCGCCCCACATGTCTTCCTGGTCCCAGAGCCCCTGCTCCCACATGACCGGCACTTTCAGCGGCGCTCGGCCATGGTTTTGTCGAGCGCCTGGTCCTGCCAGAACGAGTCGTACGCAGGATGCTCGGTCATCTTGCGCCACCACGGCAATTGGTCGAGCCCCGCCGCTTTGCGCGAAATCGCCCGCGGAGCCGCGCGCGCAGAAAATTGTCGTAGTCGTCGTACGCCTTCCGCGCACGAATCGGATTGGCCTTCGCCTCTGCACGTCGTCTGCTCGGTGAAGTAATCCATATTCACCTGGCGAAACGCGCCGAAGTGAAACCAGTCGTCGCCCATCCAGCCGTCCACCATCGGGCTTTCCGGCGCGGCAACCTTCAGCGCGGGATGCGGATTCACCAACGCCATCACCACGGTCAAGCCCTCGTAGGAGCTTCCGAGCATTCCCACCTTTGCCGTTGGACTCGGGCACATTCTTCACCAGCCAGTCGATCGTGTCGTACGCGTCGGTGGATTCGTCGGTCGTGCGTGTCGTTGAGCGGGCCGCGCAAGGGGCGCGTCATGATGTAATCGCCCTCGGAACCGTACTTGCCGCGAATGTCCTGAAACACGCGGATGTAGCCGTCGGCCACAAACACCTCGTCGCCTTGCGGCAGCGTCGCCAGCATGTATGGCGAGCGCATTCTGCGCGTGCGTTCCGCGGCGTTGTACGGCGTGCGCGTCAGAAGAATGGGCGCGTGCTGCGCTCCCTTGGGAACCACGATCACCGTGAAGAGTTTCACGCCGTCGCGCATGGGAATCATCACTTCGCGCCGGACGTAGTCATCGACGCCGTCGGGGGCTCAACTTTGGCGGGAATGTCGGGCGTTTCGGGCGAGGTCTGTGCGCCGATGCCGGACGCGAACGCCAAAAGCATCGCCAGCGTGAGAAGATGGCGCTCAAACGAATTCCTGCGAATCATGAAGGTGCTCCCTAAAATAAAGTGAGATTCATCCGCGCGTGCCGCCGCCCCAGCAGGCAAACGAGAGCAGAAGGGTACAACGAAAGCCTCGCGCCAACAATGGAATGCGCGGGCCGGCGGTGTCCTAATTTTCCTTTAGCCCCTAATATGCGTCGTTTCGGGCAAAGAGTTCCTGCATCATGCCAAGTTGATCCTTCTTGACATCTACGCCGACCTCGAAACCCGTCATCACGGGCATTCCGTTAGAAAGGATCAAGGGTTTACCGTCCGCAGTTGTAATCGATGGGCCGATGAGATGGTACGCGAAAAAAGTCTGGTGAATTTCTTTTCCGAAACTGAAATGGTAGCTAACGCACCCAACGAAATAGAATCCAACAAACTTGCGAGGTTTGTCGGCTGTATCGGATCCAGCCTGCGCTTCAATCGCGGAGGGTACAGCGGGAATATCCATTTCCCGTTCGGCGGGCTGATCCACAGGGAACAAGTCGAACCTACCGACTTGAGCAGGAATAGGATGGTCGCACAGTGCCCGTTGGTTCTTCATAGCATCGGGAGCTACTGGAATTTCGACATTTGTGGGAAACATCTTCGCATCGATTTGAATGTCCTTCGCGATGGACTTTCCTACGTTTTTTACCGAAAATCTAATTACCAAGACTGCTCGCGACTCCGCATAGTTTAACCAAATTGGTTTTGGTTCAACCGAAAGCCAAGGCCGTTCAGAAATCTCGGTTTGTTCCTGAACCGCTGCCAATTCGCTGTTAGCGGCAGCAGTCTGAGCCTTCAGCGCATCGCGGTTCTGTCTAAGAGCATTGGCCAATTCTCTCCTGTTCTCTTCCAACGAAGCACTGAGAGCATTTCTGTTGTCGAGAAGCCCCTGCTTGTTGTCCGCGACCAACTGCTTCTGATGCTCTTCAATCTGGTTCGCAGCACAAATAAGCCTGTCAGTCTGACTGCCGGAGTTTTGCATCTCCCGAAGTTGCCCTTTTATCGCCCGCCACTGATAGAAACTCGTTACTGCGATGGCGATTGTCCCAAGGGGAGTCCAGAAACTGGCACTTCCGATGACTCTCCGAGCCCGAACGAGAATAGGAGAAATCGCCTGTAGGGCGTAATGAATATGCTTGGCGGTGCTCCGGTATACAGCCAATGGGAATCCTCGTGGACGCTTATTTTACAGGGAAGCAGTCGAGGTCGTTTGAAAACTCTAGGGGACCCGAATACCGTTTCCTGATCTCGGATTGGGTCTGCTCCTCCTTCCCCAATGTCCGCAGCATGCGATGAGACAAAACCAGGTTCTTGACGTGGGCATCGCCGGCGATTTGTCCGATCACGGATGGAGGCATGTGCAGGCGCCTCTCGATTCCGACTGCACCTTCAGGCACCGCATTGTGGGCAATGAAAAGATCAGCGTTCATCGCCAATCGCACAAGTCCCGGCCCGTCGCCGTTCGTGTCTCCACTAAATACGATGGCTTTGCCACCGACCTCCACGCGCCAGGCCAATGCGGGAACTGGCCCGTGAATGACGCGCACCGCAGATACGGCCAGGTCGCTGTTACGGAATACTTCAACGGGTGTTGAGCCTGCCTCCACGTTATGAGGCTGCATTTTATAGCTGCCTTCTTCATCGGGCTCGAGCAACTCGCTGAGATACCGGTAAGCACCGCGCTTATCCCCGAAGAGATCGGATACGAATTCTGTCGTTGACGGCATAAAGTCATTTCCCACCGGCCCATAGATTGGCAGCGGACGTTTGCGATCTTCAAACCAGGACGACTTGATCAGTGCAGAAAAGTCGCCGCTGTGATCCACATGGAAGTGAGAGAACAAAAGCACATCCGGCTGGGACATTTGCGCCCCGCTCTCTCCAAATCGAAGAGCGCTTCCTCCGCCCGCATCAACGACCACCAGCGCTTGCCCGTCTTTCCAGACGAGATAGCTGCTCGAAGCGCGCTTGTCCTGCAATTCCGGCCCTCCGGAGCCAAGCACTTGGGCCGCAACACCCTGCGAGCCGCAGGATTGGGCGGCAGCCGATGGCAAGAACGCGCAACTCAGCAAAAAGCTGGCCAGGGGGAGTGGGCAAGCAGACCTCAAAAATCCTCCAGGAATTCGCCGCATCGTCGCCTCGCTGACCCACTGCGTGAAATCGCCACGCAAACACGGCTCGGTGGAAAGCTTCTCAGGTTCAACGCGCCGCCTTCTGAAGACGCTTTGCCCCTGCCCAGTACAAGCTGACCTCGTGGCCGTCTGGGTCGTCGAGGTAGGCGTGCGTCCATCCCCACGGCATCATTTTCGGCGGCTTCGAGAGCGCGATGCCGGCCGCTTCGAGTTTTTTGCAGAACGGCTCGACGTCTTGCACTTCGAAGTACAACCGCACGCCCTCGTCCGGCGGGACGGATTTTCCCTGCTCCAGCATGTGAATCGCAATCGTAGAATCGCCCCGCGGCGCGCGGATGCGCGCGTACACGATCCGGCCTTCGTACTGCACATCGTCAACCGGTTTGAAGCCGAGTCCCTCGACGTAGAAGCGCAGAGCCCGCGCCACGTCATGTGAGTACAGCATCGCGTGGTTGAATGTGAGCCCCGCGTCATGCTTCGCAGCCGCGCCTTTCTTCGCTTTCGTTTTCCTCGCCTTTGCTTTCGTCGCTCGCTTCGTCCCTTTCGCTCGTTTTTTCGTTGCCATCGGTCGTCACCTCACCTTCGTTCTCTCCCGCCCGGCGATTTTACTGCAGAAACGCCCTCCACAGGACTGTCCCGAAGTGGACTAGACATCGGACCATGAACCGGGTATGCTCCGGTCTCCACGAACCACTCTAGTCCTGGATCCTGAGCGAGGCCCGAGATGACTCACGAAGAGGCGAAACAGCTCTATCGCGGTGTGCTCTGTTTTTATTGCCACCAGCCGATCCCGATTTCGGCCACTGCGGCGCATCGGGAAAAGAAACTCCGGCTGACCGAAATGAATCCGACCCGCGAGCTGGGTTCTTGCGTCTTCACGTTGCGCTGCCGCGCCTGCGAGAGGGAGGGAGTGTATGCGGGGGCTAATTTCAAGGATTTCGAAGGAACTCCTCGCGTCCGCACCCGTCGTCCCCGCCCGTCGTCTCCGCTCCCGGGCCCACAACACGGATTCCCACGGTCTGCAAATAGCTGACTCCTCGACCACACGCTCGCCAAATTCGCCGTTAGAATCGGACGTCGCGCTGTACCCGTGAAGGCTCAAACGAACGGCACTCACATTTGTCCACCCGGAGGGACATTCCGTGACCTCGAACCCGAATGACGGACGTATCGACTACATCGAATTTCCCGCGACCGATATCGCAAAGACGAAGGCTTTCTACATCCAGGTCTTCGGCTGGAAGTTCACCGATTACGGTCCGGACTATACGAGCTTTGAGGATGGTCGAATCGCCGGCGGCTTCGCCAAGGAGCGGCAGGTCGACGCGACTTTCGAAGATGGCCAAGTCCCCGGTGGCTTCGCCAAGGAGCGGCAAGGCGCAAAGGGCGGCCCGCTGGTGGTCATTTACGCGAGCGACCTGGTTGCGCGCGAGGCCCAGGTAAAGGCCGCTGGCGGCAAAATCGTAAAGCAGGCCTTCGATTTTCCGGGCGGCCGCCGCTTCCATTTCGCCGATCCGAGCGGCAATAAGCTGGCCGTCTGGTCCGAAAAATAGTTCGAACTAGCCGGACCGCATCTCCCATTGATTGGTTGCGGCCGGGCCCTGCTTCAGGTGAAATTTGCGCGCAAGAATCGGATGGCGACACGCGCCTGAAAATCGGTAAAGTTGTCGAATGCCCGAGCATCCGCTCGACAATCCAGTTTGGAATGCGCTCACGACGCTGCAATCCCAGTGGGCGGTCGTCGCTCCGCACGCGCGAAAATTTCGTCCGGAGATCGGTCCCATCGCCGCTCTCGACGCGCCCACGCGCGAGGCCTACGACTCACTCGCCTCGCTCGAAGGGGAAGCGTCCGCAATCCTTCTGTTCGACGCTCCGCAGCTTCCCGCCTGCTGGACCTTGATCGAGGACGCGCCGCTCCTGCAAATGCTCCTCGACGATTCGCCCATCCCGCCGCCCGCGCACGAATACATCGAGCTCAGCGCGGCCGACGCGCCCGAAATGCTCGCGCTCGCCACACTGACGAAGCCCGGCCCGTTCGCGCTGCGCACGCACGAACTCGGCCGCTACATCGGCATCCGTCGCGAAGGGAGGCTTGCCGCGATGGCGGGAATTCGGTTGTGCGTACCGGCCTACACGGAGGTGAGCGCCGTCTGCACGCATCCGGATTTTCTCGGGCACGGTTACGCGCGCAGCCTCATTGCCGTGCTCGTGGACCAGATTCGCAGCCGCGGCGAGCGCCCGTTTCTGCACGTGCGTCCCGCGAACACGCGCGCCGCGGAATTTTATCGCCGGATGGGCTTCCGCGATCGCGTCCTGTATCACCTCACCGTCATCCGAAAGTGATTGATTGTCCTTACTGATTCGCGAATTTGCTTACCAGGACTTCCTGCTCGTGCCACATCGGAGAAAGACTTTCGCAACAACTCAACAAACGAGCCAGCACATGGTAGTAGAACTCATTGTTGTCGCTATTCCGCATGTCCGCGGCCGAGTCCCAGACAGAAACTGCCATGATTTCCCGACCGGTTGGATCTTCGCCTCGCAGAACTAACAGGACACGAAATCCATGCAGTTTGTCCATCGCGGGCATGAGGGACTGCACGGCAGCGGCGAATTCCTCCATCTTCCCCTCACGAATGCGATAGTGCGTTACACGAGCGACCATGACGCCTCCCGATTCGGAACAGAAGCTTGCAGGCCGGGCGATTCTACTCCGAGGCAACGGCGACGTAAACGCTGCCGCTTGGGCCGCCTTGCTGGTGGTCAGAAGAGGAGCCGGAAGGCCTCAGATAGTTTCCGATTGCGCGGCGATACGCCGGGAACGTGCAGGGCGCGAATCGTGCTTCCCCGTGTAGCGCGCTATACGTGCTCCCGTAAAAACGGACTGGTGTAAACGCCTGTTTACAACAGCTATCCGCCACCCGTCTCTCCGTGAAGAAACATTTCGATTGTTGCCCAGTCATTGTTTGTGTATACAGTGCCATCTGCCCGGGGAGTCGAAATGGAAATCCCGGCTGAGTGGGCCTTACCCGCGATAGGCTTCCTCGTTTTGATCATCGCGATCCAGGGAGACGGAACTTGGCTAAGAGCTGGGGAAAACTCCTGGCAAAAATTGCCGGCTACGGAATTCTTGTTTTGTTGGTGCTCGCGGCCCTTGCCCTGACCTTCACCGTGGGTTGGCGGCCGGTGATCGACGCGAAGAAGCGACCGTTGACCTCGCGCAAGTTTGAACCCACTCCGGAGCGCATGCGTCGGGGGGAATACCTGGTCCACGCGGTCAGCCATTGCATGGGATGCCACTCTAAATACGATGGGAAAACGGACCCGCCGGTGCTGCTTTCCCAGGAAGGCGCCGGCCAAGTCTTGTATGAAGAAGGCAATTTTCGCCTCGTCGCACCCAATATTACTTCTGATCCGGAAACCGGCATCGGCAAGTGGAGCGATGACGCCATCGCCCGAGCCATCCGCGAAGGCATCGCCGCTGACGGAAGCACATTGTTTCCTCTCATGCCGTACGAACACTTCCGCCATATGTCTGACGAAGACGTGAGTTCCGTTGTGGTCTTTCTCCGCAGCCTGCCGGCGGCGCATAGCGATTTGCCTCCGGCAAGAATTCCGTTCCTTTTCGCTCGCCTCATTCAGATGACACCGAAACCGGTGACCGAGCCCGTTCCGGAGCCGGACATGTCCACGCCCGCTAGCCGCGGCGCGTACCTGGTCGACATGGCAAGTTGCACCGACTGCCACACGCCCGTCAATTCCAAGTTTCAGTCAATCCCGGGGATGGAGATGGCAGGCGGCTCCCCGATCGAGGAGGGCGTGGCCTCCGCTAATCTCACGCCGGATGCTTCCGGCATCGCCTACTACGACGAGGGGTTGTTCATCGACGCCATGCGCACCGGCTCTGTTCGCGCACGCAAGCTGAATTCGGCCATGCTGTGGTGGTTCTTTCGCAACATGACTGACGATGATCTGAAGGCGGTGTTCGCCTACCTGCGGACTCTCAAGCCTGTGCATCACCTAGTGGACAATACTGAGCCACCCACGTTTTGCAGGCTCTGCCGCCATAAGCACGGGTACGGGAACCGTAACTAGATCCTTCCAGAGTACCGTTGAGAGCGGGGATTATCGCCGCAGATTCGGGGCCGGGCTTAGACTCCTCGATGAGCATGCCGATCCAATAGAGTCCAAACTGTTGGCTGGTAAACGTGTAGTCAGCTTAGCGAATATTGATCCAATGCGGGGTCATCTTCGGGATTGCAAAATGCGTCGTTCTATGCTAGTGTGGGGGTGCGTTTGATGCTCTTAAGTTCCTTTTGACGCGTTTCAGCGGGCTACCGGGCAATCGCCTTGGTGGCCTTTTTTTGTGACGGGTTAGGCGACCGGGGCATCAAATAGCTTTCCGGGTGGCTAAACACCACCCTATGAATGAAATAGGAGCAATCGAAGTGGCTAGAGAACAAGGTACAGTCAAGTGGTTCAACGCGGCAAAGGGCTATGGGTTCATCCAGCGCCAATCCGGTGAGGACGTCTTCGTGCATTTCTCGGCGATCCAGTCCGAGGGGTACAAGAGCCTCAACGAGGGGCAGGCAGTTGAATTCGAGGTCAAGCAGGGACCGAAGGGTCTTCAGGCGGAGAGCGTTTCCGCCCTCTAAATCGGTCTGAACAACGCTTTTCGCATTAACCCTTAGAATCGAGGGGGCGGGCCAGCCCCGCCCCTTCAGATCGCAATCCTAAGCGCTGGGGTTTCACCGGGGGCAATCCTGGAATCAAAGCTGAGCCTCCCTTTCCCGTTTTCGCTTTTTCGAAATCTGATCACTGATACTCGATTTTCGTTCTCATTCCGAGGAGGGAATTGTGCAGATTTTAGACGAAGGGCAGACCATCCGTCACGATCAGTACGGCATCGGGACGGTCACCGAATCCAACAACGAACGCACCACCATTGATTTCGACAGCCATGGGCTGAAGAAATTCATCACCTCCATTTGGAGCGCCGAGCTAATCGGCGAACCGCCCGCAGACCGCCCCAAGCGCCGTCGTGGACGCCGCAAACTCATCAAGAAAGCCTAGTTTCCATCTCCGCATCGTTTTCGAGCGGCGGTCCCGGACCGCCGCTTATGTTTTTTTGGGCACAGAAAAAATTTGGTAGGCCAGTCCTTGCGTCCGCGCATATATCCTATTCCCAGGCCTTAGGCGGGCCGGGGTGTTCTTTTTCAGGCCCAACTTGGCAAGTTCCCGATCGCGCCTGCGCTGACCCATGGACGCCCATAAGCCACGATTTCCGGTCTTGCTGGTTGACGATTCGCCGGTCGCGCGAAAGCTGGTGGAGAACGCGCTGCCGCCGGACGAATATGAGATCCTCGCCGTCGAGACTGGCCGGGAAGCCCTGGAGCTATTCGAAAAACGCCGTCCGGGTTTGGTGATCACCGACTGGCTGATGCCCGATCTGAGCGGCATCGAGCTGTGCGAGCGGCTCCGCAGCGATTTTGCGAATAGCTTTACCTACATCATCCTTCTCACCGGCGTCACCGAGAAATCCGAGGTCGTAAGGGGCCTCCAAGCCGGCGCCGACGAATACCTCACCAAGCCGTTTCACGCCGAGGAGCTCGCGGCGCGCGTCGCCGTAGGCCGGAAGATCGCCGGACTGCAGCACGAGATCGAAGCCAAGAATCGGCTGCTCGAACAGCTCGCCCTCACCGACGCTCTCACCGACTTGCCCAACCGCCGGGGAATCGAACAGTGGGCCAAGCGCGAGCTGAGCGGCGCGATGCGGCACTCGTTTTCTTTCTGGGTCATCATGGCCGACTTGGACAAATTCAAATCCGTCAACGATACGTACGGGCACGAAGCTGGAGACGGCGTCCTCAAAGCTTTTGCGGAAATCCTGCAAACCAATTCGCGGCAGTGCGACATTTGCGGCCGCATCGGTGGCGACGAATTCCTCGTCGTCATAACGCACTCGGACCGCGAAGGCGTCGAGCTGGCCATCGAACGAATTCGCGAGCAGGTGGAGGCGCTGAAGTTTACGTTTGGCGGGCGCCACGCAAAGGTGACTGCCAGTTTCGGGATTGCGAGCCTGCAACGCGGAGAGCCGACGAATTTCGATCGCCTGATTGCGCAAGCCGACGACGCCCTCTATTCCGCGAAGCGTGGCGGCCGCAACCGCATCGAGCTTGCCGCCGTCTCCGTCCGCTGAAGAAGAACCCTCAGGTCTAAAGACCTGAGCTACATTTCGCCGCTAGATCAGGATACGCAACTCACTTCTGCAGAAGTGAGGCATCTCTCCTCACGAATGGAAAAGCAGATCCCTCGTGGGCCATAAAACGCCCTCGCTCGGGATGACAATGCCGGTGGTGTGGGCGCTCGGATAGTTACTTCGTGTGCGCGAACTTTGTGCCGAAGAAATCGCCCGCGTTCCACGTCGGGCGCGCGGCCTGCTGGGCGACCTCGTAGCCGACGAGGAAACACAATCCCGTGGCTTTCGCCGCCGAATCGAAATAAAACGTCTGGCTCATGTTGTCGCGCGGCGTGTGGTAAATGCTCGAGAGCCACTTCTTGAATACCGCGACGCCATCCACCTTCGGGTCGCTGCTCTGCAACCCCGGATTTATGAACACGGCCGGCACGCCCTGCTTCACGAAGGAATACTGATCGCTGCGGATGAAAACCACTTCTTCCGGCATGGGGTCGGGGCTGATCGTGTATCCCATTTTCTGTGCGGCCACCTCCACATCTTTCGACAGGCTCGAATGTTCCGCGCCCAGCGGCACAATGTCCTTGTTGGGCCAAAGCAGCCCGGGCACGCCGTCAATGTTCACGTTGGCGACGATGCTTTCAATCGGGACAGTGGGGTAGTGCGCGAAGTAGTTCGAGCCGAGCAGGCCCTTTTCCTCACCGGTGACGAAGAGGAACAGGATCGAGCGTCGCGGCGCCCGCGGCAAACTCGAGAACGCGCGCGCCACTTCGAGGACCGCCGAAGTTCCTGACGCGTTGTCCCACGCCCCGTGGCACACGGTGTCTTCCTCCGCCGCGCGGCAGATGCCGAGGTGATCCACGTGCGCCGTGAAGACCACATATTCTCCGGCGAGTGCGGGATCCGAGCCCGCGAGCTTGGCAACCACATTGCGGCTTTCAGCCGGCGTGTACTTGCTCACAGTGTGAATCTTCACGCTCACGGGTAGCGCGAACGATGTGGATTTGCTCTCTTTCGACGCCGCGAAGATTTCCGGCAGCGTTTTCGGTGCGCCTGCAAATAGTGCCTCGGCGCCGCTTTCGTTCATCAGTTCGGACGCGCGAATTTCCGGAACCGCGTCCGCGGGCACGCCTTTCGCGTCGAGCCAGCGCATGCTTCCGGCGCGAACCTGCGGAACGATCCAGCTCCACTTGTAGCGCTCGAAAAATTCCGGCGCTTGGATGGTGATGATCCCGACGGCTCCGTGCGCCGCAGCGTTCTGCGATTTCACGACGGCGTCGGAGAGGTACGCGCGTTCGGTGGAAGGGAATCGCGGCGGCGCGCCTCGCAGGACGACGACCACTTTTCCGTGCACGTCCAGCCCGGCGTAATCGTCATACTGAAGTTCTGGGGCGGTCACACCGAAGCCCACGAAAGCGACGCCCGCGTCCACGGTCGTATCGGTGTCCAGCGCGTTGCCACCCGTGATGTAGTCTTCGGCGAATGCAAGCGTCCGCGATTTGCCGTCGCGCACGATCTCGAACGAGCTCTGCTCGGGGACGAAATCCACTTTGCGCAGAGGCACGGGCTGGAACCATGTGCCGTTCACTCCCGCGGGCCCGAGTCCCATGGATTCAAGCTCCGTGGCCACGTATCGCGCCGCGATTTCGTGGCCGCGCGCGCCCGTCTGGCGGCCTTCGAGCAGGTCGTCCGCGAGGAACCGCATGTGCGCGGCGATTGCTTCCGGACGAATGACTTTCATGGCCGCGTCGGCGGCCGCCTGATCGGCCGGACTGAGCTGTTGCGCGTTCGACGAAACGCAGAGCGTTGCCGCCAACAAAATTGCGAACAAAAATGTTTTCATGTGTGATTTCCGCCTGTTGAGCTTAATTCCGGCGGCATTCTACACCCGGGGGCGGTGCTGCCGTAGCGCCGAGACTCTTTCGCCTCCGCCGCACTGCATGGCGCGGTAGGAAACAGCGCCCGTACACAAAAAAAAGGGCTGCCTCGTAATGAAGGCAGCCCTGAGGGCTGGACTCGACCATCCGAGCTTACTATTAGCGAAGTGGTCTTACCGTGAGAGACTTGGTCGCTTCGAGTTTCTTGGCTTTCTTCAGGCTCTTTGCTTTCTTTACCATGTTTTTTCTCCCTTCCGGAATTGTTGGAACTTGGTCCACCACCCCTACAAATGCGTCCGGCGCGCCAGTGGTGCAGCGCGCCCGCTAATTATTAACGAATTCCGCCCATCACTATGAGAGGCTTGGTCGCTTCCAGCTTCTTGGCTTTCTTCAGACTCTTTGCTTTCTTTACCATGTTTTTTCTCCCCTTTGAGCATCGCCTAACTCGGCGCTGCCCTGTCATATGCAAATGGGATGCCAATGTCCAGAGTCACGGGAGGAGGGCGTCAAAACCCCAAAATTGCAGCGATTCCTTCGTTTTGGGGAGGGGAACCGACCCAGTACTAGTCCCAGGAAGGTGTTGAATGAATCAACCAATGTTGAATTGTTCAGCGCCTGCGCACGCGAAAGCTGCCAATCCATCAGCCTGGGCTTCTTCCCCCCAAACGCCTCGGTTACTTCGTGATCTCGACCGAGGCGCGCGTCGTCTCCCACTCCATGCGCAGCGTGGTAGCGTTTCCCCCGGAAGCGGGATCGAACGAGATGCTGAAATTTTCGACTGCGGCGGGCAGCTTCGCGACTTTCATGTCCACACGCGCGAGGTCCTCCGCCTCGCCCGCGTAATTCGTACCCCATTCGCGCGTCTTCTTGCTGATGATGAGCGTCCATTTGTCGGCGTCGGGAATCGCAAACAGCGTGTAGCTGCCCGCCGGGACGGCCTTTCCGCCCACTTTGACGTCCCCGTTCGTGACGAACGTGGTCGCCTCGTTGGCGCCGGCGCGCCACACCTGTCCATACGGGACCAGCTCGCCGAAAATCTTGCGCCCCTTCACCCGCGGGCTTGAATAATCCACGGTGATCGTTTTGCCGTCGCTGAACTTGAATTCGGCCTTTGCCGCCGGGCTGGGACGCTGGCTCTTGTCCTGTTGCCCGCGCACCGTGAATGCCAACAGCGTCAAGCAGAAGAGAACTACGCCACAAAACGCAGCCTGTTTTCGCATGGTTTATCCTCGCATCGAAATATGAAATGAATTAGACGCGTACGGCCAGCCGCAGGATAGCGCGCCCGCGAGCGTTTGAAAAGCGTTCCGTCGCAGCGCGCGCGGGGGCGGGGAATGATGGGGTGTCAGGCGTGGCGCGGGCCGCTCAGGATCCGAGCGGGAAGAAAGATAATGGCACGGACAAGTTCGAGCGCGCCGCCCACGGCGATCCCCAGCAGACGGAACGGCAGAAGCACGAGCCACACGAATGGATACGCGATCAGGGCCAGCAAAGCCAGCGGCCAGCACAGCACCAGCAGAATGCACCACAGGAGAAATTTCACGATGGTCGCCTCCCGGCTGCATTGTAATACGAATCCGGCGCTCGATTGGTTCCGTCGCCGATTCTCGCCACGGCGCAGGGAAGCACGGTGCAAAAGGAAAATGGGGGCCAGAACCTTACGGTTCGATTAAGCCATTGCGGACGGCGAAGCGGACGATCTCGCTGAAGCTCGCAAAACTCATCTTGCGCATGATGTGGTTTCGATGGCTTTCGATCGTGCGCGTCGAGACGCCTAATCGCGCCGCGACTTCCTTATTGGATCTTCCTGCGGCCAGCAATTGCACGATTTCGAGCTCGCGCGCGGTGAGTGGCGTGCCGGGCAGGACTCCATTATCCGAGGAGCCGTTCCCATGGTTTCCATTCGTGAAGTTTTCGGCCATGGAAGCCGCGAGCCGGCCGGTAAAGTAGGACTTTCCTTCGCGCAGGCTCTGGACGGCCGCAAGCAATTCGGAATCCTTGTCGGTTTTCAGCACATAGCCACGGGCGCCCGACCGCAGCACCTGGCGCGCGATCTCTTCGGAGAAGTGCATCGAGAGGATCAGGACTTCGGTGTCGGGGGCTGCCTCGTGGATTGCCTGCGCGGTTTGGAGTCCGTTCATTTCCGGCATGCTCAGGTCGAGCACAACCAGGTTTGGCTTCTCTTTTTTCACGTGCTCGAGAGCCTCTTGCCCGTTCGAGGCCTCGCAGCACACTTCAATGCCCGGCTGCCCAGCCAACAAGTGCACCAGCCCGCGCCGCACTACGACGTGGTCGTCCACGACCAAGACCCTGTAGGGTTTTGAGTTCATTCCACACGGGCGACGCCCCAGAAATCGAGGTGGGATGTTACAAGGCGAAGCTGCAACCGGACTTTACTAGTAAATAAATATATTGTCAACAATATACACATTTGTAGCTGAAACTACGCTACGCAATTTCCGAAATTGAAAATCCGTAATGTTCCGACTTGAAACATGAGTACCAGTGTTTTATTTTTCCGACTCTAGCTGGAATGGGTGGTTGTCTCTAAAGTTCTGCACCGCATTGTCCGATTACTATTTCGGAGAATGCAGCAGCGGATCTGCCACCTCGCTGGCGCAGCAAACGACGGCGAGTGCATCGCACCCTCCAGGGCTCGATGCGCCAAGTGCGCTCGGGCCTGGAGGATGCGATTCTCGTGGCTTGCTGTCCGAGCATTGGCCGATGCTCGGGGCTACGGCGAGGTGGCGACAGCCTTTCATTTCGTTTGCCCGACTCAGTAAGGCCGATCCGTCGCGATCGGCTTTACTGAAGGCACTTGAATCGCCCGGCCTCGGTGAACGCCTCTCCGTTGTATCTCGTACTCTGCAAAAGCAACTCAACATCAGCACCCCTCCAAGGAGCAGTACATGTCTCTCACCATGATGCGTATCCTTGTTGTGGGAAAGTCTTTTCCAAGCACGATAGCGATGCTTGAGCGGCTGGAGCTATCTGGCTGGGGTTCTCAAACTGTCGAAACATTGCGGGAGGCGCGGGGCGCGCTCAGGACGTTTCAGTTCGACGTCGTGCTCTGCGCGGAAAGCCTGTCGAGCGGCCGAGGCTACGATCTCGTCGAACTGGTGGCGGGGCAGACCGCGACGCTCTACGTCGGCGTGGCACTTTCGGACAGCTGCCTGTGGCTCGCGGCCGTTGAGCGCGGCGAGAGGACGCTCGGGAAGCACGGGCTCAATCCTCGCAAGCTCGAACTCGAAGTCATGGCTCTGCTTTCATCCCTGCACGTGTCGAGGCTGGGCCCCAGCCCGATTCTTCCCGTGCATTTGCTTGCTGCGGAAGACGGAAAAGGAAAGAGTGAACATGTAAAATTGCGGAGGTAGGGAACAGTTGAGAGTTCCGAGGCGAAAGTTGAAGCGCAGCGTCGCTATTTGCGCATCTGCCGCCACACGAGCGCCACTCCCGCAACGACTGACGCGAGGCTCGCCGCTTGCGCGTTCGTCAAACCGAAAAACGATCGCGGGTTGATGCGAATGAATTCGACGAGGAATCGCGCGGCTCCGGTTAGCACCAGGTACGCGGCAAATACGTCGCCACGCAGGGGACATACACTCAATAATTTAAATCGCAGGCGCAGCCGTCCCGAAAAAGTCAGCGGCGCCGGTGGCTTCGCTGCTGCCTCTCTGAATTTCGCGCGCGCGCTTTCGATTTCCTCAGAAGAAAGGTTTGCGTCCAGCGGGACCGACGCCTTGCCGCCCATGACTTTCGGGTTCACTTGCCGCGCACCCATCCGCCACAGCCACCACGCGATCACGCAGGCCACGATCAGCTCATAAATCGGCGTGGGGTGAACTCGCTCCGTAGTGGGTACGAGCCCGTTCGGAAAACTCAGTCCCCAGGGCAGCGATGTCGGGATGCCGTAATCGCCGTCGCCGGACAGCAGGCAGCCGATACGTCCGATGCCGTAGCCGAGCGCCGCAGCCGGTGAGCCTGCGTCGAGCATCACGAGCAGAGGGACTCGACGCCGGTGCGTGAGCCACAAAAACATCGCGAACCCGGCCAGGAGTCCTCCGAACCACGCGAATCCGTATGCGCTGAAGAGCTCATGCCACGGGTCCGCAAAGAATTCACGCGGCGTTTCGAGCAGGTGATAAAGCTTCGCGCCCGCAAATCCTGCGAGGCAGGGAAGCGCGACCCAGGTTTCCGCGTCGCCCGCCTCCGCCGATAATCCGCGCCGCTTGAGGTCCGCTCGCAGCACCCAGAACGCCGCCAGCATGGCGACGGCGACCGACAGCCCGTACGTGGGAATGCTGAGCCGCCAGATCTGAAGAAACGGAATCATGACCGCGAGTATACCGGACCCCAGCAACCAAATGCTGCGCGCGCACGTCTCATAGAGTAGAATCGGATTCGCGAGAGGTTGCCCTTCGATCGTCCCCGTGATTTGGAGGGTGGGAACATGAAGTCACTCCTTGGGATTGCATTCGCGGCAGTACTGGCACTCGCGCCGAAGTCTGCCTTCGCGCAACACGGTGGCGGGGGCGGCGGAGGCCACTCCGGCGGCGGTGGTGGCCATTCGAGCGGCGGTGGTGGCGGACACTCAGCCGTCGCGTCGGGCGGCGGTGGAGCTCACGTGGCAGCCCCCGCGAGAGCGGGGGGAACGCCGGCCGCGGCGGCCCTGCCCGGTGTGGCGAGCGGCAATTCTTCCGTTGTTTCCACGAGATTTGTCGGACAAGGCGCAGCGACGGGTGTGCCCGCCGAGCGTTTTGCAGCAGGCAACATCCTCTGGTCGGAACCGCCGGGAAAATCGAATCCGTCGAGTATGGCAATTCCTGCGAATGGCTTTCACGCCGAATCGCCCAACATTCCTGCGTCTGAACCGCGCGTTGCCGCATTCGCCGCTCGGGCGCAATCGGCATCGCCCGCGAGCGCGAATCATTTTGCACGCGCTCCCGTGATGCGCACTCCCGCAACCGTTCAGATTCCGCTGATGCCGCATTTTGGCCCTATTCCGCCGCGGAACAGAAACTCGCAAAACTTCTTCTTATTTCCCGGAGGCTGCTTCTCCGGATTCAACGGATTCTTCCCGGGCTGCGGATTCGGCGGCGGATTTTTCTTCGGCGCGCCATTCTTCGGATTTGGCTACGGCTATGGTTATGGCTATGGTGCCGGTTATGGCTATGGCTACCCCGGCTGCGATCCCGATTGGGGCTGCAGCGGCTATGGCGACTACGGCTTGAGTGCGAATCCGGGCGCCGCGGGCGAAGGCGGCACTCCGCAACAACCGTTTGATGACGAAAAGCTGAGTTGGCAAGATCCGCCGTTGAGAAGTGAGATCGCGAATGCCGCCCCCAATCCTGCGACGATTTTGTATTTAACGGACGGCACAAGTTTCTCCGTTACGACGTACTGGCTCGCCGAAGGAAGTCTCAACTACGTGACCACATACGGCGGCCGCAACAGCATTCCCGCGGCACAGCTCGATTGGCAGCGCACCGTGAATGAAAACGCCGCGCGCGGCGTCGCGGTCACTTTGCGCCCCACGCCTCAACCCGAAACGACGAGCCCTGCGCCGCCGGTTCCTCTTCCTCCGCCCGATCCCGCCGCCCCCGACGCGCCGCAGCAGTAACAAGCGGTGAACGCCGCAACGGGCACGGCATGCCGTGCCCCTACGTCGGCTGCAGCCGCTGATTGCGCAAAGTGTTGTTTACGCCGTGTCTCTTTCCATGCATGATGCACGGATAAGTTCCCTCGTGGGAGGAACGAACTTGAGAAAGCATTCCGTTTTGCTCCTCGCTGTCCTGGCTGGTGTGACGCTCTTGCGCGGCGGTTCCCCGAAGATGGAGCTGAGCTTCAAGAATCCGTACTACACGGGCGGGAACCTCAAGAATATTCTCGTGCTGGCGCTGAATGGCAAGGCGGTGAACCGCGCGGAATTCGAGGACGAGATGGTCGCGGCGATCACCAGACCTGGAGTGCAAGCCACGCAGAGCTACGTGTTCCTGCCGCGCCCCGACGGCACACCCATCGACCTCAAAGACCTAAGAACCGTCATACGGGACCAAGATTTCGACGGAATCGTGGTCGCGCGCTTGACCAAATCGGATAAGAGAACCACGTATGTACCCGGCCAAGTGTACGCCCCGCTTCCTTATTACGGGACCTTCGACGACTATTACGGGGCGTTGTACCCGATCGTCTATGCCCCGGGGTATCTGGTGACGGAGAAAGTCACGCAAGTGGAGACGAATTCTTATTTCACCAGCGCCGCAAAGCCCGACGGCGAGCTCGTGTGGACGGGAACCACGAATACTTTCGACTCGAATTCGCCGATGAAGGTGATCAGGGAACTGGTCAAACTCGTAGTGCAAGAGCTGGAAAAGCAGGACGTGATTCCCTCGACGCCTCGAAGAAGTTCCGCTCCGCCCCCCTTGGAAGAGTAGCCAGCGCGGCTAACTGACGGCGCGGAGGGACGCGCCCACTTCGTGCAGGTGCACGAGAACTTCGAAATACGCGCGAGCCACGCCGGTCTCGTAATACTCGAGCCCGTGCGATTCGCAGTAGGACCTTACGATTTGCTGTGCTTTCCGGAGCTTGGTCAGCGGGATGTTGGGGAAAAGGTGATGCTCCACCTGGCAGCTCAGTCCGCCATACAGATAGTCGATCAAGCCCGCCCCGCGAATGTTTCGAGCCGTAATCACCTGGCGTTCCAGAAAGTCCATCGCGGTTTCTTTTTCGAGTAGCGGCATGCCTTTGTGGTTCGTGACGAACACCAATCCCAGAAAGACGCCGAAAATCGCCTGATGGCAAATCGCAAAAAGTATGGCCCAGCCGATTCCCAGGCACTTCACGAGCACCGCGGCGCACACGACGTAATTCGCGAGCATGCAGGTCCATTCGACGATCGGGTGTTCCACTTTGTTGCGGAGCAAATAGCGCCAGCTTTCGCACTTCAAGCTGGGCACTTCCAGCAGCAGCAGAGGAAAGAAAAAGTAGGCCTGGTATTTGACGATGAAGCGCGCGAGCCCGCGCTTCTGTTTCGCTTGATCCTCGGAAAAGGCAAGAACCAGAAAATCGATGTCCGGATCGGCGTCCAGCTGATTCGGGCTCTTATGATGCCGGTTGTGCGTGTTGTTCCACCAGGAGGAGCTGAAACCGAGCAGCAGATTCGCGTGAAGAATGCCCACGGCCTGATTTTTCCAATTCGAATTGAAAATCTGCTGATGGCCCGAGTCATGAACGATGAATCCCATTTGCGTGAAGACGAAAGCCAGGAACACGCAGTTCGGAGTTTGAACCCAGCTCGCGCCGAAGTGAAAAAGAACGGCGATTCCGATGGCCAGGAGAAACAAGTTGGCAAAGATTTTCAGGAAGTAGAAGCCGAGAGCCTTGTCGAGCAGCCCGCTATCGAGGACCAGCCTTCTTAAATCCGAGTATCGGGTCCCGTGATTAACCGATTCCGGTTCAGCCGCAACCGCGAGCGTCAACGCTTCATGCATGGCAAGGCCTTTCCATTCCATATCATCCGGGATTAATGGCCGAAGCCAGCGTTACAAGCGGGCGGGAACACAGCCTTGCGGAACCAACGCTCGCTACTTTCTGTCCTTTACTTAACTCGGGTTAAGCATACCTGAAATCGCGCGTAATGTTTCGCGAAAGTTGACGCGCGGTGCGAGAATTCGCGTCGGCCGAAACCCGGCGACACGCCGTCAGTGAGTAACGTGCGCCCTCCTCCAATTTGAAGTGTCGGGGGCATTCTTCTTGGATGGCTCGCCCGGTCCCTGAGTTGTCACCCCGAGTCCGGCGCAGGGGACCGAGGGGAGCGCATCTTCCAGAGGATCTGCCGCATGATCCCGAGCCAGATCACCGCGTCGCGCGCGGGCAAATGCAGGCGTCGAACCAGGCGGCGAATCCTTTCCTCCGCGTCGGCCACGCGCCGCAGCTCGAGAAATCCGCTTTCGTGCAGCGCTTCGAGCAGCATCGCCGTAATCCGCTCGACTTCGGCGGCCGTTGCCAGCGTTAATGCCTCCGGTTGACGCGCGGCCTTCGCGTCGCGGATCAGTTCGTACAAGCAGACCGCCACGGCCTGCCCCAGATTCATGGAAATGTTTTTTTCGTGCGTCGGAATGCGCACGAGCCAGTGACAGTGGCTCAGGTCCTCGTTGGTCAATCCGAACTTCTCCGAGCCGAAGAGCAGCGCGACCCGGCCTTTTTTCAATCCGAGCCGTTTGCGAATCAGGCGCGCGCCGTCTTCCAGACGCCGCACCGTGTGCTGCAATACGCGGCGGCGCACCGCCGTCGTTCCCACCACGAGCGTGCAGTCGGCTACAGCTTCCGCCACGCTCTTGCACTCTTCGGCGTCCGCGAGCACGGCCGAGGCGCCGACCGCGGAACGCGCCTCGCGAAACGCCGCTTCGTACGGATTCACCACGCGCAGGTGCGAGCAGCCGAAATTACTCATCGCGCGAGCGGCCGCGCCGATGTTGAGCGGGTTGCGCGTGGCCACGAGCACGACGCGCAGACGATCGAGTTCAGGAGGTGTCGCCAAGGCGGCTTACTTCAGCGCCGTTTCTTAGTGTCGTTCTGTACGACCCGCGCCCGCACTATTTTTTTAATAAGTGCGGTCGGCAGTGGTTTGTCCATGGGGAAATGGATGGTCCCTTTCGATGTGGAAAAGCCCTTCAGTTTGTTCTTAAACGCTTCGATTACCGATGCAGTGGGGAACAAGCTGCAGTGGTTCGAAAACGCGGCGAACCAAACCAGTATCCCTTTGTACTTGAACGCAGGAATTCGATAGCTGATGGTCTCGGTAGCCTCAGGCGGCACGACGGACCGAATCGCCGCGCGCATTTTGTTCAAGGCACTGCGGGCGGGTTTCGGGACGCCAGCAAGGTATTCATCAATGTTTTTGGGAGAGGCGTTGCCCTTCGCCGCAGGGCTGCGATTACCGGATTTCACTTTTTTCATGCAGGCAATGCTACAAGAACTGCCATTTCAATTCCATGCCCTGGACCACCGCGCATACCTCTCTTTCTTGCGGCTCCAGGCGTTGCGCTGGTCAGGCGCGAGAAGCAAAAGTTGCGCGCTTGATCACGAGCTGCGAGAAGCGCTCCATCTCTTCGATCTGCGGGCTGAACTGCAGCAGCAGCAAATCCACGCCGGCGCGTTCGAGCTCGCCGATGCGGTCCGCAATTTGCTGCGGCGTGCCGACGAGGCCGGAGCGCAGCCCGCGATTCGACACGGAATAATCCTCGAGTGAGACGCGCTGGTCGAGTTGCGTGTTCGCGACCCAGTCCTGATAATTTTTGTAGCCCGCGGCATTTTGTTTCACGTCGGTGATGCGCTCGACTTCTTTTTTCGCTTCTGCTTCCGTTTCGCGCACGATGGCATAAGCAGCGACGCCATATTGCATCGGCGGCAGACCCTTTCTTCTCGCGGCGCTCGGCCATGTCGCGGACTTTCGGCGCGATCCGTTCGGCGGGGTCGCCGTGCATCACGTACGCGTCGCATTTCTGCGAAATCAATTCCTTGGCCGCCTCGGATTCTCCGCCGGCGTAAATCGTGGGGCGCGGCTTGGCCACCGGCTTCGGCTGCAGCACGAGATCCGTCAACCGAATAATATTTGCCGGAGTAGGAAAAGTGGTCTTTCTTCCAGGCCGCGTCCACCACGTCGAGCCATTCGGATGTGCGCGCGTAGCGGTCGTCGTGCTGATCGAATTGCACGCCGTATTTTTTCGCTTCCTCGGCCCACCACGACGACACGACGTTGAGCGAAACGCGCCCGTCGCTGATGTTGTCGATGTTCGCGGCTTGCTTCGCGAGCAGGGCAGGCAGGTGAAACGTGGGCCGCACGGCGATCATCAACTCGAGCGATTCGGTGACGGCCGCGAGCGCCGCGGATGTGGACCACGCGTCGAGCGAAGGCGCGTCCACGCCCTTGATGTCGTTCAAATTCAGTTCGGCGATGAGCGTGAGGTCGTAGCCGATTTGTTCGCTGCGCCGCGCGAGCCGCGAAACGTAGTCCCAGCTCGTTTCCATCTGCTCGTCTTCCACGTTGCGCAGCCAGCCGCCGAAAACGGGCATCCAGTATCCGTAGCGCATCAGCGCGCCTCCTTGACGAGGTAGTCCACGAGCCTCTCGAATGGATTGAAGCCCACGATCCGCGGGCCGTCGGAAACGAAATTCGAGAGCGCGTTGATGTCGTAGTAGTAGAGCTGGCCGTCGCGGTCGTCAATGATGTACTCGGCGCCGCCCACTTCGATTTTCGCCGCGCGGAAAATTCGCTCGACCGCCGCAATCACGTCGTCCGGCGGGCGGTAGCTCTCAAGGCGCAAACCCGTCTTCGGTCCCTCGACCACGCAGATGGTGTCGATCTTCGCGCCGTCGGTGGTCTTGCAAATGTCCATCGGGCAAAGGTCGAATGTTTCGCCCGACGTGAATACTTTGATGCCGTAGAGATATTTGTAGCCGAGCGTTTCGACGCGCGTGATGTGGCCGCCGCGCGCGGGAATAAATTCCTGCACGATCCCGGTCGAGTCGAGGCCGAAAGCGAGGCTGCCGCTGTTGACGGCGCTCGCGAGCTGCTCCGGCGAATCGAAGCGCACGATGCCCACGCCGCTCCCGCCGATATTTGGCTTCACGACGATGGGGAAGCGCATTCCTTTGGCCGCTTCGCTCGCTTGTGACGGATGATTGATCACCACCGAGCGCGGATACGGCAGCCCGAGCGATTCGAGCAAAGAAAGCTGCAGCGCTTTGGATGTCTCGTTGCGAAATCCTTCGCTGCCGTTGACCACGCGCACGCCCATGCGTTCGAGATGCGCGAGCCAGCTGAGCGTGTAGAAAATTGCGTGCGCGTTGCCGCGCGTCCATGCCGACGGGCTCATGCGATTGAAAACGAGGCTGTACGGCGGCTTTCCGTTGTGCGCGAGAGCGAAGTGGTGGTGCGCAGCGTCGAGCTTAACGTAATTGATGCCGCGGCGGTCGAGTTCCGCGAATACCGGCTCGAACCAGCGCGGGTGCTCGTAATAAATGCCGATCGGATTCTTCGGCGTCGCCATGTGTCCAGCTTATCCTACCGAGCCCGAACATGCCACGCGCGCGCTATTTCAGCCGACGCGCTTTGTGTCCTCACGCGCCTCCCGGTTGCTATCGTTGTCCTCTCGCGCTAGATTCGACGCGTGCCGCACCACGCCGACGCAATCCACGCGCCCCGGAAAAGTTCATGAAGACTCCGCCCAAACATTTGTTGGCCGTGCTGGACTATGCCGGCACGTTTTTATTTGCGGCTGAGGGCGCGCTGGCAGCCATTGCGTTCGATTTAGATTTTTTCGGTGTGATGGTCGTTTCGTTCTCGACGGCCTTGGGCGGCGGCGTTATCCGCGATCTATTGATTGGAGCGGTTCCTCCCGCGGCGATTCGCAACTGGCGCTATTCGGTGGGCGCGTTTGCTGCAGGCGCCGCGGTTTTTCTTCTCTACCGTCACGCGGCGCACATTCCGAGCCAGCTCCTGATGATTCTCGACGCGGCGGGCCTGTCGCTCTTTGCGGTTGCAGGCACGGAGAAAGCGCTGGCGTTCAACATTTCGCCGTTCATCGCGACTCTCATGGGCACGATCACCGGAGTCGGCGGCGGAACCATCCGGGACATTTTGTTGATGCGCATTCCGCTCGTCTTGCGCGCGGATATATACGCCACCGCCGCTCTCGCCGGCTCAGTAGTGATCGTTGTGTGCCGAAGACTCGGAGTGCATCCCACGTTGGCGGCGGTGCTCGGCGGAGTCGTCTGTTTCGTGCTGCGCGTGGTTAGCGTGTGGCTGCATTGGAACCTGCCGAAGGCCTCGGCGTCCTGACGGCGCTTTCGCGTGAAGTGGAACGCCGCTATAATGCGCACAAACCCCGCCGGCGCCGATCATCGGTCCGGCGTGTGACCCGCTCGCAAGATGGCCACAACAACAGTCACGCGCTTTTCCCGCCGCCGAATCGACAATTTCTTTTTCTCGACGATGGCGGTCCTGATTCTGGCGAGTGTCTTCGCCGGATTCGCGCGCACGTATTATCTCGCCGGCTTGTTCCATGCGCCGCCGCTGCCCAATCTGATCGTGCACATTCACGGACTGGTTTTCACTTGCTGGGTTCTGCTGTTCATCACGCAGACTTCGCTCGTGGCGGCGGGCCGCGTGGACCTGCACAAGCGCCTCGGCATCTACATGTTTTGGCTCGCCCTGCTGATGGTGATTCTTGGCGTCATCACCGCGACAGACCAACTTTACCGTTTTGCAACGCCTGCTTCAGACCTGACGGAGACGCGTGGGTTCTATGCAGTGCCGCTCGGAGGCATCGTGGTGTTCGCGCCGCTTGTCTTTTTCGCGTATCGCGAACGCTTTCATCCCGCTGCGCACAAGCGGCTCATGCTTATCGCCACCATTGCGCTCACCGACGCCGCGTTTGCCCGGTTAACGAACTTCAACGAACAGACCGCGCAGAACTGGTGCTACGTCATGCTGGCAATGCTGATTGGCTACGATTTGTGGTCTACGAGGAAAGTGCATCGCGCAACCTTGTGGGGCGGCGCGTTCCTGGTCTTGATTTTTCAGGGGCGCCTGCTCATCGGCAACACTGCGCCGTGGCAAGCCTTCGCGCAGCACATGCTGAATGTCGCCCGCTCCTTCCACTGACCGCCGCGTCCGTCACTTCGATGCGGGAGTTTGTTGCAGCTCGGTGAGTGCCGCGAGAACTTCCTCGCTATGCTTGCCCGGGTTGACGTCCATATATTCCTTCACAATCACGCCGCTGGGATCGACGAGAAACGTGTGCCGCGAGGAGAGCTTTGCGACGCCGTAGTTCGTAAGAGAGCCGTAAGCCTCGGAAACTTTGTGGTCCGTGTCCGCGAGCAGCTTGAAGTTGAGGCCTTCCTTTGCGCAGAACTCCTTGTGCGAATCGGCGGACTGCACGCTGACGCCCAAAATGACCGCGTTCTTCTGCTGGTACTGCGCGAGATCGCGCTGGAAATTGTGCGCTTCAATGGTGCAGCCGCTGGTGAAATCCTTGGGATAAAAGTACAGGACGACCCACTTGCCGCGAAAATCTTTCAAGCGGACGGGCGCGCTCTCTTGCGAATTGAGCGTGAAATCGGGCGCCGCCGCGCCCACGGTGGGAGCTTTCTCGCCGGCGCCGCTCGTCAATGTGTACGCGCCGAGCACCACGACCAGCCCAATGATGGCAATCAAAATCGTTCGATTCGACTGCGAGTGCGCGGATTCCATCGTTCGTTCTCCTTGTCGAGCCGGCCAAATTGTAACTCAAGTAGAAAATGGAAAGGGAAAATCCAGATCAGCTAAGGTGACTGCAAACCCAGATCTTGCCTGTGTTTGAACGGTTTCCACCATTTTCACTTTTGGATTTTCCATTTTCAATCTCTCCAGTCGCCTTGGACGATTTTCCCTTACACAAAAAAGTACTTGACAGCTCGACAAGATGCGCGTAGAAATTTTTTCGTTAACCTCGAATTGTGTCGATGCAAAGCGCATCGGCATCCCCCGTAAGCGTTCTGAAAATCTTCTGGCAATCTTTTTCGGAGGAACCATGCCGAATTACAACGCGCAAGTCCCGCCGTATGCAGTTTTTCCGGGCGATGTGGCGCTCGCGTTCAATAGCGAAGCGCCGGCCGCGGGCCAGGCGAGCCAGCAATTCGCTCTGCCGAGCTACGCCGGATTCCCCGAAAACGGCCGCACCGTTCGCTGGCAAACCCTTTTCGGCACTGCGCCGTCGGCGATCAGCGTCGTCCTGCAAACGGCGATGAACGATTTGGATGCGCAGTACACGACAATCGACACGTCCAGCGCCACCGCCGGCGAAGCCCGCACGGTCACCGGCGTGCGCGGGAATTTTCTCCGCGCGAAAGTGTCTTCGATTACCGGCGGCTCCGGGATCACCGTCCAAGTTCTCGGCTGATTCCGAGCACGAAATGTAGCTCAGGCCTTCGTCCCACGGAATCGTCCATGCCAACCAAATCCATCGCAAAGACGCCACCGCAAAAGAGTGTCGGCGGGAAGCAGAGCTCCGCGCGCAAACAGTCGCCCGCTCACGGGGGCGCGAAGAAAACTCCGAAGCCGAGCGCATCTTCCAAAAAGTCGCGCCGTGCGAAACCGGTCCGCGTTCCCGGTCCGCGTGTGCGGCTTGGCGACGCGATGCGTGTGAGGGGCCTCGATGAAATGGGCGCCGCTCGCGCGATGCGCAGTTTCATCGGTGCGGTTTCGAAAGAAAAACCCAATCGCAAGCTGTTGCTCGAGGCGTTGAAGGAAGTTTTTCGCGTGCTCGAGCCGGTTCGTGCGGGCGATCGCCCCGCTGCCGACGCTCCCGTCCACGTGCAATTGATTCACTACGTCGCGCGACCGCGCGAATCGCAGCTGCCAGTGGAAGCGCCGGAATCGTCTTCTGCGCCACTGTCGAAATTCACGCCGTAACGCGTTCCACAATTCACAAGTCCTTTCGAAGGAGCATCCATGACCATCAGCAAAACGACGATTGGTTACATCGTGCAACTCGCCGGAATCGCAGCGTTCGCCATTGGCGCGGTCTTGAGCGTGCACCACGCCGCTATCGCTGCGGCGTTTTTCGGCGGCGCCGCTGCGTTTTATGTCGGCGAGAAGATCCGCACGCTTGCGTAGGAAATCGAAATTCAAACGGCTTGCCCCGCATGGCAAACATCACAACAGGAACGGAGCGTTGGCTTGTGGCCGAGGCGCAGCACGACGTGGCTACAGCGGTGCCCGGCGTAGCACGCTTCGAGGTGCCGTATCTGCCGTTCGCGAAGCAGCAACAATTTCACGGCTCGCCCGCGAAGTACCGCCTGTTCGGGGGCGCGGCGGGGCCAGGAAAATCGAAAGCGCTGCTGATGGAAGCGATTCTGCAGTCGAACCATCCTGGCGCGAACACACTTTTGCTGCGCCGCACGTTTCCAGAACTCGAGCAATCGCTGCTGCTTTATTTCCGGCGTGACGTTCCGCGCGAGCTCTACACCTCGTTCAACGACGCGAAGCACGTCGTCACGTGGCTCAACAACTCGACCACGCGCTTCGGCTATTGCCAGAGTGAGAACGACGTTTACCAATATCAGGGCGCCGAATTTCTTTTCATCGGCATTGACGAGCTCACACTTTTCACGCTGCGCCAGTGGCAGTTTCTTACCAGCCGCAACCGCTGTCCCGTGGCGGGCGCGTTTCCGTGCATGGCCGGCGCGACGAATCCCGGAAACATCGGCCACGCCTGGGTGAAATCGCTGTGGATTGATCGCTCGCCCGCCTCCGGCATGGAGCGTCCCGAGCAGTACGATCCCGCGGATTACGATTTTATTTCCGCGCGCGTTTGGGACAACCCGATTTACGCGGCAGATGAAAATTATCTGAAGACGCTTCGCGCGCTGCCCACGCACATGCGCCAGGCTTTCCTCGATGGCGACTGGAACGTTTTCGCGGGGCAATATTTCGATCGCTTCGATCCCGCGGTTCACGTGGTGCGCGCCGAAGAGATCGAATGGAAACCGTGGTGGCCGCGCTGGATTTCGGTTGATTGGGGATTCGAGCATCCCGCCGCCACATATTGGCACGCGGCAACGCAGTCGCCTGAATCGCGCGTTGTCACATACCGCGAATACGTGACGCATCGCACGCCGCCCCGCGAGCTGGCCCGCGAAATCATTGCGCGCTCATCGGACGCCAAGGGCGAGCGCGAAAAAATCGATGCGATTTACCTTTCGCCGGATGCGTTCGCGCGCCGCACCGACGAAGCCTCGATCGCCGAGCAGATGGGCGACGTTTTCGCCGCCGCGGGCCTGCCGCGTCCCGTCCCCGCAGACAATGACCGTGTCGGCGGCTGGATGCTGATGTACCAAATGCTCGAGGCGGGCCAATGGCTGCTCACGGAAAATTGCAGCGAGCTGATTCGCACGATTCCGAATCTCGTGCGCGATTCCGTGCGCGTTGAAGACATCGAGAAAATGGACGGCGACGACGCGGCCGACGCCGCGCGCTACGGATTGAAATCGCGCTACGGGTCGCGCGCGGGGAGCTACGCCGAGCGGCTGCCTTACGACGCGCGCCTCGCTTCTCTTGTCACGTCCGCCGACCCCACGATTCGGGCGATCCAGGCGCGGAAAGCGCAGCTCGACGAATCGCGCCGCTCGCAGCCCGTCTCGTTCGCCCGGCGGGGCCCTCGCCGTTCGCCGTCATTCTGAGCGCAGCGAAGAATCTCTCTTCGATTTGCTGCTGGGGAATGCCGCCAATCGAAGAGATGCGCCGAGCACTTCTGCCGGGCACGGCTCGCACGGGCGGATACCGGCTGCCCGCGTTAGGTTGAGGCGTGCGCTGATGCCCGGAGAAAAACCTATGGAATAATCCTTGGCAGGCGGAGCCTTTGGGAACTTGGGCAGACAGGACGAGTGAAATAGGCGTCAATTCCTTGCACACGGAGGGGCATTGGACACGCACTTTCGCCCAGCAAGAATGCGACATTTTCGAAAACTTGATCTTCCGCAACTGCGCAGGAACTCTGAAAATATCCTGAGGGCCTGCCCTTCCCGCGAACATCGAGCGGCACGATTTCGTTCATGAGTTCTTGCGCTTCGCCCCACGACATGGTGTTTTCGATCGCCGTGCTGCTCTGGAGGGGGGAGCCCAGCTTCGTGACTTGGATGTGACATGCCATTCCATCCGAGCCGTACTTGACCGTTATTCCGAACCCTGATCGCGCCGTGAACTGCTCTGCGCCCGGCGAGCCGTGGAGCACGTCGAGTTTCGGGGCTGCCTGCGGGAAGGCTGCAGCGGCCAATAGAAGAATTACGCATCCGGCGAGAGCACGCATAGTAAAGACATTCTAAGCCTTGAGATTGGCCGCCGCAATGCAGAAGATTCACGACCATGAGCAGCATCCGCTTATGATTTCCATTCGTACACTCTGGCAACGCATCACGACGTCGCGTTACACGCGCGCGCTCGAAACGGAAGTGGCGCGGCTGCGCGCGGAGAATCGCGCGCTACTGAATTCGATCCTCGGCATCGCCGGCGTTCCTCCGGTGGCGGCCGAAGCTGCGCCGGACGAAGCGCGCTTCACGTCGCCGCTTTATTCCGCCAAAAACCCGGGCACCTCACGGACAAGAACCACCGCCGCGCAAAACGGTGCGAGCGCCGCCATCCCGACGCGCCGCCGTTCGTGGCAGCAGATCAATCGCATGCTGGAACTCGATTCCGTACGTAAGGCAACGGAGTAATCGCTCGTCACCGCATTTTCCTGGAGGACACATGCCGTTCATTCGAGGGCGTTACCACATCAATCCGATCGCCGGGGAAGCGCTGGAAGCCGCGCGCGAAGCCGAAGCGGCATTGCTCGCGCTGGAACACGCAGCGCAACAGGGCGCCGAGGATCAAGGCGACGGCTTCGCTTACGACCACGCCGCTCCCGCGCCGCAAGGGAAAGGTCCGATTCATCGCGTCGAGATCGAAGCCGCGGAGCTGGTGCCGTCACATTCGGGCCGCGCGAGTCACGGATATATCGCGCACGTGCATCGGCGCTCTCAAGCCGCGGCATCGGCCGGCGCGTCCGTGCATGGATCGCCCGCGTCAGCACGCGACGGCGGAGCAGGCGCGACAGCCGGCCCCGAAACGCACGTCTTCACGGACCATCGCGACCTGCTCGGTTTTCTCCGCGACGAATTCGCCAAGGATTGTTCCGCGAAGTGACGGTGCCCGCACCTGGCTCCGTCATTCTGAGGAGTCCGCTCTCGCGGACGACGAAGAATCTCTCTTCGATCGCAATTTAGGGCACGCCATGAATCGAAGAGAGATCCTTCGTCCCCGACATTGCCGGGGACTCAGGATGACGACGCGATAGGGGGTTGCGCACTCCAAGAAATTTAAGCCGCGATGTGACCCGCCACGGTGGGTGAAGGCCCGGCCAAGGCATCCGACGAATCGTCCAACCGGATTTGGTTTCACCTGTTCTATGATGGTGGCGCAGCCCCGCGCCTCACGGTTCGGGGCTTTTGAGCCTCAGGGGACAACATGGTGAAAGCAATCTGGGACACGCCGAGCGGACGGTCGCGCCATTGGCGCGCGCGGCACGGATCGCACAACTCCGCTCCGGGGTGGGCGCGTGTAACCGTCGTAGTTCTCACCGTCGCGCTTCTGGGCATGCTCGTGTGGCAAGGAGTACAAAAGTTCCTCCATCGCGGCCGCAAGACAAACCTGCCGGCGCTTGCCGTCGCCCCTCCGGCGCCTGAAGTTCCCCCGTGGGAGCGAGGCATCACCGAAGCCCTCGAGACCGCCGCGGTTGACGCGCAAGAAGGAAACATCACCGCCGCGGAAATGGACGTGGACCGCGCAGCGTCGCTCGTCTCTGCCGCGCGGCTTCGATCGGAAGCCTCGGCGCCGGACTTATTTGATACAACGCTCGGCCAGCTCGATCGCATCGATCGCACCCACCCGGAAAATCAACGCCTGCTCGAGCACACGGCGCTCGCGCGCATCGAGCTCGCGGACCTTCTGTCGTCGCTGGGCCCCGCGCCGCCACGACAAGCCGGTGCGGAGGACCCGGAAGCCATCATGATCGTGTCGCCGCGCGCAATTAAGTCCGGGACCACGCTTAGCCCCGCTGCACTCGGAAAAACGAAGCTCGACGCGACGAACATGCCCGACAGCGCAGAAATACTTCTGCCGCCGCATTCGCGCCTTTTCTCGGACAACGTGCGCGTCGAAAACCTTACGCTCGAAGGAGCCGCGCAAACGCTGGACGGGATTCATTGGAAGAACGTCGTGTTTATCGGCACGCGATTGCGTTACGAGGGCGGAGAATTGGATCTGGTGAACGTTCGTTTCATCCGCTGCACGTTTGGGTTTACCACCAATCTTCGCGGCGCGCGCCTCGCCACCGCCATCGCCAGCGGCCGCACGTCGTTCGTTTTGGAATAGCCGCCCTACAGCACGTTGGCCATAACCACAGGGGCACGGCATGCCGTGCCCGGCTGCGAGAGACTCGTTGTCCACAGTCTACGAAGTAAATACTAAGGCAAGCACGCACAACACGCCTAGAAGAGCCGCGCAGCAGAGCGACAAAGTCCATCGCCAAATGAATAATTTGTCGGGATCGCTTGGGCGCGCACCGGACAGCACTTTTGCGCGTCCTTCTGGAGTCAGCCTCAGCTTTCGCCACTGACGACGGAGGAGCAATATCGACATCCCTCCCCAGGCAAAAGAGAGACCGCCAAGTGTGAAGAGTACGTCCGTATAGAGTCCCGATTTCACAAAGTAATTCTAGCGTGACGCGCTTCCCGAAGAACCCACCTGTCACTTTCGAGTTAGCACCTAGCGAGAAACGAATGCCCATTGAAAAAAACGTTCCGAAGGCCGCTCCCGCGATCGTCCCGGTCGAGGGACCGGCGAGCCCGCCGACACCGGTGCCTGGACAATCCGATTCCGAACGAAGCAAGGCAGCGCGATTCGCGGGGACGCAGACAGGAACGTTCGCGCCACAAAATCTCTACGGTGCCAACAACGAGCAGCTCCCCGAGCGTTTGCAGGAAGCGCTGCGGCGCCTCGTCCATCAATTCTCGGCGGAATCGGAATCCACGCGCCGCCAGGAAGTTCGCCGCATCAAGCAGGCCCATCAGTTCTGGCGCGGGCTGCAATATCTCTGGTGGAGCGAGCGCGACCAGAACTGGCATCTTCCGTTCGAGCAAAAGCTGACGGACAGCTCTTCGCTCGATGATCTGCCGCGCTACGAATTCGTCACCAACATTTATCAGGCGTTCGGCCTCTCGATTGTGTCCGTGCTTTCGCAGGACGTGCCGCGCGTGCGCTTTTTCCCCGCTTCCGCGCAAGCGGAAGAAGATGTCGCGGCCGCTAAAGCGGCCACCGAAGTCGCCGGTTTGGTCGAGCGCAACAATCGCATCGGAAACTTGATCGTTGAGGAAGCGTTTCAGCTCTGGACCGACGGCAAAGTCGGCGCGCACGTGCGCTACGTGGTGGACGGCCAGCGCTTCGGATTTCATCCGGAGACGGAAATCGTCGGGCGCGAGGTGAAGCTCGGAGAAGACGTTTACGTTTGTCCCGATTGCGGCGGGGAAACACCCGCGGAAGCGCCGCCATCGCCGGCGGCGAATCTCCGCAGCGGCAAAGGAAATGATAACCGCGGGCAAGCCGCCAGTGCGGATTCCTGCGCACAATGCGGGGCACTGCTGACGGAAGAAGATTTCGTCGCGGCGGAGACGATCACCGTGCCGGCGGCGCAAACTCGCCTTCGCGTGCCGAACGGCCAGGAAGTCCTCACCATCGTCGGCGGACTGGAGCTGAAAACTCCACCGTGGGCCAACGAGATGCATGAGTATCCGTATTTGCAGTGGAACATGGAGGTGCACCAGGCGCGGCTGCGCGCGGCGTATCCGCATGCCGCGGACAAAATTGGCGCGCCGGTGGCGAGCGGTTCCCAGGAATACGAGCGCCTCGCGCGGCTCGCGCAGTCGCAGGGCGGACCACTGACCGAAGGCGGCGATTTCAACATCAATCTCATCACGTTTCAGCGGACATGGCTGCGGCCATGGGCATTTTTCTCGCTGGACGACAAATCGCTGCGCGACGAGTTGCTCGGGCTTTTTCCCGACGGCGCGTACGTGGCGTTTGCGGGCGAAGCGTACTGCGAATCGCGAAACGAAAATATGGACGACCACTGGCGCGTGCTGCACGCGCTTCCCGGCGACGGATCGAGCGGGCGTCCCGCGCTCGGCGACGCGCTGATCAGCGTGCAAGAGAGATTCAACACGCTTTCCAATCTTCAGATCGAAACGTACGAATACGGCATTCCTCCGATTTACGCCGACAGCGAAGTGCTTGATTTCGACTCGCTGCAAAATCAGACGGCCGAGCCCGGCGCGCATTACCCCGCGCGCGCGAAGCCGGGGCAATCGCTGGCTGCGGGATTTTTCCAGCCCGCGCCCGCCGAAATTCCGCCCGACCTGGCCGAGCACGCCGCGAATTTGATGGGCCCTGTCGCGCAATTTCTGACCGGCGCGTTTCCGGCGCTTTTCGGCGGCGCGATGGACAACACCGACACGGCATCCGGCTACGCGATGGCGCGCGATCAGGCGATGGGACGCATCGGCCTGGTGTGGCGGCGCATGAAATTCTTCCACGCGGACATCATGCTTCTCGCCGTGGACTGCTTCCGGAAAAATCGCCCGAACGACGTGGAAGTGACACTGCTTGGCGCGGGCTCCGCCTTCGAATCGAAATGGATTCGCCTCGCGGACCTGAAAGGGAATCTCTTCAGCTACCCGGAGACGGACGAGCAGTATCCGACGCTATGGTCGCAGCAGCGCGCCGTACTACTGCAATTGCTCGCAAATCCGGATCCTGAAATTCAGGCCGTGCTCGCGCACCCGGAAAATATGGCGCTGATGAAGCGGCTGATCGGGCTCGAAGAGTTCGTCATCCCGGACGAAGAGTCACGCACGAAGCAGTATCGCGAAATCGCGCAGCTCGTGGCGGAAACACCTGTGGTGCAACGCGAAACCACCGGCGCGGAAACCGTGCTGCCGAGCATCGTTCCCGACGAGTTCGCGGACAATCATGCGGTCGAGTTGGAAATTTGCATGCGCTGGTTTTCTGCCGACGCGGGACAGGTGGCGAAAATCGAAGCGCCGCTCGGCTACGCCAACGTGCGGGCCCACGCCATGCTGCACAAGGCGTACATCCTCAAGCGCCAGGGCGCTGCGCCCAATGCGGCGGCCGCTGTCGCTCCGCCGCGGACTGCGCGGCGATAGTCCCGCAAAAGAAAAGGCGCCCCGAAAAGCTCGGGACGCCCGGGAAGGGGGAACTCGTTTGTGGCGCGATCTATATCGTGCGTTCGATGGTGGAACTTGAAACGCGCGACCCGTAAGCATTCTTGCTGATGGATGGCGGTGGAGAGACGAGCCGCACGACGTGCAACAGCCTCTCCGGCTTGAACGGTTTCGCCATGCAGACGACAGCGCCAAGTTGATGGCTCGCGGAATAATCGGCGGGCTGCGCCGAGCGCGTCAGCAAAATCACGGGGACGTGCTGCAAGCGGTCATTGCGCTTGATGATCAGGCAGAGGTCGTGGCCGGACATGTCCTCGGCTTCGACTTCGGCGATGAACACGCAGGGAACCGTGGTGCGAAGAACTTCGAGTGCCTGCTGCGCAGTGGGCACGATGACGACGGTGTATCCGTCGGTCTGCAGAATGGTGCGCATCATATCGACGGTGCGCTGGTCTTTTTCGACGACGAGCACCACGGACTGCACTTTCACCTGTGCGGGCGAAGTGGAGGTCTTACCGCTGGTGAATGGATCCGCGCCCTTTTCGGCCGGCTCCGCTTTCGCAGCGACAAACTGAACCGCGATGTTCCATTGTCCGCCGGGGAGTTCCGCGATGCGGACCACATCGGCCTGCTGCGCCTGGTTGAGCGCGGCTGCGGCGTTCGAATAGGGAAACGTGACGGCGAGCTGCTGGCCCTTCCAATAGCCGGAGCGCTTGCTGGTGAAAAGCAAGCCGTCGCGCGAGACGTCCACGCTCTTGCAGATTTCTTCCAATGGCTCCGGGGAATTGATCGCGCGGACGTGCACTTGTGCGGTGATCTTCGCGCGTTTGCGGCGCCTGCGGTCGGCTTGTTGAGTGGCAGTCGTTTGAGCTTTGTTTGCCTCTGCGGAGGCTGAAGGCGTCGTGCTCATTTCCACACCTCAGAATTTCTTGCGGGGCGCCGTCGGAACGTCCCGAATTGGGTTTGCGGGATGCCTGGCGTCTGCTGCGACTTCGTAGGATTCCCCCGCTTCTTGTGAATTTACAAGCGCGGCGAAGGTATGGGGAATAGTACCTTCGTTTCAATTTGGAAATCTTATGGTTACCCGTGCAATGGTACTAGGTAAGTTTTGATGATGCAGAGGTTTACAGTGTATTTCGTGTCTTCATCGCCCTGGGCATAAGCGTGGTTTCCGGAACTTTGTCATTCTGAGCGGAGCGCGCCTGTTGGTGGTCTCGGATTCGTGCCTCTTTTCAGGGGCGAATGTCCGGCGCCCGTAGTCGAAGAAGCTCTCTTCGATTGCAATGCAGGACATCCGGTAAATCGAAGAGAGATCCTTCGGACCGATTGAAGATGTCGGTCCTCAGGATGACGACGCGGAGGGAGAGCTCTCCGAAAGTGCGCGCCAGCTCTAGAATCCCGGCGGGCGCTCGCCAACCACGCCAAACGCCAGTTCGAGCGCGAGTCCAGCGCGGCCGAGCGTGCCTTCGTCGAAGAGGCGTCCGATCAGCGTGACGCCATGTGGAACGCGGCGCGGCGGCGAAAACTTCGGCAGCGGATTCTTCGGGTCCGGCGCCCAATCGCTGCGCGCTTCGGACACCTCGACGAAGCCTGCACGCAACGTGAGCGAAGGATGCCCGGTGAAGTTCGTGATGGTGAGCATTTCGTCGCGCAGTGAAGGCACAAGGAGCAGATCCACCTCGGAGAATACGCGCGCCATTTCGTAGGCCACTTTGCGCCGCAAACGGTCGGACTGCACGAAGTCCACCGCGGAAAGAAAGCGGGCTTGGCGAAAACTGTTGGGCCACCCGTCGGGCACTTGCATCTTGAGCTGGTCCACCGCGTGATTGAGCGTGATTTCCTCAAATGCGGCCGCGCCCTCCGCAAAAAGAATCAGGTCGAGCGAATCGTAGGGCCAATTGGGAATGGACACTTCCACCGGCACCATGCCTACTTTTTTGACGGTCTCAAGGGCGGCGCGGTCAACATCGGTGGCCGGAGGTTCCTTCATCCACGCGGGGAAGTAGCCCACGCGCAGACCCTGCACGGACTCGGCTGTATCGAAATCAAGTTTGCTCGGCACGCTCGCCACATCGCCCGGGTCGGGGCCGGAGATTGCGTTCAGTACCACAATGGCGTCCTCAACACTGCGCGTCATGGGACCGAGCTTGTCGAGCGACCAGCAGAGAGTCATCGCGCCGGTGCGCGGTACGCGGCCGTAGGTGGGTCGCAGTCCCGTAACACCGCAGCGCATGCTGGGGCTTACGATGCTGCCGCCCGTTTCGCTTCCAATCGAAAAACCGACTAATCCCGCCGCTGTGGCGGAGCCGGGGCCTGCGCTCGAGCCGGACGATCCTTCTTCGAGCAGCCACGGATTCATCGTCTGGCCGCCAAACCAAATATCGTTGAGCGCCAGCGCGCCAAGGCTCAGCTTGGCGACAAGCACCGCGCCCGCATCGTTCAAGCGCTTCACCACCGCAGCGTCGTCCTTCGGCACGCGATCGCGGAAAGGCTCGGCGCCATACGTGGTGGGAATCCCCGCGGTGTCGAGAAGATCTTTGCCTCCCCAGGGAATTCCATGCAGCAGGCCGCGATATTTTCCCGCAGCGATTTCTTTGTCAGCTCGCCTGGCCTGGTCCAACGCCAAATCGCGCGTGAGCGTGATCACGCAGCGCAGCTTGGGATTGAAGCGCTCGAGCCGCTCGAGATAAATATTCGTGAGCCGCTCGGAGCTGATCTTTTTCTGGTAAATCCAGCCCGAAAGCTTTGTCACCGGCGCGAAGGCAATGTCCTCGTCGTTTTTGGGCAATGGGCCGGGATACTTCCAAATTTCGCTGATGACAAAGCGATCGCTCTGCGGGACAGCCTTTATTCCGGGCAGCATCGGGTCCCATCGCGTGCCGGGGGCGAGCGTCGCTTCGAGTGTAACCGTGCGCGGCCCTGTGCGCCGCTCGTAAAGCGCGGCCATGGATTCGCGCCAGTTGCTCGCGGCTTCGGCCTGATCGGCAGGCGTCATCTCGACGCGAACGAGCTTCTCGGCTTCGGCAAACGTGGCGGCCGACACCTGGGGTCCCACAGGCGCTGAAGTGCCGAACGCAGGAGGCGCGCCGGGCGGCAGAGCCGCGGGCGCGGGAGCGGGTTTCTGATCTTGAGTTTGATTCTGGCCGTGCAGTCCGGTTGTGAGCGCAACCAGGCCAAGCGACGTGTCTGCCAAAAATTCTCGGCGCGATTTCGACATGTGTCCTCCGGCCCGCATTGTAGCCGGGGCCTGAGCGCAATAGGAAGATGAAACTCGAAACTCGGAGGCATCGATGTCAGCAACACAAACCGCACCACCAGCAGTGCCGAAGCCGTCGCGGAAGCCCGCGATTGAAGCCCCGCCGCGACACCCGGCCGCTCCGCGAGTGGAAGTGCGGGGAAGCGGTCCTCGTCCTCGCCCGACCGACGACGAAATCCTCGGCATCGAGACTGCGGCGAAAGATTCTCCGTACGATCCAGACCAGCTCGGACTCGATTTCGCCGCCGCAAAGAACACAGAAGACTCGAGCGCTCCCGGCGAGAGAAATGCTGAGGCTGCGGCGCTTGCCGAGCCTGAAAATCTCCGCGCCGTCTTCGACGCCAATCCCGAATTGCGCCGTGCATGGCAGGACGCGCAGGCGTACCGAGAGACTTTCGCGACGCCGGAAGAAGCGCGCGCCGCAACGAGCCTCCTCGCGGACCTCGATCGCATGGATGCGCTGTTTTTTTCGCGGCGACCCGAGGACCACGCCGAACTCGCTCGCGCCGTTGCATCGCTCGATCCCGCCGCGTTCGCTTCGCTCGCCGAAGCGATGACGCAGCACGCCGCAGCGAGTGTAGGGGCACAGCATGCTGTGACCGCTGCCGCGTCACCCGGCACCAATCACGACGCGACCCAGCCACGGAACGCGCCCACGGCCCGGGATCCGTCACAGGCGCAAACCGAATTCTTCCATGCTGCGAATGCCGCCGCCGTCGAAGGCGTGCTCGAAGCGATTGAATCGCAGGTGGACCGTTTGCTCCCCGAGGGAATTTCGAAGAGCGCGCGCAATCGCGTGGTCGGCGAAATCTATCGCGAGCTCGACACCACGCTGCGCGCGAATCGTTAGTTGGGAAGCCAGATGAGAGAAGCGTTCCGGTCGGGCTCGCTCGACGCGGACCACCAGAATGCCGTCGTCTCGCTCGTCACCAGCCGCGCGCGCCAGGCGCTGCCCGGAGTGGCGAAGCGCGTGCTGAACGAATGGACCTCCACGCTCGTCGCTGCGAATCAAGAACGCCGCGCACGCCAGCGCACAGCCGAACGTCGCGTGGATATCGCCGGCTCCGGTGGCGCCGCAAACGACGGCCGCCGCTCGCTCGGCCCGCGCGACATTGACTACGCGCGCATGTCCGACTCCGACATTTTGAATTTGTAGGAGGTGGGAATTACTGGTGGGGTACAACCATCTTGGGGACCGTTATCGGACTTCCTGCTGCGAAAACCGTTTCATATCTGATTGGCCGGCCATTGCACCTCCGAATGGGAAGTTGCTTGTGCTTGAAGCCTGTCGTCGGAATAACCTTTGCCGCGCCGTCGTCATCGAGAGCTGCCAGTTGTTCGATATGGCCGTCAGGTGCGACTTGCGCATAGAAGGCACGAACGTTCGCCAAATCGGAGGAAACCATGCGAACGGCCTGCGCGAGAGCAAAAAACACGTATCGCTGCTGATGCCCAACGTCGGGCCGGACACACCAGTCGTTCGACGACGCACCGGAAGGCGGCGCGAAGGCATCGGCGGCAAATTGCGGCACCGATTCGAGTTTTTCGACGTCAACTTCGAGGCTCGTGTCACCAATCGACGAAAGCATGTGCCCCGGATAACGGCTCGCACCAACGCTTATGAAGTTATCTTCGATGAGGCCGGAGGTGAGTTCTCCAGTCTTTAGCGCGTTGGCTAGGGACACGAATTGGCCCGTCGATGAGCTAAGGCAATACGTCTGCCCTTTTCTCGGAGAAGCCAATTCGAGACAGACGACATTCTCCCCATCGCTTTGGCTTGCATAAACCTTGTCCACGCCGGACCTAAATGCCGGGAAATCGCGGTCAGGTAGGCCCGTGAGCAGGCGCACCCTCCACTGGGAATACGCAGGAAATGGGCCGGTTCGGAGAATATAAAGCTTGTCTTTCAGCGCGACGTCCGTTTCAGTGATCGTGCCCATCCGGAATTCTTCGCGGTAGCGATCCGGAGCCGCCCAAGAGACCTCGTAGGTCCCGTCGAGTGAAACCGCGCCTGACTTGTAACGAATCTTCGCAAAGACGTGAAACGGGGGGCTTCCGGGAGCTGTCAGCCGCGTCTGATTTTCGGCTTTTTCGAGAAGCTCAGCAGCTTGTTGCTTCGAGGGCAGCGATTGCGCTGTGGCGCACGATGCAGCGAGTTCAACGAAAACCAGTCCGGCCGCGATGACTACATGCCACATTACGTAGCATGTACGTTAGCATCACTGAACAATCTTAAGCAAGACTCCACAGGACTCGCATTTCAGGAACGTCTTTTCCCACCCGTCCGTCAAGGACATCCCGGCAGGACAACAAAATTCGGCGATGCGCCACCTCAACGCGTCGTCATTCTGAGCGGAGTGCGCCGGCTTTCGTTTTCGCATTCGTCCCTCCTTTGAGGGGCGAATGCCCGACGCACGAAGGCGAAGAATCTCTCTTCATCGTAACGCCCAGCAACGCTGCCCATCGAAGAGAGATCCTTCGTACCCGACACTGTCGGGTCCTCAGGATGACGATCAAAGGCGAAAAGGGCGCCGCATCGTCATTCCAAAGGGGAATCACACATCATGGCACAAATGCAAAATGCGCAATCGGTTGCGCTGCAATTGGAAAAGGTCCGCGACAAACTCCCGCTGCTTTACGAGCGGGACGACATCCTGCTGACCATGATCCAGCAGCGCGGCGACGTGGAACGCGTCAGCTCGCGCAACATGCGGCTTCCGCTGCAAGTTCGTCCGGGAGGCAAAGCGGGACTCGCCAATATGGACGGCGGCGACCTTGGGCGCGGGTCGGGAACCACTTACGACGTGGCTCAGGTCACGCCGGTATTTTTCCGTTTCGCAGTGGAAATCACGAAGCTCGTCGAGTACGCGTCGAACGCGCCGGAGAAAGCGATCGAGAACGCCGCCAAGCGCGAAGTGAAAAACGCCATGGCCCAGTTCCGCTCGTTCCTCGACAAAGTGACGCAGACGAATGGCAACGGAGTGCTCGGCACGATCAACTCGATCGCTTCGAGCACCTTCACCATGGCCAAGCCGCCCGGATCCGTGCTGGTCTATTACAACCAGACGATTCAGGTGTACGACCCCACGCTCACGACGAACCGCGGCTCCTGCAACGTCACGGCCGTCGATCCCTTCGGCGGCACGATCACCGTGGACTCCGTCCCCACCGGGACGAGCGCGAACGACGTGATCGTTCACGACGGGCTCACCGGCGCGCAGCCCGTGTCGCTTTTCGGGATCTTGTATCATCAGACGAACGCGACCACGGGCACCTGGCTCAACTTGAACCGCGCGACGTATCCGGTGGAACTCGCCACGCCCGCGGTGAACGGCAACAACTCCACGCTCACGCCCGGCGCCGTGCGTCTCGCCATCAACAAGGTGCGCAAGGCTTTGGGTTCGAACCAGGTGTCGAAGCTCATTGCTTACACCTCGCTCGAACAAGAGCATCAATGGGAGCAGCTCGGCGTCACGATTTCGCAAATCATCAAGGAAGGAGCGGGAGGGCGCGCAAGCGATCTCGATCTGCTCTTCACCGGCGAAAAGTCGATGGCCGGAGTGCCGATCAAGTCGTCCATCAACGCAAATTCAACGCGCGTTGATTTCCTCGACCTCTCACACTGGGGACGCGCCGTCATGCAGGACATTGATTTCTACGATGTCGGCGGGCAAACCGTGTTCCCGATTTACGGCGCGAGCGGCGGTCTCGCCTCGGCGTACATTTTTTACTTCGTCACGGGCTTCCAGGTGTGGAACGACTCCCCACGCTCGGGTGCGTACATCAGCAACCTAGCCATCCCCACCGGCTACTAGTCCCTCGGCCGTTGGGCTCACCGGGGGCGTCCGCCGCGGCGGGCGCCCCTGTCATTTCATGGACCGATTGCGGTCCGCACACACGCGTAGCCCACCTTGCTTCGAGTCATACGAGAAACGCACGAGACGCCGCCGGAAATCCTCGAGCGCCTGGCGCGCGCGGGTGGCCGGAACCGCTACGGCGAGCCGAATTTTCGAGTCGTGTGGGGCGGTTCGCGTCTCGCGTGGATCCGCGGGCGTTGGACCGACCGCGACGCGCACGGCAACGTGGTTCGGGAGGCGATCGAACTGCGCCGCGTGCCGAAATATTTGCCGCTCGAACGCTGGCACATCGAGCGTTGGATGCCGCCGGAATCATACGGCTCGCCCGAATTGTGGCGCGCGCTGACTCAAGAAACCGAGGACGGCATTCGCTTGCCAGCGCTCGGGCCCTACCCTTCGCGCGGGGAATACGAGCACTGCTTCACGCTTGAGAGCGCGAGCGGGGAATTCATGCCGCTCTCCGCCGCGGCCTGTGACTGGATCGTGCGTGCGATCGAATGGGCGAAGCGGCAACCGCGCATGGTGCGGCGTCGAGCAATCGACGCGCGCGAGGAGCGCCGCACGCGCCATTGGGATCGCACGCTCGACGATGTCCTCGACGAATCATTGCCCGCCGCACTCTAACGAATCACCCGAAAGGAAACGAAATTGAATACACAAGCGTTAAACTCACGCGGACCGCGCGACATTTTGGTCGACACGCGGGCCAAGGGCGATACGGCAGCGACCGTCGCCATCGCGTCGATTTCCGACCAGGACTGGTACGTGTCGCGCACTCACGGCGTATATCACATTCCCGCTTGCGCAAAGGGCGAGCCGTACGCGCTCCTGCTCGTCACGGCGCGAGGCGACGCGCTCGATCTCGGCGACAATCGCAGGTTTCCGTTCACGATTTCGGCGCGGGAAATTTCGGAAGACCTTCTGCAGGACCTGCACGACCATGGAGTTTTTGTTTGCGCGGGGGCGCGGCCGTCAGCTGACGAACTCGCCGCAGCCGCGACGCGCCGCGACGCGTATTACCATCGCCTGGTCTCGGACGGCGACACAATGTGGGCGCGCGGCCATTCCTTCCGGGAAATTTCGGATCTGCATCGCCGCGCGGCCATCGCGCTTGGAATCGAGCGCGAGTGGGCCTACGTCCCCACGCGCATGATGGATTGCCCCGCTTGTGGCGAAAAAGTGAAGCCGGGCGTCGCCGTGTGCAAACATTGCGGCGCGATTCTGGACGCGGAAAAGGCGGCGCAGCATGGCCTGGGTATCGCTCGCGCGAGAGAAAAAGTTGCTTCGGGAGATGCTGCGGAAAGAAGCGCTGAATCTGCGGAGAAGGAAAAAACCGGCGAGCGGAAAATCCGATGAGGATTGCGAGTTCAGTCAAAAACAATCAAGACGGATACGACGCCTGAGCGGCGCGTCCGTCTCGCGAGTACGATCCAGGTTACTTCGGGTGCCGTGCCATCCAGCGCCGCGAGAAAAATCCGATCGGCATCAATCCCGAAGCTAGCAGCAAGAGCGTGGAAGGTTCAGGAACGCCAGTGGGACCGGAATTGGGACCGGGATCTACTGCCGTGCCACCGGTAAGAAAATCTCGATTGCTTCCGTCAAAGCCCATAATACCCATTCCGGAAACGTTGGTATCGGTCGATAGATTGATCATTTGTGGCGGCGCGCTAAGGTTGACTGACATCAGCCAACCAATCCCTGCGATGTTGCTGTTGTTGCCAGGAACGAGATCGACTTCGAAATAGTAAATGGAGCCGTTGTCAAAAATGGTAGCCGCGTTGGCGACGTACGTAAAGGAACTGGAACCTTCGGTGAGTACGAGATCGATGTTGGAAGCAGTCCTGGTCGTCACATCAAGGTCAAATGTCCCGGACAGAGTCCCATTCTGAAATTGTGCGTCGGTAATCGTGTAAGCAACGTACGTGTCGGCATGCGTCGTTGAGGGCATAAGCGTCAGCCCGCCGAGCAGCACGCAAATCGCGACCAAAGACACGATCGCCCGGTTTGACCCGGCAAAACCTTCAAAGTAGCTTTTCATATTGCCTCTCATCTCACTCCCTACAAGCTTTTCCGCTTCACGCTGCCAGGATCAGCAAACCAATTCCCCGGAATGGACTTAGCATCTATAATACCAATGTCTACGCTGTGTAGAATCAGCAGGTTACGCCACCTGGTATCCCGCAAGTGTTGCAATAATTTGCACAAAAGTGCTAAGTCGCTAGAAATAAGTCAATTAGGGTACGTCCGACAGCGCATTCAAAAGCCAGTGTTGTAAGCTACTTGTTTTGTGTAAGCTACGAGCGGCCCGCCGCTTATGGCGGATGGTTGGCAAGGCTCTAGGCGCTTGAACGAGGAAAATGTTTTCCCGAAGGCTGCTTACGGAGACCTTGCGAACCGCTCACGAAAATGCGGCTGACGCATTACAATTCGCTGCGAAGTGACGTGTGGTTTGAGTTCACATGGAAGGGAAGAGCGATGACGAAAATGGCATCCTCGAAGTTGATGGATCGAGCGATCTGGCGGATGGTCGGGCAGGCGGCGATTTGCGCATGCGCTGGGGCCTCAGCACTGGGAATCTGTGCGCCGGCATTGCATGCGCAAGGGTCGCGCAAGGACGATATTGTCTTCGGCGCCACAGGGCATCCCGTCGCCGGCGCGACGGTCACTGTTTGCACGCCGGCCGCGACCGGCGCTCCATGTTCACCTCTGGCGACGATTTACACGGATGCGACGCTCACGGTCCCTGCAGTGAATCCGTTTCAGGCCGACGGCATCGGCAACTATCACTTCTATGCGCCGGCCGGGCGCTATCTGCTGCAATTCACCGGCCCGCAAATCAGCGGCACGATCACGCAGGCCGATGTGATTCTCCCCGCAGACGTCTCTTCGACCGGCGCGGGCAACAACATCTCCGCATTCGGGCTTACGCTCGGTGGAAACCTGACCGTCGCCGGGAACGCGACGATAACCGGCACGCTTTCGACCACGAGCTTCAATCCCGGAAATTTCGCGCCGTCGTCGCTCAGCGTCACGGGAAATGAAATTATTCAGGGGCCGCGCCCGCACATCGACGCGACGGCGTACGGAGCCGGTTCGATAACCGCTTCTGCGACGACCGGCTCTATTTCGAATGGCACCACGACGCTGACGGTGGCGAGCGCCTCCGGATGGGCCGTTGGCAATGGCGTGGCGATTACGAGCGGAACAAACACGTATGTCGGCCAAATTACTGGATGCGGTACGACGGCAATGCTGGCCGCTTGCACGAGCACCACGTGGACGGTTTCGCCCGCAGCGAATGCCACCTACACGAATCAGACGGTCAATTCCGACAGCACGATCCCGCTCACGAACGCCATCCTCGCCGCTTGTTCTGGCGGCGGCGGAATCCAGAGCATCTCGGAGCTCTACCTGTCACCAGGAAATTATCCGATCACGCAGCAACAAGGATCCTCGACGGCTCCGGACCTCCCAATCTGCAAAAATTTCGTGCTGACGGGGGGAATGTATACCGGAAACGTCAATCTGCAATTCAGCAGCACGCCGCAAGTGACGATCACCGTCAGCCCCGGCGGAAATCCGACGGCATCCCCGATCTTCCAATTCAGCACTGCCGGAGGTTCGCAGAACTCGATCACATTGCAGAACGTTGCGCTAGCCGGCTACAACGAGGCGGTGGTGGTGGATGGCGGACAGTTCCATCACTTCTTCAACGTTTGCGTGAGCGCAGCGAATACCAGCATGGCCGATAACGTGCCGCTCAAGATCGTAAATGACTTTTGGGTGTGGTGGCAGTACGGCTGCGCAGACGCCGCGATACCAGCACAAGCCGACGTGCTGCTGGTGGGCCAGGGAAGTTCGGGAGTCGAAGACGTGGGACTGATCTTTTTCTCCGACCTGATCATGAGCGGTGGCGGAATCCACTACGACCAGCGTTCCAACAACGGTGGCGCCAATCCAGGCGCAATGGTGTTCCGTAACATCACGCGAGAAAACGCCGGGACGGATTTCTTCACGGTCACGAACTCCGGCGGCACGTACTTTCTGGGAGTTCTGAGCGCTATAGACATCGACAATTTTGAGGACGCCGATGCGTCGGATGCGGCAGCGGCTGTGATCAATTTCAACGCCGCCGGCAGCTCGCTCTCCGGCGTCCACATCGTTAACTCAACGGCTGGAAACGCGGGCGCGGGCGTTGCCATCCGCATGACGGCCGGCGCGCTGCGAAATGCCGTGATTTTGGGGAGCGGCTCGACGGCAGTGGTTGACGCGAACGGCAATCCCATCGGCGGCGCCGTCATTCAGACGGCGCACGGTTTCGATTACGTGGTTAACACCACCGACGCCAATCGGCTGCGCACGGACAACTCCGCCAGCGGCGCGAATAACTCTGGTCCGCCTCTGCGCGCTGTGGCGTCCGGTAGTCCGTTCGCTTCGGTGGCCGTGGATCCGGCCGCGGGGTATCTGTTCGGCGATGGCGGGAGCTACGGATTCCAGGAAGCTTTCGCTCAAACTCAGAAGGGCGATATTGACGTCCAAGTGGGAGCCTATCTGCCCCCAACTGGACTAGCCGCAACCGCTGCAACAGGCGGGTCCCTTGCGGCGGGAACGTATTACTTCGCGGTGCGCCAGGGGAATTGCTCGGTCATTTCCCTGATGTCCGCTCCTGCCATTCTGAACACAGGGACAGTCGTAAGCGGAGCGAACAATGCGGTGAACCTCTCCTGGACGGCTCCGACAGGCTTTGCCAGCACGACCTCGCCCTACATCACAGAATACTGCGTAACGTATGGGACTTCGCCGATCAACCCCGGCACTCAGAACGGGTTCCAGGTTACCGCGGCGACGAGCGTTCTGGTCACCGGGCAAGGGCAGGGATTCGGCACGCTTTCGGCGACCAACACGATGCAGAGCGTACACCGATTCACCGCCACTTCGCTCGGCATCAACACAACCAGCCCGCAATACAATCTCGACGTCAACGGTTCGGCGTCGGCGCAGTCGTACAACACGATTCAGATGGCCAACAAATTTGCGGGCTCGGATTCGGCCGCGCAAATCCAGGCCTGCGTCACCGCCGCGCAGAGCACTTCCACCGTTTGCGACGCGCGCGGCATGACCGGCGCTCTCACCGGCGCTTCGCACATCGTGATTCCCGCTGGCGTGACGCTGCTTTGGGATTCCGCGCAGCTCACCATCAGCGACTCGACCAACAAGGACGCCATCGAACTCACCGGCGACGGCGCGTCCGTAATCGGCACGTCCGAGAGCACCAACGGATTCATCGCCTGCGGTGTAGCAGGGTGCACGACGGTCGAAAATCCGAACCAGGCGACTTCGAAAATCAATTACGTCCATATCAGCGGGATGTACCTGAAGGCTACTGGCTCGAGCTCGAAGGTGATCGATCTCACGAGCATCGGCCACTCCACGATCGAGCACAACAATCTCCTGCTTGGGACCGGCGGAACTTCCTACGGAATTTTCGGCAACACTTCGACAGGCGAATTCGACGGCACGAACAGCGTCATCCGTCACAACAACATTTCGCCGAACTCCGCGGGCGACACGTGCGTGAGCCTCACCGGAATTTACAACGCGATGGTGATCGAGCAGAACACGTGCGTTCTGCCGGGATCGTCCTCCACGGGATTCGTCCTGGCCAAGGACACGGCGGGGAACTATCCCGACAACGACGTGATTATGGGCAACGATTGCGAGTCGGGCTCGGTGGTTTTCGGGCAGCTCTGCTACAACATCATCAGCGCGCTCAGCGTCACGCTCGGCCCCGGCAACCGCTGCGAAGATGTTTACAATTGCATTCAATTTCCCGTGGACGGTTCGGCCATCGGCATTCATGTCCTCGATCCTTATTTTTCGCTCTCGAACAACACGCAGGTGAAAAGCAACGAGCCGGCCACGGCCGAAATCGCCATCGACAATAACGGTCACAACTGGACGCCCTCGATGCACTTCGGGCAAAACGATCTTTCCGGTCCGAATCTTCTGGGCAACTCGGGTTTCGAAGGCTGGCAAAACTCCTCGACGCTCTACTATTGGGGCGGCGTGAACGGGACGAGCATCAATCAAGCGGGGTCGGGCATCTACGCGCAGCAATCGAGCGCTTCCGCGCCCGCTGATTCGTTCACACAGGGCAGCTTCAATTTGAAAGTGGGCGACGGAGCGACCGCCGTCCTCGGCGTCAACTCCGCCTGCATCATGGTCGATCCTCTGCGCGAGTACACGCTGATGTTTCGCGTGGCGTCCGGCTCGACGTCGAATAATTTCCGCCCCGGCTTCCGGTATTTTTCTGACGCGAATTGCACCGGCGCGGACGTAATTACAAACATTGCCACCAACGCTCGCGTGCTCGCTCCCGCGAACGCCGCCGCCAACTTGCAATCCACCAACGCTTCGCTCACTTACAACAACGGAATGACCTGCAACTGCAATGTGACCGGCGCGGACTGGCAGGTCGGGACGGCAAGCACCTGGACCGTGAATCGAAATTACGGCGTCGTCTTCCGCATTCCCAACGCAGGCGGCTCCGGGACGGCGCACTCGATGATCGTTTTCCTCCTCGAGAACACAGCCGCGGCAGGGAACTACGTTTATTTCGACGACGTGATTCTCTCGCAAGGGCCTGTGAGCCCCGACATTCGCCCCGCCGCGCTCGCCGATAGCGGCAATGGCGGCACCGTCAACGCCTACTCGAATTATAATTTTGCGGGAACCGTTTCGCTCGCGTCGAACACGGCGAACACCGGAACGTTTTCGCACTCCATCACCGCGAACCGCACCTGGACGCTGCCGGACGCGACCGGGCCTGTGATCGTGCAAAGCGGCTCGACTCCCGCGAACAATGATTGCGCGCAGTTTTCCGTTTCCGGCAGCACCGTCACGATCAAAGACAGCGGCGCCGGTTGCGCGGCGGCGGGAGCGCTCGCGTCATGGGGATTGCAACACGCAGGCTCGGGACAGGCGTTTTCGTCGAACGCCGTGAAAGTGTGGGGCGTCATCATTCCCTACGGCGTCAGCTACAGCCACATTGATTACGACGTCTCAACGCTCGATTCCAGCACGTCCGACAACTACGATATCGGCCTGTACGGCCCGTGCGCTGTGAACACGTCGAGCTGCGCCCTCGTCACGCACATCGGCGCACAAAATCTCACTTCCACGGGTTACAAGGAGGCGAGCGTCACGAGCGGAACGCTTTCGCCCGGACTTTATTGGATCGCGATGACCGGCAATGCCACCACGGCGCAGCTCGCCACAACGTCTGTCAGCGAATGGACGGCGTGCCCTTCAACGAATTCTTCCACCACGTCGAGCGGCGGCGCGCTCCCCTCCACGATCGCAACGCCGAATTGCAGTGCCCCGCAGTGGACCGGCGCCGCCGTCGTCTCCATCGGCTTCGAGTGACGACCCGACGAGGGTCGTCATCCTGAGGCCCGATGCCTTTAATCGGTCCGAAGGATCTCTCTTCGATTGCAATACAGATACGCGGTGCAACTCGCGCGTGGGCTATCGCGGTCTTTCAAGACCGCAGTGAGGACACTTAAGTCGCAGGAACATTCTCCATGGGCCTATTCGGTCGAACGAAAGCCAGTCTCCCTGCCAGGCTCGCCCGCACCGAGGGCATGGCATGACCTGATATTGAATGGACGTGCCAACGAGGAACACCATCCAGGCGACGGAAAATACCGCGATCGGTGCAGTGAGGCGATTCGTAGGGTCGATCAACACGTGATTGAGAACAAAACCAATTGGGCCGATCACGTAGGCAAGCACGAGCCGCCGGGACACGCCGCGCATTCTCTCCCATTGGTCCGAGTAGGAAGTGTCGATCGTCATACTTCTCCCAAATGTTAACCCATGTACCGTGCCTCGCTGCGGTTCTTTCCGCAAGCATCTCCATGCACATCCCCGAATCTGCGCATCTTTGGACGCTTTTCATCGCGGGACACGGGCTCCACGTCCTAAAGCGCTTTCACGCCGGCGCGCTGCCACTACCGACCGGAGGCAACGGATTGCTTGCTCATAATTGTCTCGTATTCGATTGCCTTACCGGCGCAATCCCGGGCCGCAAAGCGCCATGGATACTCTTTGGCGTCGAGTTCGTCAAATCTCCCATCCGAAAAAAGCCGGGTGACTTTTTCGGCCTTCCCATCCGTTCCGACAAGCACGGAATACACAAAGTCCGGCCCCGTGCGCATGGAGATCAAGAATCGGTCATTGCCGGGAGGAAATTTCAGGTGAGGCGCAGGACACCAATCTCGCCGAGCGGAGCCTGAAGGCGCAACGAAAGCGTCGGCGGCAAAGTGATCAACAGGTTCGAGCTTTTCCACTTTGATTTCCGACGTGCTGCCTAGCTCCTTAAAAATGATATGGCCCGGATAGCGCGCCGGACCAAAATCTACATAGTCATCAAAAACGGATTCCGCGAGACGCGTGACATAGTGTCGGGAGGTTATTTGATGAGTGGTTGGATCCAGACACACTTCCCTGTGATAGATCGATTTCAAATCATTTAGCCTCTCTTGGCGATGGGTCACGTCGATCGAGGTGAAAGGGTCCAGTTTTACTGGCGGTAACTCCAATTCGGCGCAAACGGAACCCGCGTCGCCCAAATGCACTGACTCGACCTTCGGTTTTTCACGCTTGAGCAATCCCGGGCGCCGCACGGGCAAGCTCGTCAAACTGCGGAGCAACCAGAGGGAATAGGGCAGAAATGGGCCGCTGCGCTTGAAATACAGCTCGGTTTCGTTGGCCACGTCGGTTTCCCAAATCATGCCCAGGCGAAATTCTTCGCGGTAGCGCCCGGGATCTTGCCATAGGATCTCGTACGTGCCCGTCGCTTCGATGGTTGGCTTGCCCTGAGCTTCCATCGTGTTGCGCACGCTTGCGATGATGTGAAACGGTAATGTGCCTTCCGCCGCGAACGTCTCTTGGCTCTCGGCCTTTTCGAGCAGCGCGGTCATTTCTTTCTTGGAGGGAAGGGATTGCGCCGGCGCCGCGAGCGCGCCGAGTGTTCCTTCGAATGCCAGCAATACGATTAGTGCCCGCCACATAAGATTAACTATAAGTTATCATTCGCGCGGCGGCAGGAGAGAAATATCGCTCATTATATTTCTCTCAAGCGTAACCCCTGCACCGCTCGCCGTATGCAGCTCATCTCCTTAGAAGTACGGTTCACGAATCACCAATCGCGAACATTCCCATGCACATTCCCGAATCCGTGCATCTCTGGACGCTTTTCGTCGCGGGACACGGGCTCCACGTCCTAAAGCGCGCGGGACTCTCGGCGGAATCACCGCTCTCGGGAATCAATTCGCGCCTCGCATGGCTCCGCGCGAACGCTTTAAACCTCGCGATCCGATTGTTCGTCAACGCCGCGGCATTTTCGTACTGGATTGCGCATCCAGACGTCGCGACACATGTCGCGGGCGCGATCGGCATTCCCGTAAATCTCACGCTTGAGCCCGGCCACGCGACCGCTGCTATGTTCGGCCTCTCGGGGGACAGTATGGTTGATTGGGCCGCCGCGAAGGTTCCGTTCCTGCAGAAGGAAATTCCGCCGCAAGCAAGCAATTCTTGACTCGTCACGAATCTCCGATCCGGAGGGCCCCATGCCTGTCGTCCCGACCACAGCGTATTCGCAGGCGGAAGACGCGCTCGACCTGGCGCGCGCGCTGGTAAACGATTCGGCGGGCGTGGTTTTCACGGACACGCTGCTGATGCCGCTGCTGAACTCCGCGTATCGCGGCTTGCAGCGCGAGCTTGCAGAAAACGGCGTGAGCGTGTTGGCTGAGCAGCAGGATATCGACCTCGAGCTCGCGGGCACGACTGGGGTGACGAACACGGAAATCAGCGATGTTTCGAGCCCGCAACTTCCTACCGATTGTCTGATGCCGCACATGTTGTGGGAACGCGCCACGCCGAACACCGCCGACGTTTTCGTGCCCATGGAAAAATTCACGAGCGGAGGCGGGATGCTCAACTTGCAGCCGAGCACGTACCTGCGGCTATGGGAATGGCGCGAGGATAAAATCAATCTGATCGGCGCGACGCAGGCAATCACGGTGCGGGTGCGCTACGAAAAAGTTCTCCCGGAGCTCACGCTCGGCACTGATCCGGTCCAGATCCGTTCCTCGAGCGACGCGCTCGCCTTTGCCACCGCAGCTCTTGCGGCGCGATCGCGCGGGGCACGGGCGCTGGCCGCGGATCTGCTGGGCGCGGCGCAGACGGCAGCCGAAAGCTTGATCGAGCGTTACGTACGCCCGGAACAATTGAAAGGCCGGCGGCGCAAGCCGTACGGATATCGGCGCCGTGTGATTTATCTGTAGTCTGGTTGCGCCCGCAGGGCCGTCAATCCACGTCGAGGAAGATCGTCATCGGGCGCGTGGCGTTCTGCGAGGTGGCTTGTACGAGCATCGTGGTATCGCCTTTGGGCGTGGCGATCACGTCCGCGTTTTTATTGCCACCGCCGCAACTCGTGCCCAGCACCGCGAAAAACACGCACCCGAGCGCCACGACGGGCCAGGGAAGTCTTACTGGGGCAGCCAAAGCATCACGCCTTCGCGCACATGCCTTGCGAGCAACACAAAAAATAATCATCGCCGCGAGAGCAGCGCACGAAAGCGCAACGAGCAGCGCTTGTGCCGGCCCTTTCGGCCCGTCGCCAGCCCGCGCGAAAAGTGCAGCCATTTTTGCGGTCACGATGGTTCCATTCGCCGCCGTAGTTTGAAACGTTAGCGTGAACGGCACCGGCGTTGTGGTTCCGGATGTGATCGTGATTGTGGTCGGGTTCGGCACGCACGTCGTCGCCTGCGGCACATTGCCGGGACAAACAATCGTGATGTTGCCGCCGTACACCGCATCGGGAACAATCTGGAACATGTAGACCGCGCGTGCGCCGGGTATGACGTCGATCGTCTGCGGGGCATTGGTCTGGAGCTGAAGCTGATAATCGTCGCCCGTGCCGGTGAAATCTTGCGTCAGCGTGTCCGCGGGATTCGAATCCGTCACGCTGAGAGTGCCGGTGCGCACGCCGCTCGCCGTCGGCGTGAACGCAACAATAATGCTGCAGCTCCGGCCGGCGTCGAGCGTCGGCACGCACGACGAGGGCTCGATCGTGAAATCGGAGCCCGCCGGAGAGCTGGTGCTCGCGATGCTGAATGCTATGCCGGTGATCGAGGCGCTCGTCGTATTCGTGAGCGTGAATATCGCAAGCGGGCTCACCCCGAAAAGCGGTTCGAAGCAAAAATTGTAAGCGGCGCCCTGCGGGCAGGTGAGCGGCGCGGGCGGCGCCGGCGGCGGCCCCGGAATCGTTAGCGTCAAATTGCCCGATGGGTCTGCGATGCCCGGAAATTCGAGAATCTGCCGCGTGCCCTGGTCCGCGACGAACAGATTTCCGCTCGCGTCAATCGTGATTTGGCCGGGAGTATGAAGACCCGTCTCCGCAACGGTGACATGCGCGGTCTTCCCGTCCACGCGCAGAATCTGGTTGGCGTTCGCATCGGCGACAAAAAGATTTCCGCCGCCATCCACGGCGATCCCCGAAGGGCATTTTCCCGCGGGGGAAGTGGCGCAGCCGGAAGATTGCGATGGAAAACCGGAAATCACTTGCATCGTGCGAGTAGCCGTATCGAGCGAAAACACGCCGCCGGTTTCGGGCGACGCTACAAAAACTTTTTTGCCGTCCGCCGTGACGGCGAGGCTCGCGGGCGAAACCACTTGCGCGAGCAATTGCAGTTGGCCGGGCGTCGCGCTCGTGGCATCGGGAATCTCGAAGATGGCGTTCGCCGCGTGGTCGGCGATGTAGAGATTTCCGGCGCGGTCCCGTGCGAGGCCCATCGGCGCTTCGAGCGTCACATTTTGCGGGGGCGCCCATCGGCCGGCAACGCTGCGAATCACGCCGGGCTCGCTCGTCGCGGGACCCGCGATGCTGCGGATGGTGCTGTTGAGCGTGTCCGCGATGAAAATCGTTCCGTCGGCTGCAACGGCCACGCCGCTGCGTTCGTCAAGCGAATCGAGTTTCAAGCTGAATTCGGCGGAGGTGGCGGTGCTGCCGTCGCCGAGCGAGCCCGCGGCGCCGCTGCCTGCCACGCCCATGAGCTGCGAGCCTCCGGCAAGCGCGAAGATGCGATTCGGCTGGTCGGCATTCGTGAGGTAGATCGTGCCGGGCGTCGCGCCGGACGAAATCGTGCCGTTCACTCCCAAAGCGAGCGTGCGGGCCGCGACGTTTCGCGCGACCACAACCGGTGGAATCGGCGTTGCGGAGGACGCGGTGTCCTTTCGCGCCACGGCGAACGCCACGAACGTCGCCATCCCCGCCGCACAAACAATTACCAGTCGCCGCACCAAGCTCCCCTTGTATTTCGACGCTTTGGATTCAACGGAAGGCGTTCGGGTTGCGTCGCAAACCGGTAATGATAGCACGCCGCGCCAGCTCAGGACCGCAAAACCCTCGGATCTAAAGACCCGAGCTACATTTCGGCGTCGCATCGGTCCATGCAGCTCACCTCTTTAGACGTGAGGCTCTTCTGCATTCACCAATGACGAATCACTTTCTTCCCGGAGGAAACATGGCACTCACATTTACTCTCGTTGACACGTGGGATGACGGCAAGCGCGTCCACGTTACCGGCACAGTCGTTGCATCGGGCAACTACTCGACCAGCGGCGACACGCTCGACCTTTCGCAATTTCCGCTCGTCGCGACGACGCAACCACCCATCCAGGGCACGGCATGGATGGACGGCCTCGCTGGGTACGACTACGTTTTCTATCCCGGCGCGGCGATGAATTCGAACAAAGTGAAAATTTTCCAGCAGGGTGCGAGCGCGGGCGCGTTCCCGGAACTTGCCGCGGGTGCGTACCCCTCTGGGATCACCGCCGACACGATCACGTTCTACGGAATTTTCAAGAAGTTGCTGTGACGCTCGACTCCCCACGAACCACGCACAGGATACTTCCATGTCCATCGAATCTTTTTCGCCATTGCCGCTGACAACGTTCGGCTCCTGGCTGACGCTCCTCGACCCGTCGGACGTGCCGCCGGGGATGTCGCCCAGTTGCTCGGACGTTGAATTTTTCCCGGGCGGAGTGCGCACGCGCCCGGGACTCGTCTCGCAATACACGCCGCTGGGCGGCTCGCCTGCGATCAACGGCTTGAAAACTTTCGCAACCACGAATCTCGTGCAGCGCTTGCTGGCGCTCGACTCGATCGGAATTCTCTACAAAGAAACTTCTCCCGGCGTGCTTTCGATCGTGGCGCAGGGGAGCGCGCCCGGCCTCTATCTCGCTTCGACCACGCATTTCGGGCGCGAATACATGGCGTTTTCCGACGGCCTCGTGGGCCAGGACATGCCGCGCCAGTTCGACGATACGAATTTCGACCGTGTGAGCCAGGTCGGCCCGGGCGAGGGGCCCGCGGTCGCCGACGCGACGGACCCGGGAGATATTTCGCCGGGCGTGCATCAGTGCGCCGTCGTGTTCGTCACGCGTCAGGGCTACTGGACCGCGCCGTCGCCCGCCGTTTCCTGGACGGCGGCCGGCTCGAAGAAAGTGAACGTGACGAACATTCCCACCGGACCGTCGAACGTCGTGCAGCGGCTGCTGACGTTTACGGCCGAGGGCGGCGCGGATTTCTATCACGTGCCCGCGACGATGATTTTCAACGACAACACCACCACGTCGGTCGAAGTGGATTTCAGCGACACGATTTTGCTTAGCGGCGTCAGCATGGATTATCTGTTCCGCAGATCGAATTGCCGAATCAGGTCGGGGTGGTGGACTACGCCGAACGGCTTTTCTGGTGGGGCGAGCGCGCCAAGATGGACAACTGGCGCAACCTCACGTTTGACGGCGGATGGGACGCCTCGGGCAACGGCCGCCCGCTCGGCTGGCAACTCGATCCGACGTTTGGGCCGGGCGGAAGCCGCGAGGCCACGGATGTGGTTTGGGGCGACGCGTATCGCATCACCGCGGATGGCGTCGACGCTGAACGCGGGATGATTTCGCAAGACGCGATCACGGACGCATCGGGAAATCCGCTGTTCGGGAACAACACGGATTATTCCGTGCGCGCGCGCGTGGCTCGCAGTGCGAATCTTTCCTCCGGCGTGCTGCGCATCAATGCGTACAGCCCCACGATGGGCCTTGTCGGCACGGGCTTGTCCGTGACGGTGGCGCAAGTGACGGCGGCGTACCAGGAATTCATCGCGGACCTTTTTCCGCCGCAGACTTCGCTCCCCGCGGATCTCACGTTGCGCGTTTACGCGGACAGCACGCCCGGCCCGAGCGGGGAATCGTTTCTCGTGGACAACATCGAAATATTTCCCACGAACGCGGCGCAGAATTCCTCGCTCGTGCGCGGGTCGGGAACGGAAGAGCCCGAGGCTACGACGGAGTGAGCGGGATCATCGAGATCGCCGTTAACAACGGGCAGGGAATTCGTGCCGCGTTCACGCTGCGCAACAATTTGTACTTCGTCAAAGAGCGCTCGATGTACGTCACCGCAACCGATGGCGTGAACGAACCGGCGCTCTGGGGCGTCGAGGAAGTCTCGAACAAAGTCGGCACTCCTTCTGCGCACGGCGTCGGAGTGGGCGAGGAGTGGGTGGTGATCGCGGGCCGCTCGGGACTTTATTTCTTCGACGGTAGCGAGCCGCAAAAATTGTCGCAGGAAATTCAGCCCACCTGGGACGCAATCAATTGGGAGTACGGCCAGAATCTCTGGGTCGTCGTGGACACGCAAAACAAACGCATCCTCGTTGGCGTCCCAATGGGCGTGGCAACCGCTCCGAATCAAATTCTCGTACTCGATTACACCGAAGGAATGCAGGACCCGCTCGTCGCCGCTCTTTCGACGCCGGAGCGCCAGCGCAAATGGACGCCGTGGTCGATCGCCGCGAATTCCTGCGCGCTCGTCGAGCGCCCCGCCACCGGCATCGCGCAGATTTTTCTCGGATCGAACAACGCGAGCGGAAAAATCTACGCGCTCACCAAGGGACAATTCTCCGACGACGGCGCCGCGATCAATTCCTACTACTCCACCGCGTTCCTCGCCGCCACCGGAATCAGCGGACGAAATCTGTTCGGTTATTTGACCGCCTACGTGCAGGGCGCCGGGTCGCTCGCGCTTTCGTCGTTTTCTCCCGGCGACGTCGCCGTCACCGCGCTCGGCGCGTGGACACTCGCATCACCCGCTTCGCGTGACATGGAGCAGTTCACGAATGTCCTCGCTGAACGCGTTTCGTATCAAGTGGGGACAAACGCAGCCGGTTCGTGGTTCTCGATCACCAAGCTCGTTCCCTGGGCCAAACCCGATCCTTTCGCCATCGTCCGCGGAACCAACTGACGACAATGCTCACAGTCCCGCAAATTGAAGCGCTGCGTCGCACGAACCCGCAGCTTTACGAAGCGTTGAAACGACTTGCAGGCGCGTCGCTTGGCCCGAACCAGGGCTGGAGCATCGACGACCAAATCACCGACGGCACGAACTACGCGCGCGTGTCCTCAGGCGCACTCACGTCGGGGCAAATCGATCCGACGAAATCGGGCGTGCTGATGAAGGGTTCGGTGCCGCCGACGTGGTCCGGCGCGTTCACTTACGTCTCGACGACAGCGAGCATCACGTGGACCTGGACTTCGCTCACGATCGCGCGCGCCGACGGCACGTCCACCGCGGTCGCGGACGGCTCTCTTGCCGTCGCCGGCCTCGCTTCGGGCACCTCATTTTATTTCTATCCTTACTGGGACGACGCCGCTCTCGCGATCGGGTGGGTCGCCGGCGGCACGGGGACTCCCGCAAACGCGCAAGCCGCAAAAACAAATTCCGCCGCGCAGCAGCAATCGCTCCAGGGACGCGTCCCGCTCTCGCAAGGCGCGATGATGGCGGCGACAACGTCGTCCGGGGCCGGCGGCGGCTCGGGCGGCGGCAGCGGAAGCTGCCTGCGCGCGGGCACCATGGTGCTCGCGAAGGAGCACGGCACGATCGCGATCGATGCGTGCAAAGCGGGCGATCATTTGCGATGCCCCGCGGCGGCGGGCGGTGAAACGTGGACGCGCATCATTCGTCTCGAAGTTCGCGATGCCGACACTTTCATTCGGCTGTACTTTTCGAACGCGGAATCGCTCGACGTCACGCCACACCACATTTTCACGCTCGCCGATGGCTCCCCGATGCGCGCCGAGCGGTTGTGCCTGGCGGATATTTTCGTGGGCCGCTTCGGCCGCCTTACGCTGAACAAGATCGAAGCTATCGTCGAGGACACGCAGAAAGTGACAGTCAGCTGCGAGCCTTCGCACCAATTTTTCGCCGGACATTTCGCCGCCACCGTGCTGACGCACAACTACACGTTTTCCTCCTGAGCCAATCGCCTCACTAATGACCGGCAAACGCTACTACCTGACGACGCTTGGCGCATGGCACGAGCACGCTGCGCGCTTCGCGAATTCACATTGGCTCGCGCTCGCGCCCGCGCAAGGAAAAGATGAATTGGCCGCCGCGCCGAATGAAGCGACAGCAATTCTCGTTCTCGTAGAAGCCGACGAAGGCGCGCATCTTGCGCTCGAGGACGACGCGCGATTCGAGGCGCTGCCTCACGCGCTCGCGCAAACGCCGATTTCGGAAGCGGCGCAAGCGGCGCTCGCAGCGCACGGCGTTGAACCCGGAGCGACTACATTTGACGCCGCCGAAGCCGTCGCCCGCGCACACCCCCTGCTGCGCCATCGAGTCTTTTGACCTTTTCACACCGTGCACGTTCGCGCCTACACCGAAGCCGACCTCGACGCGCTGCGCCGCATGCACGCGCGCCAGGGCTTCGACTACGCGTTTCCGAACCTCGCCGACCCGAATTTCGTTTCGAAACTCGTCGTCGAAGATGCGGGCCGCGCCGTGATGGCTTCGCTCGCCCGCCTGACGTGCGAGATGTACCTGCTCGCCGATCCCGGGGAAGGGAAGCCGCGCGAGCGTTATGCGTGGCTCGCCGAGCTCGATCGCGCCGGCGAACGCGACCTTGTCTCTCGCGGCCTCGACGACGCGCACGCGTGGCTCCCGCCGCCGATCGCGAAAAAATTCGGGCGCCGCTTGCAGACATTCGGCTGGGTCCGCGACGATGCCTGGACCCCGTATTGCCGCCGCTTTCGCGATTCGTGAAAAGCACTTTCACCGCGTAAAGGAAAATTCCGATGAAGCCCATCGCTGCAGCCTTGGTTCTATTGGTCGCGACGCTCGCTGCGCCCGAATCGCGCGCGCAGCATAGCGTGGGCCTCGCATGGACCGCGAGCAGCACCGCGGCCGGGAATCCGTCGCTCACCTATAACGTGTATCGTTCGGCGGCGTGTACCGGAACGTTCGCGAAATTGAATTCCACTCCGGTAGCGGCGACAACTTTTCTGGACGCAACTGTTTTCACGGGAACTTACTGCTACCAGGTGACGGCGGTTCTCGCCGGCTTCGAGAGCGTGCCGTCAAACGAAGTTTCGGCCGTGGTCCCGGCCTCGGTTACTCCGAAAGCGAGTTGCGCGCATCGCGGCGCGCTTATTGACTGGATCCGCTGCGTCTCCGCCCTCCCGCGCGCGAGTCATCCCGCGCCGTGAAAGTCCGGCGCTTGAATCCCATCAAAACCGAAGAGAGATCCTTGGTCCGCCGTGGCGGACTCAGGATGACGACGCGTGACGGTTGCGACACTTCAAAATCATCAATTGCACCAATAAACAAAACACGGAGGCACGCCATGTCACGAGGAGCAGAGCGTTCAACGCGCCAACTCACCGACCAGCAACTCGCGCAGCAAAATCAACTCATATCGCAGTCGAACCAACAGGGAACGCAGGACCGTTCGCTGCTGATGCCCACGATCCAGAGCCTGCTGACGAGCCCAGGCTATACGCCGGCGCAGCAGTCCGCCATTACGCAGCAAAGCATGGGCGCGGCGAACACGGCGTTCAACGCGCTGCAGGAGCGCGCCGCCAATCGCGCTGCGGCCACGAACGACACGGCCGGCTACGGCGATCTCACCGCGCAGTTAGGTCGCGAGCAGGCGCAAACTCTCGCGAGCCAGGCGCAGCAAAATCAAATCGCGTTCGCGAACCAGCAGTACAAGGAGCAGCTCGCGGGATTGAACGCGCTCGGACAAACCTACGGCATCGACACGAACCTGCTCGGAAAAGCGATGGGTGTCCCCTCGCAACTTCTCGGCGTCCGCCAGCGCGCGTCTACCGGATCATCACTCAGCGGAACCGGCTCACTCTTCGGCCTCGGCTCCGGCATCGCCTCGCTCTTCGGATGAGCCATGCCCGCGTCCATCGAACCGTATTGGGGAGCAGTCGCACTCTCGTCGCTCGTTCAGTTTGTTTTGTTCCTGCGCTGGCTCTATCGCCAGATCCGCAACGACGAGATCATGCGCGCTTTCGTCCGAGACATGGCCACGAACCACCTCCCGCACATCTACGAGCTGCTCGAAAAGCTCTGCGACGAGCGGGGAATTACGCGCACGCCGCTGCCGCCGATTCGCTGGATTGACCTCAACGGCAAGCAGCGCTGAACTCCCATGCCGCACAACGACGGCCTCATCGCACTCGCGCGCTCGATCGCAGCACGCCATTCGCTTGACCCCGCGCTCGTCTGCGCTGTCGTCGAGCAGGAATCGTCGTGGGAAATTTTCGCGATTCGCTACGAGCCTACTTTCCGCACGCGCTACGTCTCGCCGCTCGGACTGCCCGCAACAGAAGAAATTGCGCGCTCGATTTCCTGGGGACTCATGCAGGTGATGGGACAGGTGGCGCGCGAGCACGGCTTCACCGGGAAATCTCTCGCGGCGCTGTGCGATCCTGCGAACGGACTCGAAATTGGCTGCGCCGTCCTCGCCGCGAAACTTTCCGCTGCGGCCGGCGATATCCCGCGCGCGCTCGAACTCTGGAATGGCGGCGCCAACCCCGGCTACGCCCCGCAAGTCCTCGCCCGCATCCCGCACTACGCAAATGCACCCACCGCGCGCTCGTCATTCTGAGGGCCGGCTTTTCCGGCCCGAAGAATCTCTCTTCGATTGACCGCACGCCTAGACTGCACGGCAAGAGAGATTTTTCGTCGGGCACATGAATGCGCCCTGCTCAGAATGACGGAACTCCGTGCTGCTGAACTGACTCCTCTGACATGACCCTGCGCACAAAAATCGAAATCGCGCTCGCAGCGCTCGCGATTGCTCTTGCCGCGTTCGCTTTCCAGACATGGCTCGAAGCGCACGACGACCGCGTGAAAATGCAGGCCACGATCGCCGCGCGATCGCGGCTCATCAACGAGCAGAAGCAGCAAGCCGCCGCGCTTGCCCAGCAGGAAAAATCCCGCGACGCCGCATTGCAATCGCAAATCGACGCGATGCAAAAATCCGTCGCCGCGATTGCGACCCCCCAACAAATCGCGGCTTGGCTCCCCGCGCAGGTGCAAACGCCCGCGCCCATCACGATTCAAGTCCCCGCCGCGCCATCAGCATCGTCGGGCGCCGCACCGGGGCAGGGAACTGGGAAAAATTCCGCCGCCCCTCCCGCTAGCGCCACCATCCCTCAGATTGATCTCCCCTCGCTCCGCGACTACGTCGAAACTTGCAAAGAGTGCCAGGCGCGCCTCGCGACCTCGACGCAAGATCTCGCCTCGAAGGACCAGCAGCTCAAGCTCGCCGCCGAGCAGCTCACTGCAACCGAGCGCCAGCGCGACGCCGCCATCACCGCCGCGAAAGGCGGCTCGTTCTGGACGCGCGTCCGCCGCAACGCGCACTGGCTCGCGATCGGCGCGGGCGTCGGCGCCGCCGCCGTGTGCGCCGCCGGCCATTGCCGCTGAGCTTTACCGCGCCTCCGGATTTCACAGTCTGAAGCTGATTTTGACTGGAACCAGGACAGACACAGGATTTCCCTTTAAATCGGTGGCGGGTTCGAATTTCCATTTCTTTATGGCACCGATTGCGTTCTCGTCGAGTCCTTGGTCGAGCGACGTGGTCACCTCGATTTGAGTTGCACGGCCTTCAGGGGTGACGACGATGATGAGCACGACTGTGCCTTCTATTCTGTGTCTCGCCGCTGCGTCGGTATAGGAAGGATCGGGGCAATGGACACATTTTGGCATTCCGATGCCGCCTTCGCCCGATGTGTACAGCCCGTCCTTCGGGCTAAATGAATCGAGGGGCGCGCCGAGATGCGCTCGAATATCTTCGGTAATCGTTAATTCTCCCGCGATGGTCTCTACGGGCGACGGGTGCTTGGGATGTTTCGCGCTCGTGAAGCTGTACACAGTCAAAGTCAGCCCGATGTGGTCCTGGATCGCAGACATCGTGCCGACAAGAATTGCGTCGGCGCCAACGGATTTGGCGATGATCGTTGCTGAATTGTAGGAGAGCCAGTCCTGCGGAGGCACATTCCTGTCGCGCAAAGCTGCGGAGAGCGCATCGCGGCCCACGACGGGTTGGCCTGCTTCGACGAGCGCGGACGAAATCTGGTCGGCGAGCCACGCTCCGAATCCGGATGGTTCTCCTGTCAGGCCAGCGATATCCCAAGGCGAACTGGGAGAAGCCAGGTTCTCAATCGGCATCGGCATCGGCTTTCTGAAGTCGAAGACGACGAGCTTTGGCTTTCCGTGTGTCGCAACCTTTTCGGAAATCTGTTTCGCGAGCGCTGCGAATTCGGATGTTTGTTGCGGCTCCTGCGGTAGGGAACCAGCGGGAAAAGCCGCGGGGGCGCGGCAGAGAGCAACTGCGAGCAAGCATCTGCAAAGAATTCCCGCGCACTTTGCAGTTCGTTTTCCTGTCGGGCCGAAGAAAATCGACACCGCGCGATAGTAAGCCCGAGCGTTTAGGTAGTCAACGTGCTACGTCACGCATGTATGAATTCCGCGCGCTTCAGGCGCTTGGAAGAACTACATCTTCAACCGGGCGGCGCGGGCTGGCTCGCGCGGTCCACTTCGGATAGCCCATGTAGAAAATAAAAGTTGGCTGCCACGCTGCGTCGCCGATGACCTCGTTCAGCAAACCAAGCCCTCGAGGTGGCCTGCCCAGCGCTTTCTCGTGATCGATCATTTCCACTGCCTCATTGCAGGGGCGTCCGGCCACGCCGCGAGCGGTTGCCAGCAGATGCGCCCGCTGCCAGATTCGCCCTGCGCGCAGACAGTTTTCCCGGTCGTAGCGGTCGCGCGCGGTAATGATGCCGATCAGCGGCGCGCTCAACATCAAGTCCGCATAACTATTCTTCGGCTGTCGCGCCATCGCGCGTCGCAGCATCGACAGCGGCATAATCTTGGCAACCGCCGTCCCAATGGGAGGCAGTCCAAAAGCATCAATCGTGAGCCCATCCCGATATTTCTGGACCGAACTCCACTGGATTCGAATCCAGCGCCCGCTGCCGCGATCGATATCCGGATCGGAATAGAGTTCCACATTTGCCGGGGCGCTGATGTCCACGATCTTTTTTCGGTCGGCCTCCGCCGGGAAGAGAAAAATTCTAACGTCCGTTTCGTCGCTTGCGAGGCTGCTCAGAGCGCCGACAAATTCGGGCGGCAGCGGTTTGTTCGAATCGAATGAGCCGCGATTCGTGTGGCGTCGCGGGATCGCATCGTAAAGTTCGCCTTCGACGCGCGGCCCTTGAGCGAGATCGACGCGTGCGACAAGCTCCGGCCCAGGCTCGGCGGGAATCGGCCCGAGCTTTCCAGGAACCAGCGTAACGGTGGCCGTATAGCCATTCGCGGCCGCCGCCAGCTCCATATTTTCGAGAGCGCAGCCCATTCCGATGTGCTCTTCGCGCAGATAGGGATCGAGCGCGCCCACATTTCTTTTTGTGTCGATGTACAACTCGATCGAAGAATTCGTCACGCGGAAAAGCCAGGGCTGCGTGTTGTGCGGGCTTGCGGCCAGAATCGCCGCGCGAACCAGAGCGAGCGGTCCATCGCCAGCATCGCTGCGCCAATTTTTCCACGGCTCGTAGGCCGGCCCTTCGCCGGAGCTGAAGACGCCCTGATTGTAGGCGCGCCAAACTCCGCCGCCCACGACCGCAACGGTCACAACTCCCGCGCCCTTCAGGAATGCTCTGCGTTGCATCGGCCACCTTCCGGCGCGCCTTGCCTCGCGACTCGCGCCGGCACCGCGACTATACTCTGGTCGAGCCCGCCGGCCCTACCAGCTCTGCCCAAATGTCAAATCCACAAGACCCACATATTCACGCAACTGAAACAGTCGCGTAACATGGCGAAATATTCGTCTGATAGCATCTCTAGGCTGTACGTTCCGTTGCCAGCACCTCCCGGATAAAGGACACGATGCCATGATGCCCCCTAAATTGATTCTAGCGCCCGTCGATTTCAGCGATCCTTCGCGCGAAGCGCTTGATGTTGCCGTGAGCATGGCCGAGCGCTTAGGCGCGAGTTTGCTGCTCGTGCATGTCACGCCCGTCATCGCCGATCTCCCTGAGGGCGTCTCGATATTCAAGGAAGATGAGTACGACCAAGGTCTCACCGAAACAGCGGAGCAGCGCCTCTCGGATCTCGCCGCCACAATCGCTCAGAAAAACGTGCAGGTGCGCACGGAACTCGGGTCTGCGAACGACGTCGGTATGGAGCTGGTCCGCATCGCCGAGGATGAACACGCGGACATGATCATCATCGCCACGCACGGCATGACCGGTTGGCGGACTATCCCATTCGGCTCGGTGGCGAAAAAAGTTGTCGAGCAGGCGGCATGCCCCGTTCTCGTCCTGCGCGCGAAAGCAGCAAACGAAGCGGACGGCAACGCCCGCGCTGCCTCCACCGCCGCCGACTAGGCTTTTCCCCGCCGTCGCACGCCACGGCGTGCGCGCTTCTTTTGTGACGTAGTGAAAACTGTATTAAACTCCACGCTCGGACTTCGCCACCACATGACAACAAATCCGATCGTGCGGGACCCCCGATGGCCTGCGTTCGTAGCCATGTTGGCTGCCGCGGGCGTGTACCTGGCGGAGCCGGAACCGCTGACGGTAGGTCCGAGCTGGTCGCTGCTCGCCATCATCGTCGTTTTGCTGATTCCGATTTCGATATCGAACCGCCGCGGCGATTTCCATATCACGCGGCCCCTCACACTCGTGGCGAATGCCGCGATCACGGTCGCCATGATTGCTTCCTTGGTGAGGCTGATTCACGGCCTGCCGCAGCACACCCAGCCGCCGAACACGCTGTTGCGTTCGGCGGGCGCGCTGTGGGTCACGAACGTCCTGGTGTTCGCGCTGTGGTATTGGAAGCTTGACGCGGGGGGCCCGCTCGCGCGCGAGCGTTGGCGTGGCCGTTCGAAGAGCTCGTTTCTTTTCCCGCAGATGTTGAACTTGGACGACGGGAATCCGACGTGGTCGCCCCATTTCATGGATTATCTCTTTCTCGCCTTCAACACGAGCACGGCCTTTTCGCCAACCGATACGGCGGTGCTGTCGCGCTGGGCCAAAGCGGGCATGATGCTGCAGTCGTTGATTTCTCTCACGATCGTCGCCCTGCTTGCCGCGCGCGCCGTAAATATTCTGTAATTTCCACATCCCTCGCATCGTCGCGCCATCCCGAAGGCCAACAGGTTCAGTCGGCGTGAAGAATCTCTCTTCACCTTGCCCCATTCCCCGTATCGCAATCGAAGAGAGATTCTTCGCGCCGATTTCATCGGCTCTCAGAATGACGGCGGTGGGGATGGGAGCTACATCAGCTGAGGCTTACCCACATGGGCAAAAAATTTCCATTCGCCATCGCGCTTGTGATCACCGCGGCGCTCATCCTGGTTGCACCGGCGCGGGCGCAGAGCCCGCTGCTGACGGGCTGCACCGTCAATTCCTCGAACGTGCCGAGCTGCTCGACGCCGACGGGATGGAGTCTCACCGCGGCGCAGGGGTTTGACAGCGGCTCAGTTCCGAGCACGCAAGCGATCCTCGGGAACATCACGACCGCCAAACCCCACACGGGCACGCAGTCGCTGCAGCGGGACATCACGTACGACCAGGCATCCGCGACGTGGTTTTTGAGCAAGGGAAGCGGGGCGGGGCAGCTGGGGAGCTTCACTTCCGTGTATCTGTCCTACTGGGAGTATCTGGACTCGAGCGCGGCGATCAATGACGAACTGATCGTGGCGGATATTTCAAACTCCCTCAGTGGCGTGCTGCAGCAGGAGATCGTCATCGACCGTTTCGGCAATTCGTTCAACACGCTGACGCCCAACATCCTTGTCGAATCGCAGGGCAACGCTTCGGGCGCGATTGGGCACAGTTTCTACGGTCCTTCGCCGAACATCGCCGCCGGCGCGTGGCATCAGTGGGAAATCGAGTGGACGCCCAACACCGGGAGTTGCAGCGGGCTCACGGGAAATGGCTCGGTGCAGATTTGGATCGATGGGACGCTCAAGTACAACCTGGCGAGCGCCTGCATCAACGGGACGGTGACCATGTCGGGAAATTCGGGGCTATACGCCGGCGGCGTGAACACGAAATTATTGTGGACGAGCAATGGAACGACGAGCGGAAGCTGCACGGCCATGGGATCGGGGCAGGGTTTTTCCCTGAACGGCGGAGGCGCATCGTTCTCGCTGATCGATTCTTACTGCGGCCCGCTCGCACCGAGCTTCAATCGCTACATCGACGACGTCATCGTTCTAAAGCAATCCGGAAGCGGCGGCGGCTCCGTATCGCTCAGCCCGACGGGTCTTTCTTTCGGGACCGTCACCCAAGGAACCACGAGCGCGGGTCAGACGACGACTCTCTCGAACACCAGCGGCTCGACGATCACGCTGACGAGCTTTGCATTTACGGGAACAAACGCCTCCAATTTCAACCAGACGAACACTTGCGGCGCAACACTCGCGAACGGCAACTCGTGCGCGATTACGGTGAAGTTCTCGCCCCCGGCTGCGCCGGGGACGAACGAAACGGGAACGCTCGACGTCAACTACACCGGATTCACCGGCTCGCCGGTCACCGCGTCGCTCACTGGAACGTCGGGAGGCGTCGCCACCCTTAGCCCGACGAGCCTTTCATTCGGGACCGTCACGCAGGGAACGGCGAGCGCGGGACAGACTACGACGCTTACAAACAACAGCGGCAGCACGATCACCTTTACCGGCACGACTTTTACCGGGACGAATGGCAGCGACTTCACGGCCTCGAGCAACACGTGTAGCGGAACGCTGACGAATGGGAACACTTGCACCATTACCGTGATATTTACTCCGACCGCCACGCCCGTGGCGAACGAGTCCGGGACGCTCAATGTGGCCTACACCGGCGCGAGCGGCTCGCCCGTGACGGCTGCGCTGACGGGCACTTCGGGAGGCCACGCAACGCTTAGTCCCACGAGTCTCTCTTTCGGTACGGTGGCGCAGGGAACGAGCAGCTCGGGGCTAACCACGACACTTACAAACAACACCGGCAGCACGATCACCTTCACCGGCACGACATTTACCGGGACGAATGCGAGCGACTTCACGGCCTCAGCGAACACCTGCACCGGCGCGCTCGCGACGGGAAACACCTGCGCGATCACGGTGGTATTCACTCCCACCGCGACGCCCGTGACGAACGAGTCTGGGACGCTCAACGTGGCCTTTACCGGAGCGAGCGGCTCGCCCGCAACAGCGTCGCTCACGGGAACCAGCGGCGTGGCGCCCGCCCCGGCAACAAGCCTCGTCATTACGTCCGTGCAATGAAGCGACGACGCAAACGCGCATTCAATTCAGCGCGAAAAAACTACTCCATGTGGACGGCCCGAGCCCTTCCATCCATGCGGCCATTCGCGATCTGCGAAATTGAAGCCGGGCGTACCGTCCGCGTCGTGGAACGCGTCATCCATGCTGAGAGCGCCCGTCGCCTCATCGAGCTTCAGCATATATAGGCGCGGTTCCACTCCCGTCACCACCAGTCGCCCCGTCTTCGCGTCCCATCCGGTCCAGTGAGGAAAGAACGAATCGCTGAGCTTCAGTCGCGACGCCTCCACAGGTTTTTCCGGATTCGCGATGTCGAGAACGATCAAGCCATGCATCACGGGGACGCTCTGCACCAGATAGTGCCCCACGATTGTGGGAACGCCGCAATACGCTCCGGGAAATGTGTACACAAGTTTTGACGTGGGCTCGTCCGTGTTCACATGCGTGATGCGCTCGATTCCGCAAGCGTACGTTTGCACGAAGACCGATCCGTCTGGGCCCACACGAGGCTCTTCCGGATCGCTCTGCGCGTAGCGATACTCGCCCGCGTCGAGGAAAACCGTCTTCAGCAGCTTGAGATCGGAGAGTCGCCACACCTGAAACGTCTGGCCGCGATAAGAATCCATTTCCTCCATCGAGGAATTTGTGGAGACGACGCGGTCAATCTCCGGCATCACCACGAGGCTGTAAGGAGTCAGCATCGCTCCGGGCCACGCCGGGTCCGCATTGCTGGCGGAGCGGATCACTTTGCCCTGCTCGTCAATTTCCACCAGGCCGCCCGTCAAGCCCGACATCATGTCGCCGCCCTCACCGTGCGCGCGCTGAAACGTGACCAGCACGTGCCCGTTGGGCATGCGCACGTAGGAATGCGGATGCATGAAGCCGGCCATGCCGCTGAACGAAGCCGCAATCTTGGGATGCAGTGGGTCGCGCAGATCGAAAATAAAAGTTCGCCCGGCATCATGGTCGTTCGCGAAGAGCATCCCGCTCGCCGGCATCACGTACTCGGTGTGATGGACGCGCATCGTTTGCTGGTCCGTCGCGAGCGTGGTCATCAGTTTTCCGTACGTCGGTGAGGCCGGATCCGCGTCAATCACCGCGAGAAAATCGTTACCCTTCTTTGCCACGTCGCCCGTCCACGCAAACAGGTAGTGCCCGGACGCGGCGATCTTTTGCTCCGGCGACTGCGCCCTGAGGCTGACTGCGCAAAGAATCAGTGCGAACGTCAGAAAAAAACGCGACATTTTCGATCTCCCGTGCGAAGTAGAAATAATTTCGCCGTGCGCGCGAGAGCATAGCAGCTTGACCGTCGCAAGAGCATCTGGTTTCTGCGCGGAAAAACGCGGCGCGTGATGGACCGCCCAGAGAAGGGAATCGCGCCCCGCAGCACCGCGCTCCGTGGGAACACGGCATGCCGTGCCCTGTGCGGCGTCACGAAACCCGCCGGCAGCTCGCATGCTTCTGATGGCCCCTCTCCCTTAGCGTTGCTTTCCTGCGCTGAGGCCCGCCAGCGTCGATGGCGGCATGTGTCTCGCAGCATGGCGCTGCGCTTTCGCCCTTGTTGCTTGCGGGTAGACCTGTTTCGGAATGCGCCTCGCGTCATCCATTGCGGCCGAGTCTTTCGCTACAAGGCGTCTCGTTGATGATCATAACTTCTTCGGCGCGCGACGACGCCCGTTCCCTTGTGCTGGTTCTCTCGCAACATGTAGTCATGTCAAGGTTCTGGCTCGTCCGAGATCTTAACGACCAGCAGAGAAGTCCCGCTTAAGAAAAAGCCGATGGCGCTCGCTCGCATTGTCCCTGGCCCCTCTTTGGAAGTGCATGATCTAGGCGCGTCCTCCGGACTTCCTCAACGATTACCTCCTTGCCAATCCTCGGCGATCCCGCTAGCACTCTCACTGAAGCACCATCGCCGGGGAAGGCCGCCGCCCCTCGACAATTGCCCTTGACACTCCACCCACTCAAGTTATAGTCTGCGCACAGTGCATTCCGCTAATCAATATTATGTACTGAGCAAGCCGAGGCGATCTGATTGTGAGCTTTCTGATGGTTTTGCAATGGACGAGAATTCAAGACGCCGATTGTGCTGCAAAAAGAGCAATCTGGGACATCGAATGCACGCCCTCTAAGAGCGCCGAACGGCCCCCGGGAGGGCCGAATTGACGCCTCGCAGTCGACGGGGGTCGTGAGATCCGACATAAAGGGGAGCGACATTCATGTCGCCGTTTTCGGGCGTTGCATTTTTACCTTCGCAGACCGGTGTTGGCGCCTTTGCCGAACAGGCAGAAGCACGTCGTCCCGAGCTTTGAACTGTTATGCGGTCCGAATTGAAGGAAGTTAGTTGTTCGGGTTCTGCACAGTCAGAGTTAGATTAAGGGTGCGGCTAGTCATTCCGGATCCCGTTCCCGTTGTGGCGGTCATCGTCAAGGTCGAAATTCCAGAAGGTGACCCGGCATTTGCAGCAACGCTTCGCCCGCCGCCCGCAGTGCACGCCGCCAGTCCCAATAAACCAAATGCGACAGCGAATGCCGTGCTTCGTGCGAATCGTCGTGTGCCAGGAAATGGCTTCACAAACCGTCGCGAATTCCACACGATGAGCATTGAGGCGAGCGCAATCATGAGCATTCGCAGACTGCCGTTTATTTCTCTCGTAATCCCAGGGTTCGTGGGCGTCATGAGTGACGATCCGATTGTGGGGGCAGTTGCCTGAAAAGTGGTCGAGGCATTCGCGGTCACGGACAGGATCGTTGGAATCGTGCACCCATCCGGCGCTCCAGTACAGATCAACGAGATTGGTCCCGCGAAACCGTTCAACGAATTGACCTCCAGAGAATAGGTCGCGGGATTTCCAGCCGTGACTGTCAATGCCGTCGCTCCCGGAGTCGTCGGCAGGATGACAAAATCCATCGCTATCCCACTTAGCGCGACGGTCTGCGGGCTATTCGATCCATTGTCGGCGACCGTGAGAGATGCGCTCCGCGCGCCGGCCGCCACAGGTTTGAAGGTCACCTGAATCGAGCAGGAGGTCCCCGTACTGATATTTCCATGGCACGTATCCGTCTCGCTGAAATCGCCGGGATTCGCCCCGGCGAACGAAATCCCATTAATCGCCAGCACCCCAGTTCCGTTGTTCATGACCGTGACGGCAGCGGGCTGGCTTGGCGTTTGGGCGAGCTGAGCGGTCGGAAAGCTGAAGGTTGCTGGTTCGACAGAAGCGGTGGTTTGTACGGCGGTGCCGGTTAGCGTCACAGTTTGGGGGCTTCCCGCCGCGTTGTCAGAGATGCTAAGGCTTGCCGTTCGATTCCCTACCGCCGTTGGTGTAAACGAGATGTTCAGGACGCAGGAGCCATTCGCTGCGACATTTGAGGGACAATGATTCGTTTCGATAAAGTCGGACGGGTCCGCTCCGGTTGTGGTTATCGAGTTGATCGTGAGAGGCGCGTTGCCCGGATTCGATAGCGTGACGTTCTGGGCAGTGCTCGTCGTTCCTAGCGTCTGTTGTGAGAAAGTCAGGCTCCCCGTCGAGATTTGGGCTGCGGGTGCAATGCCCGTTCCCGAAAACGCCACGGTTTGCGGGCTTTCGGCCGCATCGTCGGTGAAAGTCAAGCCTGCGCTCTTTGCGCCGGATGACAGCGGGGCAAAGTTCACCGCTACCGTGCAGGTTCCCCCAATCGGAACCGTTCCACTTGTGACCGGACAGGGGTTTGTCCCCGTCGAAACAACGGCGAAACTCGTCTTGTCGATTCCCGTGAGCCCGATTCCACTCACGTTCAAAGCGGCGCTGCCCTGATTCGTCAGTGTAATCGTCTGCGTCCCGCTCGCGGTCCCAACCGATTGAGTGCCGAACGCGAACGAAGTTGGGAAGATGTTGGCGGTGGGAGCAGGAGGTGTTCCCGTTCCCGTCAGCGGAATCACCTGCTCCGTCCCGGGAACATTGCCGGAATTATCGAAGATATCAATCTCCGCCTGGAACGCTCCAGTCGTTTTTGGCGCGAAGGTGACATTGAAAGTGCAAGAGCCCCCTCCAGCAATGGACGAGATGGTGCATTGTGGCTGAAGGGTGAACTGTGCGATGCCGGGCCCGCCGAGCGCCAAGCTCGTTATCACGAGAGGCTGATTTCCTTCGTTTACAAGATTCACCGTTTGGCTTGCGGCCGTTCCCTGCGGCTGATTTCCGAAAGTCAGTCCCGGGGGCGACGGGACTCCCAACGCCCCGCTCCCGATCCCTGCGACAGCCAACACTTGAGGGCTGCCCGTGGCATTGTCCACGACGTTGATGTTGGCTCCCAGAGGCCCTACCACAGTGGGATCGAAAGTCACGAGGATCTGACAATTCCCTCCCGGGCTGATGGGTGACGCGGTGCAGCTGTTCACGTTTGACAATGAAAATTGCGAGGAATTCTGTCCTGCAATCCCCACGCTCGAGATGATCAGGGGAGCATCGCCCGTATTGATCACCGCCGCAGGAAGCGGCGGGATGTTTTGCGCGCCGAGGGACTGCGCTCCAAAATTGACATTTAGACTGCTGAAAGACACGCCTGGGCTTTGCGTAGTTTGCTCGCTGATTTCGATCAAAAACGCGTCAGATTGTGGTGGAGACTGCGTACAACTCGTACATGTCTGCTGAAACCCGTTGGTGGCGGCTCCGGCAGTCGGAAAATCTCCCGCCATCGTTGACCCGGCCAGGTAGACGTTTCCGGACGCGTCCACGACCACGCCATTCGCCTGAGCCACCGCCGTTGCACCCACCCCGAGCCCCGTCCCGCCGAGTGGCGTCGCATAAATCAGCGAGGCACTGCCCGAAGACGTGGGATCGAGCTTCACGAGAAATGCGTCTTGATTGCCATTGAACGGCTGCAAATTATCCAGCCACGGAAAAGCCCAGGAAGCGGTCGCCCCCGTCACATAGACGGCATTTGCTTCTCGAACGAGAATGCCAAGGCCCGTGTCGGGTCCCGAACCCCCCAAGTACGTGGAGTAGACGAGCGAGGCCACTCCCGTCGTCGCATCCTGCGCCACGACGGATAAAAATGCGTTCGCAATTCCCTTCAGGCCGGGTTGATATGCCACGTTGGTCTCGCCCGTCGGAAAATTATTGGATTGCGTTGTGCCGGTCACATAGGCAGTTGCCGGCTGCCCCGCGCCCACCTGGACTGCGAGTGCCTGATCGAGTCCGCTGCCTCCGATGAATGTGGCGTACGACAAATCTCCTGCGCCCATCCCCGAGGGAATAATTTTGAGCAGGAATCCATCGTAGGGGTCTCCTCCGTACGCGCTTTGAAGCGCCCGCAGCACGGGAAAGCTCGTACCGGGGTTCGATGTGTATCCGGCGATGAACGCGTTGGCCAAAGAATCGACGGCGACTCCTCCCACCCCCACTTGCGCATCGACGCCGAAGTAAGTGCAATACTTCAAGTGCGGTGTTGGCGATATCGCGTTCGGCACGAAGATCGCGAGAAAGCCATCGCTGACCCCTCCTCCAAAGGCCGGTTGAAACGCCCCGCTCGTCACCGGCAAGTCCGCCGAATTTGTGTCGGAAGCGATGAAGATGTCTCCCGATGAATCAAGCGCGATCCCGCCCGCGTTCTGCGTGGATTCCGCGCCACTGCCTCCAAATAGCGTTGAGTAAACCAGGCTTCCGCCCGTCGGCCCAATTTCGGTCACCACCGTGTCATTCGTCCCCGCCGTTCGCGCGCTGCCGTCGGTCACTGGATAATCCGCCGACGTAGTCGTCCCAGTGATGGCGACGTCCCCTGAGGAATCGACGGCGATGAGCCCTCCCGTTTGGCTGCCGCTCCCGCCGACAAACGTGAGATAGACGAGTGATCCTGCGCCGTTGATTGTCGGGTCGATCTTCGCCACAAAGAGATCAACGAGTCCGCGGGTTGGTCCTACGTCCGACCACATCGTTTCAGGAAAGCTCGACGACGATGTAGTTGTCCCGCCAATATAAATTTTCCCATGCGAATCGACGGCCATGCTCGCGGCCGCATCGGTTCCCGTCCCGCCGAGAAAAGTTGAATACGCAATCGAAAGCGAAGGATCGACCACCAACGTCGCCTCCGGATCGTGCGGCCCGGCGACAAACCCCACGGACCCGTTTCCATCGATCTCGTACTCGCCCTCCACGCGGCGCCGCTCTCCGTTCGGGAGCTCTTCGTAAATTGCCGGACTCTTCATGCGGATCTCATTTCCGTTTGCCGCGAACAACAAGTTTCCTTGCACATCCATGCGCAGGTCCTGCCAGTCAGAAAGCTCCAAGTGCAAATCGCGGATATCCACGCCCGGGGCAATTCTCAAATCGTATTCAATTCCCTCTTCGTTGCCGTAAAAGATCCAATCCACACCCGGCTGCATTTCTGCTGTTTCCGCTCTCTCAAAATGCGGGACACGAGTCCGCCATTTGCTCGGATCGTTCCCCAGGAAGTAGTTGCTCTGCGCGCGCAGCTCTTCTCTTCCCTTCCACTGCAATTTCACTCCCGTGTTTTTGGGCCGCCTGCGTCTCGGCTCTTGCTTCCTATGTTGCCAATGCGAGTGCCGACGCCGTCGAGGCCGCACCCGCTCGCTCACCAACCGCATCGTCACGCCGCCGCGGCTCGTCCCTCTCCGGCCTCGCGACCCCGCTTCGAGCGACACTCCCTGACTCGTGAGAAAGACAGTCATTCCTTTTCCGCGGCCGACAAACTGGACCTGCGCGTCTTCTTGGCCGACATTCGGCTCGAACGTGATGGGGATGGAGTACGCGGTTGGAGCGCGATGCGCGGCAGAGCTCATTCCTCCGTCTTTAGCCCGCGCTTCGCTTCGCGCAAAAGGATTCTCATGCTTCGGCGGGCGGTTGAGTCTTACGAGGAGGGACGCAATTCCACACAATCCGAAAACACACGCCAGGTACGGCTTCACGCTCATTAGGCCCTCCGAAGGCAACGAGACAGTTTTCTCGTGCCCAGGTTGGGCGGCTCACATCCCGCCGAGCCAACTGCGATTAGTGTTTGGTTCCCAAGCGTCCAGTGACAGCGACGCGCGCAATATCGCGCCGTCGTATGCAAATGTCAATACTTGATTTCCTTGTTAACGCTGCGTATCGGTGGGCAGCGTTGCGAAGTGGGAAGTAGGAGTGCGAGTTCGGCCCTGAATTTAGTGAGGGAAATCAGCCAGCGCGGGGATCTTTCCCTGCGGCAAGGGAGTCCGTGCCACGTTCAGTATCATCGCCAGAGCGGTGTAGTATCCCACGGTAGCGGTGAGATCGATCACGCCCTGCTCGCCAAGACTATTCACGGCCCGAGCGTACGTGGCGTCGGTCACACTTTGGTTTTGCTCGAGCTCGGAGCAAAAGTCGTAAACCACTTCCTCATCGGCCGACATTCCCGTTGGCCGTCGCCCTTCGCGAACCGCGGCAAGTATCTCCGGCTCCACGCCGGCCTTCAAGGCCAGATCGTAATGGGAATCCCATTCGAATTCCTGGGTCCAGCGGCGCGACGTCATCAGGATTGTGAATTCCGTTAGTTTGTGCCCCAGACTATTTTGGAAGCGAATGTACTCTCCGACCTTTTGCACCCGGCTCATTAAGTCGGGGCTACGAAGCAGTGGTATGAATGGACCAACCAGCTTTCCCCGTGGACCCGCGATCAACTCATCTGCGACTTTCTTTTGAGCATCCGTCATCTTGTCGGCCGGGATCGGCGGCATCCGATCCTGCGCGGCGGCAGTGCCCGCGATGGAAAATAAAATTAATACGCCCAGATAAATTTTGGCAATTTTCATAGAGAACCTCCTGCCGAGCTGGTCGGCGACGGCAATTATAGTCACCGTCGTCTGACGGTCAAACTCGAATATCTCTGCGTGCCGCGCGAGTCGAAAAACCAATGAACAAAGTGTACACCGCACTCGTATCAAACAACGGAAGGAGTCGCAGCTCATGAAAGACATCCGCTACGCGCTACGGCAATTCGCCAACTCTCCCGTCTTCACCGCCACGGCAGTCTTGACTTTGGCTCTCGGAATCGGCGCGACCACGGCCATTTTCACTCTTGTCCACGCCGTCTTGTTGAATTCCCTGCCGGTGGCGAGGCCCAGCGAACTCTACCGCGTGGGTGACATCGAGAATTGTTGCGTGAACGGCGGCTTCCAGGACAATTGGTCGCTCTTCTCCTACGACAAATACAAAACCTTTCGCGACAACACGCCCGGATTCCTCGAACTAGCTGCATTCCAGGCAGGAGGCGATCTCGTCGGCGTGCGACGCGGCGGGACAAGCCAGCCCGCTCAATCCATGAAGAGCGAATTCGTCTCAGGGAATTACTTCGCCATGTTTGGCATCGCCCCCTACGCAGGCCGTGTGATCACGCCGCAGGATGATCACAAAGGCGCCGACCCGGTTGCCGTCATCAGTTATCGCGCCTGGCAACAAAAGTATGGCGGGGATCCGTCCATCGTCGGTGCCGCATTCATGCTGAACGGCCAGCCCTTGACCGTGGTGGGAATCGCGCCGCCCGATTTCTTCGGTGACCGCCTTCAGGACCCGGCCGCGTTCTGGATTCCCATTTCGGACGAACCGCTCATAGATGGCCAAGGCGGCATCCTTGATTTCCCGCAGCAGGACTGGCTCGACGTAATCGGTCGTATCGAGCCCGGTGCCGATCCAAAACAACTCGAGGCCCACATGCAAGTCGAGTTGCAGGAGTGGCTATTGAGCCCAATTGCTCAGCTCCAGCCCGGCGAACGCGAATTCGTCCCGAAACAGACGCTCCATCTCTCGCCCGGGGGCGCCGGTGTTCGGGAGCTTCGTGATGAATATCAATCCGGCCTGCATCTCCTGATGTGGATTTCCGCGCTGGTCTTGACAATCGCCTGCGCCAACGTCGCCAACTTAATGCTCGTGCGCGCCACAAACCGCAAGCTGCAGACGTCGATACGAGCCGCGCTCGGCGCGTCGCCCTCGCGGCAGATCCGGCAGGTGCTTACGGAAAGCGCCGTGCTGGCCGTGCTCGGCGGGATCGCCGGCGTTGCGGTTGCCTTTGCCGGAACCCGGCTCATCCTCCGGCTCGCGTTTCAAGAGAACACCTACGTCGCGATCCACGCCACGCCGTCCTTGCCTGTCCTCGCTTTCACGTTTGGCGTGTCCTTGCTCGTGGGAATCCTGTTTGGCGTTGCTCCAGCGTGGATCACGGCCACGGCCGCTCCCGCCGATGCGCTTCGCGGCGCCGGCCGTTCCACAGGGCGCAGCAGCGGCTGGACGCAAAAGTCGCTTGTCGTCGCTCAGGCCGCACTGTCGCTCGTTCTGTTGTCCGCCGCGGGATTGCTGACGCAAAGCTTGCGCAACATGCATGGTCAATACTTCGGCTTCGAGACGCCGAACCGTTACATTCTCCACATTGATCCCCAGATGGCTGGATACAAGCGCTCCCAGATACAGGCGCTCTTCCGCCAGCTCCACGATTCGCTTGCGGCGATCCCCGGCGTCAGCCAGGTCAGCTTCTCGCTTTATAGCCCGATGGAAGGCGACAACTGGGGTGAGACCGTATACGTTGAAGGTCAGGCGCCTCCCCCTCCCGACTCAGATCAGAACAACGCATCCTGGGTTCGGGTCAGCGCAGACTACTTTGAAACGCTCGGCACCAAAATCATTCAGGGCCGCTCCATAAACGATCAGGATACTCCCAACTCACAACGCGTAGCCGTGGTGAACCGGACCTTCGCCAAACAGTTCTTCAAGGACGACACCCCGATTGGAAAACATTTCGGCAACCTCGATGTGAAGTATGCCGGAAACTTCGAGATCGTCGGCGTCACCGAGGACACGCAGTACCGCGACCCGACGCACAAGATCCCCCCAATGTTTTTCCTGCCTGCCACGCAGGGCGTTGTCTACGACAATCCACGCTTCGTCACCTTTGAGGACCGCTCGCATTATCTGAATGCCGTGGAATTGAGAACGCGCGGCAAGGTGCAGGGACTCGAGCCGCAGGTGCACCGCGCGATCGCCGATGTGAACCCGGATCTCGCGGTCATCGATTTCAAGAGCTTTGCAGCACAAGTCGACGGCAACTTCACCCAACAGGCCATGATCGCCAAACTCACTTCCCTGTTCGGATTGCTGGCCCTCGTTCTTGCCTCCGTTGGCCTGTATGGTGTGACCGCTTACTCCGTTGAGCGCCGCACAAATGAAATCGGTATTCGCATGGCCTTGGGAGCGAGTCAGATGAGCGTATTGAAGCTTGTGCTGCGTGGAGCGCTTGTACAGATGGGAATTGCGCTGGCGGTCGGCATTCCGGCGACGATTGCCGCCGGCCGTGCAATGGCTGCGCAACTGTTTGGCGTAAAACCCTACGATCCGCGCATCCTGCTGTTCACGACCGCCGCGCTTGTTTTCGCGGCTTTCGTGGCTGCAGTCGTTCCAGCTCGCCGAGCAGCAACGCTCGACCCAGTTCGCGCTCTGCACACCGAATGAAAAATACTGTCACAGAGGCAGTCTGATGACGCAACGGTGCCGTTTTCGAGATCAAAAAGGAAATTCCGGTTCAGAGCGTCGATCCGCGTGAGACATTCTGACGCTGCTCAGCAGCCCAGGTTGCAGTTGCCGTTTTCAAAATTCAGCACTACACTCCACGCGGTTGCAAAAACGGGGGTGCCGAATGAGTCTTGCGCGTCGCGAACTTCTCGCCAAATGCATGGCGCTGGGGGTTGTCACCAGCACCGCGAACTTGTTGCCTTCCGCTCTGGCTGCTGCGTGGGAGCAAAACGAGAAATTGCACCGAGAGCCGACACCGGCGGCGGAGCTGGGCCCGTTCTACAAGCGCCTTGCTCCGGGCAACAACGTGCTGCGCGCGCCGGGAGATCCCGGGATGCCGCTGGTCGTCAGCGGGTTGGTGTTCAGCATGCGCGGCGAGTTTGTCCCGTCTGCGACGATCGAGGTCTGGCAGACGAATCACGAAGGCCTGTACGATCTCGATGGCTATCATTATCGTGCGAAGCTTAGGACGCCCGCGGATGGCAAGTACGAATTCTCTTCCGTGATGCCGGGGCATTATCCCGCGCGGGTTTGCCAGCACGTCCACTACCTCGTCACGGCACCCGGATATCATCCGCTTACCACACAGCTCTATTTTGCGACCGATCCGGTCTTTGAGGGCGATCCGGACAAGAACTACACGCGCGATCCGCTGGTGACGAGCCGCGAATTGGTGCGGCCGGTGACGCTCGTAGGAGATCCGAAGGACATCCACGCGGCGGTGAAATTCGAGATTGTGCTGGAGCAGCTGTGACGCGCCGCGCAGGTTGGATGATTCTGGCGGCAGCGGCGGCGATTTCGTCTTTTGCGGCGGCGGCGAGCGCGCAGGACGTCCGTAAACTCGTGACGATTACGACGCCGGCAAGAATCCGGACCGTTTCCGTGTGCGGGATGAGCGGGCTGGCGGCGGGACTCGTGCGCGGCGGGTCGATTGATATTTGGCGGCTCCCGTCTGGCGAAGTAGCGTCGACCTGGAAGACCGACGCGGACGTGACCTCGCTGGCGTGCTCGTTTGATGGGAAGTGGGTGGCTTTCGGCAAGCGCGATGGCTCGGTTGAGGTCGCGGACGCCGCGGGCAAACCGGCGAGGACTCTCGCAGTTGCGCAAGTGAGGATCGACGACGTCGCGTACGCGCCGGACGGGTCACTACTGGCTGTGAGCGTGAGCGGAAGACCAGCGCAGCTGTGGAATCCGCTTAAAGGTTCGCTCGTTGCCGAACTCGAAACTGATTTCAGCGGCAGCACTGGAATGGCGTTCTCGCCGGACAGCTCGTTGTTCGCGACATCGGACGGCGATACGGCCGTACGAATTTACGATCGAAGCGGAAAGGTGAAGGCGAAGTACGCGGGGCTACTGCTCGAACCGTTTGCCATTAGTTTTCTGCCTGATGGCAAGGAAGTGGTGGTCGGCGGAGCGGATTGCACGCTTACTTTCCTCGATGTAACGAGTGGAGATGTCGTTCGGCACCTTGCCAAACATCGAGATCCGATCTTCGCGACTGTTGCATTTCCGGACGGCCCTTCCGTGTTGAGTCTTCACATCGATGCGGCGACGCTCGAGAAATTTACAGTCGTTTTGTGGAATCTCGGGACGAATGAGCGGCGCGACTTGGCGATCAACGGCAAGAACCTCGTGGGCTACGGCGAAATTGCGAACCATCGACCCGTGCTATTCACGGCCGACTCGGACTCGAGCCTAACGGCCTGGGAAATCACGCACTAATTCCAAAATCCTCAGTGCGCAAATCCCTCTGCGGACATACGGCGTTCACAGGCTCTAACGCACTAACCGGAAACTGACGTTCAGATTGGTGTTGCGAGCAGGGATTCCCACTACCTTTCTGGATTACTGGTGCGAAGGGGATTTATCCGGCAGCTCCGAAAGAAATGGTAAACCTGAACTCGGGATTCATTCGATTGGCGCGGAGGGATCGAAATTCACGGCCGGATCATCACTTCATTCGGTCCGGACGGCAAGCTAAACCTCGCGCCCCGGTCCTGATTCAGTTTCAGAGTTTGGGGAACGTCCAACTCAGCAATCTGAACCTTTCGTGTCCACGAACCGGTGCTCCAATAGTCCGTGCTGGTGTAAATGGTTGCGCCCTTGATCATATATTTTCCGACTTCTTCTTTGTGCCCATCGCGAAACACGAGCACGGCGGGTGGAAGCTCGCTCGGGGGCTCGGCTGCCTGGATTCGGCGAGGGGTAGCGCCCGGTATAGCAGATGTCAGTTTGGACGCTCGCTCCGAATCCTGCTGGCTGGATTGTCCATCGGTCTCCGACTGACCGTAACTTGTGATCCTCACCCAGTGATCGCCCCGCAGTTCAAGCATTAATGACTCGGGCGGCTTGCGCACTGGCGCTGGGGAGGCTGGTTGAGCGGTCTGCGAGATGAAGATCTCGGGCGGAGGCGCCTCTCCCGATTCGGAAACGTAGTCGGAATAGAAGTACGGCGCATATCCCGAACCAGCGAAAAACCGGCGCGCGCGGCGGCGGTGGACGAAACCGGTTCTCACGCCGCCGCCGGGCGAGGCGGCCATGCTCGTTCGGATGCCTGGAGCGGGTGCAAACGCGGCATGGCCCTGGGCTTTCGCAAGCGGCACAAAAACTGCCGCTCCGAGGATGGAGAGGAACAGCGCGACCAGGCGGCTATTCATGCACGAATCCGGAGCTTCCGATTTGGAGCTCTGATTTTTGCATCGTACGCTTCTCCTGTCCCGGACACAACGGGTTTGCCGCAGGGCCGGACTCGGCCACGAAAAAAAGCGGGCTTGCCCGTTGATCGAGCAAGCCCGGGTGATTTGCTTCTTTAATTTGCTCGCCAACGAACTAATGGCGTAGCCGCTACTGCCGCGGCGGTTCCTTATCTTTGTTATCTTTGTTATCTTTGTTCTTTTCCTTTTCGTCTTTAGGTGGACTCGGCTTTTTGGCTTGTGAGTCCGGGTGAGCAGGAGCGGTCGGTTTTGCCGCCGGCGGTGGCTGTTTGGGCTCATTTTCGTGCGCCGGTGGTTGCGGCTTAGTAGGCGCCGGTTTAGTCGCTGGAGGTTCAGTCGCGCGTGCAGCCGGCTTCTCGGTTGAAGTCGCAGGCTGTCTCGCCGGAGGCGGGGTTGCCTTCGCCGCGGCCGGCGGTGGCTGTTTAACTGTATTTTCGTGCGCCGGTGGTTGTGCCCTGTTAGGCGGCGGTTGTTCGGCTGGCCTTTCGGTTGAGGTGGCAGGCTGTTTCGCCGGAGGCGGAGCCGGCCTCGCTGCGGCCGGTGGCGGCTGTTTAACTGTATTTTCGTGCGCCGGTGGTTGTGCCCTGTTAGGCGGCGGTTGTTCGGCTGGCCTTTCGGTTGAGATGGCAGGCTGCTTCGCCGGAGGCGGGGTTGGCTTCGCCGCGCCCGGTGCCGGCTGTTTAACTGTATTTTCGTGCGCCGGTGGTTCTACCCTATTAGGTGCTGGTTGTTCGGCCGGCCTTTCGGTTGTGGTAGCAGGCTGTTTCGCCGGAGGCGGAGCTGGCTTCGCTGCGCCCGGTGCCGGCTGTTTAACTGTATTTTCGCGCGCCGGCGGTTGGTTCCTATTCGGTGTTGGTTGAGCCGTGGGAGGAACAGTCGGTTTTGCCGCTGTCGTATCGGCTGGCCTTCCCGCCGGAGTTGTCGCGGGTTTCGCATTCGGCATGGACCGGTATGTGGATGCGCTCGCCGGAGCCGTATGCCCTACAGGAATTGCACGGGCCGAGGGGGCCATCTTTGTCACCACGGGCCTGCTTGCTAACGTTGCAGGCGGCCTTGCCGATGCTCTTGCAGGGGCGCTAGGTCCCGCTACTGCTCTCGGGGTTGGAGTCGTTGCCGCTGCTGCCACCACCTGCGGGTGCTCAATCTGCTGAGAGTTCATTCGGACAGCGGACCTCGCCACTGGCTCGCCATTCTGGAACGTAGCTCTAGGAACGGCCGTAACGGCGCCCGGAGCGTTCTGATTCATGTAGGTTCTGTTCACATTCACGTTCTTATTCACGATCGTCGTGGTATAGACGTTTGTGATTTCCGTTCGATTGATGACCCTTGAATTGGAAACGTTCACTCTGGTCATGTAGGCTTCGCTGACGTGGTATCCGGGCACCCATACGTCACGCGGTCCCAACGGGAACCAGGCCACGCCTGCACCACGGCCGACTTCAATCGAAGCGCTGAAACCTCCGCCGCCCACGAATGCGACAAGGGCGGGCGCGTAAACAGGCCGCACATAAACAACTCCTGCTGCCTGGACGGGGCCGGGGACCCAAGCCCAGCCGCCGCGCGTGTGTGCCCAGCGTCCGTAGTGGAAGGGCGCGAAGCCCCAAGGCTCATCGTCTACCCAAGTCCAGCCCCAGGGAGCGACGAAGGCCCAGTGTCCGTCGCGGTATGGTGCCCAGTCTGCGGCAACGCCGGTGGGAACCCAGACATGGCCATACGTCGCGTCGTCATCCCATCTCCCGTGGTCGTCCAGATCTTCGTAACCGATCACATCGCGGGAGACGTACTGCGCGGACGCCATTTTGTCTTCACGCTGTTCGCGTTCCTGAGACCAATGCTCGAAAGCGTCCGGACCCGGTGCCGCTGCAGCTTCATAATTCACTAGGTCCGTTCCGGAGAAAACGTATCGCTGGCCCGGGGCAACGTTATAAGCGGTGCCGCCTGCGGTCACTTCACCCGCGCCACTGATCACTTGAACGACGCTCGAAGTGCCGTCGGGATTTACGTCCACGCGGTAATCGCCAGGGCGCAGAATCGTGTATGCCAGATTTGGCGTGTCCAGTTCATAGGTTTCATTGTCCTCGAGATGAAGCACCCGAAGATCGGCCGAGCCTTGCGCCACTTGAATTTGGACAGCCTGGTCGCTCAAATTGAGGAATGAGATTCCCGTCTGACTTGAAATGCGCAACACGCTACCGCCCATGTGCAGCTCGCCGCGGGAATTTTCATCGGCCCAGAGTTGATCCCCGGTCGTTAGGGGACGGTTCGGGTTCGCGTCCAGCCAGTCTGATGTCCCGGCTGGTTGGAAGGACACTGAACCTTCGATGTAATTGAGTCGTCCAACCCTGCTGGGGGGATCGGCTTCTTGAGCGGACGCACGGCCAGGGAGGGAAAGAAAAAATGCGACGGTGAGGAGCAGGAGTACGAAACGAGAACTTGAAGTGGAACGATGCATTTTCACGGGCTTCTCCTATGTGTTCATTTTCACTGGAATTTCCGTTTTGGCTTTCTGGCAAGACCTCTACCTGCGACCGAAGGGGTATATCAACTCCGTGTGCCAATTTCTGTACAAAATAGGACACAATTGCTCAGCCACCGGATTCTCGCACTACGTTCCGCACACTAAACCTCACGGGTGTCGCGGACAATCAGGTGAACCCTGCAGTTGGCCATATCTGTTCAGGTATTTTCGCTGAAAGGGGACCAGGCAAGATGAAGCGCTTTCGCGGTTCCCTATGGACGTCACCAGGCGAAATTTTCATCCCCCAGCGCCACTTCGAGCATTCCTTCGGTCGGAAGCACATCTACAGGCAAACCGCCCTTCCACAACGCAACGCTCAGCAGCAGTGATCGCCGGTCTTTCAAATCAAATAGCTCGCGCGCCAGGCTCACCTCCAAAATTTTTCCGTACGCCGCCGAAACCACCGATTCCGGATGGAGGAGGCACGTCCCGCTTTGTTCCAGCACGCATCTTTGCAGCTTCCCTTGCTCGACGCCCAGCGTGATGCGCGTCTCGCGCGAATCCCAGATCGTCAATCGCATTTGGAATTCGGAGTAGGCCTCCATCGCCTCGGGAATCGTGTCCACGCGCAGAAAGAAATGGCGCGGCCCGAACCCATAAAGCAGGTCTCCCAGCGCGTAGCTTCTCCCGTGCATCGCGCCGCTGCGCTGGTCTGTGACGTACAGTCCCGCGCCAAGCCATTCGAAGTAGCCGCTCTCGCGCCCATCCACCTTGACGTCGAGATATGCCGCCGGCGCTTCGCGTCTGCCCCGCTCCAGCGTGCGCTTGATCGGGTGGGCAAGGGTCTCGGGCACCGGCTCGCCCAAGGCGGTATAGATCTCCGTCAGATGCTTACGGTAGAGCTCATCGAATTCGGCATCGTTTGCCGAGGCGTGCTCGGGTCCAAACCACCAGCACCAGTCGCTTCCCTCGGCTGCCAGCACGGCTTCATATGCTCGTGCGAGTTGCGCCTCGACCGCGGCGCCGCCGGGCGCAGACCTTTCGGCTACGCGCTCGTAAGTATCGCGCGCCTCGCGGAGCAAATCCCAGGCGCGCACGTCCTCTGCATCTCCAATCCACACGTCGAAGTTCGCGTTGATCCACGACGCGGGGAATATTCCTTCCATCCGCGGCTGGTCCCCCGCGGCCGCGATCGCTTCGCTCGCCGTCAGAGCACGTATCTCGGGATCCTGTTCCACCCGCCGGTAAAAATCGCGCAGAAATTCCCTTCCATTCCCCGGGTAGTATTCCCAGGCATTCTCGCCATCCAGAATTACGCTCACCGTGGCCGTTTGACCCGCCGGTTCGCGGTCGCCGATCGCGCGAATGCGCCGATGCAAATCCTCGGCCGCCCCCGCGGGGCTCATCCGGCTGTAAACGAAGCCAACCAGGTCGGAGAGATAGTGGTCGCGAAACAATCCGCTCATTTTTCGCGTGCCGCGCTCGAGCCGCCACGGGGTATAGAGCGAAGGGCCATTCTCCGGATACCCCGACACATCGCGCCAGAAGCCGATGTTGCGGGTGCGGCCGAGGACACCCTCATCCGTAGCGAACCATTGGAATCCCAGCTCCATCGCAATTTCGAGCGCCTGGTCTGAGACCGAGCCCTCCGAGGGCCACAATCCCGCCGGCGGTTTACCGAAAACGCGTTCGTGGTACGCGCGGGCGCGGAGGAGCTGTTCCCGTGCGTCCTCCGGGCGGCGGAACGCGGGATGCGGCAGCGGCGTGTGCGGGTTTGCGACGCGCGCAATTTCCGTATCGCAAATGAGCGGAAGGATCGAGTGGTAGTACGGCGTGGTGGAGATTTCGATTTGACCTCGTTCCGCGGCCAGGCGGTACTCCGGCAGCACCGCGCCGAGCAACTCGAGCTGCTTTTCACTGAGCGCTTTCTTGTCCGCTTCGGTGAAGTTCGTCCCTTTACGCGAAAGCTCGGAGACGACAGGGTCCTTTGCCAGGTACTCCTCGTCCATCCAGGCGAGCTGCGAAAGGACTTGCAAGTCGCGCCATTCGCGCGCGCTGAAGTGCGCGAGGCACGCCACCGCCCCTCCCGAGAGCACTTGCGAGTGCAATTCCTGGAAGCGCGGCCAGCGGTGGATGAAAGCTTCATTCAGTTGAAACGCGCGCTCGAGAATCTCCCGGCGCTCGTCCGGCGTGAGCGAATCTGCACCCCGAAATACCGCCTCGAACCAGGGTTCACGGAATTTCCCGCTCGCGTACTCTTCGATCTGCGCTGCAAGCAGGGGAACGAAATTAAAAGTCGCATGTACGGAGGGAAATTCCTCGAGCACCTTCACCATCCCCCAGTAATCCTTGAGTGCGTGCAGACGCGTCCAAGGCAGGAGGTAGCGTCCCGTGGCCGGGTCGCGGTATTGGGGTTGATGCATGTGCCAGAGGATGACCAGGTTGACGCGGCTCAACGGCGCGGAACCTCCGGCCGGACCCCTCGCGCGCCTCTTTTACCGGCTGCCGTGCCCTGCGTCATGGGGTGTGCTCGAGGGGATAATTGCATTTTTGTTCGAACCGAGAACTCGCAGGACGGGCTCGCAAGAACGGCCATGCTAGAATGACCTCGCGCGCTTATGCGCCTTCTCGACAAATACATTGGCCGTGAAGTGGCCTCCCACGCCGTCCTGGGCCTCGCTGTATTCACTTTCGTTTTCTTCGTTCCTCAACTCGTTCGTTTGATGGACTTGCTCGTCCGCCACGCCGGCGGAATCGGGACGGTCGCTTTGATTTTCCTTTGTTCGCTCATCCCCATCCTGGCGTTCACGCTCCCGATGGGCGCGCTGGTGGGAGTTCTCATCGGTCTCGGCCGCCTTTCGGCAGACAGCGAGATTGTGGCTATGAACGCCTCCGGAATCAGCCTGCGGCGCTTGCTGCTTCCCGTAGGATTCGTAGCTTTCGCGGGCGCGCTCGCAACGCTCGTCACCACGTTCTGGCTCAGTCCCCTCTCCGTGCGCACCCTGCGCAGTCTCGAGGAACGGCTGCGCTCCTCGCAAGCCCCTTACGCCGTGCAGCCCCGCGTCTTCGATGAGCGCTTTCCGCACTTTATATTATATGTGCAGGACGTGGAAGCCGCAGCGACGCATTGGCGCGGTGTTTTCCTGGCTTCTTCCGGCTCCTCCCAGCCGTCGAACATCACCATCGCGGAGGATGCGATTGTGGTTGTCGGTTCCGATAACAACCAAATTGAATTGCATCTGGGCGCGGGCAGCACTCACGAATACGATCCACGCGAGCCCGAACGTTACAGCGTCACCACCTTCGGCCAGAGCGACATTCCCATGGACGTCGCCACGTCCACGGGCCCGAAGAATGTGGTTCTCTCCGCTGCCGAAAAATCCACGTCTGCACTGGCCAGAGATCGCGGCCCGGACTGGCGCATCGACCACGTCGAGCTGCATCGCCGCATTGCGTTCCCTGCCGCCTGCATTATTTTCGCCCTTCTCGGAGTTCCCATTGGCGTTCGTCCCCGACGCGGTGGGCGCGCCGCCGGACTGATTCTCACTCTCGTCCTCATCGGCGTCTATTACTTCATCTTCGTCACCGGCGCGCACATGGCTCAGCAAGGAAGGATTGCTCCGTGGGCGGGCATTTGGGCGGCCAATATTGTGTCCGCGGCGATCGGCCTGGTTTTTCTGCGGCGCATTGAGCGGATTCGCAAGCCGAGCCGCGTCGCCGCCTGGATCGAATCACTTTGGTCGCGCGAGCGCAAGGCGCAGAGACTTGATTCCGAGGCGGCACCGGTGCGCGTCTCGAATGGCCCGATTTCAATTGCGCGGCCCGCCGAAGGCATTCGGCACACGATTCATGCCGGGGGCGCCGGTGGCTTCCCGATGCTGATGGATATCTATTTGCTCCGATTATTCTTCTACTACTTCGTCGTGTTACTCGTGGGCTTCGTCGTGATTTTCGACGCCTTCACTCTCTTCGATCTCCTCGTAGACATTACAAAAAACAACATTCCTCTCTCGATGGTGCTCGAGTATTTGCGTTATCTCGTGCCCTTGATGGTCTATCAGCTCGCGCCTTTGGCTACGCTAGTCTCGACGCTCGTCACCTTGGCCGTCCTGGCTAAAAATAACGAGGTTATCGCTTTCAAAGCCAGCGGGATCAGCATGTATCGCCTTGTCCTGCCGCTCACGCTCGCCGGGTGTGTTATCGCGGGCGGGATGTTCCTTCTTGACGACACCTATCTTCCCTACGCCAATCAACGCCAGGACGCACTCCGCAACCAGATCAAGGGACGTCCCGCGCAGACCTACTTCGAGCCGGCCCGGCAGTGGATTTTCGGCGAGAACGATAAAATCTATAACTATGAACTTTTCGATCCCGATCGCCAGCTCTTCGGCGGTTTGAACGTTTTAGAACTCGATCCGGAAACCTTCGAGATGCGCCGCCGTGTCTTCGCCACTCGCGCCACGTGGGAGCAGACTGAAAACACGTGGGTGCTCGCCGGCGGCTGGATTCGCGACTTCCGTGGCGGCCGGGAGACGAGCTACGTCCCCTTCAAAGTCTATTCGCTCCCGGAGTTGACTGAGCCGCCGAGCTACTTCCGCCGGGAAGTCCGGCAGTCGTATCAAATGAATTGGCGCCAGCTTGCCGATTACATTCGCAGCCTGAAACAGGCGGGCTTCGACACCTCGCGCCTCTCCGTCCAGTGGCACAAAAAATTTGCCTTCCCGTTGATTGCGGCTGTGATTGTGTTTCTGGGCGCGCCCTTCGCGTTCCTTGTAGGCACGCGCGGCGCGATTGGCGGGCTGGCTCTCGCCGTGGGAGTCGGAATCATCTACTGGGCCACGTCGGCGCTCTTCGAGGCCATGGGCTCGGTCGGTCAGTTGCCACCTCTTCTTGCGGGGTGGGCGCCCGACGCCATCTTCGGCTTCCTCGCCGTTTACTTCTTTCTCCGCATGCCCACCTGAAGGCCGTCTCGCGAGCAGCCGCAGGGAGGATCCTCATTCGGTCCCGGCTGATCCTCCACTCCCATCCTGCCTTCTTCGGAAGGCTTCGCGCACCCGCCGGAGACCCAAGTACCAAATCACCAGGGCAGTGAATCCGATTCGAAGCCATGCGGTCGCGCGGGCCATGGCGTCCATTCCGTGCATACTCCTTAGGAGCTCAATGCCCCCGACCGCGAGTGAAACACCGCAGAGAATCAACGTAACGATCCATGCCCACAGCTTTAGCCTCCACATTCCGCGGCCCAGGAAATACGACACCAGCGCCATGGCGAGGAAATAAACCGGAAGAAACGCACCAAGGCCCAGCAGCGGCGCCGGCCCCGGTTGTCCGCCCGTCGTGGCCATCGTCAGAAGAGCGCGAATCTTATCCGGGCTTACGGCGGACAAAATGGCCAATACGCCATACGTCGCCACGCTGATGAAGTACAACACCGCCATAGCCGACACGCCCAGAGGTCTCGTCTTCATGTTTCGTCTCCTTACCGTGGAACGAGGGACCTGATCTTCTGGATCACGAGATCAATGCCCACTTCGTTGTGCCCGCCCTCGGGGATAATCACGTCCGCATACCGCTTCGACGGCTCGACAAACTCCATGTGCATGGGTCGCACCGTGGTCATGTACTGATCCACGACCATTTCCATCGTGCGCCCGCGCTCGCGGATGTCGCGCGTGAGACGCCGAATAAATCGCAAATCCGCATCCGTGTCCACGAAAATCCGGACATCCATCAAGTCCCGAAGCGCGCTGTTTTCAAAAATTAGAATTCCCTCGATGATGATGGCCGCACGTGGTTCGATGCGCACCGTCTCATTCGCTCGCTGGAATCGCGCGAAGTCATATGTCGGCCGCTCGATCGGCTCGCCTGCACGCAAGTGCCGCACGTGTTCCGCCAGCAGCGGTGTGTCCATCGAGTCTGGATGATCGAAATTCACTTTCACGCGCTCTTCGAACGAAAGCTGCGGGTAATCTTTGTAATAGCTATCTTGCTCGAGGACGACAACGTTCGATGCCGACAGTGCCTCGATAATCCGGCTCGTAATCGTCGTCTTTCCCGAGCCCGTTCCCCCGCAAATCCCGATGATCAATGGCCGACTGTCGAGTCGTCGAATCGCTTGCTTCTCCTCTACTTCCTCTTCTTTTTCTTCTTTGCCGCTTTCTCCTCAATCACCGCCTGCGCCGCGGCCAGCCTCGCGATCGGCACGCAAAATGGCGTCGCGCTCACGTAATCCATGCCCACCCGGTGGCAGAACTTCACGCTCTCTGCTTCCCCGCCGTGTTCGCCGCAGATTCCCACTTCGAGCTTCGGACGCGTGGCCCTCCCACGCTTGATCCCCCACTCGACCAGCATACCCACGCCTGGGACATCGATTGACTGGAACGGGTCCGCCGGCAGGATGGCCGCCTTAGCCTGATCCACATATTCCGGCAGAAACCGTCCCGCATCGTCTCGCGAAAGCCCCATGGTCGTCTGCGTCAGGTCATTTGTGCCGAAGGAAAAGAACTCCGCCACGTCCGCGATCTCATCCGCGAGGAGCGCCGCGCGCGGCAACTCAATCATTGTCCCAACGAGATAGTGAAGCTTTACTTTAGCTTTCGAGATGAGGTCATCCGCTACACGCCGCGTCGCCACTTCCAGAATTTTCATCTCCTTCTTGTCGAACGTAAGCGGGTGCATGATCTCAGGTATTACTTTAACGCCGCGCTTCTGACAATCAATGGCTGCCTCGATGATGGCGCGCACCTGCATCTCCAAAATCTCGGGATAAATGATCGCTAGCCTGCAACCGCGCAGTCCGAGCATCGGATTCGCTTCCTTTAATTGGTCCATGCGACGGAGAATCGCTTCCCGCGTAATGCCAAGACTCTTCGCTAGCGCGTCCTGCTTGGCGGGGTCCTTGGGAAGGAATTCGTGCAGCGGCGGGTCGATCAACCGAATCACGACGGGCAATCCGTCCATCACTTCGAATAGCCCGATGAAGTCCCGCCGCTGGAATGGGAGAAGCTTGTCGAGCGCCTTCCGGCGCGCCTCGACTGTATCCGCCAGGATCATTTCCTGAATCGCCTGCTGCCGCTCGACACTCTTCTCGGGATGCTCGAAATCCTTGAAGAACATGTGCTCGGTGCGGCAGAGGCCGATTCCCTCCGCGCCCATCTCGAGCGCTACACGTGCATCGTGCGGCGTATCCGCATTGGCCCGAACCCCAATTTTGCGGATCTTGTCGGCCCATTTCATCAGTGTTGCAAAGGCTTTCGGCGGCTCCGGGCGTATCAACGCGATTTCTCCCGTGTACACCGAGCCATCGCCGCCATCGAGGGTGATCCACTCGCCTTCGCGCACCACCCGCCCGTTCGAGCTCATCTGTTTCTTCTCGGCGCTAATCTCCAGCTTCTCAGCTCCCACGATGCAGCACTTTCCCCATCCGCGCGCCACCACTGCTGCGTGGCTCGTTTTGCCTCCCGTGCTGGTCAAAATTCCCTGCGCCACGAACATCCCGCCCACATCCTCCGGACTGGTCTCCCTCCGCACCAGAATTACTTTTTCTCCGCGTGCGGCCCACTCCTCCGCTTCGCCCGCGGTGAACACAGCCTTGCCGACTGCGGCGCCGGGCACGGCGTTGATTCCGGTCGTGACCCTTCGGCTTGAAAATTCATTGCGCGGAAGCGCCGGGTCGAGCACTGGATAGAACAGCCGCTCCACATCCTCACCTTTAATTCTTTGAAGTGCTTCTTCAACTTTGATCAAACCTTCATTCGCCATGTCCACGGCCATCCGGAACGCCGCTCCGGGGGAGCGCTTTCCCGTGCGCGTTTGCAGCATGTAGAGCTTGCCGTTCTCTATCGTGAATTCCAGGTCCTGCATATCGCGATAATGTTTCTCAAGTGTTTGTCGAACTCGCTCGAGCTGCGGGTACACCTTCGGCATGCGTTTCTTGAGTTCGCCCAAATGCATCGGCGTTCGGATTCCGGCGACGACGTCCTCCCCCTGCGCGTTCAGAAGGAAATCTCCGAAGAAGGTTTTCTCGCCAGTGGAGGGGTCGCGTGTGAAGCAAACTCCCGTGCCGGAATTTTCTCCCGTGTTGCCGAAGACCATCTGCACCACGTTGACGGCTGTGCCCAGCAGGCCCGCAATTTTCTCGACGCGGCGATACGTCACCGCCTTTTCGCCCATCCACGATTCAAACACCGCTCCGATGGCGCCCCAGAGTTGCTCTTCGGGATCCTCCGGAAAATCCTTCCCGGTCTTCGCTTTGAAGTGGGCCTTATATTCCGCCGTCAACTCACGCCATCCGGAGGCTGGGACCTCAGTGTCATCCTTCACGCCGAGGCGTTTCTTCATTGAGCGCAGGCGCTCTTCGAGCTCTTCTTTGGCAAGCCCAATCACGACCGTGGAATACATCTGCACGAATCGGCGGTAGGCATCGAATGCGAAGCGCTCATTCTTCGTGGTGTGCGCGAGGCCGTCGACCGACTTGGTGTTCAATCCCAGGTTGAGAATCGTTTCCATCATCCCGGGCATGGAGCGGGCTGAACCGGAGCGCACACTCACCAGCAGCGGATCCTTCGCATCGCCCAATCTTTTCTTGGTGAGTTTTTCAAGGTGCGTGAGGTTCTTCGCCACTTGCGCGCGGAGTTCATTCGGATACTTGCGGCCATGCTTGAAGTAGTAGTCGCAGGCCTCGGTCGTAATCGTGAAGCCCGCAGGAACGGGCAAGCCGATTCGCGTCATCTCGGCCAGTCCTGCTCCCTTGCCGCCCAGGAGTTCCTTCATCTCGCCAGTGCCGTCCGCCTTGCCCGCCCCGAAGAAATAAACGTATTTCATCTCCGCCTCCGAGATGTCGCTTCAACGCAGAAATGCGATCCCAAGAAATTCTGTCGGCGCGCCGACGCGTGAATCCATTCATCCGCTGAAATCACGACGTTATTTCAAGTCACGAGTTCAACCAATACTTCACGTTGCAATTTCTATGTGGGCGTTGCCGCACGCGATGCTTCCTTCGAATCCGCTGCACCCAATTCCGAAAAATCCGCGATGGTCGAGAACTCGCGGAGCAAACTTCCGAGCAGCGCGATGCGGTTCTTTCGGGTCTCCGGCTCTTCAACCATCACTAGAACTTTATCAAAGAACGTATCCACGGCCGGACGCAGCCCGGAAATCGTTTCGAGCGCCTCCCGATACTTCTTCAACTTTTTCTTCCGCGTGGCTTCCTCGCCGATCTGCTGCGCGGCGTTGTAGAGCTCGCGCTCGGCGGGCTCACGCAGGAGCTCTGGCTTCACGCTGAGCTGTCCTTTGTCCCCTGCCCCGGCGGATTTCTCGAGAATGTTGCGGATGCGCTTGAACGAAGCGGCCAGCGGCGCAAAATTCTTCGTATGGCGGATAGCTTTCACGGCCGCGACGCGTTCGACTGTGTCCACCAGGTCATCCGCCCCCGCGGCAAACGCAGCATTGATCTCATCGTACGCAAAGCCGCGACGCTCACGCAAAATAAATCGGGCGCGTTCAAGGAGAAAATCGAGCGCCTGTTTTTGTACCGCCTCTGACGCGTCAATCTTCGGCGGATGCTCCCGAAGGGATTTTGACGCCGCGGAAATCGCCGCGGAAAGCGAAAGTGGATGGTTGCGCTCGAGAAGGATTTTCACGATGCCGAGAGCCGCGCGCCGCAAAGCGAAAGGATCACTTGAACCCGTGGGAATGGCTCCCACAGCGAAGCAAGCCACAATCGAATCGAGTTTGTCCGCGAGCGCGACAGCGCATCCTGTCAAATTGCGCGGGATGGGGTCGTCAAGGCCGACGGGTTTGTATTGGTCGTAAATGGCCCAGGCAATTTCTTCGGGCTCTCCCTGGGCACGGGCATAAAGCCCTCCGACGATCCCCTGCAGTTCGGTAAACTCACGAACCATTTCCGTCACGAGGTCGCACTTCGCAAGCTCTGCTGCTCGGTCTGAGCCAGCCACGTCGCCCTGCGCGACGCCGCCGCTGAACCATTGCTCCGCAAGCCAGCGCGCGATCGATCGCATTCGCTCCACTTTGTCGCGATAACTACCGAGCCGCGATTCGTATGTGACGTGCGCGAGCTTCGGCAGGTAGTCGCCCAGCCGACATTTCTGATCGGTCTTCCAGAAAAATTGAGCGTCGGCGAATCGAGCGCGCAGGACGCGTTCGTGGCCCGCGCACACGAGCCCTTTCGCGTCGCTCAAGAGATTGATGACGGCGAGAAAATGTGGGGCCAGCGTCCCGTTGCGGCTCTCGACAGCAAAGTATTTCTGATGGTCGCGCATTACGGTGATGAGGATCTCCTCGGGAAGCTCGAGGAACGACGGGTCGAAGTCGCCGGCGATCACCGTGGGGTATTCGTTTAGGTAGGTCACGAGTTCAAGTAATCCTTGATCCTGATGAACGCGGAACCCTCCGCGGGTTGAAAGGCCGTGAATTTCCGATTCAATTTTCTTGTGTCGATCGCCGGGGCGGCACAGAACGAAATTCTTTCTGAGCTTAAACTCGTAATCGCGCGGGCCACTCACGGATATCGATTGCTTGCCCAGGAAGCGATGGCCTTCCGTTCGATTCCCTGCGGTGACTCCAGCGAAAGAAAACGGAACAACTCTGCCGTCGAGGAGCGCGACAATCCAGCGAATCGGACGAATGAACCGCGGGCCGTGGGCCCCCGTCCAATACATGGAGCGCGGCCAGGAAATCTCTTGGATGGCTTGCGGCAGGATCTCGGAGAGGATTTTCTGCGCGGGCCTTCCCTTCATCGTTTGCGTTGCCGCGACGTATTCGCCTCGCGGCGTCTGAACAATTTTGAGTTTTGATACGGGAATGCCCTGCTTTTCCGCAAAGCTCATCGCCGCCTTCGTCGGCTCGCCGACATTGTCGAACGCGATCGCCTTCGGCGGTCCGGTGACTTCTCGCGTCACATCCTCTTGTTGCAATCGCAGACCGCGCGCAATTGCGACCAACCGGCGTGGCGCGCCGAAAGTTTCGATGGACTCAGCGGCGGATTTTTCGTCGAGCAGCCCATTCGCGAGGAAATATTTCTCAAGTATCGCTTTAAGCTCATGCGATGCCTTTGGAATCATCCCCGCAGGGATTTCTTCGCAGCCGATCTCAAAAAGCAAATCGCCGAGCGATTTCATGCCGTCGCTCCACGAAGCTCGCCGGTTGCGGCCGCGCGCTGCTCGAGCCACGCCTGTGCGACGCGGATCGCCAGCTTGCGGACGCGCGCAATCATGGCGGCGCGTTCCGTGACGGAGATCGCTCCGCGCGCGTCGAGTACATTGAACAGGTGAGAGCACTTCAGGCATAGATCGTAGGCCTGCAGAATCGGGAAGCGCCGCCTGCCCTCCCCTTTCAAGTTCGCGTACGTGGCAAGTAGGCGCGCCGCTTCCGCTTCGTTGATGTCGAATTGCTTGCGCGTAGCCACGGCGTCGGCATAGTCAAAGCTGTACGCCGAGAATTGCTGCTCTTCGGCAAGCCGCACCTGCCTGTAGGTCATCGTCTCCGACCACCGCACATCGAAGACATTATCAACGCCCTGCAGGTAAGCGCTGATGCGATCAAGCCCGTACGTAAGCTCGACCGAAATCGGGTCGAGGTCCACTCCCCCACACTGCTGAAAATAAGTGAACTGTGTAATCTCAAGGCCGTCCAAGAGCACTTGCCACCCAATCCCCCAGGCGCCAAGCGTGGGCGACTCCCAGTTGTCCTCCTCGAATCGGATATCGTGCTCACGAAGGTTGATGCCCACAGCGGCGAGGCTCTCAAGATACATGTCCTGCACATCCGCAGGTGATGGTTTGAGTATCACTTGAAGTTGGGTGTGCTTGTAGAGGCGATTCGGATTTTCGCCGTAACGCCCGTCAGCGGGTCGGCGGCTTGGCTGCGCATACACGACCCGGTAAGGCTCGGGACCGAGCACGCGCAAAAATGTTTCCGGGTGCATCGTGCCGGCGCCGACTTCGATGTCGTAGGGCTGCTGCAAAATGCAATCGCGGCGCGTCCAGTATTCTTCAAGTCTTAGTAGAAGATTCTGGAAAGAGAGGCCCTTCGGTTTGGCTGCGGCCTTTTTGGCCTTCATGTGTTGCGTGCGTTTCTTCACGCGGGCGACTCCATGAGTTCGCGCGACAGGAGCTTGCGATCAATCTGGCGTTCGATCACGTCGAGCATAACATCCGCGAGTTCCCGCGCCGCGCGTGGCGGCACGGATTGCTCGTCCATCTGGTCGAGTCGCTCCGCGAGCATTTTTCGCGCGGCCGCAAGCGCCGCAGGCGTCAGTACGCGCATGCCCGGAGTGCGGCACTTCGAGCACGCTACGGCCGATGCGCTGGGCGAAAGATACGCGGAATCCGCCGCGGCTAATTGACGTCCGCAGCGAGCACAGGTATCAAGCGGCGGGAGCCAGCCTCCGAGCTTCACCGACCACAGCGCGAAGTAAGCAGTTGACAGCTCGGGTTTCGCCGTGCGTTTCACGGTCTGCGCTGCGAGTAGGAGAAGACGGAAATTCGCATCGGAGGCTTCGCGCTCCGGCAACACCGCTTCGGTGATCTCGCTGAAGAGCGAGAGCGAGACGCCCGAGGCGTAGTCACGAAAGGCATCGAGAAATGATTCGATGAGCTCGCATTGATTGATGCGCACGAGGTCGCGAGTCTCCCGCTCGAAGAACCAGATTCGGATGTGCGACAACCGCTCGAACGTGGAGCCGAAGCGGCTTTTCGGCCGGCGCGCGCCTGCCGCCACGCCGCGGACGCGTCCCATAGAGCGGGATAAAAAGCTGACGAGCCGGTCGGCTTCGCCCAGAGGGTAGCTTTGCAAAACAATGGCTTCGGATTCGCGGAGTGGCATGACCGTGTCGGCGCGCCGACTGGCGAGCTCATCTGAATTCAGGACAAAAATTCTTATCACAGCGGAGCACGCGGCGCAATTGATAAACGCTATCGCGGGCCAGTTGCCTCTTGAAAATCGAGCGCGCTCGATTACAGTGCTTGTGCGATGACTTCGCGAGCGAACCCTGATGGCGTAGACGTTGCCGGCGTGGGTATCAACGCCACAGACACGATTATCCGGCTGCCGCACTTCCCTGCTCGCGACTCCAAGGTCGAGCTGATCTCAGCGGATGTGAGGCCAGGCGGGCAAGTCGCGAGCGCGATGGTGGCATGCCAGCGCTGGGGTCTGTCTGCGCGGTACGTGGGCAAAGTGGGAGATGATGCCGCTGGGAAATTTCAAATGGAGGAAATGACCAGTGAAAGAGTGGAGGCGCACTGGATCGTCGCGAGGGGATGTCCCAGCCAGTCCGCCTTTATACTCGTTGATGAGCGTTCGGGCGAGCGAACGGTTCTTTGGAAGCGCGACACTCGAATCGCACTCCAACCCGATGACCTTCTGCGCGAGTGGATCGCCGGAGCGCGCGCACTGCTCGTGGATGGACACGACACACGAGCATCGACGCAAGCGGCGCGCTGGGCACGCGAAGAAAAAATTCCCGTCGTCGCGGACCTTGACAATCTATACGATGGAGTTAAAGCGTTACTTGAATATGCGGACTTCCCTATTACATCAAGGGAATTCCCTGAACGATTGACGGGAGAAAAGAATCTGTTGAAGGCGCTGCCGCAAATCCATCGAGAATTCAAGTGTCACTTTACGGTGGCCACGATCGGCCGCGAGGGCGTGCTCGCGTGGGACGGAGCACGATTTATTTTGTGTCCGGGATTTCTCGTGGACGCGGTGGACACGACCGGCGCCGGCGACATTTTTCACGGCGCGTTCTTGTACGGACTTGTTCGCGGCTGGAGCCTTCAAGAAATACTTGAATTCAGTTGCTCGGCTGCAGCGATCAATTGCAAAGCCCCCGGGTCGCGCGGCGGGATCGGTACGCTCGATGAAATTGAGGAGCTACGCCGGCGGGGAGAGCGGTCCGAAAGCGCTTACTCGCCCGAGGAATTGCAGGACGCGGCTCGCGCGGCGGGAGCCGCTTGATGATTCCCCTGAAAGACCTGACGGTGCGGCGATCCACGCCCTTTGTGACTTTGACCATCATTGCCGCGAACGTCCTGGTTTTCTTCTATCAGCTTTCTCTCGGGCGCAGAGCGGCGGAAGCCTTCGTCATGACGTACGGCCTCGTTCCCGCGAATATCCAGTACGCGCTGGCGGGGGCTCACCACGTGACATTCCTGCAGGCGCTCTTGCCGCTCTTCACATGCATGTTCCTGCACGGTGGCTGGCTGCACATCATCGGCAATATGTGGTTTCTCTGGGTTTTCGGCGCAAGCGTAGAAGACCGGCTGGGGACCGGTGCGTATTTGCTCTTCTATCTCGTTTGTGGCATTGGGTCAGGCTTGGCACAGGTTCTGTTTTCCTGGGGCTCACACTTGCCCTCGATTGGGGCCAGCGGAGCCATTTCCGGGGTTCTGGGTGCCTACATCGTCTTCTCCCCGGGTGCAAGCATCCTGACAATCGTTCCACTCTTCATCCTTTGGTTTACGGTGCGTATTCCGGCGATTGTCTTCATCGGACTCTGGTTCGTGATGCAGTTTTTTAGCGGTGTTCAGTCCCTCAGCGTGCCGGGGGCGGCGAACGCCGGAGGAGTGGCGTGGTGGGCGCATGTCGGAGGATTTGTGCTGGGGGTTGTGCTGGCGTTGATCGTGCGCGCGGAAAGGCCGAGAAGCTATCCAAGCTACGAATAAAGAGCGGAAGTCGCTGGGTCCGGAGGAAGGGGAACGATTGAAAAGTTGAAAGTCGAAAAACAAAACCTTCGATCAAAATAATCTTATTTCACGGTTCACGAAAATGACTAGAATCGAGACCGCTGTGAATCGAACTGTGTATCTCTCGAGGCGTCACAACAACGGCGAGTTTCTTTTCAGGGAGGAATCATGACGGCGAAATCGAACCATCTTGTGAGGGCGGCTCTCTTGCTTGTCTGTTCTCTGCTCGTGCTCCCCTTTTACTGCAACGCACAAAACCAGGTCATGGGACAGGTGGACTTTATCGGATCTGCGAAGGCAGATAAGAATGCGGGCGTCTGGATCGACGGGCAGTACGTGGGACACGTCAATGAGCTGAAGGGCGACAAAAAGATTTTGCTCCTGCCGGGCGAACACGAGATCGTATTGCGACAAACCGGCTACCACGAGTTCACGCAGAAGATTGTCGTCGAGCCGGCGAAGGAGCAGGAGGTAATCGTAAAGCTCGAAAGGAATCCCGAGGCGCAGTATCCGACTGTTACCAGCGAAATCAAGCTTCAAATTACGCCCGACCGCGCCGCTGTTTTCGTGGATGGTACTTTTGCCGGTTACGTTCACGAGTTCGGCGGGACCGGCCGCAAGATGCTGGTGAGTCCTGGAAAACATCGCATCAGGATCGGGCTGGCTGGGTTTCAGGATTTCGAGACCACTGTGGACCTCTTGCCCCATCAGAAAATCACGCTCAAGTCGGACCTAGTTCCGGGGAGCATCACTCAGGCGGGGCCGGCGATCAAGAAGGACTAGAACAGTCGACGTGCCGACAAGTGAGGGAACAGTTGAAAGTCAAGAACTGAAGGTTGAAAGCAGAGACCAAGATCAGGCCTAGGACCACACCTAAGGCTAAAGCTGAGATATTCTCGTTCTGATTTCTTTCAAGTCAGAATCCCGCGTCCATCGAAGGAGAGTTCATGAATTACTTTAGGTCTGCGTCTGTACCATTCCGTGCCCCCATAGCTCTGGCCATGCTCACTGTATTCGCGAGCCCCTCGGTGGCGCAAACAGCTCCGACACAAGATCAACTGACAGTTGAGAAAATCTATGGCGAGCCTGGCCTGAATGGCAGGTTGGCGCGCGCTCTGGAGTGGGGCCCCGACGGGAAGCAGATGGCCTATCTCGTGACGACGGGTTCCGGGAAAGACGCGAGGACAGAACTCTGGGCGATAGATGCGGGCACCGGCGAGCGGCACATACTCGTTTCGGCCGACCAGTTGAAGACGATGCTGCCGCCACCACAAACTACTCCCAAGCAATCCACGGGCGCCGGGCGTCGGCCGCCAGCGCCATTCCAATTTGCGCCTGACGGCAGCGCTCTGCTCTTCCAGACGCAAAGTACTCTTACCTGGTACGACCTGAAGACTCAAAATGCGCGCAGGGTGGTCCCGGAGAAACAGCCCATCTGGGACGCGAAGATAGCTCCGGACGGGCGATGGGTGAGTTTCGTGTTTGACCACAATGTATGGATTGCCAAAGTGGGCACGGATGAGGTACGTCCGCTCACAAAAGGTGGGACAGAGGCGCTGCGTAAGGGCGACTTCGATTGGGTTTATCCGGAAGAGCTCGAGATCAAATCGGGCCATTGGTGGGCGCCGGATTCTTCCTCGATCGCTTACCTCGAGATGGACGTGAGCGCCGTGACGCAGTACCCCATTCAGGACGACCCGGCGGATCCGCGCACGACCTTCGTCGAGCGCTACGCGCGAGCAGGAGAGCCTAACGCCGTCGCGCGCCTTCTCGTTGCTCCCCTCGACGGGAGCGAGCCGCGGGTGATGGATATTGGCAATGACAAAGAGAGTCTGATCGCGCGCGTCGAATGGCTCCCCGACGGGAAACACCTCGCCATCCAGCGATTTAATCGCCTGCAAAACGTTCTCGATCTCTTGGTTGCCGATGCGGCCACCGGCCATTCCCGCGTTGTTCTCACGCAAGCGGATCCCGCCTGGGTGAACTTCAGCGACATTCTTTATTTTTTCAAGGACGGCAACCGATTTCTTTGGTCGAGCGAACGCACAGGGTTCCGCCATATTTATCTCCACAAAATGGACGGCGCGCAAATCGCGCAGATCACGCATGGAGATTGGGAAGTGACGACCGTGGATGCCGTGGACGAACCGCGAGGCTTCATCTATTTCACGGCCACGGAGAAGAGCCCGCTCGAGCGGCAGATCTATCGCGTTGCGCTCGACGGCTCCGGTCTTACGCGCATCTCGCAAGGAGATGGCACGCACGCGGCAAAATTTGCGCCCGGCGCGGGCGCATACGTCGATACATTCTCAAGCACTGCGGCCCCGGCGCGGCAGGATTTGCTTCGCGCGGACGGCGGCAAAATTGCCACCCTCAATGAGAATCAGGTTCCCGAGCTTGCGACTTACGCGCTTTCTCCCGTCGAGTTTCTCACGGTGAAGGCGCGCGATGGGGAAACACTCTACGCCTCGATGATCAAGCCGCCGAACTTCGACGCTTCACGAAAGTATCCAGTGATCGTTTATACCTACGGCGGTCCCTACCCGGTGGTGCGCAATGTATGGGGAGGCTCGAACTTCCTGTTCCACCAGATGATGGCCGAGCGCGGCTTCATCATTTTCTCTGTGGACAACCGGGGCGCTCAGGGCCGCGGGCATGCGTTCGAGACGAAGATTTATCGCCACGTCGGAGTGCGCGAACTTTCAGACCAGCAGGACGGTGTCGCCTACCTGCGCTCGCTGCCCTATGTGGATGGCGCGCGAATCGGCATTTGGGGATGGAGTTATGGCGGGCACATGACGTTGCACGCAATGTTTCAGGCTCCACAGAATTTCAAAGTAGGCTTTGCGGGAGCGCCGGTTTCAGACTGGCTGCAGTACGACTCGATCGCGACGGAGCGGTTTCTGGGCTTGCCGAAGGACAATCCGGATGGCTATCGGGAAGCGTCGCCCGTGAATTTCGTCGGGGGGTTGCAGGGCAAGCTTTTGATCGCGCAGGGAGTGGGCGACGATAACGTTCACTTCATCAACACGCTGCTCGTGCTAAATGAAGCCATCCAGGCGAAGAAATATATCGAGGTCGCGCTCTTCCCCGGACGCGGACACGGCGTGAGCGATCCGGCGGCGCGAATCGTCCTGATGAATCGCGTGGCCGCATTTTTTCAAGATAACCTCTAGCGGTCGACGTGCCGACAAGTCGAGTGGGGGTTGAGAAAAATCGCGGCCGAAAGATTCAAGTGAAACGTGAGACTCGTGCGCGCGAGCCCGCGAGGCGCTAGGTGACGGAAGTGCGACCGTCATGGAACCGATGTTTTAATGCGTCTTCGGCCAAGGCTTCGCAAGCCGCCACACAAACGTGTCGCAACTCGCTTGAGACCCTCGCGGAAATTCCCCTGGTGACGAGGAGACTGGCCGTCCCATGCGAGAGTGCCGCCAGAGCGAGCGCCAGCCGGGAATGGCTGTCGGGGGCCCCGCCGAGCTGGTCAGCCAGACGCTGTTTGAGAAGTTCGAAAGACGGCCGGGGTTCCTCGCGCTCCAAACGGACGGCCCAATCCGTGTGGATGAGCTCGTAAGCGTTCGGGTGGCGCACGGCGAAATCAAGGTAGCGGCGGCAGAAGTCCCCGATCGAAAGTGAGGGTTTGACGGCCGAGAACAGCTTCCGTTGGGCCTGTGTGCGCAAGAGTTCGCGGAGATCCCGTTTGTCGCGGAAGCGCTGGTACACGGTGGGGGTCGTGGTTCCTGCAGCTTTCGCCACAGCCCGCATGGTGAGTGCTTCTTCACCGCCATCGCTCCACAATTTATAGGCGGCTTTAAGAATCCGGCCGATGAGATGGGTGTCCCGGCTGCGAGGCATCGTCACACCTCCTCAGAAAAAAGCAACCAACCAGATAGGCTTCGCATCGTATAACAAACAGTGTTAAACTAACACCGTTAAAGTTTAAACCTGCGTTCTCCCCTCGAACATTTTAAAATCTTGGGAGCGCTTACGAGGAGCAATGTACCGATTTCAATATAGTGTTGTTACAAAAGCAACCCCCAGCCGTGCCTGGGAGGTCTTTTCCAATTGGGAAAAATGGAATGAGTTCGCCAATATCTATGGCGACGTCAAATGGCGGGAAGGCGAGCCCTGGAGGATTGGAAGCAGGATGGACATTGAAGTGGTTCGGCCGGTCCAGACAGTTGTGGATCACTTGATCATCTGCTGCGAGCCAGGCCGGGAGGTTGGCTGGATCGATCGCGCCATGGGGATCACCATTGGGCAGTGGGTCGAGTTTGAAGTGCTAGGGACGGGTAGCACTCGCGTGGAAACCTGGGGCGAGGTGACCCCTTCCCATGCGCGTGTGGCGGGGCGGACCGTGGAACAGCTCATCGCCAGCTTCATTCAGACATGGTACGAGAATTTTCGATTGGCCTGTGACCAGACGGCGGAAGCGACCGGTTGACCCGAGCTGCATAAGCTGTCCCGCTCACTCGAGTCGACATGCCGACAAGCAAAGGAACAATTGAAAGTTCAGAATTGAAAGTTGAAAGTAAAACCCTTGTTCAACCGGCTATTCGCATGGATTCGCTCGGGAATTTGAAGAGTTGGTTGAAGACTGGAAGCTCGTGTCATGAGGGCGGGAGGATCAGGCCCGACGGGTGGTGACGGCGTTCGCGAGCCAGTCCCCGACCTCGCGCGTGCCAAGCGAGCCGCCGAGATCAGTCGTGGTCTTCCCTTCCCGAATGGCGGCGCGGACAGCGTCCTGGACAATTTGCCCCTCGGCGGTCCAGCCCAGGTAAGCGAGCATCATCCCCACCGTCAAGATCGCACCCATCGGATTGGCCAGATTCTTTCCGGCAATACCCGGCGCCGAGCCGTGTACCGGCTCGAAGAGCGAGACCTGGCCGGGATGGAGATTCCCCGAAGGTGCGAGCCCCAGGCCGCCGGCAAGCTGCGCGCCGAGGTCGCTCGCGATGTCGCCGAAAAGATTGCAGGTGACGATGACCTGGAATTGCGAAGGGTCGCGGACCATCTGCATCAGCAGATTGTCAATGTACATGTGGCTCGATTCGATTTCGGCGTACTCGGCGCGGACCTCCTTGAAGACGCGCTGCCACAGATCGTGGCCGTACGCGAGGGCATTCGATTTGTCGCTCATGCACACGCGCTTAAGCCCGTAGCGGCGCGCGAAATCGAAGGCGTAGCGCATTATGCGCTCGACTCCTTTGCGCGTGTTGAGGTCCTCCTGCGTGGCGATTTCGTCGGGAGTCCCCTTCTTGAAGAACCCACCCATGCCGACGTAAAGGCCCTCGGTGTTTTCGCGGAAGACGACGAAGTTGACGTCCTTTTCCGCGCGGTCTTTGAGCGGTGTGAGCCGCTTGTCGAAAAGAACGCAGGGGCGCGCGTTGACATAAAGATCGAGCTTGAAACGCAGGCCGAAAAGAATTTCGGCGGCGTGAACGTTTGAGGGGACGCGCGGGTCGCCCATGGCGCCGAGAAGGATGGCGTCGAAATCGCGCCGGAACATTTCCACGGCATCTTTCGGAAGCGTGGTGCCGTCGCGGAGGTAGCGGTCGGCGCCCCAATCGAACTCAGTGAGCGCGACTTCGCGGTTGTCCGCTGCGGCGACGGCCCTCAGGACTTTCACAGCTTCGGGGATGACTTCCTTGCCGACGCCGTCGCCGGGAATGACGGCGATACGCTTTCGTGCGGGAGAAGAAGCGGCGGGATCAGTCATGGCCGTCGCGGAACGTAGCATGGTAGGAGGTAAGGACGCAAGGACGCGGCGAAGCACCGGGTTGGGGACCTGTATTCGCCTGTGCGCAAGTACTATTGCCCTATTCGGCGGAAGGCGCTAGCTTAGGCTATATGGCGCGCCGAGCTTCCGTTGCGAACGGAAATGAAGAGCGACGTCGCAGTAAGCGGTTACCTCTTGCGATTCCAGTACGGGTGTACGGACGCACGCCCGACAATCAACCCTTTCGCGATGTGACGGTGACCCGGTACGTGAGCGCACACGGCGGCATACTTACGCTGGCGCAGAAAGTGGAACTCGGTCAAACCATCCTTCTCGTCAACAGCTTCACGGAAGAAGAGCGGGAATGCCGCGTGGTGTACGTCGCACCGAAGCGGACGAGTCGGAGGCACGTGGCCGTCGAGTTCACGGACCACGATAAAGAAGATTTCTGGCATGTCTATCCCGCGCGGATCGGCGCTTACCCCTCGATTTCCGCAAAGTAGTTCACGCCGCACGAAAATATCTGTTTTTCTGCAACGGCAATCGCCCGTTGCTCAAATTCACGAAAATTGTGCCCGGGATCGAAGAGCACTTTTAGCGTGCTCCGCGCTCAGCGAGATATACGCCAAGAAGGATCAGCGCGCCACCGGAGAGGAGATGCGCAGTCGGCCGTTCACCGAGGATAATGGCCGCGAGGAGAATCACGCCCACCGGTTGGAAATAATTTACTGCAGCCACGCGCGAAGCGTCCATGTGCCTCAGCGCCCAGTAAAAGAGAACGTAAGCCGCGACGGAACTGATGGCGGCCATATAGAACAGCCCTGCCCAACCCTGCCAAGGGACGCTTCTCCAATCGAGTCGAATTCCCTGCCGAATGGCCAGCGGCAGCAGGAGGATCGCCCCAGTTAGGAGACAGAATGTATTCATGGTGATGCTGTCGTATTCACGCGCGACTTTTTTCCCTAAGACCACGTAAATGGAAAAGCCGGCCGACCCCGCGAAGGTGATGAGGTCGCCGGCGAGAGTAGCCGAATGGTGGATGTCGAGCCCCTGTTCGGTGGCGAGGATCACGGCCCCAGTAAAGGCAATCGCGATTCCAATGGCTTTCGAAGCGGTCAAGGTTTCTAGCTTCATCGCGCAAGCTAGGAGCAACACAAGAATTGGTCCCACGGCGAGGACTAGGGATGAATGACCCGAAGTGGTGCGGCCCAGGCCGACGGTAAAGCACACCTGGTTGACGACGACGAGAAGGAAGCCGAGATAGGCGAAAGTCCAGAGGTCGGCGGCGCCGACGCGCTTGCGGTTTTTGCGGAATAAGTAAATGGGGAGAATGACGAGAGTCGCAAGCTCGACGCGGAAGACGGCGAGCGTGAAGCCGTCCATGTAGCGCAGAGCCGTCTTGCCGGCGAGATAATTAAAGCACCACATGACGAGCATCGCCGCGAGCGCAAGTCCCAAAAGAAATGAGCTCGGGCGATGTGAAGTACGACTCGAGGTCGTGGTGACTGGCGAGTTCAAGTTTTACTCGAGGACCTCGCGGCGATGAGTGAGCGATTCGATGCGATCGACGCGCGGCGAAAAACCGATTCCCGGAGCGGACGGAACGCGAATCGTTCCCTGACGCGTGACTTCAACTTCCGGTTGAATAATATCCTCAGACCAATATCGTCGGCTCGCCGACACATCTCCCGGCAAGGAAAAATTCGGGAGCGTGGATAAGGCGATGTTGTGCGCCCGCCCGATGCCGGACTCGAGCATGCCGCCGCACCACACCGGCACGCTCTTCGATTGACAAAGATCATGGATTCGCCGCGCAGCCGTGTAACCGCCGACGCGGCCGAGCTTGATGTTGATGATGCGGCAGGCGCCAGTTTCGATCGCGGCGCGCGCGTGCTCGATGTCGTGGATGCACTCGTCGAGGCAGATGGGCGTTTCGAGCTGGCGCTGAAGCTGGGCGTGCGCGTAGATGTCGTCCCAGCCGAGAGGCTGCTCGATCATCATGAGGTGAAAGGCGTCGAGCTGCTTCAAGAGCGGCGCGTCTTCGAGGCCATAGGCGGAGTTCGCGTCGGCCATCAGGCGCAGGCGCGGGAAACGCTCGCGTAAAGCGCGGACCGGCTCGATATCGCGGCCCGGCTTGATTTTGATTTTGATGCGCTGGTAGCCCGCGGCGAGTTCTTTTTCCACTTTGGCGAGGAGCCCGGCGACGTCCGGTTGAATGCCGATGGAGACGCCACACGGAATTTCCTCGCGCGTGCCGCCGAGAAGCTTCCACAGCGGAAGATTCTTTTGCTTTGCTTCGGCATCCCAAAGGGCGGCTTCGAGGCCGCCTTTGGCCATGTTGTGGCCGCGGACGCGCGCAAACGAGTCGAAGGCTTCGGAGGCGGACTTGATTTCCCTGCCCCGCAGCATGGGCCAAAGAAAATCGCGCAGGATGTGCCAGGCTGTCTCGACCGTTTCATAAGAATAATAGGGGTCCTCGCCAGCCACGGACTCGCCCCAACCCGTCGCGCCATCCGTTTCCGCTTCGATCAACAAAATGCGGCGAAGAGCTACCTTCCCAAAGCTGGTTTCAAACGGCTCGAGGAGCGGGAGGTGAATTTCGCGCAGAGTGATTTTCCGAAGGCGCATGGCGGCTAGGAGGTCTCTCCTTCCTCGTGAAACACCGCGAGGTCAAGCCCCGAGATCGAGCCGGCGGGTTCGAGGACATATTCCGTTGTCGCGCCGCGAGACTCGAGGCTCGTCACTACGTACCCCTTGCCGAACCAATGCTGAAATTTTTCGCGGGCTTCGGCTTGGATGCGTGCGCCCGCGGCGCGGTCCCTGGATTTGATCTCGGCGACGCTCGCGGGAAGCGAAATGCGCTCCGTTGCTGCGTTCGACGGAGCCGGATCGTCCGCAAGGATCCGTTTCACGCGCTCGGAACCGAGCCACCACTCGGCCACGAGGCGGTCGGTGGGAAGGCCGGCGTGGAGCGGGCTTTCCGTGACGCCGTAGCAGTCCGGGATGTAGCGGCGCATTATGGCGCCGAGGCGAACGAGATTAAAATGCGCGTTCTTCACTTCAAGCGGGTCGAATGTCCATTCCACCAACTGAATGCCGCGCCTCAGGGCATCATGCCGCTGGAAAAGCTTCAATCGGCGACCGACCCCGCGATTCTGATATTCCGGCAGGACGGCAGTCATGTGCGAATGTAGAAACGGTTTTCCGGCGCGAGCGCCGGCGAGCGCGAGGGTGAAGCCGACTATTTTCGCGGCGTCGAATGCGCCAAGTATCTGCCCCCCGGAGTGGTGTGCGACGACGAAGATGGCCGCGGGCACGGTGATATCCTCGCTCCACGTGAGGCGTTCGAGGCGCACGCACTCTCGGTACTCCGGGAGCGAGGCGCAGTGACGGACTTCAATTTCTGCGGGCATGCCATCGCCTTACCGAGTTTTGGACTCGTTCCATAATTCTTCCATGCGCGTGCGAGGCAGATCCGCGAGGCGTCGGCCTTCATGCGCGGCAGCGGCTTCCATCCACTTAAAGCGTCGCTTGAACTTTCGATTGGCGCCCTTCAACGCGACTTCAGGGTCCACTTTCAAGAAACGCGCGATGTTTACGCCGACGAAGAGAAGGTCGCCGACTTCTTCTTCGATCTCGGGTGAATGGGTTTCGCGAGCTGAAGACCTCGCGACCCCGGAGAGAATCTCGCGTTTCTCTTCGTCGAGCTTGTTGAGGATGCCTTCGAGCGAGTCCCAGTCGAAGCCGATGCGTGAAGCACGCCGCGTGAGTTGGTAGGCCTCGAGAACCACAGGAAGCGAACGAGGCACATCGGCGAGAATGGATTCGTCCGCCGGGTTCGCTCCGGAGCGCTTCCCCTCTCTGGCCCGCTCGGCGGCTTTGATTTGCTCCCAGTTTTTCAGGACTTCGGCGGACGTGGCGGCCTTCACGTTGCCGAAGACGTGCGGGTGGCGGCGGACCATCTTCGTGTGCACGGACTTGATGACGTCCGAGATCGTGAAGTGGCCGGCTTCCTCGGCGAGGATCGCATGAAACACGATCTGGAGGAGCAGATCGCCCAGCTCCGAGGAGAATTCTTTCGCGTCGCCGGATTCGAGCGCGTCGAGGACTTCGTAGGTTTCTTCGATGAGAAACCGGCGAAGCGATTCATGGGTCTGCTCGCGGTCCCAAGGGCATCCGCCACGGGCGCGAAGCTGCGTCTGCAGTGCGACGAGTTTTTCAAACCAGCGCCCGGGATTGCTGCGCCGTTTGCGAGCAGACGGCGCAGCGGAACGCGCTTTTGCGCGGTGCTTTGCTTGCGGTGGGCGTGATTTTCTTTTTTGCGGAGGCACGACGGGTTCATTCGCTCCCGGGTAACCGGACAATCTACAGTGGCGCATTCGGAGTGACAAGCGAGAAGTGACCGTTTTCAAGGCATCGGTTCTGTCGTACCCGAAGCAGCGTATGGCGCGCTTGTGCCAGCCAGTCACATTTTGAGTTATTGTAAGCACTGAGGATCCGGAGGTGCGGGGTTGCGACAGGACAAAACGGCCGATGCCAAGGCTAATGCGCTGAGTAAGGTCCCCCAGGTCACTCTGGCATTCTGGGTTGTCAAGATTCTCGCGACAACAGTCGGCGAGACGGGCGGCGATGCGCTATCGATGACTCTGAATCTCGGGTATGCTGTCAGCAGCCTGATTTTTCTCGGGTTCTTTTGCGCGACTCTCATTGCCCAAATCGCGTCCAAGCGATATCACCCGGTCTACTACTGGGCCGTGGTGGTGGCCACTACGACCGTGGGTACGACGACGTCCGACTATCTGGACCGTACGGTCGGACTCGGCTATGTAAAATCGTCGATTATGCTTTTCTGCCTGGTGATGGGCGTGCTGGTCGCCTGGCACTTCACAACAGGCAAGATCGAGTTCGAGGATGTCAGTACTCGGAAAAACGAAATCTTCTATTGGGTCACGATCCTGGTGTCAAACACGCTCGGCACCGCGTTGGGAGATTTCGTCGGCACGACGACCGGGCTTGGTTTCGAGCGCGGAGCGCTCGTGTTCGCGAGCCTGATCGCGCTCGTGGCCGCAGCGCATTACCTCACCAAGCTTCCGGATAGCGCACTTTTCTGGTCTGCTTATATTCTGACGCGCCCACTCGGGGCAACGCTCGGCGACACTCTCACCAAGCCACATGCAGAAGGCGGCCTGGCGCTGGGCCGGATCACTTCTTCGCTCGTGATCGCGGCTGCGATGATCATCCTCGTTGCTCTGACGTCGCTACGCCAGCGAGTTAAGCCCGCTTGACGCCTCGCGACTAACAACTCTTTTGCGGAGACACGAGGCGCTTGCTCGAGCCCGAGTAACCGGACAACTTGCAGTTGCGCATTCGGAGTGACAAGCGAGAAGTGACTCATCATCATCTGAGCAAAGGGCGAAACGCAGAGGCGTACATCTGAAATGAAGCCGAACTTTGATGATCGTATGCGTTAAAAATCGTGTTATTGGTTCCAGGCGCGCATTCGCGGGATCCACCGCGGAACATTCCTGCAGTATTCTTCATAATCCGCGCCGAACTTTTCTCGCAGCGTTGGCTCCTCGTAGAGTCGTACAAACAAGGCAACGCTTATCACAGCCACGATCGCCACTGTGAGCGCGGCCCGGTTCGCCTGCCCAAAGATCACCCACAGACTCAACCAGCCCACGAAGAACCCGACATACATTGGGTTCCGTACATATCGGTAGAATCCCGCCACCACCAGCCTCTGCGGGGGAGCGAACGGCGCGGGCGTTCCGTGTCCCGTCCACCCGAAATCCCATATGCACCTTAGCGCCACCGCGAAACCCAGCACGGACGGCGCGGCCGCAATCCAGCGCCAGCGCGCCACACCAAACGAATCAACTTGAAAGCCCAGCCAGGGCGGCAGCAACCAGAACCACAGCCAAAGGAAAACAGCACCCACGGCCAGCGAGGCGACTGCTGTCGGCCAATTCGTACCACGATTCGTATCTTGTGAAGCCCCCTGTCCGCTCGTCAAGAACGCCTCCCCGATGCCGAAGGATGAGCCCAGAGCACAACGAAAGCAAGCAGAGCAACACATTGCCGAGACAACCGATATTGCGCTTCCCCCGACCCGCCGTCCAGGCGCGCGCAGAGTCAGCTAATTGTAACTACGCTCGGGAGTGTGAAATGTTTCAGCCGGGATAACTGATAAGAGGTCCTTTTCTCGCCGGGAATCCCGGATCGCCGCCTTCAGGCCGCAGACCGCCGCGCGCCGCCAATAAAAGGACGCTCCGCAACTTTTCTGGGCGCCCTGTGTTTAAGTAAGTGGATGCTTACAAGGGTTTTCGGAAGCGTCCGAAGGCATCATAAGAGGTTGGTTTTACGGAAGATGGAAGGAGCACAAAAATGAGATACCTAAAGCTTGTAGCATTGTTTGCTGTTTGCTTGCTTGCAGCACCGTTCGCGCACGCGCAAAGAGTTGTGGTTGGCGTAGGAGTCGGTCCAGCCTACGTCGGTGCAGCTCCCGTGTGCGCGTACGGCTACTACCCCTATGCCCCGTACGCGTGTGCGCCTTACGGCTACTACGGTCCTAGCTGGTTCTCCGGCGGCGTCTTCATCGGCGCCGGCCCGTGGTTCCATGGCTTCTACGGACGCCCCGGCTTTTGGGGCCGCCCTGGGTTCGTAGGTCGCGGACCAGGTTTCGTCGGACGCGGACCGGTCGGTGGCGGCTTCGTTCATGGTGGAGCAGTTGCACGCGGACCGGTTGGAGGCAGCTTCCATGGCGGAGGCCGCTTCCGCGGTGGCGCGCACAGGTAAGTTCCACCCACCAGCTGAATGAAGGGAACGGCCGGCAGCGCAAACTGCCGGCCGTTTTCTTTTTGCGCCGGGAGTTTTTCCACGGCACCGGGTCTGGACTCCGTTACTGCAACGGAATCCGAGAAAAGGGATTATCACTATCATTCGGGATCGCGCCCGCGCGAGGGATGGACTTTGCGCACGATTCGGCGTACATTCCTCCGACCCACGGGTATTCCAAAACTAAGGAGAAAAACGTGAAATTTAAGTTTCTCTGCGGGTGTGCTGTGTTTGCTCTTGCTCTTGCGTCAACTTCTGCTCAAACGAAAAACTCCCTCTCCGGCAAGTGCAGCAAGCCCGACGTCCAGCAAAGTATTCCTGCCGGTGACAAAGACGGCCATGCTTTCTCGCTCGCGCAAGCAAAGTGCACCGCGAAGGGAGATGTCAATGGTGCGGCGGCCAAAGACGGCGTGTATGCCGAGCATAGAGACGCCACGGGGGTGCACAGCAAGGGCTGGGGCGTGTATGTGGAATCGTTTGACGGCGGCGACAAGGTGTTCTACGACTATCAAACGAATGTGACTATGAAAGCTGACGGAACCGGGTCAGGAACGAATAAGTATCAGATTACCGGTGGCACCGGAAAGATGAAAGGCATCAAGGGATCGGGGACCTGCAAGCTCACCGGAATGGCCGATGGCAGCACGGGCTACGACTGCACGGGTGAATACACAATCGCTGCAGCCGCTCCCGCGAAGAAGTAAGTACGCGAGGAAGACAAATCGCGATGGGCAGCCCCGCGGGGCTGCCTTTCGTTTTTCTGGCGCCCCCAGATCTCTTCGGCCAGCAAACTCAATTCCACAGGCCAATACTTGTCGGAATCTGACGCGCCCCGCGGCGCCGGCTGCGGCTTGTGGCGATTCCGGGCGGATGCTAGACTGACCCTTCCCTGCAATCAAAGTAAGTCCGAGGACAATTTCCGTGGCCGATCCGAAACACGAAGAAACATTCAAGGTCATCGACAGGCGCCACTTTACCGAAGAGGGCGACCTGCGCACAGACATCGTCGAGCAGGAGAAGCGCGAGGAAGAAGCGTCGGCAAAAAAAGCGGCGGCGAATCCGCCTCCGCCCCCGAAGGAAATGGTCGCGCCTGCGGCGAGCGACCCGAGTGCGACGGCAGCCGGGGCGAGCGCACCGCCAGGAGCTATTCCTTCGGAAGCGTCGCACAGCTTTCAAATGCTCGTGGATTTTCTGGCGCGGAATGCCGCGGCGATGCTCGGAGGGATGGCCGACCCGCGGACCGGGCAGCCATTCGTGGACCTCGAGGGCGCGCGCGAAGTGATCGACATGCTCGACGCGCTGCGCGAAAAGACACGCGGGAACCTGTCGAAGGCCGACGACGACCTGCTGCTCGAAGTGGTCGGGAGCCTGAAACTGACGTTTATGGAGATTTCGAAGGCCGCGGCCGAGGCGATGAGCAAGAAGGCCAAGGGAAAGTGACGGGCGGCTCGCCGTTCGCCGCGCGGTTTCGCTAGAATCCCCCCTGAGATTTCATGGCTTCACTCCAACTGACAGTTCTGGGATCGGGCACGTCCATGGGAGTGCCCACGCTCGGGTGCCACTGCGCCGTGTGCACTTCGAAAGACCCGCTGGATAAGAGGACGCGGCCCTCGGTGCTGCTGTCGTACGGCGGGCGCGAAGTGCTGATCGACACGACGCCGGATTTTCGCTCCCAGGCGATGAGGCAGGGCCTCGACCGTCTGGACGCGATCCTCTTCACGCACGGCCATGCGGACCACATCCTCGGGCTGGACGACATCCGCCCGTTCAATCTCAAGCAAATGGGCAAGATCCCGATCTACGCGTCGGAGAAGACGCTGGAGACCTTGCGGCGGACGTTTTCATACATCTTCGACGACGCGCCGACTGAGAGCTCGGTGCCGGGCGTCGAGCTCCACACGATTGCGAGTCCCTTCAAACTTTTCGGCGTGGAGATGATTCCCGTGCCGGCGATGCACGGGCCGGCGGGCGTCCTGGGATTCCGTTTTGGCAAGGCTGCGTACCTGACGGACTTCAGCGCTGTGCCGGAATCTTCAAAGGCGCTGCTGCGCGGGCTCGACGATTTCATTCTGGATGCGCTGCGGGACACGCCGCACCCGATGCACTCAACGGTGGCGCAGTCGCTCGAACTAGTGCGGGAACTGAAACCGAAGCGCGCGTGGTTTACGCATATCTGCCACGACCTGGGACATGTGGAAACGAATGCGCGATTGCCCGAGGGCGTCCGGCTCGCGTACGACGGGCTGAAATTCGAGGCTGAACTCTGATGCCATTCGCGACGGCACATTCGGCGGAAGAATGGGTCGCGCGATTCGGCGCCGCGCGCAAGCCCTCTGTCGTGACCATCGGCAATTTTGATGGCGTACATCTGGGTCACCAAGAAATCTTGCTCGGGGTGCGCGAACGGGCGAGGCGCGCAGATCTTCTGTCTGCCGTCCTGACGTTCTATCCCCACCCGGCGCGAGTCCTTCGGCCCGCGATGGCGCCTGCATTGCTGGCCACGCTGGATCAGCGTCTTCGAGCGTTCGAAGCCGCGGGGATGGACGCCGCGCTCGTCCTGAGATTCGACGCCGAGCTGGCGAAAGTGAGCGCAGAGGTTTTCGTGCAGCGCTATTTGGTTGACACGATGCGCGCGAAAGCGATTCTCGTCGGAGGGAATTTCCGGTTTGGGCATCGCCAGGCTGGCGATGTGAAATTACTGGAGGAGTTGGGTCGGCGATCCGATTTCGAGGTGCACGTGGTGCTGCCGGTCGTAGCGGACGGAGTAGTGGTATCAAGCTCGGCGATTCGGGAAGCGGTTCGCGACGGACGGATGGAAGACGCGGCGCGATTGCTCGGAAGGCCGTTTGCGCTTGAAGGGGAAATCCGGCCAGGGACGGGACAGGGGCGGAAGCTCGTGGTGCCGACTCTCAATCTGGCGACCGAACAAGAGTGCTTGCCGAAGTTGGGGGTCTATGCGACGGAGACGGTCGTCGAAGGAAAGGTTTATCGCTCGGCCACGAATGTGGGAATGCGGCCGACGTTCGACGGGACGCGGCTTGCGATCGAGTCGCACTTGCTGGATTTTTCGCAGCAATTAACAGCCGGGCGCATGGAAGTCCGGTTCTGGAAGCGGTTGCGCGACGAGCAAAGGTTTGCCGGGCCGCAGGCGCTGCGCAATCAAGTGCTGAAGGATATCGAGCAGGCGCGGGAGTTTTTTCGGACTAGTGGAACCGCCGAGGAACACAGATAAGCACCGATAGGAACTGACACCGCTTCGTCATTCTGAGGAGTCCGCCTTCGCGGACGACGAAGTATCTCTCTTCGATTGCAAACCAGGGCACGCCGTAAATCGAAGAGAGATCCTTCGACTGCGAGCCGGCTCGTCCCGAAAGAGCGGGATGAATGACAACAAAGCCAGTTCTTCGCTCATGACGACGATGCGAGGGGACGCCAACCCTGCACTGAGAAGATGTTCGGTCTTGCTGAGGGTGTGTCCCACAAACGAGCAGTCCTGTGCGACCCGGGGGTCGGGTGGGTCTGCTAAGTGATTCGCCAGTAGTCGCTTAGTGGAAACCTCGGATGGGCGAGGACATGCTCTGAGCCGTTCAGACATCTTCTTGGAGGTGCGGGGATGACCTCGTTCTGGCAAGACGTGCGGTACAGCCTGCGGATGATTGTCAAGGCGCCGGGATTTGCCGCCATCGCCATCCTGACGCTTGCGCTAGGGATTGGCGCAAACACCACGATTTTCAGTTGGATCAACTCAACATTGCTGAACCCGATTCCCGGCCTGGCCAGCCCGAGCGAAGTCGTGGCACTGTCGCTCGGCCGGGGCGCGGAGAACCCCTTTCCGTTTACCTATCCTGACCTGGAGGCATTGCGCGACGGTCAGCAGAGTTTTACGGGCATTACGGCGTGCAACATGACTCCGATGAGCTTGACGGGCAAGGGTAAGCCGGAACGCGTCTGGGGCATGCTGGCGTCCGCGAACTATTTTGATGTGCTGGGCGTGCGGCCGATCCTTGGACGCGGTTTTCTTCCCGCGGAGGATGAAAAACCGGGAGGCGCGCCGGTGGCGGTGATCAGCTACCGCCTGTGGCAGACGCACTTCGCTGCGAACCCGGGCGTTGTGGGCCAGACGATTGAAATCAATCAGCACCCGTACACGATTGTCGGCGTAACGCCGGCAGTATTTCAGGGGAGCCAGACGGGGGTGCGGACGGAGATTTGGATTCCCATCATGATGGATGCGCAATTGTTGCCGCAGGGCTCCCTGCTTCATGACCATCACTATTTCTGGCTGTTCGTGTTGGGGCGGCTGAAACCGGGCGTCCAGCTGGAGAAGGCACAAGAGGAAATGACGGTGCTGCTGAAGCGAGAGGTGAAGAATTATCCGGAGGAACACAGAGGGCACGACAGCGTGACGCTGTATCAGCTATGGCGCAGCCCGTTTGGCGCGAATCAGTTCCTCTCGACGCTGCTGCCGATGCTGATGACCATCGCGGGCCTGGTGCTGCTGCTGGCATGCGCGAATGTGGCGAATCTGATGTTGGTGCGGTCGGTGGGGCGGCGGCGCGAGATTGCCATTCGCTTGTCGCTGGGCGCGAGCCGATGGCGGCTAGTGCGGCAACTGCTGGTGGAAAGCCTGGTACTCGCCCTGGCGGGAGGTGTGGTCGCGCTGCTGATCACTTTCTGGACTGCGGGAACGTTCATGAAATTCATTCCGAAGACGGATTTTCCGATCTCGCTCAGCGTCCGAGCGGACCGCGCGGTGTTGCTGGCGACGATGGTGATCTCGGTGCTCACCGGAGTAATTTTCGGCATTTTGCCGGCGCTGCGGTCTTCGAGTGAAGCGCCGGTGGCGGTGTTGAAAGAGGACACGGGCAGTGCGTCAGGTGGCCTGCGAAAGGCGCGTCTCGCGAGTGGGCTGGTGGTGGCGCAAATTTCACTGTCGCTCCTGCTGTTGGTCTGCGCGGGATTATTTATCCGCAGCTTCATGAGCGCGCAGCAGATTAATCCGGGATTTAATTCACACAACGTGCTGATCGCTTCCTACGATCTGTTTACCGCGGGATATTCGGACGAGAAAGGCGCGGAATTCGATCGCGAGCTGGCGGAGAAGCTGGAAACGCTGCCGGGCGTTCAGTCAGTGGCGCTGGCGACCCGCGTGCCGCTGGGATTCGGCGGTGGCTCGACGAGCGTGAATCCGGAGGGGTACGTAGCGCAGGCGAACGAATCGATGGAGACCCAGGTGGCCATCATCACACCGAATTATTTCCAGACCATGCAGATTCCGATGGTGAAGGGGCGCGACTTCACGCTGCAGGACACGAAGAGTTCGCAGCGCGTGGCGATCGTCAGCGAAACATTTGTGAATCGCTACTGGCCGAATCAGGAGGCAGTGGGCAAGCAGCTGAACTCCGACTTGACACACGAATGGTTCACGGTGGTCGGTGTGGCGCGGGACAGCAAAGTGAACCAGTTGAATGAAAAGCCGACGCCCTTCGTATATCTGCCGCAATATCAGGTTTACCGGTCGACGATGATCATCATTGCGAGGACAACGGGTGATCCGCTGGCTATGGGCAAGACCGTCGAGAAAACGATCCATGAATTGAATGCCGACTTGGTGGTGTTTGACGTGACGACGCTCGAATTGCGCGAGCAATTCGCCAGCTTCGGCCAGCGCGTCGCCGGAACATTCGTAGGCGCATTTGGGCTGCTCGCGCTGGTCCTCGCAGCGGTGGGAATTTACGGCGTCACGGCCTACACCACGCGGCAGCGCACACATGAAATCGGCATCCGCATGGCGCTGGGCGCGAGCAAGCAGGACATTCTGCGGCTGGTGCTCGGGCATGGGCTTCGGTTGACGCTCGTCGGGGTGATCCTTGGATTGACGGCCGCATTTGCGCTGACGCGCTACCTGAGCAGCTTGCTGCTGGGCGTGACGAGCACCGATGCGCTGACCTTTTCCAGCGTGGCGATCCTGCTCTGCGCCGTGGCGCTCTTCGCGTGCTTCATTCCCGCGCGCCGCGCAATGCGCGTGGACCCGATGGTCGCGCTGCACTACGAGTAGGGCCCGCGGTCCGCATTCCGATTGCCGTTCAGGCCGCGCCGCAAAATGAGGAGAGAGCTGTCAGTCCGCAGTAGGAGTTTCGGATCAGGACTTTTGCTTGCAGTCGCCGCAGACGCCGCCGACCTCGGTGCGAGAGACGGTGATTTCGATGTCGCAATCGCGCGAGATCTGGCGCTTCAGCTCTTCGTACAGCGGGCTTTCCACTTCGCGGACTTTACCGCAGCGCATGCAGGCCACGTGGATGTGGTCGCGAGGCCCATGGCTTTCGTAGAAATGTCGATCACCGCGGAGATGAAGAAGGTCGAGCTCGTCAATCAAGCCCTGGCGTTTCAAAAGATCAATGGTGCGGTACACCGTCACACGCGTGATATTGGAATCAATCTTCTGCGCGCGTTCGAGAATTTCGCCCGCATCGAGATGGCGGCGCGCGGTTTCCATTACCTGAAGCAAAACGCGGCGCTGGCGCGTGAGCCGGATGCCGCGAGCTCCCAACTCGCGCTGAAGCCGGCCCGGCGTGTCATGAATGTTTATGCGCTCGCCGGTGGACACTCGATGTGCGGGTGTGGAGCTCATGGCCATGTACAAACAACATTATAGCAAAAAGCGCAAGCATGGAGGGAGCGCTCGCGCCAGCCGTTGGCGGCGTAGCTCCGTAACAGGCGCCAATTCGTTCGCTTGCGCGCGGCGTCACGCTTGCGAATTTGGCTTCTTTTGAAGGACCGCGGAAGACACCCAGAACAAAATAATACTTGCCCCGAGTATCACGAAAAACACTTTAAGGTTCAGGGTTATGGCGAAGGCCGTGACCGCCGCGGCGAACCCCCAGTACCAGGATTCTGCCTTGAATCCCGCGGCCCACTGGGCCTGGCGTCCGGAAGAAGCAATGTGCGGCCACAAGGAAGGCCACAGACGCGGCACGGCTTTGCAGTAGCGCTCGTATATCTCGCCTTGGGTCGCCTGAAGTTCGGACTCTTCACGCAGAATCAGCCGGTAACAGAAAACCAGCATCGCCGCGACCGCCACGAAGAAACCGGTCCGGCTCATCAGGGCGCCCAGACCGATGGCCATCAACACATTGGCGAAATACAGCGGATTGCGGACGCGCCGGTACGGCCCGTCGGCAACCAACGACTCTGTCTTCACTGCGGCTGCGTACACCACGCTTGCATGAAGGTATGACGAGGCCCAGGTGCGGATAGCAGCGGCCACGACGAGCAAGAAGGCGGCGAATGCAAACAGGATGCGCGCGACGAGATCTGCATCCATCCGCAACACGGCTCCGAGCCAGTTCCCCAAAACGACGGTCGAATTCTGATGGTCCAAAGCGTACAGCGGAAACGTGCAACCAAAAATCAGCCCGAAGACTAGTGCTCTGTTCGCGAACTCCCAATTTGTCGCTTTCATAGAGAGAGCCGGAAAAGTATCGCCACCGGCGGTGAATGTAAAGCCGTATCGGCGTTTCCGATCGGCCCCCTCCGTATAGCGTGGTTTTCAGCAAGTGAAATATAATCCGGCCGAGGACGGTTGCTGTCACAATTTGAAGTCGGAAACGGACTTGGAGAGGATCAGCAGAGATGAAACTAGTATCAGTGAACATTGGGCTCCCTCGCGAAGTGGCCTGGCGAGGAGGAATCGTAAATACGGGTATCTACAAGCAACCGGTCAAAGGCCGCGTCGCTCTGCGCAAGCTCAATTTGGACGGCGACCGTCAAGCGGACCTGAGCGTCCACGGGGGAGAATATAAAGCCGTTTACTGCTACCCGCTGGCACACTACGATTACTGGAAGAGAGAGTTACCAGGCCGGGATCTGCCGATGGCTATTTTTGGAGAAAATTTCACCACGGATGGCTTGACGGAAGACTCAGTTCATCTCGGGGACCGGTTCTCTATCGGCTCTGCGGAGGTATTCGTGACGCAGCCTCGCCTCCCTTGCTACAAACTTGGTGCGAGATTCGAGGCCGATGACATGGTAAAGCGATTCCTCGCAAGCGGCCGAACGGGTTTCTACGTTGCCGTCAGCCGCGAGGGAGAAGTCGGCGCCGGCGATGAGATTAAAGAGATTGCTCGAGACCCGAACGCCGTCCCCGTTCCGGAAATCACTCGACTGTATATCGCCAAAAGGTGGGGTAATGACGAAGTGACTTCGGTGCGCCGTGCCTTGCAAGTTGCCGCATTGCCTGAGAGCTGGAAGGGATACTTCCGTGAGCGGCTGAAGAAGATGAATGGTTGAATGCAGGAGGAGGCGCGAGCCGTCCCACTTGAAACCGCCCTATAGGTCAACTTACAGAATCTGGAATCGGATTCACCAACCGCCAGCGACTCAGTTGTCGATCCCCATTTGGGTGAGGATGAAGGCGTAGTCGAAAGCGGCTTCGTGTAAGTGATCGTAACGGCCCGAAGCCCCTCCGTGGCCTGCGCCCATGTTTGTTTTGAGGATTAAGGTCTTGTGGTCGGTTCGGACCGCCCGCATTTTGGCCACGTACTTGGCCGGCTCCCAATACATCACCTGGCTGTCGTTGAAAGAGGTCTTCACCAGCATGTTGGGGTACGGTTTGTTTTGGATATTGTCGTAGGGAGAATACGAGATCATGTAGTCGAACGCTGCTTTCTCTTTGGGGTTTCCCCACTCTTCAAATTCAGGAACGGTGAGCGGCAGCGACTCGTCGAGCATGGTGTTGATGACGTCGACAAACGGAACGCCGACGAGCGCAGCCTTGAACAAGTCGGGGCGCATGTTGAGAACCGCGCCCATCAACAGGCCGCCGGCGCTTCTCCCCTCGATCACCAGGCGATCCTTCGAGCCATATTTTTCGGCCACGAGGTGCTCGGCGCAGGCGATGAAATCGGTAAAGGTATTTTTCTTGTGCATCATGCGACCGTCGTCGTGCCATGCTTTACCCATCTCGCCTCCGCCGCGAATGTGGGCCACGGCGGCGACCACGCCTCGGTCAACCATGCTGAAAATGTTGGAGTCGAAGCGAACGTCGATGGGGTAGCCGTAAGAACCGTACGCGTAGAGGTAGAGCGGCTCCTGACCATCCCTCTTGACGCCTTTCTTGTAAACCACCGAGATCGGGATTTTCGCGCCGTCCGATGCCGTGGCATAAATCTGTTCCACTTGATAGCGCGTGCGATCATATCCGCCGGGGATTTCCTTCTGCTTCAGCAGGGTTGAAGTCGCATGGTCCATGTCGTACTCGAAAATCGAAGGCGGCGTGATGAATGACTGGTAGCTGTAGCGCAATTTATTGGAGTCGTACTCCTTGTTGACGTAGGTCGAGACCAGATAAGCCGGCTCGGGAAAATCGATGCGCCGGGATTGCCCGCTGCGCAGGTTGGTCACGCGAATGTGTGGCAGTCCGTTCTCCCTCTCGTACAGGACGTAATCGTTCTGGAAGAAGTCGGTGTCCTGCAGCATGACATCGGGACGCTGCCCGACCACCTCCTGCCAGTGTTGGCTGCCAGGATTCGAAACGGGGGCCTTCACCAGGCGAAAGTTGCGGCCCGTATCGTTAACGCGGATATAAAAGAAGTCGCCGTTGTGGTCCGGGTAATACTCCACGTCCTGCTTGCGCGGCTCGATGAGCTCCCATCCCCGACTCGGCTTGTCCGCTGGAATGTAACGCGCCTCGCTCGTGGTGTGGCTCGCGGAAATGAGAAAAATGTAAGCTTTGCTGCGGGTCTTTTCGGCTCCTACGTTGAATCGGTCGTCCTTTTCCTCGTAAATGAGATCGTCAGCGCCGGCCGAACCAACCGTGTGGCGATACAGACGATACTGGCGCTTGGCGGAATCTTCCACCGTATAGAAAAGCGTCCTGTTGTCATTCGCCCAAACGATCGATCCGGTCTTCTCCACGCGATCGGGCAGGAGTGTTCCCGTGCGGAGGTCTTTCACCACCATGGTGTAGTCGCGGAAACCGGTGCTGTCGGTTGAGTACGCGAGCAGGCTGCCGTCATCGCTCACAGCGAAAGCACCCAAGGACATGAAGCTTTGGCCCTTCGCCAGTTCGTTGACATCCAGAACGATCTCTTCTGGCGCGTTCAGGCTTCCCTTCTTGCGGCAGCGAATCGGATACTGCTGGCCGGTCTCGGTGCGCGAATAATAAAAGTAGCCGCCGTCCTTGTAGGGCACATCGACGTCTGTTTCCTTGATCCGGCTGAGCATCTCGCCGTAGAGCACCTTCTGGAGCGGATCCGTGAGCTTCATCACGGCATCGGTGTATGCGTTCTCGGCTTCGAGATACGCTTTTACTTCGGGGTTCTTCTTGTCGCGGAGCCAGGAGTAGTTGTCCACCAACTGCTTCCCGTTGACCTCGGTAATCTTGGGAATCTTTTTGGCAACGGGCGGCGAAGCGGATGACGAAGCATCGCCGGCCGTGATCTGCGTGCTTAGAATCGCCACGAGGAACAGGGCAAGTACTTGAGCCGGCCAAAGATTCATGAATAAACTCCAGGGATTGGAAATGGACATGACCCCGCGCGACGATAACCAATTTGCGGGAAAGCGGCTGGCCCCCCCACGACGACTAGTGGCTCTGAATCAGCTTAAGGATATCGCTATACATCACGAAGGCAAACACGGCGAGAAGAAAAACCAGCCCCACCTGCACGAAGCGCTCTTTGACGGCAATGCTGAGATCGCGGCGGATGACACCTTCGACGGCCAGAAGCAAAACGTGGCCGCCATCGAGAATCGGGATGGGAAGAAGGTTGATCAGGCCGAGGTTCAAGCTGATGACGGCCATCAATCCAAGAAACGACATAGGGCCGTGCTTGGCGGCTTGGCCGGACATACGAGCGATGCCGAGAGGTCCGGCCAATTCACGCATGGAAACTTTGCCCGTGAAAAGGCCGCCGATAACCTCCACGATCTGGCGCGTGTTCAAGTAGGTCTCGAGACCCGCGTCTTTTGCCGCCTTGAAGAAACCCTGCCGCTCGTAGGCTTCCTGCGACTTCTGAGCCACGCCGATCTGCCAGACGGTCTGGCCATCGGGAATCATGGCCTGGATCGGAGTGATCTCCATCGGGAATTCTTTGCCGCCGCGCCGGATGACTAATTGGATGGGATGACCGTCGGACTGCCGCACGATTTCGACGAGCTGCAGCCAAGTCGCAATCGGCTTGCCGTTCATGAAGACGATTGTGTCTCCGGATTTCAGGCCCGCCTTTTCCGCCGGCAGCCCTATGGCAGGATCGTCCACCACGGGGGTCATCGCGGGATAGCCCACAAGTTCGAAGACCTTGAGCTTTTCCGGGGCGATCACATGCAGGGTTTGTTCTGTGCCGTTGCGCAAGACGGTGAGCGAAATTGGTTCGCCTGACTTGACCAGGTCCGCAGCGGTGAGGACATTGTCCCACGTGGGAGTCCTTACGCCGTTGACTGCGACGATGGTGTCGCCGGCTTGGATACCGGAAACGACGGTCGGTTTTTGCGGCACAGCGACCACTTGGGCGGGCAAGCGCAGGTAAGCGTCAAAAGGCGCCCCCACGAGCCAGTAAATCCCCCAGAAGATGACGAAGGCAAGAAGGAAATTCATCGCGGGGCCCGCCACGGCAATCACGACTCGCTGCCAGCGAGGCCGCGAGAGAAATTCATAGGAGGCCCCGGTGCGCTCCTCCACCGGATTATCGCCCGCCATGCGCACATACCCGCCGAACGGGAGAGCGCTGATGCGATAGTCCGTATCGCCGCGCTTCACGCCGAAGAGCCTGGTGCCGAATCCGAAGGAGAATACTTCCACGCGCACGCCGCAAAGCTTTGCGGCAATAAAATGGCCCCACTCGTGGACGAAAATCATGATGCCGAGGACGACGGTGACGGCTATGACTGCGGTCAGGAATGTGCTCATGGAGCCTCTTTTGTCATTATGCCACGCTCTACAAGAAATTAATTTCTGCGTTCGATTTCGTGCCGGGCCAGTCGGCGGGCTTCCGCGTCAGCCTCGAGCACATCTTCGATCTTTTCCACTGCCGTTCGAGGCATGCGCTCGAGCACGCGCTCGATTAGCGCCGCGATTCCCGGAAACGGCAGCCGACCCTCGAGAAACGCCGCGACGGCCACTTCATCGGCAGCGTTCAAGGCGCATGGGAGCGTCCCTCCCCTTTTCAGCGCTTCCCTTGCAAGGTTGAGGCATGGAAACTTCCGCGCCGGGACGTCCTCGAACTCAAGCTTGCGCAGCGTGCTCCAGTCGAGGGCACATCCATTCGATGCAACACGCTCCGGATAGGTTAGCGCATATTGAATGGGCATGCGCATGTCCGTTGGGCCAAGCTGTGCCAGGATTGAACCGTCCACAAATTCGACCATGGAATGAATCGTGGATTGTGGATGAATCACCACCTGGATTTTGTCGAGATCCATTCCGAAGAGCCAGCGCGCCTCGATCACCTCGAATCCCTTGTTCATAAGCGTGGCGGAATCAATCGTGATCCGCTGACCCATCTTCCAATTGGGATGCGCCAAAGCCTGTTTGGGTGTGATTTTTTTGAAGCGCGACACGGGCGTCTTGCGAAACGGGCCGCCCGAAGCCGTCAGCACCAGGCGCTTCACTTCGCGTTGCTCGCCGGTGCGGAGGCACTGGTGAATGGCGTTGTGCTCGCTGTCCACGGGAAGCAGCGCGATGCCGCGGCGGCGGACCGCCGCCATCACCACTTCCCCGGCAGCGACGAGCACTTCCTTGTTGGCGAGAGCGATGTTCTTGCCGTGCTCGATGGCTTTGTAGGTTGCGGGCAGTCCGACTACGCCTACGGCTGCCGACACGACCATTTCGACGTCCGGCTGCGTCGCAACGCGTTCCATGCCTTCAGCGCCAAAGAGTATCTCTGGATGCGCCGCATTCTTGTCGCGCCCCCGCGCCGCCTTCAAAGCCTCGCACAGATCCCGAGCGGCATGTTCGGTTCCTACGGAGACAATTTTCGGGCGATAGCGAGCGGCCTGTTCGGCGGCCAGCGCGACGTTCGAGCCTGCGGCGAGTGCGACCACTTCAAATTTTCCAGGAAGCGCGTCCACGACGCTGAGGCATTGGCGCCCGATGGAGCCGGTGGAACCCAGAATGGCGATACGTTTCATGCGAGGCTGGTTTTCCATTTTATAGGGGTTTGTCGAATATTGCGAACGCAGCCTGTGCCAGGGGTGGGTCAGGCTCCCATGAGCGCGCCACGCGGCCAGTGCGCGACGGATCAGGAGTCACCCCGTGTCTTCCGCCGCGAGTGTCGCTACCGGTTTCTTCGCTCGCGTCGTCGTGATCACCACCACGCTGATCAGAACAAACAGAGTCCCCAGAATCGTTCGCAGGCCAAGCGTTTCGCCGCCCAGGAAATATCCAACCAGCACGGCCACAACCGGATTCACGTACGCGTAGGTCCCGACTTTCGTCGGCGATTCATGATGAATCAGCCACACGTAGGCGGTAAACCCGATGATGGAGCCCGCGACAATCAGATAGAGCAATGAGAGCCACGCTCCGCGTGAGACAGTCCACGGGACGAAAATTACGAAATTCTCCCAGCGCGGCCGCCGCGAGAGCCAGCAACACTCCTCCGGCGAGCATCTGCGCTCCCGAGCTCATGACTTTGGACGGCGGAAGCGGCAGCTTGCGCGTGAGCGCAGACGCTACCGACCAACTCATCGATGCAATGATCAGCGCCACGGCGCCCGCCCTGTCGATCGGCGCGCCGCCGAGGTTCAACGAGTGGCTCATCAGCACTGCCACTCCCCCAATCCCGATCAAGAGCGCCAGTGCCAAGCGAACGGTGAGCCTCTGCGTTCGCAGGAAAATGATTTCCGACAGCGCCATGAACGCCGGGATCGTGGCCATCATGACCGCGGTAATGCCCGAAGGCACGCGCTGCTCGGCCCAGAACACCAGTCCGTAGTCGAGGACGAAGATCAGCAGGGCGAGTAAGAATGCCGACATCCATTGGCGCCCGCTCGGTGAGCGCTCGCCCCGCGCGATCATCCAGCCGTAAAGAACGAGTCCCGCAACCAGGAAACGCATCGCCGCCAGAAGGAACGGCGGAACTTCGCGGACGCCAACGCGAATCGCGAGAAATGTGGACCCCCACACAAAATAGATAATCGCGAAAGCCAGCAAAGTCTTCCACGTCGGGCGATGGGTTTTGGCTTCCATAGCAGATTCTACCAGCACTCTACCAAGTTCCCTTGCCTGACCGCTCATACCTCCTGGATCACGGTGCATTCGGAAGCAAACTCGCAAATTTGTACAAAGTTTCGATGTCTTGGTATAAAAGGAGGAACCTACAGGCCTGATAACGCCACATTCCTACAACCGTTAGGCGCCTATGAGCTTACACGTGAGCGAAAAAATAAAATGACCCGCGATGCTTGCGTTATCGGCGCCGGTCCCAATGGACTCGCAGCGGCCATCGTTCTGGCTCAGGCGGGATTGAAGGTGGACGTTTTTGAAGCGGAGCCTCAGCCGGGGGGCGCCGCAAAGACGCTTGAGCTCACCTTGCCCGGCTTTCTCCACGACTTCGGATCGGCAGTTTATCCATTCGCTGCCGGGTCGCCATTTTTTTCCTCTTTGCCCTTGTCTAACCACGGACTGGAATGGATCCATTCGCCCTGTCCGCTGGCGCATCCCTTCGACGACGGCACCGCGATCACATTGGAACGCGATCTGCGCGACGCAGAATCCACACTGGGAATTGACGGCAGAGCCTGGCGCAGGCTCATGCAGCCATTTGCCGAGCGCTGGTCCGATCTATCATCCGAGGTGCTTCGCCCAATTCACCTGCTTTCTCGTCATCCGTTTTTGCTTGCGCGCTTCGGCCTGGTCGCCATTCCTTCCGCGAACCTCCTCGCTCGTATTTCGTTCCGCCACGAACGCACCAAGGCGCTCTTCGCTGGTCTAGCGGCGCATTCCTTTCTGAGTCTCGATGAGCCTTTGAGCGCAGCGTTTGGCATTTTGCTCGGCGCTGCAGCACACGCAGTAGGCTGGCCAATTCCTCGCGGTGGCGCTCAGTCCATTACCACGGCGTTATGCGGGCATCTTGCGGCGCTCGGCGGCCGGATTGAGACCTCGGCGCGCGTTGATAGCCTTGCGTCTCTCCCAAAATTTGACGTCACACTGTGCGACGTGACTCCTCTTCAGTTGCTGCGAATGGCAGGCAGCCGATTGTCCACGCCGTATACGCTTCGATTAGCCAAGTACCGTTATGGCCCCGGAGCCTTCAAAGTCGACTACGCTTTGCGCAGCCCGATCCCATGGAAAGCAACCGAGTGCCTTCGCGCCGCAACCGTGCATCTGGGAGGAAGTGCCGATGAGATTGCCGCCTCCGAAAGGGCCATGGCGCATGGCCACCATTCAGAGCGTCCCTTTGTCCTGCTAGCTCAGCCAAGTCTGTTCGATCCCACCCGCGCCCCCGCAGGAAAGCACACTGCTTGGGCGTACTGCCATGTCCCGAACGGATCTGAATTCGACATGCTGGAGATTCTCGAAACCCAAATCGAGCGCTTCGCTCCTGGTTTCCGCGACTGCATCTTGGCTCGCCGCGTTTTTTCTCCTGCGGCCCTCGAGAAAATGGACGCCAATCTTATCGGAGGGGACATTTCGGGCGGCGCGATGGACATTCGCCAGTTTTTGTTCCGGCCCACCTGGCGCCACTATGCGACGTCGGCCACGGACATATACCTCTGTTCGTCATCCACACCGCCGGGCGGCGGAGTACACGGAATGTGCGGATACCACGCCGCACGGTTGGCGCTGTCGCGCTTCAGAATCTAGCCAGTCGTCACCATTCGAGTAGAGCGGTCACGAAGCCGGAAGCAGGCATCCGAATAACCTCGTATGCCACCGACCTACCGGGGCTTGGCGACCGCCTCATTTGAGAACTCGAGTCCCAATCGGCTTCTCGAGCCATCTTCCCGCCCTCGACGTCGTTTGACTACTGTGCGAATTGGAACAGAACCCGGCGGTGCACTCTGGGTACTATCCTTCTACGTGAAATCGTCTACGGTGGCAGCGTTGTTTCCGGGCGACATCACGAAGGAGATTCAAAATGAATCGATCGCTAATCATCAGTACGTTCTTGCTCGTGCTACTCATTGCCGGCTGCTCCGCGACGCCAGCGGCAGGACCGCAGGGACCTCCTGGACCGCAAGGCGCGTCGGACCGCGACAGAGATCGTGACCGGGACCGCGACAGAGAACGAGATCAGGCCCGACAGGACCAGGCCGCACAATGTCCTCCAGGACAGCATCCCTTTACGGAAAATGGTCGAACAGGTTGCGTTAGAGACTAATTGATCTGACCGGGAATTTCTGGGTCTCGGTCCAAACTCCGAAACCAATAATTACCGGAATCTCGCCTCGAAGTCCCTGCATCCGATGAACCGCACAGGACGAGTCGGCGGGATCCGGAGTGCGCGTCGATGATTGCGGGCAGGCTGGGACGGTACTCTCGCTTTGCTTGGGTGGTGATGCTTTGTTCCTGGCCGGCGACCAACGCCGCGGCCCAGGGCAATCCTGCTCGCGACGAGATTCCTATCGAGCGCTGCGATCGCCTGCCGGTCGTGAAGGTCCACGTTGTGGGAAAAGACATGCACTTCCTCGTGGACACGGCCGCGACCACGCTGCTAAATCTAAAATCGTTTGCGGGCGGTCGCTCGAAAGAGGCCCGCATCGCTTCCTGGACCGGTACGGGGGCCACCAGCGCGCGCGAAGTATCGCTGCCTGAGCTTACGCTCGGGAAACACACCCTGCGCGATCTGAAATTGCCGGCGATTGATTTGAGTCCCATCGGCGCGGCTTGCGGCGGCCCGATCGACGGCATCCTCGGCGTGGACCTGCTCGACAAAATGGGCGTGACCATCGACCTGAAGCACCGCGTGGCGTCCATGGGGCCCGACGCTGCGGACGTGCGCGCCACCTACGAGGCCATGGAAAATTCCATGGCGCCTTGCATGGTGGCTTTCAATCAAGGTAACGCGGCCGAGTTCAAGAAGTGTCTCGATCCCGAAGTGGTGATGTACACGCCGCACGGCGAGTTCGTCGGACAGCAGCAAGTGATTGCCTACATGCAAACCCGCTTCTTCCAGTACGCGCCCAACGTGCAGTACGTCACCAAGCTGCGCGAGGCGCAGATGTTCGGAGATGCGCTGTGGTATTCCTACGATTACACGCTCGATACGCCCATCGAGCACCGCACCGGCCACGGCATGTCCATGTGCCGGAAGGGCGACGGCCGCTGGCGCATTCTCAACATGCACAATTCCTCACTCGAGTCGGCCCCATCAGCGGCGGCGAGCCAACCAAGCCCGGCCGCCGCGTCAGCCAACCAGTAGTTTTTCACGCGCGTCACCGCTGTCCGTGGCGCTCGCGGTGGAGATCCGGATTCTCTTCCTCCGCGCGCGTGTAGTGCGGCGGCAGAATCCTCCCTATCGGACGCAAGGAATCGCGCGTTCACTTCACTGTCTTCCGAGCCACTGATAGAGCGCCCAGACCACTGGCGCGGCGAGGATGAGGCTGTCGATGCGGTCGAGCATGCCGCCATGCCCGGGGAGCAGTGTGCTTGAATCCTTCACGGCGGCGCCGCGCTTGTAGACGGACTCGAGAAGGTCGCCGATTTGTCCGGCAATATTGGCGAGGCCGGCGATGACGAGAAGCGTGAGCGCATCGATCATCATCCAGCGCGCGAAAAGGACGGCCACGAGAAGCGAGGCAACGATATTCCCGAGCGCCCCTTCCCAGGTTTTTTTCGGGCTGATCGCGGGAGCCATCGGAAAGCGTCCCAGCGATTTCCCCACGAAATAGGCGAGCATGTCTCCGGCCCATATGAGGACCAGCGTGAAGAGAACCAACTGGCGGCCGACGCGCTCGATTTCGTTCGTGCGCACCAGATAGCTGAACGGCAGCGCGATGAACAGCAGCCCGGCGGAGCTGATGGCGATGGCCGGCAGGACTTCATGCAAGGCGCGGCGTGTGGCGAGTGCGATCCCCGCGCAGCCGAAAACAAAAATCAGAAGGACAGCCTCGATGGAGAGCACGCCGCCGGCTGCATTGCGGACGAGCGAGACGCCTTGGCCGAACGGGTGCGTCTCGACGAGGCCCAGCGAGAATTGCGCGTAGAAAAGCGCCACGACACAAGTCAGCGTCCATTTGCGGAAGGCTCGGAGGCCGACGCGATCGCCCAGGTCGAAAAATTCGATGAGCGCGAGGATCGCCGCCGCCGCGGCTAAAGTAGCGAAAAGTAATGGGGGCTCAAACCAGACCAGGGCGACGACGATGGGGATCAGAACGGCGGCCGTCAGGATACGCAGGCCCATTCGGCGTCAGCCCTGCGCGGACGCCGCGCGTTCGCGTGGCGAGCCGAGGCCGCCATAGCGGCGCTCGCGCTTTTGGAAGTCAACCAGCGCTTCGAGCAGGCGCGCGCGCGAAAAATCCGGCCACAGCGTTTCGGTCACATAGATTTCCGCGTAGGCGATTTGCCAGAGGAGAAAATTGCTGACGCGCATTTCTCCGCTCGTGCGGATCAGGAGGTCGGGATCGGGCAGCCCGGCCGTGTAGAGGTGCTCGGAGATGGTTTGCTCGTCGGCATGAAACGCGGAGAGGCCGTTCGAGCGCACGTGGTCGAGCAGGGCGTTGAACGCGTCCACAAGCTCGGCGCGCCCGCCGTAGTTGAGCGCGACGACGAGCTTCATCCCCGTGTTCCGCGCCGTGAGACGCATGCCGTGCTCGATGTCCTTGCGAACGCCCTCGGGGAGCTGTTCGGACCGGCCGATGATGAGCAGGCGAATATTGTTTTTGTGAATGGCGGGCAGCTCGCGCTTCAGATATTCGCGCAAAAGGCGCATCAGGAAATCCACTTCCGCCTGCGGGCGCCGCCAGTTCTCGAGTGAGAAAGCGTAAAGAGTGAGATACGGCAGTTTCAGACGCGCGCACGACTCGATCACTTCGCGCGCCGCTTTCACTCCCGCGCGATGCCCCGCCACTCGCGGCAGATGGCGGCGCTCCGCCCACCGCCCGTTGCCGTCCATGATGACGGCGAGGTGCTCCGGCAGGCGCTTGAGGTCGAGTTTGTCGAGAAGCTCCGCTTCTTCGCGGTTGTCAGGTTTTAGAAGTTCGCTGGCTTTCACAAGAAATCGCTCGCGCTGTCAGTGGCTCACGCTAGCACAGGGATGGATGACGTGCAACAGAGTGGATTGTTAACGCGCCATTCCCGAACGCCGTCATTCTGAGTCCGCCGCGGTGAACGGAGAATCTCTCTTTGATTGCAATCCAGGGCACCACCGCGGGGAGTTTAATGCGCTTTTTCGGAGGGAGACGCGTGCTCGTCCAAAAGCCAGGCTTGCCAGTTCTTAGGGAAGTACCGGATCATGACTCGAAACGCCGGATGGCCCCACACCAAGCGGAAGGCGATCAGCCCAACGACAATCAAGCAGATGAGGAGTCCTTGTCCGGCATCACGCAGCATACTTCCTCTATTTTACCACCCTCCGGGAGTCTGAGAAAAGACGAAAACGGGCCTGTCAACCCCTCGCGTCGTCATCCTGTGCCCCCGACAGTGTTGGGGGGAAAAGGATCTATCTTTCTTTTCGCCTTCCGTCGCAGAGGCACGGCACCTGTGGTGAGCGGAGCCGAATCCATGCCGTGCCCGCTCCTTGGTGCGGACCTACTTTCCCTTCTCGAGAATCTTCTTCGCGCGCTCGGCGTCTGCCGCACGCGCCAGCACCTTCACGCCGCCCATCCAAAGACCGGGCTCCTCACCTCCCGCATCGTCTCCCGCCACCATCGCATCGATACCTGCGTTCTTAAGCGCGCCCAACGCCAGCTCCGCGTCGAGCTTATTGAGAAAGCTTGCAACTTCCACCAGTCTCGCCTCGCTCACCGTTTGCACCTCGCCGCACATTGTCGCACATCACGCCGGCGCCTGGCTTCCGCGCCGTCATTGGCTAGATTTCGCCGTGATGCGGCACGACGACGTCCTTCGCGCGCGATGGCAAGCCGGGAACAAGCCGGCGAAACATAAGAGTGGCAGCGATTCCGCCTGCGATTTGGGCAACGATGAATCCCGGAACGTCGGCGGGGCGAATACCCGCGAAAGTATCGGTAAGCGACCTCGCAATCGTAACGGCGGGATTCGCAAAAGATGTGGACGCCGTAAACCAATACGCCGCACTGATGTAGCCCCCCACTGCGAATGCGGTCATGCCCGCCCGCGAGCGCGAGCATCCCCAGATCACGCACAGCAGTCCGAACGTCGCGATGAATTCGCTGAGGAGTTGAGTGGGGCCGCTTCGGTCATGGCGCGATAGAGAGATCAGCGGAAGGCCGAACATGGCGCTGGCGGCTATCGTTCCCGCAATCCCGCCGGAGATTTGCGCGGCGATGTACGGAATTGTCTCACGCCAGGCCAAACCACCTTCCATCGCGTCTGCGAGCGAGACCACAGGATTCAAATGTGCGCCCGAGATGGGACCGAAAGTGAGGATGAGCGCCACGAGAGCCGCGCCCGTAGCGATCGTATTCGCCAGCAGGGCCAGAGCCGCGTTCCCGTTGGCCAGCCGCTCTGCCATAATTCCCGAACCAACGACCGCCGCCACCAGAAACGCCGTGCCGAGGAATTCCGCCGCAACGCAAGCGCGCAAATTCGATTTCATTGATGGCCGATGCTATTGATTGACGCCTGGATGGCGAGTTTGTCCAGGCTTGCGAGCGGCAGGCAGAGGAGCAGGTTGATCCTTCGGCTGAGAATCAAGAACGCGTCACGAAAAGCGAGCTCGATTTGATCGGGCGTGCCCGTCACGACCGCGGGATCAGGAACGCCCCAATGCGCGGTCATCGGTTGGCCCGGCCAGATGGGACACGCTTCTTTCGCCGCGTTGTCGCAAACCGTGAAGACAAAATTCATTTTCGGCGCTCCGGGCACTGCGAATTCGTCCCAGTTCTTGCTGCGCAGCCCATCGGTGGGCAGGTGTGCCTGAGCAAGTTGCTTGAGCGCTTCGCGTCGCACGGATCCCGAAGGATGGCTTCCCGCGCTGTATGCGGTAAACGTGGGCCTTCCCCTCTGGTTGAGAATGGCCTCGGCCATGATGGAACGCGCGGAGTTCCCGGTGCACAAAAAGAGCACGTTGTAGTGAGCCTGCCCCGCCATCATCGTTTCGGCTTAACGGCGCGCACGAAAGCGCTCACGAACTTCCCGTCCACCTGCGGGGCGAGCGCGTCTACGTCGAGGCCCTTCCCGGAGAGAAATTCGCGCGCCTCTTCAACGCGATAAACGCGCGTCGGCTCGATCTCGATCTGCTCGAACCCGGCAGAGGCAAGCTTGTCGTGGTATTCGCCTTCGTCGAGCGCTCCCGCGACGCAGCCTACCCACAGAAGCACGCTCTCGCGAATTTGCGGCGCGATTTCGCCTCGCGTAACCACATCGGACACGGCGAATCGTCCGCCCGGCCGCAGGACACGGAACGCCTCGCGCAATACGCGGTCTTTGTCGGCGGAAAGGTTGATCACGCAATTGGAAATGATCACATCCACGGAATCGCCGGGCAGCGGAATCTGCTCGATCTCGCCTTTCAAGAACTCCACGTTCTCGGCCCCAGCCTTGCGTCTATTTTCGTTCGCGAGCGCGAGCATTTCATCCGTCATGTCGAGGCCATAGGCCTTGCCCGTGGGCCCGACTCGCTTGGCCGAAAGCAAAACATCAATGCCGCCGCCGGAACCGAGATCGAGTACGATTTCCCCGGGGTTCAACTTCGCGAGCGCCGTGGGATTGCCGCAGCCGAGCGAGGCTTCGAGAGCCGCCGCGGGAATTTGCCCGGCCTGGGCGGCATCGTAGAGATTCGAAGTGATCGGATCGCAACACGATTCGCTTGTGGGAGAGGCTCCGCAGCAGGAACTTCCGCCGCCCTGCGCGACCCGTAGCGCTGCTTGCCCGTATTTTTCTTTGACGGTTTCCTTGATGTTCGAGCTGTCCACGGTGTCCTCCTACTTGCAAATTTCAACGACGACGCGCGGCCGCAGAGCCTTGTTCCGCGTGCAGCATTCGGAGTAGAGGAACTGAAGCAACTCTTGAAGCGCTTCGGTGCTGGCCGTATAGCGCAGAAAGGTGCTCTCGCGTTGTACTCGGACCAGCCCTTCGTTTCTGAGCTTGTCCAGATGGTGGGAGAGCGTCGAATTCGGGATCTCGAGCTCTTCCTGGATTTCGCTCACCACCAGGCCATCGGGATGCGCGGACAGCAGCAATTGCATGATCCGTAGCCGCGGCTCCGTTCCCATCGCCGAAAACATGTCGGCGTACTTGGCAACTTGCTCCGCGCTTTTCTTGGCTTGAGCGGTCGTCATATTTCGATATTTGCAGAAATACGGTTTATTGTCAAGTGAGCTGGTTTCTGGGGACTCAACTCAGCGGGCGGATACAATCTATCGTTGTGCGCAATGCTCTTGGCGGAAACGGCAATTATGCAGGGCCGCTGGACGCAGCATCTATTTCCAGCCGTATACGGCGCAATTCTCTTCCCCACAACTGGAGTCGGCCAGCGGAGTCAGCTTCCGTGCCGCCAAATCGCCGATCACAAGGCGAGAACCATTGAAGTCCACGAACATTACCTGCTTTGAATCCGGTGAGAATTTCGCGCCCATCGAAGGCGCGTTTTTCGAAAGTTGGAATTGGATTTTCCCATCGACTGAGCTCACGAAAACCGCGCCGTCTCCGGGAGGGTAGACGCCCTCCACCGAGCCCGTGCCAATCGCGAGGAACCGTCCGTCGGGTGACCAGTCAAAATCATGGACGCCTTCCATGATTTTCACCGGCTTCTTCGAGTCCAACGGCAGAATCCACAAGTCACATTCGGAACCGCCAAAGTCCCGCTCAGAGTCGTCGTCCTCCGGGTCAGTCATCATAAACGCAATGCTCGATCCGTCCGGCGAGTACTTAGCCTCCCAGATTGTGGCAGCCCCTTTGTAGATTGTCTCCCGTTTCCCGGTTTCCACATTGACCGTTTCCAAGATATCCGGGGGTCCCGGATCAGGTTCAAATGATGGATGAACGATGAATTTCCCGTTGGGTGAAAAACTGATGGTTTCATACCAATGGCCGAGATTGCGCGGCGCGTCTCCGCTCGGTGGGTACGATGCCAGAAACAAATCCCAGCTTTTCATTCGAACTTCCACGTCGTAAGCCAGATGCTTCTGGTCCGGCGACCACGCCAGGCTATCGACGCCCCCTTCGGTAACATGCCCCAGAGTGACGGACTGGTTGTCGAGCAGCGAGATCACGTACACGCCTTTGCTGTCGGCATAGGCGACAAAATTCCCGTCGGGTGAGAGTGCAGCAACCCAGACTTTTTCCGCGATCTTGTGCCGGTTCGTGCCGCCCGGATCCGTCACGAAGAGTATGCCCCCCTCCCGGATGAGCACCCGCTGGCCCCGAGTCTTGGCGTCATCGGCGGAGTGACTGTGGACTGCAAGTCCAATCAGTAGGACGAGGAGAAGAAATACTCTCTTGCTGGGCATCAGCAGAATTCCTTTCTAGAATTGAGCATAGTGCGAAAAGGCGCAGAGCGGTTGGCTCGTTCCGCAAGAATTGCTTGTTAATCATAGGGGTCTTTTTTCGACAGAAGCGGGCCGCAAGACCCGTTTTGCCATGCGGGGCAATCTTCTGACCGGCATTGCGGCACGGTGCATCAGGTGTGATCTCAAGCCTTGCTTATTGCGCTGAGCAAAATGCGAGCAGGCCTCCGCAATTCTGCGTACACCCTAAGATTTCGGCCCGCTAACTTCTGCCCTCTCATCACGTTTTTTCGCTTCTTCGTATGCCATTTTCCTGCGGGCACCGAAGCCCCCGGCACCCCTTCTCATGCTACCGTTCAATGTTTTTTTATGACGACGAACAGGACACTAACGGAAGTCGCGCCGGGCTCAACCACCTGGCGCTTGTTCATTTCTAATCGCAACGGTCCAGAATTAGAATTCGCTCTATCTCGTTCAAAACAAACAACGGCGACACTTTCTAATAGCAACAAAACGGGGGTTGGTGCGGACGAGAATGCGCCGCCACTCCACAGCGGCCGTCATCCTGAGTGGAGGGCCGGCTCTTCTAATCTCCGTCCCGGCTTTGCGGGACAAGCCGGCCCGCAGTCGAAGGCTCTCTCTTTGATTAACAGCGTTCCCTCAACTGCAATTGAAGAGAGATTCTTCGAGCCGATGAAATCGGCTCTCAGAATGACGACGTGGTCAACGGACGCCGGTCCGCCTCGACGGGCGACGTCAACCGAGCCCTGCGGCGGTCGGCTCAAAAATAGCCACGTACACCAGGATGAACGTGAGAATGATCATGATGATGCTGGCGGACCAGGCGACGATATTGAACGCGAGCGTGTTCACGTACTCGCCCATCAGGTCCTTGCGATTGACGAGAAGCAGGATGAAAATCAGGACCACCGGAAGCCAGATGCCGTTGCCCACCTGCGAGTAGATCAAAATTTTCCAAAGGGGCGCATTGGGAATCAGGACGATACCCGCCCCCACGACGATGAGCATCGTGTAAAGCGAATAAAACATCGGGGCTTCCTTGAATTTGTTGTCGATGCCGGCTTCAAAGCCCAGGCCCTCGCAGATGACGTGCGCGGTCGAAAGCGGCAGGATCGAAGCGGCGAAGAGAGACGCGTTCAGCAGGCCGAAGGCAAACAGCCGGCCTGCCCAGTTCCCTGCAAGTGGGACAAGGGCCTTAGCGGCTTCGGCGGCGCTCGTGATGTTGGTGAGGCCGTTCTTATTGAGCGTGGCGGCGCAGCAAACGATGATGAAGAACACGATGATCATGCAGGTGATGCTGCCGACGAGCACATCCCATCGCGCGTGCTTGTACTGGCGCGGGCCGACGCGCTTTTCGACGAAGCCAGCCTGGAGGTAGAAAAATTGCCAGGGCGCGATCGTCGTGCCCACAAGCCCGACGAGCATCAGCACGTAGGGCGCGTTCATGTGGATATTCGGGAAGACGGTCTCGTGGGCGGCATAGAGCCAATCCGGCTTGGCGAGAAACGCGGACAACACGTAGGAAAGATAAAATCCGCAGGCCACCAGGAATATTTTTTCGACAATGCGATAGGTGCCGTACACCACGAGAAGCCATACGGCAATGGCGGCGAGCGGTACCGAGACGTACTTGCTGACGTGCAGCACTTCGGAAGCCTCGGCGACGCCGGAGAATTCGGCGACGGTATTGAAGAGGTCAACGGCGAGAGCGGCGATCATGACGAAAAAAGTTGAGCGGAAACCGAATTCTTCGCGGATCAAATCGGAGAGACCTTTGCCGGTGACCACGCCCATCCGGGCGCACATTTCTTCGCTGACGTAGAGCGCGATGGTCATGGGGATCAGTGACCACAGCAGCTTGTAACCGAACTGCGCGCCCGCGCCTGTGTAAACGCTGATGCCGCCTGCGTCGTTGTCCACATTCGAGGTGATGATGCCGGGGCCGACGACAGCCATGAAAATGGCGAAGCGCCGCCGGAAGTGATGCGTGCGGCGGGAAATGTCCTTCCCGCGCGCCTTCCAGGCATCCACGGCTCGTTCGACTGTGGTCCACGCGATCATCTTCGCCCTCGGGTCGCCCCGATGGAATCTCCTTATAGTTTCGCTCGCATGCGGTCGACGACGTCATCCACCGTGATGGAGCCGATGGGATGATTGTGTTCGTCCACAACCGTCAGGCTGCGCAGATTGTATTTGTCGAAGATCTCGAAGACTTCCTTGTCTCCGGCATCCGGCGTGATGGAAACGACCGGCTCGAACTTGAGCTCGTCGAGACGTTGCTCGGGGCGCGCGAGCAAAAGGCGCGCGATTGGGACGGTGCCTGCCAGAGAAGCATCCTTGTTGAGCAGAATGACGTTGTCGAGCTGGTCCGGAGAGATATCGTTGAATCGAATGAGGTCCACCACCTCGCCGCGCGTGGCGTCGTCGTCGACGACGACCATCTCCGAATTCATCATGCCGCCGGCGGTGTTCCCCGCGAACTTCATCAGCTCGGAAACCTGGTGGGCCTCGCGGTGTTCCATCTCGCTGATGACTTCCTTGGAAGTCTCGGGCTCGAGCGTGGCCAGCAGGTCGGCGGCGGCGTCCGGGCTCATCTCTTCCATGATGTCGGCGGCCTTTTCGGGATCGAGTTTTTCGACGACTTGCGATTGGAGGCGCTTGTCGAGCTCGGCGATGGTTTCGGCGGCCGACTCTTCGTCAAGCGAGGAAATGATGGACTGGCGCTCGGCGGGCGAGAGTTCTTCCATGATGTCGGCGAGATCGGCCGGGTGGAGCTCGGCGAGTTTGTCGCTCGAAAGGCGTAGCTTGACGCGCCGCAGCGGATTGGACTCGAGGAGGCTCACAAATTCCCAGCGAATCGTCCGCGGGGGAAGCTTCGCCTGGAGGCGGCGAATGGCCATCGGGGGGACAAGCCCATGCAACAGGCGGCCTACCGCAGATGGGAGGCCGACGTCCACTTGCGTAACCCGCATCTCGGTGTTGCCATTGGTGAGCTGCTCGGAGAGATCCACGTCATTCACGCGGACGACTTTGCGGCCGTTCGTGTCGATGATCTGCTGGTCGAGGAGGTCTTTTCCTAGAGCCAGCCATGCCTCATTCGGGTGGTACAGCTCGAGCGCGGACTCATCCGTGGTGAGATCGACCTTGCCGGGAACAACCGAGGCGATCTGGTCGTAACGCGCGATGAGCGGGCGGTATTGGCCGCGGCTAATCAGGAGCCGGGCGACGCGGTTGGGCTGGTCGGCCGGCTCGATGAACAGCTCCTTTACGCGGCCAACAAAGTTGCCGTAGGAATCGTATGTGTCGGCACCCAGAACCTCGGTTGCGTGAAGCATGGCGGTGCTCCTTATGGTTGATGACAAAAAAAAAGCCCGAAGCCGGCGGTGCTTCCGGCCACGGGCAGATAGTCACCGCCCTGGATTAGATCAGGCCGGACCTCGCCTCCCTGGTCCCGCTCATGCCACGGGCAGACCCGAAACACCCGGCGAGGCGGTTACTCCCTGGCTCCGCAATCGACGAAGGCTCTTCCATTTAGCTGTGATTGCCCTCGAATTGACTAGTAAAGGCAGATGGAAAGTTTGTCAAGCGAAGAGTGGAGGTTTTACGAGATTTTTACGTGCGGAAGACCATATTTCGCGGGGTGCAGCCGCGTCGGCGGCAATCTGCAGCGTAGATGTCCCAATAGGTGGCGCGAACGAAGTCGCGGGGGGCATAGCCGAGCGCCTTGGCCGTGCGGTCGATGGCGGACGGACAGCCCTCGAGCTCAAGGAATACGCCGGCGGGTGTTTCATCGAGGTCCAGATGCAGGCCCGGAAGGCGGAATGTCGAGCGATATTTCTCGTAGCGGAACCCCGGGCGCAAGCCCAGATTCCGGAGAATCGCCTTCCACCGACGGGGATCTCTTATCTTGCACTCGCGCTCGAGGCGCTCTTTATAGCGGCTCCCACGAGACACCGAGGGCGGGGCTTTGGCCGTCAGGATACCCCGCACGGGGCCGCGAGCGAATTTCCCGGCGGGTGCGGCTGTCTCCGTGCGAAGGCGAAGGAGGCAGCCGCTGCGTCGAATGTCAAAGTCGGGCGTGTCGTAAAGCGTGTTTTGCTCGAAGAAGCGGCCGTGAGAGACGGCTCGGAGGCGACGCAGGCGGCGGAGAAGCAGCGGGATGTTGGCGACCCTAAGCTTGATTTCGATTTCGAGGGGTGTGCGCCGTGAAGCCACGGCTGAGTATATCTGAGCCGAGGACGATGTGGGGTGCGGCTCGTAAGCAAAATGTTGCCAAAGCTGCGGGGCAGCCAGCATAATCGGTTCCCTGCCGGAGCAAAACGAGCGGAAATGGACGAACCGACAACTCCATTGATGCGGCAATATCACGCCGCTAAAAAGCAGCACCCGACTGCCCTGCTGCTATTCCGGCTTGGTGACTTCTACGAGCTGTTCTATGACGACGCCATTCTGGCTTCGCGCCTCCTGCAAATCACGCTGACCGCGCGGAATAAAGAAAAGGGACAGGCTGTGCCCATGTGCGGCGTTCCTTACCACGCCGCAGAGAGCTACATCGCGCGGCTGATTCGCGCTGGACACAAGGTCGCCATCTGCGAGCAAATGGAAGAGCCGGGTCCGGGAAAGAAACTCGTGCGGCGCGAAGTGGTCCGCGTGGTCACGCCGGGGACAGCGATGAGCGCGGGGCTGGTGACGCCGAAGGAGAACAATTACCTCGCAGCGGTGGCGCAACGAGTTGAAGCGGCCACGAAGCGCAGGGCGGCTGCGAGCGCTGCAGGCGGAAGCGCGAACGCGGATTCCAATTTTTCCGGTGAACGTGGACTCTTCGGAATTATGGTGGGAAGCGATGTGCCGGGCGGAAATTCTGCGCAGCCGATTATTGGATTGGCGTTCGTGGATCTTTCAACGGGTGAATTTCGCGCGACGGAATTTGCCGGAGAAAAAGCCGAAGCGCGACTTCGTGATGAAATGGGAATTTTGAGGCCGCGCGAAGTCTTGCTGGCGCGCCCCGCGATACTATTTCCGGTTTCAGCGCCGGCCGGACTTGACGGATTGAACGCGGTGGAGACACGGCTCGACGAATGGATTTTCGAAGGCAGCCACGCGACGAGGTTGCTCGAAGAGCAGTTTCGCGTGGCGAGCCTCGAAGGATTTGGGTTGAACGGACACGCACAGGCGACGGCGGCGGCTGGAGCGATCGTCCATTATCTACGCGAGACTTCGGCGATCGGCGCGCGGAATCCGACGGACACGAGCACCATTCTCAGTTTGCGGCCTACCGGAACGGGACTCGAACACCTGGACCGCATCGCATATTACGAGCAGCAGGACGCGATGATTTTGGATCAGGTGACGGCCAGGAACCTGGAGCTGGTTGAGCCGGCCATGGGAGACGATGCGTCGGCGACACTGCTCGCGTCGCTCGATGAAACGGCGACGGGAATGGGAGCGCGGCTGCTGCGCTCCTGGGTGCTGCGCCCCGAGATTTCGCTCGTGGAGATCGAGGCGCGGCTCGATGCAGTGGCGGAATTGAAATCGCAGACGATTGGGCGCGAAGAAATACGGAGCGAACTCGCGAGGATTCTCGACCTCGAACGGCTGACGAGCCGCGTCACGCTGGGTGTGGCGACGCCCAGGGATTTGATTGGGCTGAGGACCTCGCTCGATAGGACTCCGGTGCTACGGAAACATCTCGAGAAGTTCGCGAAGTCGAAGGGCCGCCTGGAACAGTTGAGTAACGAGATGGATGAGATGGCGGATGTGCGTGACGTGATCGCGCGCGGGATCGCGGACGATCCACCGGCGACGCCGAATGACCCAGGAGTGATTCGTCGGGGTTTTCATGGAGAACTGGACGAGCTGCGCGATCTGTCGAAGCAGGGGCGGCAAACGATCGCGGCGATGGAGGAGCGCGAGCGCAAACGCACGGGAATCGCGTCGCTCAAAATTCGATATAACCAGGTGTTTGGCTACTACATCGAGGTGTCGAAGCCGAACGTGCACCTCGTTCCGGTGGATTACGAGCGCAAGCAAACGCTGGTCGGCGCGGAGCGCTACACTTCCAAGGAATTGAAGGAGTACGAAGAGAAAGTGTTGTCGGCGGAAGAGCGGATGCTCGAGATTGAGCGGCGACTCTACGGCGAAATCCGCGAGGCGATTGCACGGGAAGCGCGACGGCTGCGGCGGACGGCGGCGGCGATTGCGCAGCTCGACGTGCTTGTGAATTTCGCGCGGCTGGCAGCGGCGAGGAATTACACGAGGCCGGCATTCACCGAGGAGGTCGGACAAAAGGGCCTGCGAGGGAAGCTGTTGATTGCGGGCGGGCGGCATCCGGTGATCGAGAAGCTGCTTGAAGAGCGTGGTGAGCGGTTTGTGCCGAACGATCTCTATCTCGACGATGAATCGCAATTCCTGCTGATCATCACCGGGCCGAACATGGGCGGAAAGTCAACCTATCTGCGCCAGGCGGCGCTGATTTCGATTCTGGCGCAAATGGGATCGTTCGTTCCGGCGACGCAAGCGAACCTGCCGCTGGTGGACCGAATCTTCACGCGAATTGGCGCGTCGGACAATCTAGCGCGGGGGCGCTCGACGTTTCTGGTGGAGATGAGCGAGGTGGCGGCGATTCTGAACACGGCGACGCTGGCAAGCCTGGTGCTGCTCGATGAAGTGGGGCGCGGGACGGCGACCTTCGACGGGTTGTCCATTGCGTGGGCCGTGGTGGAAGCGCTGCACAGAGGAGTGCGGCCAAAGACACTCTTCGCCACGCACTACCACGAGCTGACAGAGCTCGAGCAACTGCTCCCGGGCGTGAGAAATGTGCACGTGTCTGTCGAGGAGGCGGGGAGCGAAATTGTCTTTCTGCGAAAGGTCGAGCCGGGGAGCGCGGACAAGAGTTACGGGATCGAAGTGGCGCGGCTCGCGGGCTTGCCGCAAGATGTGATCGTGCGTGCACGAGAGATTTTGCGGATGCACGAGCAGAGCGAAGATAAATTGACGGAAGAGTTGTCGCCGGGCGCTGTGCTGCCGGTGCCGGAGCAAACAAGCTTTACGGCGATTGACGAATCCGTGCTCGAATCGCTGCGAGGCGCGGAACTCGACGAACTCACTCCGCTCGAGGCGCTGAATTTGCTGGCGGCGCTGCAGAAGCAGTTGAAATGACCTCCTAGGGATGACACAGACGACTGGGCGAAACAATTGATGCGAGTGCTGGGAATGATGTCGGGGACGTCGGTGGACGGGATTGACATCGCGCTCGCGCGAATTTCAGGCCGACCGCCGGCGATTTTGGCAAAGCTCGAAGCACATGACCATCTTCCCTTGCCGGCGCGCTTGCGCGAGGCCGTGTTGCGTATCGCCAACGGCGCGGCAACGACCACAGCGGAAATCAGCCAATTGAATTTCTTGCTGGGCGAGGAATTCGCACGCGCGGCGATTGCCGCTTGCAAGAGGTGGCGTGTGCCGCTTGCGAAAGTTGGCCTTATCGGATCGCATGGGCAGACCATCTTTCACCAAGGAACTGCGAAGGGTAAGTCGACTCTGCAAATCGGCGAGCCGAGCATCATCGCAGAACGCACGGGCGTAGCGACGATTGCGGATTTTCGTCCGCGAGACATGGCGGCGGGAGGACAAGGCGCGCCGCTCGTCCCTTTTGTGGATTACCTGCTGTTCCAGCATCCGCGGCGTGGACGCGTAGCACTCAATATCGGCGGGATCGCGAACATCACCGTGATTCCTGCGGGCGCGGCACCTAAGGACGTGGTCGCGTTCGATACGGGGCCGGGAAACATGGTCGTGGACGCACTTGTCGACCAATTCACGCGCGGCCGGGCGCGCTACGACCGGGATGCGCAAATGGCGTTGCGAGGTGCGATCATTCCCGAACTGCTCACGAGAATGTTGCGCGATCCCTATTTCCACAAGGCGCCGCCGAAGACCGCGGGGCGGGAACAATTCGGTCAAGCGTACGCGGAGAAACTGCTCACGTGGGGAAGAAAGCACCGCGCGCGGCCCGAAGACATGGTACGCACGGCCACGGCGCTCACTTCCCTTTCGATTGCCACGGCCCTGGCGAGATTTATCCCGCCGCGAACGCGCGTGAACGATTTGATTGTGGCGGGCGGAGGGGCGCGGAATCCGCTGATGATGGCGTACCTGGCGGCATGGCTGCCGGGACTCGAGATCGTTCCTTCAAGCAAGTTTGGTGTGCCCGCTGAGGCCAAGGAAGCGTTCGCGTTTGCGGTGCTTGCGTACGAGGCGTTTCACGGCCGCGCAAATAATTTGCCGTCGGCGACGGGCGCAAGGCATCCGGCGGTGATGGGGAAACTGGTTCTCGGGCGGCAGTAGAAGTCTTAAGCACAGATGAACACTGATCAACAGTAATGAATACAAATAGAAAAAGCGCGCTCATCGTTGCGGCGGCGATTTTTGTCGCTGCGCTGACCGGGGGATGCCAGGCGCACAGCGATGCGGCGGAACCAGGCACGATAAATTTCCTGATGGAGGCGATGCCGACAAACCTCGACCCACGCATCGGGGCGGACGCCTTCTCGGCGCACGTGGATGGGCTGATTTTTTCGAGCCTGCTGGCTCACGATGACCAGATGGACATCGTTCCGGACCTAGCCGAGCGGTGGGAGACGCCCGATCCTGTCACGTACATTTTCCATCTGCGGCACAACGTGAAATTTCATGACGGGCGAGAGCTGACATCGGCGGACGTGAAATTTACATTCGATTCGATCCTGAATGGGTCGGTGAAGACTCCGAAGCGTGGGTCGTTTCGGATGGTGGAATCGGTGGCGGCGGCGGACGATTGGACAATCGTGTTTCACTTGCGTGAGCCGTATGCGTCATTCTTGTGGAATCTGACGCGGCCGGGCGTGGGAATCGTGCCGGTCGGGTCGGGAATTGAATTGGCCCAGCACCCCATCGGGACAGGCCCCTTCCGGTTCGTGAGTATGACGGCGGATCAGGAAATCCTGCTCGAGCGAAATCCGAATTATTTCGGCGGCGTTGCGGCGGAGACCACCGGCGAGCCGGCATCGTTTGTGCAACCGGAGACACTTTCTATCGACAGCGAAAACAAGACGGGGAGAGAGAACTCCAGCCCTTCCGCGCCCGTCAAGCGCGTGCGGCTGCGGATCGTGCCGGACGCGATCGTCCGCGCGCTCGAATTGCGAAAGGGCACAGCCGACGCGGAGATCAATTCGCTGACGCCGGACATGGTTGTGGCGCTCGGGAAATATCCGTCGGTAGTTGCGGATGAGGAGCCGGGGACGACGCTCACCTACATCTCATTCAACTTCGACGACCCGATTCTGGCGCATCGCGAAGTGCGCCAGGCTCTTGCTTACGCGACGGACAGAGCCACACTAATTCAGTATTTGCTGCGCGGGCAGGCGCGACCGGCGTCGAGCCTGCTGCCCCCAAATCACTGGGCGTATGACGGGAACGTGAAGCAGTACGACTACGATCCCAAGCGCGCCGAACAACTGCTCGATGCCGCGGGGTTCCGGCGCGGCGCGGACGGAGTGCGGTTTCATCTGGCGCTCAAGACTTCGACAGAGGAATCCACGCGCGTGTACGCAGCGGCGATTGCCGACGAGTGGAAGCGCGTGGGAGTGGCGCTCGATTTGCGGCCGCTCGAATTTGCGACGTTTTATGCGGACATCTCACGCGGAAGCTTTCAGCTCTCCACACAACGGTGGGTCGGAGGGAACAACGATCCGGATATATTCGAGTATGTCTTCAGTTCGAAGAAAGTACCGCCGGACGGAGCGAATCGCGGGCGATACCGCAACGCGGCGCTCGATACCCTGCTCGACCAGGCGCACGGAGAAATGGATCGCGAGAAACGCAAAGCAATCCTGGCGGAAATCCAGAAAATTGTCGCCGAAGATGAGCCGTATATCAATTTGTGGTACCTGGACAACGAGTGCGTCCATCGTGAGCGGCTGACGAGGATCACGTTGCCACCTGGCGGAGATTATGAATTTCTTGCGGGGGCGAGATTGCAGTGAGCGGCTATTTTGCCGGTCGAGAGCAAAAGGAAAGCAAAACGAAAGTTTGGCGAAGAGTCCTCCGTCTAGTAACTGATTGACGCAGTCCCTCCAACTGATCCGTTTCGGCACACAGCGGCCTGAATTATCCTCAAAAGACCGGCCCAAAGAGGGAAACGTGTCCCAAAGCTCAACGGCAAGTGATTTGGTTCGCCCACCACGACGCAGCACACGCATCGACCATGCAGTTCCCCTGACAGTCACGGGAGTGGACTCCTCTCGCGGACCGTATCGCGAGCAGGTCTCGACGGTTTCGATCAGCGCCCACGGGTGCAAGTACGAATCGCGAAATCAGGTACTGAAGAATTCGCTCGTGATCCTCGAGCTGAATGGCCATAAGCCGAATTCTTCCCCTGTTTCCGCGCATGGGCACGTGAAATGGGTGAAGCTTCTCCCCGATACAAGCGGTCTTGCGCAGATTGGAATCGAACTGGACGATCCGGGAAATATTTGGGGAGTCGATGCACCACCCCAGGATTGGCTGCCGTTCTGCGGGGCTCGAACCGTCACCACGGACACTGCGAAGCCAAAGCCGTTCGCGGTAAAGTGGCCCGAGCAACCGGCCGTCGCCGCCCCTGAGAAGACGGGCAAAGATGCGTTGACACATGAAGCGGAGCCCCCTTTGCCGTTCCCGATTGCGGCACGGCTCGTGGGACAGCTGATGGGAGATTTTCAGCAGCAGATGGACAAAATGCTTTCCGAGGCCGCCGCCGCCGCGGTGCGAGAGAGAGCTTCGTCCGCGCTCCAGGAAGTGCGGGTGAGTCTTCAGGCGGAAGCGAGACGGGTGCTAGCCGAGTCGACTGCCAAGCAAGCAGGTCCCTGGGTCGAGCAGTTGTTGAAACAAATGAAACAGGCGGGCCAGGAAGGTGCGCGGGCACTCCACAACGAGTGGTCGAAAACAATTGAAGCCGATCTTGCGAAGGCCCTGGCGCGAATCGAAGCGCGCCACCAGGAGTTCGAACAACACGCGCAGAGCGTGGTCGAACGGGTGCAGAAGGCGCTCGAAAATTCCCGCAAGGATTCCGTGGACCGGATCATTTCGCGCTTGAAAGAGCAAATGGCGCCGGTTCTCTCGCAGGCGCAAAAGGCCTCGGCCGAGCTCGCCAAACATAAACAGGAAGCGGAGGGAATTCTCGACCAATCGTTCGAGAAATCGTCGAAGCGGCTCGAAGAAGCGGGCGCGCAGTTCGAAAAGCAGTTGGAAAAGACGGCGCGGGAGCAGTTTGTTGCCGCCCAGGAGCAACTCGAGCGGGCGGGCAAGATAACGACGGTCGCAGCCATCAATAATCTCGGTGCGCTGTCTCAAAAGCAGGAAGCGGAGACGCAAGCCCGGCTGGAACAGGCGCTCGAATCGATTGCCGATTCGACCCTCGACGCATTCCGGCAAGGGGCTGCGGAAGCATCGCATCAATTTGCCAGCGAGCTGAAACATTACAGCCGCAGCCATCTTGAATTCGTGAGCGGGGCCATTTCCGAAGTGGCCAAGGGACTTGGGAAACTGTCGAAGGAGTAGGGCGGCCCTCTCGATCCGGGGCTCGTTCGACACAGCGATGGAAGAGCACAGCGAACAAGGCGGTGTTCGACTCGCGCTTGAGAAGAGTCCATGCAGTTTTGCGTCCTGCGAGGAACATGCGTCCGCCGAATTCGACACACGCGCCCTTTGCGCCGAGCATTTTCTTTCCGTCTCCCTCCGTGAACTTGAGTCGCGCATCGACGAATTAAAAAGCAAATCCTTCGAAGCATCGGCGATGAACTCCTGCAAGAAGCTTTTGGCGGACTGCGCTCAAGAAGCTCGCCGGCTTGCCGAAGACGAACCGGTCACGGATCCGGCGATGAAGACGCGGTTGCTCGAAATGCTCCTTCAAGTTGCAAACCTCAGCCAGCATCTGCGCCGCAGCCCGCGCATGGCTGCTTCCGTGCCTGTCTTTTTGCGCCGCGAGGAGGCAGGGCAGACCTGGGAAGAGGAAACTTGGATTTCCACTGCGAGCCGTCACGGGGCCGGCATGGCGTGCCGCCATCTGGTCGAAAAGGGCGGGACGGTCATCCTTTGCCGCAAGGATCGGGGCACGCGGGTGCGCGCCCGGGTCGTCTACTGTCGCTACGATTCGCAAGGGCGCCGTGAAATCGGAGTCGAACTCCTCGACCCCGTTGAATTTTGGGAGAATGGCCAGAACTCGCATCGGCCCGAGCCGGTCTCCAGCCCCACGGTTTGACAGAATTTCTCAGCTGTCCTCGAACTAACATTTCCTCGCATGGATTGGCTTCCTGTATAAAGAGCGTGCCTAGTGGCGTGTTTGAATTTGCGCGTGTGGCTGAGAAGATGGGGCGAACTGCTTTTCGTCGCCATTCTGATTTGGGGGGGAAGCTTCGCCGAATAAAAACGGGAACGACAAACGGCTTGCGTACATCTACTATCAGAAGAAACGAAGGCATGCGCGCGAGCGAGAATCGACGGGAGGGCGGAGGGATCGGGGGCATGAAACGCCAACATTACCTGCCAAGGGCGGTCCTGTTTGCGGCGATGTCGACGCTTTTCGCTGCGGCGTGGCCCGCGAGTCATGCGCAGTCGAAGGACGAGATCAGCCATTCCCTCTCCGAGGACGTTACGATACTGCTTTCCCCTGAATGGGTTGCGCTGGGCCCCGAACAGTCGGATCCTCCCGCAGCGCTCGCTCTATCCGCGCCTCCGGTTCAATTCAGTCAAGTAATGGCTCTGCAGAATCCCAGGACGCACACCATTCTGAAGCTTGCGACGACGAACAATTTACTGCTCGGCCATGATGCCTATTGGCTAGACGGCCAGCTGCACTCCGCGAACAGCTCCGGCATGAGTCTTCCCGATTTTCTTTTCTACCTTTTTTTCCCGCCGCCGTATTCGTGTTTGCAGTCCGGATCGGACAGCTATTCGGGCGCAGGACGAGGGACCGGGGAGGATGGACAGACGACGGACCTGCAGGTCTATTTCGATTGCAAATATTCGCCGACGTTGACGGATTTTTACTCGGCGCAGGTAAGCTCTCGCGTGACATTTCAGAAGAATTCCGAAGACACGCTGCACGCGGTTGGCGACATGGGCGATTTCGACCTTATGCCCATGGAGCAAGCGGATTCCTCGGGAATGACTTTCTTCGTGTTCGAGGCGCTGGGCCGGAAGAAAATAAGCGGAGAGATGATGAAGTCCTTTAGTCTGCCGGAAAATCTGTCGGGAGCACAGGCGGACTATTTCTGGGCTATCGGCTCGAAGAGTCCGTTTCCTTTTCAGGCCGACCCGTCGCGCAAGGACACGACCATCGTTCAAGTGGCCTACGCGGGAGTGGGTCCCAACCGGCGGCCCGAGTTCATGCAGCTGCTGCAAAAGATTCATGCGAAGTAGTGCGAGTTTGGTTTTGCCATCCCTGCAGAAAAAGTGATAATACGCCGGACGGGGACGCCCCGCAGGAGGTCCGCATGGCCATCCGCTTCATGTTGAATGGAAAATCGCAGAGCGTGGACGTGGATCCGAACATGCCGCTGCTTTGGGTTCTGCGCGACACGCTCAATCTGACGGGAACGAAGTTCGGTTGCGGCATGGCGCTGTGCGGGGCGTGCACGGTCCACCTCGACGGCGAGGCTATCCGCTCGTGCGTCACGCCGGTCTCGAGCGTCGCAGAGAAAAAGGTCACGACGATTGAAGGGCTGTCCGCGGATCGCAGTAATCCGGTGCAGCAAGCATGGATCGAAATCGATGTGCCGCAGTGCGGCTATTGCCAATCGGGACAGATCATGTCCGCATCGGCGCTCCTCGGGAAGAATCCGCATCCGACGGATGAGGAGATTGATGTAGCGATGACCGGCAACATCTGCCGGTGCGGAACGTACCAGAGAATCCGGAAAGCAATTCACCGCGCGGCCGAGATGAGCGCCGCTCCGCCAACCCATCATCCGCCGAAGTCGAAATCTGCGGGATCCGTGCCAAGCGACGAGCTGACCGCTCGCGCTCTCGACCCTGGCAGAGCAATCGCGGGAGGTGCGGAATGACGCTCGCGAAGGGAAACGTAAATCGCCGAGAGTTTCTGAAGACGAGCGCTGCCGGAGCGACAGGGCTCGTGATCGGCTTCTATCTACCTGGAAAATTTGAGGCACTCACCGCGGCGCCGCCTGCTGCCGTGTTTGCACCCAATGCCTGGATTCGCATCGCGGCGGACGACAGTGTGACGGTGATCATCGACAAGTCGGAGATGGGCCAGGGCGTGGTCACTTCCCTTTCGATGCTCGTGGCGGAAGAGCTCGAATGCGATTGGACGAAGATCCGCACGGAATTCGCTCCGGCGGACAAAGCGTATTTCAATCCAATGTTCGGCGCGCAAGGAACCGGCGGAAGCACAAGCGTCCGCGCGTCGTGGACACCGCTCCTCAAGGCCGGGGCGACAGCGCGCGAAATGCTGATTCAAGCCGCCGCGCAGAAATGGGGCGTCGAGGAATCCGCGTGCCACGCCGAGAACAGCGCGGTGGTCAACAATACTACGAAGGCGCGCCTGGGTTACGGAAGCCTGGCGGAAGCTGCGGCAAAATTGCCGGCGCCGAAAGACGTGACGCTCAAGGACCCGAAGCAGTTTCGTCTATTGGGGAAGGCCACGAAGCGGCTGGACACTCCCGACAAGGTGAATGGGCGCGCACAATTCGGGATTGACGTCCGCCAGCCCGGGATGCTGCACACAGTGGTATTGCGCTGCCCGGTCTTCGGCGGGAAAGTGGCGAGCTTCGACGCGACGAGGGCGCAAGCGGTGCGCGGGGTCAAGATGGTGGTGCAGATATCGAACGGCATCGCAGTCGTTGCGGACAACACGTGGTCGGCGATGGAGGGGCGGAGCGCGCTCGACATGAAATGGGACGAGGGAGCGAATGCCGCCTTGACGAGCGCGGACATCAGCAAGCTCTTCGCAGATCGCGCATCTCAGCCGGGGGCAGTTGCGCGCAAAGAAGGCGACGCGGAAGCCGCGATGCCCGGCGCAGCGAAGAAAATCGAAGCCGTGTATGAGGCGCCGTTTCTGTCGCACGCCACGATGGAGCCGATGAACTGCACTGCGCACGTCCGCGCCGATGGATGCGACGTCTGGGCTCCCACGCAGTTTCAGACGTTCAATCAAGGCGTGGCCGCGAAGATCACAGGGTTAAGTCCGGATCGGATCAACATTCACACAACGTTTCTGGGAGGAGGATTTGGGCGGCGCGCGGAACAGGATTTCATCGCTGATGCAGTTGAGACTTCGAAAGCCGCGGGAGCGCCGGTGCAAGTAACGTGGTCGCGCGAGGACGACATGCAGCATGGGTTCTATCGGCCGGCATCGTACAGCCGCTTCGCTGCGGGCCTTGATTCCAACGGCTGGCCGGTCGCTTGGACGAATCGGATCGCCTGCCCTTCGATCATGACCCGTTTCGACCCCAGCTCAGTCAAGGACGGGATAGATGAGACGAGCGTCGAAGGCGCCGCCGATATTCCCTACGCGATCCCGAATATTCTGGTGGATTACCAACTGACGGAGACGGGAATTCCGGTGGGCTTTTGGCGCTCCGTGGGCCATTCTCAGAACGCGTTTTTCAGCGAGAGCTTTTTGGATGAAGTCGCTGCGGCGGGCGGAAAAGATCCCTACGAGCTGCGGCGGAGGCTGCTGGCGAAAGCGCCGCGGCACCTGGGGGTGCTTGTGGCGGCGGCAACGAAGGCGGGCTGGGGCAAGCCGCTACCGGCGGGAAGATCTCACGGCATCGCCGTGATGAGCTCGTTCGGGAGTTACGTCGCGCAAGTAGCGGAGATTTCGGTCAACGCCAAGGATGGCACGGTGCGCGTCCATCGCGTGGTGTGCGCGGTCGATTGCGGGAGGATGGTGAATCCGGACACGATCGAAGCCCAGATGCAGGGTGCGATAGTGTACGGTTTGACGGCGGCTCTATACGGCGCGATCACGATTGACCGGGGACGCGTGCAGCAAGGCAATTTCGACGACTACCCCATGTTGCGGATGGAAGAGATGCCCGTCGTGGAAGTGCACATCATCCCGACCAAGGAAGCGCCCGGAGGAGTCGGTGAACCGGGGACGCCGCTGATTGCGCCGGCTGTGTGCAACGCGATTTTCGCGGCAACCGGCAAACGGATTCGACGGTTGCCGATTCGCAAGGAAGATTGGGCGTAAAGCAGCGACTCAGGAGACGGGTTAGATGAAAAGGGCCCCGGCATCCCTCAATGCCGAGGCCCTTGCTTTTGAAGCAGGCTGGAATTCGCAGGCCCGCTACAGTCCGTGGTTCAGGCGGCCCCTTGCGATTCCGAGGTTTCTTGCATGTGCTGAGCGGGTGCAGGAGCCGGGACCGGAGTTGTTGCCGGCGCAGCGTTCGGAGCCGTCTCCATATCATCCGAAGCCGAGCCGTTATGCGAAGTGCTGCTCGTGTCTGCAGGTGCAGGCGCAGTATCCGGATTCGCCTTCAAAGTAAATCGCACTCCCCGCTTCGCGTTTTCATCCACGGTGCGTTGCAGGTCGAGCTGATTCATGTCCATGGCACTTTCGCCACCGTAATTCACGCTGTAGTGCAACTTGCCGTCCGTGATCCAGTAGTCGCTCGCGGCGTAGGTCGTGCCGTCTTTGGCGTAAAGAAGGACGGTCGGCGTGGAAAGGGCGACGTTGCCGGTGACAGGGTTGGTATTGAGAAAGGGCTCGGGAGCAGGCTCGTATGAAGTCGAGCTTGGATAAAGGCTAGACGGGCTGTTGCTGTCATTGTAGTCGGAGTCCGTGCCTGAATACGGCGCAGGATAATTCGCAGGAGCAGATCCTGCTGGATAACCCCAGCCCCAATAGGGGTAATACGCTGGGTAGTAGGGGTATCCCCAGAAGGGACCGCCCCACCAAGGTCCTCCCCATCCCCAGCCCAAACCCCATCCCCAACCGAACCCAAGTCCAAATCCCCAGCCGAAGCCGCAGCCCCAGCATCCGAAACCGCGATTGAAGCCACCACGCCAGCCGCCACCGCGCCAACCGAAGCCGTTCCCGAAAGCACCGGCACGGTTGAAGCTGGTACCTGCGCCGAAATGCGAACCTGCGAACGCCGAATTTCCACCCAAACGGGCGTTACCGAAGGCGGAGTTGCCCAGGCCTGTGTGGCCCATTGCGGAAGTCCCCGACACGGAGCTATGCAGAGGGCCGCCACTCGGTCGAGAGCTGGCGAACGCGGAGCTGCGTGAAGCGGAATTACCAAAGTGAGAGCTTGCCGCATTCGAACCTGAGCGACTCGTAGAAGCTGCCGAGGAAGTCGATCGAGAAGCCGAGCTCGTGGCCGCAGAGCGGCCAGAGCCGGCGCCCACGCTCGGAGCGTGGCTATTCATTGCCATGGTCGGGCCGGCGCTTCTTCCGGAACTACCGGAGTTACCAAAAGAGCGGAACCCGCCTGGATTACCCGAATTGCGAGCCGCTGTATTGCCAAAGGAATGCCAGCCCGGAGAAGTATTTGCGTGAGCCGTCGCTGAATTCCCAGAACGGGCGCCGAACGACGAACCCCCTGCCCTGCCTGCGTTCATGCTGCCGGAGCGGCCGGCGAAGTTACCAGAGCGTCCAGCGGAGTACCCGCCAGATCGGCCATAGGAGCCGCCACCTCGATAGGAAGGAGCGCTGCCGCCGCGGTAGCCACCGGAGGATCGCATTCCGCCGCCGCTGGCGTGCCCGCCTCCACCGCCTCCGTGGAAGCCACCGCCTCCGCCGTGAGACCCGCCACCGCCGCCATGGCCACCACCGCCATGTTGGGCGAATGCGGGCTTCGGCGCGCAGGCGAGTGCGAATGACGCGATTGCTACAAGGAGAATTCTTGCAAAGGTGGACTTGTTCATATGCAGTCCCTCCATCCAACGGCTGCTGGCTGCCAGAGGAGGCCCAAATGGCCTGTGCTCATGCTACTCCTTTTGATTCCCAAAGCAACGGATTGGTTGCTGAAAAGTGAAATGCTGGGTTTTGGCGTCGTGTGCACTGGGCGCAGGGCTCCGACTTGTTAAACCCGACTGCCGCAAATTAGTTGCGGTGTCCATACGAAAAATTCGGGGAGGGTGAAACGGATAGTCTCCGATGCGGTACGGGAGATTCCGGGGTCGAAGAATCTCGTTTGCAAAAACAGTTTTCCTGACTACTATTCGCCACAAGGCGGTGGACTGATGGCGGAATCTTCTGCTGCAAATGGGCTGAATCGTTTCGGCGGAACGCAACGGCGGGATCTGTGGTGGGTGGAAATCCTGCCCGTGGTCACGGTATTGAGCGCGTTCGGGATTTACGCCACGCTGCGAGCCTTCGAAGGGAAATTCTACGAATGGGGGCCATATCTTTCGCCGTTCTATTCTCCGCTGATTGACCCACAGCATCACTGGTGGCCATTTTCTCCCGCGATTTTGATTCTGGCCGGGCCGCTCGGATTTCGCGCCACATGCTATTACTACCGCAAGGCATATTACCGGGCATTTTTTCTCGACCCGCCGGCTTGCGCCGTGAGCGAAGGAGGGAAACACTCCTATCGCGGCGAGACTGCATTTCCCTTCATCCTGCAAAACGTCCATCGTTATTTTTTCTATGTGGCGCTGATCTTTCTCGGCTTTCTCTGGTACGACGCGGTCCGCGGATTCTTTTTCCCGGAAGGATTCGGGATCGGGGTGGGCTCGCTCGTGCTGCTCGTAAACATCATCCTGCTGACTCTGTACACATTTTCGTGCCACTCGTTACGGCACCTTGCGGGAGGAAAGCTCGATTGTTTTTCCTGCACGACGTTCGGGCCGCCGAGACACACGGCGTGGCAATGGCTGAGCGCACTCAATGAGCGTCACATGCTTTTTGCATGGGTGAGTCTTTTCTCCGTGGGCCTGACCGACCTTTACATTCGCCTGGTTTCTTCCGGCGCGCTGAAGGACATCCGACTGCTGTGAATCCAAAATACGAAACCCACGAGCACGACGTGCTCATTATCGGCGCGGGCGGCGCGGGCCTCCGTGCGGCGATCGAAGCACTGGCGCAGGGCGCGCGGGTGGCGGTGGTTTGCAAATCGCTGCTCGGCAAGGCGCACACGGTGATGGCCGAAGGCGGAATCGCAGCGGCGATGGCCAACGTGGATGCGTCGGACGACTGGCGAACGCACTTCCGGGACACGATGCGCGGCGGGAAAATGCTCAACAACTGGCGCATGGCGCAGCTTCACGCGCAGGAAGCCCCGGAGCGGGTGCGCGAGCTCGAACAGTGGGGCGCCCTTTTCGACCGCACGGAGAGCGGCGAGATTCTGCAGCGGGCGTTCGGCGGGCACACGTTCAAGCGGCTCTGCCACGTGGGGGATCGCACGGGCCTCGAAATGATTCGCACCCTGCAAGACCGCGGCGTGCATTTGGGATTCGACGTGTACATGGAGTGTACGGTCGTGCAGCTGCTGAAGGACGGCGACCGCATCGCGGGCGCATTCGGGTATTGGCGCGAACAGGGGCGCTTCGTCGTTTTCAAGGCGAAGTCGGTGGTCATGGCCACGGGCGGGATTGGCAAGGCGTGGAAAATCACTTCGAACTCCTGGGAATACACCGGCGACGGCATGGCGCTGGCGTACGAAGCAGGCGCCGAGCTGATGGACATGGAATTCGTGCAGTTCCATCCGACCGGCATGGTGTGGCCGCCGGGGGTGCAAGGGATTCTGGTGACCGAAGCGGTGCGCGGCGAAGGGGGAGTGCTGCGCAACAAGAACGGCGAGCGGTTCATGGAGCGCTACGACCCGAAAAAATTGGACCTCTCGACCCGCGACGTGGTGGCCCGTGCGATTTACACCGAGGTGCGCGAAGGGCGTGGCACCGAACATGGCGGCGCGTTCCTGGATATTTCGCAGAAGCCCGCGGAGTACGTGAAGCGAAAGCTTCCGAGCATGTATCACCAATTCCTCGAGCTGGCGGACGTGGACATCACGAAAGGGCCGATGGAAGTGGGGCCGACTTGCCATTACATGATGGGGGGAATTCGCGTGGATGCCGAGACCGCGCAGTCGTCGGTGCCCGGCCTTTTTGCTGCTGGAGAAGCGGCCGCGGGGCTGCACGGAGCGAATCGGCTGGGCGGCAATTCCCTTTCCGATTTACTCGTCTTCGGGCGGCGGGCTGGGTTGGCGGCTGCCGAGCATGCGAAAAGGACCGCAGCGCCCAAGATTGACGACGCGCAAATCGAGGAAGCGGAACGTCAGCTTCTCGCGCCGTTTGAGCGCGAGGGCGGCGAAAGCCCCTACGATATTCACCATGACCTGCAAGGCGTGATGCAGAGCCTGGTGGGAATCTATCGCAATGACGAAGATCTGCATAAGGCGTTGGCGGAGATCGAGAAACTGAAAGCGCGCGCGGCACGCGTGCGCGTGGAAGGCTCGCGGCTGTTCAACCCGGGCTGGCACTTGGCGCGGGACCTCCAGTGCTTGCTGATGGTTTCCGAAGCCGTGGCGCGGAGCGCGCTCGCTCGCCGCGAGAGCCGGGGCGCGCACAGCCGGCTTGATTTTCCGGACATGGATGCCACATGGGGAAAGAAAAATAATGTGACGGTGAAGAAGGATGAGGCGATGACGCTTGTCGAGGTTCCCGTGCGTGAGATGCCGGAGGAATTGAAGAAGATCCTGGCTGAGGAGAAGTAGCGGAGGATCGAGATGGCCGAGGCGACGTTGCGGGTGTTTCGGGGTGACGGCGAGGGCGGGAAGCCGGTGGATTATCGCGTGCCGCTCGTTCCCGGCATGGTGGTGCTCGATGCGCTTCACTCGATTCAGGCACACCAGGCGCCCGACCTAGCTGTGCGATGGAACTGCAAGGCCGGGAAGTGCGGGTCGTGCTCGGCCGAAGTGAACGGACGGCCGCGGCTGACCTGCAAGACGCGGATGGATTCCCTTCCCCTCGATCAACCGGTAGTCATCTATCCGATGAAGTCGTTCCCGCGGATCAAGGATCTGGTGACAGACGTCTCCTGGAATTACAAGGTGAACAAGAAAATCCCGCCGTTCCAGCCGCGACAGGGCGTCGAATGGAAAATGTATCAGCGCGACGTGGATCGCGTACAGGAATTTCGAAAGTGCATCGAATGCTTTCTCTGCCAGGACGTGTGCCACGTGCTGCGCGATCACGCGAAGCAGGAGCAGTTCGGAGGGCCATGCTTCTTCGTGCGGACGGCGGCGCTCGAGATGCATCCGCTCGACGGCGTGTCGCGCACACAAGTGCTGAAAGAGCAGCTGGGGCTCGGGCTTTGCAACATCACGAAGTGTTGTACGGAGGTTTGTCCCGAGGACATCCATATCACCGACAACGCCATCATTCCGCTGAAGGAACGAGTGGTGGACGATTATTACGATCCGGTGCTGATGCTCGTGCGGAAGATTCGGGGTGCGGGAGGCGATTAGAACAGCGTAGGAGGTGGTCTATGGATTACAAGCTGAAAGCGATTTCAAAGGCCGGGATCGCCGAAGCGACTGCGAAAGTGGAGCTTTACCGCTATCTCAACGAGCCGGAAGAGGCGGAGTCGATATGCCGCGATATCCTGGCCGTCGAACCCCGGCAGCAACTCGCGCTGCGCTTTCTTGGGCTGACGATTACCGACCAATTCCACGGCGGCAGCTCCGACCGGTATAAAGAGGTCGAGGAGATTTTTCAGCAACTCACGGATCGTTACGAGCAACTTTACTACATCGGAATATTGTATGAGCGGCGCGCCAAGGCCCAGCTCCATGCCGGGCAGCCCGCGCACGGACTGCTGCCACTTTTTGAACGGGCTTTACGGTGCTTCGGTGAGGCCGAAAAAATCCGTCCGGCTGGAAATGACGATGCCATCCTCCGCTGGAATCGCTGCGTGCGTCTGCTGCAAACTTCGAGTCATGGCTGGGAAGAAGAGGTCGCTTCGTTCGACGATCACGATATGCCGCCGACGTAGTTGCGGATACGCGCGGTGGAGCGCAAATCCGTTCTCCCAAGCAGGGACGCGGAGAAAGCAAGTACCCAGCATCCAAGAGGAACCTGAGGCGTATAATCCGTCCCATTGCAGGAGGAGGTGCCGATATGGCCAAGCTTAAGCAGTTCACAATAAGTGTCGACAATCGTCCGGGTGTAGTTGCGGAGATCGCCACGGTTTTGGGCGACGCGAAAGTGAATATCCTCGCCCTGCTGGGAACAGCGAACGGGACGAGCGGCACGGTTCAACTGATCGCCGAGAATGCAGCGCGCGCGAAGAAGGCGCTCGATGCGGCCAGGATCTCGTATCAGGAGACGACTGCCGAAGAGTACGAGTTGCCGAACAAGGCCGGCACTCTGGCGGGATGCCTGAAGAAGCTTGCGGCAAAAGGCATCAACCTGAGCTCGATTCACATCTCGGCCCCGAAAGGCGGCAAGAAAGGTGTCCTGGTCATTTCCGCGGAAGCTGCGCCCATGGCCGCAGCGGCGACGTCGGGACACTGAGATGCTCAACCGCACTTCGGATCCGTTTTAGGCGGCAACCCTCGCCCGCAGGAACCCGGTACTCTATTTGTGTGCTCGCGCCCCTTCCTCGAGAAAAAAATCCTCGACCACGAGTGAAGCATCCATAGAGAGTGAGGATTTGCGCGGATGCGAAGTCGTATCGCCGTCTTTCTGACCGTCTTTCAGTCAATTTTGCTGCTCGGGCATTGGTTCGTGTACCGGACGTGGATTCACTTTTCGGAAAGTCCTGACCCGCCCGGAGTTTCCAAAGTTCAAGTGGCGCTGGCGTTGTTGTCCGTGAGTTTCGTTGTGGCCTCGCTGCTCGCCTGGCGATTTGCGAATGTGCTGGTAAGGGTGTTCTACACCGCCGCGGCCGTGTGGCTGGGTGTATTCAGTTTTTGCTTTTGGGCCGCGTGCGGGTGCTGGGTCGCTTATGCTGTGGCGACTCTCGTTGGGGTGCATGTGGAGCGGCAATTGTTCGCGGTCGTGTTCTTCGGCGCTGCACTGGGTGCGGCCGCGTACGGTATCGTCAACGCCGCGTGGACGCGAGTGACTCGAATTACCGTTCGGCTACCGAATCTGCCGGAATCGTGGCGAGGCCGCGTGGCAGCGCTCGTGAGTGACACTCATTTGGGGCACGTTCGGAGCTACGGCTTTGCCCGGCGCATCGTTCGGAAGATTTCCAACCTCGGGCCGGACGTGGTGTTCATCGCCGGCGATATGTACGACGGGACGGCAGCGAATGTCGTTCGGCTGGCCGAACCCTGGAAGAAACTGGCGGCGCCGCTGGGCGCGTATTTTGTCGCGGGAAATCACGAACAGTTTACCGACCCATCGAAGTACTTCTCTGCGATCTCGCAGGCCGGCGTCCGCGTGCTGCACAACGAAAAGGTGATCGTGGACGGAATACAGATCGTCGGCGTGCACTATCTCGATTCCACCGACGCGGACCACTTCCGATCCAAACTGCGCGAGACTGCGTTGGAGCGTGACCAGGCCACCATCTTGCTCAGTCACGCACCGCACCATCTGAACGTGGCCGAGGAAGAAGGGATTTCATTGCAGCTTTCCGGGCACACGCATCGGGGCCAGTTTTTCCCGTTTACGTGGTTTGTTTCAAGGATTTTCCGCAAGTTCGCGTACGGGCTAAACCGGTTCGGAAAAATGCTGGTTTACACCTCAAGCGGCGCGGGCACATGGGGTCCGCCGATGCGCGTAGGCACCGATCCTGAGATTGTGCTGATTCGGTTTGAATGAGCAGCACTTCTAGCCGTGGAGGGCCTTTTCGATGTCGGATTCGGGGATTGCGCCTTCGCGGACCACGGCCCATTCGTCTTCGTAAATGCGCACGATGGTGGAGGCCAGAACGCCGCCAGTGTCGCCGGAATCAAGAATGAGCATGAGCCGATCGCCGAGCTGTTTCACGATTTGACCGGCGTTGGTGCAAGACGGAAAGCCGGAAAGATTCGCGCTCGTGCCGGTGATCGGTCCGCCAATGGCTTCGATGAGCGCGGTGACAACGCGCGAGTCGGGCCAGCGGAGGGCGACGCGTCCCGTGTTGCCAGTCACTTTGAGCGGAAGCCGGTGGGTGGCTTCAACAACGAGGGTCAAAGCGCCGGGCCAGAATTTTTGCGCGAGGATGAGGAAACCGTCGGGGACGTCGCGCACGAGCGAGACGGATTGCTCGACCGAGTTGACGAGGATCGGAAGGGCCTTGGTTTCGGGACGGCCTTTGATGCGGTATACCTCCTCGATCGCGGAGAGGTTGAAGGGGTCCGCCGAGAGGCCGTAAAACGTGTCCGTAGGGACGCCGATGACCTGGCCGCGCTTGACGAAGTCCGCAGCATAGGCGACCGCCACAGGTTCGGGCGCTTCCGATGAAATTTTAAGGACTTCGACGGGCAAGTGTTCGCTCGCGGCGGGCTGCGCCGTGCTTCTGCGGCAAGCTACCACAGGGAAAGCCAGCGAGGCAAGGTGCATGGGGGCGAAGTCGGCGTTCCTCTCCGGGTTTACGGGGCGAAGGGCGAATGTTAGGCTTGCGTGATGGCGCGCCAATTCTCTGCCCCAACCGACAGCATAAAGGCTGCGCGAAAGAACGCGAACTTGAACGAAGCACAAGCGGACACGATCACCAGCCGGGACAACAAGTGGTTGAAGAAATTTCGCGCGGTGTTACAGGGAACAGGGCCGGCTGAGGGCGAGCCGATCGGAGTCGAAGGGCCGAAGCTGGTCGAAGAGGCGGTGCGGTCAGGGCTTGAGGTGGCAGCGCTGCTCGTGAGCGATTCAGGTGAGCGCGAGCTCGAGCGGATACTGCTCGAGGCGCGCGAGACCGAGGCCGGAATCCCGCGTTCGCGCATCCTACATACGACCGACAAGCTGTTTGCGGGCGTGGCCGGAACGGAAACGCCGCAGGGGGTTGCGGCGATCGTTCAGCCGCGCGCATGGGGATTCGATGATTTGCTGCGGGGGCGCGCGGAGGCAAGTGGCGCGTTTCGCGGCGATCCGCCGCTCGTGGTTGTGATGGCAGGCGTGCAGGACCCGGGTAACGTCGGGACGATTTTGCGCTCGGCCGAAGCGTTCGGCGCAACGGGAGTCGTGGCGGCGCGAGGGACGGCGGATCCTTGGTCGCCGAAGGCGCTGCGGGCTTCGGCAGGGTCGGCGCTTCGATTGCCGCTTTTGCGGGGAATGGCGATCCCAATTTTGTTGGCACAGTTTCGCATGGCGCACGTGAGAATTTTTGCTGCGAGCGCGAAGTCGGGCTTTGCGTTGCCCGAAGCCGACTTACGCAAGGCTGCGGCGATCCTGATTGGCAGCGAGGGAGCGGGACTATCGCCTGAAATCGAACGGTCGGCGGACGCGCGGATTTCAATTCCGATGAGCGAGGCGGTCGAGTCGCTCAATGCGGGAGTGGCGGCGTCGGTGGTCCTGTTCGAGGCGGCAAGACAAAGAAAGAATATTGCAACCACAGATGAACACTGATGAACACCGATAAGGATTGAAGGAAATAAGCAGAGAGGTAAAGAACCAAGAAAACATCTAAGAAGGAATAAGGAACGAAAGATGGGGCTGTTTCAAGCTATTGAACCGGAAGAAGAACCGCTGGCGGGACGGCCGCTGGCGGACCGGATGCGTCCACAGACACTCGATGAATTCATCGGGCAGGAGGAGCTGCTCGGGCCCGGGAAACCGTTGCGGACACAGATCGAGCGGGATGACTTGAGCTCGATGTTGCTCTGGGGGCCGCCGGGATGCGGGAAGACCACGCTCGCGCGGATCATCGCCAAGCGGACGCGCTCCGAGTTCCTGCCCTTCAGCGCGGTGCTCGCAGGAATCAAAGAAATCAAGGACGTGATGGCGAAGGCCGAAGGCGCGCGAAAATATGGGCGGCGGACGATTGTGTTCGTGGACGAAGTGCACCGATTCAACCGCGCGCAGCAGGACGCTTTTCTGCCGCACGTGGAGGCAGGAAATATTCTGCTGATCGGCGCGACGACGGAGAATCCTTCGTTCGAAGTGATTGCGCCGTTGCTCTCGCGCATGAAAGTGTACGTGCTGCGAGCGCTGAGCGAGGAACAGATTGTGGCATTGCTGCACCGCGCGATTGAGGACTCGGAGCGCGGGCTTGGTAAGGAACGGATCGTCGTGGAGGAGCAAATTCTCGAGCGGATTGCCATCGTCGCGAATGGCGACGCGCGCGCGGCGTATAACACAATCGAGGCGCTGGCGATGGGTACGGCGCCGGACGCGCAGGGGCGGCGCGTGCTATCACAGGCCATGCTCGAGGACGTGCTGCAGAAAAGGCTGCTGCCTTACGACAAGTCGGGCGAGGAGCACTACAACCTCATCTCCGCGCTGCACAAGTCAGTGCGGAATTCCGATCCGGACGCCGCGCTCTACTGGCTCGCGCGGATGCTCGAGTCGGGAGAAGATCCGCTTTACTTGGCGCGACGGATGGTGCGGATGGCGAGCGAAGATATCGGGCTCGCCGAGCCGAATGCGCTGGCGGTGACGCTCGCGGCCAAGGAGGCGTTTGAATTTATCGGACCGCCCGAGGGAAATTTGGCGCTGGCGCAGGCCGCGGTGTATTTGTCGCTCGCGCCGAAATCGAACGCGCTATACACGGGCTACGGCGCCGTCCACGAGGATTTGCAGAATACGATTTCGGAGCCGGTGCCGCTGCACTTGAGGAACGCGGTGACCGGGCTGATGAGCCATCTCGGATACGGCAAGGGCTATCAGTACGCGCACAACGCGGAAGAGAAAGTCACGGACATGACGTGCTTGCCGGAGAGTTTGCAGGGACGCACATATTACCGGCCGACGGATCAGGGATTCGAAGCGCGCATCCGCCAGAGGCTGGAAGAAATCCGGCGAATTCAAAAAAAAGCGCCGGGGGAAAAAGGAAAGTGAAGATCGCGGGATTGCGACATGGCCATCGAATACGGCGCGGCTTCCCTTCTGCGCGCGCCGGTGTGGCGATTGGCGCGGTACTGATTTCGAGCGTGCTCTTTGCGCAGGATAAGCTGCTCCTGAAAGTGGAGGAGGACTGCTCGGCGTTTGCGATCTCGACAGGGAATCGAATCGTGTTCTCCGTCCCTCACCTCAAGAGGCTAAAGAAACTCATTCTTCAGCGGGATGATATTTGGGTCGCGTCTGTCGGCGGGAGCAAAAAGAAAATTGTCGAAGGCGACAAGTTCATGCCCGTGCCGCCGCCGGCGATGTATAAGGTAAATTCGCTGGCCTGGTCGCCAGATGGGCAGCGATTCATTGCGAATATGGACGTGCAAGGGCCACCGCCAGATGAAGATTCAATGTCGCAAAGTGTAGCGTCGGTTGCGCTGTTCGAGGAGGACGGCAGGGAGATCAAGGTCGCGGGTTCGAAGACCCGCTTCATCGAAAACGCGACGAATGGCACGTGGCTCGCGGACGGCGCGACGGTAGTGTATGTGACCGGGCTCGGACCATTCGTGATCAATGCGGTGCGGCCGTCGGAGGGAACGACGAAGGCGCTCTTCGAAGGGCATTCGTTCGACGCGGTCCTTTGGGATGCGAGAAATAATCAGGCGTTTGCCGTCGGCCAGGGTCTAAGCGCCATGGGCCAGGTCGAACTGCTGCAATTGGATCTGGTGCATGAAACGATTCGCGAGGTCGCGCGGCTGAAACAATTTGCAGGAAAATTAAGCGTGTCGCCGTCGGGCAAGAAGATCGGATATTTCGAGGATGGGGACTCTCTGGCGGTGCTGGACCTTGCGAATCCGACGAGCCCCGTTCGTGTGAGAGCGGGCATCGGGCGATTCGAATGGAGCCGTGATGAACGGCGCGTGCTGCTGAAGCGCGGGCCAGACGACAAGTCGGGCGACCTCGTGTGGGTTGGGATTCACGACGGCTCGTTCACACCGATACTGCACGATCTCGAATTTCATAATTTCGCGATTGCGCCGGATGAAGAGTCAATTGTAGTTGTGGAAGTGGGGAAACAATCGTTGATGGTGTATTCGATGCATTGAGGTGGGCGGCGAGTGCTCATTGCAAACGGAAGCGTTTGATGTGCTCTTTCAAAATGCAGGAATTCATGATCACAAACATGCCGGCGCGGCGGGCGCGCTCGGCAGCCTCGGGGTGAATCACTCCTTCCTGCATCCACACGCCGCGCGCACCAATGCGGATAGCGGATTCGACGATCTCCGGCACGAACTCAGAGCGGCGAAAAATGTCCACGATGTCAACGCGCTCCGGGATGTCTTCGAGGTGCGCATAGCTCTTCTCGCCGAAAACTTCTATTTCATTCGGATTCACCGCGATGATGCGGTAGCCCGCGGATTTCAGATATTCGGCGACACCGTAGCTCGGACGAAAGCGGCGGCTGGAAAGTCCGACGACGGCGATCGTGCGGCTGGTCTTGAGAATCTCGGTGACGGGGTCCCCGGCGGTGGGCCCCGGGCGGCGAGGCAAGTCAGGCGAGGGGCCTTCGACCGGATTGTTCATCCCCTTCCTTTCGTGTGCGTTTCTGTTTGGCGCGCCCCGCGAGCGCAAAGTGCGGAGAGCGCGCGAAGAAACTTTGCATTTTCGGCGGCGGTGCCGACCGTCACGCGGAGGGCGTTGGGAAAACCCATCCAGCCCATCGTTCGGACGATTACGCCGCGCTTCATCAATTCCCCGCCGAGCGGTTCGACATCATACCCGAACTCGACAAAAAGAAAATTGGCAAATGAGGGAACGGAGCGAATGCCGAGTTTCTGGAGGCCGCGGGTCAACTGCGCGAGTCCGGCGCGATTCGATTTCACCGAGCGGCGAACGTGCTTCGCGTCCTGGAGTGCTGCGAGTGCGGCGGCTTGCGCGATTCCTGAAGTATTGAATGGCCCGCGAATTTTGTTGATCTCAGCCAGCAGGCCCGCCGGGCCGATGCCGTAGCCGATGCGCAGGCCGGCGAGGCCATAGACTTTCGAAAATGTGCGAAGGACGATGAGATTCCGGCCGCGGCGGACGACGTCAATCGAGCAGGAATAGTCCGGGTGATCCACGTAGTCGCAATAGGCTTCGTCGAGGACGACGAGGACGTGCTGCGGCACGCGAGTGAGAAAGTCGTCAAACGCGCGAGCCGTGAACATCGTCCCGGTGGGATTATTTGGATTGGCGAGAAAAATCAACTTGGCTTCGGGCGGCAGGCTGCGCGCGATGGCGTCGAGGTCGAAGGCATAGTCGCGGAGCGGAACCTGGAGCAGGCGCGCCCCAGTCGCGCGGATGGCGATGTAGTAGAGCGGGAACGTGCCCGTGGAGGTGACGCCGCAATCGCCCGGGCGAAGGGCGATGCGCGCAGAATGGTCGATCAATTCGGTCGAGCCGCCGCCAAGAATGATGTTCTCGGCCGGGATCGTGTGTTTTTTGGCTAGGGCTTCGCGCAGATAGAAACCGTTGCCGTCGGGATAGCGGTTCGACGCAGCGAGAGCCTTCCTCGCGGCTAGGATCGCCAGGGGCGAAGGTCCGAGCGGATTCTCGTTGGAAGCAAGCTTAATTGCATGGATTTTCAAGGTTCGCTCGACCTCCTCGATTGGCTTCCCCGGGACGTAAGGCGGAAGTTCGCGAATGTAATCCGGTACGAAATCGTAAACGGTATTCGTCATGCGCGGCGCGGCCGGCGCGGCGTGCGAGTCCGTTTGGCGGGGGGAACCGGCGCTGCCGGCGAAGAAATCGCGCGAGAGAGCGCTGCGACTTCGGCGGACGATAGCTCGCGATGACGACCCGGCGCGAGCGACTCGAGTTCAAGATGACCGATGCCGACGCGCCTCGTTTTCTCCACCAGATGGCCGGTGCGGAAAAGACGCTTGCGCAGAGCGTCGCCGCGCGCTTCGGAAAGCGTAACCTCGTACCAGGGTGCGTCTTTGCCGCGCAGGCGCGAAATCTGAGCGCCGGTGGCGCGAGAGAGCCCTTCTATTTCCGCGAAGGTAAGAAGCGATTTCAATTTCAGGTGGTATGTCTGCTGCACGTGATGTGAGCGCAGAATGCGGTTTGCGAGATCGCCATCGTTCGTGAGCAGGACAAGCCCCGAGGCGCGGTACTCGAGCCGCCCGACGGGGTAGACGCGCTCGGAGACGCCGTGGAGGAAATCGCGCAGCGAGCGCCGGCCCTCGGGGTCGTTCATGGTGGAAACGACCTCGGGCGGCTTATGGAGAAGCAAATAGACGCGCGCGCTTTCCGGGCGGAGAAGTTTTCCGGAAACCTTGATGTGGTCGCGGGACTCATCGGCCTTCGAGCCGAGCTCGGTGACGACGCGGCCGTTGACGGTGACGAGGCCCGAAGTGATGAGCTCCTCGGCGTGGCGCCGCGAGGCGAGACCGGCGCGCGCGATAATTTTTTGCAGGCGCTCTTGCATGGAACTTAGAAGTGTAGCGCACGTAGTGCGATGGTAGGGCCGCGAAAAAATCCTGCTTAGGTTCCCTGCTCCGATGTGCCGGCAGCAGCAGCGCGCGAATTCTCCAGGTCTTCGGCCGCGCTCGGAGAATCTGCGGCTTGTTCATTCAAGCCCGAAGATGGCGAGGCAGGGCCGGGCGCTACTCCCAATTCGCGGTCATGCTCGGTTGGAGCGATGCCATCATCGGAGCCGAGCGCTGCCTGCGCGAGCTGCTCGAATTCCTTGAGGCTGGGCAGCTCGTCGAGATCGGAAAGGCCGAAGCGCATCAGGAACTGCTTCGAAGTGCGATAGAGAATTGGGCGGCCAATGACTGGCTTGCGTCCGGCGGTCGTGATCAGGCGTTTCTCCAGAAGCGTCTTGATGACGCCGCCGACATTAACGCCTCGAATCTCGTTGATTTCCGGCACGGTGACCGGCTGCTTGTAGGCGACGACGGCGAGGGTCTCGAGCGCGGGCATGGTCAGACGCAGCGGCGGCTGGAGGCTCTTGATGAATTTGCGGACGACGTCGTGGTGGTGCGCCTTGGTGTAAAACTTCCAGCCTCCGGCGACTTTGCGGATTTCGATGCCGCGGTCGTCGGTCTGGTAGCGCGCGACGAGTAGGTCAAGTGCTGCTCGGGCGATCGGTTTTTCGACTTCAAGCGCGCGGGCGATCTGGTCGAGTGTGGCGGGATCGTCCGCGGCGTAAATGATGGCTTCGAGTGCGGCTTGGATTTCTTCCGGCGTCATGGTCACAGGTACTGCTCCTCAATTTGGGACATCGCATCGGGGCCGGCGAAAACAGCGTCGAACATTTTGTGTTTGCGCAGGCGGATGTCCGCGAAAAGCTCCGACTGTACGAGCATCACCGCTTGCATGCGCACCATTTCGAGCACCGCGAGGAACGCCACAATCATGGCATTGCGCGATTCGCAGGCCTCGAAGAATTCAATGAGCGAAACCGTGTCTTCACTTGCGAGCAGGCGCTGGCGCAGGCGGTCCATCATCTGCGCTACGGTGACTGTATCGTGGTGCAGTTCGAATTTCGAAACATGTTTGCGGCGCTCGAGGACTTGGGAGAACACTTTGATGATATCCACGAGCGAAACGACCAACTCGCCCTCGACCGCTTCACCGGCGTAGAGCGTGCGGTCCGGGTGGGACCACACGTGATCCTCAACCTGCTGCTTTTGATAGAGCAGCTGCGCGGCGTTCTTGAATTTCTCGTGCTCGAGCAAGCGGTGGACCAGCTCTTGCCGCGGGTCTAATTGATCTTCGGGGCCCGCGAGCGGGTCGGGCGGCAGAAGCATTTTCGACTTGATGTGGATCAGCGTCGCGGCCATGTAAATAAAATCGCCGGAGACGTCGATGTCGAGCGTTTCGAGCTGGTGGACGTAGTCGAGGTACTGCTCGGTGATCTTGGCGATGGGAATGTTGTGGATGTCCATCTCCTGCTTGCGGATCAAATCGAGCAGGAGGTCTAGCGGGCCTTCATAGACTGGCAAATTGATGCGATAGGGTGTGGCCACGCCTTTAGATCACCCTCCTATTCCTTTTTCCTCGCGAGCGTCATCGGATTGGAAGATCGCGTTGCGGACGCGCTTCATGGTGCGGCGCGCGGCCTTCTGCGCTTTCTTCGAACCGGCGTCGAGGATATCCCAAACCTGCCGCGGCGAAGCCTCAAATTGTTTGCGTTGTGCCTGAATAGGCTCGATCCAACTGACCAGGTTTTCAGCCATCAACTTCTTGCAATCCACGCATCCGATAGCGGCGGAGCGGCAATCGCGGTCAACCTTGGCGATTGTCTCAGGCAGGGAAAACAATTTGTGCCAGGCGAAGACCGGGCAGATCTCCGGGCGGCCGGGATCGGTGCGACGGACGCGCTGCGGGTCGGTCATCATGTTGTGGACTTTTTTGCGAATGTCGTCCGGCGGATCGGACAGCCAGATGGCGTTGCCGTAGGACTTGGCCATGCGGCGGCCGTCGGTGCCAGGAAGGCGGGGCGTTTCAGTGAGCATTACGTCCGGCTCGCGCAAAACCTGTTCGACCCGGAAGAATTTTCGGTCTTTGCCGACTCTTTCAAAGAAGTTCTCCGCGCCGATTTCTGCGGCGCGCTTTTTGACGGCCGCACGAAGGGCCCTCACCTGTTCTTTCTTGCTCAAGAGAGGCTGTTCAGGGCGCGGAAGCACGACACCCGCATTGTCCAGAACGCGCCCAAGAGCCACTTGATTCTGCGATTGAAAGAGGTTGTCCTTTATGTCAAATCCAAATTGCGTGTCGAACCGGCGAACGACTTCGCGCGTCAGCTCGACGTGAGGCGCCTGGTCCTCGCCCACAGGCACAAGCAGGTCCTGCTTCGGCTCGCCGTACATCACGATGTCGGCGGACTGTAGGAGCGGATAGCCGAGGAAGCCGTAGGTGCCGAGGTCGCGGTCCTTGAGGTTCTCAATTTGCTCCTTGTAAGTGGGAACGCGCTCGAGCCACGAGAGCGGCGTAATCATCGAAAGCAGCAGGTGCAGCTCGGCGTGCTCGAGGACGCTCGACTGAATGAAAAGCGTGGATTTCTCGGGATCGAGGCCGATGGAGAGCCAGTCGATGGCGACTTGGAGGGTGTTTTCGGCGATGGAGGAGGTGTCATCATAATGCGTCGTGAGTGCGTGCCAGTCGGCGACGAAGAAGAAGCAGTCGTACTCTTCCTGGAGCTTGAGCCAATTCGAGAGGGCGCCGAAATAATGCCCGAGATGGAGGCGGCCGGTGGGCCGCATGCCACTTAGGACGCGTTTCTTGCGGGCTGGGCGGATCATTGTCATGCGCCTGGCAAATTGGCAAGCAGATCGCGGGCGATGACGGTGCGCTGCATTTCGCTCGTGCCTTCGTAAATCGTGAGGACGCGCGCGTCGCGGTAGAACCGCTCGACGTCGCTTTCGCGCGAATATCCCATGCTGCCGTGAACCTGCACGGCCTTGTACACCACGCGATTCGCCATTTCGCTCGCGTAGAGCTTCGCGCGCGCGGCGTGCGGACTCCGCGAGCGATTCGATCCCGAGTCGCGCACCCAAGCGGCGTAATGCGTGAGTGCGCGGGCGGCTTCGATTTCTGTTTGCATGTCGGCCAGCATCCACTGGATCGCCTGATGTTCGGCGATCGGTTTTCCAAACGTGCGCCGCTGTTTGGCGTAGCGCACCGCCGCTTCCATCGCACCCTGCGCCACGCCGACGGCTTGCGCGGCGATTCCCACGCGGCCGCCGTCGAGCGATTCGAGCGCGATTTTCAGCCCCTGCCCTTCCTCGCCGAGGCGATTCGAGACGGGCACGCGGCAATCCTCGAAGACGATTTCGGCGGTGCGCGAAAGGCGCAGTCCCATCTTATCCTCGTAGCGGCTGATGCGAAAGCCGGGGAAAGTCTGCTCGACGAGGAATGCCGTGACCCCGCGCCCGCCGGCATTGGGGTCGGTCTTCGCGAAGACGACGTACACGCCGGAATAGCCCCCGTTCGAGACCCAGCTCTTCGTGCCATTGAGGATGTAGGAATCGCCCTCGCGCGTGGCGCTGGTCTGAATGCCGGCGGCGTCGGAACCGGCTTGCGGCTCGGTGAGACAGAAAGCGCCAAGAATTTCGCCGCGGGCGAGACGCGAGAGATATTGTTTCTTTTGCGCGTCGGTGCCGTGCTTCCAGATGGGAACGGCGACGACGGAATTCGTGACGCTGAGAACGACGGCGGTCGAAGCGTCCACGCGCGCGACTTCCTCGAGCATCAGGACGTAGCTGATCGTGTCCGTTCCCGCGCCGCCCCACTCGTCGGGGATCAACATGCCGCAGCAGCCGAGTTCTCCAAGTTTGCGGAGCTGATCCGCGGGGAATTTTTCCTCGCGGTCATATTCGCGAAGAATCGGGCGCATCTCCGTCTCCATGAACTGGCGGACGGTGTCGCGAATTAAAAGTTGGTCGCTGGTGAGGGAGAAATCCATCGAGCGTGTGCGGGGGAATGCTAGCACAGGGCGGCGGGAAAGAGGAAAAGCAACCACATATTAACTCAGATAAGACGTGGCGCAGGAAGGAAGGATATTCAAGAACGCGCAAGAATGAAACTTCGGACTAGAGCTTGAGGAGCTCGCGGAGGCGCTTGGTCTGCGCGCGGGAGACGGGAATTTCGCTCGCTCGCTTGTCGTCCATTTTGACCATGTAGCTGGACTTGAACCAGGGAACGACTTCCTTGATGTGGTTGATGTTGACGAGATACGAGCGATGCGCGCGCCAAAAAACGTCGGCGTCGAGCGATGCGGCGAGATCTTCGATGGTGCGGTAATTCGACACACCTTCGAAATCGCGCGCGAAGATGGTGATGGTGCCGTCCTGGATCGAAGCGTAGATCACGTCTTCGGCGTCCACGAGAAACATTCGCGCGTTCGATTTCACGAGGAGCTTGACGGGCTGCGCGGACTTGGACGCCGGCAGCGAGAGTTGGCCGACGAGCGACTCGAGGCGGTCGACCGGCGAAGTGTTGGATTCAACCAGTTTCTTCGCGCGCTGGATCGCCTTGGCGATGCGGCCCTTGTCGAATGGTTTCAGAACATAGTCGACGGCGTTAACTTCGAAGGCCTTCACGGCGTAGTTGTCGAAGGCCGTGGCGAAAACGATCTGCGGAATGCGGAGCTTGCGCTCGACGAGCTTCTTGATGACGCCGAAGCCGTCGAGGCCGGGCATCTGCACGTCGAGGAAAACCAGGTCGGGGTCGTGCTCCTTGATGAGCGCGATGGCCTCGAGGCCGTTCCTGCCCTGCGCGACGACGTTGACTTCAGGAAAATCTTTCAGAAGAAAGGCGAGCTCATCTCGCGCGGGACGTTCGTCGTCCACGATGACCGTGTTGATGGGCATGGCAGGCCGCTGGCAAGTATATGCAAGCGGCTGGAGCGAGAGCAAGGAAACGGATGGCGATGAGATAGAATCGATTCACGGTCGGAGGAAGGAGCGCGATGAAGAAAGCTAAGATCATCAGCAGTAAAGTGGTGTTTACGGGACGCGTGTTCGGAGTAAAGAGCGAACATGTGATCGAGCCGAACGGGGTCGAGGCGACGCGGGAATTCGTTACGCATCCAGGCTCCGTGGTCGTGCTTCCGGTTTTTCCCGACGAACGGATCTTGATGATCCAGCAATATCGTCACGCGACGGGAGGCTTCTTATGGGAATTGGTCGCGGGGCGGAAGGATCCCGGCGAAGACTTTGCTCAGGGAGCGCGGCGCGAGCTGAAGGAAGAGACGGGTTATACAGCGCGGCGATGGAAACAACTGATGGACTTGTTCCCTACCCCAGGATTCGTGAGCGAACGGCTGGTGATCTTTCTGGCGCAAGACCTGAAAAGCGGAAAGGCGCACCCGGAAGACGATGAGAGAATCGCGCAGCGGATATTTACTTTGCGGGAGGCGGAGCGTTGGATTCGGTTGGGAAAAATCCGGGATGCAAAATCGGTCGCGGGAATTCTCTACTATTCCCGATTCCTCGCGCGGCCCCGATGAGTACCAGGTTCTCGATTGCATTCCTTGGCGCAATTGTATTGTTCGCCTCGATGGCAGTACCGGCAAAGGCGGCGAGCGATTGCGGGAATGGCGTCACGCTCGCGCTCAGCTCTTCCGCAGCGGCGCAAGGCGGCCTGATGGAACTGACGGTGCGCAGCGTGCAGCCGCTTGTTGAACTCAAAGCTTCCTGGGCCGAACACGCGATTCCCTTCTGGACCGATGAGCGTCAGGAAAGCATTCGGCGCGCTTTCGTGGGCGTGGACCTCGAGCACGCGCCCGGAAAATACACGCTCGCACTAGAAGGACAATTCGCGAGCGGCGAAGCGATCGCGTGCAGCGCCGTGGTGGACGTTAGCGCCGGACACTTCGCCGTGGAGAAGCTGACGCTTCCAGAGAAATATGTCGAGCCGAACGCGGCAGATCTCGAACGCGCGAATCGCGAGCGGGCGCGTCTGCGAGAAATTTTTGCGACCGTCACCGCTGAAAAGCTTTGGAACGGCAGGTTTCGCTTGCCGCTCGACGGAAACTTTCACGGAACAAATTTCGGACGACGTCGGGTTTTGAACGGCGAACCCGGGTCGCCGCATACCGGCGCCGACTTCCCCGCCCCAGCGGGCACACGCGTTCACGCCGCGCAACGCGGCCGTGTTGTTTTGGCGGAGGAGTTGTTTTTTTCCGGGAACACGGTCGTCATCGATCACGGCCTGGGGGTCTATACGCTTTACGGGCACATGGAGTCGCTCGCCGTGCGTCAGGGGGACACGGTCGAAGCAGGCGCAGTGCTGGGGCGGGTGGGCTCGACCGGACGCGCGACCGGGCCGCATTTGCACTGGGGTTTGACCGTGAATCAGGCGCGCGTGAATCCTATAGATATCGCGCACCTTCGCGCCGAATAGCCGCAACCCCTACTGAATCGGCGCATTTCCCTTTATAATCCCCCACTATGGACAATAAAGAGGTCGCGAAGATTCTGCGCGAGACGGCGCAACTGCTCGAAATCGACGGCGTCATCGTCGGGCGTTACCGCAGCTATGAGAAAGTTGCGGAACTGCTCGATGCCTTGGGCGCACCAATCGAAGAACTCGCCAAAGACGATAAGAAGCTGAAGGAACTGCCAGGTATAGGCGAAGGAATGGCCGAGCACATCCGCGAAATCCTTAAGACCGGCGATTACAGCCTGCGCCAGAAACTGCTGAAAAAATATCCCCCGACGATTCTGCATCTGCTCGAGCTCCAATCGCTCGGGCCGAAAAAGGTGGCGTCGCTGTGGAAGAAATTCAAGGTGGCGACGGTCGAGGGAGTGGAAAAGCTCGCGCGCGAGGGGAAGCTGCGGGAGCTGGAGGGCTTCGGCGAAAAAAGCGAGCAGAATATTTTGAAGGCCACCGATTTGTTCAAGCGCTCGTCGGGACGATTCCTGATCAACGCGGCAGATGAAGAAGCCCAGAGACTTGTCGCCTACATCGCGAAGGCGGGCAAGGCCGTGGAATCCGTGACCCCGGCGGGCTCTCTGCGGCGTGGGAAAGAGACGGTGGGCGATCTGGACCTGCTAGTGACGATGCGGCCGGGACAGGACAAGCAGAAGAACGTGGATACGGTGGCCGCGCACATCTTGAAATACCCGCAGATTCAACAGACGCTGGCGCACGGGGAAAACAAGGTGAGCGTGCTGCTCGAGAGCGGTATGCAGGTGGACGTGAGGCTGCTCGAGAAGGACAGCTTCGGAGCGGCGCTGCTCTATTTCACGGGCTCGAAGGAACACAACGTCACGCTACGCGGACGCGCGAACGAAATGGGCTGGACGCTGAACGAATACGCGTTGACGACGATCAAGGGTGGGCGAATTGTGGCGCGGAAAACCGAAGAGGAGCTTTACGCGAAGCTCAAGCTCGATTACATCGAGCCGGAATTGCGCGAGAACACCGGCGAGATCGAGGCGGCGGAAAAGCACAAGCTGCCGAAACTGGTAAAGCTCGAAGATATTCGCGGCGATTTGCAGATGCACACGACGGCATCTGACGGCAGGAACTCGATCGAGGAGATGGGAGAGGCGGCGAAGAAACTCGGATACGACTACATCGCGTTGACGGACCATTCGAAGGCCGTTACCGTTGCGAATGGGATGGACGAGAAGCGCACGCTCGAACAAATCAAGAAGATTCGGACGGCGCAGGAGCGCGTGCCGGGAATCCGCCTGCTCGCAGGGATCGAGGTCGATATTTTGAAAGACGGCAAGCTTGATCTTGATGACGAGGTGCTTGCGCAGCTCGACGTGGTGGTTGCCTCGGTGCACTCCTACATGAATCTGGGCCGTGAAGAAATGACCGAGCGGATTCTGGCGGCGATCGAAAATCCGCACACGCAAATCATCGCCCATCCGACCGGGCGGCTGGTGCTGCGGCGCGATCCCTTTGTCTACGACATGGAGAAAATTCTGGACGCAGCCAAAAAGTACGGTGTGACAATGGAGTGCAACGCATATCCGGACCGGCTCGACCTGAAGGACACTCATTTGCGAATGGCGAAGGAACGCGGCGTGAAGATTGTGATTTCGACGGATTCGCATACGACAAAGAATCTGACGTACATGAAGTACGGGGTCGAAACGGCGAAGCGAGGGTGGATCGAGAAGAAGGATGTGATCAACACGCTGCCGCTCGACGAATTTCTTGTCGCGCTAAGGCCCAAGCCCAGCGTCTCCCGTAGCCACGCGCGACGAAAGTCGGCGTAGCGCGGTCCGGCATTCCCGAACGGAACTTTTCCGTACACCCCCTCGTACATTACTTCGAAGGCGGAGGAACACTCATGAGACTGACGATCGGGGCGGCAGTGGTGATGGCGGCCGCGATAACGGCGGCGCCGGCGGGCGCGGATCAGTGGACAAAGACGTACTCTATCAGCGGACGTGCGGACTTGCACGTGACAACCGACGACGGTGACGTCAACATCGTCGGCGCGGACCAGAAGCAAATTGACGCGCGCGTCGTGACCGAGGGATACAAGATCGGAGCGAGCGACGTGCGGGTCGAGGAGAGTCAAAACGGCGACCACGTCGAGTTGAACGTGAAACTTCCGCACATGAATTTCTCATGGTTCGGCGGGCACCGGTCGGTCCGCATCGAGCTGCGCGTGCCTCGCGAGCTGGACCTGGATATCCGAACGGGCGACGGAAATGTGACGGCGCAGCCAGTTGCGGGGCGCATCAAGATCGACACTGGCGACGGCAACGTGACAGCCAGCGGCTTGAAGGGCGACATTTACATGCATTCGGGCGACGGCCACATCGAAGGTGCGAATTTCGACGGCTCGCTGAATGTGGACACGGGCGACGGCCACATCACCGTGCTCGGGCGGTTTGACACGCTGAATCTAAAGACGGGCGACGGAAGTATTGAAGCCTCGGTCATGGCGGGCTCTAAGATCGCCAGCAGTTGGACGCTGCACTCGGGCGACGGGCATATCAATTTGCGCTTGCCAGATAATTTCAATGCCGACCTCGAGGCGCACACGGGCGATGGCCGCATCACGCTCGACATTCCGATCAGCGTTTCGGGATCGCTGAGTCATTCGGCGATTCGCGGGAAGATCAACGGAGGCGGCGGGCAGCTTCGTGTCAGCTCGGGCGACGGATCGATTCACCTGGAGAAGCTGTAGAGCAGAACATTGAAACCACATTTGAACTCCGATGACCAAAGACGAGGGCTGAAGCAAGAAAGCAGTAAGGGAAGGAACGAAAGAGACAGGGACGCGGGGATCAAGGATGCAAAGGATCGCTACACTCGTTTTCCGGCGCTCCCTCGAAAGCTGGGCCTATGTGCATGATTTTTCCTGCAATTGTAGCTGGAAGGCGACATCGATTCCCGACGGACACGATGGGCCGATATCGCGCGGAAGTGTTAGTGCTGTCGAATGAGTGAGTTGCAACAATGGGCCGGATGGAACGCGCCGTGCATCTGATTGTCTGACTGAGGGAGAAACCCTTGGGACGCTCATAAGTTGTCGCCAAGGTCAAATGCGAGGCGCTCGTGGTTACGATCGTGATGCTCGGAGTCCTAGCCGTGATTGCGTTCCTATGTGTGGCGAACTCCATTCCAGGCTCGAAGGGACGCTAGATTTCCAGTTTGCGTAATTGAATCCCCACAACGACTCGGTACGCTCCCCTCCAATTATCAAACCGATCTAACTCGTAATCCTCTGCAGCTACCCTTTTTCATCTGCATGGAATTCGATTTGCAAATCCAGACGCGATGCCGCATGATACTTTTTCTTCGGGCCATCCGGCGAGCCGCACAAAGGCAGACCCCTTTCCTCTGATGCGATCGGAGGCGGGACAAAACACGGCGGCCAATTCTTCGAGTCGAATCAGGGGGAAATCAGATGCGCAGGCCAGTGAGCGTTGCTCCGCCAAAAGGCAGGCTGGGTGTGCTGACTCCCGGGATGGGAGCGGTGAGCACGACGTTCATGGCGGGCGTGGAGCTGGTGCGGCGAGGACAAGCGGTACCGGTGGGATCGCTCACGCAAATGGGGACGATTCGCCTGGGCAAGCGAACCGAAGCGCGCATTCCGAAAATCAAGGAATTCGTGCCGCTGGCGGAGCTCGACGACCTTCAATTTGGCGGCTGGGACGTTTTTCCGGATGACGCGTATCAGGCGGCCTCGAAGGCCGGCGTGCTCGACGCGCGCGACCTGGAAAAGGCGCAGAAATTCCTGAAAAGCATCAAGCCGATGAAGGCCGCGTTCGATCAAACGTACATCAAGAACCTCCAGGGCACGCACGTCAAGAAGGGCAAAACGAAATTCGATCTCGCGGAGCAGATTCGCGAGGACATCCGCGGATTCAAGAAGAAGAGCAAGGCGGACCGGCTCGTGATGGTGTGGTGCGGCTCGACTGAAGTCTTCTTGAGGGCCGAGGAAGTCCATCGCGACCTGCAGTCGCTTGAGAAAGCCATGAAGACGAACCATCCTGCGATCGCGCCTTCGATGCTGTACGCCTACGCGGCGATCAGCGAAGGAGTGCCGTTTGCGAACGGCGCGCCGAATCTGACGGTGGATATTCCCGCGCTCGAAGAATATGCAAAGACCAAGGGAGTACCGATTACGGGAAAGGATTTCAAGACTGGTCAGACGCTGATGAAAACGATTCTTGCGCCGGGATTCAAGGCGCGCATGCTCGGCCTGAACGGATGGTTTTCGACGAACATCCTCGGAAACCGCGACGGCGAGGTGCTGGACGATCCGGGATCGTTCAAGACGAAAGAGGAATCGAAGCTTGGCGCGCTCGAATATATTTTGCAGCCGAAGATTTATCCCGAGCTGTACGGCAAGATTCACCACAAGGTCCGCATCAATTATTACCCGCCGCGCGGAGACAACAAGGAAGGCTGGGATAACATCGACATTTTCGGCTGGCTCGGCTATCCGATGCAGATCAAGGTCGATTTTCTTTGCCGCGACTCGATTCTCGCGGCGCCGATTGTCCTGGATCTCGTATTGTTCCTCGATCTAGCCAAGCGTGCGGGAATGCGAGGGATTCAGGAATGGCTGAGCTTCTACTTCAAGTCGCCCATGTGCGCGCCGGAGCTTTACCCCGAGCACGACCTCTTCATTCAATTGATGAAACTGAAGAACACGCTGCGATGGATGATGGGCGAAGAGTTGATCACACATCTCGGCGCGGAGTATTACGACTAGGAAGATGTAGTCCTTCGGCTTGACACCACCTGACGCATGGCGTAGTGTCGAGCCGCAAGTCGGGCCCCCGGCAACTCTTCGAACACCTTTACCTGCAAGCCGCAGTCCAATCGTGTTTGAACCCGCATCAGGCGGAATACTCTGAATTAGGAGGAAAGATGAAGCGAAGTCAATTCTCGAAGCTCGCGCTATTTTTGTTCACACTTACAATCGCAGCACTTTGGGCCAGCCCGATTTGGGCGCAGTCAGATGAGAAGGAAAAGCCGGCAGTGTATACCTATGTCGCAGAATGGGCCACTCCGCGTGGCGACTGGCCTGCCCTGGAAAAAGACAACGCAGCAATGAAACAAGTGATGGACAAGCTCATGGCTGATGGAACAATCGTCGGTTACGGCTGGTTCAAGTCCCTGGTTCACCACGAGGGCCAACCGACGCATGGAGATTGGTGGTCAGCCACGTCGATGGCCGGTTTGATGAAGGCCCTCGCAGCGATTTCCGGTGATGCGGGCGGCCCGCCGGAAACGGGCAAGGCTGAGGCGAATTCGAAGCATTGGGATTACGTCCTGGTTAGCCATCAGTACAATGGGCATCCCGGCACCTACGAAAATGCCTATCTCCGTGTGGCGACATTTAAGGAAAAAGACGGTGAAGGCGAGACACTCCGGCGCACCATCAAGTCGTACATCGTTCCGATGCTTGAAAAACTGCTCGCCGATGGCTCGATCCAGAGTTACTCGATTGACTGGGAGGCCGTGCACACGGACCCAGTGGGCCTATTTGACATCGTCATAGTGACGAAGGGGGCCGATGGGCTCGACAAGTTCGATGCCGCGCTTGAGGCAGCCGGAAAAGCGAACCCCACAGGCGGCCCGGCTTTCGCAAGTGCGGTTGATTATTCCGCGCACCGCGATTCGCTCGACCTTGTGACCGCATCGTCCAAGTAAGGCGCGGTGTTTTTGAAATTGCCCGATATGCCGCGCGGGAGCGAACGAATCACCCGCGCGGCAACGACGGCTGTCCGCAGTATCCATAATTTCTATCGAACCTATTTGTGTTGCTATGCGCCAAATTGGCGTGAGCTGAGGGCAGTGTGCATCTTGACGCGAGAATAGCGGTACGTTATCTTTGCCGGCTTAAAGAGGTTGGCCGCGGGCAACTGCGCCGGAGGATGAATGGATCCAAAAACAGTTCTTGATTTCGCCGCGAAGCACAACGCAAAAATACTCGATCTGCGATTCATCGACGTACCCGGCATCTGGCAGCACGTCAGCTTTCCCATCCATGAACTGAGCGCATCTTCCTTTGAGGACGGATTCGGCATGGACGCCAGCTCGATTCGCGGCTGGGCGTCCATCCACGAATCGGACATGCTGCTGATTCCTGATCCGAAAACGATGTTCATGGATCCCTTCCGTGATACGCCCACGCTGATAATGATTGCCGATCCCGTGGAACCATTAACGCGCAAGCCGTATGAGCGCGATGCTCGCCATCTCGCTCGCCGCGCGGAGGACTATCTGCAGAAGAGCGGGATCGCCGATCAGGCTTTCTTCGGAGCCGAGGCGGAATTTTTTATTTTTGACAACGTGCGATTCGACCAGCGCGAGAATTACGGCTTCTACTACATCGACGGCGATGAAGGGCGCTGGAATTCCGGCCGCGCCGAGCACAACCTGGGCTATCGGCCGCGTTACAAGGAAGGCTACTTCCCCGTTCCGCCCACGGATCACTATCAGGATCTGCGCACGGATATGGTCCTGCAACTGGAAGCGTGCGGGCTTACAGTGGAATGTCACCATCACGAAGTGGCGACCGCGGGGCAATGCGAAATCGACTTCAAGTTCGACACGCTGGTGCGCGCTGCTGACAATATGATGATTTACAAATACGTCGTCCGCAACGTCGCCTACCAGTACGGCAAGACCGTGACGTTCATGCCCAAGCCCATTTTTTCGGACAACGGGTCCGGCATGCACACGCACCAATCGCTTTGGAGCAAGAGCAAGCCGCTTTTTGCGGGCGACGGCTACGCGGGCCTGAGTCAAACGGCCCTGTGGTACATCGGCGGACTGCTGAAGCATGCGCCGGCGATCGTCGGTTTTGCGGCGCCAAGCACGAATTCCTACAAGCGGCTCGTGCCGGGATTCGAAGCGCCGGTGAACTTGGCGTACTCGATGCGCAACCGCTCCGCGGCCGTGCGCATTCCCGTGTACTCGAAAAGCCCGAAGGCGAAGCGCCTGGAATTCCGTCCGCCGGATGCTTCCTGTAACCCCTACATCGCCTATTCCGCTATGTTGATGGCTGGGCTCGACGGCATCGAGAACAAGATCGATCCCGGCGAGGCTCTCGACAAAGACATCTTCGAACTCTCCGCCACGGAATTGAAGCACGTGCCGTCGCTGCCGGGCTCGCTCGAGGAATCGCTGAAGGCGCTCCACAAAGACCACGCTTTTATGACCAAGGGCGGCGTGTTCTCCGAGGAGTTCATCGAACTGTGGATCGATTACAAGATGAATAAGGAAGTGAATCCCATGCGGATGCGCCCGCACCCTTACGAGTTCATGTTGTATTACGACATCTAGAAAGCTGTCCTCACAACCGAGCAACCAAGTTTACTGAGACACTCATCTCTCCACGTGACGTATGGAAATTCGTGAAGGCGTGGTCGTACGGAAAAAATGAAGATCACCGCAAAGGCAATTCTGGTGACTTTGGTCCTTCTGGCGGCAGCGTGCGCCGGACGTGCGACCCAAGCGCAACAAACGATTCAAGCGAGTTCGAGCGCCAAAAAATTCTACGAACTCGACGTAGCCGCCACGAAACAATGGATGGATACGAAGATCGACCTGCGCGCAGGACAGGAACTGCACTTGACGGCCACGGGGACGATCAATTATCCCGCGGACAAAAAGCACCCCGACGGTAGGACGCTCGGGCCGGAGGGTCTCGCGCGCGCATACGTGGATTTGATCCATCAATACCCCGTGACGGATGCAGGCCGTGGGACATTGATCGGGCGGCTCGGTTCGGGGGATGCGGCGCAGGCGTTCTCGGTCGGCGCAAGCCGGGACTACGTAGCGCCCGTCGCCGGCCGACTGTTCCTCGGAATCAATCAGAGCCAGAAGGATGCCGAGGACGCCACAGGAACCTTTCACGTAAAAATCGACATGCGGAAGGCGGGTCTTAGCACCGCGGACGCCGCAATTGTCGGCGGACCTGCCGATGTGGTGATTACTTCGATCACGCCGGAACTTCTCGAAAAAATCCCGCGGCGCGTGAGCGATCCGCAGGGCAACCCGGGCGACATGGTGAACATCCTGATCGTCGGGACGGAGAAGCAAGTGGTGAATGCGTTCACCAAAGCCGGCTGGGTGCATGTGGACAAGTCGGTCGAAGACTCGGTGGTCAACGCCGTGATGGACTCGGTGCAGAAAAAGGACTACCTGGCGATGCCGATGAGCACGCTCTATCTCTTCCATCGGCCGCAGGATTATGGCTTCGCGCATGCCGAGCCGGTGCGCGTGGCGATGTCGCGGAATCACCTGCGCGTGTGGAAGTCACCCTACATGGTGGATGAGAGGCCGCTGTGGTGCGTCGCCGCGACGCACGACATCGGCTTCGAACGCGATGAACGAAATAATGGTGTCACCCACAAGATTGACCCGGCCATTGACGGCGAGCGCGAGTACGTGAATAACACGCTGACAGGCACCGGCCTCGTGGCGAAACGAACGCACGTTACTCCCTCGACTCCCCTCACCGAGGCCAAGACGGCTACCGGCGGAAGTTTCCGCTCCGACGGGCGCATCCTCGTCCTCATGCTTGCGTCCGGGAATTCCACAACCAAGTAGAGAAAATTCGAACTGCCTCTTGCGTCCCGCCGGATCCTGCTTCGGCTTACTGGATTCAAATAATTGAATGCGGAGAGTTTCGCTTACGGCGGCATCCCCAAAGGATTACAATCGGCGCCTGTCGATTTTGCCGGGCGCCACTATTTCCGGAGCAGTTGAGCAAACTGCCCGAGCTCATCGGCATTGACATCTGATACCGCACAGAAGTACATCCCACCCGATTGCCAGAAGATCATGTGATAGCCCTCGGATGAAACCGACCGCGGCGACGTGTCGGCGCCGGATTCATCGGGCCAGAGATAGAGATTGATCAGATGCTTGCGGCGCTCGTACACGAGCGCGGCGACGTTGCGATGCTCGAGATAGTCGAGGCGGCCGCCGATGAGCGGGAAACCATCGGCGGCAAAATCCTTCACCGGCGGCGAAAAATCGATTTTGCCGTCGAACCACGGCTTCACCGTGTGCTGATCGGTGGATTCGACGTCCACGAGGTGACCGGGTTGGAGCGAACGAATGTGGCTCGCGACGACTTCCTGCGCAAGCAATTGCGGTTGCGAACGACCCGCCAGCCCGGGCAAACCTCGCCAGCCGAGGAAGGATGCGAGAACAATCGCAGCGGCGACGGCGACCCAGTTCCAAAATTCACGCCGGGGGGTGAGCCTGACCCGGTCCTCGCGCGCGAGCGTAGCGCGAATGCGAGCTTCGAGTCCGCGGGGAGCGCGATCGTAGAGATTCGCGGACCGGAATGCCTTCCGGAGCGTCTGCTGGCCGCGAAGCTCCTGGGCGCAATCGGCACAGGTTTTCATGTGCTCTTCGATCTCGAGGCTGCGAACCAGATCGAGTTCGCCGTCGAGATATCCGTGCAGCAAACGCGCGTTATCATCGCAGGCCACGCAATCCCTCCTTCCCCCGCGCACGCAAGAGCAATTCGCGCAGGCGCTCGCGCCCCCGGGCCAGGCTCGACATCACCGTGCCGATGGGAACATCAATCACGTCAGCAATCTCCTTGTAAGAAAGACCCTCGAGCTCGCGCAAAATCAGAACCTCGCGAAAATTGACGGGTAACTCATCCAGCGCCTCGCGAAGCATGCGGCTCTCGACGCTCTGCATGATCAGCGATTCTGCGTCGGGCACGCCCGATTCGACGACGTGAATCTTCTCGTCGAATTCCTCCGCCTGCGCCATCGGCTTGTTTTTTTCCAGCCAAGTGTAGCTGGTGTTGCGTACGATTTTCAGCAGCCAGGCGCGCGCGTCGCCGCCTTGGAAGCCAGAAAAAAACTTGAAGGCGCGCAAATAGGATTCCTGGACTAAATCTTCCGCGTCTTGCGGGTTGCGGACGAGCCAGCGCGCAAGGTTGTACGCCGCGTCGAGATGCGGCAGGGCAATCTGTTCGAATCGTCCGGAGTTCCCGGCATCGCTCGTTCCGCGTGCCATTTCCCTATTAGACTCTCAGGTATAGAGACTCGATTGCACGTCATTTTATTCCCGCCAGCGATGGCTATTTTACATACCAGATCCAGTACGTTCCGACCCCCGCAAGCAAAGCAGCCCACCATAGCCCCAGCTCCACCTGCATCCAGAGTTTCCAGCGCCGAAAGCGCAGCGGACGCGGAACGATGTTTGTCCCTGCCACGAGGAGGATATAGAGGCCAAGGAGCTCCGCCGCGGCGCCCAGAACGCCGTGCGCTGCCGCGATCGCGTAATACGGCTTGCTAATATGCTTAGAAAGAAGGGGCATTACGAGCTGATGGAAGGATGGCCACATCACGATAGTGATCATCGGGAGATTCAAGAGAACTACGATTGACGTGCAGATCCCGTGCGCCCGATAGCGGTTGGCGCGGGCGAGGAAGGCGGCGGCAGTCAGTAAGGCGCCCATCGCAATCTGAATCAGGAGATTCAGGTCCGACGCGAAGCCTGCCCAAGTGCCGAGGAACCCTTTCATATGAATCCTTTGTCGCCCGCGCCCAACCGCTTTGGCTTGATTTCCAAGCTTTAGGGACACCCGTCCCAAAGCGCGAAACTGCGGGACATTTTCCCTACGGTTAGTGCGCGATGGCCCTTTACTTCACGACGACCTTCGCAGTCATCTTCGGATGAATCGAACAGTGGTATTCATAGGTCCCGGGCTCACTGAATGTGAATGAAAACTGGTCGTCGGTATCGAGTGCGTGGGATTTAAATTTTCCGTCCTCGCTCGTAACCGTGTGCGGAGTGTCGTCTTGGTTCACCCAAGTGACCTTGGTTCCCGCCTGCACCGTGATCTCTTGCGGCGTGAAGCTGAAATTGTCAATCTTCACCTCGGGTGCCGCAGCGGCTGCCACCACAAGCCTCGCGGGCAGCGTTGCGCGAACCGCCGCACTGCTCGCCAGCAAACCAAAAAACCCGATGGACACAATTGTAGTGATGCGATTCTTTTTCATCTCTCTTCTCCTAAATTTCGGATTTGTTCAGCTCTGGAGCGACGAGTCCACGATAGCCAGAGTGTGTTTGCCGCGGACGAAGTTCACATCCGTGACCCCAAGCAAGCCCCGTAACTTTTCCGCAGGCACTTTCATTGGGCCCGGGGAAGGCGCTGTGCCGGGCGCGGGCTGCGGAAAAGCCGTAGACATCGCGGTGTGAAACGTCACGTTGCCCTCAACCTTCTGCATGATCTGGTGAATGTGCCCGTTCAGAACGGTCACCGAACCGAAGCGTTTCAAATACGAGAGCGCCTGCTGGCTGTCGTCCGTGCCCCATCCCCAATCGGGATACACGCTCCAGAGAGGAATGTGCGCGAAGGCGACGACGGGTATGCTCGACTTAAGGTGCTTTACATCGTCCTCAAGCCACTCGAGCTGCGCCGAACCGAGGCTCCCGAGGCCGCCGGCTTTGAGATTCATCACGTTCACGAGACCGACGAAGTGCGCGCCATTCTTGTCGAAGCTGTACCACCCGTCGCCCTTTGTGTCTTTGGCGTAGCGCTCGCGATATTGCTGGCCATTGTCGTCAATGACATCGTGCTCACCCGGGACAGTGAACACCCGGTCGGTGCGGAGGCTTTTCAGGGCCTGGTCGAGCGTATCGAATTCGTCCGGGCGCGAGAGATGGCTGAGGTCGCCTGTGTGGAGTACGAACGCCGGAGGCTCGGGCAGCGCGTTGACCTTGGCGATCGCTTCGTTGAGCGTAGCGGTGACGTCGGGATTGGCAGCTTTATTGAAGCCGATATGGCTGTCGCTGATCTGAACGAAGCTCAGCTCGCCCTTCCTGGCCGTGCCGGCATACTCTCCGACGCGGTCCAGCGCGAATGACTTCAGGACTCCGCCGCTCATTACGCAGAGCGCGCCCGTCCCCGCCCAGGCCATGCATTCGAGAAAACCGCGGCGGTCAATACCATCCGGATTCAGGTTTTCCTTGATGAACTTGCTCATGCGATTCCTCCAATTGGCGAGGGCGGTCTTAGGCAGTCTTCGCGTAGTTATCCCGCATTGCCCTCTACACTGCCCTTGCACGTGTCCAGACCGTCCCGAGGGCGAAAATATTCCCGGCAAGGAAAGAAAACTGTGGAGGCGAACCATCCTGTTATGCAACGGCACATGAGCCGCTGTGGGCGGCCGCATGAGAACGATGAAGTTAACGCAAAGACTGTGCTATGTTGATGCGTTTCACAGAGCAGCTTCGCAGAAGAGGAATTTTGCGGGAGCGGTGCTGCACGGGAGAAGAGGACCAAATGAAGTCTTCGTACAATGGCGTTGCGGTGCCGTCGAAGGGCGAAGGGATTGAATACGCGAACGGCATTTTTCGAGTGCCGGACCAGCCGATCATTCCCTTCATCGAAGGCGACGGCACGGGTCGCGACATCTGGCGTGCCTCCGAGCGCGTGTTCGATGCGGCAGTAGAGAAGGCCTACGGCGGCAAGCGGAGGATCGTGTGGATGGAAGTATTCGCAGGCGAGAAAGCGTTCAAGAAATTTGGCGAATGGCTGCCGCAAGACACGGTCGATGCCATCCGCGATTTCCGAGTGGCGATTAAGGGGCCGCTGACGACACCGGTGGGCGGCGGAATCCGTTCGCTCAACGTGACGCTCCGGCAGGTCCTCGACCTCTACGCTTGCGTGCGGCCCGTGCGCTACTTTTACGGGGTGCCGTCGCCGGTGCGCAATCCCGAGAAAATGAACATTGTGATCTTTCGGGAAAATACCGAGGACGTATACATCGGGATTGAATGGCGGTCGGGGACGCCCGAAGTGAAAAAGTTGATCGACTTTCTGAACAACGACATGTTGAAAGGGACTTCGAAGAAAATTCGCGAGGATTCCGGCGTGGGCATCAAACCGATTTCGCCGACGGGGACGAAGCGGCTGGTGCGGCGCGCGATCCAACACGCCATCGACTACCACCGGCCGGCCGTAACGCTCGTACATAAGGGCAACATTCAGAAATTCACCGAGGGCGCATTCCGCGACTGGGGATACGAACTCGCGATTGCGGAATTTCGCGAGCAGATCGTGACCGAGCGAGAGAGCTGGATCCTCGACAACAAAGACCATGACGCGAATCTTTCGATCGAGCAAATCGCCGCGATGATCGAGCCGGGACTCGATGAGGCTGTCGAAGGCTTCCGGAAGGCCGTTTGCCTCGAGGTGAAGCAAGTACTCGATTCGCTTTACGCGACGCACGGTCGCGGCGAGTGGAAGAAAAAGATCCTGGTAAATGATCGTATCGCCGATTCGATCTTTCAGCAGGTGCTGACGCGGGCGGATGAGTATCACGTGCTGGCCACGCCGAATTTGAACGGCGACTATCTTTCCGACGCTTGCGCCGGGCAAATCGGAGGCCTGGGGATGGCGCCGGGGGCCAATATCGGCGACGGCTACGGCATTTTTGAGGCCACGCACGGAACAGCCCCGAAATACGCGGACAAGGACGTGATCAACCCGAGTTCGGTGATGCTGTCGGGTGCGATGATGCTCGATTTCATGGGATGGAAAGAAGCGGCGCAGCTGATCGAAGACGGAATCGCGCGAACGATTCAGCAAAGGCGCGTCACGTACGATTTGGAGCGACTGATGACCGGCGCGACGAAACTGAAGACGTCGGAGTATGCGTCCGCAATTATCGAGAACATGCGGACGGCCGTGGCGGCGGGCTGACCGGGAGTTTTTCGCACATAAATTGCCCTTCGAGGAGAATGAGGAATGCGGAAGAAGGTGACGGTGGTGGGTGGAGGATTTGTCGGGTCCACGACGGCGCAGCGAATCCACGACGCGGGGCTGGCCGACGTCGTCCTGACGGATATTCTGGAGGGAGTGCCGGCGGGTAAGGCGCTCGACATGGCGGAATCCGGTCCGATTCTGGGGAGCGACGCTCACGCTACGGGCATTTCGACGGCGGGGGGTGATTATCGCGAAACGGCAAACTCGGACATCGTCGTAATCACGGCGGGCTTTCCGCGAAAGCCGGGGATGAGCCGCGACGATTTGCTGAAGGCGAATTACGACGTGATCAAGGCAGTGGTGGAAGCGATCGTAAGACTTTCACCGGAAGCGATCCTGATCATCGTGACGAATCCGCTCGACGCGATGGCACAAGCGGCATTCAAAATCAGCGGCTTTTCGAAGAACCGCGTGATCGGGATGGCGGGAGTGCTGGATTCGGCGCGGATGAGCGCGTTCGTGGCGGCGGAGCTGGGCGTGTCGGTCGAGAACGTGCATTCGTTCGTGCTCGGCGGACACGGCGACGACATGGTGCCGCTCGCGCGATACTCGACGGTCGCGGGAATTCCCCTCCCTGAACTAATCGAGAAGGACAAGCTCGAAGCCATCATCACGCGCACGCGGAAGGGCGGCGCGGAGATCGTGAATTTGCTCAAGACCGGCTCGGCGTATTACGCGCCGTCGGCGGCCGTGGTGGAGATGGTCGAGGCGATCTTGAAGGACAAGAAAAAGATTTTGCCTTGCGCGGCGTATCTCGAAGGCGAGTACGGAATCAGCGGGCTTTTTGTGGGCGTGCCGGCAAAGCTTGGAGCGCGCGGGATCGAGCAGGTGATTGAGATCAAGCTCACGACGGAGGAAAAGGCGGCGCTTGACAAGTCCGCCGCATCGGTTCGAGAGCTGGTCAACGTTCTCGGCGTCTGATTTGGTAAACTGCCTGTGGGAGTCGTTCCTCGGCAATGAAATTCTTCGGGCGAAAAGACACGAATGCGGTGCACATTTCCTCCTCTCGCTACGGGAAAGGGTCAGCGGGCGAGGCGCGGAATGCTCCGGTAACGCACCGGTTTACGAAGGACCTTTCGCGCGCGGAAAGCCTGGCGATGATGCTGGCTGCGAGCCGCGCGTCGAATGTGGTCGAGGTCGCCGACCTTCTTGCCGGGATGTACATTTACGAATGGGAGCGCCTCAGCAAATTTTGGAAGGTCCAGGAAGAAATTGAGAGGTTTCTGCAACAAATTTGCCGGATTAGTCCCGCGCGATGGCACTACTGGATTCAATATTACGACAAGATGCGCCGGGAAGACGACCGCAAGCCGCCGTGGCTTTCGAAGCGGAGCTCAAAGAAGGTGGAGGCGAGCGAAAAGCCTCCCGTGCGGTCCGCCGAGCTTGAGTCGGTACTGAAGCAAGCCGAAGGCATCGCCCCGTTTCACGACACCGTGGAAGGAAAGACCATCCCCATTTTGACGTGCGAATGTGTGCTGTTGTCACTCGCTAGAAGCAAAGACTCGGAGCTTGGCTCGCGCTTGGCCGGATCGGGCCTGGACGTGACCACACTCGAACAAGCTGTCCGAAATCCAAAGCACGCGCCGCTGCGTTAGATGATGAGTTTGAAGTGTGGCCAAAGGACGGAGAGAGGTGCGACCGGTTTGCGGCAGATATAGATCGGCACGTTCTGTTCGACGGGCATGGCGTGAGGATTTGTGGCGACCGCAGCCATCCGGACTTCGCTGAAGAACGTCTTGAATTCCTTGGAACGCTCGCCGAAAATAACCACGCATTCGCCGGTGTAACCCCGCGGTCCCCAAAGGTAATAGTTGTTGTGACCGCTGATGGCCTTCGGTAGGCCCAGTTTCGGTCCGTAGTAATCGATCGCACCCGCTTCACCGTAGTTCCCCGCCAGAATCGCGCAACCGGGTTGATCAGCAAGCGGGATTTGATCGTAGACGCGGGCGACCGTTGCGGCCATGTTGTCCCAACCGAACATGTCGGCGTAAAGCTGCGGAAGTGCGGCGGTGGCGTCGCGTTCTGTTTTCACCGAGCGGGCGTACGGGACCTTCTGCAAGAGAACCAAAAAATCGTCCACCGGAAGCAGCGGGAGGCCGAAAGGAACCGAGAGCATGCCGCTCAGAATTAATACCGCCGGATAAGCGAGCCTCAACCACCGGCGATTCGGAGATTGCGAGAATTCTTCGAAGGCGACGCCGCCCGCGGCGATCAGAATGGGATACACGGGCAGCGGGTAATACGTTTTTCCTCCGAGAGCCATAACAATTCCGAGGACAATCAGGTAGGTCCATGCGAGGAAGCGATAGCGCTTGCCTTGGCGCGACAGAAAGAGCCAAGCGAGACCTGCGAGCCAAACAGGCGAAGCAACCGGGTTCAGAAACAAGAGCTGCTCCAGGAGGAAATGCGGCGGGGTGATGGGGACGTTTTTGAATTCCTGCGCATTGCGCACGACTTCAATTTGCGGCCACCCGTGTTGCGCTTCCCAGACCAGGTTGGGAAGAAACAATACGAGGGCAACAAGCGCACCGAGCCAAATCCATTTCGAACGAAAAAGTCTCCGTTCGCCCGAAAGCAAAAGCCCGGCGATCAGAGCAAATCCGAATACGAGCATGCTGTGCTTGTTTTCCAGGCCGATTCCCGAGACCAAACCGACCCACAACCAGAGCTTCGGCGAAGCGCCTTTCACGATGCGGACAACAATCCAGGCGGAGACGAGCCAATAAAGAGGCTCGAACGCGTTCATGGACAAGAAACTGTCGAAAGCGAGAAAAGCCGGCGCGAATAAGAATGTAACGGCGGCGAGGAATTGAGCGAAACGACCACCGCCGAGTTCGCGTGCGAAGAGGCCGGTAAGAAGTACCAACGCCGCGCCTGCGACGACGGGCAGCAGTCGAATCGCGACGAGCGATTCTCCGAAGAGATGCCGGGCAATCCAGGCGAGCAAGCCGATGAGGGGCGGTTGATCAATATAGCCCCAGGCGAGATGCTCTCCGCAGGCCATGTAGTAGAGTTCGTCGCGAAAGAAGCCGTAGTGATTGATGGCAAGCAGGTGGAGAAAAAGCTTGCAGAAGGCGAGACCGAGGAGAAGCGCCGTGGCGCTCGAGGCGACTTCGCGCGTGAGTGTGCGTCCTGAAGCGCGCGCGGATTCGCGAATGATGTTGGTTTCGCTCATGCCGGTTGGGGAGGCAGTGAGGGCACCCCAAACCTAAAAGCCTATTCCTCGGGCCGAATAAATCGACCCGAGGAACGATCGCGAATATTAAGGTTTGGCTGCCGGCTTCGTTGCGCCGCCGGAAGATGCGGCCGGCGAGGTGATGGTTGCCGTCTTGATGGTATCGAGCTTCGGAAAATTCTTGTCGATGTAGTCCTTGCCCTCGTTCGTGATCCTGCCTTGATCCGGACTTTCGCCATAGCCGCTGTAGAACCCTTGAATGATATCCATTCCGGAGGTCACTTGGCCAAAAGGTGCAAAACCCATCGTGTCGAGCCGGGCGTTGTTGCCAAGGCTGATGAAGACCTGCGTGGTGCGCGTGTTTGGGCCCGCGGTGGCGAAGGTAAGGTAGCCCAGCTTATTGCTTTGGGTGACCGGATCATCCTTGATGTTTGCGTCTTTCATGGCTTTGTTGACCGCAGGGTCCGCGCCCAAGCCGAACTGCACGACGAAGCCGGGCACGATGCGGAAGAAACCGGCGCCGTTGTAGAAGCCGTGCTTCACGAGATTGTAGAAGCGGTCGGCTCCGATCGGGGCCCAGGCCCGAGTGACCTGGACAACGAAATCTCCCTTCGTGGTCGCAAATGTAACTTCATAAACGTCAGGGGCTTTCGCGGTGAGCGAAGCGGGATGCAATAAAGCGGGATCAGTGGTCATCTTTTTTGTCCTTGGCTGTGTGGTTGCGGCGGATTTGGGCGCCGTGGATTGCGTTTGTCCCTGAGCGAAAAGATCCGCGGGGGCAAGGAATAAAAGCGAGCACAGAATGAACCAGAGTAAGAATCGTCTCACGGCTTTCCTCCCATTCGTTTGGCGGTGGCTTCCACCTGCTCCATGAGGCGGAGCGTGTTGCCACCGAGGATTTTTTGTATATCGCTTTCGGAGTAGCCCTTGTTCAGCAATGCATCGGTAATTTGCGGCAGGTGCGAGGCGTCTTCCATGCCGAAGGGCATCACGGCGCCATCGAAATCCGAACCGAGACCGACGTGATCCGCGCCGACAAGCTTGACCGCGTGATCGATATGGTCAATGATTTTCGTCCACTCCACGCGCGGAAGTTTACCTTGAGCCATCATCTCGCGCACGATTTTTTCAAGTTCGATCAGCTGACAGGCTTCATTCTCGCCGCAACGCTTCTTCGACTCGGCTTCGATCTCCTTATCCATTCCCACGTGAGAGTTTTCCGCGTCGCGGAATTCCTGGCTGAGAAAACCGACGTGGTAATTGATTTGGATGACGCCGCCCTTGGCCGCCAGCGCTTTGATCATGTCGTCGGTCATGTTGCGAGGCGCGTTGCAAAGGGCGCGGCAAGAGGAGTGCGAAGCGATAAGCGGCGCCTCGCTCACTGCGAGCGCGTCGTAGAACGTTTTGTCTGCCACGTGGGAGATATCCACCATCATGCCGAGACGATTCATTTCGCGGACCACTTGCTTGCCAAAATCGGTGAGCCCGTCGTGGGTGGGCTTGTCGGTGGAGGAATCGGCCCATTCATCGTTGACCGAGTGCGTGAGAGTCATATAACGCACGCCAAGGGCATGAAACTTCCGCAGATTATCTAGGTCACTGTTGATCATGTGGCCGCCCTCGACGCCCATGAGGACGGCGATTTTGCGCCCGGCATGGGCGCGGCGCACTTCGTCGGCGGTAACGGCGAGCGCGAGAGCAGAGGAATTGTGCTCAACCATGCTGCGGACGGCTGTAATTTGTTCGAGCGCACGGCGGACCGCTTCAGGGCCGGTGACCGTGCCGGGAATCCAAATGGAGAAAAAGATGCCGTCGAGATTACCCTCGCGCATGCGAGGAATATCAATGCCGCCGTCCGTGTGGCGCACGGCGATGTCAAAATGAGGGTCAAGAAGGCGCTGCGTGGTGTCGTCGTGGGTATCCACGACGAGCGAGCGAAAATGAAGCTCCCGGGCCTTGGGAGAGATGTCGGACGCAGAATTCAAAGCAAGCAAAGGAAGGATTCCTCCCAGCAAGCAGCAAAAAAACAGCATGGCCATTCGAGCCATCTAGATTCCTTCCTCTCTCGAGTGCGGTTGTGTGAGCACCAGTCAATCGCTGCCACGAAACCAGGATTTCACGGCGTGCAGGAGCACTTGGCCGTTGACAGCCGCGATCGACTCCGTGAGCGGAATGCCCTTGGGACAAACTTTTACGCAATTCTGCGCGTTGTCACAGTCCTCGATGCCCCCTGGACCCATCAGCGCTTCGAGGCGCTCGGCGGCGTGCATGGCTCCCGTGGGGTGCAGGTTGAAGAGGCGCACCTGGCTGATGATGGCAGCACCCACGAAATTCGAGTGTTCGTTCACTCGGGGGCAGATTTCGAGGCAGTTGCCGCAACTGATGCAGCGTGAGAGCGGGTAGGCGATTTCCTGCACCTCGGGCGATACACGCGGGCCGGGGCCGAGCGCATAGGTGCCGTCGATCGGAATCCAGCATTTCGTCCGTTTTAAGCTCTCGAACATCTGCGAGCGATCCACGATGAGGTCGCGAACCAGCGGAAATTTTGTGAGTGGTTCCAGGCGAATCGGCTTCTCGAGGTTGTCCACCAGTGCCGAGCAGGCCTGGACCGGATTACCGTTGATGATCATGGCGCATGCGCCGCAGACCTCTTCGAGGCAGTTGGCTTCGTAACTGACGGGCGTCGATTCGCGGCCGTCGCGCGTCAACGGCTTTTCGGCGATGTCGCGCAGGCAGGTGATCACGTTCATGTGCGGACGGTAGCGGATCTCAAATTCTTCCCAGCGGACGGATTCGTCCGGGCGCTGCTGCCGCTTCACTCGAACGACGAAAGTGTTGTCAGCCATGATGGTTTTACGCTTGCCTCGTCCTCATGATGCTGCCGTGTACTTGCGTTCGCGCGGCGGAATCAGAGAAATATCTACCGGCTCGTATTCGAGTGTAATCGTCCCGTTTTTGTAGCTCGCCTTGGTGGTCTTGAGCCAATTGGCGTCGTCGCGGTTCGGAAAGTCGGGCTTGTAATGCGCGCCGCGCGTTTCGTCGCGTGCTAGGGCGCCGATCGTGATGGCTCGCGCAAGAACAAGCATGTTGCCCAGCTCGCGGGAGAAATTCAGCGTCTGATTCGACCATTGCGTGCGATCCTGCAAATTGATTTTCGTGAAGCGGTCACTCAACTCGTCGAGTTTCTCGAGAGTCTTTTTCAAAGCAGCATTGTAGCGAATGACCGTGACGTTTTCCGTCATCACTTCGCCCAGCTCGCGCCAGATGGTAAGGGGGTTCTCGGTTCCCTGCTGGTGGAGCAAGCCGTCGGTGATGTCCTGCTGTCGGACGCGCTCGCGCTCAAAAACGCTCGAAGGCGTGTTCTCGGTGCCCGATTGCAGGTTGCGCGCGTAACGCACGGCCGCGGGGCCCGCAATCATGCCCCCGTAAATGCAGGAAACGAGAGAATTCGCGCCCAGACGATTGGCGCCGTGATACTGGTATTCGCACTCACCGGCGGCGTAGATGCCCGGAATATTGGTGGCTTGGTTTTCGTTGTCCACCCAGAGGCCGCCCATGGTGTAGTGCATCGCCGGGAAAACTTTCATCGGTTCCTGGCGGGGATCGACGCCGACGAATTTTTCATAGATTTCGAGAATGCCTTCAAGTTTGCGATCGAGGACTTCGCGGGGGATGTGCGTAACGTCAAGATAAACGGCCGGCTCGCCTGCAAGTCCCATTTTCATTTCAAAAACAATTTTGTGGATGGCGCGCGTGGCCACGTCGCGCGGGACAAGGTTGCCGTATTTCGGGTACCAGTCCTCGAGAAAATAAAAGCGTTCGCTTTCCGGGATCGTCTTCCCGGAACGCTTGTCGCCGGGATTTTTCGGTACCCACACGCGCCCACCCTCTCCCCGAGCGGATTCGCTCATCAGCCGGCATTTGTCCTCGCCGGGAATTGCGGTCGGATGAACCTGGATGAATTCCCCGTTGGCGTAATAGACGCCCTGCTGGAAGAGCGCGGATTGAGCCGAACCTGTGCAGACTACGGAATTGGTCGAACGGCCGAAAATGGCGCCGATGCCGCCCGTGCAGAAAATTACCGCGTCCGCGGGGAACGTGCGGACCTCCATAGTCCGCAGATCCATGGCGCAGATGCCGCGAGCGACTCCGGCATCGTCGAGCACGGCGGAGAGAAACGTGGAGCCTTCGAACTTTCTGACTTTCCCCTCCGATTCATGGCGGCGCACCTGCTCGTCGAGCGCGTACAGCAACTGCTGGCCCGTCGTCGCGCCGGCAAAAGCGGTCCGGTGATAGAGCGTGCCGCCGAAACGGCGGAAATCGAGCAGCCCTTCCGGTGTGCGATTGAACGTCACGCCCATGCGATCGAGGAGATCAATGATCGCAGGCGCGGCCTCGCACATTCCTTTTACAAGAGCTTGGTTGCCGAGGAAGTCGCCGCCGTAGATTGTGTCGTCGAAATGCTTCCAGGTGGAATCGCCTTCGCCTTTGAGATTTTTCGCAGCGTTTATGCCGCCTTGCGCGCAAACCGAATGCGAGCGCTTGACGGGAACGATGGAGAAAAGATCCACGGGAACGCCCGACTCGGCGACACGAATCGCCGCCATCAATCCGGCGAGGCCTCCCCCGACGATAATGATCTTCGGTTGTCTCATTGCACGTAGCCGCCCAGCGGAAACCAGGAGTAATGAAAGCCCAGAATAATCACGATACCGGTGAAAGTGAGCGCGACCGTGACGAGGGCGCCAAACCAACCGGCGGCGCGCTGCGCGCGCGCGGTGACCGCGATGCCCCACTTGCAGGCAAAATTCCAAAGCCCGTTGCCCAGGTGAAACGACGCGGCGGAAACGCCGATGATGTAGAACGCCATGTACCACGGATTGGACATGGCGTGCGCGACATCCGCATAGGTCGTGACGCCGTGACCGAGAAAACGCTCGGTATAAACATGCCAGCCGATGAACGCGAAGGCGATGATGCCCGTCCAGCGCTGGAGAACGAAGAGCCAGTTGGCCATCCAAGGATGACCGAGGACATTCGTCTTCCCTTTCCACCAGATGTAGAGACCGTAGAAGCCGTGGAAAAGAATCGGGATCCAAAGAACGCTTACTTCCACAAGAATGCGCCACGGAACCGTTTGGAGTTCGCTCGAAATCTGATTGTATTTACCGGCGCTGACAAGGGCGTAGCTGTTGGACCAGAGATGGTCGGCTAAATAGGCTCCAATGGGAATTACGCCGCTGAGTGAATGCAGTTTGTCGAGGAGGTAGCTTGTCTTCGAATCAGCCGCTGCGGACGGCATGCACGCTCCGAAAGAGCTTCTTCTGGCCCAAATGCAATCACAGAAGAAAGAAGGAAACCCTTTTCGATTGTCATTTCGAGTATAGGCATCCGTCGAAGAGTTTGCAACATGGCGAAACCATGCATTTTGGCCCGCCTGTGGTAGCAAGCTGGCGCTTAGACTTTAGAAACATTACCGAGCTTCCGGGACAGGCGCAGGAAAGGATTGTGTTAGACTCGGCAAACCTAGAACGAACTGTGCGATGGCAACCGAACACATCAACGAATTGAAGAAATGGGTCGGCGAGCTTATTCGCAAGACCGAGGCGGGAGAGCCTGCCGGCTTGAACCGCGCGGTGGACCTCATTGGGAAGAATTTCTCGCTTCACGCGCACGATGTGGCGATTTTCGTGATCTCCACAGACCGCCGGTTTCTGAGATTCATCCTTCCCGAAAAGCTCCAGGAGGTAGGCCGGATTCCCTTGACGAGCACGAACTCACTCGCGGCGCGAACTGCGCGGGACAAGAGGCCGGAAATCATCAACCACTTCGCCGTGGTCCCGCATGCCTCGGTATTCGAGGCGGTGCCCCTCCAGGATGATGAACTGCCCGGAGAGGCCATTCAGAAAATCATGAGCGTGGCGATTACGGTCGAGAAGAAAGCCGTCGGCGTGATCCAGGTTTCGCGCCGGGGCAAGACGGCAGCGGATGCCGGGCCGGACTTCACACCCTCTCAACTTCGGGAATTGAGAAGCATCGCCGACACGCTCGCGCCTTGTGTTTCCCTTTGCATGAAGGAGTAGCTTCTTGCCCTTGCGGGCACTCGCTCTGAGATTTCCTCGCACGGCATTCCTGATCGTCCTTGCAACCGATGGCGCATAAGAACGCGCACTGCTCGATGGCAATGAAATTGATTGACTTCCCCGCGCGTGCTTGCTAATTTTCAAACGCGAATTTTTTTCTGACTCTTTCGGACGGAGGCACCGCAACTCGGCACTGCCCATGGCGTTCGTCGCGAAGAAAATATTCCTCACCAAGGGAGTCGGAAAACACCGCGAGCGCCTATCGAGCTTCGAGCTCGCGCTCCGCAACGCGGGAATTGCGGCCTGTAATATCGTTCGCGTCTCGTCCATCTTCCCTCCTTACTGCAAACTGATTTCGAGAAGCGAAGGACTGAAGCATCTCAAGTATGGCCAAGTCGCATTCACGGTAATCAGCGAAAACCAGACGCGCGAACCGCACCGGCTGATCGCGGCGGGCGTTGGGCTTGCGCTGCCGGGCGACAAATCCATGTTCGGTTACCTTTCCGAGCACCATTCGTTCGGTGAGCCGGAGGAAGTGGCGGGCGAATACGCGGAGGAGTTGGCGGCGGAGATGCTCGCGACCACATTGAACGTGGAGTTCGATCCGGATTTGTCGTGGGACGAGAAGAAAGAGGTCTATCGCATTTCCAACAAGATCGTCCGCACGATGAACATCACGCAGTCGGCCGTGGGCGATAAGCGCGGACTTTGGTCAACGGTGCTGGCGGCTGCCATTCTGCTCGGCGAAGACGATTGAGGGCCCGTAACTTTCCATCCAACTTTTTTCGCGTTTTTTCCATCCTGATTTCAAAACTGCCGCGCGGAAGTCCGCCTAGGAATGTCGAGAAGGCTTCAAGTAGCCTATGCGTTCGAGGACGGCGCCGACGATAAGAGGAAGCGCGACGGTGGCATCATCGAGAACCTCGGCAAATTTTCCGCCTTCCTCGGGCGGGACAAATTTGCCCCACGAAACGGCTTCGGAATACGTGCTGCCTGAAAGGCCGCCCCAGTTGACCGGCTCGGGGCAGACTCGCACGCCGTAGTTGTAGCGCTTGAGCGGAAGCTTTTCATAGCCGCGGCGCGCGAGAATCTCGGCGTAAACCCCGAACTGTTGCGCCCAATTGCGCGGGACGCCTCCGCCGATGGTCAGAATGCCCATGCGCTTGGTTGCCATCATCGTGTCGGCGTAGTGGTGGAAATCCTCGTAGGGGTCGAAGTGAAGCACAGGTTTCCCCACCCTTTTTCTCATGCGATTGTGCAGCGCGAAATCGATGCCGATTTCGGAATCCGTAAATGCGGGCACGAAGACAGGGACATTCTTTTCGTGGGCCGATTTCAAAATCCCACGGCCTTTCATGTGTTTTTTCAAATACTCGCCGATGCGCCGGTTGATTTTCCAACTGCACGCGATTTCCTTTGCCTCCCAGTGCCCCAGGATGTCCTCAATCACTTCCTCCACGTGGTCAAGGTTGACTTCAGGTTCAAGCGAGTCGTAGACGCGGTTGTAACCGGAAGCGAAAAGCTCGCGGTCATCCATTTTGGCGTCGTAGCGGAAATGCGAGCGGCCCGTGGCTTCGACCAGACCATGTGCCATGAGGGCGCCGGTGGAAACGATCGCCTTCACGATGCCGGAATCGATGAGGTCGCAGAAGATCAGGCCCATCTTGGCGACTGTCATCGCGCCGGAGAGCGTGGCGACGACGAAACAATCTTTGTCGCGCGCCATCGCTTCGAGCACGTCGGCTGCATCGCCGATTTGGCGCGCCGTGAATGCGGTCTGGCCCATGGCGCGGACAAGATCGTCAATCGTCTTGATGCGAGAGAGATCGAGCGGATAAATCGGTGTCAGACGATCTTCAACCGGGTCATGCAGGATTCGTCCTGTGGCACCCTTTTTCTTTGCCATTCAGTCTCCTCGCAGGTAATGTATGACTCCCAAGCCAGCCGTGTGGCGTAAGATCGCCCGCCCGCGCATCCCATTGATAGTACAGAAGCGGCACCGGCGAAAGAGGATTTTGGAATTTTTCCGGAGGATCCAAAGAGACGATGAGCCGATACACTCCGATGCCACCCGATAATTTTGGCGGCCTTCCTGACGAGCATTCCCGTTATGAAACTTCTCGCGCCGTAATTTTTCCCGTACCGCTCGAGCGGACCACAACCTACGAGCACGGAACGCGCAACGGCCCGTCTGCGATTCTGGCGGCGAGCCAAAACATGGAACTCTATGACGAAGAGCTGGAACTGGAGCCGTACAAGGATATTGGCGTCCATACGCTTCCGCCGATTGATACGCAGGATGGGTCTCTCGATGAAGTCCTGACGGAGCTTTTCACGGCCGAGGTGGGCCTTTTGGAAGATGAGAAGTTTCCGGTCGCGCTTGGCGGCGAGCATTCGCTGACGCCGCCGCTCGTCAAGGCGGTCGCGAGGAAATACAAGGACCTGACTGTTCTCCAAATCGATGCGCACGCGGACATGCGCGACGAGTATCAGGGCAACCCCTCGAGCCATGCCTGCGCGATGCGGCGCGTGGTTGAAATTTGCCCGGCTGTGCAGGTTGGCATCCGTTCGCTTTCGGTAGAAGAGGCGAAAGCTATTCCGCAACTGCGGACGAGAGTGTACTGGGCGAAAGATATCGTGCGTGCACCACTGAAGGCCTGGATTGCCAAGGTGCTTGCGGATTTGAGCCCGCACGTGTATTTGACGATCGATCTCGACGGTTTCGATCCGTCGATTGTTCCCGCGACCGGGACGCCGGAGCCCGGCGGACTTGACTGGTCGCAGGTGACTTCGCTCGTCCGTGCGGTGGCGGACCACAAGAAAATTGTTGGAATGGATGTGGTTGAATTATTGCCACAGCCGGGAGATCACGCGTCGGATTTTCTCGCCGCGCGTTTGGTGTACAAATGCTTGGGATATATTTTCTGCCAAGGTTGATGGAGGAGGAACTTTCATGGCGGCAATCGTCTTGGGGATGATTTCTGCGCAACACGGATATGAAGTCGGGGTGGCGGCGCGCGGGCCGATCGGATGGATCATCATCGGACTGCTCGCCGGATGGCTCGCAGGGAAAATTTCACGCGGGCGCGGGTTTGGCTGCATCGTTGACGTCATTTTGGGCCTCATCGGCGCCGTGATTGGCGGTTGGCTTTTTACGAGGATGGGAATCGAGACGTGGGGGTTCTTCGGGAGCCTTGCCGCGGCGACCGTCGGCGCGGTGCTGCTGGTAGCCGTTGCCCGGCTATTTGCAGGTGGATCGGATTGAAATTGATCGGGCAAGCCGCGCGCAAATTTCGTTGAGAATTTTCTGCACGCCAGTAAACGACCTTTAGTGATCCGCAGGGCGTAGTTCTTTCAGAAGGGGCGGGTCAGGCGGCTGGACATCGTCTTTCTTGCGGCATTCCTCGTACGCCGAATCACGCAAGCACCAAGCAGTCGAAGACCACGATCCCGGACTGCCATCCTCATCGTCCGGGGCCTGATCGTACACAGTAACCTGTGACCAATCCGCGGTAATTTCGAAGTCCTGCGATTGCGGTGAATCGGGGCCGGCACCCATGAAATCTCCCAATTCGAGGGCCTGGTAAATTTTCATATCCCGTGTCAGGCCAAATATCCGGATCTCGGTACGCGGACAGGCACCGCATTGCCCCGATCCAAATTCTGAGTAGTAAACACGCGGGCCGACCTTCACCAGTAGGTCGCCATTTTGAGCGCGCCGCGTGTCGAAACCCTCCTCTGCTACCGTCTCCTCGAAGGTCTCCAATTGCTTGCCGTTCTTATAGGTGAGTTGGGGACCGCAAACCCACTCACCTGGGCTGACGTTGTGCCAGAAATAGTGCAGAGGTCGAATGACGGGCGATAACCCATCCGGATCGTAACGGTAGCCTCCGCTGCCATTAACCACCAGAAAAGCATCTGATTCGTATTCCCATTCCTGACCCGACTTCGGTATGAACCACGCATCTTGCATGTCGCGATAGGCGTCGGCACCCTTTAGCGGCATATTGCACGGTGTCAGATGAAAGGTGCGTGGCGGATCGAGACGCAGATTGTTAAATGTTTCGGGCTTCCCCCACATGCGCGCAGGCGACGACGTGGAATAAGGTCCCATTTTTTTGCCTGGTGGTGCGGGACCGAAGACATCCACTAGCAGTCGCAGGTCGTGAACCTCCATTGCCGGCAGCGGAGGGAAGAAAACGTACGGGACCAAAATCTGAAAAGTGTAGCCCTTAACCGAAGGCTGTACCCAAATTTGTGGAGCGCCATGCGGCCGAAGGGCTTTAGGCACCTCTTCCTGGTTTCGCGGAAGGTCGCTGGCGAATTTTGCTGTGATTTCATTATAGGCGGGGGTCGCAAAGGACTCGATCGCGTAATCCGGCGTCAAGAGCCACTGGCGAGCGAATAGCCGACTAAAAAACGGGCGGTATTGCTGCTGCGTGATCACCCACTCTCGGCACTTGTTCTCCGCCGTCTTCAACGCATCCGGTTTGCCCCCGTATTTGCTGACGGCGTCCGGACAGGACTCCGTTCCTTTCGGTAGCAATATTTCACCAAACTGGTTGCCCCAGCCGATGTCGGGCATATCCACGTCGCTGCCCGCTGCGAGCCAAACCTCGATGTGGTCCTTGGCAAGCAGAAAATTTTTGTTGCGCGGAAAATCAGGTGCGCCGCCTTCGATGTCCCCAACAATCAACAGGCCGTTTCCGATATTGCGCACCCACAAGCGGCCCGCGCGAGCGCCTTGCCCGTGAGGTAGCAGATTGATGTCCGGGGGCGACTGGACGTATTCGTTGATCGAGCCTCCGATCACCGTCGGATGAATCTCAGGGACAATGATTGGGCTTTCCTGCTGCGCATAGATTGCAGGGCACGCCAGGAAAACCGCAATGGCAAGAGAGGGACGCACGATTCGTGCTTTGTATTGTGGCCTATCTTCCTCCCGCGATGTGACAAATGCCGCCGCCCGATTTCGAATCAAGAAACTCCGCACCGGGCGTGGAGCGAACGCGTTCTCCATTCAGGTGTGATACGATGGCGAGCGCAATCGGCGAATCCACGCAAATCGGAGCCGACCTTTGATGCTGGCGCTGCGCCAAATGACCCCGCCACTTGAGTTGAGCGAGAAAGCCAGAAGAACCTCTTGAGCGCACCTTCATTGTGGGCCATTCCGCTGGGCGGGCTGGGCGAGTTCGGCATGAATATGCTCGCTCTTCGCACCGGCGACGACATCATCGTGATTGACGCCGGGTTGATGTTCCCCGAGGCAGAACTGCTCGGCGTGGACATCGTGATCCCGGACACCACCTACCTGAAGCAAAACAAACGCATGGTGCGCGCGATCATCCTGACGCACGCGCATGAAGATCACATCGGCGCGATCCCCTACATTCTCGGCGATCTGAATGTGCCGGTGTATGGCACCGAGTTCACGCTGGCGATCGTGCGGAAGAAGCTCGAAGAGCACGGCCTGCTCGACAAGGCGAAGCTGCACGAGGTTAAGCGCGGGCAGACGACTTCGCTCGGACCGTTTCAGATCGAGTACCTTCACGTGACGCACAGCACAATCGATTGCGTGGCGCTGGCGATCCGCACGCCCGTAGGCGTGGTGATCCATACCGGCGATTTCAAGATCGATCCCACGCCGGTGGACGGACAGCCCTTCGACCTGCACGCCTTCGCGAGGTACGGCCAGGAGGGCGTGCTCGCGCTCTTCAGCGACAGCACCAACGTCGAGCGGCCGGGCTTCACGCCTTCGGAGCGCGCCGTGTGTGTGCGGCTCGAGGAATTATTCCGCGCGGCACCCCGGAAAGTCGTGGTGTCGTGCTTTTCGAGCTCCGTTCATCGCATCCAACAGGTCATCGATATTGCGCGGTTGGTGGGACGCAAGATTGGAATCATCGGGCGCAGCATGGTGGACAACATCGAGATTGCGCACGGGCTCAGCAAGTTGCGCATTCCGGATGGAAGCGTGGTGCGCCCGCAGGACATCAAGAGCTTCGACCCTGCCCGGCTTGTGGTGCTCGTGGCCGGCTCGCAGGCTGAGCCGATGTCCGCGCTTTCGCGCATCGCCGTGGACAATCACCGACTGATGAGCATTGCGGAGAACGACACGGTCATCCTGTCGGCGCGGCTGATTCCCGGAAACGAAAAGGCGATCTTCCGCATGATTGACCATCTCTTCCGCCGGCGGGTGCTGGTGTATTACGAAGGCGGCCGATCGGCGCCCATCCATGTTTCGGGTCACGCGAGCCAGGAAGAGATGAAGATTTTGCTGCAACTCGTGCGGCCGAAGTACTTCATTCCACTACACGGCGAATACCGGCAACTCTTTCGCCATGCGGCGCTGGCCGAGCAGTTGGGAGCGGTGTCGGGCGAGATTTTCCTGATTGAGAGCGGCCAGCCCATCGAGTTTACGGCCGATGGCGGCGCGCACAAGCGCGAGCCGGTGACGGCGGGGCGCGTCCTGGTGGATTCCGGTTCGCTCGAGGAAATCGAAGAGGTCGTGATCCGCGATCGCCGGCACCTTTCCGAAGACGGCGTGGTGGTCCCCATTATCGCCATCAACAAGCACACGGGTTTAATGGAAATCCCGCCGGAAATCGTGACCCGCGGGTTCCTGCCGTCCGAAGACGGGCAAGAGATTTTGGCGAAGGCGCGCGAAATCATTTTGCGGACCGTCGAGCAGTCATCCGCGGAAGAAAAAACAGATTGGAGCGTGATCAAGGAAAAAATTCGCTCCGATTTGAAACGTTTCCTCAACAAGCAAACCTCCAAACGGCCGTTAATTCTGCCGGTGATTCTGGAAGTCTAAATCCCGCCGTGAAAGTGACGTTGCGGACACACACGCCGGAAGATTTCGAGCCGCTCTTTGCAATTGACCGGGCTTGCTACCCGGAGGAGATCGCTTATTCGCGGCGTGAATTGCGGAGCTACTTGCGTTTTCCGGGGGCGGAATGCGTGCTCGCGGAAGAAGCGGGCAAAATCATCGGGTTTTGCCTAACTGCGCGCGAGGGGACGCGGGGACACATCATCACGATTGACGTGCTTGAGGAATACCGCCGCCGCGGCCTGGGGTCCGAGCTATTGACCGAAGTGGAACGGAGACTTGGCTCGCAAGGCGTACTGGAGATGAGTCTCGAAACGGCAACCGAGAACGAATCCGCGATTGCGTTCTGGCAAAAGCATGGATATCGTAACCAGGGCGTCATCAAGAGATATTATCCTGGCGGCCGCGACGCGTTTGCAATGACGAAGAGGATTGCGCCATCGGCCGCGGCGGCAAACGAGGGACGTTAGCGCATGCACATCTGGCAGGTGATCATCCTCGCAGTGGTTCAGGGCCTGACTGAATTCCTTCCCGTGAGCAGCACCGCACATCTGATTTTGTTTCCCTGGCTGTTTCATTGGCCGGATCCCGGCCTTGCGTTCGACGTCGCTCTGCATATGGGAACCCTCCTCGCGGTGCTGCTGTTCTTCCTCCACGACTGGATTCAGCTCACACTCTGCGGAATCGGTCTCCACTATCCGCGCCGTGCCAGCGAACAGAAGGTCCTGCAGAGTCGGCGATTGTTCTGGTATCTCGTGGCAGGGACCATTCCCGCCGGGATCATCGGGTATTTTTTCAACGACAAGGCGGAGGGTTCATGGCGGCAGCCGGTGCCGATCGCCATTGCGATGATCGCGATCGGGCTGGTGATGTGGTATGCGGAATACGTCGGGCGGCGCGAGCGGCACCTCGAACAGACATCGCTCGGCGATTCGCTCGCCATTGGCACGGCGCAAGCCGTGGCGCTCTTCCCCGGCGTCTCGCGTTCGGGCATCACAATTGCCGCGGGATTGTTCCGCGGGATGACGCGCGAAGCGGCCGCGCGATTCTCGTTCTTGCTTTCGACGCCCGTGATTGCCGGAGCGGCTGCGAAAGAATTGCCGAAGTTGATTCGGATGCAGAAGGCGGGAGAGCTCGGGATGCCATTTTCGACCATCGTCGTGAGTGTGCTTGTGTCGGCAATTGTGGGTTATCTCGTGATCGCATTCTTCTTGCAGTATTTACAGACACGCACACTCAAGATCTTTATTTACTACCGAATCTTGTTTGGTATAGTCATCCTGTTGCTCGTGTTCCTCCCATTGGGCTCCGCGCGATAGCGCCCGCGCGTCCCAGGCACATGCGGGAGCCTTCCCCACTATTCCAGCCCTTTGTCCCGATGAATCGGGATTTAGTTTCACGGAGGATTTTGTGCGCATCCTGACACCAACGGAAAACAAACGCATCAATGAGCTGCTGGGTTTCGCGGGCCTCAGCTTGGCGGCGCTGCTTGCGCTTAGCCTGCTTTCGTACTCGCCGCACGACGCCTCGTTCAATGTTTCGGCGCCGCCTCCGGGAGGAAGCCCTGCGCGAAATTGGATCGGGCCCGCGGGTGCGCACATGGCCGATCTCATGTTCCAACTGTGCGGGTTCGGGGCATTCCTGTTTCCGGTAGGAATGTTTCTGGTGGCCATGCGATGGTTTCGCAGCCAGCTCATCGAGGCGCCTGTTGCGAAGCTCGCCGGGTCGGCGATGCTCCTCGCTTCCCTGTCAGCGGAGATGACGCTCATTCACGCGCCGGAAGTACGCGGCGCGCTCCCCGCAGGCGGATTGCTCGGAACCGTCCTCGCGCAAGGATTGCGCGCGGCTCTGAATCCACTGGGCGCGAACTTGGTTTCCATTGCCACGCTGCTGACGGCGCTGTTTCTAACCACAAGTTTCTCTTTCCGCGCGGCCGCAGGTTGGATGAAGAAGCCCATGACTGCTGACGGGCTCGTCGGAGGGATCCTGGCACGCGTGCGAGTGTGGCGCGAGGAGCGCGAAGCGGATCGGCTGCGAAAACGCGTGGAGGAGATCAAGATCGCGGGGCGGCCGGCGGTGGCGCAGCAGAGAGTTTCGGCGCGAGAAATGGTAGCCGAGGAAGAGGAAGACATCGAAGAGCAAGATGCGAAGGACGAGCGCCGCGGGGCCGCCGTGATTCAATTCCACGAGCCGGACGCTGCCCCACCGAAAAAGAGCAGCGGTGAGCCGAAAATTGCGCGCGGCAAAACCAACTTCAAACTTCCCTCGCCGAATTTGCTGCGGCCCGCCGAGCGCGGCGAAAAGATGGTCGAGAGCGAGTTGAAAGAGTACGCGCGCGCGATCGAGGCAAAATGCGAGGAGTTTGACGTCAAGGGCCACATCACACAGATCAATCCTGGCCCAGTTGTGACGACGTTTGAATTCAAGCCGGAAGCCGGCATCAAGTACACACGCATTACGGCGCTGGGCGAGGATCTTTGTCTCGCGCTGCGCGCCGAGTCCATTTTGATCGAGCGCATTCCGGGGAAATCGACGGTGGGAATCGAAGTGCCCAACCCGGAGCGGGAAACGATTGCGCTGCGCGACGTTATCGAGTCGCCCGAATTTGGGCATTCCTCGTCGAAGATGACTCTGCCGCTCGGCAAGGATTTGATTGGCCGGATTCGCGCGACGGATCTGACGCAGATGCCCCACCTGCTGATCGCGGGCGCTACCGGGACGGGAAAAAGCGTGTTCATCAATTCGCTCCTGATGGGCATGCTGTATAAAGCGACGCCAGACGAGCTGAAGCTGGTCCTCGTGGATCCCAAGCGGCTCGAGTTGGGGCTCTACGCCGATATCCCGCATCTATTGACGCCGGTGGTGACCGATCCGAAGGTTGCGTCGCACGTCCTGCGCAACGCGACGCGCGAGATGGAACGACGGCTGAAGCTGCTGGCGCAGCGAAGCGTGCGTAACATCGACCAGTACAACCGGACATTCGAAAAGGGCCACTCGCTCTCGCTGTTTGAAAATGCGGAGGAAGATGAGCACCGGCCGCTTCCCTACATCGTCATCGTGATTGACGAGCTTGCGGACCTGATGATGGTGGATACCAACGGAGTGGAAGAATCCATCACACGCCTGGCGCAGATGGCGCGGGCGGTGGGCATCCACCTGATTCTGGCGACGCAACGGCCGTCCGTGGACGTAATCACGGGCTTGATCAAAGCGAACTTTCCCGCGCGGATTTCGTTTCGCGTAGCCAGCAAAGTAGACTCGCGGACGATTCTCGATGCGAATGGCTCCGAATCGCTGCTCGGGAAAGGCGACATGCTGTATCTGCCGGCCGGGTCGTCGCGCTTGCACCGCATCCATGGACCATTCGTCTCGGAGACCGAGGTCGCTGCCGTAACCGAATTCTGGCGCGAGCAGGCCAAGGCGATTTACAACGAAGAGCTGCTCAAACCGCCTCGAGACGTGAATGCCACGGGCGGGGTCGAGACAGTTGAAGGCGGCGAAGAAGTGGACGACGATCTCTACCAGGACGCCGTGCGCGTGGTATGTGAGATGGGGCGCGCGTCAACTTCTACGCTGCAGCGGCGGCTGCGCGTCGGCTATGGGCGCGCCGCGCGCCTAATTGACCTGATGGAGAAGGATGGAATCGTCGGTCCGCCGGACGGCTCAAAGCCGCGCGAAGTGCTGAAGAAGAAAGACTGGATGAAGGAGTTTGATGATTCGCCGAAGTAAGGGAAGCCGTTGAAAGTTGAGAGTTAAGAGGGTCTCTTGACCCGCTTCCTCTTGCCGCGCTTCGAAGCGCCGTCATTCTTAAGGCCGCTCACTTGGCAGCCTGAAGAATCTCTCTTCGACCTCGCCATGTCACCGCAGCAGGGACCCTCTTGCATCATCGCTCCTCACTTCTTTCTCCTATACATCCTTTCCCTCCTCATCCCCCTTGCGTGGATTCCCCTTTGAAGTCCGGCGGGTTTTTCCGTAGAATCTTTGGTTGTCTCGGTGCCGAGGTAGCTCACCGGTAGAGCGCGGCCCTGAAAAGGCCGGCGTAGGCAGTCCGATTCTGCCCCTCGGCACTCTCCAAAAGTGCTGAACCGCCCCCGAGAAATTCCCATTCTGACGTAACCCAATACACCTTGGGTCCATCCGCCTTCACATCGGCCTTGAGTACGATCGACAGCATTTGCCGGGCCAGTGTTGCCTTTGCCGTGGCGGGGTCAGAACCAAGCAGCTTTCGAATATCCTTCAGACTGGATTCCACCAATTTGCGGGCATCTTGAATCTTAGTTCGCACGCTCTCAGGCTTTGCACTAATGACCTTAGAATTGATGCTTTGAATCTCGCGCTCCCGATCCACAATCTCGCTTCGAACCGTGGGAAAACTAAGAAATGAACATTACGCGGGCCACTCTAGCACCGCTGCCAACTCTCAAAAGCAAATGAAGACTACCCGCGTAGGGCTCTCATCACGCCTGGCACGGGGGCTGTGGTAGGATCACGATCGACCTCGAAATCCAGTATACTTTTTGCTTGCAGTCGGCTCCGCCGTTCAAGGTCTGACGATTTCTTATGTATCCTTCAAAGATTCGAAACCTGCTCATACTAGCGGTTCTGTTGGCACTCAGCCTTCGGGCGATCACGATCGCAGCCAATTTCATCATCGACTACAATTGGTGGAAAGAGGTCGGACAAGTCAGTACCTGGATCAGCATGTTGTGGTACAGCGTTGCCCCCTTCGCGGCGGGCGCTATCGTGGCCTTCATTGCGCTCTGGATGGCTCATGCGTGGGGGCTACGCTTCGCCGGCATCGGCCGACACGACTTCCGCCTATACTCCCGCCTGATTATCGTGGGGCTGGCGATCGTGGCGATACTCTTCGCCTCGGCCTCGATTGACTACTGGACCGTCATGCGCTTTTTCGGGTCGCGTGGGCTCACGGTGCCCTCCGACGCTTGGAGGGATCAGGTTTTTTCGCGCCCTCTGTCTTTTTACATGTTTGGTCTGCCTTTCTATTCGGAAGTACTCTGGTTTGTGATTGCGCTGGCGATCCTTTGCGCCCTGATCTTCTGGGCCACTGCCCGGGGATGGCAGCTGTGGACGAGTGGGAGGGGCCTCAGGGCTTTTGATCGAGGAGCCCGCTCGCTAGAACTGCCAGGCGCCAGCCGCACGGGCTTCGTGCGCATCATCGTGGCACTTTTGCTGCTGGGTCTCGCTGCCTTGTTTTTCCTCGGCAACTACGATCTTCTGTTCAACTCTCACGCCTTCATGACCGGAGCAGATTATGTAGATGCAAAGATTACGCTCCCTTTGCGCTGGCTCCTCATTATTGCCGTCTTAGCAGCGCTCCCGCTCGCATGGACATCGAAATACAAAAAGGCAGCGATCCTTATAGTCGCGTTCTTCACCCTGCAACTAGTCTTGCCAGCAATCGTCAGTGCGATCTATGTACGACCGAATGAGATCTCCATTGAACGGCCGTACATCGAGCGACATATCCAGGCCACCATCGCTGCCTTCGGCCTGAATCGGAGCGCCACCGAGCGCCCATTCGCTGCTAGCGGACAACAGACGGTCGATGCGGTGCAAGACGCCACGCTGCTCGAAAATATTCGTCTTTGGGACCTGCGCGCCTACAGCGCGACGATCACCCAGATCCAGGCTCTGCGCCCGTATTACATCTTCCCCAGCACCGATGTTGACCGCTATTTCCCCAACGGCCACATCGAGCAGGTAATGTTGTCTCCCCGCGAAATCGACGTGAACCAGTTGTCCGCTGAGGCCAGTCAGAGCTGGGTCAATCCGCGCTTCATTTATACCCATGGTTTTGGCGTGGTCGTATCGGAGGTCAACAAGATTACGCCCGACGGCCTGCCTGTCCTGCTCATCGAAAACGCGCCGCCGGAAATCAAATCGCCTGGCTTCCAGCTCACCCGGCCGGAGATTTACTACGGTGAGAGCACTCAGGATCCAGTGTTCGTTCACACCGCCCGCGAGGAGTTTGATTATCCTTCTGGCGACCAGAACAAGTATTCAACCTACCAGGGTACTGGAGGTTTTCCGATTGGCTCTTCCCTACTAAAGACCGCCGCCGCAATATCCCAGGGCGAGCCCAACATAGTTTTCACGAGCTATCTCACCAGCCAGAGCCGCATGATGATTTACCGCAAGGTGCAGGGAAGACTGGCGCATCTTGCCCCCTTCTTGAATTGGGACCCCGACCCATACTTGGTGATTACCGATGACGGCAGGCTAGTGTGGATAGTCGACGGCTATACGACGTCTCTCTCTCACCCCTATTCGGCGACGATCACGGTGAACGGGCTGGACGAAGGCGCCAACTACATTCGCAATGCGGTGAAGGCCACGGTGGATGCCTACACCGGCAAAGCGTCTTTGTACGTATTCGATCCCAGCGACCCCATCATCCAGGTTTACGAGAATTTGTTCCCGAAGCTATTCCGGCCCGCTTCTGAAATGCCCCCGGACCTGCGCCGGCATGCCCGCTACCCTGAGGTTCTTTTTCGCGCACAGGCTGAGGCTTATCGAATTTTTCACATGCGCGATCCGCAAGTCTTCTACAACAAGGAAGACATCTGGGAGTTCGCGCATACCCTATCGGGCCAGTCTGGCAAACCCGAATCCATGCAGCCCACCTATGTGGTGGCCACCCTGCCCGGAGAGAAAGAACCCGAGTTCCTGCTGATCCTGCCTTTCACCCCTCGGGGCAAAGACAATCTTATCGGATGGATGGCTGCGCGCTGCGACGGAGATCGATTAGGGGACCTGGTTTATTTTCAACTCTCGAAACAGCAACTGATGTATGGCCCGATGCAGATTGAATCGCGCATTGACCAGGACCAGAACATATCCAAGGACCTAACCTTATGGAACCAGCAGGGCTCGCACGTTCTGCGCGGAAACATTATCGCTCTTCCGGTGACTGACGGCTTTCTCTACGTCGAATCCATCTACATTCAGGCCGGCGAAGCCCGCATGCCGCAGCTCAAAAAGGTCGTACTGGCCATGGGTGACCGGCTGATTTACCAGGATACTTTCGTTGAGGCCCTTGCCGAGCTTACGGGCGGTGCGACACTTCCGGGACGTGCTCTCCCCGCGGCTGCGTCCCCCGCTACTCCGGGTCCTGCGACCGCCTCGCAAGATACAGGCGCGCTTGCTGAGCGACTTAGTCGCCTTCGGGATCAGGCCGAACAAATGGCTCGTGAGCTAGAGACGCTGGAAAAAGAGACGCAGAAGAAGAAATAGATCGGACTTGCGTTTCCGCGATCCTTCCACGGGAACCATGAGTTGCGATTACGGAAGTGGCATATTTACTATGCCGGCCGCATCACGCGACCTCAAAAGGAGCTGCAGATCGGTGTTTTGAGATTATTTTGTAGTGAGTGAGACTTCAAGGGCGAACCTGCGCGCAATAGTATTCGGGCCCTCGGCACCATCTCGAATTCCCCCGCTGGCCCATCCTTGGTTCCGTGGTACTTTTTCCTTAGGTATTCTGGTGGAGGCTTCTCAACCATGAAGCGCAGTTGGAATCCGCGGGTGTGGATGGGGTTCGCGCTGGTGCTCGTGGGCATAGCGAGCTATCCTTTTTTCTTCGTCCGGTTTCCCGTGACGCGAGATTTTCCGTGGGCGAATTTGATCTTGCTCGCGCTAGCGGCTTTCTTGCTGATCACCGGCCTGCGACGCGCTTTCCAGCAGCCCGATGCGTATCGCGGCAAAGTGAGCGGCACGATTCTCGCTTCGCTAAGCGTCGCGCTGGTCGGATTCTTCCTCTTCTCAATCTTCTACATGGCCCGGCAAGTTCCCGAGTCGCGAGGCGCTCCTGTCGTCGGCCAGCTCGCTCCGGACTTTACGCTATCGGACGAGAACGGTGGGAGGGTCACGCTTTCAACGCTGCTGAATTCGCCCTTCAGCACGAACGATTGGCCCGCTACTCCCGCGAGCGAGGATGCGCGCGAGAAAACCGCCGGAGCGGTGCTGATTTTCTATCGCGGCTACTGGTGACCTGCTTGCAACTCCGAGTTGCGGAGTTTTCAGGAGCGGTTGCCGGATTTCAACGCTCACAGAATTCGCGTGGTGGCAATCAGCGTTGACCCGCCGGACGCTTCACAGCATCTTCGCGAGGTGGCTCATTATTCGTTTCCGTTTTTGTCAGACGACAAACTGCAGGTAATCCGCCAATGGGATCTCGTGCATCCGCACGGCGGAGTTGGCGGGGCCGATATCGCCCGGCCGGCTGAATATCTGTTGGATTCGAATGGGAAGATTATCTGGAGAGACTTGACAGACGACTATCTCGTCCGCGTGCGTCCCCAGCAGGTATTACAAGCGGCCGATGCCGCAAATCGCGCTGGAAACTGAGTCCACGCCGAGATCGAAGTCGGCTCGTTGACGCATAAGGAAAGTGGGCGTAAGGTTTGTTCGCCACGGCAAGACCGGGAGGTTATTGTTTGAAGAAAGGCTGAATCCTGCGGGGTCAAGGGAGAATGGCATGAGCCGCATTTGGGATGCGCTCAAGGAAGCACAGCAGGAAAAGACGCGCAAATCCTCGCGCGGCCCTGTCGGTGTCGCCCAGCAAGATAGCTCCGAGCGACGCAAGAGCAAGCGGCGATTGGTTCATGTTTCGCTGCTTCTCTATGGTTCGGATGCGGATAAGCAGCCGTTTCACGAAGAGGCTTACGCGCTCGATGTGAATGAACATGGCTGCTCGCTCGCGCTCGAGGCGGGTGTGACAAGCGGGCAGCGCCTGTTTCTTACGAACATGCAGAATCAGGAGGAACAGGAATGCCGCGTGGTCCACGTCGGCAAACGTTATCGAGGAAAAACAAAAATCGGAGTGGAATTCGTTCGCCCCGCACCGAAATTCTGGCACGGCTCCTGACGCGATTCCCTGGCTATCGCAGCAGGCGGTAGAGAGTTTCCTTCCAGCGCCTGAAATCAATCGTCCAGCAGATTTCCGCATTCGGCGATTTATTCGTGACGCCGATTTCATCCACGACCGTCATACCGCGTGTGAGCTCGCTTGCCGTCTCGATGTCCACGTGATGCTTGCTGCGGCGGGTACAGACGCCGGGATCGATGGCGATGGCCATCGTGACCGGATCGGGAAGCGTCAAGCCGGGCTCGTGCGTCCATTCCGTGCTGGCCTTGAGCGCCGACTTGTTGCAGTCGAGCGTGAAATGCGCGAACGTCGTGTTGATGGCGCGCACGAAAGCCATATCCTCGTTCGTCAGCGCGGCGCCTCCGCGGCAGTGCTCCCAGCCGACCATCAGGATTGGCAGGCCCGAATGGAACACGATGTGCGCCGCTTCCGGATCCACCCAGATATTGAACTCCGCGGCGGGAGTGATGTTGCCCACGGTGCAGGCTGCGCCGCCCATGACGTAAACCTGCTTCACTTTTTCGGCGATATCGGGCGCGCGGCGCAAAGCCATGCCGATATTGGTCAGCGGGCCGAGCGTCACGAGTGTGTATTCGCCGGGATGTGCACGGATCAAGCGAATGAGCGCGTCCACGGCGTGTTCTTTTTCCGGCGCGCGTTTTGGCGCCGGGTAATTCATCCCACCCATTCCGTCGGGGCCATGGAAGAAATATGCAAAACTCGCCTCGCGCACGAGCGGGCGCATGCAGCCGACGTGAACGGGCGTCTCCTTGCCGCAGATCTCAACGACGTAACCGGCGTTGCGCGCTCCCATCTCGACCGGCACGTTTCCAGAAACCATCGTGATGGCGTCCACTTGAACGTCGGGTGAGCGCAGGGCCATTAGTATCGCGACGGCATCGTCTGAAGCCGTATCCGTGTCGATGAGGAACCGGCGCATACAAGTCTCCTTCCGTGGACTTCCCGAAGCACAGGAATTTCTCACACGCGAGGGCAAGAGGGCAAGCCGGATGACCCAACCGTGTGTTAAAAGAACGCAGGAATGGCCTCCGAGGGCCGTTCTGCGAGGTCCACCGCGATTCCCTGTCGGCGGGCCGGGAGCGCAAACAATGGAAAACAGCGCCGCGAGCAGTGGTCGATCCGAAGGGTGGGCTGCGCCGATACTCCTTCTCACCTGGGTCGCCGGCACGGTGGACGCCATCAGTTATCTCGGGCTGGGCCACGTGTTCACGGCGAACATGACCGGCAACGCCGTGCTCCTCGGACTCGCCCTCGGTCAACGACAGGGACTGGCCGCGGTGCGGTCACTCGTGGCCCTCGCAGGATTCGTGCTAGGCGCAGCGATGGGCGCATTGCTCATGAGCCGAGCCACAGAGACAAACATTCGCCGGGCGCTGATCGTCCCCATTGTGACGGAGGCGGCGGTGCTCACTATTTTTCTTGTAACTCTGCACGCCTCCGCACCGCCCCTGGACCAACCGGACCCGTATGCACTCATTGTGTTATCCGCAATCGCCATGGGGATACAAAGCGCAGCCGTGCAACGTCTGAAGCTTCCTGGAATCGCAACGACCGTCATCACCAGCACCATCACGAGCATGGTCGCGGGAGCTGTCCAGTGGATGCACCGGGGCCACGGACCGCGAGAGGCTGGCGAAGCAGTCAAGGCCGAGTCAGTCAGGAATCGCAATCTGGGACTTCAGGTGGGAGTGTTTCTGATCTATGTCGCGGCCGCGGCGGCCAGCGGTCTCTTTCAGCGGCGATTGAGCTTGGTTGTGGGGCTGTCGCCCCTCGTCGCACTCGCAGTCGTACTGATCGCTGCGATTTTATCCGCTCGAGGCCCCAAAATCGCTTCGCACTGAAAGCGAAGACCGCCAAGCAAATCAGTCCACGTTCGCCCCGGGCAGAACCCCTGTCCGTCTGTACAGTTTCCGATTCGACAAAAAAGACTATCGGATGGATGCCGAGATCACCCTTATGGATTAGCATCAAAGAAACATTCCCGGAGGTGTGCTGTGAAAACAGGAATTTTAGTGGTAGGGCTGGTTCTGGCAGTGGCCTCTATCACGCTAGCGAAGGATCCCCCAAGTTATGAAAAGGGCCAGCTGCTTTCGATGGAATCGAAGGCATGCGGCTATCAGCAAAAGGACCAGAAGAGCGTGGCGGGAGAAATCCTGGGCACGGATACTCAGAATAAGAAGACCCAGGAGGTCATGTGCCAGGAGTACGTATTGCAATCAGACCACATGGTTTACCACATCCGGCCAGTGGACTTGAAGCACCCGGAACTGCTACCGGTGGGAGATGCAGTCGAGTTCCGCATCCACAAAAACAAGCTATTGCTGGTTGCGCCCGAGAGCAATCAGAAGGAGCACGAGTATCAGGTTATGTCCATGGAGTTGCGCCCGGAAGCGAAAGACGCCAAAGTCGCCCAGAAATAAGTAAAAACCTCTTTACTCGACCATTTTCAGGGAAGCCTGTCATTCACGCCGACGGGCTTCCCTGCTCCGATTGACTTGCGCGCGAGCGCGTCCTAAGATGCCCACCATTCGGGCGTGACTTGGTGCCGGGAATTGCGGCGGGAGGCGTGCGTTGACGGATTGGAATTTTGCGCAAACGGACCGTTCCGAGGAGCTTGCCCTCATCCATCAATTCTCGATGAAGAAGCGGGAGAATGGGAAGGAAATCGCTTTTCGGATCACCGTGCGAGAGTTCGCGTCTCCTCCCGAGGGACAGCATCTGCGCTTTTTTGCCGAGGCGGACAAAGCGGTGAATCAAAAGGCCGCCGCGTTCGTGCCGTCCGGCTGGGGCGATTCCATGCTCAAAGCCCTGGCGGATTGCATCCGGCTGATTCGGCAGTTTCCCTACGAAGGGCCCGAAGACAAATGAGGAGTGAGGAATGAGGATCGAGCGCGTGCAGATTCAAAAGAAGGAAATTAAACCTGGCATTATCGTGTTCGAGATGTCGGGAAGCATCCACATGGGTACGGAGTGCGAACGCATCGACCGGGAAATTGAAGAGCATCTGCAAAAAAAAGAAAACCGGCTCATCTTCGATCTCGCCGGCGTGACTCACATTGATAGCGCAGTAGTGGGACTCATCGTACGGAACCATTCCCGATTGACAAGATCCGGCGGGGCGTTGCGGCTGGCCGGGGCCAAGGGAATGGTGGAAGGCGTTCTGAAGTTGACGCAGGTGAACAAGGTGATACCGCTGTACGCAACGGCTCTCGAAGCGTCCGAAGGATTCCCTCCTCAAAAGACTGAGTCATAAGCGATATTAAGTCTTACCCTCTACGTCAGGAATCGCATCGCAAATAGGGGGCGTCGCTCTCGAAATCACAGTGGCGAATTATGCGCGGAGGGACTTCGGGCCGCTGACAAAAGGATTCCCGCGCTCGTAGAAACGGAGCGGGCGATGGGTCTCTCTCGAGATGCCGATACGCGTGCTCACTCCAATTGTGCCAGCGTGCTTCACTGCGGCGCCAAGCCAGAGAGGACCTTTGGCACAGAGATCGACCCCATTGAAACGCTTGTCGATACGCATCGCGGCGGCGAGACGCCCGGGCCCACGCGTGAGATCGAGGATGCGACCCGTGCCGCGGCGCCGTTTCATCGCAGCGATGCCGTCGAGCGGTTCGATCCCTCGAATTAAGACGCCCTCGCCAATTCCGTCGCGCCCCCCGGATACGTTAAGCATGTAGTGGTTGCCATAAGTAAAGTAAACGTAAGCATGGCCTCGTTCGAGATAGAGAGAGCGATTGCGTGGCGTCGGCCCGCGGAACGTGTGCGCTGCGGCATCGCCGACGAGATACGCCTCGGTCTCGACGATTCGCCCACTCAGACGCCCGTGCGGGAGGTCGTGAACAAGAGTCTTTCCGATGAGGAAACGCGCGAGTGCAATAGTATCGAGCGGCAATTGAGCGCGACGAAGGCGGCGGATATGGCGCGTGACCATGAACGCTTGCGTTTCTATCATAGACAACGCGAGCTGCGCAGCACCGGTTCTCCTTCAATCCCACTTAGCGCGCCCGAACATGCCCGCTGCTTATCAAGCCGAGCAAGCACGACATTTCTGGCGGACTCGACGCAAGGACGGAATAGGCTCAATCCCGCGACCGGGGCTAATTTGGCGGAAGCAGGGGGAAGGCCGTCGATTGTTCGAACCGGGCGTCCGGCGGGGACCCTGGACTTGCGTCCGGGGTCCCGCCACAAAGTAAGGGATGCAACCACCGCGACCGGCTGACCTATTACGAGTCTATAACGCTCGCAGAATCTCTCCCCTTAAATGGGGACTACTCACCCTTTTTCTTGCCTTGATGGCAGCCGCAGTAGTCCTCATGTTCATCGACAACTGAGCGTTTCAAAAACCGCTAATGCTTGGGGGCGTCGCGGAAGGATTCGGGCGGATCAAGCGAGCAACGATCGAGGAATTGCTTGTCTGTCAGGTAGTTCTCACGCCAGCGGCGAATGTCCGGTAGGGTCGCGGCCGCTACTCCACCTTTGGGACCGAGAAAGACCACCACGATTCCCGCCATCGTCTCCTGCGAGTGGGTGGCCTCGCGGTAGCCCTCGACGAAAATGTGTTGCGCAAACTTGAGCTGGCTCTGCCCAAGCATGGCGTCAGGGATCGCGCGAGCGGGCTGGGCAAAAACAAAGAGCGCTGGTTTTCCTTTGAGCGGCGCCCAATCTCCAGCGAAAGGCTTGATCTCTTCGTTCGGCGTCGAAAAGTTCGCTGCCGCCGGATCATCGGTGTCCGTTATGGTGCCGTGGGATTGAAGCTGGGACCCGCGCAACCATCCTTGGCCGCCGTTTTCCAGGCGAACGTGGACCCAGGACTCTTTTACGTCTATGACCTCGAACTCGTCGTCGGGGTCCGTGCGAAAAAGGACCCTGGATGTTTCATCGTTTAGTTCAAACACGGCCGCCTGGGCGTCCTTGATGACGGCGACATTCGAGAGATACCGTTGACTTTTTGAATCGCTCTCAAGTTGCGCGACCTCCTGTTCGAGTTTCCGCTGCTTGTCTTCCACTGCCTGGCGCTCGAGTTTTACAGCATCTATCCGAGCGGCAAGAGTAGCCGCATCGGCGTTGGGATCGGGGCCGGCAGGAGCCACGCCGGCGGGCGGGCCAGGGGGTGGGGGCGACGAAGTTGTCGCGTGCGGCGAGTGGGATCCACCACTGGCGGCGGGGGGCGCGTCTGCGGATGAAGCGCTCGAATGCGCGGAGGCCGCTGGCGTCGGAGAAGAAGCGGAGGGAATTGGAGCCCCTCCCTTCTCGAGGTACAAGCTCAGGCGGTCTAGAAAATCATCCTCGAGCCGCCCATTCGAAGGAACCAGTGTGTATTGGGAATGCGCCGCATCTTCGCCGGTATGCCAAGCTGTAATCTTGGCGCTGACGCGGACCAGCGTTTGGGCTGCACCCTGCGAAAAGACATCGACCCGGAGTTGGTAATGCGGGTTTTCAAGGTGATCGAGCGTGTCAGCGTTGGCGCCTACAAAGCCGTCCAGAGTGGGGAGGCGGTAGGTTTCAAAGGCTCTGATGTCCTGCAAAGCCTTTTCGACCTCGATTTGTGAGTGGGCGTAGACGCGCTCCGACGGCTCCGCTTGCTGCGCGATCGCATTCGGACAGGCAAGGGTCACAAAAAAAGCAACTAAGCCTGCAACTCCCCGCAGAATCCCTCGCCAGTTCAGGCGCAGACGCGGCGCGCAGAGAATCGAATTGACCTTATCGCCATAGATCATTGCAGGGGTTCCAGGAACACGTAGTAGATCCAACCCTCTTGTCCGCTTGCCCTCCGCAGGCGGTACCAATACTTCGTAGTTGTGATGACGGTGATCTGCTCACCCTTATCAAGAACGGCGATTGTAGAGGAATGATCGTACGGCGAGGCCTTGAGCGGGACGCCCGATGACTTGATGCGGCCCTGAGTGTCGAATTCAAGCTGCTTCACGTGCTTCTCGAGGGCGCCCACGGCTGCCTTTGCTTCCTCGAGCCGCGCTTGTTCCTGTACCAGCCCCTCCTGAAGGCCCGCTGTCTGCTGCGCGGGATTCCTGGCCGCAGCGGTGGGAGAGCGTTTGGATCGATTCGCTGGATCCTGCGCCCTGAGCTGCACCATAATCTCCCCATACTCCTCCGTCTCGACGGACCCATCGGAAAAGAAGCGTGCGTGCCCGGCATCTTGCATAAAAACCGCGTCGATTTGCAGGTGCGTTCTGTCCGCGGCCACCGGCACGACGGCGTAGCGCACTGTGATCGTGCCCATATCACTGGCGTCGGGAAAATGAGCGGGGGAAAGGGCCTTGTCTTTGACCTTGAAGAAAACCTTTGCGCCCTTGGGAGAATCGGTGAAGGCAATCGAGGACTTGGCGAATTCAGCGTCGTCAATTTCAGCTTGCTTTCTGTAGATAAAAGATCCGCGAATAATTGTGTCGCTCGCGACGCTCTGGATGATCGGAAGCACAGTTTCGATGGGGTATTTCAGATCCACGGAAAAACCGATCGGCACCTTACGGCGTGGGTTGTGATACGCCTGCGCGGATGCCGTCGCGGAACAGAGGAGTGCAATGGAAAGCGGGAGCGAAACGCGGCGACAAGAGAGTTTGAAGGCGTAATTCACGCAGTTACTTTACCAGTTCGTGCACGAATTCCGGAATACTCGTCTGCGGGTGCAGCGAGCCGCACCGGCCGGACCTCCCGAAAGGAATGGGCTACATTCATTCGAGCACAAGACACCGAAGATACTGCAAAGTGAAAAGACCAAAGGCGAGGAGGGTGGCCTATTCCGATATTTCCAAGTGGATCCGGATGGTCTCGTCGAGCTCATTTTTCGCAGGAGCGATACCGTCGCCCCCATTGAACTGGTTCCGCTTGCGATAGGCGGCGTAAAAAATGGCGCTCAAGATCAAGAGCGGGGGGAAAAGCATGATCAAAATGCCTTCCTTGAGCGCGTGAATGAATTTCCCGCCGGAAGCAGCGGCAGCTTGATAGCACAACGGGCATCCCTGAGCATAGAGAGCCGAAGGGCTCGCCAGCACCGCGAGCGCCATAAGAAACCGCTTGAGGGTACGCAAATCGGTTTGCTTCACCGCGCGCATCAGAATCACTCGTCCCTATTCTATGCTTCCCATACGCCTGATTCCAGGCCACTCGTCGGTAATTTCCCGGACCAGCCGTCGCTCAACGCCTATCGAATAAGGCGCAAGTTCAGGAGGCGAAACGCATCCGGCCAAATGTGGTCCATCATGAATAGTACAAAGATCGTGATGGGGACCAAGGTCCAGAAAAGTCTCGCACTTTCATATTTCAGGTGCATGAAATAGAGCAAGGCGATAGCCGCCTCAAAAAACGCAAGGCACAGCAGGCAAAACACGAGCACTCGGGACGGAATATGAAGGTAAGTTAAAAAGACCTCAACCCCCACAATCGCGATCAACCCGATCCAAACGCCCGCGTAGAACTTCATACCTAGCTCGCGAGTCCCGTCCATGGTGGTTTATTCCTCCCCTTCGGCGTAGCGATCCGCTCAGCGAGCGTTCATGAGATAAACGAGCGGAAATACGAACATCCAAACCACATCAACGAAGTGCCAGTAGAGGCCAGTAGTTTCGACATGGCCCTCATCCAGCCAACCTGTCTTATATCCCAGTGCGATGACAGCGAGTGCGATGACTCCGGAAATGACGTGAAGCAAGTGAAGCCCGGTGATGCAGAAGAAACCGGCGCCGAATTCGACGGAACCCCCCAATGGATCTTGAAACAGCCTCCAGCCTTCGCCGATCATTCCGAGCCACTCATGTATGTGGAGGATGGCGAAAATCACACCGAGAAGCATCGTGAACCCAAGCCAGCGCAGACACTTGTCCTTCTGGCCCGCCTTCGCAGCCATGAGGGCGCCCAGCATCGTCAGGCTGCTGGTGAGAAGCACGACTGTCATGACCATGCCGTTCGCGATTGTCGGCCAGAAATCAAATGGTTTGACCCAATTGGGGCTACCTATCCGCAAGAAGTAGTAGCCGAACAGCATCGCAGCGAACGTCACCGCGTCGGAGGCAATGAACAACCACATCACCAATTTTTTCGATTGAAGACCGAAGGGAGATGGTTCCGTGAAAGCCCCATGCCCTGCTCCCATGGTCAATTCGGTTTCACTCACACTGCCTCCCTTTGCTGTGCTACATCCTCATTTGCAGCACTAGAAGCAAGTAAATCCACAGAACGTCCATGAAATGCCAGTAGGTCGACGCCGCGCGAAGTGCGCTCGTCTGCGCGGAAGGAACTCCGCGCGTCATTCGGCGAAGAGCGTAAGTCAGTCCTCCCACACCGCCCAGCAGATGCAGCCCGTGGAGGGCAGTCAGCAGATAGAAAAACGAACTGCTTGGGCTCGTTGCCAGAAACAGTCCTTGGGCAGCGAGGTCTCGCCACGCGAGATACTGTCCTCCGAGGAAAATCAATCCCAGAACCAGTGTCAGGTAGAGCCATTGAACCGCGCCCGCACGGAGGCGGGCGTCACTCGCGGTCTCGTCCTCGAAGCACTTGGAAACTCGCGCCATTCGCCTGGACGCCATTTCAAGCGTGCAACTGCTTGCCAGTAGGATGGCCGTGTTGAAGTACACAATCGAGGGGAGGGCAAATGCATGCCAGTCCGACGCCGATGCCTCGCGAACAATCAGTGCGCTCGTGAGGGCGGCAAAGGACATGGAAATAGCGCACACACCCACCCATATCCCGGTTTGAGAAGCCACGGGATTCGCAGCAAGGGCTCCAGTGGCATTTGCGTGTACTCGCGAGGCCGCGAACGCGCCTTTCGGCGTCGAGCTGGGTGGTGTGTATGTCGTGGACGACATGACCTGCGTTCCTTCCGATTACTCCTTCGCGACCTTTTCCGGCGAAGTCTGCATAACGTAGTCGCCTTGGGAGCCTTTGACGCCGTATTCGTAGGCATCGTGGTAGACAACGGGATGCTCGCCGCCAAAATTGTCAAATGGCGGCGGCGACGTCGTGGACCACTCGAGAGAAGTTGCTTCCCACGGATTGTCAGGGGCTTTTGGACCCCAGAAACGAGTGTGAATGAGATTGTAGAGAAACAGGAACTGCGCCGCCCCGGTGGCAAGAGCAGCGATGGTGATGAATTTGTGGACGGGAATGAGCGGGATCAGGAAATTGTCGGTAAAGGCTGAATAGCGGCGAATGTTTGCCGCCAGGCCGAGATAATGCATCGGCATGAAAATGCAATATACGCCGATGAACGTCAGCCAAAAGTGCCACTTGCCTAGCGTTTCGTTCATCATGCGTCCGAACATTTTGGGGGCCCAAAAGTACGTCCCGGCAAAAATGCCGAAAATCGCGGCGACGGCCATCACAAAGTGGAAATGAGCCACCACGAAATATGTGGCGTGCAAATAGATGTCGATTGCCGGTTGTGCCAGGAAGAAGCCGCTGATTCCGCCGCTGATAAAGAGGGAAATGAACCCCAGGCAGAACAGTGCGGCGCACGTCATCCGCATCTTTGCCCCGTAGATCGAGAAAATCCACATCAGCGTGACAATGGTGGCGGGAACCGTGATGAACAGAGTGGGGACTGAGAAGAGCAGCGCGGAAAAGGGATTCATCCCGCTCAAAAACATGTGGTGGCCCCAGACCATGTAACTCAGAAACGCAATCGCGACCATGCAACCAACGACGACTTGCCTTCCTCCGAGAATCGGTTTCCGCATGAACGCAGGCAAGATGTGTGAAACGATCCCGATGCCCGGCAGAATGGCAATGTAAACCTCGGGATGTCCGAAAAACCAAAACAAGTGCTGCCATAACAACGGAGATCCGCCGGAATGTGGTTGCAGGGTGTCGCTCACCACCAATCCTGCGGGACTAAAAAAACTCGTCCCGGCTGTACGGTCGAGGACAAGCAGGATGCATGCGGGCAGCAGCACGGCAAATGCGAGCAAACCGATGCAGGCAGTTATAAACCATGCCCATGTGGAAAATGGGAGCCGCGCGAGCGTCATCCCTTTTGTACGCAGATCGAGCGTCGTGGAGATGAAATTTAGTGAGCCCAGTAATTGCCCAATACAAAAGATGGCAATCGAAATCGCCCAAAGCGTCTGGCCGAATCCCTGGCCGGGCCCAGCGTCTTTGCCGATTGAACTCAGCGGAGCATAGCTTGTCCATCCGGCAAGCGGAGGACCGTCGCCGACGAAGAATGCCGAAATGAGCACGAGGAAAGCGACGAACGTGACCCAGAACGACATCATGTTGAACCGCGGGAAAGCCATATCTTCCGCTCCGATTTGAATGGGAAGGACGAAGTTCCCAAATCCTGCAAAAGGAGCGTTGGTCAGCACGAAGAAAACCATGATGGTTCCGTGCATGGTCATGAGCGAGAGGTAATACTCCGGGGTGATGATGTTGTTCGGGGCACCCACCGAAGAAAGCTTGTCGAGCCCGGGGATGGCAAGAGCGGGCCAACCTAAATGGATGCGCATAAGCCAGGACAAGACCATGCCGATAAACACGGCCACGAGCGCAAGGTCGTAGTACTGCCGGCCGATCACCTTGTGGTCGAGACTGAAGACGTGCTTGCGAATGAACCCTTCCGGCGCAGTGTGGTGATGAACGGCTGGTTGAGGCGAAGATTCTGTCATCGTCGCTCCTTACTCGGAAAAGCCGGCGGCCGAGAAAAATTGAACGCGACGGCGCGCGGGCCGGGTCACTAAGGATCTTATTGGCTCTTCAGCCATTGATCAAAGTCCTCTTGCGTCATGACCTGTAGAAATGCCCTCATGCTGTAGTGCCCAAGGCCACAAAGCTGCGTGCAAACAATTTCGTATTGTCCCGGCTTGGTTGCCGTGAAGTGAATGGGAACATCGAGCCCGGGAACAATGTCTTGTTGAAGCCTCAGCTCGGGAACGTCAAAATTATGGATTACGTCCTTGGAGTGCAGAGTCAGCAAGATCGGCCGATTGACGGGAATAAACAATGAGCCCACGATGATGTCGTCTCTTGCCGCAACGTCATTTGCAGGATCGAGACCGAAATAGTTGCCATTCCCGTCGCTGATTTTGTCTGGATGAATCGCGCCGAACTGCCCATCCGGTCCCGCGTAACGGAAGTAAAATGCAAATTGCTCGGCCTGGACGTCAATGTGCATAGCATCCGGCGGCGCCGGTGTCATATACATCCCGGCCCAAACCCTGCTGCCGACGAAGGAGAGAGACAGGATCTCGAGGCCCACGATGACAATCGCCAGCACCACCAAAGGTCTTGCTCCGCCCGGGAAATACTTGATTGCCCGTCCGCCACCTTGGTTCCCATACATCCAGAGAAAACCCGCCAGAACTAGCTGCCCTAATACAAACAGGACGCCAGACTCGAGCATCGTCTCGTTGAGCTGATGATCGACCTCGCCACCGGTTGTGGAAATATTGACGGGCGGATGCCAGGTGTTCGCCACCACAAAATATGCGGACACGAGCGTGATGACGACAAGGACTACGGCGAAGAATTTACCCATGCGAAGTCACCCCCGCGTGATCTGTCAATGCAATTTGCGGAACGACCCAGCCCGCCCCCAGCGGGCCGGTTGCCTACGTAAGCGTTCCGCGCAGGCGTTTAGTACGAGTAGGGCAAAACTTTGTAAGAAAAATTCGCCGTAGCCTCGCCAGCTCCCACTGTCACTTCTTGGTTTTGCGTGCCATATTGTTCTTGCCACGCTGTGACGGTGTATTTCCCTGCTGGCAGGCCCTTGATGCTGAAAGTGCCGTCACTTCCCGTAATCGCGTAGTGCGACGTCTTCAGCACAATAAACCACCCATGCATCCAGGGATGGATGTTGCACTTTACGGGGATGAACTCGGTCTTGTCATATTTTGCCGACATCGGAGGCGTTCCAGGAGGCTGTGACTTGTTCCATTCCGAGTTCGCCTTGGGCATCGGGTGGATGTTGTGCGCGACCGGATCGTTGTTGTATATCTCGAAATTCTGATCCACCTGCATCACAAGAACGTGCGGTGTATAATGACACCCCTTTTGGTCGTATCGGAGTGTCGCAGTCGGCGCAGCCGAATCCTGATCGCCGGCCGAAATGAACACCACCACGTCTTTTAGAGTGTCCCCAGCACCCGTCTCCACGTTTTCCGTGGTCTCCGGCGTGGTGTGCTCCTTCGCACAAGCCGGTTCCTTGGACATGTCGATTGGCTTCATTTTCGGAGGAGTCCCGGTGTAGCTCACCTTACCGGTGATCGTGCCGGTACCTGCCGGCGCAGAAGCAAGCACCAAAAGGGCTGAGCTCGCGAAGACCGGGAGAGCCAAGGCTAAAAGGTATTTATGTCGCATGCTGAAACCCCCTTTAAATCCAATCAGTCAGATGATCGTTTACGAGATTCCTTGCGCGGAAGCTCATTGCGTTTTCCGATACATGCCTTGCGTAGGTCCGGCCGCTTTCGAAACCGCCAGGATCCAGGAAATCGAATCGCCGCCCCTCGAACCTTCCCTCGGGGTAATACCCACACAAGAAGCCTATGCCGGCCTGCGATCAGTCTTGCCCTCCGGCCTGTGCTGGGCCGATAGGCTGTAGATGTTCGTTGGGATGCGATTTCAACCATTCCAGCCAGATCGTGCGCGATTGCGATTCCACCAGAGGCTGCAGAGTGCGCAAGAAGTGGACCAAGTCCCAAGCATCTTGAGGTTTAAGAGTATCCGCAAACGACGGCATGGGTGTCCCATCGAGTCCGGTCATGAAGATCTTGTAGAGGTCTTGGTTTGTCGTTCCGCATCGAAAGCGCGTGCCGTCATGGAAATTGTAGGGCTTAATCGGATCTCCCTTGTCGTCTGTGAGCGTCCTGGCGGCTGGACCGTCGCCTACCCCATTTGGACCATGACACTGCCAGCATTGCATCGATTGGAAGAGCTCTCTTCCGTGCAGTACACTCTCGATCGTTACCGCGGGCTCTGCGGGGATCACGATCGGAGTACCCGGCTTGTCCGTCTTCCATTTCGGCGAGAAAGTCTTAATGTACGCGATCAGGTCCGCCCGGATTTGCGGCGTCAGAGGTCTCCATTGCGGCATGAAAGTACCCACAACTCCGCGCGTGATCGTGTCGTAAAGGTCCTGGTCCGTCGGCAGCGTACCTGTTGGGGTTGACCGCCACCGGAAGAGAGCCGTAGTGAAATCTCGGGGCTTCGGGTCAATCCACTGTGCATTTTCGCCCTGGCCGTCTCCATCCACGCCGTGGCAGCCTTTGCACCAGCGTCGATAAAGCTCCTTGCCGGAAACGGCGTTCCCCGTAAGACTGCCGATTTGAGACCCTTGGCCAAAGGCGGCGCTCGGAATTGCGAGGGCCAAGCAGAAAGCCCACAGCACTGCAAATCGCATATTTTTCGTTGATCGGGCCATGTGCACCTCGCTCCTCTAAAAGTCGAAGTCCGCGCCTAAGAACAGGCTGTTACTGCTGATGTGGCAGGGAGCCACCGTAAAGCAAGTGCTTCCAAAGGCTCCCCCTTGATTGGTAACGCCATTCGATCGGATGTAAGACCACTCCGCCTGTAATGCGAGTCCTGCTCGGCTGAACATGAACGGGTTATACCTGCTAGCAAACGTATAGGCATCGAGGTTGCCCACGGAGCCGCCGACTAAGGATGGGTTCCCTTGCTGAGACATGCGGATCATTTCATACCGGCCAAGTAGCACCCACTGCGGCGATATGACGTACTCGGCTTCGAGGAATCCACCATTCCAGGTCGCCGCCTGCAATCCCGTACCCGCAAGCGAGCCGGAATTGGAGGGAATCCCATTGGCGAGGTAAGCATTGTCGTGCCCGTGCAGGTACACGCCCTTAAAGTTCCAGTGATTGGTGTACCACAGCCATTCGGCGCCAGCGCGATAGAACGGCTTGTTGCCCAAGCCGTAGAGCGCGTTGCCACCAGAGGTCTGGTAGTAAGTCGGAGCAAAGCCGAAGTATCCGTAGGCACCGACCTTCATGTAGCCGGCATTGGGGACATTAAAGGCTTGCTCAAAATGGCCATAGTAGTCGTAGGTTCGTCCGGCTGGGTTAAAGTCACTCGGTACATTACCGAAGCCTACCGTCTCGCCGTATGCCAGACCCACGCCGCCGTCTACGCTGCTGACGACTGAAAAGGCGTAGCGCGTGTAGCTGTTCTCGCTGTGGCCCGACAGCTCTACGCCAAGTTGGTTGTCGCCAATACCGCCGAAGGGGTTCGCATCACCAAAGGGCTCAAAGTGATAGATGTAATAAAAGCCACCGTTCCCCGAAAGTGTCCATTCGCGCTTTTCCGATTGGGGAAGATCCAGCTCGTACTTCCCGACCTTGAAATTGAACCAGGGACTGCCTTTGATATTGTCAAAACGCACAAAGGCATTTTCAAAATGGAACGTAGCAGTTGAATCCGAAGACGGAAGCGCACTGAATGAAACATTCTTGAAGAGCGTTCCTGCGAACCAGACGTCCATTCCAGAAAGATCGAAGCCTGCTTGCGTCACCGTGCCTGCCCTCGAGCCCCCCGCAGCAGTACCGTCACCCGCAACACCGGGAACAGAATCAATAATCTGATTGTTCGCACTCTCACGGTGCCATTGCGGGGTGATGCGGATGGCCATTGGAAAATATGACGCGTCCCGCGTAATGGGAGAGTCCAAATCATTCATGAGCTGATAGCCGTTGTCCCGGAACACCTGGCCAAAATTATTCAGTTCCGGCCACGTGATGTGACAGGCCGAACACGGCAGGCCATACTTGCGAGCAAAAGCAGGAATCGCGCTCGCGGGGCGCGGACAGAGAAGCATGAGCATAAGCAAAAGAAGTAGCGCCGCTACGCTCGGAACAAGGCGTTCCGCCCATCTTGCCATCAAGGGGAATTTCATTCATGCCTCCTGACAAAAGCGAGTCGAGACGATCCGTTCGTCTGTATTTTTTCGGCGAGCTTGGAGAACGTCGCAGACTTAAACACAATACGCACTTGGAGAAAGAGTGAGAGCGTACTCATATCCGGCGTGAAAGATAGCGCTTAAATGGAATGTTTCAATTATTCTCTCGATAGATTTTTCGAATGTATAAACATCTGGGTCGATTCATGCCTAATGATACGTGAGTCGCCATATCGAAAGTTATGCCGGAAGCTCAAGATTGAGCTTTCTGCTCATCATTTTCATCAAACGGACCCGCGCACCGGGAGTTTTCCCCTGCGCCATTCGTCGAGCCCCCCTTTGGTCTACGTCGGAATGACTGGCCGATTTGATTGCAGCGCCCTCCGCTCATCCGCCTTACCGGGACCATGTGTTTCCCTGTCATCGACATCGCTTAGGTCCTCTGCCCCCCTCCCTGCATCTTCTCAAAGCTGCGAACTTTCTTATTTTGTGAGAGAATCCCGGCCGGGGCCCGGGGACGGATGTTTCCGGGGAGGTCCATCCTGGAATACCTCTTTTGGCGGAGATGCTCGCCGACTTTTTGGAGGTTTAATTCCGGATGGTCAACGGAGCTGCAAGTGTCCGCCATAGGCCACAAGCCAACGTTTTCATCCGACCCTGACCGGTCTGCCTACCATGCCTTTCTTGATTCTCTCGGCCTACCCGTGTGGCTCCTCGATGGTCAGGGACTTTGCACTTTCCAAAACAGAGCAGCGCTGGAATACACGGGCAGGGAGCAGGTCGACGGACTCAGGAAGAGTTGGCTCGAATCCGTTCACCCAGGGGACCTTCAGCGCGTTCTCGAGCATTTCGGTACGTGTACTCCCCTTGGCGGCCAATGGCGACTGGAGATGCGCATCCGTCGCGCGGACGGCGCGTACCGTTGGTTTCTTTTCATGATGGATCCCGCGTTCCCGATGCAAGGAAGATTTACCGGTTACGTCGGATACGCGGTTGACGTCACGAACGAAAAGAGTGCTGCCGAAATCACTGACGATGATCAGGATCGCTATCACGAGATCGTCGAGGCCATCGGCGAGGGCGTGTGGATGCTCGATCCGGAATGGAATACGAGCTTTGTGAATCACCGCATGGCGGAGATGCTCGGATATACGCCGGAAGAAATGATTGGCGCGTCCGTATACCAATTTTTGGAAGAAGCTGACGTGGAGGCCGCGAAAGGTGGCCTGGAGCGGAGCCGGCGAGGCATTCGTGACAAATTCGATTTGAAATTATTGCGAAAGGACGGCTCAGACCTCTGGGGGATCGTCTCATGTGTTCCCCTGTTCGATTCCCTGGGACGCTACAAAGGCGCGCTGAAGATCTTCACGGACGTCACCGACCGCAAACAGACTGAGGAACTGGCCAATCGCCAGACCGCCGCCCTCAGCCGAACTCTCAATCTGGTCGCCAACGAGCCTTCCCTCGACACCGTAATGGGCCATGTGCTGAAAGCCATCACCGAACAGTTGAACGTGGCCTCCTCGGCGCTCTATCTTCATGAATCCGAGGGAGACATCACTTCCCTTCACATGACGTACCACCACGGGCATGTTTCGAAAGGCGAGGAAGCTGGAGGGCCACTCGCCCTTGACACCGACCACGTCGAGCACATTGCTGCCATTTGGCGCCAGCAGAATGGCAACGGCCGGCCGATGGTGTTGGACGTCCAGACTTCGACTGATTTGGGAACGAAAACACGCGACTGGTTGTTGGAGAACGCGGTTCACACTCTCTTGCTCGTGCCACTCGTGGTCCAGCACGAACTGGTCGGAACCTTCAGCGTCCGGATTGAAGAGGGCCGATTGCTGAAAGCAGCCGAGGTGCAGCTGGCGCAGGCGTTAGCCCAACAGGCCAGTCTCGCCGTGCATCTGACGCGACTCGCCGAACGCGCCCGGCGGGTTGCTGTCTTGGAGGAACGGAACCGCGCGACTGCCGACCGCGCGGCCGAGCTCGGCCGCGCAAATCAAGCGCTGAAGCAGACACTCGACATCTTGGCAACCGAACACGAGATCGACAAAGTACTCGGGCACGTCCTGACGGTTACCACGCAAGTGCTCGAAGGCTCAGGGTCAACGCTGTGGTTGAAAAGTACAGACGAAGAGACCGCCACGATCCACTTATTCTATCGCGACGGAATCCTTCTCCGGGGGCGGGATTCCGGCCACCGCTTGGCAGGCGAAACGGTCAGCCTCAACCGCAACGATCTCTTCGCACTCGCCGTGCTCCGCCTCGGACGTCCCGTTTGGCACGAAGTGGAAATTAGCGAGGCACTCGACCATTCCGCGAAGACGTATCTGAAGGAACAGGGCGTCAAGGCGCTATTGGGCATTCCGCTGATACTGGGTGACCAGACAGTTGGATCCATCGTAGTCCGGTTTGCGCAATCACGTCAGTTCGGGTCGGTGGAACTGGAAATGGCGCAAGGTCTCGCGCAACAGGCTACGCTGGCATTGCAATTGACGCGTTTGGCGGAACAGGCCAGGAGCGCGGCGATCACGGAAGAAAGAAACCGCATGGCTCGGGAGATTCACGACACTTTGGCCCAAGGCTTCACGGGTATTTTGGTTCAATTGCAGGCCGCGAAGCAGGTGTTGAATGGAGCTCATCCGGAGCTGAAAGCGCATGTGGATTCGGCGATGACGCTGGCGCGGCAAGGATTGGCGGAAGCCCGGCGCTCCGTCCAAGGGCTGCGTCCAGAATTGCTGCGCGGCGGCGACATTGCGAGCGCCGTGAAGAGACTGGTAAATCAGCTGTCGGGCGAATGCTCGATGCGCATCCGCCTTGTGGTTGAGGGAAATCCTTCGCCGATGAATTCGGACCTCGAGAGCAATCTCCTGCGCATCATTCAGGAGGCCATTAATAACGCGGTGAAGCATTCCGGCGGAAAGCAGATTAGCGTTAACTTGAACTTGGAAGCGGAGATGGTCAAACTGACTGTCGAAGATGATGGAGACGGCTTCGACCCCCACATCAGCACGTTGAGCCGGGGATTCGGATTGATCAGCATGCAGGAACGCGCCGACCGCGTCGGTGGCGAATTGACGATCCTCACTAAGCCCGGGGGAGGAACCAAAGTGCATCTGTATGTTCCCTTATCGCATCCCCAGAAAGCTGGAGTCGCGCATCCGTAAGGCGAATCCAATTCGAATCCTGATCGCGGACGATCATCCGGTAGTCCGCGAGGGATTGGTCGCATCGCTCAATCGCGTGCCGGACATGACCGTAGTGTGCGAGGCCACCACGGGGAAAGAAGCAGTGGACCTCTTCATGAAGCACCTGCCGGACGTGGCTTTGGTTGACCTCAAGATGCCTCAAATGGACGGCGTTGAGGCCATCCGAGCGATTTGCGCGCAAATTGGAACCGCGCGGATCATCATTCTCACGACATTTGACGGGGACGAGGATGTCTATCGCGGATTGCGAGCTGGCGCGCGTGCCTATCTCCTGAAGGACACCAGTCTCGAAGATCTCGTGGAGTGCATCCGCGTGGTTCATGGTGGGAAAAACTACATCCCGCCGACCATCGGGGCCAAACTCGCTGAGCGCATGAAGGGACCGGAGCTAAGCTCGCGCGAAATCGGCGTGTTGAATTTGATGGCGGGCGGAAAAAGCAATAAAGAGATTGCAGCCGCACTTTTCGTGAGCGAAGGAACGATCAAAGGCCACGTCAACCACATTCTCGCCAAGCTCGGCGCGAATGGACGCACCGAAGCCGCGCGGATCGCCGTCAAACGCGGCCTGGTCCGCGCGGATTAACTTCCTAACCTCATACCTTGCCATGACAGGGCACGTCCCTGGTCTTCGAGAATCCTCTCCTGGAACTCGTTCGACGTAGCTCGCCTTACTCCGTTGCCAAAGGGTACATGCCAATAGAGGACGAATCGACGGGTAACCCCTGAATAACCAATAGCTTATCGTCATACGAAACTCTCGTTAGTCGCAGCTAGTACCCCCGTTCTATAGGCTCTCTTCGCCGTGCCATTCTAAATTGATTGTGCAGCGATAACAGCGATTCGGAGGTCGGAAATGGCTACTGCCGTCCACGCGCATGGCACATCTGCGGCATTGACAGAGCGCCCCCGGGGGAAAAAAGAAGACCGTCGCAGACCCCGCTTGCAGATATCTTTGCCGCTACACGTGCGGCCATTTGACGCCCGATTCTGCGATATCGAAGACGTTGGCGAGGTCGTGGATTTCACTCGCGACGGCCTGTACTTCGCGACGCGGATGCCACACTACCTCGTGGGCATGCGCCTCATCGTGACATTCCCGTTTGGCGACAAGATCTCGGCACACAGAAAGTTTCTGGGCACGGTGGTGCGGCTTGAAGAGCGCACTAATGGCCTCAACGGCGTAGCCGTGCGGTTCCTACTGTAGAGAGGCAAGGCAAGGCCTAAATCGCTGTTTCCCTTTGGGCAAGACAGCCGCGATAAGGCTTGTATGGGGTTCCAAGCGACGGCGACAATAGATACTGCAACTCTAACGGCCCGCCGCGCGGGCGAGCGCAAAAGAGCGATTGGATGGGCGTGGAGGTAAGAACAAGCCATGTTCGAACACGATTCCAAAAAGACTGCGCAGAATACTTACGGCAGCAACTCTGCCATTGCGAATGACACCGAGCGCCGGTGCACGGACCGCCAGGTGTTCACAGCGTCGGCCGACGTGATTGAACTTATTTCCGGCGCGCGGTTTTCCACCCGCACCACGGATCTCGGGCCCGGCGGATGCTTCGTGGATACCACGGTTCCCTTCCCTGTCGGCTCGAAACTGCGGGTCACTTTGCACAAAGGAAAGACGAACTTTGAGACCGCGGGAACCGTGGTGTACTCGCAGACAGGACTCGGAATGGGTATTGCATTTGACGACTTGGATCAATCCCAGCGGGCGGCGCTCGAAGAGTGGCTGGCAAGCCTGACAGGCGAGAATCCTGGGGCGTCTGGAGAGCCTCATTCCTCGAAAGGCCCATCGTCACAGCGAAGCGAGGAACGCGCAGCGCTCATCCGGATGGTTCGTTTGATGATCGGCAAAGGTATTCTGACTGAAGCGGAAGGCACGTCCGTTTTGCACGAGCCTGTTCTTTAGCACGTAGCCACAGGCCTTCTCTTTCGAGTTTTTGGCTTCTCGGATTGTGTCCTCACATTCAGAAGAGAATCAGGGGTTTGGAATGAAGAAGAAGAGGCTCGGAGAGGTCCTGCGCGAACGGGGCCATGTTTCTCCGGCCGACCTCAACAAGGCAATCGAGGACCAGCAAGGTAAACTCATCCACCTGGGCGAGCTGATGCTGGAACGTGGTGTCGTCTCCAGGACAGACCTGGCCGCCGCCCTCACCGAAATCACCCGCATTCCCTACGTTGATTGCGGACAGATCGAGGTGGACCCCGAAATTCTGAAACTCCTCCCGCACGGGGTAGCCAAGCGATGCTGCGTGATCCCCCTGCACTGCCAGGGAACGAAGCTCGTGGCCGTCATGGCTGAGCCGCAAAACCTGTCCATTATTGATGAGCTGCGGTTCATGACCGGAATGGACATTGTCCCGCGTCTGTCGTTCCGGAATGAAATCGACGCGGCGGTGGATAAGTGGTACGGCCAGGCCGCCGAAGCGGAGGCCGCGGCCGCCGAGGCCATCGCGCCCGCAGCCGAAGACCCCGGAATGGAGTTCATCTCCTCAAGCTCGCTCCAGCGCAATATCGAAGCGATGGAAGAGATGCAGGCGGAACTCTTGCACAAGAGCACGCCTGCGGTGCGCTTGGTGGCTTCGACGATCTCGGCGGCGGCCGGCAAGTCGGCGAGCGATATTCACATCGAGCCGCAGGTCACCGATACGGTTGTGCGCCTCCGGGTGGATGGCATGCTGCGCGATTACCAACGCGTCCCGCGCGCATTGCAAAATTCCGTCGTCTCGCGCATCAAGATCCTCGCCGACATGGACATTGCCGAGCGCCGCGCCCCTCAGGACGGGCGATTCCTGGTGAAGATCAACGGCAAAAAGATTGACCTGCGCGTCTCCACGCTTCCCACGCAGTACGGTGAAAAAGTGGTTATGCGGCTGCTCGAAGCGGATTCGCCCATGCAGGACTTTTCTACACTCGGATTTTCGCCGGAAATTTCCCAAGCGCTGGTGCGCAGTCTGGCATTGCCGCAAGGCATGCTTCTGGTCACCGGGCCCACAGGCTCGGGCAAGAGCACCACGCTTTATTCCGCCCTGCATCACGTGCGCAAGCCGAGCGTGAATATCATCACGGTCGAAGATCCCGTGGAATATGCCGTGGCCGGACTCAATCAGGTGCAGGTCAATACCAAGGCCGGACTGACCTTTGCGACTTGCCTGCGGTCGATTTTGCGGCAGGATCCGAACGTCATCATGGTGGGAGAAATTCGCGACCGCGAAACGGCGGAGATCGCCATCAAGGCCGCGCAGACCGGACACCTGGTCCTCTCCACGCTCCACACCAACGACGCCGTTTCGGCCGTCACACGATTGCTCGACCTCGGCGTGCCGGGATTCCAGATCGCGACTTCGGTGACCGGAATTATCGCCCAGAGACTTGTCCGCCGGCTGTGCTCTTGCCAGGCGGAGATTCCTGCCAGCTCCGAATATGCTTCGCGACTCGCGCAAGCCGGGATGCAGGAGCTTCCCATCGGGCAACATGTCGCAGTGGGATGCGAATTGTGCGACCTGACCGGTTACAAAGGGCGCGTCGGCATCTATGAAATGTTTGTCATGGATGAGTCCATCCGTTCTGCGATCCGCAACGGTGGACGCAACGAGGACATCCGCGTCCTTGCCCGCCACGGCGGAATGAAACTGATGCAAGAGTACGCGCTCGATCGAGTGCGGCAGGGCCTGACGACGCTCGACGAGGTTCAGCGTGTTGTCCCGTTCGAGACCATCCACACGATGCACTGCGCGTCGTGTCAGCACGAATTATCGCCCGCGTTTCTCTACTGCCCGTACTGCGGCGAAAAGAGAAGCAACTCGGAGACCTCGTCGTCGTCGCGCCATTCCCTTGTCGAGCAAGGAGCTGCGGAGGAATGAGTTCTCGAAACAATGGAAAGGCTTGGAGTGCGCCGAGACTCGCGCCCCGGATTTCAAGCCTGCGTGAACTATCCGTCAGCTATGAAGGCTTCAGCGAAGACGTGATCACGCGGCCTCCGGACATCAGCACGCGTGGAATGTTTATCAACACCAATCGGAATTTTCCCGAAGGCGCAGTCCTGAACGTGCGATTTCGACTGGCCCGATCCGGGGTGGAAGTCCGGTCGCGGTGCGAGGTTCGCTATTGCTTACCGGGTGTGGGAGTAGGAGTGGAATTCATCGAGATTTCCACCGAATCTGTGCGCGCGATTGAAAACGAAATCGAGATGAGCCAAACGTTCAAAACGGTCAAAAAACGCAAGGTGGCCAAGTAATGGAACTCTTTGGTACTAAAACTAGTTACGCGCATTTAGTCTGCAACAATTTCTCGATTTAGGAAAAACTTCCCGATTCAATTTCACATTCGAACCTCGCAGATTTCCTAAGCCTAATCTTTTCAGTATAAAATCCGACGTGACTTGCTGGCCCCGAGTGTGCTACTAGTTTTCGGGGGATTTATGGGAGAACGCCGGAAGGCTAGAAGGTTCGAAGTCTATCTTCCGGTCCAGGTTTGTCTTTCACGCCAACGCCCAGCCGAGTTTTTCACCGCCCAACTTCGAGATATTTCCAGGACGGGAATCTATTTCCATTCGACTGTGGCGCTGGATCCTGAGGCCGGAATGGAATTGACTTTCGCGTTGCCGACCGAGAGGGACCAAGGCGCGTCGGTCCTTGTTCGCGCAAGCGCGAAGGCTATACGTGTTTCTTCGCTTCAAGGCGACGTGGACCCGCTCTACGGAGTGGCCGCTTCCATCGACCGGATTGATTTCGTTCGTCCGGTAGTGGCATCCGCAAGCGCCGCCTAAAAGCAACGCTCGCACCCAAACCTGGCGTGGGAGCTTTCCTCACTAGATTTCCCGCTTCAATTTCTGTCTGCTCGTTTCAAGTCTGCCCCGCTACAATAGTCTTCGCGTGCCTTTGCGCTCGCTCTCATGCTGGATGGAAACGACACGAACCGAATCGTAAAGCTAGAACGCGCGATCCTGCGTCTCCTCTGCCAGAGCACGGGCTCGGACAGGTTCCAGCGCGGCGACGTTCGCTCACTCGCCAATTACACCTGGAACGACCCCGAGCATCGAATCGTCTTCGAAGCGCTCGGAAAAGTTCGTGCGAACGACGCCCGCGCATTGCGCGAGCAGCTTCCCGCCGCAGCGACCCGCTTGGGTTTCCCCGATGTGGATTGGACGAATTACTTCGGCCCGCTTGAAATCGGGGAGACGGATCTGGACGACCTTCTCAGGCAATTGAACGCGATGGTGGCCAAGCAGCTATGAATCCGAGAACGTCGCGTTGGCTGACGCTTGCGGACGTCACTCTCTTTCCTCTGTTCATTCTGTGCTTCATCTGGAATTTGCAATTCACGGCGCGATGGACCTGGGTGATATTTATTCTGTGGCTTGTCGCGAGTTTCCTGATACATCGCGACACGCCGAAGACCCTCGGCTGGCGCGCGGATAATTTGTGGCCTGCGACGAAGCAAGCGGTAAATGTTTTCGGGGTGCTGGCTTTCGCGTTGGTTGTGGCGGGCCTGAGAATTGGCGCGACACCACATTTCCCGCCGAATCTAATTTTCCTCCACCGGCTTTGGACTTACTTCGCGTTTTGCCTCCTGCAACAAGTGGCGCTCAATTCCCTGCTCCACAATCGCATGCTTTCACTCGTGTGCAACGAATGGAAGGCCGCCGCTGTGACGGGCGCGATCTTCGCGGCATGCCACTGGCCGAATCCCGTGCTTGTCCCTTTGACGTTCATCGGCGGGATGGTGATGGCATGGATGTTCGGCCGGCAACGAAACATCATTCCGCTCGCATTCGGTCAGGCGATTTTGGGTTTGATCGTTCTCTGGGCGTTCCCTCTGGCGGTGCATCATCACATGCGTGTCGGCCCCGGCTATTACGGCCGTTAGCTCGTTTCACCGCGTCGAGTTGGCGCCGGATTTTATCGCGCTGAATCGCCGCTCGATGCTGATTTGTGCGAGTTCATGATAGGTCGAAGAATCGGGTAGAACTGCACGAAGACATTATCGTCGGCCCCGTTCTTCGAATGGCAGGAATAACAATTGGATTTGGAAACGGGCATCGCTCTCTCGCTCATGTCGTGCGCGCTTCCGAAATTGAAGTAAGCCCAGCCTTCGGGAAAATGGCTGTGATCCTTCACGGCGACAGCGAGTGAATCGAAGTCTCCTTCAAAATATCCCGCGTGGCTGGGCGATACTTTCTCTGAAGGCGAGTAGAGAGCAAGCGCCAGCATTGTTTTTTCCGGAAACTTTCCGGTTTGCAAGTAGGCCCGGTAGGACTCCGGCCGGAGGTAGACATTGTGGAATTCGCCCGGACCCTTCGTCTTCATGCTCTCTTCATAGCTCAATCCAGTGGAAGCGCCAACGAAGATCCAGGTCTCGAAATTTGTCGGCCGTATCAGCGCACCATCTGACGCGTAATGCGGGCCATCGTCCTCGGGACCCCTGGCCTGCGGAAGAGCAGGCGCGCCGCCTGGAGTAGTCGCCGATCCCTGAACATAGGCGCCCGCAATAACAAGCACGGCCAGAACCAGAATCACACTCGGCAACGCGTGTCGCATCCCATCCTCCCCAATTATCCTCGTCGTCCTTACTCGCAGCGTAGCGCGACAATCGGATCGATCGACGCAGCGCGTCGCGCAGGCAAATATGATGCGACGCACGCCGCGGCGATGAGCACGATAGCTACGCCTGCAAATGTGAAAGGGTCGTTGGGCGCGACTTCGAAGAGCAGAGATTTCACGAGGCTCGTAAGCCCAAGCGCGCCGCAAATTCCAATCGCTACTCCGGCCAACGCCAAAACCAAACCTTGGCCGAGCACCATCCGCAGAATCCCTGTAGGCTGCGCGCCCAGCGCCATGCGAATACCGATTTCGTGAACGCGCTGGCTCACGGTCAAGGCCATGATTCCGCCGATGCCTGCGGCGGCAATCAGCATCGCCAGTCCGGCGAATAATCCGAGGAGAATTGCGGTAAGTCGCGGCGAAGCCATCGATTCGCTGCGGGCCTGTTCGAGCGTCACGACGTCTGTGACCGCGGTCTGAGAGTCCACATCATGGATGGCGCGCGTGATCTGCTTTGCCATTTCCGCCGGCGCTGCAGCGGTTCGCACAATCAGCGTTCCGATGTTGGGAGATTGCGCCAGCGGAGCGTACACATCCCCTGAGGGTGCATGATCGAGACCGAATTCTCTGACGTCGCCTACGACGCCGACGATCTCACTCCAAGTCTTCCCATCATCGAATGAAATGCGCTTCCCAAGCGCATTTTCATTCGGAAAGATCTGCCGCTTCATCGTTTCGTTGATGATCGAGACACTCGGCTCTTTAGGGTCGGGGCCGTCAGTTTTCGCGAACGCGCGTCCTTCCCGGAGAGGAATGCCGAGGCTGCGGAAATAGTCCGGCGAAACGGAAATAACGTTTGCGATCGGAGGCGCCTCTCCCGGAATCATCGTGCGGCCCTGAATTTGAAAACTGCCGGAGTTGGGGCCGCCCGTGATCAAAGTGGGTTCGAGCGGATACACAGAAGATACTGCTGCGGATACGACCCCCGGCTCCGATTCAATTTGGTCCAGGAGCTTCGTGCCCGCGTCGGAAAGCGCCTGGGCGCCGGAGTATTTGGACCAATTGTAATGAATCTTCATCGCCAGAACCCGCTGGGAAACAAATCCGGGGTCCACTTCCATCATTTTGACAAGACTGCGCAGCATCAATCCCGCGCCGATCAGCAAGATAAATGAGAACGCAATTTGAGAAACGATAAGCGCGCTGCGCATGCGATTGTGCCCGCGTCCAATTCCTGCGACGGCGCTCCCGTCCTTCAAGCCGGAAGCCAGGTTGGCGCGCGAAAAAAGAGCGGAGATTGTTCCGAAAACGATGCTCGTGCCCAGGGCAGCGAGAAGCGTGAAGGCTAGCACGCCGCTGTCAATTTGGATTTCGCGGGCGCGCGGAGTGAGCCGCGCCGCAAATTCGATCAGAAGCTCGAGGCTGGTGTAGGCAAAAAATAAACCCAACGCGCCCCCAGCGAAAGCCAGCAAGAAACTCTCAGTGAGGAGCTGGCGCAGCAACCGGCTCCGGCCGGCTCCCAGAGCGGTGCGCAGCGCAAGCTCGCGTTCACGCCGAGCCATTCGGGCCAGTGTAAGGTTCGCGACATTGGCACACGCGATGAGAAGGACAAACGCCGCAGCGGCGAGCAGCACCAAGAGGGTTGGCCGTGCTTCGTGCGTCAGTTGATCCCGCAGTGGCGTGAGCGACGCTCCATAGCCCAGGTTATCCGGATAGGATTTCGGATATTCAGATTGTAGCCGTCCAGCGATAGTGGACAGATCAGCGTGCGCCTCGGGCAATGTCACACCAGGCTTCAGGCGCCCGAAGACTTCCATCATGCGCATTTCGCGGTCTTCAGCCATTTTGCGTGACGACCGAAAAGGGCACGCGGACGTGGGCATGTAAACATTGTTTTCATCGGGATATTGCGGAATCGGCGGCAGCACTCCCACGACGGTATGAACCTTGTCGTTCAGTTCAAATGTCTTGCCGATGATGCCAGTGTCTGCGCCGAAACTGTTTTTCCAGTATTCGTAGCTGAGAATGAGAACTGGCGGTGCGCCGGGGCGGTCGTCTGCCTCGAGGAACGTGCGGCCGAGTAGTGGCTTTATTCCGAAGAGATCAAAGTAGTTTGCAGAAACGACGCCGGTGTTAACTCGCTCCGGGTCGCCGTGGCCAAAAAGTGTGAACGACATGCCGTGATATTCGGCCAGTCCTGAAAGTGTCTGATTCTGCGCGCGAAAGTCGCTGATCTCGGGGACGGAGAACCGAATGTCGTCGAGATTCACTTTCAGGGCTTGCTCACGGATGAAAATCAGTTGTTGGCCTTGCTGGTACGGCAGCGGACGCAGCAGTACGGCGTGAACCACACTGAAGATCGCCGTATTCGCGCCGATGCCGAGTCCAAGCGTGAGAACGGCGATGGCCGTGAACCCTTTGTTCTTTGCCATCATGCGAAAGGCATACGCGCAATCCTGTTTGAAGATTTCGTAGTGTTCGCGCGGCGCCGTACGAAAAATGCCGGCGAACGTTTCCGCCCACAGCTTCAGAAAATCCAACGGACCTCCTCGCTCTTCCACGTCGCGGCGCTGCTCCCGAAAGACGCCTTCCATTTCGGGGCCGTAGTTCGCGCGAAAATCGAATGGAAAGATACGCATCAGCGTTCGAAAGATTCTCTGCGAGAGCGGAAGTTTGCCTTGTTGCATGATCAGAAACCTCGCTAGGCCAACCTGGGCTTGCGAAAGAGATGCTTCTCGTGCGCCTGCGCGAGAGCTTCGTGCATGCGCTGCGCCTCGGCTACGGCGACTTCCCTGCCAAACTCCGTGAGGCGGTAGTAGCGGCGGCGTTCGTCGTCCAAGCGAATCTCGGGGCGCCGATTGGATTCGACGATCATCCCGGAGCTTTCGAGACGCGCCAGATTGCCGTAGAGCGTTCCCGCGCTCAGGCGAACTTTGTCTTCGGTGCGGCGAGCGACCTCTTTCAGAATGGCGTAGCCGTGCTTTTCGCCGTCGGCGAGCGCCAGGAGCACATGAAACATCGCGGGAGTCAGAGGCAGCAGAGCGTCAATTTCTGTCTTTTTCGTCATGCGATCCTCGGTCCGCCTTCTCTATCGCTTGGAGTAAGACTATATCGTCAGACGGTATAGTTGATGGCACGTGAGCGGCCAACGGGCGGGAAAATCTAAGTTGCAGATGTGGAGGGGGTTCCGAGTGCCGGCAAAGTTTTGAGCGGCATTTGCGTGGCCGCTTTTGGGACGGCGATGTTGCGGGGACGGACAGTTTTGATGATCATAAATTCAGATCCGAGTATTTCGAGTCGGCGACGGCGCGGGCGCGGGCGTAGGACTTCGGCGGCGTGTTGCCGTGAGGATTCGCCCAGCGGCCGGGGACGGCGTGGCCGCAGTGCGGGCAGCAGCCGCGTTTCAGGTGATTCTCTTCGACGCTGTGCCAGGAGCGGCGAATGAGTAGCTTTTTACACGAAGGGCACGAGGTGTGCGCGCCGTCGCTGTAAATGTTTCCTTCGTACACGTAGTGCAATCCCATTTCGAGCGCGATAGCGCGAGCGGCGTGCAAAGTTTCGGGCGGCGTGCGCGGCTTATCCTGCAATTTGAAGTCGGGGTGAAACGCCGTGAAGTGGAGCGGCACATCGGCCCCGAGATTTTCCAGGATCCATTCGACGAGGCGGCGCGTTTCGTCGTGCGCGTCGTTAAGCGTGGGAATCATGAGATTCGTGATCTCGAACCACACATTCGTTTCGTTCTTGAGCCATTTCATTGTGTCGAGCACGGGCTGCAAATGAGTGAGCGTGATGCGGCCGTAGAAATTTTCGGTGAACGCTTTCAAGTCCACGTTGGCGGCGTCCACGTGGTCGTAGATATCGTGGAAAGCGTCGTAGGTGATGTAACCGTTCGTCACCATGACGGTGTTCAGGCCGTGCTCTTTCGCGGCAGCGCAGATGTCGATGACGTATTCGCCCCAGATGGTCGGCTCGTTGTAGGTGAACGCAATCGAAGGGCATCCATTACGGATCGCGAGCAGGCAAACGTCCTCGGGCGGGACGAAGGACGAAGCCACCTGATCGGAACGGGATTTCGAGATGTCCCAGTTCTGGCAAAAAAAGCAGCCCATGTTGCAGCCGGCCGTGCCCATGGAAAATATCTTCGTGCCGGGGAGAAAATGATTGAGCGGCTTCTTCTCGATGGGATCAATTTGCAAAGCGGCGGGATGCGCGTAGCCGAGGCTGTAGAGTTTTCCGGCCTCATTCACGCGGATGTAGCAGAAGCCGGCTTGCCCCGTGCCGATATGGCAGTGGCGCGGGCAAAGATAGCAATGCGCCTTGCCGCCGGGCTCGGGTTCCCACCAGCGCGCTTCGTGGAGCGCCGGAGATTTTTGCAGGATGTTCAAGTCTTGCATGTCGACCTCATCCGTTGCGCTCATTATACGCCTCTTGAGGCGCGGCCCGTGCTCCGCGCCGCGTCATTCTGAGCGAAGCGAAGAATCTCTCTTCGCCAGAACCTCATCATCCCGCCGATTTCTTTTGCTTTTGGCGCAACTCCAGAAATGCCGTTTTTGTTGCGGTTAGGATTTCGGTAAGGTGCCTGTTTACCGAAAGTTGACTCGATTTCTGAATTGGCAACCGTTGCGGTTAGAAGTTCAGTAGCCCAAAGTGAGTGATCAGCGTTGAGCGGATACTTCGCGGCTTGGGTGCGCTGGAGGACCCGCCCAGGGCAGAGCTCGAGAATTGGCCCCCTCAAGCGAACCGCTCTCCGCGCAGGATGTTTGCTGCATGCCACGGCACAAACCTTCATGGCTAGCATGGCACAAGGGGGACGAAGTTTGACTGGTTATTTGTGTAAAAATGAAGGGCCAGTCCGGGCACGGGACCCGTCAGCGGGAAGGGACAAAGCGAACAGCAGGTCCCTCGTCGGCCAACAAAGCGGCCTCGCTCGGGATGACAATGTTGGGCGTTGAGCGATCAAGCTATGATCAAAATACCCACACTTCCGGAAGGCGAGCGCGGGGTACCCGGGTGCGTGGTATCCAGCGATATGCGCCAGTGATGGCCGGGCACATGGCTGGAAGAGCGCCGAATTATATATATAGCAATTGCCATCTGTATAAATACAGTTTATAGCTGTGATACGCGACGCGGGTGTGTATGCTTTCCAAGGAGAGCGACATGTCAGGAGCCTCGGGCTTTAATTCTGCTTTCCCCCGTGGTTCGAGGGGTCCCTGTTGAGTGAGATGAAACGTTCAACCAAACGCAGAGGGTTGCTTGGTTCAAGCGTCTGTTGGGGACGCTGATTATCACAGCCCCGGTGATGCTGGTTTTCACCGCTCAAACCTTTGCGGCCTGTGTTTACGACCGCCCATGTTATGAAAAGCAGCCTTCCAGGTCTCACGTTTAGTCACGCAGTCCAGTAAAAAGAAAAGGTGCTGGTCCGTTCCGGGAGCACGGTGCTTGATCTACTTGTGTCTGCGCTTGGAGCTTGGGCGCGACGTTCTACTCTCGGCCAAGTTATCCTTGCAAATTAAGAGAGAAGGAGTTGTACCGTGAAAAAGATAAGGAATTATGTCTTGCATCTGGGCCTGGCAGCGGTTGGAACAAGTTTGTTGATTGCCGTGAGCACGTCAGCCCAAACGTCCCCATCCAGCTTTCAGGAGCCGGGACAGATGACACATGAGGAAAAGGTAGTCAGACAAACTTATGCAAAGTTGGCGGATGCCGCTCAACTTCAAACTATCCACGAGGCCTTAGACAACAGGCATATCACATCTGCTGCCCTTGATAGCCGTCTTGCAGCAGATCAGGTTCAGTTTCATCTAACCAATCTCTCATCCGGCAAGCTCAGTGCCCTCACCAACGTAGTTTATGCCGACCTCGTCACAAAGCCGATGGGCGATGTTCTCGCAGTCGCGCCAGGAATGCTTAGTTACAAAGAGGACTTGAAGGAACCGATTCAGGAAGTAACCGCTCATGTAATGTGGACGACCGGACAGGAATTGAACGAGAATTGGGATATTCCAGCCGGGCCAGCCCTCGCTCAAATCGAAAATGCCCATTGGTATTCCCGCTATGCCGCGTTCACGATGACGATGGAATTCCAAGGTAAGTCACGCACCTACAAAGCAATCTTCTTGTTCGGCGTGAATGACAAAGGGGAAGAGGAAGTGCTCCCGATTGACACCGTCACTGGGAATTCAGCCCTGGCGTTTTTTGTTAAACAATCCGTGTATCCCGCAACTTTGTTAAAAACGAACCTGCGCGCAAATCCCGCGGTTGCTGGTTGGCTCAAATCCCACCAAGTCTTCGACGCTGCATGCAAGCCTGGCATAGAGAAGGCTTGCTGCGATTCCGCTACCCTGGCGTGTGGAGTCGCAACTGAAGACGTGAACTCCTCATTGAGCCAGCCTGTTAGCCAGGATTTGGTCTCGCCACTCGCGGTCCCAGATCTGCCTGTGCAGCCCATCGACTGCAGTACTCACAACTACCTTACGGGACCAAAACCCAGCAGCGCTGTAGGGTCCGCGCAGCACGTCACCGGGTCACATAATTGGACTGCCTCGCAGTACGGCACCTGCACATACGAAGACACTGCACTTACAATAGGCGCACCATGCCTCGCCAGCGCCGCATCGAGAGGTTCCTCCTTCATGCAGGACTCCGGGGTTTTACTTCCGACTGTCTGTCACGGTACGGGCTACAGTCACTTTGACGGGTATGCGACGGGGTCCGCCCCGACCGCTACCGGCTGGAATCCTCCCTCGATTTGATGTAGTAGCCGGCGACATGCCACTTGCCGTCTTTGTCGAGCATAGGCGTAACGGTCTCGACAGAGTCTTTTTTATTTTCAAAGCTTGTGGCGTATTTGAGGATCACGTACTGGCCGTCGGGTGCGCCGGGCACAGTCTTGGTGTATTGGGCGCTGGTCAATTTCCTGGAAATTGGACTGCCCAGCGGCGCGCGAACGGATTGCATGGCGCTCACCCACTTATCTTTGGTGATGGCATTCTTGAAAAATTGCGCGGCCTCGTCCCAGGCTTCGGCATATTTGCCGTTGTCAGCCAGTGCGAGCCACGCCTCCGCGGATTTCTGGGCGAGTTCTTCGGGCTTTTGTTGGGCCTGGGCGGCTAAAGCATGCGGCCAGATCACGAGCAGAAGAAGTGCGGATAGGACCGTCGCTGCGAGCTTCACGATTCCCTCCTAACCTGAATTTCGATTCTGATTTCCCGGCCCGCCAACAACGTACACCCGGCCCCGTCAGCGTGCAATGCGCCCGCAAGGCGAGTTGTACACCGATGGCGTTTAGCGATCCTGCTGCGCGCGGCGCCTCACGGCGACCCACTCGAGGAAGCGCTCCATGCGGGCGCGCTCGCGCCACATCAAGCGGAAGAATTTCCCTGCGTCGAGGTCCGCGGCTTCGTGGCCGAAAAAAGTCTCCATGCGCCACCGCACGTAAGGCGACTTCCACGGCGCAAGACGATAGCCTTTCGAAATAATCCAGTAATAGCGCAGCGCGTTCAGCATGGCGTAGGATTGCGCACCGAGGCGCAATCGTGACAGCGGAAGACCACTACTACGCGGGGATTGATTTCTTCGGCGAGGGGAAGCTCGACGAAGCCATCGCGGAATACAGCCGCGCGCTCGAGATGGACCCGAAATTCGCCGACGCGCTGCATGGACTCGCGCAAGCGTACCACGCCAAGGAAGATTTTGACCGCACGATCGAGACGGCCCGGCGCATTCTCGCGCTCGATCCCGATGACATTCTGGCGTGGACGACGGTTTCGCGCGCCTATCAGCGCAAGGGAATGGTCCCCGAAGCCGAAGAAGCCGGTAATAAGGCGCGCATCCTCGGATGGAAAAAACAATTGCAGGAGCAGAAAACGAAACCGGGAGGTACGTAGAACATTTGCGGAGAGGGTTACTGCACGGAGACGTTGGTCGCCTGACGCGCGATGGCGCGCCATGCTCCATCCTCGAAGTACCAAATGTTGGTGTAGCGCCGGTTGATGGTCTTCCCCGAGTTTGGAACATTTCCCTTCGGGACGACGATCTCGTAACCCATGGTCACGGCACAGTTCCGGCGGACGACCGTCGCTTCGCGATGGCGCTCAAATGAGGAATACTGCAGGGCGGTCTGCTGTTTCATGCGCTCTATGATCTCGGCGAGGCGTACGACCTGATTGTTCGGCGCGTTCACGGTCACGTCCTTGGCCCAAAAGCGGGACTGCACCCCCATATCTCCGCTGAGAACGCCGACTGCTTCTTCGTCTTCTGTCGCCTCTACAGCTTTGCGAATCTGGGCTTCTTCGTCCGCGGTTAGACTCATCGTCGAAACTCCCGTGCTTTAAAAAAAATATGGGCTGAGAGCGACGCGTAGCCGGACCGCGCAGAGTCAATCCGCCGCGAAACGCGCCGTTCGCCGCACGGCTTCGGCGACGAGCGCGGCGTTGCTTGCGGCGCGCGTGCCATCCGGAAGCATCAAGATGTCCTCGAAACCGACGCGCGTTTCATAATTTCCGGATGCGGCGGCATCGATCATGTCCCAGGCAGTCCGGTTCAGGCCGTGAAGGAGACGCGGAATATCCACTCCGTTGCGGTCCACCACAAATTCGATCGCTTGCACCATTTCGAGCGCCGCTTCCGTGGCCTGCTCTTGCGGTTCGAGCAAGATTCGCAGGCACCGCGATGCCAGGTCGCTCTCGATAAAAACCTCCGCTCCAAAAACGTTACTCAGGCCCACTTCGATTCCCACACCGCGCGTGAGGAACAATTTCGCGAGGTCAACAGCGCCTTCTTCCTTGAAATTCACGGAGGCGAAGTCCGGAAGCACGTTCCAGCGCGAAATCATTTCGCGGCGCTTCTCCGGGTCCGGCAAAATCCACGCGCCGGTGCTGACGCCAAAACGGGTGGTAGGGATCGCGGAGCGAACCGCGGCGACCGCATTCGCAACGTCGTCGGAATGGACACTTTCGCGGCCATCTCGCGAGCGCACATGGAAGTGGATTGCGCGGGCGCCCGCGGCGACAGATTCTTTCGCGGCTGCCGCCAACTCCTCGGGCGAAATTGGGATAACCGGATGCTCGTCGCGCGTCCGTCCGCCATTCAGCGCGGCTTCAATCAACATTCGCAAACTTCCCTTCCCGCGCCGTCAAGGATTTTTCTTCAGCTCGGCCGAGGCGGCTTCGAAAAACTGCTGGATGATTTTCTTTGCGGCGGCCTCGATCATGCGCTGTCCGACCGAAGCGATCAATCCGCCGACTTGCGCTTCGCCGGTGTAGCGGACTTCCGTGCCGCCGGCCTTTTCAGCCAGCACGAGATCGCCTTCCCCCTTCATGAATCCCGGCGTGCCCTTCCCTTCTACTTTTATGCGCAGAGACGACGGAGGTTTCTGGTCGGCCAGCTCAACCGCACCGGAATATTTTCCGGAAATCGCCGCGATTCCGAATTTGACGGCAATCTTGTAACGGTCAGGGCCGTCCGGTTCGAGGCGTTCGGCGCCGGGAAGAAGTCTTTCAAGTTTCGCGGGATCGGTGAAAAGTTTCCAGACCTGTTCGCGGGATCCGGGAAGTTCCGAGCGGCCTTCGATCTTCACGCTTTCGTTTCCTTACTTCGCCGCGCGCGAGAGGGCAAGTTCGAGCGCGCGTCGCGCGTAGACAGCGGCCATTTCGCGGCGATATTCGGCGGAAGCGTGAATGTCGGAGAGCGGCTCAACGCCATCAGCGACGCGGCGGACGCTCGCGGCGATGGCTTCCTTCGATGCCGGCTTGCCGTTCAAAGCCTTTTCGACGGCGGCTGCGCGATAGGCCTTTGCCGCGAGGCCCGTGATCCCCACGGCAGCGCTCTCAATTCTTCCTTTGGCGTTGATGGTGATGCGCGCGGCTGCGCCCACAATGGCGAAGCCAGAGGCGGGCTGATGCATTTTCTTGTACGCGCTTCCCGTGCCGGGCGAAATGACGGGGACGCGAACTTCCGTGAGAATTTCGCCGGGGCGGAGTTGCGTCGAGAGCAGATCCACGAAAAATTCGGCCGCTGGAATTGTGCGCTTGCCCGAACTGGATGTGGCAACGATTTCCGCGTCGAGAGCGAGAATCGAAGCGGGATAGTCAGCCGCCGGATCGGCGTGGGCGAGTGATCCGCCGAGAGTTCCCCGGTTGCGAACCTGGACGTCGGCGATTTCGCCGGCGGTTTCAGGAAGGAGCGGGCACTTCTCGCGCAATAGGGCAGAAGAAAGAACCTCGGCATGCGTGGCGAGAGCGCCGATGAGGATTTTGCCGCCCTCTTCTCGGATGTAATCGAGCCCCCGAATGCGGCCGATGTCGATAATGTATCGCGGGGAGGCCAGGCGGAGCTTCATCAGCGGCAGAAGGCTGTGGCCACCGGCGAGCAGTTTCGCTTCGTCACCGTGGCGTTCGACCAGGCGAAGCGCTTCATCCAGACTCTTAGGTACGGCGTATTCAAATGGCGCGGGAATCATCTCTTCCTCCGGGCCTTCGGCTTGGAATTTTTCTTAGGCGGGCGTTTTTTCGCAGGAACTTTTGCCATCTTCTTTGACGTCGTCTTTTTTGGCGACGCCTTCGGTGCCGGCTTGTGTTTGCGCATCAATTGCCAAATGCGTTCGCGCTTGAGCGGTAAATCCACATGGCGCACGCCGAAGGGAGCCAGCGCGTCCACAACCGCATTCACGAGAGCGGGCGTGGCGCCGATGGTGCCCGCTTCGCCGACGCCCTTCACGCCCATGGGGTTGACGGGCGAAGGCGTGACGGTGCGGTCGGTCACGATGCGAGGAATATCGTGCGCGCGCGGAATCGCGTAGTCAGTCAGTTCGCCGGTGATGAGCTGGCCTTCGCTGTCGTACACCGTCTCCTCAAACAGCGCCTGCCCCACCGATTGGACGATGCCACCGTGGACCTGCCCATCCACGAGGAGCGGGTTGATGACGTTGCCGCAATCATCGACGGCGAAATATTTCTGCAGCTGAATCGCGCCCGTCTCCGCGTCCACTTCCACGACGCAGATGTGCGCGCCGAAGGGAAACGTGAAGTTCGTCGGCTCGAAGAACGTGGTCGTGTCGAGGCCCGGCTCCATTCCGGGCGGCAGCGTCTTCGCAGTATAGGCGGCAGAGACGGCTTCGATGAAGCTGATGGATTTCTTGGGGTCCGATTTAAGCTCGATGCGATGGCCGGAGAGAACGAGATTCGCCGGATCCACGCTGAGGATGTGGCCTGCAATCTTCGAAAGCTTGTCGTTTAGTTTTTCGAGGCATTTGTATACGGCCGTTCCACCGACAGCGGTAGCGCGGCTGCCGAACGTACCGATGCCATAGGGAACCGTCGATGTGTTGCCGTGGACCACATTGATTTCATCCGGCGTGATGCCCAGCATGTCGGCGCCGATCTGGCTGAAGCTGGTTTCCTGTCCTTGACCATGCGGGGACGAACCGGTAAGGATATTGACCTTCCCTGTCGGCTCGATGCGAACGGTGGCCGATTCCCATCCGCCCGCGGGCATCGCGCTCGATGGTCCCATGGCGCAGACTTCCACATAAGTCGAAAGGCCGATGCCGATGTAGCGGCCCTCGCGGCGGAGTTTGGCCTGCTCGGCGCGAAGTTTCGTGTACCCGGAATGCTTCAGCACGAGATCGAGCGACCGCTGATAATTGGCGCTGTCGTAGGTAAGGCCGGTAGGAGTGGCGTATGGAAAATCCTTGGGCTTCGGGAAATTCTTGCGGCGGACCTCGATGGGATTTTTCTGCAGATCGTGGGCGACGAGGTCCATGGCGCGCTCGATGAAGTAGGTCGCTTCGGGGCGTCCCGCGCCGCGATAGGCGTCGGTTGCCATTTTGTTCGTGAGCGCGCCGATGATTTCAACGCGCACCCCGGGCAGTTTGTAGCAACCGCAAATCATGAGCCCCGTGAGAGTGGGAATGAGAGGCGTAAGCAACTGATAGTAGGCGCCGAGATCGGCGATGATACGGTTGCGCATACCGAGGAGCGTGCCGTCGCTCTTCACGGCCATTTCGAGATAGTTGATTTCGTCGCGCCCGTGAATCGTGTTCTGAAAATTCTCGCGCCGCGATTCGATCCACTTCACGGGTTTTTCCAGGCGAATCGCAAGGTGCGCGACGAGAGCGTCTTCCGCGTAAATGTTCAACTTGGCGCCGAAGCCTCCGCCCACTTCGGGGGCAATCAGGTGTACGCCGTATTCCGGGAAATTGAGCATGGCGGCGATCTGGGTGCGGGCGAGATGCGGCACCTGCGTCGAAGTCCACACATTGAGGGACTTCTCTCCGGGCAAATATTCGGCGATGGTGCCGCGGGGCTCCATCGGCACGGGAATCAGGCGCTGGTTGACCATGCGCTGCTTGACGATCTTGTCGGCGGCTTTGAATGCCCCGGCGACGTCGCCGCCTTCGAGCTCCCAGCGATAGGCAATATTGTCCGCAAACTGGTCATAGAGCAGAGGCGATCCCTTGGCGATGGCCTTTTCGGGGTCCACAACTGCGGGAAGCGGATCGTAGTCCACTTCAACGAGATCCACCGCATCGCGCGCGGCGTAGCGGCTGCTAGCCACGAGCACGGCAACCGGCTCGCCGACGAAGCGCACTTTTTCAAGCGCCAAGACCGGGCGGTACGCAGGTTTCATGTCCGGCATCTGTATGGCGCAGGGGATGAGGCCGATAACGCCGCGGACGTCCTCGCCCGTAAGAACGGCGACGACCCCGGCAGCGCTCTTAGCCTTCGAAGTGTCGATCGAGCGGATACGCGCGTGCGCGTAGGGGCTGCGGACAACGGCCATGAAGTGCATGTTCGGAAGCTGGATGTCGTCCACGTAATGCGAAAGCCCTTGAATTAGGCGCGGGTCCTCTTTGCGCTTCATCGGCATGCCGACATATTTCGCTTGGGTCGCCATCGTGTTCCTCCGTGCCCCGTGCGTCTTCCGTGCTACCGCTTTTCGGCCTTCTTCGTTTTCTTGGCCGCGTAGCCGATCGCGTCCACGATGTTCTGATAGCCCGTGCAGCGGCAAAGATTGCCGGCAATCGAGTGTCGAATTTCGGCTTCGCTGGGAGAGGGGTTCGACTCGAGAAGGGCCACCCCTGCCAGAATCATGCCCGGCGTGCAATAACCGCACTGAAGCCCGTGCTTCTCCCAGAAAGCTTCCTGGACGGGATGGAGCCCACCGTTTCCGTTACGCGTTGCGGCGAGGCCTTCGATCGTCGTGATTTCCCCGCCGTCTGCTTGCACCGCGAGAAGTGTGCACGACTTCACCGCTTTGCCGTCGAGAAGGACCGTGCATGCGCCGCAAAGCGACGTCTCGCAACCGACGTGCGTGCCCGTTAGCGAGAGCGTGTCGCGCAGGTAATGGACGAGCAAGAGGCGCGGCTCGACGCTCGAATGCTGTTCCTTCCCGTTGACGCGGATGGTGACGTTCGCAGCCATGGATGCCTCCGGAAACGGTAGCGGTGCTGAAGTTCTGCCCGGCAAGGGCTAAGTGGGCGGAGTGAAACTTACTCCGGAGATTTGGCGAGGTCAAGTGAACTGAACAAATCGGCGAACGAAATTCGGACGACACCGAGATCGGCCAGGACGGTTTGCCGCGATCAATCCTGGCCAGGCTTTGCGGCGGGAGCACTCGGCACAGGCCCAGACTTCGGCTCAGGGAGCTTGCCGCCAACATTCCCGAGTCCTCCATTTCCTGTGAGATAACGCATCGCTGTGGCCGCGAGGCCGTCCATCGCGCCGCCACCATTTCCGCTTGTGACGACGATATCCGGAACAAACTTTGACGTGCCCTCCGAAAGGGCGGACACGACATTCACGAGCGCCGTCGCATTGGAACCCAGAGCGCGCACCTGTGCTTCATACCCGCGGGCCCGCGCCAAACCCACTGCTTCGACCTCGGCGCCCTTCGCCGTGCCTGTCTGGCGAATGAATTCCGCTTCACCACGGGCCTCTTCCGTGCGGGCATTGGCGTTGTTCGTCTTGATATCCACTCCCACCTTCGATTTGGCGAGGTCGGCTTGCATCTCCGCGGTGCCCTTTGAATTCTCCATAGCGATGCGCTCTTCCTGTGCGGAGCGCTGCTTCTTATAGGTCTCGATCTGTTGGTTCGCAATTTCGCGTTCCGTAAGAACCCTGACCAAGTCTTCCGGCAGGATCACGTCCTGGATGTAGACTCCTCGGGTCTCCACGCGGTATTGGTCAAGCTGGTCCTTGATGTGTTTGAAAGCTTCTTCCTGCACCATTTGCCGGGTTTCGATGAATCGAATCGCGGGCATGCTCTGAAGCTTGTCGCGGAAATGATTGCCCACAGCCGCCTGCAGAACTTCGTTTACCAAGTTCATCATCGTCCCGACCATGGAAATCACTCGAGGCGCATTCGTGTCCGGAACATGGATCTGCACCTGCAGATCAATGTGGAATATGAAACCTTCGTTGCTCTTCGCGACGATTTGCTGTAGCTGCGCGTCGAGATTGTGAGCCTGAGAAACGGCATCGGCCCAATTGAGCGTCAGGATCGATGTCGGCACGATCTCGGCTTGATAGCATCGTGGATTCAAAGGGTATTTCCCCGTGCGCAGCGCCTCTTGCCAAATGCCGCGATGCCCCGGGCGGACAAGAGAGCCGAATTTGAAATCAGAGCCGGAGGTATCCTGTGTCGGGAGGCCGACGTACGCCTTGATGACCGCAACCTGTCCCTGCTGCACCACCAGCATCCATACCAACTCGACAGCCACGAGAAAAGGATTGAGAGCGTACGCGCCGTAAAGCAGCGGGTCGTGTTGCAATCCGATGCGCCCGCCATTGTCCAAGAATGCCTGATAGTCCTGGTAGTTGTTGTGAAGGTTATTCTTGTTTCCGAGGAGTACCTCTATGATCTCGCCGTCTGTCGCGTTCGACTTCTCCATCTTATCGACATCCGCAAAGCCACCGAGGCGGCTCGCAATGTCGCCGGAGGGCAGCGGGTCGCCCTCGAAGGTCGTCACGATCCCGACCATGTCCATGAGGGCGCCATCTTGGCCGCAAGGCTTTGGCTCGATTCGAACCAGGGCAAGCTGGTCAGGTCGCAGGCCGAACGCCGCGGGTGTGAGCGGTCCCACCCTTCCGGCGCGGGACCGGAGTTCAGGCGATATCGGCAGGCCGTAGACCTGGCTCTTCGTCACGACAAGAAAACCAACAGGATGGATCGGTGCGAGAGTCCCCGGAGGGAACACCGGGCGCTGCACGCCCTTCTGGCCGCCGCTGGTGACGAATGACCGCAAGTCCGAAAAATTTGCGAATGCCTTCTTGTAGACCGCAGACTTTGCGCCAATGGGCAACGGCGCGCCCACTTGCGCAATCACGACTCCAACCTCTCCTGCGGGCACCTGTACCCACGGAAATTTTTCGACGCCGTATACCAGCCAAGGCACCCAGCGCAGCCCGGGCATCAGGAGATCGGCCTGGTAACCTGCTTCGCCGTTAAACGCGACCGGGTTGTCGTCCTTCAAACTTCGCAATGAAGCGCGTTTCAGAACAAGTCCGACCTCAGCCGGCCCCACGCGACGAACAGACATCAAAAGGTATAGAACGGCCAGGGCGATTCCGAGATAGATCCAACCAGCGAGAGGGATTCCCAGTATCATAATCACCGCTCCAGCAAATATTAGCTGGATTCTGCGCTCGCGTTCACTCCACTGTCAAGCGAAGCCTCCGGATGGCCTTCGATCGAAATGCGCAGAAACACGCAGAAAACAAGGCTTATGCTTCCAGGCAAGGACTGAGTGACTTCAGGTCAGTTCCGCTTCTTTCGCGGACGGCGCGTAGCGGCGTAAGAGCGTGATCGAAAACACCAGGATGAGAATGAGCAAACCCAGCAAGCCAAGCTCAATCATGCCTGCTTTAAAGATACCGGCGCTCTCAGCCGTCCAGTTGCCACCCTGCGCGATGTTGGCTGCCTGCAGAGTGATCACGAGAATGCGCCGAATCGAGGCGATCAGACCGACCACGAGAAACGGCTCGGTGACCAAAATATGTGAACGGATGGAGATGCGCACGGTATGCAAAACTTCAACCAACATCAGGACGATGAGCATCTGGTCCAGGATTTGGAGCGTCTCGGTTGCCAGTGTTCTGTGCACGAGACCATCCCAGAGATGTTTGCCGGCAACCACACTGGATCCCAGCGCCGAGACAAACAGCAACAGCGCAAGGATCGTGTAAATAATGACTTCGGCTTTTTCCAGGTGGTCACCGAAGTGCGCGCGCATCTTCTTCTCGGGCATTGGCGCGGATAGTAGCAGCCAAGCGCTTGGGTTTCAACTTACGAGAAAGGTCGCGACGAAATCGTTGATGGGCGTCTTATGTGCCGGGTGCCGGGGTGCCGGTGAAGACTTGCTGAACGATTTGCCAACTGCCGTCTGGCTGACGTTTGAAGATGATTATGTAGCTGCCTTTAGCTGTGATTTTGGCGCCGGTGGCAATGGTGGTTAGGGTTTCCTGGAAGTCGCCGCTGTCGTAGGCGAGATCGCCGGATGTTTCGAGGTTCTGGCTGTGAAGGGTGAGGTCGCTGTTGAAGGTGGCCGTTATGGTTTGAAAAAGGGTGCGGAGGGCGGCGGAGCCGGTGATGCGTTCGCCTGTGGGTTGGAGGAAGACGGCGTCCGGCGTATAGAACTTCAGGATGGGTTCGATCTGTTTCGTGCGAAGGTCTTGGACCCAGGCGTCGCGGATTTTGGCGAGGGTTACGAGAGTCGAGGTTTGGGGGGCGGCGGTGGCGGACAAAGTTGGTGCGAGGATGGTGGCGAAGGCCAGAAACGCTATGGCGGCGCGGCGCGAGTAGCGAACAGCAGCGATTTTGCTTGGCGTGTGGAAGGAACGTTCATGGCGGTTCTTATTAATCGGAATCTCCTTTTTGACTTCAAACACGGTGCCGATCTTACACCCATCTTGCTGTTCGCCGACGGCGCGAAACAATTTTCACTAAGACGAGAGGCGGCGCACCCAGACGCGCTCGGTGGCGGGCTTGCCGAGATACACGCGCGCAGAACGGTGGCCCGTGACGGCAAGGGCCATGGTTTCGTCATACTCGCGCTGGAGAATGCGCAGGCGCGCGCCAGGGCGAATCTCGATGTTGGACAGGAATTCCAAAAACTTGGGGTCTTTTTCGTAAACACGCATGACTTCGAAGGAGTTTCCTACGCCAGCGTCGGACAATCTCACGGCGCCAAATTTGCGGCGTAGCTTGGACATGCCGCCGAAAAGCGGGACCCCGTGCGGGCAGCGGCTGCCGCGCCCAAAGCGTTTGAGAAGTAGCTCGACGACTTCGGGCGAGATGCCGTGTTCAAGTTTTTCCGCCTCTTCGTGTGCGCGGGACCATTCGATGCCGATGACTTCGGTGAGAAGTTTTTCGGCGAGGCGATGGCGAAGAACGAGGTGTTGCGCGATCGACTGGCCTTTGTGCGACAGCTCGATGCGGCCATCGCGGCGCACGCGAAGGTATCCGCCTCGGGTCATGCGCTTGAGAGCCGCAGTGACGGCAGGGGGAGTGACGTCCAGATCCTCGGCCAGCCGCGCGCTAATCGGTGTCTGCTCTTCCAGAACGATTTCCCAAATCGCCTTAAGGTAATCTTCCTGCGAGACGCTGGTTTTTTCGCGGCGCATGAACTTCCCTGCCAACCCCTCATCACAATGACAATCGAAACTTAGCGCGCTTAGTCGTTCGTAGCGCGGAGTCGCGAGGCCAGATCGGCGATCCGAGCCTCGATATCATCGCAGATGCGGCGATGCGTTTCCATGTTTTCGCCGAAGGGATCGCCCACTTTCCAGTCTTCAAACGTTCGCTCGTGAAAGAGCGGCTTCCCCGCGAGGCCCGACATGTTGATGATGAGATCCGGGTCCGCGAGCGTGTGGTTGTGGAGGCCTTTCGAGAACTGGCCGTCAATGGAATAGCCGCGCTCGAGCAGGACAGCGGTAGCCGTCTTGTCGATGAATCCAAGCGGATGGACTCCCGCGCTTTCCGCAATGATGATGTCGGCCGCCGAATGCCGGGCGATGGCTTCGGCCATCTGACTGCGGACGCAGTTGCCCATGCAGACGAAAAGAATCTTTCTAGGCGCCGGCATAACCTAAGCCCCGATCTCAGATTTGAAATGTGCGACCAGAGTGTGCAAGACAAGCACGGGCTGTGGTCATGCGTGAGCCGCGCACTCTGATTCGCTCTTGGATACCCCGCAAAGCCGGTTTCGGTCAAGTTCCGCGGTCAAAATCCGTCACTTCCAGGCATCTCCAAGAGGTCGAGTGCAGGCCTTAGTCTGCGCGCTCTCTTCTATCTCGTTGATTCCATACCGGATGGTCGAATGTGCCTTGAGAGTTATCTGAGAGACTCGCGGTGGCAAACACGATGCACTATGCCAATCAGGGTATAGGGGAGGTCATCATGAAGTGCAGCATCCTTGCCGTCGCGCTTTTAGTGGCATCGTCAGCAACTTTCGCGCAGCAACAGCCGCGCGTATTCCTTTCGGCTACCTCCACGGGAAGTTCGTGGACCGTCAACAACGATCAGACGGTTCCCATGCGGGCGGCTATGAACAAGTATTGTCCTAACGTCGTCAGCACAATGAATCAGGCCAACGCCGACTTCGTGATTTTCGATGCGCACCAGGAGCAAGGCATAATCGTCCGAGTGAATCAATTCACTATTTCGGACGCCAACGGCGATATTCTCAAGCAGCTCAACGCCGGCTCCATCATCCAAGGCATGCAAGTGGCTTGCGCGACGATCACCAGCGCTTGGGCGAATCGCCCGTCGGCTCCTCCGCCTCAGCCGGCTCCGGCACCCGAAGCAGCGCCTGCACCCGAACCGGTTCAAGCTCCCGCGCCGGCTCCTCAGGCAGAGATGCAGCGCGTGGCAATCACATCGACTCCGGAAGGCGCGGACATCACTGTGGACAACAAATTCATGGGAAGCACGCCCTCAACCATTTTGCTGGCCGGCGGCGATCATACTGTCGTGATCACGAAGAATGACTTCAATACGTGGCAAAGAGAGGTTTCATTAAGCGGCGGGACGATCAAGCTGAACGCAGATCTCGTGAAGGCTCAATAAACGCGGCGGTCCAATTCGCGAGGGCACGCCTGTTGCCCTCGCGACATCTCCAATCATGAGCCGTTGCGGATCATTTTGAGGAAATGATCGTGCACGGTAGTGTCCGCCGTCAACTCGGGATGAAACGTGGAAGCGAGGATGTGGCCCTGCTGGACGAGGACGGGGTGCCCGGCGTCTTCCGCAAGCACTTCGACATCTTTCCCAACGGCTTCAATGATGGGCGCGCGAATGAAAACCATCTCCAGAGGCTCTTTGCGGAGCTTCGATTGCGACAGGTGCACGTCGCTCGCAAGCTGACGGCCGTAACCGTTGCGCAAAACAGAAATGTCAAGGAGCCCGAGCGAGGCCTGCGCGGGGCCGTGGACTTCGCGGGCAAGAAGAATGGCACCTGCGCACGTGCCGAAAAATGCTCCGCCATTTTTCGCAAATTTCTTTAAGCCCTCGAACAGGCCTTCTTCGTTCAGGACTCTCAGGTGCGTCGAGCTTTCACCGCCGGGAAGTATCACGCCGCCGATGCTCGCCAGGTCGTCGGGCAAGCGGACATAGGTATGCTCGACGTCAAGTTTTTCGAGCATCTTAGCGTGCGCTTCGTAGTCACCCTGGATGGCAAGAATGCCGATTTTTGCGGCTCTAGTCATTGGCATAGAAACTGCGATTTATTCGCGGTCTAGTCGCAACTATTGGTCTGCTCAAGCGAACCATTGCTCGCGAAGTCCCGCGCGTTTTCCAGAGTCTGAAAGAGCGTGCCCCACGCGATCAGTTCAACTTGCTCCTTGGTGAATCTTTGAGTTTTCAGAATGCTCGGGTCGACAACGCGCGCGACGTAGACATGAGAAGGCCACTCGCTAATCGGATAGAGCGAGTATGGCTCAAACCGAGTCGAAAGAATTAACCGGTCGATGGCTAATGGACCAATCCTTTCATCCCGAAACGCGGGATCTATACTAACCAACATATAGTCATTCCGGGTCAAGTCCTCCATTCGACCTATCTCCCGACAAGAACGGGGGGCAGCCAGTGGAATGTACTCACGAGCTGTCGTGAGAAAGAACTGCGTCTTCGAGTTCGTCTGAACATGCCGATCGGGTCGTAGCCGCGTTCCTACCAGCCGCGGGTCTGGAGCAGATCCTTTTCCTCGAGCTGGCGGACATCGAGACCTTTCATGGCGTCGCCAAGCTCTTCCGAGGCTTCGAGAACTATTTTCGCGTCCTTGTAATGCGTTGTGGCCTTCACGATCGCGCGGGCGCGTTGCGCCGGATCGCTCGATTTGAAAATGCCGGAGCCGACAAAAACAGCCTCGGCGCCGAGCTGCATTACGAGCGAAGCGTCTGCGGGAGTGGCGATGCCGCCCGCTGAAAAATTCGGCACGGGCAACTTGCCGTGCTTGGCGACCCACTCCACCAGCTCAAACGGCGCGCCGAGCTCCTTTGCTTCATGCACCAATTCCTCTTCGCCGAGTGTGGAAAGGCGCTTCATCTGGCTGACGATCGCGCGCATGTGCCGGACCGCCTCGACGATATTCCCCGAGCCGGCCTCGCCCTTCGTTCGAATCATGGCCGCGCCTTCGGCGATGCGCCGGAGCGCTTCGCCCAGATTCCGCGCGCCGCACACAAATGGAACCTTGAAGCCATGCTTCCAAACGTGATGCTCTTCATCCGCGGGAGTGAGGACTTCGCTCTCATCGATGTAGTCCACTTCCAGAGCCTCGAGGACCTGCGCCTCCGCATAATGGCCGATGCGGACTTTGGCCATCACCGGAATCGAGACCACCTCCATGATTTCGCGGATGATGCGCGGAGCGGCCATTCGAGCGACACCGCCTTCTTTGCGAATGTCCGCTGGGACGCGCTCGAGCGCCATCACGGCACAGGCGCCCGCGTCTTCCGCAATCTTGGCCTGCGCTGCATTGGTGACGTCCATGATCACGCCACCTTTGAGCATTTCCGCCAGACCGACTTTCACGCGCCACAAATTGTTGTTCATCAGATCCATTTCCGTTTCCCCCTATCGCGAAATTACAAATCTCGTTTTTCTGACCTCGAACTCTCGATGCTGGCCTGGTGCCGTTCCTGGTCAATCTCGACGAAACGCCCGCGTCCGCGCGCCAGCACTTTCCCCGCGCGATTGCGAATCTCGCCGACATAGTGCAGGTTGCGCCCAACCTTCTCGACTTCAAATCCTTCGACGATCAAATCTTCTTCGACCGGCACGGGCTTGAGATATTCAACGGTTAGCTCGGCCGTGACCGCGCGAACGCCGCGGAAACGATTCACCTTGCCCATGACCTCGTCCAAAACGAGCGCGATGATCCCGCCGTGAATAAATCCGCCACCCCCTTGATACTCAGCGCCGAGGCGGAACGCGCCACGAATGCGCCGCGCTTCGTCGTCCTGCTCGAAAGTGAGACGCATCCCGCGCGGGTTTGCGCCGCCGCAGCCGAAACAAGAATTCGCCGGATTGGGTTCGAGGAGCATCGGTCCGTCAAATCAAGGCGACGCGAGACTGCGATTCATGGCGCGCGCCCCGCTGCCGCTTGCGCAGTTCGATTTTCATCAGCTCGCCGAGAGTTTGCACCCCGCGCGCGATTCGCTTCTCGTCGAGGCCCGCGAATCCAAGGCGCAGTGTGTTGGGCTGCGGATTTTGGAAATAGAAATACCGTCCTGGTACAAAGAGAACACCGCGCTCGCGAACGTGAATCAGCAGTTCGCCCGCGTCAAAGCCGGGCGGCAAGGTGACCCAGATGGACATCCCGCCCTCGGGGCGCGTCCAGGTGGTTTCCTCAGGCATGTGCTTTTGCATCGCCGCTTCCAGCGCTTCGAGACGTCCGCGATAAACTTTTTTCATCTTCGTCAGATGACGCGCCAGATATCCGCGGCGAACGAATTCGGCGAGCGTGGCCTGCGCGAGTTGGTCGGTGTGAAAGTCGGTGGACTGCTTGACCAGGCGCAGCCGCTCGATCGCCGTCTCCGGCCCCACGCACCAGCCAACCCGCAATCCCGGAAATGCAATCTTCGAAAAGCTATCGATCTGGATCACGTTGCCGGAGCGGTCGAGGGATTTGAGTGAAGGCACGACATTCCCGCGCACCCGAAGACGCGCGTAGATGGAATCCTCGATGATCGGCACTTGATAGTGCGCGGCGATCTCGAGCAGGCGGCGGCGTTCCGCCAGCGGAAGAGTCGTGCCCGTGGGATTCTGGAAATCGGGCGTGACGAAAATGAATTTGACGCGATTCTGCAGCAGAGTCGATTCGACGGCGTCCAGATCGAGACCCACGTAGCCCGTCCGGCGTGAATCGGTTTCCACGTCTACGGCCAACATGCGAACGCGCGCGGCGGCGAAAATCGCAACAGCGCCCGGATAGGCTGGGTTCTCCAAGACCACGGCATCTCCCGCGCGCAGAAACGATTTGCAGAGGAGATCAATGGCCTGCTGCGCGCCGTCCGTAATGAGCAATTGCTCCGGGCGGACGCTCAATCCCTCGTCGCGCAGCAGCTCGATCAGGACGCGCTTCAGCGGCTCGTAACCGTCAGTCGAGCCGAGTTGCAGAATGTGGCGGCCCTCGCTGCGCAGAACCGCATTCGCGCAACGGCGGACCTCCTCCACCGGAAAAAATTCGTCCGAGGGACGCGCAGTCACGAAAGCGATCGCGTCCGGAGGAACTTCCGGCATCAAGCGGCTCAAACCCTCTTCGGCGCGCTCGTCTGCGAAAAGAGATTCCCAGCGCATCGCGCCGCCATTGCCGTTGATGCGCGGAGGAGGAGTGAGCTGCTTCGCCGGTGCGCCGCAAATGAAAGTTCCGCGCCCTACGTGCCCCTGAATCAATCCTTCCGACTCCAGCTCGGCATACGCGTTCGCGACCGTGGTGCGATGAACGCCGAGTTGAGAGGCGAGTTCGCGGCTCGCCGGAATGCGGTCGCCGGTGCGAAGTTCGCCGGAATGCACCAGGGCGCGAAGCTGGTCGCGCAATTGAACGTACAGCGGGATGTGACTTTCGGGTTGTAAATGGAGCGGCAGCATTGGCTCGATCCTGTGGGCCAATATACAGCCCTAATTATATCTGTAAAGAGCCAATTTGTCTCGGGCGCCCGGCTTCGCCTCGCGCTTCAATTTCCGATTACCTGGCCGCGCAAGCGCTATGGCCCCAGCCGTTTAACAGGTCAGCGAAACTCTTGGCATTTCAAGTGGCGGACTTTTTGAAGTGATCGAGCGCCAATTGCGTATATTGGCCGACCTCGATGAGGTAGCCGTCGGAATCGCGCATGTAGCATCGCCATTCATGGCCGTGGTTGTCGAGCGGCGCGGTGAGGAAGACCGCTCCCTTGGCGCGCCATTCGTTGTAACAGGCCCAAATGTCGGCAACGCGTAGGTTGAGGAAGCTGTTCACTCGGTTGAGATCCGGAAGGGTTTCGAGAAGGACCTCGGGCTTGTCGGGCGTTGGGCCGCCGCCGGAATTGAGAATTATCCAGGAGTTTACCAGTTTGATGTAGCAGGGATTTTCCGGCCTGATCACTTTCCCGCCAAGAATTCGGACGTAGAAGTCCTTCGATTTCTCTTGATCCCGCACGGTAAAGAAATGCGTGACGAAGAAGCCTTCTTGTGCGATGGGCGCGTCAGGCAGATTCATGCAGCCGCCTCCTATGAGGATTATAGATTACGAAATGTTCTTGGATTATACAGGCTCAGAACGACTGCGAAAATGACCCACTCGCCTGTAGAACGGCTAACCGTTTGTTTCTCGCATGCAGAAAGTCTCGCTTTGCAAAACTGGGTGACCACATTGATTGTGTAAGCTATTCTGACTCGCCTTGTTCCCACCACGAGATATTTGGTCCTTCAAGTTTTTGCTGCTTCTTCTGGTCGTCTTTCCAGTCCGCGCCGCGCATGGGCAAGAAACCGTATTCGACGTTCCCAGTGCAGACGTCTTGGACAAAGGGAAAGTCTACGGTGAACTGGACGTCACTGCGCGCCCGGTGAATCCCCTGGGAACGTTCACGCCGCGCGTCGTCGTTGGCATCGGTCACGACATCGAAGTCGGTATGAATTTCGATGGGCTGAGTGCGCCGACGTTGGGCGAGTTCGAAATCTCTCCGACGGTGAAGTGGCGTCTTTGGAGGCGCGAGACTTCGGGTTGGTCCTTTTACGTTGGAGATAACCTTTTTTTTCCCGTTCGCAACCGGACCTACGACGCCGGAAACTATCTTTATGCATCCTTCGCAAAAGAGTCGAAGCACGGCACGCGCCTTGGTTTCGGCGTATACGACTTCACGCGAAACGTTGTCGCGAAAGCCAATCGCGCCGGTGGGCAGTTCACCTTCGAGCAGCGAATTGACGATCGCATGTCGCTCGCGGCTGAGTGGTACACAGGGAAGCAAGCCGTCGGGTACGTGAACTTCGGCGCGATTATAAAGCTTAATTCAAAGCTGACAATTTACGCTGCCTATCAAATAGGAAACCAGGGTGTAACCGCGGGCAATCATCAGTTCCTCGGTGAAATTGGCTACAATTTCAATTAGTTGCCGGGGTCACGCGCTTACGGGGAGACTCGAGAGCGCAGCCGGAATCGCTGAATCTTTCCGGTGGCGGTTTTGGGAAGTTCCTCGATAAATCGAATATCCTTTGGGCATTTGTAGCCTACCAATCGAGTGCGAAGCCAGGCGTGCATTTCGCTGTCGAGTCCGCCGCCAGGCTGCGTGATGCCGGAGCGAAGAACGACGTAAGCGACGGGATGCGTCAGGCCCATCGAGTCCACCTGGGCGACGACCGCGCATTCGGCCACGGCGGGATGACCGAGGAGCGCATTCTCCACTTCCCCGGGCGAGACCCACATCCCGGAAACTTTCATCATGTCGTCCGAACGGCCACAATAGTGATAGTAGCCGTTGGCGTCGCGAGTGAATTTGTCGCCGGTCAAAACCCAGTCGCCTTGCAACGTGTGCGCGGTCAGTTCCGGGATGTTCCAGTAACCCGCGAATGCGCTGCCGCCTTTCACCCACAGATTTCCGATATCGCCATCCGCAACCACCTTCCCTGCTTCGTCGAGGATGCGAGCTTCGTAACCGGGAACCACATCGCCGCAAGATCCCGGGCGCGCTTGTCCCGGGCGGCTCGAGAGAAACATGTGCAGCATTTCCGTCGAGCCGATGCCGTCCAGAATATCCAGGCCGAAGCGATCCTGGAAACGAAGGAAAATTTCCGCGGGGAGCGATTCGCCCGCCGAAACCGCAAGACGAACCGAAGAGAAGTCCACACGGGGATTATTCTCGGCCTCACGTAGGAGCGCGGCATAAAAAGTGGGAACCGAGAAAAATATAGTAGGGCGAAAACGGGCGACCGTTTCACAAATCAAATCCGCGCGCGGCCGATCAGGAAAAAGTATCGTGCTGCCACCGGCGGCAAAGGGAAAATACATCCCGTTGCCGAGCCCGTAGGCGAAAAATAATTTGGAGACGGAGAAACATCGATCTTCCGCGCGCAGGCCAAGAACTCCGCGGGCAAAACCTCGCGAAGTGGCGAGCATGTCCCTGTGGCGATGCACCGCACCTTTGGCTGCGCCGCCGCTGCCCGACGTGTAAAGAAAGAAAGCAGGATCGTCGAGCGTCGTGGGATGCGTTTCCGAGCGCCCGGCGCTGCGGGGAATCCACTCGGACCATAAAGTAACGTCGCGCGCCGCACTCTTCCAAGTCCAGGCTCGATCCTCGCCGCCTACGATGACGAGTGTATCGAGCGATTCCGGCTCGGCTACCCCTGCAAATTCGTGCCAGGCGGAAGAATGCACGATAGCGATGCGCGCGCCCGAATCGGAAAGGAAGTGGCGATAGTCGCTGGCGCGGGCCATGGAATTGACCGGCACAGCAATGGCTCCGATTTTTGCCGCTCCAAAGAACGCGCCGATAAACTCGAGCGAATCGGGAAGAACGATCAGTACGCGGTCGCCGGGCCGGCAACCGGCATCGCGCAGGGCGGAAGCGACGCGGTGCACTTCGGCATCGACTTCGCCGTACGTGGCTTCGCGCTCGACACCGAGGATGGCAGGTCGGTCGGGATGCTCCTGCGCCGGCCGCGAGATAAATTCATCGGCGATATTGAAGGGAGCGGCGGGCGGCGACACCATGGCGCCGATTCTACCGCCAGGCGCGAATTTCTCCCACGATTTCCCGAATTCGATCTTACTACTGCGTGGCGGATTTTTCGCCGAGGCGGCGCATGCGCTCCTGCAACTTCTTGCGGAGGTTGACGGGCGCATTGGGATTGAAAGCCACGAGATACCACAACGGCTGCGAACGATCGCGGCTCAGGCGCGCGAGTGTGGACGGGTCGCTGTTGGGATGCCGGGCGATATTTTCCCGGATCGCGGAATACGGATGATGCGAGAGGCGGCTCAACGTCTTCGCTGTAACCTTGGGATGCTCGCTGATGAGGCGGAGCAAATAATAGTCTTCCTTCGGCGCTTGCTTGGAAAGTTGGTCGAGCAGGTCTGGACGCACCTCCGCGCTCAGGACCGTGCCTACTTTTTCGTCCCAGCCGGCATTGATGCGATTAAGCTCCTGCGTGCGCGCGTGGATCAATTGCTCGATCACGCGGCGCTCCTGATCGAGGCGCGGCACGGGCAACGCGCTGCGCTCTACGGAATCGAGCACGCGAAGCAGATGCTGCCTTTCGCCGAAAACAATTTGTGTTGTTCGCACGGTCTTTCCCTTCCCCGGATTTCGCACCAAGTCGGAACGTCTCATGCTTGGATCACCCCGCTGAACTCCCGAGCCGCGGGAAATTTTCCGGACGACGGCTCGAAAGCTCGAAATTTTTTACGTGCGCGACGCAGCAAATGGGATACGGATTTTCGGTATGGACGAAGCGAACACACATCAGGCTCCGCTGCCCCCAAGTATAAGCCCATGTTGTGATTTTTCGCTCGGGTAGCGCGATCGAATCCTGCCGGCAGCACAGATGAAGTGTATGGACAATTCCCAAGCATCCCCCGCACAAAAACGCACGTTGCATCCCCCGGTCGTCAACGGCGCACTGGCGCTGCACAGGATTGGCGACCGGCGAAATTATGGTGCGTAGCGCCGGGCGAGTAAAGGAAACTGGGCGGGAGTGTTCCTTAGTCCGCAATAGATGGTTCTAGGACTACACAGTGGCTCGCCCGAAACCAGACCAAGGCGCAGTTGCGGTTCTGCGGCCGACAGGCTAACTTGAGGTCGCATTCGAGGCGCGAGGAGGGGGAAGCTCCATGACGGCTTTCGACGACTGCAAAGACCAGCTCGAGCACTACGAGACGATGATGGGGCCACACCGCGGTCGGCTGGCGGTGACGCTCGACTTGCTGACCAACGCGCTCGTGCTCGCCGGACAGCATGGAGTGTATTGCCACAGCAACTGGGACCCGAAAATTCCCGTGATGGACATTCGACTCATTACGCAGGAAATTGCCAAAGCGAAGGAGTTGATTCAGAGCGTCATGGAAGGGCTCCGTACCGAGCGAAATGAGTGAAGCGCTGGGATTGTACTCTCTGATTTTCCCCTCGGCAGCCGAAAGACTCTGCGCCGAAACACCTTGCGGGAGCTTTGCGCGCCGATGGGGCCGGGTGTACGCTATCGGTCGGCCGGAAGCTGAAAACGAAAATTCCGACTAGTTGGTCCAAGAGGAGAGCTATCGATCGTGGCCAAACTAACTGCTGCTAAGAGGAAAAAACTTCCGAAATCGGACTTCGTGGAAAAAAGCGCCAGAAAATATCCGATCCCTGACGCCGCTCACGCGCGAGATGCTTTGGCGAGGAGCTCGGGAAAGCCGGAGCACGCCGCTGTCGTTGCCGCGGTTAGGCGCAAATTTCCAAAAATAAAAATATCGACAAAGAAATAATCGTCCAGCGCAACACTGACCGGACCTGCCGTGCACGGAAAGCCACCGCTTCGGCTCAGTTGGCACAAAACGTCAACTAGATAGCAACAGCAGAGACGGGAACGCCTGAGCTTTCGACTTCAGCTGCAGGCTGACGCTTGGGCTTGTCGATCTCAATGCGGCCCTTGAAGTACGCGCCATCCTCGATGCTGATCCGCGCGGTCCAGATGTCGCCGGTGACCTCGCCGTCCTTCTTGATTTCCACACGGTCGCTGGCGCGGACATTGCCCGTCACTTTGCCGTACACGACCACTTCACGCGCCGTGACCTCAGAGCTCAATTGCCCCGTGCGTCCGACGGTGAGGCGCTGACCTGCGAGCGCGACGGGGCCTTCGACTTTGCCGTCAATCTGTAAATCTTCCTCGCCCGCAATCTTCCCTTTTATCTCGATCGTGGATCCGATACACGCCAGATTGCGTGCGGGCGCACTCGAGCGCGTGCCGGCGGATGGATTGAATGCCGCGCTTGGATTTCCCGGCGCTTGAGAGGATGGTGAGCCGGGCATTTCATTCTGCTTGGACCACATAGGGCCTCCGTGATTGGATCCCAAAGTATGGGCCTCGTCGCCCGGGACCAACATGAACCCACTTTAGGACGTTGCTCGAAGTGTCGCAAATCGAAAGAAGCGCCTGTTGCTCGCCTCGGAAACTGGCCGTTCGTACAGGTCCCGCCAAAGCCAAGTCCATGGCGCCCTAACGTCCAACGCAGCGGGGCGAAAGAAGCGTGCTGGGAGTACAATGGCGCCGCTTTCATGGTCAAACGGAGATTCCATCGATGAATGCAAACCTAAGGAAATCGCGCGCGGCTATTGCGATCGTTGCCCTTCTCGCCCTTCTTTCAGTTTCCACGCGGGCGCAGGAGCCCGCCGCGAAGAGCGAATTCTTGCGCCGCGCATTTGTTGCGGGCGAATTCTCCTCCGAGCCTTTTGGGCCGGCCCGCTGGTTGAGCGGCGGCGACGCGTACACGACGCTCGAACCCTCTGCGCGCATCAAGACTGCCCGCGATCTGGTGCGCTACGAGACGGCGTCGGGAAAGCGCGATGTGCTCGTGCCCGCGTCCGACCTGATTCCGACGGGAGCGAAGGAGCCGCTCGCGATTCAGAACTACGAATGGTCAAAGGACATGAGCCTGCTGCTGATCTACACGAACTCGCAACGCGTGTGGAGAAGAAACACGCGCGGGGATTATTGGGTGTTCGAGATGGCGGCAAAAAAACTTCTGAAGCTGGGGGGCGACGCAGCGCCTTCGACCCTGATGTTTGCGAAATTTTCCCCGGACGGCATGAAAGTGGCCTATGTGCATGCCAACAACATATATGCCGAGGACCTCGCGACCGGTACGATCGCACAGCTCACGCACGATGGATCGGACACGATTATCAATGGCACTTCGGACTGGGTGTATGAGGAGGAGCTCGACATTCGCGACGCGTTTCGCTGGAGCCCCGACGGAAAGCGCATCGCCTACTGGCAATTCGACACCCGCACCGAGCGGAACTACCCACTGCTCTATAACGCAGGAGCGCCCTATGACGTCGTTACACACATTCCGTATCCTGAAGACGGCATTTATCCGGTGCTGAAGAATTACCCCTATCCCCAGCCGGGGAACTTGAATGCGACGGTGCGGATCGGCGTCATCCCGGCGACGGATGGAGAAACGAGATGGATGCAGGTCACCGGAGATCCGGAAAAAAGCTACATCGCGCGGATGGAGTGGGCGGGAAATTCCGACTCGCTCGTGATTCAGCATCTGAACCGGCGGCAGGACACCGACGATGTAATGCTGGCGGACGCGGACACCGGCACCGCGACGCTCGTGCATCGCGAGCACGACGATGCCTGGGTGGATGTGGTGAACGAGATCGAGTGGGTCCACGGCGGGAAGGATTTTCTGTGGCTCAGCGAGCAGGACGGCTGGGCCCATGTCTACGTGATTTCGCGCGATGGCAAACAGGTGAAGCTGGCGACGCCGGGCACGTTTGACGTGATCGAAGTTTTGCATGTCGACCCGCAGGGGCAATGGCTTTATTACGTCGCTTCTCCGGACAACGCCACGCAGCGCTACCTATACCGCAGCAGGCTCGACGGCACGGGCGCCGCGGAACGTGTTTCACCTGCAAACGAGCCGGGAACACACCAATACAATATCTCGCCGGACTTCCGCTGGGCGTTCCACACCTACAGCACGTTCGATGCGCCGCCCGTCGTCGAGCTCGATCGCTTTTCGGATCAGCACGTCGAGCGCACGCTCCAGGCCAACGCCGAGCTTCGCGACAAAGTGAAGGACCTGATCGCGCAACCCGCGCAATTTCTCAAAGTGGATATCGGCGAAGGCGTTGTGCTCGACGCGTGGATGATCAAACCCAAAGATTTCGATGCCACGAAGAAATATCCTGTACTGGTCCACATTTACGGGGAACCGGCGGGACAAACTGTTATCGACGGGTGGGGCGACGAGTTCGAATTGTTCCATCGCTTCCTGGCGCAGGAAGGCTACGTTATCGTGAGTGTGGATAACCGTGGCACGCCGGCGCCGCGCGGCCGCGCGTGGAGAAAGGTCGTGTATGGCGCGGTCGGCGTGCTGTCGTCGAAGGAGCAGGCCGCGGCGCTGCAAAAGCTCGAGCGCACGTTCCCATTCCTCGATGCCTCGCGCGTTGCCGTGTGGGGATGGAGCGGCGGCGGAACGAATACGCTGAACCTGATGTTTCGCTCGCCCGATTTGTACAAAGTCGGCATGAGCGTCGCGCCGGTGCCGGATCAAAGGCTCTACGACACGATTTATCAGGAACGATACATGGGACTGCCGAAAGAGAATGCGAGCGGCTATCAAGCGAGTTCAGCGATCAATTTCGCCGAAGGACTGCGTGGACACTTGCTGATCGTGCACAGCCCGGGCGATGACAACGTGCATTATCAGGGAACGGAGTTGCTCATTAATCGGCTAGTTGAGCTAGGCAAGCCGTTCGACTTCATGGAATACCCGGGCCGCACGCATTCGCTCTCGGAAGGACCGGGAACGCAGTATCACTTGTTTTCGCTGCTCACGCGATATCTCGAAGAGCATTTGCCGCCTGGCCCCGCTCTGCGCTAACGGCGCGGGTCTTGTCATCCCGAGCGAGCCCGTTTTGTGGCCGTCGAAGGATCCGTTTTTGTCGTGTCCCAGCCCCCGGCAATCTTACCGAAGGTACGGGTTGTGCTCGCGCTCGGCGCCGATGGTCGTCTCAGGGCCATGGCCCGGAACGACAAGCACGTCGTCCGGCAGCGCGAGCAGTTTGTCGCGGATGGATTTCAAAATTTGAGGGAGCGAACCGCCCCAGAGATCAGTCCTGCCGATGCTCCCCTGAAAAAGCGTGTCGCCAGCGAGAAGGCGCTGATCGGAGATGGAATGTCCGTGCGGCTTCCCTTCCCCGGGATTCGCCACTGCGTCTTTCTCAATGACGAGGCTGATGCTCCCCGGCGTGTGTCCCGGAGTGTGGAGCACGCGGGCGGCAAATCCTCCCCAGCGAAGCGTGTCCGCTTCTTTCAGAAAATCTTTGATTTGAACGGACGCGGGCGTGGGCACGCCCAGCCACTGCGCCTGCGTTTCGAGGTTGAGATAGAGTTCGAGGTCCCCCTCGTGGATGAGCACGGGCGCGCCCGTTGCTTTGTGCAGGCTCGCGAGCCCGCCGACATGATCGATGTGCGCGTGCGTGCTGACGATCGCGCGAACCTTCAGCCCGTGTTTGCGCAGAATCTCCAGGATGCGTTCGCTCTCGTCGCCCGGGTCCACGACGATAGCTTCATGCGTTGCCGGATCGCCCAGAATCGAGCAATTGCACTGCAGCATGCCCACGGGAATCACTTCGTGGATGAGTTTTTCCGCCATCGAAACACGAGTATAGCAGCAAACTATGGAACACGCGGGGGCTGCGCCGTCGCTGGCAGCGGCTTACTTTCCGATAACCCGCCGAACGAGGTGCCCTGCATTGATGATTCTCTCGAACCAGAGTAAAATCCGCGCATCAGCCGGAAAAAGCGGGCGAGCGATAAACGAGGCAGCAAGGATGGAAATGGCGGGGAATGCGTGGGATTCGATCCTTGCGTGACCAGCAGGAAGGAGATTCCGATGAAAATGACGAGGACAAAAATTTCGTGGATGATTGCGGGGCTGGTGCTTGCGTGTTTCCTGCCGGCCACAACTCGCGCGCAGGCGGAGACCGGCGCTGACGAATACAAAACGCCGGCGTCCACCACCGAGGCCGCAGCGGTGAAACCGAGTTTCCAGGGCAGTTTTTCACTCGCGTACCCTGTGGGGTGCGGCGGAAATAAATTGGATCCGGGCAAGTACACGCTGTCGATGAAAACGGAAGGAATGCATAAGACGGTGACGATTCATCGAGAAGGAAGCGATGTCGTCCTGGCGGTCCTAAGCGTTTCCCAAATTCCGGCCTCGGGCCAAAACGCTCTGCTCGTGCGCCACGGACCCGGACCGAAGTCGCACACGATCGAAGGGGTGTATTTGGACAATATCAAGACGGTGTTTTACCTCGATAAGAGCGGGAAGGAGAAACCCCTGGACAAGATGTTCGCCGGCGTCGACCGCCTGCCGCTTTCCTGAGCTGATGAGTTGGCGTCCCGCCTGCCGCTGCGCGAAGGTAGTTCGCGCGAACGCGCAATCACTTAGTCAATGGAGTGTGGGCGTCCGCGGGCGTGGCATCGGCGGAAACGACAGCAGCCCGTGTGACTGGCTGTAGGCCCTCAATGAATTCCGCGAGCTTGGTGAACGTTCTCGAGCCCTGCTTCAATCTGAGGCGGTGGTTCACTTCCAGCGCATCACCCGAGAAACCCCACAATCCGACATCAATTCTCGCATCCGGCGCTTGTGCGCACATTTTGGCGTAAAGCCCTCGAGCGTGAGGGATCGCGAATGGAGGAAGCGCCGAGATGCAAATGACATCCGGCTGCTCGCCTTTGGCCTGCGCGAGCATTTCGGCCGTCGTCCCCAGGGCGATGCACTGCGTTTCGTGACCGGCCCTCTCGAGCAATTGGCATAGCATCGTTGCGACAATTTCATCGGCTTCGTCCCTCGCCGGCACGCAGAGAACCTTGTACGAATGCGCGGGCCTGGGTCGGCCTGTAGTCGTTGACGGTTCGACATTCCCATCTCTATCGGCCGCGGTGGGATCGTCATCCGGGCGTCCAGCAAATTCGTCAATTAGTTCCCGCGTACTCTGGCAAATAAATCTTTCTGTCTCGTCTTCGAGGCGATTTTGATGGCGGTCCTGCTCCGCCAAACTCAGCGCCGGAATCAGTACGGAGTCGTAAAGTTCCTGCAGCGTGCTTCCTTCCAGATATTTCTGCAAGACCTGCCGCGCTTCCTCGTGATCCGTGGCGAGGAGGCGTTGGTAAAAGTGCGAGTCGGGCGTGAGCACAGGCTCGTCACCCAATAACACGTCAAGAAAGCCGAGCCGGGGAACGTGCCGGCCCAGGACCACGAGGCAGACAGTTAAAGGAGTGGAGAGGACAAGCCCGATGGGCCCCCAAATGGCCGTCCAGAAGATCGCAGCTACGAGGATCGCAAGCGATGAAATCCCCGTGTGCGCTCCGTAGAGCATCGGCTCGACAAAATTCGACACGACTAACTCGGTGACCACGAAAAGAGCGAGCGTGATTAGCGGGCGCGTCCAACCGTCGAATACGGCCAGGGAAAGCAGCAGGGGCATAATTCCCCCAAGCGGCGGTCCAATATAAGGGAGGAAGCGAAGAATGCCGACGATGACGCCCCAAAGCAGCGCGCCGGGAACTCCGATGAAATGAAGGCATACGCCGATAAAAATCCCGTAAAACGTGTTCACGACGAATTGCAAAAGCAGATATTTGCTGACGCGCTCGCTGGCGTCGTCGAGCGTCTGAGTAACCAGGTGCAGGCGTCCTTCGCCTGCCAGGGAGATCAATCGATTCCGCAAGTCCTCGCGGCGAATGAGCATGAAAATCGTGAAGACGACCACGATCAAGGCGCTCCCGAGAAGAGTCAGCACGCTCTGGAGCGACTCGAGAGGCAATATGGGTGATTTGACCACTTCGACGGGAACGGGCTTTGCTTGCGCGGCTGGGTTGGTGATCGCCGATTTGGTTCCCGATGCGCTGCCGGCGTGCGACGGGGCCGGTGCGCCGGCAAGGTCCTTGCTGATTTCCGTCATCGTTTGCGAAGCATTGTCGAGCGTGTGGTGCGAGGATAAATGAAGCGAGTCGAGCTTCGCTTTGATATTGGATTTGTAGTCGGGGAGTTGGTTCACGACTTCGCCGAACTGCGTCGTGACGGTCCAGCCGATGCCGCCGAATGCGGCGACCGAAAGCAGAACAACCAGAAGCGTTGAGGGAATCCGGCCGAAGTGAATCCGCTCCAGGAGTTTCACCACGGGCGTCAAAATGAAGGTAAAGAGAATGGCCAGCGCGAACGGGATCAGAACGATTCTGGCGAAATAAAGCGTCGCGATTGCGGCAACGGCCACAACCACGGCGAGCAGATGAAATACATCTCGCGACGGCTGAGGGCGAGTCACGGCACCATCGCTTGAACTTGAGTTACCATTCGCGCCAAAATTTCAGGCCCTATTGACGAGGTCGGGGACAAGAGAAACGCTTAAGAAACCCACGAAAAGATAGAACAACAGGTTCGCGATTCCCGCGCCAGCTAACATGCTCCCCGCGAAGCCGAACACTCCTGCGATAATCGCGACAACCATGGGGACCAAAGTCCATCGTAGCATAAAATCTTCCTAGCGAAGGCTGTCAGACCGGTCCCGCCGATCATCCCGCGTGTGTGCTCTTCTTGGATTCGACACGCGTCCTGGCCCAGACCTCTTTTCGTGCCTTCATTTTTGGGGCATGGCGGGCGCATCCAGCATGCCCTTGGCACTGTATTCGATGGGCACTATCCGATAACGATAAATCATTCCATGGTCTCCCACCACGTACGCGCGATCGCGCGCCGGCAGGCTGAAGGCGTTTGGTTCCACGGGGAATTTAAATTCGCGTGAGATCCAGTGTGTTCCGCCATCGGTGCTAAAGCGGAGCTCGCGGCCATAAAAAGTCCATCCGACTTCCGAGTCCACAAACGATATCCTCTTGCCTTTAATCGACGCACCTGCATTCCAGGTGGCGCCGCCGTCGGTGGTTTTCAGAAGCAGGCCCGTATAGTCGTTGCCCCTGCGCATGATCCCAGTGTTTTCGTCGAGAAAGAAGACGTCACTCGGATAGCCCACACCCACATCGTTAAGTGTCATCACCCAAGTGGCGCCTCCGTCGGTGGTCTTGCCCACGACTGCGGTGTCGAGGTGGTCGATCCAGGAGACGGCGTACCCGGTGGTCGCGCTTGGAAAACTAAGCTTGTCCCAATTGCATTCGACGTTTCGGGGCAAGCCATCCACCTGAATCTTGGCGGAACACTGATTCACCACATTCCATCTGCGTCCTCCATCGGTAGTGCGGTTGATTCCGCGGCCTCCTGAGATAGCGATGCCGTTCTTTTCCGATGTGAAGACGTAGTCGGCATTGTAGTGGTCTATCTTCGCGCCGCCGACCCATGTCTTGCCGTCAGTCGTGTGAAGAAGATCGTTGTAGCCTTGGCGCACCCAGCCGTGGGTGGCATCAAGAAAGAAAAAATTGCTCGGAGCATCGTCCTTGCCTTGCGGATCGCCCCATTGAACGCTCCAATGGTCGCCACCATCCTGCGTATAGAGGATGACGCCTGCGCCGCTTCCCGTCCCACCGCTCACCCAGCCGGTCTGCGCGGAGACGAAGTACACCGAGTTCAGGCTGATGTCCTCGGTATAGTTCACCGGCTCCCAGATGCCTTTGAACTTGGGCTTTGCTTGCGCAGTCGCGGTGGATTGCCCCGTCGCAGCCTTGCTTTGCGAGCGACTCGTCTGCGCCGGCAGCGAGAGAATCAAAGACAAGAATCCACCGAACACGAAGCCAATGCGAAGAATCTTCATTGAGATTTCCTCCGTTCCTGGGTTGAACCGCGCTTCAAATTCGAGGATGAGATGCCGGTTACGAAGGTTCCTCAACCAGAATTTGCGATTGGAACCGCTAGCTGGCACATCCTATGCCTCTCCTGCCTTGGACACAACGAATTTGCCGCCAAAACAAGTCCCGGTGCGACGGCCCGCGCTCGCGAGCATCTGATAAGATGAGCGCCACGGAATCTGATGGAAACACCTCTCATTCAAGAAGAGAAAGCCGCGGGAGCGCGTTTCGCGGAGTTTTCCGGCTGTATGCTGCCGGAAGTGTTCTCCAATTTCGAGAGCGAATACCGCGCGGCGCGGGAAAGCGTTGCGCTCTTCGACACGAATTGGCACGCGGTGATCGCGCTCGCCGGGCCGGATCGCGTGCGGTATTTGAACGCCATTCTCTCGAGCAACATTCAATTGCTCGGCGAGGGGCGCGGGACGCTCGGGCTGCTTTTAAATCCTCAGGGGCACATCCTTGCGGAGCTCGAAGTGTATGCTCTGCCCGATAAATTGCTGACGCTGTCGCACGCCTCGGTCCGAGAGCGTACGGCCGCGACGCTCGACAAGTACATCATTATGGACGACGTCCAGCTCGACGACCTCACCGACCAGGTCGGCAGCTTCGCGATCGAAGGCCCGCGGGCGGCCGTGATCGTTCAGCAAGCTTGCGGGATCGCTCTCGAAGACATGCCCGAGATGTCCATTCGCGAGGCGACCATCGAACGAATCTCCTGCCACTTCCTGCGGCGTTCGCATTTCGGCGAGCCCGGTGCGGAATTCATCGTGCGGCGTGAATTCCTCCCTTCGCTCTGGCAGATATTGGGTTCGGCCGTCAAGGCGCACGGCGGCGAGCCGATCGGCATGGCCGCGCTCAATTCGCTGCGGCTCGAATCAGGATTGCCCTGGTTCCCTCTCGATTTCAACGACGCAATGATCCCGCACGAAGCGGCGGTCGAGGAAACGCACGTCAGTTTTACGAAGGGGTGCTATACGGGACAGGAAATTGTCGAACGCGTGCGCTCGCGCGGGCACGTGAACCGGCGGCGCGTTCGCTTGCGATTTTTCACCAAGAACGCTCCCGCCTCTGGAACCAAGTTGCGCGTGGGCGGCGCGGAAGTCGGGTACGTCACGAGCGCGGCTTATTCTCCCCTGCAGGGAACAGCCATCGGCATGGCCATCGTGCGGCGCGAGAGTGGATCTCCGGGAACCGAACTCGATTTCGATGGCGGGCAGGCAGGGGTATCGGGATAACGCGAATCTTCGCTGTTTAACTCTTCAGGAAATTCAAAGACCTGCGGAAACTGCCGCGGTCGCCTTCAATTTTCTTCTGCAATTGAAAGATGGCGTAGAGAAGCGCTTCGGGCCGCGGCGGACAGCCGGGGACATACACGTCCACGGGAATCACCTGGTTGACGCCCTGAACGATTGCGTAGTTGTTGAACACGCCCCCCGAAGTGGCGCAAGCCCCCATCGAAATCACCCACTTCGGCTCGGGCATTTGCTCGTAGAGCTGCTTGATCACCGGGGCCATTTTTACGGATACGCGCCCGGCAATAATCATCAGGTCGGATTGGCGAGGCGAGCCGCGAAAAACCTCCGCGCCGAATCGCGCAATGTCGTACCGGGAAGCGGCCATTGACATCATCTCAATCGCGCAACAGGCCAGGCCGAACGACATCGGCCAAATCGAGCTGCGGCGCGCCCAGTTAACGACCGCATCGAGCGAGGCCAGAAGAATCCCTTCGTCCTTCAGGAAATTTTCGTCCTGGCCCGGCGGTTCGAGTGTGACGCCCTTCGGAAGTGCGACGGACAATGTTGTGGACTCGACTTTCACCAACATTTTGCATCTTTGCCGCGAGCTTTGCAAATTCCCCGCGCGATTGCATGCTCCTGCGCGGTGCTGCATGGAGGACCGCGACTGCACTTCTTCTCGGCCGGCTATTTGGTAAAGAGCAGGGGAGGTCCGCTGACTTGTTTCCCCTTGAGGTGGAAATCTACGTCGACATGGTCGGCGATCTTGATGAACGGAATGCCCTTGTTCATCCCGTAATCCTTACGGTTGAAGACCATTTCTCCTTTAATCTCGCCTGCGCCCGTCCCCTTACTGGAAACCGTTAGCGTCAGCTTCTCGGGGTTTGATACTCCGCGTATCGTAAAGTCGCCATCCACCTCATAGGTGTCGGGAGCGGTCTGCACAAACTTCGTTGACACAAACGTGATCACCGGATTCTGCTCGACGTCGAAAAAGTCTTTGCCCTTCAGCTTGCCGTTCTTCATGCCGCTTCCAGTATCCACGCTGGCCGCCTGAATTTTGACTTCCAAAACGCCAGTCGTTTCGTCAGGAGACGTAAATTTTAATGTGGCATCCCACTTGTCGAATTTGCCGGCGATTTTTGTCGAAGCCTTCACGTGGAACTTAATCCAGCTGTCTTCAGGCGTAATCTCAAAAACCGGAGCTTGCGCTCGAGTCAGTGACGGAAACACGGCGGACGCCAAGAGGCAGAGGATAGCTAATCGCATGACCCGCAGTCTGAGCATTTCCCGCTTCATTGTCAATTTCACCTGCAACGGACCAAGCAGCCACGCCCGATCCGCGAACTAACGTCAAGATTTCGCTCCGGGCTAGATATCGAAAGCGGCAGGCTGCATAAGTGGTGGAGGTGAACCCAACCCATGATTAACGCGCTATCTCTAACGACGCCGGCCATTTCAAGAGATCTTTTCGTGGATGATCGCTGTGCGCGAGCGCACTTCTTCGATAGCACGCGAATGGCGTCCATGTGGATTACGTTTGTTCACTCCTGCCACCCTAGTTGCTCAGCCCGTTTTCGCTTCATCGCTTCGGTGTTGCCCACCAACCATCTCTTCGGTCACGATCAACCATGATGAGTTATTCGAACTCCCTGGAGGGAGGCGGGTAGCCTAATCAATTGGCCGGTGACTGTTCGCACCATAGCGCGTTCCAGGCATCCCCGCACAGGCATCACCGCTCTTCTGCTGCATCTGTCCACGACGACAGAACTCGTTGTAATCAATCTGGTCCCGCAACATGATCCACAGCCGAATCCCGAGTTTGCGAGCGGCAGCCACTCTCGCCTTCCCCAGACCTTTCTGGATTAATTTTCGACGGTAGAAACGCTGTAGCTCTGGATCCCGGCGCACGGCGTGTGCCGCCGCCTCACACCAGAGAAACCTCAACAGCGGATTGCCTTGTTTGCTCAGGCCACCGAGCCGCTGCCGACCTCCGCTGGAGTATTCACTCGGAATGATCCCCACGTAACTGGCCAGCGCCTTGCCATCAGCAAACCGCTTTGGATCGCCCAGGAACACGTCGGTAGCCAACGCCGTGATCGGCCCCACGCCTGGATGGGTCATAAGCAGCCGTGCCCCGGGACGTTCGCCCGCTTGCTTCTCAACTCGCTGGTTCAGCTTTTCTGTATCGGTCTCGAACTTCGCATACATCGCCTGCAGTTCGCTGCGCCGATGAGCGGTATGTGGCGCCAGAGGCAACGACGCGATCGTGCATTGCCCGGCTTGGCTCCACAGCGAGGGACCCCGCCGTAATCCATTCGCCAGCGCGATCGCCTGCAGCGCATTCTGTATCCGCGTCCGCATCCGTACCCATTGATGACGGTGTAGCAGCAAGGCTCGCAGATCTACCAGTTCCTTCGAGGGCCGCCAGATCGACGGAAAGCGTTTTTCTACCAGCAGCTTCAGAATCAAGTCTGCGTCTCGCCGGTCATGTTTCTGTTTCCGTGGTTCGGCCGCTCGAATCTTCGCCGGATGACCGACCTGGCAATCAATTCCCAGCTCTTCCATCAGGCTCAGAAACCACTGCATCGTCCCCGTGGCTTCGATCCCCACGCGCACCGGTCTTGGCAACGTCGAATAAAACTCCTGCACATTGCTGCCGCTGTGCGTCAGGGTCTTCTCCATCACCTCCCCCGTCGCCGTATCCAGCACCGCCAGTGTTTGCTGGCGAGCGTGCAAATCACATCCTATAATTCGCATCTCGGCCTCCTTCGGTCCGAGCACTGTTAGGGTGAACACCGAAACAGTCTACTCGGGCCGTCGCGAGGCCGACGCCGTTATGACATCAATCAGAAACTCAACTCCAATACGCACATCCATCGAGAGCGTCAGCTTCCGATAGCCCGCTATACACCCATATGAGGTTGGTCAAGCGCCGCAAATTCGCAGAACAGGCAGCTCTGTGCGCTCGTTCACATTTTAACTGCCGACACATGGCTCGCGACGCACTGCCATTTGCCGCTGGGCATTTTCACCCACGTATCGGTCCAGCGCTCATGTTCATCGAAAGGCTTTCCCGCTGCATTGGTGCCCTTACCCTGGAAGCCTCCCGTCGCGATCGCCGCATCGCCAAACACAGTGACCTTCACATCAGTATATTCGGCGCTGTCCCACTTGGTCTTTTTGTAGAATGCCAGTGTCTCGGCCTTGTCGGTGACTTTCCCATCCCCGTCCGTAACCACTACTTTGTCGGCCAGCAGCGGAGCGAGCAGGTCAGGATTATTTGTCTTTTGCGCCTTCAGCCACTGTTCTTCCAGTGCTGCGACAGCCTTTTCGGTGTCGCCGGTCTGCGACCATGCGACCCCTCCCAGTGCAACCAAACCGAGTAGACACAATATCCAGATTTTCTTCACAGCCGTCTCCTTACTTGATGAGATTTTCGAGAAATTTATCCGAGGGTTTCTTGCCCGGTCAGCCGCGACATTGAATACTCAAGGCGGGAAGATGTCAAATCGGATTTGACGTTTGTATCGCAGCTAGCCGGGGGGATTGATACCCGCCAGGAATCCGCCATCGAGAACGAGCGATTGGCCTGTCATGAACGACGCCCGGTCCGAGCACATCCACAGCACGCCTTCCGCGATTTCCTCCGGCGTTCCAAAACGCCCGATAGGATGCAAACCGACCGCGAACTTCCTAAACTCCGGCTCTCCAAAAAGACGTTCACCCATAGGCGTTTCGATCACCGCAGGGCACACGGCGTTGATTCGAATGCCACTCCGCGCCGTTTCGAGCGCGGCGGACTTCGTCAGCCCCATCACGCCGTGCTTGCTCGCGATGTACGTGGCTGCTCCGGCAGAACCAATCAGGCCCGCGACGGACGACATGTTGACGATGGCTCCGCCGCCGCCCTGCTTGAGCATCTGCTGAATTTCGTACTTCAGGCAAAGCCACACGCCTTTGAGATTGATGTCAATCGTGCGGTCCCAGTCTTCTTCGGACTGTTCAGCGATGGGGATCCAGTTCCCCTCGATCCCAGCGTTATTGAACGCGATATCCAACCGGCCAAACTTCTCGACCGTTTTCCGCACGAGCGCTTGAACCTCGGCGCCGAGCGAAACGTCGGTCTTTACGAATAGGCCATCGCCGCCCTCAGCACGGATCAAGTCAACGGTTTCCTTTCCTTCCACCTCACGCCGCCCGGCGACCACCACTTTGGCTCCCGCCTTCGCAAAAAGCACGGCGGCAGCGCGGCCTATACCTGACGTTCCGCCGGTCACAATCCCCACTTTGCCCTTCAATTCCGTCGTCATGATTTCTCCTCGCGGATAAAACTCCCAAGATGAAGCCGCCGAGTGTAGGCCTTGCGCGAAGTCGCCGTCAAATGGGAAAGGCACTGGACCATCAACGCGTTGATTTGAAGCAGAACAAGTACCACGCGGATCGGCCGAGAAGACTAGTTTCCGATAGTCCGAATAATCACGAGTTGGATCAGCCCTGCTGTGCTGTCAGCACGCCCAGAACAATCAATAAAGCGACGGTCGCGGCGTGAAGGATCACATGCAGCGTATTCAGCCGGATGCCATTGCGTTCGGGCAGGAAAGCGTGCGTCGCTCCAAACATCACCCGGTAACGCGCGGCGCGCTCCGGCTCTGCGCGAAAGAGGTATGGAATCCACCACGCTTGCATCTCGCCGCAGAATAAAAGCCCGTAGGTAATCCACAGCCACCAGGGCAACCACGCCGGATAGGCTCTGCCAAAGTAGACAGCGCTGGCAGCGAGCCCAATCGCAAACGGAGTGGCGCTGATGAGCGTGCCGGCGAGAAGTTTGCTGCGCGGATTCGCCGCGCGAACGCCTTTCACGTCATTGAGACTTCCCAGCGGAATCCAGTCGTGCAAGGCCAGGAACAGCACATGAAAACACTGAAGCGCAATCAATACGCCCTCGGTGATGGGATGCATACCACTCCTTGTTTAGGTTTTTGTTCATGCGCTTTCATTGCTAACGCACCAGAGTAGCTTCGCCGTTTTCGATTCTAAAGGTCACCCAGTCGGCACGCTGCGTCGCGCCTTTTCGTCGGTTCATTTTGTCTCTAATCCTACCAAAGCTTCTTACCGGCAATGTAGCTTCTCGCAAACGCGTGGATAGCGTCAGTTTCCAATAATCCGACTAATCGGGAGTAAGCCGCGCGGTCGAGTAACCTCGCTTTGCACACCAATGTACGCTGACAAAGTACTATTTGGGCATCGCCTCGTCGCCGTTCGAACTGTCGCAGGGGCGTCATGGATTACGATCACAACGTGGCCCTGGAGGCACGGACGGTTCGCCAGTCCGCACGGCGATTACTCCTCCCTTGTCAGCACGATTGGCCAGTACAAGCGATCCCGGCGATGGTCTCCCCGAGATCGCAGTGAAGGGTACGCAGGGTGCCGGGATGATGCGTCACAAAGTATTGGCTATCGGCGTTGACGGCCTCGAGGTCACCCTGGCAGAGCGGCTCATGGCCGAGGGTCAGATACCAGCCATGAAGGCCCTAAGAAAACGCGCCGCGCGATTTCTCCTCGAAACAGAACCTGCACAACGCACTGGTATCCCGTGGGAAAACGTAGCCTCAGGGCTTTCACCCGAGGCGGGGCGCCGCTGGGGGTCTGTGGTGTTTGATCCGGCCTCCTACACCACGTGGCAGGAGGGTGCCCACTTCGCGCCGTGGTGGGCCGAAACCGACCTTCGGGTTGTTGTGTTCGACCCGCCATATGTCGATCTCCGCCGCGCCCGAAACACACAAGGGATTGTGGCGTGGGGCTCCCACAATCCCGGGACCTACGTGGGCTCCCGACCGAAGGGGCTGTTGGCTGAGTTCGAGCAACGGTTCGGCCAGTATCCCGCAAGCGAATGGACCTATGCGAATCCGTGGCCCTCAGCCGCGCGCGCCCGGCTGATGGGAGAAGGTCTAAGTAGGGCCCTGGGCGTGCGCAGCCGGGCGGCCCGATGGCTGGCCACTGAGCGGTTGCCGGAGTGGGACTTTTTCTTTGCCGTCGCGAGCGAGCTTCACGGTGGCATGGAGGGGTTATGGCACGGTTTGGATGTCAGCCATCCTCTCAACGCACATCCTTCGTCCGGAGCTGCCGCTCGCGCACTGGTGGACATCCACCGGGCGTTGGACAGCATGATCGAGCAGCTCGTCCATATTGCCGGAGACGCCACAATCATCGTGTTCAACATGGGAGGGATGGGATCGAATCGCTCCGATATCCAGTCGATGGTCCTGCTAGCCGAACTGCTTTACCGGCGCGCCTTCGGTCACTCGCTACTTACACTCCCACCGGCATGGACGGCGGCGCCGAACTCGCTGCCCATCCTGGACGAGCACGACACATGGGAAGCGGCAGCGGCGTCGTGGGTTCCGGAGCCTCCCCACCGGGCCGCAGCGGTCGGCCCTTTAGACGCCGTCGCTCGCCACCTCCCGCAATCGGTCAAGGATCTGTTTAATGGCGCTCGGTCGGCGGCTGCCCACTGGCACACCCGCCACGCGCCGCCCAAGCGGCCCGAGTCCGAGCTCGACTGGATGCCGACCAACCGCTACCGGCGCCACTGGCCGCAAATGCCGGCCTTCGCGCTGCCTTCGTTCTCCCACGGGCGCATCCGCATCAACCTGCGCGGCCGCGAGAGGCATGGCATCGTGGAGTTGTCCCGTTACGAAGAGACCTGCCGGTCGCTCGAAACCCTGCTGGGAGAGTGCCGCGACCCACGCACCGGGCATCCGGCGGTAGCCACCATCGAGAGGGCGTCCACTGCCAGCCCCCTAGCCCTCGGGAGTTCCGAGGCGGACCTGCGCGTTGTGTGGCGCGACGTGGCCGCTGCCCTCGAGCACCCGCGCCTCGGGCTCATCGGTCCCGTGCCGCTCCACAAGACAGGACACCACACCGGCGAGCACGGAGTAGCATATATTGCGGCGCCGGGCCTTGAGCCCGGAGAGCGTGGTGTGCGGTCGGCCTTTGACGTGGCTCCCACCATTGTCCAGCTGCTCGGCGTTAAGCCGGCCACTTGCCTAACCGGGAAGAGTTTGCTCTGCGCGGAAAAGGTACAGAACCCACCACAAACTCATCTATTGAGTGATCCCGTGGTCTGAGAGCCGGTTCGACCAAGAGACTCTTTTTCTCTGGGGAATTATCCTCGGTTGAATCATCCACACAAATTCCCCAACTTGTAGACGATGGAGATCTTTGTGTCTACCTCAACGGGCTCGCCATTGAGCACCGTAGGCCTATAGCGCCATTGGCGTACGGCATCCATCGCGGACTTCGACAGCAATCGCGGACCCGAGATGTATTCCAGTTGCTGAACCGTCCCGTCTTTGCCAATGATGGCGTGCAACAGAATTGTCCCGCAGACGTGCGCGGCCTTTGCAGCCTCGGGATATACAGGGATTGCTTGGGTCAGAAGCGACTTTTTTACGACATTTGCCTCAACCCGAATTCGTGATGGCGGCCGACTGGGCAAAGGTCCGACTTCGGGCGGGCGCGACGGCGCCTCCTGTTCTTGAGCAAACGCGCTCGAACATAGCAGACCAACGAAGGCGAAAGCGCAGGCGGCATATCTGAGTCGCATGGACCACCTCTCGCAAAGGCAGCAACCGACGTGACAGCTTGACAGGAAGTATACGCCGCAACCAATCCCACGCGCTGCGATAGTCTCGAGAGAGCCACGCGAGAATTACCCACGAATTTTCCGAACGCGTGCACAAACGCGTGTCAATTGCATTGACCGACCAAGTGAAACCTATTCTGTAAGTCTTACTTCGTTATGTTACAAGGGACGATATGTCCACCACTGCGGATTCTGGCAAGGACGACAGGCTCACGATAATTGCAATCTCGGCGCTTGCGTGTATGCTGCAGGACACTCTGCACGAAGGCCTGGGCCACGGTGTGACAGCTTGGCTCAGCGGAGCGCATCGCGTGACCATGAGCACGGTCGCGCTGCAGAGCGATATTGACACGCGATGGATCTCAGCGAATGGAACGCTCGTAAATCTTATTTCCGGAGCGATCTTCTGGCTCCTTCTGCTAAAGCCGCAGCGCTACAGACCGGCCTTTCGCTACTTCCTCGTCCTTGCGATGGCGGGCAATCTCTTTACGAGCACCGGCTACTTTTTCTTTTCTGGCGTTGCCAATTTCGGTGACTGGGCAGAGGTCATCAGGGGCTTGCAGCCGCACTGGATGTGGCAGCTTGGGCTCCTGGTGGTTGGTGTAGCTTCCTACTATGCGTCTATGCTGGTGGTCGCCGCCAAGTTGAAGCCATTTCAAGGCAAGGATCAAAGTTCTCGCAGGCTTCGCGTGCTGTGCTGGACTCCCTACTTCACAGACGGGACCCTGGCCGGGCTCGGGGGCTTGTTCAATCCCTTGGGGTTGTTCTACGTCATAGCATCGGCACTGCCATCTACTTTAGGCGCGAATGCTGGCCTGTTGAGCCTGCCCAGCATGATGCGGAGATGGGCCCGCAGCGAAGAAGCGCAAATTGGGCCAGTGCGCCGAAGCGCTGCGTGGATCGTTGCGGCTGCCATCGCTGGCTTGTTTTTTGTCTTCGTGCTCGGCCACGGGATCACGTGGTCACGATGAAGCCCGCACTTCGTATGGATTGCAGCGCAGCGACTACTGTGCAATACTCTCGGTTCCCCGCAAACTTGGAAATTCCAATTGGCACCCCACTACCCGGTCTAACAGGCTTGAGAAATGATCAGCGTCGTCGTTTGCACCTATAATCGTCGCGAAAGTCTGAGGAAGGCTCTCGGCAGCCTCGCACAGTTACGCGCGCCAGCCGATTCTCTGTGGGAATTGATTGTGGTTGATAACAACTCAAGCGACGGTACGCCGGAAGTCGTGAAGACTTTTGGCGCGGGTTCAAGCTTCGGCGTTCAGTATGTTTTCGAGATCAACCAGGGCCAATCTCACGCTCGGAACGCCGGGATTAATGCAGCTCGTGGGGACATCGTCGCTTTCACTGACGACGACGTCACCGTCGATCCTGGTTGGCTGTGCGAACTTGAAAAGGTATTCGATCAGTTCGATTGCATGGGTGTCGGTGGAAGGGTTATCCCCGTGTGGATTGGTCAAAAGCCGTCTTGGCTGCGGGCGGATAGCCGTTACCCATTGCGGAGCGGCGCGGTCGTTAGTTTTGATCAGGGCGAGGAGCCTTGTGAGCTTCGGACTCCGTTGATCGGGGCCAATATGGCATTCAGGAAAGCTACGTTTCAGAAGTATGGAGCGTTCCGAACGGACCTTGGCAAGCGAGGGAACGATGCTATGACGGGAGAGGACACGGAGTTCTGGTTGAGGCTATCACGAGCGGGAGACAAAATTGTATACGCGCCGCGCGCGATCGTTTACCACCCAGTTCCGAAAGCGAGAGCTAAGAAGAGTCATTTTCAATCTCACTATTTCAACTTCGGCAGATACACCGCGCGGCTGAATGGCTTCCCGCAAAACACAACCCTTTGGTTTGGCGTGCCGAGGTATATGTATCGAACCCTTTTGGCGGATATTCGTCGATGGCTCTTTTCCTTTGATTCTGAGCGGCGCTTTCGCAATAAATTGCAGGTTTGCGAATCCCTCGGCGAAATGATCGAGTTACGTCGCATATCGGTCAGAGGGTAAATCGCAAGAATCTTGTTCAGGGGGAGTGCTTTCGGCCCCAGCTCAAATATGGGAGAGTAGCAAGATGACCCGGCAGCGCATATTGGTGATTGGTCTCGATGGGTTCGATCCTGCCTTGGCAGAGCGATTCGTGAACGAGGGTGCCCTGCCGAACTTTGCAAGACTTCGGATGCGGGGCGCGCGCTACGAGCTTGACCACGGCAGAGATAAATATTCCGGCCTGACCTGGGAGCATCTCAGCTCGGGGCAAGCGCCAAGCGACGGAGGCCGGTGGTCGGCCATTATGTTCGACCCTGCCACATACGCCGCTCGTCAGGAAAACACATCAGCACGCCCATTTATGGCCGATCTCACCGCGCGAACGGTCGTTTTCGATCTTCCCTATTGTGACCTTGCACAGGCCCCGCAAGTCCGCGGCTTGACCACCTGGGGCGCGCATGACCCCGGCATAGCGGCCATCTCGCGCCCCGAGGGCCTTCACCAGGAAATGGACCGCCTCTTCGGGCCCTATCCCGCGACGCAATGGATTTATGGTTTCTGTTGGCCGTCCGCCGATAAGGCGCGGGCAGCGGGCGAAGCCCTCACGCAGGCAGTCGAGGTGCGCTCGCGGGCAGCTCGATGGCTGCTGACGGAACGGCTGCCCGATTGGGACCTCGCGATGGTGGTCGTGAGCGAAGGCCATTCGGCTATCGAGCCGTTATGGCACGGCGTCGATCCCAACCATCCGCTGCACGCCATCGAATCGGCCGTTCCAGCAGCGAGCGCATTGCGAAAGGTCTACGGCGCCATCGACCGCCTGATCGGGGATCTCCAGGAAGCATTTTCCGACGCCACGATCTTGCTCGTCGCCATGCACGGGATGGGGCCGAACGAAAGCGACGTGGCAGCCATGGCGTTGCTCCCCGAACTACTTTATCGATCCGCCTTCGGCGCTCCCTACATGCGTCCGGTTGCGCATTCTCGGTTCACGCCCGATGGCACTCTTCTTCTCGCTGAGAACGCCTCCTGGGAAGACGTAATGCTGCATGCGGTGCCGGAATACCAGCGCTTCCCTCGATTGCCGTATCGTCTTGTGAACTGGATCGAACGTGCTGGATTCGATGTCGGCCGCCTCGACTCATCGGAAATGGCGTGGATGCCCGCGGCGCGGTACTCCCAGTTTTGGCCGCACATGCCCGCCTTCGCGCTTCCCGCGTTCTACGATGGGCGCATTCGTATTAATGTGGCTGGGCGCGAGGCGAAGGGAATAGTTCCGGCGGCTCAATATGCAAGAGTCTGCGAACAGATGATCGAACTACTGGATCAATGCCGTAATTTGCAGACCGGGGGAAAGGTGATTACCGAAATCCACCGGCCGAAGCAAGACGCGAACGATGTCAGCGAGTCCGAAGCGGATCTTTACGTGGTGTGGCAGGGCGCTCCCTTGGGTCTGTCGAACCCGCGACTTGGATCGATTGGCCCGTTGCCGTATCGCCGCACAGGAGGCCATACGGGCACGCTCGGCTTTCTTTACGTCGTCGGCGACGGCATCGCGCCGGCTCATGGTGGTCTCGTCAGCTCCTTTGATGTTGTTCCCACCATCATTGATTTGCTTGGTGAAACCAGAGCGCCCGGCATCAGCGGCAGATCGCTCGCCCAAGGGCTAACCGCGTTGGCCTAGCTGGCTCCGCCGCCCAGACTTCCCTTCGTTGGTATTGAATTGCAGCGCCGCGAGGTCTGTGTAATACTCTCGCTTCCCCGCGCACAAGGAGGCGCAGCCATGCGCGCACCGCGACCATTTATTTCCTCTTCTGTCCTGATTTTTGCCGCGTTGGTTTTCGCATCCGGCATTCCAACCTTTGCTGGTGGGCCGGGTGACGGCGCGGCATCGCCAAAACCGAAGCCACCCGTGGAAAAGCGGATCTATACGAATGACGACCTTGATGCCATGGCCGCGCAATATGGCGGACCCGCCCGCCACAATGAGCCGACTGCCGAATCAGCTCCGGCGCGAGTTAGCGAGGTCTCCGGGGAAAAACCAACTCCCGTAGATTTGCCGAACGAACGGAATCCCGAGTGGTACGCGCAACAAGTCGTGACCCTCCAGGCGCAGCTCGACGCCACCGACAACTCCATCCGGGAACTGGAGCAGTTCCGCAGCTCGGCGAGCACGAATGGCGAGGGACTGCGCGTTGGCCTCGGCATTTACGCCCCGTGCGATGGAATCACAACGGACAATCAAATTCAGCAACTCGCGTTGCGGCGCCAGGAGCTCACGGCAAGGATTGACGCGATGGGTGACATGGCGCGGAGCAACGGTTTCGCTCCCGGAATGATCCGCTCGAGCTTTGAAATTTCGCAGGCCGCCGCGCTGAGGGAGGGCCGAGCCGTGACGCCGGCAGAGGCCAAGGCCGCGCTAGCGGGGGTCGTACGATCGCTCTCCGACAAGCTGAGCCGAACGCAGGGAACAATTGCTTCGATGAATCAGCAGGGCGCGTCGCAGAACTTCACGCTGCTTCAGCCGGCGCCGAATGACGGCGGCAACATGACGACAGATCTTCTCAGCACGCAGCACAAGCTGGCGTCCGTAATTCGCCAGTCGATCGGCACAATCCAGGATGAAGCGAGAGAGGTCGGGATTTCGCCCGCGTCCTTGCAATAGGCAGCGCGGGTCAAACCCGCAAGACGATTTTGCCGAACTGTTCGCTCTTTTCAAGCCGCCTGTGCGCTTCGGCGCACTCTGCGAGCGGCATCACCGTATCGATCACCGGCTTCAGCAATCCGCGCGCGAAAAGCTCCAGGACAGAATAAAGTTCCGCCTTGCTGCCCATGAAGGAACCGAGAATCGTGTATTGGCGCGTGAAGAGAAACCGCAGATCGATTTTCGCATCGTAACCGGTCGTCGCTCCGCAGGTCACCAGTCGCCCGCCCGGGGCCATGCTTTGAAGGCTCTTCTCCCAGGTGGCCACGCCGACGTGCTCGACCACTACGTCCACTCCGCGGCGCTCCGTCATTCGTTTCACTTCCTTGGCGATGTCGTTCTCCGAATGTAGAATCATTGAGTCCGCGCCGAGTTCTTTCCCTTTCAGCACTTTTTCTTTGGTCCCTGCCGTGGCAATCACACGCGCGCCCGAGACCTTGGCGATCTGAATTGCCGCGCTGCCCACGCCGCTGCCCGCACCGAGCACAAGAACGGTTTCCGCGGGTTTCAGTTCCGCGCGGGTGATGAGCATGTGCCACGCCGTCAGGAAAACGAGCGGGATTGCGGCGGCCTCTTCGAAAGTTAAATTGCCGGGAATCGGCACCACGTTTACTGCCGGTGATTTCACGTACTCGGCGCACCCGCCGTCAACCAGGTACCCAAATAGCGTGTACGAGCGGCAAAAATTATCGCGGCCCGCGAGGCATTGCGCGCACAGGCCGCAGGAAATTCCGGGCTGCAGCAGGACCTTGTCGCCCACCTTGCAGTTGGTCACTTTCTCGCCGACCTTGGCCACTTCGCCCGATATGTCGCTGGCCGGGATGTGCGGAAACAGAATCTTGATGCCAGGAATCCCCTGCCGAATGAAAAGATCGAGATGATTGAGCGCGCAGGCGCGCACGCGAACCAAAACTTCCAGCGCGCCGATCTTGGGTTCCGGGGCGTCGGTGTACCGAAGGACTTCCGGGCCGCCGTGCTCGGTATAGACAATGGCTTTCATGCGTGGCCTCCGACGAATGAAAAAATGCGCACTGAAATTAGCACCCGTGCCGCGAGGTGTCCAGCAAGAGCGGTTAGCCCTCGATGATGTCGTACACGATCCCCAATGGGTCTTTGAAATATAAGGAGGATTTTCCTTCGACCGTGATCTTGCAGCCATTCTTCTTGAGATGCCGCTTCGCATCGGTGAAATTCTTCACCGTGAAAGATGGAATGGGTGGTTGCGTTTTGGATCCCTTGTTAATGTATAAAAGAAAGTAGCCTGTATCGTATTTCAGTTGGCTATTCGATTTGCTTAGGAGTTTGAATCCCAGGACGCCGCCGTAGAATCTTTCGGCCTTTTTCAAGTCATTCAAATGAATCGCAACACAATTGTTCGATCGAAATTCCATTTTATCCTCGCCACCTGAATCTGGACCTCTTCCGCTGTTTCCGAACGCGCCGCGAATGTATACCTGAAATCAACGTGAATCAAACGCCCAGCCACGATTCGGCCCGCGCCCTTCCGCGCATTGACACCGCAGGATGGGAGACGTACCCTCGCAACTAGGTAGACCATGGACCTCTTCGAGGAAATCGTACGTATGCGGCGGGCGGGCAGGCGAGGCGCGCTTGCAACCATCGTGCATACGAACGGCTCGATCCCCAGCTACGAGAGCTCGCGGATGCTCGTCCGCGACGACGGCACGATCGCCGGGACTGTCGGTGGCGGCTGCGTTGAAGCGGAAGTCTGGGCAGCGGCGAAGGAAGTGATTCGCAACGAGCAGCCCCGCAAGATGACTTTCAACCTCAACAACGAAGCCACCTATGACGCCGGGCTGATTTGCGGCGGCACGTTGGAAATTTTCGTCGAGCCGATTTTGCCGCAGCCGATGCTTTATCTTTTCGGCGGCGGACATGTATCCACGGCCGTGGCGCGCGTGGCGCATCAGGCGGGCTTCGCCATCGGTGTGATCGATGACCGCGACACCTTCGCGAATGCGGAGCGATTTCCCATGGCTTCGGAGATTTACACGACCTACGAAGAGGCTTTCGAGAAGATCAAACCAACCGCATCGAGTTATTTGGTGATCGTTACGCGCGGGCACAAAGATGATATGCGCGTCGTCGCCTGGGCGATTGAAACCGACGCGCGATACATCGGTATGATTGGAAGCAAACGCAAAGTGATCTCGGTTTACAAAGCGCTCGAGAAAGAAGGATTCCCGCTCGAAAAATTTGAACGGGTTCATGCGCCGGTCGGACTCGAAATCGGTGCGCTCACGCCGGAAGAAATCGCCGTGAGCATCGCCGCCGAGCTGATCGCCGTCCGTCGAAACGCCGAAAACCTGCCGCACAAGTCCGTCCGAGTCAACGAAATCGCCAGCCTACAGCACGACTGAGGCGCAAATGCTCGCCGCCGCGATTCTCGCTGCCGGCGCTTCCCGCCGGATGGGCCAACCGAAGGCGCTGGTTCCCTACCAGGGATTGACGTTTGTGGGCCACCTCGTTGCGGCCACCCGGCATCCGCGCGTGGGATTGACGCGAATCGTTCTCGGCTCCAGCGCGAAGGAAGTGCAGCGAAAACTCCGCCTCGACCCTGCGTGTTTTGTTGTGAACGCCGATTGGGAAAAAGGCCAGCTTTCATCGATTCAGGCCGCAATCCGAAGTCTTCCCGATGGCAAGACGGAGGGAATGATTCTCTGTCCCGTGGATCATCCGCTCGTGTCCGTGCATTTGATCGCGCAACTCATCGAAAGATTCGATTCCAGCAAGAAGGCCATCGTCCTTCCGACGCACAACGCGCGCCGCGGTCATCCCGTAATTTTTCGCTCCACGCTGTACGAAGAGTTGCTGAATGCTTCGCCTGAGGTCGGTGCAAGAGAGGTCGTGTGGGCGCACGCCAAGGAAATCGCGGAAGTGGCCACGGAGGAAGAAGGCGTGATTCTGAATCTGAATGACCCGGACACGATGAGAAAGGCTATTGGCGGCGTCTGCAAGTTCGTCTCGCACCGTCGTCATTTGCGGAGTGCCCGTCTAGGCACTTCCGTCGTCTCGGCTTGGGGCCCGAATGGTCGGGGCACGCAGTCGAAGAATCTCTCTTCGGAGTCGCCATCTCACCGCAGCAGTGTCCTTCGCATCGGAGAACACCATTCAGGGAAGCTTGCTGAGCAGAGCCGTAAGAGCGTCGCCACACAATTGCGCGGCGTGAAAAGTCGCAGGAGGCAGGCCCCCGAGCGACTCGGAGATTTGCTCCGGCGTGATGCGGCGGGCTTCCGCGGGCGTTTTTCCGGTCAAGAGATCGGTAAGCACGGAACCGGATGCGATCGACGCAACGCAGCCTTGTGCCTTAAAACGCGCCGCGGAGATTCGGTCGCCCTCCACGCGCACGGCCAGCCGCAGAGTGTCACCGCAGACGGGGTTTGTCACTTCGACCGTGGCGGAAGCGTCCGGAAGATTGCCCGCGTTGTGTGGGTTCCGGAAGTGCTCGAGGACAGTTTCGTTGGCCATTAAAGCGAGTATAAAGCCCGGCGCACTGGATTGAGTAGTTGATAGTTAGTCATGCAACAGAGCCCCTGCGCGCGTTCGCTTTTTGTTTCTAATTGATTGACAGAAACGCACTCAGATTATAGATTTATGCCGTCCTGGCCCCACCCTTACGTAGGGGCGCGAATGGGTGGTAATAGAACTCGCCTAACGGAATCTTCGTGAGACATGGAGACATAAAGATGCGACGAATTGGATACTTCTTGACCCTTGCGCTGACACTTGCTCTCTGCGCGAGCGCCAGCTTCGCACAGGATGGGAAGCTGAAGATCAAGGTCACGCCGAAGCAGGCTTATGTGTTTGTCGATGGAAACGGGATTCGTGAAGGAAGTCGCACGATCCCCCTGAGCGCTGGAAAGCACATCGTGGCCGTTGTGAATTACGGCTACAGGATTCAGACCCAGGACGTCAGCATCGAATCCGGAAAGACCACGGACCTGAACGTCGTGCTCCAATCCTATGGCGGCACCGTAAACGGCCCCTGGGGAGCTGTGAAAATTACGGGCGGTGACGAGCGCGCCGCTGTGGAGTCAAATGGCAAGACTCCCGCGTATTTCGTCGGGCACGTGGATGAGTTCAACTGGGATTGGATCTGGCAACAGGAACTGATCCTTCCCCCCGGGACGCACCATCTCACGATCACCCGCGGCGGTAAGGAAATTTGGTCCGGCGACGTCAATATCGTAGCCAACAAGAAAGTTGTGATCGAGCTGGGCAAGAACGGCGCGCAAACGACCAAGGATTGGCCGCGTGGCGCCAAACTTCATGACCTCCCGCGCTTCAAGGCCGGGATTGCGAGCGCCACGGTCGCTGTCGCGCCCGTGACCGGAAGCTTCACTTCGTCCTCCGCGAATATCAATTGCGGCGAGTCCTCGACTCTGACGTGGCAAACCACCGAAACCGTCGATGGGAATATCAGCGGCGTCGGCACCGTTGCGCCGAGCGGCACTCAGTCGGTTTCGCCGCATGCAACGACAACCTATGACTTCACGTCGACCGGTCCGGGCGGAACCGTCAAGGGCAGCTCGACCGTGAACGTGAATACGAAAGTGGATGCTTCCATTTCGGCGAACCCGTCGGACGTGAAATACGTCAAGATGGGCGACAAAGTGGTCACTTCGGATTCGACCACGCTCACGTGGAAGACGTCCAATGCGGATTCGGTTTCTCTCGATCCGGGCGGCAAAGTGGATGCCAGCGGCACGCAGACCGTGCAGCCTGCGCCGGCGGACACGACACCCGTTGCCAATGGCGGGCAGTTGCGCACGGTCGATGAAACGAAAAACTACACGCTCAACGCCACGAACGTTTGCGGCGGCTCTTCGACGCAAACGGCGGCGGTGCACATCACCGGATCAGTCGAACCGGTCCCGTCGGTTGTTTTGCAGAGCGTCTTCTACCCCACCGACTACCCGGACAAGAGGCACCCGCAGGTTGGCCTCGTCCGCAGCCAGCAGCTCTCGCTGGCGAACCTGGCCGGTGGATTCAAGCACTATCTCATTTACGACCCGGACGCAAAACTCTCCGTGGAAGCCTTCACCGACGTGCGCGGCTCGAAGAATTACAACCAGGACCTGAGCGAGCGGCGCGTGGAACGCATAAAACAATATTTGGTGGATCAGGGCATCCCGGCCGACAAGGTGCAGACCGCGGCCTACGGAAAAGAGCGCCCCATCGACAAGAAAGAAGTGAAGTCGCTCGAAGGCACGAACCCCAACACGCCGCCGAAAGCCCGTTTGCGAAACGTCGAGGGCGACTGGCTGGCTTACAACCGCCGTGCGGATATCGTGCTCCTGCCGTCCGGTCAGAAGTCGGCTCAATACTTCCCGCACACCGCCGACGACTCTGGAATCATCTGGCAGGTTCCCAAAGTGCCGCTGGCAAAGGTTGAAAAGAATCAGTAGTTCTTCCGAATTGAAAACGCGCCGGGGAGACACTCTCTCCGGCGCGTTTTTATTTTCCCTTCAGGATATTCAGTCCGCGCGGCCTTACTTTGACTTGATCAGGTAAAACGCGGTCTGCCTTGGCTGGAATAATTTGTAACCGTCGTCCGTCAGATATGCATCGTCCTCCTCCATGACGTATATTTTTTGGCCTCCCCATTCCGGGATGGCCGTCTGCGAATTCAATTCCACGGAAAGATACGACCCCTTTCGCAACTTTTCCGCGGCGGATCCTGCGAGCAAGGGCTGCGCAGCCCGGAAATCTATGCTGGCGCCGAGGCCGTGCCCCTGATCACCGATAGGATGGCTGTAAATCATGGCAGTGATTCCTTTCTGCGCCATTTCATCCATCGTGAGTTTGTAGACCTCGCCGCCGGTGCGGCCGGGACGAGCGGCACGCAGAGTGAGTGCGTCTTGGAGATCGTTCGTGTTCTTCATCGCTTGTTTCAGACCTGCAGGAACATCCTTTTCTCCCGGCAACAGGACATAGGCCATCTTCTGCCAATCCGTATTCAGGCCCATGTAGGTGATCCCAAAGTCGAGATGCACCAGGTCGCCCGGCTCGATGACGGTTTCTTCTTTGGCCACGGCAAGAAAGCCGCGCGACTTCGCGGAGTCCGTTCCCTTGCGTTGCACGCGCAGATCGGGCTGAAACCAGGTATTCACGCGATTTTCCCACATTGCGTCGTAGAGCCACCGGCGCACGTCGCCTATGGTGGTCTTGCCCGGCGTGATCACTTCGTTTGAGAGCGCGCGCTTGGTGAGCAGGTCCGTGAGGGTCACCATCTGGTTGTAGGTGTCGAACTCCTCGGGGATGCGCGTGTCGAGGTATTCTCCGATCAACTCTTGCGCAGGGACAAAGTGCTGTGCGGCTTCGGCGCCCATCTTGTCGGCCAGGAAATCGTAGCTGGATTTGGTGAGGCTCCGCATCACTCCGCGCCGGCCATCGATTCCCAGTCCGATATGCGCGGGGTGATAGGTGTCCCAGAGTGCGCGCAACTGCTTGTCGGCTGGCAGTGGATCGTCGGCGCTTTCAAAAAAGCGCTGGACGTTTTCTTCGGCATAGCCGGTGACGGCGATTTTCTTCAATCCCTTGTCGCCCGCATCCACGAAGACGAAGATGTCGCGGTTACCGGTGTAGACCCGCGGGGGAGCGATGTATTCGGTCAGCGGGTCGTTGTGGAACTCTTCGTTCACCACGATCCACATGTCAATATTGTGCGCGCGCATCATGTCGAGCAGCATGGCGTGGCGTTTCACGAGCCATTGTTCGCGCACGGCAATCTGCTGCGACCACGGAAGCAGCTGCGGCATCTTTGGCGGCGTTCTTGGCGAAATCGCCGTCAGTACAAACGTGGCACAGAGAACAACGCTCAACCCCAAGTTGCGAAGACTCATCCGAATTCCTCCTGCGGCGCATCCTATCTCAGGTTTCCTCTCGCGCAGATGGAGAAATTCGCCGGCCACAAGTAGAATCGTAATGCCGATGCCCCCGACGCGGAATTCGAATGCCCTTCGCATCGTCTCGCTGGCCCCCAATGCAACCTCGATTTTGCTGGCGCTGGGCGCGCGCCGTGAACTCGTCGGCGTGAGCAAATGGTGCAAAGACGTTGCGAGCGTGGGGCGGCGGCCGCAAGTGGGCGACTGTTGGAAAATAAATGTCCGCGAAGTGATGCGCCTGCGCCCGACCCTTTTGATCGGATCGGTGCCCTTTGCGCCTGAAGCGGTCGCGAAGATTCTCGCGGAGCCGGTCGCGTTTCTTGCGCTTAATCCTCGATCACTTGCCGATATCGAGACCGATGTTCGGACTCTGGGCCGGCTCATCGGTCGCTCCGCCGCCGGCGAAAAGTTGATTCTGCGAATGCAGCGAGGCTTCGCCGCAGTCGCAAAGGGCGCGGCAAAAATCCGCTCCCGCCCGCGCGTGTATTGCGAAGCGTGGCCGAATCCGCGAATCAGTTCCCCGCCCTGGGTCGCTGAGCTTGTGCGAATGGCCGGCGGCAAACCAGTCGTGCCCGCGGGCCAGCGCGTCACGGACGACGACGTGGCGCAAGCGAAACCCGATGTGATCGTCCTGGCATGGGCAGCGACAGGCGTCCGTGCGAAGCCGGAGCAGGCGCTGCGCAATCCCGCGTGGAAGAATGTTCCGGCGATCGAGAATCAGCGCGTGGTCGTGATTCACGACGAGCTTCTGAATACACCCGGGCCGCCGCTCGTCGAGGGCGCGCGCGCTTTGTTTCGGGCGATTCATCCGCAAGCCGGTTCGGGAAAGGGAAAACAATGCTGACCGTCGTCGCAGCGCTGATCGAGTTCGAGGGAAAGCTGCTGGTCTGCCAGCGGCGTCGGCGCGATTCATTCGGATTGATGTGGGAATTCCCCGGAGGTAAGCTCGAACCCGGCGAGACTCCCGCGCAGGCCCTCGAGCGTGAACTGCGCGAGGAGCTGGGCGTTCCCGCGCAGATCGGCCGGGAAATCTATCGCACGCAGCATCACTACGCGGAAAAAAGCGCTCCGATCGAGCTGATTTTCTTCGCGGCAACCGCTGATCCGGGGTCTCTGCTGAATCTGGCGTTCGAAAAAATGGAATGGAGGGCACCCGAGCAACTCCCGGAGTTGAATTTTCTTCCCGCGGACCGCGAACTTGTCGAGAGCCTCTCGAAGGGGGTGCTGAATTGGAAGTTTTAGGCGTTTTCATCCCGGGCGCTCGAATGCGCATGCCGTGCAAAATCGTGTTATAGTTTTCCGGATTGATACGCGCGAGCGATAACCGCTCCGAGGAGCAAGGATGGCGTCGAAAAGCAATCGAGCTGTTATGGAGGACGAGGTAGAGAAATCGGGTTATTCACCCGAACTTCTTCTTGGGCTCTACGGCATGCTCGTGAAGTGCCGGATGTGCGACGAAAAGGCGCGCATTCTCTTCCGCCAGGCCAAATACGCCGGCAATTTCTATTCCGCCGTTGGCCAGGAAGCCACCGAAGTCGGCTCGGCCTATACTCTTCGCAAGGACGACTGGATTGCACCTTCGCATCGCGATTGGATCGCCAACATCGTGAAGGGCGCGCCGCTAAAATTCTGCTTCGCTCAACTTTTCGCCAAGGTGGACAGCCCCGACCGTGGCCGATCCTCTCCCGCGCACATGGGATATCCTGAGCTGAACGTGATTACGCCCGCGAGCAGCATCGCCGGGCAATTGAACGTCGGCACCGGCGTTGCGCTTGGCTTGAAAAAGTTGGGACGCGACAGTGTCGTGATGGCGTACTTCGGCGACGGCGCGACAAGCTTCGGTGGTTTTCACGAGGCGCTCAATTTTGCCGGCGTCCACAAGCTCCCGCTCATTTGCATTTGCCAGAACAATCAGTGGGCCGAGTCGGTGCCGCTCCGGCTTCAAACGGCGCTTACGAATCTCTCCGACCGTGCCAAAGCCTACGGGTTCCCCGGTGTCAGCGTCGACGGCAACGACATCCTCGCGGTTTACGAAGCGGCGGTAACCGCCATCGCGCGCGCGCGTGCCGGTGAAGGCCCCACGTTCATCGAGTGCAAGACGTATCGCTGGTACGGACACTCCGAAATCGACCCGGCGAAATATCGCAAAAAAGAAGATGTCGAGGCTTGGAAGAAACGTGACCCTGTTGCGCTCTTCGAAAAGGTCCTGGCCGAGAAGAAGCTATTGACGGATGCAAAGCGCGATCAGGTTGCCGCAGAAATCAATAAAGAAATCGACGATGCTGTCGAGTTCGCCGAACAAAGCCCCTATCCGGATGCATCGGAGCTGGGGGATCACGTGTGGGCCGCGCCCACATCGAAGTAGCCGCGAAGGGATCTCCATAAATCATGGCTCGCACGCTCAATTTCATTGACGCCATCAACGAAGCCCTCAGCCAGGAAATGACGCGCGACGACCGCGTTTTTATCCTCGGCGAAGATATCGGTTTGTCGGGCGGCGTCTTCAAAGCCACGGCCGGCCTGCTCGAAAAATTCGGCGAGGATCGCGTGCTCGACACGCCGCTCGCCGAAGGCGCCATCATCGCCGCCGCCATCGGCTCCTCCATGGTGGGATTCCGGCCGGTGCCCGAAATTCAATTCGCCGACTTCATCACGCCGGCGATGGAGCAGATCGTCCAGCAGGCTTCGAAGCTGCGTTATCGCAGCGCCGGCGGATTCTCCTGCCCCATCACGATCCGCGTCTGCTGCGGCGGCGGCGTCGGCGGTGGGCTTTACCACTCGCAGGAAAACGCATCGTGGTTCGTGCACGAACCCGGACTCAAAGTCGTCATGCCTTCGACGGCTTACGACGCCAAGGGAATGTTGCTCGCGGCCATTCGCGATCCCGACCCCGTCCTCTACTTCGAACACAAGAAGCTCTATCGCACGTCGAAGGGCGAAGTTCCGGAGGGAGATTACACGGTTCCAATCGGCCCAGCCGCAGTGCGCCGCGAGGGACGCGACCTCACCATCTTGACCTACGGCTACATGACGCACCTATCGCTCGAAGCCGCGGATCAGATATCGAAGCGCGGCATCGAGGCGGAAATCGTGGAGCTCCGCACGCTCGCGCCGATTGATAAGGAGACGATCCTCAATTCCGTCCGGAAGACGAGCAAGTGCCTCATCGTTCATGAGGACAAGCGCACGATGGGATTCGGCGCCGAGCTATCAGCAATTGTAAGCGAGGAAGCTTTCGAAGATCTCGATGGACCTATCCTGCGCGTCACCGGCCCGGACATCCCGCCCATCGCATTCAGCCCGCCGCTTGAGAAGGCGTGGCTCGTCAATACGGAAAAGATTCTCGCCGCCGTCGAAAAACTCGCGGCCTATTGAAGGTAATTCTTCCCTTTTTCACTCGTAACGGAGGGCAACTATCGGATCGACCTTCGATGCCCGCCGCGCCGGCACAAAACAGGCCAGGAGTGCCACGAGGCCGAGTACCGCCGGAGCAACCACGTACGTCAGCGCGTCCGTCGAAGTCACACCGTAGAGTAAGCCGCTCATCCAGCGCGTCAGCGCGAAAGCAGCTACCAGCCCAACCGCTGCGCCCGCAAGAGCCATGGAAACTCCGCGCCTCAATACCAGGCGAAGGACGTCGCGAGGCTGAGCTCCCAGCGCCAATCGAACCCCGATCTCGTGAGTGCGCTGGCTCACGGTGTACGCCATCACGCCATAGATGCCGATTGCCGATAGCACGAGCGCTAAACCCGCAAACAGCATGAGCAGCAGCATCGCGAACCGGCGATTACTCAGCGCGCGGGAGACGACTTCATTCAATGTCCGCGCCGCGTATACGGGAACTTCGGGATCCACCGCGCGTACTTCCCGCGCCACGCTGTCTGCGATCCCGCCCGGATTGCTGAAGCCGGGAGCGGTACGCAACACGAACGCGAGATTGAATACCGTGCCCTGCAGGGCCGGAGTGTACAAGAGCGGAACTTGCTCGGCGTCAAGAGCCGTATCCTTGACATCTCCCACGACCCCGACAATCAGGAACCACGGGGACTTCCCTGCTTGAAGCATAGGCAACGGAGGAAATTGAATTTGCTTCCCGACCGCATCCTCGCCTCCGAGGTATTTGCGCACAAAAGTTTCACTCACGATCGCAACCTGTTGCGCCTGTAGGTTGTCGGATTCCTTGAAGCTGCGGCCGCTCAGGAGCGGGATCCCCATCACGCTGAAGTAATCCGGCGTGGCCTGGCCCAACTCCGTTTGAATGCGACCATCGAAATCTCCGCCGTGGCCCTCTATATTGACCGGAATTTCAAATCGTTGCCCGGAGAGCGGCAATTGGTCCACACCCCCGACAGCCTCAACTCCAGGGAGATGCTGCAGCCGATCCAGAACGTTTTTATAGAATTCAATCTTCTTTTCCGGCTTGAAGTAGGGGCCGGTCGTCGGGTCGTTCGGCACGGGAAGCCACACGCTGACGGTCTGCACCCGCGCCGGTCGGAATCCCGGAGAGACGTTCGCTAGGTTCCAGAAGCTTCTCACCAGCAGGACCGCGCCAATCACGAGCGTCAACGCCATCGCAAATTCGGCGACCACTAACACGGAACCTAGGCGATTGCGCGCTTCTCCGCGCGTCGCGCGGTTCCCGGTGTGTTTCAATGTATTCTGCAGATCGCTTGAGAATCCAAAAAGGGCGGGAACAAGCCCGAATAAGAGCGCGGTCAGCAGCGATGCCGCAAACGTGAATGCCAGCACGGAGCCGTCCATTTGAATGGTGCGCACGCGGGGCAGATCCGCCGGGATCAAGCTCGTCAGTCCGCCGAGTGTGAAAGACGCCAGCGCCAGACCCAAAAGTCCGCCGAGCAACGAGAATAAAAGGCTCTCTACGAAAAGCTGCTGCACGAGACGGCGGCGCGTTGCCCCCAGGGCAAGGCGGATCGCGATTTCTCCTTGCCGGGCATTCGCGCGAGAGAGCATCAAATTCGCGATATTCACGCAGGCGATTAGGAGCACCAGACCGACAACGATCAACAGCACGAGCAAAGCCGGGCGCACGTTGCCGGTCAGATCCCTCTGTAATGGTATCGCCCGCAAAGCCCAACCGGCATTTGCGGGATATTCATTCGAGTACTGATGCGTCAACGCGTTCGTCAGCGAATCGAGTTCCGCCTGTGCGGCTTGGATCGTTTCGCCCGGCTTCAGCCGCGCGAGCACGCTCACAAATCGCGCTCGCCGAACCGGCGGCGTTGGCCAGGGCGCTGCCGCGTAACCCACGGGCACCCAGACTTCCGCTTCCCTCTCGATGGACTTCCCAGGGTGGCGAAAACCGGGCGGCAGCACTCCAATCACGGTGTAGGCGTCGTTATCGATCCGGATTTGCCTGCCGAGAATCTTCGGGTCGGCGCCAAACCGTCGTTTCCAAATGCCATCACTTATCACGGCGACAGTTGCGTTCCCGGGCACCTGATCCTCCGGACCGAAAACGCGGCCGAGCGCGGCGTCCACGCCGAGCACTTCGAAATAATTTGGCGAATCCAGATGCGTTTCAATCCGCTCTGGCTGGTCTCCTCCAGTGAGATTCGAGTTGACGGGCAACACGCCCGCGACTTCCGCAAATACGGTCGTACGTTTCTGGAGATCGAAAAGTTCGGGAACTGAAACGGCCAAATCCCGCTGGCCCATCTTCTGCATATCGCTCGTTATGCGCACGAGCCTGCCGGGATTCTTGTAGGGCAACGGCCGGAGCAGAACGGAATTTACGACTGTGAAGATCGCGGCATTCGCGCCGATGCCCAGCGCCAGGGTGAGCACCACCACAGCGGTGAAACCGGGGCTCTTGGTGAGCATCCGGATGCCATAGCGCAGATCCTGCCAAAACGAGTTCATCGGGATATCCTCAAGTCCGCACGAACTATAGCTCGCAATTCAAACACCACAAGCAAAGAGCGGCGTAAACATTGCATGGGTACGGACTTAGTCGAACGGGAGGACGGGGCGAGTGGCGTCCGCATGACCGGTTTTGGGATGCGCGCTCACGAAGCCGGACAGTAGGTATCCGAAACGTATGCGGCGGCGCCTGCAGGTCGGCAGTCTATTGATTCCATCTTCTGTTCCATTTGCTATTCTCGATTCGATGCCCCCCAGCTCGAAGAATCGGCTTGCACTTTACCCCCGCAGGAAGGTTCATGTTCCAAGGAGGACAACTCATGCGAGAGGCGCTGACAATCTCACGACTTGCAAGGCGCTCCGGTGTGCCGCCTAAGACTCTTCGCTATTGGGAGAGCCTGGGTCTCCTCCCCAGAGCGGCGCGCACGCATACCGGATATCGGCTCTTCGACTCCGAGGCCCTTCGGTACATCGCCTTCGTCCGCAAATCCAAATCCATCGGGCTGACGCTGGCGGAAATGCGTGAGGTCTTGCGCCTCGCGCGGAGCGGCCGCTGTCCCTGCTCGAAGGTCGTGGCCTGGACGGAGGGGGAAAACGAAGTCGCTTGAAGAGGAAGTCCGATCCCTCTCCCTGCTGCTTCATCGGCTCAAACGGATCCGTCGCGAGTGGTCGCGTGATTCAAAGCGCGGTAAGTGCGGGAATGTTTGTTCTCTCATCGCAGAGTTGCCCGAATCCAGGTTCTTCGAAGGAGGTAAAAGCGATGCGAAATCTCTGGCAAATACTAACTGCTGTCGCCCTGACGGTGCTTGTGGCTGCGGGGCCGGTCCTGGCGGCCGCAGTAAATTGCTGTCCGCCGTGCTGCCCCATCTGTCCAAAATAAACCGATCAAAGGCGGCAGGAAGTCGCACCTGATAATTCGTCGCGCGTGGCCCCAGGCGATATCTGAAGTTTCCTGTCGCTTCGGGGCCGTCGCGCCGATTCGCAATTCAATCCATCAGACGAGCGTCCGTCCGCCGTCCACCGCAAGAATTTGCCCGGTGACAAAATCGGCTGAGGCGAGATACGCCACAGCGCCGGCGATGTCGTCGCCCGTGCCCGTGCGATGAAGCGGAACGCGGCGAATGTACTCTTCATCCGGCGCTTCGCCGGGAAACTGAATCGTCCCCGGCGCAATGCTGTTGACCAGAATTTCCGGGCCAAGAGCGCGCGCCAGACAACGCGTCAGCATGATCACCCCCGCCTTCGACACGCAGTAGTGCGTGTACCCGGGCCACGGCAGCAGTCCTCCCAGCGAAGAAATGTTGATAATTCTCCCGCGTCCATGTCGCTTCATGATCGGTGCGGCAGCCTGCGCGCAAAGGAATTGGGATTTTAGGTTCGCATTCATGATGCGGTCCCACTGTTCATCCGTAAGCTCTTCGAACTTCGCGGCGAAGAACATTCCTGCGTTGTTCACGAGGATGTCGAGCCGGCCGAATTGTTTCTCCACCGCGGCGAAAAGTCTTGCGACATCGCCTCGACGCGAAACGTCGCCTTGAATCGCGATGGCCCGCCGCCCAAGCGCTGAGATTTCCCCAACGAGTTCTTCTGCCTCTGCCTTCGACGTGGCGTAATTCACCACGATATCCGCGCCCTCGGCCGCGAGGCGCAGCGCGATGCTTCGCCCCATGCGTTTTGCGGCCCCGGTAACAAGCGCGGCCTGTCCTTCGAGTGCCAAAGTTTTTTTCGCGTTTTCCGCCATTGAAAGTCCCTCCGCAATGCCGAATCACACCTTAGCACCGCGCGCGTCGCTGTCAATCGAGAGCGGCCCCGAGCGAACATGACTTGCGGCCCGCCCCGCATTGTGCCAGCCTGATTCCGAAAGCAACGCTACCTTGGTGAATGATCCTGTGAAAATACTGATATTCGGCGCGAGCGGAACGGCGGGCGGTGCGGTGTTGCAGGCATGCTTGCGCACTCCGGTCGTGAAAGAGGTGCGCGCGATGGGGAGGAGGTCGCTCCCGCGAACGTCGCCAAAACTCCGCGAGTTCGTGCACGCGAATTTTCTGGATTATTCGGCCGTGGCGGAGGCGTTTCGAGAAGTGGACGCGTGTCTGTTTTGCCTGGGGATTTCGGTGACGCAAGTGAGTAAAGAGGAGTTCGTGAAGATTTCGCACGACTACGCCATCGCCGCCGCGAAGATTTTGCACACCGAGAGTCCTGGGGCGGCGTTTCACTACATCAGCGGGGCGGGAACTCGCGCGGAGAGCCGCACATTCTGGTCGAAAGTGAAGGGACAAACCGAAAATGAATTAATGGCGCTGGTGGGAGCGGACTGCTGGAGGCCTGCGTTTATCGACGCGGAGCCTTCGGCGAGCATACCGAGAATGTACGCAATACTGCGGCCCGCGCTTCGGTTGCTGAGGCCGTTCCGTTCGCTTTATGTTGCGGGAGAAGGTTTGGGCCGAGCGATGCTCGAAGCAACAAAGGAGAATTTGCGGCGGCGCGTGATTGAGAATGCAGAGATTCGGGAACTGGCCGAGCGGTTTGCGGCGTAGAGGCAGGGCGCCGCTCAGCGTCGTGCCAGTCTAATTCTGAAATCAAGACTCACTTGCGGAGGAATCATGAAGCTCGATTTGCTGGCGATTGCGGCGCACCCGGATGACGTCGAGCTGACGTGCGGCGGCACCTTGATCAAAATGGCCGATGAGGGCTACCGCACCGGCGTCCTCGATTTGACGCAAGGCGAAATGGGAACGCGTGGCACTCCTGAGACGCGCGCGCGCGAAGCGGCGCGTGCGGCAAAAATTCTCGGCCTCAGAGTCCGGAGAAATGCGGGCCTACCCGACGCGCAGCTTTCCGTCTGCGACGATCACAAAACCGTTGTTGCCCAAATTATCCGCGAGCTTCAGCCGCACTCCGTGATCCTGCCCTATTGGGAGGGGCGCCATCCGGACCATTACACCGCCGCGACGCTCGGATACGAGGCGTGTTTCATCGCCGGGCTTAAGAATTATCCGCTCGAAGGCAAAGCATTCCGTCCGTACAAAATCCTGTACGCGGCAGCAGAAGGCGGAGCGCGTCCAACATTCGTTGTGGACATCACGAAACAATTCGAGCGCCGCCGCCGCGCAATTCTCGCGTACACATCGCAATTCCGTCCGCGCCGTAAAGATCCGAAACTGAAGCTGGTTCTCCCCCTCGACACGCTCGAAGACCGCATGAACCACCAAGCGCGCCACTGCGGGCGAATGATCGGAGTGAAGTATGCCGAAGGATTCATCATCAAGGAAATGATGCGCGTGGATGACGTAGTGCGAATGCCGGTGCGCTCGATTTGATTTCGTGCCAGCGCTGCCGCGGACTAGAAATCGTCCGACTCTTGCGCGAAACTGAACCCGGGGAGCGTGATGCTGGGGCCGTGCCGATCCACCTTCACCTTGATCGCGGGCTCGTTTTCCGCGCCGGTCTTTCGCAGGATGGCGTAAGTGGTGAGCGCCTCATTGTGCAGCTTGGTAATCAAGAAGGTATCGCCGGTTCCTTCCTGCTTCCATACTTGGCCGACTTGGATCTTGCGAGCGGGCACGATACGACTTTAAAAGGATTCCCGAGACGCGTCAATACAGTCGCGTCCCTCTGCTTCTCTGAAGGAACTCCGCTTGTCCCACAAAAGGTCAACAATCGGGCACCTCCCAAAGCAACCCTTTCCCTGTCCTCACATCCAACTCATTGAACACGTTCGGCGCCCGGTCGAGGTGTATACTCGGGCATGTTTCTTCCTCCGGAGGTACCCATGAGGAAAATGTGGCTGGTTCCATTGGCGACGGTCCTGGCATGTTTGCTGTCGCTTCCCGCAGTCGCTGCACCGCGGCCACAGCAGCCCACTCCGCCGACCCAGCCGCCGTCTCAAGACTCGGGGCCGCAGGGCCTGCCGGGCAGTCCTTCGGCGGACGCGCCGATCGCGCAGCAAGCCGATCCCAACGTCAAAAAAGGCACCGAGGCGGACGTCAACGCCATCGGCAACCGCGGCGTAGGCCACGGCATAAATTTCTATTCGCTCGAGCGCGAGATCGCGCTCGGCAAGCAACTGGCGCAGGAAGTGGATCGCCAGGCAAAATTCGTTGACGACCCCGTGGTCGTCGAGTACGTCAATCGAGTGGGCCAGAACCTGGTGCGCAATTCCGACGCCCAAGTGCCGTTCACGATCAAAGTGATCGACTCGGATCAAATCAACGCCTTCGCGCTCCCCGGCGGATTTTTCTACGTGAACAGCGGACTGATCCTCCACGCAGACGAAGAGTCCGAGCTTGCCGGAGTGATGGCGCATGAAATCGCGCACGTCTGCGCGCGTCACGGCACGAAAAACGCGACCAAGGGCGAAATCATCCAGCTGGCGACGATCCCGCTGATCATGCTCGGGCCGGGCGGATGGGCCGGTTACGGCATCTATCAAGCTACGCAATTGGCCATCCCGATCGGATTTCTGAAGTTCACCCGCGACTCCGAACGCGAAGCGGACTACCTCGGCTTGCAATACATGTACAAGGCCGGATACGACCCGAACTCTTTCGTGGCCTTCTTTGAAAAAGTCGAGGCGCTCGAAAAGAAGCAGCCCGGCACGATTCCCAAGGTTTTTTCGACGCATCCGCCAACGCCGGATCGCATCGAATCCGCGCAGAAAGAGATTTCGACGATTCTTCCCACGCGCGAGGAATATATCGTGACGACTTCGGAATTCGATGTCGTGAAGCACCGCCTGGCGATGATTCAGTCCGGCCAGAAGGTGAAGCAGAACAATCCCAACAAACCATCGCTCCGCAAGAAGACCGCGACGAACAAGCCCGACAACACGGGCGGCACGGGTGGCACGACCTCCGGCGGCTCGACCACGTCGTCCGATCCGAGCTCGACCGACGACAGCGATCGTCCCACACTAAAGAAGCGTCCCGACGACAGCGCCGGTCCGCAGAACTAAGAACTCTTAGCTTCACGCTCGTCACCCCGAACCCAGCCGCGTGGTTTGCGGATAGGGGTGATGATTCTGCTTTTTCCCCCGACTCTCTACGAACAGCAGATCCCTCGCCGGCCACAAGGCGGCCTCGCCTGGGATGACAACGCGAGAACCCCTTGCCTATTTTCCAAAAGTCCACAGACAAAACTTCACTTTTCGATAGACGCGCTACGTTAGACTTTTCACGGCAAAAAAGGGTGCTGCAAAGCCAGCATGCGCTTTGTGAGAATTGCTAGCGATTTTTGGCTTAAACGAGGCAAAAAGGCCTCGATTTCGAGGATTTAACGATGACGAAGCAATCAGCGACAAAATTTGGTCGAGGGCGGGCACAAAGGGTGCGGCTGCCAGGCCCCAGGAAGCGGATTTCCCAGCGCGGGAAGACTTTGCGGGCCTATCGCGCCTATCTCGACTTGCTGGACACGGCGCGTTGGTTCCGAGGGGAGATGCGGGGCCAGCTTGAGTCATTTGGTTTGACGATGGGTGGTTTTCGAATCCTCGAAATGCTGCTCAGCGAGGGGCCAAAGCACGTTGGCGCCGCGGCCAGGAAAATGCACACCAACCGTCAGAACGTGGAAGTCATCGTCGATCGGCTCGTGGAGCGCGGCTTGTTGCGGCGTGAGACGGCGACCCTCCCTCCCGTTGAGATGAAAGAAACGCGGATCGCGAGAGCGAAAAGAGGTAAACCGAGGAAGGGGCCGCGAGTCACGCTTTTGTGCCTGACGCCGAGCGGAACGAACTTCATCGCGGATGTTTTTCCGAAGCACGTGAAGGTGGTGAAGTCGTTTATGCACGTGCTCCACGGTCGCGAACAGGAAACGCTGAGCCGGCTGCTGCAGAAATTGCGGGTGGGCGACATTATAAGGTTCGTGCGGGAGATAACGATGGACCGTTATGAGGAAGATTGTTGACAGAGAGGTCCTTCGCTCACGTTGTTCACTCAGGATGCCGATCCTCATCGGATCGTCAATTTGTGCGGGAGATAACGATGGACCGCTATGAGGAAGATTTGTCCTAGTGGAAGAGAGTTCGCTGTGATGGAATTCGCAGAATGCATGGAATTACGTGGAAGTATATTAAGAGTATTACAAAAGGTGCGGACCTCGAGCGATAAATCAGGTAATGATCGGGGCGAACCACTTCTCTGAGGCGTAGTAGCGACCGTCAGGAAACTTTCCTCTTTTTCGCGCGTCACGAATTCTTATGTGCTCCTCGTCTCCTGACGCTTCCGTTAAAATGACACCCACCACAAGGCAAGGATCGCCTTTCTTGTCGATGACAAGCCAGGCTCGTTGCTTTGGCAGTCCCATCGCCGCGTTCATATTCGGACTCCCTTTGATTCAGTGTTCCAACAAGCCGATAAGTACGCTCTGCTCGTGCTCGACTCCCCATTGCCCCCTCGCCAATCGGCACATGTGCTCGTAGGCAGACTCAAGACCCGTGATGCCCGGCGTATCGGTCGCCGGGGCAATGTCGGCGAACGAAGGCCACAATACCTTGCACATCTGAATCGGAGCAAGGAGAGTTCCACCCGGTTCGTCCGGCCCATCAACTGAATCTATGCGGTAATACACCCACGTGTTCGTATAAGCTTCTGTCTTGGGCGGCTTGTACAAGTAGATGCTGTGCACGTCTGGATCTTTGGACATGGCAGGCATTTTATATCACGAGCCAGGTAGGTGTCGATGCCGTCAATGGTTGCGCCCAACTTTGCCGCCGCCCAAACGACACCGTAGTCTCCCGAATCCTGAAGCGCGACCTAGTTTGTTTTCCCGGGTTTGTCGGCCAAGTCTTCAAGGTCTTTTTGCATCTTATGAAATTCCCCAGATCTCTGGAGATTGGCGGCGAAGGCCATCTCTTTTCGGTATTGTTCCAGCTCGGGTGTGAGAGGCGGACCGGTTTCCAATGTGAGGCCAGGGAAGTCCAAGGTAGCAGAAGTGTTAGGAGAAGGTTTCGAAGAAGAGGCGCCGGACTGAAACGAGGCGGTGATTGTTTTTACTTCTCTGGTGTATGTATTTCCGTCGCGGTCCACAAATTCGAATTTAAGCATGACGATGGGTTCACTGACCATTGATTCCGAGAACATCCATCCGGATGCATAGTTATCGGGCCCGATTGGTACACCTCTGACGTTGTAATCAAACATGCCCTCTGGCTTTATCGCTTGGAGTTCTAGGCTCGCGATAAAAAACAAGGTGTTCCTGCCCAGAGGAACGCTCGGCAGAGTTAACTTCCCCCACCCGTGCTCGGTCTTCGCGGATACGGAGTAAGTGGAAATCCAAATGTTGCTCTTCGACACATTGTGAATTGTTACCCGGAAGGCTATCCACATCGGTATAGGCCTTTGTCCAGGATTCGGTGGATAAGGAACTATCAGGTGGAACCACGGTTCGATTATTACTCCAGGGGTGACCTGAACCTTGAGCGGCTCGGAGAACTCCGTGCCAAATCGCCAGATGTTTTCTGCTGCGTCGATCAATCGACTGAGGTTTATGATCACCAGCACCAAAATGATCGATACTGCGATGAGCTTATTATTTCTTAGAGCTGCGATCCAGCGGTCAAGCCGTGTTGGCGGGATACTTACATGCGACATCAAAAGTTCTCACTATTGAACGGTTCGGATTGCTTCGCTATGAGGGGCAGCCGCAAAGTTACTGGTGCAGCAATTCCGGCCAGAGGTGTGGGGGCCTCACGGCCCCGGTTTGGATATCGGACGTGCACAGCCGCTTACTCGGCTGCCCCGCGCAGTATACACCCCTGTATTACTCGCGATGACGTGGACTATCGAATTGACAGGGCATGAAAATCAAAACGGCCCGAATCCCGAAGCCCGAGACCCGGGCCGTCAGTCGAGCGGGATCCGTCGTTGGGCTTCTTGTTTGCCTTATCGAGTAGAGTGTGCCGAATGGCAACGGACGGCAATGTTAGAGCCAAGAAGCTAGCCTCTAAGCAGCTAACCCGCATCGCCAAATCCGCTGCAAGAACCCGCTAGAAGGAGTAAGAAGGACAGCCCCCCTCCTCATCCTTACGTCGTTCGCCGCTGTCCTACAGGTGAAACAGATTAGAATTCATGTGCAATTAATTCGATAGTTACCCTTATGACGGCAAGAAGGCGCTAGACGACTACAGTAATAGTCCCGCTGTTCCGCTGAAGCATCTGCACTTGGGGTTGCCTCCTTTTCTTAGAGTAATAGTTCGCATGGCGAGCCGATTGCTTTTGACTGATCGGGGTCTGCCATGAAGCGTCTCTACTTTTTGTTGATAACCGCTTGCTTACTAGGCGTTCCGGCTCTAGCCGATGGGTTTCCGATTGTTGGAATGGCTGGTCAGATGGATTCTCATGAATTTTTTGAAATCACTTCGCCAACTACCGATTTCAGCGCATTCGATATTTCAGACGTTGAAGGCGGCAACCTGCCAAGGTGCTCCTCAACTCCGTGTGACTTGACTGCGGGAATTGAGGTGATTGAGCTGCATAGTCAAAGCTTTGAGTGGATTGACGGCACTATCGGCGAGTGTCTCCCTCCCTTTCCTGGCTGCCTTGTGGTAGGGGGAGGGCTTACCTTTCCCAATCCCGGCTTTGTCCTTGCCTTGCCCCCTAATACTTTCTTCACTTTAAGCGGAACCATCCCGTTCTCTGGTCAATTAGAGGGAGCTTTCGGGTACCCAGCGCCAATTATCGGCCCGCTGGTATTTTCCGTGGATCTTAGCGGAATGGCTGACTACACCATTACAGGCCAAGAGAACTCGACTGGCACAGCCGCCATAGTGGATGAAACGCAATACAGCTTCGTTGGCATTGCCACACCGGTTCCAGAACCGTCAACTTTGTTGCTCCTCGGCTCGGGTCTGGTAGCCTTCGCTCGGCGTATTCGCAAGCAACAAGTCACACTCAAATGCAGGTGATGTAGTCGGTGGCGCGGACACAACTCACTTAGGAGGGTTTCTCCATGAAACGCGCGACTCGCCTTGCTGCTCTTCTCTTTTCAGTACCCCTCCTATTGATCGGAACTTGCAAGGCGGCGCTCGCAGACGATGTCATCTTCAACGACCTCGGATCCGGTACCGCCGTCTATAATGGCGACGCCGGTGAGGCCGTACTTGGCCCGAGCGCCTTGTGCTGTCACAATTCGTCTCTGGCCGCCAATGAATTCACATCCAGCGGAAATTACAGCGTGACCCAGATCAACCTTGGTATCTCACAGGGAAGTCCTGGCTTGAATATTGCTACGATCGAGTTGACCACCGACAGCGGTGGAATCCCAGGAACGATACTGGGAAGCTGGACCATCTTCGCCCACCCAACTCTCGGCAACTGCTGCGGACTCACCTCCATAACCGGAATTACAGGGGTGGACCTCTCGGCTGGCGACTACTTCCTTGTGGCCCTCCCGGCCACGGACGTTACCAATGTCGCGTGGAACCTCAACAGCGTTGGAACCCTCGGATTGGAAGAATTTAACGAAAACGGCACAGGGTGGCAGCAGAACCCGAACAGCCCCCTCGGCGCCTTCGAGATCCTTGGGACTCCTACGCCTGAGCCCGCGTCTCTCCTGATGTTGGGGACGGGGTTGATTGGTATCTACGGCCTGCGCCGTCGCAAGGTTTAGCCCTTCAACGAACTCTGTGTTATTGGTGAGGCGCCATGGAGGATGGTAGCTTGCTGGCGCGATTCACGTTGTGCCACCGTGATATAATCCCGCTTGTGTCGGCCACTGCTGCCAAGTTGTCGCGGCTCCAAATCCGCGACGAGTTCACCGAACACGCGTGGGACGCTCCGAATGATTCATGGCGTTCTGCGCTGCGGAGAATCGGTCGATCCTTGGGACTAGTGGATGGCAGACTCAAACCCGTTAATTCCCGTGCCTCTATAATCCTGAAGGAATGCCGAACGGCCTTCCGAAGAGAGACACGATGCGCGAAGAAAATCCAACCCGCGATAACACGACTGGCCCGAATACTGAAAAAGTCCCGAAGCTAAGCGAACGTCCCACCGGATTTCCAAGAGATTCGATCTTTGACAATCTTGCGCTTTATGAACACGACTACCGCGAGGTGGACGGCAAGCGCGTCCATGATTACCAATGCCGCCGATGCGCAGTGACCGTCCGATTGAATGGCCTGCGGAATAAGTTTCAGGCTTTAGTTCGAGAGGTCAACGAGATAATCGGACAAATGAATCCGGACTAGTTCAGCAGCGTGAACCTTCAGCATTTCTTGCGGTAGAATGCGGCCAAGTGGGCCAGTCAGTCGGGGTCATTCAAGTTGGGGCGCGCCGACCGAAGGAGGCCGATGACATGGAGCAATACATTTTTGTGCGACTTGGAGCGATTCAGAGAGGCGGACGGATGGTCAAGCTTACGGAGCAGGTCGCCACTGATCGTCGGATTCGATCTCGACGGCGCCTTTCTTGACGGCCCAGGCCACGAATCCCTCTGGCGCGTTCTTGACGCCGTAGATATTCGCCATCTTCAGGCTTCTAATGTCTCGCCAATGAAGATTGCGAAGGTTGGTATTGCGTAAATCGGTTCTTTCCAGGCTTGCCTGAGCGAGATCCGCTTCAGTTAGATCAGCCCCCCAGAAGTCGGCATCGTCCATGTCACAGCGCACGAAACGAGCGTCGTAGAAGTCGCTCTGACGAAAGTTGGAGGAGCGGAGGTCCGCGTCAGTAAAATCGGAAAGACGAAAAGCGCCATTGCGTGCGTCGACGGCACTAAAATTTGAACGCAACAGCCGAGCACCCCCCATGCGAATCCCCTGCAGAAATGCTCCGGAAACATCGACTCCAATCAGGGGAACTCGATCGGCGTTCAGTTCTTGCAATGCCTCAATCCTTCCCCCACTTCCTCCTTTGCCCTGAGCGGTGTTGATTACCTGCCAAGCTTGGTAGTGCTTTTGCTTAGTTCTATCACCCGATTCTGAAAAGTAAAAAAGGACCGCAGCTAAAACGCTGAGGCTGCTTAGATATTCCAGCACTTCTAGAAGCTTCCAGTTGCTCAGAAGAAAAGCTACCCATTCCAGGCCCCATTCCATCTTGGAAAAAGGGAGTGCCCACGCGCTGCTTATGCGTTGCTTTCTGGTAGCCCAAGATTCCGGTCGCTCTCTGGGGGAAAATACTCTCATAAGCGCGCTTGCTCCAGTTGAGCTTGGCGGTTTAATGGTGACGCGCGGATTGTAATTCGCAGATAGCCGAATGTCCATCAGCGCCGGTGATGGTGGTTTAGGAGTGTTTTGACCGGGATGGGCGGCTCGAAACGAAATGGTTTCGGTCCGGAGCGAAATGTCGCAGTCTCAGGTAGGTGGTGATAAGAGGATTTATCAACATCTATTTGGTTCGGTCCCGCTTGGGGCTCAAGTTCTAACAGTTACTGCAGCTTTGCGTATTCGGACTTAGCCGCGATGAGGATGGGAATGTAGGGGTCGGCGTCTTTCCATAGCGTGAGGAAATCGTGGTAGGCGGCGAGCGCCCGGACGCGGGCAGCGTCGGCATCCGCGCCCTGCGTGTTTCTCGCCTCCAACGCATTCGCACGAGCCACTCCCAGATGCGCTAGCGCTCCCGTCCAGCAGTACAAGACGATCCCACCATGGTCGAGAATCTTCTGAAACTCGCCGACGGCCGCACTAGCCTGTCCGGCTGCCAGGAATGCCTCTCCCCGTACAAACACATGATAGAGGCAGGAAGTATTGTTGGCGAACGGGATGTTGCCCAACTCGATGGGGGAAGCAGCTTGCAGAGTATTCAAGGCAACAACCGGATTCTTTTTGTCCAGCGCCAATTGCGCCTGAATCGCTGGCAGCCAAAGAGACTGCATCTGCGTGTCCAGTGGAAAGCGTTTCCCTAAGTCTTGGGCTAAGGACTCGGCGCGTGGGGTATCGCTCGCCATGGCAAACGCAAGCGCCGCTTCGCTCTCCGCTCCCGGACTTGTGGGAGCCAGCTTCAAAGCTTCCGCCGCTGACTGCCGGGCTTCCGCAGCATTGCCATATGCCGCGAGTTGCAGAGCAGCATACGCCTGCCAGATCGCCCCGCTTTCCTTGCTGTCAGCGCGAATCGCGGAGTCCACCGCCCGCTTGGTCAACTCCCGCGCCTTGCCAAGATGACCCGCATACGCCTCGGTGTCGGAGGCAAGCGACAGTCCATAGCTTTCATACTCGGGTTTGCTCGCAAACCACTGTTGCTGGTCGGCCATCGCTGCGGGGTCCGCCCCGAGAAAAGCGAGAGCGTAGAGAGCAGAGCGAAGTTCGGAATCGTCCATTTTTCGCGCCTGCGCCTCGCGGATGACCTGCCGCGTTTCGTCAAACCGTTGCAAGGCAACCGTGAAGTCAGCCAAAACCTCATACAAACGGATTTGATCGGGCGCAAGTCGTAGGCCTTGGCGAGTTACCTCCGCAGCCTTTTCGTATTGACCTAGTGCTCCGTACTCCACGCCCAGATTCAGGTAGCCCAAGCTGTCCCGCGGGTAGCTCTCAATCTCCTCCTGATACGTCTGGACCGCCTTATCCACTTGTCCGGTTACAGTCGAATAGTAAGCGGCGGTGATTTCCAGTTTTTCCCGTTCGCTGGCATGTTCCCGCAACTGGTATGCCTTCGTGATGTACTCGCTGGCCCGCCCTACCTCGGCGAGATTGCCGTACTCGATGCCCACTGCCCTGTAGCCCATGGCAAAATTCGGATCAATTTCGATGGCACGTTGATTGTACGGCAGCGCTGCGGCCACGCCTTTTTCGCGAAACGTTTTTTGGCCAAGGCTGTACGCTTTCAGAGCTTCGAGCGAAGACGTGGTGGCCTGGGCCAGAGGAACATCGAACTTCTGCACCGAAGCCAGCGATTCGCCCAATTCGCCGCGTAGCTTGGATGCCGCTTTGCCCAGTGCGTCCAGGACCTGCTCCTTGGACGCCGCCGTCACCAGCTCCTGCGCCAGCGTTTCTCCGCTCTGGCAATTCACCGCCTTCAAACCCAGTACGTACTCGCTGCCCAGACTGGCAATTGATCCGGCAAGGTAAGCCTTACTGCCCGCCCGCTGGCAAAGCTCGCGGGCCAGGTCGCGCGTGAGTTTCGTGCTCGACGGACGTGTCATCTGTTGCAAGGTCCTCGCCACTTCGTTGTCGGAGAGGACATTCAAGAAAGGAGATTGCCGCAGCGAAACGTTGAGCGCCGTCTTCAGCGTGTCGTCGAATACCGAATCGCCCGTCGTGTTGGCGAAATCGGCGAGCACGATGGTGTCTTTCTCGGTGAGCTTCGTCGTTCGATGGTTGATGATGAAAATGCCGGCGGCAAGCGCCACTATCGATATGGCGGCGGAGACAATCAGCTTCCACCGGATTCTTCGCTGCTCCCCCACAGCAACCACGGCGCTCGATGCTGCTGGCAGCAGTGCGGAATCTGTATCGCGCCTCAATCGTTGCAAGTCGGTCCGGATCTCGGCAGCACTTTGGAAACGGAGCATGCGGTCTTTTTCAAGCGCCCGGTTGATGACCGCTTCGAGCTTGGCTGGGATTTCAGGATTCAGTACCCGTGCTGGCGTAGGAATTTGCTTAAGGATGGCGTCATGAAGGACAGGCCCGGTATCGCCCTTGAATGCGCGTTGCCCCGTCGCCATTTCGTAAAGTACCAACCCGAACGAAAACAGATCCGTCCGCGCATCCAACATCTCGCCGCGCACCTGCTCCGGAGACATGTAACCTGCCGTCCCCATAGCCTCGCCGGTTCGGCTGAGGAAAGGATCAGGAGTGGCCTGCCGGTCATTTTCCAGCGGCGTTTGCTGTGCGCAGTCGTCGCGAGCGCGCCGCTCCGATTCATTCTCCGCGAACGAAACGACATGGGCTAGTTTCGCCAAACCGAAATCCAAGATTTTGGCTTGGCTTTCGCGGATTACGAAGATGTTCGCCGGCTTGATGTCGCGGTGGATGATGCCCTGGCGATGTGCCGCATCCAACCCATCGCTGATTTGAATGGCGAGATCCAGAAACTTTTCAAGCTCCACGGGGGGTTTCCCCGGTCTCGCTCGAGAGATGACCTCCCGCAGCGTCTCCCCTTCCAGTAGCTCCATCACAATGAATGGATTTTGTTCGTATTCTTCGACCTCAAAAATCGTGCAAATATTTGGATGGCTCAGTGCCGATGCAGCGCGGGCTTCACGCTCAAACCGATTGAGCGCAGCGGGATCGCTCGCCAGTTCCTCGGGCAGAAACTTCAGTGCGACACGGCGTCCCAGCCTTAGGTCTTCCGCCTTGTATACCACGCCCATCCCGCCGCCGCCGAGGACTTCCAGCACTCGGTAATGAGACACCTTCTTCCCAATCAGGCTTTGATCCGCCTGAGCTCTGGTCCCTGCCCCGGCCTCGACCTTTGCCGGTTCCGCGGCCTCTCTCGATCTCTCCACCCATTCCACGCTGATTCTCCAGCGATAGCCGCGCCGGGCAAGTGTTTCGATGTAACGGGGTTCCTCGACAGAATCGCCCAGCACTTGACGCAACCGGTTTATTGCCGCGCTGATACTGTGCTCGAACTCGACAACGGTCCCGTTCGGCCAAAGGGCGTCCCGAATTTCCTCCCGCGTAACGAGGTCTCCGGGGCGTTCGAGCAGCATCGCGAGGATTCGGAATGGCTGCTCGGCGAGACTGACTGGCTTGTCACCCTCTCGGCAGAGTTCACCGGAACGAAGGTCAAGCTGGAAGCCTTCGAAATGGGCTACTCGGTAGGAACTTTCAACCTTCCCCAAGCACCACCTCGGGATTTGCAGGATTCTACCACGTCGAATACCATTCAGGCGCGTGGCCCGGCAATAGTAGGCAGCTAGAGTTAGCGAAAAAGACGGGCTGATTAGGCCGACAGCCCAGCAAGTCTTTGGTAAGAAAACAGATCCGCCTATGACCTCGAAATGACCTCATTTTGACCCGCTTTGCATTGCGGCATTATCTGCGTCGGCACAAACTGATCGCCGAGCGAAGCTTGAAGCCACGCGAGTCTCTCTACGAGCGACCAGCACAGCCTGGAGGAGGCGTGATGAAAAAGTGTTGCCTGTTCCTATTTTCTCTCTACGGATTGTGTCTCCTCGCAGCGTGTGGCGGTGGTGGCCCGTCAAGCGCGCCTCCTCCCCCCGCCTCTCAAGCCACTTCAGCCGCTCACTTTTCCGTCACCGCCCCGGCCGCTGCTACGGCCGGGACGGCAGTCAGCTTCACTGTGACTGCTCTCGACGCCTCGAACAACATTGCGACTGGCTATTCCGGGACAGCGCACTTCTCGAGCACCGACGGTCAGGCTGTGCTCCCCGCCAACTCGCCGCTGACGAACGGAGTGGGGAGTTTTTCAGCCACGCTGAAGACCGACGGCGGCCAAACTATTACGGCGACCGACACGATCGCGGTTTCGATCACAGGCACCTCAAGTTCGATCAACGTCACTGGTGTCACTGGGGCAATTCACTTCTCCCTCACGACTCCGGCCAACGCCATCAGCGGGACGGCTTTCAACTACACGGTCACCGCGCTCGACGGCTCGAACGACACGGCGACTGGCTACTCGGGAACTGTGCACTTCTCGAGCACAGATGAACTGGCTTCGCTGCCCCAAGATTCGACGCTCAGGAACGGCATGGGGACCTTCTTGGCCACGTTGCACACCATCGGTAGCGAGACCATCACGGCCGCTGACACGGTCACGGCTTCGATCAATGGCACTTCGAGTTCGGTCCAGGTGGTGGCTTCGCCATTCCACGCGACGGGAAGCATGGGAAGCCCGCGCGTATCACACACAGCCACGTTACTTAACGACGAACAAGTCCTCATCACGGGAGGAACCGACGGGACCGTGGGACTTTCGTCGGCGGAGCTCTTCAACCCGACAAGCGGGAGTTTTGCGCCAACCGGAAGCATGAGCACTGCGCGCTTGTCGCACACAGCGACATTGCTCCAGAATGGAAAGGTGCTCATCGCGGGCGGAATAAATGAGGCACCTCTCTCAACGGCTGAGCTGTTCGATCCTAGCAGTGGAACATTCACGGCTACCGGCAGTATGGAGACCGCGCGACAGGGCCATACGGCAACTTTGCTCAATAACGGGAAAGTGCTCGTTACAGGCGGACTCGCCGCCGATGCGCTTGCAACGGCGGAACTATTCGATCCTAGCACCGGAACCTTTACAGCAACCGGCAGTATGGAAACCACGCGCTATTACCATACTGCGACTTTGCTCAGCGATGGGAAGGTCCTCATCGCTGGAGGAGCAGAAGGCGGCGGTGACAACGGCGGCCTAGTGACAGCAGAGCTGTACGATCCAAGCACTGGAACATTTACGGCAACCGGCGATATGGAAACCGTACAAGTTTTCGATGCAGTGACCTTGCTGAATAACAGCAATGTGCTATTCGCAGGCGGCTTCGGTACCAGCAGACCTCCCGTTCCGACGGCGGAGCTGTATGATCCCAGCAGCGAAACCTTCACGGCTACCGGCAACCTGACCACGGCACGCGCAAGGCACACAGCGACGTTGCTTCAAGACGGCACAGTGCTCGTGGCCGGAGGTGTCAAGCTAGTTGTAGTTATTGGGGTTTGCTCGACGCGCTGCACACAGCAAGAGCTGTTGGCGACTTCGAGCACGGAACTATTCGATCCGATCAGTGGAACCTTCGTCGCAACCGGCGATATGACCACCGCACGGGAGACCCAGACGGCGACGTTGCTGAACAACGGTGTTGTGCTGATAACCGGGGGACGAGATGTTAACGGCAATGCCCTCGCGACGGCGGAGCTGTACCAGTAGCGTGAGCGTTTCTAGATAACTGTCGAGAACAGGGATTATCACCAGCAATGTCATGTTGAGATAGGTGGTGATAAGAGGATTTATCAACATCTATCCAGCTTTCTTCCGCAATTGATCGAGAATTACTTCCGAGGTGCCAACAATCCGGGAACTACCCCATTGATGGACACAAGCGCGTTTGTCGTTACCGATCCGGTGAAACCGTGAACTTCCCACAAGCGGGCTTCTGGCCTGGAACAACATCCGGTTTGCCCGTAATCTGGGAGTTATCGAGGGGATGTCCTACGTGTAATGATGGCTTCCGACATGCCCTCTTTGGGAACTAATAGTGCCGGCGCAAGTAGCGAAACATGTTGCGCAACGACCGGATCACGAGTTCCTATTTTCTGATTGTTGTTGCAGTTCACCTCATGCGGCGGAGATCTGGGCTCGTCCTGTCTCGACAACATTGTGCGCTGACGTCGCGGACGAGAACAGAGGTATGAGACCTTCGACCAGTGTTGGGTGAGTCAGGACCGCATCGCGCAGCGCGGTATAGGGCAGCTCGGCAATCATAGCAATCTGCACGGCGGACATGACCTCTCCTGCGCCGGCAGCGAAGGCCGTGAAGCCAAGGATGCGATCCCGTTCGATTTCCACTAGGGCCTTCAAAAATCCTCGCGTCTCGGTAAGCGCATGCGCGCGCAGCACAGACTTCATCGGGATTTTGAACCGGCGATAGGCAATTCCTTGTGTTTTCGCTTCCTTCTCGCTCAGTCCGACGCGCGCGAATTCTGGATCGGTGAAAAGGCAAAACGGAACTTGCCTCCCCGTGGTTATGTGGTTGCCGCCAGTCAGGTTGTCGCGAACGACGCGGAAATCGTCGATGCTGATGTGCGTGAACTGCGGGCTGCCCGCCACCTCTCCGATGGCCCAAACGCCGGGCGCGGTGGTCTGCAGCCGCTCGTTGACCTTGATGTACCCACGATCCGTTACCTGGACGCCGGCCAACTCCAGCCCGATGCCCTGCGTGTTCGGAGTTCGGCCCGTGGCAACTAGCAGATGAGTTCCTTCCAGCGTTTTCTCCGCGCCATTTTGCTCGATAATTACTTTGACGGATTGCCCCGATTTTCCCGAGATCCTCTTCACCGTGGCGTTCAACAGGACTTCGATGCCCTCATCGTGGAACAGACTGGCAACGGCTTCTGCGACGTCGTCATCTTCTCGCGGCAACAACCGGTCGCTTCTCTCCATCACAGTTACCTTGCCGCCGAATCGGCGCATCGCCTGGGCGAGCTCTAACCCAACATAGCCGCCGCCAATCACGAGAAGACGCTCGGGCACTTCATCGAGTTCGAGTGCTTCCACATGCGTCAACGGCTGCGCGTCGGCAATTCCCGGGACCGGCTCAACGACGGCGTGCGTGCCAGTGCTGATGATGACGTTGGCTCCGCGAAGTTGTCGCCGCGCCCCATCCGGAAGCGTGACTTCCAAAGTCCGAGGACCAATGAAGCGTCCGACGCCGAGGATCAGTTCCGCACCGCTGCTCTTGAAATTCTCCAAATACATCTCGTTCAAGCCCCACACCATTCTGCGTTTGCGCGCCAGCACCGCCGGCATGTCAATCGCCGAACCCGGCTTGGCGATTCCGCCGCGTTCCGCTCCGCGAAAGTACGTCGCGATCTTCGCGCTGTGGATGATGTTCTTGCTCGGCAAGCACGCGATGTTCGGGCACGACCCGCCGATGAATTTTCGCTCGACGACGGCGACACGCTTTCCGTCGCTGGCAAACGTCCACGCAGCGAGCGTCGATCCCGTCCCGTCCCCGAGGATAACCAGATCGTATTGTTCCGGCTGCGTCTCCTTAAGTACCTGAGTGGATGAGGCGCTTTCGGTGGGCTTCATGCGGATTTTCCTTTCTGAGCGACAGGTTCACTCTTGGCCTGCATTGATTTCATGAGCGCGGCAGACGATGCTCCTTCCAGCGACAGTCCATAGCCAACTTCACGCACGATGCGCTCCTTCAACGGCTGAATAAAGTGGATGCGGGTGTTGCGGCGCGTAACCTCCGGAGCCTTCAAGTAGAGCTCGGCCAATTCGCGTGCCCGACTGAGTGCCTTACCGTTTGGCACAACTTCGGCAACCACTCCCCATTCGTAAGCGGTACGCGCCGGGAGCGGCTGTGGGTTCAGCAGGAACGCCTCCGCTCGTCCCGCTCCCGCGCGATAACTCCAGGTCGTAAAGATTCCATCACCGGGCGCAACGCCCGCGGAGAAGTGAGCCACATCCTGGAAGGTCGCACCATCCGCCGCCACAATTACACTGGCTAGTAGCGCGTAGTCTGAATGCACATGGGCACGTCCCTCGATAGCCGCGATGACCGGCACTCGTATGTTGGCTATGTTTTCCAAAACCTGAACGCCTTCGTCGTGAACCTGACTCCAGACTCCGGGATCGGTGACATCGCCGAAAGAGGACCAATCGACATCAGTAATGAACTCCCCACCTGCGCCCGTCAGGATTACGATCTTGTTCGCCCTATCTTGCGCAATCCGGTAAAAGGCATCGACAAATTCGGTGTGAGAGTGCGCGGTCATGATGAACGGTCCGCCGTTGGTGTGGAATTCAGCGACGAGCACACCTTTGTCATCGCGTGTCAGTTTTAGGTTGTGATACGCAGAAAAGTAGTCATTTTGAAGCGGCATTGCATTCTCCTCTCTGTGTTGCCCTGACTGCGTTCACCCGAATCTGCTATTGCGAGGTCAGCACATTGCACTCAGGTGGCTACAACGAGACCGCCTGCGGCGCGAATGACCTCATCGGTGATCCAGGCTGCTCACGATTCTACTGCGAAAACGTGGTCCGGGTGATAGTGCCTGGGAAGTCGCGTAACCGGTGGCTTGGGTAGGACCCACTTTACCGGTAACCGCGTTTACCAGGACTTAGCGCAAATCAAAGCCGATTCGTGATTTGGTTCGGGATGGAAACGGATGCAAAAAGGTCGCGAGCGGAGGCGAATGGGGTATATTGGTTCGCAGCCGAAAGGCAAAATAGAAATTCCAGTCTAAACGCATCGAGGAGGAATCATGTCCAAAGTTTTCGCCCTAGTTTTCGCAACTCTCACCATAGCCGTGTTGTGCTGTGCGCCGGCGGCGACTGCCCAGGTCGCCGTCAGCATTGGAGTGGCGCCCGTGTGCCCCTATGGGTACTTCTCGTACGCTCCATACCCCTGCGCGCCTTACGGCTACTACGGGCCCGATTGGTTTGTTGGCGGCGTGTTTATTGGAGCTGGCCCCTGGTTCCACGGCCATGACCACTTCTCCGGCCATGTCGATAACCGGTTTGACCCTCGTCACGGTTACAAAGGACCGATGCCTGAGCGCGGAGATGAGCCAAACAACCACTTCCACGGCAACGAGGCGAGAGATGGGAAGGGCCACGTAGTCAAAGGCGACCATGACGCCGGCAAAGAACACGAGCTACCCGGACATCAGAGCGGCGGCCACAGCGAGGAGCACCACTAGAACGCGACCCGCCGGAACGCGCTCTGACTGCCACGAAAATTCACATTTCGGCTTCAACGAGCAAGCATAGGGCGTGCATTCAGCATGGAGGGAATGCACGCTAAGACTGCTTCGCGTGCTGTGCCAAACTCCTGTCTAGTCGGATAACCGGACAAGTAGCTACTAGTGTCCACATGTCCGGTAAGCGCGATAATCAGGACTTGAGCCGAGATTGAAATCATCGGAATGCACCTGGAAGCGATAGTAGATTTGACCGACGGGTGCATCGCAGTGACTAATGAAGAGATCCAAGAGATTTTCTCGCTGGTACCGACGGGCACCCCCGTAGAAATTAAGCCATAGCAACTCCGTCGATTCTCAGTTCCTAGCGTCAACCCCGATTAGTCGGACGCCGCCAGGCTCTGTGGGCGGGGGAAATGGCGGGAGGGTCTGATGGGGACTAGGCCGATGTCGCTCGAGCGCCGATTTGCTGGAGGATTCCCAACTGGTCCGAGCTGCCCCACCGCTCGACCATTTTGCCGTCCTGAAATCGCGCAATTTGAACCCCGCGTGCGCGAATCTTCTGTCCCGTCGGAGCTACGCCCAAAAATTCGCCCTTTTGCGTTCCGGTAATCACGTACGCAATGGCGATCTTGTCCTCGTCGATTACCACCTGGTCCACGGAGACTGCCAAATCCGGGAACGATGTTCGTAGAGCGGCGAACATGCGAATGTAGCCTTCAGGACCCGCACCTTGATCGGGCGCCGGGTCGTGATCCACCACATCCGAGGCGATAAGATCGCGCAGCAATTCCAATTCCCCGCTGTTTACGGCGCTGCCAAACTTTTGCTGTACCGCTAGATTGCCTTGCTTGGTCATGACGTCCCTCCTTGTCGCATGAGATTGCTGGGTTGGATGCCCCGGCCCGCCACTTCGTCTCCGCGCAGCTCCTTCCCTGCGCCGCATCATACCATCGTCGAAACGGAGGGCATCAGCACATCACGCACCCCGCCCCGAGCCCACCGCTTCCAGCGCCGAACGCATTGCCCAATGCGCTGTAAGATTTTCTCCAGTGGCGCATTGGCATTTTCCCCCAACAATTTCCACATGGACGTATGGTCGGTAAACCGGAACAAGTCCCGTACGAGGACTCCACTTGTCCGGTGACAGCGTTAATCAGGCACTGCGGCGATTACTTGTGATAACGCCTGTTATCAGAAGTTAGAGCTCATTCTGCTGAAATCGTGGCTGAGGAAAACCGTTTACACGGAAAGTGATAGACTTTGAAGCCGGCTGCACGGCGCGTCGCTTTCGGGCTTTCAAGTGAGGTAGACCACAATGGAACATCATGAACGCTCCCCTGAATCACCGCGGCCCAATCGCCGCCAATTTCTTTTGACCATCGGCAGCACGGTGGCTGCCGGTGTGATCGCACCCGGCGGCCGACTGATAAACGAGTTCACTTCACCGCAACCATTCCAGAAGGAGAGCAAAATGAAAGGCACCAAACCCAGCATCGTGTTCTGCCACGGCATCTGGGCCGACGGCTCATGCTTCAGCAAGGTGATCCCCGCGCTTCAGGCCGAAGGGCACCAGTGCATTGCTGCCCAATACAGCCTCAACACAACCGCGGACGACGTGGCCACCGTGAAACGCACGCTCGCGCGAGTCAGCAGTCCAGCCATTCTCGTCGGCCATTCTTATGGCGGAAGCGTCATCACCGGCGCCGGAACCGACAATCGTGTTGCTGGGCTGGTCTACATCGCAGCATTTGCACCGGACGCCGATGAGACGTCCCAGACGCAACCGTCCAACTTTCCGAAGACTGACGTTCTCTCGCACATCGAAGTCGCGGACGGACGTATTTGGCTGCTTCCCGAAGGCATCGATTCCTTCGCAGGCGACTTGTCCGAACAGGAAAAGAAGCTGGTTTGGGCGACCCAATGCGTGCCGGCCCCAGACCTGTTCGATGCGAAAGTCGAAGGGACCGCTTGGAAGTCGAAACCAAGCTGGTACATCGTCGCCAAAAACGACCGCACCATACAGCCTGACTGTGAGCGCTTCCTCGCTAAGCGCATGGGCGCCACGACGACCGAGGTCGCGAGCAGCCACGTCGTGATGCTGTCGCAGCCGCAAGTCGTGATCGATGTGATCCGAAAAGCGGTAAAAGCCGCTCAGGGGGCGACGGCAGCAGCCTAAAGACGCCAAGCCTCCTCCATCCTTCGGCGGGGCCGCCGCTCAGTCGGCGGCCTCTGTCCTCAATTGTTGATAAATCGGCTTATCACAAGTAACCTGGATTATTCGCGGAAGCTAGCTTGCAGACTCCCTCGGGGCTAAGTCCTGATAAGTCGGATAATCGGACAAGTGAAATCCACTTGTCCGATAACAGCGTTAATCAGGCATGTGGATTACTTTCGAGTACGCCATGAGCCATGCACAATAGTCCACTATGCCGTGGGTCGGTAATTCGGAAAGCTGCTTTCTATTTCCATCCGCGATGCTACGGACCAACGCGCGGCCTACACGTGTTGGGAAATCGGCCTATCACCACTCATCGGGCGTGCCAGTGGCGGGTTAACTTCTGATAAGTCAGATAACAAGACAAGTTGCTCCTAGGTGCCCGTTAACCACGTTTGCCAGTCAAGTAATTCCGATTCGAACCGAATTGCTCCTGTCGGGGTGTGGTAGTCTGCAAAAACAGATATGGATCCAAAAACATTCAATAATTGGCTGATCTCTTATGGAAGGGCATGGACCAGCCGTGATCCCGAGGCCGCCGCCTCGCTGTACACAGACGGGGCCACTTATCAAGTGACGCCCTTCGACGAGCCCTTGCGTGGTCGGGCCGCAATCTACGAATATTGGGTCGGCGTGGCGAAAACCGAAGAAAAAATCCAATTTGATTATGAGATCCTCGCGGTCACTGCGGAGCATGGCATCGCCAGATGGTGGGCGTCGTTTGTTCGTGTCCCGCCAGGGCTACAAACTAAACTTGATGGAGTCTTCCTGATTTCTCTTGATGAGGAAGGACGCTGCAAATCGCTTCAAGAGTGGTGGCAGAAACAGCAAAAATGACCGTGAAGCCGACCGCCCCTCCGATGGCTGGGTGACTAAGTCCCGATCAGTCGGGTTAATCAGGAGTTGACTGTCGCTTGCTGCTGGTAGTAATCCGTTAGCGACCCAACTGTATTAACATGCGCTCGGACTTGCTGTTCTCGCTGGTTCTTTGTGGCAAGAGGACAAAGGTAAGGAGAAAGATTATGAAGTGCAAAATGACGGGAGCGGCGGGATTGGCCGGGGCGTTTGTTGCGGGCATGGTGGTGGCGACGGCGTTGGGTGGGGGGCCGGCTGGGGCGGGGACGGCGGCGCAGGGGCAGCAAGTTACCGTGCAGAGGGTCATCAGCCCGACGGTGACGGACGAGGACATTGCTTTGCTGCGGAAAGATCTACGTGCAATGAAAATGCAGGTGATTGGGCAGAATATGTCGCTGTCGGAGACGGAGGGGCAGAAGTTCTGGCCGATCTACAACCATTACGTGAAGGACTTGCAGGAAGTGAACAATCAGAAGTATGCGCTGTTGAAGCAGTACGCGGAGATGTGGGCAACGATGACAGACCAAGATGCACTGATTTATGTGCGGAACTGGCTGGAGGCGGACGGGCAGGCGCAGGCGCTGCGCTTGAAGTATGTGCCGGTGGTAAGCCAGGTGTTGCCGGGAAGGAAGGCGGCGACGTTTTTTCAGTTGGACCGGCGGCTGAACATGATCATCGATCTGCAATTGTTTTCGCAGATTCCGTTGGCGCATGTGAAGGAGTAGGCGGGAAGAGATATCAGACATCCGCAATCAGATAACCTCTCCAAGCCAACTCCCGATAAGTCGGATAACCGGACAAGTGCTTTTGGGAAGATTTCACTTGTCCAAGCGGCCCGAATCTCGAAGCGGGAGACCAGGGCCGGGCCGTCCGTCGAGCGGATCTCGCATACGGCGACGCTGGTCAATGACGGTACGGTTCTCGTGACAGGAGGCATAGACGGCAGCATCTCTGGAGGTGAGCCCTATTGCGAAGGGCCTCGGCCAGAGGCTACTGCGTCCGTAGAACTGTTCGATCCAAACCGCGGAACTTTTACCACGATCGATTCGATGGCCACCCAGCGATCCTCGCATACGGCAACCTTGCTGAATGACGGCGCAGGGGTCGTCACAGGAGGCATCTGGTGGACCTATGTCGAGCAAGTGACTAAGTGTTTCAAACAGCAAACTTTCGTGACAGCATCAGCCGAGCTATTGCAGTAGTGACAGGCAAACGATCCGCCAATCAAAACCGTCTCCCTTTCGAAACACCGAGTTCGCGCCACTGTTCTTGAGTGCCCGTTGCATCGCCTTCAGTTCTCGCGTTCTTCACGTTGTTTCCAGCCCATTCCTGCAAAGTAGTTCTATGGAATCACAATCGGCTGGCTAGTAGCGTTCAGGCACAGCACCGGCTTCTCTGATTCGCATTCCTCGGCGGAATTGCGGCCCAATACGCACTTTTCGGAAGTCATCGGTAAGGTACCGGCATTACTGAAAATTGGCGTGCCCCAAGATACCTGTCGAGAACAGGGATTATCACCACCAATCGCAGAGCCTTTACCGCTGCGAGCTGGAAATAGGAGAGAAGAATCCAGCGACGGCTAAGACCTGCTCGCTCACGACGGGATTTTCGGCGCACGCTGTCCGATACTCGCCTCTCCGCCCGTCAAGGTGTACTCATCGTTGCGGATCGGATTGACGCCAACCGGTTCTCCACGTCCGCGGCTTCTTTGCTGCGTCCCAGGGATCGAAGGGCGTGCGCTTCACTGGTCAAGGTGGTGGCAAGTTGGGGGCTGTTGGGGCCGAACTGCTTTTCGAGCACTGCGAGCAGTTGGCGATCGTACGGTTCCAGTTTGTCGGGCTTGCCCCACTTATCGTACAGATTGCAGGCGCTGGCCAGTGGCAGAAACATGTCGATGCCTTCGTGGCCGTACAATGATTCGTCAATGTGCACCGCCCGCAGAATGTATGGTTCGGCCTTGGCATAATTCTGCTGCACGATGTAAACGCTAGAGACGTCGAGCAGGCTGGCCGCCACGCGGTCGCTGCTTTCCCCGTAAACCTTCTCGTTCACATCCACCGCGCGAAAATAGAACTTCTCGGCCGCAGCGTAATCGTGCTGCACTAGCGCATTGCGGCCCAGGGACTGGAGTGGAGCGGCCGTGTTCGCCGATCGCACACCAAATATTTCCTCGGTCACTTTGAGCTCGCGTTCGTATGCGGCTTCCGCGGCGGCCGGGTTTTGTCCCAGATATTCATTCCCCACGTGATCGAGGGAAGTCACCAAGCGTTGGTCGTGCGGCTGCATCTTCTCGGCCAGCTCCACCGCTTCCTGGTAATGCCTCAGCGCCTCGTCAAAGTGTCTTTGCGAATTGGCCTGAGCGCCGGCCTGCATGGCCGCATCAACCTTTTCCGAAAGATTCGGAGCAGCCTCCACGCTGCGGACGCGCGCCTCAAGCTGCGTGGCTTCCGAAGAGTTTCCCGAGGATTTCAGCGCGGCGATGTGCAGGTTCAATCGCTCCTGGGCTTTGGTGTATTCCGCTTGAGGATTGGCGGCATCCAGGCGTGTTATTTTCGTTCGATAATCGGCGCTGGCGTCGAGCAGCGCGGCCTTGTGATATTCGTCAATCGCGGCTGGCCAGTCCCCTTTTTTCTCCAGCGCCTCCGCCAACTCGATCATCACGAGAACCTGCCCCGGCACCAGCGCGATGGCCTCCTGAAACTCGCTTACCGCGGCATCATGGTTCCCCGACGCCTCCAATATCTGCGCATAGACTTCGTGAATGTTCGCGTTGCTGGGCTGCAGCTCCTCGGCGTGTTTCAGCTCATTGAGAGCGGGCTCGTAGTCTTTCTTATTCAATAGCACGCGACCGGCTCCTAAATGCGCCACGACGGCGGTGTCGTCTAATTTTTCCGCCAGCCGATATTCCTCCAGCGATTGGTCGTACTGTTTCTGGGTTTCTCGCAGCGCGCCCAGACCTATATGTGGCAGAGGGTCCGAGGGGTCGAGCTTGATGGCCAGAAGGAATTCTTTCTCCGCGCCTTGTAAGTCCCAGGTTCGGTGCAAAGCGAGTCCCAAACAATAGTGGCAAATTAAAACGTTGGGAAAGGCCTTTTCGAGCTCGCGAAATTCAAGAACTGCCTCGGCGTTGAAGTTGCGATTCAACAAAGCTGCCGCCAAATTATGCCGTGCGTCGTAGCGCTTGGGATCCAGGCGTTTTACTTCGCGATATTCGCGAATGCTGGAATCGAAGTCGCCCTTGTTGTCGAATGACGTACCCAGATTGAAGTGCGCATCTGTGTCGGTGGGGTCAAGCGCAATGGCCTTTTTGTACTGAGCAATCGAGCCGTACACGTCGCCCTCGATCGCGTACATGATTCCCAAATCCAGACGCACGGGCTCATAGTCGGGCTTCAGTCGCAACGCCGCTTGGTATTCCGCATCGGCAGCATCGAATTTGCGCATGGATCCGAGCGCGAGTCCCGCATTCTTGTGTGCCTCCGCGTTGTCAGGAGTCGCCGCCAGCGCCGCCTTCGCTTCCCGTAGAGCGTCTTCTTGATAGTCCAGACGATGAAGAACAAAACTCAACTTGGTATGCGCTTCTGGAAAGTTCCAATCCTCGCGCAGGACTTCACCGTACACGTATGCTGCTTCCGCACTCAGCTCCTGCTGCCGTAGCATCTGGCCCATCACGAATCCAGTTTCTGGGCTTCCAAGGCCGTCCATGATCACCGCGTTTAATTCCCTGGGGTCCTCCGGAAATTTCTCAGTCTTGTACTGCGTTGCGATTTCGATGATGCGCTTCTGCATGTCATTATCCGGCGCTTCCTTCGCGCCGTCTGTCACGACCACCCTCGCAGAGCCCAACGCTGCCAAAACCCGCGGGTCGGCGCCAACTGCATCCAGTTGCGCCCGAAAAGCAACATCGGGTTGGAAGCTCACGCCGCGGTCGTGGATGGCCGCAACAATGTTTTCAGGCAGCGCAGCACCCGCTACCAACGCAAGCAGCCGAGTTTGTCTGAGGGGCTCGTGGGCCTCCTGTGCGCTCACACCACAGGAGGAACAACCCAGCACCAGGAAAAGCAAGCACGCGGAAATTCTGGTCATCGTCCCCCTCCGGACCGCTGATTACTCTTACCAGATGGTTATCGAGAGGTCGCTAGTACATCGGTACTATCTTGCACGGTGGGTTGTCTATGAAGAACGGCCTGGAGACTTTGGAAAGTGAGGCTGATCTTGCAGAAGAGACTTGAGGCGGCGGGAAGACTGGTTTGATTTTTCCTGGTCGTTTGTTCCGGTGTTCAGACGAGAAGCGGACATTCCATCAAGCGCGTGCTTTGGAATGGCGGGGACGACAGACGCGAATCCGCGACCTCTGCCGTGACGGGGCAAGGAAACGCATTGCAGACAGGCAGGTTACAGCCTAACTCATTTACTTCCGTTCCGCCGCAGCGCACCGCAGCACAGCGAGAAACACCGAAGCGGGCCAAAACTGATACATTTAGTTGCACACTCCAAACGTATCGGATTGGGGTCTCGACTCCACCGTACCGCCCCTCAAATACTCAATTCCCGCCGCGTACCCGCAGGAGAATCAGGCATCTGATATTTCCTTTCCACTGCAGGCTGCTGGAAGACGAGCGCAAGGGCTGGCATCGCGTCACTACGCTTCGCGATAGACGTCAGATGATTCTTGACTCACACAGTTGTGGAGGAAGTAGTTGTCTCTTCGAATCACCTGAACATTAGTACAGTATCTCTACCATACCTTTCCCGTTATCATTTCTTATGTTCAACGGACGCGCTCACGGCCGATTGAGAACCGCCTGTTTCTTGGGGCCCTTAATTCTTGCCATCGCAACAAGCTCCTGTGGTCGTAAGGAAGTATCCCCTCCCGAGATTCCGATCGAAACCGTAATGCAGGCCGTTCACGACTACGGCCGTGGTCACCAATCCTTGCCTTCTCCCGCTGCATCCACGGCGGTTGCAGAGACGGAAGAAGGGTATCTGGCCAATGTCGCCGTGCTGATAGCTGAGGAAGATTTCGCGCAACTGGAAAAAATCGTCGAGCAGAATCGAACGGAGCGAGGTCTCTTCGTCGGCGGCGGCTGGAAGAACAACGCCTTCTTCAACGCATTGGGTGATCCACCCCATGAAGGCGAGATAAACGATTCCGACTACAAATTTCACATCCGCCGTATTGAAAAATGGATCGCCGCCTATCCGCAGTCCGCCGCGGCTCGAATTGCTCTCGCACGCGTCTATACAAACTACGCCAGTTTCGCTCGCGGCGAGGGCGAGGGCGACACCGTGTCCAAACGCCAGTGGGAGCTTCACGGCGAGCGAGCCGCGCTGGCCAAAGACGCCCTGCTCGCGGCCGCCCGCCTCAAAGAACGCGATCCCCATTGGTACGAGGCTATGCAGCAGGTCGCCTTTCGAGAAGGCTGGGATAACGCTCATGCGCGTGAGCTGCTCGACCAGGCCGTGGCTTTCGAGCCAGGCTACTATCACTACTATCGCGAATATGCTGACTACCTGAAGCCTCAGTGGTACGGCAAACCCGGCGAAATCCCGGCCTTCGCCGAAGAAGCCTCTTCTCGTCTTCCCGAGCCTGATGGTTCGATACTCTACTTCCGCATCGTCAGTTCGCTCGCTTGCAATTGCCCGCCGGAAATCGCGGAATTGCCCCGCGTATCATTGCCGAAAATCAAAGACGGCTATGCCAACGTGCAGCGCCTCTACGGATTCTCGAACCTGAACGCGAATCGTTTTGCAATTTTGGCTGTCAACTTAAAGGACAAGTCTTCGGCCCAGCAAGCCTTTGCTTCTATCGCCAATATGGATCCGGGTGTCTGGGGCGGACCCCGCACATTTGAGTCCGCCCGCGCGTGGGCGAATTCCAACTAGTTCCGATTCCGTTTCGCGTTGGATTCAACCCTGACCTCAGTCCTGATTAACGCCGTAACCGGACATTGACTCTCAGATAGGTGTCGAGAACAGGGATTATCACCAGCTATCTCAGAGTGCGACTGTTCCGGATTACTGGTACGAAGAGGATTTACCAACACCTATCGGGCGAATCGATGGATAGCGCACGGCCTTGGAGGGGTTCGGTGCTTAGATTGCCCGGATCACTCGCCCACTATCCGAAGGGCCGATGATATTCCTGGAGGGCAAGGAAGGCGATGCCGGTCACGACTAGGATCAGCGTGACAACCGTAACGCGTCGCGAAAGAGCACGGTTTTTGGCATTCCGGTAAATGAGAGGCAGATTGATTAGGGCACTCGCTAGTGACGCCAGGACGACGCCTTCACCAGCTAGGCCGGCCTGCATTTGTCCGTGACCCACCATGTTTGCCGCGGCGGCAGACGTACTCGCACTGCTGACTAAGCCTCCCAGCACGCTAATTCCCAAGAACCCAAACTTACCGAGGTAGCGCTCACCCAAAGTCGAGACAGTTTGAATTATCAGGAACAATAGAGCGAAACTTAGCACGCGCTTGAGCGAGATGGGCGATTCGAGATGAATCTCAGTCGGAGTGTCATCCGCACGAGCCCTTGCGCTTCGGACGAAGATCAGTGCAACGACGGCCATGGCAATAAGGGGCCCGGCCGCCGTACGTACGGCGAATGGGGAAAAGATTGCGAGGATCAGTAGATTGCGGGCAAACATTGCTACGATCGTGAGTAGAAACGCAGCCTCGGCCACGCCAAATGACATTCCACCCGCGCCGAGCGGTTTCGCCAGCTCAACTGCGGCAGCGCTGCTATTCACAAACCCTCCCAGAAAGCCGCTCACGTAGATTCCCTTGGTGCCGTAAACCTTCAGCAGGACATAGTTTACGAATCCGATGCCAGCGATGACGATGACCGTTATCCACACCTGCCGGGGATTGATCAGTTCCCACCTATCAATGAACCGATCGGGGAGAAGGGGATACACCACCAGACCTAAAAGGCCTAAGAGCACGGCACTGCGAATTTCTGCCGGTTGTAATCCGCCAGCAAATCGATGCAGCTCCACTTTCCACGCAAGCAACATCGTCATTAGGATCGCTGCTGCTACCGGGGTAAACAGGTGACCCTGCCCGGCCAAGGCCCCCAGAACGAAAATCGCGAGTAAGGCTGCCGACGTTGTTGCCTCCAAAGATCGGTCCACCAGCAGACTGCGAGCGTTCGCGAAGACAACGATTAGGAAGACCCCGACGAATGAGACAATTGTCATCGATGGTGCAAACAAAGTAGCGACGGTTCCTAGGAGGGCGGTCAGCGCGAATGTTCGCGCACCAAGGTCCTTGTTCGACCACTCCCTTTCGATTCCGACGAGAAGTCCAATGCCCAGCGATACGGCGATCTTTGCCGCTACTTCCGACGGAGGAAACCGACTCACCAGCATCGATGTACGCCCCCACAGATCCTAGCAAAACAATATACGCTCAGATCGCCTTCGCTTTTAGTGAAGAGATCAGGAATTGCGCGTAAGCGCACTGTTTGGGGAGTGTGTTCTGTAAGGAGAGGGGCAGAGAAAAACTGGCTCGGGACCCTAGAACGGGCCCGAGCCAGTTTCGGAATGATCCTGTAGAAAACTAACTTCCTACTGTTAGTCGCGGGAAAAGACAACCTGGCGCGTAGACGGATCGAGGAAGATCCTGTCGGACCGGACGTGAGAGAAATCAAACATGTTGGTCAGGGTTCCCGCAACGCATCGAATGAACCGCCGCCGATGCGCGGGAGCCGCCAGTTGTCTCTTCAATTCAAATTAATTGTGGAAAACTGTGCCGGTTGTGCTGGTACTGGTACAACCCGCAATCCAGGGGGGCGGCGTGGGTTTCCTTGCCCGCCGAGGGGCGATTGGGTATAGTCCCCGCCTATCGTTGTAACAGCTCTGTAACATTCAGGTTTGTGAGGGGGTGCGTGCCATGCCGGGACTGCTAACGAGGATTCTTCCACACGAAAAGGGTTTTTTCGAGATGTTCAACAAGCAGGCGGAGAACGTTCACGCCGGTGCACAAGCGCTGGTCGAAATGCTGGAGCATTTCGAGAATCCGGCGCAGGGCGCGGAAAACCTGGAATCCTACGAGCACATCGGGGACACCCTTACGCACGCCATCGTGATGCGGCTGAACCAGACGTTCATCACGCCCTTCGACCGCGAGGACATCCACGAGCTGGCCAGCGCGATTGACGACGTGCTGGATCTCGTGGAGGCTGTGGCAACGCGCCTGGTGATGTACCGGATCAAGCAGATCCGTCCGGGCGTCGTGGACTTGGCGAAAACGGTGCGCGACGCGTCGGCGCAAGTCGTGGCGGCGGTGCGCGTGCTGGAAAAGGAAGACCACATTCAGGACACCTGTATCGAGGTTCATCGCCTGGAAAACCAAGCGGACCGCCAGTGCCGGGACCTGCTCGCCACCCTCTTCGACGAGGAAAAAGATCCGATACAAATCATCAAATGGAAAGAAATCATCGAGACACTGGAATTTGCCGCCGACAAATGCGAGGACGTTGCCAACGTCATCGAAGGCGTCACGTTGAAGAACGCGTGAGCCCGCGCTCACCCGCCCTGGGGATGCCCATGACGAAAATCGCTCTGATCGCGTCGAGGAGAAGAGCTGCGTGACGAACGTTCAGTTGCTGTACGTGGTTGTGGTCGTCACGCTGGCCTTCGAGTTCACGAACGGTTGGCACGATGCGGCGAGCTCGATTGCCACGGTCGTGTCCACGCGCGTGCTGCGGCCACTGTGGGCTGTCGCCTGGGCCGCGTTCTGGAACTTCTTCGCGGCTTTCGTTTTCGGTACCGCCGTGGCCAAGACAATGGGAAGCGGGCTCGTGAATTTGAAAATGGTGAACGAGACCGTTCTCCTGGCCGGATTGCTCGGAGCGATTGTCTGGAACTACGCGACGATTCGCATGGGGTTGCCCGCGAGTTCGTCCCACGCGCTGATGGGCGGTTACGGCGGAGCGGCGGTGGCGGCCGTAGGTTTTCGCGCTATCTTGATTCACGGATGGATTCTGCCGATCATTTTCATTTTCCTCGGACCACTGATCGGAATGGCGGCGGGATTGATCGTGACGGTGATCACGAGTTGGATCGTCCGGCGCCAATCGCCGCGACGCGTGGACAAATGGTTTCGCCGCCTACAACTCGTTTCCGCCGGGGCGTTCAGCCTCGGCCATGGCACAAATGACGCACAAAAAGGCATGGGCATCATCACGGCGGCGCTGGTTTCAAGCGGCACGCTTTCCACTTACGTGGTGCCCTATTGGGTGATCATCTGCTGCCACCTGGCCATCGCCGGAGGTACGATGGCAGGTGGATGGCGCGTGGTGAAAACGATGGGGCAGAAAATCACGAAACTCACTCCGTTCAGCGGCTTTTCCGCGGAGACTGCCGCGGCGCTGACCTTGATGGGCACGGCGCAGGCGGGAATTCCGGTGAGTACGACGCATGTGATTACCGGAGCGATTGTGGGCGTCGGGTCGGCGCGGAGAATTACGGCCGTGAGATGGGGCGTGACGGAACGCATCATGTGGGCGTGGGTGCTGACGATTCCCGGCGCAGGGCTGATGGGCGCGCTTTTCTATTCTGCTCTGCGGCATTGGATCCACTGACAGGAGCGGGCGCAGGCACCTCTTGCGACGGTCGAAGAAGCGATCGAAGAGGTCCGCCAGGGACGCATCATTGTCCTGGTGGATGACGAAGACCGCCAAAATCGGGGCGATGTGGCGATGGCGGCAAAAGAAGTGACGCCGGAAGCCATCAAGTTCATGGCCAAGTATGGGCGCGGGCTGCTTTGCCTCGCGCTTACCGAGCAGGACTGCGACGCGCGAAGCGCGCACCCTACCATCTGATTCTCAAGTCCCGATTAACGCATTAATCGGACACTGGGGTAGATAGGTGTCGAGAACAGGGATTATCACCAGCTATCTCAGAGTGCGACGATCCCAGGATCGGTGGTGCAAAGAGGATTTATCATCAGCTATCTGGCTGCAGCTGGTGCAACGACGTAAACATATTCCAGTTGCTCGGGACCCGTGTTCATCACATTGTGTCGCGTCGCTGGCGGAACGTAAGCGAGCATGGATGCGGTAAGAGGCATTCTTGTCGCCCCTTCTATTTCTGCTTCGCCTTTCCCGTGAAGAATCACCAGGGCTTCTTCGTTCTGTCCTGTGGTATGCCAACCGACGGACTCTCCCGGTTTCAACCGCACATAACCGCTGCGAAGCCCGGCTGTTTGCGGCATCCCTTTCAGTAGCGGGCAGTCTCCCGTTGCGCATTCTAGTGACATCGTCGTCGCTTCATGTTTGGGCGCGGACGATTGTGTGAAAGAAAACGCCAGCGCAAGCGGTGCAAGAATGCAAACAAGTATCTCAGCAAGCTTCTTCATTGAGTCTCCTTGATGTGCCGAGTTTATGTGAAGCGGACAAGCTTACCCGTTCTGGCTGTGAATCTCACTCGCTTCGCCTAAATGCGCCCAATACTTGGCTAATCGGACCCTAATTTTTAGATAGGTGTCGAGAAGAGGGATTATCACCACCCATCTCAGAATGCGGCGATTCCCGATTACTGGTGCGGAGAGGACGCGCCGACGTAACGCGAAACACATTCGCTCCGTCTTCATAATTGAAAGGCAACGGATGGCTGGAGTAATCTGCGACAGCGCACGATTTGCGTGGGACGCTGGGAAATTGACTTGCAGGAAGACCGATGATGAAGACCATTCTAAAGATGGTGCTCGTATGTGGTTTGGTTTCACTGGCGGACTACACAGCGATGGCACAAACGCAACCCTCAGCATGCCCCCGGGTTGAGGGGTCTTTCGACCTTGCGCAGGTGGGACCTCGTACCGGATGCCCCCTTTCAGCCGTAATCGAAAACACGCGCAGCCAGACGTTGGCTGACGGAACTCATGTTCAGACGAAGAGCAAAATGCTCGTCTATCGGGATTCCTTAGGAAGAGTTCGATTCGACACCTATGCGCCTACGCAAGAAGCACCGAGCTTCATTCAAATATACAATCCCGTGGAGGGGGTTCAGTACTTCATTCAGCCGCAATATGCGATTGCCTCCCGCAGCAGATGGAGTGGTCCCCCACCAAGTCTGAAGGTCGGCGCGCCAGATCAACACACGTCCGCTCAGACTTCTGCTTCCCCGCCCGCGCCGAAACCCGCCATCGAGAGACTGAAGTCTCAGCAGATGGAAGGTCTCATAGTGACCGGACAGAGAATTACATGGACGATTCCGGCGGGCGCCGAAGGCAACGACCACGCCCTCACGATTGTGAGGGAGACTTGGATTTCCTCAGCTATGGGCATCACGCTTTTGGAAAAAAAGTCCGACCCGCGTTCCGGAGACGACGAAAAGCGAATGACGAATCTGGAGCAGTCAGAACCTGACGTAGCTCTGTTTCGGGTACCAGCGGATTACACAATCAAGGATCAATAAAGGCCGCTACGTGTGCTGACGCATCGTCCAACCCCTCTTTTAGTCCACACTTTTGATGTTTGCGCTTGCTTGAGCCACTCGGCGTAGCCGGAAACCAGCGCATTTCCAGATAGGTATCGAGAACAGGGATTATCACCAGCAATGTCATTCTGAGATAGATGGTGATAAGAGGATTTCTCGAAAGCTATCCGGGGCAAACCGTCCCAGCCCATCTGCAAAACCTAGCTTCCGATTACGCGACTAATCGGGGCTTGAGCTTAACTTTACCTCGATTGAAGTTCTATTTGAGAACTACCATGCTTTACAATCCTGCTGTTAGAACAAATCTCGCGGAGAATCAGCATGAACAATCTCGATTACTTGTTACAACGTAACAAAGAATTTGCTCATCAGCAGTCTGCTGCGGGCACACTAATGCCCTCGCTTCCACGGGCGATGCCCAATGTAAAGGCGATCATCATCGGTTGCGCTGACATGCGTGTGGATCCGGCTCATGTCCTTGGAATTAAACCGGGCGAGGCCGTCGTGCTGCGCGACATCGGCGGACGAATCACCCCGGGGTTGTTAGAGCAGTTGGGTCTACTCGGGCGAATCGGTCAGGTTGCCGGAGAAATTCCGGGAGGCGGCGGGGAGTTTCACATCATCGTGCTTCAGCACACCGATTGCGGCATGACTCGCCTGGCCGGCGACCCCGCCATGCTGGCACACTATTTTCAAATACGGGAAGACGAACTCAACACAAAAGCTGTCACCAATCCCCGCGCGGCGGTTGCCGTCGACGTTGCTGCGCTCCGGGAGGTTCCCGCATTGCCGGGCGCGTGGCTTATATCTGGCCTCGTGTGCGACGTGGCGACCGGGCTTGTTGAGGTCGTCGTACCGCCAGCGCCAATTCGTACTGCGCAAAACTCCTGATTAACGCGCATCTCGTCTGTGCTTGATTTCCTGACGATAAGCCGAATCCTCAGGACTAATACGGGCCGCGGAACCCGGATACCTTCCGGTTAGCCGATAATCCATCCGGAACCTTGGTCGTCATTTCCCAGAACGCCGTTTATGGCCAGCTAAAGGCACTTGTCCGGTAATCCGACTTATCGGGAGTTATGATCAAGATTTGATCACCAGACTACAACCCATCTTATAAATGCCTCGAGTCCCCGAAGCCTAATTCTGACCGTCTCGGTTTTGTGGTTCAACTTCCTGATTGCTCGTGACTCGAGAGCAACGCGGTAATGTTGAGCTTGTACGAAGCTCAAATGAGTGCATTGGCGATTTTGAGTCAACCGAGGAAGCGTTCTGTTGTCCAGATTTCAGAGTCACGACCTGGGCACTTTGCATCGATCCGCCGTTTGCCAAATTGATTCGGGGTAGCTGGTTTGCTAAGGTCGTCGTCATGTCCGAGCGTTCCACCGAGCAGATACGCGAATTGCTCGACTCCCTTTATCGCGTGGATTCGGGACGAATCCTGGCAACTCTGATCCGCTTGCTCGGTGATTTTGATGTTGCCGAGGAGGCGATGCACGAAGCCTTTGCAGCTGCGCTAAGCCTGTGGCCGAGGAGTGGAGTACCCGGCAACCCGCGACCATGGTTGATTTCGACGGCCCGATTCAAAGCCATCGATACTCTGCGTCGCCGGGCAAGATTTGATGCGTCTCAAGACGAGCTCGTGCGATATCTCGAATCGCAGATGAGTTCGGCGGAAAGGTCCAATGAAGAGGACAGCCTTGAGGATGACCGTCTGCGCCTGATTTTTACCTGCTGCCATCCAGCTCTCGCGCCGGAAGCGCACGTTGCGCTGACCTTGCGTGAGGTGTGCGGGCTGACAACCGAGGAGATAGCAAAGGCCTTCCTCACCACTCCGCGCACGCTGGCGCAGCGCATTGTGCGCGCAAAGGCAAAGATTCGAGACACTCCGATTCGTTACGAAGTGCCGACGCCGGAGGAATTGCCGGAGCGACTGGACGCGGTGCTTCAGGTCGTCTATCTCGTATTTAATGAGGGCTACTGTGCTGCGGCGGGAGCGGAAGTAACGCGGGGCGAGCTGACCGGCGAGGCGATTCGACTGGGCCGGTTGCTGACCGAACTCCAGCCGGAGCCGGAAGTGCTTGGGCTGCTTGCCCTGATGCTGCTGCAGGAATCGCGTCACGCTGCCAGAAAATCGCCGACCGGAGAACTGATTTTGCTGGAGAACCAGGATCGCTCGCTCTGGAACCGGGAGCAGATCGCGGAGGGAGTGGCATTGCTGGAGAAAGCACTGAAGTCCCGCCGCTTCGGCTCCTACACACTGCAGGCGGCGATTGCGGCCGTTCATGCGGAGGCCAAATCGGTCGCTGTGACCGACTGGCGGCAGATTGTGGCGCTCTACGATCAATTGATGCGAATTCAGCCTTCGCCAGTGGTGCAACTCAATCGTGCCGTGGCCATTGCCATGCGGGATGGTCCCGAGGCCGGTCTAACGCAGATCGACGCGGTGCTGGAGCATGGCGAATTGGCCGATTATTATCTGGCACATTCCGCCCGCGCAGATATGTGCCGTAGACTCGGCAGGACGGCTGAGGCTCGGTCGTCTTATGAGAAAGCTCTGGCGCTGACCCAACAGGAACCCGAGCGGCAATTCCTGCAAGAGCGGATTCGGCAGTTGAAATAAAAAAAAGACTGGTCAGAAGCCGATACTTTCGTACTAGATTCGTCGTCGCGCTTCTGGCTTAATCAATGCGCCGCTGATTCGAGCAACTATGAGCACTGCGATCGCCGTCCCTCACCTCCAGTGGAAACCGGAACTCCCTGGACACTGCGTTTGTAATGAGCACCATATCGAAAGGAGCCATCAATGACCGCCGTACAAATCGAACAGAAGAGCTATGAGATGCCTCCGCGCGAAGGGATCAGCATCGCACATTTTCTCACCGTTGCCGACGTCGAGCGCTCGGCGCGCTACTACGAAAAGGTCTTCGGCGCTCGCATTCTGACCATGGGTGATGGCAACGCGCCTCCGTACCTTCAGCTTGCGAATATCTGGATGATTCTGAACGTTGGGGGCGGGCCGACTCCGGATAAGCCGACGGTAACGCTCAGCGTCCCCGACCCGAATCACATCAACAGCTTTATGAATTTCCGCGTTGCGGATATTCAAGCGTGCTACAAATTGTGGAAAAGTCGAGGGGCCGAGTTCCTGACGGAACCGATTGCCAAGTACGGCGAGATTCGCTGCTACATCCGCGATCCTGACGGTTACATTATCGAGGTCGGACAGAGCACCGATCTCAAGTACGGTTAACGCTTGGCGCGGATAGGATGCCGACTCTGCGCCTAATATCCGAACAATACTTTGGTATCCCTGGATGCGTTCGTCCAATCGATTCAAAGTCGCGCTTCTGCCAATTCTGGCGCTGACCCAGCAGGGACCGGAGCGGCAATTCCTGCAAGAGCAGATTCGGCAGCTAAAATAAAAACCTCGACGACTTGTCGAATTCCGGTGCGGCCGTTCGACTATATGGTGAAGGCCGGACAACTGGGCCGCCAGAAAGTGTTTCCCGGGTGACACGCTACGCGAAAAATCTGCAAATCGCGTGTCGATTCCCCACTACCCCGTTCGACGCGTAAGTGGAGCGGCACCGCGCAACCGGGCTCTCGCAACATTCCGTGCCCAGTGCGGTCCAAGCTCCTATATAAAAGTAGCGGCCCTGATATGGCGTCCGCACAACACTCAAGGAGAACTCCATGCGTTTCATGATGATCCACTTTCCGAAAGTCTACGAAACCGCGAAACCCGGCTGGGTACCCGACTTCAAAGAAATGGAGGAAATGGGCAAGTACAACGAGGAACTAGGGAAAGCCGGCGTGCTGCTCGCGCTCGACGGGCTGACCCCGCCTGCGACGATGAGCGCGCGCGTGACCTTCAAAGACGGAAAGTCGAAAGTAACCGACGGCCCGTTTCCCGAAACGAAGGAAGTGATCGGCGGCTTCTGGATCATTCAGGTGAACTCGCGCGAAGAGGCGCTCGAATGGGCCTCGCGCATCCCCGCAAAGGATAACGAAATGGTAGTCGAAGTCCGCCGGCTGTTTGACTTAACCGACTTCGATCCCGAGACCCAAAAGGAGATCCGAAAAAAGTTCGGCGACGATGTCGCCGATGAGATGAAGCAATAAAAAAACTCTCCGCGCTTTGTCGAATTCCGATCCGGCCATTCGTCTATCTAGTGAAGGCAGGGCAACCGCCCGGCCGAACAGCGTTACAGGAAAAGGAGAAATCATGCCGCAGTATTTGGTCGCTATTCACCACCCCGACGGTTACGACGGATCTCTCGAAGGCGAAGCAATGGAACGCGATATCGACGTGCTCAACGAAGAGATGATCGCTGCCGGTGCCAGGCTTTTCGCTGGCGGGCTCTCCGCGGCCAGCAGCGCGAAGTCGCTGCGGGCGCAGCCCAATGGTAAGGTGCTCATCACCGACGGGCCGTACCTGGAGACCAAGGAGCACGTAGGCGGTTTTTGGATACTGGAAGCCGCTAACATGGACGAGGCGCTGGAGTGGGGGCGCAAGGCTGCCGTCGCCTGTCGTGCGCCAGTCGAGGTGCGCGCGTTCCTAAGTCGTGTTTATGAGGACAATCCGGACAAGTTCTAATCCGACAGCCAACTTCTCGGCTCAGCGCGTTAATCAGGGCTTGGGTCGGGCGAGCGGGAAGCTCCCGCGGTGGCACATCCTTGACGACTTTAAAGTAAACGATCCAGTGCGCAAGGCCTTATAGACACTGATACATAAAGGGGAGCGGCGTAACCAAATGAGAAAGCTAATCTACGCAATCAACATGTCCTTAGATGGCTGCTTCGACCACACCAGCGTAGTACCTGATGAAAAGATATTCGAACACTATGCGCTGTTCCTGCGAGATGCCGACCTGCTCGTCTATGGGCGCAAAACCCATCAATTGATGGTTCCTTATTGGCCTGATGTCCTAAAAGACCCGACTGCGACACGCGCAGACAAAGAATTTGCCAAGGCATTTGACTCCATCAACAAAATTGTTTTTTCGCGATCATTGGAGAGCGTTGAAGACAGAAACACGAGAATTGTTCGTACGAACCTTCAAGAGGAAATAGTTAGGCTGAAACGCGAGCAAGGCAAAAATATTTTGGTCGGCGGTGTGGACATTCCTTCACAACTGATAGAGCTTGGTCTAGTTGATGAATATCATTTTGGCGTTCATCCAATCATTGCAGGAAAAGGGAGAAGGCTGCTGGAAGGCATTAACCTGCCGGAGAACTTAAAGTTAAAACTTGTTGAGTCCAAGGTTTTTCCGTCAGGAAGTGTTGCCCTTCATTACGTGAAACAGTGACAGAAAAGCCTGCTACAGGTGCCCTGCCGGTTCCCACCGAGGGGACGGAGAACGGGGAGCAGAACAATGAAATACATCTGTTTGGGCTACGTCGAGCCCGGCAAGTTCGAAGAAATGTCTGAGACCCGGGCAAGACACTTCAATTTCAGAAACGGGAGCCAACGATGAATGAGCTCACGAGGCGTGATTTTGTTCGCGGCGGTTTGACTGCGGGAATTGGGATCGGCATTGCGCCTGAATTGCTGCGCTCCGGCGTCGCCCGCCAGGCGCCGGCGCAAGCGCCTGCAGCGGCCGACCCCTATGCCATGGTCGATCCGGAGTTGCTTGACGCAATCAAGAAATTCCCATTTCCCACTCAGTCCTTCACCAGCGAAACTCTCGTCGCCGGACGCAAATGGCCGCCGGTGCCTCCGCTGCCTCCGCCGGCGCCGCAGCCATTTGAACGGCGCATACCCGGCCCATTGGGCGCGCCGGACTTGCGCCTGGTGATTGTCGATGCGGCTCCGGGCACGAAAGGGCGTCCTGCATTTCTGCACATGCATGGCGGCGGGTATGTCACCGGCATGGCGGGACAATTCAATCCGTTTCTGCAAGCGGTGGCACAGAATTGCGGATGCCTGGTCGTTTCGGTCGACTATCGACTCGCGCCGGAAACTCATTTCCCGGGATCGCTCGAAGATAATTACACCGCTCTGCGCTGGCTCTACAAAAATTCTGACGAGCTCGGCGTGGATCGCAAACGCATCGCCGTAGGCGGAGAAAGCGCCGGTGGCGGCCATTCCGCGCAGCTCGCCATTGCCGCGCGTGATCGCCGCGAAATTCCCATCCTATTTCAGTTGCTGATTTATCCGGTGCTCGACGATCGAACCGGCAGCACTCGCCAAGTTCCGCCGTATATCGGACAGTTCCTTTGGAACGCGGGCTCGAATCGTTTCGCCTGGACTTCTTTCCTCGGCGTCCCGGCCGGCTCGCCTACTGTTCCGGCAGGCGCGGTTCCTGCGCGCGTCGAAAATCTCGCCGGACTGCCTCCCGCATTCATCGGCGTCGGCGCTCTCGATCTGTTTGTGGATGAAGATGTCGAATACGCCCGCCGCCTGATTAATGCCGGAGTTCCGACGGAACTCCATGTAATTCCGGGCGCGTACCACGGCTTCGATGTGCTAGTCCCCGACGCCGCAGTTTCGAAACGATTCACGGAATCGTGGATGGTTGCCCTTCGGCGAGCATTTGCCACCGGCTAGCCCGCGAAGTCTGATTTTACTAGCGACAAGCAACTGCATGAATCGATGTGTTACACGGTCTCTGACGGAGGACCCAATGAAATACATCTGTTTGGGCTATCTCGAGCCCGACAAGTTCGAAAACATGTCTGAGAGCGACCGCAACGCAGTGCTGGACGAGTGTTTTAGCTACAACGACGAACTGCGCAAGAACGGACATTTGGTCGCTGAGGAACCTCTTCAGCCCGCCAACACGGCGGTGACCGTGTGTTGGAAGAACGGGAAGGTCGCAGTGACAGATGGTCCGTACGCGGAAACGAAGGAGCAATTGGGTGGAATTCAGGTGCTTGAAGCGCGAGATCTGAATCACGCAATTCAGCTCATTTCCCAATCTCCGGGAGTGCAGTTGAAGTGCGGGACAATCGAGATACGTCCGGCGGCGAATATTAGCGAAATGATGAGGGAGAGCCAGCGGCGACGGCGAAAGGACACCTCGCGATGAGGGCCTAACCCGTTGGCCAGTGCCCGATAAATCGGATAATCGGACAAGTACAATCACTGGAGCGGTTGGCGTGCGGAAGAACACGGTCCGGGGAACACGGTCAGTGCAGACCGCCGCTTCTGAACCACACGCCACGTGTCGCGGGGTTCCACAACCGAGTGGGTGTCCGAACTTGGACATTGGCTTTCGAAAACGAGCACCCCCTACGACGCATTCGGTCGTAAGTGATTTACAATGTGGGTCTTTCCATTGGCACGCGTGTTGCTGATAAACGCCGAGGGGAGGAGAACGATGTCATTTTTCCGCGATCTAAGAGTTGCGTTCCACTCGCTGATGCGCAGCAAAGGGCTTGCAGCCATTGTGATCCTCACCCTGGCGCTCGGCATCGGCGCCAACGCCGCCATCTTCACTCTCGTGCGCGGAGTGCTGCTCAAGCCGCTCGTCAACCGTGACGAGGACCGGCTCGTCTACATCCGCCAGAGCGCGCCTGGCCTGCGCGACGAAAACACCACCTTTTCCGTCCCCGAAATCAAGGACATCGAGTCCAGCGTTCACTCGGTCCAACAGTTCGGCGATTTCTCTGAAATCGGCTTCACGATGATCGGCCTCGGCGAGCCCCGCGAAATTCAGGGAGGCGTGGTAAGCGGCACCTACTTCGACGTGATGGGCCTCCATCCTGTTCTCGGTCGCCTGATCGGCCCGCAGGACGATGGTCCCAACGCCCCCGGTGTCGTCGTTCTCACTTACCGTTTCTGGTCGACCGTCCTCAAACAAGATCCCAACGTGCTTGGAAAAACGGTCCGCCTCGGCAGCATTGGCGACCGCACCGGCACGGTGATCGGCGTCCTCGAACCCGCCACTCCTTATCCGGCCGATACCGACATCATCGCCAATATCGTCACCAGCCCGCATCACATGTCTGCCACGATGGTTACGGGCCGCGTCCATCGTATGACCGAACTCTTCGGCAAGCTCGCTCCCGGCGCCACTCTCGATCAGGCGCGCAGCGAGCTGCGCACCTCCTACGCCTCCATGGTGAAAGACCACCCCGAGGCCTATCCTGCCAGCGCTCAGTTCACCATCAGCACCAAAATGCTTCGCGACCAGATCACCTCGGGCGCGCGCACCGTCCTGCTTGTGCTCCTCGCTGCCTCGGGTCTTATCTTCATCATCGCCTGCTGCAATGTGGCCAACCTGATTCTCGCGCGCACCGTCCGCCGCGAAGGTGAACTTTCGATTCGCGCGGCCCTCGGCGCCAGCTCTGGCGCGCTGCGTCGCATGCTGTTAGCCGAAAGCCTTATCCTGTGCGGCGCTGGCGCGGCAATCGGCGTGATCATCGCGCAGCCGCTCGTCTCGATCCTCGCTCGCTACGCCTCGCGTTTCTCGGTTCGCGCGATGGATTTGAAGGTCGATTCCAGCTTGCTTTGGGTCGGTGCGGCGCTCGCCATCCTCGCCGCCGTGATTCTGGCCTTCGTCCCGCGCCTGCCTTCCGCTGACAAGGCCAACGGCCTCAACGTATCGAGCGGCAGCGTCCGCATAACCAGCAGCACCAGCCGCCGCCAGCGTGCCTTCGCCATCACTCAAATCGCCGCCTCGTTCGTGCTTCTCGCGGGCGCTGCTGCTCTGATCACCACTCTTCTCGCGCTTCAAGCCACCCGCACTGGTTTCGAGACGCAGCGCGTCCTCGCCATTGATGTCCCCGCGATGACCTACGGTAAAACGCCGCAGCAAGTCATCGATTTCTACAAGGAATCCATCCGTCAGATTGACGCCCTTCCGGGCGTCACGGGCACGGCCTTCGCTGAGACGGCCCCCTGGCGCGACGCGCAGAATTTTGGTCCCGGCCTTCAATATTCCGGCGACGGTCACACGCACACCGCCGAAGATCCTCGCGCCATGATTCGCACCATCTCGCCAGGCTTTTTTGCCGCTCTCGGCGTTCCCTTATTGGAAGGGCGCGATTTCAACGACCTCGACGACGGGAAGAGCGAGCCCGTCGTGATCATCAGCAAGACTCTGGCTGAGCGCATGTGGCCCGGTCAAAGTGCCGTCGGACGCCACGTCTACTGGACCGATCCCGTCCTTGAATTCCTTCCCGGTGACGATGCCGAAAAGGCGCGCGTGAAAGCGCCGCACCGCATCATCGGCGTTGCAGCCGACGTAGACGACATTCACGTCGTGCCTGAACCGACAGCATCCGTCTACGGCACGTTTGCCGATGGCGGAGGCCTATATGGAGGCCATCTCTTCATCCACACGACGGCGAATCCCTACTCACTGGTTACGCCTGTTACCCGCATCATTCGCGACATGTCCGTGGATCAGCCCGTTGAACATGCGGCTACCCTCGAAGACATACGCGCGAAGGTTCTCGCGCCCGACCGCTTGAACTCGCTCGTCTTTGGAGTTTTTGCGATTGTAGCGCTCGCGATCGCCGTCGTCGGAGTCGCCGGTGTGCTGGCCTTTTCCGTTAGCGCGCGCACGCGCGAGTTTGGCATCCGGCTCGCCCTCGGCTCTCAGCCGGAAAATCTCCTGCGGGCCGTCGTGGGCGAAGGCGCCCTCATGGCCGCGGCGGGTGTGCTTGCCGGAGCCGCGTTCGGCTTCATCGTGGCTCGTGTTGCCAGCAGCTATTTCGGCGACTTAAAAATGCCGGGCGCATTGCCCGTGATCGTTTCTGCGTTCGTGCTGTTCGGCGCGGCGGTAGTCGCTTCGATGATCCCGGCGGCACGCGCCGCCCGCGTCGACATCATACAAGCGCTTCGCTCGGAATGATTTTTCCCGCGCGCACAAGTTTCCCGTAAGCCGACGAATCGTTGAAATTGAGCGAGGACTGATTTCGAGCTGCCGACGATTCTTCCGAGGTCGTGGTAAGATCCCACCAGGGAACTATCATGCGACGACCTTTCATGACGATCGCGTTGCTCCTGTTCGTCACCTTTTTGACGCTTGCCCAGTCGGCCGATGACCACGCCAGCGACAGAACCTACATACGACAGGCTGAGTCGGACTGGGCCGAGTCCGTCGTTCCAAATGACGTGGGCGTTCTCGAGCGCATCCTCGCTGATGACTTTGTTGGAGTGGACATCGACGGCAGCCATTATTCGAAGGCAGACGCCATCAAGGATTTCCGCACTCATCCTTCCGACTTCGTTTCCAATCACCTCAACGAAGTCGACATCCGCTTCTTTGGGGATGCGGCCGTGGCGCAGGGCCATGAGACCTGGAAGAAGAAAGATGGAACTACCGGAAAGTTCGTCTGGACCGACACCTGGGTCAGGCGAGGTGGCAAATGGCAGATCGTTGCTGCGGAAGATCTCGTACCGCCAGCGGCGCCAACGGGACGGCCCTAGGCTCTAGGGTCCCTTTAGCAGTTGTCAAATCCTCTTAAACCAATAGAGCTGGGGGCCGTTCGGTCACCCTGGCCGGCCCCTGCTTTTCGTACCATGCCGCCTTCATTTAAGGCCTCGGAACATCTCTTACTACTTGGAGGCCGTCTATGGTGGGCACCCGTCCGCCATCCATTTTGCGAATAGTTCAATGCGCGATTGAAGCCAAGGGCCTTCTCCTCTTGGCGGTGGGGGCGGCATTACCGCGCCACCGATTCCTCGAATGCGGTCGTAGATGATGGCGGCGTGCGCCTTGACGTCATCATAACTTGCAAGGTTGAACGCCTTGATCATCCCACGAACGTCTCGCTCCGTAAAAAGCGGGAGGATGTCCGCTTGAAAGCTCGTCGCTGTGCTCATTAGACCCCCAGGAAGATTCTAAGTGTGTTATTTCGAAGCATTGCGAATTTAAGACGGCCTGTCTCTTGATGTCAAGGCGCGACCTGTCATCACGCGCGCGGCGGATTGGTGGTGATAAGAGAATTTATCAACACTTGCGGTAACACCAGTTATTCGGGTACTTATGCTTGACAGTGGCTTGGTTGACGAATACAGAGACGGGGCGGATGCCTCATGACACTGACAAGCGCGTGTATACTCCTGTCGCCTGGAAGGTCAAAAAGGAAATTCCGGCTAGAACCCTTGCTAAGAAATGGTCTCCCTTACCCTCAGAGGTTTTGAATTTAAACAACTGGACGACGACTTAAGGAGCGAAGACTGAGGATGGAGGAATCTTGGCAAAAGCGTTTCGTGAACCGAAACATGCACTGAAGCCGTCTGCATTTTCCGTCGAAGCCGCAGAGAAATGGGCCCTCAAGCGGTCTTGGGAGCTGTCGGAGGACCTCTTCCGGATCAGGGACTTCTGGTACATCAACCTCGTTCGCCAGCCCGTCGTAGGAGAAAGAAAAACTCGCTACACCATGAAGGTCGCTCAATCCGAGAACTACGGCACCGCCGTCGGACTCACGCGCGTACTGCCGGATCCCGATCCCGAATTGGTGGGAAAAGACACCAGACAAATTCTACAAAACAGATTGTACCGGGACTACATTGACCGAACTACGTTCGTGGATTTGATTATGGGTCATGTCTCACGGCGAGCAGACCAACAGATAAAGCTTAATGGCGCGGTAAATGCCAAATACGTTGCCAGGTCACGGATATTCGCCGACGAGGCAGGAAAAATATGCCGCCGTAAAGGCCCAAAAAATCTCAAGGGAAACAACCCGCGCGTGCTTGTCATCGGGGCCACCGCTGGCATAATCAGTGCACTAGTAACAAGGGGCTTCGACGTTTCTGCCACCGATCTGTGGCCGGAGGCCGTCGGCAAAGAACTCGGTGGCGTGAAGATCTTGAGCGGAAAAGTTGCCAACGCCCGGCTCATGAAAGAAGCTGATTTAGCGATCATGACCGGCATGACCCTGGCGAACCGGACACTGCCAGGGCTGATGACGCTGGCGAAAAAGCACAACACATCGACAATGATTTGGGCCGTGACCGGCAGAAACTTTGGCCACTACTACACGGAACACGGCGCGGACTGTGTCATATCCGACCCCTCACCTTTCCTACTGCTGCCAGGGCCTGCGACCATAGGGATCTGGCGCCGGAAGAAATGACGGCCGTCAGGAGGGGCGCGTGATTTTCTTCGTTGCTCCTTCGCAGGAAACGTGGTGCATGAAGGCGTACCTCGAACAGCACGGCAGCAATCTGCGCAGTCGGATGCGGATTCTCACGTTTGACACAATCGCGGCGCAACAAGAATTGCCCCTTGGCTCGTACATCTTCTCTGCGATTGACCAGTTCTCTCCAACCGAAAGGGAGATCGCGCTCCAGTGCTGGGAAAAGCTTTCCGAAGCCAGCTCGGAAATCACATTGCTCAATCATCCAGCTGAAGTATTGTGCCGGTACGATCTGCTGAAGACGTGTTTCGAGCAAAAGCGAAACACGCACCGCGTTGCGCGCGCCTCTCAATTCTTTCGCTGTCGGAACTTCCCCGTTTTCATTCGATCTGAACATGAGCACACCGGCAGTCTCACGGGCTTGCTGCATACACCCCCGCTGTTGACACGGGCTCTTGCGCAGACGTTGCTTCATGGCCATCGCCTGCGCGATCTGATCGTCGTGGAATATCGCGATACAGCGGACCCATCCGGTATTTATCGGCAATACTCTGCCCAGATTGTGGGCGACAGAATCATTCCGAAGGCTCTGGTTCATAACCGCAACTGGGTTACTAAGTGGGAGGGACGCTTAATCGACTCCGAGAAGGCGCGTGAAGAACTTGAGTACGTCGAAAACAATCCGCATGCCGACTGGCTGAGAGAGACGTTCGAGTTGGCGAAGATCCGGTTTGGCCGCATTGACTATGGATTGAAGGACTGCGTGCCGCAGGTATGGGAGATAAACACGAACCCATTGAATGTTCGCCCAGCGGCGTGGCCTCCCCGCGCGATCACCGCGGAACAAAGGAACCTTGGCGCGCCGGTCGCGGGTCGCTTTCACCGGGAGTTTCAGGCTGCTTTCGAGGCGATTGACAGTCCTGAAGATTCAAAACGGATGATACGAATCAACGTGTCGCGAAGGCAGCAGCGGAAGATGGAGTCTGAAAAGCGGTTGCGACTGCGATTGCGGGCCAGGAAAACAGCAATCTATTATGCGTACGAGTTCGTTTACCCGGCCATCCGCCCTTTCCGCGGCCTGCGATCGAATTAACTTTAGCGTTTGTTCCAGGGTGGTGCGGGAATCACGGGTTTCGCTTCGGCCGCATCAGGCGGCCACACCACTTTGTACTGCCCTCCGAGAATCTGGGTGATGAGAACCGGGTGCTGGTTCTGACCCGTGGAGTCGAACTTGACGGGCCCAAACGGCGTGTCCGGCAAATTAATCTGCCGCAGAGCGTCGCGGATTGCGGTAGCGTCTGCAGACTTCGCGCTGTTGATCGTCGCCGCCGCAGTGATCAAGGCCGCATACGCTTCCACGGCGTGGTAAGCGGGATGAATGCCGGTATTTTTGAGGTACTGCTCGTCAAACTCCTTCGAGCCATTCCATTTCGCCGTAGGCATCCACTGCGACACCGAAAAAGTGTACTCGGCGTTTTTCCCCGCGCCCTTGTCGGCGGTGGCAAACTCGGCGGCCGCAAATCCCGTGCCCGCCGAAGTGTAATACTTGGGGTTCAGCCCGACTTGTTCGGATTGCCGCATCAACGTGTTGGCGTCGAGCAAATACGATGCGAAGTAAATCACATCGGGATTCTTCGACTTCACTCTTTGGAGCAGCGCTTTGTAGTCCGGCGAGCTCGCTTGATAGGCCTCGGTATCGATGACGTCTAAGCCCACTGCCTTTGCCGCATCGGCCATGGACTTTTCGTTCGCCTGGCCGAAATTCGTGCTCTCGTAAACGATGGCCATCGTTTTCGGCGCGCCGTTGTGCTGAAGAAAATCAAGTGTGGTGGTCGCGTAGGCTCCCGACCCAGCGCAGATGCGAAACACCCACGGCGATCCGGTTTCCATCAAGTTGTCAGCTACAGAAGTCGGCATCAAGAGCACGATTTCCTTTTGCGTGACGACGGGCACAATCGCGCGTGTGCTCTCGCTGGTATGAGCCCCGAGGATGATGGGAACGTGACTCTGGTCCACGAGCTTCGAGACGCCCTGAACCGCCTGGTCGGGCTTGCCTTGATCGTCGTAATAATCGAGCACAACCGGCTTGCCGAGCACGCCGCCTTTCGCATTCACTTCCGCGAGTGCGATCGTGTACCCGTTCTTGTGCGCCTGTCCAAAAGCGGCATTGCTGCCCGTTAGAGAAGTGATCACCCCGACATGAAATCCTTGCTGGCTTTCCCCGTTCCCACACCCGAAAAACGCCAAGAGACAAGCTAGGAACACAACCAGAAGGAGGCACACATTCGCTGCATGGGCAGCTCCTCCGGACGAAAAACGAAAGCCGCTTGGCCTGCGTTGCATGGAATCGTGAAGGTGATCACAACGAATAGAATACCCGCCGCACCATATTGGCCAGAATTTCCGTTTTGACTTCCGGACCAATCGAGAATGTACATCTGACCGCCTGAGTATGCAACGTCAACCCCGTCAGGCGGTACTCGGATCATGAGCGCGCTTACCGGAAACTGAGCAGTTCCCAGATAACTGTCGAGAACTGGGATTATCACCACCTTCTCAACGCGCGACGATCCCTGGATAAGTGGTGATAAGAGGATTTATTAACACCTATCGGACTCCGGCAACATTAAGCGTAAATTCCGAGTGGTCAATTCAGCTTGACGAAATGTTTTTTGGCGGCGATGAGAAATGGGGATGTCGGCGGCCAAAGGCTTTCTAAAACGTCGACCAATTCTCATGCCTGCTGATTCTGGGTCACAGGCCTGCATCAGTGCGGCGCGGCGCCGGTATCGCGCGGAAGGACGACCTCGGATTCAGGGTGGGTGCCGAGGGCCCGGACGGTTCCGTCGTCGGGCGAGTAGTCGTACCAGCTAAGTTCATCCGCGCTGAAATTCGTAATCCAGCGTCCGCCACCGGCGGTGTGCCGTCGCAAAAAGCTTAGCTGCTTCTAAGATTTCTTGTTCCGCGGATCGTCTTCAGAGTGGATGTATTCAAGGCTGATCGGCCCAATGGCGGTCACCTGCGTGACGTACTCACCTGATTTCGCCCAGTGGAAATGGGGTGTGTCACCGGGCAGAACGATGACGCTACCGGGCGGATGAGCCTCCAGCTTATCGGCGTCGAACTGATCGCCCCTGCCGATGTAGAAAATGCCCGATATCACTGTGTAGACTCGATCCTCCTTGTGCCTGTGCGGCATTAGCTTCACACCATGGGGCACTTTGACCCTGACCGTGTAGGGTCCAGGCTCAGCAGGTTCGCCGACAACGACGGCGAGGAGCGCCGAACGTGGGAACTCCGCAAACGGCTTCCAGTCGATGTCTTCGGGAAGGATTGATCTGAATTCGTCTTGGCCTGGCAGGTGGGTTCGAGCCGCTGCGGCCCTCCCCCCTCTTGGGGAGGTTCCAACCGAACCCGCGCCACCACCCTGCGATGCGACGGCGGCGGCTGCTTTCTTCTTGTCTGGCATAACAAACCTCCGGTTTGGAATCTCGGATTCAATACACAATTTCGATGAAGCAAATGGCGTCGAGACCCATTTGACGAAGAAATCGATCTATACCTTCGTATCAGTCAAGGCGACGAGCCTACGACAGGACAACCCCTGAAACCGCCCTCCCAGAAAATTCTGCACGGGGAACGCGTCAGGCCAATAAATTTTCGATCTTCACCGGCAGTTCCCTCACGCGAACACCTGTTGCGTGGTGGACCGCCGCCGTGATAGCGGCGGCTACGCCGGTCAGGCCGATCTCACCGATCCCGCGCGCGCCAAGTTCGTTCATCACCTTGTCGGGGAAGTCGAGGAAATGAACGTCGATCGGCGGGACGTCGGCGTTTACCGCCACCGCGTAGTCGGCCAGATTACTGTTGATCGGCGCGCCATTCTGCGGATCGTAAATCGTCTGCTCTAACAGCGCCATGCCGATTCCCATCACCACTGCGCCCTGGATCTGGTTCCGGCCGGCCAGTGGGTTGATAATGCGGCCCGCATCCATGACCGTCACGACGCGGCTGACGCGCAGCCGCGCAATTTCCGGCTGCCAGGTAATCTCGACGAAGTGACAGCCGAATGAGTTGGTCGAGTACTTCGGCTTGGGATTGCCCATGGTCCCTTCGGATTTGCCGCTGCCCGTGGCCAGGCGAAGGTTGGCTCGGCGCAGCAAATCATCGAACGGCACACCTTTAGCAGCGCCATCAGCCTTTGCAAAGACCCGGCCTCCCTCGAATGCCAGATCCGTGGGAGGGCGGTTCTGGAACGGCGAGCCCGGTGTCATCGTTGCGATGGTCAGCAGCGATGCGATTGCGTCGTCAGCAGCCGCAAAGACAGCCGGCACTACCGATGCGGTGGCCATCGAACCGCCAGAAAGCGGGCCTTCCGGCAACGCCGTATCGCCGAGTGCGACCTCGACCTTGTCGAGCGGCACGCCGGTCTTTTGCGAGGTGAGTTGCGCGAGGATCGTGTACGTGCCGGTGCCGATGTCCTGCGTGGCACACCCGACGCGGGCTGTGCCGTCATCGCGGAGTTGTACGCTCGCCTCGGCGGAGAATCGTGCGGCAATCCACGAGCACCCAGCCATTCCCCAGCCCAGGGTCAAGCCGTCGCGCTTCATCGAGCCGACCTCAGGCGAGCGCTTGGACCAGCCGAACTTCTCGGCGCCGAGTTCAAAGCACTCGACCAAATGGCGCGATGAGAACGGAATGCCCAGCGACTCGTCGATTTTTGGCTCGTTGAGGATGCGCAGTTTGACCGGGTCGATCTTTATTTGATCGGCCAGCTCGTTCATCGCCGACTCGAGGGCGTAGAGCCCGGGCGTCCGGCCGGGGCCGCGCATGTCGGTCGTTGCGCCGACGTTCCGCTTGGCGCGTCCGAACGTCACGCGGAGGTTGGGCACGCTGTATTGGAACGGTGTGGCCTCGCCGCAATCTTCGTGGTGGGTCTCGAGCATCGACCGGTGGTAGACGTAGTCGTGCTGGAGCGAGACGAGTTTGCCGTCGGGCGTGGCGCCCAGGCGTACGCGCTGCTGGGTGCGCGCGCGATGACCGACCGACTGGAACATCATTTTGCGGCTGACCACCAGTTTCACCGGCTTGCCCAACTGCCGCGCTGCGGCCGCGGCCAGCGGACATTGCGTCCATGGCCACAGCTTGCTGCCGAAACCCGAGCCAACGAACTTGGTGATCACACGGACGTTCTCTTTCGGCAAGCCGAACATCTGTGCCAGCACTCCCTGCTGGTTGACCACTCCCTGCGACGACTCATACATCGTCAACGTCGATCCCTCCCAGATCGCGGTCGTGGCGTGCAACTCCAGAGGGTTGTGCGTCTCCGTCGGCGTTACGTAGGTTTGGTCGAGCTTGACCGGTGCGCTCGCGAACGCGCCCTCGGCGTCGCCGCGCTGGCTTTCCAAGCGCTCGTATGGGCCAAACGTCGTTGCCACCACGTTGGGTTCGTCGTCCGCCTTGAGCTCGTTCTCGACGTTCGGCTTGTCCTTGGCGTACGTGGCGCGAACCGCATCGGCCGCGGCTTTGGCGGTCTCGAACGTGTCCGCCACGGCTAGCGCGATGTATTGCCCGTAGTAGCGAACGACATCGTCCTCGAACGGCGGGCGGCGCTCGTCACAGATGCTTTCGAACCCTGGCTCCTGGACTGAGCGGTAGATTTTTCCGATGTTCTCGCGATGAAAAATCGCGCGCACGCCGGGCATCTTCTCTGCCGCGGTGGTGTCGAGCTTGACCACTCTGCCGTTGGCGATCGTCGCCTCGACTGGGACGGCGTACAACATCCCGGGAAAATGGAAGTCGGCGGTGTACTGCGCCAGTCCGCTCACTTTGCGCGGGCCATCCACTCGAGGCGTGTCGCGACCGACCGGAGAAACGATCGGTGTTTCTTGTGTCGTCGGCATGTTCGCTCCTTCGGTGGAATCAGCTCGTCGTGGCGATTTGCAGAGCGTGCGCGAGGCATCGCTTGGCCAGTTCGATCTTGAACCCGTTCTCGCTCTGCGGTTTGGCGTCGCGCATAGCCGCTTCCGCCGCTTTGCGAAAATTGTCTGAGTTGGCAGGCTTGCCGGCGAGCAGCGGCCTCGGCCTCGGGCGATCGCCAGGGTTTGGTCCCCACGCCGCCCAATGCGATGCGCGCATGAGTCACATTTCCGCCCGCGATCGTGATCACGACGGCCGCCGACGCCAAGGCAAATTCGTACGACGCCCTGTCGCGCAGCTTCAGGTACACCTGCTTGCTCCCGGCGACGGGCGGCGGGAGCGTGACGTGCGTGATGAGGTCGCCCGGCTCGAGCACTGTTTCGCGATTCGGTGTGCTGCCGGGCAGAAGATGAAAGTCACCGAAGGGGATCGCGCGCGGACCCTTCGGTCCCTGTACGTGGATCGTCGCCTCCAATGCTGCCATCGCCACGCACATGTCCGACGGGTTGGTCGCGATGCAATGCTCGCTCGTGCCAAGGACGGCGAGCGTGCGGTTGCTGCCGGTGATGGCCGGGCAGCCGGTTCCGGGCTCGCGCTTGTTGCAGGGCATCGCCGTGTCGCGGAAATACATGCACCGCGTTCTCTGGAGCAGGTTGCCGGCAGTCGTCGCCATATTGCGAAGCTGTGCCGATGCGCCGGAGAGAAGAGCCTGCGACAGCACTGCATAATCTCGCTGCACTGCCGGATGGTGGGCGAGATCCGAATTTCGAACGGTGGCGCCAATCTTCAGGCCGCCGTCAGGCGTTGCTTCGACCTTGTCGAGCGGCAAACGGTTGATGTCGATCAGCCGCGCAGGCGTTTCGACGTTCAGCTTCATCAGATCGATTAGCGTCGTGCCGCCGGCAACGAACCGCACGTCTGCGCCCTGCTGCGCGGTTTTCGCCTGCGCTGGCGGTGGCAATCGCCGCCGCGGGATCTGCGGGCCGAATGAATTCGAAGGTGTGCATGGAGATCGCTCCTGCTCGCGGCTAAGTGTTTTTGCGAACCTGTTGGATTGCAGCCACGATATTGGGGTAGGCGCCGCAGCGGCAGATGTTGCCGCTCATCAGTTCCTTCACGGCCGCGTCGTCGGGACCGCATGGTTCTTTGAGCAACGCAACGGCCGACATGATCTGGCCTGACGTGCAATATCCGCACTGGTACCCGTCGTGGGCAACGAACGCCGCCTGCATAGGATGCAATGCGTCGGGCGTGCCGAGGCCCTCAATGGTTGTGATTTCTTCCCCGTCGTGCATCACGGCTAGGCTGAGGCACGAATTAACGCGCCTGCCGTTCACATGCACTGTACATGCGCCGCATTGGCCGTGGTCACAGCCCTTCTTCGTTCCGGTGAGAGCAACGGTCTCACGGACGCAATCCAGTAGCGTCGTCCGAGGGTCGACGCGAAGTTGGTGGTCCTTGCCGTTAATGCGCAACGTGATCGGGACCGCGCCCTCGACGTTCGGCCCGTCCGCACCCGCTGCGGCCGCGTCACTCTGCCCGGCAGTGCTGTTCGCGTGCGCCGGTACGCACGCCGCAACGATTGTTGCCGCCGCACTACTTCCCGTGGCCAAAAGAAATGTCCGGCGGGTGGGATTTGATGGGCCCGATTGAGGATCGTCGTTTCGCATTGGCCCTCCGTTGGAGGAAAAAGCCTATCGCAGCAACACGTAACTGTCCACCCTGTCCTGTGGAAAACAAAGGCTGGCAAAACGGTCCGGTGGGCACCGAGAGAATTCAGCCGGTGAGTAACGGGCTAGACGGAGGCAATCCACATGTCTGGTAAAGGCCGTTACCGGACATTGACTTTCAGATAGGTGTTGAGAACAGGGATTATCACCACCTATCTCAGAGTGCGACGAGTCTTGGAGCGGTGGTGCGACGGGATTTTATCGAAGGTATCCGGACAGGAACATTTTGGTCACGCCGCGAATCGTAATTTCCGATTACCCGATTTATCAGGAGTTGTCCGCCGTTGCCAGGGCCGATTGCCCTGTGGGCCAACTCTGCCATGATTTCGCTGGGGCCGGCTGTGGTGGCAAGTTCGTTGTTTCGAGGTCGTGTCAAAATGTAAGGGGACTGTTGAAAAACTCCTCTAAAATAACTGGATGGAAAAGAAGATCTTCTGGGGCAGTTTCTTTGTCTTGGGACTCGCGGCCGACCTGTTCCTGCCATTTTGGTGGGCGCTGGCAGCCACCATTCCGATCGGCGTTGTGAGCTGGTGGATCGCCTACCGCAGCGACTGGTTCTAGCTCGCAATCCGGAACGGGCCTGTTTCCGGATGACTTTCGAGAACAGGGATTATCACCACCTATCTCAGTTTGCGACGAACCGCGGATTGGTGGTGAGAAGAGGATTTATCAACATCTATCCGAACCAACCGTCCCCGCCAATCTGCAAGAGCTAATTTCCGATTATCCGATTTATCGGAAGTTCGCCGGGCAGATGAGAATCTCTTTAGTTTTTCAGAGGGACGCGCGACGAATCAAAGGGCATTGCGAGGATCTACGGGGCTGAACCTGCAAAAACTTCGCGTACTTCCTTGGAATCCAAGAAGGTCGCGCGAAGCTTCTCATCGGGGGAGTTGTCAGCAATCTGTTGCACGATGGCAGCCGATCGCGAGAACGCGTCGCGTGCTCGCGCAGGATCGTTTCCGACAGAATGCAGACGACCGAGCACAGCAAGAATCTTCCATTCGATCACCGGGACGGGATAGCTGCGAAGCAGTTCGAGCGCGGAGCGCAGTTCGGTCTCCGCTTCGACGGCGGCTCCTCTTGAGATAGCGATTTCGGCTCGGAGTCTGTGCGCGACGGTGATGTACTTCCTTGCCTTGAACTGACTGGCCATGTCGAACAGCCGGCTGGTGTATTCGGACGCTTGCTTCAGGTCACCTTGAGAAAGCCAATGTTCGGAGCGAGCCGCCTGATGGCGAATGTTGTAACGCCAGCGGAACCAGGCATCGCGATGGAAGATGTCCTCGACCTGCTCGAAGGCAGCGATTGATTTTTCGCTAGCGCGCTCGCGTGTGAAATCAATGCCGATATTGATGAGCGAATTGGCTTCGGCCTCAAGAACATGGTGCTCGCGGGCGACTTCCACGCCGTGCTGGTCGTGCCGGAACGCTCCACTAAAATCCCCGAGTTCGCGATGAATCCATCCAATGCAGTTGGGAAGGCGCGGAAACCAGAAATGATCACCATTTCGCCCGGCCATTGCGGTTGCTGCGTTGAGCGTGGCCAGGGCTTCCGCCATACGGCCGAGATTTCCACGGAGGAGCCCGAGGAAGAATAAAGAGACGAGCAGGGAGAAACCATCCCGCAGCTCCGAAGCCAGCTCGTGAGATTCCTTGAGCAACGATTCTCCGCGCTCGTATTCAGACTGGAAAAAGTGGAGTGCTCCGCGCCATGTGAGGGAGCCCAGCAGGCCCGGTTTGTGGTCGATTGAACGGGCGCTGCGAATATTCTCTTCCATCTCGGCGCTTGCTTCGCTCAATTCACCGTAGCAAAGATGCTTCAGAGCAATAAGTCCGGAGGTTTTGATGCGAAGGGCGGCGTTGCCCGCGCGGTCCGCCGCCCGAAGGGCTTCTTCAGCTCTGAGCGGCATTTCATCCATCTTGTGCGACCAAAAAAGCGTGTTGGAGAGCGCGATCAACGCCTCGCATTCCAGCGACGGCGATTCGGCTTCGCGGGCGCGTTCGAGCATCTGCCGGTAATCCGCGGCCGATGCATCAAAGCTGCTGAGCGCAAAATTGACGGCACCGCGCTTCTGGAAAAGCGTGAGGTATCGCTGGAGCTGATCTCCTTGTGGAAGCTTTTCAACCAGGTTCAGGGCATGTGAATAGTGAGCTACAGCTTCGGAATTCGCATAGACGTGAGTGGCGTTGTCGCCCGCTTCGAGGAGGCACGTCACGGCGCGCGCGAAATCTCGGCCGTGCTCGAAATGCACGGCAAGCTGGGCCGCGATGCGAGCGGTCTGCCCGCGATAATGCTCGGCCAATCGCTCTCCCAGTTGGCGATGTAGCGCGATACGTCGCTTGCTCACCAGTTCGCCGTACAGCACATTCTGGTAGAGGGCGTGACAGAAACGATATCGAGTGGCGAGAGAACCATCGGGAAGTTCCTCTTCGCCATGGCTCTGAACCCAACGGTGTATCCTGTCCAAGCGGTCCAGGCGTTCTTCAAGCGCAACTTCGTCCACTCCGAGGATTTCCGCCAGAACTGTAGAAGTGAATTCCTCGCCTTCGATGCTTGCGAATTGGAGTGCACGGCGGTCATCGTCAGTCAGCGCCTCCATTTTCTTCAGGATCATGCTGCGCACGCTTTCCGGCACCGCGAGGTCCATTTCGGATAGAGGACGCGCCAATGACCAGTGGCTGTCAACCCGGTGGATGTCGCCGCGTTCGCTCAAGAATTGCACCAGCCCGGTGATAAAAAGGGGATGGCCTTCTGTTTTGCGCTGGACGAGAGCGGCCAGCTCGACCGGGAAATCGTTGGGAGCGAAGCGGGCGTTCAAATAACCGGCGACATGTTCTTCCTTCAGCAAGCTGAGAGCGATTTCCTCAAAAAGATTGTGGGCCAGCATTTCCAACTTGTATCCCTTCAATGGATGCTTACTACTTTCGACTTCCGCAGCGCGATAGGTTCCAACAACGAGCAAGCGGAGGCGTCCGATACGCTGGCAAAGATGCCGAAGCAGATCAACGCTAGAGGGATCCGCCCAATGAAGGTCCTCGAGGAGCACGACAACAGGCGAGGCGGACGCCAAAGCCTCGAGGGCGTCGCCCATTTCGCGGAGCATGCGCTCCTTGCTTGCACCGATCGTCTCGCGCTGCAATTGTTCGAGTGTGCCGCTGGAACCGGAGGCGGCAGGAAACTGAAGCGACCAAGTGGGCGCAAAGGAGCGCAGCACTACTGCCACCCGCTCGCGGCCAGGCTGACTCAAGAGAGCACCGAGCGCATTGAGGAAAGGAAGATAGGCCTCGCCGGGACCGTACTGTTCAACACAGCGGCCGCGGCTCACAAGTAGGCCGGGAAAATCGCGCGCCGCGTGGGCCAAGAATGCATCCACGAGTGCCGTCTTTCCGATTCCAGGTTCGCCGGTGACGAAAATGACCTTGCCAGAACCGGCAGCTGCTTGACGCAGCGATTCTTCGAGTTTGGAAATCTGCGCTTCACGGCCAAACAACGCTTCTGGTTCGGGAGTTTCCTCGGCTGCGATCGGATGCATTCCTAAACCGGAAGAGCTTGAGACTGTCGAACCGTAAATTTCACGCAGGGCGACACTCAGCTCTGACGCGGAGGAATAACGCCGGAGTCTATCTTTTGCCATTGCTCGCTGAATGATCAAGTCAAGCTCACGCGGGAGTTCAGGTCGAAGGGTGCTGGGCAACGGCGGATTCAAGGTAGCGATTGCGTGCATCGAGGCGAGAGAGCTGCTGGCACGAAAGGGATGCTGCGTTGTGAAGAGCTCGTAGAAGACGACACCGAGCGAGAAAACGTCGGAACGGGCGTCGAGCGGTTCGCCGCGTGTCTGTTCCGGCGACATGTAGGCAATCGTGCCGAGAATTACGCCAGCTCGAGTCAATGGGCTGATCGACCCGGCCTCGGTTGCCTGCTCCAAGGCGAGGTGAGTCTCCATCTTGGCTAGACCGAAATCAAGCACCTTGACCTGTCTCCGGCGGGTAATAAAAATGTTGGCGGGCTTTAAATCGCGGTGAATGATGCCTTCCGCATGTGCCGCAGAGACAGCGTCCGCGACTTCGATGGCGATTGGAAATGCTCGCGGGAGTTCTAGTGTGTTATCCGCGAGCAAGCTGTGCAACGTTTGACCGTCGAGAAATTCCATGGCGATGAATGGTTGGCCGTCTTGCTCATCAATTTCATAGATAGTGCAGATATTCGGGTGATTCAAGGCGGAAGCGGCGCGGGCTTCGCCTTCAAAGCGTTTGAGCGTCTCGCGATCCCTGCACTCTTCCTCGGGAAGGAATTTCAGTGCGACAAAGCGGCGGAGTCGGGTGTCTTCAGCCTTGTAGACGACACCCATTCCGCCGCTACCAAGCTTTTCAATAATGCGGTAGTGCGAGACAGTGCGACCGATTAGAGGCTGCGGATCCGGCATTTGAGGTCATCTTAGGTGCGCTCTGAACCCGAAGTCAACGAGCGATGCTTGCAAGAGAGCCAGCTGCCACATCCACTTGCCTGATTAACGCGCTATCTCTAACGACGCCGGCCATTTCAAGAGATCTTTTCGTGGATGATCGCTGTGCGCGAGCGCACTTCTTCGATAGCACGCGAATGGCGTCCATGTGGATTACGTTTGTTCACTCCTGCCACCCTAGTTGCTCAGCCCGTTTTCGCTTCATCGCTTCGGTGTTGCCCACCAACCATCTCTTCGGTCACGATCAACCATGATGAGTTATTCGAACTCCCTGGAGGGAGGCGGGTAGCCTAATCAATTGGCCGGTGACTGTTCGCACCATAGCGCGTTCCAGGCATCCCCGCACAGGCATCACCGCTCTTCTGCTGCATCTGTCCACGACGACAGAACTCGTTGTAATCAATCTGGTCCCGCAACATGATCCACAGCCGAATCCCGAGTTTGCGAGCGGCAGCCACTCTCGCCTTCCCCAGACCTTTCTGGATTAATTTTCGACGGTAGAAACGCTGTAGCTCTGGATCCCGGCGCACGGCGTGTGCCGCCGCCTCACACCAGAGAAACCTCAACAGCGGATTGCCTTGTTTGCTCAGGCCACCGAGCCGCTGCCGACCTCCGCTGGAGTATTCACTCGGAATGATCCCCACGTAACTGGCCAGCGCCTTGCCATCAGCAAACCGCTTTGGATCGCCCAGGAACACGTCGGTAGCCAACGCCGTGATCGGCCCCACGCCTGGATGGGTCATAAGCAGCCGTGCCCCGGGACGTTCGCCCGCTTGCTTCTCAACTCGCTGGTTCAGCTTTTCTGTATCGGTCTCGAACTTCGCATACATCGCCTGCAGTTCGCTGCGCCGATGAGCGGTATGTGGCGCCAGAGGCAACGACGCGATCGTGCATTGCCCGGCTTGGCTCCACAGCGAGGGACCCCGCCGTAATCCATTCGCCAGCGCGATCGCCTGCAGCGCATTCTGTATCCGCGTCCGCATCCGTACCCATTGATGACGGTGTAGCAGCAAGGCTCGCAGATCTACCAGTTCCTTCGAGGGCCGCCAGATCGACGGAAAGCGTTTTTCTACCAGCAGCTTCAGAATCAAGTCTGCGTCTCGCCGGTCATGTTTCTGTTTCCGTGGTTCGGCCGCTCGAATCTTCGCCGGATGACCGACCTGGCAATCAATTCCCAGCTCTTCCATCAGGCTCAGAAACCACTGCATCGTCCCCGTGGCTTCGATCCCCACGCGCACCGGTCTTGGCAACGTCGAATAAAACTCCTGCACATTGCTGCCGCTGTGCGTCAGGGTCTTCTCCATCACCTCCCCCGTCGCCGTATCCAGCACCGCCAGTGTTTGCTGGCGAGCGTGCAAATCACATCCTATAATTCGCATCTCGGCCTCCTTCGGTCCGAGCACTGTTAGGGTGAACACCGAAACAGTCTACTCGGGCCGTCGCGAGGCCGACGCCGTTATGACATCAACCGGATATTGAAATTCAGATAGGTGTCGAGAACAGGGATTATCACCACCTATCTCAGTTTGCGACGATCCCTGGTTAGGTGGTGCGAAGAGGATTTATCGACACCTATGCAGAGGGAGCGGCTCGGTCGATTTTCCCAAACATGATTTTCGTTGAGCCGAAAACTCGGGATTTCTCATCGAAACAGTGCAATGCTGCGTTGGCCAGCCCCTTATTCCCCGGGGAAGCCGATCTGGCGAATGAGATCGGCGTAGCGTGAATCGTTGCGAATGGGGTCGAAATCCGGGTCGAGACGGATCTGTAGTAGTCCCGGTTCGTGTGTTGGCAAGCCGCGGAACAAGGTGCGCAGCGCTTCTTCGGTCATGCCGGCCAAGATGTAGTCATTGGCCAGCTCCCAAAGATCCGGATTTGGCCGGCTCAGGGTTTCGTTCAGTTGCTTCCGCGCGACAAGCAAACTCGCCGATTCATACCCTCGCCGCCGATATTCCTGCTGATACGCGGTCACCCAATCGGCATGACCCTCGAAAGCCAGCGCCTTGCTGCACTCGGCGGCAGACTCATCGAAAAGCTTTAGGCGTCCCAGGTTGATGCAAAGCCCGATCTGCGCGTCCGCATTGCCGGGGTCGCCAGCGAGTGATTGGCGCGCCCAATCGACAATCGGCTGGTAATCGCGGGCGAAGTAGTGCTCCCAGGCGAGATGCTGCTTCAGATCCGCGCGATACGGGTCGATCGCGAGCGCCTGCTTGCGTTGGTTTAAATCCTCGGGAAGGTTGCCCGCGATCCTGAGATAGAGCGCGTAAAGGGTGTGAGCTTCCGGGGAACTGGGATTTAACTGCAAGGCGCGCAGAGCATGTTCGCGCGCCGCAGGCCAATCCCAATCGTGCATCAGCTTGACTCGAGCGATGGCGGTGTGTGCCTCTTCGCTTTCGGCGTCGAGCGACAGGGCCCGGGTTGCATTCTGTTCGGCCATTCGCCAAGCCTGGTCGGAACCTTCGTCATCTCGCACGGCGCGATACCAATAAAAATCGGCCAGACCCGCGTACGCCGGGGCATAGGAGGAATCCAGGGCAATCGTGTGTTCGAAATAGGCTCGAGCTTCATCGGGAGCGCCAGCGCGGTTGAGCTCAAAGCGGCCACGCAGGTACGCTTCCACGACCTTGGAATCAACCGTCTTTGGGCGTACGCGTCGAAGTACCTGAATCTGGAGCGCGCTGCCGACTCGTTGCGCGATTTCCGACTGGAGTGAAAGTGCATCACCGACGTGCCGGTCGAAGGAATCCGCCCAGACCGTCGAGCCGTCCGCCACTCGCACGAGACGCACCGAAATGCGAGCCTGCTCATCGTCGCGGCGAACGCTGCCCTCCACCACATACTGCACTCCCAGATCGTGACCCACTTGTTGCAGCGGTTGCGGGCGATTCTTGTAGTACATCGCCGACGTGCGGGCGATGACCCCCAGATGTTGAGGGTCGAGATTGCCGACCTGGGTGACCATTTCTTCCGTCAGCCCATCGCTGAAATAATCTTGCGCGGCATCGCCTGTAAGATTCTGGAACGGAAGCACGGCCAGCATCAATTTTTGCCTTGCAGGCTGGGGAGAGTGGCGGCCGCGAGTCCAGAGGAACCAGCCGCCAACAACCAACAGGAGAACCGTAGCCCCGACCAAAGCCTGCCATCGCCCGGATTTTGGCGCGCCGCTGGCGGGTTCAAGGGTCCGGGCATCCGACTTTGGAAAAGTCGGCTCCGGGGGTGCGTCGATTTCGACAACCGGGGCAATGAGGCAATAGCCCTTGCCGGTGACCGTCTGGATGAAGTTCGGCTGTTCGGGGTCGTCGTCTAGGGCGAGTCGGAGTTTGCGAATGGCGATGTTGAGACTGTTGTCGGCATCGAGGAATACGTTCTTACCCCAGATCCTTTCGGTCAACTGATCGCGGCTGACGATCTCTCCCTTGTGTTCGACCAGGGTAGCGAGGGCTTCGAGGGGGATGCGCTGCAGTTTGAGCACATGACCATTCCGACGTAACCGGAGCAAGTCCGGCTCAAATTCGAAGTCGTCCCCCAAGCGGACTGCACCATGGGTTCTGGCTGGCTCCGATTCCACTGGGCTCCCCAAGGTAAGGTTGTGGCACCTATTATACCCGCAGCTCCTAGCCTGCAGCATTCTCCGTGTTTTCCATCCCTTACGGAAGGACAGAAGAATTAAGACCGGGACAGACGCGCGTCTATTGCTAGCCCACACTGCCTCGGTCAGGATGCGCACTGTGAGGATGTCCCGGCGGTTTGACCGCGGAGCCTCGTATCCCCTCAGAGGAGAGCAAAAATGAAAGCAGTGAGACCGATATTTGTGAGTGCGGTGGCATTCGTGCTCGTGCTGGGAATTTCATTTTCGCTGGCCGTACAAGCACACCCGCACAATGCTCGCAAGATCCGATACAAGGTCCAAGACCTCGGCACGTTGGGCGGGTCGTATGCAAAAGCCGGAGGCATCAGCAACTCCGGTTGGGTGGAAGGCTATTCGCTGTTGCCGGGCGATAACGACGTCCACGAGTTTCTCTGGCACGAGGGCGATGGCGCGCTGACCGACCTCGGCACCCTGGGCGGACTCAACAGCTTTTCGGAATATCGGCCGAACGACTTTGGGAACGCTGGGGGTGAAGCAGAAACGTCCACTCGCGATCCAAACGGAGAAGACTTTTGCGGCTTCGGGACCCAGTTGGTCTGTCTCGCGTTTTTTTGGCGAAACAACACGATGATCCCGCAGCCCACGCTTGGCGGCACCAACGGCGCCGGCTTTGGAACCAATGATTGGGGCGAGCTGGCCGGGACTGCCGAGAATACCACGCCGGAACCAACCTGCGGCGACAGCGGCCAGCTCGTGCAGTACAAACCGGTCTTCTGGAGCAACGGCCGCGTCCACGAACTACAAACTTTTCCTGGCGATCCAGTCGGGTTGGCGTACGCGATCAACAACCGGGGTCAGGCCGTCGGGCAATCGGGCCCTTGTGGTGTCGAACTCTTGGAAACTACCAGTCACGCTTTGCTCTGGAACAACGTCAAGCCGACCGATCTCGGCAACCTCGGCGGTACGATGAATAACCTCTCACAGGACATTAACGCGCTGGGCGAGGTGGTTGGACTCTCCGACCTGGCCGGCGATGCCGTCTTTCACGCCTTCCTCTGGCGAGGGAAAAAGATGATCGACCTCGGCACGCTTCCCGGAGACATTTACAGCAACGGCGAAAGCATTAACATCGAAGGAGAGGTGGTTGGAGCATCGGCGGACGCGAACTTCAACGGAAGCGCGTTTGTGTGGCGGAACGGCGTGATGACAGACCTCAACACGCTTATCCCTGCGAATTCCCCTTTGTTTCTGGAGAACGCGACCTCGAACAACGATCGGGGACAGATTGTAGGCGGCGCCGTGGTAGTCGCCACCGGCGAGACGCACGTTTTCCTCGCAACTCCTATCGAGGACGACGAAGCCGCCGAGAGCGCCACAACCGCCGCAGCCGAAGCGAGTGTCCGAAGGCCGAGCATCATTTTGCCTGAACGCATTCGCCGGATTCAGCAGCAGCACCGTCGGAGCATCATGTCGCGCTGACCGCCAGGGGAACAGAACAGTTCGATTCGTCAAGAATCGGAACCGCCGTCCGAAGTCTGGGCGGCTGTTCTTTTATATCAGCCAAAGAGTTGGCGCGTTAACTGTCGATAACAGGGATTATCATCACCTATCTCAGAATGCGACGATCCCCTGATTAGTGGTGATAAGAGAATTTATCAACACCTATCCTCGGTCGGGTCATCTCGCGGTCTCCGATTGCCCGCCTTATCATGCGGCTGTAATCGAGTCTAGTATCCCTCGTCACCAGGGCAAAACTGATTGCAAATTCGTTGACTCGAGGGTCAGAGACCCCTACGATTCGCGAAGTCGAGATCGAAAGCGCGAATCCCGGCTGGTAATGTTTTCGCAACTTGAAGCAACCATGGGGACGCATGATCTTGAAGCAGTTCTATCTCAATTGCCTCGCCCACGCTTCGTACCTTATTGGTGACGAGGAGACGGGCACAGCCGCTGTCGTCGATCCGCAACGGGACATAGAGGGGTATTCGGTATTTGCAGGCGAACATAAACTGCAAATCAAGCACGTGATCTTGACCCATCTGCACGCAGATTTCGTAGCGGGGCACCTGGAATTACGGGACCGCGCGGGCGCGACGATTTATCTTGGTGCCAAAGCGCAGGCCGAATACCCCTTCACGCCGCTCGCGGACGGGAGCGTCGTCGAGTTCGGACTCGTACGATTGAAGGCGCTCGAAACACCGGGCCACACGCCGGAATCGATTTCGATTCTTGTCTACGATCTCGAGCAGAGCAGGACCGAGCCACATGCTGTGCTGACAGGCGACACACTGTTCGTTGGTGATGTCGGACGCCCCGACCTTCGCGCATCGCTGGGCTGGTCGGCCACAGACCTAGGCGCCTTGCTCTACGATTCCTTGCAATTCAAATTGCTTCCGCTGCCGGACGCGAGCCTCGTCTATCCAGCTCACGGCGCGGGGTCGCTCTGTGGGAAGGCCATCAGCAAGGAGACGGTATCGACTATGGGACAACAGCGGCGGTTGAATTACGCCCTGCAGCCGATGAGCAAGAGAGCCTTCATCGAACTGGTGACTGCCGACCAACCCGAGGCCCCGCCATATTTCGTCTATGACGCCGTGTTGAATAGTAAAGAGCGGCCCACGCTCGGTGAATCGCTGGAGCGCAACTTGAAACCGCTGACGCTCGACGCGGTGCTGGCATTGCAAGCGGATGGTGCGCAGATCCTCGATACGCGTGATCCCGAGGAATTTGGGGCGGCGCACTTGACGGGCAGTCTCAACATCGGGCTGGGGGGCCAGTATGCAACGTGGGCCGGAACCATACTCGACCGCACGCACCAGATCGTGATCATCGCTGCCCCCGGCCGGGATAATGAATCGGCCGTCCGACTGGGGCGCATCGGTTTCGATCACGTGGCTGGATACTTGCAGAACGGATTGCAAAGCCTCGAATCGCGACCTGACCTGATAGCCTTCGTCGAGCGCCTGAGCCCGCAATTCGTCGCGGAACTCCTTGCGTCGAGCCAGCCGCCGCTGGCCGTAGACGTTCGCGCGCCGCGCGAGCGTGAACAACGACACATTGGCGGCAGCCTGAGCATCCCACTCAATCATCTGGTCCAAAATCTGAATGCGCTGCCGAAGAACCGTTCCCTGCTGGTTTACTGTGCGGGAGGATACCGATCTTCGATCGCCGCGAGCTTGTTAAAGGCCAGCGGATTCGATTCGGTTTGCGAAATTGCTGGAGGCATCGCGGCATGGGAGTCGGCGAACTTGCCGGTTCAAAGCGCCCAAGCGTAGAGAGCGACGGCACTCCTCCGCTGTCTATTTCCACCCCCGGATTACTGGTGATAAGAAGATTTATCAACTATCCGGATCGGAATGGGGTGCGGCCCTCGAATGTGGTTCACGGCGATAGAACTTCGGAAACGCGTCAACCACATTCAATCGGGTGTTCGGTATTGCTAATGACACATTCCAGAATCGGACGGAAGCGTGTGGTTGGAATGGGGTAATTCTGCTAAGTGATGCGCGATCATTCGCTTGCGAGCACCCAGGATGGGCGCGAACATGCTTTGAATCGTTCTAGAATGCGTTTGGAGGTGCGCGGATGAACTCGTTTTGGCAAGACGTGCGCTACGGGCTGCGACTGCTCAAGAAGTCGCCGGGGTTTATGGCGGCGGCAGTGCTGACGCTAGCGCTCGGCATCGGCGCGAATACGACGGTCTTCAGTGTCGTCAACACGCTCTTGCTACGCCCCCTGCCCGTGAAAGACCCCGGCCAAATCGAGGACCTTTTCTCGGAGCAAGTGAACGGACAACCCGTCGTCCAATTTTCCATCCCGAATTATCGCGACATCCGGAGCCAAGCCACAGGGATGTATTCGGACGTCTTCGCGCACACATACGGGCTTGACGGGTTAGCGGTGAACGGAAAGTCCGAACGCGTAGTGACCGAGTTTGTGTCGGGGAGTTTCTTTACGACGCTCGGACTCAAGCCCACGCTTGGAAGGCTGCTGCTGCCGACGGAGGGAGAGGTGCCGCTGGCCGACCCGGTGATCGTGCTATCGCATCCGTACTGGAAAACGCGATTCGGCGGCGATCCGGGAGTGGTGGGCAAACAGGTGTCGGTGGACGGCCACCCGATGACGATTGTGGGAGTGGGGCCGGAAGATTTTAAGGGGATCAACCCTTTCGTTTCGATTCAGGCGTACATGCCGTTAGGGATGATGCCGATCGAAGGTTATCCGGTGGACGTCATCAGCAATCGGCAGAACCGAACTGTGTTCGTAATGGCGCGCCTCGCGCAAGGAGCGACGATTCAAACCGCGCAGGCGGGCCTTAATGTGATCGCAAAGAGGCTTTCCGAGCAGTACCCGGCAGAAAATAAAGAATTCACGATTCAACCCTACCCGGAGATTCAGGGACGAACGGGGCCGGATCCGAAGAATCGGACGCAGGTGGCGTCGGTCCTTTTTCTGAGTCTCGCGACGCTTGTGCTGCTGCTGGCGTGCGCCAATGTGGGAAATCTGTTGCTGGTGCGCGCGACGGTTCGCGAACGCGAAATGGCGATCCGCGCGGCGCTGGGAGCGGAGCGTGCGCGTTTGATTCGTCAGCTACTCACGGAGAGCGTGATCCTGGCGATGGCGGGAGGAATCGGCGGACTAATTCTGGCAAAGATCGGAGCCTCAGCGCTCGGCTCGATTCCGTTGGGGGTCGACATTGCTACGGAATTGCGATTCGGCTTCGACTGGAGAGTTTTCACATTTGGAATAGCCGCGGCGCTGGTGACGGGAATTATCGTAGGAATCGTTCCCGCGGTACGCGCGTCGCGGCGGAATCTGGCGCAAATCTTGCATGAGGGGGGGCGCGCGGTGATTGGCGGAAAGCAACGGATGCGCAATGCCCTGGTGGCGATCGAAGTGAGCGCGTCGCTGATGCTGTTGATCATCGCGGGACTTTTCACGCGGAGCCTATTGGCCACAGAGAAGGTAAACGATCTCGGCTTCGATACGGAACACGTGCTGAACTTGACGATGGATCCGAATGAAGTCGGGTACAACCCCGAACAGGCGCGCGAGTTTTACAAAACTTTGTTGAGCCGGGTGCAGCAGATGCCAGGCGTGGAATCGGCCAGCGTCGCGAGCTCAATTCCCATGGGGTTGTACGCCAATCAGGACACGATTTTGATCGAGGGTTACGAACCGCCTCCGGGAAAACCCATGCCGGTGATGAGTATCAACGCGATTTCGCCAGAATTCTTCAAGACCACGGGCATTCCGGTGCTACGCGGACGCGAGTTTACGGATCGCGATGATCAGAATTCGGCGTTTGTGGCAATCGTCAGCGAATCGATGGCCAAGCAATATTGGCCGAACCAAGACCCCATCGGACGACATTTGAAGCTGGCGGCAGACGCGGGACATTCGATCGAAGTCGTCGGGATTTCGAGGGACGCGCGCTTTCAAGGGCTGACCGGGCCAATCCAGCCGTATCTGCTCGTGCCGGTGTGGCAGCACATGGCAATCAATACGCTGGAGACGCTGCAGATTCGCACGGTCGCGGCACCTGAAGCGATGATCCCGTCGGCGGAGCGAGTGATCGGTGACATGGCGCCCGAGCTGCCGATTTTCGACGTGAAGACGATGAAAGAGGGATTAAACACTCTGAGCGGGCTGCTGTTCTATCAAATCGGAGCAGCGCTCGCGGCGACGTTCGGCGTGCTGGGACTTGCGCTGGCGATTGTCGGCGTCTATGGAGTGATTTCATACGCAGCGAGCCAGAAGACGCACGAAATCGGAATTCGCATGGCACTCGGAGCACAACCGAGAGATATCCTGAAAATTATTTTCACGCAGGGGCTCGTGATCGTTGGTATTGGTTTGGTGATCGGCGTGGCTGCGGCGCTGGCGGTCGCGCGCGTGGTGGGAAATTTCCTGGCGGTCAGCGCGATGGATCCGTTGACTTACATCCTTGTGTCGGCGGTACTGACGTTTGTGGCGCTGGTTGCGTGCTACATTCCCACGCGCCGGGCGATGCGCGTGGACCCGATTGTGGCGCTGCGTTACGAATGAAGGGTGTGGAGATTCAACACCCTAAAAACATACTTCGGGAGCTAGCAGACTTGCAGATAAGTGTCGAGAACAGGGATTATCGCCACCTATCACGAGATGGGACAATTCCGGATGGGTGAAAGTCGAGCCGGTTGGGAAACGTGCGCCGTGCGAACCGGATGCCTAGAGGGGATAACCCGTGGATGCCTTTATGTCAGCGCATTGATTGCAGTGCCGCTCGGAGTGGCCAGCGGCGAGGATGAACCACTGGTAGCAATCGAGTTCGCCGAACAAGGGATGCGGCATGAAATAGTGGCGCAGTTCCATGGTATCGGCCGCGGTGGTGGCGAATTCGATGGTGCGCTGGCGGGCGCCGTCGAATTCGGTTAGAAGACTGGAGAGGGGCCAACGCGAAGTTGGGCGCAGGGGTTCGGGCGCGGTGATTGGCTGGACGACTCGGCCAAAATTTGCCAAAAGCTGCTCGTCGGTCATGGCAGGTTTCTTGGCAGGATCGGGCGGCTTCTGGAGCGCGCGTTTCAGGCCGGCTAGGATGTGCTGCTCGACGATCGTGATGTGCTCGAGATTTTCTGCCACCGACCAGCGGCTCGCGTCGGGGCAATATTGAAGTTGCGCTGGCGTGAGCCCGCGGCCGGTGCGATGTACGAGGTCGCAGGTTTCTGAGAAGCGGGCGACCATTGCGTTGCGTTCGCCTGGGGTGATCATGGCCGACCTCCCGAGCTTAAAAATGATGGCCGGAGGCGGAAACACCTGTCGCGGTTACCCAATTGGCCTATCGCTGGCTTAGTTTCCCGCTCACCACCTGCTGATTGAACTCCGCCGATTTGTTGCGAGGGACGCTCAATGAGGTCCAATCACCTTGACGCCTCTGCTTCGCGAGCAAGACGATCTGGCCCACGTGATAGGCGTAATGACATAGCTGACGATTGATAGCCTGTGTCACCGAGTGCGCCTCCCCGCGGATCAGGACTCGCTGACTCAGATGCGAATCATCCAGCTGTGCCAGTGCGGTAAACAAGCACGCCCACCCCTCTTCCCAAATCCGCATGAGTTCCGGACGATCCTTAGGCGGCTCTCGGAACTCGATATCGCGATTACGGTTGGTTTTTTCGCCGTCTGTCGTCAAGAAGTTGGTCCATCGGGAACGCATGTTCCCGGCGATGTGTTTCACGATGATCGCGATGGAATTGCATTCCTCATCGTCAGTGTAGAACAACTGGTCATCAGCGATTTGCGCCATGGCCCGCTCTCCCAACTTCTTGTAGTAGCGAAACAACGAGATGGAGTCGGACAAGTGTGAGGTCGAAAATTCCAATGTCATGGCGGTATTCTACCACACCGTTTTTTTGCGAGAGTGCTGGTCCCCGTTCAGCGGCAATAATGAAGAATGCTAACTGTCGAGAACAGGGATTATCCCCACCTATCTCAGAATTCGAGAATCCCCGGTTGCTGGTGATAAGAGAATTTAGCAACACCAATCCGAACGACCGGTGACAAGGGGAATTCCAACTTTCAGTGAGGATCGACCGAGGATAACTTCCGAGTGAGTGACAATACATCCACAATAATTATTTCACCGCATTATAGCAACTTGTCCGCCAGCTCCAGAAAATCGCGCGCCGTGACATCGAATGACTCACCTGTTGCCGGAGCTACCTCCTTCCCGGGTCCGTTCTCCAGAGGGCGCGAGACGAACGCCGTCCTGAGCCCGCATGCGCGCGAGGCCTTCAAATCATGCGGGTGCGCTGCCACCATCATAATTTCCGCTGGTTGGCAGCCGAGCAGATCCGCCGCCCCGACGTATACCTCGCGATCTGGCTTGTAGTGGTGGAACAGCTCCGCTGACAGAACCATGTCCCAAGGCAGTTCCGCGAATTTGGCCATATCCACCAACAACGAAACATTGCCATTTGAGAGTGTAGAAACAACGAACTTCTTCTTCAGGCGCGTTAGCCCCTCGACCGCATCCGGCCAGGGAGTCAGCCGATGCCAAACGAGATTCCAGTGGTTCTTTTCTTCGTCGGTCAATCCCGTGATGTTGAATTCCGTCAACAAATCGTCAAGGATAAAGCGGTGTAATCGATCGAGGTTGATCCAGGGTAGTGAACCGTTGCGTACCTTTTCCATCGACGGACCGTAACCCGCCCGCCAGCGGTCGGCGAATTTAGCCCAGTCCACCTGTAAACCCTTCGCTTGGCCCCACTGGTTACCTTCACGAATGATAGAAGCACGCCAATCTACTACCGTTCCGAATACGTCAAACGTAAGTGCCTTGATACCAAACGAATTTGGAGGCGTCGACATCGGCGCTGATCCTCTCATTCCGCGCTCGACAAGGCGGCAAAGCTCCAGAGCGCTACGGGCGCTCCCAAGAATTCACGTTTTCGCGTAGAGCCTTCCTTTCGTCCGGTCGTCTAGCAAGAATGTGCTCCAAGAAGTGTCCGTAAGCGACATCACGCCGCGAACGCCCGTGTGGTAGCGGAGTTTACGCTGTCATTCTGCTTCCTGCCACCTCAGACCAGCGATTGCGCCCGAGTGACGGCGCACTCGGAAGTGATCCGCTCAATATCTAAGAAAGGCGCACTTTTCGTTTAACTGTTGGTAACAGGGATTATCACCACCCATGTCAGAGTGCGACGAGTCTTGGATTGTTGCTGCGAAGGGGATTTATCTTATGAGGGAAATGCGCTGGCGCATCGGGCAATACAATCGGCACTGGAAGCGGCGGTCGCGGAGACGGCAAAGCTTTTCATGTTGCAAAAATTAATGTAACGTCCCTAGCGATGCTTGCGAACTCGGGAGGTTTTTGATGGATTCCGCCCGACGCACCCTCGTCAGCGTGCTGATCCTGTTTGGCCCATACCTGGTCTTCAGCACCAATCAGGTCCGAGCCGATCGCGCTTCGTGCGAACAGATCAGAACGGCATGCAAGAATGCAGGCTTCGTTCCAGGCGGCGGGGTTCGCGACGGACTGCTCCTGGATTGCTTCAATCCGATCGTGCACGGGACAGCGCGGCCCAAGGCAGCATCGAGACCCTTGCCGAACATAGACCCGAAATTGGTGAATGCATGTCGGGCAGGGAGCGACTCGGCCCCCGTCGCGGCGCCGATGGGCGTAGCCGTTGGTGCCTGCCGCCGACGGTCAGACCGTCTATGATCCCAATCTGAACGTCACCTGGCTCGCCGACGCCAATCTGGCCGGCAAGCAAACATTCGGAGTTTCAAACATCAACAAGGATGGCTCGATGGACTATGCGACGGCGGTCCGATGGGTCGATGCGATGAACACGCTCGACCACGGCGCCGGCTACCTCGGTCACAATAATTGGCAGCTTCCGACCGCGCCGACCGAAGACAACAGCTGCGCACGTACCGGACGGAATGGCGAATCGTTCGGGTTCCATTGTTCGGGCAGTGCGCTGGGATCTCTGTATTATCGTTCGTTGGGTCTTCGCGAACCGAACACGGCCGTTCGCATCCCCACCAATACGGTCGGCCCATTCAACGATTTCCAACCCTATTTGTATTGGTCCGCGTCTGCGGCCGCCGATCCGAAGCAAGGATTTGTGAGCTTTTCGTTTAACACCGGATTTCAAGGGGCCAACGTACCGCTGAATTATCTCTACGTTCTGCCGATGATCAAAGGCAAGCTGCCCGGCACGCCCCCCGCCACCGGCAAAGGACTCGAAGTCAACCCCGGCGGACAAACCGTCTATGACCCGGTTGCACAAGTCACCTGGCTCGCGGACGCCAATCTGGCGGCCAAACAAACATTCGGTGTTGCAGGCATCAACCCGGATGGTTCGATGGAACACTCGGCGGCGGTCGAGTGGATTGCCGCCATGAACAAAGCCGATCGAGGCCGCGGGTACCTCGGTCAAACGAACTGGCAATTGCCCGAGACCGTGTCGCCCGATCCATCCTGTAGCATCGGGGAAAAAGGGACGACCGGCTATGACTGTACGGGTAGCCCAATGGGTGAGTTGTTCTATAAACAATTGGGGCTCCGACGGGGCGAGTCCGTGGTCGCGGCTCCGGACGTCAAGGTCGGGCCCTTCCACAATATTCAGCCCTATCTCTACTGGGCGTGCGAAGCGGAAACCGCCATATCCGCTTGCCAGGCCAATGGTCCCGCCGACGGGTTCGAGTGGAATTTTTCCTTTGGAAATGGCTTCCAGGGTACGAATCTCCTGGCGAACGATTTGTACGTGATTGTCTATTACCCGGGTTCGACCACCAAGATACCCACGCGGTAACCGCAAGGGCTCGTCGCCGTTCGTCGCTTATACTTCCGCGCACGCTGCCAATAGACTCTTACATCTGCAGTTGAGTCGGGATTTCCGATTTGAAGCTCTGTCTCGCGCGTTGTATGCTCCTCCCGCTCTGGACAGAATGAATCCGCCGCGAAATTTGAGTCTCATCGACATAACATGAATCAGCCAAGCCTTGATTAACGCACTTACCGGAAACTGGCTGTGTGCGGATAGGTGTCGAGAACACGGATTATGACCACCTATCTCAGAGTGCGAGAATCCCCGGTTGCCGGTGATAAGAGGGTTTATCAACACGTATCCGGTGGGCGACAAGAGTTTGGATTCCCCGAGGTGCGACGCGCGTTTCCAGCCGTTGTGGGATGCCTGCTTGTGGCTCGGGACTGGATATAAAGTGCAGATAAGATAGGCGTATCGGCAGCTATCATTTGATGTAATAAAATGGAAGATGTAAAGTCAGGCTAACCGAGGTTCGATAGGCTTGGTCATCCCTGCTGTCTCGCGAAGGCGCTGTCCTCCCCGCAGGGTGTCGCGGCGCGTAATCACGCGGAAGGAGAAAGACATGAAGCATTCATTAATAGGCGGCGGATTTAAAGTATTGGGGATTTTTCTCGTGGGAATTCTTGCCCGAGTCCCGGCTCTTTACGCCCAGGCACAGAACCCGATCCCCACGGCGCAGCGGGTATGGGATATTTCAAATCAGCCGCTAAAGCCCGGCCAGCCGGCGACCGCAAAGGCGGACAAGCCTGCGCCCGTTGCGGACCCAGCCGAGGAGAAAGCCTATAAAGAGATTACTGCGCTGAAGCCCGGCGACACGGACAAACTGATTCAGCTCGGCGAACAGTTTCTCGAGAGGCGTCCGACAAGCAGGTACGCCGAGCCCGTGGAGGCGCTTTTGACGATGGCCTACTACGACAAAAAGGACTACGCCAAAATGTACGCGGTCTCGGACAAGGCTTTGCTTTTAAACCCCAACGAAACGAAGGTTCTTGTGTTGGTGGGCTGGGTGATTCCTCATTTCTATGACCCGAACGATTTAGACTCCGAGAGGCGAATGGACAAGGCCGAACAATATGAAAAGCATGCCCTGGAACTTCTGGCCACTCTTCCAAAGCCCAATGGAATGACCGACGCTGATTTCGAAAAGTCAAAAGAGGACGCGGAGTCCCAGGCACACAGTGGCCTCGGACTCATTTACTACTTCCGCCGCCAGCAGTTTGCGGAAGCCGTGCCTGAGTTTCAGCTTGCCATAAAGATGTCTGCGCAGCCGGACCCCGTGGACCTCTTCATCATGGGCGCCAGTTTGCAGCAGCTCAAACGCTATGGCGAAGCCGCGGACACTTTCCAGAAGTGCAGCCAGATGCCCAGCGGCGTCCAGGACCGTTGCAAGCAGGCCGCGGATCAGGCCAATAAGCAGGCGACGGCGCAACCCGCTCAGCCAGATCCGCCCAAACAATGAGCAAGGCAATCGGGCGATGACCGAGGATGAGCGCGGAGAACTCGAGGCGATCCTTGGTCATCGTCTCGAACGTCCCGAACAGATGCCTTTGTGCTGCGCTGCGGGATCACATGGTCCGCGATGATATCCGTCTTCTTGTCTCGAGATAACTGATGGCATAACGAAGTCGGCCTCACGACGAGCCGAGTAAACTGTGCGGTGTCCAACGTACAGAGCTCGGATCGAAGGAGGCCGAGATGCGGATTATAGGTTGCGATCTACACGCTCGACAACAGTCGATCGCGATGCTCGATACCGATACAGGAGAGTTGGTCGAGAAGACCCTGGAGCACGATGGCGAGGAATTGCGGAAGTTTTATTCCGCGCTCCCCGGCCCCGTGCTGGTGGGGATCGAAGCCACGGGATCGATGCAGTGGTTTCTGGAGCTGATGGAAGAGCTGGGGATCGAATGCCGAGTGGGCCATCCCCAGAAGATCCGCAAGGCGGAGACACGGAAGCAAAAACATGATCGGCGGGATGCGCGCTTGCTTCTGAAGTTGCTGACAGAGAATCGTTTCCCAACGATCTGGATGCCTTCCACCGAGCAACGCGATCTGCGGACCTTACTGCGGCACCGTCATCAATGGGTGCGCCTGCGAGCCCGAGTCCAGCACACGCTGCAATCCATGGCGCTGAATCGCGGCCTGCGGTTGGGCCACTCGCTGTGGAGCCAAGTCGGCCAACACGCACTCCGAGCGTTGCCTCTGGCTCCTTATGCCAGCGAGCGACGAGCCGCACTGCTGACCTTGTACCCTCGCTTGCAGGGATCGATCGATGAACTCGACAAGGAAGTCTGCGCAGAGGTCCACCAGCATCCCCAGGCCAGACGGTTGCTGACGCATCCGGGAGTGGGGCCGATCACAGCGTTAGCCACCGAAGTGTTCCTGGGTGATCCGCTGCGGTTCGCGGATGGCAAAGCGCTGGCGAGCTATATCGGGATGATTCCGAGTGAGCACTCCAGCGGAGGCCGGCAGCGACTGGGGGCGATGAGCAAACAAGGGAACGCGCTTCTGCGTTATCTGTGGTGTGAAGCGGCGATGCACGCGGTGGGGCGGGATCCGGAGTTGAAACGCTTCTATCGGCGGAAACTGGTGCAAAAAGGACTGGGGAAAGCCAGAGTCGCGGCAGCAAGAAAACTAGGGATCCGCTTGTGGATCATGCTGCGAGATCAAATTGATTATGAAGAGTTCTGCCGTCGCGGCCAGACGCGGCAGGAAAGCGGTAGTGTCCGTGCGGGGATGCCTGATCGCAACAGTGGTCCTGCAACGCAGTGACCGCATCAACTGAATAGGCTACCCGCCTCCCTGGAACAGTAGGGGAGTTCGAATCAATCATCATGGTCGCGAGTGACCGGAGAGATGTCTGGTGGGCAACACCGAGACGATGAAGTGACACGAACCGAGCCTGTAGGTTGGACGGGGACAAGAACTCGAGAATGGCGGCGCATCACCCGCCGGAGCAAACAGCGGGACTGCGATGATGCACAGGTGTGTGCGAAAGAAACAAAAACAAGAGCTAAACACTCTTGACGGGGTCGACTTCGTTAGAGATGTTGCGAACAGGGGTTATCACGACTTATCTCAGAATGCGACGATCCCGGATTGGTGGTAAGAGGATTTACCATCAGTCATACCACCAATGCTTTTAAGTGCCGCAGACTATCACCAACTGACCAACTGGTTGTCACTTCTCAAAGCAGGGCTTCTGGGCAGAAACGACATTCCACTTGTCCTAGCAGCGCGTTCACCCGATGTTTCACCCGAGTTCGGCCCTGATTCGTTCCTCTAATCGGGGAGATCGATTGACTTGTCTCGGGTCCCACTCTAAGATGGCCACTCCCATGGCCGATCCACAGCCGCTCCTCGCTCAAACCGTTTCACACTATCGCATCCTCGAAAAACTTGGCGGCGGAGGCATGGGAGTCGTTTACAAAGCGAGCGACACGCGCCTCGGTCGGAACGTTGCCTTGAAATTTCTCCCCGATGACATTTCGCACGACCCGCAGGCGATCGAGCGCTTCCATCGTGAAGCGCGCTCCGCCTCAGCGCTGAATCATCCGAATATCTGCACGATTTACGACATCGGCGAGTTCGAAGGCCGGCCGTTTATCGCCATGGAACTGCTCGAGGGCCAGACGCTGAAGCACCGCATTGCTAGCCGCCAAATGGAGACAGAGGAGATCGTGGAGCTTGGAATCCAGACTGCCGACGCCTTGGATGCGGCACACTCGAAAGGGATTGTGCATCGGGACATCAAGCCAGCGAACATATTTATCACTCAGCGCGGCCAAGCCAAGATTCTCGATTTCGGGCTAGCGAAGCTGGCACCGAAGCGTCTGGTGGTGGGGGAGGCCGTGGGCGTTTCTGCGGACGCCACTGTGGGAGCGGCGCCGGAGCACTTGACCAGTCCGGGATCGGCTCTCGGGACGGTGGCGTATATGTCTCCGGAGCAAGCGCGTGGCGATGAACTCGATGCGCGCTCGGACTTGTTTTCATTTGGCGTGGTGCTTTATGAGATGGCCACAGGGCGACAAGCCTTCGCGGGCAGCACGTCGGCGGTAGTCTTCGAGGGGATCCTCAATCGCACGCCCGCTCCGCCGACGCGGCTAAATCACAAGCTGTCGCCGGAACTGGGGCAGATCATCGAGAAGGCGCTGGAAAAGGACCGCCGAGCGCGTTATCAGACGGCCTCCATCCTGGCCGCGGATCTGAAGCGCCTGAAGCACGATTCGGATAGCGAGCGAACTGCCGTCCCAAAGCCGGCGGAGAAATCCCTGGCGGTGCTTTACTTTGAAAACCCGGGGGGTGCGAAGGAAGACGAATACTTCCGCGACGGCATTACCGAAGACGTCATCACGGAGTTGTCAAAGATCAGCGACCTCTGGGTGCTCACGCGCTCTGCCGTTCAGGCATTCCGCGACAAGCCCACCACCGCCCACGAGGTTGGCCAGCAACTCAATGCCGCCTATGTACTCGAGGGCAGTCTCCGGCGTGCGGGGGAGAATCTGCGGATCACGGCGCGGCTCGTCGAGACGGGTACAGCCCGGTCGGTGTGGGCCGAACGCTACGACCGCAAGCTCGAGGATGTCTTCGCCATCCAGGATGAAATTGCCCAGAACATCGCCAAAGCCCTGAAGGTGATGCTCACCGAACAAGAGAAGCGGGCCATCCAGAAGGCACCTACCGCAGACGTTCAGGCTTACGACTACTATTTGCGCGGGCGCCAATACTTCCACCAATTTCGACGCAAGAGCTTTGATTATGCCCGGCAGATGTTTGCCCGTGCCATCGTGATTGACCCGAATTACGCGCGCGCCTACGCGGGCGTCGCTGATTGCTGCTCCAACCTTTACATGTATTGGGGAGGCAGCAACGACGACTTGAAGGAGGCTGAAGCAGCCAGCAAAAAGGCTGTCGAACTCGATCCGGAGTTGGCCGAAGCCCACGTTGCGCGAGGGTTGGCGCTTCTGATGATCAAGAAATATGCGGAATCTCAACAAGAGTTCGAGAAGGCGATCCAACTCGCCCCGAAGCTGTTCGAGGCTCACTACTTCTTTGCGCGCGCCTGCTTTCAGCAAGGCAAGCTCGAGGAAGCCGCGCAATTGTACGAACAGGCGTGCAAAGTAAACCCGGAAGACTATCAAGCCCTGAACCTGCTCGGCCACACATACGTTGGATTAGGCCGCGCTTCGGAAGGCAAGACAGCCCGCATGCGGGCACTGCGGATCATCGAAAAGCACCTCGATCTGCATCCGGACGATGCGCGGGCCCTCTACTTCGGAGCAGTCGGCTTAATCCTTTCGGGACAGCCGGAGCGCGCGATGGATTGGACGCGCAAGGCGCTCGCTGTGGATCCCGATGACCCTGCAGTCCTTTACAACGTCGCTTGCAACTACGCACTTTTGGGTAAACCTGAGGAGGCCCTTGCTTCGCTCGAGAGGGCATTGGCACAGGGCGAATGGTACAAGGGCTGGGCAGAACATGATTCCGACCTCGACTCGCTTCGCAGCAATCCACGCTTCCAGACCCTCCTGAAATCGATGTAACACGGCTACAAGCGCAGGCAAATTCCAGCTCAGTGTCCACAAACGGTGGTCTGGGAAGTTTTCGCCATGGTGCCGGGCCACTTTGACGCGATGCAGGCGAATCAGAAGCCTGCGGGACGCCCGGTAACTGTCGAGAATAGGGGTTGTCATCACCTATCGCAGAGTGCGACGATCCGGGATTGGTGTTGACAAGACGATTTATCAACACCTATCCTGTCCGGACGTCTCGGGCACTCTTTCGAAGTAATTTCCGCGCTCGCCCCGTTACAAGAATTCAGTTTTGCCGTCCGAGCGACCCAAAAGATGTCGTCGGTCGGCGGAGCGGCGAAGCGGAACGATATGAGCGTCGTGCGGCGAGTAGAGGATTTGCGACCAAGACTGATGAAGTCACTACCCAGCGCTAATTAGACACGCGGCGGCGGATTTCGCACTGAGCGCCCCAGCGGTTATTCGTATCGCAACGCGACCATAGGATCGACGCGGGTGGCACGGCGTACCGGCACGTAATTGGCGACGAACGCGACACACAGCAGCGCGATGAACGCTCCAATGAACGCCGCCGGATCGGCCGGCCTCACTTCGAAAAGCAGGCTCTCCAGCAAACGAGTGATGGCAAGCGCTCCCACAAACCCTAAAGTCAGTCCAAGGCCAACAAGTTTCATCCCCTGCGTGAGCACGAGCCGCATCACGCCGCCGGTTTGCGCGCCGAGCGCCATGCGTATGCCGATTTCTCGAGTCCGCCCGGCGACGCTATAAGCCATCACCCCGTAGATGCCTGCCATTGCCAGGACCAATGCGAGCGTCGCAAACGAGGCGAGCAGCAGAGCACGAAAGCGCGGCGCAGCAATTGAATCCGAGAGCTGTGTCTCCATCGTCGTGAATCTTGACGGGACGTCCGGAGAAATTTCGCGCAGTTTCCGCTGCAAGGATTCCTCGAGCGCACCGGGCGCCGCCTTCGTGCGAATGAGTAGGCTGAGCGAAGTGGCTGTCAGAGGGTGCTGTTCGTAGGGCATGTAGATTTCCGGCCACGGCTGTACCGCGGGACCCCATTGCCGCATGTTTCCGACCACGCCCACGATCGTCATCGACTTGAGCGAATCAAGGCCGCAATAAATCTGATGCCCCACGGGATCCTGATTCGGGAACGCCTGCTTCGCCAGCTCTTCATTGATCAGCGCCACGAAGGGCGCATCGTACGTATCGCGCTCGCCGATATCGCGCCCGCTTTCCAGCGGAATGCTCATCGTCCGGAAAAAGCCGGGTGTCACAACCGAAAAAACCGCCTGCGGGCCGGACAAGCTCCACTGCTCCTGCGGCGGCAGATGATCGATCCAGTAGATACCGTTCGACCCGCTTTGCCCTGGCAGATCCCGAGAGGCGGTCACGGATATGACGCCCGGAGTTGCAGCCGCCTGGATCAAGAAAGTTTTGTAGATTTGCGTGGCTCGCCGCGAGCTTTCTTCATCCGACGCCGGAACATCGGTCTGCATGACCAGTATCTTTTCGGTCCGGAAGCCCATTTGAACGTTCAGGAGCGCGTTGAAGCTGCGGATCAGCAGGCCCGCGCCCGCAGTCAGCACCACTGACAGTGCCACTTCCACAACCACAAGCGCGCCCAGCAGACGGCGAGTGCCGCGGCTGGAAGCATTTCGCGCACCGGAACGCTGTAGTGCCTCGTTCAGATCGATTCTCGTGGCGTGAAGAGCGGGCGCGATGCCGAAGAGCATCGTGGAGATCACGGCGGCACTGAACGTGAAGGCGAGCACGCGCAGGTCGATGCCGATTTCGTTCAGGCGGGGGATATCCGGAGGGGCGAGCCGTACGAGCAGCGCGGTGACCCCGATCGCGATCGCTAAGCCCAATGCGCCTGCCGTGAGCGCGAGCAGTCCGCTTTCGGTAAGCATCTGGCGAACGATGCGCCCGCGGCTCGCGCCCATTGCGCAGCGGACGGCAATTTCGCGGGTCCGTCCCGCGGCTCGCGCGAGCAGTAAGTTCGCGATGTTGGCGCAGGCGATCAGCAGCACCATCCCAACCGCGCCGAGGAGAAGATAGAGTGTGAGACGGATGTTCGAGACCATATCGTCTCGCAACAGGAGAACAGCTGCGCTTTTACCGGCGTCGCTCGAAGGATACTGCTGGGCGAGGCGCGCCGCGATTGTCGTCATCTGCGCCTGCGCTTCGGTGATCGTGATGCCAGGCTTCAAGCGCGCGATCACGCGGTAGTTGTGCCCTGAGCGATATTCATCTTCGGGAAAAACCGAGTTGGCGGGAATCCAAAAATCGGTGCTAGTAGGAAAACGGAATCCGGGAGGCGCCACTCCCGCAATCGAAAGGCTTCTGTCGAAGAGTCGCACGCTTTGACCGATGGCGTTCGAATTGCCTCCGAAGCGGCGTCGCCAGTACGCAAAGCTGATGACCACCGCGCCAGATTTTTGCTCTTCGGTGCTGAAGAAATGCCCGGCGGCTGGCTGCAACAGGAACACGTGGAAGAACTCCGGGGTCACCTTGGCACAGCGCGAGTATTCCGCCTGTTCCTTCGCGACGGACGCGCACTCGTCATCCTGGTAATACGCCATCGAGTCGAATGCGGGCGCTTGATCGTGCCAATCGTGATAGTCGGGAGCGGAAACCAAGCCGTGCCTAGCATTCTTCTGCCACAACGTGGAAATGGTCACGATTCGGCTGGGGTCGGTGTAAGCGAGAGGCCGCAGCAGAACTGCGTTGACGACGCTGAACATCGCCGTGTTCGCGCCGATTCCGATGGCAAGGGTCAGGAGTGCGACGACGGTGACCCCGGGACTCTTCGCCAATGCACGAATTCCGTAGCGAACGTCCTGCCGAAAGCTACTCATCGGCCACCTCCCATCGTGTTTTTCGGCGTGCGATGAAAGGATACGACTGATCCGGCGTGAATGTTCCGTTCGGTGCTCCTCACTTCTCTAGTTTCAAATTTGCAACGTCAACGGCGCTTGATCATTTCTTCTGTGCGCGCCTTTGCCGCGAGCGTTACTTCACACGACAGAGGTTTCCCGTCTAGCAACGTTCTTGCCGCACGATTGGTCTTCGCTTCGCTGGGTTCGTTGCAAAGCACATGCGCCAGCTCGTGTGCCACCGCAAGCTCCAGCAGATCCTCCGTGTTCATTTGCCACCGTACGACGAGCTCCCAGGACCGTTGAGGTACGGCTGCAACCAGCGCTTCTTCGATGAACGTCTCTCTCTTCGGAAGGTAGGTAACCGCAGGACTATCAGGATCTATTCCATGCGGGATCAAAAAATGCTTCCAGGCCGCAGAACGCACCAGCACCCAAGTCCATTCGCCAAGCTCGGCGGCGGGGTACTTCGCAAGTGTCTTTCTTAAGACCGCCATTTCGGCCTGGCATTCGGTCAGGTTGTAACCGGTGCTGCAGACGAAGTGTTGGACGGGCAATCCGGGCGGGGGTCCGGCCTTCATAACTGTCGGTGATTGGAAAGCAACAAGCAGAACCTGCGCAGCGATCTGTAAACAAGTCCTGAGTTTCACGGAACACCTCCCTCGGTGTCCGCAAAACTCGTGGATGTCCCGATCTAGTTCAATGCATGCGCCCTCACATGGAACTCACATTTTCGTCGCATCTTAATGCATTGAAACAAATTAGTTTGTACCCACCGTCCCAGGTGCAACCTGTTCGGCTTCGAAGGTCCTGTGTGCTACTCTGCGCTCCCAGGGGATCTCGAGTGGCGGGAGATCAAGATATCCAAACCGTTATCCGCTTCGGTTCATTTGAGGCGGACTTGCAAACCCAGGAGCTGCGAAAGCGAGGGAGGCGCCTGCGCTTGCCGGGTCAGTCCTTTCAGATACTGAAGATGCTCTTAGAGCGGCCCGGAGTATTGGTCACCCGAGAGGAGCTACGCACTGCGCTATGGCCCTCGGACACATTCGTTGACTTCGAGCACGGTCTCAATGCCGGAGTCAATCGCCTCCGCGAGGCTCTCGCCGATTCAGCGGACAGCCCCCGGCTCGTAGAGACTCTCCCGCGCCGAGGATACCGTTTCATCGGCGCGGTCACGCCGGCTGCGTCTGTTCCCCAGCCCTCCCTTGAGTACGTCAGCGCAGCACAGTCCGCGACCGCTGTCGTCGAAACGAATCGCGCCACCACTCGCCGGGCGTGGTTCCCGATCGGAGTGTGGGTTCTTGCTGCAGTGGCCTGCACGCTCGCCGCGGCATTTATCTATCCAAGATTTAGGCCTCGCACGGTGCCAGCGACTTTTAGCCCGGTTCCGTTCACAGCTTTTCCCGGAATGGAAAAATCGCCCGCCTTCTCACCTGACGGATCACGAATCGCCTTTGCCTGGAATGGTGATCCAGCCTCGGGTGGGGACGGATTCGATCTTTACGTGAAAGCAATTGGCAGTGAGACACTCCTCCGGTTGACACACCGTCCTTCCGACTGGATTGCTCCCGCTTGGTCGCCTGACGGAACGCAGATTGCTTTCCACCGTATGGCCGGCCCGGAAACGGGACTATACGTTGTGCCGGCATTGGGCGGCGCTGAGCGAAGGTTGAAGTCCACGCGGAGCTTTGAGGAGTACGGTTATCGTATGGTGGCCTATCCGATTGCAGCATCCATCAGTTGGTCACCGGACGGGAAATGGATAGCCTTCGCTGAACCCTTTCCCGATAAGCCAGAGGACAGAGTCTTTCTGCTTTCTCTGAGCACGCTCGAGGTCCGGCAGATGCGTCACGATCCCAGATGCCTTCAGGAGGGCACTCCTAAGTTTTCGCATGGCGGAAAGGAGTTTGCCTACCTGTGCGTTCGCAACACAAATGAGTTCGAGCTGCGTACTGCCTCTCCAGCCGGAGATTTTCTACGCAGCGTTGCCTCGTTCTCCCGTATACCGGGAGGCTTTACCTGGTCTGCGGATGATCGGCGTTTGATTGTCTCGGAAGATACCTACGAATACGACAGTCCTTTCCTCTACGAAATCGAAGTTGCGGATGGCTCATCCCGCCGCTTACCCTTTGCTTCAAACGCATCGGCACCGGACGCTTCTGCAGACGGCCACAAGCTGGCGTACAGCGGCTATAGCGGAAATACGAGTATCTGGCGAAAGGACTTGCTCCTGCCGGGCGCACCACCGGTACGCCTGATGCCATCGACGCGCCCACAAGGCGAAGCGCAATTCTCTCCGGACGGTAGGCGCATTGCCTTTGAGTCCCACCGCGCTGGCGATCTCAACGTTTGGATAAGCGACGCGACAGGAAACAACCTCGTACAGCTTTCGAACTTTAGTGGGTATGCGGGAAAGCCTCGATGGTCACCCGACGGAACCAAAGTCGCATTCGAAACTCATCAGGGGGATCGCTATAGCATTTATGTAGTGGATGTGGCGGACAGGGTACCGAGACAGCTGGCAACAAGTCTTCAGGAGATAGCCACGCCGAGTTGGTCGCACGACGGAAAATGGATCTACTTCAGGTCTTACGAAACGGTGGGACACAAGATTTACCGCTGCCCGGCAGCCGGTGGGGATGCGAGTGTCCTGGCCGCAGGGCCGGATGCCACCTCTCCACAGGAATCCTCTGATGGCAAGACGCTGTACTTTGCCGGTTGGAATTCCAACACGGGTCTGTGGAAGGTCTCCCTGGGAGATGGTTTCGCCAAACCGCCCTCAGAGGTCGAAGGATTGCCGCCAGTTGCAATGGAAGATCTCTGGGCGGTCGTTTCGGGTGGCATTTATTTCGTGCCAACCAAGACTTCCGACACTTTGGATTACTACGAGTTTTCTAGCGGAAGAATCCGCCAGATCTTTAAAGCTCACAATTATTTTTTCGGAGGCTTTTCCATTTCCCCTGACGGACGATATCTGCTCTATTCCCAGATAGAGGAGGAAAACTCCGCGATCATGATTGTGGATAACTTCCACTAACTGATTTCACAAACTTTTCTGACGGACAAATACGAGAAGCTGCAAGAATACAAAACTCAGAATCCTAACCTTCCGAAAGAAGACACCGCTCGATATATCGCCAAATCTCAGCTAAAGTATGCGGTCAGAACGTATGTTCTATTCGGCGACGGAATATTTTGGGAAACTTGTCCCGAACATCGGAGCTTTACTCTTCGATTGCTCTTCAGTCGCTTCATCCTGAATGACGTCCCAATGCTCGACAAGGATTCCGTTTTGAATGCGTAGGATGACTGCTGCGATCCAATTCACGGGCAGGCCGAAGTCCGAAAATCGTCCGTGGACGATTGCAAAATCTCCGTCAGCCACGATCGTTCCTGGCTCATACTTGAGCGTTGGCGGAAGGCTCTTGATGAGATTGAAGAGGCCTTCACGTCCAGGCGCGATGTGAGCGCTGTGCTGGATATAGTTGGGCGACCAGAACTTCTCGGCAGCAGCGTAGTCGCGCTTGTTAAACAGCGTGTCAAAGGCTTTCAGGACAAGCTTCTTGTTGTTCTCCTCGACTGTCTTCTTCATCGGATTCTCCTTGCAGCGAGCAGATTCATGACATTTCAGAGCTTCGACCCGCCGTCGACCGGGATACTCGCTCCCGTGATCCAGCGGGCCGCGTCCGACGCCAGGAAGACGACTACATCCGCAACATCTTCCGGCTTACCGATTCGCTTCAATGCCTGCATTCCAAGGATGACGTTCCGCCCTGTCTCGGTCTTCGTGAAATTCGACATGTCAGTGTCGATCGCGCCCGGCGCGACTGCGTTTACGCGAATGCCCCGTGGGCCGAGAATCCCAGCCCAGTTTTTGACAAGGGTCTCGATTGCTCCCTTGGTTGCTGCATAGGCAAGGATTGAAGGCTTGTCCAAATCGGGCGTGCCAACCACGGCGCGAGCTCCAAGAGAAGAGATCACGATGATGTTAGAGCCATCACCGAGGACGGGCAGGAGTTGCTGAACCAGAAAAAACGGACTCCTTACATTCGTTGCAAAAAGGTTGTCGAAGTCTTCCACTGTGTGGTCTTTGATGGTTGCGGCCTTGGTGATGCCGGCGTTGGACACGAGCACGTCCAGTCGCTCGCCGACGATCGAGCGAACTTCCTTAGCCAACAGTGTTGCGCCTTCTGGAGTTCCCAAATCCGCCCGGATCGCTTCCGCATGCCCCCCTTTTGAACGGATGCCGGCGACGAGAGATTCCGCATCCTGAGCAGAACGGCCATAGTGGACGAGGACTCGCGCACCGGCGCCAGCAAGCGCGGATGCTGTGGCTCGCCCAATTCCCCGGGATGCTCCGGTCACCAGTGCTGTTTTGTCTTGAAGTGTAGTCATTTCGTATTCCCTCACAATCCAAAAACGAGCACGTTTGCTGGCGTCGTCCCAGCCTTTTCACGACTCGCTGTTCAGAAAACGATTTGTTTTGAGCAACGAGGTCCCGTGCCTAAGGAAGATTTAGCCAGCGATCATGCCTCCATCCACTGGGATGGACGCACCAGTCATGTACGACGCATTTTCCGAAGCGACAAAGGCGATCACATGAGCGATCTCCCCCGGCGTTGCCAGACGCTTGACGGGTACCGTCGAGACGAGCCCTGCTTTATTTTCATCTGTGCCGGTGAAGCGCGTGAGCATTCCGGTGTCCGTAGTGCCCGGAGCGACGACGTTTACCCGAACTCCAGTCCCTGCGACTTCCAGCGCCGCGGATTTTGTCATTCCTTCCACCGCATGTTTGCTGGCTACATAAACGGAAGCTCCGGGAGCACCGACGCTTCCATAGGCCGACGAAACATTGACGATGCTCCCGCTTCGCTGAGGGAGCATGATGCGCAGTTCATGCTTCATGCTCAGCAGCGTGCCGAGCACGTTGGTGTCGAAGGTGGCGGCGAAGCTTTCGGCGGTCTGTTCCGTAACAGGGCCAGGCGCGCCTTCAGTGCCGGCGTTGTTGACGGCCACATCCAGTCTTCCGAAGCGCTTGACGGTTTGGTCCACAAGGTTGCGCACGTCCTCATCCTTGCGGACGTCGGCACGAACAAAAATGGCCTCCGCTCCGAGCGCTTGCAATTCTGCAACTAACTCTTGACCTTGTTTATCTCGACGACCGGAGACAACAACATGTGCTCCCTCTTGCGCAAAGATGACTGCCGCAGCGCGACCGATTCCTGTCAGTGCGCCGGTAATCAAAACAACTGGTGAACTCATGGCACTACCTCCTTGTTCTAGATCCATGCAGACTGAGCATGACTGGCAAGTCCGCTAAACCCGCTCGGACTAACTCCTGCTACGCGCCGGCCGCCTTGCCGAGATAGGCAGGGACGAATGTTTCAGCGATGAATGTCTCAAGCGTCGTCGGAGTGCTGTTCGTGGACGAGCGAGGTTCGAGCATCCTCATGTGTTTTGTATTCAAGCCTTCGGCCATTTCGAGCAAAAGATCGGCATTGTTGGGAGACATGCCCATCTGTTGGAAAGCGGGCCTTAGCTGCGCTGCCGGCAACTGCTGATACGTAAGGCCGGGCTTGCCAATCGCTCCGCCTAGGACCCCCGCTGCCTCGATGTAAGTGACGTCGCGGGGTCCCTGTAATTCGCGGCATTTCTTCCCCTCGAAGTTCAATTTCAACAGGGCGTCGGCCGCCACCGCGCCTACATCGTTCGTAGCAATCATTGGCAGCGGCAGATCGGCTCGGACTGGGCCAGCCATAAATCCGCGAGAATTGATGACCCAGATCTGAGGCAGAAGGTTTTCCATAAAGTAGCCGGCTCGCAGATACAGCGTGTTCAATCCAGCGACGCCTTCGAGTTTTTTCTCAAGGTTGTAGAGCCCGACTACGGGGCCGGTCCTGTCCGGTTTGTCTGCGCCGTAGCTGCTGAGGACGACAGCGTGTTTTAGAGCGTTTTTCTTGACGGCGGAGACGAGTGAGTCACCCACCCGGGCCTCAAATGGCGGGATCATCAGATAGGCGGCCTCAGCTCCGGAAAATGCGGTTGTGATGGCAGCGGCATCTGTCGCGTCCGCGACAAATGCTTCCGCTCCTTTGTGCGTGAATCGCTCGAGCCGCTTTGCGTCGCGGCCTATGACGCGGACTTTTTTTCCTGCTGCAAGTAGCGCGTCAGCTACGATACTCCCCGTATGTCCTGTGGCACCTGTTACGACGTACATAACACCTCCTTGCATACCAATCTTTGTTTAACGTCCGCCAAAACCTGCTTCCGGGATTGCTCAGATCACCTTGTTGGATGCCCAAACCGGCCGTTGGTAGCGCCGTTGAAGCATACTTTGTTAAGCTCGGAGCGATGCTTTACAAGCATGGGGGCGGAAATGGAATTACGACATCTGCGCTATTTCGTGGCGGTCGCCGAGGCGGGAAGTCTGACGGTGGCGGCACAGGGGAAACTGCACACGTCACAACCTTCGTTGAGCCGGCAGATTCGAGATCTTGAGGACGAGGTGGGCGCCCGACTCCTGACGCGCAGCGCTCGCGGCATCGAACTGACACCGGCGGGTCGAGCCTTTCTCGATCATGCTCGCTCGGTGCTATCGCAGGTTGAAGCGGCAACCGAAGCTGCTCGCCGGGTCGCTCATCCCGCCAAGCCATGCTTCTCGATGGGCTTTCTGACCGGACACGAATTGACGTGGATGCCCGAAGCCCTGCGGATTTTGCGCGACGAACTGCCTAACATCGACGTGATGATATCGAGTCAATACTCCCCGCTGCTTGCGGACGGCCTTTCGAAAGGAAAAATCGATGCAGCTTTCCTTCGGCGGGAACGAGGGGTGCCGGGGTTGGCGTACCGTGTTCTCGTCAAGGAGCCTTTGATGGTGATCTTGCCTAGTGACCACCGTCTCGCTGCGCTCAAGGCCATCCGTCCGGGGGATCTAGTTGGCGAGACATTCGTGATCGTGTCGGACACGGCTCCTGTGCTGCGTGGGGTGATCGACAATTACTTGAAGCGGTCCGGAATCAATATCACGCCAGCTCACGAGGCGGACCATGTCACCATGGGAATGTCCTTAATTGCATCGACGGGCGGCGTAGGGCTGTTACCTGCTTACGCGCAGAACTTTCTGCCGTCTTCTGTAACGAGTCGTCCTCTCAAGGGAGACGCACCGACTATCGAGCTGGTCCTCGGCTACAAAAAGTCGAACGAGTCTCCCGTCCTAAAGCTTTTGCTTTCGAGATTGGACGAGTTGGTCGCTCGTGTCTCGAAGAAGGCACATTAGAGCCTTCGTAGGTAGCAAGGCTAGTTCGACGCGCCCAAAGGACCGAATGCGCACCAACGGAGAACGCTTTGTCTCTAATTCAGGCTGAGCCAACACACGCCCGCATGCGATCGCACGGTGGAAAAGCCTCGCCTCTAAAGAGGCGAGCTACACAGGGAGGAAGCGAACAGCAGATCCCTCACACTCATCCGCAAACGACGCGGCTGGGTTCGGGATTACAACGTAGAGACAAACGCGAAAGAAAAAAAAGAGACAGCCTAATGGGCGTGGACTTCGGCGACGCCCAGACGCTTGAGGCCTTCGGAGTAATATTTCCTATAGAGGATGTCCCACTCTTCGCTGCCTTCAAGGATTTCCTTTTTCTGCGAGGCGATCTTGGCGCGCACTTCCGTGTCCACCTGTTCCTCGAGTTTGAGCAGCGACTGCAGGATATTCACAATTTCCTGACGAATCGTGTCGCGGTCCTCGACGAAATCCACGTCGGGATTCTCCACAAGGAAGTCGACGATGAGGTGAGAGAGGCGAACCGTCTTTTCACGGGTCAGGCGCATATCAGCGGAGAATCAGCTTCCTTTCCCGGGCGAGTTGGCCTTTGACTTTCTTGTACATCTCCTGATACGAAGCGCCGGTGTTGCGCATCTCGTCGGAATAGCGAGCCAAAATCTCGCGGACTTCTTCGTTCAGGCGGTCTTCGATGGAGATCTCTGTTGCCATCACCTGGCGGACCTGCTGCGTGAGGTCGTCTGAGCTCTTCGTCTCGATCATCTTGCCGGCGACGAGGCGCTTGACCAGCTCTTTGGCCATGTAGCCGACATAATCCCGCGAGAGAAGCATCCTGTTTCGCTCCGCACAACAAGCTCGAACAATTGAGTTTAAGGGTTGCGTATTCGGAGTGTCAAGACGAGGCGCGCGCAGGAATTTAGAGAAGGGCCGCGAACATCCGCTCTTGAAGCACATGGCGGCGTGTCGAAACTGGCAACTGCGTACCATTGGCCAGCGCGGATGGATTACACAAAATGAGCGGATGGGGGACACAAAACCGCGAGATCAACTTACGGGCAGCATTCTGTTCGGGGCGCTCGGCCTGTTTCTGGTTTTGCTGTCGTTCGGAAAGAACTATTTAAACTATTTGTATACTTTGGATGGCAAGGAGACAGTGGGAGTGGTTCTGTACTCTGGCTTTATTTCCGTGGCCAACGGAAGGACACAGAGCAGCATTACATACTCGTTCGTGCTCCCCAATGGGCAGTCCATCCAAAGCAGCCAAACCGGCTATTCGCGAAAGCGCGGTGACTCGATTCGGATCCAGTATCTCGCGGCACATCCGTCCTTCAGCCGAGTGGCGGGCTCACAGACCCTAGAACAAGAATGGCTCAAGCCTTTGGGCTTCTTAGGCCTGTCAATGATGGCGTTGTCATTTCACTGGCTGCTCGCCTACCACAAGCGCGCCACACCAACCGCCTGACTTTGGCTTTTCGCTTCGTTCGGCATAAATCTTTTGGGACTCGCTTCGCAAGGTTCGGTACTTCTGGTACCCTCGGGAGCCATATGCGCCGGGGCGAGGCGCATGCAATTCCGCCGCGGGTGCACAGCGCAGCATCTAATTCAAGTTGAGGCCCAAAGATTATGAGCACACATCCGAAAACTGCCCGCGACTCAAAACGCATCTTTAATTTCAGTTCTGGGCCGGGAGCGCTTCCCCTCCCCGTTCTGGAGCGCGCGCGAGAAGAGCTGCTGGATTATCGCGGGACCGGAATGTCGGTGATGGAGATGAGCCATCGCTCCCCTGAATTCGAAGAGATCATGTTCAGGGCCGAAGCGGCATTACGACGGCTCCTACCCATTCCGCAAGAGTACGCCGTCATATTTCTGCAGGGCGGCGGGAGCCTACAATTCACAATGGTGCCGATGAATCTCTACGTGGCGGGGAAGCCCGTGGACGTGCTGCACACCGGAATGTGGACGGCCAAGGCCATCGCGGAACTGAAGAAAGGCACTCCTTACAGGCTCGCGGCTTCGACCGAAGCCGAAAAATTCAAGCGCCTGCCGCGAAAGGAAGAAATTACGTTCGCGCCGAATGCCTCGTACGTATACATGGCTTCGAACAACACGATCGAGGGGACGCAATGGAAGTCGTTCCCGGACACAGCAGATGTGCCGATCGTGGCCGACATGTCGTCCGACATTCTTTCGCGGACGATGGATGTGCGAAACTTTGGCCTGATTTTTGCCGGCGCGCAGAAAAATCTTGGCCCATCGGGTGTGACTGTGGTGATCGTGAGGCGCGATCTGGCCGAGCGCGCGAGCGAAAATCTGCCGACGCTGCTGCAATACCGAACGCACATCAAAGAGCGATCGCTGTACCACACGCCATCTACATTTTCGGTGTACATGGTTGCCCTCGTGCTCGAGTGGGCGGAGGCCGAAGGCGGAATTACTGTTCTGGAAAAGCGCAACGCTGCAAAAGCCAGGCTACTCTACGAGGCCATTGACGCGACCGGCTGGTATTCGTGCCCTGTCGATAAGGAGTCGCGCTCGAAGATGAACGTGGTCTTCCGCATCGCGGGCGGCGATGAAGCCATCGAAAAGCAGTTCGCGCAAGAGGCCACCGCTGCCGGGTTTGCCGGACTCGCGGGGCATCGCTCGGTCGGCGGATTGCGCGCCTCGCTTTACAATGCAGTCAGCCTCGAAGCCGTGCAGGCGCTAATTGGCTTCATGAGTGAATTCAAGAGCAGCCACTCCTGAATTTGACGTCAACGCGGTGGCCCTTGAGGTCTGCGCGGAAGCCACAGCAGTGTGTCCATCGCGCAACAGGCGCACCTTGACTTGTTTCGAGGCTCCCGTTATCGTGGGGCTTCCATGCAATCTCCAGGTAAAAATCAGGGCCCTGCCTTAGCACACGCTAGCTTGCGGCCCAGGGATGCCGCCCGTCGCGATGTCCAACCCCCGCTAGATGAGTACTTTAACTCCCTTTTCACGGCGCTCGGGCCGCAGCATTGGTGGCCGGCGAAAACACAGTTTGAAGTGATCGTCGGCGCCATCCTCACTCAGAATACGTCCTGGACGAATGTCGAACGCGCTATAGCCAACCTTCGCGATGTGGGCCTGCTCACGCCAACCGGCATTGAAAGAGCGCCGATCAGGAGCTTGCAAAGGATGGTCCGGCCGTCCGGCTACTTCCGTCAAAAGGCGCGACAACTGAAAGCGTTTGCTATTTTTTTGCGCGCGGAATACGGCGGATCTCTCAAGAGAATGTTCGATACGCCCACAATCGTACTGAGAGAAAAACTTCTGGCTGTTTTTGGAATCGGGCCCGAAACCGCGGATTCCATTTTGCTTTATGGCGGGCAGCACGCGGTCTTCCCAGTGGATGCATATACGAGGCGGATGCTTGTGCGGCATGGTTGGGCGGATGAAAAGACGAAGTATGACGACATTCGATGGATGTTCGAGCGGCAATTCCCCGGAAATTCGGAACGCTTCAATCAATTTCACGCGTTGATCGTGAGGACCGGGAAAAACTGGTGCCGCACGCAAGATCCGCTGTGCGGCCAATGTCCTCTAGGACGATATCGGGAGGAAGGGCGGTGAAAGAGAAACGGCCACAATTGAAGCAGCGGGTGTGGCTGATTGTCGGCGGTGTGATCGCCACGCTGCTCGCGGCGGCTGTGTTTACTCTGGGATCGCTCGACACACCACTGCGTCCGAAGCAAGGAAACGCGTTCGTAATATTTTTCGCTCTTTCGACGATCATTGCCGCTGCCCTTCTCGTTTTAACGTTTGTCTTATTGCGAGTTTTGGTGCGGCTATGGACGGAACGCCGAGCCGGCCACCTAGGCTCGCGATTCAAAGTGAAGATGGTGCTGGGTGCGATGGGCATATCTCTCCTTCCCATCGTCTTTCTTTTCTTCTTTAGCTACGCGCTGGTGAATCGAACACTAAACCTCTGGTTCCCGCGGCCGCTTGAAATCGCCAACGAGCAGAGTCAGGCGCTTCTCGATGAGATGAGCAGCCGTGGTCACGCGCGCCTTTCGCAGCAGGCGCAGGCCGCTTGCCAGGCGCTGATGCGACCCGAGGCGACGCTCGAGTCCGTGTTGCACAATTCCGCGCCCGCGGCCGACGCGATCTGGTTTGTGCCATCGGCAGAAAAAGGACGAGCACCGTCACCGTGGACGCCGGACGTTTTCGGAGCAAAGGAAAAGCCGGAGTTGAAGCGTGTCCTTCCCAGCGGCGCGGAAATTTGGGAGGGACCCGCTGCGGCCTATACCGCGGGCCGGGCAAATTGCAAGACGGGCTCGATCGTCGCGGCGCGAATCGTGGCCCGAGATTTTCTCCAACGATACGACGAAATCGAAGCGCAGACGAAAACGTACGCACAGCAAAAGCAAAACCTACGGAACTACAAACGCGAAATCCTGCTCGCGCTATCCTTGATTACGCTGCTGTTGCTCTTCACCACGATGTGGGTTGCGCATTTTCTTTCGAAACAGGTGACGGTACCGATCCAGGCGCTCGCCGAGGGAACCCGGGAAATCTCGCGCGGAAATTTCGATCATCGCATCGACGTGCAGGCGCAGGACGAGCTGGGAACGCTGGTCCGATCTTTCAATCGCATGACCGAGCAGCTCGGAGAAGGCCGGCGGCAAATCAACGAATTCACGCGAAGCCTTGAGCAGGCCATCGAAGAACGTGAGCGGCGGCGCAAGCTCATGGAGGCCATTCTGGAAAATATTCCGACGGGCGTCATTTCGCTCGAGGCTACGGGTGAAGTGGCGCGCGTGAATTCGGCGGTGACGGCTATCCTCGGGGAATACGCGCGCAACGCGCGCACTCTCTCCGACCTGCTGGGAGACGAAGGGGCGCGCGCGGTGCTTCATTTGATGAGGAGGTCGCTGCGCATGGGCGCGGCGTCGCGCGAAATCGAAATTGCGACGACCGGACGGCTGGTGCGCGCGGCCGTTACCGTGAGCTCGCTTGGGCCGCGGCGATCGAACCCCGGATTCGTGGTCGTGATTGACGACTTGACCGACCTGCTGCGAGCGCAGAAGGCTGCCGCGTGGCAGGAAGTGGCGCAGCGAATCGCGCACGAGATCAAAAATCCGCTTACTCCGATTCAACTTTCCGCGCAACGCTTGCTGCGACACCTCGAGCGCGCATCCGTCTCGAAAGGTGATGCGCCGCGAAGCGAATTCGAGAGGATGGTTGCGGAGTGCGCCGGGTTGATCGAGCGCGAAGTGCAAGCGCTTGAATCGCTCGTGGATGAATTCTCGCAGTTCGCGCGTTTCCCTGCCGCAAAGCTCTCGCATGCGAATTTGAACAACATCGTGTCAAGCGCTCTCGATTTATTCCGCGGACGCCTTGAAGGGGTCACGGTGCGGCGCGAACTGGCATCCGCGCTTCCGCCCGTGAGGGCAGACAGCGAGCTCCTGCGGCGTGTCGTCGCAAATCTAATCGATAACGCGGCGGAGTCCATGGAGGGTTCGGCGATTCGGCAATTGCGAGTGGTGACGCGCGTCGAAGGTGACGGCGATGCCGTCGAAATCGAAATCTCGGACAGCGGCCACGGTATCTCTCCCGAGGACAAAGAGCGGCTTTTTCTCCCACACTTCTCAACCAAGGAGCGCGGGACGGGGTTAGGCTTGGCGATTGCGAGCCGCATCATCGCCGAACATAACGGGACGATCCGCGTGGAAGATAATGTTCCGATGGGGTCGCGATTCCTGATCCGGTTCCCAGCGGCTGAAGTCGCCGCTTCACCGACACAAGCCGGGAGCCCCGCCGCCTAAGTTCGCCGAGAATCCTATGCCTGCAACCATCCTCATTGTGGACGACGAGAGCGGAATCAGAGAATCCCTAGGTGCACTCCTGCGCGACGAGGGATACGAAGTCGAAGCGATTGCTTCCGGCGAAGAATGCATTGAACGCCTGGCCCAGCGGCCATGCGACTTGGTCCTGCTCGACGTGTGGCTGCCGAAATTGGACGGACTGGATACGCTTGCCCGCATTCAGGAACAAGACGGCGCGCCGATCGTGGTGATGATCTCCGGACACGGAAACATCGAGACGGCCGTGCGGGCCACGAAGCTCGGTGCGTTCGATTTTGTCGAAAAGCCGTTGTCACTCGAAAAAATCGTTCTCGTGGTGCGGAACGCGCTCGAATATGTGCGGCTCGAAGAAGAAAATCGCCAGTTGCGAGCCGAACTGGAAGAGCGGCACCAGATTCACGGGTCGAGCATCCCGATGAAAGCCCTGCGCCAGCAGATCGCGCTGACGGCGCCAACGAATGGGCGCGTCTTGATTTACGGCGAAAGCGGGACGGGCAAAGAATTGGTGGCGCGGGCGTTGCATGCCAAAAGCTCGCGGAGCGGGAAACCGTTCGTCGAAGTGAACTGCGCCGCTATCCCGGAAGAGCTAATCGAGTCGGAGTTGTTCGGCCACCGCAAAGGCAGCTTCACCGGCGCGAGCGAAGACAAGGTTGGGAAATTTCAGAAAGCCGATGGCGGAACGCTTTTTCTCGATGAAGTGGGAGACATGAGCCTGAAAACGCAGTCCAAGGTCCTTCGCGTACTCGAAGAGCAACGCGTGGAGCCGCTGGGATCGAACCAAGCGGCTACGGTGGATGTGCGCGTGATTGCAGCAACGAACAAGAAGCTGGAGGAGGAAATCGGGCGTAACGCGTTTCGCGAAGATCTCTTTTATCGACTCAACGTGATTCCCTTTTACGTTCCCGCGCTGCGCGAGAGAACGGAGGATATTCCGATCCTCGCCGCTCATTTCTTAGGCGAATTCTGCGACGCGTACGGGAAGAAACCCAAAGAGTTCAGCCCGGCGGCGCGGGAGGTGCTGCTCGGCTATCCTTGGCCGGGAAACGTGCGCGAGTTGAAGAACCTTGTCGAGCGTCTCGTGATCATGTGTCCCGTTCCGCGGATCGAGCCGCACCATCTTCCGCCGGAGCTTTTTCGTGGGGCTTCGAAGAGTCCGCAAAAGCCGTACGAAAGCTTGCAGGAGGCGCGGTCGGCGTACGAAAGAGAATTTGTGCTGCGAAAGCTCGAGGAAAATCGGTGGAATATGACCAAAGCCGCGCAGGCCCTTGGGCTCGAACGCAGCCACCTGTATCGGAAGATGAGATCGCTGGGGATCGCGCCGTCGAGGGCGTAGCCCGGGAGAGCCGTGACAGCCGCGAAGATGCGATGTTAAGGGCTAGCACTTACTTGATTTTCGCGACGCGTCCCTCCGTGGGAAATTTCTTGAATTGAAGAGCATCATGGCCGGGCACCACGCGATCCGGCGAGCCAGCAAGGTCAATCATGCGCGACTGTGCGGCGATGTTGGCCGCATGATCGGCATCACTGAAAGTCGAGCTGGCCAGGTGAGACGACAGGTTGAGATAGAAATAACAATTGTCCGAGGCCAGTACGAAGGGCGGGTTTCCGTCCACGCGGAGATATTGCGAAGCAAACGTGTGCCGCGCGCCGGTGTAGACGCGAATGCCGGGAAAGATTTCGACGTTATCGCCCGCGACCAAACGTACGCGTCCCTCCGTGTTCAATTGTAATAGTTCCTTGACGTCTTCTGGATCAATGCCGCCGTGGTGCCCGCCCGGCTGCCAGGCCTCCATGGTGTAGTAGCGATATTCCTCCTTCTGAATCCACACGGTGGCCTTCGGAAAAAGATCAATTCCGTCCATGTGGTCCCAGTGCGCATGGCTGATGATAATGTCCGTGACGGCCTCAGGCTGCACACCGGCCGTCTTCACGGCTTCGTCGGGCCGAAGATAGTCCTGCATCGGAAAATCTTTGAGAAAAGTGTCGCGGTGAAAGCCGCTGTCGAAAAGAATCGCGTGGCCTCCGCCTCGAATGAGCCAAATCACCATGGCGATGTCGACTTTTTCGTCCTTGGGTCCGCCGATGACAAGCTCAGATAAAGGCACGCCCGGTGAGGTTGCGTAGCGTATCGCTTGAATCGAATACTCGGGAGTTGAAGTGGCGCCAAGAAACCCCGTAAGGATGGCCGCGAGCAGGAATCGTTTCATTATTGATTCTCCACGTTGCTGGGCGAGATCGAGGAAATCATAACTCCGCAGAGATGGCAAGGCTGAAGAGAGATTCTTCAGCCCACTGCGGGCCCCGAACGGCAATCGAAGAGAGATTCTTCGAGCCGATTTCATCGGCTCTCAGAACGACGATGCCGAGGGGTGCGCCATAAGCAACAACGCCTGCGCCTACCAAAATTCCGACGGCGCGAGATAAGAACTATTCGTTGTAATCGGCGAGCTGCTGGAGCTGGCGGCGCCAATCGAGTTGGCGGACGAGTGTAGAATTCTGGCGCCAGTTGGGTTGCACCTTGACGGAGAGTTCGAGGAAGACGTGCGCGCCAAGGACGGACTCGATTTCCATGCGCGCCTGAGTGCCGATTTTCTTGATGGTCCCACCGCCCTTGCCGATCAGAATTCCCTTTTGCCCTTCCCTTTCGATGAAGATCGTGGCGCGGATGCGCAATGGATCCTTTCCCTCCGCGAAACTGTCCATGAGAACAGCAATGGCGTGAGGGACTTCTTCTCGAGTTAGGAAGATGGCTTTCTCGCGGATAATCTCCGCCACGAGAAAGCGCTCGGGCTGATCCGTGAATTGATCGAGCGGAAAATACGGGGGGTGTTCCGGCAAGCGTTCGATCCACGACTTGGTCAGGTCGAAGCAGCCCTCTCCCGTGAGCGCCGAGATGGGAAAGATTTCGGCGAAATCGAATTCCTGGTTGTAACGGTCAATAAGAGGCAGAAGAAGTTCCTTCTTGATGCGGTCTACTTTATTCAGGAGCAAGAAAACAGGGCCGTGGAAGCGTTGAATCCACTTCATGGAGAAACGGTCGCCCGGGCCGAAGTGCACGGACGCATCAACGATGAGGGACAAGATGTCGACGCCCTCGAGTGCGTGCTGGAGCTCGTCCATCATCTGGCGGCTGAGAACATTCGCAGCCTGATGAATGCCGGGGGTGTCGACGAGAATGACTTGCGCGTCGTCGCGATTGAGGATGCCCTGAATGCGATTGCGCGTGGTTTGCGGCTTGGGGGAGACGATGGCTACTTTGCGGCCCACGATCGTGTTGACGAGCGTGGATTTGCCCGCGTTGGGACGGCCGACGATGGCTACGAACCCGGATTTGAATGGCGCCACGAGTGGAATTGTACGCTAGTTCGCAGGCTGCGAGCCTGCGGGTAGGTAAACTACTTCGGTGAGCTTTCGGTGGCGGCAGCCGGCATCATGGCTGCTTCGATCATTCCCTTGGACGTGTAATCGATGGGTACAACACGATAACGATAGATCATCCCGTGGTCGCCCACCACATAACCGCGGTCCCGGGTTGGAAGGGCGAAGGCGCGTACCCCTGTGGGGAAACGAACCGGGCGAGACGTCCAGTGTTTTCCTCCATCAACGGTGTAGGCCCACGTGCCGCCGAGGATGGACCAACCCACTTCACTGTCGGCAAATTTAATATTGGGATAGCCCTGCTCGAGTTTGGCGATCACGCCCTGCCAGTTCTGGCCTCCGTCGGTCGTTCGGTGCAATACACCTCCGCGGATCTGGTAGCCGGTGTTCGCATCGAGGAAAAACGCAGCATAGACGCGTTGGTCGCCCGGTTCCTCGGGCCCCACGAGAACATTCCAGGTTGCTCCGCCATCATCCGTCTTCGCCGTGATCCGCGAATCGCCCATGGCGTAGCCCACCGTCGAAGTCGGAAAATTTAGAACCCAAAGACCGCAGTCCTTTTCCTGCGTTAATCCTTGAACTTCCATCTTTGCCCGGCACGTAAAAACTTCCTTCCATTTGATGCCGCCATCCTGTGTTGCGAAGATTTTCCCTCCGTAAACGCGGAATCCTTTCAAATCGGAAACGAAAAACACGTTTCCCCGAATATCCCCGGTCACCTGCTGCCAGGAATCACCGTCCGTGGTACGAAATAGAGTGTTCCACGCCTGAGCCCAGCCGTGCGTTGGGTCCTCAAAAAATACGTTCTTTAGCTCGCCCCCTTCCGCATGGGGATCGCCGCCAAGCTCTGCCGTCCAGTTCGTGCCTCCATCCTTGGTGTGAAGAATGGTCCCAGCCGCGCCGGTCACCCAGCCTTCCTCTTTGCTCACAAAAAAGACATCGAACAGAACCAAGTCCTCTTTGTAATTTACCGGCTCCCAGATGCCTTTGAATTTGGGCTGTGGTGCCTTTTGTGCGGCGGTCGTTGGTTTTTGCGCGGGAGTTCCGGCTCGGGACGTTTGCGCCAACGTGAGACTCGCACCGTAGAAAAGGAGGGCAAGGACTGAGATAAATCGTTTCATAGGTTCCTCTAAAGATTCGGATTCATTCCCGTTGGCGTCTGAATGTCCAAATTATTCCGGCAACCGCGACGCTCGGCCGGAAGGCTAGCCCTGCTGCCCCGTCGTGTCAATCGAAAGCCGCGCGGCTCGAAGAAGGATGAGGCGTTCAGGAAGAAGCAGTGGAAGCAGCGCCGGCGGCGAGGCGTCGAGCGCGGACGCGTAGCACTTTGCGCTGGTTGGCCTCGAGGACATCGAAGCGCAAACCGTCGGATTCGATGGCCTCGCCGGTGTGGGGGACGTGCCCGGCAAGACTGTTGAGCAGGCCCGCGATAGTAGTGGCGGAGGGATGCTCCTGGGCGAAGTCGATCTCAAGGCCGAAGAGTTTGTCGATTTTGTCCACGGGGAGGCTGCCGCGCAGAATCATAGTGCCGCCCGATTCGACAATAACGTCAGGCGCCGGCCGACGATCCTCTTCGCCGATTTCGCCGACAATTTCTTCGATGAGATCCTCGACGGTAACAACGCCTGCCATCAGGCCATACTCGTCGATCACGATGGCCATCTGCTGGTTCTTTCGCTGCATTTCCTTCAGAAGTTCTGATCCGAATTTCGTCTCGGGAACGAAGAGAACAGGGCGCATCAATTCGCTCACATTGCGGTGAGCGGCTTCGCGTTCCGGGACTTCAAGCATGTCGCGCGCCATGACGATGCCGACGATCTCGTCGAGCGAACGTTCATAGACCGGGAGGCGCGCATGTTTGGATTGGACGGCGAGGTTGCGCAATTCCTCGAGGGTGGCGGAGGCGCGGATGGCGACGACGTCAGGCCGCGGCGTCATGAACTCGCGGACGCGTTTGTCGCCGAACTCAACGACCTGCTCGATGAGGCGAGCTTCATCATGCTCGATGATTCCCTTTTCCGTGGCGTCGTCCACGAATGCTTCGATGGCCTGCTGTTCAGCGGCGGGTGCGCTCGGCTCTTCTTCGGAAAGATGGAGCAAGGACACGATGATTTCGAGAACGGCCTGCGCGGGGCGGATGACCCAAACGAATACTCGAATCACGGGCACAAGCGGCAGAATCCAGTTTCCCGGTGCGCGCGCCACGAGAAGCGCGGGGAGGAATTGCATGGCGACTAAAACCTCGGCGCCCAGGAAGATAGCCATTTCCAGCGCAGCTTCCCACGTGCCGGGAACGAAGAAAATCACGCCGCGAGCCGTGAGCGCGGCAACCAACACGAGCCAAAATCGAGCCAGCAGGCTGAAGGCAAGCCCCGCGCGGCGCCGCTCCATTTTGAAGCGCGGTTCGATTTCCGATTCGAAGGTTTCGAGGTGCTCGTGAATGCGGCCGGTAGTCGCGCGGCCGAGTTCGCGATACACGCGGTCGAGATAGGAAAAAGCGGCAAGGCCGCCCGTCAGCAGCAGGATTCCTATCGAATAGAGAAGGATCGCCATCGACTAACTCAATCCGAGCTCGCGCCACAGGCGCTGCTCCCGCCGATCCATTTGGCCGTGGTCGGTTTCGTGATCGTAGCCCATCAAGTGGAGGATTCCGTGGAGGATGAGGATGCGCATCTCATCGCTCAAGGAGCGTCCAAAACGGCGCGCGTTGCGTTGCGCGACGAAAGGCGAGATGGCGATATCACCGAGGTACGAGCCCGAGGCCGGAAATAAACGCGCGCTCGGATCGACGCGCAACTTGCGCCCCACCCGCTTTGGCTGTGCTCCATTCGCCGGGAAGGACAATACATCCGTCGGACCCTTTTTGCCACGATAGGTGCGATTCCAACGGGCCATTTCGGAATCGGTGACAAGGCAAATGCTGAGGGCCTCCGGGTGCAGGCGGAAACGCCGGTGCGCGAGAGACAGAAATTTCTCAAGGTCCCGAACGGGAACACGAACGCGCTGCTGTCGATTGAAAATCATGGAAAAATTAATCCCGATGATTCTTGTTGCGGGAATTGCCGGTCGAATTGGATGAACGACTCCCGGCGCCGGGGTGGCCCGCGTCGTATTCGTCGTAGGCCTTGATGATCCGCTGCACGAGGTTGTGGCGAACGACGTCGTGTTCGTCGAAATAGATCAGTGAGATGCCTTCAATTTTTCCGACGACCTCGATGGCCTCGATGAGGCCGGAGCGGCGGTCGTTCGGGAGATCAATCTGCGTGACGTCGCCGGTGATCACCGCCTTCGAATTGAAACCCAGCCGGGTGAGAAACATCTTCATCTGTTCGCTCGTGGTGTTTTGCGCTTCGTCGAGGATGACGAAGGAATCGTTCAGCGTGCGACCGCGCATAAAAGCAAGCGGGGCGATTTCAATGATCCCCTTCTCCAGGAAGCGCTCGAGCTTATCAGCTTCCAGCAAGTCGTGGAGCGCGTCATAGAGCGGGCGCATGTAGGGGTCAACTTTTTCTTGAATCGTGCCCGGGAGAAAACCGAGGCGCTCACCTGCTTCGACCGCGGGGCGCGCCAGAATGATGCGGTTCACCTGCTTCGAAAGCAGCGCGGAGACGGCCATGGCCACACCCAGATACGTCTTGCCCGTACCGCCCGGCCCGATGGCGAAAACCATGTCGTAGGTTTCCAATGCCTCGATGTAACGGCGCTGGTTGACGCTCTTGGGCGCGACGCTTTTTTTGCCGAGCGATCGCGTGCGATCCGGAGAAAAGGCACCGCGAAGCGACGAGGCAGGTTCTTCGGTGGCCACACGCAGCAGAGCTTTCACCTCTTCGCTATCGGGAATGCGACCGTCCCGGACCCGTTGGTTGTATTCGCTGACGATTCTGGCGGCGCGCTCGACGTGCGCAGGGGCGCCTTCGATTTCAAGGTCGCTGTCCCGGAGCTGCGTGGTGACCTGCAGAGCGGATTCAAAGAATTTTAGGTTCCCGTCGAGGGTGCCAAAAAGCTCGTTGATGCCCCCGGCGATTCGGACGGTTTGTTTCATCAAGTTTGGCGGCCCCAAGGCCTCCGTGTGAGGGATCGGGAATCTCTTTGACTAGCGTAGCGCATGGGGGCGAGAAGGGTCAAGGCGGGTGCGCGAGGTTTCAAGGATGTCAACAGAGCCGCCCATGATTTGGACCTGGCACACTTTGCGGTTTTTGCCCTGCATTGGCATTCATTCCGATATAAGCTCTTAGAGGGCAAGGGGGGGGCTGGGAAGCGGCCCTCAACTTGCTCGAATTGCCCGAAGGAGAAACGCATGGCAGACATCAAACCCGGAGCGCCCGGACCCACTGGGGAGACCGCCGGCGAAACCCGTCGCTCGCAGCGCGTTCAAATCGTGATGCCTGTGCTGGTCCGCGGGACGGCCGAAAACAAGCCATTTGAGGAAGAGGCTTCCACAACCGCGATCAGCGCGAATGGCTGCCTGCTGATGATTTCGAAGCCGGTAGCGCGGGACCAGGAAATTAAGATTGTCAATGCAAAGACCGCGGAAGAGCTTCCGTGCAGGGTGGCCTTCCTCGGGAAGAAGATGGACGGGAAGACCGAGGTGGGCTTGGAATTCGCGGAGGCCTCACCGCTCTTCTGGAAGATTGCATTCCCGCCGAAAGACTGGGACCCGTCGGAGCGGAAGCGTGCTGGTGCACCCCGCCCACCCAGCAATCCCGCCCGTAAATAATCCGTCACAGGCAATTGCGAAGGAGAAGCCCGATCGCGGCAATTGCCCTGCGCATCGGCACCATTGCGCGTCAATCTGATGTTGGGCCAAGATCAGGCGGCACGCGCCCTCCGGAGAAATCTGCCGTTCGCTCCAAATTTTGGCCGCAACGTCGATTCGGTGCGAGCTATGAAGGAACCAGGACACTCAGCGATTAGGGCCAGGGAACTGGACCTTGGGCGCTTCGCGCGAAGCTTCCGAAGCCTGGAAATAGGCTTCGTTGCGGTGGAACCCAGCCCACCCTGCGAAGATGTTATTCGGGAATTGGCCGATGAAAGTGTTGTAGGCCTGGATGGAATCGTTGTAACGCTTGCGCTCGACGGCGATGCGATTTTCTGTACCGGCAAGCTCGTCCTGGAGACGCAGGAAGTTTTCGTTGGATTTGAGCTGCGGGTAGTTCTCGACGATGAGGAGCAAGCGGCTGAGCGCTCCATCGAGTTGGCCGTTGGCGGCGATTTTATCTTGCGGCGTGCGCGCGCCACCCAAAGCAGCGCGGGCTTTCGCAATGTCGTCAAAAACGGTCTGTTCCTGCGCAGCAAAACCCTTCACCGTCTCGACGAGGTTGGGAATCAGGTCCGATCGGCGCTGGAGGACAACGTCCACTTGGGCCCAGTTGGACTTCACCGTTTCGTTCAGCGTGACCATTTGATTGCGGCTCGAAACGTAAGACCCGCCAACCACGATGGCCAAGATCAATAGGACAATGACAATTCCTGCAACGACCTTCATGAGCTGCCTCCCAAAAAAGATTTAGCACAATCCTGCGTTAATGGACCTCCAGCCGGCGATCCACATCGGCTGTGATGACCTCCACAAACTCTAAGTACGTATGCAAGGCCGCATCGATATCAATCTGGCTTTCTTTGCGCTTGCCTTCCCGCAAATCGAGGATGGCATGAAAGGCGGATGGGTCGGCACCGGACAGCACGGCAATGGCGTCCACCGCGGCGCGCTTGTTTTCGGGCATCGGTTGGCCAAGAGCAAAAAGCGCGTGGCGGAAAAGCGCGCAAAAAGTCGAAATGGATGCGAGCATGATTCCGATATGCGCCTTTTTCTCGAGGGGCGCAACCAGTATCGCCCGGCGCAAACGGAGCCAATCGATACGCAACTCGCGCTCGACTTGCAAGCGATGCAATTCCAAGGGAACGTCGAAGTGCTCGAGAAAATCCTCGCCGAAGAGGATGCGGTGGCGCCACTTCATATCGAGCAGCTCGATCGAGAATACATCCGCGGAGCGCCGCAACTCCTCAAGTGTGAAGAGGAGCGGTGCCGGGTGGCCCTGGCGCGTCCACCATTCGGCGACAGGGTGGAGGCGCTCAAGCTCGGCGGCCCCGGCTCGTTCGAGGACGCAGAGAATATTCAGGTTCGAATGCTTTTCCAAGAACTCGCCCGTCACAGCCGAGCCGTATAGAACGACCGCCTTCAAATTCGTCCGCGCCGCGGATTTCAGGCGGTCGACCAATTCGCTAAGCTTTGCTTCCATGTCTTTTCACACCTCGCTGCCAGACAAAAGCTCACCTTATATCACCAGCTCCCTCCGGCGCCGCCTCCGCCAAACGAGCCTCCTCCAAAACCGCCGAACCCTCCTCCACCGCCGCCTCCGCCGCCAAAACCACCCCCGCCCATGCCACCGCCAATCATTGGACCCATCCACCAGCCGCCGCCCCGGCGGACAGCAGAGCCCGGGCGGTTTCTGTACCAGATAGCTCTAAAAATCGCGAACAGAGCGATGAAAAGAAGTGGGATGAGAAACCCAAAATTGTTGTCGCTGTTATTCCTGGACGGTGACCGGGGACGCGGCATCGGCGGCGACGCTGTGAGAGTGACGCCGCGATCCTGCGCAATGACATCGGCGATGCGGCGGGTCATCAGCAAAAGGGCTGCGTCGTAGTTCCCTTCACGCAGGTAAGGGACGGCCTCGCGGCCAAACCCGCCGACCTTTCCATCGGGAAGTATCGGCTCAAGGCCATAGCCAACGGTGGTCCAATATTTGTGATCCTCGACGGCGAGAAGTATCAGAAGACCGCTTGAAGATTGCTTGGGGCCAACTCCCCAGCCCTGGGCGAGGTCAATTGCGTAATCCTCAACCGCTCGGCCGCCAAGAGACTTGATCGTCACGACGGCGATTTGCGCGTGTGCCTTCTGGTCCACTTCCGTGCAGAGAGTCGTGAGCTGAGCACGCGCCGATGGGCTCAACACTCCCGCGAAATCATTCACGTAGCCGCTGTACTTGAGTTGCTTGGGATCTTGAGCGCGAACGCCAGCAACGAAGGGAAGGCTAACCAGAAGCAGTATTGTGACTCGAAACAAATTAAATTTTGTTGCCTGGGCGCAGCGGGCGATGCAGCGCCCCTGTGAAAGCGTCTGCTGCGGGAGAGATTCAAGTCGCATCGGGGATTGAGCCACGCGGCGGACATGGTAGAGCGAGGCGGTGCGGGGTGTCAACGCGCGGGGCACTCCGACAGCGGGTCAGCTTGCGATATCGCAACAATACGTCCACTGGCCAACGGGTTGGATTGGTGGTCTCCCGCGTTGATGGGAGCGTTTTACGCGGCACGACGCCGATCGGTGGCGATAATCCCTGTACTCCACATCTATCTGTTCAATGTCCGGTAACCGCGTTAATGTTGAGCCATCGCTAGGTACTTTGAAGTTTTTCGACGGTTTATCAAACAAAGAAACTGTCAGAAAAGTCTACGACAACTTAAAGGCGCTGCAATGAAATATTCTCTGGGGCGTTACGTCTATGGCTTGGCGACGATTGCTTCCGGTATCTGTGCCTTGGCGTCGCATAACTACGACGCGCTTGCAGCCGTTCCTCACCGTGGGAGCCTCACCTACATCGTGGCCACCATCGAAATCCTTGCCGGCCTAGCCGTTCTATGGCCGAGAACGGCCCGGCCCGGTGCTGTTGCAGTGGGTACAATCTACTTCATCTTCTCCTTGCTGGCGGTGCCGCTCATCATTCAGCAGCCGCTCGTCTACAATAACTTTGGCAACTTCTTCGAACAATTCTCATACGTCTCGGGGGCCGTGATCTTATATGCGTGTTCCGGTCCAATCGCCCCGGCTCGAACGACAAGATTGGCTCAGATCGGATACTACTCGTTCGGTATTTGTGTTGTCTCGTTCGCGCTGGAACAGCTTTTCTATCTCTCCCAAACAGCAAGCCTTGTTCCGAAATGGATTCCGCCTGGGCAAATGTTCTGGGCCATCGCCACCACCGCCGCGTTTGCTCTTTCCGCTATCGCTCTACTCACGGGGTTCATGGCCCGGCTCGCGGCTCAATTGACAACTGCGATGATCGTGAGCTTCGGGTTGCTGGTATGGCTGCCGGCGCTCTTTGCCGATCCCCATAGCCTTCTGAACTGGTCCGAGAGTACGGAGACTCTGGCGATCGCCGCGTCGGCGTGGGTTGTCGCGGACTTTCTCGGCCACCGTCGCTCAGCAGAGTCTGCACCCGGGAGTCTGGGTTAATGACATTCGCTATATGGGTCATCCGCGTTTAAACCTAAGACGTCTCGTTCAAAAGCGAGTTTGGACACCGTAATGGCAAACGCGGACGGTCCAGTGGATGTGTTTTTGGGGCCAAAAGCACTGAAGGGCAAGGACAGCCTCTTCTCACCAGCAATCCAGCGTCAGCGCCCAGCGCCCTTATAACGCGTCGATTGGGAACTGAGCCAATCACGAACAAACCGGGAACGGGAACGGATTGTCAGAGGGCAACTGCGATGCTAGACTCGCGTGTCCGCCTGTCCGAATACGCACGGTAGTGCTCGAAATCGAACAATGCGAGCGCCAAATTTCCCATTTAACCGTCTAATATCAGCCGGATACGCATGGCCGCGACATTGCAGCCCAAATCGCTTCTTGAAACAAAATGGGGCCCTCAGACGTTCCATCAATTGGGGCAAGCATGACATTTTGATGAGTCACTCATTTCGGAGAGGAAAAACAAAAATGATCCGAAGGCTAATGCATTTAGCGACTGTAATCCTGACGACTGGCTCGTTGGTTTTCTCGCCCGTCTTTGCGCAGTCCACGGGGGCGCAGTCGCAAGAGCCGCAATCGCAGGCCCCAGTTCAGCCGCAGTCCGCGACCCAGAGTGCGGACCAGACGGTGGCGCCCTCGACGGCCGCGCGTCGGACCGTGAGTACGTCCGAAGGGCGGGACTACTCGAAGGGCCAGCCCTTCTTCCCGAATTTTATTTCTCCGTACACGCCCATCAAGATGCCCGACCTCATGCTGACGAATACGCCGCGCATCACCCAGTTGATCCAGGACGGCAAGCTCATGCTCAGCCTGGACGATGCGATTTCCATTGCGCTCGAAAACAACCTGAATATCAGCATCGAGCGCTTTGTTCCCTGGATCGCGCAAGCGGCGCTTCTGAAAGCGAAGGCGGGCGGAATTCCGCAGAGCGGAACATCGCAGCAGGTGGTGCTGGGAAATTCGCCAAGCGTTTCGTTCGATCCGATATTGACAAGCGGCGTGAACTGGTCGCGGTCAACCATCCCCGTAAACAATCCGTTCATATCCGGCACAGGGACAAGCGGAATCGAAACGCTCACGAATTACAGCGCAAACTATAACTTCGGATACACCCAGGGATTCCACACGGGGACGAACGTCTCGATTGCATTCAACAACGACCGAACGTCGTCCACGTCCTCGGCGAACCTCTTGAATCCCGCGGTGCAGTCCACGATGACCTACACCATCTCGCAACCCCTGTTAAATGGGTTCGGAATTCTCCCGAACACGCGGTACATCATCGAAGCGAAAAATTCCATCAAGGTGGCGCAGTCGCAATTCGCGCAACAAGTGATCGCCACGGTCGCGCAGGTCTCGACCGATTATTGGGAGCTTGTGTACGACATCGAGAACATCAAGGTGCAGGATGCCGCCGTTTCGGTATCGACGAAACTCTACAACGACAACAAAAAGCAGCTCGAAATCGGAACGATGGCGCCGCTCGACGTCCTCACGGCCGAGTCGCAATTGGCCACGGATACACAGAACTTGATCGTCGCGCAGACGACGAGGCTGCAACAGGAAGTCGTCCTCTTGAATGACATTACGAAGAACCAACTGGATCCATCGCTCGCGGGAATCCAGATCGTGCCCACATCACCGATCTCGACGCCCGAAGTGGTCGAAAACGTACCGCTCCCCGATGCCGTAAAAGAGGCCTGGGACAAGCGGCCTGAAATCCTGCAAGCCGACCTGAACCTGAAAAATGCAGGCATCGAAGTGAAAGCGACGAAGAATGCGTTGCTACCGTCGCTGAATCTTTTCGGGCAATATAGCGCCACCGGCCTGGGCGGAAACGCGGTCAGTTATACTCCCAATGGAGTTATTGCCGATCTCGCCGAACCGGTCGTGAATGCCTCAGGCGTGCCCCCTACGCCGCCGCTTTTCCTCGCAACATCAACGAGCCTCACGGCCACCACCGTGAGCACGGGTGGCTTAAACAACTCCTTGAGCAGCATGATCAACAACAATTTTCCCACCTACGCGGCAGGACTGAACTTTACCCTCCCTCTCCGGAACCGCTCGGCACAGGCGGACAGCGCTCGCGCACTGCTCGACGAACGCCAACTCGTGGTGCAGTACCACCAGCTGCAAAACACGATCGTGGTCAACGTGCACAACGCACAAATCGCGCTGACGCAGGATCGCGCACAAGTCGGCGCGGCCGAAAAGGCGCGAAATCTGGCGGCGCAGACGCTCAGCGCCGAGCAAAAAAAATATCAATTGGGGTCCTCTACCAGCTACAACGTGGTCTTGCGATCGCGCGACCTGACAGCAGCGCAAGGCACGGAGCTCCGTGCCAGAATCAACTTGATCGAGGCGGCCATAAATTACAATCAGGCGATGGGGCGCACGCTCGATGTCAACCACATCACAGTGGCCGAGGCGCTCCGAGGGAAAGTATTTCACGATCCGCTCATTCCGGGAACGCCGGACGCCGAAGGCGTCAACGGCAATTAGTAAAACCTAGGGTGGCCCTCGGGACATGGTGCCAAATGCGAGGCCTTGCCGGGAAATCGTGATACAGCAGATCCCTCGATTCCGTCCCACGCCCGCGAACGACGCGGGAAACATAAAAACGCGCGTGACTTTTCTCGGAATGACACCTTTTGCTGGACACTGCGCCTTGATTGATGCGCTTGCCGCGGCATCTTCCTTGCCCTAAAATGAGCTGACAAGGTCTTCGCAACCAAACGCTACCCCGTCCCCCGAGGAGCCGCGCCGATGAGCAAAGAACTGAAGACTCATCCCACTGCGACGTTCGAAGCCGAGCGCAAGCTTTCGGCGGCCGAACGCGAGTGGGAGGATAAGACGCTGCGGCCCACGCTTGAAAAATCGCCGGAACGCTCGCCGGAATTCACAACCGTTTCCAGCTATCCAATCCAACGGCTGTACACACAAGCGGACCTCGCCGATTGGAACGCCGAGCGCGACCTCGGATATCCTGGCCAACCACCGTACACGCGCGGGATACACGCCACGATGTACCGCGGGCGGCTATGGACCATGCGGCAGTTTGCCGGCTTCGGATCGGCTGAGGATACCAACCGCCGCTTCCGCTACCTGCTCTCGCAGGGGCAAACGGGGCTATCGGTAGCCTTCGATTTGCCGACGCTGATGGGCTACGACTCAGACCACGTGCTTTCCGAAGGCGAGGTCGGCAAATGCGGCGTGGCGATCAGCTCGCTGGCGGATATGGAAGCGCTGTTCAATCAAATCCCGCTGGCCGACGTCACGACCTCGATGACGATCAATTCCCCGGCGGCCGTGATTTGGGCGATGTACCTGGCAGTGGCCGAAAAGCAGGGCGCGGACTGGAAGAAGATTTCGGGCACGCTCCAGAACGACATTCTGAAGGAATACATCGCGCAGAAGGAATACATCTATCCGCCCGAACCTTCGATGAGGCTGGTGATCGATACGTTCGAGTTTGGCGCGAAGCACACGCCGAAATTCAATTCCATTTCTATTAGCGGCTATCACATCCGCGAGGCGGGCTCGACGGCGATTCAGGAGCTGGCTTTCACGCTGCGTGACGCGATCGAGTATGTGGATTATGGAATCCGCCGCGGGCTAGAAGTGGATGATTTCGTGCCGCGATTGTCATTCTTTTTCAACGCGCACAGCGATTTCTTCGAGGAGATCGCCAAATACCGCGCGGCGCGGCGGATTTGGTACAAGACAATGCGCGAACGATACGGCGCAAAGAACGAACGCGCCTGGGCGCTGCGGTTCCACACGCAGACGGCGGGATGCTCGCTCACGGCGCCGCAACCCTACAACAACGTGGTGCGCACGGCGCTGCAGGCGCTCGCGGCGGTGATGGGCGGGACGCAGTCGCTGCACACGAATTCCCTCGATGAAGCATGGGCGCTTCCGACTGAGTTCGCCGCCACGATCGCCCTGCGCACGCAACAGATCATCGCGCATGAGAGCGGAGTGACGAATACGGCGGACCCGCTCGGGGGATCGTATTTTGTGGAGGCGCTGACAGATGAAGTCGAGCGAGGCGCCTGGGACTATATCGGGAAGATCGATGCGCTCGGCGGGATGGTCGCGGCAATCGAAAGGGCTTACCCGCAGCGCGAGATTGCGGAGGCATCGTATCAATATCAGATGGCCGTCGACCGCAAAGAGAAAATCATCGTCGGTGTGAACGATTACGTCACCCAGGAAAAGCCCATCGATACTTTGCAAATCGATGAGACTGTGGCACAGCATCAGGGGGAGCGGCTGCGGAAACTGCGGGCCGAGCGTTCGGGCGAGGAAGTGGAGCGAAGATTGAAGGCCCTGCGAAAAGCGGCTGCCGGAAAAGAAAACCTGATGCCTTATATTTATGAGGCTGTTAAGGCGTACGCGACCCTTGGTGAGGTCTGCGATTCCATGCGCGATGTATTCGGCATCTACGAGGAAGTGGCCATCACCTAACGAGGATAGACCATGTCAACAAGGGAAGACCTTGACGGATGGATCGCTGAAGCTTTGGAGGCTCTCCCTCAAAGGCGCGGCGGCATTGTGGAGATCTGTGAGAAGGTCTGGGCGGTTCATGAGGCGGACCTGCGGAATTCGAAGGATTTGTTCTACACCTGGCAATACGACATTCGCTGGGCTGCGAACAGACTTCGGCATCGCAAGGTGCTGAAATCTGTCCAGATGTCACCTAAAGGCCTATGGGAACTCGCCTAGTCGCGCGCCCGAGTCCAAATCAAGATAAATCAATTAAGCGGCGGAGACACCGAGGCAACGAAGAGGAATGCCTAAATTGCGGAATCCAGTCATAAGAACTGCCGTCGGAATCGCGCTCTCGTTCGTGTGCGTAGCCGCGTGCGCCGGAACCTTGGCGGCGCAGAAGGAACGCAAAGCGCCCGGGACCAAGAGCGGGTTCATCACCACGCCGGATGGAATCAAGATTCACTATCTGGAAGCAGGGCATTCGAAGACGGCGGTAGCCGCGCGCGTAGGAAATCCCACGCTTCCCAATGCGGTCCAAACGAAAGACGATGTCTCGATGACTGCGCCGGGGACATTTCCGAGCATTCTTTTCGTGCCGGGCTGGACGATGCCGGCTTGGATCTGGGAAAAGCAAATCGAGTTTTTCTCGCGGGATTATCGAGTCGTGGCCATGGACCCGCGCTCACAAGGCGAATCAACCCAGACCGGAGAAGGATTGTACCCGGCGGCCAGGGCGCGCGACATCAAGGCCGTCGTGGATCAATTGCACATGGCTCCCGTCGTGCTTGTGGGGTGGTCCATGGGCGTGACGGAAATTGCCGCGTATCTCGATCAATTTGGGACGAACGGGATTGCCGGGATAGCCCTCGTGGACGGATATGCCGGGGGGCACACGCCCGAAGGGTCGGACGGTGAGCTCGATCTTCTGAAATCGGTCCTTCAAGACCGGACAAACATGACGTCGCGATTCATCCGAAATGTTTTCTTCCAGAAGCCGCAGCCGGACGAATACGTCAACCGGCTCATCCAAGCGAGCGCAACAACTCCGACGGACGCCGCCGTGGCGCTGCTCGTGGGAATGTACGAAGCGGATTACAGAGCCGCGCTTCCCAAGATCAACAGGCCGACTCTGGTGTGCGCCGCGGGAAAATCGATTTTTGCCGGGCAAATTGCGGACATGCAGAAACGCATCCCCGGGGTGCAGTACGAGGTATTTGAAGGCGCCGGCCATGCGCTGTTCGTGGATGATGCCGACCGGTTCAATTCCGTGCTGCAAGATTTTATTGTGGATTTAGTATGGCCGTAAAGTATCCTCTGGCGGTCGTCGTGCCGAAAAGCTGACATAAACGAATGCCCGGAAAGAAAATCCGTGTTTTGATTGCCAAGCCTGGTCTTGACGGGCACGACCGGGGGGCGAAAATTATTGCACGAGCGCTGCGCGATGCGGGAATGGAAGTGATTTACACGGGTTTGCGGCAGACACCGGAGATGATCGCTTCCGCTGCAGCGCAAGAAGATGTGGACGTCATCGGCCTTTCGATTCTCTCGGGCGCGCACAACACGCTCTGCCCGCGATTGATGGAGCTGCTCCACGAAAAAGGCATGCATGACGCGACCGTCCTAATCGGCGGCATCATTCCCGAGGCGGACATTCCCGCACTAAAGAAGGCCGGCATCGCCGAGGTTTTCCTTCCCGGAACACCCACGCAAGCCATCGTGGATTTTATCCGGCAGCGATTCGCAACCGCTCCACACGGCACCTGAGCCGGCGTTGAGCACCCGCCTGCTCTCTTCGCACGATCAAAGCATTCTTCTTCTCACACTTGAGAGTGCAGATGGATTCCCTCGAATCGAACGCCGATTGCTGGCGGAGCTCTCCCGGGAGATGAAACAACTCGCGGGCGCTTCCCATTTACATGGAGCGGTCATTACGGGCGGCGAGCGTGCATTCGCTGTGGGTGCGGAAATTGCGGAGCTTGCAGCGCTGACACCAGCCGAAGCGTTTGATTTCTCGCGCGAGGGACAACAAGCGATGCGCGCGATCGAGCAGTCGAGCAAACCTGTGGTTGCCGCGATCCGCGGCTACTGCATGGGCGGCGGACTCGATCTCGCTCTCGCCTGCCACGGGCGGATTACTGCACCCGATGCTGTTTTCTCCCACCCCGGGGGAGCCATCGGAATTCTGACGGGCTGGGGAGGCACGCAAAGGTTGCCACGATTGATTGGGCGCAGTCGCTCGCTCGAACTCTTGATGACGGGACGCCGGATTGGGGCACCCGAGGCGCGCGATATTGGTCTCGTCACGGAGATCGTTCCAGGTGACACATTAATCGCGCAAGCGATTCGGCACGCGCTAGGCCAATTCCCGGACTAACTTTGTGCGCGTGTAGGCAACGCGGAAACCGAAGCGCTCGATATTGCGCTGCGAAATGCTTCCCGGCAGAGCGATGCTGACGGCGACATTACAATCGCGGCCGCGGGCCCAGCCGAGGCGCGCCGCGAGAAGAGCGGTCTGCACGCCGCGACGGCGAAATGCGGGGAGCGTGCTGGCGCCGAAAAGGCCGCCGACGGCATTGTTGGCTGACACGACCGCTCCGCCCGCCACTTCCCTGCCAACGAATGCAAGGAAGCAGCAGGCGTCCGCGCGATGGAAGAAGCCGGCCATGACGTCCAGGATGGATTGCGTGACCGGAAAATGTTCCGCGAACCCTTGAGCGACCGTCAATGCCCACAATTTTTCTTCGTGGGGGGACGCTGGACGGACGACGACTCCATCGGCGGGCGCGGCGAACGATTCCCCAGAGGCGAATGGCCGGATGAGGACGTTGGACACTTCGCGCAGACGGTAGCCGCGCTTGGCGAGGGTTTCGTAAAGCGAAAGATCAACAAGCGGGCATATCTCGAGCGAAACGGGTGCGCCGCGCGACCCGTAAAACACTTCAAGGTGGTCGAGGTCCGCGTCCTCGACGGGGCCGTTCAAACCTACGCCGACCGCCTGTGTGATGGGCGAGTCTACGCCAGCAAAAACAGCGACGCCGCCTGCGATTTCTTCGATCGCCACGGGAAGATCCGGACGCAATCGAAGCGCCGCCTCAGCGCAGGCGCGGCCGGCAAAGGACTCCGCCATTTCCACTCGCCGAGCTAATTCAAGGTCCATGAATTGCATTTCCAAGTCTCCGTATTCCCGGCTCTTTGAGCCACTTCGGTATTCTCATATGGCGACGAATTCTGAGCGAACGATTATCCGGAGCAAACGTTAGAAGCGAAGGAAGGGAGGCTAACGCGCGCGTGCGGAGACACACCTAGCCTTCGCTCGAAAACGGCAAAGCATAGGCGCCTCCGTAATGAGAATCCGGCTCAAATCTTGCTGCCAGCCTTGCAGAATTGTAGCGCAAGCGCGGCGCAAGTCAAAACAAAGCGACGATGCTACAATGCGTGATTTCGAAGCGATGCCGCAGGCCCGGTGAGGCGGGCGGCGCGCGGAAGGAGCAGCGTGAGCGGAACGGTGATCGAATCGCGCGTGAACACGAAGTCCGCCGACTTCGAAAAGAACAACCGGCGGATGGTGGACCGTCTCACCGAGATCAAGAACGAAGAAGAGCGGATTCGCCAGGGTGGCGGCGCAAAAGCAATCGAAGCACAACACAAGAAGAGCCGGCTCACCGCTCGGGAGCGCATCGCGAAGCTGATCGATCCCAACAGCGACTTTTTCGAACTGGGCCTCTATGCCGCGCACGACATGTATCAGGAATGGGGCGGTGCACCGGCCGCAGGAACGATCACGGGTCTGGGACGAGTCGAGGGAAGGCTCGTGATGATCATCGCGAATGACGCGACGGTGAAGGCAGGCGCGTTTTTCCCGATGACGGCGAAAAAAGTGATTCGCGCGCAGAACATCGCCATCGAAAATCGCGCCCCGACGATTTACCTGGTGGATTCCGCCGGCGTATTTCTTCCATTGCAAGAGGATGTTTTTCCCGATACGGACGATTTTGGGCGCGTGTTCCGCAACAACGCGGTGATGAGCGCCATGGGAATTCCGCAAATCACCGCGATCATGGGAATGTGCGTAGCGGGAGGCGCGTACCTGCCGGTGATGTGCGACAAAATATTGATGACGGAAGGCAGCGGACTTTTCCTCGCCGGACCGGCGCTCGTGCAAGCAGCCATCGGACAGAAGACGTCCGGCGAAGAGCTTGGCGGTGCGCAGATGCACGCGCAGATCAGCGGGACGATTGACTTCCGTGAACCCGATGACGCCGCATGCCTCAAACGGATTCGCGCTCTCGTGGACAAGATCGGCCATCCCGCCGCAGCGCCGTTCGATCACAAACCTGGGGAAGCGCCGGCGCATTCTGCTTCTGAAATCTACGGAATTTTCTCCTCCGACCCCGGAAAGCAGTACGACATGCGCGAAATCATTGCTCGGATCGTGGACGGCAGCAAGTTCGAGGAGTATCGCGCGGAATACGGGCAGACGCTTCTCTGCGGTTATGCGCGGATCGGAGGATGGGCCGTCGGGATCGTGGCGAATCAGAAGAAGAATGTTTCCATTTCAGCTCCGGGCACGGGAACCAAACGCATGGAATTCGGCGGCGTGATTTACACCGAATCGGCCGACAAAGCGGCGCGGTTCATCCTTGACTGCAATCAGAATTGCATCCCGCTGATTTTCCTGCACGACGTAAATGGGTTCATGGTTGGCAAAGAAGCGGAATGGAGCGGGATCATTCGCGCGGGGGCGAAGATGGTCAACGCGGTGGCGAACAGCGTGGTCCCGAAGATTGCCGTGATTTGCGGAGGGAGCTTCGGAGCGGGCCACTATGCCATGTGTGGCAAAGCGTACGATCCGCGATTCATTTTTGCATGGCCCACGGCACGTTATGCAGTGATGAGCGGCGATTCGGCTGCTGGGACGCTCGTGGAAATTAGAATCAAGCAACTCGAGCGCGAAGGAAAGAAAATCGGCGACAAGGAGAAAAAACAGCTTCTCGAATCGATACGCGCGACGTACGAGCAGCAGACCGATCCGCGTTACGCCGCAGCACGCCTCTGGGTGGATGCGATTATCGATCCGGCGCACACGAGAGAGGCGCTGATTGAAGCACTCGAGGCAGCATCGCTGAATCCGCACGTCGCCGAATTCAAAACTGGTGTCTTGCAAACCTGAACGTAACCACAGATGAGCACAGATAAACACAGATCCGAAAAGCCCGCAAACCCCAAACCATCAGGAACTGATAGCGCGGGCGTGACAATCGTGGAATGCCCGCGGGATGCGTGGCAAGGGCTGCGGCAGGTGATTCCCACGGACGAAAAAGTGAAATACCTGAGCCAGCTCGTGAAGCTCGGATTCCGGCATATCGACGCTGTCAGCTTTGTTTCGCCGAAACATATACCGCAGATGGCGGACAGCGAAGAGGTGATGAAACAGTTGAGCCAGGTAAAATCGCCGTCGGGAGAGCCGCCGGAAATTATCGGAATCGTCGTCAATGCGCAGGGGATAGAACGCGCGCTCGCCGCACCGGGCGTGACAACCATCGGCTACCCATACTCCATCTCTGCATACTTTCGGCGCGCGAATGCGAATATGTCGCGAGCGGAATCGCGCGAACTGGTCGAAAAGCTGCAGCGGGACACGAAAGCCGCGGGGCGAAAACTGGTCATCTATATTTCGATGGCATTCGGGAATCCCTATGACGAGCCGTGGGGAACGGAGATCGTGGAAGAAACGCTCGTCTGGCTCAAGGATGTGGGCATACGGACAATTTCGCTCGCGGATACGGTGGGGACGGCGTCGCCCGAGGATGTTGCGCGCTTGTTCGGCGCAGTGAACAAATCGGTCGCGGGAGTGGAAATTGGTGCGCACCTACATAGCCGGCCGGAACGCGCTGCGGAGAAGGTCCTCGCCGCTTACGAAGCGGGATGTCGGCGATTCGATGGCGCACTCACGGGTCTCGGCGGTTGCCCCTTTGCAGGAGATGAGCTGATTGGCAACATCCCGACCGAGACCGTGCTCACGACGCTCGCCGCGCGCGGCGTCTCGACGGGGATTGATACGAAGTCGCTGGCCGTGGCTTGCGCCATGACGCACGAGCTGCGCGAGAGATTCGCACCCGCGCCAGAGACGGCGAAGCCCAATTAATGGCGGCACGACGAAAGATTGAGAGCAAGCCATGAGCTACCCCACACTCACACTCGAGCGCGCGGACGGGATCGCAACGATCACGCTGAATCGTCCGGAGAAACGGAACGCGATTTCCGCCGCCATGATTGAAGAGCTGCTCACGGCACTAGATGAGACGGAGGCGGCGCCGGAGCGCGTTGCGATCATCACCGGGTCCGGGAAAGCGTTTTGCGCGGGCATGGATCTCGAGGGACTCCGGGCGCTCGCCACTCAAACTCCGGTGGAACACATGCAGGACTCGCGCCGCTTGGCGAGAATGTTTTACCGGATTTACAGCTTCTCGAAACCCGTGATTGCAGCGGTGAACGGCGCGGCGATCGCGGGAGGATGCGGGATCGCGACGCTCGCGGATTTCACTCTGGCCGTTCCCGAAGCGAAATTCGGATATACGGAAGTGAAGATCGGCTTCGTCCCTGCGCTCGTGTCCGTCTTTCTGAGGCGGCAGATCGGCGAAAAACACTCACGCGACCTGCTTCTCAGCGGCCGGATCATCGACGCGGCAGAGGCCTACCGACTCGGGCTTGTCACCGAAATTGTTCCGGCAGATAAGCTGCCCGCGCGGGCTCGCGAGATTGCCTCGACGCTGATCGCGTCAAGCCCTGCGAGCATCGTCGGGACTAAGCGGCTGCTCGCGCGCAATGAAGAGGCGGCGATCCAGGCTGACCTCGAGCGCGCGATTCACGCAAATGCTGAAATTCGCTCTACGGCGGATTTCCGCGAGGGATTATCGGCATTTCTCGAGAAGCGCGATCCCAAATGGACGGGACGTTGAGCGCCCCGGTGCTGACGACCCTTCCGGCAGTCTGATACACTCTCCCGCCGATGAATGAATACGCCGAGACAACCATTCGCGTGCGCTACGCGGAGACCGATCAGATGGGCGTGGTTTACTACGGCAATTATTTCACGTGGTTTGAGATTGGGCGCGTCGAGCTGTGCCGGCAGCTCGGGTTCGAATACAAACGGATGGAGGCGGAAGACGACAGCTTTATCGTGGTCGCCGAGGCGTATTGCCGGTACAAGCGGCCGGCGCGGTTCGATGACATTCTCGCGATTCGCACGCGCGTGACGGAAGCGCAACGCAGGACCGTCCGGTTTGGCTACGAGATCCTCGATCAGGCGAGCGGCGAGATGATTGCGACCGGCGAGACGCTTCACGTCATCTGCGACAGCCAGGGGCGGCCCAAGTCGCTGCCCGATAAATACCGCAAATACTTTCCGGCGACGCCGCACGCTTCGGGCGCGCGAACGAAGGCAACCGCCGGTTTCCCGAGGCCATAAAGCGACATTCGCATGCCAACAGAAAAGAAAAATACGGCGAACGGGCGAATTCAGATCGACGGCGAAAATCTGACCCTAGAGCAGCTTTACCGCGTCGCGCTCGAGCGCGCCGAAGTGGAGATTGCGCCGGCCGCGCGCAAGCGAATGGATTCTTCGCGCGCCGTGATCGAGCGAGTGGTGGAATCGAACACGGCGGTGTACGGGGTCAACACCGGGTTCGGGAAAATGGCGTCCGCGCGCATTTCACGGGAACAAATCGGGCAGTTGCAGATCAACCTGGTGCGGAGTCATGCGTGCGGCGTGGGAGCGCCACTCGACGAACAAGAGGCGCGCGCGATGCTCCTGTTGCGCGCCAATGCCGTCGCGAAGGGGCTTTCGGGCGTTCGCCCCATCGTGGCGGAGACACTCTGCGCGATGCTGAACGGCGGGGTGCACCCGGTCATTCCGTCGCAAGGATCCGTGGGCGCGTCGGGTGATCTCGCACCGCTGGCGCATTTGGCACAGGTCGCTATTGGAGAGGGCGAGGCGTTCTATGAGGGCCGCACAGTCCCTGGACGTGAAGCCATGCAGCAAGCGGGAATTACTCCACTGACGCTCGAAGCGAAAGAGGGTCTCGCTTTGCTCAACGGCACGCAGGCGATGCTGGCGCTTCTGGCGCTCGGCCTGCGCGAGGCGGAGATTGCCGTGGACACGGCCGACGTGGCTGCGGCGCTATCGCTCGACGCGCTGCGAGGAAGCCCCGCGGCGTTTGACGAGCGAATTGCCAAGGCGCGGCCTTACGTGGGGCACGCGACGACGGCGCGAAATGTCGAACGGCTGAATCGCGGGAGCCAGATCCGCGAATCGCACCGATCGCCCGAAAAGGACCCGCGCGTGCAAGACCCCTACAGCTTGCGCTGCGCACCTCAAGTGCACGGCGCGGTGCGAGACACAATTGCATGCGTGCGCGCGACCGTCATGGTCGAGCTGAACAGCGCCACGGACAACCCACTCGTGTTCGCGGATTCGCGCGAGGTGATCAGCGGCGGGAATTTTCACGGGCAACCGCTGGCGATGGCCGCCGATCAAATGGCGATTGCGCTCGCGACGCTCGCGGGAATTTCCGAGCGGCGCATCGAGCTGATGACCAACCCGCAGATGAGTCAGTTGCCGGCGTTCTTGGTCCGCGATGCGGGCCTGAATTCAGGATTCATGATTCTGCAAGTCGCGGCCGCCTCGCTCGTGAGCGAGATGAAAGCGCTCTCGACGCCTCATTCGGTGGATTCGATCCCCACGTCCGCTAACCAGGAAGATTACGTCTCGATGGGCATGGGCGCAGCACGGCGGCTCGAACCGATGCTCCGGAATTTGCGAAACATTCTTGCGATCGAATTACTCGCCGCCTGCCAGGGCATCGATTTTCTCGCGCCGCTGCGCACGGGCAAGGAAGCTCAAAAGGCTTATGACCTGCTGCGGTCCCTTTCGAAGCCGGTGGATTCGGACCGCTCGCTCTCAATGGATATCGAAGTCGTGGCCCGCAAAATTGCCGAGGCGCGGTTCAGCAAACTTCTGTCCTAAGCGACGAAAAATAATTGTTTGATTATCCGAGAGCTTGGAACAGGAACGTCCCGAAGCGGAATCCGACGGCATATTTGAAAGGCGCAACGCCCATGGAGTAGTGGCCGCACGGAAGGGACATGTTCTCGAACTGGATGCCGTCCGAGCGGACGGCTGCGAGAAATTGATTTGTAAACTCGGGCCAAAAGGTGGGATCGTAGCGGCCCGTAATGGCCAGGATTTTTTTGTTCTTGCCGTGTAGCTTGGAGATGTAGGGATAAGGGCTGATGGGCGACCAGTAACGGCTCACATCCTCCTGCGAAAGCTTTGTCTGCAGCGATTCCCAGACGTTCATCGTGGTCATACCATTCGCGACGACGTCGCCGAAGTATCTCGAAACATGCAGGAATCCGCCCGCGCGCAATGCCGGCTCGTGGCACATAGTGATGAACGCGATTGACGAGCCGATGCTGGTGCCGAGAATGCCGAGGCGGTCGTAACCCTGTTGCTCGAGCCAGCGGAGCGTGCGCCGGACGTCGAGAACAGCCTGGCGATTCGCCTGAAGCGTGAGGCCGATGTTCGGACCAACGAGATAGTCGCCGCGAGCATGATCCGGAATCGCGCGGCGATCGTGATACGGAAGGCTCATCTTGATTGCCGTGATCCCGAGGCGGTTCAGCCAGCGGCACACGTCCTGCTGCTCCTCCCAGCGCGCGTTCCATTGCGCGAGGACCACGACTGCCGGGCCAGAATGTTTCGCACGGAATAGCTGGCCATGGACGCGATTATTTTCGGGGCAGGGTGAGGCGAGCTCGCTCGTAAACGTCAGGACGTTCTCTACCAGCGCGTAGTCATCCGCGGGCGTCGAAGCAAACCATTCGTCACTTTTGGCGAGCGTATTTTCGACGAACTTGTCGAGGTAAGCGCGAGGGTCGAGGTCGTTCGCGTTGCCGCCGATATATTCGAGACCCCAGGCGAAGGGCAACGTGCGGCGGTTGGGCTCCTGAGCCCAGCGCATGTGTTCGTAGCGGCGGATTGTTTGTTCGAGCCAAGGCATGATAAGCAAGCGCACGAATATAGCGCAGGCGCGCGCGGTGATCAAACTAACGCGATCGAGACTACTGCGCCGTCATCAGACGGAAGCGAAGCCCGATTCCATGCTCTTCGAATCTCATTAACCTTGCATCGCGTCTACTTCGCCAGCAGAATATCGCACAGCCCAAATCAGTGGAGCGCTCGAGCGAAGATCCGGCGGCGTTAGTTCGGACGGAGGAAACTCATGTTCATCAACGCACGTATCGGTCTTTTTCTTCTCGCGCCTCTGCTCTTCAGCACCGCCGCTTCAGCGCAACGGTCCAGCCCGCCGACTCAACAGTCCAATCCGTCGGGCCAACAGTCCACCCCGCCAGCGCAACAGTCCAACCCGTCAGCACAACAGTCCGTTCCGCCAACCCAACCTGGCAACGGTAGAATCTACCTTGACGTGGTCGTCACTCCAAAGTCCGGGCCGCCGGTTGCCGGTCTTGAGCAGCAAGACTTCACGCTCCTGGATAACAAAGCGCAGCAGACGATTACCTCCTTCCAGGCCGTCGGGGGCAGCCAGGCTCCCATTAAAGTTATCCTGGTTATCGATATGGTGAACACCGGCGCTGAGGGCGTTGTCTTCGAGCTCGAACAGATCGACAAATTCCTCCGCGCTAATGAAGGTCATCTTGCACACCCCACGTCCCTGGCGATCTTTACAGATTCAGGCACCAAGGTTCAGGGAGGCTTCACGACGGACGGCAACGCGCTCAGTGCCTCATTGGATCAGCAAGCTCCCGGCATACGCACCATGGGCCGCTCCGCCGGCTTCTACGGTGCGACCGAACGCTTCCAGCGCTCCGTAGACGTCCTGCGTGGGCTCGCGGCGCGCGAGGCCTCTCGCCCGGGGCGTAAGGTCATCCTTTGGCTTTCTCCAGGTTGGCCTCTTCTCACCGGCGCCGACGCCGCTCTCGGCTCGAAGCAACAGAAGCAAATCTTCGGAGATATTGTGGATCTCTCGACTCGGCTGTTGCAGGCCCGCATCACCCTCTACAGTATCAATCCTCTAGGCACCGTCGGCATCGACATGAACACTTTCTCCTATGGGGAGTTCGTCAAAGGGGTTCGCAAACCTGACCAGGCCTACGCTGGGGACCTCGCGCTCCAGGTGATCGCCACTCAGAGCGGCGGTCTGGTCCCCGGCTCCAGCAACGACGTCGCCGCCCTCCTGCAGGAATGCATCGCCGATACCCAGGCTTACTATGAGATCTCCTTCGACCCACCCCCAGCCGACAAGAAAGACGAATACCACCACCTGGAAATCAAACTCGCGAAGCCCGGCCTGACCGCGCGCACTCGTGAGGGTTATTACGCGCAACCGTTACCCCATAACTAACGACGGAGTGGGACGTTATCTGCCATTACCCAACATGCAGCGACCGGTTCGCAGTGATTGGGAAGATGAATTGTCTGCGTGCATCAGCGAACTCTTTGTCAGTCGTGCCCCATAGTCTAATCCAACGCGAGGGGAGTTTTGCTTCCTTAGGGTCAAGCAACCCGAGCCCGAACACGATCGTCGTTCCTGCGGTAAAACTTGGACGATGCTCTCATGCAACCCCGATTCGTGCGAAAATCATCCATCCCCCAAGGCTCATGGCTCTCCGAATGCGAGCAACCGTTAAGATCACCCTTTTAGCCGCCTTAATTTTGGGCGCTGTCGGCGACAGCTTTGGGCAAACAGAGTCGCAAGCGAGCAAGAAACCCGGTATCAAAATTCGCAGCGAGGTCGTGCTAGTCCCCGCCGTGGTGACCAACCGTGCCGGCGCTCACGTTTCAGATCTCAAGCAAGGCGACTTCACGGTCTTCGAGAATGGCCAGCCCCAGAAAATCGCATTCTTTCACCACATTCAAACGAGCGCAGAACCCGTCGAACGAGCGGTGGCTCCGGGAAAAGAGCCCACAAATTCGCTGGCACGTATCTCCGATCGGTCGGCGGTCTTCGTCTTGGATCTCTTGAATAGCACGATTGCGGAACAGACGTCCGCGCGGGACGAGTTGATGAAGTTCCTCTCCGCATCGCCAAACTTCACTGAGCCAGTTTGCCTCGTGGCCTTCGATTCAAACGGCGTCAGGCTTGTTCATGATTTCACAACAAATTCGGATGAATTAACGGAAGCGCTGAAAAACGTCAAGGGGCACCCCTCGCCTAAGGATTCCCCCAAAATAAACCCACTTGAGTCGCACTTCCGCTTGGTTCAGGGGTGGCACAGCCCCTCCGCTTCGCGCAATGCTGCCGCGGTGCAGGGACGGTCGGATTTTCTGCAGTTCTCAACGGCAACCAGTGCAGCCAATTTGAGCCAGCGCACGTGGCTCACTCTCGAGGCATTGCGCGAAATCGCCGAGGCATTGACGGGAGTTCCGGGCCGAAAATCCCTGATTTGGGCCACCGGCGGAGGCTTTCCTTTTCAGATAGACGATGCTTCACGTTTCGGAATGTATGAGACGGAATTGCTGCCGGTCTATGAAAATGTTTGGCGCACTTTGAACCGTCTGAACGTCGCCGTCTATCCATTGGACGTTGAGGATCTGTTCAGCCCCGCTTTTGTTGGCGCAGACGTTGGACAGCCATTGCCTCAGCACTTTGACGCGCACTCCAACGTCTCCAATCTGGAATCGTTTGCCGAAGCAACGGGTGGAAGACTTTGCGATCGCCACACCACCGCCCTGGACTGCTTTCGCGAAGCGGCAGATGATTCAAGCGACTACTACCAGATCGGTTTTTACGAGAACTCTGCCAACTCGAAGCCCGGTTGGCGAAAACTTGCTGTTAAAGTCGACCGCCCGGAAATGCAGGTCCGATCGCGCTCCGGCTATTTTTTCCGAGGTCCTCAGGACGAGAATCTCATTCGAAAAGAGGAAATACAGTTCGCACTAACCTCATCGCTTGAGTCCACCGGGGTGCCTCTCACGGTGCGGTTGACCTTGGTCACAGACGTGAGTGGAAAAAAGAGGGTCGAATTCATTTTCGTCCTTCCTCCCGCCGCCGCAACCATTGATGAATCGGACAGCAACCACGTCAACCTCGACTTCGCCGCCCTGGCGATAACAGCAGACGGCGCTGCAGCCGCAGTTTTTTCTCAGAATTTTGAAGCAAGGCTCAATTCGGACACTGTAACTGCTTTGAAATCCACGGGCGCTGCGTATCCCGGAACGATTGACGTGCCTGCCGGGGAGTACACGGTTCGATTCGTAATCAGGGACAACCTGAACGGGCTGGTAGGCTCCACGTCGGCTTCGCTCAAAGTTCCTTAGCCACCAGAATCCGCGCTGTCAAATGCGCTTCTCAGAAATTCAGGCATTAATCCCACAAGTGGCACGGTCCCGGGTGAAAATGTTAGATGTCAGGCACTCGGAGGCAACGGCAGCTTGAGGGAGAATCGCGATTGTGGCAGATTCGTGCCGTGGCCCCTGCGACATTGATTGGTCTTTTCGCGTTCCTCATCGGTTTGGTCATCGGAAGCTTCCTGAATGTGTGCATCCTGCGAATCCCGGACAGAAAATCGATCGTGCTGCCCGCTTCGGCGTGCCCGAAGTGCGGGGCGCCGATCCGGCCTTACGACAACATTCCGGTGCTGAGCTATTTGCTGCTGGGCGGAAAATGCCGGTCGTGCAAAACGAAAATTTCGCCCCTGTATCCGGCCGTCGAGCTGCTGACCGGTCTAATTTTCCTTGCGTGCTTTGAAGTGTTCGGGGTCACCACGGAAACTCTGAAATGGGCTGTGTTTTCCGCGATCCTGATCGTTCTTGTGTTCACGGATCTGCGCGAGCGAATTTTGCCGGACGTCGTGAATTTTACGGGCCTGGGCCTGGGTCTGGCGCTCAGCCTGTTCACCAAACCTGCGGATGGAATAGCACTCTGGCTCGCGAAACGGATTTTCGACTTCCCTCCTCCAGCGCCTGTTCTTTCGTTTGTGGATGCCGTTTTGGGAGCGGCCTTCGGAAGCGGTTTGCTGTGGCTGGTGTCGGAGGGCTATTTTCGATTGCGCGGGCGGGAGGGGATGGGCCTGGGTGACGTGAAGATGATGCTTATGGCCGGCGCGTTTCTGGGTGTGAAGCGCACGCTGCTGACGATCCTCGCCGGTTCGGTGCTGGGAAGCGTGCTGGGCTTAGCGGTGATTGTGTTGCGCCGGAAGGACGCTAATTACGAGTTGCCGTTTGGAACATTTCTGGGGATGGCCGCATTGCTGGTGGTTTTTTTCGGCACACCGGTCGTAAACTGGTATCAGTCGCTGCTTACGGCGCGCTGATGGCGAAGGAATTTTGCGCATGATGGCACCGATCCCAATCCAGCCACCCACCGGGTCACCCTACGGCGTGGGCTTCATCGTTGCCCTTTGCATCGTTCTTCTGCTGGGGATCCTGACGCTTTTTATTTTTTTGCGGAAATTCCTCCGAAACGAATCGAAAAACTCCAGCGACGATTGGACGGATCCGAAGCCCGACATGGAAAGCCCCTCGGCGTTCATGACGGCATCCATGCAAGGCGTTATCGAGAAGCTGCGCGCGCAGGAAAAAGAGCTCGCGAGGCTGCACTTGCTGGCTCAGGAGCGGGCGCAGGAGTCCGAGCGGCTGACGGAAGAAGTGACGCGCAATATGCCAACCGGATTACTGCTGGTGAGCGCGACCGGCGCCATCAGCTCGACGAACCCGGCGGCGGAAGGTGCGCTGGGAATTCGCCCCCTCCGCTACCGGTCGTATAAGGAAATCCTGGGGGTGGATTCGCATTTGACGGAGATGCTTACGGCGTGCCTGCGCGAGGGAAAGACGTTTCATCGCGGCGAGGTGGACCATCTCACTCCGGACGGCGAAGTGCGGCATCTGGGCGTGACGATTTCTCCGATTCGCCGCGCTACGCGAAATGCCACGCGCGCAATTGGTGAGAATACGCTGCTGTCGAATGAGTCAAAAGTCAGCGGCGCGCTTTGTTTGATGAGCGACCTGACTGAGCTGACCGCGCTGCAAAAACAGATCCGCTGGAAGGAAAACCTCGCAGCGCTGGGCGAAATGTCCGCGGGCATCGCGCACGAATTCAAGAATGCGCTGGCCACCATTTCCGGGTACACGCAGATGATCCGCAGCGAGTCCAAGCCCGGCGAGATTCGCGAGTCGGCCGATCGCATCCTCGACCAGACACGCGCGCTCACGCACGTGGTCACGGAATTTTTGAGATTCGCGAGGCCGCTCGAAATCATCTACGAGACGGTTGCGATGCAAACGCTCGTCGAACGTGTGGCCGAGGAGCTGAACGAAGCCGTCCCCGGCTGCACGGTCGAGTGCGAAGGAGCGTTCCAGGAGTTGCCGGGGGACGAAGCGCTGCTCCGGCAGGCGCTGCTCAACCTGGCGCGAAATGCCGCCGAAGCCGCCCGCGACAGCGGACAGTCGCCCCGGGTGAGGATGTCCGGAACGATTGAGGAGCTCGGCGGGAAAAAGTGGCAGCGGATCTGCGTGGCGGATAATGGGCCCGGGATTCCGCAGGCGGAACTGCCTAAAATCTTTCTCCCTTTTTACACGACGAAGTCGGAAGGGACAGGCCTGGGCCTCGCGGTGGTGCAGAAAGTGGCGCTGCAGCACGGGGGAAGCATCGAAGCCCGCAACCGCCAGAGCGGCGGAGCCGAATTCCTGCTGTGGTTACCTTTGCGGCAGGAGCCTATGCCATCCCCGATTGCCTCAGACGCGGCTCGCATCTAAACTCTCAGTAGGCATAACTTAGTCGTGCCTCTCAGGAGGCGATAGCCATGTGCAGAATTTCTTGGTTGGCCGCGTTGGGGGCGCTGTTGGTGCTTCCGGCGAGCGCCCTGTGTCAGCAGCAGAGCCAAGCCGCGTCGCAAGGGCAGTCTCAGGATCAAACGCAAACGCCTGCAATCCAGCACGATTCTCTTGTCGCGGCAGCGCGCCGCGCTCGCGAGCAAAAAAAAGACGCGTCTAAGCCTGCCAAGGTTTTCGACAACGACAATCTGCCCGCGCAGGGCGGTATCTCCACGGTCGGCGAGGAGCCTGTGGCGACGGCGAGCGGACACGCCGCGACGGCCGCAACTACGGCAGGCCCCGCTTCATCGAACGATGAGAAGGGTTGGCGCGACAGGTTTGCAAAACTCCGCCACAACATGGAGCAGGATCAGGCTGAGCTGGACGTGATGCAACGTGAGGCGGGTGTGCTCGACTTGCAGTATTACAACGATCCGGTGAAAGCCATGCAGCAGCAATTGACGCGTTCCGACATCAACAAAAAGAATGCCTCTATCGAGGACGCGAAGAAAAAGATCGAGGCGGACAAGCAGGCCATCTCCGACGCCGAAGACGAACTGCGGAAAGCCGGCGGCGATTCCGGCTGGGCGCGCTAAACCGGCCGCGATGGAACCCGTCCTCCTTGTCGAAGACAAAGCCGAATTGCGAGCCATGCTCCGCAAGGCGCTGGAACGTGCGGGCTATGCCATCGAAGAAGCGCCGGATGGCAATTCGGCAATCGAGAAGGTTCGCGCCCGTCCCTACTTGATGGTCCTCACCGATTTGAAACTGCCCGGGCACTCAGGCCTCGATGTCCTGCGCGAGGCGCGCCGCATCGATCCCACGCTTCCGGTCATTCTCATGACGGCGTACGGGTCCGTCGAAGAAGCGGTGACGGCCATGAAGGAGGGCGCGTTCGATTTCATTCAAAAGCCCGTGGATCTCGACCACTTGAAGCTTCTTCTCGAGCGCGCCGCGCGCCAACAAGAACTGCTGCGCGAGAATTTGCTTCTGCGCGAAGAATACGCCGAGCGCTACGGATTCCCGCGCATTGTGGGCGAGCATCCCTCCATGAAGGAAGCGAGCCAGATGACCCAGCGCGTGGCGGCGACGGATTCCACGGTCTTGCTGCTCGGCGAAAGCGGAACGGGAAAGGAACTTTTCGCGCGCGCGATTCATCATTTGGGCCCGCGGGCCGATCATCCGTTCGTGGCGCTCAACTGCGCGGCGATTCCCGAAGGACTCGTGGAGAATGAACTGTTCGGGCATGAGCGCGGCGCTTATACCGGAGCGGGCGCGCGAAAGATCGGCAAGCTGGAACTGGCGCACCGCGGGACTCTTTTCCTCGACGAGATTGGCGAGTTGCCGCTGGCGATTCAGAGCAAACTGCTGCGGGTGCTCGAAGAAAAGAAATTCGAGCGCGTGGGGGGAACGCAGGAGATCGAAGTAAACGTCCGGATTCTTGCGGCGACGAACAAGGATCTGCACGCAGCGATCGAGGACAAGACCTTTCGCGAGGATTTGTTCTTCCGCATCTCCGCCGTGCCCATCACGATTCCGCCGCTTCGCGACCGCGGCGACGACGTGCTGTTGCTTGCAGAGCATTTTCTCGATGAATTTCGACGGGAGTTCCGCAAGCCCGCGCTCGAACTGACGGATGAAACACGCTCGCGCCTGCTGACCTATTCGTGGCCGGGAAACGTGCGCGAGCTGCAAAATTCCATCGAGCGAGCCGCGATTTTGGTGAATGGGTCAAAGATCGACGCTGCCGCCCTCCAATTGCCGGCCGCGAGGCCATCGGCAGTCGAGCTGCCCGAGGGAATGCTCGAAGAGGCGTTTCTGTGGGAGGGACCGCTCGACGAAGTTTCCCAGCGCGCCGTATCGCACGTCGAGCGATTCAAGATTCAGAATGCGCTTCGCGAAACGAAGTGGAACAAAACGCGCGCCGCGGAAAAGTTGGGCGTGTCATACAAGACTCTTCTGCATAAGATCCGCAGTCTCGGCCTCGAGAATTAGAATTTCAGGAACGGCGGGCGGAGTGCAGGTTGACACTTCCGAAGGCCAGGGACTCAAACGTGGCGCTCGTGAAACCGGCGGTTTCCATGAGAGCGACGAGTTCTGCGGGCGACGGGAACCTGGTAACGGATCTCGGGAGATATTCGTAGGCGTCGTAGCTGCCCGCAATGGCCCCGCCGATGCGCGGGAGGACATGCCGGAAATAGAAGCGAAATAAGCCCGCCTTCGGGCCTCTCCCAGGCTCAGAGAAATCCAGGATGCCAACTTCCCCGCCCGGCTTAAGGACGCGCGCGATCTCGCGCAAGCCACCCTCGTAATTCGTCAGATTGCGAAACCCGAATCCCAAAGTCACAAGATCGAAGCTTTTGTCGGAGAACGGAAGATTCAGTGCGTCGGCGTTGACAAAAGCTACAGCGCGCCCGCGGCGGCGTGCCTTCTCCTGCGCGCAGTCGAGCATGGATTGAGTGAAATCACCGCCAATGATTTGCGCACCCTGCACACCCGAACCGCGTGTCGAATTAAGTCGAACTCGGTCGAGAGCGAAGGCCAAATCGCCCGTCCCGCAGCAAAGGTCGAGGGCGCGGGCATCCGGGCGCGTCAAAATATCCAGGAAGTGCCCCGCGACTTGGCGGCGCCAATACTGGTCGAGAAATCCGGAGATGATGCGGTTTCCCAGGTCGTAACGCGGAGCAATTCGATCGAACATTTCGTGAACGCGCGCAGCCGCCTCGCGCTCATCGTGAGTGCCCTCCGGACGCGTGCCGGGAAGCGGCGCCTGCTTGGCGGCGACCGACATCACGCGAGACCTCCCGTGCCAGCAAGACCGCTGCGTCGCGCATCTCCCATGGCCGAAGTAAGGTCGCGAACCACTTTGTGAACTAGAGACCAGGGGATTTCCCGCCCCCAATCCACCTTTCCTATGCGTTCGGGCAGGACCCAGCCCACGCGGCCGCCTCGGGACTTTTTGTCTCCTGACAAAACCGCTCGAAGACGCGCGTTGGAAATCACCGGCAAATCGGGCAGGGGACCAACGGATGTGGTGAGCTGAACGATTCGCGCTGCGTCGGTTCTCCTCAGACGGCCCGAGGCCACGGCAAGAAGCGTAGCTCCGTACATTCCCCAACCGATGGCTTCGCCATGGAGGAATCGCCGGTAGCCGGTAGCGGCTTCGAGGGCGTGCCCGAGTGTGTGGCCGAAATTCAGAATCTGGCGCAGGCCGCCTTCGCGTTCATCTTTGCTCACCACGCGCGCCTTAATGCGAATACATCGCGGAATCACCCAGTTGAGGGCCGCGGGATCGCAGAGAAGTAGCGGGAGCATCCGCCGCTCGAGATATCTGAATAAATTCGCGTCCGCGATTACACCGTACTTGATGACTTCGTAAAGCCCGGAGCGATACTGTCGATGTGGGAGCGTTCGAAGAACGTCCGGATCGACGATGACGAACTTCGGGGGATGAAACGCGCCGACGAGATTTTTCCCTTCGGGAAGATTCACGCCTGTCTTGCCGCCGATGGCGCTGTCCACTTGCGCCACGAGCGTGGTGGGAATATGAACAAGACGAACTCCGCGCAGATAGGTGGCGGCCACGAACCCCGCAACGTCGCCGACTACGCCCCCGCCGAGCGCGACGATGACCGAATGGCGGTCGGCACCGGCGCGGCTGAGCTTGCGTGCGATTTCCTCGACCGTCGATAGCCGCTTAGTCGATTCCTGGTCGTCGAAGAGAATGATCTCTTTTGCGCGGCGGCTGCTGAGAGAGCGTGTTAGTTTTTCTCGCCAATGACGCCAGACCCGCGGCGAGGAAAGCACGAAGACGCCCGAGTGCTCGCGAAGGCGGGACAGCAGCGAGCGAGTCCGCGAAAGTGCACCGCGCGAGCAGTACACCTCGTAAGTGCCGGCAGAGCTGTTTACGCGGATCGTCGGCATGATGGAAAGCGAAACTGTATCACAGGAGGCGACGTAACGGAGCGCACCACAGCTTCAAGGCGAAATCAGTGATGGACCGAATGGCAACGCGGTGCCGGGAGGTCGTAATAAAGCAGATTTCTCGACTGCGGGCCGGCTGTCCCGCAAGTGCGGCACGAAAGAGAAAGGAACCTGCGCTTCGCTCGGAATGACAGGTTCGGCAGAGCGGACACGTGTCTAGTGGAATTTTTTCTGAAGCTCGGCAACCGATTCGAGGATGACGTGGCCGACGATGGCAAGGCTTTGCGGGCTGACTTTGTCGAGAGTGTCCTGAGTCGTGTGCCAATATTCCTGGAAATCGGTGAAGTCAATCAGATCCACGACGGGAATTCCGCGATGGATAAATGGCAGGTGGTCGTCTTCGATGGGAGTGATCTCGTCGGGCAGAAAAACGTCTTTATATCCCAAGCGCGCAGCCGTCTTCCACACGAGATCCATGAGCCATTTCGTTGAGTTCCCTTCCTTGCGAATCTTCAAATTCTTTGCGCCGATCATGTCCGCGAGAATGACCGCCTTCACGCGTTTCAGGTCGCCCGAGAGGGCGAGTTTGGCGGCCAGTTCGCGGCTTCCATATGTGTTGTCGTTGTCCGCGTTCCAATTGACGAATGCCTCTTCCGCGTCAAGGAACGCAATCCACACGGCGTTCGGAGTTTGCTTCTTGCCGCACAGGAGGCGCGCGATTTCGAGCATTAGGCCGGTTCCAGAACCGCCGTCTACGGCGCCGACGAAATCGGGCATACGAAGCGTGTCGTAGTGGGTAAGCAAAAGGATCACGCCCGGTCCCTGACCCGGGATCTTGGCGACGATATTTTTCATGGCCACGTCGCCGACGGGCGTGGAGGCGTGAAAATCATCCTCCTCGATCGTGCAGCCGAAGCTTTGGAGCTGCGTCCGAATGTAATCCTGCGCGCGATGAATTCCTTCGGAGCCTGCCGAGCGCGGGCCGATGGCTACGAGTTGAGCGACGTGCGCGAAGGCCTTCGCGCCATCGAACCCGCCGGTTTCCGACGCCGGCGGCGCCGCTGGAATCTGCGTTACCTGCGCGCCAGGTACATTCCTCGAATTAGGAGCCGCGGCAGGGCCGTTTGCGGCATTGACCGGGTTCGATGAGGGAGTCCCGTGACTGCACGCCACCACCATCAACGCAGCGAGTCCCGATACACAACCCCACGCAATTCTCCGCGAAGGAATCACGCTATTGCGCCTCCCCACCGGCCAAAGAGCGTGAGCGCTTGCGCCGGAGCACGACATAGGAAACGAGGATGCCCAGAAAGTAAAGCAGAACCATCGGAGCCATGAAGATCAGCATCGTGGTGGCGTCCGGGGTGGGCGTGACAATGGCGGCAACGACGGTAATGATGAGCATCGCATAACGGAAGTTCTTCAGCAGGAATTTCGGAGTAACGATCCCGAAAACTGAAAGAAAGAAAATCAGGATGGGAGTTTCAAAGATCAGTCCCAATCCCAGAAGAACGATCAAGATGAGGTCGAAGTACTCGTTGATGCTGATCAACGGCCGGACGGGGCCTTGAAAACTTACGAGAAACCGTAGGATGTAAGGCAGCATGATGAAATAGCCGAAGGCAATACCGCTCAAAAAAAGAAATGTGGACGAGAAAATGAAACCCGTGACCGCGCGGCGCTCGTGACGATAGAGGCCGGGCGCAACGAACTGCCAGACCTGGTACAGCACAACCGGCATGGCCATCACAATGCCGAGATAGACGCCCAGAGTGATCAACAAATTCAGATAGCCGGCGGGACTCGTATAAATCAGGCGGTCATCCAGGTGCGCGTCGCGCAGCGCGCCCTGCATGGGTTTCACGATGAAATCCACGAATTTATTGGAGATGAAAAATCCCACGATCATCCCGATTCCGACAGCAATGAGGGAATTGATGAGGCGCTTCCGAAGGTCTACCAGGTGCTCGAAAAACGACATCCGACCGCCGGGCTCTTCCTCCCGGCCTTGCGCGGCGACGGGATCAGGCTGGGCGGGTGCTGCCATCGCTCACGATCTCAGACTTGGACTCCGCATGTGGCTTGGACGATTCCGTTGATGCATCGGCTGCCTGTGCTTCGGGCGCCGGGGCTTCGGGAGTGGAAGAGTCCGGCAACGACAGCTGCGTTGGAGATTGTTGCGGCGCGTTCGTCGGGACCGTCCCTGCGGACGGGGGCAAGCCACCGATGCGGCGCTGCTCACTTTCACGTTCAAGGTCGCGAAGATGGTCCTCAAAGGTACCGCGCAGTTCGCCGGTAGCACGTTTGAATTCCGCCATCACTTTCCCCAGGTTTCGGGCCAATTCCGGAAGCTTTTCAGGCCCGAAAACCACCAGGGCCACTACGAAAATGATGATCAGATGGGGAATGCTCAACATCTTAGTGTCTCCGGTGCCGTTTTTGCATCATAGAAGAGGGACGGAGGCGTGTCAAACGCCTGGAAGTTGTATGCTATACTCAAATTTTGGGGCACAGCGAGGTTTCATGGAAACATCTGGGTCATCGAAGCGCGGAGTTGTATTGCTGGCGGCAGTGCTGGGGATATCTGCCGTGCTGGGCGGCCATTTTGGCACGTCTTTGCATGCCAGTGCTGCCAGCGCGAGCGACATTCCGGATTCCGTCAAGGGATTTACGCGCGTCCTATCCATCGTCGAGCGGAATTACGCCGACCCGGTGGACGCCGACAAGGCCATTTACGATGGCGCAATTCCGGGAATGCTCCGAGTCCTCGATCCTCACTCGAATTTTTTTGATCCGCGCCAGTACGCGCTTTTCCGCGAAGAGCAGCAAGGAAAATATTACGGCGTGGGAATGACGGTGGCGTCGCGCGAGAACCAGACGGTCGTGGTGGCGCCGTTCGTGGGCTCCCCGGCTTACAAGGCTGGTATTCGCCCGGGCGACACGATCATGAAAGTGGACGGGAAATCCTGCAGTGGGCTGACGACTACGGAAGTGGCCGACATGCTGAAAGGGCCCAAGGGAACTCCCGTGCACATCTCGCTGGGCCGCGAAGGATGGGACACCCAGATTGAAGTGACGGTGGTTCGGGACGAGATACCCAGGCCCGGAGTGGAATACAGCACGATCGTGAAGCCGGGAATCGGGTACGTGCGCGTGTCCACATTTAACGAGACCACGGATAGCGATCTCGCTGAGGCGCTCAAGCAACTCGACGTTGCGAAGCTCGACGGTCTCATCATCGATTTGCGGGGCAATGGCGGTGGGCTGCTGAATCAGGCTGTGGGCATGGCGGATATGTTTCTCGACAAGAACGAGCTGGTCGTTTCGCATCACGGCCGCTCTTCGCCGGAGCGACGCTACTTCGTGGCGCACGGAAACCAGGGCGTGGACGTTCCGCTGATCGTTCTCATCAACGGACAGAGTGCTTCGGCGTCGGAAATCGTTTCTGGCTCGATTCAGGATCACGATCGCGGGCTAATCGTCGGCGAGACGAGCTTTGGCAAAGGCCTCGTGCAAACGCAATTTCCAACCAGCGAAGACACAGCCTTGCTTCTCACCACGGCGCGTTATTACACGCCGAGCGGGCGCCTGATCCAGCGCGATTACAAGAATATTTCCCTGTACGACTACCATTACAATCCCCAGAAGCCAGCCCAGCCGGAAGTGAAGCTGACCGACAGCGGGCGTCAGGTCTTTGGCCAGGGCGGCATTACTCCCGATGACTTCGTGGCAGCGCCAAAACTGGATGAATTCCAGGAGCTACTTCTCCGCCGAGGCGTTTTGTACCCGTACCAGCAGGGCGTGGGGGATTTCACGCGCTTCTATCTTGGGGAGAAGCCTTCGATTACGAAAGACTTTCAAGTGAACGACGCGGTGCTTGCCGAACTCCGAAAATACCTCGACCAGCAGCACATCAAATACAACGACGCGGACATACAGGCCAACCTGAGTTGGCTGCAGTGGAAAATCAAACGTGAGGTCTTTACGACTGTCTTCGGCTTGAACGAGGGCTATAAAGTCGAATTGCAAGACGACGCGCAGTTGCAGAAAGCCATCGAGCTTGTTCCGCAAGCCAAGGCGCTGTATCAAAATGCGCGGAAGATCGTCGCCGAGCGAGAGGCTGGGCAAGCCAGCCACCCGTAGGCTCTCGGGACGTCGTTTGGACCCCTCACAGGGCCGCTTCGAATACGCGCGAGCACCTATTGCGTGTTGCACTCTAAGGAACCAGCAGCGCATTCCCTTTCGACCCCTCCGCTCGAAAATCGTACCCTAGAGATGTAGCGCCGTTTTCTAACTGCCAGAAACATGAAGAAGGCTACCACCGCCTCCGCAGCGCTGAAGAGCGTCTTGGGACGACTTGCTCCGACGTCCTGGGCGCTCCTAGGTGCATGGATACTCCTCGTCGGATGCTATTCCCTTGTTTCGCTGACAGTTGCAAGAGGTCGCGCCCTAACCGCGTACGGCGACATCGGCCAATGCCTTGCGGCATTGTTCGCTTGCGTGGGTCTTTCGATGAATGCGCTTTCGCCGCAGCGGCGAACGCGAGTGTTTTGGCTGCTTCTCGTTTTCGGCTGTGCGGCATGGTTTGTGGGACAGCTTGGCTGGACATACTTCGAGGTGGTCTTGCGCCACGACGCCCCGAACCCGTTCATCGGAGATGTGATTCTTTTCTTGCACCCGGTGCCAATGATCGGCGCGCTGGCGCTAAAGCCTCACGACCGCCGCGATGATTTGAATGTCCAAATCGGCTATCTGGACTTTTCCCTTCTGCTCGTCTGGTGGGTTTATCTGTACCTGTTCGTGGTGATCCCGTGGCAATACATAACTCCGAACGTCCTCGGCTATGGGTGGAGTTACGATCACCTGGCGGCCATAGAAAACTTGGTGCTGGTATGCGGCTTTGCGCTCTTAATGGGGCGCTCCAAGGGCGCCTGGCGAGAGGTCTACGCGCATTTGTTTAGCGCGTCGCTGCTTTACGCGGCTTCGTCGTACGTCACAAACCGGGCGATCGATCGGCAGACCTACTACACCGGCAGCTTGTTCGACCTGCCGCTGGTCGCCTCGTTTGTCTGGTTCGGGACGGCGGGCATCGTGGCATATCAATTGAAGCCACCACGCGAGATCGTATCCTCCCAGGAAGATCCTACCCAATGGCCCGCGCGGCTCGCCACTGCGGCCGTGTTTTCGATTCCATTGATGGCGCTCTGGAGCTTGTTTTACAGCGCGAACCAAGTGTCAGTATTGGTTTTCCGAATCGCAGTGACGCAGGTGGCTCTCGTGCTTGTGGCCCTGCTCATGTTTTTCCGCCAGGGCCTCGTGGACCGTGACCGATTGCGGCTGATCGAGACATCGCGCGAGTCCTTCCAAAACCTGAAGCATTTCCAGGCGCAGATGGTGCAGACGGAGAAACTCGTCTCGCTGGGCCAGCTCGCGGCCGGAGCCGCACACGAGATCAATAACCCGCTGACCGGCATTCTCGGCTACTCCGACTTGCTGGTGGACGACCCGGCGCTAGGGGAGCGGCAGCGCATCGTCGCAGACAAGATCCGCACGCTCGCGCGCCGGATCAAGACATTGGTCACAAGCCTGCTGAGTTTCGCGCGACGCGTCCCGTCGGAAATGACTTTCCTCGATCTGAACCTGGTCCTTTCGAACGCGCTGAGCCTGAATCACCTTGACCTGCGGGGCAAGAAGATCGAAATCGAGACGCTTCCCGACCCCGACTTGCCTCCCGTCCGCGGTGATGGCAACCAGCTCATTCAGGTTTTTTTCAACCTAATGAGCAATGCGGTGGACGCGCTCGAGGAAGTTGGCGGCGGGAAGCTCGTGATTCGCACGGACCACACCGAGTCCGCGGTCATCATCGAGTTCGCAGATAACGGCCCGGGAATTAAGTCGCCGCAACAAGTGTTCGATCCATTTTTCACTACAAAGCCGGTCGGCAAGGGCACCGGCCTCGGGCTCAGCATCTGTTACGGAATCGTTCAGGAGCACGGCGGGCGAATCCGTTGCTTCAATCGCCCCGAGGGCGGGGCGAGATTCGTGGTTGAGTTCCCCACGGTAATGAACGGCCCGCTCGAAAGCGACCAGGAGGCCTTGGCAGCAGAAGTCATGAAGTTGGACTAGGACCTGTTTCCGGGCTTGCGTCCCGTACCCGGGGGAGACGCGGCGTGTCTCTCGGGCGGTCGTACCTGGACGCGGCAGTTCTTTCAGAGAACCGAAGACATCCCCGGCCCTCTCCCGGGAAATTCGGAGGAGGACCACTATGGACGCACCAAACCCTCAGCCGGGGACGACAGCGGCTGCACCCGCTCCGGTACCGACGGCGACCATCATTGCCACGATGCTGCAGGCGGAGAAGAGCACGAGCGACCTCATCTTTTCCCCCGGCCGGCCTGCGCAGGTGGAGATCCACGGCCAGCTCGCGGAAGTAAAAATTCCCGGCCTGGGCATGTTACTGCCGGACGATACCACGCGAATCGCAAAGGACTTGATCGGGCAAAACGCGCTGGCATTGCAGAAACTGAAAGACGAGGGTTCGTGCGACATCTCGTACAGCCTGGCAAAGGTATCGCGCTTTCGTGTGAACATCTTCAAGCAGCGGGGGACTTATGCGATCGTCATGCGCGTGATCCCGTCTTCGGTGCCCGATTTCAAATCACTCAATCTTCCGGAGCAACTCGCCGAGGCCGCCGAACTGCGCACCGGGATCGTGCTGGTCACGGGGCCAACCGGCAGCGGAAAATCCTCCACTCTTGCCGCCATCATCAACAAGATCAACTTGGAGAAGGCGTACCACGTCATCACCATCGAGGACCCCATCGAATTTCTCCACTCGCACAAACGCGCCACGATCCATCAGCGCGAACTTCACAGCGATACGCCGAGCTTCGCCCTGGCGCTGCGTGCCGCGCTCCGCCAGGCGCCAAAAGTGATTCTCGTCGGGGAGATGCGCGACAAAGAGACGATTGAAATCGCACTCGAAGCGGCCGAAACAGGCCATCTGGTGTTCTCGACACTGCACACGATTGATGCGTCGAAGACCATGGAACGAATCGTTGGCGTATTTCCGCTCGGCGATCAGGAGACGCTGCGGAACCGGCTGGCGAAGGCCTTCCGCTACGTCATCTCTCAACGCTTGATTCCCCGCCGGGGCGGAGGGGGCCGCGTAGCGGCGTTCGAAATCTTGAAATCCACATTGCGCACGCGCGAGTACGTTCAGAAAGGCGAAAACGAGGGCAAAACGCTGCTCGACGCCATACGCGATGGCGAAACGGAAGGAATGCAGTGCTTCGACGATGAAATCGAGAAGATGATCCGCGCCGGTGTGATAGACATCGAAACGGGGCTTTCCTACTCCACGAATCACGGAAACATGCAGCTGCAGATTGCCGATCTTCTCGAAAACCCGGACCGATCCGTGCCGGCTGCTCCGAAAGCTAAAGCCAATCCGGTCGAGCCCGCGATGGTCACAGAGCCGGACCTGGAAATCGAGCGCTGAGATAACAGGGAGAGATTTGAGAATTTGGTGGACGTGGGGGGGCTCGAACCCCCGGCCTCATCGTTGCGAACGATGCGCTCTCCCAACTGAGCTACACGCCCACTGCGTGTTTTCATTCTAACAAACGCGTGCAGAGCCGCCAATCGCCTTCCGGAAGCCGCGTTTCGATGGACAGTTCTCTCAAGAGTATCGCAACGCTATTCATCCGAGCCCTGAGGCTCCACTTCGCCAGAGGGCATCGGCTCCGGAGCGGGCGGCAGCCAGTAGCTGGCGAACAGAGGGATGACAAAGAGAATCGCCAGCGGGGCCGTCACCATCCCACCGACCACGACGCGCGCCAGCGGTTGCTGTGCCTGCACGCCGATGCCTGAGGAAACGGCGGCGGGGAGCAAGCCAAGTCCGGCAGCCGCACAAGCCATCACCACGGGGCGCATTTCGGCGAGACTGCCACGTTCGATGGCTTCGACGGTCGAGGCCGAGTTTTCTTCCTTGCGGCGGATTCCGGAAACAAAAACGACGCCTCCGAGCGTGCTCACGCCGATCACCGAGGCAAATCCGACAGCAGCGGAAATGCTAAAAGGCGTGTGCGTGACGAGCAGCGAGAGAACTCCGCCGATCGCGCTGAACGGCAGAATCGCAAGAACCAGCAGCGCGTGGCGTAGGGAATTGAATGCAGTATAGAGAAGGGCGAGGATCACGATCAAACTGATGGGAATGATGATGGCAAGTCGGCGCTGCTCCTTCTTCAGGCTGTCGTATTCGCCGGCCCATTCATAGTGATACCCCTCCGCCAAGTGAACTTTACCGGCCAGACGGTCCTGCACGTCCTGAATCGTGCCGGCCAGATCGCGCCCGCGGACGCTGAACTTCACGGGAATATACCGCCGGCCATTTTCACGATAGATCATGAATGCGCCTTCGCGGAGCGAGACGTCCGCCGCCTGGCCGAGCGGGATGCGGCTGCCCTCGGGAGTGGGAAGCAGAATATTGCGAATGGCTTCGGGCGTGCGGCGGAATTCGGGCTGGTAACGGATCACAAAATCGAAGCGGCGGTCGCCTTCGAGGATTTGTGTCGCTGCCAGGCCTCCGATGGCCGCCTGAACCGCGGCATTGACGTCGGAAGCCATTAATCCGTATCGAGCGCTGGCCGCACGGTCGATTGAGACCAGCAACTCGGGCTGGCCGGTTTCCTGGAACACGGCCAGGTCGGCGACGCCGGGGACCGAGGCCATCACGTCGCGAATCTCTCCCGCTTTTTCCACAAGGACGTCGATGTCGTCTCCGAAAAGCTTCAGGGAGTTTTCGCCTTTGACGCCCGACATGGCCTCTTCGACGTTGTCCTGGATGTTCTGTGAAAAATTGAAATCCACGCCCGGAAACTTTTCGAGTTCGGAATCCAGGCGGCGGATGAGCCCTTCCTTGTTCAAGCCGCTCGGCCACTCATCAGGAGTTTTGAGCGAAACCATAAACTCGATGTTGTTGAACGTGGTGACGTCCGAGCCGTCATCCGGGCGCCCCGTCTGCGAAACGACCTGAGTGACGACGGGAGAAGCCAGAAGGATTTCGCGGATCTGCTTCGCCATCTTCGTCGCCGATTCAAACGAGACGTCCTGCGGCAATGTCGCCCGGACCCACAGGTTTCCCTCTTCGAGCTTGGGCATGAACTCCCCGCCCAAGACCGTTCCCAATGCCAGGGTTACCGCGAGCGCCCCGGCGGCGATGGCGAGCGCGGTCTTGCGGTGCGTGCAGGTCCACTTTAGTGCGGGTTCGTAATGGCGGAGGAGCCAGCTCACCACGCGAGTGTGCTCGCTGCCAATTCTTTTTGGCCGCGTCCATGACGCGAGAACCGGAGCGAAGAGGACGGCAAAAATGAGCGCGCCCGTAAGCGCGAAGCCGTACGTCTCCGACATGGGCGCGAATATTTTTCCCGGCACGCCCTGCATGGTAAAAAGCGGAATTAACGCAACGATGATGACCAGGACCGAAAACAAGACGGGGCGAAACGCTTCCGCCGTCCCGTCAGCGATCAAGTCGTACGTGGATGCATCCGGCTTCGCCGTTTGAAAACGGCTGTAAATGTTTTCGAGCACGATCACGGCCGCATCCACGAGAATTCCGAAGTCAATGGCCCCAATCGAAATCAGGTTCGCCGACCGTCGAGTAAAGACCATCAGCGAGAATGCGAATAGCAGGGAGCAAGGAATCGTGAGCGCGGCGATGAGGGAAACAGGTATGTCGCCCAGAAAAACAATCAAAATCGCCGTCACAAGAATGAGGCCCATCAAGACCACGTGACGAACGGTGGTCGTCGTCATGTGGATCAGGTTCGTGCGGTTGTACAGGGTCTCCAGCTTTATCCCGTGCGGAAGCAGCCCTCCGTTCAGCGCTTTCACCTTCTGCTCCAGTTCGCGGAGGGCGGGAAGCGACTGTTCGCCGCGTTGTAGGAGGACAATTCCCTCGACCGCGTCGTCATCCTGGTTCACGCCGACCTGGCCGAGCCGCGGTTGAAAACCTTCGTGCACGTCGGCAACGTCCCGCAAATACACCGGCACGCCGTTGCGCTCGGTGATGACCACATCTTTCATCTCGGGGACCGAGCGCAACAAGCCGAGCCCGCGCACATTCACGCTTTGTTCGCCCATGGTGAGGTAGCTGCCGCCCGCATTGGCGTTTCCCGCACTCACCGCAGCCACAACCTGCGGAAGCGTGACGTTGTATTGCAAGAGCTTCCGGGGATCCACCTCGGCGATGTACTGGCGCGTGGTGCCGCCAAACGAGGTCACGTCAATGATGCCGGAGACCTGCTTGACCTCGCGGCGAACGAACCAATCCGTTGTGGCCTTGAGTTCATTGAGCGAATAATTAGGGCCGGACAGCCGGAAACGATAAATCTCCCCGATGGGAGACCAAGGCGAAAGTTGCGGCGACAAATTCGACGGGAGACTCACCAATTGCAGGCGGTTCAGAACTTCCTGCCGGTCCCAAAGATAATTGCTGTCGTAGTCGAAATACATTTTCACGTCGCTCAGGCCGAAAATCGTAATCGAGCGAACATAGGTGAGCCGCGGGATGCCGAAGAGGACCGTCTCCACCGGAACGGTCACCTGCCGCTCCATCTCTTCGCCGGACCAAGAGGGATTCTGCGTAATGACTTCAACGAGCGGCGGCGACGGGTCCGGATACGCCTCGATATCGAGACGGAGAAACATGAAAGTCCCGGTCACGAGCCACGCCAGCAGGGCAAGAACAACCAGCGGGCGATAACGCAGGAGAGAGGCAATCAGATTCCGCATCGGAGATTATTCCTGCGACGCCGCTCGCAGGAGAAGCGCTCCTTCGGAGACAATCGTGTCGCCTGGGTTCACACCGTTCGCAATTTCGAGCGATCCGTCGAACGCTCGACCGAGCTTGACGCTCCGCCGTTCGAACTTGCCGCTGCCCTTCCCCACGAAAATGTAGGAGTCGCTTCCTTCACGGACCACGGCGTCCGCCGGCACTAGAATCCCCTGCGATGACGACCGCAGAATCCGAATCATGCCAAACATCGAGGGTTTGATTTGTCCTTTGGAATTGGGCAAAACTACGCGAACGTGGAGCGTGTGCGTATTGGGATCCACGGCGCCGGATACAACCCCCACCCGGCCGGACCAATGCTCGTCGGGGTAGGCGTTCAAGGACACGCGCGCTTCCTCGCCAATCTTTGCGTCGGCGTAATCCTTTTCGTAGATCTCGCCCAAAGCCCAGACAGTCGAAATGTCGGCAATCGTGCACAACGGTGCGGGCGCATCGAGCGATTTGGAAAACTCGCCCAGCGCAGCGCCGACGTCGAGAACCACTCCCGAGCGCGGAGCGACGACCCGCAGCTCGGTCGTGGCATGTTCCGGGTCCATTCCGAAAACGCGAATCTGCTCGCGCGTGGCCGCAAGCTCCGCCTGAGACATCTGCGCGTCCGCCTGCGCCTGCTGGTAATCCCGCTCGGCGACAGCATGATGAGCCAGCAAATCGTCGGCGCGAGAGAGCTGCTTTTGCTTCACTTCATTCTCAGCGAGAGCTTTGTGATATTCCGCGACGGCGCGCGAGAGGTCGCTACTCTCGAGTTGCGCGATGGTCTGGCCTTTCTCCACGTGGTCCCAGGGGCGGACTTTCATCTCCGTGATTCGTCCTCCTGTGGGCGTGAACACGTGTACGACGCGCGTCGGGTCCGGTTCGATGTGCGCGGGCAATTCGAGATATTCCGGAATGGCGGTCGCTTTCACCGTCATCGTTTGTATTCCCTTGGCGTCGGGAGCCACATACTCCGTTCCTGGAGAAGATGCCGGGGGCGCGCCCAATTGCGATTGCGTGGGCGCGCCTCCGGACCCCCCGCAACCTGCAAGCGCGATGGCCATCGCCAGGCCGAAAAATGAAATGAATGCTTTCATCCAGAAACTCCACAACACGCAAAAACGTATTCCGCGATCTGATTTCCGAGGGCCTATTCATCGGATAGATGCGAGTCGGTCGCTATGACCGGCTCTTCAGGGTTGAATCAAAGGGAAGGAAAAGGCGGCGCTCGGCCGGACGTGAGATCACTTTCGAGAAGAACCAGCCTTGACAGCACGAGGGGGGCAAAAGTCGAGCCTTCATCGGGAAGCGTAAAGAATACGCGTTGCGGCAGGATTGCTGTACCAGAGGATCCGACGCCATTTCCGTTGTGCTGAGAGTGATGAGGGCAAGCGCAGAGGTTCGTTTGGCGGCGGCTGGTCGAGCATTCATCGAAGAGAACCAGGTCGGGATGAAGGTCGTCCGTGAGCGACACCGCGAAGAACAGGAGAATGAGCGCACAGCCAAAAGCGGTCCATTCGAGAAGCGGCCGGCGGATCGCGTCGCTGCGCTGCCGCACCCAATACACGCGCCATACGCCGAAGGCTCCCAGCGCGATCGCAACCCACAAAAAATTGAGGAACGACTCCATCGCATTTCCAATCTACTACGGCGCGGGATTACGAGGCAATCATTTGCGTCCCCCGATTGCGCGTTTCGAAACCTATGACTGCGTCTTCAGCAATTCTTTCGCACGGGACAGGAATGCATCGGCTTGCGCGGCATTGGGAAGGCTTCCCTGCGCAAAATCCTTTGCCCCTCCGCCCTTGCCGCCAAACTCTTTGAGTGTCTCTCGAAGCAACGCTCCCATGTTCCAGGGAAGCTCATTCGACTGCGCGAAGATGGCGCTTCCGGTCGAGCGACTCACGAGAATCGCGACCACACTTGCCTCGACAACAAGCTTTGCCGCGAGAAGTCCTAGATATTGAGGACTCGCATCCTCGATGGCCGCCGCGACAATTCTTCTACCGCCCGATCCCGCCTGCAGTTGCACGGCCAGGAGTGCCCGAGATTCGTGCTCGGCGAGCCGTTCCTCAAGGCGCTTCGCCTCACCGTGCAGCGCCCGTCGCTCCTCCGCCATTTTGGTGAGCACCGCAGGCACGTCGGGAAGGCCGCAGCTCAAAAGCGATGCGGCCTGCGTGAGCGTCGCGAAATCCCCTCGCGCAGCTGCAAGCGCGCGAAAGCCGCAAACGTATTCCACGCGCCACGCGTCGCGCCGACGTTCGAGCTTCCGGATCAAGAGTAAGCCCGCCTGACCCGTGCGCGCGAGATGAGTGCCCCCGCAAGGCTGCCGGTCGAAGGCTTCTACTTCAATTGCGCGGAGAACTCCCTCGCGTTCCACTTTCTTCCGAATGCCCACTTCGGCAAGTTCCTCGGCGGTTCCGAAGCGCACGGAGACGACGCGATCCTCGAGAATGATTTCGTTCACTCGACGCTCCGCCTCTTCCAGATGGCGCGAAACGATTTCGGGTGCGGCGAGATCAATCGTCGATGCCTCTTTGCCGAGGTGAAACGAGACGGTCGGAAACTGGAAGAGTTCGATGAACGCCGCAGAGAGAAGGTGCTGCCCTGTGTGCTGCTGCATGTGGTCGAACCGGCGCGGCCAGTCAATTTGCCCGTGGACGGCGCCTGCCGACACTGCAGCGGAAGTGTAATGAACGACCTTGCCGCCTTCGGCGTCGGCTACCTCGAGCACCGATGCGTTTCCGAGCTTGCCCGTGTCGTGTGGCTGCCCGCCGGACGTCGGATAAAATGCCGTGTGATCGAGCACGACCTTCCAACGGACTCCGTCCTGCTCGCAGGAAATCACCTGAGCATCGAATTCGCGCAGAGATGAATCGAGGTAGTAGAGCCGCTCGGTCACGTCAATTTCCCGTCGAGAGCCTTCGCCCAGACTTCCGTGTATTTGTAACCGCAGCCGGTATTGAACAGCACGACCGATTCGGGCGGCTTGATCCAGCCGTCCGCAGCTAGCTTTCGCGCGGCGACAACCGTAGCCGCTCCCTCGGGCGCGGCGAAGATTCCTTCGAGCGATGCAAGTTCTCTGCCCTGGGAGAGCATCTCCGCATCGCTAGCCCGGACGGCTGTGCCGCGCGTCGAGCGCAACCCGGCAAGAATCAGAAAATCGCCCAGAGCTTTTGGCACTCGCAGCCCGAATGCAATCGTGGCGGCATTTTCCCAAAAAGGCGCGCTTTCGGCGCCGCGATCGAACGCTTCGACAATGGGCGCGCAACCAGTAGCCTGCACGACCACCATCCGCGGCCGCTCGCGCCCGATCCAGCCCATCGCTTCCATTTCGTCGAATGCTTTGCACATGCCGATCAATCCGACGCCGCCGCCCGTCGGGTAAACAATCACATCCGGCAGCTTGCCGTCGAATTGCTCCCAAAGCTCGTAGCCCATCGTCTTTTTGCCCTCGATGCGATAAGGCTCCTTGAGCGTGGATATCTCGAACCAGCCTTCCTTTTCCTTGTGCTCCGCGACGTACCGGCCGCAATCTGAAATAAGGCCATCAAGTTTCCGCACGTCCGCGCCGAAAGCTTCGCATTCGATTACGTTTGCAGACGGGGTGTCCGCAGGCATCACGATCACGCAAGGAATTCCTGCCTGCGCCGCATACGCGGCCAGCGCGCCTCCGGCATTACCCGCCGTGGGAATAGCGAGAATCTTCGCGCCGAGCTCCTTCGCTCGCGAAACGGCCGCCGAAAGCCCGCGCGCTTTGAATGATCCCGTGGGATTGAGGCCCTCGTCCTTCACGTAGAGCGCATCGAGCCCGAGCCGTTTGCCGAGCCGCTCCGCGGGAACCAGCGGCGTCATCCCTTCGCCAAGCGAAACAGGGTCGCGCGCCGGAAGGACCTCCGCGTAACGCCACATCGTTGCCGGCCGCGAACGCAATGCCTCGCGCGTCAGGGTTCGCGCGGCAGCTTTCAGGTCATAGCGCGCGAGCAACGGCCCGCCGCACACGCATAGGTTTTGTAGTTTTTCGTGCGGATACGTCTTGTGGCACCGCGAGCATTCGAGGTGCGTGATGGCTGTCGCAAGGGCGGTGTTCATAAAAACGCGAGTCTAGCACAGTGCCTCCACGCGCCAATGTTGCGCGATTGCGTACATTGAGGCGCTGGCGTAAAATGCACGGCCTGTGCCGGATACTTCCTCTATCGCAGGCCGCACCATATCCCACTACACCGTTCTCGAAAAATTGGGCGGAGGAGGAATGGGTGTGGTCTACAAGGCCACGGACGCGCGCCTCGGCCGCAGCGTTGCACTGAAATTCCTTCCCGACGACATTTCACACGATGCTCAGGCGATCGAGCGATTCCGCCGCGAGGCGCGCGCTGCATCCGCGCTCAATCATCCCAACATTTGCACTATCTACGATATTGGAGAATTCGAAGGCCGGCCGTTCATCGCCATGGAGTTGCTGGAGGGCCAGACTCTCAAGCACCGTATTGCTGGGAAGCCCATCGAAGTGTCGGACCTCCTGGAGATCGGCATTCAAATCGCTAACGGGCTCGATGCGGCGCACTCGAAGGGCATCGTGCACCGCGACATCAAGCCCGCGAATATCTTTCTCGTGAAAGGCGGGCAGGCGAAGATTTTGGATTTTGGTCTGGCGAAGCTAACGCCCGTGCTCCGGCATACCGCCGAATCGGTGGGCGCGACATCCATGCGCACGCAGACGCACGTGCTCCATGAAGACCATCTGACGAGCCCCGGCAGCTCCATGGGCACAGTTGCGTACATGTCGCCGGAGCAGGCGCGGGGCGAAGAGTTGGACGCGCGCTCGGATTTGTTCTCGCTCGGTGTCGTGCTCTACGAAATGGCGACCGGGTCGGTGCCGTTCTCCGGGGCAACCTCGGCGCTCATTTCCGACGGAATCCTGCATTCCGCGCCCGTGCCTGCGAAGGAGTTAAACTCTCGCCTGCCCCTGGCGATGGAAAACATTCTCGGCAAGACGCTCGAGAAAGATCCCGACCTGCGGTGCCAGACGGCAGCCGAACTCCGCGCCGACCTGAAGCGCCTCAGCCGCGACATCGAATCGAGCCGCCGGCCCGCTGCAGAGAAGGGCGTTCCGGGCTCCGTGGCGCAGAAGGTTCCAACCAAGCAAAAATCAGTCGCGGTGCTCTATTTCGAAAACCAGAGTGGCGCGAAAGAGGACGAATATTTCCGCGACGGGATTACGGAAGACATCGTCACGGAGCTTTCGAAGATCGCGCAACTGGAAACCTTTCCCCGCTCGGAGATGCTCGCCTTCCGCGACAAGCCGGTCACGGCGCAACAGGTGGGCCAGCAGCTTGGCGCCGCCTACGTGCTCGAAGGTTCCATCCGCCGCGCCGGCAATCGCGTGCGCATCACGGCACAGCTTGTGGAAGCCTCGACAAGGCATCCTGTCTGGGCCGAGCGCTACGACCGGCAACTGGAAGACGTGTTCGCCATCCAGGAGGAAATCGCGCGGAGCATCGCGCAGGCGCTGCGCATCACTCTGACGCCGCAGGAAGAAAAAACCATCGCGCGCAAGCCAACGGAAAACCCGCAGGCGTACGATTTCTACCTACGGGGAAGGAGCTATACGCGCCGTGAGAATATGGACTACGCGCTGCAGATGTTCGAACAGGCCATCCAACTCGATCCCAATTTCGCGCTGGCGCACGCAGGGATTGCGCACCTGTGCGGGCTGATCTACGAGCTTCGCGAACAGAACTCGAAATGGATTGACCGGGGACTGGCTGCCTGTGAACGGGCCACTGCGCTTGCGCCCGATTTGCCGGAGGTTCTGATATCGCACGCCCGCATCTGTTATGCGCAGAAGAAATACGACGAAGCCGCGCTGCTGGCATGGCGCGCCATCGAACGCAAGCCCGACTCTGAAGGCTCCTGGAGCATTCTCGGCCGGGCGTATTTCGCCTCCGGCCATTACGAAGAGGCCGCGGCGCTCACGGACCGGGCCATCGAAGCAAACGGCGACGACTATAATACTTATCCGCCCTATGCGAACGCACTGGTACGGCTGGGACGGAAAAAGGAAGGCGAGCTCCTCCGGGACCGCTTGATCAAGGTTCTCCGCCAACAACTGGAGCTGGTGCCGGATGACGTTCGCGCCCGTATATTGCTAGCTAACCAACTTGCTAACTCCGAACAAGACGCGGACGAGAGCATCCGGCACCTGCAGACCGCTGTCGCCCTTCGTCCCGGCGATCCCAACACTCTCGCAAATGCCGCTTGCACCTACGGCGTCCTGGGAAAAAAAGCAGAGGCGCTCGAGATGCTCAAGAAGGCGTTTGCGGCCGGATACGGCAACCGGCATTGGGCGGCCCGTGATCCCGATCTCGATTGCCTGCACGACGACCCTGAATTCCAGAAACTCGTCGGCCTCAACGAACGCTCCGCTTCGCAGTAAGTATTTATTTTTCGCTCCGGAACCCACCGGATGCGGTACGAGCAACGAACCATTGTGTCTAGGCCCTCCACAGGTTTACCCGTTTCCCGGCCGGAATCATGGCAGAATCTGCAACATGTTTCGCAAGCTCCTTAGCGTCACGCTACTGACCCTCTTCACACTTTCGAACGCACAAGCCATCAGCACTCTCGTGCCTGCCGGAACCTACCTTAACGTGAGGGGCGTGAAAATCTGGTACGAGGAGTGTGGGGCTGGTTCATCCGGGCCAAGCGTGATTCTGTTGCATGACGGCTTGGTCCACTCCATCACTTGGGACGGAGTGTGGGACCCGCTTTGCGCGAAGTATCACGTTGTGCGTTACGACCGCCGGGGATACGGCCGGTCAGAGCCCGCGACAGCGCCATTTGTTCCCGAAGATGACCTTTACAAGATCATGCGCCAGGTGCACATGGAGCGCGCCATCATCGTGGGGAACTCTTCGGGAGGTGGCCTCGCGCTGGACTTTGCGTTGGCGCACCCGGAAATGGTGGATGGGTTGTTTCTGATTGGGCCGGTGGTCCACGGCATGGCGAGTTCGGACTATTTCAACGAACGAGGGAGCAAGAACAGCGCGCCCTTGGCTCATGGAGATGTGGAGGCCGCAGCGAAAAACTGGTCGCAGGCCCGCTTCCTGATCGCGGGCGACGACCCGCGCGCCCGCAAACTGCTTTACGACGCGTTGGTGCAGAATCCCCAGAACCTGAAGGTCGCGGGCGAGATGGAGATCCGTCCCTCACCGCCCGCCGCGCTGCGTCTGTCGCAGATTCGCGCTCCGACGCTCGTCCTGGTCGGGGATGCTGACATCGCCGATGTGTTCGCTTATTCCGGCGCGATTGAAGCCGCGGTGCCTTTGGCGTCGTTCGAAGTGTGGAAGGACACGGGCCACCTGATCCAAATTCAGCGCCCGGCGGAGATGATTGCGCGTTTCAATCGCTTTGTTTCACTGGCCGAGCGCAAAGAATCGCGACTCACCGAGCATCAGCTTGCCGTCAATGTCGGTCGATGCAAGATGTTCAATCGCTCAGGAACTGTTTCCTTGAAGGATCATCGTTTGATTCTGGAATTCCCGGGCGACCCTTACTACTGGTTGTTCTCTGCCTCGGGAGCAAAATTCTTCCTGCGCACGGACGAGACGGAAATCGAATTCCTGAAGGATGCGACCGGGAAGGTTGTTGAGATGATCATTCATAACAGCGACGGTAGTGTGATCCATTGCCCGCGCATCGATGCCGCGAATACCCAGTAGATGGACGAACCGAAGATTCAGGCCGTCAATGCTCCAATCCAGACTGTATTGCCTCAAAGACCATGATGGACCGCGAAGGACTGCCCTGCGCGACGCACGCTCATTCAATTGGCTCGATGAGACATTAAGGCGAAGATTGGCATGCCACCTTGGTCATTCCACTTCAATTCCGCCGACTTTTCGGCGCTGCGTTGACGCCATGTGAAGAGCGGCATAAAATTGCCCGGCAGGATATTCCTCTTTAGTATATGGAAGCATTCTGGCAGGACGTTCGCTTCGGATTGCGCATGCTGCGCAAGAACCCCGGGTTCACCGCTGTCGCTGTTCTGACACTCGCTCTCGGCATCGGCGCCAACACCGCTCTCTTTTCCATCATCCACGGCGTGCTTTTGAAACCTATGCCGTACGAAAATCCGGAGCAGCTTGTCGATCTGTACTGGACAACTCCAGTCAATCAAAAGGCCCCGTTTTCATTTCCGGATTTTCTGGATTTCCAGAAGCAAAATCGCTCGTTCGGACTAATGGCTCCCTACAGATGGGAGGATTACACCCTGCTCGGTATGGGCGATGCTGAGCGGCTCTCGGGCGAAATGGTTTCGGCGGAGTTCTTTCCGCTTCTCAACATCAAGCCCATCCTCGGCCGCACATTTCTTCGCGAAGAAGACAAGCTTGGTGCCGCTCCCGTTGCCGTCATTGGCAACGATCTCTGGAGGCGCAAGTTCAATTCATCGGCGGCGATCCTGGGAACAGCACTAAACCTTGGCGGCGAGACGTACACAATCATCGGCGTCGTGCCCGCTCGTTTGCCATTTTTCGACCCTATTACTGTCGATGTATTCGTTCCTATCAACCGCTACAACGATCCCGTATTCAGAGATCGCAAGGTCCACATGGGAATCTATGCGTCCGCACGCCTCAAGACGGGCGTGACACTTGCGCAGGCTCGCGCGGACATGGATTTGGTAGTCCGCAATCTGGCCGTGGCTAATCCACGCGAGGACGAACACGCGGGCATCAACGTCCTGACGATCAAGGAAGATACTGTGGGCTACGTTCGCAAGACGCTTCTCATCTTAATGGGAGCGGTCGGCTTCGTGCTGTTTATCGCCTGCGCCAACGTCGCGAACCTACTTCTCGTGCGATCCACGGCGCGCGAGCGTGAATTTGCCATTCGGCGCGCGCTCGGCGCTCACCGATTCCACCTGACTCGCCAGTTGCTCACGGAAAGCGTATTGCTCGCAGTCACGGGTGGCATCCTGGGACTCTTGATCGCCTACTGGAGCACGAAAGGCGTTCTCGCAAATCTGCCCGCGTATTTCCCTCGCACCGGGGAAATTCGGCTAAATGCGCCCGTACTGCTCTTCACCTTTGCGGCCTCGGTTGTCACCGGGATACTCTTCGGGCTGGCGCCGGCACTCAAAACCTACCGCGCCGACATATCCAACGCGATGAAAGCCGCTGGCCGCGGGTCGAAAGGCGCCCACCACCGCGCCCAGTCTGTGTTCGTTGTTGTCGAACTGGCTCTCTCCGTGGTCCTTCTCGCGGGCGCGGGCCTGATGATTCGCAGCATCGCGGAAATCTGGAAGGTAAACCCAGGATTCAATCCCCACAACGTGCTCACGTTCGGTCTTCTCTTCTCAGACGCGAAGCGGACGGGAGTCCCCGTCGATCGCCAAGCCCTGCGGGACGCGAGCGCTAACTTCGAGTCTGTACCTGGTGTCGTTGCTGTATCGGGGCTTGGCGGGGGACTTCCCGCGGGCGGAGCAGCATCTATGCCTTTCTGGATCGAAGGGAAACCCAAACCTTCATCAGAGAACGAAATGAGTGTCGGAATTTGGTATGCCGTTCAGCCCGGCTACCTCAAAGCGATGGGAATTCCCCTTCTTCGGGGCCGGTTTATCTCGCCGGGGGATACGGAACAATCGCCGAGCGTCGTTGTTATCGACGAAAACTTTGCGCGAGAGTTTTTCCCGAACGAAGACCCTTTGGGCAAGTACATCAATAGCGAGCTGATGGGGCCGGTGCGCTCGGAAATCGTCGGCATCGTCGGCCACGCAAAGCAAACAGGGCCGGGCGATACGGAAGGTCGGGACCGCGAAGGTCAGTTCTATTTCGCCATCGGTCAGCTTCCGGATCGGATCGTGAAGCTTTTCACCGCAGTGCAGGTCGTGGTTCGCACATCGGGAGCGCCGCTGGCGTCGATCGCCGCGATCCGAGCGGCTTCCCGCCAATTCGACCCAAACCAAGTGCTCTTCGAATTTAAATCGATGGATGAGATGGTCTCCGGCTCAATCGCGAACCAGCGGTTCGCCATGATTCTGCTGAGTATCTTCGCCGGTCTCGCTCTTGTGCTCTCCGCGATCGGAGTCTACGGAGTAATTTCGTACTTGGTCAGCCAGCGTACTCGCGAAATCGGCGTCCGCGTGGCACTCGGGGCACGGCGCGGCGACGTCATGCGGTTGATTCTCGGCGACGGCGCACGCCTGGCGTCTTTCGGCGTCGCGATCGGTCTCGCCGCCTCGCTGGCGCTCACCCGCCTCTTGGCGAAAATGCTGTTCGGCATACGTGCCACCGACCCGCTCACGCTGGCCGCCGTAACGATCATTCTGGGGGTCGTCGCTTTCCTGGCCATCTACATCCCCGCACGCCGCGCGACGCGTGTCGACCCGATGATCGCTCTGCGATATGAGTAGCGTGAGTGTGGGACAAGTCGAAGCCTTGCTTACTCGCCCAAGCAAATCGCGGGGGGGTACGCAATTCCGCGTACACTCTGAAATCTTGAGCCGCTAACTTCTGCCCTCTCATCACGTTTTTTCGTTTCTTCGTATCCCATTTTTCTGCGCGCGACGAACCTTCTGGCATGCGTTCTCATGCTACCGTCCACTGTTTTCTTATGACGCCGAACAGGACACCATCGGACGCGGGTTGTGCGTTCCGGAAGATTCTGCGGGACGCGGCGCTAGGCTCGACCCGCTCGCTTTTGCCCATCTCTAATTGTCACACATTGGAATTAGGAATCGACGTAACGCATTGGAAACAAACGAGGGCGGCCTGTTCTAATAGTCACAAAATTGGCGCCGCTGCGGAGAATCCGAGCGGCAATTCAGCGCGGGTTTCTAACCGCAACAGGCCGGAATTAGAATTCGGCGTAACTCATTCAAAACAAAGACCGGCGCTCCGTTCTAATCGCAACAGAAGCGGGCATCCGCCGCTCAGCCCGAGGGCACCATTCATGCTCGACCCACGGCTCTGGCAGTTGCGCACATCGCTTCCATCTCGACACTTTTCAAGGTCCGCGATATTATTCCGGCATGAGAATCTCGGCACGCAACCATTTTGTTGGCAAGATCACGAAAATCAAGCTGGGAGACGTGATGGCTCATGTGGTCGTGAAATTCGGCGACTACTACATCGAGAGCGTCATCACGCGGGCCAGCGCTGTGGAATTGAAACTGAAGGTGGGCGACACGGTCGGCGCCATTGTCAAGTCCACCGAGGTCATACTGCAGAAGGCTTAGCGGCCCTGGCTTTCTGCATGGTCCGGGCGGTTTGTCAGCGCGCCGCTCAATTCCCCATCGAAACTGCCGGTCAAACCAATTCCGCGTTTTCCATTTCATCCGCAATTCCTCGACAATTTCCAAAGCCTGACTTCCGTCCACTGGCATCGCGTTACAATGGTGCCGTGCCGATCGAATTGATTGCCATGGATGTTGACGGGACGCTGCTCGACAGCAAGTCGCAGGTATCTGCCGAGAACGCGGCGGCGGTCGGGGAGGCGCAAGCGCAGGGAATCGAAATTGTCCTCGTCACCGGACGCCGGTTCGACTTTGCGCGGCCGATTGCGGAAAACCTGCATTGCGATTTGCATTTGATCGTGAACAACGGCGCGCTCATCAAGTCCAAAGACGGCCACACGGATTGGCGCCACTTGCTGCCGGCCGATACCGCCAGGCGGGTGCTCGAAGCTACGACGGATTTTCGATCCGGCGTGGCCGTGGTCTTCGACCGGCCGCTCGCAAGACAGGTAATTATGGAGCGCATTGACTGGGACGACCCGTTGCGGGGCGGGTATTTCCGCAGAAACCGCGAACACCTCGCTGAAGTCGCGCCGCTCACGAAATGTCTCGACGGCGAGGACCCCATCCAGGTGATGTTCACCGGAGGATGCCGGCGAATGCGTGAGGTAAAGAAGGTGCTCGAAGCCCTGCCCTTCGTGAACGAATTCACACTTGCGTTCACCGAATACGAGCAGCGCGATTTTTCTCTTCTCGACGTGCTACGGCGCGGCGTTTCGAAGGGTGTGGCGCTCGCGGAATGGGCTCGGCGCCGCGGAATCGAGCGCGAGCGCGTGATGGCGATTGGCGATAATTGGAACGACCGGGAGATGCTAGAATTCGCAGGCTTACCCGTGGTGATGGGCAACGCCGTTCCCGAGTTGAAATCTCTGGGCTGGGCGGTTACCCTGACTCATGATGAGCATGGCGTGGCTGAGGCCATTCGGACCTACGCGTTGAGTGGGCGTTGAGCGAGACGTTGAGCAAACAATGACGCGATGCAAAGCCATTTCGATGGCGATTCTTGTAGCCGCGGTAGCAGCGCCCGCGGCGCGAGCCGATTATGCCGTGCTGCGGTCGGGCCTCCGGCTGCACATCACCGGCTACGAGCGCCTGGGCGGTCGTGTGCGCCTGACAGTTGATGGGGGCGCCGTCGAAGTATCCGCAGAAGAACTGGTTTCTGTTGAGCCCGAGGATCTGTTCCCCGCCGCAACCGCCGCCCCGCTCCCTCCGGGCCCGTACGGAAGCCTGATTCGCGTGGCCGCCGAGAAGCACGGAGTCGATGAAAAGCTGATCGCGCGTGTGATTGCGGCAGAATCCAATTTTAACGCGCGCGCCGTCTCCCGCAAACAAGCGCTGGGCCTGATGCAACTGCGACCGCAGACGGCGGCGCACTATTCGGTCGTCAACATCTTCGATCCCGCGCAGAATATCGATGCGGGGACGCACTACTTGAAAGACCTCCTCGCAAGGTACCGCGGAAATTTGACCCTGACGCTGGCCGCCTTCAATGCCGGACCGGAAATGGTCGAACGGTACGGCGGCGTTCCGCCATTCCGCGAAACGCAAAATTACGTGCGGCAAATCATTGCGAAACTCGCCCAACCGGACAGTACAATTTCAAAAAATTGAGCCTCGCTCCGCGGAGCCGGCGGCAACATGGTGGTATGGTTTAAAACCAAACCATTTATATGTTATTGCGCCAAAAGATATATTTCGATTCAATCCTTCTTCGCGTTGACATGCTCGCGACTCAGACCTATCATGCGCGGCCAAAGAGGTGTGTCATAGATGAAGTCGGAATCAAAATCTTCCTCTTTGGCGAGAGAACGAAATGCTCGCCAGTGTGTATTCCTGCTCATGCTGCTCGCAACATTGCTCGTCCTCGGACTGTTTCAACCTCTTGGCCTGGCGCAAGAATCCGTTTCTCTGGTTGGGTCCGGATCGAGTGTTCCCGCCCCGCTCTACACCGATTGGGCTCAGGTATACAACAAGCGCAATGCCGGGATCCAGATGCGCTACCTTCCCATCGGTACGGGCGAGGGCATAAAGGAAATCTCCCGGGGCAATGGCGATTTTGGCGCCGGGGAGGTCCCATTAACAGCGGCGCAGATGACCGAAGGGAATTTGATCGAACTCCCGGCCGTGTTAATCGGAATTGTTCCGATCTACAAAGTGCCGGGAGTTCCGCAAGGGCTTCGTCTCTCGGGTGAAGTGCTGGCGGGGATCTATCTTGGGGACATCAAGAATTGGAATGACCCGCAGATCGCCAAGCTCAACCCGGGCGTCATTTTTCCGGATCTTCCGATCAAGGTATTCAACAGGCCGGGAGGCAAAGGCTCGAACTACGTGTTTTCGGAGTTCCTTTCCAAGACGAGCGCCAAGTTTAAATCTCGGATCGGCACAAGTCCCTCTCCCAGCTGGCCCGTAGGAGTGGCAGCCGAACGTAGTTCTGACATGGCGGATAGGGTAAAAGCCGAGAATGGCTCGATTGGGTATGTGGAGCTGCAGTATGCCGTGAAGGGAGACATTCAGCACGCGAGGATGCGGAACGCAGCCGGAAGTTATGTCGATGCTTCCGCAGAATCGATCGCGGCCGCCTGCCGCGAAGTGGAGGCGCCGGGGTGGGATAAATTTTCCGCTTCGTTGACCAATGCTCCTGGAGCCGATTCGTTTCCCATTACAGGCTTTAGCTGGTTGTACCTGCGAACCAATTCGTCCGATATCCGGCGCGAAGCCGCGCTCGTTGATTTCTTGAATTGGATATTCACCGATGGCCAGCAGCTTGCAGCACAGGATGGTTATTCCAAACTTCCCGAACAGTTGCTGGCGAAGGCCAAGGCCAAAGTGAATTCACTTCGGTAATACGCCCGGACTTTCATCAACAATGACATCGTTCAGGAGGCAACCGTGTCCGACGTCGTGTACGTTTCCAAAGTACGAATCGAGCGAAAGGCTGGCCCCCTGCGAATAGCTTATTTGCCGGGTGAGCCGCGGCCTGTGCCGTTCAGCGTTCACGGTGCGATCGCCGAACACTACAAGGTCGATCCCGCCAAGATCACGGAATCTCACGCAGCCACTATCGACTATGTGATTGCTGGAACTGCCGGTTGAATGATGGGCACTTTTGGGGGCGCGCTGGAAGCGCGCCACATCGACGCCAGCAACGGGAGACTCGTCGCGGACGTGAGGGGTGAGGTGGAAACGGAGGAAGGCGTCCTCGTGATCCGGCGCATTCACGTGGCGATGCAGCTCGCGGCGCCGGAAGAGGTCCGCGAAACAGTCGAGCGAGTGCACGGGATGTACGCCATGCGCTGCCCCTTATACCGCACGCTGCACAATGCCATTCAGCTCACCTCATCTTATACGCTGACCGCACCACCTTTGGCTTAACGCGACTCGACCAGTTCGGGGGCGCTTCAAGAGATTAATGACCGCGGATTTTGTCGCGCTGGCTGCTATTGCATCAGCGGCTGGGATTGCTGCTGAGGTTGCTGAGGCTGGGGTTGAGGTTGGGATGGCCCAGGTTGAGATGTTGTGGGCCCCAGGGGCACATTCCCCAAAATGCTCGAAGGCATGCCGGCCGGCAAACCTACCGGCTGCTGCCCTTGGCCGCCTAGTCCTTGCTGGAGGGCCGCTGCCGCATCTTCCAGCGGATTCCATATGAATTCCCAATCCAGGTACTTCTTCCCCCCGTGGTACACCCTTAGCGAAGCCTGGTCCCCTTTGCCGCCGACGCCTGTGAGGAATGCACCAAGAACAGGGCCATCGACCGGTCCTGTAGGCTTGAGCTGAAGAAGTGCTTGCACGCTTGCCATCGTCTGAGTCGATTGGGGCGCTTGACCGGGTTGCCCTGGCTGTCCTGTAGATTGACTAAACGTGTTTGACGGGGCGAACGTGCTCGACTGGCCAAATGACGACGTGCTGGATGGATTTTGCGGACTTTGGGGGCTTGTCGAGTTTTGCGTGTTCTGTGAATTATCGCCTGACGGGGTCGATGGCGGATTCAGAGTGGAGCCGGAAGAATTGTTTGTTAGCGAGGTTGAGGCGGGGGGTGTTTGTCCCGCCTGCGACCCGAAGCTGTTGCTTGTATTGGAGAGGCTCCCCGCCGGAACGCCGGGCTGGCCAGCCTGCGACAGCGCGGCCAGAGCGCCGCTATCAATCATCATCATTTGCTGCAAATTCGCGTAACGGGTGCTGCCGATGATCTGTCCCGCGGCGTTCACGTAGATGAAGCGCCACGTGCCATCGGCTTTGTTCACAGGATTCTTGTAAGCCTGCCGGAGAAAATGGAGGTCTGGCATTCCCTTGGACAGATCGTCGACCGTTTGCGGATAGCGCCCCGTCTTGTGATAGTACAGCCGAATCGCACGGGCGTACTGATTGCCGCGCCACACGGCTTCCGATTCGCGGTCGCGCAGGCCCTGAATGGCGAGCTTTTCGATCAGCACCATCGAGCCGGCAATAATAAGCACAATCATGAACAAGACCATCAGGAAGGCATACCCCGATACCGGCTGCCGGGACGTGGCTGTGGCTCGGGATATTCCCATTTTCAGGTTGCGACGCAAAATGAGGGCGACCTCGAATTTCTCCTGAGTTCCCTGTTCATTGGTTCGGTGGTGGCGTTGGCTGCGGCTGGAACGGCTGTGGCGAATCCATTCCAGGGGCCTGCACGATTGTAACAGTGGCGTGCCGGCCTGACGAAAGCTCTTCCACGTCGGCGGAATCATTGCCAATGTGAACCAGCCGGAAGCGATTCAACAACACGGTGCCTTCCTCAACGATCACGACATCTTCACCCGATGTGAAGAACGCAAGACGCTTTCCGGAGGACGACATCGTGGCATAGCCAAAAAATTGGCCCGGGACTTCCACGGGCGGAGGAGGAAGCGGACCGACAGGAGCTCTAGCTTGCTCGATTTTTTTCCTCTCGGCATCCGAGATCACGGGCGGGGGCGCGATCGCACTGAAAATATTGCGATGCGATCCGACATACTGAATCTTTTGCAGTTTTTCGAGAAGATCGAGCCGAAGCTCAGGCGCCTGAACATTCAAAGGCTCAAATTTCTCGTTCGCAGCGAGAACACCCGGGAGCCCGGCTATCGAATCCCGGCTGGCGAAGTACACAACGACAGCCAGCACAACGAGCCCGATGACGAGATAGAGTTTCTGCCGATCAGACATCGTTCAAGTCCTGAAATAGGTATTGAGCTCGAGATTCACGCGAATCCCACCGGTCGTTTCCGAAGCCAACGTCAAATCATTCAACAGATAGAAATTCTTGGATCGCTCGAGACCATTAATAAATTGGATGATGGCTGGATAATAGCCCTCCACCGTAGCCTTCACCGTGATCGTCGTGACGCCTCGCCCTTTGAGTTCCTTCTGGGAGAAAGCAATTCCAGACGTCCTCAACCCGGCTTTTGCGGCAATCTCGTCCATATCGGCTTCAATCGTGGAGTATCCCGTGGCGGAGCTGAGAAGCCTTTCGCGGTAAAAGGTGTCGCATTCCTTCCCTGCCTCCGGGAGAGAAGCGCGGATTTTTTCTCCGCGGGCGACATCCGCCTTGAGCAACTTCGCCTGGGTCTCCAAGCGGTCCCGTTGCCGAGCCATCGCCTGCTGTCCTTCCCGGCCGTTGTGCCACAAGAACACGATCAGAGCGACATCCACCACGAGCAGAATCGCAAGCGCGATAGCGATCCACAGTTTCCATATTCGCCAGGGACGTGTCATCGTCATGTCGTGGCATACCAGGCCGTGAGTTGCAACTCGACCTTATCAACTGTTCTTGACTGATCGTCATGCCGCTCTGACTTCACCTGAATATCCGAAAAAGCCTTGGAATTCTCGAGTGCCTGCAGGAATTTGATCTTGCCTTCATCGGTTGCCGCACCGACCGTAATCTCCACCAGGGCACGGCCATTCTCAAGCTTGGGCGAAATGCTGACGACTCGCACTCCAGCCGGCAGCGAGTCCTCCAGGTCCATGAAGATCTTGGTCCAAGGAAAACTTCGCTGGTCAATCAGCGAATTTAAGAATGCCGCTCGATCCATTACCTCTTCGGCCTGAGGTGTGCGGAAATAGGCGGCGAGCGTTTTTTGCTTCTGCAGGTTCGCGCTGATCTCGCTCTCCCAACGCGCGGTCTGCGAACGAAGCTCCCCGCTCGAGCGCCAGGTGGAGAACGCCGCATGGGAAAGCACAAGGAGCGCGATCGTGCCAAACGAGCCAAGAAATGCGGCCGCGGCGATAAAAGGCCGCTTATTTTCGTATGGCTTCGTCGAGAGATTGAGGCGCAGCTTCATGATTCATCGCTGAGCGGCGGTGCGCTCAGGCCCCTCCGTTCATCGCCCAGCCAACCAATGCATCGTAGCCCTCAATCATGAGGTCCTTCGCATCAGAATCCATCCGGGACGCAATCTCGGATTCGGACAACGCCCCAACGGAACATTTCAGTTCATCGGCCAGCGCCTGCCGGAAGAGACCCTCGCGCGCACCAAATCCTGAAAGCCGCACACGGTCAATGGCCCCGCCCCAGGTGTCCTGGTAATAGGCGATGGTAGGAAAAATTTCGTCCATCACCGCCAGGGGAAGAAGAGTGGCAGCTTCAGCAGCCATTCCCGCCGAACGATAAACACAAAGACTGCTGCCCTGCACAATGACCGTCGTCAAGGTATGGCCGGATAAGCGCGCGAGCAATGTGCTGCCGCGCTCTTCCAAAAGAGGCAATGTGGACAAAGTCGAGCTCAAAACGATGGTGGCATTGGCGTCCAGAGACTCGACGATCTCTTCATATTCACGCACGATGCGCTGCCGGGCAACCGCGGTCACAACCTCGAGGTTTTCGTCCCGGCCACTCTGCCGCATCCAGGAGACGACCGTCTCGTCCATATCAAATGGGACGCTCTTTTTCAAGCGCCAGCGAAGAAGCGCAACAGCTTCGTCGCTGCGGCGGGGCAGGCTTTCAAATGGCAGGATGAACACTCGAACGACGGGGTCGGGGATGAGAAGAGTGAGGCCTTGTCCGCGCGCCGGAACGCGGGCGAGGAGGCGCCGCAGAACGGAACGAACGGCATCGGGCACAGCCATATTCAAATCCACCGGCGATGCCACAAGGCTGCCGGGCGGAAGGGGCTCTGAAAAAGCGAATTCGAGGCTGGCGTTCGCCTTCCAGCGCGCAACGGCCACATGCGCGGCAGCAATTTCGACGACCAGCGAAGGATGCGGCATGGCATTGAGCCAGCGGTCCAAGCGGCGGACAGGGCCGAGATGGAATAGTCGCTCAGAGAGACTGGTTGCGCTACTCAAGGAATGTCACCTTATTGATCTCGCGCATCGTCGTCAAACCCTCGCGGACTCTTGCCAAGCCCGAATCCCGAAGAAACGACATGCCCTCTTCCCGCGCCGCGCGTTTGATTTCGGAAGTCGGGCGGCGGTTGATAATCATTTCGCGAATGCGGTCAGATAGGTCCAGTAGCTCGCTGATGGCCGTCCGGCCGCGATAGCCGCTGCCGGAACATTCCAAGCACCCCGCACCTTCAAAAAACTTCACCTGGGCCCATTCGGCGGGATCGAGGCCCGACTCCGTCAGAACCTCCGACGGATAGGTGACCTGCTTCTTGCAATTTTCACAAATCACCCGAACCAGCCGCTGCGCCAAGATACAGTTGAGAGCGGAAACGAAATTGTAGGGCTCGACGCCCATGTTGATGAAGCGTCCGATGACATCCGTGACGTTGTTAGCGTGGACAGTCGTGAAGACGAGATGTCCGGTCAGCGCGGAATTGATGGCGATCTGGGCAGTTTCCTGGTCCCGGATTTCGCCGACCATAATTTTGTCCGGGTCATGGCGCAAAATGGAGCGCAATCCGCGGGCAAAAGTCAGTCCCTTCTTTTCGTTTACGGGAATCTGCGTGATTCCACGGACCTGATATTCCACAGGGTCTTCAATGGTGATGATCTTGTCTTCGTCGTTCTTGATTTCATTAATCGCAGCGTAGAGAGTGGTCGTCTTGCCGGAACCGGTAGGCCCCGTTACGAGAACCATCCCATAAGGCTCGCGAATATACCGGCGAAGCTTCGTCAAGTCTTCTTCGCCGATGCCGACCACATCGAGAGTCAGGTTGCGGAATTTTTCGCTGAGCGACTCTTTGTCGAGCACGCGGAGGACAGCATCCTCGCCGTGAATCGAAGGCATGATTGAGACGCGGAAGTCAACGAAGCGGCCCTTGTAGCGCACGCGAAAGCGTCCGTCTTGCGGGACGCGCCGTTCGGCGATGTCGAGCTCACTCATCACCTTGATGCGGGAAAGAATCGTGGCATGCCATTCCTTGGCCAGCGGCTGCATAGCGTATTGCAACACACCGTCAATGCGGTACTTCACGACAACTTCGGCGTTGCGCGTCTCAATGTGAATATCGCTCGCTCGGCGCTCCAGGGATGTGAAGATGACGGTGTCCACGAGCCGCACAACCGGGCTCACGCCAGTATCACGCGTGAGCTTGTCCATGGAGATATTTTCTTCGCTGTCCTCTTCCTCGGAAACGACCTGGAGCGTGAAGCCCTCGGTAGCCTGATCGAGAACGCGCTGAGATTGCTCGGTACGCTTAAGAAGATCGTCGATTTGCGAACTGGTCGCGACCTTGATTTGCAGGCGCTTGCCGAGAAGGAGCGCGAGTTCGTCGGTCAGCTGTAATTGGCTGGGGTCGGCAATGGCGACCATGAGTGTGCCGTCGTGCGCCTCGAGGGGAACGAATTTGTACCGGAACATCAACTCAGCAGGAATGCTGCGGAAGAGTTCCGGATCGATGCGCTGCTCTTTCAGGTCGACAAACGCGCACCGGTAGCGCTCGGCCAAGCGACGAGCGTGTTCGCGCTCGACGGCCTGGTCGGTGACTCCTCCGGGTATCGGGTTATTTCCTGATGCCGACATGCGCTTCTACCCGTTGGCTCCTATCTGGAGGGAGAACAGCGGCAGATAGAGGGAAACCAATACAAAGAATACCACAACGGCCATCACGACCAGAATCGCAGGCTGAATCCAAATGAGAATTCTTTGCAGCCGCGTATTCACCTCTTCCTCGTAAAACTCCGCGACGCTGGTGAGCATGGCGGCAAGCGCCCCCGAAGCTTCACCGACTTCGATCATCTCCAGGGCGAGGGGGGGGATCAGGCGCGTTTCGGCCAAGGCGGAGTGAAGCGACTGGCCCTCGCGCACGTGGTCGGCCGCCTTCCGCACCGAGGTCGAAATCAAGCGGCTCCCAATCGCAGACGATGAAGTCTCAAGAGCAGATACCAGCGGTGTCCCACCCGTGAGGAGCGTCGAAAGCGTCCGTACGAATTGTGCGATGTGAGACTTCAGCCAGACGTCACCCAAAATAGGAACGCGCGGCTTCAGGCCGTCAATTACGAGTGCCCCACGTTCCGTTCTCGTCCACAGGAAAGCGGCAACCACGATCGCGGCAAACCCCGCAATGAAAAAGATGGAGAAGTTACGCAAGGGAATCGCAATCGAGAGCATCACTTGGGTAATCTTCGGGAGAGGCACGCCCAACTCACGGTACAGGTCCGCAAATTTGGGTATGGCGTAGGTGACCAGATAGGCCATGACGGTGATAAGTGAGGTGACCAAAATAGCCGGATAAATCATGGTCGTCAGGAGCCTGCTGCGAAATCCCGTGCTGGTTCTCAGATAGGTGATGTATTGGTCGAGGACGCCCGTCAAGTTCCCGCTGCGTTCGCCTGCCGTAATTGCCGTGACGTAAACCGGCGGAAATGATCCTTGCGCGATGAGGGCTTCGGAAAGCAATGCACCTTCACGGACGCGTTGGCGAACATCCTTGAGAATGGGGCGCAGACGGGACGCCGCGGCGCGCTCCGCCAGCAGGTCGAGCGACTTCACAATGGGCAAGCCGGCTTTGAGGAGTGTATTGAACTGTTGGTTGAAGATCAGGAAGTCATTGGTGCGGATCTTTCGGTCGCTGCTGGAGCTGGCGAATTGTCCGAAAACGTCGAGATGAGCACGAACCGAAAAGACATAGAAGCCCCGCTCGGCGAGCTTCTGCCTCGCCTCCGTCTCCGTCTGCGCCGTCTCCAACTGCTGGAAAATACGGCCGGCGGCATCCCCGACTTTGCAGACAAATTCAGCCAATTGACTAGGTAAACGCCCGTCCCAAATGTGCGTTTCACCTACAGTTTAGCATAACGCTTCCGGACAGTCGGTGAGGCCGCGAAAACAGGCCGTTAACATCATGTGACAATGGCCTGGAAGCAAGCCTAGGTTGAGTAAGCAGAGATATGGGACTCGGGAACGGATGAGAGGGTTGGCCCTAATCGCTTATAGTCACCAAGACAAGCTCAAGAAGGGCCGCAATTCCGCAAACTCGAGCGCGATACCAGCGCAGCCGTGCCTGCAAAAGGCTCGGAAGAGGCTAGAAGCTGTTGCACAACCTGGGACAAGCCTCTGAAATGACTATGGTTGAGTTTTGTGAAATGAGGGATAAGCAAGGTCAGCAGCGCCGCAGGAGGGCTGATGGCGCGGTCCGGTCCGTTGCTGACCGAAGCACAGTGGAAGAAAATCGCGCCCTTGCTCCCCAAACCACCCAAGCACCGCAAGGGTGGCCGTCCGTGGATCGAGAACCGTCGGGTGTTGGAAGGGATTCTGTGGATTCTCCGCAGCGGCGCTCGCTGGCAGGACCTGCCGGAACAATATCCACATCCTTCCACGTGCTGGCGACGACTGCGGGACTGGGACGAGCAGGGCGTTTGGCTGGCGATCTGGCGCACGTTCCTGAGCGAGTTGAACGAGCGCCAGCAATTGAAGTGGAGCGAGTCGTTCTTGGACGGCAGTTTTGCTCCAGCGAAAAAAGGGGCGCCGGAGTCGGAAAAACCAAGCGGGGCAAGGGGACGAAGTGGATGGTGGTGGTCGACGGCGCGGGTGTTCCTCTGGGAGACCACCTTTGTTCTGCATCCCCGGCGGAAGTCCGGCTCGCGGAGATGACGCTGGCGACGATCCACGTAAGCCGGCGCCATCGTGCGGGAAGACCACGGCAGAAGCCGGTGCGCGTGATCGCCGACAAAGCCTACGACAGCGATCCGCTGCGAAAGCGGTTGCGGCAGCGCGGCATCGAACTGATCTGCCCGCACAAGAAGAATCGCGTTCGTCCGGCGACACAGGATGGTCGCGCGTTACGACGATATCGACACCGCTGGATCGTCGAACGAACCATCGGCTGGTTGGGGAATTACCGGCACCTGGTGGTGCGCTATGATCGTTCTCTCCGAATCTACCGGGCGTTCTTTCACATCGCCTGCTTCATGATCGTCTTACGGAGGGTTGTGCAATAGCTTGTAGTGAATTGCCCCGGCCAGAGTGGCCTCGTCGACGACAGCAACGCCCGGCGGGGGCTGAAAATGAAACTGAGCTTCCGGGATGGGGATGTTTTTCTCCCAATTACCGAAACGAAATTCCGTTTCGATGTTGCCTGACTCGCGAATCACCACGCGGACGAGACGCGCGCCCGGATCGGTCTCGAAGAGCACCTCACGAAGCGAGTCACTTTCTTCCCCGGAATTGTACCGAGGAGTACAACGCAGGAGCGTATTACCGGGCTCCGACGGTCGTGCCTCCGAGCGATCCGCCGAAGGTGAAGTGGGATCAACGATATCGATTTTGCGGCACAAGCGTGAGAGGTCGGCCTTCCCTGCCAATAGCGCAATCGGCGTCCGCCAGTCCGAGCTCTCCTTCATTCTTGCGCGGCTCGCGATGCGATCGGCGGGTACGTACAACCAGACATTCGTGCCGTCCACCAGGAAAAGCTTCTGCTCTGGAGACTCGTACTCCCAGCGCATGCGCCCTGGCCGGGAGAAGTAAACGGTGCCCGACTCGGCCGAAACGCCCCCATTCCCATCCGAGTAGCGCTCAAAGAACGCCGCCTTCAGAGTCGAGGCATCGTGGTATCGCAACTCCAACGCGCGTACTGCGCCCCTTGCATCCCCGGCGGGCCCAGACTGGATAACCATCGTCGCAATCGCGAGAAACAAAACGACCATGAGAGTTAGCATAGCAAGAACGAAGGAAGAGCGGAGCCAGAGTTTGCTGCACGTGAGGAAGTCTACGCGACGATCGGAAGCCCTCTCAACTAAGACGGCGATTCCAATTCTTGACTCAATGCGTTGCGTGGATCGTTTCGAACAATTTCCGTACGCGCCAGAAACGTTAGAAAATAAGAAGGCAGGAATTCGGCGAAGTCTTGCCTCTTGCCGGTTAGAGCTTCACTACAACGGAGGAAAGCCAGAGGTGGAGCAAGGCGCAGGGATAAGGATGCCCGATGCATTCACCCGAACCACACCAGTCTCATCCACACAGTAGCTGGCCGTTCCGGTCGAGCCCAGGGTACTCGGTGTAGCACTAACCGTAAACCCTGTGTCACCGGACACGCCGCACGCTGCAGGAACACCAGCGGTCAGAGCCACCGTGCCGTTTGCCGCGAACACGTACTTGTAGCCGCTCTTCTGGTTCGGGGCCGTCGACAGCACTTCATCAATCAAGCCGGCATTCACGCAGCTACCTGAACCGGCAGGACCGCCGAGTTGTGCAAGCGACAATGTAAAGCCGTCGCTGTACGTGGACGAGAATGTTTGCTCAGCCGAAGTAATGGTGCGAAGGGCGCCGACAGCCGAAGCTTGGTTCGCGGCAATTTTAGCGCTCAGCAGGTGGGGAACCGCGAGTGCTGCGATGATCAAAATGATCGCCACAACGATCAGCAGCTCGATCAGGGAAAAACCGCGGTTGCGGTCTTTGACTCGGTCCCTGTTGTGGCTCTCTTCGAACATTTTTCATATCCCTTCTATCACCCTCCCCAAAAAAAGGGACGAAGTCCGTGACTTCCTCCCTTTTGTTACTCGAGGCGTTACTGCAACGGCGGAAAGCCCGACGTGGAGCAAGGCGCAGCGATTACGACACCCAATGCGTTCACGCGAATCACACCGGTCTGATCCACACAGTAGCTAGCCGTTCCGGTCGAGCCCAGGGTAACCGGTGTAGCGCTAACCGAAAACCCTGTGTCGCCGGACACGCCGCACGCTGCAGGAACACCAGCGGTCAGAGCCACCGTGCCGTTTGCCGTGTACACGTACTTGTAGCCGCTCTTCTGGTTCGGGGCCGTCGACAGCACTTCATCGATCAAGCCGGCATTCAAGCAGCTACCTGAACCGACTGGACCGCCGAGCTGTGCAAGCGTCAACGTAAAGCCATCGCCGTACGTGGACGAGAATGTTTCCTCGGCCGAAGTCATCGTACGGAGCGAACCGACTGCGGAAGCCTGGTTCGCAGCAATCTTCGCGCGAAGCAGGTTAGGAATTGCAATCGCCGCGATGATCAAAATGATCGCCACAACGATCAGCAGCTCGATAAGGGAGAATCCGTGGTTGCGGTTTTTGACTTGGTCCGTGTTGTGGCTCTTTTCGAACATTTTTATATCCCTCCCAAAACTTTAAAAAACTAGGGAGGAAGTCTCTGACTTCCTCCCCTTTGTTACTCGAGGCGTTACTGCAACGGCGGAAAGCCCGACGTGGAGCAAGGGGCAGCGATTACGACACCCAATGCGTTCACGCGAACCACACCGGTCTCATCCACACAGTAGCTGGCCGTTCCGGTCGAGCCCAGGGTAACCGGTGTAGCACTAACCGTAAACCCTGTGTCACCGGACACGCCGCACGCTGCAGGAACACCAGCGGTCAGAGCCACCGTGCCGTTTGCCGTGAACACGTACTTGTAGCCGCTCTTCTGGTTCGGGGCCGTCGACAGCACTTCATCGATCAAGCCGGCATTCAAGCAGCTACCTGAACCGACTGGACCGCCGAGCTGTGCAAGCGTCAACGTAAAGCCATCGCTGTACGTGGACGAGAATGTTTCCTCGGCCGAAGACATCGTACGGAGCGAACCGACTGCGGAAGCCTGGTTCGCAGCAATCTTCGCGCGAAGCAGGTTAGGAATTGCAATCGCCGCGATGATCAAAATGATCGCCACGACGATGAGCAATTCGATAAGCGAAAAGCCCTTGTCTTTCCTATTCTTCATAATCATCTCTGTTTCTCTCCTTGGAGAAAATCTCCAGATCTCATTTGTACACCCTGGCGGGGTACGCCTCCATAAGTGCATGCGGGGTGCCAGAAGTTCATGAGCGCTTAACACCTGTGTCCAAAGCTCCTAACACCTTCCGTATTAGATACATACAGACCTGGGACCGATACAAGGCATTCTGCTCCGCCTCAGCAACCGCCCTGCAAACGTGAAAAACGACAAAATGCGTCATATCGCTGTGACCCGTTCCGGCCATCCGCACACAAGCATATCAAACCCCATGCTTTTTCGCATAATGGCGGAAAGAGCGGTATGACATCCTTAGTAACTCAGCTGCGCGAACGCGAACTCCGCCAGAACATTCGAGCGCGGCGAGCAGGTAAGATCTTTCCGTGGCAGCAACATGCTTCTCCAAATCCAGGCCACCTTCCGGGATAAGAAGGGCGTTGGGTTCATGTTGCCCATTTGAGCGGGCCTCTTGGTAGAAATTGGTAACCCGCTCCGGCAATCCCTCAACCGTAAGACGCTTCCCGGCCTCTAAAGCGATCGAACGCTCAATCGTGTTTTCGAGCTCGCGGACATTCCCCGGCCAGTCGTAAACTTCGAGGCGCCGCATGGCTTCCGGCTCGATGCTCTCGATGGCCTTGTTCATGGATTTCGAATAGCGGTTCAAGAACGAGCGCGCGAGAAGAGGAATATCCTCGCGGCGCTCGCGGAGCGGCGGAAGGTGAATCGGAATCACGCTTAAGCGGTAAAAAAGGTCCTCACGAAAACGTCCTTCGGCGATTTCTTTTTCCAGATCCTTGTTCGTGGCCGCGATCACGCGAACATCCACGTCGCCTTCCTCGGTACTCCCGACGGGCCGAATCTTTCCTTCCTGCAGCACGCGATAGAGCTTCACTTGCATTGTGACGCTCATATTCCCGATTTCATCCATGAAGAGCGTGCCGCCATGCGCCGCCTGGAAAAGACCGCGCCGATTTTCATTGGCCCCCGTGAACGCACCTTTTACGTAGCCGAAGAGCTCGGATTCAAGAAGCGTTTCAGGGAAAGCGCCGCAGTTGATGGTGATGAACGGCTGTTTCGAGCGGGGACTGTTTTCGTGAATCGCCCGAGCGACGAGCTCCTTTCCTGTTCCGCTCTCGCCGGTAATCAACACGCGGCTGGATTGGGGCGCGATGTTTTCAATCAGCTCGAACATCGCGCGCATCTTCGCGCTAGTCCCGATAATGTGATCCAGGCCTGTAAGCCGCCGGATCTCCCGCCGCAGATAGCCCGCCTCTTTTTTCAGCGCGAGATTCTCCGCCACTCTCCGGACAGCAGGGCGAAGCTCATCCAGCAAACGATCGCCTTTGACCACATAGCGATCCGCTCCGAAATTGACCGCGTCGATGGCCGTACCGACCGTGGGAACGCCCGTAATCAAAATTACGACAGTGGAAGGACTCACCTCCTTGGTATAGCGGAGCAGATCGACTCCGTGCATATCCGGCATGCAGATATCGGAGATAACGATGTCAAAAATCTGCGAGGCAAGGCGACGTCGCGCCGCTTCGCCGCTCGAGGCCACCTCCACTTTATGGCCCTCTTTGCGGAAGCTGATTTCAAGCAGCTCGCAAATGGAGCGCTCGTCGTCTACCACCAGCAATTGGGCCATCGCGCGCTATCCCTTCCCTACCGCTGGAAGCATATCGGCATCGACAGGCGCATCGCGGCGTCCGGCGGAACGCTTGCGGACGGCCCGCGGGAGTTCGACCACGAATTCGGCCCCGCGGCCCTTCTCCGTCTCTACGCGAATTCGGCCGCCGTGCGCCTGAACGATCTGATAAACAACGGCCAAGCCGAGTCCCGTTCCACCCGTAAATCCCGATTGGAAAGGCTCAAAAATGCGCAATACGTCGCGGGCGTCCAAACCCACACCGGTGTCGTGGACCGCGACGCGAACCCAGGAATCATCGGCCTCGACGCGTACCGTGAGAACACCTCCATCCGGCATGGCGCGCAAGGCGTTGTTGTAGAGATTCCACATGACCTGCTTCAGGCGGTCGCGATCCGCGACGGCCCGCACATTACGAGCGGAGAAGGTCCGCTCGATCCGGTAGCTCTTCCGGACGTTCGCGTCGCGCTCGAGGAGCAACAGCGTCTCCTCGATGAGTGCGCCGACATCCACTTCCGCGAAGACGCAAGTTTTCTCCCGTGAGTAGTCCAAGAAATCGGTAATGATCTGGTTCAGGCGTTGCGATTCGCGGCTGACGATGTGGACAAGCTTTTTATCATCATCTTCGAGAGGAGCGAGACGCGCCAGCTCCTTCAGCGCTCCGCTCATGGCCGTCAGCGGCTGACGGATTTCATGTGCGATGGCAGCCGAAAGGCGGCCCAGCGCGGCCATACGCTCTTTCGTGACCACTTCCCGTTCGAGGCGTTTCAGCTCGGTGAGGTCCTGAAAATTAAAAACGTATCCGCTCGCTTCGTTTTGTCCTGTGCGGAGAGGGGAAATGGATATGCCCAAAAACCTGAGGGCGCCATCCGGCGTGCGAAACTCGATTTCCTTGCGCGACGCAAGAGGGATTCCCTGCACATCGGTTTCGATCGGCCAAAAACCCGGAAAGACATCCTGGATTCTTTGACCTCGCAGGAGCCCCAGCCCGTGCCCAGTAATTTCCGCCCCGGAGCGATTCACAAGAAAAATCCGGCCCTCGAGATCCGTGGTGAGCAAACCGCCGCGCATGGACTCGATGATGTGGTGATTGAAGGCTTGGAGATCTTTCAGCTCCTCACTTTTCTCCGCCAGTTCGACGCCCTTCTTGCGAAGGCTTTGCGCCAGCACGCTCGACAGATAAGCGACTGCCATGAACGCGAAGAAGTTGCTCGCCAGCCAAAACTCCACAGCCCGCGCCGTGGGCACGGAGCTGGACGTTCGGGGGATGATGCCGTAATAGGCGAGCTCGACGACTCCGCCGAGCAATGCGAATCCCGCTCCAGCAACCAGGAATGCGCCTCGCCGCGAAAACAGAATACTGGCCATCAAGATGGCCAAAAGGTAGAGCGAAAGGAAGTAGCTGTCCTGCGCCCCGGTGGCGTCGACGACGCCCGTGATCAGGACAAGATCGCAGACCGCCTGCAGGGGCGCGTGCCACCGCGCCCGGGGAATCCAGCGCTGAAGAATCACATACAGGATCGCCAGCGTGTACCAGAGGACAATGAGCGGAACGAAGGCCCGAGCCGAAAGAGGAATGGGAGTGAGCTGGCGTACCGCGAGTACGATGCCGACCAGAAAGGTAATGACGAGAAACCGGACGCGCCCCAGCCAGGGCAACCATTCGCTTACACTGGGCGTGAATTCCATATTGAGTTTGTCGCTGGGCTCTTCAATTCCGCCCGCGTCTGGGTGCGCTACGGAGATTGTTAGAATGAACCTGCCTGAAGCCGGCGGCCGCCCCGACGAATCGGGACAGCCGCAACCAGGCCGCAGGGTGTTGGGTTTAGTGACCGCCAGCCAGCTTGCCGATCAACGAGAACAGCGGCAGGTACATGGAAATAACGATGCCGCCGACTACGACGCCGAGGAACACGATCATTATCGGCTCGAGTGCGGTCAGAAGATCCTTAACGGCCGCGTCCACTTCATCCTCGTAGAAATCAGCGATTTTCTGAAGCATGGCGTCCATCGCACCCGTCTGTTCGCCGACGCCGATCATCTGCGTCACCATGCCGGGAAAAACGTGGGTCTCCTTCAACGGATCGACGAGAGAACGACCGGCCTCGACCGCCTTTCGCGTTTGTATGATGGCCCTTTCCACGACGGCGTTCCCCGAGGTGCGCGCCGTGATGTCCAGGCCTTCCAGAATCGGCACACCGCTCGAGATCAGAGTTCCAAGGGTGCGGGTGAACCGGGCGACCGCAATCTTGCGCATGAGGGGTCCGACCATGGGAATCCTCAATATGACCGTGTCGATCACCATCCGACCTTGCGGTGTCCCATTCCAGAACTTCAAGGCAATGCCGGCGCCGATAAAGGAAACGACGATCATGGCTCCGTAAATGCTGCCGATGAACCGGCTCAGCCCGATGACGATTCGGGTAGGCAGAGGCAGATCCACGCCCAAGCCATTGAACAACTGGACGAAGATGGGCACCACCTTCCACAACAGGAGGATGATGACCATGGCGGCAATACCAAGGACGGCGACCGGGTAGATCATCGCCGACTGCACGGCGCGCTTCAGTTTGACGTTCTTTTCGATGTAGGTCGAGAGGCGCTGAAGAATGGTGTCCAGGATACCGCCCGTCTCTCCGGCTTCGACCATGTTGTAATAGAGGGGGTCGAAAACCTTGTCGAACTGCCTCATGGCGCCGGAAAGCGTGGTGCCACCTTCGACCGAACCGCGCACGCCATTAAGGATTTTTTGGAATGTCTTGTTGTCCTGCTGTCCCGCCAGAATCTCAAGACACTGGACGAGCGGCAAGCCGGCGTCAATCATGACCGAGAACTGGCGCGTGAAGATGGCCAGTTCTTTTGCCTTCACGCCAGTCCCGAACGTGGGAATGGAGAATTCCTTCCCCTTTTCGGAAAGCTTACTTACATTGATCTGCTCACGACGAAGCATCGAGGCCAGTTCGGCCTTGCTTGTTGCCGCACGCTCCCCCGCGACGGAAGCTCCCGTCCTATTCACTCCCCGATACGTAAAAACCGGCATGGCTTGTTACCTCCTCTTCGAACTCTTCGAGACTTATCGCCGGACGGGAGACTTGCCGCCCATAGAAGGCGAGGTCACCCCTCGGTTAATTAAATCCTGCAATTCATCTGGATTCGAGGACCGCGAAAGCGCCGTTTCCATACTGATTACCTTCTGGAAATAGGCGTTCGAGAGACTCTGGTTGAAAGTCTGCATTCCGGATGTTCCCGTCCCGGTCTGCATCGCTGAATAGATCTGGTGAATCTTGTCTTCGCGAATCAGGTTTCGGATGGCGGCATTGGGGATCAAGACTTCCATCACCATCATGCGGCCACGGCTATCCATTCGGGGCAGGAGTGCCTGACAAAGAATTCCCTCCAGCACCATGGAGAGCTGCGCGCGAACCTGCGGCTGCTGGTGGGCGGGAAAGACGTCCACGATACGATTGATGGTGGAAACGGCCGAGTTCGTGTGCAGAGTCGCAAAGGTCAAGTGGCCGGTTTCAGCGATTCGGAGCGCCGATTCGATCGTCTCAAGGTCGCGCATTTCGCCGATCAGCACGACGTCCGGATCTTCACGGAGAGCGGCGCGAAGCGAATTCGAGAAGGAATGCGTGTCCGAGTGAACTTCGCGCTGGTTGACCAGGCACTTCTTGTGATTGTGAAGAAACTCGATGGGATCCTCAATCGTGATCATGTGCTCTTCGCGCTCGTTGTTGATCTTGTCGAGCATCGCGGCGAGAGTGGTGGACTTGCCCGAACCGGTCGGCCCGGTAACGAGCACCAAACCCCGGGGCTTGTCGCACAGTCCCTTCACGATCTGGGGCAGGCCCAGCGCGTCGAAGGTCTTGATCTCCCACGGAATCGTCCGGAACACAGCTGCCACGGCGCCGCGCTGGTGGAAAATGTTGCCGCGGAAGCGCGCTAGGCTCTTCAACCCGAACGAGAAGTCGAGCTCGAGGTTTTCCTCGAGCCGGTGCTTCTGCACGTCCGTGAGGACGCTGTAGGCGAGGGCCTTCGTATCGGCCGCGGTGAGCGGCGGCATGTCCAGCGGCCGCAGCTTGCCGTGCACGCGCACGCGCGGAGAACTATTGGTCGAGAGATGGAGATCGCTGCCGCCCATCTCGATCATTTTTTTCAACAACTCACTGAGTGTGATGCCAGCCATAGATCCCTCCGCTTATAGAACGGTCTCCCGCAGAACTTCTTCCATCGTCGTTTGTCCAAGGGCCACCTTTTGGAGGCCGCTACGACGCAAGGTGATCATTCCCATCTCGAGAGCCTTCTTTTTGAGTTCGAGTGCGGAAGCTCCCACCAAAATGAGCTCACGCAAATCGTCGTTAATCTCCATCACTTCATAAAGGCCAACGCGTCCCTTGTATCCTGTGTTGTTGCACGTGGCGCAGCCCCGGCCATGCTGCACGATGGTTTTCTCGGACTCCTGGACCGTGTAACCCGCATCGATCAACGCCTGGGGGAGGATTTGCAACGGCTCCTTGCACTGCCCGCAAATGCGCCGCACGAGCCGCTGCGCGCAGATCAGGTTTACCGAAGTGGCCACAAGAAACGGTTCGATGCCCATATTCATCAAGCGGCTGATCGTGGACGGCGCGTCGTTAGTGTGCAGCGTCGAAAGCACAAGGTGGCCGGTGAGCGCCGCCTTCACCGCAATTTCCGCCGTTTCGAAGTCTCGAATTTCGCCGACCAGGATGATGTTGGGATCCTGCCGTAAAAAGGCGCGAAGGGCCGAGGCAAAGTTCAGTCCGATCTGCTCCTTCATCTGGACCTGGTTGATGCCCGCGAGCTGGAATTCGACCGGGTCTTCCGCAGTCATAATATTGGTCTCCTGGGTGTTGAGGCGCGCGACCGAGGAGTAGAGCGTGTTGGTCTTGCCGGAACCCGTCGGGCCGGTTACGAGCACCATCCCGTAGGGCTTCAAGATCTGCTGCTCGAATTTCTTAAGGGATTCGGGTTCGAATCCGAGTTTCGTCATGTCGAGACGAAGATTCTCTTTATCGAGGAGGCGGAGAACGACTTTTTCTCCGAAAAGCGCGGGGACGGTGGAGACGCGGAAATCGAGCTCTTTCTTTTTTCCGTCCTTGAGGTACTTGATCATGATACGACCATCCTGGGGGAGCCGCTTTTCGCTGATGTCCATTTTGGACATGATCTTGATGCGGCTGGTAATGGCGTCTTTCAGCTTCAAGGGCGGAGCCATTACGTTTTGCAGGATGCCGTCAATCCGGAAGCGCACGCGATATTCCTTTTCGTACGGCTCGACGTGAATGTCGCTCGCGCCGCGCTTCACCGCGTCGGTGAGAATCAAGTTGACCAACTTGATGATGGGAGCCTCTTCGGCCGCTTTCTCGAGCGAAGCCAGGTCCATCTCCTGCTCTTCACCGGCAAGTTCGAGAGCGGCAGCGTCTTCCCCGGCCAAGTCCTTCATGACTTTGTCGAGCTCTTCCACGCTCTCGACTTCACCATAGAACTTGTGGATGGCTTCGCTGATGGCGGATTCGGAGGCGACGACCGGCTCGACGTTGAAGCCGGTCATGAACTTGATGTCGTCCATCGCGAAGACGTTCGTGGGATCGGTCATCGCGATCGTAAGAGTGGAGCCCACGCGCGAAAGGGGGACAATCTGATAGCGGACGGCTGTTTCCTGCGGCACCAGCTTGATGACCGCTGGGTCTACCTCATAGAATTTGAGGTTAATGGAAGGGACGCCGTATTGGCGTGAGAGAACGGCCGTGATGTCTTCGTCGCTCACAAGTCCCAGCTTTACCAAGCAGCTTCCTAAACGCCCGCCATTCTTCTTCTGATACTCAAGGGCCTGCCTAAGCTGATCCGCAGAGATCAGACTGTCCTTGACAAGAATCTCACCGAGTCGAGAAGACATGAGTGTGCGCCCGCGGTACTCGAACCGCTGGAAATTCGAGCGTAGCATGCTGGAGCGCCCCCGTTGGGAACGCGGTGGGCGATTCGTGGTGAATCAGCTAACATCCGATACGCTTCGCGAAGAACTGTACGGAAGTACAGGCAAATTTTTGCGCCTGTACGAAGGTACAGGTCGTACGGCGGGGCTTATCGTGAGACTTCGGCAGCGCTGTAATGTGACACGGGGCGGATGTCCGTAGGCCATTTTATGTCGTCGGCCTTTTCCCGCGCGTCGAACTTGTAGCTTAGGGCCTTCAGCTTCTGCTACGATGGATTGCGTCGCGGGGCGGTTAGCATTTCAATGTTTCGTTGAAACGGCTTCGCTTACACTCAAAAACCCCTTCCTTAATTCCCTTCTCTTGGACTCACTTTGGACTCACAAAAGGGCGGTTTCGTCATAAGTTTTGGCTGAAACGACGGCACTTCCCTTTCGCAAACCTAGCCTCAATTGTGACGAATTTGTGACCAGAACTCCGTTTCGTCAGCGGAGGCTTTGAAAGCAGATTGACGGCATGCACACAAGCGTGTTTGAGAATCACCGGTATCGAAATGAGCAGCAGTCCACAATATCAAGTTTCACGGGTTGCTCATTCGTGGATGCCGGGGCGTTCTCTCTTGCTGGGGAGCGCCTTTTTTTTATTTACAGGGGAAATGGGATGAGCAAATCTACAAAACAACTTGGCGCACGTTTCACAGCAACCAGCCGGGGCTCCTGTGACATCCCCGATACCATACTGCCCGCTGCACCTTCAAATCTTGTTCCCCGCATCTCGTGGACACGAGCAGAGATGGAACTGTGGGATAACGAACCTCAATTCCTCAATGCCTTGCGAAAGATGTGTCGTGCAGCAGCCCATCAGTTCCTAAACATCAATGGCATGAGTGTTGATGATTGCGAGCAGGAATGCCTCACAATGATTTGCCGTCGGGCACAATACATTCGCAAAGCCGCCGACCCATGGAATCGCGCATGGCGTGTCGCCATCAATCGGCTGATAGACCTTACCCGCTTGTCGCGCAACCAAAACGAACTTCAGCCAACCGTGAGCCCAAGCGATGTGGAAGAGCACGACTTCGACTCCGATATCCAGTTGGAAAAATTGGCCAATGCTTGCCCAAATATCGGCAAGGTACGGTGGGGCCGAAAGCAATCTGCCTTCCTTGAAGACGCGCTGTACGAAGCCCTTCAGAAACTACCCGTGCCTCAATCCATGATGGTCAAGATGAAATGGGGGCTGCTGCGGTGTGACACCATTGAGAGTGAACTCACGGACGATGACCCGGTGTATCTGCCAGTGATGACGCTTGGCGACATCGCCCAGCAATATGCATGCAGCGAAGATACGATTCAGCGCTCCCTTAAGAAATGTCTGGCTGCGTTGCGGGCGCTGCTGTGGGCTCGGATGGAATCATTCGAGGAGACGGCAGAAGACTACGTGGACGTGCATTTGGCTTCCAACTTCCCCACCAAGGGGCAAATTACCGAGCCAGCCCCCGACGAGGGGTCAGATTCGGGACCCTGAAAATATTTGAAAATAGTTTGCGGTGTTTGAAATCTCGCCCGTCTTTACCTATACGGGCAAATTCGGCCAGGCAGTTTCCTGGTACGACCAATCCCATAGAGCCTCGGCGTCATCTTGGAGGAGTCCTTCCATTTGTCCTCGTCAGGGAGGAGTCCAGCGAGCGCCGCAGGCGATTGATAGAACCGTACAAATGAGTTTGTCACGTCTGTAGGCCTCGCAAGACCTTCTAGAGCAGTCAAGTTTCGTCAATTCAACTCGAAACGCCTAATCCAAAACAAGGTAGAAGTCACATGACACAGCAATCAGAAGTACTCACAGGTACGCTCGTGACGTGGTATGCAAACCGCCGATACGGTTTCATCGCTCCTGATTTGTCAGGCACGGAGATTTTCGTCCATTTGTCGGATATTGTCGGCGGCGTCCCGATAGCAACAAATAGCAAAGTGCAATACGAAGTGGCGATGTTCAACGGACGCACCAAAGCCGTGAAGGTTCAGTCGGTGCAGCAATGAGTTTAACCAACAGAAGTTTTATGCCTCTGTGGCTGGAAGACGGGAAGTGCCCGAACGACAAACGCCATTTCAAGCGTGCAGCCCGAGAAGTCTACGGCTACATTCGGTTTCAAGCGCAACGGCACGGCGGCTTTGTGTTCGCCTCTGTTCCCAACATCACCAAGCACACGAAGGTATGGGCGGACAAGAACGGCAAGGCTTTTTCCCAACGAGAATGCGAGCGCATTCTCCGAGCATTTCGAGTGCTGGGAATCCTTGATGCCCGAGTTAGCCGAACCATCCACAAGCGTAAGTACAATGGCTGGCAATTCCATGAGCACGATTCATGGGCGTTCTCGGGTGGCGGCATGTGCGAGTTTCGGCATTGGGAACGATACGAAGCGTCCTACCAGTATCTGATGGGAAATCAGAAACGGGAGGACTCGAATTATGAGCAAGTTATGGAACAAAACGACGGCGCTGACGACGGTACTGACGACGGTATCAACGACGGTGGTTTAGAGGAAAACGTCGGTGTTTACGACGGTGCCAAAGACGGTGTACCAACCGACGTTTTGAAGTCCAATGCACAGGAAACTGACGAGTTGCAGGCGGCGACAAAGCGTTAGCCCGATGCCTTATGCCTTTAATAGCCTCATACCTCACGCCTAAGTCCCAACACTTCGGTTGGGGGCGTGGCGGGTCTTACGGTCAACTTCAAAGACACGGACAAAGAACAGGTATCATTTCGTGTGCACGAACAACGAGCTGGCGAAAGGCAGGTCCCAAATGGTCAGATATTCGGGCGGTTTGGTTGAAAGTGAGAGATTTGTCTTTTCAGATTTGAGCAGCCTCTGGTCATCGTGGATTACGTTGACGATTTTCCCTCTGGGTAAATAGAACCACTCTCTCGGAAGTGTGAGGTGGCAGCGAAAGTAAGCGTCGTCGCAAACGGCGGAAGCGTCCGCTTCCGACCGTAGCTCCGCCAAATGTCCGTCGGCTCGATAGCAGTACTCGGCGTAGCGGTCGCCGCTGTCACTATTGTTCTTAAACGAGAACACAGCGCGGATTGTCTTGCTTTCTTTGTACCAAACGAATGCAACGGGTTCTGGCTTGCCCGCACGCTCCCACTCTGCTTTGCTCGAAAACTCATCCCATGCCCCAGTCTCGTTCGATTCGCTGGTTTTGGCGAAGAGGCGAGGCTGACGTGACATCGAGTAATCGGCAACAGTCAAACAGTAATTCGTTATTGAAACCATCGCCTGATTCAGTTCACGAATTTCTTCGTTAGTTGGAGGTTGGATTGAACTCGGCGGCGACGTCTGTCCCAAGAGTTGAGGCGCGAAAAGTAATGCAATCCATAGTCGCTTGAATGCTCTCATGGCGCGGTCTGCAAGTCGGAAGTCGATTTCGACTTCCAATTGCGATTGCAACTATTACGGATTCTATCAGAAAACACGCGCGCTTCCTGAAGACTCGGGCGTCATTGGACGATAAACTCGGCTAACCGGAAACGGGCCGTCACCAAACACGCCCCCGATAGGTGTGTCGAAGTTTGTGACATTGACCGTGAAAGCGCGTGGGGCAGGCGGGACACTTTCAGGATTCCAGTTTGCGGAATATTCACAAACCCGAGCCAAAAAACAGGCGCACAGTCAGCAGTGCGCAGGGACAATACTTTCATTGCCCGCAGATAGGCCGTGATAATCCCTATCATCGACAGCTATCCGTAAGCAGGCGTAAGATGCACGCAAAGTGACTGATTCCTCATCAATACTCGGCCGCACGATTTCCCACTACCGCATCCTCGAAAAGCTGGGCGGCGGTGGGATGGGCGTGGTGTACAAGGCCGAGGACGTCAAGCTCAATCGCTTCGTCGCCTTGAAGTTCCTGCCTGACGAGGTTCGCGCCAGACTCGCAAGCTCTCAGCCGCTTCGAGCGTGAGGCCAAAGCCGCTTCGGCCCTGAACCACCCAATATTTGCACCATCTACGAAATCGGCGAGCACGACGGTCAGCCCTTCATTGTCATGGAGTTTCTCGACGGCATGACGCTGAAGCATCGCATTTCCGGCAAGGCGCTGCCGCTTGAGCAGGTGCTGGAGTTGGGGATTGAGATTGCGGACGCACTGGATGCGGCCCACGCAAGGGAATCGTTCATCGGGACATCAAGCCTGCAAACATTTTTGTGACCGAGCGAGGGCACGCCAAGATTCTCGATTTCGGTTTGGCGAAGCTCACTCCTGATACCAAAGGTGTCGGAGTTTCGGCAATGCCTACCGCTACAGCGGAAGACCTGCTGACCAGCCCGGGTACGCGCAGTGGGCACCATCGCTTACATGTCACCGGAACAGGCACGGGGCGAAGAACTGGATGCACGGACGGATTTGTTCTCCTTCGGCGCAGTGCTCTACGAGATGGCGACGGGCCGGATGGCCTTTCCGGGCAACAGCGCTGCGGTCATCCATGACGCGATTCTGAATCGAGCACCGATTCCCGCTCGGAAGCGGTGAATCCCGGACCTCCCGCCGAAGCTAGAAGAAGTCATCAACAAGGCGCTGGAGAAAGACCGGAAGCTGCGCTACCAGACGCTGCTGAAATTCGGACGGATTTGCAGCGGCTGAAGCGAGATTCAGATTCGGGTCGGACAGCCGTCGCAGCAGCACGAGGCTGAGTTGAAGCCCGCTCGAAATCCACCTGATTCGATGGGCGTGTCACTGGCGCAACACTTGTCGTTGTCGCACTGGCCGTGGGCGGCTGGTTGTTTTTCTCCCGCAAGGCGCACGCGCTGACGGACAAAGACACCATCGTCCTCGCGGACTTCACGAACACGACCGGCGACCCGGTGTTTGACGGCACGCTGCGGCAGGGGCTTTCCGTACAACTGGAACAATCACCCTTCCTGAGCATTATCTCTGACCAGCAAATCCAGCAGACCCTGCAGATGATGGACCAGAAGCCGGATGCGAAGCTCACGCCGGAGATTGCGCGGGAACTCTGCCAGCGGACGGGGAGCGCCGCTGTCCTCGACGGTTCGATTGCGCAGATTGGCACGCAGTACCTGCTGACCCTCAAGGCGGTCAACTGCGCAAGCGGCGAATCGCTGGCGAGCACGGAAGCTCAGGCCAGCGACAAGAACCATGTGCTCGATGCTCTGGGAAAAACAGCTTCGGAAATTCGGAACAAACTGGGCGAGTCGCTGAGCACGGTCCAGAAGTTTGATACCCCGCTCGACCAGGCCACTACGCCGTCGCTGGAGGCCCTGAAAGCTTTCAGTTCAGGCCATGAAATCATGTTCACCAAAGGGGCGACCGGAGCTATTCCGCATTTCACACATGCGTCCAACTCGACCCGAATTTTGCACTCGCCTACGCATGGTTGGGCCGCGCGTATAGGGACCTTGACGAAAACGCCACCGCTGCAGACTACACCCGAAAGGCGTACGAACTCCGCGGCTCAGCCAGCGAGGCGGAAAAGTATTTTATCTTGGCCTCATACGATATCGTGGCCACAGGAAATTTGCTGAAGGCCAAGCAAACTTGCGAGCTTTGGATGCAAGCCTATCCTCGCAATCCGGTGCCGCGTACTTTCTTGTCGGGACCAATCTACCCGACCTTTGGACAATATGAGAATGCGGTTGAAGTAGCCAGGGAGGCAGTCCGGGTGAGTCCGGATAGTCCTGTCCCTTACTTTATCCTCGGGTTTAATTACGTCAACCTGAATCGCCTCGATGAGGCGAAGGCCACCTACACGCAGGCTCTCGAACGCAAGCTGGACCACCCTTACATCCATGCTGACCTGTATCTAATTGCTTTCTTGCAGAACGATACGGCAGGCATGAAGCAGCAGGCGGCATGGTCGGCGGGCAAGCTGGGACCAGAGAACAATATGCTGGCCTCGCAAGCAGATTCTTCCGCCTATTCGGGGCGGCTCAGGGAGGCTCGGGATTTTGCCCACCAGGCGATGGACTCCGCCGCTCGTGCGGACTTAAAGGAAGCTGCCGCAACGTACGCCGCCAGGTCAGATTTACGGGAAGCCTTATTCGGCAACTTAGATGAAGCTCGGCGCAGCGCCGCAATGGCCATGCAGCGCTCGACAGACCAGGGGGTGCAATTCAGCGCCGCGCTCGCTTTCGCGTATGCGGGAGACGACAAGCAGGCGCAAGCGCTGACCGCCGATTTGGACAAGAGGTTTCCGGAATCCACCATCGTGCAGGTCAACTTTCTTCCGACCCTTCGCGCAAAGCTTGCACTCAGCAAGGGGGACGCTTCCGGGGCCATTGATAGTCTCACAGCCGCCGCGCCGTATGAACTCGGAAGGTGCGGTAATTACGGTTGGACCGTCTTGTACGCCGTTTACGTACGAGGTGAAGCCTATCTGGCGGCTCATCGAGGCGCCGAAGCCGCCGCCGAGTTCCAGAAAATCCTCGACCATCGCGGAGTCGTATTGAACGAGCCTATCGGTGCATTGGCGCATCTCCAACTCGGTAGGGCCTACGCCTTGCAGGGCGACACCGTGAAGGCCAAGGCGGCATATCAGGATTTCTTCGCGCTGTGGAAAGACGCCGACCCCGATATTCCCATCCTCATCGCTGCCAAGTCCGAATACGCAAAGCTGAAATAACCACTTGGAATTTGCGCTCAACGTGGCCGCGGCCCGGATAGGTGTTAAATCCTCTTCGGACCACCAATCCTAGACAGTCGTCCCATTGGCCAGTAGACCGAAAGGCAAAACCCTTCGGCTACGCCTCAGGCGGACAACGATGAATTCCACATTACAGACGCCCGAACCCGAAAAACACGCAGGCTTCAAGTGGTGAGCGCAGGAAGCGGATGAATGACATTGCCCGCACGTCCGAGATGGGATGTGTCAGCACGTTCCAGACTGTTCCAGAGCAGCGCGGAACCAGTGTGGAAGCTCCATTTGACTGGTATCAGTCCACGAGCTAATGCAATCTCAGCATCCACCAATCTCGTTTATTTTCATCGCTCTTGTCCGAGATTAGTGAAAAGGGTTCTCCGCCAATTTTGTCGCCAAATCGACGCGCGCTCAAACGTACCTAGCGGCTACCCACCGATATTTCAAATTTTTTGGCCCAAAAAGGAGAAACCGAAATGAACGAAGTAATCATGCAAGACCCAACAAAGCCTTACGCAGTGCCTGCCCGCGAAGACAACTATAACGGCGGATTCTGGAAATACACCACGCGATTGACGAAGAACCGCGAGGAAGAAGCATTCAGCGAGTCTGACGCGACCATCACCGAGCGCATCCAAGGCAAGTGGGCAGCATCATACTCCACGTTGCCTGCAGGCGTGGGTTTCGAGGAAGTGACCGTTACGCCACTCCGCTTTATCCTGCGAGATGGCGGCTACCATCAGTCTGGCGCTGATAGGCTGACTGCTCGCGCAGTTTACGTGCGTCTACGCTACACCGACATGGACGGGGAAGTCCAAGCAGGTACAAAGTACTGGCATACCCGCGTCGGGCTTTACATCCTGCATCAGGAGATGCTCAAGGGCGTTTGGAGCGTGATTGAGTTGATCCCTGAGTCGTACGAGCGCTCGCAGCCTACGTTTGAGGAAGACGTGGAGTGGTGCCGCGCCATGCTGTACCCGAGCGGTAAACCCGAGTCCTTAGGGAGGGAAAAGACGGGTAGACCCCGCCGATATAAGACCCCTGCCGACAGGCAGCAGGCATATCGGGTTAGGCGTGTTACGAAACTCCCTCTGTGACCCGCATAAACATTGGGGATTATGAGGGTGATTCGCCGACATGGGGTAAATCCTCATGCTGCCCTAAAACGGGGGGTATTTCGTAACAGGGCGGATGCGTCAAAAAGGTTCGTTGGTGCCGCAGTCCAGACAAAGAAAAACCCCGCTAGCCAGTAAGGACTTAACGGGGTCTCCAGAAGGACGTTTATGCCGCAATCAGGCGACGGACGGAACGCTCGGATATGCCGAGTTGACGCCCTGCGGCTCGAAGAGAAAGTCCCTGACCTGTCAGGCGGGCGACTTCAGCCTTGTGCTGGCCGTTCAGTTTGGTAGGACGCCCCAGGCTCTTGCCAGCCGCCTTAACGCGAGCCAACCCTGCTTTGGTGCGCTCCGACCGCTTGACACGCTCTTGCTTGGCCAAGGTCGCCATGATAGCGATGATGGCGTCTTTGAAGACTCCGCAGGAATCGAAGAACTGCTCGGTGAATGACCGAAAGCCGACACCGTATGACGTGAGCCGGTTGAGATGCTGAAGAGTTTCGAGCACGCCTTCGCGGGATAACCTGTCCAAAGCCCAAAACAACACCAAGTCGAACTTGCGCTGGCTGGCGTCCTTGAACATGGATTGGAACTGTGCGCGGTCGCTCTTGCCGCCAGATTCACAATCTACGTATTCGCGGACGATTTGCCACCCCTGCTTTGCCGCAAAGTCGCGGAGTTGCACGGCTTGGTTCTCGGTTTCTTGCTTGTCGGTGCTGACGCGCAGATACAGAGCGATTTTCATCGTTCACCTCTTTAAGCTTGCAGGCAGGTCCTTCAGGTAATCCGCAACAGCCATCCGAATGAGTGTGGAAATCGGTGCACCAGTCTTAGTGGAAATCCGTTTGAGTTGAGTTAGCTGCTCGTCCGTTAAGAACGTGACCTGCCGATTCAAGAGTTTGCCTTTCATGGCAGTAAATTACCACTAATGACCATTGATGTCAATAGGCAAGATTTGACCACCCCTGCCCCGCCATACTCATCGGCCTATCTGATTTCGGAGTGAACCCTAAGGGATGGTCAAACTGGATTTTTAGTTTTGCTTCCACCGAGCGAGAAATTTCTCGGCGCGGAAATAAGGAGTGTCGAAATCGGGGCCCGTTGCCACCCGGGGCGACCTGCCCCACACCCTTGCTGATGGAACGATGCGTGCGCGAAGCGAAACCTTCGCACACGATTCAGTCACCATGTAAGTATTTCCAAAATGTTTTTTCCAGAAGGGGACCCAAACAGGCCCGCCGTCATTGATTCAGAACGCAGGTTCTATCTACCACCTGTTCAAAGTAGTCACTCAGCAGTTCGGCGGATAGAAAGAGGAGAGTAAATGTCAGCGAAGAAGGGTCGACCATACGGAGTTCGTGATGGACACGGGAAGCGCTTCAATGACGGCAGTCGTGGTGGTGAGCCACTCCCGATGCGCGTTGTGTATCTACGTTTGCTGATGCAGGGTCGCTTTAAGGGTGCTGACGCCATGAAGGCGATTGAGCGCATCATTGCTGACCGCAATAAGTTGCGCCGCCAGCGCGAGCGAGAGTTGCGCATACGCAATCGCCCGCTGCTCAATCCGGTCATCTCACTCGCCGACACAGCTTGCGCCGACAAAGTGTCGCTCCAGTTGTGGACGACCTACATGTACCTTGAGGACCCAAGGACGCGCAGCGGTGTACGTTTGTGCTTTGTGATTGAAGGCAAGCGCTACAACAAGGATTTGACGCCGTTGGAGAGCTATGAACCCGATCACTTCATCGAGATTCATTTGTCGCCGTCACCGAAAGAAGGTTTGAAACTGGTGGGCACAAAGAAGGGATTATTCTGGGTACACAAGAACAATATACATGCTAAACCACAGAAGCTGCCGAAATGGGATGCAGCCAAGAATGTCATTGACGAGCCTCATCATTCCGAACGGCCCGCGTTTGAACCAACGCCCGCGTCATTCCGGCCAATTGAGGAGCGGTTGCAGGCGTGGAAGGCGACGTTGACGCCCGAGCAGCAGGCCGAACATGAGCGGAAGGTCAAGGAGTTGCTGGGCGTGGCTGTTCGCCCAGCGCCGGAGGATTAACCTTCGGAACCAAAGTGACATTCGTAGTCGCAGAAGCATCATGAGTGGCTATTGATGTCCGTTGTATCGGGGGCTGTTCATCATGGTCAGTCCATTTTTTCAAATCTTATTCAGAAGCATTCAAATGAATGACAACAAGAAGTTGAGTTTCGATGACATCCCCGGTCACATACTCGTAAAAGAAGCAAGTCCCGAAGGACGAGCACAGCATCAGCATGTTCACAATGGCGGGATTGATTTCAGTGATTTATACGGCGAGCATGGCGGGTTGGTGAAGGGAGTGTCGCCAGTACCAGAGAATATTTTCAGCCATGATTTTGTGATGGACAGAAACGGGATGGTTGTGCCCGCTGATGAAGTTACGCACGAAGGCTAAAATGCTGCGCGCGTCAGAGACTCTTCGTGGACACGCCGACTTGCAACCGCACGAATCCCATGCGACGAAGGTCTTTGTCCCACGGAGAGTGTCTTATCTTCGCAATCAAGGCGTCACAGTCCGTCATATCTGCATTGCCCTCCATGCGACTCAGTACAATCACGAGCGTGTCGCTACGGACGCCGTTCGTGGAGAAATAGGTTAGAGCGGTTTCACCGTCACTGGCATTCCAGTTTTCCACGGTGTATTGGCGAACGCGAGCATCTGCGTCCGCTTGAATCCAGTACGCGGACAAGAAGACCAACACTAGAGCAAGCATGGCGGTCTTAATCACGTTGTCTCATTTTGTCGGCGTTGAAAATGTTCCCGACGCTCTCCAGCGGTGCGATATGGAGTGCCTTCAAGAATGCAGCGTCCATTTCCCGGATAATTTCTTCGCGCTCATCGGGGAATATCGGAGTTACACCGCAAGCGATGAAAAACTCAGTCGTGTCACAGTCAAAGGGGCTCATCTCGTTATCTCAAAACTGCCGAACGGTAAGATTTCCGCATTCGGGCAAATTTGTTGGAGCATGTCTCGCCCAAACGGATTTGCAGTGTGAATGACGACGCGCCCAGCGAACTGCGTCTCAGCCAAGTATCGCGCTACGGATTCACTCGACACGCCCAGCGCAAGGTCATAGTCGAGGAAAATTACGCCGAAGTGCGAGAACGTGTCCAATATGCGGATTGCCTGTGTCGGTGTTTCCGCGAGGAATGCTTGTGGAATCCGATGCTTGCTGATGAACCACGCTCGACGCGAGATGTCGTCCTCGACGCACAGGCAGGCTTCATTGGGCTTCACTGCGATGGTCTTCATTGTGTCGCTTTGTTTCTACGCCATTATGCGAGTATGAATCGTGTCTGAGAATAGACCAAAGGTACTGTGAGTTTTTTTCAAAATTGCCGCCGCGATCCGCTTCGATCAACTGGATGAGTGGCGGAACCCGCCTCTCAATGGTAACTCGCTTCAGCCGTTCCAGCACATCTCAGCCGACACCGAAATTTCGGGGTACCGCTTAAGCTTCCATGAGTCCCATCGTTGTTTTCTTGGGGGATTGGCAAAAGGTAGAATCACACCTACCGAATCAATCTTCCCCATGCTGGTGCACTCCAGCCGGAACCTCTTCGCAACGTCCGAAGGTCGCTACCTCGGAACGGTAGTTTGAATCCGTGTTCAGCACTTCCACGCCCCACTTGTAGCGCAGCATCTGCCAATTGATGGTGAATCTCATTCTGATTGGTGTGCGCTTGTCCATCATGCGTTGCTCGCTTAAGGGCGGCTATGAGGCCGATTGGCAGAGGGATTCTCATGTTTTTCCCCAAAGTGGGTCGTATGCGGTAGTAGATCGTCCGGCGCCTTTCGGAATCGGCACTCCGGTTATTTAAAGAGGGATTCGCAAGCACCGGAGTGCTCGTAAGTCTTTGAAACCACGACTTTCGTTTCGCCTGTGCCCACAGTGGTGATAACCGTATGAGTCTCGATGTAGCGCAAAGTACTTGGCTCTATGGAAAGCCGACCCGTCCAATCGTTTGTGACAGAACTACCGGACGTATCGGGAAGGTGGGTTACCCAAGAATCGGAGTTCTCATCCCATCCCCAAAGAACAGCGAAATCTTTGACGCCTTTTGTGTAAACATCCTGGATTAATATTCCCGATCGAAACCTCGGGTCCGGAAAGACTAAACTCCAGCCTGCCTGGTCCCTAGCTAGATCGAAATCCGCGTAAGGCGCAGTCCGTTGAATTCTCTCGAATGTGTGCCTAATTTGAACGTTTTTCGAATCGGACACCTTCTCTCCCTGGGTGATTTTGAATACCTCAGCGGCCGCATCGGAATATTCTTGATTGTACCGCTCAGCCGTAAAAACAAAGAATTCTCTCGTTTTATTGTCATCATTAAAACAAACACAATACTTCCCGATGAGTTTGGCAAAAGCACCAGAATCGTAGAGCTGCCGATAATATTCTCGAGCGGTCCCCGAGTGTTCTACGTAATGTTTTCCTGTGTCTTTTTCTCTCTTGGCGTCGTCTTTTATTTTGGGCTCATCAGGGAAATTGATGAGTTTGGAATAACCAGTTTGAAGCATCGGCTTTACATCGTTGATCGGGATTGCAAAATTTAGATTTTCGCCGCCTTTGAGATACAAGGTCGTGATTCCAACTACCTCGCCCGCCATGTTGAACAACGGGCCGCCGCTGCTACCAGGAGAAATCGGCGTCGTAACCTGCAAGAATTTGCCGCCTTCCTCCTCGATTGTTCGGATTCCGCTGACTATGCCGCTTGAGACGGTCGATTCGAGAGAAAGCGGATTACCAATAGCAACGACTTCTTCTCCTACTTGAAGCCGGTCTGAATTCCCGAGAGTGAGCGTCCGAAAGTTTTCGCCGTGTGCCTTGATGACGGCAACATCGCGGGCTTTGTCCGATGCGAGCACTCCATCGACAAGAAAGAAAGTACCGTCAGGGAGTTTAACGATAGCGGAGCTACCGTTTTCGATGACGTGATAGTTGGTCACGATGCGGCCATCCTTGCTTATAAGGAAGCCGGTGCCTTGGGCAATAGCGTGACCATCCTTGTCCGACATGATGATTGACACGATGGCCCCATTCGCAGCTTTGGCTATCGCTGGTATGTCCTTTCGAGGCGGTACCGACTGCGCGGCAACGACGCCAGCCGCGAGAAAAAGCAGAAGAACAGCCATCACGGACTCGCGTCGATCAATTTGGTACACAGATCCATTCCCAATGGCAATCGTCACCATTTTCATCACAGACGCACCTGGGAGTTAAGTCCTTGCACCCTGCTGGTGGAGCGGGCTTGGCCGGGACCGCTCCGCAATCGCCGGAATGCGTACAGGTAAGCGCAGGTGCGTTGAAAATGAAAGTGAGCAAAACGATTTGAGCCACGACGGACAGCAAATTAGTCTTTCCCATTTCGCACCTCCCTCTGACCGCATTGAATCGAGATAAATCCTTTGCGATGAATTTCAGACATCGTTTCCTTGTTGAGAACGAGCCGATCAACCACATAATCGCAGTCGTCTTGGCCGCCCGGTTCGTGGTCTGCGTACTCTGGGATAATCACTAGTCGCTTCCCGAACGGACCCGAAGCGTAGAAAGCAATTTCCTCATCGTTATCCTCAGTCAATTTTTCGGCGAACTCTCCTCGCATACGGCTGTCCGCATCGGCCCTAGCCCATGCGCCGTAAAGTAGGACAAGCAGCAAAGTGATTGATGAGAAGACAACCGCCGCGTGTTTCATTTTCTCTTTCTGCCTTCGATGTCTTCTACTACTGCGTTCACGAGACGCCCTATTGAGTTAATGGCGGCGAGGGCGTTACCCAAGTTATGACCGAGACCCGCGTAGAGGTCGCCGCCTTGCTGAGTGCTATAAACATGCCAATGCTGCGAGACGATCACGCCATGTTCGTCGTAGGCGGTATCCAGATTTGCTTTCTGCTCATCGGGCACCCAGAACCGACGCACACGGGCTCACCTTTCCATCATTCCACGTGATCGTTGCGGTCGGATTTCGCTGGCAGTACGAAGCGGCATCCTTTTGCTCCTGTGTCTGAGGGGGTGCGGGAGTGGACGCAGCCGTAACCGGGGCCGGGGGAGCCGAAGAAACCGGAGCAGGCGCAGGAGCCGTAGGAGCAGTGGACGCAGAAGCAGCGGGAGAGGGAGCCGTTACGGACGCGGACAAAGGAGCAGACTGAGCTACGGGTGCATGTGCTTGTGCGTCCGCGATAGCTTTGCACCACGAATAACTAGGATTCCGAGAGCACGCGGCATCGTCAAGTGCGATGCGTTGACCGCAGCCCATAACCTTCCCATTAAACGTGCTTGTCCAAGTCTGATCTGGGTGCGCCTCGCAGAACATGTGTGCAGCGACTACAGCCGTAATCTCCTGTTCCTCGCGCTGCGCTCTTAACTGTGCATTGGCTTGGGGCTGATACGCTTCATTCCAATTAAAGCAAGTGACGTTCTGCCCGTTGGGAAAATTCCAGGAACCATCGGGGTGCTCGACGCACCACTTGCTGACACGCTTCTTGAGGATCTTGTTGCCTATTGCGGTGCCTATTGCGTTGCCCATCTTGTTCATACTTTCATCAATATCCTTCTGCTGCTGAGCGGCGGCTGCGTTTGCGGCTGAGTTATCCGTGCTCGTGCAATTAATCTGATCCCCGTTGGCGGTACAGTTTGTCTGCGTTTGCGTTTGAGCGAATGCCGGGAGTCCGAACAGGAGTAGGATTGCCGTGAACAGAATCGATTTCATTGTTTTCCCTCCCTCAATTGGGAAAATGGTCCGTGTGCGGACTTCCCTAGTTTCTAGGCTCACGGGAAGGATCGTTGGCGTCAATGGTTCTTGTGCAAACGGTTACTTGCAAAAAGGAATGATTCCGCACTGCTCCGCGCCATAGAAGCCACGTTGTCTGTCTAAGGCAATTACATCCCCATTTGTGGAATCACGCTGGCTTCGCAATGTTCGAACTCACAGCGTCCGTCAAGTGACTGCTTCGCGACTTACCATTGACCCGAACGCAGCTACAAACGAAAGTAGCAATCGAGGAATAGGGTGAGGATACCTTGCGACGAACCTGTGGGATTCTATTCAGCCTTCTAATTTCAACAGCGACTTACGGTCAGTCGGCACAACGGTCTGCATCGCCGGCAGGAGCGCCTGACGCGTGCAAGGATGTCGAGGCATATAAAGACAAAGCCCCGGAGGATCACAACGATTTTTTGTCGGTTTGGTTCAATACTTGGCAATGTCACGAGTGGGCAGAGGATCACGGCAACCAGCAATTGCTCCATGATAGCTTCACCGCCCTCAGCGGTCTTTTCGCTAGCGAAGCAACGGCCCTCATGGATGTTTTAAATTCTAAGATGAACGCACCCGCCGTTTGCAAGGTATTTCAGGACTATCAAAGCACGTCTCGCGACTCGATTGCATCCAGTATGGCAAACAAGCTATCGCGGGCAGGAACGCTTGAAAAAGCTGGCCGTGCACAGGAAGATTTCCTAGCCCGTTTTAAGGGCAGCTTTGAGGAGAGCGATAAAGCCCGACACGACTTATTTGCATGTTCCAGTTGGGCATCGGACTCCCATCTAGCGGTGATTGCTTTGGAGACTGAGCAATTAGCCTATGAACTCGACGAAGATGCGGGCTCACTTCCCGCTGACATCGAAAAAGTAGCTCCTGGCTGTAAGAATGCGTATTCGGAAGCGGATGCAATTCTGGAGTTCGTTGACCAACACGTGGGCGATAACCGTGTTATGCCCTCCGACGTTCACGCGTATTACTATCGTGCATCGCCTGTAGCGAATTGCAGCGCGCAGTTAGCTAAGACCAAATACCGCAGCGCGTACGAGCATCTACTTTTAGCTGTTCTGGCAATCAACAATCTCATGGTTATAGCGGAGGGCAACTCCGAAGCTAACCTTATCCGCGCCCTTCCACCCCCGCAGCCCAACAGCCCGATCGTTATCAAGGTTCAGAGTTCGTACCAGCAGACTCGAACCCCGAATCACTGCACGGGAACGGTCTTCAATCTCGGGTCTATTTCAAACATAGACTGGAACTGCAATTGACCGCAATCCGCGCCATTGATCTCGAACGTGCGAAACTTCTCATCTCAAAACGTCGGGCGAGTCCGCCGTTCAAGTCGTAAGAAATCCAGGAATGAAAGAGAAGGGGCGGCACGATCAAGCCCCCGCTTTGTGCTATCTGAAAACAGGCGGCGGAAAGGCTCTGCACTCAAAAAAACCTGGCTGGAGCATTGCAGACTGAGGGGCTGGGTGTACGTTATCGGTCGGCCGGGAAGTCAAAATGGAAATCCCGGTTATCGTGAAGTGTATCGCGCGTTGACTCAGACCAAATGGCGGCGTAACATCTGCGAGCTTGAGCGGACCTCACCTCTAATGATCGGCCAGACCGTTTCCCATTATCGCATTCTTGAAAAGCTCGGTGGCGGCGGGATGGGCGTCGTGTACAAAGCTGAAGACACCCGGCTCGACCGCAGTGTGGCGCTTAAGTTCCTGCCCGAAGGTGTTCCTCTCGACCCACAATCGCTCGAGCGCTTCCGGCGCGAGGCCCGTGCCGCCTCAGCATTGAACCATTCCAACATTTGCACGATTCACGATATTGGTGAGCAGGAGGGCCGGCCTTTCATTGTGATGGAATTGCTGGAAGGGCAGACGCTGAAACATCTCATCGCCGGCAAGGCTGTGAATATCGAGCAGGTGCTTGAATTGGGCATCCAGATTGCGGATGCACTCGAGGCGGCGCACAAAAGAGGCATCGTCCACCGCGACATCAAGCCCGCAAACATTTTTGTCACGCAGCGCGGCCAGGCGAAAATTCTGGATTTCGGATTAGCCAAACTCGCGCCTCAAGGGCAGCGGACGGGCGAAGCCTCCGGGGTCTCGGGGCAGGCGACGGCGGCCACTGCCCCGGAGCTTGTGACGAGCCCGGGGTCGGCTCTCGGCACAGTAGCCTATATGTCGCCTGAACAGGCGTTAGGGCAAGACCTTGACGTGCGCACGGATCTATTTTCCTTCGGCGCCGTTCTTTACGAGATGGCCACGGGCAGGCTCGCTTTCGGCGGCAACACGTCAGCAGCGATTTTCGATGCCATTCTCCACGGAACGCCAAAGTCGCCTGCGCAGCTGAATTCGGAATTGCCTGTGGAGCTGGAACGAATTATCAACAAGGCGCTGGAGAAGGACCGCGACCTGCGCTACCAGACAGCCTCGGAGATGAAGGCAGACCTGAAGCGATTGAAACGCGACCGCGACTCTGCTGCTGGCCGCTTGCGGGAACCGAAGGACCACGCGGCCGTCTCGACACCGGCGGCGGCGCACGTAGCAGAGAAATCGGTGGCGGTGCTGTATTTTGAGAACTTGAGCGGCAGCAAAGATGACGAGTATTTCCGGGATGGAATGACGGAAGATATCATTACCGAGCTGTCGAAGATCAAAGAGCTGCAGGTCTTCCCGCGGGCGGCTGTGTTGGCCTACCGTGACAAACCGGTCACGGGACCCCAGGTCGGACGCGAACTCAACGCTGCATGCGTGCTCAGCGGAAGCTTGCGTCGGGCCGGCAACCGACTGCGCATCACAGCCCAGCTCGTACAGACGCAAACGGGCCATTCCATTTGGGCCGAACGGTATGACCGGGAACTCAAAGATGTTTTCGAGGTCCAGGACGAGATCGCCCGCAGCATCAGCCAGGCCCTGCGCATCACGCTCTCGCCGCAAGAAGAAAAGGCGATCGCCAGGAAGCCGACTGAAAGCGCCCAAGCCTACGACTATTATCTGCGGGGACGGCAGTATTTCCACCAGTTCCGCCGCAAGGGATTTGATTTTGCCCGGCAGATGTTTGCCCGCGCCATCGTGATTGACCCGGGATACGCCCGCGCATACGCCGGTGTCGCTGATTGCTGCTCATTTCTCTATATGTATTGGGACAGCAGCGAGGACAACCTGAACGAAGCGGACGCCGCTAGCGGGAAGGCTCTCGAACTTGACCCTGATTTGGCGGAGGCGCATGCTTCGCGAGGGCTTGCTCTTGCGATGAGAAAAAATTTCGCGGGGGCCCGGACGGAGTTCGAGACGGCGATCCGGGTCGATCCTAAGCTCTATGAGGCATATTACTTCTTCGCGCGCACCTCATTCCAGCAGGGAGACCTGGCGAAGGCGGCGCAGCTTTACGAGCAAGCCTGCCAAGTCAACCCGGACGATTACCAGGCTCCGAGTCTCCTTGCTCCGGTGTACAAATCTCTGGGTCGTGTGGCAGAAGCTGACGCCACCCGGCGTCGAGCCTTGCAGCTTGCTGAAAAGCACGTCGAACTTCATCCAGACGATGCGCGGGCGCTCTACCTTGGGGCTGGGATCCTGTGCCAATTGGGAGAGCGAGCACGAGGTCTGGAGTGGGCACAGCGCGCGCTGGCGACGGACCCGGAAGAAACCTCCATCATTTATAACGTGGGCTGCGTCTACGCTCTCTCGGGCGAAACGGAAAAAGCAATCGACTGCCTCGAACGGGCGACGGCGCGCGGAGACTGGTACAAGGGCTGGGCGCAAAAGGACTCCGACCTGGATTCTCTCCGCAGCCATCCTCGCTTCCAGGCACTGCTTAATTAGCGCGCAAGAGAGTTCCCTTGATTGACGTCCTGGCAGGTGAAGAAGCGACTAGAGCTGCTAGGCCGGATGCAGCATCGGGACGCCGGGGTCCCGGTTCGTCGCCCGAACGGGGAAGTCGTGCCGGCCGCAGAAGAGCGGTCCGTCATCTGTGGCATAGCACCAAGATTAGGTTATCAAGCGGGAGGGGAAATGCAAGATAACCTCGCAGCAACGTGAGCAACTGGCGGGGCTGCATAGGAGGTCCCAACGGCTACAGCAGACAAGCGGTTAAGGTACTCCCGATTCATCGAGACTACAGACATCTCATTGACGTCTCGAATCCCAGCTATTCTTCCATCGTAAGCGCGATTTCCACCGAAGTCGCACAGCTCTGGTTTCACACTTCTGCCCAATCCCGGTCCCGAGCGCGTGAACGGAGATGGCTCACCCTCGCGAGAAATGGGACGCAGCGCGACGTCTCGCTGGCCGACCCCTACAGGCAGCCTATCAGAGTGGGACAGCGATCCAGCGGTCAAGACAATGGCCCCTGTCGCGGGCTCAATAATCTTAGCTTCGTCGTCTAGCAGATAACGGGGATACCGGTTAAAAGGAACGGTGCCGGACGAGCGGACGTTCGTTTTCTCGTCCTTATTGCACAATTCCTGCGAAGTCCTCGCAGGAGGCTCGATTCACCTTAGCACACCGGCGTGACACATCTCCGAAAGGGGCTGGTATGAAACGAACAGGCGCAGCTCGAGAGGGTCTGCGCTTTTCCTTTTTCGCGGCGAGTTCTTTGTCGATACCGGCCTGGAAGAAATCCCACTTGCCGTCTCGACGGAGGTTCAATTCGAACGTCGCGTTGCGAGGAAAATCTCTTTGGAATTCCTCGACCGTCTTCGGAGTTCTTGCTGATGCACGGCGAAAGCTCTCGAACGCGGCGCGCCCGTTCTCGCAGACGATGGCAACGACCGCTCGCCCTCCGTCGTTGAAAATCGTCACCCATGATTCAGGCATCGTCAATCTTCGCAGGCCGCATCGTGTTCGCTGAACGGATGGCTTTGGCTTGCCGCGTTTCGAATCACCGCGTATGATCCCCTGTCAGAATTGAAGAAATATAACTCAGACTTACTGAATTGTATTTCTCAAACTTAGAAAGTAGGAGAGGTGAATAATGATCATATCTGAACGTCTTCGTGCCTTACGGGAACAAAAGAACCTCTCGCAGGGCGACATCGAGAAGCGCACCGGGCTTCTTCGTTGCTATATCTCGCGTGTCGAGAACGGCCACACTGTTCCAGCAATCGAGACGTTGGAAAAGATGGCGCGGGCTATGGAGGTTCCTCTCTATCAACTCTTCTATGATGGTGAGGAACCGCCCAAACTGCCGAACCTTCCGAAGCGTAAGGCTGGAGACGATATCGCGTGGGGCAGTTCCGGGAAGGATTCGCGGATACTGAACCAATTTCGTAGCCTCCTAAAGCGAACAGATGAGAGCGATCGCAAACTACTCCTGTTCATGGCTCGGAAGATGGCCCGCCCCATGAGTCGCCGGGCGAATCCTTGATGCACGTCCGAGGCTACGAAGAGCCTTGCTTACCCGGTGGCTTATTCGCGGGCAATTTCAAACGACTTCCGAAGTATGACCGGCAACACATCGTCCGCTAGGTGACGGATGAATTGATCCGCTGTGTTCAGCCTCTTCCGGCATTGAGGACAGCCCGGCACAACAACACCTCTGCCCTCCTGTGCGATCGCTTGAGAATTGTCCACGAAAGTATCCCAATCGTGATGAATCAATTCGGCTTTGGCCGTTTGAAGAATTTTCACCTTGTCCATACCGCAAAGTACCCGACAGAACATGTCACTGTGGAAAGTAATGGTAGAATCCCGGCGCTTTCGGTCCTCAATCCTGGGGGGTGGACCTTGGACGAACTGCTCAAGGAAGTACTCTCGGTCGTCGAAGAGGACGTGCAGTGGTGGAACGATGCCGCGGAATACTGCGAAGACTTTGCAAGTAATCTTCCCGAAGAGGAAAGGGTGAAGTGGGAGCTGCTCGCGGCCGGTTATCGTGAAAGAGCAAAAACTCACAGTCAGCTATCGGCAAAAATGCGGCAACGGTCGGGAGGCTGACATGTGCCATCACTTATCCGGACTGGAACCTCTCGGTCACCCTGCCGCTTGAGCAAGTGCTGAAGTTGTGGATTGAGGTTGCGGACGCATTGGATGTAGCTCATGCCGAAGCTATCTTCCTGGCGATGTTGCTTTCGCTTTATCGCCGGGTTTCGCAGATGTTGCAATTTTGGGCATTACAACTTCAAGCGTTACGTCCTTGAGGGTCGCGGTTGCCCTGGATGGATCAACGTCAACCGGCAACTCGTGCACTCGAAGAATCCGTTGTGCTTCATTTCGCATGTGAGTGCCCTCGCTGTCTCCGCGCAACATCTCCACTTCTCTTTCGCCACTCACTATCACACGCCGGGGTTCAACGCTGACCTTCAGTTGGTCGGCCGTAAAGCTGCCTGGCATCTCGGCACGGAGAAAGATTGCTTCGCCGGAGTCTTTCAGGTGGTCGCGGCATGAATGGACAAGCTCGGATTCAGCTTGCAGCCAATCCTCCACTTCTCGACCTTGTACACGGCCACGACCTTCGAAGAGTTCATAGGCGCGGCGGGCAATCAGGCCCCGCATTTCGTTTATCCTATCGATCAAGACTTGTGGCGGAACCACGGTCACATGTACATTTCCTCCATGTTTCTTTACTGAAGCCTCTTCTTTCATAGTCTTTCTCCTTCATTTTCTTATCCTAGACGAATACGCTCCGCAGGAACCTCCAGTTCGTTGATTCCGCGGAAAGAGAACCGTAGCCGCACGAGATATCTGGGCGGGTTCTCCGAAGTCTGTTTCACGATGTTTCCGACCGCGTCGGTGACGGCAGCGTGAAACAGGGTTCCCTCAACCTGCATGCCGGCGAGATTCATTCGCACGGACTCGCCCGGCTTGAATGGAGTTTCCATTGAAGTTTTACTCCTTAGCTTTTCGCCAGATGCCAGCTTCTCACCTACAGAATCCTGGATATTGCAGTTTCCACCGGCTTTCTTGCCCGTCTAGCCGGTTCGTACGCCTGCTGTTCCTGAGTGTGAGGGCTTCGTACAGGTGTTTTCACACGAAATGCGGCTAGATACGCAGGAAACCTCCAACAGACCACAAATTGAATGGCATTCGGTGTTCCTACCAGTTCTCTTAAAAGTCGATGACGAATTACTTAAATTCCAGTACGCCTCCAAGAGGTGCAACCACTCATCACCCCGGGACCTTCGATAATGGTCACTCGCACGGTTTGTTGCCCTGCATCATGTTGAGATAGCAAGCGTACCAATCTGTAGCAAGAATATCTTGCCCGCGTTGGAGCGTAATAGAAACAGTGGGCGGAAACTTCTTGCGGAGTGAACTCATTTTTGCTTCGGGAATACCGAAGCAGATTTCGTCGTGGACATGATTCTCCACCTTGTCTTTTTCCAAGGAACCTGGAAGAACTTCTGAGGAATCGGGATTGTTCCTATTCCAGGTGGCTCGCTGGACCTGGGTCATAGCGTGGCCTGCATCTCCATAAGCCTCAGGCCAAAGGTTTTCGACGCAAGCAGGACATCCTCCAGCTTGAAGAGAAATCAGATGGTCGAGTTCATAATGAGTGGGCGAGTCCGTGAATCCGTACGCTTTCATAGTTTGGGTCTTAATGCCGTTCGTAACGTTTGTCGAAGGGCGAACCGATGACGTAGACCATCCTTTCTTGCAAATATTATCCCCGATATTCTCTTGCGTAATATCTGGATTCGGTGCGCCTGGGGTTTGCGAGGAATCAGGATAAATCGAGGCGGGACCCGCTTTCGGTTTCGGGCTCCGTGGTGGGATTGTGGACGCAGCCGAAGAGGTTGTTCCAGTAACGGAGACGAGTTGCAAATTTTTTCCCCAGACCCATCCCTCAACTCCATCCTGAGTTTTGACATGGTAGTAGCCACTCGTCGTTGTTGCGTCAATAAGCGTCAGAGTTTCGGGCGGGCTGAGATGACGAATGGGCGGATTTGCTGTCGATGGTTCGGAGCGCAGGTTGACGTTTCGGATGACTGTTGCTTCCTGCGCCAGGGCGCATGACGCGAAGACCAATACAAACAGTCCGGCGCAGTGGACCTGAATAGTTTTGCGAAGAATGCGGACCACCGGCGCGCCTCCGTGACAATGACGATATCACGGCGCTTACTGCACCTTAAGCATTCTTGTTTCCCGCACTGAGGAGCGAATCATTTCCCGCAGAATCGGCCATGAGTGCCCTGCAGGAAACGATACGTGCCGCCCGCATGCCTTCTCGGTCGATTTTCACCATCTTCTCTGCCGGTTTTTGCCCTGAGTTTATGCGGTCTCTTCCGGTCTCTTCATGGTTTGACCGAAGCATTTTGGAAGGCGGTAGGTGAACTGTAGAACGACCCCATTCGCAGATTTCGAAGCTGCGTTGTATGGCTCAATTCATGCCGCACTTTGGTCAGGTTTTCCTGGTGCGCCACCAAATCATTGCAGGCAGCGAATCGTGTGTGACCGCCGATAGGGGGCTGTCGTGCCGCAGGTCGGCTTAGCTCTTCTTAGAAGTAGTCGCGAAAAACGCCGCCCACTGCTGTTCAACTTTTGTGCTGCCACACTTGGGGCACTTCACCTTGCCTTGGTCGTGTTCGGCGATAGTCAAAATAGTGGAGAATTTCTTGCCGCAGGGTGAACACAGATATTCGTATTGAGGCATGGCACTCTCCTCAGCTCCCAGATTTCTTACCGAAATCATAGGCTCAGGCGTTCATCAACGCAACTGGCTACAAATGGTGAGCCGCTTGAGCGCCACATTTTACACCCGCAAGATGGCGGTTGATTCACCGGCGATGCATTCAAATGTGCTGCACAACCACTTTCCTCTAGGCCTTCGCATGGGCCCGACGTTCAGTTCTGAAATATGTGTAAATGACGGGTATCCCCGCAGCCAGATGGGTCAGGATATCGTTCCGTTTCTTTCGGGAAATCGGAGGAGGGCGCAGTTTTGGGTCGGCGTCGTGCTCGTACGCTAGCATAAAGATCGGCACCAGACTTCCTCCGTGTTGTTCGTCGTCCACCAACTCGTTCCAACTGGCCCGTCGCAGACCCATACCGCGGAGGAAACCCTTTGCCCAATTGTTTCCTTGTGCCAGTCCACCCTCATCTTTGAGCAAGAACGGGAAGTACACCCGACCTTTATATAGAGTGCTTGCAATCGTGTTCCAGTGACGAAGGGCAAGATTCAGGACTTTCTGAGCTTCCTCGAGACTCTGGAAGACTCCATCATTCGACAATTCGTTACCCCAGGCGTACGGTAAGCACTCGCTGGGAGAAACCATTTCGGGACCACAGATGAGCGCCGTAAAAAAGCCGTCCATCTCTTCCAGACTCATGGCCCGACAATTTTTGATGCTACGAAGGAATTCGCCGAGCTTCGCAAACTCATCGTCAGTCAATGGATTTGGCTCTGTGAAAGGTGGCATGGGACGTCCCGGTTCGAAACTCACCCGAATTGTAAGGACTCGACGAGGCAATTTCAAGAATGGCGAATAGTTGTTTCCCGCAAACCCCTCTTTTACCCCGGTTTTAAACCACCTGTTGTCGAGCATTACACGTAGGCTGCGGTCTTTTCGTTCGAAATATGGCTAGATATGCCGGAAACCACCGAATGAAGATATCCTTGTCGGAACGCTTGGCTGGGTTTCAAGTTCGTTGTGTCCAGGGCAGGAGAAGCGTACGATGTGCGAGCAAGGGGTCCAAATCGCAAATTCCGGTGTAAAACGCAGTTTTGAGTTCTTTCCTCAAGCGAAAGGAAATCTAACGAGGTGATGCTCATGGAGACGCTGCGCTCAATTCGCTACATTGGTTGGCTGTTGTTAGCAGTCGTGATGCTGTTCATACCAACTTTATCGTTCGGGCAAGTCGTTGGAATGTCCATCACTATCGCGCCGCCAGCGCTGCCGGTGTACGTACAACCGGTTTGTCCCGCCGATAATTATATCTGGACACCTGGCTACTGGGCTTACAGCGACGACGCAGATTATTACTGGGTGCCCGGCACATGGGTGCTTGTGCCTACCCCTGGCTTCCTGTGGACGCCGGGTTATTGGGGATGGAACAACGGAGTGTATGCGTGGAACGTTGGTTACTGGGGACCGCAGATCGGTTTCTATGGCGGGGTGAACTACGGTTTCGGGTACGGCGGAATAGGTTATGAGGGCGGATATTGGCAGGGAGGGAATTTCTTCTACAACCGCTCGGTGAGCAACATAAACGTCACGGTCATTCACAACGTTTACAACAAGACGGTGATCAACAATTACACGTCGATCAACCGCGCCAGCTTTAATGGTCCGGGTGGAGTAACGGCGAAACCAACGCCGCAGCAAGAAACTTACGCGCACGAACAACACACGCCGCCGACAGCAGCACAAACCGAGCACCAGCAAGCAGCGGCTTCAGATCGCAGTCAATTTGCTTCCGTGAACCACGGGAAACCAGCGGTAGCTGCGACGGCAAAACCGGGCGAATTCAAGGGTGCCGGTGTAGTGCCAGCCAAGGCCGCGGCTCCGTATAAAGGCGCAACGGGTAAAGAGGCGACAAAGGCTGGAGGCACGAAGACCGCTGGCGGCGCTGCCGCTACACACGCAAAGGCTCCCGCACATACTGCTACGCCAGAACATAACGCTGAACACACGAACGCCGGCGCGGCAACCGAACCTAAGAGCACAAGCCCTGAAGCCAAGCCAACCACGCCGCCAGCGCATAAGACAACGCCGAAGACCGAGAGCACCCCGCATACAACAACGCCACATACGGAGAGCACTCCGAAGGCGCAGCCAAAGCATGAAGCTGCACCGAAAGCACAGCCTGAGCATGAGGCAGCGCCAAAGGCTGAGCCCAAGGCTGCGCCAAAAGCGCAACCTGAGCACGAAGCAGCACCAAAGGCCAAGGCTGCACCGAAAGCACAGCCTGAGCATGAGGCAGCGCCAAAGGCTGAGCCCAAGGCTGCGCCAAAAGCGCAACCTGAGCACGAAGCAGCACCAAAGGCCAAGGCTGCACCGAAAGCACAGCCTGAGCATGAGGCCGCACCAAAACCGCAACCAGAACATGAAGCTGCGCCGAAAGCAGAGAGCAAACCTGAGGAGAAACCAAAGGATTAAAAAGTGTCGAAGGCAGATCGCTACTTGCAGGTCCGGTTTTGCGACCGGACCTGCAAGTGTCTCTCCCGAAGTATAGAAAAACCTCTTAGGCACGAACTTTACATCTAGGGTCTACGCGTCTGTCGTTCAGTGGTTATTCTTCCGGTTTATAATGCGTTTGTCCCATCTAATGAATTGGCAGCGCTGGTGATCTGAAGCTCGTTGGGCCCGGAGACACAATTTCCACCAATCCTCATCCTCGGGAACAGTGAGTGCCACACCCGGACGCCCCCTTGAACATGGCTTTTCTGTTTTGGCTGGGATACCGAGCGCAACATGTCAGGGCGACTCGGACAACGGTTCAAGCGCCGCCCAACTGCCACAGGCTCGCCTGTCCTCAGTAAGTCCACGCAGTACAAGTGATTTTCCAGCGGGGCCAAGCCCCATACACCATGCAAGCCTGTACTACACCAGTACGAAGCCCATACTTGCGCCGACGCATGGTGTACTGCGAGGTTTGATCGGCATTTTTGAACTCTTTACCCCGCATTTTCACGTTCACATTGTGCCGCGCAAGCGCTGAGGCGGATTGCGAGGCTTTTTGACCGCGGCAGAAAATGAGCGAGGAGGAGTTGCGAGCCATGCAGAAAGCTCTCGCAAATACTCCGAAAGAGTGACCGGTGACAAGCTCCCTCTAAAAGGTCAGCCTTTTACCGCTGCTCGGATCCTCGGCGATCCTACTACAGACGCTTTGAGATCGCCGTTACTGTTGATCAGATCGATCAGCTTCCGCGTCATCTCGTCATCAATGTCCCCTGCCTTGCGAATGTTTACGGGATAGCGCACCTGAAGCTCGAGTCCAGAGTCGGAAAACTGGAGCCTTGGCTGCGGCTCCGGCGCAATCAATTGAATGTCGATGCTCTGCGCGACAGCACCGTGCTGGCGTTCGAATTCGTCGCGGTACTTCGCGTACACGGAATTGACTACCTCAAGCAGCTTTTCTTGCACGAGCTTGTAGTCCGCCGAAGGAGCGAGATCAGTAACCACTTCGTGCCAACTGTATTCAGTCCCGGGAATCTGTTTGAACAGCGGCGTCGTCGCCTGAAACAGGACTGAATTCGAAAACACCACGATTCTCCCTGTGGGAAACAAATCGACCCCGCTACCCGCAAGTTCCATCACGTACAAACGAACGAGGCCGATGTCGACAACATCGCCTGTCACACCCGAAATGCTGATTCGGTCCCCGATGCGAATGCCGTAGCGGCCGATCAAGAAGAAATAGGCCGCCACTGACAAGAGCACAGCCTGCAAACTCACGGCAATGCCGGCGGTGATGAATCCGGCAAACGTGGCGAGCGAGCTGAACTCGCTGACAAATCCGAGAATCAGGACGAGCGCAATGAGAAATCCGACTACGAAACGGCGCAGAATCAGAAATTGTATTCGTCTCCGGACATCGTGCACATACCGGAACGTGAAACGACGCCAAACTTCCGAGACGACCAATACAAGGGCCAGTGCGATTGCAATCAACACCACACGAACGAGCAGCGACTGAAGTACACTCCGAAACTCGCCCATCATTGACCGGCGCCACTCGTAGAGATCCGAGCGGCTCTGATCGAGAACCACGAGCTCCTGCCCGAGCGGAACCGAAGCCTCCGAGAGCTGCTTGAACTGGCTCGTAATGTCCGCAAACTGCTGGCGAATCGATTCAACTTGCGATGAATCGGAGTTTTCCGCCTGGCTAGCCAGCGTATGCCCCCGCTGAATCGTCGCCACTACCGTGTCGTGTAATGGCTTACGAACGTCCTGCACGATGTCACGGAGGTGTGCCGCCTCGTTCGAAAGCTGATCGACCTGGTGCATGCTGCGAATCTGTCGGTAGAGGTCCAAGGCTTGCCCGACCAAGCTCGAGGAATTGGTAGTTCCCGGCTGCGCATTCGCTGGAGAGGCGACCTGCTTTTGATCGTTGGTGTGGTTCCGAAGACTTCAGGCACCGAGCGCTTGAGTTGATTGATGCTCCCCTGCAGACCATTGGCCGCGCTTTCGGTGGTGGTCTCGAACGCACCCATTTTCTGGATGGAGCCCAGCATCGCGCGGTCGAGCTCAAGTTCGCCTTGCAATCGATCGCGTTGATCGACGCCACCCTGTCGCTTGCTGGCAGGACTCTTTGCGATTTGGGCGTTCAGCTTGTCGATCTGCGATTGAAGTTCGGCCATTGTTGCCGACATCTTTTCCTGCACCTGGGAGAAATCCGTCTGTCCGCCGTTTTCTCCGGCAGATTGTCCGGAATTCGACGAGTTCGCTTTATTCTGCGCGGTGACTATTCTTGCTTCTGCTTCCGCCGACTCAAAAGCAAAGCGCACGACCTGCACTGCGAGGCTTTGAGTGTTATTGCGGTAGATGGTATCGCTCGGCTGGCTGGAGCTCGGAGCGTTTGTCATTACATTTCTGTACCAATCAATGACCGCATTCAAGTGATTTAGGACCGCGTCACTGCTCAAATGTGGCGGATTTGGACTTTGATTTTGGTCTTGGGCCCGCACGATGCAAAGTCCGCAACTGATTGCGCAAACCAACACGAGCACCGTGAATATCCATCGACTGCACTTGATAGAAAAAAAGGAAAGGCAATGAGAAGGTCGAGTATTCATGCCCGATTTTACCCACATCCCGGGCCACAAATAGCGCTCCCAAGATCGCTGACAAACCATTCGTAATTGACCTTATTTATTTGTGTCTCTCAGACTCTTACCAGCCGATAGTTCAAACATGCGACAGTTGCAGTTACGACGCCAAAGTGTATGCGGTCTATCCAATTTATTTTCAATGTATTGGCCCTGGGCTAAACTTGGGCGAGGGAATACGTTCACTTGCACAAGGAGTTTTTTCCCATGCAAGTTTTCATCTCGTTCTCCCTGGACTGCGCTGTTTTCCGGTGCGGACGAGATTTTGGTGAGACACAAGGGACGAAGATCAGTCCGCGTGGCCGGGCGGGTCATGCTATCGGCAGTTACAGATCAGTGCCGGACAAAAATCAAGCGTGGGGTTACTTCGTTAATAACTTAGCCAGCGAGGCTAGGCAGAGAGTGAGTGAGGAATTCGAGCAGATGGCGAAACACACAGAATTCTTGGACATCTCCTGAAAAAAGTGCTCGGGGAAAATATATACGAGAGTTGTGACACTGCTTCCATCAAATTGATTTCAATGGACTTCCTGCTGGCACGTCCGTGGCACGGCAATTGCTTTTATGTCTCAGGAAGAAGTTCCAGGGCAATTGGCCTTCGAGGCGATGGAGACAATGCTCGGTTCCCTCAAGCGGCTTGTTTTGGTACTAGGCTTCCTACTCGGCAGCCATGTGCCGGCTGGAGCGCAGAGCACTGACCATCCGATCGCATTCGTTCAATCACCCGTATCATCGATGACAGTGTCTTCCCCGCACCTTGCGCTGCCGCTCATCTCTTCTGTGTTGTTGATTCAAGATCAGGGCGAATTCCACGACGGTTATGGCTTTCGTATTATAGGTAATCACAGAAATCAAAACCTCGACAGTCTTTCCCCGTTCCAAGTAACCAAGACTTCCTTCGTGACCGAATCCCGCTTGCCGGTCGCTCAAGTCTGGGGTGGGCGGGTACGAGTGAACTTTTTCGTGGTCACGCTGCACACCGGGAACGTTATGCGAGGACCACTAGCCTCAGGTGAAGCTTTTCATGGCCCGACCCGCTTCGGCGAGCCGCGTTCTGCCGATCTGTACGGCATCGGAGCAAGTGTTCCGCTTGGCCGAAACGCACGGGGGGAAGGCTCGACAGGCCTATGGCGCAGTCTGCGGCGAATTGTTCATGGGGGATGACTAACTTGTTCTGGATAACATGAACTTATTAAGACCGGAGGGTCAAAATGCCTTTTAAATTCGATATTTTCAAACGTCTTAGAGATGGAACCTCGTTATGGATAGTAGCAGTCGAAGGGCTGGAAGAAGCGAGGAATCGGATAAACCGCTTGGCTGTTGTCGGCCCTGGGGATTATCTGATTTACTCGGAAGAAAAATGCCTCGTAGTCGAGCACGTGACCACATAATAAAAGCGCCATCGAGACGCTCGGAACGTGAATGGAAAGCATTTTCCGGTGCCTCAATGGGTTTCTTCGGCTCCCGCAGCCAAAAAAATCAAAATAGCCCACTACCCAGAGCCCGCCGACGGATTACGTGTGCTCAAGGTGTACGATGCCGCCTGCCTGAGGGCCAAAACGGAATCAGGCAAGCGAATGACACTTTAAGGAGGCGGACATGTTTGCTCGCATTGTCTCCCTGAAGTTGAGGCCGAACTCGTATCGTGCATTCTCCGAACTATTTGACAAGGAAATCCTTCCGACCCTCCGCAAGCAGCCTGGCTTCAGGGACGAAATGTTGTTTGTCGACCCTGGCGGACCGGAAGTGGTCGCACTCAGTCTGTGGGACTCGAAAGAAAACCGAGAAACTTATAACCGCGCAACCTACCCAGAATTACTGAAAACCTTGGCTGAAGTGACCGACGGCACTCCGAAGGTAAGAACTTTTCAGCTAGCCCATTCGACTTCCACAAAATAGCATCGGGGCCGCAGCAAGCGCCTCGTCCATCACATCTCCAACGCCCGGGGTAGGAGGTTAATGGCGGATTCCGCCCGATATCTCCATGGACTCTGAGTGTCCTACGAGGTGCTTGGGGGCTCTTGGTTTATGCCCATCAGGAAAGCGAAGTAGGAAGCTGAGAGCGGCACCCACTTTTCGTTGTGATGCACCATCCACCGCTCGGGAGTTCCGCAAACTTCCAAGGCCTCTGGCGGCAGGGGTTCTGACGAAGAAATCTGAAGCGTACCTAAGGCGCAGCAGTCTCGTGGGTACATCTCTTTCGGCTCGGGCGGAGCATCGAGATAATGCATGTAAATCGTAAGGTGGTGGTATCTCTCGCCCCATCGCCCCGAAACCCCAACGGTGAAGTTGTCGGTTCCGTCTTCGATATGCCAGCTCGGGGTCAAGTAATCGAACGGGAGTTCGGTCTTTAAGACATCCACGACAGCGATGACGTGCTTGAGGAGCACCCAGATGGACTTGTTGCTTATCTCCGAAAAATCCTCAGACACCCGCTGCGGCTCCTCTGACTTTTGTTTCACGGCGGAAGTTTACTTTGCTGATTGTCGTGTCGTCAACGCGACACAAGTGCCAGGGAAAATCAGGCCACGCGTGGTGGTGCGTTCTCAACTACCGGAGACGCAGAGGTATAATCCGTCTTGGAATCGACAGGGGGAAGAAATGGACGAACCATCTTACGGGGAACTCAAAGGACGTATCTCGCACAAGTTGTGCATGATATTGCGCATGTCCGGAAGCTGAATGGTATTCATTGCCGAAATCCTATCTCCTAAGTACTGTGCAATCTTCGCGAGGTATTTGGACTCCCAATTGCGCGTCATCCTGTAGGTCATTGCATGGCTGTTCCCTCCCCATGCTGTGGCCTCAAGGCGGGCGCAGCCTCAGGGGGCGGAACGAATGCGCAAACCAACCTCCTGCATCAGTCAAGGCGAACATCAAGCGCGGTTCCGTGTGTGGATGAAGAATGGCGACCCCGAGTCTGTTCCTTCCACATTTAACTGTTTTGTGCCGATGGTTGACTGGGACAGGCGTTGGCGGAAATTCGAAAAAGGGGACGAGCCAATTTGCGTTTGCGAGAATGCAGCCAGAGAAATGGGCATGGTCCGGTAATTCCGTCGACGTGAGCCACAAGTGCCAGCCGCAACCTTCACACTTAGTTCGTTCTTCGGGTTTTGCCTTGGACGCTGTGCTTCCGGAATGTCACCTACAAGGATTTCCTCAAGCTGTGGCAAGACGCCGACCCAGATATTCCTATCCTCATCGCTGCCAAGTGCGAATCCGCCAAGCTAAAATGAACCGCTCGGCCTAAGAATCCCTCAAAATCCCCATTCACGACCGGTTTCAGACCGCCCGTCCTCGATAATTGCACGCAGTACAAGTAACTTTCAAGGAGGCTAAGCCCCATACACCATGCAAGCCCATACTTCGCCGCTACGAGGCCCGTATTAGCGGCGACGCATGGCATACTGCGCTGTCAAGACCGGGCTTTCAGGTCATTCTCACCTATCTCGAAAACATCTTCAGAACCGTAAAATCCTTGTTTCGACCCAAAGCAGCACTAGTACCGCAAATGGGAGCGTCCTCTCACAAAATTACTCAGTGCAAATTTTGCAGTACTAAGAAAGCCATGGGCCGGACGCCCTAACTCACTGGTTTTATTGACGGATTCCCACCGCGCGGATGGCAGGCGGGATGCACCACTGTCACTCTGAAATGATTCTCCATGGCTCAAACTCGTTTCGCAAGGGGCTCGAAATAGAGCCCACCTACGATATATTCAAACGTCGTGCGGACGATTACCCGTTCTGGATTGCGGCTGTGGACAGTCTGAAAGAAGCCAGGGAACGGACAAATCGCTACGCTCTGCTCGTGCCAGGGGAGTACTTCATTTACTCGCAGGGAGAAGGGATTATCCTGGAGTGCGTCACACCTGGGGAAAGAGACGTCAGAGTCACACGGCCAATCTGGTTGATTCCACAATCCTGGAATTCGTTGCTGCACGGAACAGCTACCTAGCGAATTGACTGTCTCAAAATCATCAACCCCCCCCTCACGACCAGATTTAAGCCACATGTCCTCGGTAATTGCACGCAGTCTGCGGTGCTCTGACAACCTTCTCATTGCGGGCGCGGTTAACGCTTTGAATCTGCTCTTGGAGTCTAGGGCCTGTAAAGCGACCCTGAAGTTCTAAATGCAAAGTTGCCCAAACACTGCGCATTCCCCCTGCATGCCGAAGGCGGTCATTTCCCTTCAAATGCGCCATGTGTGCCTGCAGGAAACGTAACGTGCCGCCTGCATGTCTTTTCGGTAGATTTTCACCATCTTCTCGGACGGCTTTTGCCTTGAGTTTATGCGGCTTCTTCTGGCCTCTACATGGTTTGCCAGGTGCAGTTTTTTTGGCGGTAGGTGAACTGTAGATCGACCCATTATCGCGATTTCGAAGCGGCGTTGCATGGAGCAATTCATGCCCCATTTCGGTAGTGGGTCAGCCTGATTTCCACAGGACTTCCCGCGTGCATGACAAAGCGGATTGACAAGGGGCCTATCCTGAAAGCACTCGGCGAAAAGATAGGTGCATGACAACATTCAAAGCCATCTGGTTTGTGGTAATGATTCTCGGATTTGCGGTCTGTGGTTGGCTGTGCGTATTTAGGACGGACATGCTGGTGACGTGGGGACGGAAGAACGCGAAAACGAAATTCGCATGGTCTCCGTTTTCAAGCATACCCATGAAGCCTCTGTACCCCAAATACATTCGTTGCGCTGCAATATTCCTTTGGCTTTGGGCAATCGCCATCATTTACGCAGTGGTTGTCCTCCTCTTCCGTTAGCCTGTGGAAATCAAACTGACCCGCTACCCGCACTTCGGTCAGGTTTTCAGAGTGCGCCGCCAAAATATCTGCAGGTAGGAAATTGTCCGTGACCGCCGGTTGGTGGGTTCAGAATTTATCGATTAGGAAAACTCGGTAAACAGGTACCGCTGTAGCAAGTTGCTCGACAACGATGTGGACTACTTTCCAGCGACGTCCTTGACGCTCAATCAAGGAACCTTTTTCCGGAATAGATATCTCGCCGTGCATGTCCAACTCCGCTTCATCAGTGGTTGCATCGCCATTGTATCGATAGACTAGCTGCTTGGAGGATGGAGGATTCACGGGAGTTTCCCCTTTCTTTAATAATGTGAGCCCTGCTATTCCGGCCAGTGACCTTATTACAGCCGAAGAGCCTGGTCGTAAGGAGGCTCCCAAACATCCTGAGAGATACTTTCTGGTTTGTCGTTTGGCGCTGACATATCGCTCGCGACACTGCGTAAGCCTGGGTCTCACTTTTCCCACAGTAGCGACTCGGTTCGCCCATTCTACGCTCACCGACCGTTTTTGAAGGTATACAGGATGCTGGATGGCGCAATACAGCGGCAGCCATGCCAACGGCCGATTCCTATTTGAACTCTTCCTCTACTCCCTTCCACACTCGAAAACTCGCCGTGACTTGCCGGGCGCGAGGCGAGAGAATCGGAGTGCCATTTCGGAGAGGAAAAGCTGCAGCCTTATTCTCATGCGCAAATGGATCATTGCCGGCGGAATCGCATTTTTGCTGATACTCATCGCACTCTTCGCGCTCGGGCCGAGCATTCATGTCGTGGTTCGGGAACGCACGGAGAAAATCCTGCAGACCCATTTTGCAAGCAAAGTCGAGTTCTCGGATTTCGAGGTCACCTTATTGCCGCGCGTCCACGTGACGATTACCGGACTCGTGTTGCGCCACAAAGGACGGACAGACATCCCTCCCTTGATCCAAGTCCGCGAGGTTTCAATGTCCGCGAATCTATCGAGTTTGTTGCGGAGCAAACCGCACATCTCGTTCGTACAGCTCTATGGGCTGCAGATCCATACGCCGCCCCGGGCGCCGGGAGTCGAGCCGTTGATTCAAAAAACCGATCAGGATCTCACGAAGAAGTACCCTGTACTCATTGAGGAGGTCCGCGCCGACGATGCGATCATCGTGGTGCTGCGAACGCAGCCAGAAAAACCTCCGCGCGAATTTCCGATTCATAACCTGGAGCTCCACGATGTCAGCTTCGATCGCCCAGGTAAATTTCACGCCACGCTGACGAACGCAGTGCCGAAAGGCGAGATTGATGCCACGGGTGAATTTGGCCCATGGCTGCCGGAAGTACCGAGCGAGACGCCGGCCAAAGGGCAGTACATATTCCAAAATGCGGATCTCGGTACATTGAAGGGACTGAGAGGGATCCTCTCTTCGAAAGGGCAATTTGCCGGGCCGCTCGATTATCTGACGGTAGAAGGAGAGACAGACACACCCGACTTCGGCCTGCGCACGATGGGCCATCCCGTGGCGCTGCACACGGATTTTTCTGCCCTCGTGGACGGCACGAATGGCGACGTGATCCTGAAGAGCGTGACAGCAAAATTCATGCATACCGTGCTTGCGGTAAGCGGTGAGATCATTGATGTCAGTAAAGAGATAAAAGGCCGCACAATCCTGCTGAATGCTGTTTCGGATGACGCTCGGGTCGAAGACCTGCTCCGTTTGGCCGTAAATTCCGATGAGCCCGTGATGACCGGCTCCGCGAAACTCAAGACAATGATCAGTATTCCGGAGGGAGATGAGGACCTGCTCGAACGCCTTAAATTGAACGGACAAGTCGGAGTGGGCGACGCACAGTTCGGCAGCCCTACCGTTCAGGGTAAGGTCGACACACTAAGCAGGAAAGGCCAGGGACAGCCGAAGAATACGGACATCAGCAATGTGGCCTCCGAGCTGAAAGGAACATTCCGGGTTAGCAACGGTGTGGTGACCTTTTCTGACCTGGGCTTCGCCGTAGCCGGCGCGTCGCTGAACTTGCACGGGACTTACAGTCTCGACAGCACCGAAATGGATTTCCACGGGAAAATGATGTTGCAGGCGAAGCTCTCGCAGACGACGACGGGCGCAAAGTCATTTTTCCTGAAGGCAGTGGATCCGTTTTTCAGAGGAAGGAACGGTGGAACAGAACTCCCAATAAAGATTACCGGGACGAAAGACCATCCGTCGTTCGGACTGGATCGGGGCGGGGATAACAAGAAAAGCGATTTGGCTCCGGCAAAGAAAAGCGGATAGCTCTTTAGTTACCAATCCCGAAAGCCGCGCCGAAATGGCTCCTTTTCCACCCGCATGGGAAATGCTTGAACATGGGAACCAGCGCTGCCTAGAATTTGGGGCGAACACAGCGGAGGTACCGCGCAATGCCAGACCCGAAGCCACGCTTCGTAGGGTTCGAACTTTATTTTGAGGATTTAAGAGGTGCGACAGAATTTTATCGTGACACGCTGGGATTGGACTCATCAGAGGAAATGGCTGGGCATCACGCCAAGTTCGACTCACCGGAGGGGTTTTTGTGCCTGGAACGAAAAGGTTCGGAGTCTTACCCGTCGCGAGACAAAGCAGTTGTTTTTCTAGAGGTATCTGATTTGGAGAGCACGGTGGAGAAGATAGGACGCGATCGCTTCCTCCAGATTGAACCTAAAGGAAGCGGAGGGCATCCTCCTTGGGCCGTTCTTCACGATCCTGAGGGGCACAATGTGCTGATTCTCGAAAAGCGCGATATGGGATGAAGCTGTTTGGAATTGCTTCCCTTTCGAGCCAGAAGAAAAAAGTTGGGAAAGATTTGAGAAAGATAACTGCCGAATAAGCTGCATTTAGGTACGCTCAGGTGCGGCTAAGTACCGAGCGAACCAACTACATATACATCTGGTGCTGGTCTCCGGAACCACAAGTCGGAAATCCTCAGACGTGCCCGTCAGTGTCACGTTACAGACGCAACGCGCCGAGCAGGTACAAGATCAACAGAATAAGCAAGACCGTCCCGACGATCCCAAGGCCCCCGCCCGTCCCCCATCTGGAATAGCCATAATACCCGCCACCTCCGGCGAACAAGAGCACGAGAATAATAATTATCAGTAGCATCGAAATTCTCCTTTCAACTTGTGACTGCCGCCCTGCCTCCTGCTGAATTGTTTGGGCTAGTTACAATGGTCGAGCCGCCTCTAGTCAGTTTCCATGACATGCAGATCTTTCCGCTCGTTCATTCAGTTTCACTCACCTCCCAACGTGGATGCCGGAGAACGAATGAAAAAGTCCGAAAATGTTCAGAAGCCACAACACCACAGCAATGACCACGACCGCATTCAAGATGGCCTTAATCGTTCCCTGCATGGGTATGTAACTGTTGACCAGCCAGAGCAGGACGCCTACCACGATCAGTACCAGCACCAGTTGAAGTAAAGGCATAAGCCAGTGACCTCCTTCTCAGTCCGCCTGTCGGCGCTCCTTTTTTTAATTCTTTGTCCTGTCATCTTCGGTGACGTTCGTCACTTGCCGAGGTGACGTGCGTAACACATTCATTCGGGAGTGGACTGTCCAAAAAGGGACAGTTAGGCAACGGAGGGTCTCTCCTCGCGTTTCTGTGAGTCTGCCCGTGGCGCAGGCTGTCAGCTCCCACCGAATCGGCTCTGTGTCCCATGCAGGAAACGCTTGGTGCCACCCGTATGCCTTTGCGGTCGATTTTCACCATCTTCTCTGGCGGCGTTTGCCCTGAGTTTATGCGGTGGCTTCCGGTCTCATCATGGTTTGCCAGGTGCAGTTGGTAAGGGAGTGGGTGAACTGTAGACCGAGCCCTATTCACGCATTTCGAAGGGCGTTGTATGGCTCAAGTCATGCCGCATTTCGGTCAGGTTTGCTTCTGATTGGCGCCCCACTACGAGCCATTACGCCACCTTGTCCCTGCTCTTGTATGTGCTCAGACCGAGCACCCGGTAGCCAAGTCAGGTTCCCCAGACGGCGCTGAGAATGACTACGGCGCCCGCAATGCCCAGAAAACGACCGAGGTAACGATGACCATTAATCAAGGATGCCCGCAATTCCCATCCCTACTCCCACCACAATGCGGAGCACGCGATCAGGTCGTCCTAGATTACAAACCGTTGCCATATTTCCATTCAGGCGCCTTTAGCTTTCGATTTCTCCGGCAGGTAGGCTTTGGCGGCCTCGTCCAATTCCGCTGCAATTTGTTCCTTCTTCTGATTGACCATTTCCTTGCCGCGCTCGACTACGTCTTCAGCGCGCTTCTGCAGTTTCCGTGCCTTCTTCCGAGCATGCTTGCTCCCCTTATTGATCACCTGCGACAGGTATTCGCGAGTTTCCTCACCGGATTTCGGCGCAAACAGGATGCCGACCAGCGATCCGACACCCAGTCCCATCAGCAAATAGGTTACTTTCGAATCGATCTTTTCGTCCATGGCTAACTTCCATTTCAAGAGTGAGAGTAAATCTCCGATTTGAATGGAATTGGCTTATGTTGACCGACCGCCAGGTCCAGATTGTACCGTAGCGTTACTATGGGCGGCACTTGGTTATGGTATCCAGACGGGACTAACAGCATGTACCCCTAACCCCGCAGCTTGCCGGTTGTCGGGTCGAACCTGGAATACCAGAAATAAAACGCGTCCTGCTGGCTCGGAAACGTTCGCTGAAAATTCGGCTCAGCTTCAGAAGCTATACGCCAACAGTGGCCACTTCCATCCAAGGAGAGAGTGCCAAATATTTTCTCTCCTTTGCCGGTCAAGTTCATTGAATTCGTGGACATTCAGGACCTCTCTTCTTTAAGAGCGATTACGTTCCGAGTATGTAAAATGATCATGCGTCATGACGCCGTGGTTAGCCCCTTCTTCTTTCTTGCGAGCAGATTCAGCCATGCGGGGCCCGGCCATTTCTTTGGTGACGCTGGCGAGTGTTGCTTTGCCTCTTTGTTTCTTCGATTTCTTATGCTGCACACGTTTATCGTGGCACGTATAATGAAGCCATGCTGTCCCGTTTAATACACTCTGTCTGCCACCTGATCCGCTGCACCTGACGACTAGACTAGGAGAGGAACCGCGCACAGTGATGAAACTCAGATCCACCAAAGGTTTGCTCGCCGCCGCTCTGATCTGGGCACTGACATTTTGCGCCCTGGCTATTCTGCCCGTCGCGAATGCTAAGGCCGTGAAACTCCTAATGAGTTGGAAAAATCCCAACTATTCTGGTCAGAAGCCTCATCGGATTCTTGTAATCGGTATGAGCAAGAATCCGGAAATTCGCGCAGATTTCGAAGATGATCTTTCGTCTGCAATTGCAAATGACGGCCTTGAGGCGGTTCCCGGAAACTCCATCCTGTTCCGGCCGCACTCCGCCGAACTGGACCCTGACTATTTGAAAGGACAGATCCGTGACTTCAAGATCGACGCCGTCCTTACTTCGCGGCTTGTCAAAGTCGACAAGAAGACCACCTACATCCCCGGCCATAGTTATGCAGTTCCCTATGCTTACTACCGCTCGTTCTACGGTTATTACGGTACGGTTTACCGGCAGGTCTATTCTCCCGACTACTTGCGTGAAGATACGACTGTTCGTGTAGAAACTAATTTTTATGCAGTTACCCCCTCGGATGGTGAACTCATCTGGACCGGCACCAGCGATTCATTCAATCCGAAATCGGCGCAAAAGGTAATCGATGGTGTCGTCAAACTGATCGTGAAAGAGTTGAAGAAGCAAAACATTCTGTAGGAGATTGCTGAGCCTAACGGACGTCGTCGGAAGGTTCCCTAACACGCGGCGAAATGAAGATCCGCCTTTGGACCGCCTGTCCTCGACAAGTACACGCAGTCTGCGGAGTTCAGGAAGCTTCTTATCCCTTCTTTCTCTTTGCCCAGCGAGCCTTCTGCGCCATCGAGATACGTTTGCGACCTGCCGCCGACATTCTCTTGCGACCCGTGCGTTTGGCACCGCGTTTCGCACCTCTCTCAAAAGCGTCAATCAGATGTTCAATTTTCGCCAGCTCCGTCTGTAGTAGGTGGTGTCTCCTACGAAGTGCCTTTTCAAATTTGTGTACGATATCCACATTCTCTCCTGTCGTGTGATTGATTCAGGTCCCTGACTCTTGCTCAAGGCACTGAGCGAATGCAAGCCATTTCTGACATCATCCAACTGCGTTCACTTTCTAATCACATTTTGGACCACCTGTCCTCGAGCATTGCACGCAGTACAAGTGTCACTCCAGAGGCGCCAAGCCCCATGCACCATGCAAGCTCGGGCTACACCAGTACGGGGCCCTTATTAGCAGCTACGCAATGCGTACGCAGGTGTGTGACCCCGATTCTTTTGCTTTTCAAAGGCACGCTATTCGAGTCACGGATAATAACAGTGAGCTGCAGCGACCCGACCGAGGTGTGGCGGCGAAGCGCAGAGGTATAATCCGTCTTGGAGTCGACAGGGGGAAGAAATGGCCGAACCATCTTACGAGGAACTCAAAGCACGTGTCGCTGAACTGGAAAAGCAGGCAGGCGGTCGCCGCTCCGGCGAGCTTGAATTCAAGGTAGGGGAGAAGGGAGGCATGAGCGTGTACGGGCTTGGTCGGTTCCCTGTCACTCTCTATTACGAGCAGTGGATTCGGCTTCTGGATGCTGGCGGGAAACTGCGGGCTTTCCTCGAGAAGAACAAAGCTGAGGGCAAGCTCAAGCTGAAGGAAAAGTAGGCTGGTACGGGAACCTCGTTCCTCAACTATCCCACGGAGAGGGCCCTTGCCTGGGCTGTGTGGAAAAGCTGTGAATTCCCAGTGCAAATCACAGGCTGTAAGGCCAACTTCTTTCTTGCCCACTCTGTGGCACCGATCCAAAATACGACCCAGACGATCGCGTGCGTTTTTTCAATCGCATCGCGTAGATGGGATTATAAGCACTGCAATCTTACGGTTAAGAACCAAAAGGAAATTGCTCGGGTGAAATCTGTTCTCAACGCATCGATCACGCCAAGAAGTGAAAGACTACGAATTACGGGGGACGCAAATGAGGAGAATAAGGAAGGAAATTTTGAAGAGGCTGTGGACGGAAGACGAGGGGCAGGATCTGACGGAATATGCTCTCCTGGTGGTTCTGATCGCCCTGGCTGCAGTTGTGGCGATAAATACGCTCGCGACCGCAATCAGTTCAACGTTCACCACGGTAGCGACGAACCTCACCGGCCAAACATGACCGGTTGATGTCGGATGCGTCGTGGGTTTTCGGCAGGCGCACAAAGCCGAATCTCTCCCCCGGTCCGCTAATCGTCTCGCCAGTGTGCTCTAAGGACCCACAGGTCGGCACGAAATCAGGCTGGCTTCTGCGCATCGCTCTTTCGGATTTGTACAGTCTGCTATGCCCGAGCAGCGTTGGCCTTTTCCCCACTCGCTTTGATTGTTTCTACTTTCGCCGCTTCGGGCTTCTTCTCGTCAGTGGTGGCGTTGTCAAGCTGGGAATTGACGGCTTGCTGCATCTGGGCCATAAAGTTTCGCAAGGTCTCATCGCCCCTGTCCAAGATGTCGCGCAGTTGAGCACTAACCACGATGGCGCGCTGATACGCATCCCGGGCCTGTGTCAAAAGTGGAATGTGTTTCAGGAACTCTGCAGCGCTCGTAGAGAACTCTTTCACCGCTTCTTCATAAGCCGTCAGCGCCTCCGTCATGCGCTGCGGGGCCACATCATGATTCTCATTTTTCCACATTTGCTTCGCTCCTTTGTTTCCTCATTGCCATGGCACGACTGGTGGCTAGGTGAACTGCAGAACAATGCCTTTCGTCGGTCTCCAAGCGGCGTTGTATGGCTCAATTCATGCCGCATTTCAGCCAGGTTTTCCTGGTGCGCCGCCAAATATTTAGAGGCAGCAAATTGTGCGTGACCGCCGATAGGGCTGGCGTTGACCAGGTCGGCTTAGCTCTTCTTAGAAGTAGTCGCGAAAAACGCCGCCCACTGCTGTTCAACTTTTGTGCTGCCACACTTGGGGCACTTAACCTTGCCTTGGTCGTGTTCGGCGATAGTCAAAATGGCGGTGAATTTCTTGCCGCAGGGTGAACACAGATATTCGTATTGAGGCATGGCACTCTCCTCAGTTCCCAGATTTCTTACGGAAATCATAGGCGCAGGCGTTCATCAACGCAACTGGCTAAAACGGTGAGCCCGTTCAGGGGCCACATTTTACACCTTCAAGATGGCAGTTGAATCACTGGCGATGCATTCAAAGGTCCTGCACAAACACTTTCATCTAGGCCTTCGCATGGGCCCGACGTTCTGGTCTGAAGTACTGGTAGATGACGGGTAACCCTGCAGCCAGATGGGTCAGGATTTCTTCACGTTTCTTTCGGGAAATCGGAGGGGGGCGCAGTTTTGGATCGGGGTCGTGCTCGTACGCTAGCATGAAGACCGGCACCAGACTGCCTCCGTGTTGTTCGTCATCCACCAACTCGTTCCAACTGGCCCGACGCAGACCCATGCCCCGTAGGAATCCTTTCGCCCAATCGTTTCCTTGTGCCAGGCCATCCTCATCTTCGAGCAAGAACGGGAAGTACACCCTACCTTTATATAGGGTGCTTGCAATCGTGTTCCAGTGACGAAGGGCAAGATTCAGGACGTTCTGGGCTTCCTCGAGACTCTGGAAAACCCCATCGTTCGACAATTCGTTACCCCAAACGTACGGCAAGTACTCGCTGGGCGAAACCATCTCAGGGCCGCAAATGAGCGCCGTAAAAAAGCCGTCCATCTCTTCCAGGCTCATGGCCTGACAATTCTTTATGCTACGAAGGAATTCGCCGAGTTTTGCGAATTCATCTTCGGTCAATGGATTTGGATTTGCAATTGGTCGCATGGTAGACATCGATTGAAACTCATGTGAATTGTAGGGATTCAAGAAGACAAGTTCAAGAATCGGGGAAGAGCTCCAGGAGGGACACCGCATTCCGTCGTGTAGATGCCTGAGGCTTGACGAGGCTTAGAGAGGTCACGATAATGCTGGCCAATGAGGTCCCGCCATGCACTGCACTGGCGCCAGCGAGGTCGGGACGAAGGCATTCTTGTGGAATATCCTTGCAGTACTGCTCTTCAGTTTGGTCTGTACCGGGTGCGGTAACTCCTGTTTCATTTTCGTTTCGAATCCGTCCAGTGGCACGCTCGTGGCGGGTGGCTCCTCCTGCTCACTCAGTGCAGCAACTGGCACCGTTCGCCTGCAATTGAATTCTTCCTTGCCTGCTGCAGAGCCAAGTTCCCCTTGCGTGCCCCATATTTTCATTAGCCTTAGGGGGATAGAAGCCCATACGAGTGCGCTCACTGATGAGAATTCTTCCGGCTGGCAGGAATTGGCTCCTAACCTCGTGAAGCAACCACTGCAAGTCGACCTCATGGCAAGGACCAATGACCCTTCCTCACCAAGCCTATTCGGTGAGGCGGTTGTCCCGGATGGCGTATATACGCAGGTCCGGTTGCAGCTGGTGCCAAATCAGCCAGCGGCAGGTGAACCTATTCCAGAAAAGAACGCCTGCGGGAGTGCAAGCTTCAATTGCATCGTTGCCACTGATGGAAGCATTCGCCCACTGGTCTTAGATGAGGGAGACGTGCAAATTCGAATCCCGCCGGAAAACATCGCTGGGGGATTCTTCTACGTTCTTCCTGACACCAACACCGACCTCACCATACAGTTCAACCCTTACACATCAGTGGCCATCTTGGTTGATGATGCTGTGCGGCTTACTCCTGTGTTCACTGCCCACTCGGAGTTTTCGTCTGATTCTAAGGAAGAATTCAAGCAGTAATGCGGAAACCCCTCAAACTCGCCATTCACGGCTATATTTAAACCGGCCGTCCTCGGTGTTTACTCGCAGTATGCGGTGCTCTGACGCCGGGCCAAGCCCCATACACCATGCAAGCCCGTACGACCTTTCTACTCAAGCCATACTTGCAGCTACGCAATGCGTATGCAGGTGTGCGACCCTTACTTCTGGGCTTTTCACCAGATTCCGGCTTCAAACCTGCCGAGTCTTGGAAATTACTGTTTCTGCCGGCTTCTTTGCCCCTCTAGCCGCTTCTTACGCCAGCTAGCGCTTGAACTGCGCCACAGCCACGGCTGCTACCACCAGTTTCACCAGCCACCCTAGGGAATAAGCCGCAGTAATTGCGGAGTGCAGTTTGATAAACAGCGCATTCGCGATGAGCAATTGTGTACTAAACGGGACAGCATTGCTTCATGCCAGGTGCCACTATATGTCTGTGAAGGATAAGAAATCGAAGAAACAAAGAGACAAAGCAACACTCGCCAGCGTCACCAAAGAAATGGCCGGGCCCCGCATGGCTGAATCTGCTCGCAAGAAAGAAGAAGGGGCTAACCACGGCGTCATGACGCATGATCATTTTACATACTCGGAACGTAATCGCTCTTAAAGAAGAGAGGTCCTGAATGTCCACGAATTCAATGAACTTGACCGGCAAAGGAGAGAAAATATTTGGCACTCTCTCCTTGGATGGAAGTGGCCACTGTTGGCGTATAGCTTCTGAAGCTGAGCCGAATTTTCAGCGAACGTTTGCGAGCCAGCAAGACGCGTTTTATTTCTGGTATTCCAGGTTCGACCCAACGACCGGCAAGCTGCGGGGTTAAACACCACCACGCAAATAGCCCACTACCTTGCGCTTGGGCACTCGGTACATTATGGAAACCGAGCCAGGTAGCATGCAGATGCCGCAAGGTATGCCATGGAAAGCTTGGCAAGGTTATCAGTCCATGCGAGGATTGCTCCGCGGATAAGATCCAGAATTGAGTGTCGCTACTTCTTCGAGAGTTCGCCCTTGAAATGACTTTCAACATCATCACGACTCAGCGGGTTTCTTGCTTTGGTCAATACAACTGAATAGACAACCTCATTCCCTTCAATCTGCGCGGTGATAAATGCCCCGTCATACGGCAGTTCTTGGTAGAAGAATTTCACTTTTCTGCCGTCTTCAAGTGTTTTGATCCACTCTTCGTTTAGCATTTTCGTGTCTCTTCAGGCGAGATCCGTGTGTGGCGCGAGTATACGTTGTTTGGTGCCAGAAATCGGGGATGAGAAATGAAAAGCCGGCTTCTCGAAAACTGACCACAGCGTTCTCTAACGGCCTACATCAGCGGTAACTGCTGCTAAATCCCCTCTTCACCATCTATCTCGAAAATCATCAAATCCCCCGTCAAAATCCTCGGTCACGGCCAGATTTAAACCGCCAGTCCTCGGTAAGTACACGCAGTCTGCGGTGTTTTTGAACGGAATACGGCTAGATATGGAGGCAATCGCGGAATTGTGATTTTTGGGGGGATTTCACGGCAACCAGTTTTGATTGGGGGATGGCAACAAACTGGTGGTGGGAATGCCACTTAGCAACAGTTGTCCGGTAGGATCGAAAGTTTCCGATGGCTGGTGCGCATAGCGTCCTAAATGGAACAGTTTCGAGGCAGGGTTTCACCGCATTCTGTCTGAATGAAAAAAAGAGAACTCACGCCCAAACAGTTATCCTCCGTCCCCTGTCCTACGTGTGGTGTCGCTGCGGGGAAGCGTTGTGTGCTGCTTTCAGGTGCTCCGCGCTCAGGGCCACACGTAGACCGGAAGCTTTCCGCGGCTGAGACGATTGAGACGAAAAGAATTCCCCGTGGTCCTGGACGTCGATAAAACCGCTTCCGACCAACAATCAGAGACATGCGGTGGTAAGCCCTCTTACGAACGCTGATCTGGAAGTATGCCGTTTTCCGATAAGCGCGAAAGTTGGTGGTTACTCGTGCAGGACAATGCTAAGGAGGGAAGAGTCGACGTGGAGACCGCCATTGTACCTAATGAAGCCCAGTTTCTTGAATTTGTTCATGAAGAAGTTCACCCGGGAGCGCGTTGTGCCAATTATTTCCGCCAGAGTCTCTTGCGATATTTTGGCGACCATTTTTTGAGGCTCGTCTTGCTTGCCATAGCGAGCGAGCAGCAAAAGAGTCCGAGCCAGCCGTTTCTCGCTCGAATTGAATAGCTGATCGACCAAGTCCTCCTCGATTCGGATGTTCCGTGAAAGCATATAAGACACGAAGCGGTCGGAGAAAGCATGTTCAGCGTGGAGCACGCGAATCATCTCGTTTTTCTCAATAACGAGTAAGGTCGTGGGTGTGATCGCGGTCGCCGTGCCCATACGAACAGACTGGCCGGCCATGCCCCCCTCACCAAAAAAGTCGCCGGGGCCCAGCATCGCCACAACAGCCTCTTTGCCGACCTCATTGACAACAGAGAGCTTCACACCGCCCTTTTGAATGTATATGACATTCGCAGCAGGATCACCTTGGGAGTAGACCTTCTGGGATCTTCGATACTCCACAACTTTTCTCGCCACACCGGCCGAATCGAGAAAAGTTTGGGCATTGAAAACGGGCGCCTTTAGTTTTTTGTGCGCTTTGAGCATGGCAGCCAGTTTAGGTCCTTAGAGCTAATCTAACAGGGAAGGAGGATTGCTGTCTGTCGGGTATCAAACACTATCGGTAGGCTATTTCAGTCCAATCTCGCGGTTGTACTGTTGGAAATCAAATCCCTATAAATCCTCTTAAGAGACCCAAAAACAGAAATTTGCGAAAGTGGTCAAAAGTGAACAGTAATCCGGAACCACAATTTTTAAAATCGCAGCCCGAACAGTGAAATTGTAGACTGACATAGTGAGCTGCGAATGGAGTAGCCACTCGCATCTACACGTTGCGTTGTATTCCCAGCTGGAGGGTTCGTATCTACCATACCTAACCAGCTGGCTATTCTATCCAGAGGAGGTACGACATGAACTGGGACCAAATTGAAGGCATGTGGAAGCAAGCGATGGGCAGAGTGAAAGAGAACTGGGGAGAGCTGACTGACGGCGACTTGACTACAATAAACGGCAAGAAGGAACAGCTTGTAGGCAAGATTCAGGAACGCTATGGAATTGCGAAGGAAGCCGCGGAGAAGCAGGTCGATGAGTTTACTCAATCCTACGGCTCAGGTGAGTCGGCAAAAGCCAGGGCTAAGTCGTCCTGAGGCGCCCTAAGCCGCTTTAAGCCTCAAAATCGATACGCGGCGATTCAGATCGAAAGGAATCTCCAGTGACCGGTACTCGTCTTCCCGCTTCCCTGGAGGTGAGGGTCAGTCCGCCCAGAGCGATTAACAAAGTCCCAATCCAACTCATCGGTTTCATGTTTACTTCGCCCCAATTAAACGACTCTTCGGCCTTGAACGAGCTGAATTACAAGAACAACGAGAGCCAAAACCAACAGGATGTGGATGAACCCACCTAAGGTGTAGGAAGTAACCAGTCCCAATAGCCACAGCACGAGCAAAACCACGAAAATTGTCCAAAGCATGGTTTTCTCCTCCGAGAACCGATTCGTGCTTCTTTGTCCTCTGTCCCAACAACCTCGAGTGCCACACTATGCCTGGGCCACAATCGGAGGGCAGGTCAAAAAAGCCAAGTTTTGGAGATTGACCTTGAAATCGCAATTGCAAATGTACTTGTCGCCACAACCTAGAATCGCTGCCCTGACAGACTAGCCTGCCGCCGCTTTCGCTTTCCTAAAAGCTTTTCGACCTTGTTCCACGGCCCCTTCGACCTGCTCCTGCCCTTCTTGGAGCAATTCCCCAACCCGTCCACGGGTCTGCTGAACCTTGGCCTGGACGGCATCCATCCCGTCTTTGCATTTACCCGCAATCCATTCACGAGTGTCGTCTCCGGACTGTGGAGCTAGAAGTACACTCAAGAGGGCACCAATCGATAATCCAGCGGCCAGGTATGTTATCTTTGCGATGTAATCCTTATGGAGGTCTTTCAACGCCTTTCTCCTCTCTGGTTTAAAAATCCTTGATGGCCGTTGATGGGTTCAATACACCGGGTCCCAGTGCGGATGCAAACACTGTCACCTTTTATCTTTCATGCTGGTAGTTGTGTCAGCTCTTTCAAACGCTGCGTCGAGTCCTGCGTTGGCCTCAGAGAACAGAGTACGTTCAATCTTAAAACTTGGCTGACCGGCAACCTCCATGGCGTCTCCCGGCTTTCTGTGTCTCCGTAACGCGCAGTATGCTGAAAGGCTTGATTTGAATTCTGTTCCCTACAGCAGAGTGCATTAGCCACAAAGTCGCTCCCGCTTAATCTTCAGACCCCTCAAAATCGCCGGTTCCGCCCGGTTTCAAACGACCTGATGTCGAGTGCAGCTCGCAGTATGGGGTGCTCTGACACCGGGCCAAGCCCCCTAGCACCATGCGACCCAGGAGGACACCGCTACGCAACCCTTATTAGCGGCGACGCATAGCCTGCGCAGGTGCGTGACCGGTATTTTTTGAACTTTTGACAGAAGGTTCTGCGCCTGAGAAGGACCGCAAGGAAGGCTCTCTGGTAGAATCGCATTACCGAGGCTGGGCGAAATGGACGAGAAAATTGTCGAACAATGTGGAAAGTGTGGCGCTGAGATTGATCCAGGGCGGAGGGTTGACTATACGCTCAAAGACGGAACCAGAGTTTGTGAAGTTTGTTTTATCAAAGGAAGCCGACGATCGACCGTACTTAATCAGCAGAGCGCAAAGAGGTGGACATAGAGGAGCCTACCGGAGGGCGGCAAGCATATGGTTTTGCGCTAGGATAAAGTTGAAATCGGAACTTGCCGCTAAATTCCTCTTTGGATTTGAAACCGAACCCGGTGAGGTGGTTGAGAACCACCGCCTCCGCGTGAAATCCACCAGAATTCTCACGCCAAAGAAACAATAGACTTTCGCAGGTCCCTGTCTAACACGTAGTAGTTATCAGACTTAGCCTCACAATATTCCCGCGAAGAAGTTTGGCCATGGTCCTGCACGAACAGTTACTGGATTAAAAGAGAGCCTCCCACGCAACGCGTTCACGGTTATCAAATCCGGGACTCTCGTTCCCGCCATCATCGATATTATGGCGGCTTTGTAGTCGACTCACCGCACAAAGCGGTGGGGAGGGGGACATGTCAAATCTGCAAGAACACTTCGGGGGCCTGCCTCCTGCGCGTGACCGTCGCCTTCAGACCCGCACCACTCCTGCTTCTCTCGCGTATGTCATGCTCGACGATACCAATGGCGGAATTGTACTTAATATAAGTGAGACGGGCATGGCCATTGCTGTGGCCGACCTTCTTGTCGTAGGTGCGTACCTCCCGTGCATTCGCTTTCAGTTGCCTAGCTCCAGTCAGAGTATCGAAATTTCCGCACAGATTGTGTGGCTAGCGGAATCAAAAAAAGGCGCTGGCATCCGATTTGTTGACCTCACCGCCGACGCCCGCGATCAAATCTCAAATTGGATCGCGTCCGAAAAACCGGTCACCGGATTTGACCAACTTCCAAACCCCCTTCGCCGCGACAAGCAGCCCTTGGAAATCAGTTCTTGCAAGTACAGAAGGATCTTTAGCAACCCATCAGCTCGCGATGAGGAAGCGGCAGCGCGCTACGCGGAAATGTTCCCGTCTGAAAGCACTTATGCAAAACGCACCACCACGGTCGACGAAATCAAGCCGCAGCAGGGTCCGCTCCCAACTCCTGTCACGTCAAACACCGAACCCAGTGATTCGATGCTCCGCTCCGGTGCGAAAATCTCAACAGGCGATCTTCCTCAAACTTTCAGCTTGCCTCAAGTGCAAACCGCCTCGGAGGTGGTCGCGCCCAGCGCGTCTCATACTCCAGTCATTTTTGATCTATCCGGATTGCAGGTCGCCGCACTGGTGTTCTTGTTCGCTGTCATCGGTTTAATCATTGGAATCGCGGCAACGAAAGGCAATGTTGATGTCTTGGCTTATCTGGGACGCGTCCCGTTCGGAAAACAAGTGCGGTTGCGCTCACAAAGTCCACACACTCAATCCGCCAGTGGGCCACCATCAGATTCAGCTCCCATCGTAGCCCCAACCGAAACATCTTCAGCACAGACGAGCCGATCCTCCGTCGATCTCGATAGCTCCGCAGGAACCAATACGGTTGGCAGTTCCAGACCTACCGAAGAAAAAGCCAAAGAAGGCACCCGGGACTCTGAACCTTCCGTGAAGGTGCCCTCGACAGACTCAAATTCATCTACGACACTAGAACCTAAACCATCCGCTGATCCCGAAGAGCGTCCCAACCGCAATGACTTGACCGGACTAATTGCACGAAGCGTGCCGCTACCGTCGAGTGCCGAACACGCACATTCGGCGGTGGCTCTTGGGCCAATACGTAGCGCGCCAAGAAATCGTGCCCTTCTCACTACAAAACCTGCTACGGCCGCGGCGCCGAAACCCTCGCCGCCAACGGCGAGTCTCAAACACGCTTATCCGGCTGTGGCTGTCGGCCCAAGAGCTACAGCGCCAGGAAATCCCGCTTCGCACACCGCAAAACCTGCGGCGACCGCGGTGCGGAAACCGCCGGTAGTGGGTACCAAACGCGATCAGCCAGCCGTGGCTGGAGGCCCGAAAGGTGCTGCGCCGGGAAATCCCACCTCGGATTCCGCAAGGCCTGCAGCGACCGCGGTGCCGAGCTCGTCGCCACCCTCGAATTCCGAACCCGCACATTCACCCAAGGCGGTCGGCCCGATAAGTACCGCGCCGAGAAACCCTGTCGCACGCAGCGTAACGTCTCCGGCGGACGCAGCGCCGGACCAGGCACCGCGCTCCGCATTCCTTTTCAATCCCCCAGCCGAAGGCAGCAAGCCGACTAGGGTGATTTTCCCGGAAAAACTGATTGCCGGCTCCGCTTTGTTCGAGATTACCTCGCGATTGTCTGTTCTTGTTTCTCCTGAGCCCGGACCTGAGGTGGCTCATCAACCCGCTCGATTGCAACCTGGTGAGCTTGTCTCATACGTTGCGCCTCGCTTTCCAAGGCCGGGGTTTCGATACGGATTGACAGACACCGTAAAGGTCCGTGTCACCATCGGACAGCTCGGCCAAGTGATGGATATAAAGTCCGTGAGCGGACCGAACTCTCTTCTTCCCGCTATAATGAGCGCCATTCGCGTATGGCGTTACAAGCCCACTCTTTTGAACGAAAGGCCCGTCCAAGCTCAACAGGACGTCACGATTGAATTCCGGCAGCCACAGTAATTGCCGCCCGAGTCCCGTCCGAAGCCGATCGCCCAGAATTGGTGTCACGCTTGAGCCTTTGCAATTCCGCTCGCAGGTCGGAGGCGTGCTGGTAGCGCAGGTTACGGTCCTTCTCCAATGCTCGGTTGATGATCTGTTCGAGTGTCGGCGGCAGGTCAGGATTCAGCCGCACGGGTGCTATTGGCTCTCGATTTAGAATGGCGTCGAAGATCACACCGGAAGTGTCGCCGCGGAAAGGCAAATTACCTGTCGCCATCTCATACAGAACGACACCGAACGAGAAGAGGTCAGTACGCGCATCCAGCTCCTTGCCTCGCACTTGCTCCGGCGACATATACGCTACCGTGCCAACTGCACTGCCTGGGCTGGTGAGCACTTCATTTGCTGTTGCTGTCGGCATCGCAGAAACGCCGGCACCCTCGCCTACAGGAATGAGCTTCGCCAGACCGAAATCTAGAATCTTCCCGTGACCTCGCTTTGTAACAAGAACGTTCGCGGGTTTGATGTCCCGGTGGATGATCCCCCGCGCGTGAGCAGCGTCAAGCGCATCCGTAATCTGTATCCCGAGTTCCAGCACCTGCTCGAGCGGAAGTGGTCTCCCGCTGATGAGGTGCTTCAGCGTTTGACCCTCCAGAAACTGCATCGCGATGAATGGCTGGCCTTCGTGCTCGCCGATCTCATAAATGGTGCAGATATTCGGATGGTCCAGCGCAGAAGCAGCCTGCGCCTCGCGCTCGAAGCGCTCGAGCGTCTGATGGTCTTTGGCTACATCCTCGGGAAGGAATTTGAGAGCGACAAAACGATGGAGGCGGGTGTCCTCGGCCTTATAGACCACGCCCATGCCTCCGCCGCCGATCTTTTCGATGACGCGGTAGTGGGAAATTGTCCTGCCAAGTATTGATGAGGAATCAGTCACTTTGCGTGCATCTTACGCCTGCTCACAGATAGGTGTCGAGAACAGGGATTATCACCATCTATCTCAGACTGCGATGATCCCCAGATAGGTGATGGCGTTAAGGCTCCTGTGGCAAACGTAGTTTCCGATTATCCGACTTATCAGGACTTGGCCGCGTGTTTCGACGTTAAGTTCCGAGTGGCCGGCAATCCGGGAGGTACTGCGTGGTAGTTCGGACCGAAGCACCCCGCGCGGGGCTTCTACAGTTCAGGTAGCTCGATCATCAGGCACTCCGGAGCGATTCCGTGACGCCGACACGTCTTCTGATACGTTCTCGCTCGTGATGCCTACCTGCACGATCTGCCGCCTCTCTTCCGGCGACCGTTCTACGCGTGGTTTCCTGCCCATGTTGCCTCCCGTTTGGAGGCCCTGATCTTACCTAACCGAGGTGTCCAGTTTTATGGGGGAGCACTACAGTTGCTTCACCACCGAATCCAAACCGCCGATTCATCAATTGACGGGCACGTTTTGTATTTTCGCCACATCTGCGTTTCCTGGCGCCAAAATCGAATTCCGCATAGGCGGTGACGTAGGTCACTACGAAATGTGACCTGAATCACAGAGGCTTTCCCGTCGATAAAGCATTATGGCGGCAGGAGGTGCCTCATGAAGATCGCTGATGCTGGGACCCGAATCACACTGAAGAACATTCTTTATCTCACCGATTTTTCGGAACCTTCGGAAGCGGCGCTTCCGTTCGCCGCATCCGTTGCCCGGGAGTACGGCTGCAAGATCTACGCGCTGCATGTACTTACACCTGCTGTGTATACGTACACCCCGCCTGAATTAGTCGGCGGTGTGATAGCTGCGGAAGAAGAGTGCGCCGGAAATGACATGGTGCGGTTAACAGCCCAGCTTTCCGGGCTGCCCCACGAAACAATCGTTGAAAGGGGCCTCGGAGTTTGGTCAACGCTTGAACAAGCTTTGAAGCGGTATGCGATCGATCTGATCGTGCTCGGAACGCATGGACGCACTGGCGCGGCGAAACTCCTGCTCGGCTCGGTTGCCGAGGAGATCTTCCGCCTTTCACCTATTCCCGTTCTCACGATTGGCCCAGGTGTTCATAACGGTGCCCACAGCGGTGCTCGGTTCCATCGCGTCCTTTTCGCCACCGACTTCACTCCTGAATCGCTCGCAGCTGCGCCGTACGCCATCTCGCTCGCGCAGGAGAACGAGGCGGAGCTAATCCTCCTTCACGTGATCCACCATCGCGAACGCGAAGAGGGATCCGCCCGGAATGCGGCGTCCGTGGCAGATGCCATGTACGAGCTTGGGGAAATGATTCCGAAGGACGCGGAGTTGTGGTGCCGCCCCGAGACAGTCGTCAAGTATGGCAACCCAGCCGACGAGATTCTGGAGGTGGCAAGAGAGCATGGCGCCGATTTGATCGTGCTTGGCGTCCGCGATGCTGGGAAGCGCTTGGGCGCTGCCACACATCTGGAGCGCAGGACGGCGCATAAGGTGGTCGCGCATGCGCACTGCCCGGTTTTGACGGTTCGCGGTTGAAGAGCCGAGATAGCGAAAATCTCATTTGCACGGAGGTGCCGTATGCTCGTAAGAGAATTGAACCGAGAAGAATGTCATGATTTGCTCGAGCGGCTCGGGTTTGGCCGGCTTGCCTGTGCGCGTGAAAATCAACCATACATCGTGCCGGTCTATTTTGCGTACGAGCCCGACCGCCTCTACGGGTTCGCTACCGTGGGACAAAAAATTGAATGGATGCGCTCGAACCCAATGGTCTGCATCGAGGCCGACGAGGTTCAAAGCCATGTCGAGTGGGCGAGCGTCATTGTTCGAGGACGTTACGAAGAACTTCCCGACACGCCCGAATACTCGGAGGTGAGACTGCAGGCGCAATCTCTCCTTGAGAAGAGGTCTTTGTGGTGGCAAACCGGATTTGCAGCGGCTCAGACCCGCGGACAATTCGATCGAGATATTCCGATCTTCTACTGCATTCACATAGAGGAGATCACGGGGCACCGTGCTTCGCCGGACCCCGTTGAGAATGCGTTTGAGCGCGCGTCGAACGAACGTCGTCCTCGTCTGGTGCGTCCGAAACTCTCAGGAGCGGCTGCGCTTGCGAAATGCTTGCAAGACTTCCCGATTGTGAAGATAGTTCCAGCATGAACCCGGAGAGCACGACCCCGAGAGTACAAGATCCTTCGCACGACGTTCTGCGGGTTGATGCGAGTCACGCGAAGCCTGCCATCCGGCTCTATCCAGCGCAGTACGTCTCGCAATGGAAGATGAAAGATGGAACGCCCGTGACAATCCGACTGATTCGGCCGGAAGACGAGCCGCTGATGGTGAAATTTCACGAAGCGCTCTCCGAGCGCAGCGTTTATCTTCGCTATTTCCACATCACCAAGCTGAGCCAGCGCGTCGCGCATGACCGGCTCACGCGAATTTGTTTTCTCGACTATGACCGGGAGATCGCCTTGTTGGCCGAGCGCGTCGTGCCGGACAGCGGTGAGCACGAGGTCCTTGCCATCGGCCGAATGACCAAGCTTCGCGACAGCAATTCCGCTGAGATCGCGTTTCTCGTGCGCGACCAATTTCAGAGGCGCGGGCTTGGATCGGAACTTTTGCGGCGGCTGGTTAAGATTGCTCGCGATGAACGGCTCGAATCGATCGTCGCCTACGTGTTGGAGGAGAATACGGAAATGCAGTCGCTCTTCCGGAAGCTGGGCTTCCGCATTTCACCAACGGGGGATCCCGCCAATCTGTTCGCAACTCTCGACCTCTGAAGCAACGTCACGTGTCCTGGCAGATCCGTCAATCGAAATCGGTCAAGGATCGTGGGGAGAATCCTGCGCGCAAGGCGTTCAGAATTGCGAATACGTCAATGATCTCCTGCGCGACCGCCCCGGCAACCGGTGGTAAGCGCCCTGCTGCGGCCAATCCCATCCCGAAAATACTTAGAGCCATTCCACCCAGGGCACTTTGCAGCGCAACGCGACGCATCCGACGCCCGATATGAAGAAACTCGTCCACTTTCGCGAGCGACGCATCGAGAATCACCGCCCCAGCCGCTTCGGTGGTGATGTCGTTGTTCTGCCCGAAAGCGACGCCGACCGTGGCCGCGAGAAGGGCTGGAGCGTCATTGATTCCATCGCCGAGGAAAAGGGTTCTTGCCCGAGCGGTTTCTTCGCGCACGATGGCAACTTTTTCTTCCGGACTCTTTGACGAGTACACCTTGGTGACGCCAACGAGTTCTGCCAAATGACGAGTTTCGGCTTCGCGGTCTCCTGAAACGAGCATCACTTTCGATATGAAATGCTTCCGTCCGAGATGAGCGATGAAAGATTTGCTTTCCCTGCGGGGCTCGTCACGGAATCGAAAGGTGGCGGCGTATAAACCGTCGATGGCGATTACACACTCGAGACCTTCTTCGCTCGGCGGCAAATTCGATTCCTTTGTCCGAGTCTCCTTCAGCAGCCACGTCCGATTGGTGATCCACACGGTTCTGCCGTTGACTATACCGCGCAGGCCCTGGCCCGGCGGCTCTGATGTTTCGCTGGCCTCTGGAATTGCTAATCCTGCGCTTCGGGCTGCGTGTAGGATCGCTTCGGCCAAGGGGTGTTTCGAATATTGTTCGAGACTGCTGGCGAGTCGCAGAACTTCCTCTGCCAGAAAGCCCAGAGCCACAATCTGTTGCGTGAGCTGCGGCCGTCCGTAAGTGAGTGTCCCGGTCTTGTCGAAGATCATGGTCTGGCAGGTGTCCGCGCGCTCGAGCACGGAAGGATCGCGGATCACAATTCCTCGCCGAGCCGCAAGTGAAATCGAGGCGATGATGCTGATCGGGATCGCGAGAATGAGTGGGCATGGTGTTGCAATGACAAGCACAGCCAGAAAACGGATGCTTTCGCCGCTGAAATACCAAGCAAGGACAGCGATCAGGACCGCCACCGGCGTGTAGTATGCGCCGATACGGTCGCCCAGGCGGCGAAGGCGTGGCCGATTCTGTTGAGCCGCTTCCATCACGCAGATGATGCGCGCATACCGCGAATCCGCCGGCAGCCGCGTGCTCCGTATCGTGAGCGCCGTCTCGCCGTTGATCGCTCCGGAGAGGACTTCCGCGCCGGGCGTTTTTGACATTCGATATGGCTCACCGGTCAAATACGATTCGTCCATCACGCCGTGGCCTCGTAGCACCACGCCATCCAGCGGACAAACCTCATGCGGGTAGACGATCAGGGAATCACCGACGTGGAGTCCTTCCAGTGCGACATTTTCGTTGGCGCCGTCGCGCTTCCGATGGGCGACCGTTGGCATGCGTCGTGCCAGCGCCTCGAGAACAGCGGAAGCGCGCCGCGTCGCGATATCTTCCAGGGCATTTCCTCCCGCAAGCATCAAGGCGATCACCGATCCGGCCAGGTATTGGCCGAGGATGACGGAGGTCGCGATGGAGATTCCTGCAAGCAGATCGGAACCAAACTGACCGTGCCAGACCCGCGAAGCAAGCTCGTACAAAAGCGGGAGCCCCGCAAGTAAAAGTGCCGCTTTCAAAGGGAGTTGATAGATCTGGGGTGAGGCAATCTGAACGAAGCGAAGGAATAGATACAGGAGGATGCCGGTGAGGGTGATCGACGCAATCGCCACATGCCGGAACGACCGGAAGGGTGGGCTCGGTTTTGGTTCGACCGCATGAGCCTGGGCCGCTGCCGCTGTACTCGTAACCATCGGTTCGGCTTGTCCTCTCCCCCTCTAATCATTTTCCCTGGGCAGAGGGTCGCACCATGTGACAGCCGTCACATATAAGAGTGACCAGAGGCACAGCCCCCGAAACTGGAAAATTGCATCATGTATTCGGGCAGCGGTAGATCAGAAGCCATATGTTGCAGACAGAATTGCAGCGATGGTCTTGCGGAGGAGCCCTTAAAGGATCTTAGAAAGCACTATAAAGGAGGTTGAAATGATTCAAGCACACGAGGTTGCAAAGAGAACGGAAACGCGGATCCCTACAGATAAGGTTTTCTTCAAGAACGTCATGGTCGCGACAGATTTCTCGCCGGTCTCAGATCGGGCCCTGGAATTTGCATTGTCTTTGGCGAGGCGCTACGGGTCGCGAATTTATCTGACCCATGTCATCACAATAGACGGCTACCCAATGATCGCGCCGGAACTTGCGGCATCATCGTTCCAGAAACTGCATCTTGCCGCAGAGAAAAGCGCAGGCGAAATCCTGACATCCGGACGGATGAATGTGCCCCATGAAATATTGATTCAGACGGGGAATCTGTGGCCCACGATCGAAGCATTGATCCAGGAGCATAAAATCGATCTCTTGGTCGTCGGGACGCGGGGGGCCGGTGCTGTGCGGAAGGTCCTGCTCGGCTCAGGGGCAGAAGAAATCTTCCGGCAAGCCAAAATCCCAGTGGTGACGGTAGGTCCGTCCGCAAAAGGGGAACGTCTCTACGAGGTAGAGTTCGAAAATATCTTGTTCGCGACAGACTTCGGGAAGAGTGCGGAACGCGAGGCCGGATACGCCTTTTCATTGGCCAAAGAACACGGGGCGAGGCTGACATTCCTGCACGTGTTGCCGCAGAGGAAGCCTTACTCAGGCCTGGCATTCACTTCGGAGAAAGAGACAATCAAGCGCCAACTGGAAGAACTGTTGCCGACCGGAAGTGATTTGGTCTGCAAATTGGAATTCGAGGTCGCAGTTGGCGAGCCCGTCGAAGAGATTCTTCGAAGGGCGAAAGATATAAAGGCCGACCTCATCGTGATGGGCGCAAAGGCACGCGGAAGCCTCGCGAGCAACGCCCTTCACGCGAAAGCGTACCAGGTGATCTGCCGGGCGCTGTGTCCCGTACTGACAGTGAAGTCATAGGCGGGTCTTGTAATCGCGGAGAAACCGGCGCTGCGGTGGACCAAGCGCCGGTTTCTCCACCGCCCAATCCAACGAATCATTTAGTTCTTCTTGAACCAGAAAGAACTTGATGGGTAAAGTTCAATATCTTGTAGGGAGACACGAACATGAAATCAGCCGCACTGGAATCGGAAGCCAGAGTGAAATACATGAACACCATGCGGGCGCTGGTATTCCGCGGCCCGAACCAAATCGGACTCGAACGCGTGCCGATCCCAAGGCCTGGGGTAGGCGAAGCCGTGATTCGAGTCACATTGACCACGATTTGCGGAACCGACGTGCACATTTTGAAGGGAGAATACAAAGTCCATCCAGGACTAGTTATTGGGCACGAACCAGTCGGCGTGATTCACGAGCTGGGCGACGGCGTGACCGGCTATCGTGTTGGCGAGCGGGTGCTGGTCGGCGCCATAACGCCCTGCGGCCAGTGCAGCGATTGCCTAAGCGGCCACTGGTCTCAGTGCGGCGGCCCGATCGGGGGGTGGAAATTCGGCAACACGATTCACGGCGCCCAGGCCGAGTACCTGCTCGTGCCCGACGCGCAAGCGAATCTTGCAAAGATCTCCGACGAATTGAGTGACGAGCAGGTGGTTCTGCTGGCCGACATCGCCTCAACGGGAATCTCCGCTGCCGAAAGCGCAGATCTAAAGATCGGAGACACCGCAGCAGTTTTCGCTCAGGGGCCGATCGGGCTCTGCGCGACGGCGGGCGCACGGATCAAGGGGGCGAGCCTCATCGTCGGGGTCGAATCCGATCCGGTTCGGGCCACGATGGCGAAGCGCATGGGCGCAGATGTCGTACTCAACTTCAAGGAGTGTGACGTAGTGGCGGAGATTCAGCAGCTCACGGACGGTCGCGGAGTGGACGTTGCGATTGAGGCCCTGGGTACACAAGAGACATTCGAGAACGCTTTGCGGGTCCTGAAGCCCGGCGGCACACTGAGCAGCCTCGGAGTGTATTCAGGAAAACTGTCCGTACCGATCGAGCCATTCGCCGCGGGCTTGGGCGATCACAAAATCGTCACGACGCTATGCCCGGGCGGAAAAGAACGGATGCGACGCTTGATGGAGATGGTCCTTCACAAGCGGCTGGACCTCACGCCGCTGCTCACGCATCGCTTCAAACTCGACCGAATTACCGATGCGTATGAGTTGTTCGCCGGACAACGTGACGGCGTGCTGAAGGTTGCGATCGAGCCGTAAGGCGAAAACTCGGGGATCATTCAAGATTTCAGATCACATAAAAGACTCGGCCCGGCAGCGGTCGCCAAGCCGAGATTCTCTTCGAGAGAGAGTTTCAAGCAGCAAGTCGCCCAAGCCAGTGTCAGAGGGCCTCGCGGCGAGGCAAGGCTGTGACGCCTGGAGATTCCAGGCCTCGTTCCGTCTCAAGACTCTTGATCGTCGCTCGCAGCCAGTTACCGACCGCTTCCTCGATCTCCTGTTGCGTCCCATAGCGATAAATAGAATCCAGCGTTTCTCCCTCCTTCGTGAGCGGAATATGACGGCAAGGGATTTTCGTGCTACGTGCCTCCGGCGGGACCAACTGCATCAGCACGCACTCGCTGCACGGCGCCGGATTCTCATTGGAGTCGTAATTCATGCAAGTGGGCGAATCCTCGAAGGCCAAGTGAGGCCGCCAGGGTTCATGGGGCGAACTGCCGTAACCGCCTTTATTAAGGACGTTGAGTTCGAATTTCAGGGCATCCAAAAGGTTCCGATCGTCAGCGGGCATAAGCGCCTCCTATTTCTGCCACTATGCACCTATGGCTGCAAAGCGCACTGTGACGCAGGTCACCGAGTGACGTGACTGATGTCACAGGCAAAGGCGGACATTCGAGCCAGCATTGGTAGCAGAGGAAGCCAAGGAAAGGTGGCTTCCCAGGAGGGCAAAATGAGCTACCGCATGCGTGTTGTGCCGAGAAGAAAGCGTCGTATAATATCCGCGTCAAAAGCCATGAAAACCCCGTACGGTCTGGAAGTCATCGAAAGCTGTCTGACTTGTCCGGTCAGGAAGGACAGGCTTTTCTGTGATCTATCCAAGCCGGCGCTTTCAGGACTAGACGCGATTTCCTCTTCGGCTACGTATCCGAAGGGAGCGATTCTTTTTGTGGAGGGGCAGGAGCCTCGGGGCGTGTTTGTCCTCTGCAACGGTCGGATAAAGCTCTCGGCGGGTTCTGCCGATGGAAAGGCCCTCATTCTTCGCATTGCGGAAGCAGGAGAGGTGGTGGGCCTGCCGGGAACCATTTCGGGAAAAGCTTACGAAGCGACCGCCGAGGCACTGGAACCTATTCAGGCGAATTTCGTTCCGCGGGATGCGTTCTTGCAATTTCTTAGGGAGCATGGCGAAGCCGCCCTGCGCGTGGCTGAGATCCTGAGCGACATCTGTCATGCGACCTATCAAGAGGTTCGGTATCTTGGACTTGCGGCTTCTGCTGCGGAAAAGCTGGCGCGTTTCGTGCTTGACCGGGTGGAGGAACACGACCCAAGCGGCAGCCAGACGAATGGTCCGATACGTGCCACGCTAACTCTGACTCACGAAGAAATTGCCGAGATGATCGGCGCATCGCGCGAAACAGTCACGCGCGTCTTTGGGGACTTCAAGCGCAAGCACTTCGTGGAAGTTCATGGCTCGACCTTGATTGTTACGGATAAGTCCGGCCTCCAAAAGTTAATAGGCGCATAACCTCCTCCTCCCAGAAAACGGGTGACGCAAAACACGTTGCTTGGTGACACCCGTCACAGATTCCCTAAATAGATCACTCAATAATGCTTCCGCGAAGACTGGCGCTGGAGCTGCATGCCGGTTCGCGAGGCTGGGGTGAATTGAATGCGAACAGCGCGATTCTTCACAGGGCTCCAGTTCATTTTGGTCTTGGTTTCATGCCTGACTCTCGCAGTCTCCGATGGCAAAGCACAGCAGCAAGGAAATCAAGGCGTCCCTTCTAAAAGCGCAAACGCTGCCGCCGTTGCGACTGCTCAGGCTTCAGGATTCGCCGGCGCCGAGACCTGCAAGACCTGCCACGAAGACATTTACAATGGCTGGGAGAAGAGCCCGCACTGGAAGCAGACGTACAAGGAAGGCGGTATCGCAAAGCACGGCTGTGAGGACTGTCACGGCGCCGCCGCCAGCCACGCCTCGGATCCGTCCGACACCTCCAAGCTCTTCCTCTTCGAAAAAGCCTCAGCCAAACAGATTAGTGAGCGCTGCCTGACCTGCCACGCCGGTGGTCCGCAGCACATGAATGCAATCAACTCGGAGCATTCGAAGAACGACGTCAGTTGCGTCTCTTGCCATTCGCCGCACCACGCTAAAACATCGGAGTTTTTGCTTGTAAAGTCCCAGCCCGAGCTTTGCTACTCATGCCATCTCCAGCAAAAAGCCCAGTTCGATATGCCTTTCCATCATCGGGTAAACGAAGGGCTGGTCCAGTGCACCGACTGTCACAATCCTCACGGCACAGTCAAGCCCAAGCAGGTGCGGACTTCATCAACGCAGGATGCAATCTGCTTCAAGTGCCACACGGACAAGCAGGGTCCGTTTGTGTTCGAGCACCAGCCCGTAAAGATCGATGGATGTCAGTCCTGCCATCTGATGCACGGCGGACCAAATCCGCACATGTTGAAACTGAGCAACGTCAACCTGCTCTGCCTGCAGTGCCACACGACGTCCAGCTTTAGCGGGGCGCCGGGAGCTCCTTCGTTCCACAACCAGTCCAGCTTTTTCCAGTCGTGCGTGTTGTGTCATTCGCAGATTCACGGCTCTAATTTCGATCCAACCTTCTTCAAATAGGAGCCGCTGTGAGCTCTATTTCGGCTGTGGAGAACGCAGGCATGCCCGGAATGAGGTTTAGGAACGGAAAGAGAGAAAAGCCATGAACGATCGCTTGAAGGTTCGCCCGATTCGTTTTTTGATATTTGTCATGGCACTCTTCCTTTCGCCTGTTGCCCGCGCCCAAGACGACTCCGGAGAATTGAAAGGAATTAATTCGGGCGATTACAATATCCATCAGTCGATCGATTTCGGCTATCGATGGAACGAAATCAACGGCAACATAAACACTTACGATACGTTTATAAATCTCGGTCCCGGCGTCCGTCTCTTCGATTACACCCTGGAGATGCGCTCGCTCGATCACAATGGATTGTTTTTCGACAGCCTGAGTTTCACCAACTTCGGATACGGCGGCGATCCAAACGACGTGACTCGCCTGCGCGTTGAGAAAAACAAGTGGTACGACTTTCGAGTGCTGTTCCGTCGTGACAAGAACTTTTGGGACTATAACCTGTGGGCAAACCCATTGAACCCGGCCGCATTAAACTCGGCAGGGTCATTGACGACAGGCTGCTACGTGGGTCCGCCCACAGCAACTTTCCCTCAGGGTGCTCCTGCTTACTGCTCGAAGCCCGCGGTGGCACAAAACAACTCACTTCATGCAGAGGATCTTGTGCGCCGAATGCAGGACTACGATCTCACGCTGCTTCCGAATTCGGTGGTGCGAGTCCGACTGGGCTATTCGAGGAACCGGGACGAAGGGCCAGGTCTCTTCACGACGGATGGGGGAACGATATCAGCTTTTAACGAGAACTATAGCTATACGACCAACGCATACCGCGCCGGAGTCGACTTCAAAATCCTTCCCCGGACGACACTCTCGTATGACCAGTTCTTGAGTTATTACAAGCAGGAAAACGTGATCACCGATAACCCCGCCGTCAATCCGCAGAATTTCGGATTTGTCCTCGGAACCGTTCCGGGGCAGGGCACGCTCGAGCGGCACACCCGTCGACCTGGGGAACATTTGGAGTACGCAAACACCCTCCGAGGCTCTTCCCTGCGCAACCCCGATCGTGACGGGCACGACCAACACTGCCACCCCCACTTGCAACGCATACTTGTCCTATAGCCAGGTAGGCAATCCGCGGAACTTCATGCCTACCGAGCGCTTCCGCTTCCAATCGAACTATTTCAAGAACTTCGAAATGTCGGGCTCGGCCGGTTACAGCTCGAGCGACTATCACTTCTCTGACCTCTCTGAGATCGTGGACGACTGGACCGCCCGGACGGCGACGCGTGGAAGTACGGCGGGGGGGCCGATAAAAACAAAGCGCGTTTCGGTGAACGCGGATTGGTCGGGCGTGTATTCCATAAATGAAAAGCTCCGGATTCTCGATTTTTTCCGGTATGACAACTGGCGCATCCCCGGCGTGTGGGACACGGCTGACACCACTCTGTTTGGAACCGCCTCACCGGCGCCAGGTGTTGTCGGCATGTTGCTGCCTATCGCGACGTTTAACTCGACGAACTGCCCGGCCCCCTTCAGCGCGCCAACTTGTCCGCAACACACTTCCAGCTCCGCCGCCGATGTGACGAACGAGATCGCCACGCAATTCCTGGGGCAGAACATCAAGTCGAATACATTCGAAGTCCAATACGATTTCAACAGGCGATACGGCGCCCATATCGGTTATCTCTTCACAAACCGGACGATCTCCAGTATGGACGCAACTTTTGACGTCGGGGAGTTCACCTTCCCGGGCGGGCCCGCCGGACCGCTGCCGACCCAGGCGAACGCGAATAATTTCTTTCTGGCGGCACGTGGAGATTGCGCCGCAACAGTCATAGCCGGCGTGCCCACCCTGCCCGCAGGCTGCGCGCTGATCACAACCGGTCCTTTGGCCGGTGCGATTGAGGAAGGTTCTCCGGGGAACCCGTTACCAGAGGCGGGCAACGACACGTCTCGCAATATCACGACGATCAACGAACAAGCTCTGTTGCTGGGCTTGGTCGCGCGTCCCATCGATGCACTGCGCATCACCGCCGATTTTGAGTTCGGTTACGACGACCAATCCTTCACGCGGATCGATCCCCGGCAAGTGCAGTCCTACAAGATCCACGCGAATTACAAACCGCGGCCCTGGGCGAATCTGGATGGCGCGGTGGAAATCCATGAAAACCGCGACAACGTGACAACGGTCAACAATCTGGAGCACGACCGCTCGTACAGCTTCGCCACGATATTGACGGCGAACCCACGCCTTTCGATTGATTTCGGGTACAACTACTGGACCGTCTACACTCAGGCGATAATCTGTTTCGCCTACTCCACTTCCTCCGCAAACCCCACGCCTCCGCCCGCCACTCTGCCTGTTTCTACGTTTCCGCCCGGCGTGCCGATGCTGCCGACGGGGGCGGCGTGCCCGATAACGGGCGCGTCGTCGCCCCTCGGAGCGCTTTCAACTTACAGCAGCAATGATAATTTCGTCCACGCCGCCGTGATGTGGAAACCCATGAAGCGGGTGACGGCGATGGCGGGTTACGGCGGCAGCTTTGTCCGCGGCAACACGATTTTCCTGAACCCACTCACGCCATCGGGCACGCTCGATTTCAACTACCAAAGACCATACGGGTCGATTGCGATCGATATCTATCGGGGCCTCACCTACAAGATGGCTTGGAACTATTACGGGTTCACCGAAATAGGAAACACGAGCCCATTTGGACTTGCGGCGATTCAATCACCGAATTTTAACGGAAATACCGCGACATTCTCGTTCCGGTATGCTTTCTGAAATGCAAAACTCTGACACCAAGATGGCTCTCGTGCTATGTTTCCGCAATTCTCCTGGGAGGATGACATGAATCATCGAATGGTTCGAACGGGGCCCGCATTTCTTCTGCTGGTTGCTCTCACAGTCATTTTCACCGCGCCCGCCCATGCTCAGGATGCGGCGAGCCTATTCAAAACGAAGTGCGCGGTGTGCCACGGCCCGGATGGCAGCGGCAACACTCCAACGGGCAAGGCGATGGGCGCGGCGGACCTGCGCTCGGACGAAGCGCAGAAGCAAACTGACGCGCAATTGAACGACAGCATCACGAACGGAAAGAACAAGAAAATGCCGGCATATAAGGGCAAGTTGACGGACGATCAAATCAAGCAGTTGGTCGCCTACATTCGTGACCTAGCCAAAAGCAAATAAATACGATTCCGCTGCTGCGGCTGCTCGGCGCGAGCGAAGCAAGCCAATCGCCCGCGATTAGCTGCAGGACTGGAGCTTGCATGAATCTTCAGCAAGAAGGCCCCGCTAGCAATCCTGCGGCTGGCGCTTTTTCGCGAGATCAGGAAAACCAGATTCCTCTACCCGCACGGCGACCCTTTCTGGGGGCCCTACTTGCTCTGGGTGCGGCAGGTGTCGGGGCGATCCTCTCGGTGCCACTGATTCGCATTGTGCTCTATCCACTCCTTCGACCGACCACACCCGAGTCCTGGTCGGATATCGGTTCAGCAGATGAGCTCGCTTCCCTTTCCATGCCGGCCAAGAAAACCATTCTGGTCGAGCAACGAGATGGATGGCGAAAAGTCGTTTCGGAAAAGCCTGTCTATGTAATTAAGGACCCGACGGGTCAACTCGCCGTGCTTTCTGCCGTTTGCCCCCATCTCGGCTGCCTTGTAGCTTGGCAGGCTGACAAGAATGAATTCATATGTCCATGCCATCAAGGACACTTCGCTCCTGACGGCAAACTTTTAGGCGGACCGCCGCCGCGCGGGATGGACCGTCTTGAAAGCAAGACTCAGGATGGGATTCTACAAGTTCACTATCAATATTTCCGCCAGTTGGTACCCGATAAAGAAGTGATCGGCTGATTGTCGGAGAGCCCGTGGAAACGGATAAAACCAAATCAAATCCGGAAGGCGCTGCTGTTTCGGCTGAAACTCGCGGTGGCCTGTTTCGCTGGCTCGACCGCCGCGCGGGCCTCAACGCTCTCTTGCACATCGCACTCGATGAGCCGGTCCCGGGCGGGGCGCGACTTGCATACGTATTTGGGTCGGGGTTGCTCTTTCTGTTTTTGTCTCAGGTGATAACAGGGGTTTTTCTGGTGTTGTACTACGTGCCCTCTGCCGATCACGCCCACACGACCGTTGCGTATATCACCAAAGCGGTCACTGCCGGTTCGTTTCTGCGCAGCGTCCATGCCTATGGCTCGAGTGCCGTCATCATCGTCCTGCTTCTCCACATCACGCAGACATTCCTCTATGGTTCCTACAAGGGCCGCAGGGAACTGTTGTGGGTCGCAGGATGCGTCCTATTCGTGCTGATGCTGGGAATGGCATTCACCGGCTACCTGCTTCCTTGGGATCAGAAGGCATACTTTGCCACAACGGTTGGCACGAACATTCTCACTGAAGTCCCCTTCGTCGGGGGCGCGTTGAAGAGCCTTCTGCGCGGGGGCACAGAAATGGGCACGCTGACTCTTTCGCGCTTCTTCGTGCTACACGTGTTCGTGATTCCCGCGTGCATCTTCGCGTTCGTTGGCATTCATGTATATCTATTTCGCCAGGCTGGCGCCGCAGGGCCCATCGAACCTTCGAAACATCCGGCCGAGCCCTTCTATCCGCGGCAGGTTTTGCTCGACTTGGGATTTGCGCTCGTTATCATCGCCTGCTTGGGCCTGTGGGCGCGGCACGCACCTATGGAATTGGGGCCAAGTGCAAATCCCGCTGATACCCAGTATATTCCTCGCCCGGAGTGGTATTACATTCCCATCTTCCAATGGCTGAAATACTGGCACGGCGCACTCTCGGTGGTGGGTATCCTTGTCATCCCGGGCATCATTGCTCTTGCCTTCCTCTTGCTGCCATTCTTTGATCGGCGTCCGGAACGCCGGCCGTGGAAGCGCCCCATAGCGGTTACGGTTTATGCAGCCGTCTTCATAGCCCTCGGTGTTCTGGGCGGGTTGAGTCACCGCAATGATTTGCGCGATCCTTTCACCGCCGCGCAAATCGCCAGGCAGGATGCGGACGAGAAGGCATTCATGAAAGAGCCTTTCCAGCCTGACCTTTCGGGATCCTCGGCCGGTGTGGTGAACGCGGCTCTGACCACCGCCGATCCCGTAGCCGCCAAGGGAAAAGAGATATTCGAGCAACAGGCATGCAACGCATGTCATGGTGATGGTGGCGTCGGCTCTGCAGCTGCGCCAAAGCTTATTGGCATCAGTGCAAAATTCAATAGTGAACAAATAGAAGCCCTGCTGAAACATCCTTCTGCAGCCATGGCGCAGGGCGGAATGCAGCCCGTCGAGCTTAAAGAGGATGATCTAAAGGCTCTCATCGCTTACCTTGAGAGCCTGAAATGATTCTAGCCGGTTGCGGCGACAAAACATCGATCTGGTTCAGGTCATGGTTTCTTGCACCAGATCGCGGCAATTAGGAAATGGAGTTCTCGCAAGCTGACGAGTGCTCCTCCCAGAACCCTACTTCTTACATTTGCCGCAACAGCGTCAGAGTGGTCCGGGGTAAACGCGATGAGCATTCGAGCTTTTCATGGCCGTTTTGCAATTGGCCCAAACATGGCGCGCAAAAGTTGGTGCAGCCAATGTCCTTTTTTGGCTCGATTACGGGCGCCTCGAGTCAGGCGGCGGCCCCAGAGTCTGGAACCGCGCGGTGGCCAGTAATTTCCACGATGTGAATGCGGTAGAAGACCGGCACCAGTGGGCGTTCTGTACCATGAAGAATAGTCTTCACGTAACCCGGCTCCCACCACATAGCTTTTTGCTTCAGTAATTGGAATGCGAATCTGCGCACGCTTTCCCATTCTGGCGTATCGGCCAGCTCTTCATACTGACCTAAGATGACAACACTCACCCATTGCTGTGAGTTCACTACCTCGTCTGCCTCGACGCAAACGAGAGGGTTGACGCGCATCCACTCGATCTTTCGGCCTACCGTGGAGAAGCTGTAGAGATAATTATTGTGGTAGGTAAAATAAAGCGGCACGACATAAGGCTGGCCACCTTGAGCGCACCCCAATCTACCAAGATGCGTGCGAGTGAGCAGTTCGAGACTTTCTTGCCGAGTGAGTTCCTGAACTAACATGATTCTCTCACGTCTAACTTGGCCGTATAGTCGGGTTATCGGACACTTGAAAATCAAATGTCCGGTCTGAGCGTTTATCGAGCAGGATCCAATGGACGGGCGATGAATAACCCGCGGTCAAACAGGCCAACCGAATCGAACACGCAACTAAGACCAGCCGCTTCGAAATAGGAAACCATCTCCACTGTCGGCACTAATGCCAACCGATGAACTTCTTCTGCCTTCCTAACACCTTCATTGGTAGCGATTAAATAGTGGAAGTGAAGGATCGAAATGTCGCCTTCCCGTTTCGGAACGTTCACCCGGCGCACTTTGAGGTCGGGCTTGTCCACCGTGACCATGTGAGGCTGGCCAGACTTGTATGCCTTCGGGGAGAGCCAAGGCTCAACGAGGATGACTCCGCCCGGAGCCAAATGTACGCGGAAGCATGTCAGCGCTACAACAATATCTTGGAGCGTAAGCAAGTAACCGATTGAACTGAAGAGGCACTGCACAACATCGTAGCGTTTCTCCAGCTGAAATGCTCGCATGTCGGCTACAGAGAAATTGCCGGCGGGATTCTTGGCTTGCGCAATCTCAACAAACTTAGGCTCGAAGTCGATGCCATCAACTTCGAAATCAGCCGACAAAAGCCTGGCGTGCTCACCCGTACCGCAAGCGATATCCAGAATCGTCTCGGCGCCAGGCCGTTCGCGCGCGATGAGCTGCCGAATCTTCAATGCTTCGCCGGCATAGTCCTTGAAGGCATAAATGGCGTCGTAAAGCTCAGCCGTGACAGAGAACATCGAACCTCTCCTGTGCGACCACGCACCCTCCACGATTGCAGTCCGGATAAGTTTTCATTATAAGGCTATTTACTGCACTGGTTTTCATAGGCCAGGTAGCAAATAGAAGTGCCGTCCGCGCCCGACACGATTCCGGACGTATCGCCGCGCATTCGAAAATTATCTTGGACCTGTAGACTATACAGCCAGGCCAGTGGCCACTTGGACCCAAAGTCGGATAATCGGAAACTACGTTCGGCAGCGTGACCGAGACGTTCCGGTTCGGATAGATGTTGGGAAATCCTCTTGCCACCACCTAACCCCAGAATCACCAGATCCACGCAAAATTCCACGGTCACGACCCGTTCTAAACCGCCTGTCCTCGGTAATTACACGCAGTTTGCGGTGTTCTTGCACGAAGTATGGCTTACGAATTTAGCAGAAGCGGTGCGCCGTTCCGACGGGCGGCTGGCGGTCATTGCATCTTTCCATTAATCGCGAACACGAATTACTGGTCTCGCAGATTCGACTGCTTCGTCGGGTGCCGCATGGTGGCCCGTCATAGCGTCGATGTGAATGCAGTAGAAGATAGGCGGAAAGGGTTCGGGCGCTTGGAGCTGCCTGGACGCATGCGCGGTCTGCCACCAGAGCGTGCGCTTCTCGAGCAACTTGTAAGCGTGCTGGCGTTCAGAGTTGTGTTCAGGGTTATCGGGTAGTTCTTGATATCGGCCATTGATAATTACACTTGCCCAGTTGAACTGATTGGCAACCTCGTCGACCCCTACGCAGACTCTGGGGTTTGCACGCATCCATTCGATTTTTCGCCCGAACGTCGAAAATCCGTATAGACGGTCTGATTCGTAGGCGAAGTAGATGGGCACCACGTATGGTTCATTGTTGCGGGTGCATCCAAGGTGGCCAAACCCTGTCCGGGCCAGAATTTCTCGACACTCTTCCGATGTCATCTCTGTGATTCGCATCAGGATTCCTCCCGCAACATCACTGGCTGCTTTTGGCCGCTTGTTTCACCAGCCGTCGGGCGGTCTTGACCAAGCGGCGCTGCAAACATTCCCGTCTGACCGCCGAATAGTGTGATTACACTGCAACAACATGGCGTGCTTGTCACGAGCTAGAAAGAGTTCAGGAGGCTTCTTATACTTTCTTTGTCTTTGCCCAGCGAGCCTTCTGCGCCATCGAGATACGTTTGCGACCTGCCGCCGATATCCTCTTGCGACCGGCCCGTTTGGCACCCCGCCGCGCACCTTTCTCAAAGGCGTCAATCAGATGTTCAATTTTCGCCAGCTCCGCTTTTAGTATGCGATGTCTTGTACGAAGTGCCCGTTCAAATTTGCCTACGATGTCCACATTTTCTCCTGTTTTGTAGTTGAATCAACTCGATGACTCTCGCTCAAGGAACTGAGCGAATGCAAGCCATTTCTGACATCATCCAACTACTGTCAATTTCTAATCGCAATCGCGTTTTAAACCACCTGTCCTCTGTAATTACACTTAGTCTGCGGGGTTATCGCATGAAATACGGCTAGATATTAAGGAAATCTCAAATTCGTGGCGTGGGGATCCGACAGACCCGAGCAAGTAGAATCATCAACAAAGCAATCTGGCGCTGGTCTCCGCACCCAGCGGTCAGGCGTTTGATCGATCGGCATGGATGTCCTTTTGTTCCAATTGGGACATGAAACAGCAAGCGAGAAAATTCTTCGGGAGAGAAAATTTTCGCTCTCCGATCGGCACTCCTTTTTGGCCGGTCGAGCATTACCTCCCCAGGCCTTCCCGGTAAATCACCGGTTTACTGTCCGGGAAGAGTCTCGTTCCGGGATAGGTGGTGATATTCCCCATTATCGACACTTATCTGAAAGCACGCCCATTTCTGATAGGCACGTTGACTAGGATATAAATCCGAGGTGCCTCGATGTGACCACCGTCACAGGTAACGGTGTCGCAAGTCACAGCAGCACATTGTCGACGAGGTTACTCTCACTGCGGGGTCCGATACGGTCCCCCGGAGCATTCGAGAGGAGATACTTCGATGAAGACGGTTAGTCGAGCTGCGCTTGTACCCATTCTATTCGGCGCGCTTTTGGTTGCGAACCTTGCGCAGGCTGGGGACGTGAAGGGAAAGGTATCGGCGACGGGCTTGAAGTCAGCCGAAAACATTGCGGTGTACATTGACACGATTCCGGACAAGAAATTCGACGCGCCCGTGCAGCACGTATCAGTTGACCAGCGAAACTCGACCTTTACACCTCACACCTTAGCTATCTTGCGGGGAACCACGGTGGATTTTCTGAATAGCGACCAGGTCGCTCACAACGTCTACTGGCCATCGATCGGCAGCGACAAGAAATTTCGGCACAGTTTGACGATTATTTCGCCGGGGCATACGAAGTCGTTCCAATTCAGCGACCTTGGCACGGCACAGCTCCTCTGCAATCTTCACCCTGAAATGGTGGGCTACCTTGTGATTGTTCCTACTCCGTACTTCGCCCTAACTGGCAATGACGGTACTTTCACGATCAAGAATGTTCCGTCGGGCACGTACACTCTGAAGACCTGGAGCGAAGACGGCAAGCCTACCACTCAGACGATTACGGTGACGGATGCGACGACGAGCGTCGACGTAGTCGTGAAGAAGTAACTAATTGGGCGCGAGGATGGCACCGATGAGGTCACGCATTGAATCGGTAGGCTGGATAGCCATTGTGGCGGTGGTTCTAATCGCAACGTCGTTGCTCGGCCAGTCCGTCGGGACCAGAGACATTTCAGTGACGTCGGTGGAAGGCGAAAGTTGGATCCGTCACCTCCACAGGCCGTTCAACGAAACCAGCATGGGCAAGACCTGGGACTTGGGGCCAGCTCCGCCAGAGCCCGGCGAGATAGTCCCCTCTTGGCAACCGGAGCTATCACCTGGCTACGCCTCGCAAAACATCACACTACATGGTTCGGATCTTTATCGACTGAATTGCCGGGGATGCCACGGAGAATTCGGCCACGGCATGCCGCCAGAAATAAATTCGATCACTGGGCCGGTCCAGGCGACTTCCGTCGCAGCCACCATGGAGCGAATGAAGAAGGCTGGGCGGGAAATGAGCCGGTCAGATGTGAACGCCATCGCAACGGAATCCAAAGCTCTGTTGCTCCAGCGCCTCCACATCGGGGGGGAACACATGCCGCCACCCACTTTAAGCGAATCAGAAATTCACTCCCTGGTCGCCTACCTCGAACAACTTTCAGAGGTACCCGGTGCGGAGAGGAATCAAATTGCAGTAAAGGAATCGTCCAACCGTGTTGGTGAGCACATCGTGAAATCGACCTGTCACGTCTGCCATGACGCGACCGGGCCGAACCCCGACCCTCAGCAAATTTTGGACGGGGCGATTCCGCCGCTTTCAACACTTACAACGCGGGTGACGCTCCCGGAGTTCGTCCGAAAAGTTACCAGTGGCGCGCCAATCATCATGGGCCGACCACCAGCGCCTTACAGAGGCAGGATGCCCGTGTTTGTCTACTTGAGCCAAGACGAAGCCGCTGCGGCCTACATGTACCTGATGCTCTACCCGCCGCACCCATAGGCGGTGAAAGACCGACAAAACCATTTTCGTCGGTGTAGCCGAAATGTGTCGGACCGGGTGACCCTCGATAAATCCTCTTTGCACCACCAATCCGGATGGGTGTTGATAAGAGGATTTATCAACACTTAGCCGGAACCGGAAACGTCCCAGCCCCATCTGCAAAAGTTAGTTTCCGACTATCCGAATTACCAGGCGCTTGAGTAGAAGCTGCCCCTCACCCCCCACGCGAGAATACCGGTGGCATTACAGAAATTCAGGGTCTACATATACGGCCACATGGGCAACCACTCGTAAGGAAAGAGCTTTCCAGCTTCGACGGGATCAAGTTCGAGACCGCCCAGCGCATCGGCTCGAGCGAGGACCGGATCTCTTGAAGCGACGATGTCAGTAGCCGTTGGCAGAACAATTTCGTCGGGAGTTACGCCGACGCGCTCGAGACTCTTCCTATCCTTCATAATTAGATATCTGGCAGGTGGCCAAAATTTCATTGGTTAACAGAGGGTCACTTACCATACAATTTTCCTAGTTTTTGCGTTCCCTCCCAAGGAGAACATGCAGAGGAGAGAAACCCGTGCGAACTCCGTTTGCCATCCGGTTTTTAATCCTCGTTTGGATCGCAGTTGGGCTGCGCGCCCAATCTCCGCAGCAAGAGCCGCGTTTTGCGCTGGAAATGATCCCCGGGGAAGGAAAACCCGCGAGCAACTTCCTGTTGGCCCGAACAGACAATAACAAGCGACCGAACGTTTTTTACACCAACACCCTGGTTCCATTGCCAGCAGAAGATGCGTTAAGCGCTGTTCGGACCCTGCCGTGCGCCCTCAGGCTCGAGTACAAAGAGGAGGAAGACGCGATTTCTGTGGTCGCGTCTCTCGACTACTTTTGCCCGGGAAACCAGCAAGACACAGAAAACGTCAAGCACCCCAGGGAAACTCTCGCAAGCTACTCCTTGCGGCTGGGCCAGAGCGTGGTGTTGGAGGAAATGAGGCGTTTTGGAGTTCAGCCCTACACCATCATGTTGGTCAGCGCTACAGCAGCTCCATCAAGCGTACCAACAATAAACAAGGTGCCATCCCTGGCACTGCAGGTCACTGGCGAGGATCGTGGTTTCTATCTGGTGAAAATTGATAATTTGTCTCCGCTGGCAGTCATGGGACTTGTCCTCACTAGGTCTTCGGGAAAGGAGGGGACCCGCCTCGAAGTGTACGACAACAGCGACGCCGTGATTGCCCCCCGGACCTCTCACTATTTCCCCGTCAAAAACAACCCGCTCAGTTGCCCTTCTCCCGATACTGGGGCCTCCAACCTCGAACCTGTGGCATGCCCGGTCGTACTCGTGGCAGCCGTGTTTGCGGATGGGAGCCATGGTGGGGATCCAAGAATTGCCGCCCGCCTGGAAGCTGCTCGAGTAACTCTTGCAGGACCACACCGCGAATTGGAAGAGCTGGTGAAGAAAGTTGCGGAAGATCCGACGTTGTCGGACGAACAAAAGATTGCGCGGCTTCGCGAAGAAATCGAAAAACTGCCGGGTGATTCCGGACAGGGGGCGTTGGATCAATTCAGGTCACGGTATTCGGAACTTTCCGAGGAGCAGTGGGCCCAGGTTAAGACTTCATTGAGCAAACGTGTTCAGACGGAGCGCCAGCGGCTCCTGGATCACTTGGCAAAGGATGGGCCCTCATCACGGGACGCGACGAATGCGCAATCCCGGACCGAATGGATGCTCCACTGGTAACGTCAAAATGCTTGCCTCACCCCCCGAAAAGCTGTAATTGTCGGGTCGCTCCCGCATATCCAGTCTGCCACAATGGAAAGGATGAACCTACCCGCTCCCATAAGCTCCGCCTGCCCCCCGCGCGCCCGATAAGTCTGATTAACGCCGGTACCGGACGTTGACTTTCAGATAGGTGTCGAGAATAGGGATTATCACCACCTATCTCAGTTTGCGACGATCCAGGATTGGTGCTGATAAGAGGATTAATCAACACAAATCTGCTGCACAGAAATGCGGCGGGCAAAAGCCCATCGAACTCTTCGGGACGGTCAATGCAAATTCAACTCTTTGTCGAGATAAACCGCGAGTTGTTCCTCTCGCGTTACGAGCATCTGGCTTCTATGTTTAACGAAGTATTCACGCCTTGAACTGTACCATCCAGACGTGGCCGGACTTCCTTCAAAAGAGTAAAGGTAGAACCCGTTCTCCTGTGCTTCGGTGGGCTTGACCGATGCAAAAGTCGCTGGTTTCTTGAGAAACAGCGCCTCGAAATCCCCGCGATTGGTTCGATAAAGGGCGGCACCAACTTGACCTTCAAAGACGTTGATCCTTTTAGACGGGAGCACGCATTTGACTATTAAGCCGTGGCCGCGCAGGACTTTCGCTAGGTTCATTGCTTCAGAATATATCGGGTCAATGGGCTTGAGAGGGCTTAGCAATTCGCGAGCATCGCATTCTGATGGTGATTGGCGGGACAAGATCGATTGCGGCAACATGCAAAGTATCGCGAAAGTTATCGCGACGTAAACCCCAAGTATTCGCATTGGCATCATCTACACTTCGACGGCTATCACGACCACTTGAATGTAACACCGCATGAAGCAGTGGCAAGCGGATTACTGGCGAGAAAAGGGATTATCACCACCTATCCGGATTACTGGTGCGAAGAGGACGCGCTAACGTAACGCGAGACACAGTGGCTCCGTCTGAATAATTGAAAGCTGACATATCGCTGGAGTAATCTGGACCACGCATGATTTGCGCGGGACGCCGCGTAATCGACAGGGAAGAGGGCCGGCCATGAAGGCACTTCTAAAAGTGATCCTGCTATGCGGAATGCTTTCGCTGGCGGACTTCACAGCGATGCCACAAACGCAACCCTCAGCGTGCCCCCGGGTTGAGGGACCTTTCGACCTTGCGCAGGTGGGACCTCGTAGCGGATGCCCCCTTTCAGCCGTCATCGAAAACACGCGCAGCCAGACGTTGGCTGACGGAACCCATGTTCAGACGAAGAGCAAAACGCTCGTCTATCGGGATTCCTTAGGAAGAGTTCGATTCGACACCTATGCGCCTACGCAAGAAGCACCGAGCTTCATTCAAATATACGATCCCGTGGAGAGGGTTCAGTACTTTATTCAGCCGCAATATGCGGTTGCCTCCCGCAGCAGATGGAGTGGTCCCCCACCAAGTCTGAAGGTCGGCGCGCAAGATCAACACACGCCCGCTCAGGCTTCTGCTTCCCCGCCCGGGCAGCAGCCAAGGCCGAAACCTACCATCGAGAGACTGAAGTCTCAGCAGATGGAAGGTCTCTTAGTGACCGGACAGAGGATTACATGGACGATTCCGGCGGGCGCCGAAGGCAACGACCGCGCCCTCACGATTGTGAGGGAGACTTGGATTTCCTCAGCTATGGGTATCACGCTTTTAGAGAAAAAGTCCGACCCGCGTTCCGGAGATGACGAAAAGCGAATGACGAATCTGGAGCAGGCAGAACCTGACGTAGCTCTGTTTCGCGCACCAGCGGATTACACAATCAAGGATCAATAGGGGCCGCTACGTGTGCTGACGCATCGTCCAACCCCTCTTTTAGTCCACGCTTTTGATGTTTGCGCTTGCTTGAGCCACTCGGCGTAAACGGAACCTAGCGCATTTCCAGATAGATGTCGAGAACAGGGGTGGGTGTTGAAAAAGTCTTCGTGATTTTGCACGTGGATGCGAACGGAAGTGCCTGCAGCAACGTCTATAGGTGTAAGTGTTCTGCAGATGCTCTTCTTCATCGCCATTCACGGAGGCTTGCTGATTATGATGGGACTACACGCCCGTTCCGAGTCGCTGTTCTATTACTTCCGCATGGAAGATCAGGTTCCTGAAAACCACCTACTCCGTCTCATCGACCGGCACATCCGCTTCGATTTCGTTCGCGAGAAGCTGAAACACTCCTACAGCGATACGGGTAGACCCTCGATCGATCCGGAACTCCTTCTGCGCATCCTGCTGATTGGCTATCTGTATGGCGTTACCAGCGAGCGCAAACTGGTCGAGGAGCTGCAGATGCACCTGGCCTGGCGCTGGTTTACCGGGCTCAGTTTCGATCGGGAGATTCCCCATCACTCCACGTTTTCCAAGAACCGTCATGGCCGCTTCCTGGAGTCCCACCTGTTCCAGCAGCTGTTTGAAGAGATCGTGGACCGCTGCTTGGAAGCTGGATTGGTCGAGGGCGAGCACCTGTCGGTTGATGGTAGCTTCATCCAAGCCAATGCCAGCCGATCGAGCCGCATTCCGCGGGAGCAGTTGACGGAAGTGGCTCACGTGAAGCGCACGGTGCGGGAGTACTTGGCGGACCTCGAACAAGAGAACCCGGTCGAAGAACCGGCCCATCCACAAGACCAGGTATCGACAACGGATCCGGATTCAACCTATTCAACCAAGGGCGACCGTCCGGCGGAACTGGGGTACTTCAACAACTATCTGATCGACAACCGCAGCTGTGTGATTGTGGGCGTGCAAGCGACGGCAGCGCGGTTGAGTCAGGAAAGTGTAGCAGCTCGCGAGATGATCACGCGGTCAGCGGAAGGACGCGGCCGCTTTCCACAGTCGGTTGCCGCCGACACGACCTATGGCAATGGTGAGCTTTTGGCTTGGCTCGAGGAACGTGGCATCACTCCCTATATCCGCGTGAAAGAGAGTCCTGCTCCAAAAACCAACTTGTATGGGATCGAGAAGTTCACCTACGATCCGGAAACGAACAGCTATGAGTGTCCGGAAGGAAAGCAACTGACCTACCTGGGGGTGAACCCGCTCAACCGGAACCATATCTACCGGGCTACGCGAAAGCGGTGTCGGGAGTGCTCACACAAATCGCAGTGCACCACTGGACACTATCGGCAAATTGCGATCCATGTCCACGAACCGGCGCGACAACGGGCGCGCGAGCGGGCGGCAGTTCCGGCCTTTGCTCGAGCACAACGCCAACGCCGAAAAGTAGAAGCACTCTTTGCAGAGCTCAAAAACCAGATTGGACTACGTCGTGTCCGCTTGCGGAGAATGAAGTATGTTCGCGAACAGTTCTTTCTCGCGGCTACAGCCCAGAACCTGAAACGACTGGCTCGCTTCCTGAGGTGGAGATCTTTAGAATCGGCCACGGTTCCGATCTGAGATAGAAAAAGAAAGCGAAGTACTCCCCGCAGGAAATCACCCCAGCCCAGAACTCCCGCCAGTGGGCTAGTTTTTCAACACCCACAGGGATTATCACCACCTATCTCAGACTGCGACGAATTCTGGATTACTGGTGCGAAGGACGCTTATCAACATCAAGTACCTGTATCGTAATATCTAGGCCCTTGCGGCGTTCAGAGTGGAAGTCTATCTTTGTCTCCGTGCGCTTCCCAGTGAGCCTCCGTGCCGTCTTGATTTGGGCCGGTTACCTTTCGATCCTATCGCCGCCGTTGCACCCACAGAAGACAATCCCGCCCCATGGCTGCCCTGTCCTACTAGATGACGTCGATAAAGAAAAATCTGTCGATCCTCCAATTATCATTCACGACGTAAAACTCGAGGGCGACATGTCTTTACCGGAGTCTGATCGCGAGCAATTTGTTTCCAGTCTGAAACAAAAAATACTGTTCGATACCCCAGGCTGGGTCGGCGTGATTTGGACTGGTGCCCTGATCCTGTGGCAGGAACATGGGTACTTTCAAGTCGATGTGAAGCCCGAAGCGCAAATCTTCAGCGTCGACGCCGAAGGCGAGCACGTCTTCGTCACCATCCATGTCAGTGAAGGCCCGAAGCGTTGGCTGAAACAAATCCGTTTCCGCGAAAAGGACATTGCTGTGCCCGATTCTCAAATGTCAATTTCAGAAAGTCGGCCGTTACAAGAAGGGCGTCCTTCCTTGGACAAACGTGAGGTCGCAGCGAATGTACATCCGCCTCCAGCTTTTCCGTCAGAACAGCTTCGCAAACTAATTCCAATGCAGGATGGAGATGTATTCAACATGACCCAACTTCGCGAGGGCTTCAACGCTCTGCAGAAATTGTATGTCTCCGAGGGATACCTCGATTTCTCGCTAACGCCGCTGTTCGAACTGGATGATAAGGATCACAGCGTATCGGTCACGGTGGAACTTGACGAGGGCAAGCAATTTCATGTGGGGAAGGTCGAAGGTCTCGGCATCGATGCTGCACTCGTTGAAACCCTGCAAGTTGCATTACCCAAAGGCGACATTTTTCGTCAAGCCTCCGTGGATGCAGCACTCAAATCCGCGCTCCCGGATGCCCCGACCGGCCGTGTTGCCTTGCATAAGACTGGGCGTGAGGGCGCGGTCGACATAACCTTTGATCTCCGGCGCTGCCCGGAAGCTGAGCAATCAATTCAAAGATGAGTGTTCCTAACAGGAATTATCACTACCTATCTCAGGATGCGACGAATGTTGCTGTGACAGTCTGGAGGGGTGTATGGGTCTGATCTTGCTACTGCTGCTCCTGGCGCTGCCACTTGGCGCGCAAGATTTGACGGCTCCTTGCGAAACTCCTGTGGAGACGCTGCGTATGCTGGAAGCCGTGCCGCCGTTGCGGGATGTGGCGAACCCATATGAACAGCGCGTCGGTGCCCTGCGGGCGTTGGCGACGCAATATCCCGATGATTTCTTCATCCAGCGCGCATACCAGGACTCGTTTCGCGGCGACCATGATCTAGCTGACGAATTTGACCGGGCGCTGGGGATGTATCGCAATCGTCCTTCCTACCCGCTATCGCGCTACTACGAAGCGCGGTTGCTCATGTACGTCGACCCGCAGCGTTCGAGCGCCACCTTCGACGAACTCCTGAAGGCCAACCCAAACTTCGTGTGGCCCCACCTCGAGTTCGTGGAATGGAATACCCTGCCGGGGCGCCACAACACCGAAGAATCCGCGGAGCATTGGAAAGCTTTTGCCGCGAAGTGTCCCGACGGGCTCGCGCCGCACAACGTCCAAGATCCACAGAACACCCGGCGAACGCTTGAGCGCCGCAACACCTGGCTCGACCTCGATTTGTGGCCGGAGCTTTGGGCCGCTGAGGAGCGCACAGGGATAGGGGTGGCGACTCTAGAAAGCAATGTGCGCGGCGACTTGCATCGGATTGAGGCGTGGCCGTTCCGTCCGGACCCCAACCTATTCCAAGTGTATCGAGAAGCGGCGCGGATCCTGAAGGACCCGGGGCTGGTTGAATCGCTGCGCGTGAAAGCGGAGCGTGAGGCGCCGAATTCCGAACTCGCGCTGGTCCTTGCGCGAGACAAGTGGTGTCAGAAGAATCCCGTTCCCACGTCGGGTACAGACCATGACGCCTGGGACGTCTTCAAGGAAAAGGAAGCTAAGGCCGAGCGCGAGTGGGTGCGCCAATGGCCGAACGACTGGTCTATGCTGGTGGATCTGTTGCATCGCGTTGAATCGCGGGCACGAAGCAACGAGCCCGGCGTCGGTACGGCCGAAGATCTAGCCGTGGTGGACGAGTTTATGCGCGCGAAGCAGTCGTCGCCGGATGGGGGCTCGATGTGGCCGCCGCCGGAGACGGCGATTGCGCGCTTCTATGTGGATGCCAAGGTTCGGCTCGATCAGGTCCCTGGGCTGCTGAAGGCCGCAGCGCAGAATATCGAAAAGCAGGAGAAGTATCAGATGTCGTCGCTGCTGCTACCCGAAGAGTTTCGCGCCAAACGTACAGACTGGCGCGCAATAACTTGGCAGCGGATCGAAGAGATCCGCGCGGACTATTTTCTCGCCACCGATCGGCCCGCCGATACCCGCGCTGTGATCGAGCAAACTCTAACAAAAATGAGCGCGGAACATACCGAGTCGCAAGGCGAGCAGTACGCGAAGGCCTCGTGGCTGCGGCGCCTGGGTACTGTGGACGCGCAAGACGGCCGCGTGGAGGAGGCTCTGGCGCACTATCAGGCATCGCTGGCGGCGTGGGACAAAGAGTCCCTCGGAAAGCCTGACGAGCAAGTGACGTTGGCGCCGATCAAGCAGTATTACCTTGCGCACGGAGGAACGGAAGAGAAGTGGCCCGAGTGGGCAACGGCCAAAACGAAGGTCCGGGAGGTTTCCAACGAAAAGATCCCGCCGGCCTTTGTGAAATTACTTCCGGAATTTTCCGCCACAGACCTCTCGGGTAGGACGTGGCAGCTCGGAGACCTGACGGGCAAGGCCACATTTGTGAATCTCTGGGCGACATGGTGCGGGCCCTGCCGCGGAGAACATCCGAGCATACAGAAGCTGCAGGAAATGCTAAAGGACCGCAAGGATGTACAGGTGCTGACGATCAGCGTGGACGACAGCCCCGGTGCGGTGACGGCGTATCTTAAAGAGAAGGGCTACACATTTCCGGTGATCCGCGCACCGGAACTCGCCGACAAGCTGTTTCCCTGGTGCGGCTTGCCGACGAACTTTCTGGTAAACGCGACGGGCTTGCGGACCAGCCTGTACGGATTCTGGGGAGACGCCGCGAGTTTGCAGCAGGTGTTGGAAGATCTGAAGACGGCGGCAAGCGAACAGCAGTGAACGGGGTCGGGTCTGCGTGGTCTCCAGCCGCTGGCGAGGTATCGGTAAGAACGCTTAACCGTATCTGGATCCTGGCCAATGCGCTTGCCGGTAGCTAACGTCTTTCCCAGATAAGTGTTGCGAATAGGGATTATCACCATCTCTAACGAAGTCGGCCTCGTCAAGCGTGTTTAGCTCTTATTTTGATTTCTTTCGCACACACCTATGCATCATCGCAGTCCCGCTGTTTCCTCCGGCGGGTGATGCGCCGCAATTCTCAAGTTCTTGTCCTTGTCCAACCTACAAGCTCGGTTCGTGTCACTTCATCGTCTCGGTGTTGCCCACCAGACATCTCTCCGATCACTTGCGACCATGATGATTTCTTCGAACTCCCCGACCCTTCCCGGGAGGCAGGTAGCCTATTCACTTATCCGGTCACGATTCTGCTGGACCACTGGTGATATCAGGCATCCCCGCACGGACACTACCGCTTTCCTGCCGCGCTTTTCCGCGACGGCAGAACTCTTGGTAATCAATCTGGTCACGCAGCAGGATCCAGAGTCGGATTCCCAGCTTTCGTGCCGCCGCCACTCTCGCCTTTCCCAGACCTTTCTGCACCAGCTTGTGCTGGTAAAAACGCTGCAACTCCGCGTCCTTACGAACCGCATGGCCCACCGCTTCACACCAGAGAAAACGTAACAGTGGATTCCCTTGTTTGCTCAGACGGCCCAATCGCTGCCGGCCTCCACTGGAGTGTTCCCTGGGGATCATTCCCACATAGCTGGCCACCGCTTTTCCATCCACGAACCGTTGGGGCTCACCCAGAAAGGTTTCCGTCGCCAGGGCTGTAATCGGTCCCACTCCCGGATGAGTCATCAGCCTCCGTGCCTGGGGTCGCTGCCAGGCCAACTCTTCCACCTTTCGATCGAGATTCTCGATCTGTCCCTCGAGCTGCCGATACAGCGACTGCAGTGCTGTCCGCCGCTCGGCTGCATACGGAGTAAGCGCCAGCGATGCGATCGCCTGCTGGCCTGCCTCGCTCCAGAGCGACGAGCCACGCCGCAGACCGTGACTCAGCGCCATGGCCTGCAAGGCATTCTGCACCCGTGTTCGAATGCGTACCCACTGATGCCGATAGAGGAGCAGTGCGCGCACATCCCGCTGTTCGCTCGAAGGCATCCAGATCGAGGGAAAACGATTTTCAACTAGCAACTGCAACACCAGAGCGGCATCTCTTCGATCGTGCTTTTGTTTCCGTGGTTCGGCCGCGCGGATCTTCGCCGGATGACCCACCTGGCAGTCGATCCCCAGCTCTTCCATCGACTCCAGGAACCACTGCATCGAGCCAGTGGCTTCGATCCCTACGCGAACCGGTCCAGGAAGAGACGAGTAGAACTCTCGAACCACTTCTCCTTCGTGCTTCAAGGTCTTCTCGACGATCTCGCCCGTCTCGACATTCAACATCGCAACCGTCTGTTGCCGCGCATGTAAATCAACGCCTATAATTTGCATCTCGGCCTCCTCGGTTCCGAGCTTTGCCGGGTCAACACCGCAAAGTTTACTCGAACCGTTCGGAGGCCGACTTCGTTATGCCATCAGGGATTATCACGCAATATAAAAGGCGCCCACTTTGCGGTAGGTTTTGATCGTTCGAATCACCACCTACCGAAAGGAGCGCCGTTATGAACCAAGCGAAGTATATCGGCATGGACGTTCACCAGGCAACGATCTCTGTTGCCGTCAGGGATTCCGCCGGCAAGCTGATCATGGAATGCATTCTGGAGACGAAAGCGGCCACGATTCTGGAGTTCATCCAAGGGCTACATGGAAGCCTATCTGTGACCTTCGAAGAAGGAACCTCTGCTGCCTGGTTGCATGACCTGCTCAAGCCTTACGTCACCAATGTTTTGGTGTGCGATCCCCGGAAAAATGCCCTATTAAAGGATGGCAACAAAAGTGACCGGATCGATGCGCGAAAGCTGGCCGAGCTCCTGCACAACAACCTTCTCTCAGCGGTGTACCACGGAGAGCACGGTGTACGCACCTTAAAGGAACTGGCCCGCAGCTATCTGACGATCACCAAAGATCTCACGCGGGTCATGAGTCGGATCAAGGCGCTGTATCGAAGCTGGGCCATTCCCTGTGCCGGTGTAACCGTTTAGCTTTGAGACGAGTTGCAACGCCGCCTGAGCTGGCTCAATCCGAACCGCAACTTCGTTAGCCGTCAAATCTTCCTTCAAGCGATGAGTTAACATCCAGCTGGCTACGGCATAAGACCCAATTAGAACGAACAGAATTATCGCTGAATACTTTCTGATAAGTGGTTGAACGCGACTTCGGACCACGAGCATAATCAAAATCGAGAAACCGATCCCGGCCATTATCGACAAGATTCCGGCCAAGTTCATAGAGTAGCGAATGGTGTCGAATTCTGACACGCCGCCAGTTTGCAATTGGTAGTAGCTTCGCACGTGCGACGAATACAGAAAGAGGTACGCGACAAGCAAGCTCAATGGGAAGACCCCACGTCTCTTGAAGTAAACCGACCCGATTGCTCCAAGCACAACGAGGAACCCGACGCCGAGGTACCAACTTAGCGATAGATACGACTTCGCGAACAACGGGAACATGGTTTTAAAGACAGCCGGATTGAAAGGAAAAGTCCCAAATTCTGCGGTTTCGCTTTCTATAGTTCTTACCATTCGGAGCTTGCTGAGAGTGAACCCGACGCACAGGCAAATACTGGTTAACGCCGTGAGATATCGGCTCCAGTTTATCCTTGGCACGCTGCCGTGCTTGCCAACGGCGATCACGATACCGGCAACAACGATGATTGGAATTAGAAGAACATTCTCTCTCTTTACGACCACGGCAAAGAGAGCAGTTAATGTCAGGGCGACCCAATTCATGAGTGCCCCAAGCGAGGATTGTTTATTGTCCGAGTGCAGGAAGGAAATGCCCAAGAGCAAACACATCAGGACAAGAGCATTGGAAACTGGCTCCGCATAGGTCCCAACTCCCTGTACCGCGAACGCAGGCGTAAGGCAAAAGAATAATGAACCTGCCAAACCGACAAATCCACCAGGGTCAACTAACTCACCGACGAGAAAAATCAAGACCACGGCAATCAGCGATGCCGAAAAGCTTAAATAACTTCCGATCATGGGACTGAAACCGAGCAGTCGGGAAATGAGAGCGATCATGAACGGGTAGCCAATGAAATGGCCGGAGAAGGTATCGGAAATCTTGCATGAATTCCAATTCCCGACAGCACATACGGTCGTTAAGTAGCACGAGATGGTGGGATCACACGATATTAAGCCTTCGTTCAGATAGCGTCCAGAAACCGTGTAAACGTAGGAGTCCTCGTACTCCAGCCCCTGGAAAAATCGTCCATCCAGCGGCATTCTCCAAACGAACGCCAGGAGAAGAAGCATACAAATCAGTCGCCATTTCTTTCTTAGTGCTTCCGTGGATTGAGCGTTAGTCGCCAGGAATAGTAAACAGGCGGTCAGAGCACCCCAGAAGAAGATTTGGAGAAGTAGTGGCACTTTTCTTCGGTACCCCAGAGAGGGCCGGGATGCGCCTCTTCTTCGAAAGCACGACACAATATCACGTAAACGACTGGGCCTAGCATGCCTACCCTATGGACAAGACGATACTTGAGAGCGGGGGCGCGGGAGTCATCCATCTTACGAATCAGCGCGTATGCTTTGTTGGTTCAGAGCATTCGATTGCCATCCCATACAAGAAGATGATTTCCATCCAGGGATTCGAGACCGGGTTCACTATTCAGACGACAAACGAAAAGAAGCCCGGCATTTTCATCGTGCGACATCCCGAACTCATCGTGCAACTCGTCAACCTCGCATCGAGCGGGAAGGGCGAAGACGAACCCCCGAAAAGGCGCCGCCAAAAATTACCTGCTGCTGTCTGATCCGAATGGATACCTGGTTCGGACTTAGCAAACAGCCATTCATACCCCGTCAGTCTTGGCACTATCACTTCGGCCAGGGAGTATTGTGGTTCTGCCATCGCGGTCAGTAATCATCTGGACGGAAAATCAAAAACCATGAGTCTTTGCTTTACCAACTTTATTTTAACTTGTAAGGTATGGTTTCATTAATGCGCCGTTCGCCTGGAGATGATCCATGGCCGCTCCATCGGAGCTGATCGGCCAGCTTCTGGGACATTACAGAGTTAGTAATCTCATAGGCGCGGGCGGTATGGGTGCGGTCTATCGAGCTAGTGACGAAAGATTAAATCGTGACGTTGCTCTGAAGGTACTTCAACCTAACGTATCTTTAGATGACGGACGTCGCAAGCGGTTCCGCAAAGAAGCTCTACTCCTGTCTAGCTTGAACCATCCCAATATTGCTTCAATTTTCGATTTTGACACGCAACACGGCGTAGATTTCATCGTCATGGAACTGATCGCCGGAAATAGATTGACCGACAAAATCGCTGAAGGACCACTTCCAGAAAGCGAGACCTCATATTTGGGACTTCAAATTCTGAGTGCTCTACGCGAAGCACACAATCACGGAATCGTCCATCAAGACTTGAAACCCGGCAACATCATTGTAGGACCTGACCAGCGTCTGAAAGTTCTGGATTTTGGGCTGGCGAAGGTTTTTGAATCTACTGACTCGACCGCCACAGAATCGCTGACGCGGCTCGAAGAACGCGGCGGCACATTGCCATACATGGCACCGGAATTGCTTCGAGGCCATTCTGCCGATCCACGTGTGGACATATGGTCATTCGGTGTTGTCATGTATGAGATGGCCTCTGGAAGTCGGCCATTCAAGGGTCGGACCGCCTACGAGATTAGTTCAGCAATTCTTGGGTGTGATCCGCCTAAGCTGCCTGCAAGTATGTCATCGGGCTTCAACGCGTTAGTGTCGCGGTGCTTGGTAAAGGAGCCAGGGGGACGGTTCCAAACAGCCGGAGAGGCATCGGCAGCACTCAAATCGTACAATACCGAACCTCATCCTCGCCGGGTTTTCGGAAGTCGCGTAAGCACCGTCGCATTCACTTTGTTTGCGATTATTGCAATTGGATTCGGACTCTGGAAGATCCACCTTAGAGGCAACAAACCAGAGATGCCCCTGCCTCTCACAAGACAATTGGCGATACTACCGCTAAGCGAGTCTAGTGTCTCACCCGAGATGACCGCGTTCGGCGCTGGTCTCGACGATACCCTGACGGCTCGTCTCGCCGAACTTAGGCACCTTACGTGAAGCAGGTCATCAGAGAAGCGCCTCAGAAAGGTACGCGACCGTGGAGCTGAGCATTGACTGAGGGCATCGCAAGGCGTGAACATAAGCGGCCATGACCGGAATTCATCTCGGCACATCCGCATTCACGGCGGCAGGCTGGGACGGGTCTTTCTATCCCGAGGGCATGAAGCCTGCCGACTATCTCACCTACTACGCCACGAAGTTTGACACCGTTGAGGTGGACAGCACTTTCTACCGTACGCCGAGCGTGAGTACAGTCCGCGGTTGGTATGAAAAGACCCCAAAAGGATTCATCATTGCTGCCAAGGTTCCGCAAGTAATCACACACGAAAAGGTTTTGAAGGATTGCGAAACGGAGTTCAAGACCTTCTTAAACGCGATGGAGATTTTAGGTGAGAAACTGGGTCCCCTCCTTTTCCAATTCGGCTATTTCAACAAGAAGGCGTTTATCGGTGTGAATGACTTCCTTGCCCGTCTCGTCCCATTCATGAAGAAGTTGCCAAAAGGTCAGAAATTCGCGGTCGAAATCAGAAACAAGAACTGGCTAGTGCCGCAATTCATCGAGGCATTGCGTGACCGTGGCGTCGCTTTGGCCCTCGTTGACCAAGCTTGGATGCCGCGACCAAACGTCCTATTCGATAAGTTTGACCCAATCACGGCAGATTTCACTTACGTTCGATGGCTCGGGGACCGCAAGGGAATCGAGGAAAGTACCAAGACCTGGGATAGAGTCATCGTTGACAGAAGCGGCGAGCTCTCAGAGTGGGTTGAGATTCTGAGGAAAGTCCACAAGCGGAAGATTCAAATCTTCGCTTACGCCAACAATCACTATGCGGGTCACGCCCCCGCGACAGTCGAACTATTCCAGGACCTTTGGAAGTCGAGAGGACGAGTGGAACCGATGAAACTTCCGCGAAGAGAAAAGACACGGATGCTCTTCGAATAATTCGCATCTATTTCCTCAGAACGCCTTCGCGTCGGAGCCAGAAATGCCTTGCATTCGCTCGGGCCTTTGAGCGAAAGTCACGGAGTTGATTCAATCACACAACAGGAGAGAATGTGGACATCGTAAGCAGATTTGAAAAGGCACTTCGTAGGAGACACCACCTACTAAAGACGGAGCTGGGGAAAATTGAACATCTGATTGACGCTTTTGAGAGAGGCGCGAAACGCGGTGCGAAACGCACGGGTCGAAAGAGGATATCAGCAGCAGGTCGCAAGCGAATCTCGATTGCGCAGAGGGCTCGCTGGGCAAAGTCAAAGAACGCATAAGAAGCACTCTCAGTACCGTCCCCGCTTGTGGCAACCCGACTGGCCGGGACTTACGACCGCTTAGTCCGGTTCTGTTGGCTTCATTTGGCAACATCGTGCCTGCCCAACTGAACTTGCTACAGGGACTCTTATCGTCTACTGCCGGCGTGTGCGGATCGTTCTGGCCTAAATGATTGCCATTCACGAATTTGTTCGGACACCTCAGTCTTCTCGCGCTCGTCTGTCGCATTTTCCCACCGACGCCGAAGCTCTTCGAGTCGGGCATCCACAAATCCGGCTCGTCCTGATTTGCGTTCTGGTTTGTCGCGGTTACCGTATCTCATGTTCAGATTGCTCCCCTTTTGATTTGAGAATATCGCTACTGATCCCACAGTTGTCATAACGGCATTTACCCACTAATTGTAGTCTGTTGTGCCGCTTAGACTGCTTCAGAGGCAAAGTGTCTCTTTTTCGTGCTCGTAGTTTCCGATTACTTACCAGGCAAGTGGAATTGAATCGGTAAACACAAGCGCGTTTATCGGGACCGGACGAGCCGATAACCGGATCAGTGCACCGGGTCAGGGGCAGCGGCCGCTTCCATTACGGAATTATGAATGTTGAGGATGCGCCACCGGCCACCGGCATCCTTTCGGCACATGGTCATCCCATGTCCGGTGAGGTGCTCCTCGGGGGTATCCGTCCAGAAATCGTAGGAGTACCACAAGAGGTCGCCGAAAATGCGTACGTCACGCGGCCTCGCGTCATAGCGCAGTTTGGGAGCAAACTTGAAGTAACGCTGGCTCAGATAATGCATGACCTCCTGGCGCCCCCGGTACTCACCATGCTGAGTATAGAAAACGATTTCCGGATCAAAGCACTCTGCCATCGCTTTCACGTCTCCTTGATTGAAGGCGACTTCGCAGGACCCCATGTCCCGTTCCGCCTCGGCGAACGCGTCTGCGGAATCTCCCGGCTCACCGGCGGGCGCGGGTACGGCAACTCGCCGCTTCAGATCGATCGTCATCCCCATCTGATCGAGCAAATCCACACCCAAGATCCCGTCGATCTGCCCTCCACAGGCCTTGCCGATGGCGCTCAGGTCAATCGCCGGGAGCTTCAGATCGCGCAGCTTATGCGTGCCCAGTTCTACTTCCGGCAAAAAGACCTCGCGGGCGCTGGTGGCGGCACTTCCGCTCCACGAATAGATGTGGATCTGCTTGGACTCACCCGATGTAAAAGACTTTAGATTGAGGATCGTGGTGGCTGCGGTATCGAGCAGGAACCGCCGGTTTTCTCCCGCAACCTTCATGGTGATAACCGGCAGGCGATCGCAGCGTTCGATCGGAATTTCATCATTCTTATTGTGGGTTTGGGCGGGGACTGATCGCAAGAAGCAGGCGACGAGAAAAACCAGGACGGCGACGAGAGAGGTCGGCTTCATGGAACCCCCATTCCAGATGAATTGGCCATTAACTGGCGTCCTATTTAAAAGATCGCGCTTGCCCGCGTTCAGCCCATTTGTCTCGTCGCGCTTTCGCGAAGCCGGAGAAGCTGTTTCAGATGATGCCGTCCATGCACCAGATGAAGCTTTCTAAACTGTGTCGCAGTTAGCGGACCCAGAATCGGATGGTCGAGCAGGGGGACCCAAGGCCCGAGGCGCGCTTCACACTGCGCGATGATCGCATCCATCGCCACAATCTTTGCCCCAATCTCGTTTCGCACCTGCTCCGTCGACAAGCCCCTCGGCTGGACCATTGCGGGGGCTTTTCGTCCGGCAGGCATGTGGCCCAATCCCACGACCACGAAGGTCAACGCGCGATGCGCCACCGAGGTCCGCGAGGCCAGCGGCTTTCCTTTTGTCATTACTCTCTCGAATCCCCGAATCGTTGCGGTGTAGGTGAGGTACAGATGTTCCAGCACTTCCGCCGCGCACCACTTTCCCGGGAGATGCCAACTCAATTGCTCGCTGGACATGCCTTCCACCGCTGACTCCAGATTTTCTTTCAACCTTTCCAGGCGGGAATCCATGGCACTACTCTCGCAGTTCAAGCTCGCTTAAGTCCACGCTCCATACTCTATGGTATGGAGATGCGGGTTGTCAATACTTTAGAGTATGGGAGAATGGATCGCTATGGCGCGTAAAGGTACCGGCGCGAAACGACTCGACGAGCCTACGCTTACGGCAGCCGACTGGGCCGAAGCTGCGCTTCACCTCATCGCGGAGGCCGGTCTCGGGGCGCTCACGGTGGAAGCGCTCGCCGTGCGGCTCGGCGTCACTAAGGGTAGCTTCTATTGGCACTTCAAGGGGAGGTCCGACCTCTTGGCCGCCGCGCTCGGCCGCTGGGAGCAACGGGCCACCACGGAGGCTATCGCAGGACTGTCGGCTGTGACCGATGCGCGTCAGCGGCTCTATCTAATACTCGACGCGACCTCGCAGTCACCAAGATCGCGCTCATTGTACGCGGCGCTCGCCGAAGCCGCTGGGGACCCGATTGTAAGGCGTGTGCTGAACCGTGTGGCATCGTCCCGAATTGGGTACCTTGAAGCCTGCTACCGCGAACTCGGGCTCGCGCAATCGCGGGCTAAAGCGCAGGCTGTGTTCGCGTACGCTGCATACCGTGGCCTTCTGCAGTTGGCGCACGAGGCGCCGGCCGTGCTACCCACCGACTGGTCCTCCTACGCGGCAGTGGTACTCGAAGCCCTGGTGCCGCGCGCGACACGCAAGCCACGACGACAAAGGTAGAACGCCAAGATTAGTAATGGTAAGTCGCGCAGTGTTTACTGATGACTTTCGGGAGGAGGGTTTCCCAGGTGTCGGACCCAACTCCTGATTAAGGCGCTAA
>CAWEVR010000007.1:0-212003 GCA_963812565.1 uncultured Acidobacteriota bacterium
CCAAGGCAGGCGCGCTACCAGGCTGCGCTACGCCCCGACATGAAGTGCATTCCTGATTCTAAAGCACTTTTCGTCGTTTCTTCCACTGTCATCCCTCATTAAAAGCCCCGATCGTGCAAGAATCGTGCACGATAGTAATCACCGGATTATCTTTGTGCATGATTCGAACGCCATTTCATTCGCCAGTCGATTGATCTCCTCCAAGGCTTCGCGTTCCATCTGCAATTTCACATGCAAATACTTCTTGAAAACCTTGGAATTACGATGGCAAAGTAACTGAGTCACACCTTCATTGGCTACGCCGCCCGCGCTGAGTCGTGGCGCATACGTCGAACGCGGGCTGTAAATCCTGAAGTAAGGGACTCCGGCACGTTTGCAACGGGACTGTCGATCTCGAGGAAGTCTTTCCGCAAAAGCCTACCGTTCTCCGGTCAGCAACCATTCATGCGATTTCCCAAATTCCCGACTGATCCTCAGCAGGATCACTGCTCCGATCTCCGCCTTCCCGTGCTCCACGCCGTGCCCTGGGGCAGTGGCATTTCCCCGTCATCGGGCGCCAGACTCGCAATTGACATGTGCCTCCACGATGATCTCGGTTTCTTACTGTGGGGAAGCGGCGAGCGTAACACAATTCGAAAAACCGTCTGAAACATACCGGGCTTCTCCGGTACGCTTGACGCATTATTCGTGACAGAGGTGCGGCAGCTTCACACCGCGGCCTCGACGAGTAGAATAGTTCCGGCACGATTGAAATCCTCAGATATCCTGATCCAGGCCTCGCGAGGGGATGAACTTTCAAAATGAGCGGTCCTTCGCCAGTAACCGAATCTTTGCGGAGCAGACCGGGTCACGGCAGTCGGTAGGCCTCCTTCCAGCGACTTTTTTCTTCGTCCTACGGAGAATCCTTGCGCTCCGATCCGCCCCAAGGGAATCCGGCGAAGAATACTTGCGATCGGACTGATCGATCTTTGATTCAGCCCTTACCGGCCCTGTACAATGTTCATGATGTGCACAACATGCATGAAAGTGTTCCCAAGCACACAGGAATCAACATGTTGGAGTCGCTTGCGTATGTTGGTGTTAGGCCTGATCCTCCTCTTGCAGCACGTCCAAACCGGTTGCTTGGGAATGACGCCTTCTTAAGCGTTTGGGCATCAAGGTGCATTCCCGCCCTTGGACAATGGGGTCGTTAGCCGTGAATCGATTTCATCTTCATGCTGATCCGATGTGAACAAGGGCCGACGCTTGCGCCGAGTCGTCGGAAGTGAAGGAAGCCGCAGCCCCGCGTTCAAATTGAATTCCGCGCAAAGGCTGCAGGGCGGTCCACCATTTCCGCTTTTCACCGCCATCCAGTTGGTGATTTCGAGCCGCGTGATCCCGAAGGCCCGCGCCAACGCGTGAGCCTTCCGGCTAAGCTGGCGATCGAATTCGAAGCCGCGGCCCCAGCTGCCGAGCCGTTTTGTCTTTATGCCCAAGGTTTTAAGAATCGCTCCAACTCGACGGGACGTAAGGCGTTTTTCTCCCTCTCCAGCGAAATGCCGCCGATCATTCACGAACTCGGCGAGGTCTCCGACACAGAATTCACCTGTCTTCCGGTGGCAACAGTCGAAGAGCGTTTCCACAACCCACCATGTAGGATCTTGCGAGCGCTCCGATAATGCATCGGTGTCCTGTTCATGGAGAACTTGAATCAGATCCGATTCCAGTTGGATTTCACCGAGCAGAGGAACGGCCAAAGCGCGGCCAATGTCTCTCATCTTGGGACTGAATTTTTCGATTTCCTCCAACAACGCCGGCGAGCGGCGCACCAGGCTCAAATTCTTCAGCCTGAAGGCCAACAATCTGGACTGGTTCTCGGCCGCAATTTGCTCGAGTGTGAACCTGTCAACCGGTTTAACTCTTCGGCTGGAGGGGAGCAAAGAGAGGTGGATGGCGCGAGTGCTGAGAGCAATATCTTCGATTGGCTGGTTTGTGCAAATTATTTTCGGGCAATACGCATCGAACAGCTTGTCACCGCGCGCTATGTATTCCCCGGGCGTATTCCCCGCGCGGAGAAATCTCTGGCGATCACGATTTTCTTTTGTGCCATCGAATTCGCTTTCATCCAAGAGGAGCGTCGGGCGAAGCGAATCTGCCAGTCGATACAGTGCGGCGGAACTGATGTCCCCTACCAGGATCGCTCGACGGCACAGGCATTGCAGGATTCTCAGGAGCGTGCTCTTTCCGCTCCCCGTTGGTCCGCAGATTACGAGATAAGGGGCGATATTCAGGCACTCCGGGAACCAGATCGACAAAACAATGGCCGAGATTAGAAAGTACTGTTCATCCGGAAAATCAACGTGATCGCTGAGGACTGTCGAGATCTCGCGGATCAAGTCTTTCGGCTCCCCGCACGGCGAAATTCCGGTCGGGAGACGGATTGCCTTTACCAGATTGTTATCGGATGAGGGCGGAACAAAAATCTGACCGTTTTCGGTGACGGAGTCTTGGATGGATTCGCGGCCGTCCTTCCATACCAAAAAACGGATCTTGGTAGAATCGGCACTGTCTTTGATCCACTCGATGAAGGAGCCATCCGATAGCCGCGTAAGGTCGGGTGGGATGACCAGAGGCCCTCGTTGCTGCTGGTTCACCGCAAGAGCTTGTGAAAGCCCTCGAGTGCCTCCTATTGAGCCGTTATTGTCGGACAGTAATCGCGTTGCGGCTCCCGGCTTCGATTCCGTCGCCGACGCCAACAAGGTCGAAAATTCTAGACGCTCGATTATCTTTTGCTCCTGCTCCTTTTTTGTCATTAGTGCTCACTGTTATCAGTGCCCTCCCAAAAAAAAACTCGAGAAGGCACAGGTTTTACGTTCAAACCAGGCATCCTCGAGAGCCAGCCGGCCGAATCCGCCGACTGTGATCGTGTACAACACAACCATCCTATCATATTCCGGACCCGAGGGAAAGGACCTGAACTCGTCCGGAAAATTCGCGAGGCCTTCAACCCATTCAGTATGAATGGCACTGTTGCAGGAACCGCTGGACAGTGAGGCAACGGGGATGCACTCGTTGCAGGTTTCCCCCTCACCGGCGAGCTGCGGATGTGCCTCCTGCCCGTCAACACGCCAACTGCAGCATACCCATTTCTGCCGGGCCATACGCGTATATATTTGCGAGCTTCGAGTCCTTCCTCCGGTTTTCGAACTGATGCCCGGCGGCATTTTCAGGCAGCGGCCTCCCAAATGCGCTCACGTAATACACGGGCGTCGTCCCGCCGGGCTTGCACGGGTCCCTTCCTCACGCCCAGCTAAAGCCGTGCTTAGCCATCGGCAACGACCAGATTCGCTTCCCAGTCACTGCAAAAATTCCGTTGCGCACCGCCGGTTCACCCAATCCCGTTGGCGAATTGTCGGTCTTCAGGAAATGGACTTCGATCTCCGGTGGCTCCTGTGTCAATCGGACGGGCGGATACTCGTGGAAGTTAGTTGGCATCGCGCGGCCGCGCTCGATCGTAGTCTGGTAGCTCATCAAATGGCGTAGCCCTTCGATCAGAGCTCCCTGCACATCGTTCAGCGCGCCGCTCGGTGTGAGAGATCTGACATCGGAATTGACCCTAAGATCCTTCTTGAGCGGTATGAGCGCGTCAGCCATGGCATAGAGCGTTGGATTGCTTGCACAGTAGTGGAAACAAAAGCCGGCCGGTTCACTGTGAATACCTGATCGACTCGGCCTTCGTCCGCGCTTTCAGGAAACATTTTCCGCGTTTCTTCGTATATTAGTGTGAGCATATGTTCCGTCGGATTGGTCTCGCGATCTCACGCGTCTTCCTCCTCGGAATCGCTGCGGCCGCTCATGCCCAGGACACGGCAAAAATCATAGACGAGTATGTGAAAGCCGCCGGGGGCGCCCACGCTATTTCTCGTGTGCTAACGCTATCGATCGAAGGCACGCTCACCGGCACGGGCGAAGGGAACTCCGGCACCTACACCTTCGACACCAAGCTTCCGAACCACTACTACTCGGAGCTAATCGTCGGCGGCAAGCACATCATCGAGGGCTACAACGGCAAGTCGGCCTGGCGCGAAGACGCCTCGGGCAATCCCGCCACGATGTTCAGCCAGAATTCCGTCGAGATGCAGGCCGAGGCGCAGGTCGCGAATTCGCGCTTGCTGAATCTGAAAAAGAACAAGCTCGCGGTCACGCTCGTCGGCCACGCGCGGGTCCGCGGGCAGGACGCCCTGCAAGTGGAATTGACCACCGCGACGGGGGTGAAGCATGAGTTGTTCTTCGATCCGGAGACGCACCTCTGGTGAAAGATTCCGCGTCGGTGGGAGGCGTCAACGAGGAGATCTTCTACAGCGAGTACCGCCCGGAGAGCGGCATCCAGATCGCCCGCAAAATTGAGTTGCACCGAGGCACTGACACCTACGCGATAGACGTCACGAGCGTTGCCGTCAACGGAACCATCAGCGAACGGGTCTTCGATCTTCCGCTCAAATCACAAGTCAAGTTGCTGGATTTGAGAGCTCTCTTCAAGGAACTCGACGACAACCAGAAGGCAATCGACAAACTTAAGGAAAACTATGCTGGCACCCGCACAGAAGAAGAGACCGAATACGACGCCGACGGCAAGGTGAAAAAACACACGGTGACGGAGTCCACATTTTTCTATATCGACGGCGAGGAAATCTCCACGCTCGTCAAGAAAGACGGCAAGGCTCTGAGCCCGGACGAGCAGAAGAAGGAAACCGAGAACGCGCAGAAACGCGTCGAGGAGGTTCAGAAGCACCAGGCCAAGAAGGATGCCAAGGAAGAGAAGGCCAAGGAGGAAGGCAAGCCGGAAAAGGACGAGGATGCCGTCGGTATTGAAATGTTTCTGCGCACCTGCCAATTCGTAAACCCGCGCCGCGAGCGCTTTCGCGGCCAGGACGTGCTGGTGTTCGACTTCGAGGCGAACCCGGAATACAAACCGCGCAGCTGGGAAGAAAAAATCGTGCAGAAGCTGGCCGGCGCCATTTGGGTGGACGAAAAAGCCCACGACGTGGCGCGCCTCGACGCCTATTTCGTCGGCGACGCGAAAATCGCGGGTGGCTTGCTCGCGAACGTCCAGAAGGGAACCGGCTTCGTTTTCGAGCAGGAGTTCATTAACAGCGAAGTGTGGCTGCCCACATACGAGGAAGCGCACGTCGGCGCGCGCGTCCTACTGGTGAAAGGATTCCGCGTCAGCGACGTGACCCGCTACTCCGACTACAAGAGATTCCGCGTCGAGACCCTGTCGACAATCGGATCACCCAAGCCGCAATAAAGCGAAATCAGGACGAGAAGGGAGTAATTTCGTCGGAGATTTCCGGACCCGCGCCGTCGACGACTTCACTTCCTTGACTGCTTTGTTGCGAAAGAATGTTCGCGCTTCCACCATTTCGCTCGTGCCACCTCAATATAATTCGTCACAGAACGTTTCTCCTTCTTAGCCTGAGTCACAAGCTTCCGCTTGAACTCGGTGAGACCCGGAGATTCTAGGTGACGCGCTTCCGCATTTTCCCCTTATGTCAGATCGACCGCGATCCTACGGGCCCTAACAATAACTGGGAGAATGCTGGGTGATCCGGCGGAGACAATGTAAGAGATAGATTTCCGACCTAGAGGATGTCTTTCCGCAGGAACTTACCGTTCCCCGGTGAGCAACCACTCGAGCGATTTCCCAAATTCCCGACTGATCCTCAGCAGAATCTCTGCTCCAATTTCCTTTTCGCCGCGCTCCATATAAGAAAGGTGTCCCTGACTGACTCCAATGCGCCTCGCTAACTCCTCCTGCGTTATGTAGAGTCCACGGAGTTCCCGAATCCTCCGACCGACATTCACCCAGTCAATTGAGTCGGTCTTACCTTGCGAACTTTTTCTTGACTTGCTCATGTCTATAGACTTATAGTATGTCCTAAGACATATGGCACAATTGATGCCCTAGTCCAGAGGCCTCAGTCGGCTCTTTTACATTCCTGGAGGACAAAGTGCAACGGAAGAAATATGGAACCAAGGAGACTATGTATGAGGCACACCGTTGTTAACAGGCAGCCGATTCCCTTCCGGTCGAACGTGAATTTGGCTCGTTCCTTATGGGGTCCTATCTCAACGGTCGCTCGCTCGCGTCTAAAAGAGCTGACGGGGAAGTACGGGCTTTCGGTTGCTACTGGCGACCTACTGCTCCTCGACGGCGTGTGGTTCGTAACTCACGCCGGCCTGCTTCGCCTTGCTCAGCGAAGGCGATGTCACGGTATTAAGACCTCCCTTCAAAAGGATGTATCCGATCCCATCGCCAACCGTTGGGTTTTCAAAGCAACCGTCTACAAAACTCCTGGTTCGAAGGGCTTCGTCGGTTATGGTGATGCCAATCCGACGAATGTATCTCCCTTGGTTCGAGGAGCGGAGATGCGCGTCGCCGAAACCCGGGCCGTCAACCGCGCCCTGCGCAAGGCCTACGGAATCGGGCTCTGTTCGGTTGAGGAGCTTGGGTATCTCTCCTCGGCTGCTGTACCGCCTGCGGGGAAGGGAACTGCCACGCCTCATTCAAATGGGAACGGTTCCGACAACGGCCAGCCCCGATTGCGCGATCGACTGTGCCTTCTGATTCGCCAGCATCAGCTCGATCCCGCCATGGTCAAGCGCTTTGCCGCTGAATTCTGCGGCACCCAGGAACTCCGCGAAGCCGGCAGGGAACTGGTCGAGTCCTTTATTACCCATCTCTCCGAATGGGCCGCCCGAGACCGCGCGGACCTCGTTTCGAAGCTCAACAGCTACGCAGCACCACTGGAGGCGAAGCCATGAAACGCCATTTCCCGGGTCTGCATCTTGAATCCAAGAATGGTGGTGATTTTCTCGAGGGATCGTTCCTGGTTCGAGTCGACCAGGCTTTCTACCGCTGGCACTCCCAGAAACCATTCTTTGCCCTTCGGTTTCGGGTTCTCGAGCCCAAAGAGCATGTGGGCCAGAGCCTCTCCGGTCGTCTCTATTGCACACCGAAGGCCTTGTGGAAACTGAACTGGTTCCTGCGGGATTTCGGCTACGACATCGATTTATTCAGTCGAGATGAAGTCGAAGAGAAGGCCCTGCTTGGTTTGACCGGAGTCGTCAGGACTTCCCGCACGACGCTCAACGGCCGGTCTTTCCTGAACCTTGAAGCTTTCGCACCAGCAGGGGAGTGGGAAGAACTTGCCGTGGCCGCGATCGCGAACGGCGACGCTCGGGAGAACGGCCATGACTTATAGCTTCACCCAGATCAGCCAATACTTGCGCTGCCCGCGCAGCTATCGGTATCGCTATCTCGATGGCTGGAGGGAAAAAGACACTCGGGCCGCCATGGTCTTTGGCCGCTGCTTTGAAGTTGCTCTCGGTGCTTACTTCCACCGGGAGGACCCTTCCGCAGTCTTGTTCAAGGAATGGGGAGTCTACCGCGATGCTCCTCTCGAGTACGGCAAGAACGACTCCTGGGACAAACTGGTCCATCAGGGAGTCCATCTGCTCCAGAGATTCGCGCAGGATGATCGCATCCGTATTCATCGTCCCAAGGAGAATCTCCAGTTGAAGTTGACCCGCTCGCTCTCGAGCGGCAACGACTTTGTTTCCTATATCGATGCCATCGGGGAACTCGACGGTGAGCGACGGCTGATCGATTGGAAAACCACTACCAGCCGCTATCCCGAAGAGCCGGAAGGCCTCCTCTCGCTCGATCCTCAGCTCGTCTGCTACTCCTGGATGAGCGGGATTCCGGATGTGGCCCTGGCCGTGTTCGTCCGCAAGCACATGCCGGAGATTCAATACCTGAAAGCCTCGATCAGTGAAGAGCAACGCCAGGAGTTTGGCCGTCTGGTGGATTCCGCTGTCAGCCAAATCGAAGCCGGACAGTTCGTGCCACACAGCGGCATTCGCTTCCCCATGAATGGCTGCATGAGCTGCTCCCATTTGGGGTTGTGCCTTGAAAACCTGCAACTCATCGACGCGAAACTGACTCGCCGTCCGGGAGCCAGTGAACTTGATTGGCTTGACCAACTTGTGGATTAATGGAATGCCGCTTGTGGCACCGAAACTCAATCGTCGCCGGGCCATGTTCGTGCTGGAAAAGATCGATGAGATTTTGTACTGGGAACGGACGACGGAGCGGGAACGGGACACGCGATTTGTGGAGCTCGGCCGTTATCTGTGTGAAGTTCGGGCTGGACAGTATTGGCGGGTAGACAATCTGAAATCCTTCGATGAGTTTCTCGAGAAGAAATTCCCGGAGTCTCGGCGGAAGGCGTATTACCTGATGGCCATTCACGAGCAGCTGCCCCGACAGATCCATCGCGACTTGCGGCAGGTGGGATGGACGAAGGCAGCGGAGTTGGCCAAAGTCGCTCGCCGGGAGGGGAAGATGTTCGATTGTGCAACCTGGTTGCACAAAGCTCAGGATCTCCCGAAGGAGGAGTTCAAGCGAGAGGTCGAGCGGCACCTGACGGGGAAGGAGACAGAGCCGTGGGAGATCATCTATTTCAAGATATACAAGAGCCAGTCTCCGGTGATCGAGCGGGCTCTGGATATAGCAGCTCTCATGTTGGGCACGGACAAGTCCAGGGGCTACTGCCTGGAAATGATCTGTGCGGACTTCCTGGCCGGAGCGAACCTGGAAGGTGCGAGTCCTGACACATTGGCCATGTCCCTCGATCGACTGTTTGAATTTCTTCCAGGTCCGAAGAAGGCGGAGCTGCTGGAGCGATTGCGGAAAGCTTCATGACCGTGCGGCACTTGAAACGCCCGAGGCTCAAGCTCGACAAAGAGTTATACGCAAGACTTTGGAAGCGGATTCTCGAGCGTGACGGCTGGCGCTGCCAGAATTGCGGTTGTCTCGAGAATCTTCAGGTCCATCACATCCTTCGGAAGAGTTCACTGGGAAACGATGAAGAAGAAAACCTCATCACCTTGTGCGCCAGTTGTCACCAATCCGTTCGTCTACCGTGTCCTAAAAGCGGTCATCCACGAAGAGTGCACTAGCGAGATTCCTCACATGGGCTCAGCTCGCCGCATCAAGAAATGCGTGGAATGCCCACCGAATCCGGTCGCGGATCCGCGCCGAGCGCATTGACCGCACCGAGTTCTTGTACCCCGCCATGTACCAGGCAAAGGAAAATGGGCGTCAGAGCTATCAGTTTTTCAAGCCAGCCATGAACGTCCGGGCCGTGGAGCGGCAATCCATCGAGGAGAGTCTGCGGCGCGCCCTGGAACGGCAGGAATTCTCGCTGCACTATCAGCCGAAGGTCAATCTGAAGACAGGAGAGATTACCGGCGCGGAAGCATTGATCCGGTGGACGCATCCCACTCGAGGGCCGCTTTCTCCGGCTCAGTTCATTCCCGTCGCGGAAGATTGTGGCCTGATTGTGCCGATCGGAAAGTGGAGCCTTTGCGAAGCGTGCAAGCAAGCGCGGGCCTGGCTCGATGCCGGCCTGCCCTTGGGTACGATGGCGGTGAACATTTCCGCGATGGAGTTCCGAGACGATAACTTTCATGAAGGTGTATTCGCAATCCTCGAGGAGACGGGTTTGGATCCGGGATCTCTTGAGCTGGAGCTGACCGAAAGCGTTTTGATGAAGCGTGCCGAGTCCACGGAATCCATCCTTAAGACACTAAGAGCGAGAGGGGTGCAGCTGGCGGTCGACGATTTCGGCACGGGTTATTCCAGCTTAAGCTATCTGAGAAAATTCCCGATCGATGCCCTCAAGATCGACCAGTCGTTTGTTCATCAAATCACGACGGATCCCGACGAGACGGGCATCGTGGCCGCAATAATTAGCATGGGCCGAAGCCTTAAGCTCCGAGTGGTTGCGGAGGGTGTCGAAACGCACGACGAGTTGGCGTTTCTTCACGCTCACCAATGCGACGAGGCGCAAGGGTATTATTTCGGGAGGCCCGTGCCTCCCGAGCAGTTCGCCAAATTGCTCCAAACCGGCATATCGGAAGCAATCTTCCACTGAGGCTTGAGTGCCGACTCTTCGAATCGGATCAGCTTACGAACATTTCAAAAACAGGCGTCAATGCGAGCTCCACTGCACGATCATGATCTCGTGCCGAGGTGAGCCAGGAAAGCGTCATTCGCCCGGGTTGGTGATCTTCCGTTCAGCGTGATGACGCCGATCGTGCGCGCAGCGCGTTCGTCCGCGAGTGGAACGTAGCGACATCCCGAGCGTTTCTCCCGAGCCATCGCTGGGACAATCGAAACCCCGAGTCCCGCACTTACCATACTCAAAATGCTGCTGAATTGGCCGCTCTCAAAAATAATCTTGGGATTCAGGCGAGCTCGCTTGCAAGCCGCGACCGCAGTTTCGCGGAAGCAATGGCCGTCGCGCAGCAGGAGGAAGGGGTCATCCCGCAACTCTTCGAGCGAGATCGCGCGTCGTTTTGCCAGGGCATGTTGCTTCGGCAGCACCGCATACAGTTTTTCCACGAGTAGGGGACAGGCTTGGAATTCGTGTCCCCGCACCTGCAGCGGCAGCGCCACAATCGCTACGTCCATCGTTCCCGCTCGAAGCCTTTCGAGAAGCAGCGGTGTAATTTCTTCCGCGACGGTGACGCGCGCCTCCGGGTACTTCCGAGAAAACGTGGCAAGGATCGGCGGCAAAAAATACGGGGCGATCGTCGGAATCACGCCGACAGAAATTGGCCCGCTGATAGACGTTTTTCTCTCGACGACATCGCTGCGCGCCGCTTCCAGGTCGCGGAGAACCGCTCGCGCACGCGGAAGAAACGCTCGCCCGAGTTCCGTGAGCTGAACCTTGCGGCCCAGGCGATCGAAGAGCCGCGCCCCCAATTCGTCTTCCAGTTTTCGAATCTGCTGCGACAGCGAGGGCTGCGAGACATGAGTCTGCTGCGCCGCGCGGCTGAAACTGCCCGTATCGGCGATCGCGCAGAAGTATCTGAGCTGCTGAAGTTCCATAGGTAGCGCCTATCCATTCTATGCGAACTATATATTGGATGTATAGACGCGCCCGGACTATTCTGCCGGGGGAGGGAGAAACCCATGCCAGAAGACCGAAAGAAAATGACCACAGACGCCGGACGCCCTGTGGGCGATAACCAGAATTCGCTCACCGTTGGTCCGCGCGGCCCGGTTGTCTTTGAAGACTTCCTGTTGTTCGAAAAGATGGCCCATTTCAATCGCGAACGCATTCCCGAGCGTGTCGTCCATGCCAAGGGCTCGGGCGCCCACGGATATTTCGTCTGCAACAATGCCGCCATTCAAAAATTCACCACCGCGAAGCTTTTCTCTTCGGTGGGGAAGAGGACGCCGACGTTCCTACGATTTTCGACGGTCGGCGGTGAAAAGGGTTCTGCGGACACGGAGCGCGATCCCCGTGGGTTTGCCCTCAAGTTTTATACCGAGGAAGGGAACTGGGATATGGTGGGCAACAACACGCCCATCTTCTTCATCCGCGATCCGCTGAAGTTCGGGGACTTTATTCACACGCAAAAGCGCGACCCGGAAACCAATCTGAAGTCACCCACAATGATGTGGGATTTCTGGTCGCTCTCGCCCGAATCGCTCCACCAGGTGACGATCCTTTTTTCCGACCGCGGCACTCCCGACGGCTATCGCCACATGGACGGCTTCAGCAGCCACACCTTCAGCCTCATCAACAGCAAGAACGAGCTTTTCTACGTGAAATGGCATTTCAAGAGCAAGCAGGGAATCAAGAATTTCACGCGGGAAGGAGCCGACGAAATGCGCGGCAAGGATCCCGATTACGCGCAGCGTGATCTTTTCAACGCCATTGCCAAAGGTGACTTTCCGAAATGGCGCGTGTGCCTGCAGATCATGCCGGAGAAAGAGGCGGAGACGTATCACATCAATCCGTTCGACCTCACTAAAGTCTGGCCGCACGGCGACTATCCGCTCGTGGAGGTGGGTGAGCTCGTACTGGACCGCAACCCGGTGAACTATTTTGAGGAAGTTGAGCAAGCCGCCTTCGAACCGAAGAACATCGTGCCGGGCATGGGCTACTCACCGGATAAAATGCTCCAGGCGCGTCTGATCTCCTATCCGGACGCGCACCGCTACCGCCTTGGCGTGAACTACGACTCTCTGCCGGTCAACAAGCCGCAGTGCCCCTATCACACTTATAACCGTGATGGCGCGATGCGCTTCGAAGGTAACGCAGGCTCCGCAGTAAATTACGAGCCGAACAGCTTCGACGGACCCGTTGAGGACCCCGCCTACCGCGAGCGTCCTCGGACGATCCAGGGTTCTGTGGACCGCCACAATCACCGTCTCGATATCGACTACTACACGCAGCCCGGCAATTTGTTTCGCTTGATGGCGCCACATGCTCGCGAGCGGCTCATCGGCAACATCGTCGCCAGCATGAAGTCGATTCCGCAGCGAATTCAGGAGCTGCAGATCCGGCACTTCTACAAAGCAGATCCCGCTTACGGGGGCGGCGTCGCAAGGGGGCTTGGCCTCGATATCAGGTCGGTTCTCGCTTCGGAGGAAAAAGTCGCTGCAGCCGACTGAAGGATCGCTACGAAACCGGTAAGGGGCGGGAAATCCAATCGGTCCCTCCTTGCCAATCGGCCTTTCGAACGATATGCTCCGAATCCAGCGTATCTTGACCGATTTGCAACGTCCAGCTGAATGGAAGTGAGGAAGCATGATCAAATCTCTGGGAATGATTTTTTTAATCGGACTTCTCTTTGGCGCACGCGCGCAAAAAACGGCACCGCCGAACGTCCCCGATACCCTAAAAGCTCCAGCGGGCGAGGAAGTGATCCTGCTGGCACACGCCACCGGTTTTCAGGTGTATGTCTGTCAGGCGGGAGCGGACCAGAAACTCATGTGGGTCTTCAAAGCGCCCGAGGCAGAGCTCCATGACGCAAATGGGACCACCATTGGACGTCACTATGCCGGGCCAACCTGGAAGCACACTGATGGAAGCGAAGTAACCGGCAAAGTAGCCGCGAAGCAGGACGCACCCGACCCGGACTCGATTCCCTGGCTGCTCGTTAATGTCACGGGACATTCCGGAACGGGCGTCCTAAGCCGCGTGACAACCATTCAACGAATTCATACGAAGGGAGGACAGCCTCCGCAAGCAAGCACTTGTGAGGACTCCAAACGAGGCGTGGAAACGAAGAGTCCTTACGCAGCGGATTACTATTTCTACGCACCCGCGCAATAAGGTGCGCCCGCGCCGGTTGCCGCAGGGTTGCGCCCCACATCACACAGTCTTGTCTTTGGAATAGCACAGCGGCTCGAGATTGCACTCGATACACTTAGGTTTGCGTGCCAAGCAGACGCGCCGCCCGTGCCAAATCAATTGATGAGAAAAAAGAATCCACCGATCCTGCGGAATGATTTGCATTAAGTCCTGTTCGATTTTTTTCGGATCTTCATTCTTCGATAGGTCGAGCCGGCCCGACAGCCGCTGGACGTGAGTGTCCACGACAATGCCGGAAGCGATTCCAAACGCCGTGCCGAGGACGACGTTCGCCGTCTTGCGCGCCACGCCCGCGAGCGTCAGAAGTTCCTCCATGGTCTTCGGAACCTCGCCGTGAAACTCCTCAATGATTCTCTTGCTCGCGCCAATGATGGACTTCGTCTTGTTGCGAAAAAAACCGGTGGAGCGAATGTCCTGTTCGAGCTCTTTGGGATTCGCGTAAGCGAAGGCTTTCAAGTTGGGGTACTTCTGGAACAGCCCTGGCGTGACCAGATTCACTCGCACGTCCGTGCACTGCGCGGAAAGGATCGTGGCGATAAGCAACTGATAGGGATTGTCGTGATGGAGCGCACAAGTGACCGCGGGATACGTCTCATCGAGTTTCTGAAGAATTGCCCGAACGCGAGCGGGGTCAGTCCCTCTTCCTGCGGCGGCGGGAGGTCTACTGACACGCTGACGGGCAGCCGCAGATTGCCGCCGAGCTGGTGACTTTTTCTTGGCGATTTTTTTCTTTTTTGCGGCCATCGAGCGAAAAACTATAACACAAGCGGGCTAGGGCTCGACGCGAACACCTTTCCAGAAAGCGATGCGGTCCTTGATTTGAATCGCGGCGGCGCGGGGCTCGGGATAAAACCAGGCTGCATCGGGATTGCAATGTCCGTTCACTTCGATCGTGTAATAACTCGCCGTCCCTTTCCAAGGGCAAATGGTGTGAGTGTCGCTCGGACGAAGGTACTCGGTCTTCACGGATTCATGCGGGAAATAGTGATTTCCCTCGACAACTACAGTCTGATTGCTTTCGGCGAGAAGAGCTCCATTCCAAACGGCTTTCGCCATGCACGTCCCTTCGGGGGAAGACTACGCAGCAACGAAGAGGTTCTGCGCGAACGCCCATTCCGAGTCAATCCATTGGCCGACGCAACGATAGCCGGTGCGCTGGCCCATTTGGATCACTTCCCTCGGCTCGTATTTGTGCGAGCTTTCCGTCCAAATCGTTTCTCCCTCGCGCAGATAGAAGCTGAAACCCGCGTTGCGGATGGTCACTCGCTGCCAGGTGGTCGAAAGAAGATGCATTTCGATTCGCCGCTCGGCTTCGTCGTAGCGCACCACGTGCTTGAATTTTGCCAGGTTGAAGTCGCCGCCCAGCTCGCGGTTAATTCTCGCCAAAAGATTCTTGTTGAATGCGGCTGTCGCTCCCGCCGGATCATCGTAGGCGAGGAGCATGGTTGAGATGGGCTTTTTCAAGTCGGTCGCGAGCAGCAGAGCGTCGCCCTCTCGCAGAGTCTTTCGCACTTCGCTTAGAAATTTATCGCCCGCGGGACGATCGAAATTTCCGATTGTGCTGCCCAGAAAGAGGACAAAGATTCGCTCGCCATCCCGGCGTCGCGTGGCCACCTCTTGCAATCCGTCAAGATAGGCGCGCTCGAAGCCGACGATGCTCACCATGTCGATTTGGCCCAGTTCCTGCTGACAGCGGAAGAGCGCGCTGCCGGAAATGTCGATGGGGTAGTAGTTGACGCGCTGGCGCCGCGAAAGCGCTTCGAGAAGCCAGCGAGTTTTCTGCCCTGTTCCGCTCCCGAGTTCGGCGACGATTACCGGCCGTTGCAGGCGATCGACGATCTCCCCGGAATGGCGTTGCAGCAATCGCATTCCCGCCCGGCTCAGGCCGTATTCGGGGAGCAAACAGATGACCTCGAAGAGCGCCGAGCCGACTTCGTCGTAAAGATATTTCGAGGGCAGCTCTCTCTGGCCCGGTTGGCTCAATCCGAGAACCACGTCGGCCGAAAACTCGGCTAGAGCTTGAGACGGGGCAATTGTGGGAGCGAGTCGCGGAGCAGTTGCCATGGACTATTCCTCCACACAGCGGAAAGTCGCGTACACGTACGGGTAGTGTGGCTGGAACCAATTTCGGAACGATCGCCGCAGCATGCAAGCGTCTGTGCGCGGCGATCCTCCCTTCATCACGAAATGCTTTCCATCGAAGAAGTCCGCCGAGTAGCCGGGGTAGAAGGGAAACGCCTCGAATCCCGGCAGCGGACCGAAAGCTGTTGACGTCCATTCCCAGCCGTTGCCAAGAAGATCCGAGACGCCAAACGCACTCGAGCCCGCGGGATGGGAATCCACGGAAGTTGCATCCCAACGGTCAAAGTGGAAATTTCCTCGTGTGGTGTCAGGCGGCGCAACGCCCCATGGATAGATTTGCTCTGTCGCGTCCTTTGTCCCGTAGGCAGCGCGATGCCACTGCGCCTCCGTCGGTAATTGCTTGCCGGCCCAGCGAGCGAATGCGGATGCTTCGGCGTAACTCACATAAACTGGCCAAGAAAGCGGGAGGGGAATAATTCCAAACATCGCTCGATACTCCCACTGCGTATCCGGATCGGAGGCCAGTGAGCTTGAGCGCGGCAGCCAGAAAACAGGATGTTCAAGCCTCTCCCGCCGTCTCCACTCCCAGTCCTCAGGTGACCAGAACTTCGAGTCTTCATATCCGCCGGCGCGAATGAATTTCAAATATTCGCCGTTCGTGACCGGGAAAACATCAATCGAGAAACCGGGGACGAAGATTTTCTGCGTGCCGAATTCGTTGTCCCATCCGAAGGGCCGAGGCTCTTCGCGCGACTCACCGAGCGTGGCCACGCCCGCTGGAATCTTGGCTTGCCTTTGGCCTGGCGCTGGTCTCGCGTCCGCGACGGTACCGGGTTGAGGCGTTTTTCTCTCCGGTGGCAAATTGTGCAGCAAATACGAGAGCGTTTCCGCATGCATCAGCCGATGTTCGATGGCCACTTGGAGAAGTGTTCCGTCGGCGAGCGAAGGATCCAGCGACCGAAGCGCATCAGAGTTATGCAAGCGATTGTCCAACTGGCTCCGCACGCGCTGGTTGTATTTTTCCACCAGCGCGATGTTGGGCCAGTCGCCCGGAGTGTCGGTCGGCAGCCCGCCACCAACTGGATCGATACCGAACGCAAAAAGTTTGTCGAACGCGGCATCGTGGGACTCAAGGCCAAGCGGATGGCTCAGCAGATTCCAATCGAAGGTTTCCAGGTGGCCGAGGTAAAAGATCAGGCGGTGCCGTTCGGGGATCGGCCTTGCATAGAAGGAATTCGGAGGCAAAAGCTTGAAAAGTGCGTCCGTTCTAGCGCGCGCGTCTTCGAGGCGAAAGAGTAGGTCCGGGTGAAGCTGCGGCGCTATTCGGGGGGTCGCCATGGATCACCTCTGAGGCTGGGCCTTCCTTTTTACCCCTGTAATTGGACTTAGGGCAAGCCATTTTGTTAGATGCGAGCGCGGGTCGGAAGATTTCAAAGAATGGAAGCGGAATCCAGGGCGCCGAGCAGCGTCAAGACTTTTCTGAAAGCCTTCGCTCGGTGGCTCGAGCGGTTCTTCTCTTCTCGCGTCGTTTCCGCGTAGGTGCGGCCAAGATGTGGGAAGAAAAAGACGGGGTCATAACCAAAGCCGTCCGTGCCGCGCGGCTCCTTCGCAAGAGTCCCCTCAACGGAATCGGAGACAACGGCCAACACGCGCCCGTCTCGCGCGAGAGCCGTAACGCAGACAAATCGCGCGCGGCGCTCGTCGCCCTCTTTGCCTTCCATTTCGCGCAACAGTTTGCGGACACGGTCTGCATCGCTCGCATTCGGCCCGGCATAGCGAGCGGAATAAACCCCCGGCGCGCCTCCGAGCGCAGGAACCACGAGACCCGAATCATCGGCGAGAACGATTTCGCGAGCAAACCGGCTGTAGTGCAGTGCCTTACCGGCGGAATTCTCCGCAAAAGTGGGAGCGGATTCTTCGAATGCCGGGATCTCGCTGAAATCAGGAAGCAGCGCAAGCTCAACCTTTGCATCGGCCGAAAGTATCCGGTATTCGCGCAGCTTCCCGGGATTGGACGAAGCAAGAATCAACTGAACGGACGGCGAGCCGGCAGGAAAATTATCGCGAGCGGGCACTGAAGTTCATGTGCAGCAATTCTTGCTGCGCTTCCGTCAGCCGGCGGATTCCACCCGCGGCGAGATCGAGCAGATGCTGCAACTCCTGGCCAGTGTATGGCCGTCTCTCAGCGCTCGCCTGGACCTCCACGAAGCGGCCGCCCCCCGTCATGACCACGTTCATGTCCACCTGCGCGCGAGAATCCTCTTCATAAGCTAGATCCAGCAAGAGCTCATCATCGACAATCCCAACGCTTGTGGCTGCGACAGTATCGATCAACGGGACAGTGCGGAGAATCCCCGCGCCAACCATTCGCTCGAGCGCTAGCGCCAGGGCCACGAATGCGCCTGTGACGGAAGCCGAGCGCGTCCCACCATCCGCCTGGATAACGTCGCAATCGAGCCAGACGGTCCGCTCACCGAGTGACTTTAGATCCGTAACTGCTCGGAGAGTACGTCCGATCATCCGCTGGATTTCGAGCGTGCGTCCCGATTGGCGGCCGCGGCTCGATTCACGCGGCGTGCGTTCTTCCGTTGCGCGCGGCAGCATCCCGTATTCGCCCGTCACCCAGCCCTTGCCCGCGCCTTTCAGAAATGATGGGACGCCGTCGTCAACGGTTGCAGTCACGATCACTCGCGTTTGCCCCGTCTCAATGAGCACGCTGCCTTCGGCATTGGAGATAAAGTCCGGCGTGATTTTCACCGGCCGCAAATCGCCGGGCGCGCGTCCGTCTGCTCGCAAAAAATTTCTCCCTTCGTGGCCGAGTGGTCTAAGTTTTGGGTACCCAGTGTGCCGACTGCTGCGGGAAGAGTCAACCGAAGTGTCAACGTATGACAAAAGATGAGCAAGAAACACCAAGCTGATTCCGCATTAGCGCGATGGCGCCGGAGAAGCCGCCGACTGGATAGGCGGGTTCAAATCGAAGAAGCCGGTCAGGTCCACGTGCCCTGCAAGCGTCTCCACTTCCTGCCCGTGAATCAGGATCTTCAGGCGGTGGAGCAAGGTCACATTATTTTCGAGCGTTCGGGCAATCGAATCCACGGCCATCCCCTCGCTCAAAATTCCCGAAGGCATCTCGGACGCGACCGTCTCGGAGAAATCAACGATGGCTGTGCCGTCCGCAAGGATGTAAAAGCCGAGCACGGCTGCGTCGGCGGGCAGCGTCCGCTGGTCGGACGTCGGCGGATCGGCGATCAGGGCATGCAAAACCTGTTTCGCGCGCTGTACGGGATCGGCCGACAAGGCCAGTTCGATTTCCACCGGGGCAATTCCAGTGGATCCCGCCGCCCAGAAAATCTTAGTTTTCGCCTTCACGTCAGTCGGCGTTGAAATCGGCGGGGATAGCACCTCGCGCCGCTCTTGTTCTTCGGAGGCCTGCGTTTGAGCGAGGTTCTGCACGCGATGCTCGAGGCTGCGCAAGCTGATCAATCCGACAAGGACCGCGGCTCCAAGAATCCCAATGAGAATTTTAAGATTCCGCGGCATCACTTTCCCCCCGTCGAGCCGCTCTGATGGAATTCTACGACGCTCCTGACGATTGACGCGGTCAGAGGCCCCACCAATTGCCTGAGGAAGGATGGGTCGGAGACGACCACGCTCGAAATCTCCACGCCCACGGCCGGTGCCGCCACTGAGCGCAATTCCCGCACGGCAACCGGTGTCGAAGTGATTGGCGACCCGGCGAATCGCCGTGCGAGTTCGCCTTGCAGCAGATCGGCGAGACGATGGCTGGCTTCGACGTTAGATCTCTGCGCCTCTTCCCACACGAGCAGACCGCCCGGCGCGGGTGCCACGCCAGCGGGGGTTGCGACGCCTGAGGCGGGCGGAGCCGCGGTCGCGGAGAGAGGACTCCCGAATTGGTAGTAGTAAGCGCGAGCCGTGCCAAGATTTCCCGTTGAAGAAACGTGAATGGTGACGAATAGAGCGTCACGATAGGCGTTTGCGGTCGCGGCGCGATCGTCGTAAGAGGGATTTGAGTCGTCATTCCGGGTCATCACTACGCGAAAGCCCTGACGCTCAAGTTCTATGCGAACTGCACGGGCGAATTCCAGCACGAGATCTTTTTCTGCGATCCCGTTTCCGCGCGCACCGGCATCTGTGCCGCCGTGCGCCGGGTCGAGCACAACCACAGGGCCGATATGGACGGGCGCTGGAGCTGGCGCTTGCGCAGGCGCAACATCTTGGGCTGCCGGAAGCTGTGGCGTTGCTTGCTGCTGCGCAGGAGTCGCGGGGGACGATTGCGCTTGTGCTCCGATTGCCAGCGGAGGCGTCCCCGTGCCAGCGACCGACATACCAATTACAACAAGAACAAAGGACACGAATAGAAACGGATGTCGCACGGCGAAAAGAATATCAGAAATGCTGCGGCCCACAGACGAGAAGAAGGGGAGATATCACAGAAAATTAGGCGGATTCGAGGGTGGGCTCAAGCAGCTTTGCGCTGATTGCGGAGGGCAGTGGCAACCCAGCCATCTTTGCGCAAGACGGCAGTTGCCCAGTAAACAACGAAACCGCCGCCGATCAGCAGGGCGCCGAATACCAGGCCGTTCATACCGAGGATCTGCTCGCTCTGGCCGTGCACCGCTGCAAATCCGAGGAGCAATGCAGGGCATACGCCCACCAGGATCGCTCCCGCCAGACCTCCCGGCACGCGGAAAGGCCGCCGCAGCCCCGGCTCCTTGATTCGCAAGGCGACCAGGGCGATGAATTCGAGCAGGAGAGCCATGCCGTAGAGCAGGATATCAATGGTAACCAGTCGTTCGAAGCCAAGGCCGAGGCACATCGCCCAGCAGATAGCCAGGACGACGATGGCAACCCAGGGAGCACGCGTCTTCGGCTGCAGCTTGCCAAAGACTCCTGGCAGCATGCCATCCTGGGCCATGGCGAGCGGGAGGCGCGAGTAGCTCATCACTAGTGCGTTGAACATTCCGAATGCGCTCATCATGCCGCCCAGCACCAGCGCAACGCGGAAGGCGCGCGCCACTAGCGGCCCACCCACGAGTCCTCCCATCATCCCCGCCAGATCGGCCCATGAGCCTGTCTCGAACGCGGAGGAGGGAACGCCCGTCAGCCACATCGCCGCGAAGGGCAGCACGTAACTAAGCGAAACGACGATCACCGCCAAGATCATCGCCTTGGGGTAAGTCCGCTGCGGCCGGCGCACCTCGGCGGCAATCGTTGAGGCATTGTCCCAGCCCATGTAATTCCACATGCAAATGAGCAGGCCGCCGATCAGGCCCACCGTCGAGGTCGTCGGAGCAACTGCCACATCCGAGAGAGCGCCGATTTTTGTGGGCGCGATCAGCACGATCAGCGCAAACGGCGCTGAGAGCAGGAAGAATAGCCACAGCGACGAAATCGCCACCACGCGGATGCCCGCTATGTTCATCACGGCGCACACCGTCACAACAGCCAGTCCCACCATCACGCCGCGATGGCCCTCGGCGAACCACGGAAACAGGCGCGTCAAGTACAGGACGAACAGCGTCGGGTAAATCGCCATGTCGAAGATGCTTGCCACCAGCGACAGCCAAGCCTCTTGAAACCCCCAGAAATTGCCCATTCCGCGCCGCACCCAGGCGTAATAGCCGCCTTCGACAGGAAGCGCGCTCGATAGCTCGCCGATCATGTAGGCTGTCGGCAGGCTCCAGATCACCGGCGTCAGCAACAGCAGCAGGATTCCCATCCCGTATCCGGCGCCGTGAACGATGTCCTCCGTCCCATAAGTCCCGCCCGACACCATGAAAAAGGTGGCGGCGACGAGCGGCCAGAGCGTTAGCTTCGCAATTCTTTTCGAGGAAGGAACTGCCCGGGAGGGAAATTGGGCTGGGAGGGATAATGTACTCAATTTAGGTCGAGTCCTCCATAAGCGATCCTCGCTCTCTCACAGCCGCGCATCCGAAGCAAGTTCGCTAACGCAGAATACGGATATTTGCACTTGATGCAAGCAAAATGTGCGTCTCGAGCAAATTTTTTTCACAGGCGCTGCCACCTCCGATTTCCGAAGCACACTTGAGCAGAGAAAAAGCGCTACTTGATGGCGCCGACGGTGAAGCCGGCGATGAAGCGGTCAAGGAACGTGTTGTAGAGAAGCGCGATCGGAAGGCTCGTAATCAGGCACGCAGCCATCAGCGAGCCCCAGTAGTAGACGTCGCCGCGCACCAGGAATATGGGAATGCCCACGCCGACCATCTGCTGCGATTCCGGAGAGATGAACGTCAGCGCGTAGACAAATTCCTGAGTCACCAGCGTGAAAGCGAAGATGACCACGGTCAGGATTCCCGAGACGGAAATGGGGACCACCAGCTTGTAGAACGCCTCGAAATGAGTCAGGCCGTCCACCATTGCGGCATCTTCAAGCTCCGACGGGATCGATTTGAAGAAGCCCATCAGAAGCCAAATGGAGAAGGGAACCGTGAAACTGGGATAGACCAGCACGAGCGACCAGATCGTATCCTGCAGTCCCAGCACAGCCACCACTCGAGAAAGCGGAATGAACAGGAGCGTGGGTGGAACGAGGTACGTGAGAAAGATAGCGATGCCGATCCGCTGTCCCCAGTTGCCGGTGAGGCGGGCCAGAGCATAGGCGGCGGGCAACGCCAAAACCAGCGTGATGAAAACCACAATCACTCCCACGAGAGCGGTATTCCCGAGCCATCGCACGTATCCGGTTTCAAAGAACAGGTATCTCAGGTGTTCCAGGGTAGGCCTGAGGTTGAAGATGAAGGGATTGTTTTCGACGTTGTAGAGATCAATATTCTGTTTAAAGGTAGCGATGAACATCCAGTAGAAGGGAAACGCCAACAACACGACGAAGATGAAAAGCACCACAAAATGTAGCGCCTTAGCCCAAGACCTTTGATCGTCTCCTCTTGGCATCAGGCCACCTCCGCGCGATGCGCCGCACGGAGCATGAAGTACGCAATCAAAACCAACACGGGAACGAGGAATAAAGATGTGGCGGCGCCGGCGGCCAAGTCGCTGCCCTGGATTCCCACAGCGAATGCGAGCGAGGGCAGCGTCTGGGTAGAGTCAAACGGACCACCGGCCGTCAGGATGTAAACCACGATCATGTCCGTGAAGGTGAAGACCGTTCCAAACAGCACAGCCACACTGATGATGGGCGCCATCATGGGGATATTGATCTGGAACAGAGTGCGCCAGAACCCCGCGCCGTCAATCGCAGCGGCCTCGGGAATGTCTTTGGGGATGGCCGTAAGTCCCGCGAGCATGATGACCGTGGAAAAAGGAATCAGCCTCCAGGAGTGCACGAGAATCACGGATGCCATGGCCAGGTGGGGCTCACCAAGCCACATCGGCGTGTTGTACGGTTTGAAGATGTGGGCCCAGACGAGCACCCACGTGATCACGCTATAAATGGAATCCAGGATCCATTTCCATCCGATGGCGCCAAGAGAAATGGGAACCACCCAGGGAAGCAGAATCAGGAATCGCACGAATTTCCGGCCGCGAAAGGGTTTTTCCAGGGCGATGGAAAGAATCGTGGAGCAGACAACCACGATGATCTGCGCGCCCAACGTGAAGACGATGGAGTTCCTCAGCGCGGCTTGAAAACTGGGGCTCTGGAGAATGCTTCGGAAATTGTCGAGGCCGACAAAATGGAGCGCGCCGCCGCCGATGCGCGCGTCGCTGAACGCATACATGACGGCGAGAACGAAGGGGGCGCCAATCAAGAGGACGATGTAAGCGACCGCCGGGAAAAACATCATGGCACCCAGTCTGCGGTTTTCTACTGCCATGAGAACGGCCTCGGCGGGATCCGTTTGCCGGTTTTCGCGTCGAAGAATTTCATTTCATCATCTGACACGGCAAAGTCGTAGGCGGTGTTCGGCGTGTATGTCTCCAGGACACTGGAAGACACCCGCGCACTGACAGGTTTGTCGCGGAATCGAGTTCCTTCGAGATTTCCGTAGAGGATCCGCTCGGCTCCGAGAAATTCCGAGTGCTCCACGCGGAAGCGCAGCGAAATTCGTTTCCCCGAATTCTGCAAGTCAGCCGGAAGAAGATTTTCGGGCTGAAGGGTCCTGGCAATCTCATCTACGGGCGCCCAGGGTGCGATGAGTCCCGCGGGAAGAAAACGCTCGGGGCGGAAACCCACGATCACATCATCGGCATCGAGCAAGTTCATCGGCGGCGAACCAAGAAAGGTGGCCACAAAGGTGTCTGCGGGTTCGTCATACACTTCTCGGGGTGTGCCGATCTGCCGCACGACACCCTGATGCAAGACCACGACGCGATCTCCCAGGGCCATCGCTTCCACTTGGTCATGAGTGACGTAGATCGTGGTCGTCTTGATCCGCTCGTGGAATTCATCCAGCTCTTCGCGGGCGGAAGCGCGAAGCTTGGCGTCGAGGTTTGAAAGCGGCTCGTCCAGGAGAAAGACGCGAGGCTCGCGCACAATCGCGCGCGCGAGAGCCACTCTCTGCCGCTCGCCGCCCGAAAGCTCGCGCGGCTTGCGTTGAAGCAGCTTGCCAATGCCCAGCAGGCCTGCGGCCCATTCCACTTTTTGCTTATGCTGCTCCTTTGGGACTTTCTGAGCTTTCAGCGGGAAGGCAATATTGTTGTAAACGCTTAGGTGGGGATACAGCGCGTAGCTTTGGAACACCATGGCGATGCCCCGCTCGCGCGGTGTGAGGTGATTCACGACCTCGCCGCCGATGCGGATCTCGCCCGACGTGGGCGTTTCCAGCCCCGCAATCATGCGCAGGAGGGTAGTCTTGCCGGAACCGGAAGGTCCAAGCAGGACCAGAAACTCTCCTTCGCGGGTCTCCAGATTGACGTTGTTGACTGCTCCGAGTTCTCCTTGTTTGAAAACCTTGGTCAGATTCCGCGCTTCAACGACGGCCATCGAGCCCCCATGCTATTTCCACCGTGCAAAGATTCGGTTGTACTCCGCTTCCGCTGCCTTGACCGCGTCCTCGGGGGATTCGTCGCCACGCGCTACCTTGGCAAACATCGTGGGAATGACCCAGGTCTTGAATGCTTCGTCTATGCCCGCAGAGGCATAGCCCGGATAGCCGACGTTCGTGGCCCAATCGAGGACGTCACCCAGAACCTTGTACTTGTCTGCCGGGTTTGCCCGCGGATCGTTGGAAATGTCCTTCTTTAGGTCCGGTACTAGACTCGGGAAACAGGGGAAATTGTAGAACTGCCCGGCCTCGAATCCATCGCGGAAATGGTCCATGTAGTCGATCAGGAACTGCTGTGCGCCCTCTTTGTTCTCCGCAAATTGCCAGATCACGTAGCAGTTCATCACGTGCTCAGCGGCGATGCGGCGCACGGGACCTTTCAATGCGTGGCTGATCATGATCTTGCTGTCAATGGGCAGGTGCTCGCGCTCCGCCTGCCGGGTAATCGAGATGGCGTTCATAACAAAGGAAACGCGGCCGGCGAGCATGGCCTGGTTGTTCGACGGAGGCGTCCAGGTAAACACTTCCGCCGTTTCGGTCTCTTGGTACAGCGCCTTCACGTACTTAAGCGCTTCGATGGTGTTCTTGGAATTGATGGTCACGTTCCCGGCTTCGTCCTGCTCCGCTCCGCCGAACGACCACAGGATCGCGCGCATCGCCATACTGGTATCGAGTTCCTGGGCAAGACCGATGCCGCAGGGATGGCCGCTCGTGTCGCGAATCTTTTTCGCGCCGGCTCGGAGATCGTCATACGTGTCGGGTCCGTTGGGAAAGCCCGCTTCAGTCCACCAGTCCTTGTGCCAATTGCCCGGATCGGGCGTGTAGGCATCCGAAAAAGCAAAGTACCTCTTCGTTTTCGGATTGAATGTGGACTTATGTGCAAGATCGATCTTCTTGCCGTGCTTCTTTTCAACTTCCTGATAGACATTGGACATGTCGATCGTAACCTTTTCGTAGGCAGCGGGCGGAGATAGGAACATGAAGAGGTCGTGGCCCTTCTGCGCCGAGACTTCTGAGGCGGCACGGGTATTGAGATCCACCAGGTTGATGTTGTCCACGACGACGTTTGTGTTGTTTTTCTGTCCCCATTCCTTGGTGAATGATCCGTTGAACCACGTGTCGTAAGCCGGGACGAAATGGCTCCACTGCAGAATCTTCAACGTTTTCTGCTGTGCCTGTGCCCTTTCCGGAAAGAGAAAAGCCGGCCCCAACCCCGCGGCGAGCGCCCCCGTGCCGGCCACCTTGACAAATTCTCTGCGCGAAATCCCCTTGCTGTCTTTCTTGGCCATTGCGATATCCCTCCTTAGAAATGAATTCGAATCGTCCGTCTGGCCTAGAGCTGCAAAAAATCGAAGTGCCGCAATCCAGCCCCCCTCGGCCGGCCTCGCGGACCGGCGGGTTCTCTCAGTCAACGGATCCAAATTGCTTCACGTCCTCCGGCCCTTCCTTCGTCGTGACCGGCTCTTTGCCCTGCACCTGGACGCGAATCTGTTCGACGATGTCCGGATTGGCCAGAGTGGTGATATCTCCGACGTTCATGTGGTTCGAGATCGCCGCAAGCACTCGACGCATGAGCTTTCCCGACCGTGTCTTTGGCATATCTGGGACGATGTGGACGGCCTTCGGCCGCGCGATCTTGCCGATCATCGTCTCGATGGTGCGGGTCACTTGTTCGGCCACTTCTTTAGGCCTTGTCGTGACTCCAGGCTTGAGCGAGACGTAAATCTCTGGCATGCGGCCCTTGATCTCATCCACGACGGGGACAACCGCCGCCTCAGCGATTCCGTCAATCGTCAAGCAGGCCGACTCGAGCTCCTTCGTGCCCAGGCGGTGCCCCGCAACGTTAATGACATCGTCCACCCGGCCGAGGATGCGGAAATATCCGTCCTTTGCGAGTAAAGCGCCGTCACCGGCGAAGTAGGGCCAGTCGCGCCAGTCCTTGCTCTTTGGGTTCTTGCAATACTTCTCGTAATACTGGCGGACGAAGCGGTCGCGATCTCCCCAGATGGTTTGAATGATTCCGGGCCAGGGATTTCGGATACAGATGTTCCCGGCCTTTCCGGAACCGGCGGGCATTTCCTTGGCGTTCTCGTCGTAAATAATCGGGTAGATTCCCGGCAACCCCGGTCCCGCGCTCCCGGGTTTCATCGCGTCGAGCGCCGGATTCGTGCTGCACAGGAAGCCGCCTGTCTCCGTCTGCCACCAAGTGTCCACGATCACCGCTTCGCGTTTTCCGACGACGTCGTAATACCAGCGCCACACTTCCGGCTCAATCGGCTCGCCGACGGTGGTCATAAGTTTGAAATGGTAGTTGTACTTCTTCGGATGTTCGGGGGCGGCTTTGCGCAGCATGCGAATCGCGGTCGGCGAAGTATGAAAAATGTTTACGTCGAGGCGTTCCGCAATTCTCCACGGCCGCGCAGGATCAGGATAGTTGGGAACTCCTTCGTAGAGGACGCTTGTGGCAGCGAGGGCCAAGGGCCCATACACGATGTAGGAGTGCCCAGTAATCCACCCGATGTCCGCCATGCACCAGTACACATCATCGGGATGGATATCCTCAAAGTACTTCGACGTGCCCGTAACATAGGCGAGATAGCCGCCGGATCGGTGCTGGCATCCCTTCGGTTTCCCAGTCGTTCCGCTCGTGTACATCAGGAATAGCGGGTCTTCCGCGTCCATGGAAACTGGCTCAACCTTCTTGCCGCGAAAATCCTTCACGACTTCGTCCACGAAGAAGTCGCGCCCCTTGACCATTGGCGAAGCCGAACCGTTCTCGCCCGGATAGCGGCGCCAGACGAGCACCTTGTCGATTTTCTGGCCGTCGCGCGCGGCCGTTTCCACGGCAATGTCCGCGGATATTTTGTGGTCAATCAGCTTGCCGCTGCGATAGTAGCTATCCGCATAGATCAGGACGCGACTGCCGGAGTCTGCCGCCCGCGTGCCGCAAGCTTCACCGCTGAACCCTCCGAAGACTACCGAATGGACCACGCCTAAACGGGCGCAAGCCAGCATGGTGATCGGGAGCTCGGCGACCATGGGCATGTGGATCGTCACCCGGTCGCCCTTCTTCAATCCGGCAAAATCGCGCAGGAGCGCTGCGAATTCATTCACGCGGCTGTAGAGTTCCTGATAGGTGATGGCGATGGGAGGTTCGTCTTCCGGCTCGGGAACGAAAATCAGAGCGGCCTTATTCTTGTACTTGGAAAGATGGCGATCCACACAGTTGTAGCAAACGTTCAGCTTTCCGCCGACGAACCACTTCCAGAACGGAGGATCGCTGGTATCGAGAACTGTGTGCCATCTCTCGAACCAGGTGAGCATGTCGGCATATTCTTCAAAGCATTTCGGGAAATTCTTTTCGCTGAAGCGTTCCGTTACTTTAGGGTCGTTGAGGTAGGCTTGCTCGGCGAATTTCTTGGATGGCTGGAAGAGTTCTTCTTCCTTCCAGTGAACTGCAATGTGCGCTTCACTCGCCTCGGGGGATTGATCCTTCTGCTTGGCCTCACTCACAGCGACAGCTCCTTCCTGGATGCTCGGATTCCGGATGCAGGGGGAACGAATGAAATTTCGCGTTCGAATAACTTGCAAGCAAATACCGGCGTCTGCTGATTAAGGTAGGGGGCCTGAGGACAGCCAATCGGTCTTCCGTGTGAGACCATGGCAGCTCTACGCAATCTTTCTCCGTCGGCGGATTTTCTAGAACGACGAACGCGCAGAAAGATGGGCGGCAGCCGATGAATTGCACCCTCTTGCAGAAAACCCGTCTTGGCTGCCGCCCCTGGCCCGACAATCATCTCTCTGCGGCGGACTGGCGTCAATCCGCTGGACTCCGTGCTGGCTGCCCTCCCACTTCGTCCCAGATTTTCACGCCATGCGTCTCGCGCAACAGCAGGCTGCCGACAACGAAGGTGATGCTGGCTACGATCATCGGGTAGTAAAGCCCGGCGTAAATATTACCGGTGGCCGCGCATAACGAAAGCCCGATGAGCGGCAGCATTCCGCCAAAGACACCATTCCCGATGTGATACGGCAACGAAAGAGATGTGTACCGCACCTTGGCAGGGAACGTCTCAACCAAAAACGCCGCGATCGGCCCGTACACCATGCACACAAATATCACCTGGATAAATATCAGCAGCCCGAGCATGAATTCGTTGGGACTTGTGGCTTCCTTGGCCGGAACTTGTGCGCCCGTCGCGTCCGTTGTCATCGCCGTCAAGCTGACGGCCCCCGTTACTTTATTGGTTGTGGACCTGATGCCGACGATGTTGTTGCCGGCGGCCCTCTCCATGGCATGGTAAATCGGAATATAGCAGAGGACAGCAATCAGGCAGCCCGCCATCATGATCTTCTTCCGCCCGATCTTGTCCGAAAGAGCTCCGAATACTGTAAACAGTGGCATACCAAACAGCAAAGCCCAGGCCATGACGATGTTGGCGGTTTTGGGATTGATCTTCAAAATTGTCTGCATATAGAACAACGCGTAGAACTGCCCCGTGTACCAGACCACACCTTGGCCTGCCGTCGCGCCAAACAGCGTGACCAGCACCTGCTTCAGGTTCGGCCATTTCGTGAACGCATCCTTCAGCGGCTGAATCGAAGTCTTTCCCGCGGTCTTCATGGATGCGAAAATTGGAGACTCTTTCAGCTTCAACCGGATATACAGCGAGATCGCCACGAGAAAGATCGAAATCAGGAACGGAATGCGCCAGCCCCAATCCGAGAATTGTTCCTTGGTCATGTTCGCCTGCGTCACCAGAATTACGATCAACGAAACGAACAATCCCAGTGTTGCCGTGATCTGGATGAAGCTCGTGTAGAAGCCCCGCTTCCCATCGGGCGAATATTCGCCCACGTACACGGCAGCGCCGCCGTACTCGCCGCCCAGCGCCAGCCCTTGCAGCACGCGAATGGCGATCAGCGCAATCGGCGCGAACCAGCCCGCGGTCTTGTAAGTAGGCAGCAAACCGATCAGAGCCGTTGCTCCTCCCATCACCGACAGCGTCACGATAAACGCGTACTTGCGGCCGACCAGGTCACCAATTCGTCCGAAGAAGATCGCCCCAAACGGTCGCACCAGGAACCCCACGGCGAAAGTCGCGAGATAGGCGATATAGGCGAACGTATCGTTCCCTGGCGGATAGAACTTCAACGAAAGAAGCGCTGCCAGGCTCCCGAAAATATAAAAGTCGTACCATTCGATCATCGTCCCGACAGACGACGCCACGATAACGAGCGGCAGGCTGTGCCGCGCCTGTTGCTCCATTCCCCCAATTGCCTCTGCGCGCGTTCCCATGCTGTTGCCTCCTCGAAGTGTGGCTTTAAGTTCCCGCGTGGACTTATTCCGTGAATCCCGTCATTACCTAAATCTGTCTCTCGTTCATTGGGATACGGCGAAGCCCGCGCCAAACGTGGTCAGGCTCGCGGAGCCCTTCGAAGAGGAACTTAAATCCCCTGGTCCGGTTTCTCGAGACAACGAACCAGGACCAGTCCCCTAAGTTAGGGCAGAAGTGCCGTTTAAATACTTCCGACTGGCCTGAAAGTCAAGCGTTTCCCTCGGGGTGAGCAGCGAGCGAGGGCCGCACCTCGGTGCGGCTGCGAACAGTGAAGAGCAAGCGTCTGCGGCTTGCCATGACTTCCTGCTGACTCGGCCACTTTCCCGGAATGTCCTATTTCTTGCGATCGGCCAAACCGCAGGCTTCTTCCACAGTCGAAGGGTCGGGCATGTCAAACTGCATGACGACTTGCGATCCGGGGGCATCATCCGCAGTCATTTCAACCGTGTGTGCGCAAAGCATTTTCTTCAGCGTATCCTTAGAAAAGATGGCAGAAGTCTTGTCCGCTCCCGATGGCCATTCTTCTCGCTGCTCTTTGCCATCGTCGAAATGATATCGGACTGAAACCTTTTGCAAATAGCTTATTCCATGAATCTCTTCAGGCTCAACGTAGTCGACCTTCAGGGTGGTACCGACGAGGAGATTTCCCACAACGAATCTGCCCTTAGAGCTATGAGACATCCTACCAGGTCTACAATCCACGGCCAGAGAAGGACCATCGGAGACGTCACCCTGTGGCCATTTAAGGAATTTACTCGTCAGCGTAAAACGAGCGTATGGCGTCCTGCGGCTGGCATTTGTCCTTTGAGATTGTCGCCACTCATGCACCGATGTGGGCTGTTGCTGCGAATCCGAAAGACACCAACGTAACCGGCGCTAAGAAGAAGCCATGCGGCTGGTTTCATACTTGTTGACATCCTTATCATCTGGCCGGAATCTCCGTTTTTGCCTGCCCAACCGACAATGTATGCCTGACCACCGTTGAGCGCAATGCTTCCCTGCAGCCGGAGGCGCGCGTAAACGGAATCTACGGCGATCGGCATCGGCTTGGGGTATTTTTTGCGTGAACAAATCGAAAAACCAGTGTAGGCTAGCCGCCGTGTCGGGTACCTGCCGGCCCACTTTTCATTCAAGGAGATACATGATGCGCCGATTTGTTCTTTTGCTATTTGTGATCGCAGGCCTTGCAGGACTGCCACCATTGGCAAAGGCGCAATCGGCCGCTGGATCAGGTGGTTCGACCAGCGCAACTCAGCAGGAGCAACCAGGTTCAGCGCCCGCGCAGCCAATGCACGCTGCCCTCGCGTCGACCTACGCGAAACCGACGCAAAAGCAAAAGTTTCACAACTACCTCTTCGATTCATTCGGCCCTTACGCGATCTTGACCGGAGTTGCCGGCGGTCTGATCCAGCAGGCAGACGACACGCCGCCCGAGTGGGGGCAGGGATGGGACTCCTACGGCGTGCGGGTGGCGAACAACTTCGGAATCAACCTCGTTGCAGTAACATCGCGATATACGATGGCCGAGATTCTTCGTGAGGACACAATATTCTACCGCTGCGAGTGCTCTGGTTTCTTCCCCCGGTTCAAGCACGCCTTGATTTCTACAATCACAGCACGACGCGGCGACGATGGCCACCGCGTTTTCTCCTTCAGCAATCTTGCGGCTCCTTACGCGGGGACGATGACGGCAGCGCTCGGCTGGTATCCGAGCCGATTCGAGCCAATGGACGGGTTTCGGATGGGGAATTACCTGCTTCTGAGCTACGCCGGCCAGAACCTGGCCAAGGAATTCATCTACGGCGGCCCGCATACGCTGGTACGGAACATCCCCTTGATCCATCACAATAACTAGCTCGCGTGTTCCTTCGAGGTCGCGGTTTCTTGCCAGGCGGAAACTGGTGTCTCCCGAACTCAACCGCCGACGGGCCTTGATCGTCCTCGAGAAAATCGATGAGATCTTGGCCTGGGAGCAGAGGAAGGCTGACCCGCATACCGAAGCGGCAACTTCGTGAGGTGGGGTGGACGAAGGCGCGAGAACTCGTGAAGGTAGCTCGTCGAGATGGGCCCGGGTTCGATTGTGCACCCTGGGTGCACAAAGCCAAGGAGCTTCCCAAGGAAGAGTTTAAGCGCGAAGTGGAACGCTACCTGACGAGTAAAGAAACCGAACCCTGGGAGATCATCTATTTCAAGCTGTACAAGAGCCAGTTGCCGGTGGTCGATCGTGCGCTCGAAATCGCGGCTCTCATGCTGGGCAGTGACAAATCTCGGGGCTATTCGCTCGAAATGATCTGCGCCGATTTTCTGGCGGGCGCTGCTTTGGTGACGGGAGGATCGGAACAGAATCTCGGATGCTCAGGATCAAGCGGTGATTCATTCGCAGACTCTCTCCAGTCAGGTCCTACGAAGAGCACGCGACATGAATAATTCTGCGTCGCAAAAAAGGCCCCGAATTGGAAAGGAACCTGAGCTGTATGCGAGGCTGCGCAGGGAAATCTTGGAGCGCGACGGTTGGCGGTGTCAGAAATGTGGATGCCCCTAAAATTTGGATGTTCACCACCTGAGACGGCGCAGCGCCCTTGGTGACGACCGAGAGACCAACCTGATCACGCTTTGCAGGGAATGCCACCAAATTCTGCACAGCGTCGACCCCTGAGATCAATCGATAATGTTACCTGGGCCATTCGGCCGCTGATTTTGATGTCTATCGTTCGGTCCACAAGCTGGTTGCGGCGCCTAATGCGCCGAAAGTTGGTTCGACGCTCACGGATCTCGCCTTTCTGGCCAGCTTGATACCACCAACTTTGAATTGTTCCGAAACCTCCTCTTCCTGGCCAATGCGCTCTGGAGCGTCGGCGGCGTCCGCTATCTGGTAGGTGACGGACTGCAACCAGTCCTTCGTCGGAACGCCGCGGGAACCGACATCTTTCCCTCCATGGTTCACTCTGGAGCAGGTTCTGCCGGGTTTGAATGGAACGCGAGCCGAAAGACGGCGCTCGCTGTTTAGTACGCCCAAGATTATTTCGGGTGCAAGTTCTTCCTGGACACAACGAATGCCGATCGAGGGCAAACAACGGAGAGAAGATCACAGAGGACGCATGGAGAAGAAAAAAGTAGCGGAGTTGATGGTGGATGCTCTCGCTGAAGCAGGAGTTCGGAAAATTTGGTGTTGAGGCTTGGGGTGAGCGGCAGTCTGGTCTTAGAGACCCCTGAGGGCGACCCGGGATGGAAAGCGGTGCCAGATTGACTCGAAAGGAGGCAACTGGGTGTACAATCCCGCCGACTTGGGAGTCCAAGAAGAAAATGTCGGTTCGCTGTGAGATTGTGACCATTCTTGGGCCAAGACGAATCCACTAGGAGGAACGGAGAAATGTTGAAGCACACGGTTTTATTTGCAGCGACAATGGCTCTTGCGATTCTCGCGCTGGGTATTCCCGGGAGAACTATCTCCCCGGCTTCCCCGGCCGGGTCCTGGCTGGTGGATGACCACCATTCCGACGCGCGGCTTACGACCGATGGGACGACGGATTTCGGGAAAACGAAGATGACAGTCACGGTCGGCTTCGGCAGGGTCAACGGAACGGTGAAGCTCGACAACGACGATCCCGCCAATTCCGCCTTCGATCTCCATATGTATCCGGCAATGTCGATGGCCCCCACCATCGATGATGAAGGGAAGGTCAAGATCGAGTGGTTCACACACTACGCCAATAACACCCTGGTGTGCTTCCACTCCAAGGGTACACAGCAGACGGCAGCCGGCCGGCTGCAAACCAAAGGCAACCTGATTCTGACGCGCGTGGACCGCAACGTCGAGCTGACCCCAAGTGAGGCCTACGCAGGACCTGTCTACGGCCCGCCGATGATCCACCGCATGGAGCGCGAAGCCACATTCGTTTTCGACTTTCCAGTAGCCGCCGCAGGGAGCGGCCAGAAAGACGGAGGGATACAGGCCTCGGGAACCACGGCCGTTGTCCGCGAGGACTTCCCCCAGTTGTTGAAAGCTGTGCTCGCTACCTACTGGCCGCCTCTGGTTCAGGACGAAAACTGTCAAGCGTCTGCGCCGAGTGAAGCCTATAGCGGCGCTCAGTGCACGGGAACTTTTCTAAAAAGTATGATGCTTCCCGAAGCGCCTCACGCAGGCAACGGAGAGGACTACCCTGGTCCCGGGAATTTCAATAGCATTGTCGGGAACCAGCTGACCATTCTCGTTCATTTGCAGTTGAAGCCGAGCGGTTCCAGAGCACAGCCGAAAGCCGGATACTAGCGCGGTTCAATTGGGGGATCTAATGGGGGCAGGTGCCGCATCGGCTGAATTCCAGGGGGCCGACAAGCGGTGCGGCGCCGGCGGAGAGGAGAAAACGCAATTGTCCTTGGCCTGAAATTTCGGAACGCTGCAACTCGAAGAATGCTATGAGTTTATGCGCCGCAAGGCCTTCCCGGTGACGAAGGCAGCCAGTCAGGCGGACAAATCCGTGAATACCTGGATCGTGCCGTGAAGGCGATGTCTAGCCTGGCAGAGAGCTGCGCTACAGCCGTGAAACAACAGCGCTTTGAGCTGCTGGGACGATATCAGGCGTTCTTTCCAGTGGCTCGACCGTGACGCACACGACTCGCTCGCCGCGATTCAACTTGTTGTGGCGCAGCGCGGCATCGATTCTCAATTGATCGACGACCTCAACGCTTCAATTCATCTCCGTGCCCTCCCCACGGATTTTTTCCTTTTAAGTCACACACCGCCGATCGCGCGCTTCAGGTACCCATGTGGGCTCTCGACTGAGCCCGCCGCGGAAACGATCAGAAGGCGAAACGACAACCGATTGTCGGAGCAAAGTTGCTGGGGTGGTTATAGGGGACGCCGGGGCCATGAGGAATGGCGATGGCCAGACCGCCGCCCACGTAGGAATACGCAATTCCGGCAAAACCGTCGAAACGCTTGGTGAAGTGATGGTCTGTATAGATCGACGTCTCATTGAGCGTGCCCGCGCACGAAGCGCGGAAACCGGCTGCGGCCGAGCAGGCCCGTGGAAGACGGAAGTCGTTCTGCCGCTGTTGATACCAGGACAAAGTGACGTCGGTCTTGCTGTCGTAAGCGTATTTCACGCCCGTCCACCAGATATTCACCAACTTCTGAGTATCAAGATTGTTGTCTTCGACCCCGCTCACGATATAGCCGGCCTGGTCCGAGGCGCCGACGCCCAACGGGTTCTTCGGGTTATTCTGCCAGATGTATTCGTAGCCGGCAAAAAACTTGAGTGGGTCCCACTTATACTTGGCAGCGAACATTAGGGCGTTGTTGTCGGTCACGATGCCAGACACGGTGTCATTCGGGTCAATCAGATTGACCCCGTTGATCTGGTTTGTATTGATGCTGTCCGTGGTCGACTGATATGGCGCCGACAGACTTTGAGGCCCCAGCAAGGGGTTCAATACGCTGATCGCCTGGTTGTAATGTTGGTAGACGGCGTCGGCGGAGAGCCTGCCGTGCTCTCCGCCGAGGTCGAATCCAAAGGCGTTGTTATGCGGCCTTTCCGGCGTACAGTCGGCGGCAGTCCACATCATGGAGGCCGAAAAGCAGCCGCCCGAGCCATTGACGAATTTGTACATCGCGCCGAAATGGACCGGGCCATAGGTGATGCGATACTTCAGGGCGTCGTCCCAACGGGAGTCCTCGGTGTCGCCGCCGCCAGCCATCGTGCCGTTATACCCGATGTACGAAAAGGCATAGCTGCCGCCGGCCGGATCGTAAAGGAGCATCGCATCGGTGCCGAGAGAGCGCTGACGACCGAAGGTCAGCGTGCCGAAATGCGCGGACGATATACCGGCATAGTATTCGTCATTGAACGGTTGGCCCGCGCGCGCGCCGTCAATGGCTTGCGAATAGCTGCTCCTGGGAAGGCCGTTGTTGACGGTGTTGGTGGCTGACGCGTTGGCCATCAGACCGGAGTTCGGATCGATGCCAGTTGAAGCGTTGAACACAACGGACCAGCCAGGCGCAAACTCTTCCTTGCCCCTGACGCCCAGACCCGTCTGCTGCAGGTTGTTCGGTGCGATGAGGAATCGAGATCCGGCGCCGTTTCGGTTCACCAGAGATTCGCCTTCATAGTTATAGCCGTTTACCGGTAAGCCGTGGCTGACCCAGCCGACGCCGACGTCATACGCACCATACAACGTGATGCCGTGCCAGGTCAGCGTGCAATCGGTGGTGGCGAACTCGCGGCCGCTCGCACAGGGGTCGGGGGTCTTAAGCTGCATCTTAATGTCGACCGTGGCGCCCTGGCCGACCGCCAAGCTGATTCCCGTGCGGGTTTCATTGGCGAACCCTTTTCTTGCCGCTCGAATTTCGAAGCGCCCCGGAGGCAAGCCGGACGCCTGATAGTGCCCCCCGCCGTCGGTTGCGATCGCGCGCGTTTCAGCTGTGTCGACGTTCTTGATTGTCACCGCGACATCGGCAAGCGCTGCGCCGGTTTGGTCCGTCACGACGCCGGAAAGGCTCGCTCCCGTTTGGGCCCACGCCGGGAACGCCCCCATCGCAAGCCACAAAAGCAGCAAGAAGGGTTGAGCCGGCAGCAGTGAGGCAGCCGTTGGAACGTAGCCGGCGAGCGTCAAAGTTTTCCATCGCCTCCCGTACCGGAAGAGGATCTGCGAGCGGTCAGAGCGTTTCACGATGGACCACCTTTCCCGAGAATCCGTCTCGACGAGGCTGATGCATAGGCCCACGTAGCTCGCGAGAGATCATGCAAGATGAAGTTCCCGTGTTCCGTGTTTCCAGCGGCGAATCGATATTTGACGAGGAACTGCGAATCGCCGAATCCGTCTTTGGCGGAATCCGGGTTGTTCTCGATGTAAGGCGGAACCCCGAGGATGACCTCCCATCGTTTCGGAGGAATGATTTCGAAACCCTTACTCACGCCGAAATTGCCCGTAACCAGGCCGCTGTTGTGCGGCTGCGTTTTCATGTCGTACCGGAATTCTTGTTCCAGTCGCGGGGTCGTCGTGGCCAGCGGAGTCATCCAGTGCGGCTGTTCGCTCTGCGTCTCGGACAGCAAGGTGAACGAATCGTGGAAGAAACCGTCTTGCTGGGTCGTTGCACCTTGTTGCGTCGAAGCAGTCGCAGATGTGGACGTCGTCGAGGCGCTGTCCGTTGTCGCCTGCCCTCTTACGCTGGGTGTGAAAGCAAAAGCGGCCATCAACGATCCAAGTGCAATCCAGCTAATTCTCATATTTCTCCTCTGATCCCTCGCACTGAGCAGGGTAGCATTTACGGCAGACGAATTTATACGAATACAAACGATAAGTCAAAACGATTCGATACACTTATAGGTGTTGGCGATGGGTTTTGCGGAGGTCGAATTCGGTGTGGGCGGGCTGGGAAGCGATAGCGTTAGGGCACAATTATCATAACTTCCGTCGACTTGATGAGCGCGGCAACGGTCTGCCCCTTCTTTAGTCGCATTTCTCGGACTGCGTCGGCGGTCACAATCGAGGTGATGTGCTGGCCGCCAATCGAGAGTCGCAATTGAGCCATCAGACCGTCAATCTTGATCTCTATAACTCGCCCAACGAGCTGATTCCGTCCACTAATTCGTCTGAAGTTGTCGCGGCGTTCACTGACTGGTCGGCGTCCTGATGCCATGTGAAGGAACTTGTCCAGTTCCGCCTCCGGAATGCGATGATGGCCGCCCGCTGTCCTTATCGTGCAGAGCTTCTTCTTGTAAATCCATTGCTTCAGTGTCGGATAACTGACGCCCAGAATCTTCGCGGCGTCGCGAGGCGAAAGTAAGTTGGCTCTATGCATGAGATGTCTCGCGAGGTACCCCGATCGTCCGTTTCCGTTAGCTGTTTGCGGACGCGATCTCCCTCGACGTGATCTCGTACTTGAAGTCGTCCGGGTCGAGGCAGTCGAGTCGGCCATCGGGTGTCTCTGCCTGCGGATACATGAAGAATGCGATCGGCGCGCCAATCGATCCGGGTAGAGTGACGTCGTGCGCGAAGTTATACGCCATCCAATTCATCTCCCAGGAACCAAAGAGCCGCGCGCGAGCCTTCTTGACCGTCTCGTCGCCCAGCCGGAGATTTCCAGGCGGTTCCTCGAGGACTACCTTCCGCACGTCCGCGGGATCAACAGGTACCCACCCGTACTCGGCCAGATAAACCTCAGCGCGGCAGTGTTGCGCTTTGGTCACGTTCGCCGTCGAGGGACCCAGGCTCTTGTATCCCAACTCCGATTTGGCATCGCGGATGCCGTATACGTCACGCGCTGGAAGGCCCGACGCGCGCGCCAGACCAACGAAAAGCGGATTGAGATCGGCGCACTTGCCGCCCAAATCTTTGGACTCAAGCATGAAGTGGATATCGCCGAGACCGCAGCCGCGGGTCTTCGGATTCCGAAACGTGTTTTCGACGATCCACTCGTAGATCGCGCGCGCCTTCTCGAGATCCGTATTCGCACCCTTCGTGATCTCGATAGCCGTCGCTTTGACGATACCGTCGGTCGGGAGAAACTTCGTTGGCTGCAGAAAATAATCCAACTCTGCTCGGTTCTTTTTCGGTGCTATGCTTGGCCCGGAGAGGTCCACTGAATAGTTCCTAGTCGCGACCAGGCTCGTTACCGTGAGGATCGGCTTCACACCGGCTGGAAATTCCGCGAAGATGATTCCGAGAGCGTCGGGTTTGCTTTCGACGAGCTTCGCGGTACCGCCCTCGGCGTTGAACGTATTCGAGAGCGTCTTCTGGAAGGGCGTCGGATTTATGAGCGCCGCCGGAACCCATACGCTCGTTGTCCCGGAGGCTTTCAGGACTTCAACGCGCGTAATTACTTCGAACGTGCGCCAACTGTTAGCCGTTGTACCGTGTGCAAACAGATCCCGCGTCCTTGAGAACGCGAGGCCTGCTGACACAGCGCCTGCTGATCGCAGAAATTCGCGACGGTTCATTGCCTCACCTCTACGGTCATAATTTCCTTTCTGATTTCCTCGCCAATCACAAAGTACACCTCATTCCGCACCCATGCAACCTATGAGGCACACTTTTGAAGACAGCAGCCTCCCGGCCTCCCAATAAAAACAGTGAGCGCGTCTCGGCCCCAATGGCTCGCCAAACCGCTTTCAGATGTAACGCAGAATTAACACGACTGTCACAGAGGATTCAAAGAGTCCACATAGGGTTGGCTCGGCAAAGGGTGAAGGCTCATTTTGTCGGCAGCCATGGTGAACTCCTTCGCTGCCATTGTTTTAAGCGCCCCGATTGAATTTCACTTCGTGGCCAGGCGCTTTTTGAATGGGGAATCTTAGTCATCTGACCGATGGGGCGGAAAATCTCAAGGAGGAATGAATGCGAGCTCTAGTAATTTGTTTCTTGGCTTTTGGCGTCGTCTTGGGGCCGACGATGGCGCGGACAAGCGGAGGGGACGACGGGGCCGGTAAGGGTACGCCAGCGCCTGTAAGCGACACATCCACTGCAAAAGCAAAGGCCGGCGATACCTCTGCGACTCCAGCAAAGAACGACGCGCCCGCAAAGCCAGCCGCTTCGAGTATGGAAAATGAACTCCAGCAACTTCGGGATCTTCTCGAAGCACAGGCCAAGCAGCTTCAGATCGAAAATGACGAGCTGAAAGCGCAGCGAGAAAAGATGGAGTCGCTTGAGGCCGAGTTGAAGGCGGTAAGCGCACCTGCTTCGACTTCCGTCGGAACGGCGGGCCTAGCCGCGACCCCCACCACCGCTGTTGCTGGGAACAGTGCCAACACCGCATCGGCAATCGGATTCGTGGAAAATCAGGAGAAGAAGGGCGACGACTCGTCAGTTTCCATTCGTTTCAAGGGAATTACGATCACCCCAGGCGGCTTCCTGGCGGCAGAAACGGTGTTCCGCAATAAGGCGATTGGCGCAGACATCAACACGCCGTTCAATTCCGTCCCGTTCCCCGGCAATGCGAACAGCCAAACGACGGAATTCAATGCCACCGGCCGTCAGTCCCGCATAAGTATGTTGGCGGAAGGCAAGCTGGACTCCACGCGGCTGACTGGTTACGTAGAAACAGACTTCCTATCAGCAGGCATTACGTCGAACGACAATGAAAGCAATAGCTATACACTTCGCGTCCGCCAGGCATGGGGACAGGCCAAGATGGAAAACGGCTGGAGCTTCACCGGCGGGCAGATGTGGAGCTTGCTGACTGAGACGAAGCATGGCGTCGACAACCGCACCGAAGCATTGCCGTTGACCATCGATCCTCAGTACACGGTCGGCTTCAGTTGGGCGCGACAGTACGGCTTCCGTGTCGCCAAGAGTTTTGGAGACATGCTCACTCTCGCCGCCTCGGTGGAAGATGCGAACACCACGCTAACTGCTCATGGCCAGAGTAATAATTTCGTCATCGGCTCCTACGGCGTGAGCAGCGGTCTGTACAACCCAACTGCGAATTACGCCTACAATAAATTGCCGGACTTTGTGTTCAAGGCGGCGGTCGACCCGCATTTTGGACATTTTGAGGTTTTCGGTATCGTCAGCACATTCCGTGATCGAATCTATCCATGCGCAACAGCAAGCTCGACTGCGCCGTGCTCTCTCGACGCCACGATTGTCGCTCCGTCTGCCTTGGGCGCATCCAATGACGGAAGAGTTGGCGGCGGCATTGGCGCCAACGGCCGAATCTCTCTCCTGGACAAGAAACTTGATCTAGGTCTTCACTTCTTCGGCGGAGACGGAACGGGCCGATATGGCACGGGTAGCTTGTCCGATGTAACCGTTCGGCCCGACGGAACCCTGGCTTTGATCCGCAACTACCAGGCGCTCGGCAAAATCGAGGTCCACCCGACGCCAAAGTTGGATGTGTACGCATATGTGGGTGGTGAGTATGAGCAACGGACCGCCTACCTCAATTCAGCGGGCAAGGGCGTTGGTTACGGCTCGCCGTTGCTTCCCAACTTCGGTTGCGACACGGAAACCGTGCCAGGAACAGCGACCTCGACCCCGAATGGCGTAGGTGGGACCAATGGGTTCATTCCCGGCGCGTTGGCCAACTGTACGGGCGATACGCGAAACCTTATCGAAGGCACCTTTGGGTTCTGGTATCGCGTTTATAGCGGCCCGAAGGGCCGCATCCAGTGGGGTCCGCAGTACTCCTATATCGTTCGCAACACATGGGCGGGTACGGGAGCCACAGCCGGCACATTTACGGCACCGCATGGCATCGACAACATGTTCTTCACATCATTCCGATACTACTTGCCTTAAGCTGCAAGGACAGAGGGACGCGACCATCACCGACCTCTGTGCTACGGCGAATGTCAAGTCGTAGTGTTAGATGGATGATTCATCAAAGGGGTGTCCGCCGCGGCGGGCGCCCATTTTCATTTTCATCTGTCGTCGGCTTGGACGCCTGCGGCCAACTCACGGCCAGCTGACAGAATCGAACTAACTGTGCCGGTTGCTGCGGCGGTAACTGGATAGCAGTGCGACCTTGATTCCGGCGTCTCGGGGCATTATATTTGGCCTTCCGGCTCAGCCGACTCGGCCCAGCTTGATACTTAAAGGATGGGTCGCCTCGAGTCCCAGAGGAAAGCCAATCCGTGTTGCAAGGCGACCATAACGCTGCCTCCCGCCGCTATATGACGACTTCCTGGGTAGTCCGGGTCGCCGTACTAGTTCTGATCCTGGGAATGGTCGGTTTGCTCTCGCTGGCCAAGATTGGTCAGTATGCTCCGCACGCCAGCTGGACGCATCTGATTTCGCAGACCACGAAAATGGGTGAGGGACGCCAGGTTGCCTCCATACGAAAGCAAGGTTCGCCCCACCTTCGCGGGCTCGCTCAGTGCTTTTCGGAATGCATGCCTCTCTCGATGTTCCTCCGGATTCAAATTGGAATCCCCCGTGTTAGCACCGCCGAGCATTCGACGGTAGATATTCATCGTGCTCCCCCGGTGCTCCTAATCTGACTCATCCATTGTTTTCTTTCCTGACTCTGGCTGGCTCGAATTTACGATACTGCACGAATATGGGTAGAATGTTCGCGGTTTCTCCCTTCCGTACAGTGAAAGGAGAGTAGTCATGGGGACGGTCGTTGCCGCCAGTCAACTGGGAGCATTCCGGCGGCTGAGCACCTGCATTGTGGCAAGCGCAATCGAAACCTTCGGAGTGCGCCTGCTAAATACAGGTTTCACCAATTCAAGCGTTCGGTGCATTTTCGAAGACTTCCCGCCGATGGTCGGTTACGCAGCCACGGCGCGAATTCGAAGTTCCGATCCCCCGATGGAAGGCCGCAGCTACTACTATCGGGAGGACTGGTGGAACCACGTGCTCAGCATTCCCGAGCCACGGGTGATCGTGATTCAGGATGTGGACCAGCCCCCAGGAGTAGGAAGCTTTGTTGGCGACGTGCATGCGAATATCCTCCTTGCGCTCGGGTGTATCGGGCTGGTCACCAACGGAGGGGTGCGCGATCTCCCTGACGTGCGAAAGACCGGCTTCCAGATGTTTGCAGGGAACGTGTCCGTTTCGCATGCCTACGCTCACATCTTTGATTTCGGGGGCCACGTTCAGGTCGGGGGGTTGGAAGTCCGGCCTGGGGATTTGATTCAGGGCGATCTTCACGGAGTTCAGTCGATTCCCCTCGAAATCGCCGAACAAGTTCCCGAGAGAGCGCTCGAAATTCAGAAGAAACGGGACCGCCTGGTCGCTCTTTGCCGCTCGAGCGATTTCACGCTCGATAAGCTTCGCAAGATGATCAAGGAAATGGACCATTGAACCGCAACAATTGCAGGATACAGGAACCGCAGTGATTTGTCGGGTGAACCCATGAAAAAAATGAGATGCCGCAGTTTTCTAGTTCTCTTCCTCTTCACCGGAGTCGTGGCCGGTTGCGGCAGCGGGCAAAAGACCGAAGCGGACGACCCGACGAATGCGCTGACGGTCGCCGTCGTTAAAGTGGAGCGGCGGAACCTGGCGGATAACCTGGAGATCGCTTCGGAGTTCCTGCCCTACCAGGAAATCGAGGTTTACGCTAAAGTTTCGGGCTACATCCAGAAGCTCTACGTGGATTGGGGATCGCATGTAAAACAGGGACAACTCCTCGCCGTGCTCGAAATCCCCGAACTCGAACAGCAGCTCCAACAGGACAAAGCGTCAGTCCAGCGCAGCGAAGAAGATCTGTCGCGCTCCAGAGAGGAACTGAACCGCGCCAATTCTTCCTACAAGGTAGCGCACATTACTTTCACACGTTTAGCCGATGTGCAAAAGCAGCGACCTGAGCTGGTGGCGCAACAGGAAATTGACGTCGCGCAGGGGAAAGACCTGGAAGCCAGCGCGGGCGTTTCCGCCGCCAAGGATGCGTTAGCGGGTGCCGAGCAATCGGTGCTTGCCTCCAAGGCTATGCTCGATAAAGACAGGGCGATGTTCAACTACGCTCGCATCACAGCCCCGTTCGACGGCGTAGTAACGGAAATTTACGCGTACACGGGGGCGCTCCTTCCGGCGGGAACTTCATCCAACAAGGGCGATCTGGCCCTCTGCCGTCTCTCACAGAACAATCTGCTTCGCCTGGTGATTCCAGTCCCCGAAAGGACCGTGCCCTATGTCCATCTCGGCCAAACGATTGATGTGGAGGTGTCGTCGATGCAGAGGACGTTTCCTGGACGGATTGTCCGCATCTCGGATCAAATCGACACGCAAACACGGACGATGCACACGGAAGTCCACGTTCCCAATGCCAATTACGAGCTTGTTCCGGGAATGTATGCCCGCGTGAAAATTCCTCTGCATAGTGCAACCGATGTGCTGACTATTCCCGTCCAGGCGGTCCAGGATCACGGCGGCGGTAAAGGATCTGTACTGGTAGTGAACGGCAATAAACGAATCGAGAGTCGCGACGTCAAGCTTGGCCTTCAGACAGCCACTGAAGTCGAAATCCTGGCCGGGCTTCAGGAACATGAGCAGGTCGTATTTGGCGAGCAGGGTCAATACAAGGCCGGACAGCTCGTGACGCCGAAATCCATCGAACCCTCGAAAATGGAGTAGGGGCCCCTATGCCTTCATTTTCTCTGCGACATCCGTATTTCATCGTCGTTATATGCCTCTTCGTGTGCGTCCTGGGCCTCACCAGCTTGGTACAAATGCCGGTGGACATGTTCCCGCCTATCAACATCCCCGTCGTTTTGGTAGCCACATTTTATAGCGGCATGCCGCCGCAGCAGATCGAGGCGGATATCACCGATACATTTGAACGATTCTTCACGCTGGGCAGCGGTATCGATCACATGGAATCTCGATCGATGGCCGGCGTAAGTCTCATCAGGGTTTACTTTCAGCCCGGCACGAACGCGAACGCGGACGTCACTCAGATTTCCAATCTCGCGATGGCGGATTTGAGACGGCTGCCGCAAGGAACCCTTCCTCCGGTTGTGATGAGCATGGACGCATCCAACTTGCCAGTTTGTCTTCTCACGGTGGAAGGGGAAGGATTGGATGAGACCCAGCTCCACGATTATCTGCAATTTTCAATTCGGAACCAGATCGCCGGCGTGCCTGGTGCTACCGTGCCGCCACCTTACGGCGGCAAATATCGGCAAATCATGGTCTATGTCGACCCGCTCAAGTTGCAAGCCAATCAATTGAGCCCCATGGATGTCGTACGCGCGACCGACAAATCCAATTTGATTCTGCCTGCTGGAGATCTTCGCATCGGACCGTTGGATTACAACCTTTACACAAATGCGCAGGTGCCTAGCGCCAAGGCCTTGAATGACATCCCTCTCAAGACCGAAGGTGACAAGTCTGTCTTCATCTCCGACGTGGGGAAAGCCGTGGATGGCTCCGCCCTGCAATACAACATCGTGCGCGTCAACGGCCAGAGATCGGTCTACGCGCCCATTCTGAAGCAGGGTGGGGATACGAATACCATTGCAGTGGTCGATGGGATCAAAAGCGCCATCAAAACGCTGCGAGATATTCCTTCGCAGCTGAAGACGCACGTTGTGTTTGACCAGTCCTTGTTCGTCAAGCAAGCGATCTCGACAGTGTTGCGCGAAGGCGGGATCGGCTTGCTGCTCACTGCCGCTCTGATATTTATTTTTCTCGGCAGTCCGCGCGCGACCGCCGCTGTATTTCTCTCGATACCTCTCTCCGTGATGGCGACATTCTTCTTCCTCCATATTGGAAACGAGACGATTAACAGCATGGTCCTCAGCGGACTGGCTCTCGCCTTTTCGCGCCTGATCGACAACTCCGTCGTTGTGCTGGAAAACATCTTCCGGCACCTGGAGCTCGGCGAGGCTCCGGCTGTCGCTTCTGAAAATGGCGCAAACGAAGTGGGTCTGGCTGTGCTCGCGATTACTTTCGTTACGGTGGTCGTGTTCTTTCCGGTGACCTTGCTGTTTGGAGTGAGCAAGTATCTTTTTTCAGCGTTGGCGCTTGCGGTGGTTATCTCCTTGTTCGCCTCCTATTTTGTTGCCGTCTCGGTTGTCCCTCTCTACTGCGCAAAAATGCTTCGCGGGATCATGCACGGCGCAGAGGCAGCGGTAGATGCTCCAAAATCCTGGGGGGCGAGATTCCATGCGGCGTTCAATGCTCGATTCGAGCGCGTGCTTGCTTTTTATGATCGTTGGGTCCAGAAGGCTCTCGCTCGCCCCAAAGAGGTCGTACTCGGGTTCCTGGGAGTCTTTTTCTTCAGCTTTGTCCTCTATCCCTTCGTCGGCTTATCATTCTTTCCCCGGACCGACGCAGGCCAATTCGTCATCAATCTCAAAGCTCCGACTGGCACCAGGCTCGAGTTGACGGAAAATTATGTCAAGAGCGTGGAGAATATCGTCCGGCAAGTGGTTCGACCCGGCGATCTGAATTCGGTGGTTTCCAACATCGGCGTCACGCCCGACCTTTCGTCCTTGAGCACACCGAACTCCGCAATGCATACCGCATTCATCCTGGTAGGCCTGAAAGAGGATCACAAGGTCAGCAGCTTCTCTTATATGGACCAGGTTCGAAAACGAGTTGCAGCGGAATTTCCGCAGTTGCGCACCTTTTTCCAATCGGGGGGATTGGTAGACTCTGTGCTGAACCAGGGAATGCCTGCGCCGATTGACGTTCAGGTCAGCGGAATGAATTTGCACGTCGCCGATGATGTCGCATTGGATCTGTCGCGAAAATTCAAGGCGCTTTCGGGGGTGTCGGATGTCTATATCCCGCAGGATATGGACTACCCAGCGCTTCAATTGAACGTGAATCGCGAGCGCGCCAGTCAACTCGGCCTGGACCCCAAGGAGGTTGTGGACAACCTCATCACCGCTCTTACCTCCGATGCAATGATCGCGCCCAGCTATTGGGTGGATCCGAAGACCGGCAACAATTACTTTGTCACCGTTCAATATCCGGAAAACCAGGTGAAATCCATCGAAGATTTGAAAGCAATGCCGCTGCACGCCCCAAATTTGAAACTCCCGACATACCTAAATCAGGTCGCTGACGTTACCCCAATCCTTACCCCTACAGAAGTCGATCACTACCAATTGCAGCGGACCATTGACGTGTATGTCGCTCCTGCCGGCGAAGATCTCGGAAAGCCATCCAAAGAAGTCACTAGAATTGTCGCCGATACGAAACTCCCTCCTAACATCCGCGTCAATATCCGCGGATTGGTAACAACAATGAATTCCTCTTTCCGGAGCTTCGGTTTTGGTCTGTTACTCTCCGTCCTCCTGGTCTATCTGGTGCTTGTGGCCCAGTTCTCCTCTTTCGTAGATCCGTTCCTGATTATTCTCGCGGTCCCGACTGGCCTTGTGGGCGTAATGCTGACTCTGGCGTTTACAGACACGACCCTCAACATCCAATCGCTGATGGGAATCGTGATGCTGACCGGTATGGTGGTCTCGAACAGCATTTTAATTGTGGATTTTGCAAACGTGCTACGTACGGAAGGACGTAGCGTTGGCGAGGCTGTCGCCCATGCGTGCCGCATCCGTTTGCGGCCCATCCTGATGACATCTCTCGCGACGATCGTCGGGCTATTGCCGATGGCTTTGAAGCTGGAGACGGGAAGCGAGGCCTACGCCCCGCTGGCGCGAGTCATTATTGGAGGCCTAATAGTTTCCGTTGTCCTTACCATCTTTGTCGTCCCCGCCGCATATTTGTTGATTTATCAACGTCGCGCGGCGTCGAGTGCGGCCGTCATAGCTGAGGAGGCTCACTGATGAGACCATTTTGCTTGTCGATCGTCGGGTTGTTACTAGCCACCCTGGCTGCGGCTCGAGCGTCGGCGCAACAGGTCCAAACCCTGACTCTTCAGGAAGCTGAGAAGATCGCTGTGCAAAATCATCCGCGCGTTCAAGTCGCGCAGTTCCTGGCCAAGGTAGCTTCTGAGCAGGTGCGTGAAGCTCGCTCGTATTACTACCCCACGGCCGAGGGGAGCCTTACCGGGGCCAAAGCGGAAACTGACAGCCGCATCGCTGCCGGAGGACTCAATAACCCAATCGTCTACAATCGATTTGCCGACGGCGTTGCCGTCAACCAGCTCGTCACCGATTTTGGCAGGACGTACGAACTCGTCAAAAGTTCGAGCCTCCACGCCAAGGCGCAGGAAGAAAACGTCACCACCGCGCGCGCCGATATTATTGTGCGGGCGGATCAGACCTACTACGGCGTCCTGAAGGCGCAGGCCGTTCTTCGAGTGGCTCGGGAGACCGTCAAGGACCGGCAGCTTGTGGCCGACCAAGTGGGGGCCCTGGCGAAAAACCAGCTTAAATCTGGCCTCGATGTCAGTTTCGCGAACGTGGACCTGGCGAAGGCGCAACTTCTCTTGGTGCAAGTTCAGAACGATGTCCAGGCGTCGTACGCGGATCTGTCTACGGCTCTCGGGTATTCCGACCAGAGGGCGTTTCAGCTCGCAGAGCAACCGCTGCCTTCCGCTCCTCCCTCTGACATCTCCGACCTCATTCAGGAAGCGTTGAAGGATCGGCCGGAGCTTATCAGCCAGCGGCTGGACGTGAATTCGGCATTCAGGTACGCAACCGCTGAACGCGATCTGTGGTTTCCTACGATTTCTGCAATAGGCGTCGCCGGACTTGTCCCGTACCGGCAGGCTCCGCTTCCATCTCGCTACGCAGCCGCGGGATTTAACGTCAGCATTCCGATCTTCAACGGGCACCTATTTGATGCTTTGCGCGGGCAGGCAAACGCGGAAGCCCGGGCGCAAGAACAATCTCTTCGTGACACGCAGAACGGCATCGTCCGCGACGTTCAGAAAGCGTGGCTGAACGCCGTTTCGGGCTATCAGCGTCTCTCCCTGACGGACCAACTTCTCGACCAGGCGACAAAGGCATTCGAATTAGCGCAGTCACGCTACCGGCTCGGGCTGAGCTCGATTATTGAGTTGAGCCAGGCGGAACTCAATAAGACTCAGGCAGAGCTCGAACAAACAGGTGCCAAGTACGATTATCAGATGGATCTTTCGGCGCTGAATTATCAGGTGGGGCAGATTCGATAAGCCGTTTGCCACGGATCGTCAGTCGCGCTTTCCGGATATTCTAATTCGCTCAGCGAACCACCCGTGACGGCAAGGAAGAATGAGGTCGAGGTAAGCTCCGGGATTGGCCGGTCCTTCTAGTCCTCAATAACGCGCACGATGCAAGCTGATTGGGAATAAGGTCCATCAGCTTGCGGGAAATCTCATGGTACCTGCTGTTATCGCGATTTGCCCGCAGGTGTGATTGATCCGCTGTCATCGTGTTTGACCGCGCGCAACGGCCTGTCAGTTTTGACAATTACAACCCGGAGCTGCCAGCAGCAGTATCAACAAATCTATGAAGTTGCGACGCGGTGTTCGGCTAAGGAATCGGTTGCACCGTTGTTTTTGTCAAGGGAGAAAGGCGAAGACGAGGGCGTCTATTACCTATGGCAGCACTGGACATGGGCCAACCTGTGACGCACATCAAAGTTTCGTGGTCGCCAACCCGATATTGGTTGGGAGAATAATGCAAATTCACAAGATGATTTGGACGGGCGCACTTCTCGTCTGTTTGGCATGCCTCCCTGCTCGCGCTCAAGACGTTCAATTTATCCCGGAAGTTGATGCGTATCTCAAGCTAAATCCCGCTGTTCGCCTCTATCTCGAAGCCAAGGACGATCGGGACGGCGGTGACTCGACCCAATTTGCGATAGGTCCAAGCATTCAGTTTTATCTGAAACCCTTGATTAAGCTTAAACACGTGACGATTTTCGATCTGGACGATTCGAAGTCAAGAGCCTTGGTTCTGGAAGCCGGATACCGCTATATCAACGCGCCGGGCGCTCCACCCGAAAAGCGTGTGGTACTGGCCACGACCTCGAACTTTCCCCTGATGGCTGGGTTCCTTATCACGGACCGGAACCGCGCGGATCTCGACTGGAAAAACGGCAGTTTCACCTGGCGCTATCGGAACAAATTGACACTGGAACGAACTTTTTCGATGCGCTCCTATCACCTCATCCCGTATGTCGCTGCCGAACCCTTTTACGAGAGTCAGTACAACAAATGGAGCACCACCTCTCTTTGTGCGGGTTGCTTGTTCCCCGTAGGCAAACATGTCGAATTCAATTCTTATTATGAGCACGACAACAACACCGGAAAGAGTCCGAACCATCCGCAGACTTCGATCGGGCTGGCTCTCTATCTCTATTATTCCCTGGAGAAGAAATGAGCCCGAAATGGCCTTAGAAGCTGCTTGGCCGTAGCAGCGCCGGCCTAACTCCCCATAAGTTGGGTAGCTGGACAAGTGAGCCGAAGGCCTTCCCTAAAGAGCAGAATTCGAATAGTTGAGTCCGAAATGAGTCGATTAGACGCCCAACACCATTGTACCGTTGTACATCGTCTCGAACCGAGCAAGAAAGATCATCAACAGAGTGCTCTTACTTCGCTCTTACGTCGGTATTTTGCCGAAGTCACGGCTGCAGCTTAGGGAAGGATGGAGCGATTGCAGAAAATCGTTTTGGCTGACGCGGCTGGGCGTGCGCGTGAGGATCGCCAACAAAACGAAGGAGCTGGGGACGACTTCGCGCGCGGTTGACGTGCAGGCACGCACGCTCGAACTGTACGGTCAGCTCGGCCTCGCTGACGCGTCGCCGAGCGTGGACGGGAGATCGTCGCCGCGAATCTTTGAGTTGCCGGCAAGAAAGTGGCACGCGCCGCCTTCGGCCACATCGGTGCGGACCTCGGCCCGTTCTCTTATTCACCGCACCCTGTCGTGGCAGAGTGTAGGCGTGAAGTTTTTCGGCAAACTGCTTCTCCCGGGAGATCATCTACAACGACGGGCTCGCAATTCCGGCAAACCCCAACCAGTCGCGTCCTTCGATGGCTTCGAGCGGCTCCATCACAGCATCGCCTAACCGTGCACGAGCTTTATTCGAGTGTCGTCCACAATTACTTGCTGACACGTTCCAAACCAACGCCGCTCGGGCCCGACGCGGCTTTCGTCACGTACGAGGCCTCGATGCAGTCCTGTCGTGTCCGCAGGAATCAAGACCGGGAGAGACTGGAAGTTTGGTATGCCCGAGAAAACCAGCGAGCGATGGACGCTCGCGCTTCGTTGCGGCGGCAAAGTGAGGAAAACCTGCGTCGGCAGCTCGCGATGATTTCCTGGTGGGCCGACCACTTTCCCAGAACATCTCACTTCTTGTGATCATCCACGTCGCAGGCTTCTTCGACAGACGTGGGGTCGCGCATGTCAAACTGCATGACGACTTGCGATCCGCGGTCGTCATCGGCAGTTATTTCAACGGTGTGCGCGCGGAACATTTTCTTCAGCGAATCTTTAGGAAGTGCGGCAGAAGTCTTGTCCGTTCCCGGCGACCAATTTTCGTTCTCCTCTTTACCATCGTCCAGACGAAACCGGACTGAAACTTTCTGATAATACGACGTTCCATGAATCTCTTCAGGCTCAACGTATGAGATCTTCATGGGGGCGCCAACGAGGAGGTTCGCAGCGAGGAACTTGCCCTCGGACTTGCCAGATTCCTTTCCAGATCTGCAGTCCACGGCCAAAGCGGGACGATTTGAGACGTCATCCTGCGGCGATTTAAGAAATTGACCCATCAAGGTGAACCGAGTGTACGGAGTTCCACGGACTGCGTCTGTCTTTTGAGATTGCCTCCACACTTGCGCTGACGAGGGCTGTTGCTGCGCTATCGCTGCAAAGGCAAAGCACGCCAATGTAAGGGGCACAAGCCAAAGTAGCGGGGTTAGTTTCATCGTTTCATCTCCCGGTTAACATTCCGCGGAATCCGCATCCTGGGCCGAGCGATTGCTCCGAATACAACCGCATCGGTCGACAATCTCTATACTAGCCAAGACCGCTCGCAACGGCAACCCGACTCAGAAGGAGTCTCGAGAACTGGCCAGCGCCCGGGGGGCGAACTCTACTTTGACTGCCCCGCGGGAGGCTTGTAGAATTCGCGGCGCTTCGCTCGAGGAGGAAAGAGATGCGAAATTGGATCGTATGTGCATGTATCGCGCTTGCACTGCCCTGCTTTGCATTCGCACAGCAATCTGCGGCGGCGGACAAAGCCGCCCAGAGCCCGCCGTCAAAAAAAGCGCCGGCTCAGTCCAAACTGGCCGACTTGCTCGAAGGGAGGGTGAGGGCCGCGTGGGCGACATTTAAGATAAAAGACAAAGATGGCTACGCAGCGTTTCTCACCGATGATTTTCAGGGCGTGGAAGCCGACGGTGACGGCGAGCGCCCCAAGCCTCATATCCTGCGCGAAGTCGAGCACAGTGTGTACACCGATTACTTGCTTCAGCTTTTCCAGGTTCAACAGCTTGGGCCAAACTACGCTTTCGTCACCTACGAGTCCACCATGCAATTCCCCAAAGGCTCGGCCACGCGCTATAGACGAGTTTTCATTGGCGAACTTTGGACCAAGCGAGACGGGGAATGGAAGATGATGCGCTATCAAGAGACGCCCGTCCGGTAGGTTCGCTGCTGCCCAAAAAGTGGAAACCCGAATCCACGAGCGTGAATTCGGGCTTCCGATTCCGAACGGGATTCAAGTTGCCAGCTACTGGGATGCGTACACGCCGACGCAACCATCCGGGGCTTGGGATTGGCACAACCCGCCCGCAGGCAAAGGCACGAAAACGTGATTGTTGACCTTATCGGCCGCCACGCTGTGGGCGTTGCCATTCGTGGGCACGTTTTGCAGCCACTGCCTTCTGCTCGCATTAATCACGCCCAGAACAGGGGTGGGGAGCATATCTCTCGCCGCCTCGTAGTAATTGCCATCGCCGGGGTTGTACCATCCTTGGTCAACTCCGCCCACGAAGTTGATCGTTGCGACGATGGCGCCAGTGGTGCCATTGATGATGTAGGTGAGCGGCGCGAACTGCCTCCCATCATGTCCCGCGCAAGTCACCAGGGCGTCGGTGCCCGGCCCCATAGTTATTCCGCTGGGCATGCAATTGGGCATTGGGAAACTGTTGATCACCGCCGGGACTCCAAGTGGCGGGCCACCCGGGAATGTGTGGAAGGGATCGATCTCATCGATCGTCCCGTAGGTGATATCGCTAGATGCATTTCCATTCGACAACAGGAAATGTCCAGTGTTGGGGTTAAATACCATCGCACCCAACCCCGCTAGTGCAACCTCCGTGCCACCTGTGGGGACAAGAGCTGCGTGGTGGCAGGGAACGTCCGCGCCCGCAACGCCTACGCCACGGCCAGAGGCACCGGTCGGGACGGCCATGCCCGGAGTGCCAGGAGTGGTGCCGGTGAACTGAAGAGACGGATCCGGGCATGCAACGCCAGCATTCGGATCATTAGGGATGCCGTTATTGCCATCGTCGACCACGGTGTTGATATTGTTCGCTGGCGCGGCATCGTAATATATCTGGCCGAGGACACACGAGGCGTAGTTTCTCGTAAAAAACATGTTGGGATTGCCGACGGAACCATCGCCAATGGGAGTGTTGTTCCCTCCTCCAGGACTGTAAGGAGCGGTTGGATTGACGGGGAGACAATGCTGCTGCGATAAGGTCCCAGTCTTGTGGATGATATTGGTGATATCGAAGATTGTGGTGAAGGGAAGGCCTGGGTCACCGTTGATAACCATCAGGAGGTCATGCGGGTTCCCGGCTGGGTCCATAGCTGGGGTGGCTCCCGTGGTCGCAAGTTCATCACCGCGAAGATCGCCACAACTCGGGTCAGAGAAGGCTCTTCCGTTTGCGGACGCCTGACAACCGGTGATGCCGGTGGGCCCGTCATAATCGGGAGAGGTGCCCGATACCAGTGTGGCAATCACGGTCGGCGCAGTGGTGCCGCCAGATGCGATTGTCGCAGACAGATCAAAAATTGCGACGCTTGAACTACCGTTCCCGACGTATAGAAAATTTCCATCAGGGCTGATTTCGAGGCCATTCGGACCTGACAATGGATTCAGGTTATTGGAGCGGGAAGCGCAACACTGCCCGCCTACAAACCCGCCGTAATGACCATTGGGCCCAAAAAATCCCGGAATGCGGAAGCCCATTGTCTTGCACCCAAACCGAGTGTAGTTGCCCTGCGCGGTTGTAATCGGAGGGATAATTGCATTGCCGGATGCATCGTTGATGCAGGAGCTCGCATTGTTCCCGGCCTCGGCTATGGAGTTGTCCCCGCCGATCGCCCAAATCGCAATGTTGGTTACGCTGCTAAACATGGGGACGTCGAGGCCGACGCGGTCTGATACGTAGTACAAGCGGTTAACGGGATCCACCCAGCTGATATCGAAGATGTTGAACGGCCCGCCAGGCTCGCCCGTGCCATTGTGTTCCGGCACCAGCATCACATCAATCAGCCCGAACGTCGCGTTCTTGTCCGTGCCGCAGACGGGACAGCTCGCCGGGCTGCTCCCGCAACTGTTCGAGATGAAGATCACTCCGAACAGTGCGATCAGGGCTAGAAGGGGAAACATTTTCGATCTCATCGAATTTCCTCCAACGATATTTGCCGGGGGCCGAACTATATTTTCTAGAAAAACTGTCCCTTTGGGTCTGCAGCGCTCCCAGATTCGCTTGTGCCAGCCCCCGTAAAAACCAGCAAACGGGCTCACCCAAGGCGCTGAAGACCCCCAATCAGAACCGGAACTGAATTCCCTCAATAAACACAAAGTAATTGCGTGGGAGAATGCCCTGGACGCTTGGGTCTTTGAGCTGATTGATGTTGAAGTCGGTCTTCACAAGAACCCAGTAATTGAGATACCAGTTGGCTCCCAAAGTCCACTGATCGGTGTGATCGCTGAACGTGGGGACGACTCCCGGCGTAATCGGGCAGGCCGGAATCGTAGTGGCATCACAAGTTGCGCCGGCAGCTCTCCCTTGCAACCAGGAATAGCGAGCCTTGACCGCCCACGCACCCCAGCCCGGTCCGCCTGATTCTCCGGGGGAATTGGGGCCAATCACCGGGTGCTTGACGCGCGGGATGGCGTTCTCCGGCTCGTGTTCGCCGGTCAGAATATACGTGGCCGATACGTAAGCTCCCTTGCCCACAACGCCGGGAAGGGTATTGAATCCGACGCCGCTGGGGACAAATGAGCCAATGCCGGTGCGCTTCTCCAGGAGTTGAGTGTATTCCCCGCGAATACCCAATGGCCCACTAAACCACGAGAAAAACACGTTATATCGCTCGATTCCGCCGTTGATCCGGAACTGGGGAAAGAAGTTATAGGTGCCATCGTTCAAGAGGCCGCTGAAGCTCAGTTCGCTCGCGAGGCCCTTGGATCGACTATGCTCGGCGGAACCGCCAATGGAGAATCCTTTCAGCCAAGTGCTGTCGGAATTTTTCCAGGGAGCGAAACGGACCCTGCCGACGACTTCGACTTCATTCGTGGTGTTGGCGGTGAGCAGCCCCTTGCCGTTGAAAATGCCAGCCCAGTACTGCGCGCGACCTTCAGCCAAATCACCGTGCACATCAACTCCGGGAGCGCGGAAGCCCCCTCCGGCATCCGGATAGAGCACGGTGACAATCGAACGATCAGCGAACTCAACGCTGGTGTCAGCCGTGCCGACCTCCATGGAGAAGGGCACCTTGTACTGACCGCCCATGATCTTGAAGGCACTCCAAGGCTTGAAATCTACGTAAGCGTCCCGGATCGTAAGTGCGGAGGCTGTCTCGAACAGGAATGCATAGTCGAGTTGCTTTCCGTAGTTGCCTTGAACGCCAAAGCGAGCACGCGTGATGGCGAATGTGTCCGAGGGTGCGCCGTCACCTTTGTAGAAAGTGTATTTCGCATCCAAGTATCCGACTGGCATGAGCGTGAAGTTGCCGTCGGAACTCTTCAGGTAGAAATGCTCACCGTTCCATCCTGCCGTTGCAGGGGGAGTGTCGCTGGTTTTCTTCTGAAGTACCTCAATCTCTTTTTGAAGAGCGTCGATGTCCGCCGGAGTAGCCGCGGCGGGTGAGGCGCTGGCGTCCGGCTGAGCGGAGTCAGCGGCAGCACTGGCCTGCACCAGGCGTGCAGAGCCGGTCTGCGGCACAGCGCTCGTTTCGACGAGCCGTTGAATTTGCGCCCTCAGCTCCGCAACTTCACGCCGCAATTGCTGAACCTCGTCCTCGGTTGCAGCCTTGGTTGTTGAATTCGACGGTGTAGAGCCGTCCGATGGCTTCGCGCTCTGAGCAAAGGCTAGCGGACCAGGCGCGATGCAAAACAAGGCCAGGAGCACACACCACAATTTTGGCGAGCCCATTTTTTATTCCTCTCCGCAGAGATTTTCCGTGAAAGGCAGGCAGGCACATACCATGGGGTCCAGGGTGTGTCAAGTTAATTGTAGGCTGTGGTATGAAGATCCGTCCAGGCGGCCTGGTGGTCAGACCATTTGATATGCAGCGGGTAAGCCGAGCTGGGAAGCAAGTAGCAAGTAGGATGAGCAGCAACGGCCCACTTCCAAATACGAACAAGGCGACTTCAAAGAAGCGGAACGGCGGCGGGTTCGACGGGATCGCGCAAGGCCTATGTAGCGAATCTCATCCTACTGGATTTGGAGGCGGCGGATGGATTGGAATGGCGATGCGGACTGTCGTCCCCTTGCGACTCGAAGTTATGTCGAGCTTCCCGCCAAGTTCGTGGACTCGCTCTCGCATCCCCCGAATGCTCAGGCCTTTGTTCGGCGGGACGCAGCCGCCGGGTTGCACTCCTGCAGGGAAGGGCCCAATGCCGTGGTCTTCCACTGGAAGCCGGATGTGTCCGTTGTCTCTTGCGAAGCGAATCGTAGCTGAGTCGGAATGGGAGTGCCTGTAAAAATTGGTAATGCACTCCTGCACGACACGAAAGAGCGTGGGTTGCCCTTCGGAGGATAGTCACTTGATGTTCTTGGGGGTTTCCAGGTGCAATTTGAGCTTGTTGCGCCGGGAAAACTCTTCCACCAACGAGCGAAGTGCAGAGGCAAGGCCCAGCACTTCCAGAATCGGGGGTGCAGCAGATTGGAGACGTTGCGCACCTCCGTCATGCAGTCAATAAGGATGTCCATGCACTCCGTTGCAGCCTGTCGCAACCGTTCGTCCATTTTCGATTGGGCACGCTCCAACACTTCGAGATGGAGTTTTATTCCGGTGAGGTGCTGGCCAATACTGTTGTGCAGTTCGCGGCTGATCTGTTTCCGCTCCTGGTCCTGTAACCGGAGGAGACTGAAGGACAGCTGGCGTGCCTTTTCTTCCATCCGCTTTTGTTCTGTGATGTCATTCATAACGCGGGCGAGCTGCACTTGATTGGGGAGCGACACGACCCTTCGTGCTTGACTTCAGCGGAAATCTGAGTGGGAAGAGACGAGCGGTAAACTACAGTTCTTCGAGTAGAGGAGAGCCCGGTGCGCTGTAGGTAATCCTTGGCTGTGTCCGTCGTTTCCAGCTTCGTCCCCGTTTAGGTCGATTATGGCAGCACCGGCGCTCTCTTCTACTCGGATGTCATCAGTTTCGAAGCTGAGTTCACCCGCAACTGGGATTGGACGGCCCGAGCCGCGGGGGCCCAACCGGCCTGAGTCCGGGCAAACGGGTAGCGAACCAGGAGAGGCCGCGAAGCGACCGTTGAAGGAATCGTCATCCCACGGGGAGGAGCGCCAGCGTCGAGCCAGGTAACAGGCCAGAGCGGGTCCGCAGAAACGCGAAAGGAGCCGCACTTGCCACGCATCCGCGGCCGGGGCGATTCGAGGTTGACACCAGAGGGCCGCGGACGTATCGTTTTGCGCAGAAATGGAGTTGAAATCGCAAATTCCAGCCAAGGACTGTCGGCACAATATCGGGGCCGTGATTTGGCATTGCGAAATGGAGGACCGGACGGTGAGAGAAGCTGCCAAGAAACTGGGCAAGCCTATCAGGACGGTCAAGTCTCAACGGCACCGCCAAATGATCCTAACACTTATGGAGCATCGCTTCGATTTGCAGGATGGCGGCTGTCAGCGATTGCGCCGAAAATCCACGTTGCGGCCGCTTGGTCGAGACTCGAGCCGGAGATCTCAAGAAACTCCCCGCCTGAAGCTGCGACCGGACCCCGTTCCTGAATCGCTTTGGGGGTTTAGCGCCTACCGACTGCTGGGGCGAAGGGCTAGCTGGAGGCAGATCCGTCGGGACAGCCTTGCCGCTGCAGGCAATCGTTGCTCGGCGTGTGGGTCAACGTGGCAGCCATTGGGTTGCCATGCGAGGTGGAGGTACCACGCCGGAAGTACAACTGCGACACTGGAGAGCTTTTCGATCCTATGCGTAGCATGTACCATCGCCACGTACATTGATCGGAGTGCCCAACAGGGTCAAACCGACATTGCCGTCAAACAACTGTCCCGAGTGAACGGCATTACACTGGCCGAAGCGAAACGGCTATTTGCGCAAGCTATGAGGGTCTGGAACGAACGGAGTCAAAAGGACTGGCGTATTGCCGTTGCCAAGCCTCTACTCGATCGATATCCTCAGCTCAATGCGGTGATGTCGGCCAAGAAGGAGATAATTCCGATGAGATCTCCGAGTGTCCCGTCCCAACAGGAAGCCATGCCTGGGGTGCGTGATGCACTCTCTATGGGGCGCTAATCTCCTTTGAGAACGCTAATGTTTGTAAGTCTGTTGGTGTTCCCCCTGTCTTTGCTCGCACAGGATGCCGTTCCGACCGGGACCGTGTTGCCGGCCCGGTTGACCGATTCTCTGTCCTCTAAGAATAGCAAACCTGGAAAAGTCATTATCGCCAGAATCATGCAGGATGTGCCCCTGGCAAATGGCAAGACCATTCGTGCAAACTCGAAAGTTGTCGGCCACGTGGTTGAAGTGGACCTGGCCACGGATGGCGCACCAGCAAAGATCTCGTTGTGCTTCAACTCACTCGTCATTTCAAAACGCTCGATACCGATAAGCGTAAGCCTTCGCGCCATGGCATCGATGCTCGAAATAGACGATGCGCAGATCCCGAACTATGGCGGTGACCGTGGGACTCCGTCCAGCGCTTATGAGACCGTTCAGGTCGGAGGTGAAATCGTGTACCGCGGCGGCGGCCATGTCATGGACGGCGAAACCGTTGTCGCCGAGCCTGTTTACGACGGCGTCTTGGGACGCCTCAGAGCGAACCTCGAGCGAAACTGCCTCAGCACTCTCGATGGCGATGACCAGCCCCAAGCATTGTGGCTGTTCTCCTCCGACGCTTGTGGCGCATACGGTTATCCGCACGTAACGATCACTCATGCAGGGCGAAGCAATCCCCTCGGCAAGATCGTGCTCACCTCGGCAGAAGGTGACGTGAATATTCGGGCTGGCAGTGGCATACTCCTCCGAGTGATCGAAACTGTCTCCTCTCCTCACAATGCATGTTGAATGGCCTCGATTTAGTTGGAGAGCTCGAGACCAAAAGCGCACACGAGAGCAAAATGGTCAAACTCTTCGCAAGACTTGCGATGGTCGCAGCGCTAGGCGCTGCCACGGCAACCCTGTCGCCTGGTCAGACGGGAATCTGGCAGATTGACTCTGGTCACTCCACAGCCAGCCTGTCCCTCATCTCCTCAAACAATGAAACTCGACCGCTTAATATTGCGATCGCCAAGGTAGCTGGAATCGTGCAATTGGATGAAAGTGATGCTACCAAGTCTTCGATCCACCTTAGCATCTACCCGGCGGACCAGGGTTCAAGTCTGCTCAATCGTGATGGCGGCTTTCGCAACGGCGGCTTGGCGGCTCTATCGAGATATACCCTCATGAGTTTCCGATCCAAGAGCGCATCGGTAACTCGGGAGCGCAAGATCGAATATACGGGTGACCTGACGGTCATTCACGTGCGACGCGAAACGAACATCGCATGGAGTAACTCTTACACTGGCTCAGTTTCCAGCGAACCAGTGGAGGACACCATGACTCGCGAAATCACTCTTGTTGTCGATGTATCGAATCTCCCGGTTTCACGAGAACACGGGAATCAAAGCGCGGAGGTGGCGGCGCTGGCAACCGTTGACCGCTCCTCTTTCCCCGAATTGCTGGCCGCACTGAGGGACAGCAATTGGCCTGTCGTTGTTCTGAATGAGGTCTGCCAGATGCCCTACTACCCAGCTCTGAACTTGAGGGATTATAGCGGGGCTTCGTGTACGGGAACACCAGTCGAGGTGAAGACCAATAGTGAACCGCCTTACTATTTCGCGGCAGACAATATTGGGGTTGGCACCCCGGCCCCGCCTTCGGGGGATCGGGTGACGATTCTCGCGCATTTGCATTTGGATTCGGCGCCGTCCGGGGTGCTCGGAAGGATTCACAACTAACGGGTGGCCAAGTTGAAATTCGCGATGAGACTGAAACTGGGAAACGGTCGCGCCTTCCGTTTCTTCCTCTTCTGAATCCACCTGCGCCGAGTTAAATGGCGGAAGACTCTCGCTGTGCCCTGTGGGAACACTGGAGGAAGGGAGAAGCGAATATTGCCCGGCGAAGCAGCGAACGTGGCTGGCGCAAAGCGCCCGCACACAATCACCCCGATGTCGCAGATGCAACTGACTAACCGAGAATGATGCCGCGCGCCACCGCGGACAGCATGCAAGCCACTATGACTTATCTTTTACCGGCACTGTGCCACCGAATTTTCCTCTGACTCTGAAGTGCACAGCGGCAGCCGGTACGTCTCATAGTGCTTCACGACCCACAATCCTTCACTGTTCGTCATGTAGATCAACTGTTTTCCGTCATCGGAATACATGCTCGTGACGCCCTCAAACTTCTTCACCGTACGCGGATTCTTTGGATCGCTCAGATCCACCAACCTTACAGTCTGCGTGGGAAAAGTGCCTTGTCCCGACTGGTCGGATTGAACTGCGATGGCAAGTCCCGCGCCAACATCAGTCAATTTGCCTTTAGATGCTTCGCGTTCAACGATGCGTGGGTTTTTCGGATCCGTGACATCCACCAAAGTGAAATGGACGTTCTGCTGCAGGTATAGGTATCGCTTGCCGTTCTCTTGTTGTAAAAAAATCTGTCTTACCGCTGATCCAGGCAGGGGCAGATGCGCCACCACACTGATCTTTTCTTTTGACGTGGATTTGGTGTTGTCCTGAGCTGCCGCTCGGGTATGATTCGACAAAAAAATCGGTGAAATCAGCACCAATGAAGCGCCTGCAAAAAATCGTAAGCTCATCTTGTGAAGCATTTGGATAGTTTCCTTTCTTCAAAGCAGTCCGTAATTTCAACCAGAATTTCCCTCTTGGACTGCCGACCGGTCGGGAACATACACCCGCCCGCCTCTAAGCGCAATGGTTACCGGGGTTTCAATGATCGGTGCACCCACCTCTCCCAAGAGCGTCACAGCCCGAAATGACTACTTCTCCCAACACTTCTTCCGATACTTCCCTTTTGCCTTCCAGCGTGTAGAGAGTCGTCCGGAATCCCCGCAGAGTCCAGGGGCCTGATCTTACAGGGTGCGCAAGATGAAGAATGGCCCCCCGTGTATCGTACGCATCAGTTTTTTTTATATGTTGCGGGAAATGCTTGACATTCGGGCTGGGTACGAGTAAGTACACGGCAATTCGGGGCATGTTCAGGGGGTGGTTTGGTTATTTCGGGAAGCAAATAAATGGGCCCGGTTTTTCAAATTTTCCGCGGAGGTTCCATCAATGAGGAAAGTGACCCACTTTATCCTGGTGACGGCCGCGACTCTGGCGCTGGTGGTGCCGACCGCTGCTCAGCAGCAGACCGCTCAACAGCAGACTGATCACCAAGCAGCGACACCGCCGCTGATTCAGCTGCTCCAGGCGAAGGGAATTCTGACTGCGGCTGATGTAGCCCAAATCAGTGCGGCATCCTCGGCCGAAGAGGCGAATGCGCGATTGGCCCAGGTGCTTGTTCAGAAGGGTCTAATCACTCAGGCCGAATACAGCCAGACAGTCGCTCCTTCTACTGTGTCGGCTGGCATTGGCGCCCCGTCGGGCGGCCAACTGATGGACGCAGCCATCCACATTCCCGCGAAAGCAAAACCGGTTGTTCCTGCCAGCTCAGACCCATACACATTCGGACCGACATCGGAAGGCGGGGTGATTCCCGCCGTTGCTCCTACTCGCGTTCTTCCGATCGATATCCCCAAGCAAGCCGGGATGATTCCGGATATCAAGCTCGGCAGCGGGGCGAACATGAAACTGTACGGATTCTTCAAGGCTAGCGCCGTCGAAAACACGGCATCGAGCGGCGGCGCCCAGAATGGAGTCCAAGACTTCCCGCTTCCCCTTCTACTCGGAGACACCGGGCCGACCGGCGACCCCTATTTCTTGATCAAGGCGCGCAGTTTCCGAATCGGGAGCCAGTTCGAGTGGGTTCCTCAGAATTCGGATCTCGTGATCACCGGCAAACTCGAAACAGACTTTGAAGGTGATTACACCACAGTGAACAACCGCAGTATCAGCTCAGGCCGGTCCAACCAGCTCTCACTCCGACTTGCCTACGTGCGGCTTGATAAGCACGTCGGCGGCATCCCTGTCTATGCTGAGTTCGGTCAGGATTGGTCCCTCGCGGGATCGTCGACCCTACCGAACATCTTCGAGACCACGGGACTTATGGTAGGATACGGCGACGTTTATGAGCGTATTCCTCAGTTCAAGGTCGGTGCGCAACTAGGGTCCGGGCGTCTGAAATTCGAGCCGGATTTTGCGATCGTCTGGCCCATCTCGGCGGATTCGAGCCTCGAACAGATTCAGAGGACAGGGTTCGGCGACCGGGCCGGATCCGAAAGCAATAAACCCGGCGTCGAGGGCAGGCTGGTCTTTCAGTACGTCCTCAATCCTAACTGGCAAGGCGTAGCGCCCGCACAATTCATCTTCAGCGCTCACCATTCGACGAACAATGAAATCGCGCCCGCCGGAGCGAGCGCTACCTCCGAAGCCGGGGGCGCCTCGGGTTTGCCAAATACACTGGTGACAGGCGCTACGGGATGTTCCGTTGCGCTTCCGACCGGTGGTTGCTCAATCAAGGGATTTTACCCAACCGGCGTTCAATTGAGCGATCCGATCAACATGTGGACAGCCGAAATTCAAGCTCCCACCCCTTGGGTCACATTCGACGCAAAGTATTACCACGGCTCCAACCTGCGATGGTTTTTCGGCGGCCTACTCAACGGTGCCTACGCCTCCCCCGGTCCGGGTCTAATCACGGCAGGGGACGCGACGAGCTTCAGCGGACAGACGATCGACTTCGGTTGTGTGAGTGGCGCAGGCAATATACCCGCCACCACATGCAACGGCCCAATCACGCTCGGCTCGCTCAACTCCATTCGGGGACAGGGCGGATTCGCGGAAATGAGCTTTCCGCTTTCACGAATCTTCCATGCCGATCCCGGTGGGAAAAACGCCGGCTGGGTGTTTCACATACTGTACGGCACGGACCGCGCCAAAGCCGCAGACTCCCGCCATGGTGGCGGCACGGATCGGACCGACTACGACACGGCGAGCCTCTCGTACAAGATCAACAAGTGGGTCTCGTTCGTCAACGAAGTAACCTACATGGACACGTTGGCTTCGACGGACGATGGCAAATTGTTCAGGGGCGTACCCGCAACCAAATCTCACGATATCCGTGAGGAATTCGGAACCGTCATCACGTTCTGACCTAACCTAGACTCTTGCGGAGCTTCCCATAACAGGGAAGCTCCGCCGGAGTTTCCCCATCTACGCCTTACGATTCAGGATTCCCGTATTCATCGGTGCATGTCATTCCGGCTCTTGCGAGTAGTGTGTCAATAGAAGGAAGTTGCGGAAGGCCGGGAGACGCATCCCGATCTTTATCGAGAGCGCAAGAGGTTCAGAATCTTGCGCATGAATCAACAGAAACGTCCGGGACGAGAATCAGTCCTTATCGCGAGGTGGGCGTTACCAATCTCTCGAGCGTATCTGCGACGCCCCCGGGATGAAACCCAAAAGGACCTGGGGGCGATTTGTAGGCGATCTGGCCATCGCGATCGACCACATAGAGACGATCCGGCCAGCCTGTGTACGCTCGCTCCGCAGCGTTGTCGAAGGTGTCGATTACCGCGGGAAATGTGATCCCGAGTTTTACAACGCATACTTGCCCCATTTGCCTGCGCTCCTCGAAATCCTTTGGGCTCGCAAACACCACTTGGTCGTCCAGATTGTCGGGGTCCTGCCAGACGTCGCTCGTGTGCGCCTCGCGGATATATACGACATAGAAAGCGACGCGATCTTTGTATTGCTCGTAAAGCTGATTGAGGGCAGCAACCTGCCGCCGAAACGGTGGTCAAGTGTAGCTTCCGAAGACGAGGACAACGGGCTTTTGCCCTCGCATAGAAGATAATTGAAACCGGGTCTTGTTGTCCGGGCTCTCGAGCGAAAAATCCGGGGCCTCATCGCCGACCGCAACATGTCCGACGCGCGCCACGTTCCAGAGCGGTCTGAAAGGCAGAACTACAAACGCTGCCCAGGGGACGTGTTTCATAGAGCGCGCAAAGTTATCCGGCGTCTGGAGCATTGCCAGGAATAGCGCACCCGAAATCACGGTATACAGCGCAACACCTGCGCCTGCGATCTTGAGCAATTTCCCCATCACGGATTTTGCTTTCACGCCCAGCAATTCGCTTTCCGCCGCCCTGCATTCCGGTTTCGAGTGGCCTTCAGACTTAGCCTTTCCGGAGGACCACTCTACCATGAGATCGATATCCTCCCTCGGCAACGCATGAACCCCTGAAGTGGTGACCCTTGCGTCTCAGAAGCTGACCCGATGGCAACAAGCAAGCTCGTTGCCTGAAGGCCCAAGTTGAGATACGCTGCGCGCCATACCGGCGGGAATCGAGGGTTTCAGGCTCAGGCCTTTCCATTGCTTCGGCGGGAAAGTTCAAACAGGCAGTTGACGCAGTTCCGATCGAGCGACCGGTTGACCAAGACAGTTCAAATGCGAGAGGGCAAAATCGAGAGCTTGATGAATGGCGAATACATTCTCGAGACGAAAAGTCTCTTCAAGGAGTTTAAAGGTTTTGTCGCCGTAAGCGATGTGAACCTGAAAGTCCGCCCAGGAGCGATCCATGCTCTCATTGGGCCGAATGGTGCAGGGAAGACGACCATCTTCAACCTCCTCACAAAATTCCTGATTCCCACGCGCGGAACGATCCATTTCCGGGGCCAGGACATTACGAATGAAAAGCCGGCGGAAATCGCACGCTGCGGCGTGGTCCGATCGTTCCAAATCTCGGCTGTGTTTCCGCATTTGACGGTTTTGGAGAATGTTCGCGTCGGCCTGCAACGGCAGTTGAAAAACTCATTTCATTTCTGGCAAGGTGAGGCCGTTTTGAAGTCGCTCGACGAGCGCGGCATGGAATTGCTCGCGAGTGTTGGACTTGAATCCCACGCAAACGTCGTGGCCGTGGAGTTGCCTTACGGACGCAAACGGGCCCTGGAAATCGCTACCACGCTGGCGCTGGATCCGGAGCTTCTCCTCCTGGATGAGCCAACCCAGGGCATGGCGCACGAAGACGTGGATCGAGTGAAGGATTTGATTCGCAAAGTCGCCGCCAATCGCACCGTTCTGATGGTCGAGCACAACATGAGCGTGGTCGCGGACCTCTCGGACCGCATTACCGTGCTGCAGCGTGGCAGTATGATCGCCGAAGGGAGCTACTCGGAAGTTTCCACCAATCCGCAGGTGATGGAAGCTTATATGGGAGTCGCGGATGACTAACGCGTCAACCGGCGAATGCCTGAGGGTCACCGGTCTCCACGCATTTTATGGCGAGTCGCACATCCTGCACGGGATGGATTTCCACGTCAATCGTGGAGAACTCGTGACCTTGCTCGGCCGCAACGGTGCCGGCCGTACCACAGCCCTCAAGGCGATTCTGGGACTCGTGGGAAATCGCAACGGATCCATCATGGTCAACGGCCTCGAAGTCATCCGCCGATCAACCCATCGTATTGCGCGCCTGGGGATCGGATATTGCCCCGAAGAGCGCGGCATTTTCTCCAGCTTGACCGCCGAAGAAAATTTGATGCTTCCTCCGAAATTCAGCAGCGAGGGCATGAGTCTCGATGAGATTTACGATATGTTTCCGAACCTGAAGGAGCGCCGCCGAAGTCAGGGCACGCGCCTTTCGGGCGGAGAGCAACAGATGCTGGCGATGGCGCGGATTCTTCGCACGGGAGCGCGACTGCTGCTTCTCGATGAAATCTCAGAAGGGTTGGCGCCGGTCATCGTCAAGAAATTGAGTCAGGTCATTCTGCAGCTCAAAGGTAAGGGGTTCACGATCGTCATGGTGGAGCAAAACTTTCGTTTCGCCTCACCTTTGGCAGATCGTCTTTACGTGATCGAGCGAGGGCGAATTGCCGTGGAGATCGCGAAGCACGAGATCCGAACCAAGCAAACGCTGCTCGAGGAACTGCTCGGCGTTTGAATTTTCCGTGAGGCAGACGCGCCACCGCAACCCCCGGGCGCTTTGCCCCGATGCAAAACTCAAGGAGGAAGTGCAATGAAATGCAAATGGATCAGCGCGCTCGCCGGATGTCTTCTGTTGTTTGCGGCGACCGGCTCCTTTGGCCAGGCGAAGCCGGCCGCCGGTAAGGTTTCGGATGTGGTGAAGATTGCTGTGCTCACTGATCTGTCCGGACTTTATTCGGACCTGGGCGGGCAGGGATCGGTCGTAGCCGCGCAGATGGCTGTGGACGAATTCGGCGGAAAGGTGCTCGGTAAGCCGATTCAAGTGCTTTCCGCCGATCACCAGAATAAAGCGGACATCGGCGCTGACAAGGCGCGCGAATGGTTCGACAAGGACGGCGTGGACGTCATCATGGACGTCCCGAACTCCGGCGTGGCTCTGGCCGTCAGCAAGGTGGCGAACGAGAAGCACCGGATTTTCATCGTCTCGGGCGCCGGCTCGACTCGCCTCACCAATGAGGATTGCAATCCCTACACGATTCACTACACATATGACACGTACGCAACCGGCACCGCGACCGGGAAAGCGGTGGTCCAGCACGGCGGCAACACTTGGTTCTTCGTCACCGCCGACTACGCCTTTGGCCATTCGTTGCAGGACGACACTGCAATTGCTGTCAAGGCCGCAGGTGGCCAGGTCCTTGGCTCGGTTCTCCATCCGCTCAATGCCGCCGATTTGTCTTCATTTTTGCTGCAGGCGCAGGCCTCTGGCGCCAAAGTGATCGGGCTCGCTAACGCGGGTGGTGACACGATCAATTCGATCAAGACAGCCGCGGAGTTTGGCATCAACAAGAAGCAGACGCTCGCCGGCCTCCTGGTGTTCATCTCCGATATAAACGCGCTCGGACTACAGGCCACGCAGGGAATGTATGCGGCGAATGCGTTCTATTGGGATTTGAACGACGATGCGCGAAAGTTCGGCAAGGCATACCAGGCCAAGACGAACAAAATGCCGACCATGGTCCACGCCGGTGTCTATTCCGCCACACTCTCGTATCTGAAGGCCGTTCAGGCGGCCGGGACGGATGACGCCGATGCCGTGATGAAGAAGCTCAAGGGAACCACCATTAATGACGCGATCTTCAAAAACGGCAAGATCCGCGAGGACGGCCGCATGGTTCACGACTTCTATTTGTTCCAGGTAAAGTCACCGAACGAATCCAAATACCCCTGGGATTATTACAAGCTCATCAGCACGATCCCGCCGGATCAGGCGTTTCAGCCTTTGTCGGCGTCCCGGTGTCCTTTGATCAAGAAATAGGGAAGGTTCGCAATCGAGCTGGCGGGACGGGCGCTCCGTCCCGCTTCTCGTGCAGCGTGAGCTCGACATGAGTACCATATTCGGCATCCCGACGGCGGCACTTTTCGGACAACTGGTGTTGGGTCTCGTCAACGGCTGTTTTTACGCCATACTCAGCCTCGGCTTGTCCATCATTTTCGGCATGCTCAATATCATCAACTTCGCACACGGCGCGATGTACATGATGGGCGCGGTGTTCACCTGGATTGCGCTCACGCAATTCGGCATCGGATATTGGTGGTCGCTTTTACTCGTGCCGCTTGTGATTGGCGTCTTCGGAATCATTGTGGAGCGAACCATGCTAAAGCGGCTCTACAAACTCGACCATCTCTATGGACTGCTTCTGACCTTTGGCCTCGCACTCGTCATCGAAGGACTGTTCCGCTATCGCTATGGCGTGTCGGGATTGCCGTACTCGATCCCCGAGAGCTTCCAGGGGGCCTTAAACCTGGGATTCATGTATCTCCCCAAGTATCGCGCTTGGGTCGTGGTTGCCTCTCTCCTGGTTTGCATCTCCACGTGGTTGGTCATTGAATGGACGCCGCTCGGAGCCTATTTGCGAGCGGGGACGGAGAACCCTCGTCTGGTACAGGCTTTTGGTATCAATGTTCCGGTCATGGTCACGATCACTTATGGAGTGGGCGTCGGATTGGCTGGCCTCGCAGGCGTGCTCGCTGCGCCGGCGACGCAGATCAGCCCCCTGATGGGTTCGAATCTGATCATTGTTGTTTTCGCGGTCGTGGTGATTGGAGGGATGGGTTCGATCCTGGGATCAATCGTCACGGGAGTGGGTCTGGGATTGATCGAGGGCATGACCAAAGTTTTTTATTCACAGGCTTCGGATACCGTCGTTTTTTTCATCATGGCTGTCGTATTGCTAGTCCGGCCGGCGGGACTCTTCGGAAAGGAAAGATGAAGCCAAGTGAAACTCCGCTGGATCGGGCAGGGTGCGTTGCTGGTTCTCGGGCTGATCGCGCCCTATTTCGTTTATCCCGTGTTTCTCATGAAGGCTCTGTGCTTCGCGCTCTTCGCCTGCGCCTTTAATCTTCTGTTGGGTTACACGGGGCTTCTTTCCTTCGGGCACGCCGCCTTTTTTGGAACCGCGGGCTATGTCACCGGCTACACCGTCAAAGTCATGGGGCTTTCTCCGGGCCTGGGCATTCTTGCGGGGACGCTCGCGGCCGTGGTTCTCGGATTTATCTTCGGCAACCTCGTCATCCGGCGGCAGGGAATCTACTTCGCCATGATCACTCTGGCGCTGGCGCAGTTGATGTATTTCCTTTTTTTGCAAGCCTCGTTCACGGGCGGCGAAGACGGCATTCAGGGAATTCCGCGCGGACGCTTTCTTTGGGTGATTAATCTCGAAGACGACAAAAAACTGTACTACGTCGTCTTTGCGATTTTCATTTTCGGTTTCCTGCTCATCCGGCGAACGATTCATTCCCCTTTCGGTCAGGTGCTCAAGGCCATCCGCGAGAATGAGTCCCGCGCTCTCTCGCTCGGATACGACGTCAACAAGTACAAGACCCTCGCATTCATCCTTTCCGCGGGCCTGGCGGGTCTTGCAGGCTCGACGAAAGCAATCGTCTTCACCTTCGTCACATTGACCGATGCCGATTGGCACACCTCGGGAGATGTGGTGCTGATGACGTTGCTTGGTGGAATGGGCACGGTGCTCGGACCTATCGTGGGGGCGTTCACCATCGTGACTCTGCAGAATCAACTGGCCGATAAAGTCGGTTCATTTGTCACAGTAATCATGGGAGCGATGTTCATCGTTTGCGTGCTCGCGTTTCGCCGCGGGATTGTCGGCGAGGCGGCTGCTCTGTACCATCGCGTGGTAGGCAACCGGCAAGTTTGAGCGGTGCATTCGCGGTTGCGAGCCCTTCGCCAGCGCGAAACAGGCGCAACAGTATAAATGATCCGGGGGTTTTGCCATGTTAAAGGGACGCAGGGCCATTGTCACAGGCTCAACGAGCGGAATCGGTCTGGGGATTGCCCGCGCGCTCGCGGCCGAGGGCTGCGCGATCATGCTCAACGGTTTTGGTGATGCCGGCGAAATTGAAACGCTGCGGAGCGGAATGAGCAAGCAGTTTGAAATCGAGGTCCTTTACAACGGGGCCGACCTCTCGAAGGGAGAAGCTTGCGCCGAACTTGTGACCGACGCGGAGCGACGGCTGGGCGGCGTGGACGTGCTTGTCAACAACGCCGGAATCCAGCACGTCGCACCTGTCGAGAGCTTTCCGCCGGACCGCTGGGACGCCATCCTCGCCGTCAATCTCTCGTCCGCCTTTCACACCATCCGCGCAGCGTTGCCGGGAATGAAGAACCGTCGCTGGGGCCGGCTGATCAACATTGCCTCAACACATGGCCTCGTGGCCTCGGTCAACAAAGTAGCCTACGTGGCGGCCAAGCACGGCATAGTTGGTCTCACGAAAGTGGTGGCGCTCGAAACAGCCAAGTCCGGCATCACATGCAATGCCATTTGCCCCGGCTGGGTGCACACAACTTTGGCCCAGAAGCAGATTGAGGCCCGTGCGAAGAATGAGGGCATCGCCGTCGATCAGGCCGAACACGAGTTGCTCGTCGAGAAGCATCCTTCCGGGCGATTCACGACGGTCGAGCAGCTCGGGGGACTCGCCGTGTTCCTTACCACCCCCGCCGCCGATAATCTCACTGGCGCGACGCTCCCGGTTGACGGCGGCTGGCTCGCCCAGTAACCCCCCGCGCGACTCCGCCTACTCCGGATACTTCACCGAGCAGCCGTAGGGGCGCGTGGTCGGATTGCTCACAGGCTTGCCGGATGTGGCTTCGTCGAGCGCGAGCGACAAATAATTCTTCGCGCCGTTCACGTCCGCCACGTCGGTCGTAGGTTTGTCGTCGATTGCCCCGTTGTAGATCAAAATTCCCTGCGGATTGATGACGAACATGTGCGGCGTGGTTTTTGCGTCGTAGAGGTGGCCGAGCGTGCCCGCCGGATCGAGCAGCACGGCGGAGGGCGCGGCGTTCACTTGCTTCACGTAGGCGTTTTCATCCGCAGCGGTCGCGTAACCCTGTTTCCCCGGCGCGGACGAAATCACGGTCAGCCAAATGACTCCCCGGCTCGTCCATCCGCGCTGGAGGCGCTGCATGTTCCCGCTGTCGTATTGCTTCTGCGTATAAGGGCACCCGCGATTCGTCCACTCGAGGACCACGAATTTGCCCTGGTATTCCGACAGTTTGTGAACCTTGCCATTGCTGTCGGTCGCCGTGAAGTCCGGAGCGCGGTCGCCCACTCGCGTCGCCCACGCGGCCGAGATTGTAATCGCGACAGCGAATCCAAGTACGACCGATAATGCAGTTCGTCGTCTCATTTTTGGCCTCCCGATTTTCTCACTTCCCATTTTCCGCAATGGCTTCAATCGTTCGCGTGCACCCCAAAGTTCCTTTTTATCGCGCCGCCACGGGAACGGCAACTTCGAACGTGTGCCCTGCACCTAAAACCACGAGTCCTTTCAAAATCGAAATTGGCTTCATCAATTGGTCGGATTTTTGAAGCGTCAGGCGAAATCCATTTTCCGTTGACGCGAATTCTTGCCGTGCTGAATTCTCAATTTGGTTTGGCTCGAGAGGGAGGAACGTGGCGCTTTCGACTCGCGATCCAGTCTCTACCGACAAAGTGAAGTGATCCTTGTCCGATGTCGCCAACAATTTCCAACTGGCAGGCACAGCCTTGGGAAGCTGTGCTCTTGCGTGCTCGAAAAGCCCCCGCCACTCGGACGCCTCGCTCGTCGCCGGGTCGGGCAGCGTCAGATGAGCCTTTCCGGGGATGCAACGCTCACGGCAGACTACGTATTCCACGTCCGCCGCAATCGGGACTGCCGCGCCTGCTCGCGAGCCGGGTGGTTGCTCGATGCGCGCCATCAAAAGCACTTCATCTTCGTAGCCGTAGTCCACCACCGATCCACTCCCGAGACGCATTGGCTGCGGCCAGCGAATCGGACCCGCTCGAAATCCCGGCGGCAGATTCCAAGAAACTTTGGGAGGCTCTCCGGAATCTCCGGCGTTTTGCCAATAGATGTGCCAACCCTGATCCAGATGAAAGTGGAGTCCGACCCAGATGGCTTTCCTCGTCGCGCCTGGATTTCCGTCAGAGATCAATTCCACTTTGGCGTGAGACTCCGCCGGCGTTTGCGCGCTCGGGCCGCTGCCCGAGCCAAGCGTCGCACACGCGCCAAGAAGCAGTGCGGCTCTTCGGCCAAACGTTCGGAGGAACGGTCGGTGGACAAAGAATAGCGAGCCCGTGCTACCGGCTCGATCCTTGCCGCTCCCCATGGACGCATATTGCACGCAACATTTCCCCCATCTACTTTGACGACCTAAGGAGGTCTTTCGTTGCCGTCAAAGAGGGGGCGAGCCAAGCGAGCACGGATCGACTGAGGTCAGGTGCCTGTCAGGGCCTTGTACTGGGCTGAAGTCAGCGGTACGACGGAGAGCCGTCCTTGGAGCACGAGAGGCGAATCGGCGAAGAGCGAATTTGCTTTGATCTCTGCGAGCGATACGGGTTTCGCAAGCGCTTTCCCGGCTTGAATCTCCACCTGCGGTTTCTTGGGATCGGACGAATCCACGGAAACGACCCTAGCAGTTCCCACGGCACGCTTTTGGTTTCCCGTTTCGTAGATCACGAGTTGCGCCCCGCGCGTCATCTCGCGCAGGTGTTTTACCGCCGCCGGATTTGACACGCCATCCCACACAGTTTTCTTCTGCCGACCGAGGTCTGCGAAGGAATATTCCGTGGGTTCCGTCTTCAGCAGATAGTAAGCCGCCATGAGCCTCACTCTAACCCAAATGAACGAACAAAAGGCGAGCGCAGCACGAATTCTTGTTCTTCGACTCGTCCGTCACCGCGGAGTCGCTCATGGCAAATTTCTCAACTGGCGAAAAATTTGGAGGCGGGGGAAGTTGAAATATTGATGTAGACTCTCTCATTCACCGTGGTACAAAAACTCGGGCTGGTCAGGAGGAGCCGTGGCTCTCTTGACTGCGTTCGCGAAGAGGGTTTCTGGTCGACAATTGAATGTTTACAGATACCAAAGCGACGCTCATCCAATCGAGTCAACCCCGCAGGAGTCGCGTGTGAGCGCGATTTGTCCGAGTTGCGGCAGGCCACTTAATGAGAAGCACGAGCGAAGCCACAAAAAATATCTAATCGCGCATCGCCGCGCTGTGAAGAAGTTGCGAAATAAATACCTGAAAGATGGAAAGCGGTGCCGTATCTGCGGCGGAAAGCTAAAGCATTACCGACGAATGTGTGACAAGTGCACCATCGCTGTTAGGCTTCATGTTCGCCGTCGCGGTGGCTTTAAGGCATGGGAAAAGGGAAGCGCGGGCAAGAAACCCTTCACCAAAGATGGTGTGTAATCGGCGGGTGCACGCTGATTCCGAGAATTTCGCTGGAAGCATTCTTGCAGAGACCATGAGTGGCAATGAATACCGGAAAAGATTTTCCGAAAAAAGAGAACTAGAGCGGGGCAGACCGAGGCGATTAGACCCTGCCATTGAAGCGCAAGTGAGAAACCTGATTCTGCTAAGGAATCCCCCAACTCTGCGGACTGTCCAGAATAAATCATATCTTGGCGAAGCACTGGACGCTCTCTGCGATTGTCCCGCGTTCTCGAGCGTGAGCCCTAAAACCACCAAGCGAATCGGTGGGTTTCTGTGTCCCCATGCGAGCGGCGTATGCGGCGCTTGGACCGAAGGTGCCTAATCAGCTCTTTCTTCAACACTCCGCGCGCTTGAATGAATAGGCTACGGTGAATGGTCTCGTGGGACACGCGCAGGCTTTGGTCCTCGGGATACTGAATCCTCAGCCATCCGGAAATCTGTTCCGGTGACCAGTCCAAAATCAGTTTACTCGCAACGATCTTCTGCAACTTCCCATTCATAGCAAGAAGGCACGGCTTGGGCCGCAAGGCCGACTCCCAGGCTTGGTAATCCGCTTCATTGGCTCGATACACAGGACGGCCACCATGACGTACCACCTCCCGGCTCACCGTCGATGCAGCTCGCTCCAGACGTTTGGCTATCCCACGAATCGAGGAGCCCGAAGCAATCCCGCGAGAGATGTCCTCTCTCTCAGCCAGTGTGAGTGCTAGCAGCGAGCGCCGACGGGCTGCCGGAACAACCCCACCGTGTTGCGACAACAGAAGGTGAACCGACGAATGCCCCTGGCCGAATGCGCGCCCGATCTCATGCAACGACTGTCCCGCCTTCCAACGGGCCCATATGTTGGTCCTCGGCGTCGCGGAAAGCTCCGTGCGTTTCCCTTGGGCCATAGACACCACCTTTCGAGAGAAGATTCATGTTAGATGGTGTTGCATCCACCGGTTGAGCTCGCATATTATTTCTGGTCGGGATTATCGATAAAGAAATCCTGCGTTGGTGACTATCAGCGGGCGCTTAAAAAGCTGTACGAACTGGCAGGAGTCGAGAACGGGCATGTACACAGATGGCGCGACACATTCGCGGTCGAGTTGCTCATCAAGATGGTGCCTATTGAAGATGTTGCCGTTCTGCTGGGGCACTCCTCAATCAAGATCACGGAAAAAAGCTACAGCCCGTGGGTCAAAGCCCGTCAGGAGCATTTAGAAGTAACGGTGCGAAGCACTTTTGAGCGATGACACCTCCTGAAACGAAGCCCTTTTAAGCCCCACAATTCCGCTACAGTCATAGACTAACGTCAATTCTAGCCAATAAAAATGGCCATAATATAACTTGGAGGCGGGGGGAGTTGAACCCCCGTCCGAGAGGCCTTGCCACCCGAAGACTACATGCTTATCCCGTTCACTTTGCGATCGACCCTTGCGGGCCAATCACGGTTTCGCCGACACCGCTTAGAGCGGGCAAGACGTGTTGGCGGCTAGTCCGATGATCTCGCCCACGCATTACGGACCGAAATGCGCAGGCCAGCCCACTATGTGACGCCTCATCCCAAGCGCGTAGGCGTCGCTTGGGGAGACGCGCTACCTAATTTAAGTTAGGCAGCGAGAGCCAACTGCGTATTGGCAGTTGTATTGTTCGCCCGATTGCGGGCAGGCGAGGCCCGGCATGCCTTCGAGCCGCGACAGCCTCCGTCGAAACCGTGTCGCCCCCGTTGGTGCTATTAGGATATCACTCCGCCCAGGCCGCCGCCAACGCGCGGGAGTCCCTTTCCTCCTCAGGAACGGGTGCGCGGAATGTCAGTTGACACCCCACGCATCGGTTTCCATAATCAAAATGAGGCGGAGAAACCCTTGAAAGCGCGCCAAAAACCGGAGTCGCAGTCCCTGGAACGGGCAATGGAAGAGGCCGTTTCGCGTGCCTTGCGCGACAACCTCGCGCCCCTTCAGCGGACGGCCGACGAACTGCACCAGGCCTACGCCGATCTTGTCGCAGCATGTTCGTCCAGCCGCCCCAGCAACGCACTTCCGGCCATGCTCCGAGCACAGACGGCGGCGTCCGCGCTGGCTGCTGGCCTTTCGGTCCTCTCGAATTTTGTGGCCGTCGCCCTGAATCCTCGTGATAGCCATGGCGCGGACGAAAGGGCCAGCGCGCGAGCTTCAGCAGTGGCAGAAGTGGAAGAAGAGGAGGCGGAAGCGCCGGCTCCGGCTGAATTAGAGGCCGAGCCTGAGACCGAATCCGAATGGGCTGAGGGGCCTTCCGAGGCTGCCATTGAAGCAGCGGTCCTCGATCGGGTGCCGATCGATGAACCGGTAATGCCCGCTGCCGCTGTCGCTCAGGAAGTGGCTGTGGCTGAGGCGCCTGCTTTTGATCTGGCCAGCCTCCCGCCGGAGATGCAGGACCTGCACCGCCGCGCCAATCGCGTAGCCAAAGTGGCAATGCAGGACATCAAGCTTTTGCGGCCGAAAGACGTTAAACTGGCACGCGAGCACAAAGACATTTGTCACCGGTTGCGAAGTGATCTCGACAAGGCCCGAAAAGAATACGACCGCCGCTTCCGATCGATTCTCGACCATCCAACGGACTACTTCCATCATTGGCTGGTCGAAATCCTCGCCGAGGGCGACACAGAAGCCCTCGGAGAATACCCCTATCCCTCGCCTGTACTCCGCCACTAAGACGATCATGCCGAAATTCGCGGGCCGCCTGATTCGGACTGCCGGGGTGTTGCTCATCCTCTCGTCGGCCGTTTTATTCGCCGGGCCGAAGCCTACCGCAACACCGGCCGCCAAGGTCGTGCTTACGGAGAAGCAACTCGAACAGATGTCGCGCGCTCTCAAACAAAAGAATCCTGCTTTGGCTTACTCAAAGCTGAGCGCTCTCGCCGCGCAGAAATCCACAGGCGTGCTCGGAATGCGCGCGGCTCTCGCGCTCGGCTATTTCGACTACAACAAGGGAAACTACGCTCAGGCTGCGAAATGGTTTGAGCGGGCCTCTGGCGATCCACTCTTGCGCGACTACTCTCTCTATTGGAGCGCCGCAACCAATCTCGCGCTTGGCCACACGGCAGACTCGCTCGCGCAGCTCCAGCAATTTCGCAGCGATTTTCCCGATTCCGTGCTGACGGATCAGGAGCTCCAATCCTTGGGTGAAGCGGCGCTGGCATTGAACGAGCCGGCAACTGCTCTGGCGGCGCTCGACGGCTACGGCCTAACGGCGGAAAAGCCTGTGCTTCTATTTCTTCGCGCGGAGATTCGAGAACAAGCGGGTCAACCCCTGGACGCGGCCGCGGATTATGAAGCGATTTATTCGCGCTTCCCGTCGAGCGAGCAGTCGAGAGAATCCAGCCTGAAATTGGAATTTCTCCGCAGCACTCTGGGCGACAAATTCCCGCCGATTCCGCTGGAGCAGCGGATGGCCCACGCTGCCGCACTCTACAACTCCAAGTATTGGAGCGAGGCCCGCAACGAATACGCGCAGATCCTGCCGCAGCTTTCCGGAGCGGACCGCGAGGAAGCTGAGTTGCGCATCCTTCAGTGCGGGATGGCGCTGGGAGTAGGTTTCTCGGAGATTTCTGCGCTCAAGATCAACGATCCCACTATCGATGCCGAGCGGCTCTACACTTTGGCGCAATACTATCGCTCGTCGCTGCAGGAGACGGAGATGGTCGCCGCGGTCGAGGCCGCAGTGGCCCGCGCGCCGTCGAGCCATTGGGCCGGATTGTCGCTCTTCGCAGCAGGGAATTACTACTGGGTCCAGCTCGACCGCGACCGCGCCGTAAGCTACTACAAGAGGTTTGTGGAGAATTCTTCAATCTCTCCGGAAGCGACGCCTGCGCATTGGCGCATCGCGTGGGCCGCCGTACTCAAGCGCCAGCCGGAATCTTCGGCGCTGCTTGCGGAGCACTTGCGTCGATTTCCCGGCTCGCCGTTCACGCCGGATACTCTCTACTGGCTCGGCCGCCTCGCGGAAGAGGCAGGAAATCCGGCGCTCGCGCGGGCTTACTATGAAAAATTAACCGAGCGCTTTCCCGAAAACTATTTCGAGACTTCGGCTGCCGCGCGCCTCCGTGAGCTTGGTCCGGGCGAGCCCGCGGATCCCGACGTGCTCGCGACAATCCCACCCATGCCGCCCGCGGCATCCATGAGCGGCGCGATTCCTCCCGCAGCTGCCGACCGGCAGGCGCGCGCCGATGCCTTGCGCTCAATTGCGTTTGACTCCTCGGCGGAACTCGAGCTGCGTGCGGGTTATGCCGCCACGGGCGAACCGCGCCTCTTGCTCGAAGCAGCGCAAGCAGCCGTGAACGCAGGCCATTGCGGCGTCGCAATCGTGACGATCCGTCAGATTTATCCGCAGCTGGAGTCGCGCCCGTTTTCCGATGTGCCGCGCGAGGCGTGGCTGGCCGCGTATCCTTTCCCATTCGAATCTTCGATTCGTCAGGGCTCGGCGCGAGCGGGAGTTGACCCGATGCTCACCGCCGGATTGATTCGCCAGGAATCTGCGTTTGAACCGGAAGCGCGTTCGGGCGCGAATGCGATGGGACTGATGCAGCTTCTGCCGAAGACCGCTCGGCTTGTGGCGAAGCAGGCGAAGGTCCGTTATTCGCACGCGCAATTGTTTGACCCGGAATACAACGTCCATCTCGGCACGATCTATTTCGCCGGGCTGCACAAGGGTTTCGGGAGTGTCGAATCGGCTTTGGCCGCGTACAATGCCGGAGAAGATCGCGTGAATTCGTGGACGGCGGGACAGAACTACCGCGAGCCGGCCGAGTTCGTGGATTCCATCCCGTTCACCGAGACGCGCGAATACGTCGAAATCGTTTCTCGCAACGCGGACATTTATCGCAAGCTCTACGGAGAACACAGTGGTTCCCGCAAAGCCAGAACGAGCCCCAGCCAATAGGCGGCGCCTTTCCGCGAAGGCCGGGCAATTTACCGAGTCGGTGATCCGCGAAATGACGCGGCTCGCTTTGCAGTACCGCGCCGTCAATCTTTCACAAGGCTTCCCGGATTTTCCAGCGCCTGCGGAGATCAAGCGCGCCGCCCAGGAAGCGATCGCCGCGGACATCAATCAATACGCCATTACCTGGGGTGCGAAGAACCTTCGCGATGCCATCGTGAAAAAATTCCACGCCACGCAGGGCCTCACCATCGACCCCGAGCGCGAAATCACGGTTTGCTGCGGATCAACCGAAGCGATGATGTCCGCCATGATGGCCATCATCAATCCAGGCGATGAAGTGGTCGTTTTCGAGCCGTTTTATGAGAATTATGGACCGGACGCGATTCTTTCCGGCGCCACACCCCGGTTCGTAAGGCTTCGGCCGCCCGATTGGACGTTCGATCCCGCCGAACTCGCCGCTGCATTCGGTCCCGCAACGAAAGCGATCATCCTGAACACGCCCAACAATCCCACTGGCAAAGTTTTCGAGCGCGCAGAGTTTGAGCGCATCCGCGACTTGTGCGTGCAATGGGATGCGTTTGCCATCACCGATGAAATCTACGAGCACATGGTTTACGACGGCGCGCGCCACATTTCACTCGCCACGCTCGACGGAATGCGCGACCGCACAATCACAATCAACGCGCTCTCGAAGACCTACAGCGTCACTGGTTGGCGCGTTGGCTGGGCTATTGCCGCGCCGGAAATCACTTCCGCCATTCGCAAAGTACACGATTTTTTGACTGTGGGAGCTGCGGCGCCGTTGCAAGAAGCGGGCGCGGTCGCTTTGCGATTCCCGCCGACCTATTACGAAACGCTTGCCCTTGAGTACACGGCGCGTCGCGACCGGATGCTGGGAATCCTCACGGGCGCCGGCTTTCATTGCTTCAAGCCGCGCGGCGCGTACTACATCATGACCGACATTTCCGCGTTCGGTTTCCCCGATGACGTCGCATTTGCAAAATATCTCGTGAAAGACATCGGCGTGGCCACAGTGCCGGGCTCGAGCTTCTATCAGGATCCCGCCGGCGGCCGTACCCATCTGCGGTTCACGTTTTGCAAGACGGAGAAGACTTTCCAGGCGGCCGCCGAGCGCCTCGAAAAACTCAAGACAGGCTCCCGCGCGCGCGCCCAATAAGCCGCGCAACCTGTGCTAGAATCCGCGAGATTTTCAGGACGGGAGACCACCGCATGGCGACGGCATTCGATCTGATTCCTCCGGGCACGCAACTCACTTCCAATGGGGAAGGCGAGCCGTGCGACATCTCCTCGAGCGCTACGCGCACGTTTCTCTGCAGCATGGTGATCACGAGTCAGATCGAACAGGAATCCGTCGACATCTCCATCTGGGGCTCGGAGGACGGTCAGAATTGGGGAACAAAACCACTTCTGAAGATCCCGCAGAGTTTTTATCGGGGCGAGACGCGCCAAATCCTCGACGTGTCACTCAAACCGGAAATTCGCTTCCTTCGCGCAAAATGGGAGTTGGTGCGTTGGGGTCGCGTTGCGCCGCATCCGATGTTCGTCCTCGGTTTTCACCTCGCCGAGATTCCCGCCTTCGTCCACAAGTCCGCCGCCCAATAGCTTGGTTTTGTAGCTCTCGTCACCCCGCGCCGTCATTCTGGAGGCCACATCCTTGGCGGCCTGAAGAATCTCTCTTCTGATTTCGCTACAAGTTCTGATAAATCTGCGAGGCTCTCCCTTCATTTTTCTACAATGCATTCCAATCGAACGATTGCAAGTATGCCGGAATTGTCACCGGCCAATGAAGTTGCTGCGAAACGGCGTCGCACAGGGAATTCAAAGCCACCGGCTCGCCATGCACCAGGAAAGTCTGCCGAGGCGGAGCGGTGAAACCGGAGAGCCAGCGAAGAAGCTCGTTTTTTCCTGCATGGGCCGAGAGTTGGCCGATATCGACAACTTCGGCGCGCACGGGAACCTGCTCGCCGAAAAGTGAAAGATACTTCGCGCCGTCTTGCAGCAAGCGCCCGCGCGTCCCTTCCGCCTGGTACCCCACAAGCAGAACTGCGTTGCGCGAATCCGGCAGGCGCCGCGCCAGATGGTGCAGGACGCGGCCGCCCGTAATCATGCCGCTCGCCGAGACGATAATGCAGGGCGAAACCACATCGTTGATCTTCTTCGAATCTTCCACGGCGCGAGTCATGTGAACTTCACGGATGTTCAACGGATCGCGATTGCCTTGCTGTCCTTCGCGAGCGAATTGTGGCCCGTAGTCTTCCGGATGTCGGACATATAAATCGGTGACGTTGATCGCCATGGGGCTGTCCACGTAGACCGGCAAGTGCGGAATGAGCTGCTGCGCTTCGAGCACTTGCAGGCAATACATAACCAATTGCGTTCGGTCCACCGCGAAAGCCGGAATCACGATCGCTCCGCCCCGTTTCACGACGCGATTGATCACGGCGGCAAGCACGTCCGTCACCGGGCCTGCCGGATGATCGCGGTCACCGTACGTGGATTCGCACAGCAGGAAATCTGCGCGGTTCGGGGGCTCAGGGTCCTTCAATATCGGCTGGCCGTAACGGCCCAGATCGCCCGAGAAGACTGCCAAAAATTGTTTCCCGTTTTCCGTGACAGTCAGCTCCAGCCACGAAGACCCGAGAATGTGCCCGGCATCGTGCGGCTGGACGGAAAATTGCGGGCTGATCGTGAACGCGTCGGCGCGAGGGATTTCGCGAAAGCGCGTGAGAGCTTGCTGCGAGTCCTCGACCGTATAAAGCGGCAGCGGAGGCTTGTGGCTGCTGTAGCCCTTCTTCGCTGCGTATTGCGCGTCTTCTTCCTCCAGATGAGCCGAATCGGGGAGCAGCAATTCGCAAAGCTCGCGCGTCGCGGCGTTCGAATAGATCGGCCCACGAAAGCCGGAACTCACGAGCCTGGGAAGGTAGCCGGTGTGGTCGATATGCGCGTGAGTCAGCAAGACCCAGTCGATCGTGGCGGGATCGATCGGTAGCTTGTCCCAGTTCCGCTGTTTCAAATCTTTTGTGCCTTCAAACAGGCCGCAATCCACAAGCAATCGCTTGCCGCCTGCTTCGATGAGATACTTTGATCCGGTGACGGTTCCTGCTGCGCCGAGAAATGTGATTTTTGCCATAGGGTCGGTATTGTAGAACGAACCTCGAGAAAGTCTCTTCGCCTTTCCAGCCTACTGTAGGCTGGGCTTTGTGATCCTGCACATTCCTGGTAGGTTGTTAGAGGGCACGATCCAGTTGAGACGTGATAGCGCCTGTTATATGCAATTATTCCGCGGTATGCTGAGTACCTCATGCAGAGGAACGGTCCAGACGTCCGTAGCTACATTGCTAAATCACCCGCGGACCAGAGGCCCGTCCTTGCGCGGCTGCGGAGTCTCTGCCGTGAGGTCCTGAAGGAATATCACGAAGAGATTGACTACGGCATGCCCGTGTACAAGCGGAACGGCGTAATGGAAGTCGCATTCGCGAGTCAAAAACAATATATCTCGCTCTATGTGATGAAAAGGAAGTTGTTGATGAACACCGTGAGGCTCTGATTGGTTGCAGCATTGGCAAGGGTTGCATCCGCTTCAAGCGTCCGGAGCAAATCAATTTCGATGTTGTCGGAAGCCTGCTTCGCCGCACGCTCGAGTCCGACTCAAAGCCCTGCTAGGCCTGAGCGGTTGGCAAGTTTTCCTGCTCTCGGCCTCTCCACCCGTTTTCATGAATGCGCGTTTTGTTGGCGGGGTCCCCTTTAGGTCGTAATAATGTCTGCAATCAACTCCTATTTGAACTTCAGTCTCCAGCTTGCGCGTCATATCATCATTGACCACCAGAGGCAGGGAGTCACGCGGCAGATACAGTGTACTAAAGGGGACAGCACTACTTCATGCTAGGTGCCACCATATACCCGTAAAGCATAGGAAATCGAAGAGACAAAGCATCACTCGTCGGCTTCGACTCGGCAATGAAATTCCCCCTTAGCCTTGCGGCGATCTAAGCGGCACAACTGATACAATACAAGGGGTCAATGCCCGCTTCGACTGCTGTGTGATCAGAAGCGATATTCTCAAATCAAAACAGGAGCAATCTAAACATGGGATACGGTAACCGCAACAAACCAGAACGCAAATCGGCACGAGCCGGATTTGTGGAAGCCAAACTCGATGAGCTTCGACGCCGTTGGGAAAACGCGAAAGACGAACGCGAGAAGAGCGAGGTTTCCGAACAAATCCGCGAGTGGTCATCATTTAGACCAGAGCGATCCGCATCTTCCGGCGGTAGACGATAAGAAATCCTGTATCGGGTTCCCAAAAGTTGCCTCCAAGTTCCTCCTCGTCCGATTCCCTAGGTTGCGATTTCGGGATAGAGAGACAACCATGAGTTTCGCGCATGAATAAAACAACGCGGGAAGAATCCGCCAAAAATCCTACGCAGGAGAACATTGAAGCGATTGCAAAGTTGGAGGAAGAAGCTCTGCATCGCCGGACGGCCGCCGAGCGCGCCAGCGACGCCATCGTAAAATCGATCGGCAGCACCCCGTTCCTCCTGCTCCATGTCCTGCTGGTTGCGATTTGGAGCACAGTAAATCTCAACTTGATTCCCGGCGTTTAACCTTTCGATCCCTTCCCGTTCGGCATCCTGGCGGTCTTACTTTCCGCGGAAGCCGTTTTCCTCACCATCTTTGTGCTGATCAGCCAGAACCGAATGGCCCGCGAAGCGGAGCATCGCTCTCACCTCGATCTGCAAGTGGGAATGCTCGCCGAACAGGAGCTCACCGTAATGCTCCAAATGCTACAGAAGCTCTGCCAGCTCGCGGGCGTCGACGTGAAATCTTCCGACCAGGAGGTTCAGGGATTCAGCGAGACCACTGACGTACAAAAGCTGGCGAGCGAGCTGAAGGACAAGCTGCCGGAGCAATAACTGAAACTGGTCTGGGACATCCCGCTTCCATCGACACGCCTCTCGAATCGTCGTGCGATTGCCTACTGTGGAGGGCTGTCGTAAGATGCAAACTCGGTGACTGACTCCTCGACCATTTTAGGCCGTACGATCTCCCCCTATCGCGTCATCGAAAAATTGGGCGGCGGAGGCATGGGTGTCGTCTACAAAGCCGAAGACAACGAGCTCGGCCACTTCGTCGCCCTGAAATTCCTGCCCGCCGACGTTGCGCAAGACCCGCGGAGTCTCAAACGCTTCCGCCGCGAAGCCCGCGCCGCTTCCGCTCGTAACTGGACGAGGTGGCAGCGATGGTAAGCGATCGGGCTGCGATTTCCCGGAAATTCAAATTGCGCATTCTGTCGAGGGCTGTCTGGCTGCCGCTTTTTTTGGCAACGCTCTTCGTGGCGCTCGCGGCTGGCCGCTCTTATTCTCAGAAGCGAGAAGCCCGGCAGACGCCGCTGCGATTCGAGATTTCCTACGCGAAAGAATTGAGCCCGGCCCCGCTCGATGGAAGAGTGTATTTGCTCGTCTCGACGGAGAACAAGAAGGAGCCCCGGTTCCAAATCAGCTACATGCCCGCATCGCAGCAAATCTTTGGCGTGGACGTGGACGGCCTCGCCGCGGATGCGCCCGCCGCATTCGACAGCTCCACGCTCGGATATCCCCTCAAGTCGATCGAGGAAATCCCGCCCGGCGACTACTACGTCCAGGGGCTTCTGAATATCTATGAGACATTTCATCGCGCCGATGGGTACGTCGTCAAACTTCCGATGGATCACGAGGAAGGGCAGAAGTGGAATGAGAAGCCGGGGAACCTCTACAGCAAGCCCGAGAAAGTGCACATTGATCCTGCGGCCGGCGGAGCGGTTCGGATTCAGCTCACCGAAAAAATTCCACCCATCGAGCCGCCGCAAGACACGAAGTACGTTAAGCACCTACGCATTGAAAGCCAACTCCTCACGAAATTCTGGGGCAGACCAATGGAGCTTGGTGCACTTGTGCTCCTCCCGGATGGTTGGGAAGAGCATCCGAACGCCCATTATCCCCTGATGGTCCTTCAAGGCCATTTCAGTCACGACCTGTTCGATGGATTCGGCTTTCGCACCATGCCGCCTACACCTGACCTGCAAGGAAGAGAGCGCACGATTGCGGAAGCGAGCTACAAGCTTTATCAGGATTGGGTTGCCGGACGGTTGCCGCGCATGATCGTCCTCGAAATCCAGCATCCCAATCCCTACTTCGACGATTCGTACGCCGTGAACTCGGCCAATGTTGGTCCGTATGGCGATGCGATCATGCAGGAGTTGATCCCGGCCGTGGAAAAGAAATTCCGTGGAATTGGCCAGGGATGGGCGCGCGCATTGTACGGCGGCTCGACCGGCGGCTGGGAAGCCATGGGCGTGCAAGTTTTCTACCCCGATGAATTCAACGGAGCGTGGTGCTTCTGTCCTGATCCCATTGATTTTCGCGCGTACCAGATTGTGAATTTGTACGAAGACAAGAACGCGTTTTGGAGTGGCGGCCCGTTGACAGGAAATCCGCGGCCCGCCGTGCGAACGCCGGATGATGAAGTGCAAGCGACGATGGAGAGCATGAATCGCTACGAGGTGGTTCTCGGAACTCACGGCCGCTCGACCGAGCAATTCGGCATTTGGCAAGCCGTGTTCGGTCCCGTTGGTTCCGATGGTTACCCTAAGCCGATCTGGGATCCCAACACCGGCGAGATTGACCATGATGTGGCCACCTACTTCCGCGACCACTACGATCTTCACTACATCATGCAACGCGATTGGAAGACGCTCGGGCCAAAGCTGGTCGGGAAGCTGCACGTGACCGTGGGGACCCGCGACACGTATTACCTGGATAACGCGGTGCGCTTGATGCAGAAATTTCTCGAGAACACGAACAACCCCTACTATGCTGGCGATTTTGAGTATGGGCCGCACGAGCCGCATTGCTGGTCCGGTGGCAAGGGATTGACGACCTTCGAAGGCCGACTCAACTTCAACCAGCGCGTCCTGCCGAAGGCGGCCGCGTGGATGGAGAAAACCGCGCCGCCCGGCGCCGACACGGCCAGTTGGAAGTATTGAAATACCTCCGGGCGGGAGACGGGCGCCTATTTCCGTCGGAGTGCTGAACTATGAGGATGAAACTCATCGCCGGAAGTTTCTTCTTGTTGCTCGTGGCTTCCGCTGTAGCCGCGCAGGATTTCACTTCGCAATCGCTCACGCGCGGAACCTGGGAACTGGGCGCATTTGCCGGTGGCGGAATTGGCTTCGGCAAATCCGACAACACGCAGTTCCTTGTCGCCGGCGGCCGAGGCGGCATCATTTTGACGCCGGATTTTCTTCCCGGATTTCTCCACGGAAATTTCGAGTGGGCTGTGGATGTCATGCCGGCCTTTTTCGTGTTCCCGCCGAACAGCGGAGTCTATGGCGCCAGCATCAAGCCGGTCATGTGGCAGTGGAATTTCACGCGAGCGAAGAAGTTTTCGCCCTTCGTCGCCGCTGCGGGCGGCGTTGTTTTCACGAGAAACAACATTCCGCCGGGAGATACATCCACGATCAACTTCACGCCTCAGCTTGATACGGGCGTCCACATCTTCACGCGCGAAGGCCGCGCGGTCATGCTCGAAGCAGACCTCTTCCATCTTTCGAGCGCCAGCATCGGGCGACAAAATCCAGGCTACAACGTTTCGCTCATGATCACCGTCGGCTACACGTGGTACAGATCTTCGAAGTAAGACGGTGGAGATTCCAGCCCTGATCGAAAGAGTGGTGGAGCCGGCGGGGATCGAACCCGCGACCTCCTCGATGCCATCGAGGCGCGCTCCCAGCTGCGCTACGGCCCCACGGATCTGCGGAACGACTGAACTCTTATAGCACCTCCCCCGCTGACCGTCAAACTCGCGGCAGGCATGCCCGGAAACCACATCTAACATACTGTCTCAATTATACTTAGCCACAAACTCTGCTTCATATTTCCGTAGTACCTGCGGGGCATTCCCATCCTGTGTTTTTCTGCTATTCTTGTAACATCACAGGGCCATGTGGTGTCTATAGCGAGAGGGACACGCCCTGGAGGAAAACCGGCGCAGGCATGTCCGACCTAGCACAAACATTGCCGTGGGGACGCGACGAATCTGAGCTTATCACGGAGCTTCAGTCGGGTTCTGACGCGGCATTCGACTGGTTGGTCACGTACTATCACGCCAGTGTGTTTAACTTGGCCTACGGAATTCTCGGGGACGCTGCCGACGCCGCCGATGTCACGCAGGAAGTTTTTCTTCGCGCCTTTCGCGGCATACACGGATTCCGCCGCGGAAGTTCTCTGAAGACGTGGCTGTATCGCATCTCAGTTCGTCAGGCGCTGAATCATCGCCGCTGGTTCTGGCGGCATCATCGGAACCAGGTTTCGATTGACGTCGAGGAACCCGGGAAGAGCCCAGCGCTCGAATTGAAGGACGGCGAGGCCACACCGTTCGAACAACTCGCGGCTCGCGAGACGCAGGCGGTCGTGCGAAACGCGCTCGCTCGAGTGCCGGATTTGTTTCGGAGCGCTGTGATCTTGCGGGATCTCGAAGGGCTTTCCTACGAAGAGGTGGCGGAAGTGCTGGAAGTTTCTGTCGGAACCGTGAAGTCGCGCATCCTGCGCGGCCGGCGCATGCTGAAAGAGATTCTCGATCCGCTGGTGCACGAGCATCCATCCCACTCGGCGCCCGAGGCTTCAGTCGAGGGAAGTCGCTCGCCGGAACGCCGTGACAATCGAATTCATTGTCCTCCCCCTTCCAAGGCATTGATCCCCGCCCGAACCGCGTCGTCAGGTTCGGCGAAGGCTCACGGAGGTGGCCGATGAGCTGCCGCGAAACGCAGTATCGTCTGGCGGGTTATCTCGATGGGGCGATCGGCTCGCGGGAACATGCGCTCGTGCGCGAGCATCTGCATTCCTGCGCCGCCTGCCGTGAAGAGCTCGAACGCTATCGACTGCTGGCCACTCGCCTTGCCAATCTCACGCCTGCAGCCCCGCCCGCAGACCTTGCCGTGAGGATTCGCGTGCAGGCATCGCAGGCGCGCTCCCCTTGGGCGAGCGGTCGCCGGGTGTGGTCGCGTATTCTCCTTGTTTTTGAAAATATTCTCAGGCCGTCTGCAGTTCCCGCAACAGGCGGCATTCTGACGGCGCTCGTGGTGTTTGTCTTCGTCGTCCAGAATATCCTGGTGGGCGTCCCGCTCGGCGGTATTGTGCCCAACGATCAGCCCCTTACTCTGGTTCAGCCCGCGCGCGTGGAGAGCCTGGCGCCTTTTCCGGTCTCGGATTTCGTCGCGGGAGAAGGGCGTCCCGATTCGGGTGTCATGCTCCTCGAAGCCACACTGAATTCTCGAGGCGAAGTGGTCACGTACAAAATCCTTTCCGGCCCCCAAAATGTCGCCGTGCAGCACCAGCTGGATCAGCTGCTCTTGTTCTCACGCTTCCATCCGCTGACGAGCTTCGGTCTGCCGATGAATGGCGGCCGCGTCCTGCTGAGCTTCAGCGAAGTCCACGTCCGCGGCTAACGCCTCGAGCCGCAGCAGTATTGTGCACGCCGCCGTTTACGTCTGATCCGAAAGATAGCAGGGCGAGGAAAGCGTAAAGATGCGCTTATTGCCTTGGGCGAGCAGCGCCCATTCAAGCAAACGGCCGCGCTGGTTATGCAGAAAATATTCGTACCAGTGATCCTCGACGATCTCCGGAATCACGACCACGATACGCCGCTCAGGATTCTTTCCCGAAAGTTGCAGGATATATTGAACCACCGGAACAATTACAAAACGGTAGGGTGAAGGGAGCATTGTCAGAGTGGGCGGCTTTTCGCCCGCTTCCCGGAACGGCGTCTCGACGTATCGCTCCCAATCGTCGCGCAGCAGTTCGGCATGTTCCCCCGGCTCGACATGAAGCGCAATAATTTCGGAGGAAATCCTCGAGGCAAACTCCAGCGCCTGCTTGGAAACGCGGTTCCACCGGTCGATAGGGACCACGGCGATGGGCGGCGGCTTTTGGTTTGCCGGTTCAACCGGCGAGGTAGACGCGGTGGCTAACGTCACGGCGTGATAGTGCCGGCGGACCATGCGAAAAAGGAGAATCAGCATGGGGATGAAGATGACGGTCATCCACGCGCCTTTCGTGAATTTCGCCACCAGAACAACCAGCAAGGTAATCCCCGTGAAAAACGCCCCTAGCCCATTCACAAACATGCTCTTTCGCCAGTGCGGCCCCCGCTTTCTGAACCAATGCATGACCATGCCCAATTGCGAGAGCGTGAACGCGAGGAAGGCGCCCACCGCGTAAAGCGGAATCAGCCGGTCCGTCACTCCGCCAAAAAGAACGAGCAAGAAACCCGTTAGCACGGCGAGTACGGCAATCCCGTACGTGTACACCAGACGGCGGCCGCGATATGCAAAAACATGCGGCAGATAATTGTTCTGCGCGATGGCGCGGCAGAGGCGTGGAAAATCGGCGAAGGCGGTATTAGCAGAGAGCGAAAGCACCAACAGGATCGAGATGATTGTTACGTAGTAGAAAACGCCTTTGCCGAATACCGCCGACAGCAGCATGGAAAGAATGCTCTGGTAACCCGGCTGGCCCGGATCGGTGGCGACGATGCCGTAGGCCTTTACCAGGTAAGAAATTCCCGCGAGCATGACTGCGAGAATGAAAATGATTACCGTCAGAGTGCGCTGCGCGTTCTTCACTCCGGGCTCACGAAACGCTTTCACGCCGTTGCTGACTGCCTCGACGCCCGTGAGCGCCGTGCAACCGCTGGCGAACACTTTCAAGAGCAGCCAGAAACCGACGGCTGCGGTCACGGGCGCCGGTGGCGGAAAAGGCGTTACGGGGACTGGATGCCCGCCGCTCTGTAGCACCCGAATGACTCCGCCAACGATCAGGGTGATCAGAGTGCCGACAAAAAGGTAGGTCGGAATCATAAAGGCGATCCCGGCGTCGTGCACGCCGCGTAAGTTGAGAACCGTGATGACGCCAAGAATTCCAACGCAAATCAAGACCGTATGCGGCTGCAAAGAGGGCAGCGCGGAAACCAGGGCGCCGACTCCAGCGGAAATTCCCACGGCTGCGGTGAGAATGTAATCGGTCAGCAGCGCCGCTGCCGCGAGCAGGCTGGGAAAAGCACCAAGGTTGAAACGCGCTACGGTATACGAGCCGCCGCCCGATGGATACGCTGCGATTGTTTGCAGGTAGGAAAAATAAACAATGACAAGCAGCGTGATGATGGCCAAGCTGATCGGCAGGATGTAGCGCACACCGAGCAGCCCCAGGGGAATCAGCAGCGTTAGGGCGGCTTCCGGGCCATAAGCTGCGGAACTGAGCGCATCCAAGCCGAAAATGGGAATGCCAGTTGTGGGTCCGATCTGCTCTGCGCGTTCGTCACTGGTTCTAAGCGGCTTCCCAACAATCAAATCGATGAGATTCATTCGTTTCAGGTTCCTAGGCAATTTCCGAAGGCTCCATTTGCAACGACTTGCGCGCCAAAGTCAACGCTCACAAGAGAACTCAACTACCGAACAGGGTAAGTCGCGTTGTCAGAAACTGACCTAGGGCGCGGGTCGGCGCTTCCTTGACTCTGCCCCATCGGCTCGCTAGAGTTTGTGAGGGTTCACGGGCTCCGAAGTTGACTTGAAGACCAGGGAAGTCGCGCCCACTCAACGAGGAGAAGCCTGAAAGGCCCAAGGAGCTTGATCATCCGAAAGTTGGTCCAGAGGTTTTGGATTCTTGCCTGGATCGCCGCCGTGACGCTGCTGTGCGCCGTGCCAGCCCCAAGTGCCAACGCCCAGCAGGGTTCGCCGCATGAAGTTACCGGCATCGCCGTGCAATCCAGTCCTCAATTGTTCGCGACGATGTGCGCGCTCGATGCCGCGGGATTCAATGCAGACGAAAGTACGCTTGCGGAAATGCCGTCGCGCTTGGCTCTGCGCCAGGAATTGCTCGGCTTGCAAGGTCCCGCGACCGAGGCTCTGCGCCAATTCTATCGGGGGCACACCATGAGTGATCCGGGTGAGACTCTCTCGCCCTACATCACGTTTGCGCTGGTCGCGGGGCCGCCTCCGCAATTCCGTTATCAGACGGACCCCGACCTGCTCCCGCCGGACGTGACGGCCATCCAAGGATTTCAGGAAGTCCTCGCGAATTTTTATCAGGAAGCGCGTCTCGGCGCCCGCTGGGCGGCCATCGAGCCGGAATACGACCGCTCGATTGGGCGATACCAGGCGCCAGTGCGCCGAATCGTTACCGTCACGAATGGCTACTTGCGAGAGGTTCTGAAATCGAATTATGGCCGCTCGTTTACCGTGTACGTTGAGCCGCTCGTCGGGAAACGGACGAACTTTCGCAATTACGGCGACCACTATGCCATCGTTGTTGGAACAGGCTCCGAGATGCCGCTCGACGAAATTCAGCATGCCTATTTGCATTTCGTGTTGGACCCATTCCCGCTGAAGTACCGCGACCAGCTCCAGAAAAAAAACATCCTCTTGAATATCGCGGCGCGCGCTCCCCGACTGCCGGTGGAGTATCAGAACGACTTCCTGGCTCTCGTGGATGAGTGTTTGATCAAGGCCGTCGAATTGCGCCTGCGCCGCGTGCCGCCGGATCTATTGGAAGCCGCCTTGACCGATGCCGATCAGTCCGGTTTCATACTCGTGCGGCCCTTCGTGGCGCAATTGCAGAAGTTCGAGAAGGATGCCCCGTCGATGGCGTATTATTTCCCCGAGCTCATCGCAGCGATCGATGTCCAGGCCGAGGAGAAGCGTTTGCAATACGTTCGATTCGCTCCCGTGGCGCCCGCGGAGAAACTCGAGAATGCTGCCGCAGCCGATCCGCCACTAGAGCTGGACCGTTGGTTGGACGAGGGCGATCGCGAAATCGCCGCCAAGGATATTCCCGCGGCACTGGCAATCTTCGAAAAGACTCTGGCAAAATACCCGAAGCAGCCGCGAGCGGTTTATGGCCTGGCCATCGCATCGGTCCTCTCCGGAAATGCGGAGCGCGCCAAGGAGTTGTTCGAAATGTTAGTCTCAGGGCCGGCCACGCATGGTTCGCAAGGCCCGAGTAGCGTAACGGACCCTGCAATCCTGGCATGGTCGCATGTGTATCTCGGGCGCATCCATGATCTTATCGACGAACGCGACACGGCGCTGCGCGAATACGGAGCGGCGCTCAAGGTCGATGGGGCGCCCGAATCTGCGCGCGTGGCCGCACAGCGCGGGGTCGAGGTGGCCTACAAACCGCCCGCGCGCGCGAGTGAGAACGGGAATGGCCCAAAGTCACCTTGAATCCGCGTTCAGTCTCAGGGGCACGATCGCGGATATCCATCAATGGGAGGGGAAGCACATGAAGCATTCATCAATGCGCATTGGATTCAGAGTATTGGCGATCCTGCTCTTAGGAATTTTCGTCCGAGTCCCGGTTCTCTACCCTCAGTATCAGCCGGGCACCAACGCCCCAGGGCAGGCGGCGAAGGATATGGGAAATACGACAAAGTCCACCCAAGCTGCAAACGGAAAGCCGGCCGACGCTGCGCCCGTAACGGACCCAGCAGAGGAGAAAGCCTACAAAGACATTACCGCGCTGAAACCAGGCGAAACGGACAAAATGATTCAGCTCGGCGAGCAGTTCGTTGAGAAGTATCCCACAAGCAAGTTCACCGAGCCCGTGGAGGCCCTTTTGTCTATGGCCTACTACGACAAGAAAGACTACCCCAAAATGTACGCGGTCTCGGACAAGGCTTTGCTTTTGAATCCTGACGAAGTAAAGGTTCTGGTGGTCGTGGGCTGGGTGATTCCTCATTTCTATGACCCGAACGATTTGGACTCCGAGAGGCGTATGGGCAAGGCCGAACAATATGAAAAGCATGCCCTCGAACTTCTGCCCACTCTTCCAAAGCCCGATGGAGTGACTGACGCTGATTTCGCAAAGTCAAAGGCGGAAGCAGAGTCCCAGGCACACAGTGGCCTCGGCCTCATTTACTTCCGCCGCCAGCAGTTCTCGGAAGCGGTACCTGAGCTTCGGGTCGCCATCAAGCTCTCTGCCCAGCCGGATCCTGTAGATCTGTTCATCATGGGCGCCAGTTTGCAGCAGCTCAAACGCTATGGCGAAGCCGCGGACACCTTCCAGAAATGCAGCCTGATCCCAAGCGGCGTCCAGGACCGTTGCAAGCAAGGCGCGGATCAGGTCAAGAAGCTGGCGGCAGCGCAACCCGCTCCACCCAAGTAATCAGCGAGGCAATCGAACGATGACCGAGGATGAGCGCGGAGAGCTCGAGGTGATCCTTGGTCATCGTTTCGAACGCCCCGAACGTCTCGAACGAGCGCTGACGCACCGTTCGCACCGACAAAACTCGAACGGCACCGACAATGAGCGTCTCGAGTTTCTCGGTGACCGCGTTTTAGGCCTCGTCGTGAGCGAGCAACTGTGCCGCTCGTTTCCCGATTGGGATGCGGGAAAATTGTCGAAGGGCCTCGCGCGGCTCGTGAGCGCTTCTTCGGTTCATAGCGCGGCACGCCGATTGAAGCTCGGCGGCCATTTGCGGCTCGGCCCCGGCGAAGAGAAAACCGGCGGGCGCGAGAAGAAGAGACTCCTCGCCGACGCCTACGAAGCAATCCTCGGTGCCATCTACCTCGACGCGGGCCTGGAAGCGGCGGCTGATTTCTTGCGGCGCACGTTGCTCGAACCCGCTTTATCAGGGCACGTGGAAGGGCTCGGGCGGCCGGATCACAAATCCGCTCTGCAGGAATGGCTGCAAGAGCGCGGCCGCGGCCACGTGGAGTATCGCCTGCGGAAGGAGTCCGGGCCCGAGCACCAGAAGATCTTTGAAGTGGAAGTCTGGCACGCGGGACAAAAGCTCTCCGTATCGGAAGGCCGCAGCAAAAAGGAAGCCGAGCAGTCCGCGGCCCGGCTGGCACTGGAAACGATCGAGGCCACTCCCGGATTGCCTGAAAAAAACTGATGGAAATGGAAACTTCAACCGCTGCCTCGGCGCACGCTCCGGTGGACGAGCGGCGCGAGGCCTCGAGGGCCACGCTCGCCGAGTACGCCGAGTCGCTCCTCGTCACCATTCTCCTCGCTCTCTTCGGGACCACATTCATCGTCCAGGCGTTCAAGATTCCTTCGCAATCCATGGAGCCCACACTGCTGGTCGGGGATCACTTGCTCGTGAATAAGTTCATCTTCGAGGGGCAAGGCGCGTGGTATGAAAAAGTGTTGCCCTACCGGCCGATTCATCGGGGCGACATCATCGTTTTCAAGTTTCCCTTCGACGATCATCCGCACTATGTGAAGCGCGTGATCGGTCTTCCGGGCGACCATATCCGTATCGTCAACCAGCGCGTGTACGTCAACGGGAATCTGCTGGCCGAGCCGTATGTGGTTCACGATCCGGCGGGAGCAGATCCCTTCGGCGATAATTTTCCGCCGGCGGATCCCTATTATCTGGAAGCGGGTTTGCGCCCCGAATGGGCCGAGCAGATTTTGAATTTCGTTCAGGACGGCGAGTTGGTCGTTCCCGTCGGCCGCTATTTTGCGATGGGAGATAACCGCGACCGCAGTTGGGATAGCCGCTACTGGGGATTCGTGGACCGCGACGCAATCATGGGCCGTCCGATGTTGATTTATTGGTCCGTTCAGGCCACATCCGGGGATTACAGCAACCGCGGCCTTTCCGGCACGATCCACGGCATCGCTGAAACGCTACTCCATCTTCCCAGCCGGACCCGGTGGCATCGCATGCTGCACGAAGTTCACTAGTCGGCCGTGGAGTTGTAAATCGCCGTGGCAAATACCGCTTCAGAGTCCGTCATTCGCACCGAGCCCGTGGCTTCGGCGGCCGAGCGCCCGCGTTTCTGGTTTCGTTGGCCGAAGAGGTTCCTCCTCCTCTTGATTTCACTGTGGCTCGCGGACTCGGGCATTTCTCTCATGATTCAACACACCCGCTTGCACCGCGAGTTGACCTCCCGGCTTGCCGTCTCGCTGGGAAGGCCCGTTGAAGTCCGGCGCTACGCCTTCAGTCTCTGGGGCGGCCCAACCCTCGAGGCGCAATCCCTCAACGTGGGAGACGACCCGCGGTTTGGCCACGAGTATTTTCTCCGCGCGGATTCGCTGACGATTCATCTTCGCTGGCAGAGTCTTCTTCGCGGCCGAATCGAGCCCGGGCGCGTTCGGCTCACTCATCCGAGCTTGAATCTCGTTCGCAGCGCCGACGGCGACTGGAATCTTGTGGAATGGCTCCCCCGGCCCTCCGAAATATCGTCAAACCCTGCGCCCGTCGGTCCTCCCCGATCCGCTTCTTCTCCCTTGCGGTTCACGCGTCTCGAAGTGGACTCCGGACGCATCAATTTCAAGCGCGCCGACGAAAAGCTCCCCTTCGCCCTCGTCGGCGTAAGCGGGTTCGTCGAGCCTGAGAATCCCGGTCGCTGGCGCATGGATCTTGAGGCCACTCCCTCGCGCGCCGCGGTGGTTGTCCAACAAGCCGGCACCCTTCATTTGAGCGGCCACGTCGGCGGAACTTCCTCGCGGCTTCGCCCTGCGATCCTCGACCTCTCCTGGACGGACGCCTCCATCCCCGATGTTCTCCGCCTCGCACGCGGCTATGATTTCGGTATTCGCGGAACGCTCACCCTGCTGGTCAGCGCGCGCACGGACCAGGATGTGTGGACACTCAATGGCCGCACCGAACTGCGGCAGGTTCATCGCTGGGATCTTCCGTTGCGCGCCGACAATCCAGGCGTGAATCTGATTGTGAAGAGCCGTTGGTACCCACTGGCTTCGGCGTTGCAATTGGACGAAGCGATCCTCGAGGCTCCGCATTCGAATTCCCACGCCAAAGGCTCGATCTCGTGGGGAGAACCTGCGAGTCGGAAGCTTGAGCAGTCTCTTCCCATAAATGTGCATGTGCATTCCTCCTTGATTGATCTGGGCGACCTGCTCACCTGGTTACGGGCGTTCCATGCAGGCGTGGCGGACGGCGCGCGAGTCCATGGAGTGATTGAGGCGCAGGGAACCATCAGTGGCTGGCCGCTTCGAGTGATCAACGCTCGCGTCACCGGCGATGGAGCTGAACTCACTGGTCCTCCCCTTCGAGTCCCGGTTCATCTGGGCGAGATCGAATCTCACTATGACCACGGCCTGGATTTTCTCGACCCTCTCACGCTTTCGTTTGGCACGGGAGATGGCTCGCTGCGCCTCGATGCGCTTCGTAAGCCGCGCACAAACGGGTTGGCCGGTTTACGCTTGACCGGAAATTTGAAGCAAGCGCGAGATCTCATCGCGACAGCGGGCGCGCTCGGATGGAATATTTCTCGTGGCTGGGATCTTGCCGGCCCCTTGCGGTGCGATTTGCGTTGGCAGGGAGATCAATTCCCCTGGCGCGCTCAGCCGACAGGCATGGTCGACTGGGGCGCGGGGCCGGACGGCGGCTCGTTGCTCACGTCGTTTCTGAACCTGCCGGTCGAGCAGATCCGCGCTCACGCCGATTGGAAACCGGAGACGCGTCACATTGTCGTTTCCTCGGCGCAAGCCTTCGGAGCGCACTGGAGCGGAACCCTCGACCGCATTGATCCCGACCGCGAGTGGAAATTTGCTCTCGTGGCGGATCGCCTGCTGGGGGCCGATCTTGACCGCTGGCTCAATCCACGCCGGCGGCAGGCCTTTCTCGATCGAATGTTGCCCTTTTTGAATCGTCCTTCGCCGTCCAACGCAGTTCCTGAAAGCCTTCGAGCGAGCGGACGCATCGCACTCGCCCAATTCACGCTCGCGCCACTCGTTTTGCATCGTCTGCAGGGAGATCTCAAAATCGACGGCCGACATTTCGCGCTGCTGCATGGGAACGCTCAGTTTTATGGCGGAGAAATCAGCGGTTCGCTCGACGCAAAATTGGAGGCAGCGCCAACATACCGCGTCGGCTTCGATTTTTCGCATATCGATCTGTCTGCGCTTTCCGCCGCTTCGCCGGGACTCGCCAATCTCTTCGCCGGTTCGGCAACGGGCCAAGTCTTTCTTAGTGCCCGCGGCGGAAGCCGCGCAGACTTGATCGCTTCGCTCGAGTGCCAGGGCATTGCGCGCATGGAGAGCGCCGGGTTGCGCGGGATCGATTTGCCGGAGTCACTCCGGAAGGGAACTCTTCAGCCTGGGGCGAGCTACTTCCGCGAAGCTTCGTCGTCATTTTCTTGCGCCGATGGCAGAGTCCTTTTTCCGGATCTCGTGCTTCTCGGCGCGGACGCTCCAATCGAAGGCTCCGGATCCGTGGATTTCGCCCGCACCCTCGATTTCCGCTTGAGAGTTCCTTCGAGCGTCGCGGCGCCGCACGTTGCGCGTGCTTCCGATGCGCTGGAGGAAGCCTTTCAACTCTCGGGTCCGCTCGTCGCGCCGAAAATCACGCGCATTTCCACGGCCGCGCGCCGCCCCTGAACCCGTTTTTGAAACGTGTCGTAATTCAGTCTTTAGGGTTTGGCCGGTTGGTAGACAGGAACATTCGGGGTCAACTTCCGGATGACAAATTCTTGCAGGAGATTCGCGGCGGCAGTTTCGCCGATCCCGACGAGCGTGTTTTCGAATACTAATGCCGCTCCGCGATCTTTCGCCGGATAATACGCATTTGAAATACCGCCTGACACGAGGCTTCCGACGATACCCGAGTAATTTGGCTGCCAGTGCCCATTGTCGCCCTTGCAGATCACGGCGTTGGCGATCGCGTACAGAATCCGTGAGCGCGTGCTGCCCGTTCCCTTGTAGAAATAACGCGGATCTTGTTTCAGAACGGACGGCAGTATGGCGCCTCCGATGAACGTGCCTGTAACAAAGTCGCCGTAGGCAGCGCCGTAGCGGCTTCCATAACCTGCCGCACCTTGCCCATATCCACCGAAACTATTTTGCGCCTGCTGAATTCCCGCAACGGCCCCGATCAAAACGAAGTTGACTGGATCAACAGTCGCCCTCCAGGCAAGCTGGAACTTTTGCTTCGAGTTGAGAGGAGCTGCATTGGGAACGTAGCTGACGTAGAAATTTGGAAAGACGCCAAACACACGCTGCTTCTCTTGATTCTTGATCTCTTCCTCTGCCACTTCGGCCCGCGGGACTACGACATCCACCTCAGTGACAGCGGTCGCAACAGCCATCACGATTTGCGGGACAACGCAAATCTCCGCCGAGTGTAGGATTCCAGAGAATGTTTGCGTCGCCAAGCCCGCCGAGGTAATTGTGAGCTGGAACGGCCCGGGGGCGATGTTGGCAAAGGAGAATAGCCCATCGTCGTTTGATAGCACCTCTTGGTTTGGGGATTGGCCTTCGCGTGTAATTCGCACCCGAGCTCCGCCGACCACGGCTCCCGTGCGATCGACAATTGTCCCGCTGATGCTTCCTGACAAGCTCTGATCTTGCAGTTGCTCGCCCGCTGATGCCCCCGTTCCCGGCGCGGCAACTGGACCAGTCTCCGCTCCCACGACGGTAGGGGTCTGCTGAGACTGAGCCAGGGCTGGAAAGCTGCAAAGCAGGACACTCAGGCTTAGCCAGACTAAGCTACCGGGGCAGAGGACCGAGCTCCGGGTGTTTCCGCCCAAAGACTTCTTGCTTGAGTCTTTTTTCGCAGAATTCACTGTTATTAGTTTATAGCCTTCCCTATTTCTTCCAGCAAGGTTTGACTGTCTGCAGATGCTTCGGGTTGCACGGGTCGCGTCTGGTGTTGCGGGTTGGTCATCCTCGCACATCGATTTCCTATACGCGAAAACTAGCCCTTTACCTTCGTTTGCCTCGACTTTCCCCCTGTGCTAGCGTCTGGTGAATGCGTCACGATCTGCGCAACTCGGGATGCGGGAGTGGATTGCAGCTCGCCCTGGCCGGCGGCCTTCTTTTCCTGGTATCTTCGGCCTTAGCGGACCGCGCCCCCCGTGTCCACCTTCTCCCGCAATTCACTTCGGGCCTGTCGCTGCGCTACCAGATCGATACGCGAATGAATACCTCGGGAAAGACCACGAGTCCCATCGCCAACCCCGAAGGCGCATCGGTATTCAAGCAAACCTCGAGCCTGCTCATTCGCCTCGATGTGCTGGATGTGAAACCCTCCGCGGCAGGCGCGCCCGGAACGATGGCCCCGGTGCGTCTTCGCGCTACGTACGAGAAATCGAGCGCTGTCTCGGAGAGCGATGCCTACGATCCGCAAGCCGCTGCGCTCCAGGATCAGTACGGCCGGCTTGAGGGACGCTCCATGGAATTTACACTCGAGTCCGATGGAAAAATCTCCGACGTAACCGGGCTCGAAGACATGATTCCGAATCCCTCCGCCGTACAAACCGTCCGGTCGTGGATGTCGGGTCTTTCTTCCGGCGCAGGCTTTCCGAAGCAAGGCATAATCGTCGGCCAAAAATGGAGTAACGAGCAGCCCCTTACGGGCACTCCGCTTTCGGGCCTGTTTTGGCACACGGACTCCACCTATCTGCGTGACGAAACGTGTCCCGCGACCGGCGCCGCGCCTTCTACCGGCACGCCGGCTCCGCCATCCGCCGTGGACACCGGGATGTGCGCCGTGATTCTCACTCGCTTTGAAATCATTCACCGGAGGGCTCGGGGCGATGCAACGCCGGAAGATTATCGCCGCAACGGCTTGCGCACCACGGGGACTTGGACCGGCACGGGGAATAGTCTCGATTCCATCTCTCTGGCGAGTGGCTTCGTCGTGAGCTCCACTCAAACCAGCACGCAGGACATGGATTTCGAGATCACAAGCGCCCGCAGCGGTTCGCACATGCAATACAAAGGCCGCGTCGAGAGCCAGTCCAATATCTCGCTCCTCCCCCAATCCCCGCCAGCGCCTTGACCGCCCATTGCCGGGAGTGGTGAGTTTCCGATAAGAGCGTTTATCTGGCGTTGTGCGACGGTTCTGGATTACTGGTGCGAAAGGGATTTATCAGCACCTATCCGGAGGGGAACCAGCACTCGACTCGAACTGAGCGTCCTTACTTTGCTTTAATGTAGCCGAAACTTTACGGTGATCGACGTTTTGACTGGAACGGGTTTATCGTCGAGGTAACCAGGTTCATACTTCCAGGTGCGCAGGGAATCGAGCGCGGCCTGCTGCAGCTCCGACGCACCCGAAACTACCTTCATGCTTGTTAGCCTCCCGGTTGTGTCGATCACCGCATCGATGGTGACTTGACCTTCAATGCCGGCTCGTTTAGCCATAGCCGGATAGCTTGGCACAGACTTATAAACGAGCTGCGGCTCTTTCACCTGACCACCGGGAGGCACGAGGGCCGGAAGAACCGCCTGAATCGCGCCTGCGCCTGTATTTGAATCGACCCCAGTCAGATCAGGTGGCACGATTCGAGCAATCGCCGCGGCTGAGCGACGTGCTACCAATGGTGAGGAGTGAAGGTTTCCCTTCGGGATCTTCCGCTCCAGGCCTGGCATTCTTACTGACGGCTGAGGAATGCGGACATTATCAGCCAACTCCCGAGCTTGAGTGCCTGGAAAGCTCTCCGTCTTCGCGATGATGGGCAGCTCCGGTCCGCTCGGCCTGGGATCGTTTTCAAGTTGCGGGCTCTGCAGAGCGTTCGCTTCAGGCAAAACTTCGGACGCTACGGGCGTAGAATCTGTCTCAGTGGTTCCCGCAGACTGCGCCGCGCGATGATGTAGATAGAAAATTCCTGCGGCGCTCATCATCAAGAGACAGGTCACGGTGACCCACACGAAAGCCATCCGGCGTCTCGCCGAGGGTGTCCAGTTCCTCGCAGTTCGAGTGATTAGTTTTGCCAGCGACGAGCCCAAAAACTCCCGAATCCAGGAACGCGGAGAACGCTCGCTTGCGGACTCCTCACGCTGATGCTCCTGTATTAACTCCACTTTGTTCCGGACAGTAAAGGTAGGAGCCGGCGAAGCGGTCGTAGCATTTGCAAGAACGGAAATCACTTCCTCTGGGAAACTGCTGCTCCAGAAATCCTCAGGGGGCGTCGACACTACCGCTGATGGTTCTTGGGATGAAGCGGATGGGGTAAGAATCCAAGCCTCAGCGGATGCTGGCCGCGGGGCATCAGGGCTGGGTGTCGATAGCTTTTCGGGTGCTGCCGACGGAATTCTTGTTGTCAACTTCAAGGTACCCTGCGGAATGTAAGCCCCCCAAAAATCGTTCGCAGAACGCATGAACTCGATTTCGGCATAGCCTCTCGCGTTGGGATAGTTTCGAATGTTGACGACCCGGGAAAGTACGACCTGAGAGGATTTGCGATTCGCAACCATCATCATCTGGCCTGGATCAACGGCGGCCGACAATCGGATCACCGCGCCGTGCGGAAAGACGATGACGGTGCACGTTTCTTCAGCAAATACGTCAATCCCTCCCCGCTGGCCCGGAGTGGATACGACGCGCCGTGATCCCCACACTCCAACAGGAACCTCAAGGACGCCGATCGGGACCTCAGCAGGCACTGGGTGAGCCTGTGATGCAGACGTTTTCGCTGATTGGACAATTGATCGTGTTGCTGAAGGTTGCGTGGATCGATCTAGCGCATTCACCGGCTGTTTCGTTGGTTCCGACATGGCCGTCGTTCGCTGAAGCTTTTCCCCCGATTGGCCCGGCTCGACAAAGTGCGATTAACAGATTTTGTTCCCAACCGACAAGATCGACCTATAGTACGTTTGTACCAATGCTGTTGCAGTGCTGGAAACAGTGTGGGGCAGCGTGGGGATGGCTATAGTATTTACTGGCACGCTGACCGGAAAGGCTTGCGTGCGGTGCCTGTGCAATGTCGGCGACGGCAGAACTGGATCTCAAAAAGCATGAAACTGGTGAGGGGAGGCGAATCGTGGTCGTTCGCCGCCCCAAAGATGCTTTCGATCGACATCCGTACATCATCCATCTGCTCATGGAACAGTGGCAGCAATGGGGTTTCACAGTTGACGTTTCAGGCCCCACGGACGCCGCGGTCGGTCCTCGTACCGTCGTGATCCCACACCTGGACGCTACGCGCACGCCGGCAGAGTATGAGACCTCCTTCGCCCGCTGTGCCGTTGTCGTGAACCGCAGGGTGACAGATATTTCCAAACGGAGAATCAGCGAGAACCTCGTGACCAGACCAACCGATCACAACGGTCCGGTCATCGTCAAGACCGACCGCAACTCCGGCGGTCAACCGGAGTTCGACCACCTCAACGACAAAGGGCGGCTTGCCCAGGCTGCGTTGGTCCTCGCGCGGCGCCTACCGTGGGCATTGACGGGCATCATCGGCCAGTACAAGGTCTTCGATCACCCGAGCCTTGTTCCGCGGGCCGTGTGGCGCAACCCGTTGCTGGTGGTGGAGAAGTTTCTTCCCGAACGGCAAGAGGGCATGTATTGCTTGCGCCAGCACACCTTCTTCGGCACCAGCGAGATCAACACGCTCGCGTTTTCCGCAGATCCGATCGTCAAGGCGCGAAACATCACCAGACGCCAGGTTTTGTCCGAGCCGTCCCCTGGCGTACGCGACATCCGAACGGCGCTCGGTTTCGACTATGGAAAGTTTGATTACGTGCTGCAGGACGGTCGCGTCGTGCTGTTCGACGCGAACCGCACGCCGACGTACGATCCGGCCAGTCCGGCTGGATCTGCGAAGCCGCGGATCATTGGCCTGGCGGCGGGCATCCATGGCTTCTTTGGTTAGTACGTGACCGCGCCCCTTCGACCCACGTTGACGATGGCCGGGATTTACGGTCCCGGTCACGTCTACGCGCCGCGCGCCCATCCAAAGACATGCGAATGGATTAACCCCGACCCTGCCCTGCGCGACGTGATCACTGGTAGCCACCTTACCATCGCCGGCGACATGGCCGTGGTGTGCAGTGCAGGAGTCACGACGCCACTCGGGCTCGAACTCTTGGCGGAGGCAGGGCTGCAGCCGGCTGCCTCAACGCACGCGTATTGCGACGAGCAGCACGCAATCGAGATCGCAACCCGCTTCGCCGAGTGTGGAACAAAGATCGTCGTGCAGCACATCTACCCTGACGGTGTGCTGAACGACAGCGCATTGTGGATCGACCCCCGGCTGCTGTCCTACTTGAATAACAAGGCAAATCTCGCGGAATTCGTCCCCGAAGCGCACGTCGCAACCCGCCACGTGATGACCCCGGAGACATTTTTTAGTGACGGCGCGGCGCAACCCTTTCCGATCGTCCTGAAAGTGGCCACGGACCTTTCAAATGGTGGTGGCTTCGATGTTGCGATTTGTCAGACCATCGACGGCCTCGCGGCAGCCCGTGAACGATTCGCGGGCTGCGAGCGGCTGGTTGTCGAATCTTTTCAATCCATCCTTCGCAACCTGTGCCTTCATTACGCCGTGATGCCCGACGGAACGACCCGGTATTTGGGTTTCGCCGACCAGGACATTGACGCGAATGGCCGCTACCGGGGCAACTGGATTTCGCTCGGGTCAACTCTGCCGAGCGAAGTGATAGACATTGGCCTGGCGATCGTCACGCGCGGCGCGCTCCTTGGCTATCGTGGATTCGTGGGAATCGATATCGCCGGGACCGAGGACGCGCGCTGGGTCGTGCTTGACTTGAACTTTCGCGTCAACGGCTCGGCCGCCGCTGTCCTGCTCGCTCCAGCGATTCAGCGGGCCGTCGGCCCGTGCTGTCTACACCTTCGCAGCTTTTCGTGCGACGCGGGCTTCACGCACCTCCTTTCGGCGACTCGTTCCGCGGTTCGCAGCGGCAGCCTCATTCCTTTATGCATGTTCGACCCGACGGCCGCCGGGCACGCAGGCCAGCCCTCCCGCCTGTCGGCACTCATCGTCGCCGAGTCCCAGGCCGGCGCCCATCGCATCGAAACGGAGTTGGTCGCAAGCGGGCTTGTATAGCCGTGCCCCATCTTCTTTCCAGTCGCGCTGAGACCCCGCCGCTAGCTCGAACTGACGCGGCCTCTCGGGGCTGTGCCCGAATCAAGGCACACTCGGAGTTGGAGGAAGCTTGAACAAGAACACTTTGAAAGGGTTGGCGATGTTGTCGTGGGCGCGCTTGCAGGCATCATTCTGCCACTCGGGACCGACGCGGTGATGCGTGCAATCGGTACTTTCGCGGCGCTCGGCCGGGAGAAGCATACGGTGTGCGAGCGAGAGGTCCAAATCGGGAATCTCGGCTCACTTGTCTCGAAAGCCAGCGTCAAAATCTGTGAAACTTCGTGAAGCGCGACGCGCTTCCTTAAATCTTGCCGATTTCTAGCACATGCGGCAATGTTTCGTGGGCGGAGGCCCCGTCTAAGCAGGATAGACGGACGAATTAATGGAGGCGGTGATGAAGGCTCTCAAACACATTCGTACTTGTCTTTTGGTGTGCAGCTTAGTTGTTATATTGCAGCCTCGTCAAGGACTCGCACAGCAGAATTCAGGTGCACCGAAAGCTGGCGCTCAAGACGCCGCCGCGGAGCGGGATGGACAGCACGATTTTGACCCCCTAATTGGTAAATGGAAATTTCACCTAAAGCGCCGCCTAAATCCCTTAACAGGCTCCAATACCTGGGTCGAATTAGACGGTACTGGAGTCTGCTTCAAAATTTGGGATGGCCGCGCCAATCTGGACACGGTCGAGCTCGATGGCCCAACAGGCCACATCGAAGGTCTGACCCTGCGTACGTACAATCCTCAATCCCACCAGTGGAGGCTCTACTGGGCCAACAGCAAGAATGGCATCATCGACCCGCCCCAGGTCGGCGAATTCAAGAATGGACGCGGTGAGTTTTTCGCCCAGGATACGATTAATGGCAAAAGCATCCTTATTCGATTTGTTTGGACGGACATGACCACGAATTCCCCCCACTTTGAGCAGTCATTCTCGGATGATGGAGGCAAGACTTGGGAAGTGAACTGGATCACGGACCAGACACGGGTGAAAAACGAATCCGATAAATCCCACTGAACTCGGCGCGCTCAAATCCCAAGCTGGGAATCTCTCCCGAGGCCGAAATTGCGAATGCCAATCTCACCGTTGATTCTGGTAGAACGACTTATTCGGCCCACCGGGAGTTCACCGAGCCCCGAATCCCCCTGCATGGCGTAGCTGGCTCCTGCGATCCCGTCCCGATTTGGCCGCTACCCAAGCACAGAGCCATCCCCTCGCGTCACTTGACGCGAAAGTACTACTAGAAAGCGCTATTAGTAGTTGAGCGGCATCAATCTTCGTAGTCCTAGTACCGCCTAATGTTCTGGATATAGTCAGATTAGGAGATCTTCACCATGCGACGCGTGTTTCGATGTGCTCAGAGGATTCTGCTCGTCCGATTTCACCGCCGGCTCGGCATTCTCGCAAGTCTTGGACCGCTTGGTGCTGCGGCGTCGAGCCCCACACAGCTCCGCGATGGCAACGGTGCTGAAGATCATTCCATAATGAAACATCGAGGCATTCTTAGTTTGGTAGGCGGTCTAGCCGTGATCCTCGGCCTCCTAAATATGTGGGGGTGCGCGGGGGGTTTTGAAGGCGCCAGGCCGGTAGCTCCCACGATTATCACCCAGCCAGCCAGCCTGACTGTGGCAGTTGGACAGACTGCATCGTTCAGCGTGACGGCAACCGGAACGGGTCCGCTGATTTACCAGTGGTACGAGAACGGGGTTGCGATCAGCGGCGCAAATTCCAGCACCTACACGACGCCGGCAACCGTCACGGGCGATAGCGGTTCAGTTTTCACGGTGACCGTGTCGAACCCTTTTGGCACAGTAACAAGTATGGGGGCTACACTAGCCGTGCAGAGCATCGCTCCTGTAGCCAAGAGTCTGGTTCCCAGCACATCCGCCCCGCCATATAACTCGCCTGTGATGTTGGTTCCTACCTTCTCCGGCGGGACGGCTGTTATTGGATCGATGGGCGTCGGGAGTTCCGATATTACGGCGTCAGCCGTAAGCGGCGCCTCGTATCCAACTCCTGCACTGGCTTCGGCCAAAACCTACACGCTGACGGTTACGGACTCCCATGGAAACGTTGTTTCGACAACATGCTTGGTGACGCCAACCAGCGTGACCATTACTCCGATTTCCCCCGCCAATCAGACCACCGCGCCCGGCCAACTTGCCTTTACGGCCACGGCGAGCGGCGGCCTTACGAATGCCCTGACGTGGAGCGCGTCCGTGGGGAGCTTCGTCGGAAACGTGTGGACTTCTCCCACTGTTGCCGGCACTTACACGATTACCGCCACCAGCGCGGACGAACCATCTGTGTCCGTTTCAACAACGAGTTCGATCAGCGGTCCGATCATAATGACTCAACCTCTTAGCCAGCACGTTTGTACGGGGTCGGGCATCTTGCTCTCGGTGAGCGCGACGTACGCGGCCAGCTACCAATGGAGCCTGAATGGAACGCCGATTCCGGGGGCTACCAATTCGACTTACACCGTTTCGGTGGCCGCTGAGGCTAATGCGGGAAATTACACCGTCACCGTCACCAATGGAGTGGGAAGTGTGACTTCGAGTATTGCCATTGTGGCAGTCGGGTCGTCAATTACATCAAACCCAATGAGTCTTTCGATCCTTACCACACAGACTGCCTCTTTTTCGGTGGCGGCCCAGGGTCTAAGCCCGTTTACGTATCAGTGGTACCAAATTCCGTCAGGTGGCACTACGGGAACGGCGATCTCTGGCGCAACATCAAGCAGCTACACCACACCGGCTGTGGACTCGAGTTACAACGGCGCTCAGTACTACGCGACGGTTACGGATTCCTGTGCCGGGAGTCCACTAACCAGCAGCGCAGCTACGCTAACCGTAACGTCGGGAAATGCTCCGCCTACGATCGTCACGCAGCCCGTTGGCGAAAGTGTCGCAGCGGGAGGTACCACGTCGTTCAGCGTCGTGGCTTCGGGCACCCCAACGCTCACCTATCAGTGGTATAGGATTCCCGCTGGGCAAACGACGGGAACCCTGATATCGGGAGCTACCTCGGCCACCTATTCGGTGCCGAGCTCGGCTACCACAACCAGTAACGATCAGGATGCCTACTACGTCATCGTCTCCAACAACTACGGGCAAGCAGTCTCCCAGCCTGCAACCCTTGCCGTGGGCAATGGGATCCTGCTTCAGATCACGGGGCAACCTATCACTCAATACGTCGACGTGGGTGCGTCCGCGACGTACCAAGTAACGGCGGTTTCCAATCTTCCCTTGACCTATCAGTGGTACGAAGCCGCCCCCGGCAGTTCCACATTCACTGCGATACCGGGAGCTACCAGCTCGACGTACACCTTGGATTCAGCAGCTAGTGCGGATTCTGGTTCTGTTTTCTATGTTGTCGTGAGCAATGGAGTCACCTCGTCTGTGACCAGCAGCTCCGCGGGCCTGTTCGTAGGTCCCTTGGGGGGTGTTCCGGATCTCTGCAATTCCAACTGGTCCGCCCTAGGCAATGCAGTGGCTGGCGCGGGCTGCACCTTCCAATTGACGGCCGCGCTAAACAACCAACGAGGCGAAATTGTGTGGCCGAACCTGATTTCCACCGGTGACATCCAGCTGAGCTTTACCATGACGCTCAGCAATCCAAGCGCTGTTCCGGCCGACGGCTTCACCATGGTCTTGGGTGATCCAACACTTGGAGCGACCCTCACCAGCATGGGGTTGCCGGGCATGGGCTTGGGGGCGGAAGGAATTCCGGGCACCGTGTTCGGCTTCGACACGTACCACAATGCCGGCGACCCACCGGTTCCGTATGTAGGTGTGGGAAGAGGCGAAACAGCGCTGTTCGAGAACCCTTGGTTCAACGTCAACACAAACATTCCAACACTTGTCGCGGCGGGCCCGCCGATTTCGCACAGCTACACCATCTCCATTGTGCAGGGGCAAATGACCGTGACCCTTGATGGCGTGCAGGTCATGTCCGGAAGTGTGGCAGTGCCGGCCGTGGCCTATCTCTATGTCACGGCTTCCACGGGTGGTTCTTACGAGCAAGCGGTGATCAGTAACGTGTCAGCCACCGTTTCTGTGCCATCCAATTAATGAGAGGCGCTTGAGGAGAATTGCGAATGCGATCGGTTCTATTAGCAACAATTTTGTTATTCGCAGGAACTACAGCGGCTGTCGCCCAGGAGTCGTATAGCGGAGACGCGGCTGCGACTTACCAATGGGTGCGTGCCAACGCTGGTCCCGGACAGTGCGGTTGTTTTGGTCTCAATGGCGGCGGGCTCTCGGGCTCGTGGAATTTCCACGGTCCTTGGTCCCTCGTTGCGGACTTCGGTGCACAGAACGCGGGCAACGCCCCGACTACCGGAAGCTCATTGACCCTGGTCTCGTATTTGGCTGGGGCGCGTTACAAACTTCCGCAACCATGGTTGGAAGGGAATCATAAACCCCAACCCTTTGCCCAGCTGTTGCTGGGTGTCGCGCACGCCGGAGGGGGAGTGGCTGGAGTAGGCGACGGGTCCCATGAGTTTGCTGCTCGCATGGGTGGGGGCATCGATGTACCGCTGACTTCCCGGTTCGCCGTGCGAATCATTCAGATCGACTATTATCTAACTAACTTTTCGAACGCCACGAACGACCACCAAAACAATTTGTTGGTGGGGGCCGGCATCGTTTTTCATTGGTCCCGGCAAAAATAATTATCAGGCAGATCTCTAGAACAGGATTATCACCGCTCGATTCCAGCCCCCGATCCTGACCGGCAAGCATCGGTCAGCCCGCCCGATGTAGTTTTCAATTACCCGACTCACCAGAAGTTGGCAGAATGGCCGGGGGAGTTTGCTCACCTTGACATTCTACTGGAAACTCTATATCCTCACCTAGGATGTCTACCAAAGAACAACGAGCACGCGTCGAGTTGCTGCAAGGCACGCTGGACCTGCTGATCCTGCGCACGCTGTTGCTGGGGCAGGCGCACGGCCACGCCATCGCCAAAGCAATTGAGTTCAACTCCGACGACGTGTTGCAGGTCGAGCAGGGGTCGCTCTATCCGGCGTTGCACCGGCTCATCAAGCGAGGATGGATTTCGGCGGAAGAAGGGACTTCGGAGAACAATCGCCGGGCCAAGTTCTATCGCCTGACTGCCAAGGGCCGGCGGCAATTGGCGGTTGAGACCAGCAAGTGGGACAAACTGGCGGGAGCGATCGCACAGATTCTGCGGCCGGCCGAACAGGAGGGCGAATCATGAGGCGCCGCGAGCGCATGATGGAGGACCTCGATCAGGACATTCGTGACCACATCGCGAGAGAGACACAGGACAACATCGAGCGCGGCATGTCACCGGAAGAAGCGCGCTACGCGGCTCTGCGGAAGTTCGGCAATGTGACGCGGGTGAAGGAAGAGGCGCGCGACGTGTGGAGTTTCGTTTGGCTGGATCAGTTCTGGCAGGACATCCGCTACGCCCTGCGCATGCTGCGCAAGTCTCCGGGCTTCACCGCGGTCGCCGTTTTGACGATTGCCTTGGGCATCGGAGCCACGACAGCGATTTTCAGCGTCGTCGATGCCACGCTGTTGCACCCCTTGCCGTACCCACAACCGGAGCAGCTCGTAAGCGTCGAGGATGATCTTCCCGGCGTGGGCGCGCGGGATGTTGGGATGTCGGTGCCTGAGTGGCAGGATCTTCAGCGTTCAGGCATTTTCCAATATGTCTCGCCGGTGGGGGGAGGGTCCGTGAACCTCACGGGCTCATCTCAGCCTGCGCGGATCTTCTTCGCGGCGGTCCCTCCGAATTATTTTGCGCTGCTGGGGGTGAAGCCGGAGTTGGGCCGGTCGTTCAATCCCGAGGATCACACGCCCGGATTTACCCTGGAAGTTCTCATCAGCGATGGCTTGTGGAAGGGAGCCTTCGGGGGCGACCCGCATATTTTGGGCAGAAGTGTACGGCTCGACAACGACTTGTATCAGATCATAGGCGTGATGCCTGCGGGTTATCACGATCCCGGGCGAACAACGGATGAAAGGAACATCGAACTGTGGGCGGCGACGGGTTTTGCCGGGCCGCCTGCCCCTCCCCCTCTGCGCAAGTCGCACTTTCTTTCGCCGGCAATCGCGCGCATCGCACCTGGACTAACGATTGCGCAGGCGCAAAGCCATGTAGACGCGTTGGTGGCATCTTTGCAGAAACAATTCCCGGAAGATTATCCGCTGCAGAGCGCATGGACGGTGCGCTTAGTGCCGCTCACGGAGACCGTGGTCGGCAATGTTCGCCAGTCATTGATTCTGCTGCTCGGGGCCGTCGGATTGGTCCTGCTGATCGGCTGCGTGAATGTCGCGAATCTCCTACTCGCTCGCGCGAGCGCGAGAGGACGCGAAATGGCTATTCGGCAGGCGCTCGGAGCCGCGCGAACGCGCCTGATACGGCAGTTGCTCACCGAGAGCTTGTTTCTGTTCTTGCTCGGCGGAATGGGCGGTTTGGCGGTTCTCTTCTGTCTGAAAGGGTTCCTGCTGCAAATCCTGCCCGACAGCCTGCCGCGGCTGAATGAAGTATCGATTAACTGGCCTGTATTATTTTTCGCTCTCGTCTCCTCCCTCGTCGCCGGCGCGATCTTCGGCCTGGCTCCCGCGTTGCATGCCGGCCGGCCGGATTTGACTCATATGCTCAAACAGGAAGGGCGCGGCTCGACAGGCTCCGGGGAACAGGCGCGCACGCGCCGCGTGCTGATGGTAACGGAATTTGCTTTTTCTTTGGTGCTGATGGTTGCTGCGGGCCTGCTGCTGCGCAGCTTTTGGGATTTGTTGAATGTGCGGCTGGGATTCAACCCGCAGAATGTCATGGCGGTTCGCACATGGCTGCCTGTCCCAAATGATCCCGAGACCGACATCTACCAAAAGCCTGCTCAGGAGGCGCCGTTCTTGCGCGAAGTAATTCGTCGCGTCCGGACGCTGCCCGGAGTGGAAGAAGTAGCCGTGGGTGACCAAGCGGCTGTTCCGTTAGGTCACAGTCGAATCGATCTAATCCTGCTCCCTGTGATCTTCGAAGGCCGCGAGACTTCAAGCACCCAGGCTCCTTTGGTCGGCCCTTTCATCGTTACGCCGGAATATTTTCACTTGCTGGGCACGACGCTGCTGCGCGGCCGTTTATTCAACGAGTCCGACAACGAAGCTGCCCCGGCCGTAGCGGTGATCAACGAGACGTTCGCGCGGACCTACTGGCCAAATGAAAATCCGGTTGGCAAGCGTCTCAAACTACCGGTTCCAGGGGACCGTTCCTCTTTTTCCTGGACCACTGTGGTTGGCGTGCTCGCGGATGCTCGGACGGAATCGCTGGCGGACTCGAGCGTTCCGCAAATGTACCTGAGCTTGTATCAGAGGCCGGCTAAGGATCTGGCTATATTTTTGCGCGGGCGGCTGGATACTGCTGCGATTCCAGTCGAGGTGCGCGAGCAGGTGCAGTCCGTAAACCCGGAGCTTCCCGTTTTCGGAGCGCAGACGCTCAATGAAGTCCTGACCGCGTCTCTCTCCGAGAGGCGATTCACGATGGAAATGGTTGGATTGTTCGCTCTGACCGCGCTGCTTCTCGCGGGACTGGGAATTTACGGCGTGATTTCGTACATCGTGAGCGAGCGCACACACGAGATCGGGATTCGCCTAGCACTTGGGGCGCAAACCCGGAACATCCTGCGCATGGTTCTGCGTCAAGGATTGGGGCTTGCCATTGCTGGCGCTGCGGTTGGGTTTGTTTGTTCGCTGATCGTATCGCACTTGATGGCAGGACTGCTTTACGGCGTGAGGCCGACAGATCCTCTGACGTTTGCGGGCGTCGCCCTTCTTCTCATCGGTGTCGCTCTGCTTGCTTGTTATATTCCGGCGCGGCGCGCGATACGCGTCGATCCGCTGGTCGCGCTGAGATACGAATAGCGCAGGCGGAGATGCGAATCGGAAGCCTGAAAATCCGGGTTCCCGGGTTCAATCCAATCGAGGGGAGCCGCAAGCGTGAAACAGGCACTCTTGTTCTTGCCGTGGGCGGTGGTTCTGCTGGCCGTGGCCGTTTCCGGCCAGCAAGCAGCGAGCCGCGGCAACGCCCCCGCCGACATCGTTTACGCGCAACCCGGCCAGCTCGTTGACGCCGGTGGATTTCGGCTGAATCTCTATTGCATGGGGAGCGGCTCACCCACGGTGGTCTTCGATTCCGGATGGGGAGACTGGGCGCCCGCGTGGTCGAAGGTGCAGCCGGAGATCGCCAAATGGACGCGCGCTTGCAGCTATGACCGTGCCGGCGCGGGATTTAGTGATCCCGGTCCCATGCCGCGTACCAGCTTGCACATCGCCGAGGAGCTACGTACAGCGCTTCACCATGCCGGCATTGGCGGGCCCTACATTCTGGTGGGAAGCGCCTTCGGCGGCGACAACGTGCGCACCTTTGCGGACCTGTACATGGACGAGGTTGCGGGGCTGGTGTTGGATGACGCCGATCCCACCGACGTCGAACCGCAGGCGATGCAAGAAGAGGAACATCGAGGACTTGCTGGGATTCCCAAGGACATGCGCGAGTGTCGAGACTTGATTGCCGAGCACAAGCCGTTGCCGGTAACGTCCCGTCCTGGCCGGCCACAACAGACCTGTGCTCAGCAATTTTTCTTTCGGGGTTTGCCGGAAGCAGAGTGGTCTCCGGAATTGAACGCCAAAGTGTTGGAGATCGCGCAAACCAAAGTTGCCATGTATGACTCTTATTCTTCAGAAATGGAACAAACGGCGGCGGACGAAACCTATCTGCAACAGCACCGCCGATCATTCGGCTCGCGTCCCATCCGCGTTCTCACCTCGGGAAACCACGCTGTCGGCCACCTGGAGACGAAGCCCCCGGACACTCCGAAGCACCTCAAATATGAGCAGGAGATTACGGTAGCCCAGGCAGGCTGGCTCAAACTGTCTTCGAACTCGAAACAGATCTTCGCCCACAATAGCTCGGAGTACATCCAGTTCGACGAGCCGGAGACGGTAACCAATGCGATCCGAGAGGTGTACGACGAGGCAAGAAGAGCCGTAGCTGCTCAGCAGTGAAACCGTCGGTAGTTGCTCGCCAGTGAGCCGACAACGAGCACTGAAATTTGACGATGATCACTCGATCACAAACTTGATCTCAGGAGGCCTTTTGACGAAACGATCGCATTCGCGTTCTCGGTTAGCCGCCGTCACTCTGCTGGTTTTTTCTGTATTGGCTGCGTGCCCGCGACTCGCCGCGCAGGCTCAGAGTCCACAGCCCGCGCAATCCCGGACCGACGAGATGCTGCGCATGTGGAACGAGATCGGAAACAAGCTCATCGCCATGGCCGAGGATTTTCCCGAAGATAAATACGACTTCAAGGTGCAGAAGGACGAGCGCACCTTTGCCCAGAACCTTCTCCACGCCGCCGCACTCGATTATGTCCTGATACGCAGGGTTTCCGGATCAACCCTCGGGCCGGACTTCGGCGAGGGTGACAATCCCTCGCGAGACGTTTTCAAGACCAAGGCCGACGTGGTGAAGTTCGTGCAGGAGGCCGTTGCGGACGGAGCGCAAGTGATTCAACAGCAGGGCGACGAGGGGCTGGACAAGACATCGAGATTCTTTGGAAACCGACTGGCCCACAACGCCAACATCTGGACATTTGCCATCGAGCACAGCGGCGAGCACTACGGCCAGCTTGTGGTGTACTACCGCGCGAACAACCTGGTGCCGCCCGACTCGCGGCGGGATCGGGCGCAACAGGAGCAGCAGACGACTTCGGGGCGCGTGCCGGGCACCGTGTTCCGCGATTGCCCGGATTGCCCGGAGATGGTCGTTCTCCCAGCTGGCAGCTTCACCATGGGCTCATCTCCGCAGGAAAAATCGTGGGCGGCAAGCCATGGCAGTAGTTTGGGATCGGTTGCTGATGAAGCTCCGCAACATCAGGTCTCATTGCCGTCATTCGCCCTGGGCAAGTATGACGTCACTCGTGGCGAGTACGCGGCATTTGCTCGTGAGACGGGATACCCGGCCGGTGATGGTTGCGGCCGCGGCCGCGCCATTTTCAAATGGGAGAAGGATCCGAAGTTTACTTGGGAAAATCCCGGCCAAGCGCAGACTGACCGTGATCCAGTCGTGTGCGTGAGCTGGCAGGATGCGCGTGCCTATATCGCGTGGTTGAACCGCAAGGCACATCGCGGCGGCGCGGCCTCAGCAAACGGGCCTTATCGGCTGCCCAGCGAAGCGGAGTGGGAATATGCTGCACGCGCCGGAACGACAACTACGTTCTACTGGGGCGATGACGACGCTGCCGCTCCTGTCCACGCCTGGTTCAACGCCAACTCCGGCTGCGAAAAAGTGGAAGGTCTTTTTTGCGAGCATGGCCAGACACATCCGGTGGGCGCGAAGCCGCCGAACGCATTCGGCCTTTACGACATGGCAGGGAACGTTTGGCAGTGGACCGAGGACTGTTACGACAACAGCTACGCCGGCATTTCCGCCGACGGGCGCGCGAACGAGGCCCCTTCGAGCGACCCCAAGGCGAAGGACGGCCAAGGCAGTTGCCTCCGAGTTGATCGCGGCAGCTCGTGGATGTTTCCGGCGTGGCTGCTGCGACCGGCCACCCGAGAACGCAATCCTGCCGACTTCCGCGCTAACATCATGGGTTTCCGCGTCGCGCGAACGCTTCCGTGAAGCTAGTGCGCAGAATCGAACCGCGACAGGATTCGCCACAGTGCCGAGCCAAAAATAATCCCCTAATTTTCAGTCATCGCACGTCCGTTTGTCGAACGTGATTAGGTTCCTCATGGCTTCCAACCTCCCTTATTTGCCGGATGATGGGCAACTCGGAAGTAATCCACATCCCTGATTAACGCCGTTACCGGACACTGACGTTCAGATATGTGTTGATGACAGGGATTATCCCCACCTATTTCAGTCTGCGACGATCCCCGGATTGGTGGTGATAAGGGGATTTATCAACACCTATCCGGACCGGAGCATCCCAGCCCGTCTGCCAAACGTAGTTTCCGATTACGCGACAAACTGGGAGTCAGACGCACTGCTGTCTGTCTGGGCAACCGGTTTCGACAAGGAAGTGTGATTGAAAGCATCGGATACGTACATTGGTACCCAAAGAGGTTCTCTAGTGCTAAGAACATTAGGTGTCTTCGTTGCGGGCGTGTTATTGGGACTCGTGGTGATGGCAAGCCTGATTTGGGCGGCAAGTGATCTCCCTCAGCGGTTTGGTCTCTACGCCTATTCCTTGATTGATGCGTTGACTGGGAGCGCAGTCGGCTTATTCGTTGGCTTCCTACAAAGGGGCCGGGCAGGGCTAGTTGCGTTGATCTGCCTGTTGCCCTTAGCTTACCTGCAATACGTGAATCAGTTTTCTCATCCTGCGACCGGACTTCGCCTGTTGCTACTTCTCGTGGGTACTGCCGTTGAGCTATCAATAGCATTCGGAATCGCCCACCGCCTGTCAAAAGCGAGGCAGCTCCTGACTGACCCGGTTACCGGACAATGACGTTCAGATAGGTGTTGAGAACAGGGATTATCACCACCTAAGTTTTGCCTCTCATTAGTGGGCGTTCTTCGAGTGTGCGAAGATCCTTTTCAGAAAAGCCGGTCTCGATCCTTTTCACATTTCGATATTCCATTGCCTGCACCATGCATGGCTGGAACACCTGAACCTTAGGTCAGGTTTGCTCGGAAGCGGAAGAAGGTAGCATGGAGTGGTCTTAACGAAGGAGTATCACAGGCCAGCCGGGCGGAGGTTCCCATGAAGATCCTGCACACGCTCCGTTTGTGCATCACCTTCTCGTTTGTGCTGGTGTCGATCGGCAATGGCGCAGCACTTGCGCAAGACGTCGCGGCCGCCGCACGCGCCAACCGCACTCGGGCGGCTTCAGCGACGAATGACAGTGAATGGTACAAACCGACGCGCGTTTCTTTGAGCGAGCAAGAGCAGGGTGTCACAAGCACTTCGACTTACGACATCAGCGGCAACGACCTAAAAATCACTATCGAGACCCAGGGAAAAGGAAAGCATCAGACCGCCGAACTCATGCTCGTTAATGGCCAGTGTCAATGGATGCTCGCAAAAAATGTCCCGCTCGAAAAAGGGTACGAGATTGACGCGCTAGACGGAGCAGTCTTGAACCTCAAGCTGGTGCTTGAACTTCTCCGCGAGGCCGCACCGGGCGGGCCGAGCCAAATCACGAACAAAACGAATTTCAACGTTCAAGAGAAGAGTCGCTCGATCACCCTTAGTACCGCATCTGCGAGCGGCGGCATTGAAGCTCCGTGGAGCCTGCAAGCCACGATCGAGCCGATTACCGCGCAGCGGTTGTCGTTCGAACTCACTCTCAAGCATAGCGAAACCATTCACTTCAGCGGCACTTGGCAAAAAGACTCTACACCGCCCGTGTTCGCTGACGATATCCAACTCGATGGATGGCAAATCCTGGCAATCGGATTCATAAAGACAACAAACGCCGATGGCACCATTCTCGATTTCGGTGCACAGGTTGCGAGGAAGCATCCTAGGACACTCGGCGAACTCCGCAAGATCAGTGCGAATTGAGGGCATTCGCAATCGAAAATCAGATGGGTGTTGGTAACAGGGATTATCACCACCTATCTCAGTCTGCGACGATCCCAGATTGGTGGTGAGAAGAGGATTTCCCAAGACCTATCCGGAGCAAACCGTCACCGCCTATCTACCGACCGTAGTTAATGGGATGGCCCGCCGCCTTTTCCGATTATCCTACTAAAAGGGCACTACGATGTCGTGTTGCACCCGCTGGAGCCACGTGCGAGAGTAGATTTAAGACAAGCGTTTTGCGCAAGACTGAAAACTTCAGGCCCCCGGCTAGTATCCTGTTTCAAGAGCCTAATGGAAAAGTCCGAGACGGTCTGCTTGCGAAGCAATTTCGCGGTCGAGGAGTGCCTGCGGCGCATTCGCGAAGCCACTGACGCACCCAAACTTCAATTCTTCTTCCCCTTCGGATATGGCGGCTCAAAACCTATATTTTCCAAGTTGCGAGGGAGCAGAATCAAACTCTGGAAACGTAAGGAGCGCCGAAATGACTTCGCTCCTTGCTTTCTCGGGGTCTTTTCATCGCAAGGTTCAGGTTCCCGGCTCATCGGACGTTTTCGTATGGACCGCGCAGTGCGGTTGTTCATTGCTTTTTGGTTGACCTTTACCATCGGAATTACATTGGTGACTTTACCTGCGTTGCTTGATCACCTTACAAATCCAAAACAGCAGGGTCAGCTCTCCGTTTTTGACTTCATGCCTTTAGGGCTCGTTATCTCTGGAATCTTGTTGGTCATGTACGGTCGTCGAATTGGAAAGTCAGAAGAAGCTCTTCTCCTGGATTTTCTTCAAACGACTTTGGAGGCGCGGCAAGAAGGCAGCAGACTCCTGGGTTTGCACGGAACCGTTGAAAACAGCCCCCTCTAGTGATCGCTCCTCGTTTCATTCGGAGCACAGCGCGATAACGCCTGATTAACGCCGTTACCGGAAATGTTGACGACCGGGCAGGAGGTTCACGTGAGTCTTTTCAAAGTGCTCGGGGTCGTGCCCGGTAACATGCTTCCATCAGCGTGCGCGCTTGCACAGCCAACCCACTGGCCAATGGACGCATAGTCGGATCATCGCCAGGGGCCTTCCTCACGCCGCCCCGCGACTGGACACCTGCGCTATAATGGAAAGTTTCGAACCCGCGCATTTTGCGCGCTGAGGCGGCCCGGCCATGAAATTCAAGCTATCGAGCACCTATGACCCTCGCGGCGACCAGCCCGAAGCAATCTCCCAGCTCGTTCGCGGCGTGAGCGATGGCGAGCGTCACCAGGTCCTTCTCGGCGTTACCGGCTCCGGAAAAACCTTCACGATGGCCAAGGTGATCGAACATTTCGACCGCCCGGCCGTCGTCCTCGCCCACAATAAGACGCTCGCAGCGCAGCTCTTCCAGGAATTCCGCGCATTCTTTCCCCAGAACGCCGTCGAATATTTTGTGAGCTATTACGATTACTACCAGCCCGAAGCGTACATGCCTTCGAGCGACACCTACATCGAAAAGGAAGCCACGATCAACGACGAGCTCGACAAGCTGCGCATGAGCGCCACCCGCTCGCTCTTCGAGCGGCGCGACGTCATTATCGTCGCTTCGGTCTCCTGCATTTACGGCATCGGCTCGCCCGAAGCGTACTTCGGCATGATGCTGATGCTCGAAAAGGGGCAGTCGATCGCCCGCGAAGCAATCCTGCGCAAGCTCGTCGAAATCCAATACGAACGCTCCGAGGATCTCCGCCGGGGGACCTTCCGTGTTCGCGGCGACACCATCGAAATTTATCCCCCGTATGACGATCTCGCCGTCCGCGTCGAGCTTTGGGGAAGCCAGATCGAAGCCATCCGCAAGATGGATCCGCTCACAGGAGAGATTCGCACGCGCGACGGCGAGATTCATCGCATCCCTATCTATCCCAAGACGCACTACGTGCTTCCCGCCGCGCAAAAGGAGCGCGCGATTCAGACCATCTACGAAGAGCTCGAATGGTGGAAGCCCGAGCTTGAGCGGCAGGGAAAGATCGTCGAAGCGCAGCGCGTGCAGCAGCGAACGCATTTCGATATCGAGATGATGCGCACCATCGGCTATTGCCACGGTATCGAAAACTACTCGCGCCATCTTTCCGGTCGCCTTCCCGGTGAAGCGCCGCCGACGCTGCTCGACTACGTGCCTTCGGACTTTCTCCTCTTCGTGGATGAATCGCACCAGACCATCCCCCAGCTCCGAGGCATGTATCACGGTGACCGTTCGCGCAAGCAGACCCTCGTGGATTTCGGATTCCGCATGCCGTCCGCGCTCGACAATCGGCCGCTCTCATTCGAGGAATTCGAGCATCGCACGAACCAGGTCATCTACGTTTCGGCGACTCCCGGGCCTTACGAGCTCACGAAATCCGGTGGCACCGTCGTCGAGCAAGTGATCCGCCCGACGGGACTCGTCGATCCTGAAGTCGAAGTTCGCCCGGTCAAAGGCCAGGTAGACGATTTACTCGAAGAGATTCGCCAGCGTGCCGCGCGCAACGAACGTGTCCTCGTCACCACGCTCACAAAGCGCATGTCCGAAGATCTCGCCGAATATTTCTCCGAGGTGGGCGTCCGCTGCCGCTATCTGCATTCCGAGATTGAAACGCTTGAACGCGTGCGCATCCTGCGCGCTCTGCGCCGCGGGGAATTCGACGTTCTCATCGGTATTAATCTCTTGCGCGAGGGGCTCGACCTGCCCGAGGTATCGCTGGTAGCGATTCTCGATGCCGACAAAGAGGGCTATTTGCGCAGCGCTACGTCGCTGGTCCAAACCATCGGCCGCTGCGCGCGGCATCTCGAAGCCCGCGCCATTCTCTACGCGGACGTCATGACCGACTCGATGCGCCAGGCCATCGGGGAAACGAGCCGCCGCCGCGCCAAGCAGGAAGCTTACAACCGCGAGCACAACATCACGCCGCTATCCATCGTCAAGGCCGTGGACATGCAAATGGCCGCGATTGTCGAAGCCGATTACCTCATCGTGCCGGCAGATGACGTCGTGATGGGCGACATTACGAACGAGGCGCAACTGGTTCAGGCCATCGCGCAGCTCGAGACCCAGATGCGCGAAGCAGCCAAGAATTTCGAATTCGAGCGCGCTGCCGCCCTGCGCGACCGCGTTCGCTCCTTGAAGCAGCGCGACCTTGGCGTCATCGCTGCCACTCAACTCCCATTAATCTCATCCCCGGCGGAACCCTCTTCGCCGGCGTCCACACCGGCGCCTTCGGTCGATGCGCCGCCCAAGACCGCTGCGGCTTCGGCAAAAGGCCGCCCCCGCCGCCGCTGATCCATACTTTAATTTCGCGCTAAACTCACAATCGCGTCATTCTGAGCGGAGTGCCCCGCCTCTTCGCATTTCCATTCGTCCCTGTTTTGCGGACGAATGGGCGGGGGACGCAGTCGAAGAATCTCTCTTCGATTGCCGCTAAGGGTGCCTGGTAAACCGAAGAGGATTCCTGCTTGCGGGATTTCGTCCGCCCCGATTCAGACAATGCCGCGTTTCAATTCCTCAATCGGATAAAACGTCCCGCGCCAAGTAATCCCGCCATTCCACAGCGTGACAATCGTCGACCGCGCAATCATCCACGCAAAAATCAGCGCGCCAATCGGAACCGTGAGCGCGTAAACCGGCGAAACCCCGACCTCGACGCACACGCCGGCTTGTATCGCAATGAGCAATCCCACTGCAATCCCATCGAACATGAGCGCCCACCCTCGCAAGAACGGCAGCGCCGCGAAAGGGAAAACGCAGGTCAGCAGCAGCGTGAAAAACTGCAAGCTCGCGACCGCTAGCCGGAACCCCGTTGCCGCGAAAAAATTCTTCGTCGTGCCGCGCACGATGTTTCCCACTCCCGCATGCCAGCGCACGCTGACGCTGTCGAATCCTCGCGCGACCCCGGAGCGAAATCCTCCTTCCTTGACGAGCTTCCCCAGCTTCATATCGTCAACCACTTCCATCGCCAGCCGCCGATGCGTTCCGATCGCCTGGTACGCGCTGCGGCGAATGAGTTGGAACGAACCGACTCCCGCATAAAAACGCGATCGCGGATCGCTCACGCGCCACGGCCGGATGCCCAGCAGAAAGCTCATCCCGAAAAAAGTCATCGCGATTTTCTCGCCCACCGTAAACATGTCCACGCTGCTGAGCAAAGTCAAATGGTCCCAGCCCTTTTCCAGCGCCAGAGCGATCGCGCGCCGCAGCAGCTCGGGCGAGAAGTGCACATCCGCATCCGTGAACACGAGCCACTCCCCGCTTGAATGTTCGTATGCTTGCTGCAACCCGTGCGGCTTGCCGAGCCACCCGGCGGGAAGGGAATTCACTCGCACGAATTTCACGTGCGAATTTGCCCGCGCCGCATTTTCGAGAATTTCTTGCGTCCCATCCTCCGAACGGTCATCCACGGCCACGATTTCGTAGTTAGTGTAGTCAACCGCAAGAAAAGTCTCGAGCGCGCCAGGAAGTTTTTCCGCTTCGTCGCGCGCCGCGAACAGCGTCGAAATCGTAGGGCATTTGGCGTCTGGTAGTGGGGCAAAGTCCGCCAGCGAAGGAATGAAGGGAACGCCTCGGGCTACGTCAATCGCTACAGCAATCCAGAGGAGAGCGATGGCGCCGAAAAGCCCCGTTAAAAACACGTGCAACGTCCAATTTCCTCCACCGAAAAAATTGCGAACAAGTTATGCTATCACGTTGAATGAATCGCACGATTTCCATCCTTGGCGCGGGACGCGTAGGCCGAACATTGGGAAGACGCCTTCATGAGCTTGGCTGGCGCGTCGGCGCCGTCGTCACGCGATCGCAGGCCACCGCTCGCGCCGCGGTCCGCGCCATCGGCGCCGGCACGCCGCACGCGCAGTTGACGCGCCACGTGCTGGGCGCAGACGTGATCTTGCTCACGACTCCCGATGCCGCGCTGGAGCATGTGGCACGCGAGCTCGCGCGATTGGGTGGAGAGGAATGTCGCGCTAAAATAGTCTTGCACACGAGTGGCGCGCTCGCGAGCGATGTCCTTGCTCCTCTTGCGCGGCGGGGTGCGGCGACGGGTTCTCTCCACCCCATGCAGACATTCAGCGGCCGCGCCGTGCCGGAACTCGACGGCGTGATTTTTGCCGTTGAAGGCGATCTCCGCGCCCGGCGCGTGGCGCAACAGATCGCGCGCGCACTCGGCGGCGTGGCGGTCCCGATCGAAGGCCGGAGCAAGCCCGCGTATCACGCCGCCGGAGCGCTCGTCGCAGGTCATGGCCTCGCTCTTGTCGAGGCCGCGAATCAGATGCTCGTCAAGCTCGGCTTCACGCGCCGCCGCGCGAACCAGGCTTTGCTGCCTTTGATTCGCCAAATGCTCGATAATTATCAGCGTTTAGGGCCGAAGGCTTCTTGGACTGGCCCGGTTTCGCGTGGCGATTTCGCCACGGTTCGGAAACACATGGACGCGCTTCGCAGCTATCCGCGCGAATTTCAGGAGTCCTATGCGGCGCTCGCGCTTCTTGCGGCGCATGTTCTCTCGCGGAATCGTGCCGCGACGCGAAGGCAGCTCGAACGCGCATTTAAAAATTCCAGGGGAGGCAAGAGTTGAAGAAACTTCATATTCCGGTGGAGCACGCGACGCTCACGAACGGCTTGCGCGTCGTTGCATCCCCCGACCGCTCGGCGCCTGTCGTCACGGTTGGAGTCTATTATCAGATTGGATTTCGCCTCGAGCCGCGCGGCCGCAGCGGTTTCGCGCATCTATTTGAGCACATGATGTTCCAGGGCTCCGAAAACGCCGGGAAAATGGAGCACATTCGGCTCATCAATTCCTCCGGCGGCCTTCTCAACGGCACCACGAACTACGACATCACCAACTATTTCGAAGCCGTGCCCTCGAACGCTCTCGAGCGCGTGCTTTGGCTCGAAGCGGACCGCATGCGCGCCCTGAAAGTGGACGACGAAAATCTGCGTAATCAGCGCGATGTCGTGAAAGAAGAAGTCCGCGTCAAAGTGATGAATCAGCCGTACGGCGGTTTTCATTGGCTCGACCTCCCGCCCGTCGCGTTTCGAAATTGGCCCAACGCCCACAATTTCTACGGCGATTTCGTCGACCTCGATGCCGCCACGCTCGTCGACGTCCAGAGTTTCTTCCATACCTATTACGCGCCCAATAACGCCGTCCTGCTGATGCTCGGCGATCTCGATCCGAAGGAGGCGATGGTTTTCGCGAAGCGCTACTTTGAAGGCATTCCGCCGCACCCGCTTCCACCCCACGCGGACGTCAGCGAGCCGCCGCAAACGGAAGAGCGCCGCGGCGAAGTCGAAGAAAAATTTGGTCCTTTGCCGGCCATTGCTATCGGCTACACCATGCCGCCGCGTGGCTCCCCGGATTGGTACGCCGCGGGAATTCTCGATCGCATCTTGCATGGAGGCCGCGCCGGGCGCGTCTTTCGCCGGCTCGTCCTCGAGCAGCAGATTGCCGTGGACGCGAGTGGCGGCGCGGATCTTCTCGAGACAAATGGTCCCACACAGATGGTCACGCGCATTTTCCATGGTGGCGAGTACACCTCCGACGCGGCGATTGCCGCCTACGATGAAATTATTCGTGAACTGCAGGAAACCGCCGTCGCCGAAGAGGAACTGGAGCCGGTGAAGGTAAAATTCCGTTCTGATTTTTACTCCACACTCGAAGGTGGAATGGGATCTTACATGCCGCGTTTCGGCCTCATGCACTATCTCGCGTGCCTGGCCTTGTTCGACGGCGATCCGGCGCGCATCAACTCTGTCCTCGACGGATTCCTCGGGGTCACGCCTGCGCAGGTGCAAGCAGTCGCGCGGAAATATCTCGTGCTGCACAATCGAGCGGTTGTCGTGCGGCGTCCCGTCGCGAAGGGAGAAGCCAAGTGAGCACTCCTGTCGCCTCGAGTAGCCATCGCTCCTCCCCGCCCGCGCTTGGAGCGGAACGCCCCGTCGCTTGGCCGCCGCGAACTTCCCGCACGCTCTCGAATGGCCTGCAAGTTGTTCTCGCGGAAGCGCGGACTTTCCCCAAGATTTCGGCGGAGCTTTTCTTCCGCAGCGGGAATGCGGTTGTAGCACATCGCGCCCCCGGCCTCGCCGAAATGACGGCCACCGTCGCGCGCACCGGCACATCTTCCCGCCCGAGCCGCCGCATCGAGGAAGACTTGCGCCGCATGGGCGCGGACCTTTCGAGCCACGCAGGCGCGGACACCAGCGCGATTTCTGTTTCCGGCCTCGCGGAGTTTTCGCAAGGCTTGCTCGAGCTGATGGCCGATCTCGCGCGCAACGCTTCGTTCCCCGAGGACGAATTCGAGCGCGAGCGGCGTCAAAAAATCGAAGGCTTGCGCGTCGAGCGCACCACGCCCGGCTTTCTCGCAAGCGAGCGCTTGCGGCGCGTGCTTTTCGGCGAACATCCCTACGCCGTCGTCGCGCCCACCGAAGAGCAGGTCGCCGCATATCGCCGCGATCAGCTCGCGGACTTCTATCGCGAAAATTATGTTCCCCCGAACGCGCTCCTGATTCTGGTGGGAGATTTCTCGAGCAAGGAAATGCTCGAGCGCGTGGAGAAAATCTTCGGCGATTGGAAGGCCCCCGAGCCCGCGCCGCCGAAAATGCCCGCGCCGCCACATATTTCGGGCCGCCACGTGCATCTGGTGCATTTGCCGGGATCGGTGCAGACACAAGTGCTGCTCGGAAATCTCGCCATCACGCGGCGCGATCCTGATTGGTATCGCCTTGTGCTCGCGAATTCGATTTATGGTGGCGCGTTTCATTCTCGGCTCCTCATCAATATTCGCGAGCAAAAGGGCTACACCTATACTCCGCGCAGTGGTGTGAATGCCTTGCGCCAGTTCGGCTATTTCAGCGTCCACGCCGCCGTGCGCAACGAAGTCGCCGCCGCGACGCTCACCGAAATGTTTTACGAGATGGATCGCATGCGCTCGCTTCCGGTCACAGCGGAAGAGCTCGATAGCGCGCGCAGCTATCTCAGCGGCGTTTTTTCTCTCGGTGTCGCAACGCAGGATGGTTTGCTGACACAGCTTTCGACCTCGCAGCTCGATCGGCTGCCGGAGGACTATCTTGAAACGTACCGCGAGAAGATTCGCGCGCTCACGGCGGACGATGTCCTCGAAGCGGCGCGACGTCATTTCGATTCCGCCAACGCGCAGATCGTTCTCGTCGGCGACCGCGCCCAAATCGCCCCTCAAGCCGCGCTCTTCGGAGACGTCACCGAATACGACGCGAGCGGGGCCCTTACATAATGAGGAACGCGTAAAAGGCGATGTTTGGTAAAAACACCTTCACGGCGGCATTGAGAACGCTCGTCCTTCTCGCTCTCTGCTCATCGCTTGCCGCCAGCGGAAGTGGGCAGAAGGAACCGCCAACAAAGCCGATTAATCTGAATACCGCGACGATCGAGGAACTCGAGCAATTGCCCGGCGTCGGGCCCGTAACAGCGAAGGACATCGTCCATTTCCGCCAAAAGAGCGGCCCATTCCGCAGCGTGAACGATTTGCTCGCCGTCCGTCGCATCACGAAGGCTCGCCTCGAAAAGCTGCGCCCCTATGTCACTATCGGGACGCCTGCGCCGAAGCCACACCCGAGCGCGCCCGCGACGCCGCCCGCGTCGAAGCCACAATAGGCCGAAAGGAGTACGCATGTTAAAGATCCGCGTTTTGGCTTGCGTAAGTGTTGCAGCATTCTTCGCCGCCATTTTTGTCGCCGTCGGTAGCGGCAGCGCTAAATCCGTGGTGCAGCCTCTCAGCGCAACAGTCGCCGCAGAAGCTGGCCCCTCCGGTTACCATCTCTTGAAGAAAATTCCGCTCGGGGGCGAAGGTGGCTGGGATATCATCACGTTCGATTCACCCACGCGGCGGCTCTTCATCTCGCGCTCCACAAAAGTCATCGTGCTCGATGTGGATTCGGGAAAAGTCGTCGGAGAGATCGCGAACACGGAAGGCGTCCACGGCGTCGCGCTCGCGCCGGAACTCGGCCGCGGCTTCACTTCCAATGGCCGCGCCAACACGGTCACAATCTTCGACCTGAAGACTCTCAAGACCATCGGCTCCGTCCCGACGGGCACAAACCCCGACGTCATCATTTATGATCCGGCGTCGAAGCGGGTTTTCGTGATGAACGGCCGCAGCTCGAATTCGACCGTGCTTGACGCTGCCACGGGAACCGTCGCGGGAACTATCGCGCTCGACGGCAAGCCCGAATTCGCAGTGGCCGACGGCGCGGGCCACGTCTACGTCAACATCGAGGACAAGAGCGAACAGTTGCAAATTGACTCGCAGAAACTCGCTGTGACTGCGCGCTGGCCGCTCGCGCCTTGTAACGAGCCCTCGGGGCTGGCAATGGACGTGGCGCACCGGCGTCTTTTCGCCGGTTGCGGCAACGGCATGATGGCAGTTGTGGACGCGGACTCCCGCAAAGTGATTGCCACGCCAAAGATCGGCGACGGCGTGGACGGGAATGCATTCGATCCGGGAACGGGTTTTGCATTTTCTTCCAACGGCCAGAGCGCCACGCTGACGGTCGTGCATGAAGAGGCGCCGGACAAATTCAGCGTCGTCGAGGATGTCCCTACGCAAAAAGGTGCGCGGACCATGGCTCTCGATCCGAAGACGCACGAAGTTTTTCTCGTCACCGCCGAGTTCGGTCCGCCGCCAGCGGCCACCGCGGACAACCTACGCCCGCGGCCGTCAATCAAGCCGGATTCGTTTGTCGTGCTTGTGTTCGGACGGTAGGCGATTGGAAGGGCGGGGATTAATCCCCGCCGTAAACGACGGCGCACAGCGCGTTCCATTGCGCTGTTTCACCCGCAGCGAGTATTCGGGTGGTAGTCGATTCGGCGCTAGGAAATCTTGTGGCTGGATTTTCCCGGTGCGATGGCGAGCGGAACCTGGTCCGCGATCTCAAGCCCGTAGCCTTCGAGCGCGACCACCTTCCGCGGATGATTTGTGAGGACGCGGATGCGTCGCAGTCCGAGGTCAATCAGAATTTGCGCGCCGATGCCGCTCTCACGCTGCACCAGCCGCTGCCTTCCCAGGTCGTGATCAAGTTCTTCGCGCTGGTGGAACCGGATCCGCGGCAATTCGTTCGTTTCTTCGTCGCGTGGGTCAATTTGAAATCCGCGGCCGGTGTGATGCAAATATACGAAGACGCCGCGGCCCGCTTCCGCGATCGCGCCCAGCGACCGCTCGATGATGGCGTGGCAATCGCACGCGGTTGATCCGAAGACCTCGCCCGTCAGGCAATGTGAGTGAACGCGAACCAGCGGCGGCTCGTTGTTGGCCTGCAAGCCCGCCATATCGCCGCGCACGAGCGCCACGTGCAGCTCGTGATCCACGTCGCTCGAATACGCAATCATCCGGAAATCCCCATGCCGCGTGGGCAGCACGGACTCGGCGATCCGACGCACGTACCGCTCGTGTTGCATGCGATAGCGAATCAAATCGGCCACGGTGAGCAGCTTCAACCCATGCTGATGGCAGAATGCGGTGAGTTCCGGGATGCGCGCCATCGTCCCGTCGTCATTCATGATTTCGCAAATCACTCCCGAATGATCGAGCCCGGCGATTCGCGCGAGGTCCACCGAAGCTTCGGTCTGTCCCGCGCGGACCAGCACGCCTCCCATGCGCGCGCGCAGCGTGTACACGTGCCCCGGGCGAGCCAAATCCTCGGGACGCGTGTTCGGATCGGTTGCCGTCAGGATGGTTGTCGCGCGGTCGGCCGCGCTTGTTCCCGTTGTCGTTCCGCGGCGCGCGTCGATCGGCTCGCAAAATGGCGTCCCGAATAGCGATGTGTTGCGCTGTGTGATCTGCGCGAGATTCAACGCGTCGCAGCGCTGTTCGGTGAGCGCCAGGCAAATCAGCCCGCGCCCGTACTTGGCCATGAAGTTGATGGCTTCCGGCGTGACTTTTTCCGCCGCCATCGCCAGATCGCCCTCGTTTTCGCGGTCTTCGTCATCCACCAGGACGATCATGCGTCCCTGGCGGACCTCTTCGATCGCTTCTTCGACCGTCGCAAAGGGAAGTTTGCGTTCGCTCATTTCAGTTTGCTCGCCTTCATTCGACTATACCCAAACCGCCCCTCGGCGAGCAAGGAACAGCAGGGTCCGGCACGGAATCCGGTTTGCTTTCTCCCCCGAGCAGAGAAATTTTGCCCGCGCGCTATTTACCAGCAAGTGTATAGTCCGCTTCACAATGGGACGCGGTCTCCATACTTCTCTCTCGCTCCGGAGGCGATCACGATGAACATGAAAAAGACGCGGCGTTTGCATTCGGTCCTGCTCGCGGCAGTTCTCCTGTTGGCTTTCCCGACTTTCGGCTGGCTCGACGAAGGCCACATGGCCGTGGCCTACGTCGCGTACCAAGCCCTCACTCCCGGTACTCGCGCCCGCGTCAAAGTGCTCCTGGAAATCAATCCTAGGTACAAAGCTTGGAAAAAATCGCTTCCGCACGGGACATCCCCCGCGGATCAGGACATGATGATTTTCATGCTCGCCGCTACTTGGCCTGACGAGATCAAGGGCCTCAGCTCCTATAAGGATGTCGGGCCCGACAACGGAGACACTCCACCGCCCAACGACCCTACCGCTTCACAAAACATCGGATACAAGGATCATCTCCGCCACAGATATTGGCACTTCGTGGACACGCCGTTTTCCCAGGACGGTACGGATACTTCTTCATTTACGACTCCCTCCCCGAATGCCCAGACCGAAATCGCCACCTTTCGCGCCGCGCTTGCCTCCACGCAAGCCGACAAAATCAAGTCCTACGACCTCGTCTGGCTCATGCACCTGGTTGGCGATGTTCACCAGCCTCTGCATTGCACCACGCGCATCAGTGCCGGACACTCCGATGGCGATCAGGGTGGCAACAAGGTCGATTTGACCTGTCCTGCCTCGTCTACTACCACGCCTTGTACGAACGAATTGCATTACTTCTGGGACAGTCTCCCCGGCACGAGCAAAGCTCCCTCGACAGCGGTCACGACAGCCTCGGCGCTCCCCCCGGCCGATGGCGCGCTCGCGTCCAACCTTGACGCGGCCGTCTGGATAGCTGAGAGTTTTCAGGACGCGAAGGATGACGTCTACGTCGCGCCCATCGGTCCGGGATGGGGCCCTTTCACGACTACCCCGGCCTATGAATCGGCGTCGCAGGATATCGCCAAGCAACGCGTCGCGCTCGCTGGCGCGCGCCTCGCCAAAATCCTCAACTCTGAATTGAACTAATTTTTTGGACAAAAAAAGCCGCCCGGAAAGGGCGGCTTGATCAGAGAGGGAGAAAAACCCGACTTTCAGCCGATCAGTTTCCTTCGAGCCGCGCCTAAAACGCCGACGAGCCCGGTGCCGAGCAATAGCAAGCTCGACGGCTCAGGCGTTGCGGTGCCCACCTCGCTTACTGTAAGAGTCGAAGTGAAAGGGCTCCCGGGAAAGTCATGAAAGGTCCCGACTGAGCCAATCGCGGCCGGAAACCCGTCTGCCAGCTCAACGCCCTCAGCACAAGAGCCGGTTCCAAACGCCAAAGTTTCGACAAAGGGATTGGTGCTCAGCGGGGCAGCTATTGTTACCGAAGTAATAGCAGTACACCCCACTGTGGCAAAATCACCGCCCGGAACAACCTCTGAACTCAAAAAGCTGGTGATGGTCGTAGTCGAAGTGATCAGCGACGGCACCTCGAACGACCAATCAAGGCCTTCAACGGCGTCCGTATAGGTGTAGACAAACTCATCAGCCTTCGCCACAGTCGGCATAAACAGAAAGGCTGCGACAACGCACATCGCCAAGCGCATTCGCATCACGTTCCCCCTTCGTCCGAACTTTTTTGCGGCGCTGGGCACAGCCAGCCCCAAAGCCGACACACCCATGTGGAATGCGCAGCAACCGGCCGACCAATCAAGCCGCACTGCAAAGAAAAGGCTTGTGGGACCACCCCGCTCCTGACGTGCAAATGTTTTGACATAATGGGCACGCCGCCGCCCCTTTCTTGCGTTCGCATCTGCCTTTGCATTCTCATCCCGAGCGAGTCCGCCGGCTCTTCTGGCGGACGACGAGGGACCTCCCTTTCGCCTTCGCCGCTCTCCCGGCGCCGGTTGACGCTCAGATTTCCCCGCTAGACGCTACGTCATCGTAAAAACCTCAAAATTGAGCCTTTTTCTCCTCTTTTTCGTCGAAAAACAGCAGCAATACACGCATGGATCATAATGTCGTTGCTACCCACTTTTTCCCGGTGCCTGAGCCTGCCATCCCGAGCGAGGCCGCCTTGTGGCCGGCGAGGGATCTGCTCTTGCCTGTAGTGCTTCGACTTTGTCTGGCTGACGAAATCGGAATTAGGGCACTGCCGTTTTGCCGTCTTGCGATATAATCCACTCAAATTTGCTCACGTTTTGGACCCGCCGAAAGGAGATTTGCCTATGACATCGGATTCCACCGCTCCCGCACAAGAATTGAAACTGGAAATGGAGAAAAAAGGCGATAAGGTACTCGTCCGCTGCGCGGGCAGGATCGTATCGAGCACAGCCCCGCACTTGCAAGCCACGATTCGCCCTCTCATCTCTGAAAATAAAATCGTCGTGCTGGACCTGACGGATGTGAGTTATCTCGATAGTTCGGGGCTTGGCTCGATCGTCGGGCTGTGGGTGAATGCCAAGAAAAACCATTGCGATTTGAAGCTCATTCGCTTGAGCGATCGAATCAAGGAACTCTTGCACATGACCCACCTGGGTTCGCTGGAGGGTGACCAGGACTATTTCGGGATGTAGCTTCCCGCTCGGACCATGCGCGGTCCCTGAAAGCGCAGGCTCCTCTGTTGCGCCGGTTTACCCTGAGGCCCCGACGGATTTCGCCCGGACGCCCTCGCGTCTTCCTCTCGCGCTCGTCATTCTGAGGCCCCAAAACTTGGGCCGAAGAATCTCTCTTTCTTTCTCCTCGTTCATGCGCGTGCTCGACGGTAGCGAACAGGAAACGCTGAGTCGCCTGCTTCAGAAGCTGAGAGTGGGTAACAACGTGAGATTCGTCCGGGAAATAACGATGAACCGCGCGGAGGAAGAGTTGGAGCGCGATGTCGCATTCTGAGATTGGTGGTGATAAGAGGATTTCCCAACACCTATTCTGATCGGAACGCCTCAGCCCGCCTGCCGGAATCTAGATGCAGCGCTCCAATAGCCAAACTGCGCTTGGGGCAATTTCAGCGTTAGACTTGCAACATGACACTTCTCCTTAACCTGATAGGCCCCTCAGGCATTCACCAGTCTTCAGACTATCGTCTAACTGACATCGTAACGCGGCGGCCTGTAGAAGATGCTTATGGCAGCAAGCAGTTGGAATTCAGTTTTGCCTCATGGACCGCACAAATCTCGTTCACCGGAATAGCCGAAGTCGGCGGGCGGAAAACTCGAGATTGGATTTCGCAGTCAATTAACGGGACCCCTCAACCCGCTGAAGTTCCAACGGTGATGGCAAACCTGGCGACGAGGGCAACCAACGAATTGCGTGCAGTGCCCCGCGATTCTCGGCAACTGACAATCGTGGGGACCGTATCTGAAACAGGTAGGCCCGCTCGGGTGTTTGTAGTATCTCGCGCGGATCGACCTGGCGGACCGCCCCTCGGACACGCACTCGACCAATTCGTGGTTTACGAGTTCTCGTCCGACAAACCACAAGTCTTCATTTTCGGCCTCGTAAACGCAGTGGCACGCGCCGATATAAAGCTTCTCAAGAACTTGAACCGCGGCGGACGTGATCCCGCAGAGATTCGTGCCGCTTTAGCAGAAATCAATTCTCGGTCCGCAAAAAGGTCTGGAGGCCTTATAAGCGAAGGATGTCTGGTAACCACCGTGCTACCCGATGGCAACATTGCCTCAGAGAACTTTGGGCTCACGCCTGGAATACCAGCTCACATGACCGACTCGAAAGAAATAGCGGAATTGATAGCAAGATCGTTTCCGGGAAAGCGACCAGTGTTCGTCCAAAGCCGCAGAGTTCGACCCCAAGGGAAAAGCCAAGTCACGACCGTCCCCATGAATACTTTGCCAGGTAGCACCATCATTGTGAAGGCTCGCGGAAAATCAATGCCGCTGTTCGTCACGGATCCAGGTGGAAATACGTACACCAGGATGCCCGGGCCTCTACTGACTGGCGAAGAGGATCGAGAGGTTGATTCGAACACGCAATTGGGAGGGGAGATAGGAGAGCCACGAACAATAGCATTCTTGTCTCCAACGACCTCGGCCCCTATCATTGCACCTGACGGGTCCAGACTGGGGTCAATCACACTCGGCGGCGTGACTGGAACCGTGACCGTGCGGAAAAATCAGCTGGCAACGGCTGCGCTAAATACCATCACCATTCAGATGGACCCATCAACTAGATACGAAGGAGAGCCATTTTCGCTGTTGCTGGAAATCCCCAATATACCGACCGTCGATGGCGTACAGCCCCGTTCTTGGGTTTATGCGATCGATGTGCGCGTTGAGAGGACATATTCGTTCTCGATTCGTCGAAACTCGATGGCGTTCAGGTCTACCAACTATAAATCGACGATGTCCATGATCGGTACTTCGGAAGAGCTTAAGATGGCCGCACCTCGCAATCGGCTTTTGTTACGGGTGTCCGCGGACAACCCAACCGCCTCCGGAGATATAGAGGCAGGGTTCCTGATGCGAGATTTCTCTGAACAAACGCCTTCGACTGCGGACCCGCCCCCTCGCGTGGAGGTGAAGGCGGGACGTAACAGTCCCTGTCCATGTGGAAGCGGAAAGAAGCATAAGAAGTGCTGCGGGACCGGGTAATGTAGGCGGCCCACCACCTCACTTCGTGCGATTTTTTGAGAAGGTCCGGATTACCGACCCGGTAGTCGAACTAAAGGTATCGCCTGACTCCCGATAAACGAACTAACCTGAAACTGCCGTGTTTCCAGATAACTGCTGCGAACAGGAACTATCACCACCAATCTCAGAGTACGACGTTTATTGCATCTTGGCCGGACTCGTATGGACGATTCGGATGCGCATTCAAATGCGAAGAGAGATCCTTCGCTCAGGATGACGGGCGGGAAGGGGACAAGTGCCAAGGGCTTTTCGGGGCCGGCGAGGGGGAAAAGGCTGGAGAGATCCTTCGCTGCGCTCAGGATGACGAACGAGAAAAGGAAAAGTGCCAGGGGAAGGTCAGTAACGAGGGAGATATTGAATGCCCCGTGCTCCCTAATTGCGGCGGGAGAAACGTCGAAAAAGTCCGAGAAGCGAAGTTTCAAATTACTAGTGCTTTTCGGTACCATGATGGTATATGTCGGCAAAGTATAACAGACGAAGGCAAAAGCTGCAGATTTCGCCCGCTGCATTTCGTTCGTCGTTCAAAATGTGGATCACTCACACATTGTGACCACAATGAGGCAAGTTCAACAGACACCGAGGCGCAGTATTGTGAGGGCTGATGACCGTACAAGAGAATCTAATGTGGCATGAGGATCGGGTGTGGCCGTTGCTTATTGCCTCATTGCTCGTCGCTACCGGGGGCTTTTTCTGCCTATACCTTTTTCCCAACGATTTCGGACTTTGGGGGAGTTTGTTGTTGGCAGCTCTGTGGGGCGTGCTGCTCTGTGTTGCCGTAATTCGCTTCCATTGGCAGGGGCTATGGCTTTTGTTGGGAACACCGCTGGCCCTCTACGCGCCGTGGGCGCTCTGGATGGCGATTCGAGCCTGCCATCAAAATTCCAATGCGTGCCCCTGACTGTCAGTAGCTATTTCGAAGCCCGTGCAGAGGCAAGCTCTAGCCGGGGCCCACATCCAACAGGCAACCCGAAGAATTTCCCCCTGCGGGATTCCTCTCCGAAAGGGATGCGCTTTTTTATTGCGTTGACGCTTCTGCGCATTCAGGTGCGAAGAGAGATTCTTTCTGCCCAGGCGGACTCAGAATGACGAGCGAGAGGACTCCGGCGCGTCAGGCTCGTCCGAGAAGGCACATACCCGACCAAGGGCGCGAACCCTGAGCCCCGTTCGATTCAGGTAGGACGGCCATGAGACGAAGGAAAAACGTCAGCCGGTGAAAGCGCGCAGCGGTTTTCAGCGGCGAGCGCACGTCGAGCGGTTTCCAACCGTAGGGCACGAAGAAATTCGGGCCCTCACGGGGGCCGAACTTAAACGATGCGCCGGTGTTTTTCAGTTGTTGCGACATGGCCTTGGACATCATGCGCAGCAGGCCCGGTGAAGCTATGTCCACGATCCAACGCTGAAAGCTCGGGGCTTCGGCAAGGTTCCTCGCGAGAGCGGCGACCTCCTCAGCGCTGAAATAGCCAACCAGACCCTCGGTGATGATGAGCGCCCTCTGTGATTGCGAAGCCACTCGCGCGAAGAGAGCGCGGCGAGCGCTTATGTCTGACAGGTCCAGCCGGACCCGTTCGAGTGCGCACGCGGGTTTTTCCTGGCGCAGAATTTCTTCCTTGTGGTCAATGATGGACGGCAAATCCACCTCGACCCATTTGAGCGTGGGAGGCAGCGCCATGCGGTAAGGGCGCGCGTCGAGGCCTGCCGCGAGGTTCACGATCGTATCCACGCCCTGTTGCAACTGCTCGGTGATGTATTGGTCGAACAAGTAAGTGCGCATGACTAGAGCCCACGACATCTTATTGCCAAAAGGGCCTGACGTGGCGATTTGCATACCGCGGTCACCCGCTAGTCTCGCGGCGTAGGGATCGCGAAAAATGGCGTCGGCGCGTTCGGATTCGCGCGCGCGAATAAATGCCACCGCGAGCGCTGTGTCCGAGATGTCACGGACTAACGGCCCGGCCTGCTGATTTTCTGTCATGAGATTCACCTTAAAGGATTAAACGGACGAGGAGGCGCTTGGTTACGGTGGCGAGTCTATGACAATTCAATTCGTAGGCGCAAACCCAGAAAAAAAGGGCGCCTCGACGGGTTGCATCGAGACGCCCTGTGATTCTTTCCGGGCTGACTGCGTTTAGTACATCCCGCCGCCCATACCACCGCCGCCGGGCATACCGCCGCCCGCGCCTGCGCCCTTCTTCTCGTCTTCCTTGATGTCCGCCACCAAAGCTTCGGTGGTGAGCATCAGGCTGGCGATGGAAGCTGCGTTCTGCAGAGCGAGACGAGTCACTTTGGCCGGGTCAATTACGCCTGCCTTCACCAGGTCGCCGTATTCGCCCGTCTCGGCATTGAATCCGAAGTTGTCGTCCTTCGACTCGCGGACGCGCCCGACAACGACGGCGCCTTCGTCCCCCGAGTTGTGAGCGATCTGCCGCATCGGCTCTTCGAGAGCGCGCTTCACGATGTTGACGCCGATGGCTTCGTCATCGTGCAGCTTGAGCTTTTCGAGAGCGGTGATGCAACGGACCAGAGCCACGCCGCCGCCGGGAACGATGCCTTCCTCGACTGCTGCGCGCGTGGCGTGCATGGCGTCCTCGACGCGAGCCTTCTTTTCCTTCAGCTCGGTTTCGGTTGCCGCGCCCACCTTGATGACTGCAACTCCACCTACGAGCTTCGCCAGGCGTTCCTGGAGCTTTTCCTTGTCGTAGTCGGACGTGGTGTCTTCGACCTGCGTGCGAATCTGCTTCACGCGGCCTTCGATCTCCGAGGCTTTTCCTGCGCCTTCGACGATCGTGGTGTTGTCCTTGTCGATGGTGACCTTCTTGGCCCGCCCGAGATCCTCGACCTTCACGTTTTCGAGCTTGATGCCGAGGTCTTCGGTGATGGCCTTGCCGCCCGTCAATGTCGCGATGTCTTCGAGCATGGCCTTGCGGCGATCCCCGAAGCCCGGAGCCTTAACGGCGGCGCATTGCAGAGTGCCGCGGAGCTTGTTCACCACCAGTGTCGCGAGCGCTTCGCCCTCGACGTCTTCGGCGACGATCAGAAGCGGCTTGCCCATCTTGGCAATCTGCTCGAGCAAAGGAAGCAGGTCCTTCATCGAGCTGATTTTCTTTTCATGGATCAGAATGCGAACGTCTTCGAGCGCGCACTCCATCCGTTCCGGATCGGTGACGAAGTAGGGCGAGAGATAGCCGCGGTCGAATTGCATTCCTTCGACCACTTCGAGCGTCGTCTCCATCGTCTTCGATTCCTCAACGGTGATGACGCCGTCCTTGCCCACCTTCTTCATCGCTTCCGCGATGATCGAGCCGATTTGCTTATCGTTGTTGGCGCTGATCGTTCCGACTTGCGCGATCATGTCGCCCTTGACGTCCTTGTGGAGTTTCTTGATTTCCTCGATGGCGACTTCGACGGCCTTCTCGATGCCGCGCTTCAGTGCCATTGGGCTTGCGCCGGCCGCGACCGTCTTCACGCCTTCGCGGAAGATGGCCTGTGCCAGCACGGTTGCGGTGGTGGTGCCGTCGCCGGCGACATCGGAGGTCTTCGAAGCGACCTCGCGCACCATTTGTGCGCCCATGTTCTCGAGCGGATCCTGCAGCTCGATTTCCTTGGCGACGGTGACGCCGTCCTTGGTAATGATCGGCGCGCCGAACTTCTTTTCGATCACCGCATTGCGCCCCTTCGGGCCGAGCGTGATCTTCACGGCGTCTGCGAGTACGTTGACGCCGCGCAGGATCGCCTGGCGTGAATTCTCACCAGTCACGATTTGCTTTGCCATGGTTCTTCTTCCTCCGTGATTTCTTTTGAGTGTTTATCCGGCCGGGCTTTCGCCCTATCCGGAAGTTACCTTTTGCCGCCGGCCGCTTTCGCCGAGCCGCCGATCTTCGCGAGGATTTCGTCTTCCTTCAAAATCATGTATTCCTCGTCGTCGATCTTGATGTCGTTGCCGCTGTACTTGCCGAACAGGATTCGGTCCCCGGGTTTCACGTCAAGCGGGATCAATTCACCCTTTTCCCGTCGTCCGTTTCCCACGGCGATTACTTCACCCTCTTGCGGCTTCTCCTTGGCCGTGTCGGGGATGATGATTCCACCCTTCACGGATTCCTTTTCTTCCAGCCGCCGCACTAACACGCGGTCGTGTAGCGGTGTGATATTGACAGCCATTTTTGCATTTCCTCCGGTGGACTACTCAGATTGCCTGAGAGGCGCGCTAGCTTTTAGCACTCCTCACAAGCGAGTGCTAATATAGCAAACCCTGCCTGAGTGTCAAGTGAAAATCAGACAGCGGCTCGCGCATGCCAGCATAGGCGGAATGATACTAACCCCTTTTTTTGCAATAGCATATGAAATGTCAGGTTTTTACGACACTTGGTCATTGAGTTGTGATTTCCCACAGTCTAGAATCCCTCGATCAGAGGAACTTGGGTGAATCTGTTTTTCTACGCTCGACTCGTCAGCTACTCCACAGGAACACTCGTGTACCTGTTCCTTCTCGCATTGATCCTGGGTCATCGGCGCCCTCGCCTATTTGAGCGGCTGCTCTTTTTTTTGGTGCTTTCTATTTTCATGTTTTACGCGGGCGGGCTTTTGGAAATGAACGCCGGATTGCAGTATGCATCTCCGCCCGAGGCCACCAAGCTTCTGTACGAAAGCTTGATCACACTTAGCTTGCTGTTTCTTCCCGGTCTTCTGCTACACGTGCACTTGCAATATTTTCTTCTGCAAAGGCCATTTGCCGTTCCGTGGTGGTCGCGGGCCATCGTGTCTGTTTTTTACATCCTCCCATTTTCCAATCTTCTACTTTCTGCGATCGCCTTCCGTCAGATTCGAGCGCTGAACTTTCGCACGTTGCTTTACCTGCTTCGTCCGCAGGATTTTGTTGCGTTCATCATTGCCATACTTCTATGCGCCGGAGTCGAATTCAATCTCGCAAGATCCTCGACCGAGTCAACCTCGCAGCTTTTCTTTCGATTGCTTTGCGGCGTTTCGTTTGTCATGGCGGGTCTGATTGCCCTGCGGCAGGGATTCGGGACTCTCGCGCCGATTCACACTGCGGGAATCGTGCAGGCGATGCTGATCGGCGGGATGCTCCCTGGTGCGCTCCTGATTTATTTCGCTTTGCGGCACAATTTTCTGGAGTTCGGGGCACAGCGCAATCTTGTTTACGCTCTTTCGGCGACGTTCCTCGCTTTGCTCTATCTCGCGCTCGTGCGGCGCGTGAGCGGGTGGCTGGAATCGGTGCTCCCGCCCGAAGCGACCGCGGCAGTTCTTCTTTTCATTCTCATTTTTCTTTTTGAGCCGCTGGAACGCGCGATTGGGCCCGCTCTGTACCGCAATTTTACAGCGCGGATCGGACGCTTGCAGCAATTGACGCTGGAGCTTCAGGAAGAAGCGCGGCGCGGGAACATCGCAGAATTAATTTCAAATGCGGAGCGGCGCATCCGCGAAGAATTCGGACTGGCCGTCGTGCGCCTCACGATTCCTCGCGATCGGGAGCAAAAGCCACTGGAGGCGCCCGGCGGGCTTGGCCACACGGTTCGCTTGCCTCTATTGAAAGACGGACAGGAGATCGGTTTGCTCGAGGGCGCTTCCACGGGTTCGTATCTGACCGGCGAAACAACGGCCGCGCTCGAATTCCTCGCGGAGCAGTTGCCGGCGATGCTGGAACTGTGCCGCTTGATCGAGGACAAGCTGCGACTCGAGCGCGAACTCGCCGAGCGCGAACGATTGGCTCTGCTGGGGCAGATGGCGGCGAGCGTCTCACACAATCTTCGCAATCCCCTGAGCTCGATGAAAACTGTGCTGCAGGTGCAGCTCGAGAACCCGAATTTGCCGCTCGACGTGCGTCACGATTGCGCGCTTGTGGTGGACGAGATCGACCGCATGAGCGCCAAGCTTACGCAGCTCCTGCGCTACGCGAAGCCGTCCGTCAACGGGCAGCGCATTTCCGCGGTCGCTCTCGCGAGACAAACGGCCTCGCTCTTCGGGCGCGACGCCGAGCGGCGCAACATCCGGATGGAATTCAACCAGCCGGTTGAGGAAATCTCCGTTCTCGCTTCCGAAGACGCGCTGAGCGAAGTGCTGTCGAACCTGATCGTGAACGCCATCGAAGCCCAGCCAAATGGAGGCCGCGTGCGGATCGCGCTTTCGCGGAATTCGGACCATCTCGAAATCCAAGTGGAGGATGACGGCCCGGGAATTTCCGCGGACGTTCGCGCCAAGATTTTTCAGCCGTTTTTCACGACGAAAGCGACGGGCACGGGGCTCGGGCTTACGATCGTCGCGCGGCGCATCACCGAAATCGGGGGAACGCTCGCGTGCGAAAGCCCGCTCGATGGGGGCAAGGGCACGCGTTTTCGTTTCACCGTTCCTTTGGCGGGGACAGAGGAATAACAAGACCATGCGAACGATTCTCGTGGTTGATGACGAACCATCCGCGCGTTACGGCATCCGCCGCGCGCTCGAAGCCAGCTATCGCATGCTCGAAGCCGGGTCGGCCGCGGCCGCGCGGGAAGGTATTGCAAGTGGCCACCCGGACGTCATCCTCCTCGACCTCGTGATGCCGGACGAAGACGGTCTCGGATTCCTGCGCTGGTTGCGAGAAAACGGCCACGAAACTCCCGTCCTGATTGTCTCCGCGCTGGACACGGCGAAAACGGCGGTCGAAGCTCTCCGCGCCGGCGCCATGGATTACATCGTCAAGGGCTTCGACATCGAGGAGCTTCGCAAGCGAGTCGCAAATTTGGTCCAGCTCGTCGAGCTCGGCGCCGAAAACAAGCGTCTACGCCGCGAGCTGGTCGCCGAAGGGCAATTCGGGCGCATGCTGGGAACGTCGGCGGCGATGCGCCGAGTGTTCGAAATGGCCGATCGAGTGGCCCCCACGGATGCGACGGTCTTAATTTTGGGCGAGAGCGGAACAGGCAAGGACCTTCTTGCGCAGGAAATTCATGCCCGGTCACCACGGGCCAGCAAGCCATTCGTGGCCGTGAATTGCGCGGCGCTTCCTGAAAACCTGATCGAATCGGAGCTATTCGGCTACGAAAAAGGCGCGTTCACCGGCGCGGCCCAGCAACGAAAGGGAAAATTCGAGATGGCATCAGGAGGAACGATTTTCCTGGACGAAATCGGCGACATGAATCCCGTGACGCAAGCGAAGGTTCTACGAGTGCTCGAAAATCGCGTTATCGAGCGCTTGGGAGGCTCTCGTCCGATCGAAGTGGACGTCCGCGTGATCAGTGCAACGCACCGCGATCTCCCGGCGGAAATTTCTGCGGGACGTTTTCGTGAGGACTTGTACTATCGCCTGCGCGTGGTCACGCTCGAGGTGCCGTCGTTGCGCGCACACAAAGAGGACATACCTCTGCTCGCGGACGCGTTTCTCGAGCAGCTCGGCGCGCGTCATGGCCGCAGGGCACGCCTGAGTCGCGAAGCGATGGAATTGCTTCGGCGGTACGACTGGCCCGGCAACATCCGCGAGCTGCGCAACGCGCTTGAGCGAACTCTTGTGCTTGCGAGCGATGAGGAGCTCGCGGCCGAGGATTTGCCCGAGGAAATCCGCAAGGGCACCGGCGCGATTTCCGCTGCGCGCGATTCGGGCGGGAATTCATTTTTGGGCGAAGCCGATTTCCGCGAAGCTAAGAGAAAATTCGAGATCGCTTATCTCAAGCGGAAACTGGAAGAGCACCATTGGAACGTATCGAAGACGGCGGCGGAGGTGGGACTGCACCGGCAAAGCTTGCAGGAGAAACTCCGGGAGCTGGGAATTCAAAGACCCGGGAAAGAAAACATGAAGTAGAGCAGAGAGAGAAGCAGGTCCCTCATCGTCCGCAAGAAGAGCCGGCGGACCCGCTCGGGATGACGATGCGCAGTGTTGTGACGGTGGCAGATGATGAATTCGAAACAGCAAATTGCGGGGTTCATACTGGCGGGGGGCGAGAGCTCGCGCATGGGGCGCGACAAGGCGCTGATGGATTTGGCCGGAGTTTCGCTCGTCGAGCGCGCGTCGCGACTGGTAGAATCCGTCGCCGGCATGCCCACCGTCATCGGCGCGCCGGAGCGCTTCCGCGCACTAAGGCTGCGAGCGATTGCAGACGATTCGCCGGGTGCGGGTCCTCTCGGCGCAATCGCAACGGCGCTGCGCGTGTCCTCGGCGTCCTGGAATCTGATCGTGGCCTGCGATTTGCCTTACCTCACCAAGGATTGGCTCGCTTACATCATCGAACGCGCGGTCAAGTCTGAAGCCGATGCCGTGGTGCCCATGAACGAGCGCGGAGCGGAACCGCTGTGCGCGATGTATCACAAACGGAGCGAGGCCCCGATTCGGAAAGCGCTCGCGCGCGGGACGCGAAAAATTACCGATGGCCTTTCCGGCGTCCGCGTGGAGAATATCGAACGCGCGGAATGGAAAGCGTTTGATTCCGAAGGGTACCTGTTCAAGAATATGAACTCGCCCGCGGACTACGAAGAAGCGAAAGCGAAATTGGACGGACGCGCCAAACCATGAGCGGCCACTACTTCGAATTCCAACGCGTGTCGAAATCGTTCGACGAAAACGACGTGCTGAAGGACGTGAGCTTTTTCGTCGAGCAGGGCGAAACAGCCGTCATCATGGGGCGCAGCGGAGTGGGCAAGTCCGTGACGTTGAAACTCCTGCTCGGATTCTTGAAGCCCGATGAAGGAAAGATCGTGGTGGGCGGGCAGGACGTCACCGACTGGACGGAGGCGCAATTCGCCGAGATTCGCCGGTGCGTGACCATGGTGTTTCAGTCCGGCGCGCTCTTCGACTCGCTCACTGTGGCGGAAAATGTGGCGTTTCCGCTCGTCAATCGCGGTGGCCGCGAAGATTCCGAAGCCATCGACGCGCAAGTCGCCGACCTGCTGAAAATGCTCGAAGTCTCCGATGTGGCCGACCAATTGCCCGAGGACTTGAGCACGGGCACAAAGCGTTCGGTGGCGATCGCGCGCGCGCTGGCCGAAGATCCCGATGCGATTCTCTACGACGAGCCGACGACCATGGTGGACCCGCTGATGGCGGCACACATGAGCGATTTGATCGCGAAATTGAAATCCAAGTTTCACAAGACCTCAATCGTCGTGACACACGACACGCATCTCGCGAAGAAGCTCGCCGACCGGATTATTTTTCTCCAGGAAGGCCGCGTTGCATTCTTCGGCACGTGGGCGGAGCTCGAAAACTCCAAAGATCCGTTTCTGCACAATTTCCTCCAACAGGACGAACTGATTCCCGCTCTGGATGCCATCGCGTGAGCGAGCTCGCTTCCGCCGATCCCAAGAAACAGCTTCCGCGTGTAATGGGTTTGTGGGACGTGCTGCTGTTCAACTTCGTTACGGTGATGGGCCCGCGGTGGATCGCTGCGGCCGCGCATAACGGCACTTCATCCATGACCCTCTGGGTTCTCGCGGCAGTTTTTTTCTTCGTGCCGACGGCCTTCGTAATTACCGAGCTTTCGACGCGCTTTCCCGAGGAAGGCGGGCTCTACGCCTGGTCAAAGGATGCTTTCGGAGAATTTCACGGATTTGTGGCTGGCTGGACCTACTGGATCTATACGCTCTTCTACTTTCCTGCGCTGCTGTTCGCGAGCGCCGCGATGGCGGCGTACATCGGCGGCATTGGCTACGCCCCTTTGGCACAGAACAGATCGTTTTTGCTTGCGGGATCGTTTGTGCTGCTTTTTGTCGCCGTCTACTTGAACATCATCGGGCTACGCATCGGCAAGTGGCTGCAAAACGCGGGCGCCGTGGGGACCTTTGTTCCGCTCGTGATGTTGATGGTAGCGGCAGTGTGGGTCTGGGCCCGGCAAGGCTCCGTGACGCATTTCACCTGGAGCAACATTCAGCCGCACTGGAACTGGAATACGGTGAATTTCTGGCCGCAGATCGCGTTCGCGTTCAGCGGGCTGGAGCTGGTCTCATCCATGAGCGAAGAGGTTATCGAACCGCGGAAGACGTTTCCTCGCGCGATCCTCGGCTCGGGAATCGCGATCGCGGTGGTCTACATCGCGGGAACCGTGGCCCTGCTTTCGCTGATGAGCAGCGTCACCGTGGACCCGAAGAGCGGAGTGTTTCAGGCACTCACGGTTGCTTCGGGAATTTTGAAGGTTGCCGCGCTGGGGATAATTGCGGCGCTGCTGGTGACCGTCGGCAACGCCGGCGGCGTGGGTTCCACGGTCGCCGGTATTGCGCGCGTCCCGTTCGCCGTGGGCGTGGATCGTTACTTGCCTCCGGCATTCGGCAAGATTCATCCGCGGTGGCAGACACCGTACGTTTCGATCCTCGTACAGGCCGTCATTTCCGGCGCGATCCTGCTTTTGAGCCAAATCAGCGAGACGACCGTAAGCGCTTACCAGTTTCTCGTGGACGCCACGAACATTCTCTATTTCATACCCTTCCTGTATATGTATGCGGCTGTGATTAAGCTTTCCTACCGGCCGGACAGAGAAAAATCAATCGGGGCCGTGCTGATTCCAGGCGGCAGAACCGGCGTATGGATCTTAGGCGGGCTCGGATTTTTCATCGTGCTGGCAAGTATCATCCTTTCGCTCATCCCACCCGGCGAGACAGCGAGCAAATTGCTTTTCGAAGTGAAGCTGATCGGCGGGACTGCGTTCGGTCTTTTGCTGGGTGTGATGCTTTATCTGCGCGGGGCGCGCCAGAAAGCGCGCGAAACTTCGCCTCGGGCTTCTTCTTAGCGCCGGCTAGAAGACGGCGCGCTTCTTCTGTTCACCTTTTGTCGCGAGCGAAAAGCGAGGTTCCATTTCTATGCCGGGAGCACCTGCGCTGATCACGCGCGCGGCCACGTACTCACCGAGCGATGGTCCGTGCTTGAAGCCGTGGCCGGAGCCGCCGCCGACGAGCCAAACATTTTCAAACGCGGGATGTTTGTCGATCAGAAAATCCCCGTTTGAAGTGTTTTCATACTGGCACACGCGCGACTCCAGCAAGGGGGCATCTTTCAGCGCAGGGAAGCGTCGTGCGAGATATTTGTTCGCGGCGGCAAGCGCTGCCGGACTTGGCATGCGGGATTGCGTGTCGGGATCGACGCTCTCGCCGTGGCGGTCGCCGGCGATTTTCACACCACGGTTCTCGAGGTCGGGCATTCCGTAGAATTCATCTTCGACAACGAGCCAGGTGGGCAGCGCCGGTGACGAGAAACGCACGTCGCCCGCAGGTGCGCCAAAAAAGAAGACCTCCTGGCGCGAAGGAAAAATGCGAGAGCCGAGGAGATCGGGGAAAAGTTTCGGGAGCCACGGCCCGCATGCGAAAACGAAAGTCGCAGCAATGATCTTTTCGCCACTCGCGGTTTTCACTTCCGCGTGGGAAATCGGGCCCGCTGGCGCGAGAACGGCATCCGTACGATAAGCGACGCCCAATTTCTGCGCCTGTTCGACGACCGCATGAACGGCTCGCCTCGCCATCAGGACGCCGCTCTCCGGCTCGAAGATTCCCCAGGAGATGTCGTCGAGCGAAATCTGCGGATAGCGATGGCGCAATTCTTCGCCCTGCAGTTTTTCAAAACGTACACCAACTTTTTGCAGCGTTGCGACGGTCGCGAGCGCGTATTCATCCTTTTCTCGCGCCAACCAGAGCACACCGGTCGGTTGAAAAAGATTGGGCTGGCCAACGCGCGCGAAAAGCTCGCGCCAGACGGGCAGCGCGCGCATGGACCATCGCGTATAGATTTCGTCGGGGCCGTAACCCATGCGAATGATGCGTGACTCGCCTGCGGAACTCGCGCGGGCGTTCGCCGGTCCGTAGGAATCGAGCAGCACGACACTCGCGCCTGATTTCTGTAGACAGTAGGCCGTCCACGAGCCGAAGACGCCGGCGCCGACCACCGCAACGTCGTACGTTCGCGACTCACTCAAAGGATTGTCCAGCGCGCAATATCAGAATCCTTCCTCGATGAGCCGCGAAATCGTAACGCGCGAATTACCCGGCCGCTTGCGCGCCTCGATCAGGCTCTCCACATACTTTGCGAGGATATCGGTTTCGAGATTCACGGCGTTGCCGACGGCCATGGCGCGGACGTTTGTGTGCGTGTAGGTGAAAGGAATGATGGCGATGTCGGCGACGCCGTCGCGCCAGCTCGCTACGGTGAGGCTGATGCCGTCGATAGCAATCGATCCTTTTTCGGCGACGTAACGCCGCAAATCCTCCGGCACGCGCACCGAAAGCCACCAGTTTTCGCCTTCGGGCGCAAGACCAGTGACGCGGCCAATGCCGTCCACATGACCCTGGACGAAATGGCCGCCGAGCCGCGCGCCCGCGAGTAGCGGCCTTTCGAGATTGACGACGGCGCCCGGTTTCATTTCACCGAAGGCCGTGCGACGCAGCGTTTCACCGGAAAGGTCCGCGGAAAAACCGGTCTTTTTGCATTCGACGACCGTAAGGCAGCAGCCGTTGACCGAAATACTGTCGCCGGGCTTCATCTCCGCGGCGATTTGGCGCGCACCCGAAAGGCTCACGCGTATGCGGCCGCCTTCTTTGCCGTGCGCGAGCGAATCAATTTTTCCGACGTGTTCCGTGATTCCTGTAAACATCGTGAAAATATCCTTGGACGACGAAATCGGGGCCGCAAGCGTTCAACGTTAGATTCTTGAGTGCTGGCGATTTTGGGAACCAACGCGAGGAGATTTGCGCAAGCGGCACGCCGCCGGTTCCCATGACTTTCGGAGCATAGAAGAGAATCACCTTGTCCACAATTCCTGCTTGGAGCGCAGCGCCGTTGAGTTCGGCGCCGGCCTCGAGTAAAACGTTCAGCATTTCGCGGCGGCCAAGCTCGCGGATCACAGCGTGCAAATCCACGCGGCTCCGACGCGCCGGGACGCGGAATACTTCTACACCCGCGCGGATGAGCGCACGCGCCCTGGGTGAATCAAGCGGCTGCGCCGTGAAAACAACGACATCACGATGCGCGGACTTGACGAGTTTCGAACCCAACGGAATGCGTAGGCGCGTATCGACAATGGCGCGGAGCAATCGGCGGCGGCGCGGTTCGCCGGTGCGGTCGGTCATGCGCGGATCGTCGGCAAGGACGGTCCCGACGCCCGTGAGCAATGCATCGGCTTCATGGCGCAAGCGTTGGACGGCTTCACGAGACGCGTTACTCGTAATCCAGGTGACACTACCAGCGCGTTGGGCAATCTGGCCGTCGAGAGTGAGCGCGGTCTTCAATGTGACGAGCGGGCGGCCCGCGCGAATCCACCAAGCGAAGTCTTCATTGAGGCGCTGGGCCTCCTCTTCGCGCACTCCCTGAACGACTTTGATGCCGGCGCGGCGAAGTTGTGCGATGCCCTTACCGGATACGGCCGGATTCGGATCGCGCATCGCGGCGACGACGCGTTTCACACCTGCGGCAATGATGGCTTTCGTGCAGGGACCGGTGCGGCCGGTCGTGCAGCATGGCTCCAAATTCACGTAGAGCGTGGCGCCGCGAGACCTTTTCCCTGCTTTTTTGAGTGCGACGATTTCGGCGTGGTCGCGATCGTCGTAGGCATGAAATCCTTCGCCGACGACACGGTTACCTTTGACGAGGACGGCCCCGACGATGGGATTCGGATGCGCGAGAGCCACGCCGCGGACGGCAAGCATGAGAGCGCGCAGCATCCACACGTAGTCCGCTTCACGAGCAGCGTCAGTCGAAGAGCGAGTTGACATAGGTTTGCGCGTCAAAGGGCACGAGGTCGTCTATCTGTTCGCCTGTGCCGACGAAACGAATCGGCAAGCTCAGTTCCTGCGCAATCGCCACGACGATGCCGCCCTTGGCCGTGCCGTCGAGTTTCGTCAGGACGATGCCCGTGACGCCGGCCTGGCTCCAGAATTCGCGGGCCTGATTGAGTCCATTCTGGCCGGTGGTCGCGTCGAGGACGAGAAGGACATCGTGCGGGGCGCCGGGCACGAGCTTCGACGCTGTGCGCTTCATTTTGTCGAGCTCGGCCATCAGATTGGATTTCGTGTGCAGACGGCCCGCGGTGTCCACGATGACCGCGTCAATGGAGCGGGCGCGCGCGGCGGTGAGCGCATCGAAGATGACTGCCGAAGGGTCGGCGCCTGGCTTTTGCTTGATGACCTCGGCGCCTGCGCGACGCCCCCAAACTTCGAGCTGCTCGATGGCTGCGGCGCGAAACGTGTCCGCGGCGCAAAGCATGACGCTCGCTCCTTCTTTTTTCAGGCGATTCGCGAGCTTGCCGATGGTGGTGGTCTTTCCCGTTCCATTCACGCCAACCACGAAAAGAACTCGTGGAGCGGCGGCGTCGCTGTTTCCATCGGCGCTCGGTGGAGGGAACGTGAGAATTTTTGTGATTTGATTTTTCAGCTCGCGCTTCAGATCTTTGGCGTCGGAGAGCTTGTGCTGGTTCACCTGCTCGCGCAAAGCGGCCAGGATTGTTTTCGTGGTGCGGACCCCGATATCTGCGCTGAGCAGCGCGGATTCGAGCTCTTGCAGCAGCTGCTGGTCAACGGGGCGGTCTCCGGTGAGGAGTTGCTCGACTTTTGCGGAGAGCTCCGTCTTCGTCTTGCTGACGGATTCTTTCAGGCGCTCAAGGAGCGTCGGCTCGGGTTTTCCAAAGAGCGTGATCATGGGCTTTCGAATGGATAGAAGTTCAACATTGTAGCAGAGGAAAGATTGGCGAATGGAGTTCGCCCGAGGGTGGTCGGGGTTAATTTCGGAGCTACCAATCATTCGTCCGGAAAACTCTTCAGTGACTTCTCATGGGACGTTCTTAAACCTGAGGCTATTGAAGTCGGTGGAGAGCAGCCCGAGCTTCAGTGATTTCCGGCAGACGGGCCGTGGAATCCTCGAAGTGGCTCAGAAATGCCTGATATGCCTCGATGGCGCCTGCTTTCTTTCCTTCCTGCTCGAGGACGTTCCCGAGGTAGAACTGAGTCAGCTCGTAGCAGAGAAAATCGGAATAGTTGCCGACAAGGTTCCCTGGGCTGACCCATATGAGAGTGGTGCGCAATTCCTTCTCCGCTTCAGGCCACATCCCCATTTTGGCGTAAGCACGTCCGGCAAAGAAGGCATCGGGTTGGTCCAACCAACCAGGAAGTTCCGGCCAGCCAGCAATGACGTGCTGCCACTGGCCGGCATAGCCAGCAGCGCGGAGGCGGTCGAACGCAATCAGCTTTTCAGCGTTGAAGTCGCCGAAAACCGGAGCCATCGCGTTGTGAGCCGCCCCAAACTCCTTTTCGGCCGCCAGGTCGTTCTTCGAGAGAAAGTAAGCAATGCCACGGATCTCGGCAGCTCCAAAGCCCGGAGTTCGCCCAGCCCAAGCAAGAGCAGCGCGCGGTTCCCGCTGCTCAAAATAGATCTCGCCTACCCTCCGCGATTCCCGAAGCGCCGCGCCGGGATAGGCAGACTGGAAAAGTTGAGCGGCTTCTGTGAAATAGGAGGCAGCGCGGCTAAACGCGCCGCTACCCAGCGCTATATCTCCCAGCACGTTTGCGGCGGAGGCGCGGTCGACACCGGCGGCTTTCCGATAAACCGATTGCGCTGTCTCTTCAGCCTGGCGATTCTTTCCGGCGAGCAGATAAGCGAGGGAAATTTTCAGCTGGGGCATGCTGAAGCTGGGATGCAATTCGACGTTCTTTTCATACTCGGCGATGGCTTTGTCGAATTGCTTATTCAAAGCGTAGACGTCGGCACGCGTATCAATCGGGTTGGGATCATTCGGGGGAAGATCGGCGGCATACTTGTCTACCGTCTCCAGGGCGCGGGATAGGTCGCCTTGGTAGGCGTAGGTATATGCCAGCGAATTGTAAATTAAAGCTCGCTTGGGGTCGAGTTGGGCTGCCGTCTCCAATACAGCTGCCGCCTCCGACAGTTTTCCCTGGTACTTGAGCAGGTCGCCGAGAAAGACGCGGGGCTCAACCTCCTTGGGAAAGTCGCGGACGATGATCTGGAACGTCTGAGTGGACTCCTCCCATCGACCCTCACCCTGGAGTTGAGTGCCCAGGATGAGCAGTTTTTCCTGTTCGGGAAGGCCCTGGCGTTGCGCAAGCTGGGCTGCCTTTGCCAGGGCTCGGCTTCTCTCGCGGGACTCAGACAGAAAAAGAGAGAGTTGGTAATAGGCCATTGCAAACTCAGGGTCGAGGTCCGTAGCCCGACGAAAGGAAACAGTCGCTCGATCATTGAAGACGCGGTCCTTATAGTTCACGCCCTCCTCGTAAGCATGGAGAGCATCGAGATTTGAGGTCAGGTTGACGAAGGTCGGCTGCACGCCAGTTCCTGCAGGCGTGAGGTGCGAAACGATGTGCTCGGTTGCCTGGTCTACCATCGAAAAGATAGCCTGCGGACTGTCTCCTTCGACCTTATCAGCGAGCAGCAGCTTGCCTGAGGTGGTGTCCTGCACGCGCAAATTGAGCCGGAAGCCACGATTCATCTTCAAAAGTCCGCCGCTGACGAACACATCGGCACCGGCTTTCTGAGCCACTCGCCGCGCCTGGCTCGGAGGCAGGCTTTCGTTTGGCCCGACCTCCTGGCTGATCAGGCTCCGGACGCGCTCGCTCGAGATCACATCAAAATTCCTTGCCTGCGCCAAGTCAGTAGTGAGTAGATCAACAACGCCGTCACCGAGCCAGGTGAGCGAAGGATCTTGCGAAGGATTTTCAATCTCGACTACGGCTATCGCCCTCTTTCCGTTTGTTGCAGAGGCCCTGCCGGCAGCCAGAGACCACCATTTCCAACTTAGGACCAGGACGAGCAGCGCTAACAGAGGAGCGGCAACGAGCGCGAAAGTCCTCCTTGAACTTCGCCGATGGGTGGGTTGCTGCTCTATTCGGCCGATGAACCGGTAGCCCCTGCCGCCGACCGTCTCCACGAAACGCGGATTCTCTGCCGAATCGTCGAGAGCAGCACGCACGCGGTTCACTGCCGTATTGAGCCCGCGATCAAAATCCACGAAGGTATCATTGGACCAAAGTCCTTCTCTCAACTGGTCGCGCGTCACTAGCTGGCCCGGTCGAGCCAGTAGCATCGCTAGGACCTTCAGTGGCTGTTCCTGAACCTTAAGCTTGACTCCGTTTTTGCGGAGCTCTCCCGTCCAGAGGTCGGCCTCAAATGCGCCGAAACGGAAAATGCGTTGGGAAGACTGCGTCCAGGGAGCCATATAACCTCCGCGTTACGGGGAATACGATTTTATCACTGTTCGTCCCCGTTTTTTTCCCTGTGCAATTCGGCTGCTCTAGGCGGGGCGAAATCAGTAGCTTGGCCCGTGACTCAGAGTTTATCGACGGGTTACCGGCAATCCATTGACCGCCGGAAGGCGTTGGACCAATGTCGCCGCGTCCGCAGTCGCCCTACCTTGAGGCCGATTCTGCGAGACAGGCCCGGAACGGCCAGGGGAGAAACAGATGAAATACATGAGGTTGACCAGGATAATCGCGATTACTTTGCTCGTTGCGTTTGCTTTCTCGGTTCGCTCGGTGGCGCAGAACCAACAGAAATCGCCTGCCAACTACGTCGTAACCAATCTTGGGACGCTTGGCGGATCGTCTGCATCAGCGAACGGCATCAACAATGAGGGGCTGGTAGCCGGCAGCGCGGGACTGGCAGGAGACCAGAACGAACATGCTGCCCTATGGTTCTTCGGGATCGAGATCGATTTGGGGACGCTGGGAGGACCGAATAGCTTCGCGAATCTCGCTCCGAACGATCTGGGCCAAGTGGCGGGAGGGTCCGACACGACCACTCCGGATCCGTTGGGAACCGATTTTTGTGGCTTTGGCACTCAGTTGATATGCCGTCCCTTCGTTTGGGCGTTAGGCCGAAAAACTACACTACCGATACTGGGCGGGAATAATGCTTACGCCCAGTCCATCAACAACGCGGGCCAAGTGGTGGGACAGTCGGAGAAATCGTTGCAAGACTCAAGTTGCACGCCGCTCGGAGCTCTCGAACGGGAAGCTGTGATCTGGAGCCCGGGGAAGCACACTGTCCAGGAGCTGCCTCCGCTCCCCGGCGATCCTGACGCACTCGCGCTGGCCATCAACGGGCGAGGCCAAGTCGCGGGCGCATCAGGCAATTGCTCAAACATCAATACGCACGCGGTTCTATGGACGAACAGCAAGGTAAAGGATCTAGGCAATTTCGGAGGCAATTCGTTTAACGCTAGCATGGACGTCAATAACAACGGCGACGTGGCGGGCGTAGCGAGTTTCCCCGATTCCACCTTTCATGCCTTTCTGTGGCACGACAACGTCTTGTCAGACCTCGGCACCGTCCCCGGGGACACGTTCAGCATTGCTGTCGGCGTGAATGACGAACGCCAAGTAGTCGGTTTGTCGTGCGATGCCGACTTCGACTGCGGAGCATTTCTCTGGCAGGATGGCGTGATGACGGACCTCAACACGCTCATTCCCGCAAACTCTACGCTCTTTCTGATTTCGGGCGGATCCATAAATGACCTCGGGGAGATTGTGGGCCAAGCTTTTGACGAGAATAGCGGTGATGTTCCTGCTTTTCTCGCGGTTCCCCAGTTTGGCAAAAGCGGCGGGCAAGCTGCGCAACCAGCGGAGCAGTTGAGAAGCAATTCGACACGCAGAGTGCAATTACCTGAAAACGTGCGAAAGCAGCTTCGCCAGCGGCCGGCAGGTTCCAAGCTCGGCATTTCAGGGCTTGCAAACGGGCCGGCCAATTGAACGCCGCCCACGATATAGGTCGATGTTCGCCACGCTCGGTGCGATACGTCCGCGGCGGTTTCAGCGCGCGTAAGGCCGCTAGACTTCGACGAGAGTGGCGGTGAGGCGGAGACGGCCTGCGTGGATGGCTGATTCGAGCGCGGCCACGACACTGGGATCGAATCGCGCAACGGCCAGCGAACGGATGCGTTCCATCGCGTACTCGAGATCCATGGCCGATTGATACGGGCGATTGGTGGTGATGGCGTCGAGCGTGTCGGCGACGGCGATGATGCGCGCCATCAGGGGAATCTCATCGCCCTTCAGTCCGTAAGGGTAGCCCGCGCCGTCCAAGCGCTCGTGATGCAGCTCGATGCCGGGGAGCACGTCCTTCAATTGAGCAACCGGGCGCATGATGTTGGCACCCTTGATGGTGTGCTGCTTCATGATATCGAATTCTTCATCGGTCAGCTTGCCGGGCTTTTTCAGTACGCGATCGTCCACGCCGATTTTTCCGACGTCGTGAAGCAGCGCTGAGATGCGCAGCCGGTCGAGGTCTTCCATGTTGAGGCCCATGGACTCGCCGATAATCATCGAATACTTCGCCACGCGGCCCGAGTGACCACGGGTGTAGGGATCCTTTTCGTCGATGGCCGCGGCGAGCATGCGTATCGAGCCCAAAAACAGCTCGCGATTTTCGGCGGCTGCCAGCTTCAGTCTTTCGACGTACTGCTCGATGTCGCCGGCCATGTGGTTGAATGTTTCGGCCAGCTCGCTGATTTCCGCGGCGCCGTGGACTTCGACGCGCTCGTGGAATTCAGCGCGGCTGATGGCGCGCGTGGACGTCACGAGTCCCTGGATGGGGCGCGTGATCCCCAGTGCGAACAGGTATCCAAAGCTCAGGGCCACGAGTGTGACGCCGACGACGAAGCTCAAAGCTTGCGTGGTCAGTTCCTGCACACCGGCGTCGATGCGCGCCTTAGCGAGACTGCGTTCCGCGACCACCGCCCAGCGGAGTTCCGGGATGGTGCTGTACGTTCCGATCATTTCGATCGGGCGAGTGCCGTCCTTCGGCACCTCGCGAAAATGCATCGTTTCGGTGGCGCGGAGATCCTGCGGCAGCTCCTTGAAATGGCTCACGAGCGGAGAAGTGGAAGTCACGTCGCGGCCCGGAACCATATCGTGTGTGTCCGCATGTGCCACGATGTGGCCGTGCACATCCACGATGAAAACAGAGCGGTCGCGCACGCTCGCATCACGGAGCCGCGCGATGAGACCATCGATCGAAACCACGGAGGCCAACATGCCGGTGAATTGGCCGTCCGAATATAGAGGGACGGACATGACCAGGGCCGGACGGTTGTCTTTTCCCAGCGCGAAGGGTTCACTGACAAAACTGAGCTGCTGAATGCTGGCCGTAAACGCGCGCTTCAGCGCCACCTCGACGAAGGGATCCTGGTCCGCCCTGAAGCTACCGGCGGATTGTCCCTTGGCCTGCTTGTTGACGGCAGTGACGTAAACGATGTTCGGGTTGTTCTCCACGAAGTTCTGCAGGAGGCGCACAAGCTGCGGGGCATGCGCAGCGTCGTCCACGTTTTGAATCCAGCCGGTCAGCGCGAGCACTTGCCGTTGGCTCAGGAGCTGCTCCCGGAGGGTCTGCTCAAATTGCAGCGTTTCGCTGGCGAGCGAGCGCGTGATTTCGCTTTGCTGAACCCGCTCCGTGTCCTGAAGCTTTTCCTCGCTCAGCCGCAGCACTTGGCGATGGTAGAGCCAAAGCGGCAGGACGCTGACGAGCAAGAGCGCCCCCAGCACGATCCAGAGGATGCGCAACCGCCGCGCCGTGAACTTCTTGAGGGCTTGAATGGGCACAAGAATCCCTGTCTTTATGAATGCTAATGGACCGAGCGCGGCAGCACAACGGGACGAAAGTACTGGAGTTGCCGGATACGCTACCGACGCTCCAGAGGCCGGAAAGGTTGACAAGCGAATGAATTAGCGGGAATCGGCTAATCTTGCTTGCCGGGGAATTTGATGCGGTTCTCCTTGCCGGCGATGAGGCGTTCGATATTTCCCCGGTGCTTGATCAGGACCAGCAAGGAAATGAAGATGGCCGCGAGCGAAATGAAAGTGGGCGGCGCGTGCGGGGGAGCATAGAGGAGATAAATGAAAACCGGCATCGATGCGGCTGCGGCAATCGAGCCAAGCGATGAGTATCGCCAAAACGCAACGACCAAGAGCCAGAGGATTACTCCTGCTGCACCAGCTCCGGGGCAGATGGGGAGAAAGACTCCGAGGCCGGTGGCGACTCCCTTCCCGCCGCGGAATCCGAGCCACGCCGGGAAGATGTGCCCGATTACGGCAGCAATGGCGGCGGCGATCATCCAGCGAATATTTCCGCCCGTAAAGCGGCTTGCGAGCCACACTGCGAGATAGCCCTTTCCTGCATCGAAGAGCAACGTCAGCGCTCCCGAGAGAGCGCCAGCACTCCGGGTGACGTTGGCGGCGCCGATGTTTCCGCTGCCGGTCGAGCGAATGTCCGGGCCGCCCTTCATCTTGACGATGAGCAAACCAAACGGAATCGAGCCGAGCAAATAGGCAACCAAGGGAATCCACAAGGCAGCGTTCACATTCATCCTCTCGCGGCAGCATCCTTCACGAATGGAAATGAAGCCAACCGCTTGTACTCGGCGCCCGAAGATTGAAGCACGCTTTCGTAGAGATGGAATTCTGTCTCGCGCGCCCGGCCGAAATCATACGACTTTAATTCATTCGCGGCGCGAACAAGCGCGTCCGAGCGGTCCGCCGATTGAAGCCGCGCGAGCGTCAGATGAGGGACAAAATCGCGCGACTCGCGCGGAATCCCGAGCGATTCGCAGGCTCGCTCGACCGCGGCGGCCAGCGCCAGCAGATTCCGAGAGGCTTCGACTCCACACCAAAGGACGCGCGGGCGGCGCTCGTTGGGAAAAAAACCCAGGCCGCGAAATTGCATGTCGACAGGGTCGGGCGAAATAATCGGAGCGAGGGCGGAGCGGATTTGGCCGACTTCGTCCGCATCCGTCTCGCCGATAAATTTCAGCGTGATGTGCATCCCCTCCGGGCGCACCCAACGCGCCCCGCGGCACTCGGGCTTGAGCCGTGCGATCCATTCGCCGAGAGCGCGCCGGACCGCCTCCGGAAAATCGAGCGCGACAAAAAGGCGCACAGCCTACGTCCGTCCGTGCGGCGGGAAAAGAAAATAACGCCGCACGCCGTCGAGGGCGGCCTGCGAAGCATAAAGACGAATCCGCTCGCGATCGCCCGGGAAGCGAAGTTCGCGTTCGCGCGGCCCGCGCTCGTCTGCAATCCCGATGTGCACAAGACCGACGGGTTTTTCCGGCGTTCCGCCGCCGGGGCCGGCGATTCCCGTGACGCCAACGCCCAAGGTCGCGCCGGTGCGCCTTCGGATGCCATCGGCGAGCGCAAGCGCAACTTCGGAGCTGACCGCACCTTTGGCTTCGATCAGCTCGGGGGGAACGCCCACGAGAGCGGTCTTCAATTCATTGGCATAGCAGACGACGCCGCCGAGAAAATAATTCGAGCTGCCCGGGACATTCGTGAGGCGCTCGGCGAGCATGCCTCCGGTGCAGCTTTCCGCGACGGCTATCGTAGCGTGATTTTCCGCAAGGACGCGCGCGACGACATCCTCGAGCGTTTCGCCACGGGTGGAATAGAGGTATTCGCCAAGCGCCAGAGCCATGCGCTGGACCATTTCATCGAGCAGCCGTTCGGCCTTGGCCGGGTCGGCCGACCAGATGCGCGGGTGAAGCTGAATTCCGGTGGGCGCTGCGAGGATGGTGGTTTCTGTCTCGGGATAAAGCGCATAGAGCGGGGAGATGCGCTGCTCGACTTCCGACTCCGGCAGGCCGGTGATGCGCAAATCCCGCGTGAAGAGGCGCTCATCGTGGCCTCGCTTCGCCAAGCGCGGCTTCACTTCCGTTTCGAACATTGCGCGCAGCTCCGCGGGGACACCGGGAAGCAGAACCAGAATGTGACCGTTCGATTCAAGCCAGAGTCCCGGAGCCGTGCCGCGAGGATTCGGAAGAACCGTCGCGCCTTCGGGAACCATGGCCTGGCGCGTATTGATTTCAGGCATGGCGCGGCCGAATCGGCGGAAGCGTTCCTGAATCTGGCGCAGGATCGCGTCGTCGCGGCGCAGCTTACGTCCCAGAAGCTCCGCGACGGTTTCGCGAGTGCGGTCGTCATCGGTGGGACCGAGCCCGCCGGAGGAAACGATCAACTCGGCGCGCTCGAGCGCATGACGAAAAGACGCCTGCATTTCTTCCGGCGAATCACCGACGACTGCCTTATGCACGACGCGAATGCCGAGTTGGTTCAGCTCATCGGTGAGAAAGAGGGAATTCGTGTCCAGCCGGTAGGGCGTCAGCAATTCGGATCCGACCGCGATGATTTCAGCCCGCATCCGGGCCGCTAACCGTTAAGGGGAAGTCCCTCGACGTCCCAGTCGAGGGTGTAGAGGGCGTTGGTGGTGGCGATCATGGCGCGACGAGAGGGAAGGAGAGCCATTCCGACAATGTTACTGCCGCTCGCGACCAGTTCGGCTTCCGCATGCGGAGTGAGGCGAACGATGCCGCGCTTTCCCCCGAGCGACGCGGCGACATACAGATTGCCGAATCGGTCGAAGGCCAGACCCTGCGGCCGGCCGAGGCCTCGGAAAAATACGCTGACTTCTCCGGCCGGAGAAATTCGATACACGCGGTCGAAGCTCGATGTGGTGGGGCCGCTGACGAAAAGCTCGCCCGCCGGACTGAACGCGAGGTGATACGCGGAGACGGAAGGCTCGAGCGTGGCATAGACATATATTTCGCGATCGGGGCTAATTTTGAAAATCGTTCCACTGCGATCGCCGACGTACAAGCTACCATTCTTGTCGAACGCGATTCCGGTGGCGATGCCCATGCCCTCGATCCATTGCATCGAACGGCCGTCGGGCGAGACGCGGTGCACGGTGCCGTCGTTGCGGCAGGAAACGAAAAGGTAGCCGTTGCGGTCGAGCGCGAGCCCCGTGGGGTTCATCAGCTCGGTGATGTAGGGCTTGACGGCGTGGCTCGAAGTGACCTTGTACAACGAGACGGGAACTTTCTGCCCGCGCTGGCCGCTGAACGTGACGTAAACATTTCCTTCGGTGTCGACTGCGGGGCTCGAGACGGGATGCAGGTTGTCCGCGATCTGAACGCCGAGCGACATGGGAAACGGCGCGCTCTCGATGCTGCCCATTCGCACGCGGACCGCGCTGCCGGCCGCGCCTTCCGGGACACGCGCTATCAGGAAATCGTCGGCCGCCATCACCAGGCTGCCTTCCGCGCCGCCGAATTGCACTTGAGGACGCAGATGGTTGCGCACGCTGAAGCCGGCGCCCTTGATGGAGACTTCTCCGCCAGGGAGCGCCGCGCGGGGTTTCACGCTTTCAATCCGTGGTGTGGCGTTGGTTTTCAAGAGCAGCTCAAAGTTCTAAGCTTCAAGCGCAAAATCAAAAGCCGAGGCTCCGATTCAAAAACCGGCCGCGCGCGCGAGCCACAAACCGATGGCGGCGTAGATGCCGGCAACCCAGTCGTCCGCCATGATACCCCAGCCGCCGGGCAAGGATTCCGCCTGGCGCGCGGGGAACGGCTTCCAGATGTCAAAGACTCGAAAAAGTATAAAGCCCAGGAGCAGATATTTCCAGTTGAGGGCCGAGCGAAACGTGATTAGCCCAAGCGGGTAATTGGCCCACGGAAGTTGCGTGGCGCGCCACCAAACAGGCACGCCGCAGCCAAGCAGCAGCGCGAGATGCTGTCCTGACACTTCGTCAATCACGACGCGCTGGGGGTCCTTTTGCCGCCAAATGTCGGCGGCGCGTCCCGCACTCCATACTCCAAGCCCGGCTGCCAAGAGCACGAACACGATTTGCGCCCAGAGGAACGGATCTTTCGTCCATGCGGATGAGCGAAAGAAAACACTGCCATCACCACGCCGGAGCGTAATGACCGCGGCTGACAGCACGGTGAATGCCCACCACGGAAGAAGCGCAAGTAATAAGCCTGCGAGTGAGCCGAAAGTGCCGGGGGCGATCGGAATGTAACCGAGGCCGCAAGCAGTGGCGATGAAAAGCGCGAGGCGCGGTTTGGGCTGCACCGCAGTGCGTAACTCAGGTTGAGGGTGAGCAGATTCGTTCGGCATGGCGGCGTCCGGATTTGCGCTCATCTGCTCCTGCGCTCGTCATCATGGCGGTCACTGGGGCGTTCGGAGTCATCGGGCGTCGATTCGTCAATTACAGGCTCGCTGATAACGTACTTCTCGCTCGCCCAGTTGCCGAGGTCGAGCAATTTGCAGCGCTCGCTGCAAAAAGGGAAATCGGCGTGCGCGTCCGAATCCACGGGCTTGCGGCAGATTGGGCACTGCCACTTCATGCCACAGAGGATACCGCGAAATCAGAGGGAAGCGAGAATGGGAAAGAGGTTCTTCTCAAGGTGCGGAGCGGGACGCGCGACGCGCGGCGCTTCGAATTCGACGACGCGGCCAATCAGGTCGTATTCCTTCGCTTCGGTGATCTCGACCGTAGCGAGCGTGCCGGGCGCTGGGAGCTGAGCGGCGTCATCCACGCCGACAAACTCCGTGATGTAAATCTTGCCGTCAATTTCGGGCGCCATGCCTTCATGCCGCGCCTCCCAAATAAGGTCCGTGTCCTTGGATGGCCCTTCGAGCATCACTTCGAGGCGCTGGCCGACGCGCTTGCTCAGGTTGCGCGCAGAGATTTTCTTCTGGATGGCCATGAGCGTGTTGCGGCGGCGCGCGATGGTCTTCGCGTCAATCTTATCGGCGTGCGCGAAACTTTTCGCGGTGTCTTCATCCGAGTAGGAGAAGACGCCCATCCAATCGAATTCCGCGGCGCGAACGAAATTGCAAAGCTCGCGGAAGTCTTTTTCGGTTTCACCGGGGAAGCCGACGATGAACGAAGTGCGAATCGAGACGCCGGGAATGGCGCGCCGGATTTTGTCGAGCATTTTCAGAAACGCGTCGCCATGAGAGCCACGCTTCATGCGCGCGAGGACGCTGCGGCTCGCGTGCTGCAGCGGGATATCGAGATATTTTGCAAGTCGCGGATGCTCGGCGATCGTGTCGAGAAGCCGCGGCGTGATCCGGTTCGGATAGCAGTAGAGGAAGCGCGTCCAGTGGAGGTCTTCGATCTGCGCAAGCCGTTCGAGGAGCACGGGAAGGCCGTCGCGAAGACCGAGGTCCTCGCCGTAGAAAGTGGTGTCCTGACCGATCAGCGAAATCTCGCGCACGCCCGCGGCGGCCAGATTTTCCGCTTCGCGCACCACTGATTCGAATCGGCGGCTGCGGAATTTTCCTCGAAGCTGCGGGATCACGCAAAACGCGCAGGGATGGTCGCAGCCTTCGTTGATTTTGATATACGCGGTGTGGCGCGGCGTGGCGAGAATTCTCGGCGTCAGGTCGTGGTAGAGATACGTGGGCAGCTCATTCGCGCCAGAGACTCCAGGCTGCAATTCGCCTTCGCACGCCGCGAGGATTTTTTCGAGTTCGCCCGTGCCGATCACGGCATCCACTTCGGGGATCTGCTCGCGGATTTCGTTGCGGTATCGCTCGACCAGGCATCCGGCGACGATGAGCTTTTGCGCGCGGCCGAATTTTTTGTACTCGGCCATCTCAAGGATGGACTGCACGGACTCCTGCTGCGCTGGGGCGATGAAGCTGCATGTGTTCACGACGAGGACGTCGGCATCGCCCGCTCGTGGCGTGATTTCATAGCCGGACCGCGCAAGAATGCCCATCATCACCTCGCTGTCCACGAGGTTCTTCGGGCATCCCAGGCTCACGAATCCGACTTTGGGCATCTCAGCGCGCTTTCTTGGGGGGCGTTACGAACGCACAATTCTAACACGGTGGCGCCGGCAAATCGGCATCAAGCGGAGCGCTTAAACCAGATCCTTCAAAACCAACCGAGTTTCTCGCCTCGTCCCAGCCGAATCCTGGACTTGCAATTTCACGACGGTTCCTGGCCGGGCCGTCTTCCAGCGGTCACGGACTTCGGTCAGAGAAAGGCTCGCCGCGCTCACGCCGTCAACCGCCAACACCTGGTCACCGACTTTCAGTCCGGTTTCATCCGCCGGACCACCGGCGATGACATCGAAGACCTCAAACACATCGTCTTTCTGCGCCAGCCATACTCCGGCGCGATCGTAACTGTCGGGCAGGCCGAAGCTAGAGTTCTTCTCAAAGATCAGGCGGCGGCGGGCGTAGTCGCAGATGAAAGTGAAATGCTTAAGCACGTCCGGGCCGATCAAGCCGGCCTTGCTTGCAGTCGCCGTAGCGCCGGATTTGTTCAGGGAGAGGCGCGCGATTAACCCGTGCAACTCGAACTCGCCGATCTTGAGGCTCTGCGAGCGCACCATATACGACCGCACCGGGCCGCCGATACCCCATCCGCTCACGCCCTGGAACTTCGGCTGGTATTTTTCGGCGATCTTGTTCGTGGCGACAAACGGGCCGTAGAGAATCAATGCTGAGCGTGCGCCCGTATCCACTCCAAACCGGCCATCGATTCCGTCGAACGCAGCGCTGATGACGGGAATGTTTCGATCACGCTCAAATGGGATGGATTGGCCGCTGCCAGAATAGGAAAAAGTCTCGGGCCGATAGAATGTGAGCTCCTTGTTGATGTAATCGTGGCGGACCACGTACTTCTCAAATACCTCCAGCCCGAGGAAACCGTCGACGGGGACCTTGCCGAATACGTAGGGTGCATCAGCGGTGGAGATGATGCCGCACTCCAGGCTACCCAGGCGCACCGGTCCGAAGCTGAGTTCGCGGACGTGCGTGCTCTGCACTTGTACCGTTTTTTCGCCGACTCCTCCGTCTTCACTTGTGCTTTCCACCTGGAGTCCGAGGGTGCGCGCTACTTCAGGGCTGACGGCTAAGCTGGCGCCTGTGTCGAGGATCATGTGGAATGGTCCCTGACCGTTGATCATCACGTTGACGAAAATGCGGTTGTCGATGAGTTCAAAGCTGGTTTTGCCAAGCGCCTCCGGTTCGCCCACCGGCGATGCCAGGGACGCCGAAGTCAGACAGAGAGCGAGAGCAACAAGCTGGGCCAAGCGATGCGTCATAGGGATTCTAAGAACCCGGGTTTGGCTTCGCTTTCGCCGCGAGATCGCGCACAGCTTGTGGCGGGGCGAAAACTGCCGGATCGACGTCATTGAATGTAACCGAGGTATAAGTCATGGTCAGCAGCACGGTCCAATCGCCATTACTCTTCGGCTTGATTTTGGCCACTTGTTTCATGGGCACGAGCACGCCGTCGACGGGATGGTAGTCTGAAAATATCATGTGGGTGGGCGTGTGGGCGCCGCCTGCATCTGACTCAAACTCATAGCCTGCCAACAGCCCCGTTTCCACATCGTAAAAGTGGTCGTTTGCCTTGTTCCAATTGTTGATTCCGCGCAAGCGGTAGCAGCGGCGCCCCTCAAACTCCTCGACGCCGACTGTCTCCATGGATTTGAACCACATAAGCTCATCAAGTGGATAATAAAAGTCGGCATCTCGCTTGGCGGATTCGCGTTCGTCGCCGGTACTTACCTGCGCGCCGGTGCGAGGATCAAATCCCCAAGCCAGCTCGCCATCGAATCCATTCAGCGCATCCCCTTGATTGCCGGGTAATGATACTTTTTCGACCCGCAGGGAGGGTGCGCTGGCGTAAAAAGTGAAGGGCAGCGTAGCCCCCGCGATCTCCAAGGTGCCGCGCATGGTGCTGGAATTGTGCCGCCGGAACGCTGCCTCCCCGCCCAATGCCTTGTCGTACCGCGCGACGACCTCTTTTGCCGTGGGGAGGGGAGAGGCGCTTTGCACTTGCGCACGAGCCGGCGAAATACCTGCAGCCACGAGACCGAATCCAACCGCGCAACACAGCGCAAGCCGCGGCCAGGAGCGAGCTATTCTCATGGATCGTCTCCGAACGGGATTCATTCTCCAACGAGAGCGACTCAGAGTGGCAACTCAAATACCAAAAGCAAAACAAAGTAAGCATTGAATTGGCATGAGTTTAGTCGAACAGGAGGATGCGGCGAATGGCGTTCGCATGCCCGGATTTGGGATGCACGAGTTGCGAAGCCGGACACTTAATCTATCGGAAGCTTCAGCGACCGGCTGACCACGGCCCGGGCTTCTCGCAGACCAGTTATGGCTTGCGCGACCGGAGGGAGTCGCGAATGGAGCGGAGGAGGAAAGACATTTGTTCGACGCGGGCGGGATGATCGCCGAAGCGCACGGCCTGATACATTTCTGTCAATTGCGCGATGGGCGCCAAGAGTTCTGCGGCGGGAATCGCAGAGGCGAATTCGAGCGGCGTTTGCGAAGGAGCCTTCTTCCAACCGCGCTTTTCGAGCAGGCGCAGCATTTCGCGGTATTCGAGCGCGGCAAGCGATGCGGTGACGTTTCCGCCGCGGCGGGCGCGCAAGCGCCAGCGCGCGAGGGCGTAGGAAAGCAGTGCGCGCCCGCGCAGGAATAACAGCAGCGCGACCAGGAACGCAAGAACGCTGGGCAGAAAATAGGGCGATGCTTCGATGCGGAGGTCGAGCGCCAGGACAAACCGCATGACGTCTTGCTGTTTTTGACGGTAATAATGGCGCGCGCGTTCGCCCCAATCGTGCGATGACCTATGCATGTTTTCCGCGAGGGTGATCTGGCGCGTGAAGTCGTAGTTGATCACCCATTCGCTCCAGGCGAATTCGAACCAGTCCCAGTAAAGCTGGAGGCGGCCAAATAGGCCGGCAGTTTTTCCCTCTCCCGGCGGTGTGGGATCGAACGTGATCCAGTCGTAGCCGGGGAAATAGACCTCGACCCAGGTGTGAGCGTCGCTCGCGCGAATGATGTAATCGCCGCCCACATCGTTGTATTCGCCGGGCAAAAATCCGCTGATGTAGCGCGCAGGGACTCCGATGGAGCGAAGCATCACGGTCATGGCGGCGGCGAAGTATTCGCAATTGCCCGCGCGCCGTTCAAAGAGGAAATGCGCGAGCGGGTCATCCGTTTGCGGACCGGACAAATCCAGCGTGTAGCCATAATGGGCCTTCAGATACCCCTCGATGTTCGCCGCCTTGTCGTAATCGTTGTGCGAACCGGCGGTGATCTGTTCGGCGAGTTTCTTGATCCTGGGGTCGAGCGACGGCAATTGAAGATCCGTGGACAAAACAGATAAAGGGTCAACGGCCTTAGCCTTGCGCAACTCGCTGGGCGGTACGTTCGGCAAGATCGAAATCGCTTCGTAGCGAAGTTTGGAATCGTTGTGAGAAGAATTAAAGACCGAGCCGTTCCGATCGAGCAGCAGATAGCCGCCGCGTTTCGGCGAGCCGGGATGGTCCACCTGGCCCGAGAAGTGGCCGCGCAGAAACTCCGGACGAGGCGCGAGGAATATGGCATCGGTTCCAATCGGCTCGAGGAGAACGGTGTAATGCAGGCGGGTTGTATCACCGGGCGGCAGGGGCGACGGATTCAAAAAGAAATCGCCCTCAGGATTCGGCGTGATCACGGTGGGATCGAGTGAAGGCGTAAACCATCGCTTGCCGTCGAAATTCGTGAGCACAATTGCGCGCCAATGAATGGTTGCGGCGCGGCGGGGATCGCCCTCGACGCGAATGCGCATCACCACCGCGCTGCTCTTCTGGATTTTGCCGATGTCGCCGAGCGTGACGTTGTCGGTGAAACCGGTCATCAGAGCGGGTTGAAGATTGAGGGCGCTTAAATACCCGGCCGTAAATCGCGGAATGATAAAGAACAGCACGGCACCGATCGCGAGTGCGCTGACGGCTACGAGCGCCGAAATAAGCCCGAGTGCGCGATTCAACTGGAGCGCCAAGGGCGAGCCGGATTCCAAAGGCGGAGAAACAGCGCCCGCGGCGCTGCGCCGGATTTCCAGAGCGACTGCCGTCGAGACCGCCAGCAGCAAGAAAACGGCAAGCGCCACCAGGAAGCTGGTCTCAACCGTCAGAACGGCGGACGCGAGGATGGACGCGAAAGCGAGCACGGCGAGAAACGCGTAATCGCGATTCGTCTGCGCCGAAAAGAGGCGCACCAGAGTTGCGAACAACAACAAGTGAACGGCTGCCAGCAGCGCAGCGTAGAGGGCGGGATCGGGCGCGCCTCCGGCCATGCTGCGCGAAAAAATCCACAGGTCGAATGGGAAAAAGAGAAAGTAGGCGAGCACCAGGCCGGTGGCGAAGCGCGCCGTCAATTCCGGTCCCCGGCTGCGCCAAATGCGGAGGCCTTTGTAACCCAGTGCCACAAGAGAAATAAAAATCGAGACGTGGTCGAGCTTTCCGGTCCAGAGAACAGCGAGTATTCCGGTGGAGACGAGCAAAAAGAGCGAGACTTCAAAATACCGCTGAATGGCGGGCAGTGGCGGAGACGTGGCGGAAGCTCGGGTGGACATCGCGACTCCCCGATTTTAGCATTCCGCGCGCAACCGACTCCGCAAGCGAATCCAACACGTTGCCCGGCAGTTACGGCGAGATGGCATCGTGACAATTCTAAGAGAAGCTTGCTTATGGATCAGGATATGGCTTCGATGCGGGATCTCCTACTGGGTGCAGAGAACGTCATGGAAGTAGTTGATCATGGCGCGCTTGGGCTTTTGGGTGAGACCTCGCAGGGCGATATCCTTTTCGAATGTGGTATTGCCGGTCATGGGAATCGTCCCGAGGCGATAGATCTTGCCGTCGAGAAGTTCGATGTATACGGGCACAGTCATAAGGAAGGATGCGTCCACGCCGGACTGTTCCAATTTCATGTGAAGCTGGACCGTCCCATCGGAAGTATTCGAGAAGGAAGAGTCAAAGCGATAGTGCGGCAGGGCCGTGCCGTAAACATACTCGTTGAAAAACCAATCCATTTTGCCGTTCCCCGTCAGGTTGATGGAGGCGTTCATGTGGTGCTCGACCGTCGCTTTGAAATCCTCCGTGGTTGCCGCGTGGTCGGCATAGGTTCCGGCAAAATCGTGCATCAGCTTCTTGAACTCGTCATCTTGGGTTTCGTTGGTCCAGAGCATCATGCGAATCATGTTCAGGATGTAGGCGCCTTTGGGGTACATCAGCCGTCGAGGGATTACGAAGCCCGCCCGAGTGGTGGCCAGGCGATAACCGAGCGTAACCGGCCCGACGTCAATGGCGCGAAAGCCTTCCCTGTCCTTCTCCGTCAGCAGTTTGAGCTCGCGTTCCCAAAACTTGTCGTAGGAACCGTCGGAGTAGACGGATTGCAAAAAGAGCGACGCGGAGAACTCAGCGAAACCCTCGCTCATCCACTGGTCGCGATAGGAATCCCAGCCAACCGTATGCCCCCACCACTGGTGCGCGATTTCATGAGGTCCCACCGATTCAAAAAAGACGGGGTCATCGATTCGCAACTGGTGCAGGGTCGTCCTGTCGAAGAAAGCGGTGAGAGGAAGATATACGAGACCGGGAAAGGATTGTCCATAGTTCGGAGCGGTTTGCTGAGTGGCGGCGAGGCGCTGGAACAGCGTGGGCCCGAAAAAAGACGTGTACAGCGGGATCGCCAATTGTTCTTCTCCGAGGGCCTTCTTCAACATCGAGGTTGTGTTCAACGTGCCGAGCGCACCGTGGCCGGCGTGCATTTTGAGCATGTCCGGCGTTTCCGTATTGGCATACGCTTCCACGATGTAGTTGGGGTCAGTTAATTTCGCTTCCTCCTTCTTGTAGAGGCCGAAGTTAAAACCGGCGACGGCAATGGGCACTTCGCTTTTCCAATTCGAAACAACTTGATCGCCCTCAGCGGTGTCGCCGGTGGGGACGCCGGTGGCTACCATCGTCATGCCGGAAGGGATGCGAAATTTCATTTCGTAAGTGGCGAAATTATCGAAGGAGTATGCGTTTGGGTACCAGGATTCGCGGGCTACAGGGTAGAAGTTGCCACCGCCCTCGTTCAGAACCACGTGCGGGCCCGCATAAATCGTCGTGATTGTGAAGCGATCTCCATAGGCCAAGCTCTTGGACAAGATCGCCGCGAATTGCGAGTCTTCATCGTATTTTTCCTGGATGAAGGAAAGCGGCTGCTGATCGGGGCCGGTGACACTTTTGACGCGCAATTCCGGAAAAAGATTGAAGGGCACGACCCGAACCCCGTCCGTGAAGGCGACGAATGACGTGGTTGCCGTGCCCGTCAGGAAGCCGTTCTTGTCTATTTTCGTATCGAGGATCTGGCGATCGATGCGGACGGCGGAATTCCGCTGCTTCCCGGAAGCCGTCCCTGCAGCGTATTCGCCTGAGGAATGAAAAGCCGCCCAAACCCCCCACTTCTGCAAGTCGTAGGTTGTGAAGGCCACCTCCTCTGGAGCCACTCGAATGCCCCGCACCAAGGCTTCGGGCACACCGTGCGGATCGATGACGTATATTTCCTTGCTGCTATATTTTTTGCCGTCGATGAAGGCGCAGAAGAAGCCTCCGGGGCCACCGCCCAGCACATCTTCGAGAATCCGGCTGTCCAGGTTGTAACGCAGAGTCTTCCGCAGCACTTTCTGAACATTCGAAATGATCTCGCTGGTGCTGCCCGGGACTGCCTCTGTCGCTGCAATTCCATTTTTCTCGATTTCGATGTCGGTGCCGTCGGTAAAGCGGAAAAGTGCCTGGGAGAATTCTTCCGCCATTTCGGGGGTCTTCGTCAGCAACTCTAAACTCCGCTTCTCAGGTTCGAGCGGCGGATCGAGGGTAAAAATGGCATCCCCGATGAAAACCGCGCCGGTCACCTTGCCTTGCACCGGGGTAAAGAAGAAAAAATGCCCCGATCGGAAAGTAAACCTTCCGGCATCGCGCTTCAGGACCAGATCTTTGGCCTCGAACACTTTCCAGGCGGCACTTGCGTTGCGCAGTTGGAGATAAAGCGCATTGGAATTTGGCAGGGACGCGGCCGCCACTTGGGCCGGACCTTGCGCATTGTGAGCGGGGATTCGCCCGGCAAGGTGCGCGGGAAGACCGAGACTTAATAGGACAAGCGCGGCAGACAGCCCCAAGAAAGCTCGGCGAAGCACTCTGACCACCCGAAATGAGGAGATTCTCATGGGGTTGCGAAGAGGCATGTCCACAGCCCTTCCAGGAAAATGAGCCGCCTGCCGAATCCTGATTTGGATGGGACCGTTGGCGTGAGGAGTGCCGAAGCTGAAAATTCATAAAGACGGTCGCTTAGCGTTTTTCGCAACGTCGGTTGGCGCATGTATCTCACATTGTTCTTCTTGATGCAATACCACTATCGGTATATAGCGCTAAGCCGGCGGGATCGAGAGACGTCTCGCGGCAGAATTTTCTAGCCGTTCGAGATGGCGAGCTGGGCGAGTTTTCGGGTGGCGCTCGAAACAGGGAGCCGACCGAGGCTTTCAAGCGGGATGACGCGCGTGCGCGCACGCTTCGGGAGTTGCGGAACGCGCGCCAGGAAGGGCAGGAGCGTGAGGCTTCGAAACGTGACTCCGTGACGCGCTTCGGGCAGCGCCTCGAATGAAGCGGACTCGAGTCCGAGTGTCGCGCGAAGATGTTTTTCGAGTTCCGGTTTGGCCTGGCGCGCGACTTCGACGGCGGGGAACTGCCACATGCGGGAAAATAGCACGTCATCATGTGCGCCCGGGTCCTGGACCAGAATCGTGCGGCCGCGCGGATCGCGCAGAATTGCTGCGGCAATTTCTAAATGCACGGGAGCGCGTTTTCGGCGAGGGGCGGGAACCTCGGCCGTAATACCAAGCGCGTAGGCGCGGCACGAGCGCGACAATGGGCACGCGGAGCAGCGCGGCGATTTCGGCGTACAAATCGTCTCTCCCAATTCCATCAACGCTTGATTCCAATCGCCCGGCGCTTCGCGTGGGAGCAGGCGCTGCGCCGCATCTCCCAATTCGTGCCAGCGGCGCGGGGCGCGCAAGTGGCCGCGAACCGCGCCGAGCCGCGCGAGAACGCGCGCGACGTTGCCGTCGAGGACGGCGAGCGGAACGTCATACGCGATGCTCAGTACGGCGGCTGCGGTGTAGCGGCCGATGCCGGGAAGGTCGAGCGCAGCTTCGAAGTCGCGCGGAAACTCTCCGTTGTGACGCGCGATGATTTTCTTCGCAGCGAGATGCAAATTCCGGGCGCGGCTGTAATAGCCGAGGCCGGACCAGAGCTTGAGGACTTCCTCCCGCCGGGCGCGCGCGAGCGATTTGAAATCAGGGAAGCGGCGGAGAAAGCGGTGATAGTAGGGCAGCACCGCGGCGATGCGCGTTTGCTGCAGCATGATTTCTGCCACCCAGATGCAATAGGGGTTGCGGCTCGCGCGCCACGGCAGGTCACGCCGGTGCGCGCGAAACCAGCCGAGCAAGCGATTCTGAAAATTCACGAGGGCGCGCGGCGTAAGTTTCACGATCATGCGGGCGCTATTCTCGCACGAAGCGGCTCGATTTGCGGCCCGGCAGAAATTCTCGCATCAATGTTACGGGCAGCCAGATTCACAATCGAAGAGAGATCCTTCGGCTGCGTGGCCGGCCGTCCCTGGGGGGCGAGACGAGGGAGAACCTGGCCGTCCACTCCGCTCAGGATGACGGCGTGTTGCTTACGAGGGAACTCTTCAGAGGGTGTCGATGAAGAGGAAGTAGGACGAGGACCAGAGCGCGCTGGGGATGGAGCCCTGCGGGCGGCGCGTGAGAATGATCTTGAAGATTTCATGCTCGGCCGCGAGTTCGTCGAGGAAGGCGCCGCCGACGGCGGTGCCATCCGCCTGGATCAAGGCGAGCTCACGCAGCGCGTCATAGATGATCTCGCCGGCGGGAGCCATGGGAGTCGAAAAATGGTCGGTGCGGAACTGCATCACGGAATTAATCTCGCTGAAATGCCACGCAATGCACGCCGCCAGCGAAACGGCGCGCTCGAAACGCTCGGCATGTTCTTCGGCCGCCAGTTGTCCAAGGTCCGCGCGCGGCGGCCCGACGAACGGGTCGAGCACCAGCATCACGCGTCGCTCATCCTCGCGTGCGAATTCCCGGACCATGAGGCGGCTGGTCTTCGCCGAAACCTTCCAATCCACGAAACGAGCGCTGTCGGCGGATTGATAGTCGCGCAGGGAATGAAGCTCATGGCCGCGCCCTCGAAAATGGCTGGCCATCTCGCCGCTCAGCAGCGGCAGAACTTCATAAAATTGTTCGGTGGGCTCGACGTGCGGATAAATGACGATTTCGGTTGCCGAATCCACTCGGCGCATCTTCTCGAAGAAGCCGAAGGGGAATCGCGTGCGAATTCCGAAAGCGTCCTGGCGATACACGCCGCGGCGCGGAAATATCAGCTCCACTTTTTGCCGCGCCGCGCCCCTTCGCGGAATATAAGGGAAATAGACCGGCTGTGTGAGAATTTCTGCCGTACCCTTCTTCATCTCGCCCGCGACGCGAAGCGAAATCGACGGCCAAGTTTGCTTTTCGTTGCGGAGCTCCAGCTCGGCGAGAACCGGCTGCTCGGCGAAGACGTGCTCGGGCAAGTCGAACTTCAGCTCGATCCCCGTCAGGACGATGCGCGAGAGGACGCCGGAAATCAAAATGCCCGCGAGCGAACAGGCGAGAATCATAAAAAGCAGATTGTTGCCCGTGTTGACTGCCGCGAGAACAAGAATGAAAACGGCGGCGAGATAAATGATTCCCTCGCGCGTGAGGCGATAGTCGACCTGGTAGACAAGCCAGCGAAGGCTGGTGCGGCGCGCCAGTTGGGGAACAATCGTGATCGCCACCCAGCCGGCGAGGCCGAGCGAGATGGCAGTCGCCAGGGCGGCGACCCAAAAGCGGCCGGTCTGCGCGGCGGCGGCGGAGAAAAGCGCGATCCCGAGCGCCACGGAAAGCACCAGCATGGCGATGCCGAAATTGCGCCAGCCGGGGCGGTCGCGCCCGCGCCACAAGCGCACGGCGAATGAGTCAGCTAGTTGCATGGGAATGCTTGCCGCATCGTCAGAGTGGAACGCGCGTGGTCTCGAGGATTTCCCGGAGGATGCCTTCGGCCTGCTCGGATTTTTTCTGCGTCGAGACGTATCGCGAACTGACCACGACGCGATGGGCGAAGACCGGAAGGATGAGCCGCTTGAAATCATCCGGCAGGCAGTAGTCTCGGCCCTCGAGATACGCTCGCGCCTGCGCCGCACGATGCAACATCACCGCGCCACGCGGGCTCACGCCCAGGCTCAACTGCTCGGTTTGCCGGGTGCGCTCGACGATTTCGAGCGCGTAGTCGAGCAGGCTATCTTCAGCTTTCACCTGTGAGACGGCTTCCTGCATGGCCAGGATGTCGGCAGCGTCCATATGCGCCACGATCGCGTCCACCGAAGAATTCGCCGAATGATTGCGGATAATCTCTTTTTCGCTGGCGCGCGCGGGATAGCCCATGCGGATGCGCATCAGGAAACGGTCGAGCTGCGATTCGGGCAGCGGATACGTGCCGTGATGCTCGATTGGATTCTGCGTCGCCAGCACAAGGAACGGCTTCGGCAGCGGATGCGTGTGGTTGTCCACGGTGATCTGCGCTTCGTTCATGGCTTCGAGGAGCGCCGACTGTGTCTTCGGCGTTGTGCGATTGATTTCGTCGGCGAGAATGATGTTGGCGAAAATGGGCCCGGGCTTGAATTCGAATTCCTGGGTCGCAGGGTTGTACACGCTGACGCCGATGACGTCGGTGGGAAGCATGTCCGACGTGAACTGAATGCGCTGGAACGAGCACTGGAACGAGCGCGCGAGAGCCTGTGCGAGCGTCGTCTTGCCGACGCCGGGAACGTCTTCAATCAGCAGGTGGCCGCGCGCGAGGAGCGTGGTGAGCGCGAGCTGAATGACGTCTTCTTTGCCCTTCACGACGCGCGCGATCGAGCGTTGCAGCTCTACGAGGCGGCTGTTGACGGCGGTGGAGGTGGTTTGCAATTCGCGCAGCCTTCTGCTACAAAAAGTAAGATTCGTGGGCGACTAGCTCAGTTGGTTAGAGCGTTCCCCTCACACGGGAGAGGTCCAAGGTTCAAGTCCTTGGTCGCCCACCAATTTGGATGCGGCCGGAAGCGCCCGTGAGCGTGAGAACCGCCTGCAAAGTGTCCCATCGACCCAAAAATCATTTTAGCGGAATTCCTCGATGACTAACGTGCTGCGATTCGTACAGGTGTTCGCATTAGGCACTTGGCTGGGAGCGATCATCTATTTCAGCTTTGCGGTCGCGCCGTCGGCTTTCGCGACGCTGCCGAGCCGCGACCAGGCTGGCGCATTTGTGGGGCTCGCGCTCGGGCGATTGCATCATCTGGGAGTGATCGCGGCGGTGATTTATTTGATTGCGTCGCTGGGGCTGGGGCGGTCACTGAGAGCGCTCGTGCAGCCTGCGGCGATTGGCGTGGTCCTGATGCTTCTGCTGACGGTCGCATCGCAGCATGTGGTTACTCCGCGAATGAGGGCGCTGCGAACGCAAATGGTCTCGGTGGACGCGACGCCGCGCGATAATCCGCTGCGCATTGAATTCGACAGGCTGCACCGCACGTCGGTGCGGCTCGAAGGCTCGGTGCTGCTGATTGGGCTCGTCGCGTTGTTTATGACGGTGCGCGGGTATCGGGTCTAGCGAGCCACTTTTTTCTTTTTTGTGATTTTGCGCGCATCTTTTCCTGCGAGTTGGACGGCGCGCCACATGTACCAGCTCGCGACGGTGCGATACGGCCGCCAGCGCTCGCCAAATTCAGCCAACTCGCGCGGCTTGGGGATATTTTTCTTACGGTACGTGATCGCAAACCCTTTTTGCACGCCGTAATCGTGGATCGGCAACACGTCGGGGCGTCCCAGGCGGAAAATCAAGAACATCTCCACGGTCCACGCTCCGATGCCGCGAACGGAAACCAGCCGGTCAACCAAGTCCTGGTCGTTCATTTTGTGTGCGTCTTCGAGGGGCGGCACGATGCCGTCAATCGTTTTTTGGGCGAGGTCCTTCACGGCAGCGATCTTCGCGCCCGAAAGCCCCACTTTGCGGAGAGTTTGTTTTCGCGCGTGCAGGATTTCCACGGGCGTGGGGCAAATGCCGTTTGCTCCGAGCGCCTTGAGGCGCGCGAAAATCGTGGCGGCGGCTTTACCCGAAATGCTCTGGTGAGTGATCGCTTCGAGCAGGGACTCGTACACGCTGTCGCATTCGTCGAGCTTGAAATGAAAGCCCCCCGTTTTTTCGATCAGGCGCGCGAGGCGCTTGTCAGTTCCCGAGAGATGCGCGTGCGCTTTTTCGTGGTCGAAGGGAAGAGAAAGTTTTTCGGTCATTTTTCGGTCCTGGATGAGGCGACAGAATACCGGACGGGGCCAGTATTCACAATCGCAGGAATTCCGGTGCGTGAGAAGGCGTGATGTTAGCGCGATCGCGCTACCAACGAAATCAGAAGAGAGATCCTTCGACTGCGGGCCGGTTCGTCCCAAAATGCAGGGACGAGAGAAAAAGAACCGGCCCTTCGCTCAGGATGACGACGCGCGGGAGTAGGTGATTCGGAAGGATGGCTTGGGTGCGTGTGCTAGTATCACTCGCTTATGCAGACAGGAATTATCGGACTGCCGCAGGTGGGGAAGACGAGTTTGTTCCGCATTCTGACGCGTGCGCGCGTGGACACGCGCAGCGCGCCGAGCCAGACGCATGTGGGAATCGCTCGCGTGCCCGATACGCGCGTGTTGAAGCTCGCGGAAGTTTTCAAGCCGAAGAAAGTCACGTACGCGACGATCGAATACGTGGACGTCGGCGGCCTGCAAAAGGATCGCGAGAAAAATTCAGCTTCGCTCGTGCCGCTGCGCGAGGCGGATGCATTGGCGCACGTCGTGCGGCTCTTCGAGAATCCGGCGGTGCCGCACGAGGGCGGCTCGCTCGACGCCCTGCGCGATATCGAGAGCGTCGAAATCGAATTGATGCTCAACGATCTCGAACAAGTGACGAAACGTATCGAGCGCTTGGAAAAGGACCTCAAGAAAAAAAAGGACAACCTGCTGGAAATCGAACTGAACCTGCTTACGCGGTGCCGGCTGGCGCTCGAAGGGGAGACGCCTCTGCGCGAACTTGAACTGAAACCGGAAGAGCAGAAGCTCCTGACCGGCTTCAAATTTCTCACACGCAAACCCATGCTGTACGTGTTGAATCTAGGCGACGAGGAAGCGGCGGACATCGGCCGCGTGGTCGAAAAGCATCATCTGCAAAAATTGGCATCGAAGGCCCATACGGCCGTCGTTCCATTTTGCGGAAAGATTGAAGCCGAGCTCGCCGACCTCGACGACGCCGAAGCTGCGGAGATGATGCGCGCTTACGGACTTTCGGAATCCGGTCGCGACCGGCTGATTCAAGCGACGTATCGCTTGCTGGGATTGATTTCGTTTCTCACCTGCGGCGAGCCGGAATGCCGCGCCTGGACGATCGAGCGCGGAATTAACGCGCAAAAAGCCGCGGGCACAATTCACAGCGACATCGAAAAGAATTTCATCAAGGCCGAGGTCGTGAATTGGGAAGATCTGATGAAGGCAGGAAGTTTTCCTGCGGCGCGAGAACGCGGGCAGGTGCGCTTGGAAGGAAAAGAGTATGTCGTGCAGGAAGGTGATGTGATTCTGTTTCGCCACGCTGGTTAAGGCCGATGGCTTCTTCGGAAACATCTCGCGTCGCGTTGGCTGTGTTGCTCGGGCTCACAGCCGCCGCAGCAAACCTGATCGGAGGGTCGCTCGTCGCGCACCGGAATTGGTCGCGGCAGTATTTGAACTATTTCATCGCACTCGGCGCGGGGTTCATGCTGGCGACCGCGCTGGTGGAAATGATTCCGGAATCGCTGAAGCTTCGTCGCCAATCCGCATCCGGATTTTTCGACGACACGAATTCGGTCTTTTTCTTTGTTCTCGCGGGATATTTTCTCGTCCATTTTTTCGAGCACACGGTGGCGCCACATTTTCATTTTGGTGAGGAGACGCACGAGGAAGAAGTTTCCGGAGCGCACGCAAGTTACACCGCGCTGCTCGGCCTCGTGATCCATACGTTTTTCGACGGAGTCGCGATCGCGTCCGGGCTGCTGGTTTCCACGGCGCTCGGCGGGGTGATTTTCCTGGCGATTTTTCTGCACAAATTCCCCGAGGGGTTCACGGTGGCGTCGCTGATGCTGGCGAGCGGGCAGAGCCGGCGCGTGGCGTTCATCTCGTCGGCAATCCTGGGCGCTGCAACACTCGCGGGCGTAGGACTGATGTTCCTCATGCGAGGCACCGTGAGCGAGGCGCTGCCGTTTTCGGCCGGGGTCACACTTTATGTCGCAGCGTCGGACTTGATTCCAGAAGTGAACCGCGAGCCGGGCTTTGGCATGGCTGTGCTCGTGTTCTTGGGTGTCGCGGCCATGCTTGCGCTCAAGGCAATTTTCCAGATTTGAGGCAAGCTAGACGAGGCCACTTGTTTGGTGAGGTGACTACGCCGAAGAGAGATCCTTCGACTCCGAGCCGGGTCTTCGCTCAGGATAACGAGAGTTCCTGTTTAACTCTAAGTCCACTCGATTGAGCAACTTTTATACGATCGCTGTGTTTAGTCCCTGAATGGGAATGGCATTTTTGGAACATTGGTATACCCCGCAACTTTATGACCCCTCGCGTGTTAGATAGAATGTGGAGGCCATGACCAGGTCTGACGTCCAACTGATGCTGGACGTAAAGGCAGGGGACGATGCGTCCTTTGACATCCTCCTGCAGAAGTATCGTTTGCCCCTGGTCAACTTCCTGCATCGTATGGTGAGAGACACGGCAACCGCGGAGGACCTGGCCCAGGAAGTCTTCCTGAGGGTCTACCGCGCGAGGAAGCGGTATTCACCGAGCGCGAAGTTCACCACCTGGCTTTTCCGCATTGCCACGAACCTGGCGCTCAATTCAGTCCGCGACAATCGGTATCGCCACATGGAAGTCTCGCTCGACGCGCCGACCGAAGAGGATCAAGCGCCCCGAGAAGTGCCCACACGCGAGATGCGTATTGACGAGCACATGATCGAAAGAGATCGCGCTGAATTCATCCGCCGCGCCATTGCCACGCTGCCGGAAAAGCAGCGCGCAGCCGTTCTGCTGCATAAGTATGAAGAGATGGATTATGGTGAAATTGCAAAAATCCTGGAATGCTCGGAAAGCGCCCTGAAGTCGCTCTTGTTCCGCGCTTACGAGACCTTGCGGGTGCAACTGGCCCCACTTGTGGCCCAGCCGGTGGAGCATCGCGCAGGGGAGAGAAGGCCGACATGAAGTGTGAAGAAGTTTCGAATGAATTGATCGCGTATCTGGACCGTCGTGCGAGTTCGGCCGAGCGGCATCAGGTGGAGAAGCATCTGGCCGACTGCACCGCCTGCCGCACGCGCGCGGAAGAATTTCGCAAGCTCTGGGGCGTGCTCGACGAAGTCCCCATGCTTGAGCCTTCCATGGGCTTCGATGCGCGCGTCCGGCAACGTGTGGCCGCTGAGGAGCCCCCGCGGTGGTTCACATGGCTTGTGCCTCAGCCGCGCATGGCATTCTCCATGGCGCTGCTGCTGGCGTTGAGCTTCTGGATTGCCCGTCTGCCGCAGCAAAATTCCGGATCGATGGCAGCGCTCGAGAGCGAACAGGATTTCGAAGCCATCAAGGATCTGGGAGTGCTCGAGAACTACGACGTGCTCAGCAAGTTTGACGCGCTTTCGGAGCTGCCCCCCACCACGGCGCCCGTACCCTTACAGCAAGATCAGAATCAGAAACAAGACGACGGAGGAATGTAAGTGAAGCGTTGCCTGCTCACTATCGCGATCGTGCTCGCGCTCCTCGCGGGGCCTGGGCAAGGGTCTGCGTTTGCACAGCAGGGGCGCTGGGCAGCTCAACATCCATACATGGCGCAGAGGCAACAAGCGCGTGCGCAGGCGCAGGCGAGAGCGAGGCAGAACAAGCCACCAGGAACGCCGGCGGGTCAGAACCATGCCGCCGAAGCCGGAAGGGGCCCGGCCAATGCTCGCGGTCTCGCTGGCCTGCCGCCGAAATGGGTTGATAACCTGCGAGACAGGTCGCCGGAAGAGCAGGAACAATTCATGCGCAATAACCAGCGCTTCCAAAGCCTTCCTCCTGCGCGGCAGGAGCAGATCCGCAGGAACCTTCAGAAGTGGAACAACCTCTCGCCCACGGAGAGGGATGCGATGCGGGACCGGGAACGCACCTGGGACCAAATGACTCCGGGGCAGCGCCAGTACGCGCAGAACGTTCTCCTTCCCAAATTGCAGGCGATGCCGCCATACCGGCGCCAATTGATCATGGGACGCATGCACACGCTGCAGGGGATGTCGCCGGCAGATAGGGAAACCGCGCTGAAAGACCCGCAATTCATGCGCGGACTCTCTCCCGACGAGCAATCCACGCTTCGCGATCTCAATTCCTTTCGCAATCCCACCGCCCCTTGAAGTGATTTCGCTTTGATTCGCGATACCCACGCTGAAGCCGAGGAGAGCAGGCCTATTGATGCGCAAATGTTTTGCAGTTTTGTTCCGAACTGAAACATTTTTTCGCGAGTGTTAACTCTTACAAAACATTTCTTGCGTTCGCTGCAACCGGCCGACTAGCCCTGCGCGAAGGGTTGAGCAGCATCCACAAGTAATTGTGGTTTAGCAAATGCGATGCACAAAGGTTCGGCGAACACTCTACAAATTCCGGAAAAATAATTTAGTTTCTTGAAGGATTCCGCTTGACATGCGAGCGAAGCTATCTACAATCGGGGCACAAAGTGGTAGAAAGTGGCGTGAAGTGGTAGGGAGTGTCAAGTAGTGGAAGCGGTTGGGGCGAACAAGCGAGTGACATTCGGGGCGAACACGCCGGGCAAAGCTTTCCATGCTGCGGGGCAACTATCTAGCGACGGTGGACGAGAAGGGACGGCTGAAAGTTCCTGCCGACTTCCTCGCCGAACTGCGCAAGTGGGGCAAGGAATTCTACGTGACCAGCGCGAGTGGCGACCACGCCCGGATCTACCCGATAAAAGAGTGGAAGAAAATCGAAGACAAGCTCGCAAAACGGTCCTCGTACGATCCGGCCAAGCGGAAATTTCTGGAACGAACAAATTATTTCGGACAAGTGGTCGAGGTGGATGGGCAGGGGCGCCTGCTGATTCCACCGGTGTTGCGCGAATCGGCGGAGATGAAGGGGGAGGTGGACGTCCAGGGGCAGTTGAAGTACCTGGAAGTCTGGAACCACGCGCGATTCCTCGACCGGATGAACCGTAATCCCATCACGGCGGAAGACGAAAAACAATTTGGTGAACTGGGCATTTAGTTTTGAGCGTTCTGCATACGCCAGTTCTGGTCACAGAAGTAATGCACTGGCTGCGGATTCGGCCCGAGGGCACGTATGTGGACGCGACGGTCGGCACGGGCGGCCACGCGGTTGAAATCGCCCAGCGACTGACGACCGGGCGGTTGGCGGGAATGGATCGCGACCCACGGGCGCTCGAAATTGCGCGAGAGCGACTGGGGCCGGATGAGCGGAAGGTGATTCTGGTGCACGCAGAATTTTCGAGGATCGGCGACGTCGCGAGGGAGCTGGCACTCCCACCGCTGGACGGTGTGATCGCCGATCTGGGGGTTTCCAGTCTCGAACTGGACAGTCCCGAACGCGGGTTTTCATTTCGCTGGGCGGGGCCGCTGGACATGCGCATGAACCCCGATTCGCCGCTGACGGCGGCAGAGATTGTGAACCGTTGGCCGGAGAAAGAATTGGCCGACCTCCTCTACCAGAAAGCCGAGGAGAGGAATTCACGAAGAATCGCCAAGGCAATTGTTCGAGCGCGGCCCATTCGCGACACCGAACACCTGGCAACGATTGTGGCAGGGGTCCATAAAGCAAGGGGAAGGCAGAAACTGCATCCCGCGACAAAAACGTTTCTGGCGCTGCGGATAGCGGTGAATCGAGAAGAGGAGGAACTCGGGCAGTTTCTTTCGGTGGTCCCTGCCACTATGAATTCGGGAGGACGCTGGATCGTCCTCAGCTATCACTCCCTGGAAGATCGCCTCGTCAAGCACGCGTTTCAGAGCTTGGCGCGCGAGCGAAGTTTCCGCGTGTTGACCAAAAAAGTGATTCAGCCCGGCGATGAAGAAATCCGGGCGAATCCTCGCGCGCGGAGCGCGAAAATGCGCGTGGCCGAGAAATGGGGGGCGGAGGAATCGGCGCCGCGAGCGTGGTCATGACCGAATACTTCACCATCAAACGCATCGATAATTCCCGTCTTGTGCGCCCGGCGCCTCGGGCGCGACTTCGGGATTTCTGGCATCGTGTGATCGCGGGGGCAGTGATGGCGGTTTGCCTGCTTTCCTATGCTTGGCAGCATTTCCAATGCATCCAGCTTCGATACCAGCTCGAACAGCTCGAATCAACCCGCGCACAATCGGCCGAGCTCAACCAACAACTGCACCTGGAAGTCGCCACCCTGCGCTCGCCCATGCGAGTGGATGCGATTGCGCGAAAACAACTGGGCTTGACGGTTCCGGTGCCTGGCCAGGTAACGCCCGCCGAAGAGCCGAGCAATGCCGTGCTGGCTCAGGCGCGCGCGGCAGTTCAGCCACCCCGGCCTTGAAATGAATTGATATGAATTGGCGGCCCGTTTCCGTGGGCCATTCCCGGCGACGTAATTTCAAAAGTCGCCGGACTTAGTTTGAGACTGTGTAGGCCGGAGTCCATGGAGCAGCGCACCCCGCGTCTCCGCTGGTTGGTGGTCTGGGTTGTTGCGGTCGTTTGGATGGCGGCGGTGCTCGGCCGCCTGAGTTATCTCCAGCTTATTTGCTACGGCGAATACTTCGCCAAGGCCCAGCGTCAACAACAGCGCATATTTGAGATCAGCCCGAAGCGCGGGTCGATCTATGACCGTAAGGGCCGAGAACTGGCTGTCAGCCTGCCGATGGATTCCTGCTTTGCCGATCCCCTCGAAATAACCGACGCGCCGATGGTAGCCCGGCTGCTTGCGCCTGCTTTGGGCATGTCTGCGGACGACATCGAAACAAAAATTCATGAAGCGCACACGCCGGTGCGCCTGGCTAAAAAGCTGTCTCCCGAGACCGTCGAACGAATTCAGGGCATGAATCTGCGCGGCGTTTTTTTTCAGAAAGAAAATCGGCGCGTTTATCCGCAGCGTGAGCTTGCGGCGCACGTATTGGGCTACGTGGACGTGGACGAAAAAGGAATCGGCGGCATTGAATATGAGGTGGACAAGCAGATTCGCGGCCGTCCAGGCCGGATGATGGCGATGGCCGACGGGCGACGCCGCTGGTACGACCGCTGGGAAGCCGCTCCCGATCCCGGCGCCAGCGTCGTGCTTTCGATCGATGAAACGATTCAGTACATCGCCGAAAAGGAATTGACGCGCGCGATTGAGGAAACGCACGCGAAGAGCGGCTCCTTAGTCGTCCAGGATCCCAAATCGGGCGAACTCCTCGGGGTCGCGAACTGGCCGACATTCGATCCCAATAACGCAGGCGCGTACTCCGACGAAGTGCGCATGGACCGCGCCGTCAGCGCGGCGTATGAGCCTGGCTCGACGTTCAAGCTGATCACGTTCTCCGGAGCGATCGAAAACGGCGTCGCCCGGCCGGAAGATCTCATCGATTGCCAGGAAGGCTCGATCCTCGTCTCGGGCCGGCTGATTCACGATTGGCATCCTTTCGGCGTATTGAGCGTGCGTGAAGTGTTGGCGCATTCGAGCGACGTGGGGTCCATCAAGCTCGCGCTGCGGCTCGGCGGGACGAGGTTTTACGACACGATCCGCTCGTTTGGCGTCGGCCAACTGACCGGAATCGAATTGCCAGGAGAAAATCGCGGACTCATGCGGCCGATCGAGAATTGGTCGGCCAACTCCATCGGCTCGCTCGCCATCGGTCAGGAAGTGAGCGTAACGCCAGTGCAAATTATTTCCGCCGTCTCTGCCATCGCCAATGGCGGCACTCTCTACCGCTCGCACGTGATACGCGAGATTCACGGAGACGCTGCGGCGACGCTGCGCGCGCGTCCCGCGCCCGAGCTGGCGATCGACGCAAAGACCGCGGCAACCGTTCGGGAAATGATGGAAGAAGTGATTTTGGAAGGGACCGGAAAGCCCGCGAAGCTGGACGGATACACAGCGGCGGGGAAGTCCGGCACCGCGCAGAAAATTGATCCCGCGACGGGACGTTACTCACCGAACCAATACGTTGCGTCGTTCGTAGGTTTTGCGCCGATCAACGAGCCGGTTGTGACGATTTTGGCTGTGCTCGACTCGCCGGTGGGGGTGCACCACGGCGGCGATGTCGGTGGGCCGGTATTTAAGCGTGTTGCCGAGCAAGTGCTCGCCTACCTTGATGTTCCGCACGACGTTCCGATGCCGCCGGATACGGAGACGGCGAAGAATGTGCGGCACGCACCCGAGCCGGTGTCGAGCAATGAACTGAATCGCGCGCGACTCGAGGCGGCCGTCGCGAAAAAGAAGCAGGCGGAAAATAATTCGGCTCCGACGGTCGCAATCGGGGATTCCGACGCCATCGTCGTACCGGATCTCGCGGGGCAGACGGTGCGCGGCGTGACCGAGGCGTGTTCGCGGCTGGGGCTTATGCCCTCGCTGATTGGTAGCGGTGTTGCACTAGAGCAGTCGCCGGAAGCTGGAGAACGTGTTTTGCGCGGGAGTCGCGTGACCGTCCGCTTCGGCCGGCCCGGAGATTCTTCCGCGGGAACGATGCCGGGAGCCGGAAATTGAAATTCGTCATGGAACGTGGGCCGGCGGGCGGAGCGAGCGGCGGCAAAAGCCAGGTTGAACCGAATATGGATCTGGGGGACGTGCTCGAAGGAATCGAGGGAATCCGCGTGAGCGGTCGGATGGATACGCACATCCTCTCGATTGCCTGCGACAGCCGCAAAGTAATGGCAGGCACGCTCTTCTTCGCGCTGCCCGGTGAAAAAGTGGATGGGAACCGTTTTGTGAGCGATGCCATCGAGCGCGGGGCCGTCGCCATTGCGAGTGCGCAAGCACGGCCCATGGAATTGCAGCCGGGCGCGACTTGGATCGAGCTGACGCCGGCGAAAGAGCGCCGCGCGCTCGCGCGAGCGGCGGCAAATTTCTACGGGCACCCAGCGAACGCCCTGAAGCTTACGGGCGTCACCGGAACGAACGGAAAAACAACGACGACGTTCCTGATTGATTCCATTTTGCATGCGGCGGGATTTACGAGCGGGCTTGTCGGCACGACCGGTTACCGTACGCCGCGGGGCAGCCGGAAAGCTGTAAACACAACGCCGGAATCGCTCGATCTGCAACAGATGTTTGCTGAAGTGCGCGATGCGGGTGGAACGCACGCGGTCCTGGAGGTGAGCTCTCATGCACTGGCGATGGAGCGAGTATGGGGCTGCCACTTTGCCGTGGCCATTTTCACCAATCTGACTCGCGATCATCTGAACTTTCACAAAACTTTTGAAGAGTACTTTGCCGCAAAGAGGCATTTGTTCGAGGGGACAGGCGCAGGGGCGCCGGATGTGGCGGTGATCAACGCGGACGATTCTTACAGCACGCGGCTCGAGGGATTGGCGCAGCGCACGTTGACCTACGGGCTCAAGGGTGGCGCGGACCTGACCACGAAGAAATTCGCGCCGAGCTTCAGCGGTCTCGAATTCACGGCGGAGACGCCGGCAGGGAAAGTGGAAGTGCGGTCGTCGCTCGTGGGGCGCATCAATGTTTACAACATTCTTGCAGCCATCGGAGCAGGGATCGGTCTGGCAATACCTATCGCTCAGATCGAGCGAGGAATTGCGAATCTCGCGCTCGTCCCTGGGCGGTTCGAGCAAATCGACGAAGGGCAGCCATTCCACGTGGTGGTGGATTACGCGCATGCGGACGACGCGATGCGCAACTTGATCTCGACCGCGCGCGAGCTGAATCGAGTCGGCCGAATCATCACGTTGTTTGGCGCAGGCGGAGAGCGCGACCGCTCGACGCGTCCTCTGATGGGCGAAGCGGCAGGTTCGCTGAGCGATCTGGTGATTCTCACAAGCGACAACCCGCGAACCGAAGACCCGCTCCGGATCATGAATGATGTGGTTGTGGGATTGCAGAAAGTGAATGCGAAGTACCGGATCGAGTCCGACAGGGAGGCTGCGCTCGAAATCGCGATCGATGAAGCGCGCCCCGGAGACGTCGTGCTTCTGGCCGGCAAGGGTCACGAGAACTATCAGATTCTGCGCGACCGGACACTCGAATTTGACGACCGCGAGAAAGTGCGGGCGATTCTGAGGCGCAAGGGCTTTGTCAAGAAGCCGGCAAGCCCGTAACCGGCGATTGCAAAGGCAAAAAATACGAGCACTCCCGAGAGTTTGCGCTTGAGAGTGAAGACCAGTCCAGGGGAGACGCAATGCGGTGGACCGTGGTTCAAGCGGCTGAAGCGCTGGGTGTCCCGCCTCCCTCGGGCGTCGACCCCATGGCCGGGCTGGCCGGCGTCTCGATTGACTCTCGTACTGTTCAGCTCGGGGAACTGTTCCTGGCCATACGCGGTCCGAGTCACGATGGACACAGTTTTGTCGCCGGGGCACTCTCTCGCGGAGCTGCGGCCGGGGTGGTGGCGCGCGAGCGACTCGCGGAGTACCCGGAAGAAATACGCGGACGCCTGCTGGGCGTCGAAGACACTTTACGGGCGTTGCAGGAACTGGCGAGGAAGTATTGTGACGCGTGGCGGGAAGCAAAACCGGGGCGGCGGGTGGCAGCGGTTACCGGTTCCGCGGGTAAGACGACAACCAAGGAAATTCTTGCGGCACTCCTGGCCGCACGGTTCTGCGTGCTGAAATCCGAAGGAAATTTGAACAACGAATATGGACTGCCGCTCACGTTGTTTCGGCTCGGCGATGAACACGACGTAGCGGTGGTCGAGGTGGGGATGTCGCGCAGAGGGGAACTCGCGCGGCTGGCGGAAATTGCGCGGCCTGAAGTGGGCGTGGTCACGAATGTCGCACCCGTGCATTTGGAGTTTTTCTCCTCGGTCGATGAGATTGCGCTGGCGAAGCGCGAGTTGATTGAAGGGCTCCAGAGCGCGGACCCAGTCGCCGTGCTGAATGCGGACGACGCACGCGTTTCGAAGTTCGCGGAGGGCTTTCGTGGACGCGTGCATCATTTTGGCACTTCCGAGCGGGCCGAGTTCAGAGCGGAAAACATCGAGGGGCGCGGGATCGAGGGCTCCGCGTTTGACTTCGAAAGCCCGCAAGAGCTCGCGCGGCTTCGCCTTCCGCTCGTCGGCGAACACAACGTGCTGAACGCACTTGCGGCGCTCGCGGCAGCGAGCGAATGGGGCATTGGCGCGGCCGAAGCGAAACGAGTTCTGCCGAATTTACGGCCGGCATCGATGCGAGGGGAAATTCTGCGTTTTGCGGTGGGGTTCACGCTGATCAACGACTGCTACAACTCGAATCCGCTCGCGCTGGAGAGGATGATCGATCTTCTCGCGGCGACCCCCGGATACGGGCGGCGCATCCTGGTTGCTGGAGCGTGGCGCGAGATCGGACCCTCGTCGGCCGAGCTCCATCGCGCGGCAGGAAAGTATACTGCCGGAAAAAAGGCGATCGACTGGATCGTCGGTGTGGAGGGCGACGCGCGAGAATTGGTCCAGGGCGCAATCGACGCGGGGCATCCGGCCGATCAAACAAGATTTTTCGATTCATCGGAAGCGGCAGCGGATTTCCTGCGTGGCTTTGTCGCGCCCGGCGATTTGCTGCTGGTGAAGGGTTCGCGCGGCGTGCAAATGGAACAGATTGCCGCGAGTCTGCGGGAACAGTTTCCATTGGCATGGTCGGCGGAAAAAGCGGGGCGAGTGAATGTGAGCAAAGGCTGACATGCTTTACTACCTCTTCTTTTACGTCTTGCGCCCGTACTTCAGCCCGCTGAACGTGTTTCGGTACATTACCGTTCGTACCGCGGTGGCAAGCCTGACGGCGCTGCTGATCTCACTCTTGCTGGGTCCATGGGTGATCGAGCGGCTGCGCGACATGCAGGTAAAGCAGTACATCCGCGAGGAAGGCCCGAAGCGTCATCAGGCAAAAGCCGGAACGCCGACAATGGGCGGTGTCCTAATCGTCGCGGCGATCGTGATTCCCACACTGCTGTGGGCGGACCTCCGCAACCCATACGTATTGCTCGCGCTCGGGGCCACCCTGGCTTTCGGCGCAATCGGGTTCGTGGACGATTACAACAAGATCGTCCGCAAGCGGAACCTTGGCCTCACGGCGCGGGTCAAATTTTCTCTTCAGGTGCTTACCTGCGCTGTGCTCGGCGCTGTCCTGCTGGGATTGCAAACGCGCGGCGCCTACTCGACGCAGTTGAGCGTGCCCTTCCTCAAGCGCTTGCATCCAGATCTCGTGATTCATTCGCTGCTCGGGCACGATTTCGTTTGGCCTCTGGCCTTCGTGCCGTTTGTGCTCTTTCTCGTGCTCGTTATCGTAGGCTGCTCGAATGCGGTCAACCTGACTGACGGCCTGGACGGCTTGGCGATCGGCTGCGTGCTGGTTTCCTCGGCGGCGCTGACGGTGTTGACCTACCTTTCGAGCAACGCGCGGTTTGCCGATTATCTCGAAATCCAGAAAATTCCCTCCGCAGGCGATCTCGTGATTTTCTGCGGATCGGTGGCGGGCGCGTCGCTGGGGTTTCTCTGGTACAACGCGCATCCCGCGGAAATGTTTATGGGCGACGTCGGCTCGCTCGCTCTCGGCGGAGCCATCGGAACCGTGGCCGTCATCATCAAGCAGGAAATCCTGCTGCTCTCGATCGGCGGAGTTTTTGTCCTGGAAGCGCTTTCCGTCATCATACAAGTGGGCTCGTTCAAGCTGACGGGGAAGCGGGTGTTCCGAATGGCGCCGCTCCACCATCATTTCGAGCTGCTCGGCTGGAGCGAATCGAAGATCATTGTGCGGTTCTGGATTGTGGCGCTGGTGTTTGCGCTGTTTTCTTTGACCACTTTGAAACTGAGGTGAAAAGCAAGTGAGGCCTGGATTTGATCTCGCAGGAAAGCGCGTGCTGGTGGTCGGGCTGGCGCGCACCGGCATGGCGACGGCGCTTTTCAGCGTGGCGAATGGCGCCATCGTGACGGCCACCGACGAAAAGCCGGAAGCGGAAATCGGTGCAGCGGCGGCGAAGCTTGGCGCAGCGGGCGTGAAGCTCTTACTCGGCGGGCACAGAACCGCATCGTTTCTCGAGCAGGACTTGATCGTCGTAAGCCCCGGTGTGCCGGCAAAATTGTCTGCGCTCGACGAGGCGCGCAAGCAAGGAATTCCCGTGTGGAGCGAAATCGAGCTCGCATGGCGATTCCTGCGCGGCAAACTCGTGGCCATCACCGGATCGAACGGCAAGACCACGACCACGTCGCTCGTCGGGCACATTCTGAAAACGGCGGGAATCCCCACGCTTGTCGGCGGAAACATCGGCACGCCGCTCTTGTCGTGCGTCGAGGCGTCCACGGACTCAACTGTGACGGTTGCCGAGATCAGCAGTTTTCAGCTCGAGGCGATAGAAGCGTTCCGGCCCGAAGTCGGCGTGCTGCTGAATCTGACGCCGGACCATCTCGACCGGCACGCCACGTTTGGCGATTATGCCCGCGCAAAATTGAGGATGTTCGAGAACCAACGCGAACAGGATGCCGCCGTGCTCAATGCCGACGATCCTGAAGTGACGAAGTGCATGCCATCGCGCCCGCACGTGTATTGGTTCAGCCGGGGGAAACGCGTGGCCGCCGGGGCGTTCCTGCGTGATGAACAGATCGTTTTCCGGAATGAAGGCTCGGAAACTGTGCTGGCGCGGCGCGACCAGATTCGGCTGCGCGGCGAGCACAACGTCGAAAACGTCCTGGCCGGATGCACCGCAGCGTATCTTGCCGGGGCGACGCCTGCCGCGATTGCAAACGGCGTGAAAACTTTCGAGGGTGTGGAGCACCGGCTGGAACTCGTCGGCGAAGTCGCGGGCGTGGCCTTCTACAACGATTCGAAAGCGACCAACGTGGACGCGACACTCAAGGCCATTGCATCGTTCGCGGGGCCGCTGCTCGTGATCCTGGGCGGCAAAGATAAAGGAAGCGACTATACGGCGCTGCGCGAGCCTCTTCGCCAGCGCGCGAAGATGGCGCTCCTGATTGGCGCTGCCGCAGACAAGATCGCCGCCCATCTGGGCGACGCGGTTCCCGTCCATCGAGCGGAAACACTCGAACGCGCTGTCGAAGTGGCGATGGAGCACGCGAAGCCAGGCGACATCGTGCTGCTCGCGCCTGCATGTGCGAGCTTCGATCAGTTTGAAAATTACGAGCATCGCGGCCGTGTTTTCAAAGAGCTGGTCGCGAAACTCGAAAGCCAATCCGCCGCGGGAGCTTCCGCGCAAAAAGGATAAGGGATGCCGCGCAGCCTACAACCTGACCGACAATTGTTCGGCGCGACACTCGGACTGTGCCTCTTTGGCGCCGTGATGGTTTTCAGCGCCTCGGCCATGACCGCGCGCGAGGAGTTCGGCAACGGCTACACCTTTTTAATTCGCCAGGTCGTTTGGATCGCGCTGGGAATTGCAGGGATGTTTTGGCTAATGAACACCGATTACCGAAAACTGCGCCAGCCGCGCGTGGTTTTCACGGGGCTCTCCGTGACGCTCGTGCTGCTGCTCGCCGTCTTTTTCCTCGATCGATCGCATGCGACGCATCGCTGGATCCGGCTCGGCCCGCTGAGCCTTCAGCCTTCGGAACTGGCGAAGGTGGTTGTGATTTTCTACCTCGCCTGGTTCCTTGAAGTGCGCCGCACGCCGGCCGGGTTGGGCAAAAGCGAGAAGCTGGAGACGCTCGCGCCTGCGCTTGGCACAGTGCTACTGCTGGTCGGCCTGGTAATGGCTGAGCCCGATATGGGAACGAGCTGCATGATTTTCCTGATTGCGCTCGTGATGCTGTTCGTGGCGGGGATGCCACTCCGTTACCTCGCTGGCGCGGGCTTGGCTGCACTGCCGGCGGCCTATTTCCTGATCGTGCGCGTGCCCTACCGATTCCAGCGCATGCAGGCGTTCTTTTCACCGGGCGCTGACCCGCAAGGCCATGGATTCCAGTTGCTGCAATCGCTCATCGCGGTCGGGTCGGGAGGGTTGACGGGAGTGGGCCTGATGGAGAGCCGCCAAAAGCTTTTCTATTTGCCTGAGGCGCACACGGATTTCATTTTTGCCGTTATTTGTGAAGAGATTGGATACATCGGAGCGGCCGCCGTCCTGGTGCTTTTCGCCGTGTACGGCTGGCGCGGATTCGTTGCTGCGATGAAGGCTCCGGATGATTTCGGCCGGATGGCGGCATTGGGGATCACGACGATGGTTGTGGGGCAGGCGCTCGTGAATCTGAGCGTCGTGCTCGGCTTGATGCCGACGAAGGGGATTCCACTGCCGTTCATCAGCTATGGCGGGTCGAGTTTGATGGGAATGCTTCTGGCAACAGGAGTGCTGTTGAACATCAGCCAGCACGCGGACGAGACGTGAAGGCGGGTGGGAAAAGTTTGCTGATTGCGGGCGGCGGCACCGGCGGGCACGTCTTTCCAGCGCTGGCCGTGGCCCGGGAATGGCTGCGACGAGAGCCTGAAGGAGAAAGAAGCGTCATGTTGGTAGGAACCGAACGCGGGTTGGAAGCGCGGCTTGTGCCCGAGGCAGGGCTGCCATTCGAGACGATTCGTGTGGCGGGACTCAAAGGCATGGGCGGCGCCAAGCTCGTTCGCAACGCGGCCATGCTCCCGGCAGGCCTGTGGGACTCGGCCGCGATCCTGCGTCGGCACCACCCGAACGCAGCGTTTGGGGTTGGCGGGTACGCCTCCGGGCCCATGATGCTTCTCGCAACGATGAATCTGATTCCGACCGCGATTTTCGAACCCAACGTCGAACCGGGTTTCACGAACCGCGTGCTCGCGAAGATTGCAACGCGCGTAGCCGTAGCGTATCCAGAAACAGCGAAGCGGTTCGGCCGGAAGGCAACTGTGACAGGCTGCCCGGTCCGGAGAGAATTTTTCGCCGTGCCCTCGAAGGACCACCGCGCGCCCTTCACTCTGCTGATCACGGGCGGCAGCCGCGGAGCGCTGCCGATCAATCGAGCCGTTGTGGATGCGCTCGATGGTTTAGCGGCGCGAAAAAACGAGCTTTTCGTGGTGCATCAGACCGGGGAACGCGACTATAATGCGGTTCGCGTGGCTTATGCACGACGCGAATTCCATGCGGAGGTTGTGCCCTTCATCGAGAATATGGCGGAGCGGTTTGCCCAGGCAGACCTGATCGTCTGCCGCTCGGGCGCGATCACTGTCGCGGAGGTATCTGCCGCCGGACGCGCCGCCATCCTTATCCCCTTCGGAGCCGCAACCGACGCGCACCAAATGCGTAACGCGGAAGCAATGCAGTCCGCCGGCGCCGCCCGGCTGCTCCCGCACGACCAGTTGACGCCGGAGCGGCTGACCACCGAGATCTTTTCCCTTCTGGACCAGCCCAGCAGAATCGAAGAAATGGAAAAGCACGCGCGCGAGCTTGCCCGGCCGCACGCCGTCGAGGAAATTGTGGACCTCCTCGAAGGGATCGCACGGCCATGAGTGTCACATTCCGCAATTTTCAGCGCATTCATCTCGTCGGCATCGGCGGGAGCGGGATGAGCGGAATCGCCGAGGTGCTTCTTTCGAGCGGCTACGCCGTTTCCGGCTCTGATTTGAAATCATCCCCGGTGACAGAACGTTTGCGGAACCTTGGCGCGAAGGTTAACGACGGACATCAAGCCGAAAATGTTCACGGCGCGCACGTCGTGGTGATTTCGTCGGCGGTGCGGCTGGACAACATCGAGGTCGTCGAAGCCCATCGCCTGAAGATTCCGGTAATACCGCGCGCCGAAATGCTGGCGGAACTGATGCGTTTGAAATACGGCATTGCGGTGGCGGGCGCGCACGGGAAGACCACGACCACTTCAATGGTGGCTTCAGTCCTGGCGGCTGCGGATCTCGATCCCACATTTGTGGTGGGCGGGCGAGTAAACCATGCGGGCACGAATGCCCGGTTGGGCCAGAGCGAGTACATGGTCGTGGAGGCGGATGAGAGCGACCGCTCGTTCTTGTTCCTCGCGCCGGTCGTCGCCGTGGTCACTACGATCGACCGCGAGCACCTGGACCACTACCATTCGCTCGAAGAAATTCAGGAAACGTTCATTCAGTTCGTGAATCGCGTCCCCTTTTACGGCACCGTGATCCTTTGCCTCGATGAGCCCCACGTGCAGTCCATTCTTCCGAGCGTGAAGCGGCCTGTCGTCACGTACGGGACGTCGAGCCAGGCGGACCTGGTCATCAGCGAAGCGAAGCTGCAGGGGCTTTCGAGCGAATTCCGCCTGACTTATCGTGGTGACGATCTCGGCATCTTCCGCCTGCCGACGCCACCGGGAATTCACAACGTGCGCAACGCCGCCGCTGCCGCAGCCGTCGCGCTTTCGCTCAATGTCCCGGCCGATCTGATTCGCGCCGGGCTCGCAAAGTTTTCCGGAGTCGGCCGCCGCTTTGAAATCAAAGGGATGTACGCCGGCGTGACGCTGATTGACGACTACGGCCATCACCCGGCGGAAATCCGCGCCACTCTCGAGGCCGCGCGAGGCTGCGGCTACAAGCGGCTGCTCGTGCTCTTTCAGCCCCATCGCTATTCGCGCACCCAGCATCTCTGGGAGGATTTTTGCCTCGCGTTCAATCAGGCGGACGTAGTTGTAGTGACGGAAATTTACGCGGCGGGAGAAGCGCCGGTGGAAGGTATTACGGGGGAGCGGCTCGCGGAGGGCATTAGCGCGGCGGGCCACAAGAATGTTGTCTACACCAGCACGATGCAATCGGGCATGGAATACATGCTGCGCGAGGCGCGTCCCGGAGACGCCGTGCTGGCGATTGGAGCGGGCAGCATCGGCCGCGTGCTGGATCAGCTCGCCATGCTTCTCGGTTCCAAGGTTTCGATTCCCCATGCGGATTAGCGACAAGCCGATGGCTGCGCGCTTGAAAGAACTCGGAGTGGAATTGCGAGCGGACGTATCGCTCACAGAAAAGACTTCGCTCGGGATCGGCGGCACGACGGACGAGTTGCTCCTCCGCCGCTACGAGACGATTCCGGAGGTGATGCGGACGCTACAGGATAAAGACATCCCGCATCGTTTCCTCGGCGGCGGCACAAACGTGCTGATCGATGACGGCGAGTTGCCGTGGGTGATGCTGCATCTTCCTTCGGCTCATCCGGGCGTGCGGATTGAGGGCAATGCGGCGTACGTGGATGCCTCGGCCGACCTCGGCGGCATGGTGACGTTCTGCGCCAAGAATGATCTGGGCGGCATGGAAGGATTGATCGGCGTGCCGGGAAGCGTTGGCGGCGCGTTGCGAATGAACGCCGGGGCGTACGGAACGCAGATCGGCTCGTATGTCCGCGAGGTCGAGCTATATCGTGCTTCGAGCGGCGAGATCGAGACGCTGCGTGGCAACGATATTCGCTTCGACTATCGCCATACTTCGTTCGCGCCAGACGACGTGATGCTGCGCGTGAAACTGGAACTGCCGTCGAAGCCTTTTAAGGAGATTCTGGCGGGGATTCGCGTGTGCAATGAAAAGCGCCGAGCGAGCCAGCCGCTCAATCAAAAAAGCGCCGGGTGCATCTTCAAGAATCCACAGGGCGCTTCGGCGGGACGCATGATCGACGAGCTAGGGCTGAAGGGCCACCGCGTGGGCGATGCGATGGTGAGCGACCGGCATGCCAACTTTTTCATCAACGCGGGTGAGGCGAGTTGCTCCGACATGCTGAAGCTGGTGGACGATGTTCGCGAGCGAGTGCGGGTCGCTTACGGATTCGAGCTGGAGAACGAGGTGATCGTCTGGAAAAACTGAGAGCCATGGACGCGGACGCTTACCCCCGGGAAGTTCTGGCTGACGAAGAGCCGAGGTACCTCCGGCGGCAAAAGCCGCTCGAGATCAAGCGGCGGAAGTTCGGTCGGAAAGCCTGGAAGACGTATCTGCGCGTCACGGCATGGGCCGTCGCCGGAATCGCGGTCTTGTGGATGGCGTATCTCGTCTGGCAATTTCTTTTTGCCTCTCGGGAACTGGCCCTGATTCATCCCGAACAGGTGGAGATTGCGGGAAACCACAACGTCCCGCGAGCCAGGGTGCTCGAACTTTTTACCCCGGACCGCGGCCGCAGCGTGCTGCGCATTCCACTCGACGAGCGGCGGCGGCAACTCGAGGCGATTCCGTGGGTCGAGCAGGCCATCGTGCGCCGCGCTCTCCCGAACAAAATCGAAGTCGATATCGTCGAACGGAAGCCGATCGCCTTTTTGCGGCAAGCGAGCGAACTCGCATTGGTGGATGTCCACGGTGCGATCCTTGAGCGTCCTCTGAAGGGCGATTTTCACTTTCCGGTGGTCACCGGAATCCGTGGAGACCTTGCGCCGGAAGACCGCGAGAGACGCATGCAACTTTACGCCGGGTTTGCCGAGCAGGTGCAAGCGGCGCGCGCGGGCGCGCTCGAGCAGGTGAACGAAGTTGATCTTTCCGACATTAACGATCTCCGCGCCACGCTCACTGATTTGCCGGGCGGAAAGGCCTCGGTTAGTTCCGGGGGACGCGCCGATGCGCCCGTGCTCGTGCATTTCGGCGACGGCGATTTCCAGGGCAAGTATCGGTCCCTGCTCGAAAACATTGCGCAGTGGCGCGCGGCGGTGGGGCGTGTGGAATCCGTGGACTTGCGGTTCAGCCGGGAGGCAGTGATTAATCCCGATACGTCAGCCATGGCGCTAAAGCAGCCGCCGGCGCATCCGGCCATCGGCGCCGCAGTAAAGCATTCGAGGTAGCCGCGCGGAAGGCATGAAATTCAGCGAGGAGTGGTGGATTTGACAAAGAAGGAACGGCACATCGTGGCGCTCGATATCGGCAGCACAAAGACCTGTGCGCTGATCGGCGAGCAAGAAGATGACGGCAGCTTGAAGTTCGCTGCGCTCGGCGCGGCGGAATCGAAGGGCTGGCGGAAAGGCCAAATCGTTAATCTTGACCTCGTGGTCAGTTCGATTCGACGCTCGGTTGAAGAAGCGGAAACGATTGTGGGTGTGCCGGTGGAATCGGCTGTGATCGGTATTGCCGGGAGTCACGTGCGCGGAGTGAACAGCCGTGGGGGAACGACGGTGGCCGCCCGGCCGCGCGACATCCAACCCGACGACGTGCGCCGGGCGATCGAAGCGGCTCGAGGCGTGTCGTTGCCGGAAGATCGCGAAGTGCTGCACGTGCTGCCCCAGGAATTTTTCCTCGACGGGCAGGACAACATCCGCGATGCGATCGGCATGGTGGGCCAGCGCCTGGAGGCCAACGTCCACATCGTCACCGCTTCGGGAACGGCGTCGCAAAATATCGTCACGGCGGTCAACCGTGCAGGCGTGCGTGTGGACGATACGGTGCTCGAGCCCCTCGCCTCGGCCGAAGCGTGCTTGACGCAGGATGAGCGCGAGCTGGGTTCCTGCCTGCTCGACATCGGTGGAGGCACGACCGAACTGATTGTCTATATCGGCGGAGTGGTGCTGCATACGGCGGCGATTCCCGTCGGCGGCGAGCATTTCACGAACGACCTTGCGGTCGGGCTGCGGACGCCGATTCCGGAAGCCGAAAAGATCAAGAGGCAGCACGCTTGCGCCTGGCGCGAGCAGGTGACGGAGGATTTTCCCATCGAGATCGCCAGCGTGGGAGATCGTCCGCCGCGAACCGTTTTCGCTCGGATGCTGATGGACATTGTCGAACCGCGCGCGCAGGAGCTTTTGATGCTCGTCCGTGACGAGCTGCGCCGCGCTGGGCTTGAATCGCAAATCCCCGCAGGAATCGTGTTGACCGGCGGCGGCGTCCACTTGCGCGGCCTGCCCGAGTTGGCCGAGCGGGTTTTCAATCTGCCGGTGCGTGTGGCCGTGCCGCGCGGACTGGCAGGCATGAGCGAAGAGGTTTCCCAGCCCGAGTACTCGACGGCCGTGGGGTTGGTGCTCTACGGGGCGCGAACCCGGCGCCTTGCAGGAGCGCGTCCCACCGGCTGGGTGGGCAAATTGAAAAGCATGTTTGCAGGGGCTTGAGAACGAACGCAGATTTCGTTACATCCAGGGGAGGAAGCATGACGCCAAAAGAATCGAACATTCGAGTCTCATTCAGTGAAGAGCCGCAGAACGGCGCGAGGATCAAAGTCATCGGTGTGGGAGGCGGCGGGTCGAATGCCGTCAACCGCATGATCCGCGCCAAAGTGGAGGGCGTGGAGTTCATCGCTGCGAATTCGGACTTGCAGGCGCTGAAGCTGTCGCAAGCCCCGGTGAAGCTCCAGCTCGGCGCAAAACTCACGAAGGGGTTGGGCGCGGGCGCGAACCCTGAGATCGGCAGAAAAGCAGCGCTCGAAGACACGGAGAAAATCCTCGAGGCGCTCGACGGCGCAGACATGGTGTTTGTCACGGCCGGACTCGGCGGAGGCACGGGCAGCGGCGCCGCTCCCGTGGTGGCGAATCTCGCGAGCGAGCTGGGAGCGCTCACCGTCGCGGTGGTCACGAAGCCTTTCGCTTTCGAAGGCAAGCGCCGCATGCAGCAAGCCGAGCAGGCGCTCGCCGAACTCATTGGATGCGTGGACACAGTGATCGTAATTCCTAACGAGCGGCTGATGGAATGCGTCGAGCACGGGACCAGCTTTTTCGAAGCGTTCCGCATCGCCGACGACATCCTGCGTCAGGCCGTGCAGGGCATCAGCGATATCATCACTATCCCGGGCATCATCAACCGCGACTTCGCCGACGTGAAGACCATCATGTCGGGCCAGGGCTACGCGGTGATGGGCACGGCCGTCGCTTCGGGATCAAACCGCGCGATCGATGCCGCGAACCGGGCCATCAACAGTCCGTTGCTCGAAGACAATTGCATCCAGGGCGCGCAGGGAATCCTGATCAACGTGACCGGCTCATCGAGCCTCAGTCTGCAGGAGGTCCACGAAGCATCTTCCATCATCCAGAAGGCGGCGCACGAGAATGCCAACATCATTTTCGGCGCGGTCCAGGACGACGCCATGAAGGAGTCGGTGAAAATTACGGTCATTGCCGCCGGCTTCCGAGAAGTGGCCGCCAGGAAGACGCACACAAAGCCGTCGTATCTGCCGAAGACGTGGAAGGCGGCGCGCGAACAGACGAATGTGATTCAGCAGGTGGCGCGAAACGTCAACGAAGTGGTTCAGGAGGTACCGGCCGACGATCTCGACGTGCCCACGTTCCTTCGTCGGCAGGCCCAGAAGGCGTAGTGGCTGTCTCGTTTGGCCAAAACCGATGGGGGCGCACCCAGCCGCGCCCCTCCCGCTCCGATTTTCCCGTCTCTGCATCGTCCTGACATTTTCACCTTGCGCTGGCGCAGGTATAAACTTGCCTTCGTGGCCGCTGCGATCCAAATTCGGCGGGAAATCCTGGCGAGTCTTCTCGATCAGGCGCGGCGCGAGCCGAATCTGGAATGTAGCGGGCTTCTTGCGGGACGTGACGGCGTGATCACGCGGGCGTTTCCGGCGCCGAATGCACTCGCAAGCGCGACGGCCTACGAAGTCGCGCCCGAGGATTTATTTCGCCTGATGCGGGAAATTCGTGCGGCGGGACTCGAGCTTCTCGGCATCTATCATTCGCATCCCGCGGGCGAGAACAAGCCATCGGCGCAAGATATCGAGCGAGCCTATTACCCGGATGCGGCGTATTTCATTCTTTCACCGCGCAGGGATGCGCCCCAGCCCGTGCGTGCTTTTTCCCTTCGCGACGGACGCGCGAGCCAGCTCGAGATTCAAATTGTCGACGATTAGCGGGGCGCGCGATGAATCGCGCGGCAAGATTCAGTTACGAATCTCAGAGCGAGTGAAAGGAGACGGTTCCCGGGCCGCGGAGAGGTATTTTCAGCACGATCGCCGTGATGTCGTCGCGTTGCGCGCAACCGTTGGAGAAAGTCTTGGCCCCATCGAAGAGGACCTCGAGTGATTCAGCCGCCGATTTCCATCCGCATTTTCCCCAGGTTTCACCGAGCGCCGCTGGTGCGAAATCCTCGTCCTGGGGATTCCGAAGTTCGTGAAGTCCGTCGGTAGCGAAGAGAACCGTGTCGCCGGAATACAATCGGACGGTGTGTTGATCGTAGACCGATCGGGGGAATAACCCCGACGGCAATCCTCCCGCGCCGAGTTGTGCCGAGTGTGTACCCGACACAAGCAATGGAAGGGGCAAACCTGCATTCGCGAACGTCAAATCACGCGTGGCGGGATCGAACGTGGCGTAAAGCGTCATGCAAAATCGGCCCTTTACCGGGCGCACGAGCAAGCGCTTGTTCAACAAGGCGAGCACGTTGGCAGGGCTTTCGCCGGTCTTGTTGATTCCTCGCATCGTGCCCATCACCAGCGCGCCGTACATCGCTGCCGAAAGGCCCTTCCCGACTACGTCACCGATGTAGACGCCGACAATCCCGTCAGGCAACATGAAGAAATCGGCGAAGTCTCCGCCGACCTCTTCCAGGGGAGAAAACCGGAAGGCAATCTCAAAAGTGCTGCTTCGCAAGTCACCAATCGGCAAAAGCGATTGCTGTATCTCGCGGGCCTCGTCCGAGCCGGACATGCGTGCGTCGTTCTGCGGAGATTTTTCGACCGTTAGTTGCGAGTTCATTTACAAAGCGATCCTCATCGGTGGACGCCTACACCCTGACTCTTAAATGGTCGCAAGCCAGTTGCCAATGCGCGCGCGCGAGCAGACTACGTTCCACACGTTCGAGAGGGGTTATGCAGGTCATTCGCGGCGGCTGCCTTCCAACACATCACGACGTGTGTTCCGAACTGGCACAGGTGCCCTCAAATGGAACTTCCTGGGCTGACCTAGAAGGTTTTCCGTGCGCGATGAAAGGCCCGCCGCACGATCCTGGCTCGGCGTGGTTCAGGGATTCGCGCGATAACTGTGAAGAGTGTCGACTACGTCTGCGGCTTCGAGCCGCCGCGCGTAGAGAGGGAACTTCGCGGCGAGCGCGGCGACTTCGCCCCGGACGCGCTGCTCGATAGCCGCGTCACCCAGGTGCGTCAAGACGTCGGCAATCCACGCGGCAATTTTCTCCATTTCGGGTTCGCGCATCCCGCGAGTTGTCACTGCCGGACTGCCGACGCGGATTCCTCCGGCCTTCATGGGCGGCAGAGGATCGAATGGGATGGCATTTTTGTTCACCGTCATGCCGGCGCGTTCGAGAGCGAGCTCGGCGTCGCGGCCCGTGATACCGCGCGAGTGCATGTCCACGAGAAACAGATGTGTGTCCGTTCCGCCCGTGACGATACGAAAGCCGTGCTTCGAAAGCCCGGCTGCAAGCGCGCTGGCGTTTGTGACAACTTGCTTCTGATATTCGCGGAACCCCGGCTCGGTAGCCTCCTTCAAGCAGACGGCCTTGGCTGCGATGATGTGTTCCAGCGGGCCGCCTTGAATGCCGGGGAACGTGACGCGGTCGAGGTCCTTGGCGTATTTTTCGCGGCACAGAACCAACCCGCCGCGCGGACCGCGCAACGTCTTGTGCGTGGTCGTGGAAACGAAATCGGCGTGGGGAACGGGGCTGGGATGAATTCCCGCAGCCACGAGTCCGGCGATGTGCGCCATGTCCACGAAGAAAATGGCGCCCACAGATTGCGCGATTCTTGCGATGCGCGGAAAGTCAATGATGCGTGCGTAGGCGCTGGCGCCGGCCACGATCATCTTCGGCTGATGCTCGCGTGCCAGCCGCTCGATTTCGTCGTAGTCGATCGTCTCGGTATCCTTCGTGACGCCGTAGGCGACGAACCTGTACGTCTTGCCCGAAAAGTTCAGCGGGTGGCCGTGCGTCAAATGGCCGCCGTGCGCCAGGTTCATGCCCAGAACAGTCGCGCCGGGTTCGAGGACGGTCATATAAACCGAGATATTCGCCTGCGTGCCCGAATGCGCCTGGACGTTGGCATGTTCAGCGCCGAAAAGCTGCTTGGCGCGCTCGATCGCGAGACGCTCCACGCGATCCACGTTTTCGCAGCCGCCGTAGTAGCGCTTGCCCGGATAGCCCTCCGCGTATTTGTTCGTGAATACCGAGCCCATGGCCTCGAGCACGGCTTCGGAGACGAAATTCTCGGACGCGATCAGCTCGAGACCGGTGGCCTGGCGGCGCACTTCTTCGCGCAACGCTGCGGCGACTTCGGGATCCACTTCCTCGAGCGGCCGGGACATTCTTCGCAGTTCAGGAGTTTCGTTCGGCATGGAAAGCTTCTACACGATTCTATCGGAGCGCCGAAAGGTTTGCAAACCGATGCATCTGCGAGTAACAGAAGAACTGTGCGGATTAGGGCACGTGCAAGCGGCCAGTAAAGAGCAGAATCAGAATAAGCAGTATGATCAGGCTTATCCCGCCGATGGGGTAGAAACTCCAGTTCTTGGTGTGTGGCCAAATGGGAAGACTCCCGACAAGCGCCACAATGAGGACTACCGCGAGAACGAACAGGAGCGTCATACCCTGGCGGCTTCTTTGACCGCTGCCGCGCGCTGTCTCTTGGTCTCTATTTTGGCGGATTCGGCGACGCGCGGCTCTGCCATTTCTTCCTTCACGCTGGCGAGTACTGCTTGGTAGGATTGTTTCCTGGCTTTCTTGCGAAGCATACACAGATGATGTCATACGGGCAGAGGTAATACTGTTCCCTTCAGCACAGCTTTATCAGTCGATTGACTTCCCTGTGAGACTCCCCTAACCTAACCCGTTTACGGCGATGCCTGCAGGGCGTTAGCAAGCGCTCCCCATCGATTCGGCGCGGAAAAGAGCCAACGAAAGCATGTCGGACCAGAAACTCCCAAAGCGTTCCGAGGACTTTTCGGAGTGGTACAACCAGGTGGTGCTGCGAGCAGAGCTGGCGGACTACGCGCCGGTCCGCGGATGCATGATCGTACGGCCCTACGGCTGGGCACTGTGGGAAAACATCACGGCGGCGCTCGATCGCAGGTTTAAAGCCACCGGCCACGTGAACGCCGCGTTCCCACTTCTGATCCCGCGCAGCTTCATCGAGAAGGAAAAATCGCACGTGGCGGGATTCTCGCCGGAACTTGCCGTGGTGACGCATGGCGGCGGCGAAAAGCTGGAGGAGCCGCTCGTGATCCGGCCCACTTCGGAGACCATCGTCGGGCACGCCTACGCGAAATGGATTCAGTCGTACCGCGACCTGCCCGTGCTCATCAACCAGTGGAACAGCGTCGTGCGCTGGGAGCTGCGGACGCGCCTATTCCTCCGCACGCTCGAATTTTTCTGGCAGGAAGGCCATACCGCGCACGCCACTCTCGAGGAAGCCGAATTCGAGACGCGGCAGATGCTCGACATTTACGCCGACTTTGCCGTGCGCGACGCCGCCATTCCCGTGATTCCCGGACGCAAATCGGAAGCCGAGCGGTTCGCGGGCGCCGATCAGACCTATTCGATTGAAGCTATGATGGGCGATGGCAAGGCCTTGCAGTCAGGGACGTCACACAACCTCGGCCAGAATTTCGCAAAGGCCTTCGAGATCCGCTACCTCGATCAGACCGGCGTGCATCAATATTGCTGGACCACCTCGTGGGGGCTTTCAACACGGGTTGTGGGGGCCATGATCATGGTTCACGGCGACGATCAAGGCCTGATTCTCCCGCCGCACCTCGCGCCATTCCAGGTGGTCATCGTTCCCATTTTCAAAACCGATGAGGAAAAGGCGAGTGTGCTAGAAGCCGCTCGAAAACTGCAAAAGGCGCTCGTGGACGCGGACATCCGCGTGAAGATGGACTTGCGCGACGGCATGAGCCCCGGCTTCAAGTTCAACGATTGGGAGATGCGCGGCGTTCCGCTGCGCCTCGAACTCGGTCCCAAAGATGTGGCGAATAGCTCGGCCGTACTTGCGCGACGGGACCGTCCCGGCAAGGAAGGGAAGTCATTCGTCCCGCAGGAAGGCATTCCTGCCGCTGTCGTGCGAACTCTGGAGGAGATCCAGCAGGCATTGTTCGACCGCGCCCTCGCATTCCGAAGGGCGAACACGTTCGAGCCTGCCGACTACGGGGAATTCAAGAAGGCCGTCGAGAAGGGCTTCGCACTCTGCTGGTGGTGCGGGAGCAGCGCGTGCGAGGAGAAGATCAAGGAAGAGACGAAGGCCACGATGCGCTGTATTCCCCTCGAGCAGCCGGGAGGTTCGGGCAAGTGCATTTATTGCGGCCAGCCTTCGACGGAGAAGGCCATTTTCGCCCGTGCGTATTAAGCGGGGGCCCTCACGCAACCTTCGGTTTACTCATCTGGTTTACTCATCGCAAACACCGTCTTGTGCCAGGCTCTCTGGAGCCCCACCGCAGTGCTAACATGAGCTTTCTGTTTGCAAGCCGAATACCCCTGGGAGGCCGCGCCATTTCGCAACTCCTAACAAGCCGCGCTAGAGAACAGGGCGGAACGCGCCTGAATCTGCTTCTGGCGGTTATCGTCTTGGGATCCATGGCGTTCGCGGGGGTCAAGCTCGTTCCCCCTTACTTTGCGAAGTATCAGATGGAGGACTCAATGCAAACCGAGGCGCGGTTTGCGGTCTCCAACAACCAAACGGAAAAGGATATTCGCGAAGATATTTGGAGAAAGGTTAAGGACCTCGGCATCCCCGCGAAACAGGAAGACATCCTAATTCACGCCAATCAAGGCATCGTTAAGATCTCTTTGAGCTACACGGTTCCGATTGACCTCTTGGTTTATCAATTCAATCTTGATTTCCATCTCGAAGCAGACAACCGTACAATTTAGATAGGTATCCATTTAGGTGGGGGGTTAAAGGCAAAGGCCCTGGCAGCGGTGTGCCAACCTTGCCGCGATTCCTCATTCGTGCGATTGTTCCCGACCGGATGGAATGGAGAAACCGATTGCGGATTCGGATTGAGCGAGGCTTCTGGACCTCACGCGTCGGCATCGCCATATTGGGCGCGGCGCTCGTTGTATTCCTCGGTTTCACGTCCGTCCTCGCTTATTACTACATCCAGTTTGGCCGGATGATTGACCAGCGGCTAACCGGCCAGGTCTATCAGACCTCCTCGCGTGTATTCTCCGCCCCCGGGAATATCTACTTGGGCGAATCGCTCCACCCGAACGATCTCGCCGGCTATCTTTTGCGGGCCGGTTATCAGGAAGGCCCCATCGCCGGTGCTCCCGGCGTATATCGTGTAACGGGCTCGACAGTGGAGATCCGGCCCTCCGCCGATTCCTTTTTTCGCGGCACCAACGGATTGCGCGTGGACTTCTCCGCACAGGCCATCTCCCGCATCGCGCTGCTGTCTAACGGCCTCGAGCGTGAATCAGCGCAAATCGAACCGGAGCTGATCACCAATTTATTCGACAGTTCGCGCGAGAAGCGCCGCTTCGTCCGTTTCGATGACCTGCCGCCCATCCTGGTAAATGCCGTCCTGGCTGCGGAGGACAAACGTTTCTACGAGCATGGACCCCTCGACTTGCTGCGCGTTTTTGGGGCGGCATTTTACGATGTCAGCCGCGGCCAGAAGGCGCAGGGCGCCAGTACAATCGACATGCAAGTGGCTCGAACTTTCTTTTTTACGACCAAGCGCGAGTGGCGCCGCAAAGTGAAGGAAGTTCTGATGGCTGCCGAAATCGATGAGCGCTTTTCGAAGCGGCAGATTTTCGAGCTCTACGCCAATGAGGTCTATCTGGGCAATCGCGGAAGCTTTGCGATTCGCGGGTTTGGCGAGGCGGCCCAGGCCTACTTCGGCAAAGACATCCGCGACTTAAACCTAAGCGAAGAGGCCTTTTTGGCCGGAATCATTCGTGCGCCAAATCGTTATTCGGGGGCCGAGCGCCACATGGATCGCGCCATCGAAGCACGCGACCGGGTCGTCACCCAGATGGTCGAAGACGGCTACGTTACCGAGGATCAAGCGGTCGCGGCGAAAAAAACCAAGTTTCATTTCGTCAGCGGCGGTGTGGAGAGCAGCGCAGCCCCGTATTTCGTGGATATGGTGAAGGACCATCTCCTCGAGCAATACTCGGAGAGCGATCTCGAGACACAGAGCTACCGCATCTACACCACCCTCGATCCCGATCTGCAGCGCGCCGCCACCGCAGCGGTCCAGGCGGGGATGGAACAGGTGGACAAACTGCTCGCCCGGCGCTATGCAATCTGGAAAAAGAAGGGCGAGCCGGTGCAGCAAGCGCAAGTGGCTTTGGTGGCGCTCGATCCGCACACGGGCGAAATCCGCGCGCTGCTCGGGGGCCGCAACTATGGCGAATCCCAGCTCAATCGCGCCCTGGCGCGCCGCCAGCCTGGCTCGGTTTTCAAGCCGTTTGTTTACGCCGCCGCATTCGACAACGCGGTGCAAGGTTTTCAGCCGGTCGTTACGCCTGTTACGCGCGTGGACGATATCCCCACGACGTTCGAGTTCGACGGAAAGGATTACACCCCTGACAATTTCGGCGAGGAATTTATGGGAACGGTCACCGTCCGCGATGCACTGATCCATTCCCTCAACGTCGCAACCGTAAAAGTGGCGGAAATGATTGGCTATCAGCGCGTGGTAGACATCACGCGGCAGATGGGGCTCGGAGCCAATATCCAACCCACGCCGGCCGTGGCGCTGGGCGCCTACGAGATGACTCCCATAGACGTGGCCGCGAGCTACACCCCATTTGCGACAAATGGAATCCGCGCCGAGCCCCTCTTTATCCGCGGCGTCCTGGCTTCCGACGGCAGGGTGGAAGAATCCGATGTGCCGCGAACGCACGCCGTGCTCGACCCGCGCGTGGCCTATCTCGTCACCAGCCTGATGGAAGACGTCCTCAATCGCGGCACGGGCGCAACAGTGCGTTCCCTGGGCTTCACAGTTCCAGCGGCGGGGAAAACGGGTACTTCCCGCGACGGCTGGTTCGCAGGATTCACTTCCAATCTCCTTTGTGTCGTGTGGATCGGATTTGACGACAACCGCGATCTCGGATTGTCCGGCAGCCAGTCGGCCGCCCCGATTTGGGCGGAACTGATGAAGCGCGCGACCCAGCTGCCTGCCTATCGCAATCCGCAGCCTTTCAATCCGGCTGCAGGCGTCGTGGAACTCGCGGTCGATCCGCAGAGCGGAGAGCTGGCGACTGCTGCCTGTCCGCAGACGGTAGAGGAGTACTTCGTTTCCGGCACCGAGCCGACGCAGTATTGCGAGCTTCACGGAGGGCAGCTTGCGGGGCCCGCCCAGTCCACTTCCTGGCTCGCGCATCTCTTCGGCAAATCGTCGAACCCGCCGGTTCCTGCTCCTCCGCCGGGTACAACTTCTACGACGACATCGACCAATCCCCCGGGCAAAACTCATGCGAAGACCGCTCCGGGGCAAACGCCTGCGGGTGAGGAGCCCGAAAAGAAAAAGAGCCTGCTCGACCGTATTTTTGGTATCTTTGGAGGAAGCAAGCAGCCTGCGGATTCCTCAAAACCACAGCCGTAGGCTTTGGCGCGGAAAAAGGAGCAGGGCAATGAAATCTCTAGCCCTCTTTGCTGTCGCGCTGGTTTTTCTGGTTGTCTTTCCGAGCCGTGCTCAGCAGGTCTCGAGCATTTCATCCCCGCCGACTGCAGCGCCCGCCGCAACTCCCACGCCTCTGACTGCACGCCAGTCCGCCGAATTGCATGCGGACATTCTGATGGCGCGCAAGGAATACAAAGAGGCTGTCGAGTCTTACGAGAAGATTCTCCAGGGCGAGCCGAACAATGCTGCACTCCTCAACAAGACGGGAGTCGCCTACCAGGAGTTGAGCGAACTGAGTCACGCCGAGCGCTGTTACAAAAGAGCGATAAAGATCGACAGCTCGTTCGCGAGTCCTGTGAACAATTTTGGCACGGTGGAATACGAAAAGAAGCATTACGGCAAGGCCATCAATACTTACAGGAAGGCGCTGGAGCTCCGCGCAGACATGTCCACGATCTACAGCAATCTCGGCTACGCGTATTTTGCGAACAAGGAATTTCCCGAAGCCATGGATACGTTCGAAAAAGCTTTGGCGCTCGATCCCACGATCTTCGACCGCCGGAGCGGGACGGGCACGATCATACAGCAGCGGACCACGACGGATCCCGGACTGTTCTATTTCTTCGTCGCCAAGACGTACGCCCAAACGGGAGACGCCGAGCGCGCCGCCCACTATTTGAAACTCGCGCGAGACGACGGCTACAAGGATTTCCTTTCGGCGGAAAAAGATCCCGCATTTGCCAAAGTCATCAAGGACCCGCGCGTCCAGGAGGTGTTGCACGTCCCGCCCTCCTACGCCCGCGAAGCGAAAAAGCCCCTCTCCAACTGACGGCCGCCTTTTTGGCGAAGGCTGCGACACTGCGAAGGCGCAGCCGTTTACTCCCATTCTCTTGCTATAATGCGCGGTGAAATGGCGTCTCCGTTATTCCGCTCGTTTGTCCTGGGTGTGATCATTGCAGCCAGCGCTTCATTCGCATTTACTGCCCCTGCCGCTGCCCAGACTTCGTCGTCCACTTCTTCGCGCGCCCCTGCGAATGTCGTGGTGGTTCGCATTGATGGCGAAATCGAACCCATTCTTGCCGGGTATATCGTTCATGGAATCGAGCAGGCCGGGCGCGATCACGCTGACCTCGTCCTGATCACGATGAACACGCCGGGCGGCCTCGACACGTCCATGCGCGAAATCATTCAAGCGATTCTCGGCTCGACGGTTCCCGTGGTTACATACGTCTCGCCGACCGGCTCGCGCGCCGCTTCCGCAGGATTTTTCATCCTGCTTTCCGCCGATGTGGCGGCAATGTCGCCGGGGACGGATACGGGCGCGGCTTCGCCGCTGCTGGCCATTGGTGGAGCGCCGGTGCAGATTGATGAAACGCTGCACAAGAAAATTGTGAACGAGGCTGCGGCCTATCTGCGCAGTTACGTGAGCCAGCGCGGCCGGAATGCGGACCTGGCGGCTACGGCTGTGACCGATGCGAAGGCCTTTAGCGAGAAGGAAGCGCTCGATGGAAAATTGATCGATGTCATCGCGTCTTCGCCGGAAGATCTGCTTCGAAAGCTCGACGGCCGTAGCATCACGCGGTTTGATGGAACGAAGGTGCAGCTCGCGCTTGCGAGCCCCGTCATCGTAGCCCTCGAGATGACCTCGCGCGAGAAATTGCTTTCGTGGTTCGTGCGCCCGGACGTGTTTTTCATTCTTCTGATTGTCGGCGTCCTAGGGCTGTACACGGAATTCACGCATCCGGGGCTTTTCGCGCCCGGCGTGATCGGCGGGATCGCGCTTCTGCTCGCATTGTATTCCATGCAACTTCTGCCCGTGAATCTGGCGGGGCTGCTGCTCATCGTTCTGGCGCTGGGACTCTTCGTCCTCGAAGCGAAGTTCCCGACGCACGGCGTTCTCGGCATCGGAGGCGTGATTGCCATGGTCCTGGGCGCGCTGATGCTCATTCGCTCGCCGCTGACAGGAGGAGGCGTGAGCCTCGGCGCGGCGCTTGGCGTGGCGATCCCGTTTGCCATTATCGTTATCGTCCTGATGCGGCTGGTCCTGCGTTCCTTCGGGTGGAAGGCGTCCACGGGCAAGGAAGAGCTGATCGGTGAAGAAGGCGAAATGACTGAGCCTGCCGGGTCATCGGAAGGATTCGGGATGGTATTCGTTCACGGCGAATTGTGGCGCGCGGCAGCGCCGCCGGGGCTGAGTATTCCCAAAGGCGCGCGGGTGCGCGTGAAAAAAGTGGAAGGTTTGACGCTCGAGGTCGAGCCGGTGAAGGCGCCCTGACCGGCTGCCTTGCAAGTCGGGTTTCCAAAGGAGACGAAAATGGAATTTACGACGATCCTGCTTGGTGTCGGTCTGCTCATTTTTCTCATCTGGTTTTTCAATTCCGTGTATGTCATCAAAGAATGGGAGCGCGGCGTGGTGCTCCGCCTCGGACGAATGCTGCCGGTAGCGAAGGGCGCGGGGTTGCGCCTGGTCTTCTTTCCCATCGATAAACTCACCCGGATCTCATTGCGGATCGAGACGCTCGATGTTCCCCCTCAGGACGTCATCACGCGCGACAACGTCTCGGTGAAGGTCAACGCGGTTTGCTATTTTCGCGTGGTAGACGCGAACCTTGCGCTTTCACAGGTCCAGAATTATCTCTACGCCACATCGCAACTGGCCCAGACCACGCTCCGCAGCCTGGTCGGCCAGTTCGAACTGGACGCCATCCTGTCGGAGCGCGAAAAGGTTAACGCCAAGCTGCAACAAATCCTTGACCAGGATACGGAGCCTTGGGGTATCAAGGTAACGAAGGTTGAGGTCAAACAAGTCGACATTCCGGAGAATATGCAGCGCGCCATCGCCAAACAGGCGGAGGCCGAGCGCGAACGCCGGGCCAAGATCATTCACGCCGAGGGCGAATTCGAAGCTTCGACGAAGCTGGCGGATGCAGCTGAGGTGCTGGAGAAACAGCCGGCCGCGATCCAGTTGCGTTATTTGCAGACGCTGACCGAAATCGGCGTCGAAAAAAATACGACGATTGTATTTCCTCTGCCGGTCGACATCATTTCGCAGTGGGTGCAGCAGGCCGCAGGCGGAAAGAAGTAGGGGGAGAATGGCGGGAGGAAGCGGAAGGCGAGGGAGCGGCGATCGGGTGCTGGAGAGCCGGCATCTGGTGGGATTATTTCTCGGCGTAGTGCTTCTGTGCGCTGTCTTCTTCACTCTCGGCTACGTCATGGGGCGGACGCAATATGGCGGTCCGGTCCAAGCCGCCGGTACTTTCATCAAGGATTTGTCTTCTACAACTTCTGCGGCAAAAACCAAGCAGCCCGCAACTCCGGCTGCGCCAGCCAATGGCGAATGGGATTTCTACTCCAAGAAGGATGACAATCGTCTTGCGCCCGCTCCTCCGGCACCTGTTCCCGCTCCCACCACTGTCCCCGCCGTGGCCAAGAAGACGGTTGGCGCTCCGCCTGCGGCGCTGACGAAACCTGTAGCGGCAACTTCCAGGCCGGCAGAGCAGCGATTCCAGCCGCCGAAGATGCGCGCGGGAGCCATCGTTCTCCAGATTGCTGCGATGAAACGCGAAGGCGACGCGCTGGCGCTGGCCGACGCCATCCAGCAGAAGAAGTTCCCGTCGTTCGTGGTCACGCCGGGCTCGGACAACCTCTATCACGTCCAGGTGGGACCCTACACCGATCTTCAATCGGCCGAGTCCGCGAAGCATGCCCTCGAGCAATCCGGTTTCAAGGCTATAATCAAGCGCTGAATGAATTTTCCGCGGCATACGCGAGCGCTGCTCGCCGTCGGGAGCGGCGTAGCCCTGGCGCTTTCCTTTCCGAATTACAACATCCCGCTCCTCGCCTGGTTTGCCGTAGGCATGCTCGTGCTTGCTTCTGCGGGAGCGCCGCTGCTCGAGGCGCCGCTCTACGGATTTCTCCACGGTCTTTTTTTCTACCCCGTCGGCCTGCCCTGGATCGCGCAGGTGATTCATCAATACGGCGATGTGGACCCGTGGACATCGGCGGCGCTTCTGGGCCTGATGGGGATTGCGGGAGGCGTGGTGTGCTCCATTTTCTCCTGGGGCGTGGCGCTGACTTCGAAAAAGAGCGCGGCGCTTGCCTGCGCGCTCGCCCCTTTTTTGTGGGTCACTCTCGAATTCGTGCGCACGCATCTGCCTTACATCGGCTTCCCGTGGAATCTCACCGGCTATGCCGCCAGCGGAAGCCTGACTCTATTGCAGTTGACGCCGATTACCGGAATTTACGGCCTGTCTTTTCTCATCGCAGCATATGGCTCGCTCCTCGCCTATGCTGTGATTCGCCGCACACAGCGCTCGTGGAACATCGCCTACGCCACAATCCTCGTGCTGATTCTGGTCTCGTTCGTTGGGCCGCATTTCATACCGCGAGATGCGCCGCAGCATGTCGCGCATCTCATCCAGACGAATTTCCCGCAATCGGAGCACTATCCCCCCGATTGGCTTCAGGTTCACGCTGGCGAGCTTGACGAGCTCGAACACATCAGCGTCGAAGCCGTGAAGAAAAACCCTGGGCTCATCGTCTGGCCCGAAGTTCCGGCGCCATTCAGCCTGCAAGACCCGGCCTTCGCCGTGCGCATGACCCGGATCGCGCAGGAATCCGGCACTGAGTTTCTTGTGGGAGTTGTGGACTGGAGAAAAGACTCGCAGGGCCAATGGATTGCCTCCAACAGCGCGGTACTCCTCGACGCTTCCGGTCGGCGGATTTTCACCTATGATAAGATTCATTTGGTGCCCTTCGGCGAGTACGTTCCGCTCCGCAGATGGATCACTTTTGCAGGGCGTCTGACGGCCGATATCGCAGACTTCACGCCCGGCTCCATCTACCGCGTCGGAAATTTGCCCGATGGCACGTTCGGCACGTTCATCTGTTACGAAGCGATTTTCCCCGGCGAGATTCGGCGATTTGCAGCGAACGGCGCGCAACTGCTCATCAATATTTCAAACGACGGCTGGTTCGGCCGCTCGGCGGCCCCGGCGCAGCATTTAATGATGTCGCGCGTCCGCGCGGTGGAAAGCCGCCGCTGGCTGTTGCGTGCCACGAATAATGGTTATACCGCCGCGATCGATCCTTACGGGCGCATCGTGGCGAGCCTGGCGACGGACATTCGTGGCGAGCTTGAGGCTCCCTACGGTTTTCGCAGCGACGTGACGCCGTATGCGCGCTTCGGCGATTGGTTTGCATGGCTCTGCGTCATCGCATCGGTGGGATTGCTGGGATTTGCGTTTGTAAAGCGCGCAAAGTAGAGACGAAATCTGAAAATCGAAGCTCGGTTTAGAGCCGCGCCAGTGCTGCGAATTTCGCGTTTCGGATTCCGATTTTCGTGGGTAGAATCCAATCATGGCTGAACACATCGAAGACCTGCAGCAACGCTACGCCGAGCTCAAGAAACGCATGGAGCTTGTGCGTAGCTATCTTTGACGCGCCTGCCGCTCGGAATCAACTCGCCGCGCTCGAAGGAAAAGTCGGCGACCCCAATTTCTGGAATGACCAGCAAAAAGCTCAGGGCGTCCTGCAACAGCGCAAGCAGCTGGAGGACCGCATCAACGCAGAAGACACGCTTAATCGCAGGATGAGCGACGTCGAAACCTATTTCCATCTCGCCGAGGAAGAATCGGACGACGCCCAACGGGCCTCGCTCCTCGAAGATGTCGCAAAGGAACTCGTCTCCGCCGATGCCTACGTTTCCGACCTGGAGACGAAGACCTTGCTCGCCGGCGAGAGCGATCGCCTGAACGCCATCATGACCATCAAGCCCGGCGCAGGCGGCACCGAGTCGCAGGACTGGGCCGAGATGCTTCTGCGCATGTATCTCCGCTGGTCGGAGCAAAAAGGTTTTCGCGCCACCGTAATTGATTCGACGCCCGGCGAAGAAGCCGGCATCAAATCCGCCACCGTGCAGTTCGAGGGCGAGAATGCCTACGGGATGCTAGCCGGTGAAAGTGGCGTGCATCGCCTTGTCCGCATTTCGCCGTTTGACCAGGCGGCGCGGCGCCACACGTCGTTTGCGTCCGTGTTCGTCATCCCGGAAATCGACGACCAGATCGAAATCGTCATCAGGCCCGAGGAACTCCGCATTGACACGTTTCGCGCCGGCGGCCACGGCGGCCAGAACGTCAACAAAGTCGAATCCGCCGTACGCATCACCCACCTGCCATCGGGTCTCGTCGTCCAGTGCCAGAACGAGCGCAGTCAGCACAAGAACCGAGAAATTGCCATGAAGGTGCTTCGCTCGCGGCTCTACGAACTGGAAATCGAGAAGCGCCAGGCGGAAACCCGGAAGCTCGACGCCACGAAATCCGACATCAGCTTCGGCAGCCAGATCCGCTCCTACGTGATGCAGCCCTACCAGATGGTCAAGGACCTTCGCACGAAGGTCGAGCGCGGTGACATCGAGAAAGTACTCAATGGCGACTTGGACCCTTTCATCCGTGCCTATCTCCTTTCACGGCGGGAAGGTAGCGATTCCGCCACGCCTGCGCGAAAGTAAGCTAGCTTGGGAATATTTTCCCTCATGAGGGAGCGAAGGTTGCGAATCCCGGGTGTTTTTCCAGCCGCCTAAACCCCCATTCAACTTGGATTTAAGGCCTTTCGCTGCATAAGATTGACAGGATAATGAGGTCATGCTAGCTTGGTTTACCCAGTAACAATTACGCCATAGAATTTCGGCCACATGATTGCCCTTAATCTGCGCGGGAGGATATTTTTTTGGCTCATTCTGACGATAAGTTCCTGTTTACTTCGGAATCCGTAACCGAGGGTCACCCCGACAAGATTGCCGACCAGATTTCCGACGCTGTGCTTGATGCCGTCCTGAAGGACGATCCCATGGGCCGCGTCGCATGCGAGACGCTGGTCACCACCGGCTTGATCGTTGTCGCCGGCGAAATCACCACTACCACCTACGTGGATTTTGGCGACCTCGCCAGGGAAGTCGTCCGCGACGTCGGCTACACTCGCGCCAAGTTCGGATTCGACGCCGATACCTGCGGCGTGATTTCCGCCATTAAGAAGCAGTCACCCGACATCGCCATGGGTGTGGACACCGGTGGCGCCGGCGACCAGGGCTTGATGTTCGGGTTCGCTTGCGATGAGACGCCCGAGCTGATGCCTATGCCCATCCAGCTCGCTCACCGTCTTACCCATCGCCTCGCCGAGGTTCGCAAGAAGGGCAAAGTGGATTTCCTGCGGCCCGACGGCAAATCCCAGGTGACGATCGAATATGTGGATGGCCGGCCTATGCGCGTGGATTGCGTGGTCATCTCCACCCAGCACAGCGACAAGGTCTCCACGCGCGAATTGCACGATGTCGTCACGAAGGAAGTGATTCGCGCTGTCATACCCGAATCCATGATGGACAAACACACGAAAATCCACATCAATCCGACCGGCCGGTTTGTCACGGGCGGCCCGATGGGCGACGCCGGTTTGACCGGCCGCAAAATCATCGTGGACACATATGGCGGCTACAGCCGTCACGGCGGGGGAGCGCTCTCCGGAAAAGATCCAACCAAGGTGGACCGCTCGGCGTGCTACATGGCGCGCTACATCGCGAAGAACCTAGTCGCGTCAGGCCTGGCGACCAAAGTGGAAGTCCAGCTCGCCTACGCGATCGGCGTGGCCGAGCCGGTTTCGGTAATGGCCGACACGTTTGGCACCGGCAAGATTCCCAACTCGCAAATCACCGAGCTGATTCGCGCGTTCTTTCCGCTCACGCCGAAGGGAATCATCGAGACGCTCGACCTTCGCCGGCCGATCTTCCGCCCCACCGCTGCGTACGGCCATTTCGGCCGCACCGGCCCGGGCTTCACATGGGAACGCTCGGACAAGGCCGATGCCATCCGTAAAGAGGCCGGCTCTCACCAGCCCGTGGCTGTTTCGCGTCGTTAAGAGCGCCCGGTTTTGCAGGCTCTGAACGCAGAAGAGTATCGTTAGGGGCGCTGCTTGCGGCGTCCCAACTCGTGTTTACCTCAGATCGAAAGAGGAGTTCCCGTGGAAACAGCAACGAAGATTTCCGGCGACGTAAAAGACATCGCCCTCGCGGAAAAGGGGAAACGCAAGATCGAATGGGCCAATCAGCACATGCCCGTCTTGCAGCTCATCCGCAAGCAGTTCATCAAGGACCAGCCGCTTAAGGGGGTCCGCGTGTCCGCGTGCCTGCATGTAACCAGCGAGACCGCCAACCTCGCCATCACTCTACGTGATGGGGGCGCCGATGTTGTTCTCTGCGCCTCGAACCCGCTTTCGACGCAGGACGAAGTCGCGGCTTCGCTCGTCAAGGACTACAGCATTCCCACGTTCGCCATCAAGGGCGAGGACAACTCCACCTATTACGCGCACATTTCCGCTGCTCTCGACCATAAGCCGCAAATCACCATGGACGATGGCGCTGATTTGGTCACGCAGCTTCTCACCAAGCGCACCGACTTGCTCAAGGGCGTCATCGGCGGCACAGAAGAAACCACTACCGGCGTTATTCGCCTCCGCGCCATGGCCAAGGACGGCACGCTCAAGTTTCCGATCATCGCCGTCAACGACGCGCTCACCAAGCATTTCTTCGACAATCGCTACGGCACCGGCCAGTCCACGCTTGACGGCATAATTCGCGCCACCAATCTCCTTCTCGCCGGCCTCAAGGTCGTCGTCGCCGGATACGGCTGGTGCGGACGGGGCGTCGCCATGCGGGCCAAGGGTCACGGCGCGGACGTCATCGTCACCGAAGTGAATCCCACGAAGGCTATCGAAGCTGTGATGGACGGCTTCCGAGTGATGCCGATGAGCGAAGCTGCGAAAGTCGGCGACGTTTTCATCACCGTCACCGGCAACAAGTCTGTGATGTCACACGACCATTTCGAAAAAATGAAAGACGGCGCGGTGGTGTGCAACTCAGGCCACTTTAACGTCGAAATCGACATTCCGGCGCTCGAAAAGCTCTCCAGCAGCAAGAAAGAGGCGCGTCCATTCGTTGACGAATATGTGATGAAGGACGGCCGCAAGCTGTATCTCCTCGGCGACGGCCGCCTCATCAATCTCGCCGCTGCGGAAGGTCATCCGGCCTCCGTTATGGACATGAGCTTCGCTAATCAGGCCTACGCCGCCGAATACATGGTCAAGAACGCGAAGGATCTTAAGCCGCAGGTTTATCCCGTTCCCGAGCACCTCGACCAGCAAATCGCGAAGCTCAAGCTCGAATCCATGGGCTTCCAAATCGACAAACTCACGCCCGAGCAGGAGCACTATCTCGCTTCGTGGTCCGAAGGCACTTAGTCTTCGCAGAAGCATCTTGGTCGCGTTTTCGTAGGGGCGGGTCTGAGACCCGCCCTTTTTTTTCGCCGCCGGGCTCCCGCGTTGACTTGCGTTTGGACACCGCCTAACATGCTCTGCGAGTCCTAATCCCACGCGGCCACACCTGGCTAAAGACGGATGACGATTCCCAGCGCGAAATCTTTGTCCCGCTCCACCGGCGTTCGCACGTTCTTCGCAAGGCAGCGGCTGTTGCTCTCGGTTGCCGTCGCGTTGTTTGCGATTCTTTGGGTCACGAATGTGCGCGGTCCGGGCTCGGGCTTCGTCCCCATACTCCTCTACACTCTCTTCATGGGAAATTTCACGATACCAGTTATGAATTATCTCGTTCCATTGTCTTCGCACCTGCGCTTTCCGTTTAACTGGGCCGCATACATGACGTTTTTGTTCCTCACGGCGGTTGCCAGCATGGCGTTGACGGTAGCGATCATGATGGTGGTATATCGGGCTCCCTTTGGGTCGTTTTTCGCCGAGCTTTGGAGCACCGGTAAGCTGCCCATTATCGTTATTTTGATCGTGGGGAGCATCCGCCATGTGTATACCGAAACGCGAGCGCACCTTGAGGACAAGAATCTCGAACTGCAGCGCACCGTCGAGGTTGGAAAAACGCGATCGCAACTGCAAGAGCAAGAGCTGGACAAGGCGCGTGAGATTCAGGAAGGGCTCTTACCCAAGAGGATTCCCCAGGTGAGAGGGCTGGAAGTGGCGGGAGCGTGGCAACCTGCAAGCGTCGTTGGCGGAGATTATTTTGATGTGCTGAAGTTCAGCGAGAGAAAGATGGGGGTCTGCATCGGTGACGTGGTCGGCAAGGGAATTAGCGCTGCGTTGTTGATGGCCAACCTGCAGGCCAGCTTTCGGGCCTTCGCTTCAGACGCGGTCTCACCCGGCACCCTCGTAGGAAAGTTGAACGGGGTGATCTGCAACAACATTGCACCGGATAAGTTCATCACGTTTTGCTATTGCACGATTGACGCAACCGAAAACAGGCTGGCCTATTCGAGCGCCGGGCACTGTCCACCGATCCTGTTCCACAAGTCCGGGGAAGCGATTTCATTGGACGAGGGAGGAACTCCGCTGGGAATATTTGCGGACCGTAATTACGAAGATGTGGGAGTCCAGTTGGAGTCTGGCGACCGGCTGGTCCTTTACTCGGACGGCCTGACGGAGGCCATGGATTCCGGGAAACGGGAATTTGGAGCACGAAGATTGGCTGAGCTGGGGAGCAGAAGCGTCAGGTTAAGTGCTTCCGAGTTTCTCGAGACAATTAGAAATGAAGTCGCTCGTTTCTGCGAGGGGAGCTTTCAGGATGACTTTACGGTTGTAGTCATCGCCGTGAAATGATGCCATCGGCCGGCTGTGTTCGCTGGCGTTCACAGTCAATCAACGAGGCCCTCCCTTTCACGAAACGATTTAGTCGGTTATCTGCGATCTTTCCGGGCTCTTCCCGCATTTTTCGTCAGATGCCAAGCGTCACACCAGGAGCAAAGATAGGCACGAAGTTCCTTTGGCGCGTTGGCGATTGCAATCTGGTGCGCGGCGGTGGCCACAGCTTCACCTTCGCTTGCGTACTTCCGCTTCCCGGTGACCGGACATTTTGATTCGTTGTCCATCACGAACCTTTCCGGAAATCTCTTACCGTGATCTAGTTGTTCTCCTCAGTGATTTTCCATTCTGCGCGAGGACTCCATCATCTGCTATTGCGAGCCGGTCGCGCAAATGCCTCAGAGTTCGGCGAGTCCGGGTTGGTGGTGACAAGAGGATTTCGCAACATCTCTAACGAAGTCGACCCCGTCAAGAGTGTTTAGCTCTTGTTTTTGTTTCTTTCGCACACACCTGTGCATCATCGCAGTCCCGCTGTTTGCTCCGGCGGGTGATGCGCCGCCATTCTCGAGTTCTTGTCCCCGTCCAACCTACAGGCTCGGTTCGTGTCACTTCATCGTCTCGGTGTTGCCCACCAGACATCTCTCCGGTCACTCGCGACCATGATGATTGATTCGAACTCCCCTACTGTTCCAGGGAGGCGGGTAGCCTATTCAGTTGATGCGGTCACTGCGTTGCAGGACCACTGTTGCGATCAGGCATCCCCGCACGGACACTACCGCTTTCCTGCCGCGTCTGGCCGCGACGGCAGAACTCTTCATAATCAATTTGATCTCGCAGCATGATCCACAAGCGGATCCCTAGTTTTCTTGCTGCCGCGACTCTGGCTTTCCCCAGTCCTTTTTGCACCAGTTTCCGCCGATAGAAGCGTTTCAACTCCGGATCCCGCCCCACCGCGTGCATCGCCGCTTCACACCACAGATAACGCAGAAGCGCGTTCCCTTGTTTGCTCATCGCCCCCAGTCGCTGCCGGCCTCCGCTGGAGTGCTCACTCGGAATCATCCCGATATAGCTCGCCAGCGCTTTGCCATCCGCGAACCGCAGCGGATCACCCAGGAACACTTCGGTGGCTAACGCTGTGATCGGCCCCACTCCCGGATGCGTCAGCAACCGTCTGGCCTGGGGATGCTGGTGGACCTCTGCGCAGACTTCCTTGTCGAGTTCATCGATCGATCCCTGCAAGCGAGGGTACAAGGTCAGCAGTGCGGCTCGTCGCTCGCTGGCATAAGGAGCCAGAGGCAACGCTCGGAGTGCGTGTTGGCCGACTTGGCTCCACAGCGAGTGGCCCAACCGCAGGCCGCGATTCAGCGCCATGGATTGCAGCGTGTGCTGGACTCGGGCTCGCAGGCGCACCCATTGATGACGGTGCCGCAGTAAGGTCCGCAGATCGCGTTGCTCGGTGGAAGGCATCCAGATCGTTGGGAAACGATTCTCTGTCAGCAACTTCAGAAGCAAGCGCGCATCCCGCCGATCATGTTTTTGCTTCCGTGTCTCCGCCTTGCGGATCTTCTGGGGATGGCCCACTCGGCATTCGATCCCCAGCTCTTCCATCAGCTCCAGAAACCACTGCATCGATCCCGTGGCTTCGATCCCCACCAGCACGGGGCCGGGGAGCGCGGAATAAAACTTCCGCAATTCCTCGCCATCGTGCTCCAGGGTCTTCTCGACCAACTCTCCTGTATCGGTATCGAGCATCGCGATCGACTGTTGTCGAGCGTGTAGATCGCAACCTATAATCCGCATCTCGGCCTCCTTCGATCCGAGCTCTGTACGTTGGACACCGCACAGTTTACTCGGCTCGTCGTGAGGCCGACTTCGTTATGCCATCAGT
>CAWEVR010000008.1:0-272753 GCA_963812565.1 uncultured Acidobacteriota bacterium
TCTGGCCGAAGCGCACCGGCCTCGGCTAATCATCGCCTGGTAGCGCCTATTCCCGTATCATAGACTTCGCCCGGTTTCGCGCGATCGCCGATGCGGTCGGCGCCCACATGATGGTTGACATGGCGCATTTCGCCGGGTTGGTCGCCGGCGGTGTATCCGAACCCGCTGCCATACGCGGATGTCGTCACGACGACCACGCACAAGACCTTACGAGGGCCGAGAGGCGGTTTGATCCGTCCAACGACGAGGAGATCGGCAGGCGAATTCATGCGGCGGTCTTCCCGGGGCTGCAGGGGGGCCCGCTGATGCATGTGATCGCTGCCAAGGCGGTCGCGCTGCGCGAGGCCTTGGAGCCCGCATTCGAGCGTTACACCGGTAGGGTCTTACAGAACGCCAAGGTGCTTGCCGAGACTTTCTCGCGGCAGCGGGGCTCGAAATCGTCTCCGGCGGGACCGACTTGCACCCTGAGGACTCGGTGGATTTACGGCCTTTGGGAATTACCGGCCGGGAGGCCGAGAGGAGCCTCGAACGAGCCGGGATCACTTCAACAAAAACGGGATTCCGTTCGACCCGCAGAAGCCAGCGGTTACATCCGGCATCCGTCTGGGCTCTCCGGCAGCGACAACCCGCGGCTTTGGGCAGGACGAGTTTCAGACGGTCGGAGGATGGATCGTCGAGGTATTGCGCGGGCTGGCGCGAGCCGTTGGCGACAATAACAGGGCCGAGGCATGTGTGCGCAAAGAGGTTCACGAGCCGCGCCCGCTTCCCGATCTACGCGAAGTTCGGAGTGGATGGTGCGCGGAATAAGTAGCGTCGCTCCGCGCCTGGGAGCGGCCGAAGCAGGCGGAGGAGGAGATGCGCTGTCCGTTTTGCGGAGCCGATGATACCCAGGTTAGGGTTCACGTCCGACAGACGATCGCGGCGCGATCCGACGCCGACGGTTCTGCCGAATTGCGGCGCCCGCTTCACGACTTTCGAGCGGGTGCAATTGCGCGAACTGACCGTGATCAAGAAAAACGGACACCGCGAACCCTTCGACCGAGACAAGCTCGGCCGATCGATCTACATCGCGTTGCGCAAGCGCCCGTTCGAGCCCGAGCGGGTGGAGCGCATCATCAACTCGCTGGTGCGGCAATTGGAGAGTTCGGGCGAGACCGAGATCCCGAGCGATATGATCGGCGGCCTCGTCATGGAGGCGTTGGCGAGCCTCGATCAGGTTGCCTATATCCGTTTCGCCTCGGTCTACCGCAATTTCCGCGAGGCCAAGGATTTTGGGGATTTCGTCGGCTGGAGCGGCGGATGGCGATTGAAGCCACCGCAGATTCGGCCGGCGATCGACGCTTCGACCTCGAGGTGAATGCGTGCCGCGCTGGCGCTTGCGCGTCGCGGGCTTCGCATCGTTGGCCAAATCCAGCGGTCGGCTGCGTCATCGTAAATCAGGGCCGAGTCGTCGGACGGGGGTGGACCCAGCCTGGGGGTCGACCGCATGGTGAGACCGAGGCACTTCGCCGGGCGGGGGAAGCGGTCGAGGAGCCATTGCCCATGTCAGTCTCGAGCCGTGTTGCCACTGGGGCCAGACCCCGCCATGTGTCGATGCACTGATCACCGCCGGAGTACGGCGGGTCGTCGTCGCTCTTGAGGATCCCGATCCGCGCGTCGCCGGCGAAGGGCTGCGCCGGCTGCGTGCGGCCGGGCTCGACGTTGCGGTCGGGCTTGTGCCGAGGAGGCGGCCGAGGTCAATGCGGGTTTCCTGAGCCGCCTGCGGCTCGGGCGTCCGCTCGTCACTTTCAAACTCGCAACTTCGCTCGATGGCCGCATCGCTATAGCGAGCGGCGAGAGCCAGTGGATCACCAGACCGCCCGCGCGAGCGCGCGCACGCCTTGCGCGCCAGTCACGACGCGATCATGGTCGGCACCGGCACCGTTGTTGCGGACGATCCCCAGCTGACGTGCCGTTTGCCTGGGCTCGACCACCGCTCGCCGGTGCGTGTCGTCATTGACCGCCATCTGCGTATTCCGCCGGCCGCGCGATCATCGCCGATGCGCGCCGGGTGTCGACCTGGGTGTTGACTTTTCGCTCGGCTCATCCTGGGCGGCGCGCGAGGTTTCTTGCGAACCGCGTGACCCTGATCGATGTCGATGACGACGGCGAGGGGCAAATCGACCTCGCTGCAGCCCTCAGGGCGCTCGGTGCGCGGGGTATTACCCGGCTTCTTGTCGAGGGCGGCGCCCGCCTTGCGGCCGCCTTCTTTCGCGCTCGGCTGATCGATCGCGCTGTCTGGGTTCACGCCCCGCTGGTAATCGGCGGTGAGGGCATTCCGGCGATCGCCGGCCTCGACCTCGCAGCATTGGCCGACGCCCCTGCTTTCGAGCGGCTGTCTACGGAGACGATCGGCGACGACGTTCTGACGACCTTCCGTGTTCGGCCGATTTAATTCCCGATCGCCGATGGTCGCTTTGCCGCCCGAAGCGGCTTTTTCGCAGTTTTTTCCCGTTGACCAGGGAACTCGGTAGGAGACGAAGAACCCTGGTAAATTGCCGCATAGACCCGTAGTTTACCGGCATGTTCACTGGGATCATCGCCGATGTAGGGCGGGTGCGGCAGTTGCGCCGCGGCGAACTTCTCGATCTGACGATCGCCACGGCTTTTGAGACGTCGACGATCCCGGTCGGGGCCTCGATCGCTTGCTCCGGAGCCTGTCTTACCGTCGTTGTGGTGGAGCCTGCAGCATTCGTGGTCCAGGCATCGGTCGAGACTTTGACGCGTACCACCCTTGGAGAGTGGGAGGAAGGCACGTCGGTCAATCTCGAAAAATCGCTGCGGCTCGGCGACGAGCTTGGCGGGCATCTCGTCTTGGGCCATGTCGACGGCATCGTGCGGATCGTCGAACGGCGGCCCGAGGCGGAGTCGGTTCGTTTCGTCTTCGAGGCGCCGGAAGAACTGATGCCCTTTATTGCCCCGAAGGGTTCGGTCGCGCTCGACGGGGTGAGCCTTACCGTCAATGAGGTGGCGCAAAACCGCTTCGGGGTGAATATTATCCCGCACACTCTCGCATGCACCAATTTTGGCTCTTTGCAGGCCAGCCAGCGGATGAACCTGGAAATCGACTTAATCGCCCGCTATGTGGCGAGACTTCTCCGGCAAACGCCATGACACGACCGCCCCATATCCTCCTCGTCGAGGCGCCATATTACACCCACATCGCAACCGAGCTGAGGCGCGGCGCAGAGCGCGCGCTCGCCGCGGTCGGTGCCACCCATGAGCGCATCGTGGTTCCCGGGGCGTTTGAGATCCCGGCGGCGATTGGCATCGCCAGCCGGGCGAATAAGCGTTTCGACGGGTTTGTCGCGCTCGGCTGCGTGATCCGCGGCGAGACGACACACTACGACCACATCTGCGCCGAAAGCGCGCGCGGGCTGCAGGGTCTGGCGGTTCGCGACGGTATCGCTATCGGGTACGGGATCCTGACAGTCGAGAACGAGGCCCAGGCGCTCCCCCGCGCCTCGCCGGACGGCCGGGACAAAGGCGGCGAAGCGGTACGCGCCTGCCTGGCGATCGTCGACCTGAAGCGGCGTTTAGCTGGAACCGGCGGGTGACCACCTCGGCGGAAAGCGATCACCCTCAGCGCGCCGGCAGCCGTCGCCGCAGCGTGGCTCGGCTAGCGGCAGTCCAAGCGCTTTACCAGCTCGAGGCGACTAGCGAGACCGACCCCCGGTCGGTTGTAGGTGAGTTCGTTCGGCATCGTTTTGGCCAGGAAATCGAAGGCGAGCGGTTGGGCGAGGCCGATTCCGAACTGTTCGCCGACATCGTCTGCGGGGTGACGGACGATCGGGAACGCCTCGACACCGAAATCTCCGCGGCGCTCACCGAGGATTGGCCGCTGCCGCGCCTCAATTCGGTCCTTCGCGCCATCCTTCGCGCCGGAGCTTATGAGCTCATGCATCGCCGCGATGTGCCGCCACGGGTCTCGCTGAGCGAATATACCGCGATTGCTTACGCCTTCTTCACCGGCAAGGAACCGGGGCTCGCGAACGGGGTCCTCAATCACCTCGCACACACGTTGCGCGACGGCGACTTCTAGGAGCCATGGCGGACCGCCTCTCCGGAGCAACCCTCGGCGAGTTCGAGCGCGTTCGGCGCTTTTTCGCGCCGCTCGCCGGGCCGGGCGGTCTCGGCCTGCTCGATGACGCAGCTATCGTCGATTGCCGTGCGGGGCAGCGTCTTGTTGTTACCGCGGACGCGATCGTCGCTGGTGTCCATTATTTGCCGGACGATCCGCCTGACCTTATCGCGCGCAAGCTACTGCGGGTCAACCTGTCGGATCTCGCGGCGATGGGGGCGCGGCCTCTCTATTATCTCCTGACCACGGCGCTTCCGACCGCGCTCGGGCCGGATTGGCTTGCCGAGTTCACCCGAGGGCTGGCCGAGGATCAGCGCCGGTTTGGGATCGACCTCTTGGGTGGCGATTCGGTTGCGACAACCGGGCCGGCCGTACTGTCTCTGACCGCCATCGGGGAAGTCGCCGCGGGAATGGAGGTCAGGCGCAACGATGCGCGCGCGGAAGACCTCGTGTGGGTATCCGGCACGATCGGGGATGCGTTTCTCGGGCTGGCCCTGCTGCGAGGTGCCTATCCGCAACTCGCCTCCGAGTATCGCACCGGGCTGATCGGACGCTTCCAAGTGCCCGAGCCGCGCGTCGACCTTGGCTGCCGGTTAGCTGGGATCGCGCACGCGATGATCGACATCTCCGATGGTTTGATCGCCGATCTCGGGCACATCTGCGAAACCTCGCGCGTCGCTGCCGTCGTCGAGCTCGCGTCGCTGCCGCTGTCGCCCCCGGCGCGGGTCATCGTCGATGGAGAGCCAGGTGTCCGAACAACACTGGCAGCCGGAGGCGACGACTACGAACTCTTGTTCACCGCACCGGCTCGTTTGACAAAGGCGATTGACGATCTGTCCTCTGTCCTCGGCTTACCGGTCACGAGGATCGGCAGGATCGAGCCCGGTGAGGGCGTGCGCCTCGTCGATGCCGAGGGGCGAACCATCCCTGTCGTCGAATCCGGCTACCGACACTTCTGAGTAGTTGCTCGTGAGGTTGCCTGTGGGTTGCTCTTCTGGCATGTTTCGCGCGCGCTGAAATACCCCGCCGTGCCGGACCTTGGTGGGGTCGCAGCTTTACGTTCGTGGTCGCGAGGAAACTTCTCGGATGCCTTCCGCATATTTGCTGGTCATCGCCTGCGGCGTGCTGGCATTGCTTTACGGCGTCGTCACCAGCCGCCAGGTGTTGACGGCTAATGCCGGGTCTGCCCGTATGCAGGAGATTTCCGGCGCTGTCCTGGTCGGTGCGCGCGCCTACCTCAACCGTCAGTACCGCGCGATCGCTGTCGTTGGCCTAGTAGTCTTGATTGTGCTCGGGGTAACCCTCGGCGCGCGCGTCGCGATCGGCTATCTGATCGGGGCGGTGCTGTCGGCGTCGGCCGGCTATATCGGCATGAACGTGTCGGTGCGCGCCAATGTCAGGACGGCGCAAGCCGCGCGCAGCGGCCTTAAGGCGGGGCTGGCAATCGCGTTCAAAGCCGGAGCGGTAACCGGATTGCTGGTGGTTGGGCTCGGACTGCTCGGGGTCGGGATCTATTATTTCGTGTTGCGCGCGACGATGCCCGGCGAGGATCTGCGTCCGGTGCTCGAGGCTATGGTGGCGCTGAGCTTTGGCGCGTCGCTGATCTCGATCTTTGCCCGCCTCGGCGGCGGCATCTTCACCAAGGGTGCCGATGTCGGTGCTGACCTCGTCGGCAAGGTTGAAGCCGGCATCCCGGAAGATGACCCGCGCAACCCGGCGGTTATCGCCGATAATGTCGGCGACAACGTTGGCGATTGCGCCGGTATGGCCGCCGACCTGTTCGAAACCTATGCCGTAACCATCGTCGCGACGATGCTGCTCGCCAATATCTTCTTTGCCCCGCCGTTGCGCGACAGCCTGCTGCTGCTGCCGCTTGCGATCGGCGCGGTGTGCATAGCCACCTCGGTGATCGGCACCTTCTTTGTTCGATTGGGTGCGGATAACGGAATCATGAAGGCTCTCTACAAAGGGCTCATCGCGACCGGAATCCTGTCGATCGTGGCGATTGCCGCTGTGATCTATTGGCTCCTTGGCCTCTCGGACCCGTTGGCGATGAGTACGGGCACATCGGTGACCGGGCTCGGATTGTGGCTCTGCGCGATCGTCGGTCTCGCGGTCACCGGCTTCATCGTCTGGATCACCGAATATTACACGGCGACCACGTATCGACCGGTGCGCAGCATCGCGCTGAGCTCGACGACCGGACACGGTACAAACGTGATCCAGGGCCTTGCGGTGTCGATGGAGGCGACCGCGCTACCGGTCGTCGTAATCTGCGTAGGCATCATCATCTCTTTTCTAATCGCCGGTCTGTTCGGGATCGCAGTGGCTGCGACGACGATGCTGGCCCTTGCCGGGATGATTGTCGCGCTCGACGCTTATGGCCCGGTCACCGACAATGCCGGCGGCATCGCCGAGATGGCCGACCTGCCGCGCGAGGTGCGGCGCACGACCGACGCGCTCGACGCGGTAGGCAATACTACCAAGGCGGTGACTAAGGGTTACGCGATCGGTTCCGCGGGGCTCGCCTCTCTCGTGCTGTTCGCCGCTTACACCGAGGACCTCAAGCATTATTTCCCGACGCTCGATGTCCATTTCGGGCTGCAGGACCCCTACGTCGTGATCGGACTCTTCATCGGCGGGCTGCTGCCTTACCTCTTCGCTTCACTCGGCATGACCGCGGTCGGACGGGCGGCGGGCTCGGTCGTTATCGAGGTGCGGCGCCAGTTCCGCGAGATTCCCGGGATCATGCAGGGTAAGGCGAAACCCGATTACGGTCTCGCGGTCGACATGCTGACGCGCGCGGCGATCCGCGAAATGATCGTGCCGTCCCTCCTGCCGGTGCTGGCGCCGATCGTGCTGTACATCGTCATCTCGCTGATCGCCGGGCGCGCAGCTGCGTTCACTACGCTGGGCGCTATGCTGCTCGGCACCATCGTTACTGGGATTTTCGTGGCGATCTCGATGACCTCGGGCGGGGGCGCGTGGGACAACGCGAAGAAATACATCGAGGAGGGCCACCACGGCGGCAAGGGCTCCGAGCCCCACAAGGCTGCGGTGACCGGGGATACGGTCGGCGATCCCTACAAGGACACCGCAGGTCCGGCGATCAACCCGATGATAAAGATCACCAATATCGTCGCCCTGCTGCTGCTCGCGATTCTCGCTGAGTGGGCCGGCTGAATTCCACCGATCGTCCGATCGGGAATCAGCTGTCTGGTCTGCCGGTTTTATGGGTGTCGCTGGTGCTGCCGTTTCCGCTGCTGCCGCCTGCGGGGCTGTTGAACTTTCCAAGGTTGCCGATCAGCTGTTCGAGGAATGACAGCTCACGGCCGGGTGCCGGGGTGGCGCGGTCAACCGGATCGATCGCCATAGCGTCCTGTATGCCCTTGTGATCAACCGCCTTGACAACTCCCTGGTCGTCGAAATTGACGACATACACTTGCTGGTCAACCACATTGGGGTCAAAGAAAGAGAATTGTTCTGTTCGTCGGCTTATGTAGTACCAGGATTTGTCGTCGAAGATGCTGACGCTTGAGGGCGAACCCAGGATCTTGATCACTTCCTCTTTGGTTGTGCTGCCTGGATGAACCTCGGCGATCTTATCCTGCGCGGGTAGGTTACCTCGTTGCTCGACGCTCGTGGCGCAACCCGCAACCAACGCCATCCCCGAAATTAGGCTGAAGATAGAAAAGCGATGCCGAATGAGATTTGCGCGCCGGTGGAGCATGGGATCACGCAACCGTTCTCTGTTGAAGCAAGTCGGGGCCGCGCCCATTTCTGCCTCACAGCTTTTAGCCGGGAGCGCTTCGTTGTCAACGTCTCCTGCGTTTTTAGCGCGAACGCCTTCGCCAACGTGTCCCGGGGCGCGCCCCGGTGCCTGCGATAGAAGGGTCGCAGTGACCGATACCGTCCCCGAATTCTCCCGACTTGTTCCGCTCCCACGGCTGGGTCCCGCTCCATTTCGCCAACAGATCGAAGCAACGCCGAGCGAATGTGAGAAACTTTCCCGACGTTTCGACCTTCTTGCCCTCGACCGTCTGAGCGCGGCTGTCGAGCTTCGCCGCCGAGGCGATGAGGTCATCGTGTTGGAAGCTGCTTTCGAGGCCGAGTTCGTGCAGAGCTGCGTCGTCACCCTTGAGCCGGTCGCAGGCGCAGTATCCGACCGCTTCATTCTGGTCTACGGTCCTGCCGAAGCGGAGCAGCAGGAAATCGGATCGCAGGAGACCGAGGCCGCTTTCGAGCCATTGAATGGCGATGTGATCGACATCGGAGAAGCGGTGGCGCAGGGGCTCTCGCTCTCGCTGCCGGTCTTTCCACGGCACCCCGATGCAAAGATCGATGCCGAAACATCGGTGGAGTCGCCGATAGAATCGGCCGGGAGCCCTTTCATTTCCCTAACGCGCGTTAAGCAGCGTATAGAGTGCTGACTGGTTCGGGAGGCGCAGCAAAACAGCTGCCGAGCCTTGCGGGACGGCTGCATCATTATTGCCGTAGCTTCTATTTTTGGCTAATTAGCGGCGTTCTTTTTGCGTCGCTTTTCGCGAAAGCGAGTTCGCCATGGCCGTTCCAAAAAAGAAAACCTCGCCGTCGCGCCGCAACATGCGACGGTCGCACCATGCGCTCAAGCCTGCCGCCTACGCGGAATGCCCCAATTGCGGCGAGTTGAAGCGCCCGCATCATCTTTGCAAGGCGTGCGGGTACTATGCCGGGCGCGAGGTGATCGCGGCACGAGCGGAGACGCCCTGACCAACAAACCTAGCTCAGGTCGCGCACGGTGAGCGACACCATCACGATTGCGATCGATGCTATGGGCGGCGATCGCGCTCCGGGCATCGTGCTGAAAGGTGCCGAGATCGCGCTGCGACGATATCCCCACGTTCGCTATCTGGTGTTCGGCCCGGAAGATGAGCTTCATCCCCTCATCGCGAAGCTGCCGAGCCTCGGCAAGGCGGTGACGCTCTTTCACACGAGCGAGGTCGTAGCGGATGATGCGAAGCCGTCGCTGGCGCTTCGCGCCGGGCGCCCGTCGAGCATGAAGCTCGCTATCGACGCCGTCGCCGATGGACGGGCCGATGGCGTTGTGTCTGCCGGCAATACCGGCGCGTTGATGGCGATGGCCAAATCTGCGCTGAAGATGTTGCCGGGCATCGACCGGCCAGCAATCGCGTCATTCTTTCCGACCCGGCGCGGCGAGAGTGTAATGCTGGACCTCGGCGCCAACGTGGAATGTGACGCCGAGAATCTCGTTCAATTTGCGCTGATGGGCGACGTCTTCGCGCGGACCGTCCTCGGTCTCGTCGAGCCCACCGTCGGCCTGCTCAATGTCGGCGCCGAGGACCTGAAGGGGAACGAAGCCGTTCGGGCCGCCAGCGCGCGGTTGCGCCTGGCGATGACACCGACCCAGTTTTATGGGTTCATCGAAGGCGATGATATTGCTGCGGGGACGGTTGATGTCGTCGTCACCGACGGCTTCACCGGCAATATCGCCGTCAAGACGGCGGAGGGAACAGCCAAGCTTTTTACCGAGTTCCTTGAGGCAGCCTTTCGTTACTCGCTGTTCGCGCGTATCGGCTATCTCTTTGCGCGCGGGGCGCTCAGGAAACTCCGAATGCGCTGCGATCCGCGCCGCTACAACGGCGCCATGTTCTTGGGTTTGGGCGGGATCGCGGTCAAGAGCCACGGCTCGACCGACGCCTTTGGCTTCGCCAACGCCATCGGCGTTGCCATCGACATGAAGCTAAACGGCTTCCTCGACAAGATCCGGGTCGAGCTCGAGCGCCTCAACGAGGCGCGGTCCGTGCCGCAGCCCGCGGCTATCTAATAGCTGGGAAGATGACACCGCGATCCCAGGTCGCCGGATGCGGCGCCTACCTCCCTGAGCGAATCGTTACGAATCACGAACTCGCCAGCCGCCTCGACACCTCCGATGAATGGATCCGCCAGCGCACCGGGATCGGTGAGCGCCGGGTCGCCGCACCGGGAGAGTTGACGTCCGACCTTGCCGTCCGTGCCGCCGAACGTGCGCTGAGCAGCGCCGGGATCAAAGGCAGTGACCTTGATCTGCTGATCGTTGCCACAGCCACTCCGGACAACACCTTTCCGGCCACTGCTACGAAGGTGCAGGCGCTGCTCGGGATGAGCCACGGCGCGGCCTTCGACGTTCAGGCAGTCTGCGCGGGATTCATCTTTGCACTGTCGGTCGCCGACAACGCGCTGCGCCTAGGCCAAGCGCGGACCGCGCTGGTGATTGGGGCGGAGACATTCTCTCGCATTCTTGACTGGGCGGATCGCGGCACTTGTGTCCTATTCGGAGACGGGGCCGGCGCTCTCGTTCTGAGGGCGGTCCCAGCCGCGGCGTCGGGTGGCCGCTTTATCCTCTCGAACCATTTGCATTCGGACGGGCGCCGATACGATATCCTCTACGTCGACGGCGGCCCGTCCTCGACCCGCTGTACCGGTTTTTTGCGGATGGAAGGACGCGAGGTCTTCCGGTTGGCGGTGCAGCATCTGAGCTCGGTGGTCGACGAGGCGCTCACCGCAAACGGCCTCACCGCGGCGGATATCGACTGGCTCGTCCCACATCAAGCGAACAGCCGCATCATCGACGGTATGCGAAGGAAACTGGGCCTGTCGAAGGACCAGGTGGTGGTCACGATCGAACGCCACGCCAACACTTCGGCGGCATCCATTCCGCTCGCCCTGGAGGCGGCGGTCGCGGATGGACGGATCACGCCGGGGCAGCTGGTCCTGATGGAGGCTCTAGGCGGCGGTCTGAGTTGGGGTGCGAGCCTGGTGCGCTGGTAACCCCGCGGCGCGGTACTCCCCCGCCGCTTAACCAGAACATGACAACGCTTTGGAATTTGACGAGATTTTTCCCGCGGGTTAACCTCTCCGAAAGAACGGGGAGGGACCTAATGGCCGGAGAAACGGTGACTCGCGCGAGGCTCAGCGAGGCGGTTTATCAAGAGGTCGGCTTGTCGCGTAACGAGTCGGCGGGGCTTGTCGAATCGGTGATCGCCGAAATCTCCGGCGCGCTCGAACGTGGCGAGATTGTCAAGATTTCATCATTCGGGAGTTTTGCCGTTCGGCAGAAGGGCCAACGCATCGGCCGTAACCCCAAGACCTTTGCTATTCTGACCAATCAGTTGCGATGCAACCACCTGAACGTCGGCCTTCTTGGCCAGGATTCGGGTGATGGACTCCCTCAAGAGACGATTACAGCATAGGACCCGGACCCCGATTTTATTTTCCACGACATACCCTCAGTTAGCCGCGTGATTCGCCGGCCATGGATCCGCCTTCAAAAAGCGGTTATTCCGCATAGAAAGCGATATGCAAGTAGTACTTGGATCGGCCAGAACGCCCTGGCATAGACCGCTCGTGAGGATACTCAGAGGTGTAAGTAGATCAATGGATCACGCCTTAAATCTCTCTTGTTTGCTAACGCGATGGGAGAAAAGACCTTGTAGGCGCGTCCTAACAGGTGTCTCGGGATTTTGCCGGAGCCATTTTTGGTGTTAGACTCTCGGGCAACGCGGACCCCCTACAGTGGAGCTTCTAAATCAATCTCGCCGTGTTGTTCGCTTTGGCGTCTTTGAAGCCGATTTTCTTGCCCGGGAACTCCGCAAAAATGGCGTAATGGTTCGCCTGCAGGACCAACCGTTCCTCTTCTTGGAAGCGCTCGTCGAGCGTCCGGGAGAGGTGGTTACGCGAGAGGAATTACGGCAGAGGCTTTGGCCGGGCGATACGTTCGTTGATTTCGACAACAGCCTGAATACAGCGATGAACAAAATCCGAGAGGCCCTCGGCGACTCCGCTGAACACCCGATTTTTGTCCAGACTCTGCCTCGGCGAGGTTACCGCTTCATTGCACCTATCCATCCCAATGAAAACGGCCAGAAGGCAGGTGATCAAACGCAGCGTGGGACGGCGGAAAACGCCCCAAAAGCTACGCGAAACCGATCGATGCTGATAGGTGGCCTGGCGATCCTGAGTGCAGTGGTAATCCTCTTCGCAATCCTTGTGGGATTTGACGTGGATGGTCTCAGGGAGCTGATGTGGGGAGGAGCCACGGCACCGAGAGTCCGCTCTCTAGCAGTGCTGCCCCTCACTAATCTGTCGAACGACCCTGCACAGGAGTATTTCACCGATGGAATGACCGACGCTCTCATCACCGAGCTTTCTCAGATCAGCGCCCTGAAAGTGATCTCCCGCACCTCCGTGATGCAATACAAGAAGACCACCAAGTCGCTGCCGCAAATCGCGCGGGAGCTGGACGTGGACGCTGTTGTCGAAGGGACAGTGCAACGCTCCGGTGACCGCGTGCGGATCACTGCGCAGCTCATTCAAGGAGAAACTGACAAACACATCTGGGCCAGCAGTTACGAGCGAAAAGTGCAGGATGTTTTGTCTTTGCAGGGGGACATCGCCAGGGCTATCGCCGACGAGATCAGTGTAAAGCTGACGCCACAGGAAAAAGTGCGCTTGGCGCAAACGCGGCCGGTCAATCTCGAGGCCGTGGAAGCCTACCTCCAAGGCCAATATCACAACCAGAGAGCGCTGGGCCTTAACTCCCATCAAGGTATTATCAAAACGCAGGAAGAGGAATTTCAGAAGGCGATTGAATATTTCCGGCGGTCGGTTGCCGAAGATCCGAACTATGCCCCTACTTACGTGGCGATGGCGGAAGTGTGGACACACCCCGGTTATCCACGAACCTGGAAGGAACCGAATGCGAGGGAGGCGATCCGGAAGGCGTTAGAAATCGACCCAACGATCGGAGAGGCGCATGCTGACCTAGGGAGGATTGAATTCATCGATTGGAATTGGGCGGCGGCGGGACAGGAATACAAGCGTGCGATCGAACTTAGTCCGAACCTGGCAAAGGCTCACAGGTATTACTCGGAGTACCTCAATATTACGGAACATTTCGATGAGTGCATGAAAGAGGCCGAACGGGCAAAGGCACTCGAGCCCGGCGATGTTCAGGTGGCGTGGACTTTCTACACTCGCCGTCAATTTGACCGCTTCATCGAATTGAAGCGCAACGATATCGAGCGTCATGCGTTTGGTCCCATGGCATATTACGACCTGGGGAATGGTTACGAGAGAAATCGGCAGTACCCAGAGGCTGTGAGCGCTTGGGAGCAAGCGATGGCCGGGTTTGGATATGACCAATTGGCTGAGGGTCTTCGGCGCGGTTATGCAGCCGGCGGCTTCAAAGGCGCGATGCGAGAGTGGGCTGCCGGGAATGAGAACTTGTACATGCGGGGCGAATTCGTCTATCCGGGCGAAATGGCATATATCTATGGAATCTTGGGCCAGAAGAACCGCGCCTTCGCATGGCTTGAAAAGTCCTACGAGGAGCACGCGGCCAATATGCCATTTCTCCAAGTGGATCCCACATATGACGACCTCCGCTCGGACCCACGATATGCCGACCTTGAACGGCGCGTCGGTTTGCCTCCATAATCTTGACGTCAAAAGAGAGCATCGAAAACAAGGGCAAAGGGGAAAAAACAAATGGGGAAAGCTGTCACCGAAAAAGTCACGCTCCAGGTAGCTGACGGCACGCCAATGAATGCGTTCGTCGCGCGACCGACTGCACCGGGGAAATATCCGGGGATGCTGGTTCTTCAAGAGGCGTTTGGAGTGAACGCGCATATCCGCGACGTCACCGAACGAATTGCGGGCGAAGGATACGTGGCTATCGCCCCGGAACTTTATCATCGCACCGCGCCGGGCTTCGAAGGGCGCTATGACGATTTTCCCTCGGTCATGCCCCACGCCCGGGCCGTTACCGACGCGGGAGCGAGCGACGACATTCGCGCGGCATTCAATTGGCTCCAGAAGGACTCGCAGGTCGTGGGCGATCGCATCGCGAGCATCGGATTCTGCATGGGCGGGCGTATTTCCTTTCTCGCGTGCGCGACAGTCGCGCTGCGCGCGGCGATTTCATTTTACGGCGGCGGAATCGCGCCTGCGCTCCTACCGCGAGCGGCAGACCTCAAAGCACCCGTGCTATTTTTCTGGGGCGGGCTCGACAAGCACATTCCCGCGGAGCAAATCCGCGCCGTCGTTGACGGGTGCCGGACCGCGGGCAAGGCTTACGTGAATGTGGAGATTTCAGACGCCGACCACGGATTTTTTTGCGACGCCCGGGTAGGCTACAACGCGGCGGCAGCGAAAGAGGCGTGGGGCCTCGCGCTCGCGTTTCTCGATACACACGTGAAGGATGCCGCGAAGCAGGCGCGGTCCGCCTAGCGCGACGGGCAGTTGTGGCCACGAGTTATTTCGGGCAAAGTTGCTCGATGAGCGATTGACGCAGGCGCTCTTCATGCTCGGCGGTGAGCTTGGCGCCTCCCGAAGTGAGATAGAAGACGTCAATCGCCGTCTGCCCTTCGGTCTCGATCAGCGCGATTTCGATGTTGCATTTCTCGTGAGAGAAGGTCGAGCTGATGCAATTCAGCAGACCAGGTTGATCCTGCGCGATCACTTCCACCAGCGTGCTGTGTGCCGAGCAGGAATCGTCAAATCCGATTTTCGTTTCGACGACCACCTTGGGCGGGCGCTGCTTCTCGGAACTTAGCCGGTCGCGCAGCATGCGATCCAAGTCCGTCTTCCCGAGCAAGACATCGTGGATGCTGGTCTTGAAGCGCTCCCACTCCGGCAGATTCAGCTCCAGCGTCCGAAAGCGGTCCGTGAAATAGAAGGTGTCCACCACCGTCCCCGCCTGATTCGAGAATGCCGCCGCCTTCACAATGTTCATACCCCAGGCAGCCAGCACTCCGGCCATCGTCGCGAATAATGAGGGACGATCGAGAGTGACAACCGTCAGCTCGTACGAGTGACGTCCGCGATTCAGGGCTAGCTGGACGGAATCCACTCCCAGGCGTCCCGCCATTTCCATGTGCGCGATCACCTCTTCAACGGAGTGCATCAAGAGATACCTACGCGGCAGTCCCTCGAGAAAGCTTTCGAGCCTTTTCCCTGCCGCCGGGGCCAGCGTGCGGAGATGCGTCAGAACCTCGTCATGTGCATCCACGTGGAGGCGCTGGTCCAAGCTGCGGTTCAGATAATTGGCGGTCGATATATAAAGCTGCCAGATGTTCTCGGCCTTCCAAGGGGTGAGGGCTTCCGGATTCACCGCCTTGATGTCCGCATACGTGAGAAGGCAAAGCATTTTCAATCGCTCGGACGTTCCGACTTTTTCGGCGAAGGCCTGGACCGTTGCAGGATCGAAAATGTCGCGCCGAAGCGCCGCACTCATTTCGAGGTGGCGTCCAATGAGAAACAGAACCGTCTCGCGGTCCGGCAGGTCCAACTCGAGACGGTCGAGCGAGCCTTCGGCCATTGCGACGCTGGCTTGGACATGGTTCTCCGTCTTCGCCCCCTTCCCGGCGTCATGCAAAAGGAGCGATAGGTAGAGGAGGTCCGGCTGCTCGAGTTCTTCCAGGAGCTCGGCGTATCGGTGGTCCCACTTCGAAGAGGAATGCCGCAGGATGTGGAGATTGTCGATGGCCACAAACGTATGTTCATCCACCGTGTAACGGTGCGAATAGTCGCGCACCACGAGCGCGTCAATGCCCTGAAATTCAGGCAACAAAAGCGTGAGCAAGCGGAGCGAGTGCATGGCGCGCAAGGCGTCCGCCGCATGAGGCGCAATCAGGATCTCCTGAAGCTCGTGCCAAAGCTCCGTGCCGCGAGGCGGATCGGCAGCGAGCGTCGGCAGCACCTGTTCGAACTGCTGTTCGGTGGTCGAGCTCAAGTGCAAGCCATGGCGCGCGAGGAAACGGAACGTCCGGAGCAAGAGATGGAGATCGCGCAGCTCCTCGGGCCGGCGCACAAAAAGCAGATTGCCAACGACGGTGAATTCCACATTCGAGAGTTGCGATCGCAAGCTCTGAAACTGCCGGTGGAGCGAAGGCCGAGCCGTGGGAAGCTCATCCAGGAGCTGCACGCATACGCGGTGAACCAGCCGTGCATGCCCGAAGTAGATGCGCATCCAATCGGCAGCCGTGTATGTCTCGGTGGCGATCGCGCCGATTTTTCGCTCGGCGGCCTCCACTTGCGCTTCCCAGGCGAGCGTATTGTCATCGCGGTCGTTGCGGAAGTGGAGGAAACAGCGGGCAGACATCAGAAAATCGAGCGCCGCGTCGAATGGCTTGCGGACCGACATCGGTAGCGGAGTTCCCTCTTTGGGCCACGCCCGCAGGGATTCCGTCGCGGAAATCAGTGCGAGCCAGCAAGCCACGTTGTAGTCTCGAAGCCCTCCGGGCCCGTCCTTCAAGTTCGGTTCGAGGTGAAACACCGTGTTGCCGAACTTCAAGTGGCGGGTGCGTGTAACATCCGTGAGTCGCTTAAGAAGAAGCGGCGCTTCGCGCATCACCATCCGCGGAATCAAATCGTCGCGGAGTTTGGCGCAAAGCTCCTTGTCACCGGCGATGTACCGGCAGTCGAGCAGCGACATCGCGAACTCCAGATTTTCCGGGTCGAATCGGTCACACTCGGCCAGAGTCCGTGTGGCAGGGCTTAGCTTCAGCTTCAGATCCCAGATATCCTGCGAAAATATGCGAATCCGGTCTTTCAAGTTATCCGCGGTCGTGCCTCCGTCATGAAGAAAGAGTAGATCGATGTCGGAGTGGGGAAACAACCAGCCCCTGCCAAATCCGCCGAGCGAGACCAAAGAGAAATTGTCGGGCCCTTCCACTTGCGAGGAAATCCGTTGCTTCCAAACCTCAAGGGCGATGGACTCTACGAGTGCAGTTCGAGCGAGCAAGGCGGAGCGCCCGCTACCCGTGGCGGCGAATTCCTGTCGGATGCGCGCCGACTCCGCCGCATACCGGCTGTGGAGTTCATTCCCCAGTGAGGATCGAATGGACATGCCAATGGATTTATCTTCTCACCCCTGCAAAAGCGCGTCGAGGGCTCGCAACACAACTGCGCAGCCGGAGCGGCATGCGCGACCTCAATCCGAGCGGGCCTTCGCCGCGCCGGCAGGATCTGCGGCAAACAAGAGAATCTATCTGCTCCGACCTGAAGGACAAAATCGAACGTTTTAATTTATCGCATCAGAAAATCGAATCCGTGGGGCCAATGCCATCTTGGGATCCTCGTCCGCCGCCGAAGCGCCGGAAGAGTGTTCGACTCTGCGGGTCAATAAGACACCGAGCGGATTTCGAGCCGGTCGCCGATTTGCGTTTTCGTTCGAGCGACCGTTTCAGGCGGAAATTCGATGACGCTGCCCTCCGAATATAGATGACGAACACATCATTCAACCCGTGAGAGGCGAAGGGGCGGGAAGGACGCGCGCGGCAGCGTTCTCATCCCCCCGCAAAGCGAACACCGACCAGGCAAGGCCGCACACCGATTTGCAAAAGGAGTCGGTCGCACATCGGCGCCGCATCTCACTTTCGATGGCAGCTTCACCGCAGCCGTACATTCTCAGGCAAACGTGGGCGGATGCGAGCGCAGCGGAGTTGCCCTCCGTGCCGTTTTCCGCCAGCCAAGTCAGGCTTTTTTCCATCGCATCAATTGCAGTCGCATTCCGTAAGGCGAGGAGGGCCCAAACGGTTGGCCCGACCTCGGGCCCTCGAGCAGCCCCATTAACAACCAGCTCGCCGCGATTCCATCCGCCTCCCGCACACATGCGATCGAGGAGCTTGGCAACGCCGATTCTGCGGCACTTCTTAGCGGAGGAAGGGAGAAGCGGCGGGGGGATGCATGCAAGGGCAAGCATCGCGATCGCGATTGGCTCAACCCAATTGGCCGTCCCCTCCGTCCACGGCCAGCCATAGCGGGAAGGATCCTGGTGCGCTGCTCCCGAGCCGGCAAACAAGATCTCGCCGATTCGAAAACGTGATTTGCTCTCTCCCGGAAAATGTTCGCACACCCAGCGCGCGCCGTCCAAAGCCTCATCTCGCGCCCCTCCGAACGGCCAGAGCGCAAGACATGCAAGGGAGGTCGTCCAACTTCCTTCGGGTTGCCGAGGAAGTGCCGGCCAGGAACCATCGCGAAGCTGCGACTCGAGCAAGAATCCGCAGCCGCGGCCAGCAGATTCCTTCGCGACTGGTGGGAGCCCGATCCCCACCAGGGCGAGCAGGGCCAATGACGTCGGCTCAATGGCGCTCATCCTGCCGGATCGAAAGCCCCAGCCACCATCTGCGTTTTGCGCACCTAGTAGCTTCGCGAGGCACATTTCCTCGAGAGATGGACTGCAATTGACCGGGACCGCCTCGTTCCTGATTGCAAATTGACGCTGAGTTGCCGTCGCAGCCATGATTTTCCTCCCGGCATTCGGAAAGCACCTGGCATGCCAGACGGAACGCAAGGTGATCCAATCGCATTTCTACTTAATGCGGCTTAAAGGTCTGAAATTATTCCGGTTGCTTGAAGCAAGCAGAATGCAGAGAGGGCGGCGCGATCTGCAAAATCCATCTCGTCATTCCCAATTTGGAACGGGACCCGGGACGTTGATAAAAATTGATACAGGTAAACGCGTAGATCGAATCACTCAGGAAGATTGCAAAGGCAAGCGTAGTAGAACAGAGCCGAGCCTGTGATTACTTCTTAGCTTCCTCAGTCATGTCATACACATAATGAATGTAGATCGATCCGGAGTGGCCGCTATCCACGTGCACGTCTTCATAGAGTTGACGACCTTCCTGACCCAATTCGAAGGTGCGCGTGATTTTTCCTCGTGAGGTTTTCTCTTCAGAGACAAGGCGGCTTCCATCCCAATGCGCTGCGTATTCCTTATTCGAGTCATCCTTTGATTTTTGCAATTTTCGGCCGTCGGTGTAGAACACTCGCTTGCGACCCTGGTCGTCTGTCACATCGACTTCCGCACTCTTCTTAACGAACGCGAGAGTATCCGGCGGATTCATTAGTTCGTTCGTCTGACTGCGATCTAGATTGCTGTCTGGGCCTCCCATGCCGCCGCGATGCCCACCCATGCCGCCCGGGCCGCCTCCGGGATAGGGGGAGCCGCCACCAGGACCACCGCCGGGATAAGGAGAGCCTCCGCCCATTCCCCTCCCACCCCCGTTTCCGCCTCCATTTGAGTTTCCTGCCTGCGCCAATTTCTGATGGGCGTCGTCGCTATCATCGGAATTAAATCTCCAGGCGCCATCCAAGCTCGTCCGACCTGGCGGCAGCGGTTTGGCAGGCGCACGAGGTGAAACTGTAACCTCTTCCGCTGTGGACTCGCCAGCAGGATGGATCGGGCCGGGAGGCGCCTGGGCAAACAGGGAGCCGGGGAAAACGGCGTATGCGGCGCCGAGAAATGCGGAAATGAGGAAGCTCGTCTTGGTTTTCGTCATCATCATTCACCTCGCCCACCATCATCGAGCCAAGATAGCAGCCGGAGCAAATCTGAGTGAGCCATGTGATAAGGATGCGACAGAATACCAAAAAGATGTCACCTACTGCTTGGAGACGTTGACGTAATACAGATCCGTCGCTACGTCGAATTCTTCCCTCTTGAGTGATGCCGGCATCGTCTTCCAGTCTGTCGTCGGCTGGATGATTTGCCAGTTGTCTTTTTTCCCGACGCGTATGGGCATGGCGAAGTCCGGCTCGTCAGCTTTCCAGCGATACGCGACGGTGCCGTCGGCGTCGTTGAATTTCAATTCGAGCGTGGGAATCGCGGCGTGGCGGAGGTATTGATTGAAGATCGGAGTAAGATTCATCCCGGTCTTCTGGTTGAAGTACGCCACCACATCCTCGGTCATGATGTTCTTGTACTTGAAGTGCTGGTAGAAATCGTGGAGCAGCTTCCACCAGCGGCTGTCATCGTTCACCACGCTCCGGAGCGTGTTGAGAAATAGCGCGCCCTTGAAATACATGTCCTGTGGCGGGGTGGCGTTGACGCCGCGCTCCGCGATAATCGGCTCCTCGTCCTTTACTTTGGACTTGTAGCCGTTCACATACTTAATCTCATCATCGTGCCCGAACATGTATTCGACGTAGAGGCATTCCAGGTACGTGGTCCATCCTTCGTGAATCCACATGTCGGATCGGTCGGCCGCCGTAACGCTGTTCCCGAACCACTCGTGCCCGCTTTCGTGAATGATGATGAAGTCGAACTTCAAACTCACACCGACACCCGTCCAGTCCCGCCCAAGGTAGCCATTCGTGAAGTGGTTGCCGTAGGTAACCGCACTCTGGTGCTCCATGCCGGAGTAGGGCACTTCGATAAGCTTGTAACCATCCTTTTTGAAAGGATATTCCCCGAAGTAGTGTTGATACGCCTCAAGCATCCCCTTTGCCTGCGCAAACTGTACCTTGGCTTTGTCGAGGTCTTCGGGCAACACGTAGAAGTCAAGCGGCAGGTCGCCTAGCCGATCGCCGAAGTGCACGTAATTGCCAATATTCAGCGAAACGTCGTAGTTGTTGATCGGGTAGTGCACGAACCAATCCCACCGCGTGTGACCGTCGCCAAGGTCGGTCTTACCGACAAACTTTCCGTTTGAGACGTCAACGAGGTCATTCGGAATTGACACGCTGATTTGCATGTTTTCGACTTCGTCGCGCCACTGATCCTTGTTTGGCCACCAAATGCTCGCGCCGATGTCTTCGCAGGCGGTGTTGATCCACGGATGACCAGACGGATCTTTCCGAAAGGCAAAGCCGCCGAATCGGGCCGTCTCCACGGGATATCCCGAGTAATAAAAATCGATCGAGTACACGCGCCCCTTTTTGAGCGTCTCGGGGAAATCAATGAATACAGCGCCAAACTCACGCTCGTACTTGAGCGGAGTCGTGCCGAGGAGAATCTTGTCAATGTTGAGACTCGGGTGCAGGTCGAGCTGAATCCGGGTGTCGTCCTTGAGCATCCGGAAGCGGATGATGTTTTTCCCGCTGATGAATTTTTTCTCCGGATCGACGCGGACATCGAGATGATAGAAGAGCAGATCGTTGTTGGCGCGGTACGGCCCGTACGCCCCACGCAGGATATCTGCGCGCGTCGGCGCCGGTGGGGTCTGCGACGGCTGAGGCACCGCCGCTTGTTGAGGAGTCGGCGAAGAATTCTGTGCGCCAAGAGGAACCGCGGAAAGCGCCAGAAGAACAAGAACGTCGAACGCGCGCTTGCCGAAAATTCGTCCAAACATGTACCACCTTATGAGTGCGGCCTTGATGAGATCGGCTCGCTTCCCCCCACAGAACGCGCGCCTAACCGGTGCGCGCCGGATAAGGCCGATACGCAGGTCTCAAATCTGAGCGGGAATCGAAGCGCTCTGTAGAAACATGCCTTTCATCGACACGGTAAGCTGGGATTTGTTTGGAATCTGCGGGCAGCTTGAAAGGAGACGCTTTTCTGGATTCGCCCTCGAGAATGCCCAGGATTCCCGTCTGGAGCTGCTCAAGAACTGCCTTGGCATCCGCGGATGCGTCCACCGTCTCAAAATTGTACTCTATGCTGAGTCGATCGAATTCCGCCAATAGAGCCGCCTGGTAATTGCAGAAATTATCGAACATGTCGAGACCGGGATAGAGATCCATGCCGGATTCCCAGTAGTCGAATCCTCCGGCGAAAACCACGCGGAGAACCAACTGGTCGATGCCGAGTCTTAGGTAGAATATGGCGTCCGGTTTCAAAGCGACGCCGAAGATGCTCCGAATCCATTGGGGATCCATTCCGCGAACGATTGCTCGGGCCATCTGCGAATAAATGTAACGGTCGGTCAACACAATAAATCCGGCGCGCAGTGCAGGCACAATCTCTTTTTCAAGCCGGTCAACAAAGTCGGTCGCATAGAAGAGGCTCTGCGTGACACGCCCCAAATTATTGCCCTCTTTTGCGCGGCGAATCCCGTCGCCGGCAAGCGACGAGCGCGTCATTCCCGTGTCGAGTACGGCGTGCCCTAGTTCTTCAAGCCATGGCTTCAAAAGATTAATTTGCGTGCTGCGCCCGACGCCATCCGTGCCCTCGATGACGATCAACTTCCCACCTAAATCCGTTCGCCTCATCCCGGGCAGGGGCTTGCCATAGGTTTCTCTCACCGTTGCACCCTCACGTCTTTCGCCGTCTCAAGATGCCTGTTGACGATACTTCGCACCTGTGCCTGCTGTACTTCGATCGGCAAGGTCGCATCCACAACACAGAGCCTGAATTCCGGCACTATCTTTTCGTATTCGTTTAGGATCCGCCCCTGGAATAGGCGAAAGCTTTCCTCAAAGTCGTCACTCAATCCCAAATCCATACCCGCTTCGTAAAACTTGAAGCCATCGCGGCCGTCCAAAAGACGGCTTATCGCCATCTCAAGTGGAACGCGGAAATAAAACGCGACGGTCGGCTCGACGGCAAAACCATAGAGCTCGCGAACCCACTCGCGGTCTATCCCACGCGCCACATCACGCGCAAAAGCCGTGTAGATGTAGCGATCGCACAGCACTACTGCACCGGCTTTCAACAGTGGAAGGATGCTTCGCTCGGTTCGATCGGCAAAATCCGTGGCGTGAATCAGTGAAAACGTCGCGGGTGTCAGCATTTTCTTCTTTTTCCCGAGCTTGGTTGTGTCTTTTACGATGGGCGAGGAGTTCCACTCACTGAACGCCACGCAATAGCCTTTCGACTCGAGCCACTTGTGGAGGAGGCTGAGTTGAGTGGACTTTCCCGACCCGTCGATCCCCTCGACAATGAACAACCTCCCCGGAAAGCGATGCTCGCCGTAGTGCGAGACCTTTGAAGTGGCCGCTTGAACGGGACAGAACACCTCGAACGGGCCGATCCGAACGCCAGAGGTTATATTCATGTGCCTCTTTCTCCGCACGGAGCAGCAGCGACTTCATGCCGGCTCGAACAAACGCGCGAAGGTAGATTGATTTGGTATCGGTCGCCCGCCTGTGACCCCTGCAAGCGACTCAATAAAATCCTCCAAGCGAGATAAAAATGCAGTAGAAAATGAGCCCTCGTGTATCGAAGTGGAGACTCCCTGGTTGGAGCGGGAAGAATGAGGCTTTACACGTTTTACCGAGCGGCTGGCTGAGCGATTTGGAATGCCGAGCACAATTCCGCAAACGGACTCTGAGCGGATTCAGTCAGGCGGATGCTTTCTGAGAAGCCCCGCGGGGCGTGGGCTTCGTTTCCGGCGCACTCCATTTCAAGAAACCCGGCAACGACGGCATCGGCGGCAGTCCCTCGACCCCCTGAACAAACTGCACGAGAAACTCCTGCGCATTGAAGCGGAAACCGTTGCGCGATGGTGAAAACGCACGCGCCTCGCGCGAGCGCACGTAGTCGCCATCTGGAAGCAGGATTCTCGTTTTCTCCGTGTCGGCCATGTATGGGGCGATGATTTCACGAAGAATCTGGTCGCAGAGGAGAGCATCTTTGAGATGGAACATCACCTCCACGCGCTCGTAGATATTCCGATGCATCCAGTCTGCGCTGCCCAGGTACACTTCCGTCTTTCCGGCGCTCCCAAAGACAAAGATCCGGCTGTGCTCGAGGAATCGTCCGATCACGCTGCGGACGCGGATGTGGCTGCTGAGGCCGCGCACGCCCGGGCGCAGAGCGCATGGGCCTCTTACAATCAATTCAATTCTTACTCCGGCCTGTGATGCACGATAAAGAGCCTCGATGGTTTTCTCGTCGAGCAAGGCGTTCACCTTGGCGACAATGAATGCCGGGCGGCCGGCGCGCGCGTGAGCGGTTTCGCGCTCGATCAAGCTGAGGCAGTTCCTGCCCAGGTTCAGCGGAGCCACGAAGAGCGGATGATACTGGGCCCGCTCGGAATAAGCCGTCAGGTAGTTGAACACGTGGTGCACCGCAGAAGTGGTTCGCGCGTCGCTGGTCAAGAGGCTGAGGTCGGTGTAGAACCGAGCGGTGGACGGATTGTAATTGCCGGTACCCAGATGAGCGTAGCGCCGAATCTGGCCATCGACCTCGCGACGAGCGACAAGCGCGAGCTTGCAGTGCGTTTTCAGGCCCACCACACCGTGAAACACCTGCACGCCCGCTTCCTGCAGGTTTCTGGCCCAGCGGATGTTAGAAGCTTCATCGAAGCTGGCTTTCAGTTCCACCACAACCGCGACTTCTTTCTTCGCCGCCGCATCGATCAGCGCACGGACAATCGGCGAATTCTCGCTCGTGCGATAGAGTGTCTGCTTGATCGAGAGCACATCGGGATCCTGGGCCGCGCTTTCAATGAAGCGCACGACGGTTGCATAGGAATCGTAGGGATGGTGGAGGAGCACATTGCGCTTGCGAACCATCTCGAAGATTGAGGAGGAGCCTGGCTTCAACGCCACCTCGCGCGGCGCAAAAGGCTTGTACTTCAGGTCAGGGCGGGGAGTCTGATCATAGAGATGGAACAGCCGCAATAGATTGATGGGCCCGTTAACGCCAAAGACTTGCCAGGGCGCGAGCCGGAAATTGGCTTCCAGGCGGTCGATGATCTCCTGATCGGCGCCCGCTTCAATTTCGAGCCGCACCGCAGCGCCCTTACGACGGCGATGGAGCTGCGTATCGACTGTATCTAAAATGCTGCGCGACTCTTCTTCTTCAAGATAAAGGTTGCTGTTGCGAGTGATGCGGAATGGGGCCGCGGAAAGAACTTCGTAGCCATGGTACAGACGCTCGGCAAACGCGTGCACCACGTCGTGAAGAAAGACGTATTCGACCGTGCCTTCGGCCGAGGGCAACAGGACAAGCCGCGGGAGCGCCCGCGGTACGGTGACGACGCCGAAATAGGTATGTGAGCCCCGGCGCTTCCGCTTGAGCAAGAATGCCAGGCAAAGAGCTTTATTGAGGACGTGTGGAAACGGATGCGCCGGGTCCATGGTGACTGGCGTCAGCAGTGGCTCGACCGTTTTCGTGTAAAAATCCTCGATGTGCTTGCGCGCGGCAGGCCGCAGTTCCGAAAGACCCAGCACGCGAACGGATTTGTCCGCCAGGGCCGGCACCAATTCGTCGCGCCAGCAGTCGTACTGGGCGCGCACGAATGCATGAATTTTCACGGCGAGCTCGGCGAGAACGACATCCGGAGTCCGATCGTCGGGTCCGGGGTCGCGAATTCCGTGCTCAACCTGCTGCAGCAAACCGGCAACACGCACTTCGACAAATTCATCGAGGTTGCTCGCGGTGATGCCGAGAAACTTGACACGCTCGAGGAGAGGATTTGCGGGATCGCGCGCCTCTTCGAGAACGCGCTCGTTGAACTGTAACCAGGAATAATGCCGGTTCAGGAACAACTGTTGGCCGGAGAAGCTCTTGCGTGCCATGATCCCCCTCTGCGGACGCAACGGTAGCCCGGGATTGTTACTGCGATGTTAAGGACGGTGTGCCGGTGCGCTTCTGAATCGGATCGCGAGCCCTAACGAGAAATTGGCGAGTGAGCCTGTAAGCCGGATTCTGTCCGCCACGTTCTGACGACGCCCCGACTCACGCCGGAACTTCGCCAGACGAGCGCGATGATCATTCCTCTAGGTCCGGGATCGCTCCCGGACTCGAGCAGCCTACCCGAGGGTCGCAGCGGCGCGCTCTTGCGAGTTCACCACATACGGGCTGGGCCAGCCCTCCCCTCCTATTTGGCCTTGCTCCACGCGGGGTTTTCCGTGCCCCGGATGTTGCCACCCGGGCGGTGGGCTCTTACCCCACCTTTTCACCCTTGCCAAATGCGCTTGACCGATAGAGGCGAGCCCTTGGTTTTGCCTCAGGCCTGCCGCCGAGGTACAAGCATCACCGGCGGTATATTCTCTGTGGCACTTTCCGTAGCCGCGCCTCCGCAACTCGCTCACGCGAACCGCGTGGCGCAACCCCCTGGCGTTACCAGGCGCGTTGCCCCGTTGTCACCGACTCTCGCGAGCTCATGACAACTGGAGTCCGGACTTTCCTCCCGTCCTCTTCCCTTTCGGGAATCGAACCGGCGATCACCCGACTCACCCGCCAATGTCATTATACGCCGCGCTAAGAGTCGCCACAATCCGGTGTGCTGCAAACCATGAAACGAAAACCATTATTTCGTGGAGAGAAGTTTCTCGAAGCCGGGCTCATCGAGGATGGGAACACCGAGGGATTTCGCCTTATTGTATTTTGAACCAGGATCGGCACCGACCACCACGTAGCTCGTTTTCTTGCTGACGGACGAGCCTGCCTTGCCCCCATGGGAAGCGACCAGCGCTTCCGCCTCTTCACGAGACCGGTGGGTGAGCGTCCCGGTGAACACAAATGTCTTGCCCGCAAATTTCGTGTCCTTCGGAGCCTGTCGTTCGCCCTTCATATTGACGCCGGCGGCGCGCAGATGCTCGATTAGCTTCCGGTTTGCGGGCTCCGAGAAAAATTCGAGGATGCCCTCCGCCACTTTCGGGCCGACTTCCGTCACGCCCGTCAATTCTTCTTCGCTCGCCTCGGCTAATTTGTCCATCGAGCTGAAATGGTCCGCCAGCAATTGCGCCGTGCGCTCGCCGACGAATCGAATCCCCAGCGCATAGATCAACCGCGCCAGCGTGCTCTTCTTGCTCGCAGCAATTTCGTCGAGCAGGTTCTGCGCCGATTTTTCGGCCATGCGCTCGAGGCCCGCAAGCGTTTCGAGGTCCAGCTTGTAGAGTCCGGCGGCGTCCTTCACGAGTCCCTTTTCCACGAGCTGGTCCACGAGCTTGTCGCCCAACCCATCGATATTCATCGCGTGGCGCCCGGCAAAGTGAAGCAGCGTTTCCTTGCGCCGCGCCGGGCACGACACGTTCACGCATCGATAAGCGACTTCGCCTTCCGGATGATGAATTCGCGTACCGCACTCGGGACACTTCTCCGGCATGCGAAACGTCTTCTCCTCCTTCCCGTGTTTCACGACCTTCACGACGTGCGGGATCACTTCACCGGCGCGTTCCACCAGCACCGTGTCGCCCGCGTGCAATCCGAGCCGCTCGATTTCGTCCAGGTTGTGAAGCGTCGAGCGGCTCACAGTCACGCCGCCCACTTGCACGGGCTCGAGATACGCGACCGGTGTGAGCACGCCCGTTCGCCCCACTTGCACGCGGATCTCGTTGACGACGGTCGTCTCCTGATGTGCCGGATATTTGTAAGCGATCGCCCAGCGCGGCGCCTTCGACGTGAAACCCAACTCATTTTGAAGCGAGATTTCATTCACCTTGACGACGATCCCGTCGATCTCATACGCCAATTTCTCGCGCTTCGATTCCCAACGATGGATGTACCGCTCGACCTCCTCGATGGAATGGCAAAGTTCCCAATCGTCGCTGGCCTGAAAATGCAGTTCTGCGAGCGCCTCGAGGACTTCCGAATGGCGCTTCTTCGGAACGCGCCCGTCCACGAGGAGGTAGTAGGCAAAAAAATCCAGCTTCCTCGATGCTGTGATGCTCGGGTCGAGCATGCGCACCGCACCGGCCGCGGCGTTGCGCGGATTTGCAAATCGCTTGCCGCCCTGCTCCTCTTGTTGTTCGTTCAGCTCCTCGAAAGCCTTGCGCGTCATAATGGCTTCGCCGCGGACTTCGAAATTTCCCTGCAGTCCCGCCTTTTTCAGCAACGCCGCATCCACGCGCAATGGAATCGAGCGGATGGTCTTTACGTTGGGCGTCACGTCCTCGCCCGTCGTGCCGTCGCCACGCGTGACGCCGCGCGCGAGGCTTCCCTTCTCGTACACAAGCGACATGCTCAACCCGTCGAACTTGTGCTCGGCGACATACTCGATTGTTTCGCGGCCCGCGAGTTGACGCACCCGGCGATCGAAATCCCGGAGCTCCTCGAGCGAGAAGGCATTGTCGAGGCTGACCATCGCCGGCTTGTGCCGGACGGTCTGAAATCCCTCGCGCGGTTGGCCGCCCACCCGCTGCGTCGGCGAATCGGAAGTCACGAGCTTCGGATGCGCGGCTTCGAGCTCCTTCAACTGCTTCATCAGCCGGTCGAACGCGGCGTCGGAGAGCTCAGGATCATCTTCGACGTAATAGAGATGCTCGTAACGGCGGATTTCTTCGCGCAGGCGCTCGATCTCTTTGGCTGCATCGCGGCTCTTCGGCATGGACCCCTCAGCGGGAAGCAATCGGTCAAATCCGCCGGGTATTATACAATGCGCGTTTGTTTTGACGGCCTCGGTCAATCGAGATGCCCGACGGAATCCAAAACGCGCTCCTCATCTACAACCCCACGAGCGGCCGCCGGCGCCATCGCCGTTTTGCGGAAATCGAGCAGGCGGCGCGCATCCTGAAAAACGCAGGAGTCTCCACGGAACTCGCGCCCACTACGGGCCGCGGCACCGCCGTCCGAATCGCGCGGCAGGCGGTCGAACAGCGTCGCAGCATGGTGATTGCCTGTGGCGGCGACGGCACGAACAACGAAATCATCAATGGTCTCGCGGGGAGCCAGGTCCCTATGGCGCTGCTTCCCGCCGGGACAGCCAACATTCTCGCCAAAGAGCTCGGCATTCCTTGGGACATTCCCCACGCCGCTCGGCTCATTCCCGATGGCATCGTTCGGCGAATCGCTCTGGGTCTGGCCGTCCCGTCGGGCGGGAACCATTCCGCAGAAGTCCCTCGCGAGGGACGGTATTTTCTTTGCGTCGCCGGCGCGGGGCCGGACGGTGCGCTGGTCCAGGCTGTGGATGAAGGCCTGAAAAAACACGCCGGAGTGTTCGCCTACTGGGCGGAGGGGGCTCGCCAGATCGTGCGCTACGGGTTCCCCGAGATTCGAATCCGCTCGGAAGGAAAAGAGCGGGTCGCGACGATCATCGTCGTGGGCCGCACGGTCAATTACGGCGGCCCATTTCGTATCACCACCGGCGCGAATCTCTTTGAGGATTCCTTCGAGCTGCTCACGAATTCCACGCGCAGCCGTCTTCGCTATCTCGTGTGTCTCCCCGCGCTCTGGCTCGGAAACCTTCGGCGCATGAATGGCATCGAGGCGTGGAAGTCCACGGAGGTGCTCTGTGAACCAGTCGGCGACGCACCGGTGTACGCGCAAGTAGACGGCGAACCGATTGGCCCGCTGCCGCTGACATTTCGGATTGTTCCGGACGCGTTGTCGCTGGTGACGCCTGCGGCTAGGCAGGCATAATCATTCACGGAAGGATGCGACCTTGGAACCGGTCACTCACGCACTCACGTCCCTGGCGTTCACCCGCGCCGGCCAAAAGCTCCTGCCGCGATTCGGGACGTCCATGCTCGTTTTCTCCGGCGTCGCATCCGATCTCGACTATGCAAGCTACTTTGGCGGGGCGAGCGCTTTCCTGCGATTCCACCGCACGCTGTTCCATTCTCTTCCCTGCGCCGCGGCGCTGGCAGCCGCAATTGCATGCGCGTTTTGCGTACTCGAGCGAAAACGTCCCCCAAGGGACGGCCAGCCGTCCTTGCGTTTCGGACCCGCCTTCGCTGTATGCGCGGTTGGCGTCGCCGGGCACGTTCTGCTTGATCTGTTCGGTTCCGAAGGCTTGCAATTGTTCTGGCCGTTTCGCACGCGCTGGTCCGCCCTCGATCTCGTTGCCAATCTCGACCCGTGGATTCTCGTGATCCTCATCGCGGGAATTCTCTTGCCGCAGCTCTTCCGGCTCGTGAGTGAAGAAATCGGGGATCGCCGAAAAGGTTCAGGAGCGCAACGGGGAGCGATTGTCACGCTGGTCCTAGTATCTGCATATCTCGGCGCGCGCGCGGACCTGCACAGCCGCGCCGTGAATCTTCTTCTCGCGCACGAATTTCACGGCCGCGCTCCGCTTGAGGCCGGAGCGTTCCCTTCCTCGTCCGCGCCGCTCGATTGGCGAGGCGTTGTTTCCACGGATAACACAATTGAGGAAGTTGACATTTCACTCGCTCCCGGAGCCGGCTTCGATCCGGATCGCACCCTGACGCGCTACAAGCCCGAGGATTCTCCCGCGCTCGAAGCAGGTCAGCGCACGCGTGCCGCAGCGAGGTTTCTTACGTACGCGCAATTTCCACTCGCGAGCGTGGTTGGGCTCGAGAACGGCCATCGGTTTGAATTGCGCGATCTGCGATTTGCTTCGAATGACTCAACGGCTGCCAATATTGTTGTCCGCGTGGATTTCGACAGCAGCCTTAACGTCCGGGAGGAAGAGTTTCGATTTGCGGCATCGGGGAACCCGTAGATCGACGCTAGCGCTTTGCCGGTGGACTATGGAAGTGCAACCGGGTGACACCATAAAGCACAACGAGAACGGCGACGATGGAGATCGCGAACGCGCCGCTGTGCGTCGTCAGGTATAGCAACGCCGTCTCCCCATAGCGCACCGCGAGAATCCCCTCTGCCAAATACCGTATGCCGCGGCCCAGCAAAAGAGCCAGTACGAATGTCCGCAGCGGAACCTGAAACACGCCTTCGGCGAGAATGAACACCTTGAATGGCAGTGGAGGAGGCAGGATGGCAGGCACAAAGACACTCAAGAACGCGTTGTGCTCCACCCACTCTTTTGCCTTGATCGCCCCCGCGCCCACTTTGCGATGAAAGAAAGCTTCGCCGCCCTTTTTCGCCAGCAGATAAAGCCAAATGCAGCCGGCGAGTGACCCAACCGTGGCCATCGCCACGTAATACGGCATACGCGCCGGTTTTTCGTACGAAAGCTCGATGACCAGCGCATCGGTGACGAAGGGGAACGAAAGCACGGACGAGTCAAGAAAGGCCACGAGGAAAAGTCCGCCGCCGCCCATCACAGCCACAATTTTTTGCAACCACAGAGGCAATCTGCGCGGTTTCATAATTGGGCAAAGCCCGGATCGGGCCGGCCGATTGTAGCAAAGTATTCGGTGCCGCCCGCTTCGGTGCACAATCCCAAATTGCTGAATGGATGCGGGTCGGATAAACTCCGTTCTGGAAGCTTTTCCTCCAACCCATGCCACTCCTCGACGACTTGAACGAACGACAGCGCGAAGCTGTGCTCGCAACGGAAGGCCCGGTGGTCGTTTTGGCTGGCGCCGGGACGGGCAAGACGCGGGTCATCATCTATCGCATCGCGCACCTGCTCGAAAAGGGCGTCCCAGCGAATGCAATTCTGGCCGTCACGTTCACGAACAAGGCCGCCGATGTGATGAAGAATCGCATCAGCGATCTCTTGCGCACGGGCGGCCGCGACGCTTTCGGGGTCTGGGTCTCTACATTTCACTCCTTCTGCGCTCGTCTTTTGCGGCGCGAAGCGCAGCACCTTGGCCTGCCCCGCGATTTCGCCATTTACGATGACGACGACCAAGTCAAAGCGGTGAAGCTCGCCCTCGAACAGCTTGGACTCCAAGAGGAAGGCCTCTCGCCGCGCGCGTTGCGCGAGCAGATCAGCCACGCGAAAAATCACGGTATTACTCCCGACGAAATGGAGGCGGAGGCCCTCAACAAATCGCGCGAGCAGGTGGCCGAGGTATTTCGTCTGTACCAGGAATTGCTGCGCAAAGCCGGCGCACTCGATTTCGATGACTTGCTCTTGCGCGCCGTGGAGCTCCTTCGTGATCATCCGGAAGTTCGCGCGGCGTGGAGCGAGCGGTTTCAATATCTCCTCGTGGACGAATTTCAGGACACGAATCACGCCCAGGAAGAGCTCGTGCGCCTGCTCGCCGGCTCTCGCAAAAATATTTGTATTGTTGGCGACGAGGATCAATCCATCTACGGCTGGCGCGGCGCGCGTGCGGGAAACCTCAAGCATTTCACGGAAGATTTTCCCGGCGCGCAAATCATCCGCCTCGAAGAGAACTACCGCTCCACGCAAACCATTCTCGACTCAGCCGCTGCCGTTGTGCGCAACAATTCCGACCGCCTCGGCAAAATTCTTCGGGCCACGCTCGGGCCCGGTGGAAGGCTGCGCTATTTCGAAGCCCAGGATGCAACGAATGAGGCCGAATTCGTCTGCGGCGAGATTTCTTCACTTGTGCGCGGCGATCCGAACGCCCGCGTCACTGTCCTCTACCGCACCACGGCGCAGTCGCGCTCGTTCGAAGAGATTTTGCGCCGGCTCGGAATTCGTTACCGCATCGTCGGCGGCTTCAGCTTTTACGAGCGCGCCGAAGTGCGGAACGCGATTGCATATATTCGCCTGCTGTTTCATCCCGAGGACAATGTGTCACTGCTACGTGTCTTGAATGTTCCCCCGCGCGGAATCGGGCCTACGACCATCGAAACGCTGAAGGCGCGCGCGAAGGAAACTTCGCAGTCGCTCTGGGACGTGATTCGTTCGGGCAATTTCGCGACGGGGAAAAAACTGACCGGTGCGCTCGATGCCTTCCGCCAACTGATCGAGGAATTGCAGGAAGAATGCAAAGATCTGCCTCCGGCGCAACTCCTCGAAGGAATCCTGAATCGCACCGGCTACCTCGATTGGGTCGAGCAGCAGGACAATCTTGAGCATTCCTCTCGCGCGGAAAACTTGCGCGAATTGGTGAACGCCATGGCGGAGGCCACGGAAAAAGAGCAATCGCTCCAGGACGTGCTCGACCAGGCTGCGCTCGTGAGCGACGCCGACGAATACGACGAGACCATCCCCGTTTCGCTGATGACTCTCCACAGCGCGAAGGGCCTCGAATTCGACGCCGTGTATCTCGCGGGCCTCGAAGAAGGGCTTCTCCCCCACAGCCGCTCGCTTGATACAAAATCGGAAATCGAAGAGGAGCGCCGCCTCTTTTACGTCGGAATGACGCGAGCAAAGCAATCGCTCGTTCTTTCGCGCGCGATTTACCGCCGCAACTACGGCGAGCAAAGCTTACGCGCTGCGATGCCGTCGCGATTCCTGGCGGAAATTCCCGGAGATCACGTTGAGGCCGCCGTCGGCTCGCTCGCCGAACCGGGAGAGACCCGGCGCTATGAGGCCGATCCGGATTACTCGGAAAGCTCCGGCTACCGCCGTCGCCCTCCATCGTCCGCTCGATCTACACGAGGGGCGCGCACTTCCAAAGACCCGCTCGTTGGGACGCGCGTCCGCCATCCCAAGTTTGGAATTGGGACGATTCTCCAGGTGGAGGGCGAAGGCGAGAGCCGCAAGCTAACCGTCAGCTTTCAGGATTTCGGTCCGAAAAAATTGCTCGAACGCTATGCGAATCTGGAACTCGCCTAGCGAGCGGTTTCCGAAAAGCGCAAAGGTTTGCACAACCGCGCGTCCCGGGATGCCATCTGCTGTACGATGACTACGAGAAGGTTGCGCGGAAGGGCGGCGCAAGGTAGAGTTTTTCTCTCGCTCGGGGAAGGTGGCGATTGGGCGCACAGCTCTTCCGTACCAAGAGCATCGACAAGCTCATCTCCGATTCGGAGAATCCCGATAAGCAGCTGAAGAAGACCCTCGGCTGGCTCAGCCTAACGTCGCTGGGCATCGGAGCAGTGATCGGCTCGGGCATTTTTACCGTAGTCGGAACGGCCATCGCTGGGCAGAAACTCCGGTTCTCTTCGATCCTGAACGCGCCGCTTCTGGAATATCTCATTTACCATTCGGCCTCGTTCGGCCGTCCCGGTGCCGGGCCGGCGATCGCGCTTTCCTTCGTGCTGGTAGGAGTTGTGTGCTGCTTTGCGGCGCTCTGTTACGCGGAGCTGGCGGCCATGATTCCGATCGCCGGAAGCGCCTACACCTACACGTACGCAACGATGGGTGAGCTGATCGCGTGGATGATCGGCTGGGACTTGATCCTCGAATACGCCGTCTCGAACATGGCCGTGAGCGTGGGCTTTTCCGCGCACATCGTGAACCTCTTCGATTGGTTCGGCATTCACCCGAGCCTTCGTTGGATTTCTCCCGCCTATCTGCCCGCCGGACTAAACGATCTGCAAGGCAATCTGCTTTACCCGCCAGGCTGGCACTTCGGCTTCAACTGGCCCGCGTTCATCATCGTGATGATTCTGACAATGATTCTCGTGCGTGGAATTCGGGAATCCGCCGACGCAAACAATATTATGGTGACGCTCAAGATCCTGGCCATCCTGCTGTTCATAGGATTCGGCATCCATTTCATTCATCCGGCCAATTGGCACCCATTCTCACCCAACGGTTGGCCGGGCATCCTTACCGGCGGCTCGATCATTTTCTTCACTTACATCGGCTTTGACTCCGTCTCAACGGCTGCCGAAGAAACCAAGAATCCGCAGCGCGATTTGCCGATTGGCATCATCGCCACGCTCGTGATTTGCACCCTGCTCTACATTGCGGTCGTCGTCGTTCTCACGGGTTTGGTTCGTTGGGACACGCTCCTCGACGACGCAGCTCCCGTCGTGAATACGATGAAACGCCTCCATTTCGGGAACATTCAACTGGTCGTCCTGCTCGGCGCATTATTGGGGATGATTTCGTCGCTCCTCGTTTTTCAATTGGGCCAGGCGCGTGTATGGTTCGCGATGTCGCGCGACGGCTTGCTTCCGAGCATCTTTAGCCGTGTTCACCCGCGTTTTCGCACCCCCGATTTTTCCACCTGGATGGCGGGATTTCTGGTCGGCATTCCCGCCGGGCTCCTCGATATCGGAACGCTCGCGGATCTCTCCAACATCGGCACGCTCTTCGCCTTCGCTCTCGTCGCTGGAGGCGTGCTGATCCTCCGCTATCGCGAACCGGACCGTCCGCGAAGCTTCCGCGCTCCCGGCGGTCCGCTCGCGCCCGTGATCACCATTCTGACGTGCTTGCTCTTGATGGCGGGCTTGCCCATCATGAATTGGATCCGTTTCTTTGTGTGGCTGATCATCGGACTGTTCGTCTATTACTTCTACGGCCATCGGCACAGCCAGCTCTCGGATGCAAACATCAAGGAAGAGGCGGCGGCCGAGGCAGCGAAGAGGAAATTGCGCTGATGCGTCATTGGCGATTTGCGGCGCTGGCTTTGCCGCTCTTGATCCTTGTCCTGAGCCTGCCGTCGTCCTTTGGCTGGGGCGAGAATGCCGAGCGCCTGATTACAAACAAAGCCGTGGACACCCTCCCGGAAGATATGCGCCCTTTCTTCGAGGTAAACCGGCAATTCCTGGTGCAACACGTGACCGAGCCGACCGAGGCGGAAGTCAAAAATCCGGCCGAGCACCGGAACGATTTCATCCAGCTCGACCATTACGGAAAATTTCCTTTCTCTTCGCTTCCACGTGCATACACGGCGGCCGTGAGCAAGTTTGGCCGCAGAGCCGTCGAGACAACCGGCTTGCTTCCCTGGCAGGTCGGACTTTACAGCAAGAAATTGACCGACGCATTCCGTGCGCACAATTGGGAGGAGACCAAGCTTTCGGCAGCCATCCTGGCGCATTACGTCGCCGCGGCGCACGATCCCTTTAACACCACGGAAAACAGTGACGGCAAGCTTTCAAGCCAGCCGGGGATCCACGACCGATTCGGCAAGAATTTGGTGGACCGCTACCAGCTCTTCTTTTTCGTCAAGCCCAACGAAGCGGTATTCATTCACGATCCCACCGATCATGCTTTTGAAATGACGCTGAGCGCGCACGCCTGGCTCGACAACGTGCTCCTCTCGGATCGCCGCGTTCGCGAGGGCCTGTCCGGGTATACCGATGAATTCTATGACCGTTTTTATGCGCAAGCCGGTGCGGTCCTGATCCGTCAACTCTCGGATGCATCCACCGATGTCGGCTCTTACTGGATGAGCGCTTGGATCAATGCGGGAAGGCCGCAGTTGCCGGGGCAATAGGCTGACGTGACGAAACAAGCAGGCAAACAGCTCACCATTCTTGACACTCTTCCGAAGGCCGAACTGCATCTGCACCTCGAGGGCTCGATTCGTCCGGAGGCCGCCGCCGCTTTGGCCGAGCGCCACGGCGCCTCGCTGAAAGTGGAAGATGTTGCGGCGCGATACAACTATTCCGATTTCCTCGGCTTCCTCGAAACCTTCAAGTGGGTCACGTCTTTCCTGCGCACTCCGGAAGACTACGCCTCCATTACTCGGGACATGGCGGCAGAGCTGGTGCGGCAGAATGTGGTGTACGCCGAAGTGATGATCTCCGCCGGTGTCATGCTCCGGCGCACGCAAAGCGTCGAGGCGAATTTCCTTGCCATTCGCGAAGCGGCCCAGAGCGTGCCTTTCCGAAACCTGCAAATCGCTTGGATCTTCGATGCCACGCGCCAATTCGGTCCCGACGCCGCCACGGAAGTGGCTCGGTGCGCCTCGCAATTGCAAAAAGAGGGCGTCGTTGCCTTCGGGATGGGCGGCGATGAGCTTTTCGCTCCCACCGTAAATTTCCGCCCCGCCTTTGATTTTGCGCGCAACGAAGGTTTGCGCGTGGTTTGCCACGCCGGCGAAGTCGGTGGGCCCGAGTCGGTGCGCGATGCCGCCGAACTGCTCGGCGCGGAGCGGATCGGCCACGGCATCGCCGTGATGAACGATCCCGCGTTTGCCGAGTCGCCGCTCGCCCGCCACGTCGTCCTCGACAATTGCATCACGAGCAATTTATGCACCGGCGCGCTCGCCAAACAAACCGGCAAGCCGAACGCCTCGCTTGGAGATCACCCCTTGAAGAAATTCCTCGAAAAAGGTTTGATGGTGACGCTCTCGACCGATGACCCGGGGATGTTTCACACCGATTTGCTGACCGAGTATTCCAAGGCCGCTACGCTCGGACTTTCGCAGGAACAGCTCTTGGGCCTCGCGGAGCAAAGTTTCCTCGCTTCGTTCCTTCCGCCGATCGAGAAGCGCCGCCGGCTCGATGAATTTCGTGCCGCAGCGAAATCCGCCGGCCTGATATAATTCCGTCCTCGAATGCCAATCATGAAAGCACACGTTTGGGTCATGCTGAAGTCTACGGTCCTCGATCCGCAGGGACAAACGATTCAGCGCGCTCTCTCTTCACTCGGTTATGCGAAGGTGCAGGACGTCCGGCAGGGAAAATTCTTTGTGCTCGAGCTCGATGGCCTGAGCCGCGAGGAGGCTAAAAATCAGGTCGAGCGCATCGCCAAAGACGTTCTCACGAATCCCATCATCGAAGAGTTCCGCTTCGAAATCCTCGATTGAGGGCTCGCCGCTAGGGCGCGGCTTCCACGGGGATTGCTTTCGTTCCCGTGTTCGTAAACTCGAATCGTAAAACCCATTCGCTCGCAACTTTTCCGCCATTCACCGTGGGCGGCTCGAATTTCCAACCCTGCGCGGCTTGCAAGGCCAGATTCGCGAAATACTTGCTGGGCCCGGGAGAATCAAAATCGGCTCTCGCGACGCTCCCGGCGGAATCCACGTGAACTCTGACGTTGACCCTCACCGCGCCTTGAATCGAATCCATGGCTTTCTCGGACGGATTGGGCAAAACCTGGTGCACGATATTTCCTTTGGCGGCCATCGGCTTCGTGTCCGGCTTTGGCGGCGCAGGCGCTGGAGCAGCCGCGACGGGACTCTTCTTTTCGTTCATGTCGCTCCGCTCGATAGCCTTTGACTTTTCCGCCGATTCTCGATTCGGCGCTGGTTTTGGCTGAGGCTTAGGCTCCTCGAGCGCGTGCGAGGCGGGTCGCGCCGCAGTTGGTTGGGCTGTAGATGGTTGAGAAGGTTGCGCGTGATGGCCGAGGAGCCTCGAGCCTGTCACCACTACCGCCAGCACGAGCACTGCCGCGATTGTCGCAATTACATATCCAAGCTTCGGCGAGCTTTCTTGCTGTCTGGCCGGACTCGGTTGCTCGGCCGCGCGCGCACTCGGATCAAGTCGCGCTGTGATATCCGCGATTGTCCATCGCCGCTGCGGGTCGCGTCGCAGGCAGTGCCGTGCGATATCCAAATACGGCTCCGGCATGGTCTCCGGCAATCGCGGCTCGGCCTGTTCCCTCCCGTCCCCCTCCGGCAAACGCTGTGTCAGGACCTCGGCCAGCGTCATGCCCAGAGACCAAACGTCTCCTGCCGGCGAAATCTTTCCATTCGCAGCTTCGGGCGGATCGTAAGCGGTCGGCTTGCCCGACTTTGCTCTCGGCTCTCCCACCACGCACAGCCCGTCGCTTGAAATTTTCAGCTGATCCCCGGCAGCCAGGATATTCGACGGCTTCAAGTGTCCGTGCACGAAACCCAGGCCATGAACGTACCCAAGCGCGTCGAGAACGGGCTTGAGCATCTCCTGCGCTTCCCCAGCCGTCAGAGCGCGCCGTGGCAGGATTTGTGAGAGATCTTCTTCGGCATACTCCATCACGACATACAGCAGCCCCAAATTCCCCATCTGCCAGCGCCCCGTCTCGTAGAGACGCAGCAGGTGCGGGTGCGACAGTTTCGCGGCCGCTCTCCACCGTGAAAAGTTCAGTTGCGCGCTACCCGGGTCCGCCGGAACGAGTTTGATCGCTGCCTTCTGAGGGTTTTGCTTGCCGCGCTCCGTCAGGAAGACGGCGCTGTGATCCGACTCCCCCAAGTACCGCCGCAGGAAGAATTCCCCGTTCACTTCCTGCCCTTCCCACTTCTTCCAGGCCTCGGTCATTTTGCCCCCTCGCCTGTCGCCTACCGAATATCCTTGCGCCGCTTCGGTGTAGCCATTGCGCTACTTCTCGTCTGAAAAGGACAGCCCAGGCGTTCGACTCAGTACTCGATACGAATCCAATTCGGTTAAGACGCGCCCGGAGGCTCGCCACTCACCCGCATGGCTTCCGTTTTTCTAGGCTGGGGCTTTGCCGACTTCTAAGGAGGGTCTTCCCCTGACCACCCCCAGGGTGAGAGAAAACCTTCGCTCAATATAATGATTCGTTTCGCCTGGAAAAGTAAAATGCCCCTTGCCCAAAGGTACAAGCCTTCCAATCAATGGCTGGGCTGCATGAGGCCTGAGCGAAAAATGGTGGTTTTTTCGAAGCTCGTCCTTTTGTGTTATGGGCTGGCTGGGACGGGGCTGTCCGATACGATGTCCAGGGTGGTCTCCTTGACGAGATAAGCTTCACCCTTAACGGAACCTGGAGGGCCATTGTGAGCGAATGTCGCCGATCCAACGGACTCAACCGGAATATTCAAGTCCTTGCCGGGTCCAACAATCTTGAAAGTGCTGCGCCCCGCCGGAATCGTAAAGGTGATGGATACCGGTTGGATCTTAAATCCCGATGCGGGAATGACGGTGAGGATGCCAGAAATATCGTGATCGGATATATTCGTAAAGGAATAGGACTGTGGTGGCGCTTCGATGCTCTGCGACGTATCAACCATGAAGATCTTGAAATCGCTGAATGAATGTCGGCGGTAATAGCGTCGTCCGTACCGCTCCACATAAAGATCAGCTGTTTGGGGGAGCCAGAGCTCCTGCCCTCGCGTCTGGAATCGGACCGACTTATATTCGATGGAAAGATGCTCTTGGGACAATCCGACTTCTTTGACTGGTTTGGCCAACTCGGATTCCAAATGCATCACTTGTTCCGTCCCGGCATTAATCCAAACGCGCCCCTTCAGTGCGAGCGAATAGTGAAGGCCGTCTTTCGTCGTGAAACCTCGGATTTGATTCGGTCGATCCGGGCGCTGTACAAAGTGGATTTGCCAGGCCGGTTCTCCGTCCCATTGCCCGAGACCCTCGCACACGAACGTGAAATCGTTTGCCAGTTTCGGATGAAGGATCATCGCCATGGTCGGCAAACCTTCTGTCGCGATGTGCGCCGGAAATTGTTCCCGATTCACACTTCCGTTGCGGTATTCATCCACCTGAAATAATCCTTTGGTCGTCTGCGTAATCGACACGACGTATTCGAAATTGCGACCCTCCGGAGAAAGTCGCTTGCCGGCAGCATCAATTACGAAGTGGTCAACTCGCTCGGTGGCGCTGAATTTCTGCAAGTTGTCCACGAACTCCTTCATGCGCCGTTCTGCGCCCTTGAGGACCTGCGGAAGCGGACATTCCACGTTGGGATTCACGGCTGGCACGACATCGTCAACGCCCGGCGGCAGCCATGACGTCAAGGTCGGTTCTGCCCCAGGTGCCGGCGAGGCCGGTATTATTTTCGGGAGCGTGGCCGGGAGCGGCCTGGTCTTCATGATCACGAAGAGAGTTCGGACGCGATGTCCCGGCGCGATCTGAATATTCTGTCGGACCGTCAAGAAACCGGGTGCGCTAACCTCCACCAGGTAAGTTCCGGCCTGCAAATCGGGAAAAACCGTTTCGCCATCAGATTCAGCGGCAGTGCCGATGGCCTCGTACCCTTCGGTGGGCAGCACTCTGACGCTTGCCCAGCCATTGAAGGGAGAATCGTCCGGAAGCCGCAAAGAGATCTTGAGCGTGGCGCTCCCTGTTTTGGGGTTCGGCTGCCCGGAAAAATTCTCCTTTGGAACTTCCTGGGCTGCCGCCCTTCCACATGAAAGAAGCAGGCCAAAAGAAATCACCAAGAAAAGAGTTGAAATCGACGAAGCCATGGCGTCTCTCGATTTCATGTCACCTCCTTTTCGCTGGCAGCTTCCCTCTAATGCTCTTTTCGCCGCAGTTTGCCGAAGCCGTTGTCAGCGATCCCCTTTGCTATCGAATCAATCAATGAGCGGAATGCAGGCTTCCCGTGTTGTCAGTCTAGTACACCCCTTACACTCGAATCAGGTCCCGCACCGTTGCCCGGAGTTTGCTCCACTTGTGAGGAATCGGTCAATGGGCTGCGTCTGAATTCTTCATTGACGGGGTCTAAATTCTGAAGCTGCGGCGCGCAAAGTGTATCCGTGGGATGCAACGTGTGAATCAGCCAAGTTCTGTCTTTTGAAAATCTTGCGAATGCCTGACCCTTGGATTCGGATGTTCGCCCGCGCATCGCTTGCGATTCGTCCGCACCCATGGCACGATGTTTTCAGGTGAGACCAAAGAGCTCGCTTGAAATTATGACCACGCCGACCAATCATCCTGCCATTCTGACACCGACAGAGGTGCTGGCTCCCGTTCAGCGGCACTCGCGGAAACGGCTGGCCGTTGCTTTCGTGATCGCTGCAGTTTCGGACTTTCTATCTTTCTGGACGGTACTCGCCCCACCGATGCAGTGGGTGATTGACCTGGCAACGGCGTTTCTCCTGTTTCTCATCCTTGGCCGGCGATGGGCGATCTTGCCGGGCTTGGTGGCGGAAGCTATCCCGGGAATGGGCGTTTTCCCCGTGTGGGTCCTCGTCGTCCTCTCCATCATCGTGTACGACGACATCAAAGGCCGCAAACACTAAGTATCTGAGCCCACGCGCATCAAACCATCTCGTCATTCTGAGCCGAGGGCCGTTTCCTTTTCTGTCGTCCCTGCTTTCTGGGACGAAACGGCCCGCAGTCGAAGAATCTCTCTTCCACTCACGTCGTACCCTGCATCGCAACCGAGGGGGGATTCTTCGAGCCGATCCCATCGGCTCCAGGATGACGGCGTTGAGGGGCGCACTGCCCGCCGAAGCCTTAGCGAAGGCGGACCTACTGCGCGGTTTCTGTGAAGGTTGCGACGGGGTGTCCGAGGCCGAAGGGTCCTTCGGCTGTGACCGTCACGGGCCCTGCGGTTGCCGGCAGCGTCAAAGTTACCGCAGCAACGCCGGAACCGTTCGTCGTCACAATCTGCTGAGTCGCCCCCGCAAAATTGCCGGAGTCAGTCGTGAAAAGGACGCTCGCGCCGGTATTCGTGCCACCGGACGATCCGGGATTCAGCGTCACCGAAAGATTCAGAGTGCTGCCGTGCATTCCGCTCTGGTTGTCTCCGGTTTTCCCCAGCGTCGCTGCTGGGTTTCCTACAACGATCCAGCCGCCTTGCGTCTCGTTTGCGCCGGAACCGTCCTGGCCCGTCACCGTAAAGTGATAGAAGCCGGGCGTGCTCGCGGCTGTGATCGAGATCGCACCGGCCTGCGTCGTCGTGATTGCGGATGACGTGATCGAGATCGTGCTTCCGCCCCCGCCCGATTGCGTCCCGTTCGCGGTGTAGTTTGTGTCGACTTGTGCGGAACTCAGCGTCACGCTTCCGCTCCCCGCCGTAATCATGGGTGCGAGCGTCACCGTCCCGCCCGCGGCCACTTGAATCGAATCCGGATTTAGCGCCCACTCCGCGGCAGGCGATTTGGCCAGCGCTCCGCTGATGACCAATAGCGTGGCCGTGTATGGCGCAAATGTTTGCGTCGCATTCCATCCGTGACTCGACCCCGCGACAATCGCGGTTGGCGAAGTCTGCGACAGCGTGTAGGGCGTGAACACGCCCGGCGTGAAGCTATTCAGTTGAAACGTAACCTGAGCCGCGTTCACTGGGTCCTTATTCACCACGAGCATCGTCATCGCCGTGCCCGCCGAATTGATCGCTGCATAGACGCCGAACAAGTTCGCATTGGCATTGTGTGTCGCAGAAATCGATATCGCAGCGAAGGTGTGGTGCGCGCCGTCGTAATTCCTAAAAAGTTTCAGCGCCTGGTAATTCGGATTGGCGGGATCGGGCATGGTCCACCGCGACGCCAGGTCCGCGTGTTCGCGTCCCAGGATACCGTACGCTTCTGCATCAGCCAGCGCCGTCGAGAAATCGGATTCGCCTGCCAGCGCCGCGCTCCATTCCGTGAAGCTGAACAGCGTGCCCGGGTACACCGTATTCAGCAGCGCGCGCATGCGCGGAATTCGAAATGCAATCGTTTTCAACGGCTGCATATCCGACGCGAAGTTTTGATTAATGTCTCCGCCTTCGCTCACGTACGTCGGGTCCCACCAGTCCCGAAAGACGCGCAGCGTGGCCGCTTGCTCCTGCGCCGTGGTAAGCCCCGACGTGCTGGGCACGCCGGGGTAGGCGTGCAGGTCAAACACTTCGATGGACCGCGTGGCGGCCACCTCGTCCGACCAAAACACTTCGTTGAGCCACCACGGGAGAAATTCCACTCCTCCGTGATTTTGCTTGTCGCTCGTCCCCGCCCAGGAATTCCAGTAGAAATACCAGCAGCAACTCACAGGTCCGAAGCGGATCGCTGCCGGATCCCAGGTCTTGAGCGCGCGCGCCTCGCCGAGATACGTGTCGCGCAGCTCCTGGTATGTGGTGGCATTGGGATGTACGTCGCGGTGCGTGCTCGCCCAGATGTCAATTTCGTTGTCCATGTCGTAGAAATGCGGTGAGCTGCCGAATGACGTGGCCAGTGCCGCGGCCCAGCCATTGCGATAGACAGCCCCGGCGGGATCGCCACCGCTCGGCGAATCTTTGATGGGCACGTTTGCATCGTTCGGATCGTTTCCCGTGATGGGCGTGCTGCAATCGGTCTTCAGGCCGTCACCCGCGTCGCCGTTGCCGGTATTTGGATTCACCGCGCATTGCGCTCCGTATTTCGCCACCGAAAAGCTGTAGAGTTGCCCGTTGTCCGTGTTGTTCACTGCGGAACCCTTGGAGACCCACGGGAGCATGACCATCGTCATCAACGGCTGGCTGCCCGCGGAGATTACGTCGCTGACAAACTGTCTCGAATCGGCGTCGCCGATTTCGCCGTTCAGATAGTCGCTGTAGTAGTAATCGTTCGCGGCGTTGTACGTAAATGTCTGCCAGTTGTAACGCGACGTGGCATCCCCACCCCAGCGCACCACGGTCATCCCGCTGTCGGCGATGGTCGGTTTGTCCTTCGGGTATGCCCCGCCGTAAACGTTCGGATTGATCGCGTGGCGATTGCTCAGCGGGTCCACATTCACGGCCACCGCCGTGCCCGAGCCTCCGGTGGGCGTTGCGCTCGCTTGAGACGAGTTCGCACTTTCTCCCGCCGTGTTCAGCGCCGACACAACGTAGTAATACGTCGTCCCGTTCGTGACGCTCGTATCCGTGTAACTCGTCGTCGTGGGCGCCGCAATCTGTGTGTACGGTCCGCCGTTTGTCGTCGCACGCTTCACGTGGTAGCTCGTCGCTCCCGTGCTCGTGCTCCACGTCAGCGCCACTTGTGCGTTGCCGCCCGTCGCCTGCAATCCAGTCGGCGCGGCCGGCGCCTGTGTTGGTGCAGTTGGCGTTGCGCTCGCTTGAGAAGAGTTCCCACTCTCTCCCGCCGCGTTCAGCGCCGACACAACGTAGTAATACGTCGTCCCGTTCGTGACGCTGGTATCCGTGTAACTCGTCGTCGTGGGCGCCGCAATCTGTGTGTACGGTCCGCCGTTTGTCGTCGCACGCTTCACGTGGTAGCTCGTCGCTCCCGTGCTCGTGCTCCACGTCAGCGCCACTTGTGCGTTGCCGCCCGTCGCCTGCAATCCAGTCGGCGCGGCCGGCGCCTGTGTTGGTGCAGTTGGCGTTGCGCTCGCTTGAGAAGAGTTCCCACTCTCTCCCGCCGCGTTCAGCGCCGACACAACGTAGTAATACGTCGTCCCGTTCGCGACGCTTGTGTCCGTGTAACTCGCCGTCGCAGGCGAAGCGATCTGTGTGTACGGTCCGCCGTTCGTCGTCGCACGCTTCACGTGATAGCTTGTCGCGCCCGTGCTCGCGCTCCACGTCAGCGCCACTTGCGCATTGCCGCCCGTCGCCTGCAATCCAGTTGGCGCGGCCGGCGCCTGTGTTGGCGCAGTCGGCGTTGCGCTCGCTTGAGAAGAGTTCGCACTCTCTCCCGCCGTGTTCAGCGCGGATACGACGTAGTAGTAGGTCGTCCCATTCGTGACGCTGGTATCCGTGTAGGTGGCCCCTGTCGGCGAAGCGATTTGGGTGTACGGTCCGCCGTTTGTCGTCGCACGCTTCACGTGATAGCTTGTCGCTCCCGTGCTCGCGCTCCACGTCAACGCAACTTGTGCATTGTCGCCCGTCGCTTGTAATCCGGTCGGTGCGGCAGGCACAGTCGTCCCACCGCGCCCTCCTTCGCTCCGCCCCGGACACACCCGTGCACGCCGCCATTAGGGCCAAAAGAAAGCCCAGCGACACAGAGAGTAGGGTTTCTCTAACTCGGAAGTGGTGCATCGGGACGCAACTCCTCAGAACTCGGCCAGTTTCAGGCGCTTCGCCATTCGGATTAGCGTACGTTCCGGGGAGTTTGCAAACAAGCTGTCCTGGCGGACAGAATTCGGCCGGGTGTGTAGTCCGCCGAAGCTTTGGTGCGGGCAGACCGCCCTCAATTTTTACACACGGACTGCTTGACAGGCGCGCAACACGGCGCATGCTCTAATTGGAATGTTAGAGGTGCAAGGCATGAACCGGAGGATCGAAATTAAGCCCATGGGCAAGGCGAAGCCATCAGACGCCCAACAATCCCAAATTCTAATCGCAAGACGCGGAATTAAAACATGTGCCAACTCATTGAAAACAAACAATCGCGCCCTGTTCTAATCGCAACTTTTCAGGGGTGCTTTCAGACGCTCGCGAACAGAATCCGCCCCCGTGGAGAGAAGTTCCCAGCCGTCGAGACGCCGACCTTTGGCTTGAAACACCCGCCGGGGGCGCCGATTGCCGCATCGAAGGACTGTGCTATCCTGAACAAAATCACGGCTGTCCGCCGCTTCAAAACTCGGGCGGCATCCAGGAGCGAACGACCGTGTGTGGAATCGTAGGCTACATCGGACCAAAGCGCGTGGTGCCGTTGATTCTCGATGGCCTGAAACGCCTCGAATACCGCGGCTATGACTCGGCCGGAATCGCCGTCGTCGGCCAGAACGGCAAGCTCGAGGTCCGTCGCGCCTCCGGGAAATTGCGCAATCTCGAGGAGTCGATTCGCGTCACGCCGCTCGAGGGCGTTTACGGGATCGGGCACACCCGCTGGGCCACGCATGGCCGCCCCACGGAAGAGAATGCACACCCCCATCGCGACTGCACCGGCGAAATCGTCGTCGTTCACAACGGCATTATCGAAAACTATATCGATCTGAAGCACGAGCTGATCGAAGAAGGCCACAAGTTCCAGACCGAGACGGACACTGAAATCCTCGCGCACCTGATTGAAAAATATTCGAAGAATGCCTCGCTCGAAGAGGCGGTGCTGAAAACCGTGAAGGTGATAACCGGCGCGTACGCGCTGGTCACTCTCTCCACGCGCGATCCGAACAAAATTGTCGCTGCGCGGATGGGACCGCCTGTGGTAATCGGCCTGGGGCAACAGGAATTTTTTGTCGCCAGCGATATCCCCGCCATCCTGCACCACACGCGCGAAGCCTTTTTTCTCGGCGACGGTGAAATCGCCATCCTCACGCCGCAGGGCGTGCGAGTGATCGATTTCGAAAACCACCCGGTTGATCGCCCGGCCCAGCACATCACCTGGGACCCCATCATGGCCGAGAAGGGCGGGTTCAAGCATTTCATGCAGAAGGAAGTTTTCGAGCAGCCGCGCGCGGTTCGCGACACGCTGCTCGGCAGAATTTCGCAGGAAACCGGAAAAGTCTTCCTCGACGAAATGGACATTACCGAGGATGAATTCCGGAATTTCCGTGACGTCAAAATCATCGCTTGCGGCACGAGCTGGCACGCGGGCCTGGCCGGAAAATTCATGATTGAACGGCTGGCGCTGGTTCCCACCGAGGTCGATTACGGAAGCGAATTCCGCTACCGCGATCCCATCATCAATCCGGGCACCTTGATCATCGCCATCAGCCAGTCGGGCGAGACTGCCGATACGCTCGCGGCCGTGCGGGAAGCCCGCCAGAAGGGCGCAAAAATTCTTTCCATCTGCAATGTGGTCGGTTCCATGCTCACGCGGGAATCGAGCGGCACAATCTACACACATGCGGGCCCGGAGATCGGCGTCGCTTCCACGAAAGCATTCACCGGACAGCTCACGGCGCTGATTCTTACTGCTCTCTACCTCGCGCAGGTGCGCGGGAAGCTGGTGCCCGCCGTCGCGCAACATTTGATGCAGGAGCTCACGCGCGTCCCGCACAAGATCGAATCCATTCTCCAGCGCGATGCGGAACTGGAGGAACTGGGCCGGCAATTCTTCCGCCACACCGACTTTTTGTATCTCGGCCGCGGCATACACTATCCGATCGCGCTCGAAGGCGCGCTCAAACTCAAGGAAATTTCCTACATCCACGCCGAGGGATATCCGGCCGGTGAAATGAAACACGGGCCGAATGCGCTGATTGACGAAAATCTGCCCGTGGTGGTGATCGCCACGCGCGACGAATCCGATCCGGCGTCGATGACGCGCTACGAAAAGACCGTTTCGAATTTGCAGGAGGTCAAAGCACGCGACGGCATCGTCATCTCCGTGGTTACCGAGGGCGATCGCCTGGCTCGCGATACGTCGGACCACATCGTGGAAATCCCCGCCGCGCCGGAGTTGATCGCGCCGATTCTCGAAATCGTTCCGCTGCAACTCCTCGCCTACCACATTGCCGTGCGGCGCGGCTGCGACGTGGATCAGCCTCGCAATCTCGCGAAGTCCGTCACCGTCGAATAGCAGAGTTCAACTTTCGTTCCGTCTGCCTTAGAATCGGTACATGAGTACTTTGCGATTTTTCGGGTGGCCAGTTCTCTCGGCGCGCCGCCTCGCAAGAATGTGTTCCGTCGCCGCCGCTCTCGCTATTCTCGCTTGCCCCTGCGGATTTGCTCAGACCGTAACTCCGGCCGCCTCGCGTCTCGTTTCGGTTGCCGTGACGGGTTCCAACCGATTCACTTCGGCCCAGATTTCCGAAGCAATCGGATTGCACCTTGGCGCAATGGTCACGGCTCAGGATCTGCAGAAGGCGGCGGACCGCGTGGCGCAACTCGGACCGTTTGACAACGTGCAGTACCGCTTTGCGACCGTCGAGTCCGGCGTGACCGTCGAGTATCAGGTGAAGGATGTGCCCAGCGTGCCCGTCGCGTTCGATAACTTTCCCTGGTTCACCGACGATGAGCTCAGCGCGGCGCTGAAGACATCCGTGATCCTCTTCGATGGCACGGCGCCGCAAACCGGAACGATTCTGGACGCGATGTCCGCTGCCCTCCAAAGCTTGATCTCGACGCGCGGTGTGAGCGCCGGCGTCGCACACACTCTCATCAACGCGGCGGGCAGTGACCGGCGCATTCAGCAATTCACGGTGGAAGGCGGCGGATTAAATGTTGCCAGCGTGGAGTTTTCCGATCCACTCGCGAAGAACGATCGAGGAATTAAGACTCGCCTGGTCGACCTGGTCGGAAAACCTTTCTCCCGCAGCGCTCTCGATGTATTCGAATTCGAGCAAGTTCGTCCTGTGTATCTGGCGCACGGATTTCTTTCGGTGCGGTTCGAGCCGCCGAAAGCGCGCTTTAAAGGCGACCCCAACAAACCGCTGCCGAATACCGTGGTTGTCCTCGCGCAGATCGAACGCGGCCCGGCATTCGCGTGGGCGGGCGTCTCCTGGAAGGGGAATACGGCGATGGCAACGGGCGACCTCGACAAGCTCGTGGAACTGAGGGTGGGCGACCCTGCCGATGGAATGAAAATCGAAGCCATGTGGGACAAAGTACGGCAGGCTTACGGCGTGCGCGGATTTCTCGAGGCCAGTGTGACTCCCGCGCCGCTGCTGGACGAAAAAACCGCGCGCGTTTCCTACGTGGCCTCCATCGCCGAGGGCCCGCAATATCGCATGGGCAATCTGGTTCTTACCGGACTTTCACTTGAAGCGGAGCGGCGCATACGAACGGCATGGACGATTGCTGCGGGAGCCGTGTTTGACGAAAGTGTGTACGAGAACTTTCTTTCGAGCGGCATTAAGCAAGCGTTCGCAGGGATTCCCGTTCATTATCAGAAGCTCGAGCGATTCTTGCAGACGGATCCGAAGACGGGACAAGTGGATGTTCTGCTCAACTTCGAATGAGAAAAGTTGAGCTATACTCACACTCGCATGCAACGAACATCATCCTCCATCCAAGTGATTGCTTCCACGAAAACGGAAAAAACCGCCGACCCAATCGCGCTCGGGAAGCAGCAGCGACTTTTTGATTCGCTGAGCGGCCTCGATTCCCTGCTGGTCGCGTTTTCAGGCGGAGCGGACTCGGCGTATTTGGCGTGGGCTGCGCACCAGGTGCTCGGCGAACGCGCTTTGGCGATCACCGCGATTTCCGCCAGTTTTTCACGCTACGACCGGGAGCAGGCGGAGGAATTCCTTCGCTCGACCGGCGTGCGGCATGAATTCATCGAGACGCGCGAATTCGAAAATGCGCTTTACGTTGCGAACGACGCCGACCGTTGCTACCACTGCAAAGATGAATTGTTCGAGCGCATGGAAATGTTCGCGAGCGAGCGCCAATTCCACGCCATCGCATACGGCATCAACGCGGACGACACGCACGATTTTCGTCCCGGTCATCGCGCGGCCCGCGAACATCGCATCCTCGCGCCGCTGCTCGACGCTGGACTTTGCAAATCAGAGATTCGAGCGCTTTCGCAACGTGCCGCGCTGCCCACGTGGAACCGCCCGGCGTCGGCATGCCTTTCTTCGCGCGTGCCATACGGAACTCCTGTGACGCCAGAACTGCTGGACAAGATCGAGCGAGCCGAGGCCGTGCTGCGCGACCTCGGCTTCCGGCAATTTCGCGTGCGCGCGCACGGCGAACTCGCGCGGATCGAGCTCGCGGCCGAGGAACTGTCGCGGGGACTCGAGAGTGAAGTCGCGCAGCAGATTGCGGCAGGAGTCAAGAATGCCGGATTTTCGTTTGTGACTCTCGACCTCGAAGGCTACCGTCAAGGCTCGCTCAATTCCCTTCTGAAGAAAAAATAATCTCTGCCATTTCTTCGGGAATTGTTGGCCGTATTTTTCTCGCCTTAGAAGGGAACTTATACTTGCGCATTTTCGTATGAATCTGATAGGAAGGTTGAACGAACGCAAGAACGACGGCCATCCTGAGACGAGATGATGCGAACACTCAAAAACCCTTGGCTTGCGGCGGTGATTTTCGCGGTGGGTGGCCTCGCCGGATGCGTTACCCATTCCGCCGCAACGGGGACCTTTGAACGCAGTTTCAATGTGAGCGGGCCGGTGCGTCTGGAGCTGAGCAACGGCAGCGGGGATGCGCGCGTGACCGCCGGTCCGCCGGGCGAGGTTCGCATCCACGCCGAGTTTCGAGTGAATCCGTGGCCCTGGGAAAACGCTCAGAGTCGCTTGCAAGAAGTCCAATCAAATCCCCCGGTCGCTCAAGAGGGCAACCTCATCCGCGTCGGCGGCTCTGTTTTGCAAACGAGCAGTTTGTCGGTGGATTACACGATTTCAGTGCCGCCTGACACGCAAATTCATGGAGTCACAGGTTCCGGCGGGATGGACGTGAAGGGAATCGAAGGCCCGGCAAACTTCACTACCGGTTCAGGAAAAATCTCTGCTGCGGACCTTGCCGGAGACGTTCAAGCACTGGCCGGAAGCGGCGACATTCGTCTCTCGAATATTGCGGGCCAGGTGCAGTTGACGGTGGGCTCGGGAGACGTTGAGTTGAACGCGGTTCACGGCGAGATCCGCGCGCAGTCGGGTTCCGGGGAGATACAGATCGAACAGCCCAAGGACACGGTCATTGCGACCACAGGAAGCGGCAGCATTCACGTGACGGGCGCCTCGCCCGATTTGCGTCTGCGAACGGCTTCGGGAAACATCGCGATTGACGGCAATCCGGGTGCCTCGAACTACTGGGATTTCCATGCGGCATCGGGGAGTGTGACGCTCAAGGTTCCACCGGCCGCCAGCTTCCGGCTGTACGCCCGAAGCAGCAGCGGCGAGATTGACGCCGCGATTCCCATCGTCATGGAAGGAACCGCAGGAAAACACGAGTTGCGAGCGCGCATCGGCGACGGCAAAGCGCGCGTGGAGATTGAAACCTCTTCGGGAAATATCGCTCTCCGCTGATCAATGCCCAAGTGAAGGAAAAATCATCCGCGGAACTTTCCGCGATAGAATGACACCGTGAAGCGCATCTTTCATTCTGCTCTCGGTATGGCCCTCATTTTCGCGCTCTCTCCAGCCGCGCAAGCGCAGAATCCTGTTCCCAATGCACCGCAAGCAAAACCAGCACCGGATGCGGCCGCGAAAACAAATCCAGACGCGGGAGCCGAACTCCAGAAAGCGGTAGAGGAAGCGGGAAATGACCGTGCCGCGCTGGTGCGCAATCTGAAGTCTTTTTTGAAACGCTTCCCCGACGCCCCGCAGAAGGCGGACGTCTATCGCGCGCTGGTGGAGGCTTGCGCGCAGCTTCGGGACAACGCGTGCGCGCTGGACAATGCCGAAAGGCTGATCGCGATACAACCGGATAACTCCGACATGATGATGACGGCCGTGGACCTCCTGCAGCAGCAGGGTGACGAAGCAGGGCTCACGCGCGCCGCGGGCTACGTGGGGCGCGTGCTTGACCGCATTGAAAAGTCGAGTCTGGATGACAAGCCAGCCCGCGTCTCGGCCGCGGAGTGGGAGGATCATCGCGCGAGGCTTCGCAGCGCCCTCTATTTCTTGCGCGGCCAAATCGAAAACTCGCAGCGCAATTACGACGGCGCCGTGAAGGATTTGGAGACAAGTTTTTCTCTCCGCGCCAATGCGTCCGCTGCAGAGTTACTAGGCGAAATCGCGGAGATACGGAAAGACTACGCGAAGGCCTTTGAAGAATACTCCCTCGCTTTCATCCTCCCGGAGGGCGGGACATCAGGAAAGGTGGACCGCCGCGAGGTGCGCAGGAAACTCGGTAACGTCTGGAGGCAGTCGCACGGGAGCGACCAAGGCCTTGGTGAAGCAATTCTTGCAGCCTACGACCGCTCTGCCGCGCCTTCCTCCGACAATGCAAATCCTGCTGCTCGCAACAAGGGGGCGAAGGAACCTTTCGCATTCGTGCTGCGAAATATGGATGGAACACCCGTGCCATTGGCGCCTCTTAAAGGAAAAGTTGTCGTGCTGAGTTTTTGGGCGACCTGGTGCGGTCCATGCCGCGAAGTGGAGCCGTTTTTCGGCCAGCTGGAGAAAAGCTATTCGGGAAATGCAAACGTGGCCTTTCTTGCCGTGAATACCGATGAAGATCCATCGCAGGTCCCGGCGTTCGTGATGCGGGAAAAATGGGGCGTGAGCGCGGTTTTCGCCGATGGACTCGATGACTTCATGGGCGTGAACACACTGCCGACGCTGCTCGTACTCGACCGCAATGGAAAAATCGTATATCGGGCCGGCGGGATCGATCCGGATGAGTTTCCTCGCGAGCTCATCGCAGCGATTCAGGGAGCGCTGGGCTCTGCGAATTGAACCCTGCCCGGAGCGGCAGCTATTTACTTTGTCGTCGCAGCGCTGCGCGAGGCCTCTCGCCGGGCAGCGTCGCGCGCCACAAGAATCGTTTGGACGTGGATTTGAACGGTATCGGCGACGCGTCGCGCGTATCCTCCCGCGAGCGTGATCGCCACGGGAACTTTGTTTCGGCGGGCGTGATGAAAAACGAGCGCATCGCGCCGCGCGAGACCCTTCATCGTCAATGCAAGCCCACCCAGTTGGTCTTCGCAGTAGGGATCCGCCCCGGCGACATAGAATAGGATTTGCGGCGAGAATTCGCGAAAGGCTCGATCAAGATGTTTTTCAAGGATCGCGAGATAGTCATCGTCGCCGATCCCGTCGGGTAGGTTGATGTCGATCGTGGAAGGCGGCTTCGGATAAGGATAATTGTTTTCCTGATGGATGGAGAGAGTGAAGACGGTTCCGTCGCCGCGGAAAATCGCCGCTGTGCCGTTGCCTTGATGGACATCGGTGTCCACCACCATGGCTGTCTCGATGGCGGAATCGAACTGCAGCCGGCGAATGGCAACCGCAACATCGTGAATCACGCAGAAACCCTCGCCGTGGTCGGGATAGGCATGATGAAAACCGCCGCCGATATTTGCCGCCCAGCCGTCTTCGAGCGCGCGTTGGCCCGCCAAAATCGAGCCGCCCGCGGCGAGCCAGCAGGCCTCCATGAGTTCCTTCGAGTACGGGACTTCGAGGCGCAGGATTTCCTCGCGAGTGAGCGAGCCCGTCTTGAGTTTATAGAGATATTCCTGCGAATGAACGCGCAGAAAGTCGTCGTCCGTCGCACGAGCAGGCTCTAGAAAATCCTCCGGAGCCACGAGACCATCCGCAAGAAGCCGGTCGCGGACGAGACGGTATTTCTGGGAGGGAAAGACGTGTACGCCGAGATTCAAATCGTAGCGGTCGTGGTAAATGAGTTTGAACGGCAGCACGATTGTGCCAGCGTAACGTGAAGCGATTTGAAACGCAAACGCGAGCATAAGGTGAACTCGAAGACACTTCAGCGGCCGGTCGTGTTCCCGTTTGGCCCATCGGATGAAGTGATCTAAGGCGAAGGGCGATCCCTGTTCCAAAAGAAGTATGGCGACGTGATAGGATTTGGCGCTATGAAAACTATTCTGCTTCTCATTTGTTCCAATATCTTTATGACAATCGCCTGGTACGGCCACCTGAAATACCGGAAGGCTCCGCTGCTGGCCGTAATCCTTGTGAGCTGGCTCATCGCGTTCGCCGAATACTGTTTTCAGGTCCCCGCAAATCGCATCGGCTATGGTGAATTCACAGGTTACCAGCTTAAAGTCATACAGGAGGTCATCACGCTTTGCGTATTCGTCGTCTTCGCGTGGTCGTATCTCGGCGAAGGCGTCAAATGGAATCATGCGGTTTCATTTCTATTTCTGGTCGGCGCGGTGGTGTTTGCGTTTTGGGGAAAAGTGTAACGTCTCGACATCTTGAAAGCGATCCGGAGGCAGCGAACATAGCGGCAGCGCGCCGGCTATGGTATCGTGGCATTCATGCGGCGCTGGGAAGCCATCCTCGCGATTTTTGCGCTTGTTGCAGCGCCCTTGGCGTTGCTCTCGGGCAGCACGGCGGGCGGTCCCGAAGGATGCGGCCGCTTCTGTTGCCTGCCACACGGTGCGCACAATTCACCGACTTCGAATCCCATGAAGGCTCGGCGGAACGCAGAGATGGCGTGCCACCACGGCGAAACGGGACACATGCTCGAATGCGGAATGAAATCAGGGAACGGCCCGCTGGAGTACGCGTTCGCGGCGCCCATTCCTCCCACTGTTCTCTCACCGTCTGCAAAACTTGCAGTTCCTGAAATTTCGCGCCAGGAGTTTTACCGCCTAGATGAATTCGCCACGCCGGGAATCTTGACAGCTCCCTTCGAACCTCCGCGGTCGTAGCTCTCGTTCCGAGGCAGTCCCAAATCCCAATTAGGAACGGAGGCTTTTATGCGGAAGTACGCTCTTTTCTCGCTCGCGGTGGTACTGCTTTTTTCATGCACGATGGCACGCGGCACCATTTTTGGCAGCATTCGAGGGATTATTCACGATCCCCAGCACCGGCCAGTTGCCGATGCCACGGTGAAGCTCAAGTCAGCGACTTCCGACTGGATTCAGACGGCGCAAACGGACCAGGACGGTGCGTTCACGTTCACGACCGTGCCGCTCGGTGATTACGTGGTGACGGTGACAAAGGGCGGCTTTGCGACCGCGCACCAAACGGTTACAGTGGTTTCGGATTCCTCGCCGATCCTCCATTTTCAACTCCAGGTCGCGTCGATGAACCAGACGACGACCGTCTCGGCGGAATCGCAGGAAACCGTGGCGAACGTCGATTCCGTGACGCCAACGACGCTTGTGGCGCGCGAAAACATCGCACAAACTCCCGGCGCCGATCGCACGAACAGCTTGCAGATGATTACCGACTACGTGCCGGGCGCCTACTTCACGCACGATCAGCTGCACATTCGCGGAGGCCACCAAACCAGTTGGCTCATCGACGGAGTCCCGATTCCCAATACAAACATCGCGAGCAATCTCGGTCCACAAATCGATCCCAAGGACATTGATTATCTCGAAGTCCAGCGAGGCAGCTATGGCGCCGATCTCGGCGACCGGACATACGGAGTTTTCAACGTTGTCCCCAGGACCGGGTTCGAGCGAGACAACGACGCCGAACTCGTCACGAGCTTCGGAAATTGGTACCAGACCAACGACCAGATCAGTTTCGGCGGCCACACGAACCGCTTTGCCTACTTCGCCAGCCTGAACGGAAACCGCAGCGATCTGGGACTGCAGGCGCCGATTGGGCAAGTCTTCCACGACGCCGAGAACGGGTTCGGCGGATTTGCTTCGCTGCTGTACAACATCGATTCGCGGGATCAATTGCGATTCGTGACATCGCTTCGAAGGGACTACTATCAAATTCCGATCGACCCGGACCCGAACTCTCCAGGGAACCAGATCCTTCCCACCTACGGGCTCCGCGATGGACAACACGAAGCTGACGCGTTCGTGAATTTCTCCTGGGTTCGGACGATCCAGTCCAATATGGTTTTCACCGCCTCGCCCTTCTTTCATTACAACAGCGCCAACTATACCGGCGCGCCAAACGACGTGCCGGAAAGTGCGACCGACAATCGAGCCTCAACCTATGCGGGCCTTCAGACAACATTCAACGTGAGTGTAGCGAAAAATGACATTCAAGCAGGTGTCTATGGTTTCGGGCAGCGCGACAACGAGTTTTTCGGTCTCATCTTCAACGACGGCAGCGGGAATCTCCCGATCCGCGAAAACAACATGTCATCGGGGGGATTGGTGGCCGGATTTATCGACGACAAATTCAAAGTGACTCCCTGGCTGACGCTGATGGCGGGAATGCGGCCGACGCACTTCTCCGGCGAAATTTCCGAGAGCGCCATCAGCCCGCGATTTGGTGTCGCCGCGCAGGTCCCGCGCTTGAAATGGGTCTTCCGCGCTTTTTACGGACACTACTATCAGGCGCCCCCATTGATTTCGATTACAGGCCCCCTGCTTGACTTCATCAACAGCATGTCGGAACTCACGTTCGTGCCCCTGCATGGCGAACGCGATGAGGAGAGCCAATTCGGCGTCACGATTCCGTATCATGGCTGGGCGCTTGATGCGGATACGTTTAAAACGCGCGCACGAAATTTCTTCGACCACAACAACGTGGGCGAATCCAATATTTTTATTCCTGTCACGATCGACGGAGCGCTCATCCGCGGATGGGAACTCACGCTGCGCTCGCCAAGGCTTTGGCACCGCGGCCAATTCCATCTTGCGTACTCGAATCAAGTTGCGGAGGCGCGCGGGGCCATCACCGGCGGACTGATCTGCTTTCCGCCGTCGAGTCCAGAATGCCAGCCGGCGCCAGGTTACTCGCCGCTCGACCACGATCAGAGAAACACATTGAACTTGGGTTTCAACGCAAGCCTTCCGTGGCAGGCGTTCGCTTCGACAAATGTGTACTACGGCTCGGGGTTCACGAACGGGATGCCGGACGCGCAATATCCCGGGAACTATCTGCCGCAGCACACCACATTCGATCTTTCGCTCGGGAAAAGTTTTGCGGAGAAATTTACAGTTTCCGTGACTGCGCTGAATGTGGCGAATCGCCGCGTCCTGCTCGACAACAGCCTGACATTCGGAGGATTTCACTACAACGACCCGCGAGAAATCTATGTCGAGGTGCGATACCGGTTTCACTACTAGGCAGCGATCGGCGGTGCGGCGAAGAGCTTTAAAAAAGACGAATGCTAATTTTCGCGTTCGAGAATGAAATCGGGGACGGCGAGGAGCGCGCGGCGGTACTCGGTGTCGGGCAATTCCAGCAGGCAGGCCTTCGCGCGGCTGACATACTCATGAGCGAGCTTCATTGCTCGATCGAGCGCGCCTGTTTCGCGCACGAGCTTCGTGATCTGTTCCGGCCGAACACTCAGAAAGCCGCGCTCTTCGAGGACCTTCGCCACTAGCCGGCGTCCGGGAGGATGACCGTCGCCATCGATGGCCGGCGGTTTCTGCTCGGCCTCAAGCGCGAAAATCAACGGCAGGGTGACCTTCCCTTCCTTCAAATCACTGACGACGGGCTTTCCAAGCTGCTCGTGCGAAGCGGTGAAATCGAGAAGATCGTCCACGAGCTGAAAAGCGAGGCCGGCATTGCGGCCATATTCGGCGAGCGCTTCTTCGATGCGTTTCGGTTGCTGTCCGAGAACGGCGCCGAGCCGCGCGCAGCCGCTGAATAAGCAGGCTGTCTTGCGGAAGGCCAGCTCGGTCGACTCCGCTTCAGACAAATCGATCCGGCCGAGGCGCGTCAACTGGAGCAATTCGCCTTCGACCATGTTCTGCGTGAGATCGATGAGAATATCGAGAATGGCGAAATTGCGTTCGCGGAGCGCCATTTCGAAGGACTGCATGTAGAGCCAGTCGCCGGCGAGCACGCTCATCTGATTTCCCCACCGGGCATTCGAGCTAGGACGCCCGCGGCGTGTGTTCGCGCCGTCGATCACATCGTCGTGGATCAGCGTAGCGCTGTGGATCAGTTCGACGACGGCGCCCAGACGGACGGCGCTCGGACCGCGGTAGCCCGAAGCTCCCGCAGCAAGAAGAAGGAGCGCAGGGCGGAGACGCTTGCCGCCGCCTTCGCGCAGGTAACTGGAAATTTGCGCAGATAGGCTCGATCGCCGCACAATTCTGCGCGCTGATCTCCTGCTCGACGAGAGCCATGTCGTCGCGAACTAAATCAAAAATTCCTTTGGCAACTTGAACCGCGAAGGCCATGCTTCGCATTCACCTTGCCCGCGCCGGAATGTCCTGGGCGCCGAGCCGGAAAAATCGCCGAAAATTATTCGCCGTCGTTGCTGCGACCTCGTCGGGGGCTAAGTCTCTCACATTCGCCAAGGCTTGCGCTACCTCGACGACAAAGGCTGGCTCATTGCGTTTTCCGCGATGGCCCTGAGGCGGAAGGAACGGCGAATCGGTTTCGGTGAGGATGCGGTCAAGAGGAAGATCCCGCGCTACATCGCGCAGGTGCTGCATCTTCGGGTAGGTCAAGTTGCCCGCGAACGAAACCACGAAACCCATTTCCAGGCCGCGCCGCGCGTCTTCGAGCGTCCCCGTGAAGCAATGAAATATTCCACCCAGGCCGCTCGAGCGCCAATCGCGCTCGAGGATTTCCAGGCAGTCGGACCACGCGTCGCGGCAATGGATCACAATCGGCAGCTTTGCCGCACGCGCCTGCGCGAGTTGGCGCTCGAACACTTGCTTTTGGACGTCGCGCGGCGAATGATCGTAGAAATAATCGAGGCCGATTTCTCCCCAGGCAATCACACGCGGATGGTGCGCGAGTTCATCGAGCTTGGCGAAATGCTCTTCGGTGGCAAGCTTCGCTTCGTGGGGGTGAATTCCGACCGTGGCATAAATCCAGTCGTGCTCCTCGGCAAACGGAATCGCGGCGTTTAAGCGATGCGGGCCGGTCCCGCTGCCGATGGCGAGAAGCATTTCCACACCGGCGGCGCGAGCGCGTTCGAGGACGGCAGCGCGATCTTCGTTGAATTGCTCGAATTCGAGATGCGCGTGAGAGTCGATGATTTGCAAGAGAGAAACCTATGAAGAGAGATGCTTCGTCCGCTACCGCGGACTCAGCATGACGACCCTCGTCGGGTCGTCACTTTAATCTGGCGCCGGGCGGAACATCCTCGGCGAAGGTCGCGAGCACGGGCTTCCCTTCCGGGCCAACCGACGCCGCGAGGATCATTCCGTTCGATTCCACGCCGCGCAATTTTCTCGGCGCGAGGTTCGCAACGATAACGACCTTGCGCCCCACCAATTCCTCCGGTGTGTAAACCGTGGCGATTCCCGCGACGATCTGGCGGACCTCTTCGCCGACGTCCACCATGACTTTCAGCAGCTTGTCCGCGCCCGCGACCTTTTCAGCGGATTTCACGACGCCGACACGCATTTCGACTTTGGCGAAATCATCGATCGTGATTTTCGCGCCCGGCGCAGGCGCCGCTGCGGCGGCGGCTCCGCCCGCTCCGGTTGCTGCCGCGGGAGTTGTGGTTCCCGCTGGTGGTTGCGCGCTGCCTGGATTCCGAATCTCGTTTTCCATCGCTTCGATCCTTTCAGACACTTCCTGTTTATCAACCCGCGGAAAAACCGCTTCGGGCTTCCCGATCCGCGTTCCCGGTTTCAATCCGCCCCACTGTAATTGATCGATTCGAACATCCTTAAGCTTGCCCGGCTGGCCGAGTTGCTCCCAAATCTTCGCCGTTGCATCGGGTATCACCGGATGCGCCAACACGACAACGACGCGGAGTGTCTCCGCTGCCGCCCTGAGAACAGATTGCAAAACAGGATGGTTCACAGGGTCTTCAGCAAGCTTCCAAGGCTTCTTGCTCGTTATCACTTGGTCGATTTCCGTAATCAATCGCCAAGTTTCATCGATAGCCCGAGCGAACTGAAATTCGTCGTACGCTTTCAGGATGTTCTTTGTCTTCTCTCCCAAGCCTTTCCACGCCACGATTGAAGATTCCTCAGTTTCGCCAAGGTTAGGTATTTGGCCGCCGCAATACTTCTCGATCATCGTCAAGACACGAGAGGCGAGATTGCCGAGGCCGTTGGCGAGGTCGGCGTTATAGCGCGTTATGAGAGCTTCGCGCGAGAAATTGCCGTCCTGGCCGAAGACGGTTTCGCGCAACAAGTAATAACGCAGCGCGTCGTTGCCAAGGACTTTGACGATAGGCTCGGCGTACGCGACGTTGCCCTTCGACTTGCTCATTTTTTCCTGCTCGAAGAGCAGCCAGCCGTGCGCGATGATTTGCTTCGGCAGCGCGACTCCCGCAGCCATCAGGAACGCAGGCCAATAGACGGCGTGGAAGCGAATAATTTCCTTGCCCATCGCGTGGATGTCTGCGGGCCAGAATTGAAAGTCGGGGCCGTCGTGCTCGCCGTCCACGAATCCAATTCCGCTGATGTAGCTCGTGAGCGCGTCGTACCACACGTAGAAGACGTGCTGGGGATCATCGGGCCACGGAATGCCCCACTTGATCGATTTGCGGCTGATGGAAATATCTTTCAGCCCGGCCTCGACGAAACTCTTCACTTCGTTGAAGCGGTAGTCCGGATGCACGAACTGCGGATGTTTCGCGTAGAGGTCCAGGAGTTTCTGCTGGAATGAGGAGAGCCTGAAAAAATAGTTCTCCTCGGAAACTAACTCGGCCGGACGGCCGCACGTGGGGCAATCGGCCGGCTCGGGCGAATCGCTGACGTAGAGATTGTCGTAGATGCAGTAACGGCCTTCATATTTGGCCTTGTAAATCGCCTCGGGCGACCGGCGCAGCGTGCGGCGCACAAGATTCTGCACGGCGCGGGCGTGCAGCGTCTCCGTGGTGCGGATGAAATGCGTGTATTGGATTCCGAGGAGCTTCCACAGCTCGACAAATATTTTCTGATTGCGATCCACGAGCTCAGCCGGCTTGATGCCAAGTCTTTCCGCAGCGCGCTCGATATTGACGCCGTGCTCGTCCGTGCCAGTGAGGTATGCGACTTCGTAGCCGCACATGCGTTTGTAGCGCGCGATCACGTCGCACACGATCGTGGTGTACGCGGAGCCGACGTGCGGCCGCGAATTTGCATAGTAGATGGGCGTAGTGAGGTAGAACTTGGGCTTGTCCATGAATTATTTTTGCGTCTCGCGTCTTTTCTCGAACTCGAACGATGCGGCGGCGATCACTTGCTTTAGAGGAATCCCGCGCTGTGCTGCGATCCGCTGGCAATCTTCATACTCCGGAGTGGCGTTCAGAATTGAGCCGTTCATCCGAGAAATCTTTACGCGCACGGCGCCGAATGGTGTCTCGACGGGAACCGATTCGCGCTCGAGAGTCTTGCGGCGCGCTTCGTAGGTGCGCACGCCGATGGTGGTCGTCTCGCGAAACACGAGGTCCACCAACCGCACGACATCTTCCGGCTTGCACAAGATTGTAAGCAGGACGCCCGGCCGATTCTTCTTCATTTGCACGGGCGTTGAATAGACGTCGAGCGCTCCCGCCGCGAGCGAGAGCTCGACAAAATAGCCGTAAATCTGCGGACTCATGTCGTCGAGGTTCGCTTCGATGACACTCACGGGAGCGTCCCAGTATTCTCCCGCCTCGCTCGTGGCCCGATCACCGATCAGCAGGCGCATCACGTTCGGCTTTTCCACGAGGTCCGCCGAGCCGGCGCCATATCCCGCCGCGCGCAAGGTCATCGCAGGGATTTCCGCATAGCGCGTGGAGAGAGTCGTGGCGATGGCGGCGCCTGTCGGGGTCACAAGCTCACGCGCGATTCCGCTTGAGAATGTAGGCGCACCACGAAGCAATTCCAGGGTTGCCGGCGCGGGAACGGGGAGCAAGCCGTGCGCCGTCTTAACCTGACCAGAGCCTACGTCGAGAGCGGAGCAGGCGAACTCATCAATGCCGAGCAGTTCGAATCCAATCGCTGCGCCGACGATATCTACAATCGAATCCACGGCGCCGACTTCGTGAAAATGCACCTTTTCAACAGGGATTTGATGCACCTTGGCTTCCACTTCGCCGAGCCGCTGGAAGATTTCCCTGGCGCGCTCGGCTGCTCGCGGAGCGAGATCTGCCCGATCAATCATTGCAAGGATCGCGGAGAGGCCGCGGTGCGGTTGGTCATCGCGCGCTTCGACTCGTACCTGCGTCGCAAAAAGCGCACGGCGTTTCACTTTTTCTGCGGAGACGGTCCAGCCATCGAGGCCGAGTTTGCGCAATTCCGATTCGATCTGACGCAAATCCGCGCCCGCATCCACCAGCGCGCCCAGGACCATGTCGCCGCTGATGCCTGAAAAACAGTCGAAATAGGCGATGGCTACAGTTTTCATGCGCCTCGGCTAATATTCGAGGGAACTTGCGAAAAAACGATACTAGTCTGGCACTCCAAGTCTGTCAAATGAGCGCAGGAAATGAAATCACCCGCTTTGACGGCCTCGGACGGTTTACCTATAATCGCGGGATTCATTCTGCCCAAGGAGACGCGTGTATAAGACGCTCGAGGATCGGATTCGCAAGGCGCTCCGGCATCACATCCACGAGCGATATAAGGTGGACGTGCCCGTGGTTTTGGAGCGCCCGCCGAAGCTCGCGATGGGCGAGGTCGCGTCGCCGCTTTGTTTCGAGCTGGCGAAGCAACTGAAGAAGCCTCCTCGCGCGCTGGCGCAAGAGATTGCGAATTCGCTGAAACCGATCACGGGAGTCGGGCGCGTCGAAGTGGCGGGCGCAGGCTATCTGAATCTGTTTTTCGATCGCGCTACATTTTTCCGCGCGTCCTGCGAGCAGGCAGGACACGAAGCCGTCACGGCCGGGCCGGACGCGCCGAAAACCGTCGTCGAACACACGAGCGTCAACCCGAACAAGGCTGCGCACATCGGGCACCTGCGCAATGCCGTGCTGGGAGATACGTTTGCCCGGCTACTGCGACACGCGGGACGGCGCGTGGAGGTGCAGAACTACATCGATAACACGGGCGTGCAAGTGGCCGACGTGGTCCTTGGATTCACGCACCTCGAAAAGAAGTCGCTTGCCGAAGTCGCAGCACTCGCCAAACAAGACAAATTCGACTATCTCTGCTGGGATCTATACACGCGCGTCACGCAATATCTTGCAGAAGACAAATCGCGTCTCGAGCTGCGGGCGCAGATGCTGAAGGAGATCGAAGAGGGGCACGGCGAAGGCGCGAAAATCGCTGAAACGGTTTCCACGGCTATCGTTCTCCGCCATTTGCAAACGCTCGACCGTCTGGGAATCGACTACGATTTGCTCTCCCGCGAGAGCGAAATCCTGCACCTGAAATTCTGGGACGCCGCGTTCGAGATGTTGAGGCAGCGCGGAGCGATCGAACTCGCGAAGACGGGGAAAAATGCAGGCTGCTGGGTGATGCGGCTTCCTTCGGAACGCGAGACGGCGGAAGGCGAGGAAGAGCCGGCGGAGGAAGCTGAAGCGAAGATTATCGTGCGGTCAAACGGAACGGTCACTTACGTCGGCAAGGACATCGCGCATCATCTATGGAAATTCGGCTTGCTCGACCGCGATTTCCGGTATCGGCGTTTTCACAAGCACCCCGACGGCCACGAAGCGTGGCTCACGACGAGCGAGCCGAATGATCCGGGGGCGCCACAGTTTGGTCACGCGCACGACGTTTTTAACGTAATTGATTCACGGCAAGCGTATCCGCAGCAGGTGGTGGTAGCAGGGCTGCGCGCGCTCGGATACGGTGACGAGGCAGACCACTTGAAACATTTTGCGTACAACGTAGTCGCGCTGACGCCGCTGTGCGCCGAGGAATTGGGCTACGAAATTCCTCCCGAGGATTCGAAGAAGCCCTACGTGGAAGTGAGCGGCCGAAAGGGCCAGGGCGTGAAGGCCGACGATTTGATCGACCGGCTTCTCGCGAGCGCTCAAAGCGTGGTGGACGCTCATCAGCCGGAGAATTCCGGGACGGCGGAAAATCAGCAGATCGCGAACGCGGTCGCGATCGGCGCGTTGCGTTATTTCTTGTTGCGATTCACGCGCTCAACCGTGATTGCATTCGATTTCAAGGACGCGCTCAGCTTCGAGGGCGAGACCGGCCCATACGTGCAATACGCGGTCGTGCGCGTGAATGGGATTTTGAGGAAGGGCGCGGAGGTCCACCTTGAGTTTGAGGGCCTGGATGCTGCGAATTTGTTGCGAGTGGGGAGCGGCGAAATTGATGTGACGAACTTTTTGGCAGCGCCGGCGGGCGACGATCTATGGGAGCTCGTTGTGCTAGCAGGATCGCTCGATGCGCGCGTAGACGCGGCTATGGCGTCGCAGGAACCGGCAATCATCGCGCGCTACGCGTTCGAATTGGCGCAGGCGTTCAATGTTTTCTACCACAAGCACCGCATTCTTTCGGAACCGGGCGCGGAGAAGCGCGCGTTTCTGCTGCTGCTGGCGTGGCTCGTGCGCGAGCAGCTCGTCATGACGCTGGGACTGATGGGAATTACGGCGCCAGAGAAAATGTGAGGATTACATTTTCAGGGCGAAATCGATGATGGAGCGAATGGCGACACCAGTGGGGCCTTTGGCGAGCCACGGACGGCCTTCGTCCACCCAACAGGTGGCGGCGATGTCGAGATGGATCCAGGGCGTATCCTCGGCGAATTCCTTGATGAACCATGCGGCCGTGATTGCGCCGCCGCCTTTGCCGGTGCCGGTGTTGCGGATGTCGGCGATCGTGCTCTTGATCAATTCCTGGTAGTCGTCGTCCATCGGCATGGGCCACATTTTTTCGCCCGCGGCAGCGGTGCTTTCGAGAAACTTGTCGAGATATTCGCGCGGCGTTCCGAAGGCGCCCACGTGAACGCTGCCCAGTGCAACCTGGATCGCGCCGGTCAGCGTGGCGGCGTCGATTAAATGCGTACATCCGAGCTTGCGCGCATAGGTAATGGCGTCGGCGAGAATCAGCCGTCCTTCGGCATCGGTGTTGATCACTTCGATCGTCTTCCCGGACATCGCCACTTGAACGTCGCCGGGCTTCTGCGCGCGGCCGCCGGGCATGTTTTCCGTAGCAGGAACTACCATGATGACCGGGATGGCGGGCTTCAAAGTGGCAAGCGCGCGCATGGCGCCGAGCATGGTGGCGGCGCCGCCCATGTCGTATTTCATCTTCTCCATGTTGTCCGCGGGCTTGATGGAAATGCCGCCGGTGTCGAACGTCACGCCCTTACCGACCAGACCAAGGATAGGTGAGCCCGGCTTGGGATTTTGCGGCTCATAGCGAATGACGATCACGCGTGGAGGCTCGACGCTTCCCTGCGCGACTCCGATCAGCGCGCCCATTTTGAGGTCGGAGATCTTGCGCTCGTCCAAAATCTCGACGCTCAGCCCGACTTCCTTGGCCATGGCTTCGGCGCGCGCGGCGAGCATGCGAGGCGTAAGACGGTTCGAAGGTTCGTTGATGAGGTCACGCGCGAAGTTTTGCGATTCGGCGATCACGCGGCCCTGATCGATGGCAGCCGTGAGGTCCGATCCAAGCCCCGTATCAAATCCGACGAGCGAGACAGACTGAATATCGCGATTGTTCTTTTTTTCGGAGCGGTACTTGTCCGATTCGAAATCGGCAATGATGAGTCCTTCCACAACCGCCTGGACGGAAGCGGGATCGCGCTGCCCTTCGCGTGCGAGGAAGGCAACTTTCTTGACTCCGCGGGATTTCAAATAGCGCAATGCCGTGCCGGCAATTTTCAGAAGGTTAGCCGTCGTGAACTTGTCCGGCTTTCCTGCACCAACCAGAAGCAGCCGCTGCGCTCTAAGACCTTCGGGGAAATGGACGAGAACGGTTTCGAACGGCTTGCCCGTGATTTCCCCGCTTGCGGCAAGGGCGGCCAACTTGCCACCCATTCCGCGATCCATGTCGCCCAAAATTCCATCGAGCTTATTGTCCTGGTCGAAGACGTAGGTAATCAGAGCATCGGCTTGAATCGAAGAATACGGCTGAGTTTCGAGTTGAATCTGCATGTCTTCCTTTCGCTCTTAGCGCCGGCGATGGCGGTACATCGCTTCGCTGGCTTCGCGTTTGGCTTCCTTTTCCCGCTCGGCTTCGCGGCGGTCGTGATATTTCTTGCCCCGCGCGATAGCCAGTTCGCATTTCACAAGGCCATCCCGGAGGTAGAGCTTCAGGGGGACGAGAGTCATGCCCTTCTGTTGCGTTTGAATGATGAGGCGATCGATCTCACGGCGATTCAGGAGCAGCTTCCGCTTCCGAAGGGGATCATGGTTCCTCGCGCCACCCGGCAGGTACTCCGGAATGTGGCAGTTTAGCAGCCAGGCCTCCCCCGTGCGAACCTCGGCGTAGGCCTCCCGGAGCGTGGCCTTGCCCTCCCTGAGTGTCTTGACCTCAGTCCCCACTAGGACCAGCCCTGCCTCGACCTTGTCGAGCAATTCGTAGTTATACGAGGCGGCTCGGTTCTGGGCGACGATTCTAACGCCTTCCCGGTCCGATTTCTTGGATCCCTCTTTCATGGCCAGCTATCATATGCGCGCCATGCAATCCCCCGCAAGTCGCGAACCCTCCGGGTATCCAGGATGCCTGCGCCGCTTTTAACCCTGCCGTAACAACAAAGTACCAAAAGATGGGTTAACTCCTATTTATCGGCAACTTGGAGGTTTACTTGCCGCATCCAAACTCGGGTGCTAGACTCGTTGGGTCTGAGTCATTGAGAGAACCCGCGCAGGGGGTCCGTTTGCGCCGTACAGTGTTTCTGTCGGGCTTGGCGATTGCTGCTGTCTTCCTTATCGGCTGCCCCAAGGGAAATTCGGAGTTCGACGCCGGGCGAAAGGCCGAAGCGCTGCAGGATTACGACACCGCTCTCGTGCACTACGAGCGGGCCCTCCGGGCTGAACCAACCAACGCCGAATTCAAGCTCCGTGCAACAGAGATGCGCTTCGAAGCGGCGCAATTCCACGTGGACCAGGGCAGAAAAGCCGCCAAGAGGGGCGATTTGGCGCTGGCGCTCGCGGAATTCCAGAAAGCGCAAGCGATGGACCCGTCGAATGCCGCTGCTGACCAAGAAGTGAAGCGAACCATGGATAAGATTGCGGCACAAGCCGCCGCGGACTCATCCAGGATGGTCAATCCCAATCCTACCGATGACCAGGAATTGCTCGCTCATCCCCCCGAGCTGAAGCCGATTTCGCGGGAAGCGATCAACCTGAAGATGACCAACGACACGCGTGTTGTCTTCGAAACGATTGCGAAGCTGGCAGGCCTGAGCGTGATTTTTGATCCGGATCTGACTTCGCGACGCATCAGCGTGGAATTGCCGAATGTAACCCTGGAACAGGCTCTCGATGCAGTGTCGCTCGAGAGCAAGACATTCTGGAAACCGATCACGCCCAGCGTGATTTTCGTGGCGATGGACAATCCGCAAAAGCGCAAGGACGTTGAAGACGAGGTCGTGCGGACATTTTACCTGTCAAACACACTCACACCGCAGGACCTCACCGAAATCGTCACCGGCTTGCGCCAACTTCTGGATTTGAGGCGCGTACAGCAGGTGAACGCGCAGAATGCCATCGTCATACGGGATACTCCGGACAAGATTGTTCTCGCCGGAAAAATTATCCGCGACATCGATAAGGCAAAGCCCGAAATCATGGTTCACGTTCAGGTCTTGACGGCGAGCCGTGACCGTTTGCGTGACCTGGGAGTCCTCCCAGGCCAAAGCATCTCGCTCCAGTTTAACCCTCGCACTTCCGTGCAGCCGAACAGCACCAGTACCACCTCGACCACGAGCACGACGACGACAACGACAACGTCCACAACGGCGACGACGAATCAGATTACCTTGAACAATTTAAAGAATTTGTCATGGGCGGACTATAGCCTTACGCTGCCCGGTGCGACCGCCAACGCGATCCTGACGGACAACGCCACGAAAATCATTCAGGATCCCCAGATCCGTGTGACCGACGGTCAGAAGGCGACTCTCAAAATCGGCGAGCGGGTCCCGGTGGCAACGGGAAGCTTTCAGGCAGGCGTCGGCGTCGGAGTGGGCACCGGGACGGGGGTCGTCAACCCGTTGGTGAATACGCAGTTCCAATACATTGACGTCGGCGTGAACATTGATGTGACGCCGCGTGTCCATCCCGATGGGGATGTCAGCATGAAGCTAGTCGTCGAAGTCTCACAGATTACGGGCACAAGCAGCATCGGAGGAATCAATCAACCCGTAATCAGCCAGAAGAAAGTCGAACACGACGTTCGGCTAAAGGATGGGGAGGTAAGCATCCTTGGCGGGCTGATCGAGCGCGACGAAACAAAGATCGTGAACGGCATCCCTGGCCTGGGTGAGCTTCCTGCGATTCGTTATCTGTTCTCGGACAACAGCAAGGAAGTCGTGGACACCGAGACCCTAATCGTCATGACGCCGCACATCATTCGCCTGCCGTCTTTTTCAGCAGAAAATCTGAGAACACTGGCTGCCGGGACAGATACAAATGTGCGCGTCTTCCGGCAGGACGAGGGGCCGACGAATTCGCCAGCTCCAGGTCAGCCCAGATCTGCGGCGCCGACAGCCCCGCCGGCAATGATGACCCCCGCGTCAACTGCTGCGCCGGCGACACAGCTTCACTTCGAGCCCTCGAGCGCGACGCTGAAGCCGGGAGATGCCACAACTCTCGGACTCGCCGTCTCAAACGTGACCGATCTTTACTCCATCCCTCTACTGATTCACTACAACCCGGCCGTCATTCAGGTAGAGGAAGTCCGCAATGGGGGATTTCTTTCGGGCGGAACACAGGTAATTGCCATCGTGCAACGGATCGACCCGCAAAAAGGCGAGGTCGTGGTCTCCGCGACCCGGCAGCCGAACACGCCCGGCGTGAACGGCACGGGGACGCTGTTGGGGATTGTCGTCCGCGGCGTGGCGCCGGGCAATTCCGCACTCCAGATTCTTCAGGTCAACGCGCACGACTCGCAGCAGAGAGCGATTCCGATGGTCTCCGGAGAAGCCGCGATCCAGGTTCAATGAGGCGAAATGAGCGGGACACATCCTAGTCCGGCAATTCGCTTGCGGTGCTCGCCCACACTAGCAGGTGTTTCTTCGCGGCGCGGGAGAACTCGCGCGATCGCAGCCGGATTGACACTGATCGAGCTGCTGATCGCTTGCGCGATTCTGCTCCTCCTCTCGACCGCGGCGCTGCCCCTCACGCGGATGACCGTCAAACGGCGGAAGGAAGAGCAATTGCGCTACGACCTGCGCCAGATTCGCGATGCCATCGATCGCTACAAGGATTACGCGGATCAAGGCAAGTTCCAAACGAAGGTCGGCACGGAAGGGTATCCCCCGGACCTGGATACTCTTTATAAGGGCGTAAAAATCACCGCGGCCGGAGCCGCAGTCGGAGCAGTCATACCCGGAGCAACCACACCCGGAGGGACCGCAGCCGGAGCACCCGCCGAGCACCAGATGCGATTTCTTCGCAAAATCCCGATCGATCCGATGACAGGCAATCCCGATTGGGGTTTACGCTCGGTCCAAGATGATCCGGATACAACGTCCTGGGGCGGCCAAGACGTCTTCGATGTGTATACGAAGTCTACTGGTACGGCGCTCAACGGAACCAAGTACTCGGATTGGTGATGCGCTTAGGGGAGTTTTGCTATTCAATGCGAACACCGACCCACGCAAATGCTGAAAACGCGCCGCGGTTGGAATCTACCCGCGGATTTACGCTGATCGAGCTGCTCGTCGTCTGCGCTATCATTCTAGTTTTGGCGTCGATCGCGGCGGGACGCTATAGCTCAGCCGTGGTGCGGTCCCATGAAGCAGTGCTCCACCAGGATCTCACGGTCATGCGCAATGCGATTCAACAGTACACACTCGACAAAGAGGCAGCGCCTCAATCGCTCGATGATCTCAAAGATTACATCCGCGAAGTTCCCATCGACCCGATAACCAACCAGAAGGATTGGACTACGGACACCTGCGATGTGGCTTTGAGTCCCGAACAAACCACATTCGGAATCTGCGAGGTGCATTCCGGCTCCGACAAAGTCTCACCCTTCGAAAGTACGCCCTACAGCTCGTGGTGAGAAAAGTAGGGATTCGTTTGACCGCCTCATGTGCATCCGCTATCATCGTTGCGCGGGGTGGAGCAGCCTGGTAGCTCGTCGGGCTCATAACCCGGAGGTCGTTGGTTCAAATCCAACCCCCGCAACCAGCTATCATAAGTTTGATCAACGGCTTAGCAAAATCGACTTGCTAAGCCGTTTTCAATTGGAGGCCGTTAGAGGCCGGAATCCGGCCCAAACAACCTCACCGAGTTGATTTGCTGCGACCCGACAATCCTCCCCGACCACGTGCGTGTAGATCCCAAGAGTAATCCCCGGGTCACTATGGCCGAGTCGCTGCTGCCGGACTTTCATAGGAATGCAAAACCTGTCCATCAGCGCGGCATTCGTATGACGGAAGGCGTGAAAGCCGTTCCCTTTCGGGACTTGGATATTCAGCGCCTTCAGCAGCGATCGGAACCTCCGTTTGCGTTGCATGTTCGCGTCCCACGGCGTGCCGTTCCGGGTAGCGAAAAGCAACCTGTTTTGGTTTGGACGCCACGACTGGAGAAAGACTCCGAGATGTTCAACGCACTGCGGAGACAGATTGATAACGCGGACGCTGTTCGACGTCTTCGGACCGCCAAGCTTCCCGCACCAAGCACTCTGCTGAACGATGAGCAAACCGCGCTCCAGGTCTATATCGTCCACCGTAAGCCCGCACAATTCCCCGACCCGCATGCCCGTCTCAGCCAAAAGCCCGAAGAACGTGCGGTGCGGTTCCTTCGCCGCTGATACGATCCTCTGCACTTCATCCGCCGAAAAGAAAAACCGCTGCGTGCGCCGTGGGACAGGGAGCACGATGCCATCAAATATATCGTGCGCCACGTATCCCCAAGCGCGAGCCGAGCGCCACATGCTTTGGAGCGTTATGCAAATGTTCCGCACCGTCTTGGGACTCGCCGTTCGACTAGCTACGAACTGCTGCACCATTTCAGGGTGTACGTCCTTCACTTGCAAGGGACCAAAGAAGGGGTTCAAGTGCTTCCTGATATGGATGCGGTAGTTTTGTCGCGTCGAAGGTTTCAGCTGGCCCAATACGCTCGCCTCCCATCTGGTTGCGAATTGTTCGAATGTTGCCGTTGGTCGGGCGCGATAAGCAAGGCTGTTCACGGTGGACAGTCTCAATTCGAGTGCCCGCAAAGCAAGCCGTCGCGTTGGATACTGTTTCAAGTCACCCAGTACTTCCGCACGCTTAACGCGTTTTACCACGCCATTCACGAGAACATCCTCTTTGAAACGACCGACCCAAAGAGCACGCCATTTCCTCTGTTGCAAAAACAAGTGACCTCGTTGATACCGTCTGCGAGCCAAAGGATTCTCCCTTTGCCCGCTAACGGCGCATCCGTTTGAGCTTATACCGCGAGGCATTTCGGACGGCAAAGGACTAAATGATTCAGTCTCACCGCTGAGTGCTTCTTCTGGGCTCGAATGTTGACTTGGTGCCGGCTCGCGTTCCGGCCCTGCCGTCCCAAAATGCTTTTGGCCTCTCATCTCTGATTCGAACGAACTCAGGCTTTAGATCTTTTCCTGGGTATGCATCCTGGGCACCCCATCAAATCCGCCGGGCCTGGACCGTGAACGCGGCAGGCTACGCTTGGAGGAATTCTGAGGGTCGAGTAAGAGCGTTTGCCTGGTCTATGGCGCGACAGGCGGAGAACGCCGGGCTCGTTGGCAAACAGCCGGCGGATTGTGTCCGGGCTCAGTTTCCAGCCCGCCGCAATCTCTTGAACAGCCCAGCATTGTTCCGATGGCGGGGTGGGTCCCGGTTTTGTGCACGGACCTGTGACGTCTGCGGGCATACAGATGCTCTCCTCTCAAACTTCTTTGTCTGAGGGCATCTGCGCGGGGGCGAGCCGTTTTTAGGAGGGTGCCCGGCCCCTTGCCTGTCGTCCCAAGGAGGTTGGAAGATCTAAAGTTGCAGTGCGAATTTCCCCCCAAATGAGAGTCGATGTCAAGCTCAAAGTCGCGATCCACAAGTGAAATCTATCGCCAAAAACTCCAGATACGCACAAATGGGTCAGTCCGGATAAGATTCTGACGAAAAATTAGGCAGGTGGGAAGGACGTCTAGAAGGCGTTAGGGATCCCCATCTTCGTCCGCAAAAACGGTGAGCGATAAGTAGAGGGCTAAAATGAGCTGACGATTGAGCTGAAGCCACGGCCCCGGAACGGCCGTCCAGCTGCAATGCCGCTCGCGCCAGCCACACGCGAGTCCTTCACAACGCTCGTTCAAGATGAGGTCATGGGTCGAACTAGCCTCTGAAGTCTAGGGATGCGACCCCCTAATCTCTTGGTGAGCGAACTGAAATGCCTGGACATGGTACGGGCTCCGCACATCTCGTCAAGCAAACCTCGGTATAAGGTTCCCATGAGCATTACGCCTTCGACAATTGTGCGTGGCAAAGCAGATTGCAGGTAAGCCGCAGCAATTGTGAGACTCGAGTGGTTCCCCTCGGTCAGTTGCGCGGCCGTCTGGAGGGGGTCAACGCTTCCATCTCGGGCGACCCAAAAGCCATTGCCGAGATACAGCTGCTGCCATATATCAGCATGTCCTTCTACCATCTGTCGCAAGGTACCAATTGGGTGAGGCCCAGTGAGTCCTACTGCAATTTCATAACGTTGAGGCCTGGGATTCAAGACAGCACTAAGCGACAATTCAAGAGTCCCGGTTGAGGCGCCTTTCGAATAGCGGATCGGAGTGAGATGCATGGTGATCGCAACTGGTGTTTCGTCCAAGGATGGAGGCGAGCTTCCAACCAACATTCGAATTCCAGCCTCTTGGAGTTCATTCGCTGCCCGCTCAAGCAGATCTGCGAGGACGCCTCTCTGGTGCCTGAGCCAAAGCTCAGAGTTCGGCTCGCCCGATATCACGACGCGGTACCAGGCCGTGACCTGCTCCCCGAAATTTAGTCCAGCCAAAACTTAGCTTCTCCGGGTATAAGACCGCGAGAGGAGAAGCGCCATGAAAGGGAGCCGATTTAGTGAAGAGCAGATCGTAGGGGTGTTGAAGGAGGCGGAGGCTGGAGTTCCCATGAAGGACCTCTGTCGGCGGATCGGTATCAGTGACGCCACGTTCTATCACTGGAAGGCGAAGTATGGGGGCCTGGAAGTGAGCGAGACCCGGCGGCTGCGTCAGATGGAGGAAGAGAACGGACGGCTGAAGAAGATCGTGGCACAGCAGGCGCTGGACCTCGACGCGCTGAAGGTGGTGCTGGCAAAAAAGTGGTAGGCCCGCGGGCGAAGCGAGAAGCGGTGCGTGTCGTGTGGGAGCAAGCAGGGCTCAGCGAGCGACGCGCCTGTGGGCTGATCGGGATGCACCGCGGGAGCTGGCGGTACCAACGAAGAGAACGGAACGAAGGTGCGTTGCGGACTCGGCTGCGCGAGTTGGCAGCCGAGCGCCCGAGATTCGGCTATCGGCGGCTGTACATTTTCCTGCGACGGGAGAAGGCCGAGGACGGAACGTTTCGGTGGCGGGTCAACCACAAGAGAGTGTATCGGCTGTACCGGGAAGAAGGGCTGGCGATGCAGCGTAGGAGGCGCAAGCGATTTCGAGCTGAAGCGCGAGTGCCGCTGGCGCTTCCGACGCGTGCGAACGAAATGTGGACGATGGACTACACGCATGATGAACTGGCCGGCGGGCGGAAATTCCGAACGCTGAACCTGATGGATGGTTACACGCGAGAGGCCCTGCGGATCGAGCCCGACACGTCGCTGCCCGGTCTGCGCGTGGTGCGGGTGCTAGAGGGGCTGCGAGAACGACGCGGAACACCGGCGGCGATCCAGGTCGACAACGGAACGGAGTTCACCAGCCGCGTCGTGGATCAGTGGGCGTATCAGAATCAAGTGGCGCTGCACTTCATCGAGCGCGGCAAGCCCACGCAGAACGCGTTCATCGAGAGCTTCAACGGGAAATTCCGCGATGAATGCCTGAACCAGAACTGGTTCTTGGATCTCCGACACGCACGGGAGGTGATCGAGGCTTGGCGGGTCGATTACAACACCGTGCGCCCGCACAGCTCGCTAAGGTATCTGACACCGGAAGAGTTCGCCGCGAGTATCGTCGCGCGACCGGCGTCTCCCCCCACGCCGGTCGTCTCTATCGACCCAGCGTGGACGAGTTCCGATGTGCAGGAACCCAGGAGTGCTAACTTATGACTGGACCAAAAACGGGGGGCAGGTCAATTCTGTGTCGCCTTCCGGTAGAACTTGAGTGCGCGCTTGTAAAATCGCTTGGGACGACGCCTTCCATTATCTTTGAACGGCAACCAGACGCCTTCGAAGCGACGGATGTTTCGATTATTGCTGCGCCGGAGGTTTATGACGTGAGTGATTCCTTCGGCCTCGAGAGTTTCCACGTGACTCCAGGTCCTAATTGCACTACCGAAAGCCAACCGCCTATTTACGAAAAACACCTTCATAGCTTTAGGGCCTCCTTTCCCGCTTCCACCTAGACGTTTAGAAACCTTATATTTTACAAACGCTGTTTCCGTCCGCTTTGCACTTTTAACATCAGTCGCTTGCAGCCCCCCGGCGCGGGGGGATTTCTAAACGCCCCTTACCGGCCGCATATAGGGCCGTAGCCGCCGATACGCCTAGCGCGGCCCCTACCGCCCGCCACGACGCCCCTTGCGCCCGCAAACGGTTAATTTCAGCGGCGTCCACGTAGCTTCGGGGTCTACCTAACCGCTTACCTTTTGCGCGGGCGTTCCGTATGCCGGCTCGAACGCGCTCCACAATCACACTGCGCTCTAACTCGGCTACCGCACCTAAAACCGTGAAAACCATTTTCCCCATCGGCGTCGACGTATCCACTTGCTCCGACAGAGAAACAAACTCAATACCTAGGGAACGAAACGTTTCAAGTGCTCGAAGGAGGTGTGATACAGAACGAGCGAAGCGATCGAACCGCCAAACTACAACCGCATCGAAACGCCGTCGGTGAGCATCGGCTAATAGCCGGTCCAACTCGGGCCGTTTTTCCTTGGCACCTGAAATACCTGCATCCACGTATTCAGTTGCTACCGTCCAGCCGCGCCGCTGGCAGTATTCACGTAATTCTCGCAACTGCATCTCGGGGTCTTGGCCGTTCAGCGTGCTCACCCGAGCGTAAACAGCTACGTTCATCAGGCTCTGGTCTTTCCTTTCTTCCGTCCTCTACCGCGGCAATAGACCTTTTCCTTCAATTGTCGAAGGCGCTCCAAATCCTCGTCTTCCCAAAGTCTTGTTGCCCGCCCGTTCACAATTTGCAGCTTCGGAGGGCGTATGCGGCCCCCGGCAATCCAGCGCTGGAGCGTCACAAGCGAAATTCCAACCGTCTTAGCCGCGTACCGCGTTGAAAAGGGCGTTTTCATATACGCCATATATATATCATATTTAAAGGGTTCTGTAAAGGCTTTTTTTCACAAAAAGGCCCCCTAACTTAAGCGCGTAGGGTACGGCTAGGGGCTTAATTAAGACGCGCCTGGGCCGCCCTGGCGCGTTTAAACCTGAATACCGGGGTCGGCTTTAAGGGACCTAGCCCAGCGTTTAGGGCTACTTACGGGGGGCTAAGCCGCCCCTAAATGGGACCCTATACGGAATAAGGCTAGGGTTGACGTGCGTTTCACAAAAAACTACGCAATTACGGCTGGCGTCTAGAGGGCCGGGAAGTCCTCATCGTCAAGAGCTAAAAACGGTGAACGGAAGGTTTTCGTTCTGAGATAGATGGTGATAATCCTGTTCTCGAAAGTTATCCGATAATCCGATAGTTTTCCCACCCCGGAACCATGTTTCAGCGGTTCAATTCCGTCCAGGCGCGCCAGTCTTGCTTATTGATTTTCAAGCGGTTTGTTGATTTTGCCGATTCACGAAAATGTGCCAAAAAGGTGCAAGTGTCATAAAAGTGTTAAGCTTTCTTGCACGGATTCTGCCTGAATGGCGGAGGAAAAAATCATTTCGCGCCAACGATAGTGTAGATGGAGTCAGTATTCGATAAAGCCGTTATGCGAGGTTTGCGTCACCTCTTGGTTGTGAGTCGCGCACGGCAATTCAAATGCGAGCTGAGCTGCTGAACTCTTTCGCTTGTTGACTTGCCAGATTGCGTGGCTTAGCATCCTCCCCTCATGTCCGTCTCACCTCGTGCTCCTGGCCAGGCAGTATCCCACTATCGAATTATTGAAAAGCTTGGTGGCGGCGGCATGGGCGTAGTTTACAAAGCCACGGACAACCGCTTGGGCCGCAGCGTGGCACTGAAATTCCTCCCCGAGGGCATTTCTGCCGACAACCAGGCCGTGGAGCGGTTCCGGCGGGAAGCGCGTGCCGCCTCTGCCTTGAATCATTCGAACATTTGCACGATCCACGACATTGATCAGGATGCGGGCCAGCCGTTTCTGGTGATGGAGCTGCTCGAAGGGCAGACGCTCAAGCACCTGATCGGCGGGAAGCCGCTTCCTTTGGACCGGCTTCTGGAACTGGGGATTCAGATTGGAGAAGGTCTGGAAGCGGCTCACTCCAAGGGCATCGTTCACCGCGACATCAAGCCAGCGAACATCTTCGTGACCGTCCGCGGACAGGCGAAGATCCTGGATTTCGGCCTAGCCAAGCTAGCGCAGCAGAATCTGCGTGTCGGTGAGACCGTGGGAGCTTCGGCAATGGCAACGGTCGATGTGGGGGAAGAAAACCTGACCAGCCCCGGCAGCTCGATCGGGACGGTCGCCTATATGTCGCCGGAGCAGGCCTTGGGGCGAGAACTCGACGCGCGCAGCGACTTGTTCTCGTTCGGCTCCGTCCTCTATGAGATGGCGACGGGCGCACCGCCCTTCGCCGGCACGACAACGGCCGCCATCTTCGACGGCATCCTCCACGTCGGGCCTGAATCGCCATCGAAATTAAATTCGCGGCTGCCTGCCCAGCTTGATCTCCTCATTCTGAAGGCCCTTGAGAAAGATTCCGACTTTCGCTATCAGACGGCCTCGGAGCTGAAAACAGATCTGCGACGGCTGAAGCGCAGCCTTGAGTCGTCCAACCGAACCGAGGGAGCACGCAGTTCGGCTGCAACTTCTCCAGCGGGAGTTTCCGCGGCGCCCGCGGCGGCTGCAGAGAAGTCGGTGGCCGTCCTGTATTTCGAGAATCTCAGCAGCGCCAAGGACGACGAGTACTTCCGTGACGGCATTACAGAGGATTTGATCACGGAGGTATTGAAAATCAGGGAGCTGCGAGTATTTCCGCGCTCCGCCGTGAGCGCTTTCCGCGACAAGTCAATAACTGCCCAGCAAGTCGGTCGCGAATTGAACGCTTCGTACGTCTTGGAAGGCAGCGTGCGCCGTGCTGGAAATCATCTTCGACTCAACGCGCAGTTGGTAGACGCCCGCACTGGGCATGGTGTCTGGGCAGAGCGTTATGACCGTCAACTAGAAGATGTCTTCGCCATCCAAGACCAAATAGTGCAGAGCATTGCGAAGGCCTTGCAGGTGATGCTTAGTGAAAAAGAGAAGCGGGCCATCGAAAAATTGCCAACCGCCGATTTCCAAGCTTACGATCACTACCTACGTGGCCGACAATACTTCCATCAATTCCGGAGGAAAGGCTTTGACTTCGCCCGACAAATGTTCGCCCGCGCCATCGTCATTGATCAGAATTTTGCCCGTGCCTATGCCGGGGTGGCCGATTGCTGCTCTTTTCTTTACCAGTACTGGGATGCAAGCGAGATCAACTTGAAGGAAGCGGATGCCGCCAGCCGCAAGGCCTTGGAACTCGACCCCGAATTGGCGGAAGCCCACGCATCGCGGGGGTTAGCCCTTTCCTTGAGCAAGCGCTACGATGACGCGAAGACAGAGTTCGAGATGGCCATCCGGCTCAACCCGAAGCTATTTGAGGCCTATTATTTCTATGCCCGCGCCAGATTCGCGGAGGGTAAGTTGGAAGAGGCAGCTCGGTTATATGAGGAGGCGGCACGAATTAACCCAGATGACTACCAGTCTGCGATTCTAGTCGCCAGCGTTTACGTCGCGCTGGGCCGCAAGGCGGAAGCTGACGCGGCCCGCCGACGGGGCCTGGATGTTGCTGAAAAGCACTTGGTGATGCATCCGGACGATGCTCGTGCACTTTACCTAGGTGCTGTGTGCCTGAGTCAGTTCGGGGAGAGGGAGCGCGCTTTGGAATGGACTCGCAGGGCTCTGGCCGCAGACCCTGAAGACTCTGGCGTCCTCTACAATGTGGCGTGCGGCCTGGCGCTATTGGGTGAAACCGAAGAGGCCCTGCATTGCCTGGAAAATGCGGTGAAGTTTGGATTCGGACACAAGGCATGGTTTGAGCATGACTCCGACCTCGACTCTCTCCGCAGTAATCCTCGGTTTCAGGCCCTTCTTGAGGACCACTGATCGGTTGCGCGCCCTGTCCCTACATTCGGCAGAGTGACCGAAATACCTCCGGTCAGGATAGGTATTGATAAATCCTCTTCGCACCAGTAATCCCGGATTGTCGCATTCTGAGATAGCTGGTGATAATCCCTGTTCTCCACAGTTATCTTCAGCTCGCCAATTTGGGATGGGCAGACGAGATAGCTCTCGACGCATGCATTTCGACTACCGTGGAAAGCTAGGGCCGCTTGCCTCCATCCGCCGATTAGTGTGGCCTTTCAAGAATGAGACGCCTGTGGGGGTAGTCGAATGTAACGATGAAATTCTTCAACAGACCTACGCCTATTTGCGGGCCTCCAAAAATAGCCTTAATGCAGCAATCGGATCCTAGATTATCTACTCTTAGTTTTCCTAGTTCGATGTATTCAAACTGTCCGACTTCAAGAACATGATTATGAGTGGCGGATGAAGATTCCCTTGAGGATTGTTGGGAGGGGACAACTAATCCACTAAACTTATAGTCTGTAATTGCTGGAGTCATACCCGTGTTGATCCAGTAGTCTGTGTATGCGGGTGAAAATCCATGGACCAGAAGAGTGGCGCCTACTGAGGCCCAGCCTTGGCTTAACGACAACGGCACACTTTCTCCTTTGCCTTGGTAATTGAATGAATCAGACTCAATGAGGGTTACTCTCTTCGCCGGATAATCTACAACGACAACCGCCGAATTAAGAAGAGCGTAACCTATGATTCCATCAACTCTGGCGTCACGGGTTGACAAGGCGGATGGTAAACCTGAAATGACAAGTCTCTGTACACGCAATTTGGTATCACCAACTACAACGGTGACCTTCTCCGTGACTTCAACATTCATTTGTTGGAGACCAATAAAAGAAACCTTGAATTTGTCGGGAAGTTTTTTCAGATGCAGCCGCGACGCAACTTGATTGTCAATTATGGTTTCACCGGACCTGCTTCCCAATAGAAAAGAGAGGTGTGTAGTGCTCCCTTCTAATTTAGACAGTCAGGGTCTCGTTTTTTAGTACACCTGCGAAAGCCAAGTAGGCCTCGTGCGGAGTGCGATTTTGGACTCCGCGGTGAGGCCGGTCGTGATTGTACTCCTCGATCCAACGAGCGATCGATGCGCGCGCTTCTTCCAAGCTCCGATACTCCGCCGTCCAGACTTCCTCCTCTTTCAAGCTGCGATGGAACCGTTCGATGTAGCTGTTGCCTTCCGGGTGATGATACGCCGTCCGTCGATGGGTGATGCCGAGCCGCCCGAGCGTTTCCAGGAACCGCGAAGAAGTGAACTGCGTCCCGTTGTCGGTGGTCAGCGTCAAGTTCTCCTCGCGGCTGCCCTCGGGCAGCCGTTCCAGCACGGACTGCTCCACCGCTGCGAGCGCATCCTCCGTCCGGCAACGGTGCGAGAGGTTCCATCCCACGATCTCCCGCGTGCAGCAGTCGATCACACATAACCAGATACGCCCAACCCACTGCAGGACCCGCCCAGATCTTCGTCATGTCCGACTGCCAGATCTGATTCGGCTCAGCAGCTTCCACGCGGCCCCATTCCTTCTTCCGTCGTGCCCGCAGACGACGCGAGCGCACCAGCAACCCACGTTCTCGCATCACCCGTAGCACACGCTTGCGATTCACACGCAGACCTCTTTTCCGCTGCAGCCACCATGCCACCCGCCGATAGCCGTACGCCAGTTTCTCTCCGCAGGCCATCACGATCTGCTCATCGTAAGTTCGGTCGGCCCGACTGCCTCGTGGCTTCTTCCTGTAATACAAGCTCGACCGGCTAATGACTAGGGTCGCCGCTACCAACGTGGCCGTGTAGCCCTGCGTCACCATCTCCCGCGCTTGGGAGTGAACCGCACCACAGCTCACTCCCCCACGACGTTTTTTAGGATTTCAATCTCCAGGGACTTCCGCCCCAGCGTTCGTTCCAACTGCCGGATGCGATGGTCCTTCTCGGTTTCCGCCGCGGCAGCGCTTCTCCCCCCAAGCGCTGCCTTTGCTCCCTGCTCCGCTTCATCCTTCCAGCGATAGAACAGATTCGGAGCAATCCCGTGACGCCGACACGTCTCCGAGACGTTCCCACTCTTGATGCCTTCCTGCACGATCTGCCACTTCTCTTCGGGGGATCGATCTACGCGTGGTTTCCTGCCCATGTTGCCTCCTGTTTGGAGGCCCTGATCTTACCTAACTGAGGTGTCCAGTTTTAGAGGGGAGCACTACACGAGCCGACCCGCAGCGCAGTACAACCAGGGAAGCACGCTTCAAGAGTGCACTTACTTCCTCTTGCCACAAATCATCAGGATCCACTTTGAGTCGGGGGAAACCCGCGGGTAAGAGATTCTCGCCGGGACGGGCAACGGCGATAGTCGGTCCGATGCTCCTAAGAGCGTCCTCCAGTTGTTCCTCCTCCGTCCGCGGTTCTGCCACTACTAAACGCAGGAATGTGAGATAAACCCGGACAAATGAAATTGGAAATTGTGGCCAAAAGTCCTCGGGACGTGGATTAATAATGTTCCATATAGAAGCTTCTTCGGTGAACCGCGTTGTTTGCAAGTCGGCGTTGAACGGCCGAAGATAGACCACAGGATCGCGCAGATCCTCTGCGAGTACAGATGGTGCTGTTCTTTGCCGATAGCGACGGCCGAGAAGCTGAAGTTTTAGTCCCCCGATGCTAACGAGAAGGCCGACAATCCCTATCCCCCAAAGACCGTGGATCGAAAAAGCCAGCAGAAGAGGGCAGATGACTCCGCCGATTGTCAGAATTCTTCCAGTAATAGAGAGCGCCCAGCCCCAAAGCCAATAATTCGCCTTTCGGGTCTCATTAATATCGTTAACGTAAGATTGCGGGCCTTCTGAAAGGGGAGAGGAATTTCCCGGTCGGTTGGATGCTTCTACTTCTTTGCCCGATCCAAATAATGAATACATTGAGCACTTTTTGGAGGTTTGTGATCGAGGCCGCGCCGCGCACAACTGATCAGAGTTTCGTTTGGCCGCTCAGCACTTGATTCAAGAATTGCGCTACGTCCCTCAGATCATCGGCCGGATTCGCTGTCAACCATTCTGCGAGCGTAACGCCAAGTAAAGCCTTCGCACTGAAAACCTCTTCAAGAACTCGCGCGCCGTCGTCATTCCAATTTCGACCTTCGCTTTTCCTTTGTTTCGTTCTAACGCCCGGTCCGGTTTGGACTATTGGATTCGCGAAGCGTACGCTTCCCCTGCCCTCGACACAACGAATTTGCCGAAAGACCAGGCCCCAAGAAGATCAGCGGTGTTCCGGCGGCTCGCCGCCTTGGCGAAAATAAAAACGGAAGAGGCACTTCGGTATCTCTGAGGGCAGAATCAAACACAGCCATTGAAACGGCAGACGTGCAGGAACACGCTTAACCCTGCTGTCTACCCGGGCTATCGCGCGCCTCACGCATTCGCCAGTGGCTGTCCTCTTGGACCCAAACAACAGAGTCTTTGGTTAGCTTCCTAAATGCGGCGAGAACATCTTTTCGGATAGCTAGCCTGGCATTCTTGATCTCGCAAGTGTACTGACTCCCGAATTTTTCTGCTATCTCGAACACGACAATATCCTGGCGGAGTTTACCTCGTCGTTTCAATTCCTTGAGCATCCACTTGGCTACTTGTTTGGCTGCGTGTTCGGGTTCCATCGAGCCCCCGACCTGGCAGGGATTATGCTACTTTGGAGTCAAGCCCGCAAAGATTTCAAGCCAGACCAAAGCGGCGATGGATTGCCGATCAGCCATGAAGCGACCCAGGCCAGTCACGTCGTGTACAAAATGTAGAGCACCCGGCTATAACATCGGCGTTGCCAACGGGAAGTGCTGGCGCACGCTTAACAAGAAAAGATGCAAGGGAACGAACCAGAGCGCAATCGGGGAGGATGACTGGGCCGAATGCCTGTGGTGCTCTGCGACAGGTTGGGAAGGGAACAAGATGTGCATCCGGTGCGACGGCGGTTCGGGTTGGTTGTTCGTTCGTCGCTGATCTTCGTCTTTCAATGTCCGCTTTTGTGGTGCTCCATCCAAGCAGGCGGAACAACTTCGACCGTGTCGAATTTGGTGGCGTAGTAGCTGAGATAATCTCGCGCTGGCAGATCGGCCGGATAGAATGAGCCAGGCCAACCCGCAGCGGTGAATGCGGACGTGCCGATGTGGACGCCGGGCATCTCCCAGCCGCGATCAACTTTTAGGTCCGTCGCAAATTGCGCGGCGGCATCGAACAATTTCCCGATGGGTTGAGCGAAAGGGATTGTCTTGGACTCTTTGCGCCTCCTCGAGATAATCGTGGTCAAAATCGGCGAGGGCTGACCATACAGTGTTCCGTGCCGGGATCTCTGGGCGAAAGGTTTTCGACATTTGAATTTCCTTGCGGCCCTTCGGGAGGAGGGTCTTTCGATTTGGTAGAGGAAAGCGATGGTATCATGCCTCCAAAACACGCAAATTTGTGAGACCGAAAATTTTTCCCTTGAAACCCCCGTCGATAAAAGTGTAGGAATTTCAAGGGGGCAAATTCCATGTTCGACATCATCACCTCAGGCGACTTCTTCTCCAAATTGGAGGCTGACTACATCGACTTCAAAGACCAGCCGGATTCGACGCGGCATGCGATCAACTGCATCATCACGGCCTATCATCTGTATGAATGGGTCTGGGGCGATTGGCTCAAGACTGATCACGCGACGTGGAGGAAACTCAGCGTTCAAAGCAAAGAAACGTTTAAGGACTGGCTGAAGCAGGAGTGGCCAGGCTTCGCCGTGCTGGAGGATCTTACAAGCGGTGCAAAGCACTTCATCCGAAAGACGAGCCCTGAGACGAAACGAGTCGCTGGTTACGGTTCTGGCCCCTACGGCGTTGGCCCTTATGGAAAGCCGTATCTGCTCATCGACTACGGTGCTGACAAACCCGAGCGTTGGCAGAACGCTGAGCAGCTAATTGATGATTCCCTTGCCTTCTGGCGGAGATTTTTTGTCACTCACCGTTCGGCGGCGGCGGTGCCTGCGTAGGACGGGGAAGACCGCAGAGCCCGCTATCTGAGGTTCGCGAGCCATGCGTCTAAAATTGGCAGGCTGCTCGGGTCAATCGAAGTGAACGCGATTCCCATTCCCGATCCGGGACGTGAATAAGCCACTTTTCCCATGGCCATGAAGTTCACACGAGCATGCGAGATTTTCAGTCTGACCTTCGTGCCCTCCGCGAATGGTGTCGCTGTCTCTACAAAGCACCCGAACAAGGTCAGGTCCTTGGTATGCGCCGCAAGGTGCTTTTCGGACTGTAGGTCGGTGAGGTCGATGCCGGCCACGAACGAATGACGGGGCGCGCGATGACGTTCGCGATGAATTGGAGAACGACCTCAGCGTGGTCGGATTCTATTCCAAGCGGGATCCTGAGACAAACAGGATCAACCACAGTCAATGGCTGTGACTCAGGCCTGCTGTGCCGGCCGTATCCTGGGAGAAGCGATCTAAGCCAGAATGAGGCGCGCCCGGTGTGACGATCGAACGCGTCCCGCCTATTATTTGGTTTCCGCTTAACTGCAACCATGAGTCTTTTCGTGCTCCTGAAGAGCTGCCGATTTCTCATGTTGGATCCTCTGCAATTGTTGCCGGTTCTGGACATCTTTGAATGATTGCTTAACGTCCTTCATCGACTCCGCGAACCGGTTCAGAATCCCTGTAGCTTTGTCAAATTCCTCGAGCAACCTTTCCCGTTGTTCGCACGGCATGGGGTATCCCCGATTCCTCGGCTTTCGTCCTCTGCCTTTGCGTTAGTTTTTCTGCTTGTGCTTCCGAAGTTTCTCGACGTCGCGATCGGTCTACATACGGACAGTAACGCCGCCAACTCACTGCATCGAAGGAGCAGAAACCTTGCCGCCAGCGATGCATCGTTGCAGGGTCACGGGACGCATTCTCGGCTCGATGCGTTTGTGACAGCAGCATACGCCCCCGATCTCTGAGGTTCAAGGCTGGGTGATGAAGGCGGAGTGGAGCGGGGATTCGTTTCGAATTCCGTCAGTTGAGCTCCTAGATTTGGAGGTCCGGCTCGCAGACAGAGGACCTGTGAGGGTGTAAAATCCTGGGCCAGGAACGACCCTTTCTCTTCGGAAGTTGGACATGGACGCCAAGGAATTGCGGAGATACAAAAAGCTGCTGGTCGAAAAGCGTCAGGAATTGCAGACACCGAGCACCCACGGTGGTGCCTTGATTCCCGGAGCTGGGAGCGCCGCAGGAGAATTTTTGGATGATGCAAATGCGGACGCCGAAGCGGAGCTCGAGATTCAGTTACACCGTACCGACGGGCGACTTTTGCAGGCTATCGAAGAGGCATTGAGCCGGATTAACCATCGTGGCTACGGCATGTGCGAGTCCTGCAAGAAGCCAATCGCAAGAGTGCGGCTTAGGGCTGTGCCCTGGACGCGCCACTGCCGTCATTGCAAGGAGCGCGAGCACTCAGCCGCTTAATTGTATCGAGGGACCGATACCCAAGCGCGGGAGCTCTGACACAGGCAACTATGAACGACAGCTAGACTCTCGTCTTCCGCGCCTTGCGAAAATATAAGGAGGCAGGAGGGAAACGATGTCAATCGATGACCTGGGCGGGACCCTCAGAGATCTATCGATTAGAGTGTCCCTCGTGCAACTTAACTCGGACGACGAACGGCGTGTCAGGGAGTTGGTGAAAGAGCTAAAGTCCATCCTAGACGCCGGAAGGGCAATGGATAAGAATGAAGCACGTCTTGTCTAATCGGGTAGTTCGGAGAAGATGTGTCAGCTTTGCTCGGCGCCTCACCTAGGCACGTCCCCCTAGCGACGAGAGGTTGACGAAATACTTACAAATTTATGGGGGACGGCCTGAAGCCTAGGGAGTCCTCATCGGAGAGAACTAAAAACGGTGACGCGGCGAGCGCTCGATGATCGTTCAATGAAGATAGAGCTGACGAATTTCGCCGATGTGCTTTCTGGGGCCGACCTACTTAGCTCTCGCTCGACCCCTAGTTTGCACGGCCATCTTTCGAGCCATGAAGAGGAGACGCACTTGTGCTGTGCCGATAGTCACTTCGGTTTTGGCGGAGCAGCTACGTTGGGTTCGGTCGACCTCTCCCACTTTGCCGCTGCCATTGCTCCGTCGCTCAAAACATGCTCGAATTGCTGGCGTGCCACCTGAAGATGATACAGCTCGTCTGAAATTACCGTTTTCGTCTCTTTCGCTGACTTGACATCATTTGCTGAGAGTTGTTTCAACTGGGTGCGAACTGAGTACACGGCAGTTCTTGTGCTTTGAACGAGAGAATCCCTTGCAGCCGCCAGTTTCGATTCCCACGCATCTCGGCCTGGAAACTGTGTATCCCGAGCTGTAATGCTCCCGAGCTGGCGAGGAGTCTTGCTCTGGAGATCATCCGCATACTTCTCAGCAGCCTCTAGGTTTTCCTCGATTTCGTCCTTAGAAGAATCTGCGGAAACAGTGGGTGCCGCTGGCCCGCCGTGAACCACATCGTCATCCGTAAACACCCTTTGAGCCTTGCTTGTAGTGTCCGTCGTGCGCAACTTTTTGGCGACATCTCCAAGCGATTGGTTCCTACCCTCGACCACCATCCGATTGGGCACGATGAGTCCAGGTAAATCAAGCGGTTGGGTATCAGTTCCGCTCAGGTCGCGAGTGCGATCAAGATCGATATCACTGAGAAGGACCTTCACCTCTCTGCCCGCACTGTCTGTGTAGAGCAATAAATCCGCCGTCACGCGGTATTTCTCAAACTGAATGATGCGCCCATCTTTCAAGGCTACCTTGTGCGCTACCGCAACGGGCGACAATCCCGCGCTACAGCACAGAGCGACAAGTATCAGGCCAAGTGTTCTCATAAACTCGTCCCGAAGAAATGGCTTACGTTCATGAGGCCACTATATTTTAGGCGCTATGCTGCAGGCGGACCAGCTACTCTGCTCGTGGTGTTTCTGCTCGTGCAACAGTACAAACTGCTGCGTGACAGATCACGCCAAGTTCTTTAAAGCTCTTGGCAAGCGCATACGGCAACATCGGCGGCGGCGTGGCTACAGTCAGGAGGATATGATTTCGTTTGGTTTTTCAGCTCGTCATTGGCAACAGATCGAAGCTGGCCGACCGATTACTGTGACGACCTTGCTGCGCATTTGCGAGGTTCTGAAGGTTCAAATTGATTTGCTTGTTCGGGGACTGGACAGGTAAGGATCCCACGATTGACCAGTCCCCAATTGAATCACAGCCCTCCGCGACGACAGATTCACGAAATATTTACACATTTATGAGGGACGTCTACAACGGCGGGGAGTCCTCATCAGGAAGATTTTGAAACGGTGACAGGAACGCGTTTATTATTTCACGATCTCGAATGTGACAGGTCGTCGCCTAAAGGGGAATCACATCTGGGTAAGCTTTGCTATGCCGGCCTGGGCAAGCTGAAATTCCTGGCCAGCCACTTCCCAGAGGCCTTGGACCATATCGCGCCGACGATACCACTCATATCCACCTGGAGTATCCACTACTGGCAAATCTTCCATGTTCGGGAACTGCTCCTTGGCTTCTGCATACTTTTTTTCCGACACTGTGGCAGTGAAACCATCTGGCTCAGTGCCTATGTATCCCTTCGCGTATGTGTAGGCATCCATTGCCTTGCTCAAATGCTGACAAACCTGTCCTGCCGTCGATTGTTGCTCCCCTTCGGGGAATTTCGCGATAGCCTGCTTACAGCCCCCTTCCCGATCACCGAACTTCAGCAAAGCATCAGTTAGACGCTTGGAGTATTCATCCCTTGTGACTCCGGCTGAAACAACGATATTCACATCCTGAACTGCCGAACGCATTCGCTGCAGCTCTTCCATTCCCTCGGTTCTTGCAATCTTCTTCGAGGATGTGCAGCCGACAAACCCAATCACTAAAACCAGCGTCGCCTCAAAAACGATACTTACGGCTCTTCTCATAAATCCTATTCCGCTGCCAATTCCGCAAGATTACGGACCCTGACTTTCTGTATTTTTCTATATCTCTTCTGTCGGTTCAGCGCGTTTGCTCGCTTATCTTTCCGATAGATCTCCCTAAACAAGCCCTCGAGTTCAGCGATTTCTGCTTCTGTAATGTTTGGCCAGACCTCAAAGGCAGAGAAATGAGTCCACATCTTTCGCTTCCGTTTGCTACTGGCGTGGGCGCGTAGACGTGCACGTATGCCCACTCCTCCCTCAGCCATCCCCACGTAGACGACGTCATACTTCTTGAGCCGCGGACGATGACGATGGAGGGCATAGATTCCCCTGAACCCTTTTGGGATTGAATCGATTTGAACCTTTGGAATCCACTGCACACAACTTCGAACCAGGCGCAGTGTGGCGTTGCTTGGAGCGGGCATGCCCAAATCCTCTATGGCAACAAGGATACTCATAATCCGTGGACACATAAACCGTGAGGCCCAAATATGACGCTCAAGGGTAAATGGAAGACATTCGCGTCAGGCTCGGCAAGACCGTTAGAAGGAGACGCCACAGGCTGGGCGTGTCCCAGGAAGCATTTGCCGATCTATGCGGGTTGGACCGGACCTATATCGGCGGAATTGAACGCGGTGAACGTAACGTCGCCATCGTCAATATCGAGAAGATTGCACGAGCGTTGAGGATTTCACTCTCGGAATTGTTCCGCAGCGTTTGATTGCAACAATCACTCACGATCCTTGGGGCGGTTTCACGAAGTAGTTACATATTTGTAGCCGCCGTCTAGAAGGCCGGGGAGTCCTCGTCGGGGAGAACTAAAAACGGTGAACGGAAGGTTCGCCTGCGCCCTGCAATCTGAAATCAGCTGCCCGTTCCTCAACTCGTGAATGGTGGTGATAACGTCTATGTCCGGTTACCGCGTTAATCCTTTCCATTGTGGCAGACTGGATATGCGAGAGCGACCGGACAATTACAGCTTTTCGGGGGGTGAGGCAAGCATTCTCACGTTACCAGTGGAGCATCCATTCGGTCCGGGATTGCGCATTCGTCGCGTCCCGTGATGAGGGGCCATCCTTTGCCAAGTGATCCAGGAGCCGCTGGCGCTCCGTCTGAACACGTTTGCTCAATGAATTCTTAACCTGGGCCCACTGCTCCTCGGAAAGTTCCGAATACCGTGACCTGAATTGATCCAACGCCCCCTGTCCGGAATCACCCGGCAGTTTTTCGATTTCTTCGCGAAGCCGCGCAATCTTTTGTTCGTCCGACAACGTCGGATCTTCCGCAACTTTCTTCACCAGCTCTTCCAATTCGCGGTGTGGTCCTGCAAGAGTTACTCGAGCAGCTTCCAGGCGGGCGTCAATTTTTGGATCGCCACCATGGCTCCCATCCGCAAACACGGCTGCCACGAGTACGACCGGGCATACCACAGGTTCGAGGTTGGAGGCCCCAGTATCGGGAGAAGAGCAACTGAGCGGGTTGTTTTTGACGGGGAAATAGTGAGAGGTCCGGGGAGCTATCACGGGGTCGATGTTGTCGTACACTTCGAGGCGGGTCCCCTCCTTTCCCGAAGACCTGGTGAGCACAAGTCCCATGACTGCCAGCGGAGACAAATTATCAATTTTCACGAGATAGAAACCACGATCCTCGCCAGTGACCTGCAGTGCCAGGGATGGCACCTTGTTTATTGTTGGTACGCTTGATGGAGCTGCTGTAGCGCTGACCAACATGATGGTGTAGGGCTGAACTCCAAAACGCCTCATTTCCTCCAACACCACGCTCTGGCCCAGCCGCAAGGAGTAGCTTGCGAGAGTTTCCCTGGGGTGCTTGACGTTTTCTGTGTCTTGCTGGTTTCCCGGGCAAAAGTAGTCGAGAGACGCGACCACAGAAATCGCGTCTTCCTCCTCTTTGTACTCGAGCCTGAGGGCGCACGGCAGGGTCCGAACAGCGCTTAACGCATCTTCTGCTGGCAACGGAACCAGGGTGTTGGTGTAAAAAACGTTCGATTGCTTGTTATTGTCTGTTCGAGCCAACAGGAAGTTGCTCGCGGGTCTTCCTTCCCCAGGGATCATTTCCAGCGCAAAACGCGGCTCTTGCTGCGGAGATTGGGCGCGCAGCCCAACTGCGATCCAAACGAGGATTAAAAACCGGATGGCAAACGGAGTTCGCACGGGTTTCTCGCCTCGGGATGTTCTCCTTGGGAGGGGACGCAAAAACTAGGTAAATTGTATGGTAAGTGACCCTCTACCTACCAATGAAATCTTGGCCACCTGCCAGACATCTAATTATGAAGGATGGGAAGAGTCTCGATTGCCGGAACGGTGTGGCCGTTTTCAACGCGGGAGATGTAGCAACGCAGCAGTCCCGTGCGCTTTTCGATGTCACCTTGGCTGAGCTTCTTTGCCTCACGTAAAGCGCGCAAGCGATCAGAAATAATCATATCGAGTCCTTGGTCGAAGCGTTGACATCGGAGTGACATTCTAGGAAAAACTGGACCTGAGGTCTAGCATTTGTGGTGCGAGTGAACGTGAAGCACGGATACAGGATTACGTCTGGCCTCAACCTCTCTGCCTGTCGCCTTTTCGGCCCACTGCAACCGCACTTCCGAAAAATCGCGATTTGCCGGAATCGTCCTGTACTGTGCGACGTTTCAGTCATGTTTTTCGGATAACTGCATCAATCCACGTTAAACCCTTCCGAGCGGATGCAAATCTGCCCAACTTCTCAAACATGCCATGTTTATCCCCCTTCGGGGGACAAGGACCCAAAACCGGGGTCCTTGTCCGAAAACCTTTTGCTTTTGGTGTTCGATCTTCGGTCTTGGGGCAGCTCGCAGAGCTGCTCGGCTCGAAGAGCCGGAAAAACGCTGTACCAGTGAAAGCGTATGGCTGTGAAAACGTAAAACCGTATATAGCTTTAGCTATACGGTTCTACGGTTTTAGGTTGAACGTTTCAGTCCCTTTTCAGTCCACCTGCTAACAGCCACTCCTGTGAGGAGAAGATAAAGAGGATTACTGCCCAAGTGATTACTTAGAATCAGGCCTACTCAATGTTTTGGCTGCCTGGATTCTTGGTTTGCTATTACTACTAACCCTTTAGGGTTAGTAAAAGTAAAAGCAAACGTCCAGAATGTCAGTTTTTCGCTATTTCGCGGTAATTTGTTCAAACTGGTAGCGGGCGCGGTGTCCCCTCGCGCCAGGACTCACCACGATAGCAATTCCTGCCTTCAGCCAATCTTGTAGGATTTTATACGCGCCAGCATATTTCAAACCGATCACTTCCGCCAAATCATCGACCGTCCACTTGTTTTTCAGATGCGACATGGCCTTGTGAAGCTTGTCCTCGGTTGGCTTTGCCTTCTCGACCCGGAGCATGGGCCAGCCCTCATCATCGAGAATGACCTTCAGCTCACCATCAATAGCCTGATCCTTCGTTTCCATCTCAAGATTGCAGGTCGTAATGCCATCCGACTCCTGCTTGTTCTTGAAATACAGCAGCACTTCGCCCCAGGCTGTCAAATTTATGCTGCCCAGGGCTTTGGTCATCATCTCAGTTTCTGATTTCTTGTTTGAATGGTGCACGATCCAGGCTGCGACCCCGTATTTATCCCGCAGACCATCCACTACTTCAAGAAAAGCCGCTGTGTCTTCCGGACTGTTCACGTTCCCGCGAAACAAACGGCGGAAAACATCGAAGATGACTAGTTCGGTTTTCTGCTTTGCGATCACCGCTTCTAGTTTGGCAATCCATTGTGGATCGGTCAGGTTTAGTGGGCACCGGGTGATGATTTGTAGATTTCCCGGGTGCGGGTTCTGCCGAAGGGGTCTGGCTTCCTTGAGTCTCTGGAGACGGCTCTTTGTCCGACCGGCTGAATCCTCGACTTGCACAAGGAGAACGCGAACCGGGCGAGGAACATTAAAATAGCCCACTGCCTTGCCATCTCCGATCGCCGCGTCAAGAGCGACGGCCGTCGAAAACCAGCTCTTCAAACCCTTCGGCAACCCGTAGGACAGGATGGCCCCGCCGTGCGGAATTATGGTTTCGACCAGATAGTCTCGGTCGGTATCGAAATCGGTCGCCAACAGTCGGTGGAAGTGGAAGAGAGGGAGCTCGATGGTCTTCTCCCTGGATTGGGCGTGCTCACTCGCGGACAGGCGTGCCTTCTCGATCACTTTGTGAACCCCGTCATAGCTATGCGTGCTGACATAGCCCTCCGCCATAACTAGCGCCTGTCGATACCGTTGCTCCTTCGCGAACTCTGCCGCATTCTCTATGAGAAACGACATGTCTGGAAACTTCGTATCCCATACTCGTTTGATTTCTTTTTTGTAGAGCGGCCAATTTTGACGAGCCTTCCTTGAGAGGCTGGCTTTGACAACTTCGGACAGCGAAGTCACGGTGAGCCTGTCTTCGGGATGCGTTTTATAGGCGTCCTGGGTTTCCCTGGCAATATCCACGAGAATGGGGCTAGTGAAGTATTGCGGCTCTATTATCCCAAGCACCTTTTCTGGATGCCTCACCAGTAGGGACAGCAATCTGCGCTGGAATCGTTCACCGAATTCGTAGCCACCATCGATCATTGTGAATCTCCTCTCTTTGCCTGTTCCCCCGATGAGTTGGCGCCGGCAAAGAGAGCCGCCGTTGCGGCGGTCTGGAAGGCGATTGACCCTCCGCGCCAACCCACCGGGATGAGGTACGAATGTATTTACCTACCCCGTTCGATTCGCTCTAGTCGTCGCGTCTGTGACCATGAGCAGGCCGCGAGATGACTCTGATACAGGTCTAGACTTTTCTGAAAAGTTCGTGGCCAAAGGCTCGTGCATTGGGGGCCGTTTAGAGGCCCGAATACGGGCCTCTATCGGCTGAAATCGCTGATTTGGGCTATAAGGGACGCGCCATCAACAGGCTTTAGAGTTAGACCCTAATTCTCATAACCCGGAGGTCGTTGGTTCAAATCCAACCCCCGCAACCATGGGCGCTCGGCGTGATTGCTTGAGCGCCCTTCACTTTTTCAGTTTGGTCTCGCCGCGTTGGAATCGCCTTCCTGCTCTTCTGCCAACAAATTGCTAACAAAAGGAAAATAGCGAGCTCGATTGCTGCAGCGAATTCGCTGCCGGATAGATGGTGATAATCCCTGTGACCTGCTCACCGCATTTGGTCCGGTCATAAATTAGCACTCCGGGGTTCCTGCACACCGTCGAGCAGCGTTTCACGCGAGCCAAATCAGAACGAATGATCGGCGACCGCGCTTACGATTGCGATCCGGTTCATCAGCGCCTGCGGCAAAGGCAGGGCAACCGGCTCATCGCACCCCACAAGTACAATCGCCGCCGCAAAAGCATTCAGGATGGCCGCGAACTGCGCCGCTACTCCCGGCGCTTGAAAATCGAGCGCCTCTTTGCTCGGCTCCGCAACTTCCGCCGATTGGTCTGCCGCTGGGAACGTCACGAAGTCAACTTTCTCGGCATGCTGCCGCTCGGCTGCCTTGCAATTCTCCGGAGGCGCTCATGAGATACGCCCCAGCTGTTTAGAAGAAGGGCGCAGGGTCGGCAAAGATAGGCGTGGCTCGCGTTATACTTGCAATTGACCGGGCAAAGCTTGCGGAACCACAACGTTTTGGGAATGGCCCGGCTCATACGGATGACGAGGTGCCATGGCATGAGAATACTATCCACACTGGTCTTGGCAATCCTAGCGAGCTCTCTGGTTCCCTGCAGCTGGGCACAGGACCCTACCGCTGCCGAGTTAAAGGAGCTGGCGAAGGAAAAAGAGGTCAAGCAAGATGAACTAGTTAATCTGGAAAAAGAGACGGCGCGGGCGCTCCAGGGGAACAACGGTGGGCTGTTCCTGCGAATTTATGGTGACGACTTCGTGGGAATATTGCCGTCGGGCGAGATCCTGGATAAGGCGGGGTGGATCGCCAGAATCGAGGATTCCAGCACCAAGTACAGTTCGTTTGTTGCGACAGATATCCAGGTACGCATGTTCGAGGAGACGGCCGTGGTCACGTGTCTCTGGAGTTCGCACGGAAGCAAGAACGGACATACTTTTTACCGGCAGTTGCGTGTTACCCACGTGTATATCTTCGGCCAACGGGGCTGGCAAGCCGTCGCGGGCCAGGAAACGCTCTTGCCCGGTTAGGGCTGCTTCGAGTTGGGGTCCATAACGCAGACAAGAAATCCCTTCCAAGACGAAACAGCCACTCGACTTAGACAACCTCCCGGTAAATCGGATTGCCGGACAAGTGATTGGCAGCAAACGCCGGTCATCACGCCGTTGTCACGGCTCGGATCGTTGCACATGTCATGTCTTAAAAATGGCGTTTATCTCCCTCGGGCTCACTGCGTCAGCCGCGAAGGTAAAAGTCCCGTGCTCTCGCATCTCGCGGGCGGCACGAAGAAAAGCGCCAAGGGCGGCACGACAGAGCGCGCTGCCCACGCTCACGCGCTTAACACCAATCGCCGAGAGATCATCTAGGCTCAGTTGAACACCTCGCAAGCCCATCACCACGTTCACCGGGCGATCCACAGAGCTGGTAACCGCGGCGATGTCGTCCTTCGTGGCTAGACCCGGCGCATACAGGACATCAGCGCCCGCCTCTTGATAAGCCTGCAGTCGCTTAATCGTGTCTTTGAGATCCGGTCGACCGTGCAAGTAGTTCTCCGCACGTGCGGTCAGTGTAAAGGGAAACGGAAGGGCGCGGGCCGCCGCCACGCCCGCGCGGACTCGCTCAATCGCGTGTTCCATTTCATAAATCGGATGGTCAAGGCGCCCGGTTGCATCCTCGATTGAGCCCCCGACAACTCCTGCGGGCTCCGCAAGCCTGATAGTTTCGGCAACGATTTCAGGCGCGTCTCCAAAGCAATTCTCAAGATCCGCGCTGACCGGCAAGTGAGTAGCTGAGGCGATCGCGGACGCGTACGCCAACGTCTGGCGGCGGTCAAGTGTATTGTCCTGCTGCCCGACAGAGAAGGCATAGCCCATGCTGGTAGTGGCCAGCGCCTCGAACCCCAAGTGTGCCAGGAGACGTGCACTACCCGTGTCCCACGGATTGGGAATGATGAATGCGGTGTCACGCTCGTGAAGAGCACGAAAGGCCCGTCCCTTTTCAACCATCTCGGCGCGGGTTGTCGTCATTAGCTTCCTCCTGACCTTAGGCTAACCTTAAAATGAACCGCGCGAATCGTCGGCAACTCGAAACGTATCCAGTCGCCCTCGGCGTCACGGCTTCATGCGCTTCTCCCGCCAAATCAGAAATGCCGAGAAGCATCCAGCGAGAAGAACATCCACGGAGTTCGTTACGCCGAAATCCTGTGCGAATGCCACTCACGTTAGTCGAGGGCATAATGTACTTGCTGCGTGCTTGCTGATGCCACGTTTATTCCGGAATGCGACGCAGGAATGAGCGGTCTTCAATCAAGATGCACTTCGACTTCTCGGCCGCGGCGACGTTTGCCACAGCGTCAGGATCCTTCATCAGGGCTGCACGATACTTTTCGTAAGAGGCGAGATCGCGAAACCTTATCAATGCAAGCGCGATGTTCGTGGGCCATGCCAATTTCGTTGGCAGAAAGTATCCGAGGAGTTCGCCGCCGCAGCGCTTAATGGATTCCGGCCAATGGCGAGGGTATTTCTCAAAGTCTTCGAGCTTGCAGGGGTCGATCGTGTATCGAATGCACATCGTCATCATCAATGGCCTCCTAGTTTATTTTGGCGCTTATGCGTAATCCCAGGTGACGGTCCGACTTCGCATCTCCCACGGCACCAGACTAGAATGAATCGCGTGGGCCATGTTTCATCCAAGAATGAAATATTATTGTCGATCCGGCGTTAGAATGCCGTGATGAGCATGGCATATCCGATTTCCTCCGTCGGCGAACTAATCGGCGAGCCTGCGCGAGCTGCCATACTTATTGCTTTGCTCGGCGGACGGGATCTGACTGCTGGAGAGCTGGCGCTGATTGCCGGTATTTCACCACAATCCGCAAGCGCACATCTTTCGAAGCTCGTCGACGGCGCACTACTTACGGCACGGAACCACGGTAGGCATCGTTATTACAGGATTACCAAACCGGAAGTAGCCTACGCGCTGGAAGCTCTGGGCTCAATTGCGACCTCGCCGCGCCCAGCAAGTGTGATCCGCTCCCGTGAACACATGGAAATGTATCGCGCGCGGTCATGCTACGACCATCTTGCCGGCCATGTTGCTGTCGAACTGACGAAGGCGCTTGAGAAATCCGAAGTGATACGAATCAACGGCGAACGAGACTACAAGCTCGGATCGAAGGGCCCAAACTGTTTCGCAGACTTAGATATCGATATCGATGCCTTACGGCGCGAGCGTCGCGCGTTTGCGCGGCGATGTCTCGACTGGACCGAGCGGAGGCCCCACCTTGCCGGTGCTCTGGGTGCGGCATTGCTTTCGCGAATGCTGGCTGCAGGATGGGTCGCTCGGCGTCGGGGCACGCGCGCGCTGCGTATTACCGAGCGCGGCGCTCGCGAAATGCAAACGCGGTTTGGAATTATCGTGTAGACACCGTCGGGCAGACCTGTCCCTACTGGTCCATCAGTGCCTGAAAGCGCGGGTGTTTGCGGACTGAGTCCAAATCCGAGTCGTGCTGCGCCCACCTCTTGTACCAAAAGCCGTGCTGCAGCGCCCGTTCCAAACAATCGATGCATTCTTCGACCAAACCCTGAAGGGAATACACACAGGCGACATTGTAGAGGATGCCGCAATCCTCCGGGTCGATCGCCAGCGCGCGGCGGGCCCAGTCCAGACTGCGAGCGCGTTCGCCCAACTGGCAGAGATCGGTGGCGCCCAGGTAGAGGGCGCGGGCGTCATCCGGGTGCAATTCGAGATGTTTCTCTGCGGCCCGGAGCGCACGCCGGTGTGCAGCATTCGCTTCCGTCATACGGCCCTGGCCCTCCAGCACCATCGCCATCATGCTGGGCGCCTGATAATCGTCCGGGTTCACCTTTGCGGCGCTCTCGAACAGAGCCCCCGCTCTCTCGAGCTTCCCCTGTTGGAAGCAGGCCCGGGCGTAGAAGTAGTAGGCCTCGTAGAGCTTTGGATCGAGCCGGATGGCCATCTCGAATTCCTGTTCCGCCTCGTCGTACCGCTTGTTCAGTGAAATCGCCAGCCCGCGCGAGATGTGAGCTTCCGCCAGATCCGGGTCGAGCTGCAAAGCCTTCTGGCTGGCATCGTCGGCCGCTTTCAAGTTGTCCTCACTTGCCTCCCAATACATGTAGAGATACGAATAGCAATCGGCGACGCCGGCGTAGGCACGGGCATATCCGGGATCGAGTTCAATCGCCCGCGAAAAAAGCTGCCGCGCAAAATCATAGCCACGCCTCCGGAACTGATAGAAGAATTGCCGTCCGCGCAAATAGAAATCGTAGGCCTTCACATCCGCGGTGGGCGCCTTGGCTATGGCCTGCTTTTCGCTGTCCGTCAGCATCACCTTCAAGGCTGCTGCGATGCTTTGCGCGATTTCGTCCTGAATGGCAAAAACGTCCTCCATCTGGCGATCGTAGCGTTCCGCCCAGACGGAGTGGCGTGTGCGCGTCTCCACCAGTTGCGCTGTGATGCGCAGACGGTTTCCCGCCCGGCGCAGGCTGCCGCCCAACACGAAGGCGGCGCTCAGTTCCTGGCCCACCTGCGGCGCCGTGACGGGCTTATCGCGGTATGCGAGCATCTCCGCGCGCGGGAACACATGGAGCTGGCCGATCTTGGACAATTCCGTGATGATGTCTTCCGTCATGCCGTCGCGGAAATATTCATCTTCTTTGGCTCCGCTCAGATTTTCAAAGTACAGCACGGCCACCGATTTCCCGGCCGGCGCCTCGCCGGCTGCAAGGGCGCGGCCGGAATCGGAATCGCGCTTCAATTGCTGCAGGTCGGCACGCAGCTTCGCGGCGGTCTGACAACGCGCGTGGAGATCCTTTTCGAGCAGTGTGTTGATGATTCTTTCTAGCTCCGCCGGAAGCCCGGGGTTCAAGCGTCTTGCGGGAACGGGGACGCGGTTCAGAATGGCATCGAAGATCACGGCGGAAGTTTCGCCAGGAAAGGCGAGACGTCCTGTGGACATTTCATACAGGACTGCTCCGAAGGAAAACAAGTCGCTGCGGGCGTCCACTTCTTTTCCGCGGGCCTGCTCAGGCGACATGTAAGCCACCGTGCCCAGTGTGGACCCGGGGCTTGTCAAATCCTCCAGAGCGGCGGCCGCAGTCGCGTGGTCCGATACCCCGACCGCTTCACCGACGGCCTGACGTTTCGGAGCCATCTTTGCAAGTCCAAAATCCAGAATCTTGGCTGCGCCGCTCTTGGTGATGAAGAGGTTTGCTGGCTTGATGTCGCGATGGGTGATGCCTCTCGCGTGCGCCGCGGAGAGGGCGCCCGCGATCTGGATGCTGAACTCGAGTATTTCTTCCGTTTCCATAGGGCGGCCTTCGATACGGTGCTTCAGCGTCTGGCCTTCCAGGCACTCCATTACGATGAAGGGGCGGCCCTCGTGCTCGTCAATATCGTAAATTGTGCAAATGTGGGCGTGATTCAACGCGGAAGCGGCGCGCGCCTCGCGTTCGAATCGTTCGAGTGCCAGGCGGTCCTTCGTGGAATCATCCGGGAGGAACTTCAGTGCCACGCTGCGGTCGAGACGGGTATCCACGGCCCGGTAGACCACGCCCATGCCGCCCCCACCTAGCTTCTCAACGATGCGGTAATGCGAAATTGTCTGGCCGATCATGTGTAGTGGGGTTTGTGCAAACGCACATGCTATCGACTCGACGAGAACAAGTCAACGCGAGCTTCGGCAGCTTGTTTGTCGTTCCTCCACGAAATTTGAATGCTGGAGAATGACCGCAGCGGGGTCTCTTGCGCGAGTGCCACGGTGCCGGTATTGTCTACGGTCTCTCTAAACCGAATTTGGCGGAAGCGAGGAGCGGGCCCACATGGAGCGCAAGGAACATCCCCATCCCGCAGGATATGGTTTGCGGCGCGAGGCCCTTTCCCCGATGGAGACTCTGGCGCAGTCCGTCTCCACGATCGCGCCGACCACAACGCCAGTGGCGACGATTCCGCTGGTCTGCGCGCTGGCTGGCAATGGCACCTGGTTTGTCTACGTGCTGGCAACGGTGGCTGTGTTGTTGGTGGCGTGGTGCGTCGGCCGCTTCGCGCGCTATTCGGCTTCGCCAGGATCGCTCTATACGTATGCCGCGATGATTCTGCCACCATGGCTGGGGGCCGTCACGGCATGGAGTTTGTTGCTGGCTTACGTGGCCACGGGATCGAGCGTCATCGGCGGCTTCTACCACTACGCCAACCTTTTGTTGCGCGATGCGACGGGCCACGGCACATCCGCGGTGTTTCTGGCGGTGATCGTCACGGGCGTTTCCATGTGGATCGCGTGGCGCGACGTAAAGATCTCCGCGCGACTGATGCTGTGGATCGAAGCGGCATCGCTTACTGTGATCCTCATCGTAGTGGTCCTTGTGCTGGTGCGCCACGGCGTTCATTTGGACAGGACTCAACTGCAATTGAGCGGCGTGAACGGAAGTGGCCTGCGGCTCGGGCTGGTGCTAGCACTCTTTAGCTTTGTCGGTTTCGAGAGTGCGACGACGCTCGGCGCGGAGGCGCGCAATCCATTGAAGACGATTCCGCGCGCCGTGATCCAGAGTTCCCTTCTTGCGGGAGCGATCTTTACCGTCTGCGCCTATGCAGAAGTGCTTGGCTTTCGCACGGTGGGTCAAGATCTGGGAACCAGCCCCGCTCCGATGCACGTGCTGGCCAACGTTGGGGGCGTGCCAATCCTGGGACCGCTGATCGACGTCGGCGCACTGGTGAGTTTGTTTGCCGGGACGCTGGCCTGCATCACGGCGGCCGCGCGCGTACTGCTGCTGATGGCCCACAACGGCCTCGCACACGCCTCGCTGAGCGCGACGCATGCACGCAACGAAACGCCGGGCCGCGCAATCATCGTCACAGGGATCGCGGCGGTGTTTCCAGTGGCTGTGCTGGCAGCCGTTGGATCGAGCGGCTTAGACGTCTACGGGTGGATGGGGTCGCTCGCGACCTATGGTTTCATAGTGGCCTATGCGCTCGTTTCCTTCGCTCTACCGCGCTACTTGCGCGACCGAGGTGTCTTTCATCCCGGAGCGCAGATCATCCCTTGGCTGGCCTGCTTTGCCATGCTCCTCGCGCTCGCCGACAACCTCTATCCGGTGCCGGAAGGACCCTACGGCAAGCTACCCTACATTTATCTCGCGTACTTGACTGCAGGTTTGCTGTGGTTCTTGCTGAATGGCCGCGGCAAGGAATCCGTGCCGAGACAAGACTAGAGCGGCTCTTCCACCTCGGACGTTCCCCGAGAATTTCTTTCGAGATCCACAATTTTGAGTATTTTCCACAGGCCATCGTGGTAATGATGCGCGCGGGTTCGAGGATTTTCCGGCTATTCAAGAAATTGATTCAATCCACAAAAAGATTCAATGAGGATTTCGCTCAGAATTGACGTACCTTCCGTCAACTTTTTTGGGGGAGCAGTGCGGATGGCAAGTGGCGCGGATCGCGGCAAAGAGACAACAGCGATTGGAGAGCCCGCGGTGGTGGTACTGGCCAATTGTATCTCAATAATATCGGGAGGCTCGCAACGATGATGAAGAGGGCTCGACTCTTTGTTATCTTCTCCGCCGCATTCCTGTGGACACTTTTCGCCTTCACGCCGCGTACGCAGGCGCAACAAACTCTCGGTGGCATCACTGGCACGGTGGATGACAGCTCGGGCGGGGTGCTGACAGACACCACCGTGACGATTGTGGGCGACCAGACCCAACTGACGCGCACCCAGAAAACCAGCCAAACCGGCACGTATAATTTCGTGAACCTTCCGATCGGGACTTACACTCTGACTTTTTCTCACGAGGGGTTTCAGACGCAGAAGGTGCCGTCGATCCTGGTGCAAGCGAACCGCACGGCAACAGTTGACGCGACGCTCAAAATCGGCCAGGTCAGCCAAACCGTCACGGTTGTGGAGACCCCGCTTATGAACGCTGTGGACACTACCAACGGGTACGTGCTGGACAAAGCGCAGCTCGAGGCGATCCCGCTGCCGACAGGGAGTTTTACGGGCCTGGCCATTCTTTCTCCCGGCGTCAATGCGGAGCTTTCCAGCGGGACCGGCGCCAATGCTGGTTTGGGAAACCAACCCATCTGGGCCAACGGCCAGCGCGACACCAGCAATACGTTTCTTCTGAATGGAGTGGATGCCAGCAACCTGTTCAACGGCAAGAGTACGAGCCAGGTGGCTTCGGCGCGTGTTGTGAATAACACCGGAGTCGCAGGCGCAGCCAGCAATTCGGCCGCGCCGATTCAAAGCACAGCTTCGCCTTATCTGGCCGTCGGCCAGTCGCTGCCCACTCCCGCCCCGGAGACAATTCAGGAGTTCCGCGTGAACACGTCGATGTATGACGCGCAGCAAGGCTCGACGAGCGGCGCCCATATCGACATGAGCACTTCTTCGGGCACGAACGACATTCACGGTCAAGCCTACCTGCATCGTGGGACCGATTGGCTCAACGCCGCGCCCTTCTTCTTCAAGCCGGATCCCAACATCCCCGAAAACGAGAAGGTCCCGGAATTACATCGCTACCTTGCGGGTGGAACGTTGGGCGCGCCGATCATCAAGAACAAGCTTTTCGGTTTCATTTCCTACCAGCACTTGCATGATTCCGATCAGGAGATCGGGCAATCGCGGCTGACTGTTCCGCTCGAGTTTACGGCTGCCAACTGCGGTGCGGATCGCGCGACTGCGACGTTGAATTCCTGCTTGGTCAACATCGTGAACAACAATTTCGTCATACCCCAGCAAAGCTTCGTGCTCCCGCCGCCGGTTCCGATCACGGCCAGTCAGATTAATCCAATCTCGCTCGCCCTGCTTCAATACAAATTACCCAACGGGCAGTACATGATCCCTTTTGCCAATGGCAATATACCCTCCGTAAACTATCCGGAGAACGCGATCATACCGGGCACGGCGTATTTCCTGGCCAATCAGGCGGTCGCCAATCTCGATTGGATTGTGAGCCCCACGGACACCTTAGCGCTGAAATACTACTTCCAGCATGACCCGAGCATCGCTCCGTACGCCTATTCCGGTGTGGCCGGGTTCACGCAACATTTGGATGCCGGCAGCCAAGTTGCCTCCATCACCAATACTCAATCTCTGACCCCCAACTTCAGCGTCGCGGAAGTCCTGGGATTTATTCATGAAAAAGCCTACAGCACGATCAAACAGCCCTTCACGCCGCAGCAGTTTGGCATTAACACGTTCGGCTCTGCTGTTTTTCCGGGCATCACCATTAACGACATGCTGGGGGTCGATTCTTCCGACAACACAGTTGGCCTCGCCGTACCTCTAAGCATCGGCCAAGGCGCGGCCTCCCAAGGGGCATTCACCGGAGTATTTCAGAACCGCCTCATGCCTTCGGCAAACGCCATCTGGACGAAGGGCAAGCACACGCTGACCTTTGGCGGCAGCTTTTCCTACACCCAACTGAATACTCGTGACCGAAGAACGAATCAAGGCACGATCGGTTTTTTCGACTTTTCGCAATTCGTCGAGGGCATGGTCACCCCCTACAGTGCGGATGGTTTCATCGCTACTACGTTTCTTCAGGGCAATGCCAACCGCTACTATCGCAGCAGAGAGACGGGCGAGTATGCGCAGGACAAATTCCAGATTTTGTCCAATCTCAGCCTCACGTTCGGCGTGCGCTTCGATTATCACGGCGGTTTCACGGAGAAGTACGGCCACCTCTATAACTTTGATCCCTCGCGGTACGACTACGATGCGGCAACGGATACGATTGTATCGAATGGCTTCATCGTGGCGAGCAACAACAGCGAGTTTCCTAGCAAGGGCGTAAGCAATTCGACCTTGACCGGCCGGCAATGGGGAATGGCGCCTCGATTGGGCTTGGCCTGGAGTCCCAAGAGATTCAACAATAAGGTCGTTGTCCGGGCCGGCTGGGGCATGTATTACGACCGAGGCGAGCTCTTTACGTATCTTTCTCCCGGCTTTGCTGCTGGCGTGATTGCCGGAGGGCCATTCGGCGTCAACCAGTCTCCGCCGTACGTGAGTGCGCAGTCGTGCACGACCCTCGCCCCTCTATACCAGGGGTTCGTCGCGACCTGTGCCTCGCCGGTGAATTCCGGCAACCCAAATGGCGGCGATTTCGCCAATCCCTGGGGTCTCAATCGCGGGCCCGGGCCGACCAATAATCCGGCTGACATCAATCTGCCGAATGCAACGGCAATCACAAACGGGGCGCAGCTTTTCTCCTTCGCCGTTTACAACCGAAAGAACAAGTTGCCCTATACGCTCAACCAGACCCTCGACATTCAATGGCAACCGCGGAATGACCTGGCGATTGACATCGGTTACGTCGGTAACCTGGGCCGTCACGAAGTCATTCCCATTCCATTCAACCAAGCGCAGATCGCCAGGCCAACCGCGCCCATCCGCCCCGGTACTCCTTTTGAGCAGGACTACACCTACGGGTACACAATTCTTGATCCGACCACCTTTGCACCAATTAACTTGCCCAACGGGCAACCCTACCAGGCAAATTATGAAGGTGGTAACATCGACTTGCGCGTTCCCTTCATTGGCTATTCATCGGAGTCGGAGTCGTACACGGCGGCGGGCGTCTCTGATTACAACGCGCTGCAGGCCCACGTGGAAAAGCGCATGGGCCATGGGCTGCAGCTAGGCTTCTCCTACACGTACTCCCACGCACTCGATGAGCAGAGTGCCCTCGGACTCTTCTACAACGGTAACAACCCACTCAATCTGCGCTCGGCTTACGGCAATTCGGATTTTGATCGCACGCACGTCATCAACTTCAGCTACTTGTATCAATTTCCGAAATTCGCTTCCGACTCTTCACTCAAGGGAAGGCTGACGAATGGCTGGGCAGTTGAGGGCGTCACCATCCTTCAAAGCGGCCAGCCTTACAGCGTGGTCGACTATTCGGGTGCGGTCGGGAGCATCTTTTATGGCGTTTCCAACGGCATCACGAACCCCGTCGTCCCGCTGGCTCCCGGTTGTACTCCGAAAAGCGCGAGGACGGGCCACTCCGGAGCCTACGGCCCCCTTGCGCTGAATCCAGACTGCTTCGGTTTGCCGTTACTCGCCCCGGGCGACTTGAATGGGGCGATTCCTACGAATGATCCTTACGAGACGAACTTCATCGACACCGGCCAGCGCAATATCTTCCGGCAGACCTGGCAAAAACGTGCGGACATATCTTTCGTGAAGACCACGTTCATCACGGAGCGGGTCTCCGTGAAATACACATTTGACATCTTTAACCTGACAAATACCCCGAGCTTCGACATCCCGATTGACGCCATAACGCAGAACGTGAACTATAACGACTTCCCGATCGAGGGCACGCCGCCGACACCTTGCGGCGGAACGAACTTCTATGCTTGCCCCACGGTAAGCGGTCTGGGCAATACAAACAAAACCATTGGTAGCCCTAGGCAGATTCAGATGTCGCTTCGCGTGCTGTTCTGATCGAACGATCCAAAGGGATTGGCGGCGGGTCTCGCCGCTAATCCTGCCCGATGTCCTCATTCCAGACAGCCGGATTCGTACGAATGTACTCGGACAGCAGCGCGGCGCACTCCGCGGAATCGAGATCAATCACGTTCACGCCGAGCGCGCGCAGCCAGTCCATGCCCCCCTGAAAATTGCGGCTTTCGCCGACCACCAGCGTGCCGAATCCAAACTGCCGGACGAGCCCGCTGCAATACCAGCAGGGCGCCAGCGTGGTGACCATGATGAGGTTGCGATAGCTGCGCTGGCGGCCCGTTTGGCGAAAAGCGTCCGTCTCCGCATGCATCGAGGGGTCTCCGTGCTGCACGCGGCGATTATGGCCTGCGGCGATGAGCTTGCCGTTGTCATCGAAGACCGCCGCGCCGATGGGGATTCCGCCTTCCGCGAGGCCCTTGCGGGCCTCGGTCAATGCCACAGCAAGCATCGCCGCGCAATCGAGGTCGGGTTTCATCTTTTCTCCTAGCGTTCTCCTCGCACGAGGTCCGCGTACGTCTCGCGGCGGCGAACAATGTGGAAACGCCGTCCCTCGACCAGAACTTCTGCGGCTCGCGGCCTCGAATTGTAGTTCGACGATTGGGCAAATCCATAGGCTCCCACAGTCCACACGGCCAGGAGGTCCCCGGACTCAACACTCTCCAGGGGCCAGTCGCGCGCCAGGAAATCTCCGGTTTCACAAACAGGCCCGACCACGTCCACCCGTTTCTTTTGCGAAGATCGGGGGCCGCGGACGACTTTTGTTATTGGATGCGTCGCGTCATACAGAGCAGGACGGATCAGATCATTCATGGCCGCGTCTACAATAATGAAGGTCTTGCCACCGCTTCGCTTGACATAGAGAACACGCGCCAGCAGAACACCCGCCGGGCCGACGATGGCGCGACCTGGTTCAAGCAAGAGACGACAACCCAGCGGCCGCGCGATTCCCGCGAGCGCCCGAGCGTAAACACCAGGATCAAGCGCCGCCTCGTTCGTGTATCGGATTCCGAGTCCTCCACCGATGTCGATGCTACTCAAATGAATCTCATGCCGCGCCAGTTCACGCACGCAGGATGCCAGCCGCGCAAGAGCGCGGCGAAAGGGAGCGGCGGTGAGGATCTGGGATCCGATGTGCGCACTCACTCCGCGCCAGGTGATCCATGGAGAGTGTTTGTGCTCCAGATAGAGACGCCGAGCTTCTTCCCACTCCACGCCAAACTTATGCTGTGAAGCGCCGGTTGATATGTGACGATGCCCGCCCGCCAGAACGTCCGGATTGATTCGCACCCCCGCGGAGGGACGCTCGCCACCCGCCTTCACATGGCGCGCAGCTTCGTCGAGCAAGACCTCGAGTTCCTCTCCGGACTCCACGTTGAAAAGCAGGATTCCATTTCGTCGCGTGGCTTTCCCGGGGTAATGAAGCGCCGCGTGGATTTCTTCGCGCGTCTTGCCGACGCCTGAGAAAACAATGCGGTCGCCACCGACGCCGATTCGGCGCAAGCGGTCCAGTTCTCCTCCGGACACAATGTCAAATCCGCTTCCGAGCCGGGCCAGAACGCGCAAAACAGAAAGGTTTGAGTTTGCCTTTACGGAGTAGCACAGCATGTGGGGAAGCGATCCAAGGGATCGATCCAGTTTGTGATACGCCGCTTCGATACTCGCGCGGCTGTAAACGTAGACAGGCGTGCCGGCTTCTTCCGAAATCTTCTCGAGTGGCACGCCCTCACAATATAAATTGGTTTCCTCAGACGCCACGCGGCGCCGCGATCGATAAACAAAACGCGGCGTATATTGGGTCGGATCGGCAGCTTGCAGGGGACTGTGTGGGTGGGAGAAGAGGTTTTTCGATTTCATCGTGGTTTGTGCGGCACGTCCGTCAAGCATCTTACAAACTTCCAGAAGAAAGTCCATTTCGTCGAAGAGTTTCGGCGTGTGCATTGTGCAGGAGGTCCGGGCAGACGCGATGGCGCGACTTGAAAATCTGCTGCGGTAAGTTTTTGCGAGGAGTTACGCTCTAACTTCTACTGGGACGGGTTGCGGGGCAGCCTTGAGAGCCTGCTTGCTCCGATACAGGCAGCGATCTGCTTCCTCGAGTAGGTCGGAGATTTTATCTCCGTGCTGATACTCGCGCCATCCGACGGCAAAGGATACCGGAATGCTCCTTTTCTCGATTTTCACTTCAAACGACTGAAGCCGAATCAGTACGTGCTGAAGTTGCTGCAGGTTGCATTCCACGAGCAGGAGCATGAATTCGTCTCCGCCCCATCGGACGGCTAAATCCGCTCCTCGAATGGATCGATTCAATCGCTCTGCGAATTCCTTCAGCACACGGTCGCCGACGGAATGGCCGGACGTATCGTTGATCTTCTTGAAATCATTCAAGTCGAGGAGAACGATCGTGAGGGAATGACCCTTACGTTCGGAGCGCGCAATCTCTGAGCTCAGGCGTTGCTCGGCAAAGCGGCGATTGTACAATCCCGTCAACGGGTCGAACATCGCCAGCCTTCGGAAGACTTCCGCTTGAATCTGTTTCTCGCCCAGCTCGCGTTGCAGATTCCGCACCATATGGAGCTGATGGCCTGCGTGAACCGTGAACCCAAGCACGAGGACGACCAACATGCGTACCGCTGTCGAAATATTCAGCCCGTACAGGGCGACGATGTCCTTACGGAAAAGGGAAATTGAAAGAGCTACTACCAGCGCGGTCAAGCCCAAAATGACAATGATGGTGTTGCCCCAAACCCACAGATCGTGCCTTTCGAGACGACGAATGTCTGCCTGGATGACCGCGGCCCCGAAATCGATATTCTTGCCATCGATGGGAGACTGGGCAGACTGGATCGGATTGTCAGCGACGCTCATTCAAGGGCCCTGTATCTGACCCTAATGTGCCTTCGTGGGATGGTCAAGCGCTAGACGAGAAAAACTGTCGCTTAAGTAAACGCGGATGGATATCCAGGGGCGGGGTCTTTGATGCCGAGCCATGCTCGGTCGAGATTCGGGCGTGGAAGCGGGTCAGATTAAACCGGAGAGCGGCTAGTTCAGGACCCATTCGATGGGTTTATCGGTAAACTGAAAGCCGCATTTTTGGCCGGGTGTATCGCGCCATTCCAAACGATCCACTCGCGCTTTGCCTATGAATTGCTGATTGTCTTTGGCGTGGAAGACTTCGACGATTTCGCCTGGCTTGATGGATGCATTGCAGCCGCAGAGAAAACCGCCGGCACTCACGTTTTCGGTCGCCGTGAGAATCTCGAACGGTTTTCCCGAGACGTCAAAGCCTCGAAGCTTCAGCGTCACTCGGAGGCGAACCTGCGGCTCCGAGGGGCGGTCATTGCGATGGCCTTCGATGAAGTCTTTGAGCGTTTTCTGAAGCGCGTCGAGATCAACCGGCTTTTGGAAATACCCTTTCGCGCCGAGATTTTCGCAAAATTCTTTGTATCGCACGCCGGACTCGCCGGAAACGATAAAAATGGGAATGTGCCGTGTAAAGCTGAGGGCTGAAAGTGTCTGGCAGATTTCGAAGCCCGAATACTTCGGCATCATCAAATCAAGCAGGATCGCATCCGGTTTGTGGTGTAGCGCAAGATCGAGGGCCTCCTCCGGGATGCCGCTGTCGATAATTTCAAAGGAATCCTGGAGGCGAAACCGGAGGACTTTCCTCACGGATTCATCATCGTCTATGATTAAGAGTTGAGGCAGCGAATGTTTCACGGCCACAGGGCTGCCTGATTTGTTCACCGGTTTTGCGGGTTCAAGGTTTTTTTCAGCCACGGACGCTCACCGCCTCCCCCATCAGAGCTTCCTCAACACCGCGCCCCAGGTCATCGCGGGTGAAGGGCTTCCGGAGGAGCACCACACCCGACTGCAACACTCCGTGGGAGGCGATGGCTCCATCGGTATAGCCGGACATATAGAGCACCCTGAGCGCCGGAAATTCACGCGTCAGTTGTGCGGCGAGTGAGGGACCGCTCATACCGGGCATTACGATATCCGTCAAGAGAAGCTCGGCCGCGGGTTTGGCTTCTCGAGCGATCTGAATCGCTTCAGGGCCGTCGCTGGCTTCCAAGACTGCGTATCCGATGTCTCTCAGGGTCGTGCAGGTCAGCTTCCGGAGAGACGGCTCGTCTTCAACGACGAGAATTGTTCGGGACCCCTGTGGCTGCTGGATCGAGGGACTGCTTTCAGGTATTTCCTTTGCGGTGCCCTCTGCCCAGGGCAGATAAATCTTGAACTTCGTTCCTTTGTCAGGCTCGCTTTCGACCCAGATGTATCCGCCGCTCTGCTTGATGACGCCGTAAACAGTTGCCAACCCGAGTCCCGTTCCCTTCCCCTGCATCTTAGTAGTAAAAAAAGGCTCAAAAATTTGGGATTGAACTCCAGCGTCCATCCCACATCCCGTGTCGCTGACTTGCAAGATGACGTAGTGGCCTGGAACAACGTATCGGTACTGCTTGGCGTCTGCCTCAGTCAGATCGCCGCTCAAAGTTTCAATCGTTAGCACTCCCCCTTTTGGCATGCTGTCGCGAGCGTTCACAGCCAGATTCATAATGACCTGCTCGATTTGTCCGCGATCCGCTTTCACAACTTCCGCCTCAGCGGAGAGCGCGATCTTGAGTTCAACATCCTCGCCGATCAGCCGGCGAAGCATTTTCTCTACATCGGCAATGACTACGTTGAGGTCCAGAATTTTGGGTTCCAGCACCTGCTTGCGGCTGAAAGCCAAGAGCTGCTGCGTGAGCACGGCTGCGCGCTGCCCTGCTTTCAATATCTCATCCACGGGCTCCCGGAACGCGTCATCCGGAGCAATTCTGCGTTGCAGGGCCTCACTGTAACCGATGATCACTCCGAGGATGTTGTTGAAATCGTGTGCGATCCCGCCCGACAGCCTTCCGACGGCTTCCAGCTTTTGCGATAGCCGCAGCTGCTCCTCCAAATGCCTGCGCTCGGTGATATTGCGATTGACGATCACGAGTTTTGCAACTTCGCCATCCGCACCGCGAACTGCGCTGGCCGTGGATTCGAGCACGCGCCATTCGCCGGTCTTGTGGCGGATCCGATATTCCACGCGACGGCCTGCTCCCGTTCCGCGTGTTTCTTCAGCTGCCGCCACGACAGCCTGCCGGTCATCGGGGTGAATTTGCTCGTAAGCCGACGTCCGCTCGAGTTCCTCCGGAGAATAGCCGAGCACTTTTTCGTAGGAAGGGCTGTTGTAAAGACGCCGGCCATCAACTGTAACAACCGCAATCATGTCTGCGGCGTGCTCGCCAATCAAGTAGAAGAGCTCCTCCCGCTCGGCAATCCGCATGCGAAAGCGATACATTTGTAGCTGCTGGAAAATGACATAAACATCGAACAGCAGAATCATCCCCACCAGTGTGCGTATGGCCACGGCTCGGTTCAGCGAGTCAGCAGCTTCTTCTTGCCGGACGACCAACGACACAGAAAAGGAAACGATCGCGACCGTGGGTAGTGTCTTAATTTGGCTTTTCTTGCTTCTTATCATCTGTTACGGTCCCGCATGGCGGCAGATATTCGATGTCAGGAGTGGATGGCGGTATGAGGGTGGGTATCTCGCTGTCATCAAGAAGGGTGAAGCTAAGTTGGTTATTAGGGGCACTTCGGTACTGAATGTTGATGATGTGCGTAGAGAGGTCGCCAAGAGAATCGCAATACTCAAAGTTTCCCATCATGAGAAGAGTGGCTTTCGACGCATAGAATTGCGCGAACCGATCTTGGGGAATCTCACCGAATTCCGCCGCAAACACGGAATCTCCAGCGATAATGGTGCTCTCTCCGCTTTCTCCCCTGCTTTCGGTTTTTGTGCCTTTTGTTCGAAGCATGCCTTTAAATGGGTGGATGTAGTTGATGCCAGTAGATTTAATATTTCCCAAAACAAAGTTCATTGGCGTTGTTCCCCAAGCAAGTTTAGCTGGAATATGGCCACTGTTCTGAAAATAGACGACAAGCTCCACATTCATCGCGGGGTCTTTAGGGATAATAAAATCAGCAACCGTCCCGTCTTTGCGTCCTACTGTGACGTAGGCCCGCTGACTAATGTTCAGGCTCTGTTGGGTGAGTTTGTTAGCATCGTGCATGGCCCCGAGTTGGCTGTCCATCGCCTTCCATTGACGTCTAGCGTACTTCGCATAGTAGATCGTAGTTACAGCTATGGCCAAGGTCAGTGCGAGCATTCCAGCTTCGGCAATCGTGATTCTCCTGAACCAATTCCAGAACCTGCTACGCCTGGAAAGCTGCTCAGTCTCTGGTATGAGCATGGTCGCGTAGTTGGTTACGTTATGCAGGGTTGTGGGATTCTGGCGCTGGTCGGCGTTATTGGTTGTTTTCTGGTTGCTATTTTTGGTTTGAGTGACAGGGATTGGCGAATCTTTATGTTCGGATGTGTGTTCGCTGGCGGGTTTCTTTGGCTTGCTGTCCTTTTGATTCATGGCGGTCTCGACTTATCTGACCCGGATAATAGTGTACCACGAAAATACTGCTTGACAAGTGTTAATTATCGGGGTACAGTAATTGTTATAGGGAGAACAAATATGGCAAACGTCCTACCGATGGAAAAGCAAGTCGCGGTAATCAGCGCGTTGGCCGAAGGCTCTGGCATCCGTCAGATTGAGCGCATGACCGGCATCAACCGCAACACAATCATGAATCTTGGCGTGCGTGTCGGCAAAGGCTGCGCGACAGTGCTCGACCAGAAGATGCGCGGGCTTTCCTGCCAGCATCTCCAGTTCGATGAAATCTGGGGATTCATCGGCAAGAAAGAACGCCATGTTCGCCCCGATGATAGCCCGGAGCTAGGCGATGTTTGGACGTTTTGCGCGATTGATGCGGATACAAAATTAGTGCCTTCCTTCAAGGTCGGGAAGCGTGATTCAGTCACCGCTAACGCCTTTGTCGCGGACGTGGCAGGACGCCTCAAGAATCGCGTACAGATTTCGAGCGACGCGCTACGGGCCTACGTTGAAGCCGTTGAATTAGCGTTTGGTTCAAACGTGGATTTCGCGCAGATCGTGAAGGCGTATGTATTCGAAGAAGGCGCAGACCGTCATTACAGCGCGCCCGAGATCGTCATAACCGAAAAGAGACCCGTCACGGGCCGTCCCGATATGGACATGGCTTCGACAAGCTATGTAGAGCGACTAAACGGCACCACGCGCCTTCACATGCGCCGCCTGACTCGCTTGACGTATGCTTTCAGCAAGAAACGGGAAAACTTCGAGGCAGCGGTTGGACTTCACTTCGCTTATTACAATTTCGTGAAGCGGCATAGTACGCTTCGCACGACCCCGGCAATGGCGGCGGGAATTGAGCGGGATTTCTGGACGGTGAAGGATTTGGTGGAGGCAGCATGACGTTCGAGAAAAAGTGTTTTATCAAACCCGAAGATATTCTCTCGGTGCGGCTGCGATGTGTGAAATGTAAGGCGATCTCCACCATTCCGATAGACAAGATAAGCCCAGGGAATCTCCAACAATTTTTGATGCGAGATTGCCTGTATTGCCAGACCCCGACGGGATTTGGAATAGACACCAGCGAAACTGCGCATTTCGCGAGATTCAATCTTTTACTTGCCGGACTGAAAGACTTATTGAAGGGAAGAAATCTCGAATACGGTTTTGAGATTGAATGTGGGGACGCTCGGGGCGATGCCAGCTAATTACATCTCGGAACTGCGCGACGTAATCCGACGCTTACATGGCGTCGAATCAAAGCACGTCGAGAGCGTGCCCGTCAAAGAGACATTTCAGGGCAAGACGGTATGGGAAGGAATCGTGGAAGTTTTCGAGCTTCACGGCCATCCCAAAGCACCAAAGGCTTACGCATGGGCATACGAGACGGACAATCCGAAGAAGCCGCGCCACGTTACGGTGCTGCATATTCATCCTGTCACGTCGCCCATTCTTGCGGTGCGTGCCGCAATCGTTGAGGAGTACCGGAATGCCGAAGCAGAAAACTAGGAAGGCGGGACGGCCACCGCTCCCCAAGGGAGAGGCCAAAGTCGGCACCCTGCGTATCAGGGTTACTCCCGATGAATTGCAGTCCATCGAATCGGCGGCAAAGACTAAGAAACAGTCAGTCTCAGAGTGGATTAGGAGTACGTTAAATGCCGCACTCTAGCGACAAGAACTTCAAATTAAGACACTACCCGACCGTGAGCAGCAGCGTGACAGCGACGCCGGCAAAAGAGAGCCACCATTGGCGGCTTTCAACGTGGCGCAGGTCGGACCGAATCGTTCTCGATCTCGATAGTTTCAATTTCTCCCGTAGCTTCACGTTTGAGGTTCTCGCGGGACCAATTTGAACGATTCGTTCGGCGGTTCTCGATCTCGATCCATTCGATTCATAAGCATGGGAAACACAGCACGTTACTGACCAACGAGAGATACGCAAGCAAAGCACTTGAAGGGGACGGATCGAGTCCGCCGCTGTCACTTCTAAGGATGGAGTCCCATTTTGGATTGCGGACAATTCGAAATTTACAATCCACGAACGAATGTTTCAGCGTGAAACATGCCGTAGCCACTCCGATATCTTCATTGCAGAAAGTTGCGCTCGCGCACAGAATTCTTTTGACAAGACGCGTGAGGTTGCCTAAATTTGATTCTCCTCCAGAATTCTTTCTTGTAGCCCCTTCCGAGGAGTTCCGATGCACGTTGTTGTGTCCCCGATGGATTCAACGCGCAGCGCTTTTTTCCGGCGACACTTCGAAGCACGCGACTCCGCCTACGATCGGACGCAAACGCCTGCGGATAGCCGAAAAGTGGGCGACAGGCCGGCTCGTGTATGAACAAGTTGACCAAACTGGCCAATGCCGTGAGCGCCGATCTCGATGGCGAGCAGCGAAACCAGCTATTGCTCGAGCACCTACCCCAGGTGCAATACATCGCACGGAGCATTCACAATCGCTTACCGCAGCACGTGCTACTCGAAGATCTCGTGCATGCCGGAACCATCGGACTGATGGACGCCGTGCAGAAGTTCGATCCAAGAAAGAACGTACAGCTCAAGCACTACGCGAAATTCCGAATTCGCGGTGCGATCCTTGACAGCCTACGCCAATTGGATTGGAGTCCGAGAACGTTGCGGAGGCGCGCGCGACAACTAGAACAGGCGATCTCGAACTGCAAATTGCGACTCGGCCGGGAGCCCATGGAATCGGAGATCGCTGCGGAGCTGCAAGTCAATTTGACAGACCTGCAACAGCTCATCGGAAGCCTCTTCCGGCTGAACGTCGAAAGCCTTCCGGTGGATTTCAACATGGGCAGCAGCGACAACGAGGCCTTTTCAGACCATGCCGGCGCGGAGGAGGAAGACCCGTTTCGTTGTACGCTGCGCGGCGAGAGAGAAGTTCTTTTGGCGACGGCGATCGACGAGCTGCCGGAGAGCGATCGCGAAGTGCTGACCCTTTACGACTTCAAGGAATTCACAATGAAGGAAGTCGGCGCCATGCTCGGGATCGGCGAATCGCGGGTTTCGCAGATTCGCACGGCGGCACTGCTTCGGCTGCGCGCGCGGCTGCAAGGGATGTTGGAACACAGAACGCCGCGAGGAGCCTGCGCAAAGCCTAGCTGCCTTGCAATTCAAAGCGCAGCCTCACGCCGGGCGACTGCTCCCCGTTTATTCCGCCCAATCGAATGATCTCGTGACCGCTTTCTTCCACTGTCGGTAAAGCTTCTCGCGTGTGTTGGATTCCATTTTCGGCACCCAGGTGTGGTCCACAGCCCAATTCGCGCACAGTTCGTCCGTGTTTTTGAAAAATCCGACGGCGTGACCGGCGACGTAAGAGGCGCCCAGTGCGGTCGTCTCCTTGACCCCCGGACGCAGAACTGTGCGATTGAGGATGTCCGCCTGAAATTGCATCAAGAGGTCGTTCGATATCATTCCGCCGTCCGTGCGCAGGACGTCGAGACCGAAACCGGAATCCTTCTCCATAGCCTCGACCACCTCGCGCGTTTGAAAAGCTGTTGCTTCGAGAACGGCACGCGCCAAATGACCTCGATTCGCATATCGCGTCAAGCCGACGATGACACCACGCGCATTCGCTTTCCAGTACGGCGCATAGAGTCCGGAGAAGGCGGGGACAAAATAGACGCCGCCGTTGTCCTCCACCGTTTGCGCCAGCGATTCGATGTCGGAGCTTTTCTCGATCAATTTCAGGTTGTCGCGGATCCATTGCACCAGCGCTCCCGTGATCGCGACACTGCCTTCGAGCGCGTAGCACGCAGGTTTGACGCCGAACTTGTAGGCAAGCGTCGTGAGCAGGCCCGAGGTAGATTCCACCTGATTTGTACCGGTATTCATTAGCAGGAAACAACCGGTGCCGTAGGTATTCTTTGCTTCGCCCTTCCGGAAGCACGTCTGCCCGACCAGCGCCGCTTGCTGGTCACCGAGAATACCCGCGATGGGTACGTTTCTGATCGCTGCGAACTGCGCTCGCCCATACACTTCGCTGCTGGAACAAATCTGCGGCAGAATTCTTTCAGGGATTCCGAAGTCGGCGAGGATTTCCTTGTCCCAGGAGAGCGTGCGGAGATTCATCAACTGCGTCCGGCTGGCGTTGGTAACGTCGGTGACGTGAATCCCACCGTCCGGTCCGCCGGTCAACTTCCAGACGAGGAAAGTGTCCACGTTTCCGAAAAGAATCTCGCCCGATTCCGACGGTTCACGAATTCCAGGAACATTCTCGAGGATCCAGCGTATTTTCGGGCCGCTAAAATATGTCGAGAGTGGAAGCCCGGTCTTCGCCCGGTAACGATCCTGGCCTCCCCGGCGTGAGAATTGACTCACGAGATTTTCCGTGCGAGTGTCCTGCCAGACGATCGCATTCGCGACGGGCTTCCCCGTCTTTCGACTCCAGAGGATTGTAGTCTCGCGCTGGTTGGTTATGCCGATCGCGGCGAGATCGGCGGGTCGAAGCGCGCGCTGTTCCATCGCATCGGAGATCACTTCCTGTGTGCGGCGCCAGATTTCTTCAGGGTCGTGCTCGACCCATCCGGGCCGCGGGTAAATCTGCTCGTGCTCCTTTTGAGCGACAGAAACGATTTTCCCGGAGCGATCAAAGATGATGAAGCGAGTGCTCGTCGTGCCTTGATCAATTGCTCCAATATAGCTTGCCACGATCTCCTCTTCAACGAGTCTGTGAGACTCCGGCGAGCGCGCACACGTGTAACGAATGACCCTCGATACTGCGGATTGATTCGGCGCGGCTCTTCAATCCTTGCTGCCCGCACTGGCCTTCCCGGCAGCGCGACTGGGAGTCGTGTCCAGGCGCGCGCTCCGCTTTTGCGTGGGATCGCGCCACTCGCGACCGTCGCGCCGGAGCAGGTCCTGCGCCGGTCCGGGCCCCCAGGTCCCCGAAGCGTAATTGGGGAAATCGCGCGGCGGCAGCGCACTCCAGACGTCCAGAACGGGCTGGACGATTGTCCAGGCGGCCTCCACCATATCGGCGCGTTGGAACAGGGTTGGTTCACCCATCATGCAATCGTACAAGAGCGTTTCGTATCCCGTCGAAGGCGTACTGCCGAAATAATCGGAATACTGGAAATCCATGTTCACGGCGCCCAGGCGCACGACCGGCCCCGGAATCTTCGCCTCGAAATTCAACGAAATTCCCTCATTCGGCTGGATGTTCAGAACCAGCTCGTTGGGAGCGATTTTTTCAACGGACGTCTTGCGGAAAAGTACGAACGGCGGCCTGCGAAAGCGAATCACGATCTCGGTCACGCGCGTCGGCAGTCGCTTGCCCGTGCGAAGATAGAACGGAACGCCCGCCCAGCGCCAGTTGTCGATGTGCAGCGCCATGGCAACAAATGTTTCTGTCGTTGACGCCGGAGGAACGCGTTGCTCGGCGCGATACGCGGGAACCGGTTTGCCGTCGATCGAGCCCTCGCCATACTGGCCACGCACGGCCTCGTGCAGGACCTGCTCCGGATTGAGGGGCTGAATCGCGCGAAGAATTTTCGTTTGCTCATCGTGAACCGCGTCGGCGTCAAAGGAAATCGGCGGCTCCATGGCCGTTAGCGTGATCAACTGGAAGATGTGGTTAGGGACCATGTCGCGCAGCGCTCCGGCAGTGTCGTAATAGTCGCCGCGAAGTTCGACGCCGAGCTCTTCCGCCACGGTGACCTGAACGTGGTCCACGTAGCGCCGGTTCCATACCGGCTCGAAAATGCCATTGGCAAAGCGGAAGGCAAGAATGTTCTGAACCGTTTCTTTGCCGAGATAGTGATCGATGCGGTAGATCTGTTTTTCACTGAGCACCTGCCCGATCTCGCGGTTGAGCGCCACCGCCGATGGAAGATCCCGGCCGAATGGCTTTTCGATCACGACGCGCTTCCATCCGCTATTTTCTGACTTGGTGAGACCGGCCGCGCCAAGCTGCTTCACGACGACGGGAAAGAAAGAGGGGCTTGTCGCGAGATAGTAGAGACAATTCCCGTGCGTCCCCTGCTCCTTATCTAATTTGCCGAGCAGCTCACCCAGCTTGCTGTACATCTGCAAATCGCCGAAATCACCGTGGTGGTAGAAGAGGTGCTGCACAAACTCATCCCACGCGGGCTTGTCAACGCCGTCGGTCGAGTACTTCTGGATCGCGTCCGTCGCTCTTTTCCGGAATTCCTCCGTGGTGGTGTCCTCGCGGGAAATACCCACGATCGCGAACTGCGGCGGGAGCAATTTGGTCCTGGCGAGATTGTGAAGCGCCGGGATCAGCTTCCGCTTGGTCAAGTCGCCCCCGGCGCCGAAGATGACCATCATGCATGGATCGGGGGGACGCGCCTGCGTTTCTTGTATCGGAATTGCAGGGTCGGGAGAGCTCATGAACTGTTCCTCCAATATCGTCTACAAAAGCGCTTAAGGAGTTCGGTGTCTGGAAAGCACGAGAGATTCTACCGCAGGAAAGAGGTTAACCGCTATTCAGAGGAAAGGAGACGCTTGGCCCACCGTAGCGGGCGGTAGAGGAGGGAGCTGGCCGGAGAGATGCAGGCTAGGAGACGGGCGCAGAAGACCTGGCCCAGAGACTCAAGGTCAATGTGGCGTTGTCGACGATGAATTCTCGTGATCCGGCCGAGGAACTCTGAGGCGGAAACGGGCGCGTCAACGCCATCGAGCGCGTCTCCCTTGGTAATGAAGACGGAGCCAGATTCCAATCCAATCGGGGCGCTGACCCGTCGAAGAACCCGATGGGCAAAGATTCGGGAGTCGCGCTCAAAAAGAATCACGTCCCCCGGCGCGACTCTCTCAAAATCATGCCGGCGCACAAAAACGAAATCACCCGGACGAATCCACGGGAACATGCTGCGGCCAAGTACGCGAATGCACGCCGAGCCGTTCGCGCGGGTCTGTTCGGCAATGAATTGAGCGGGAATCGTCCGCCGAGTGTGGCCAGCGTGGGAGTCATCCAATCGGGGGGGAGAAACGGCTGTAGCTGGGCTCATCAGGGATTCAGTTCCACCGCTTGCGTTGTGATGGCTTGACCGTCGAGCGAAACGCGCATCGTCCATTGACCCGTGATTTGCCGTTGGCGGATCCATGTTCCGTCGACCGGCAAGATTCGCGTTGTCGCAAATGAGCCGGACGACGAATCAGGAATTAAAAACGCCGAATTCGTCACTTGGAAAGGCCCGCCCGCGGGAATGTCAATCTCCAGTTGCTGAACATGATTTCCTGGCGTCAGATTTTCCCAAGCGACGGTGATGACAAGGTCGCGCAAGGAAGACACGCTGAAAGACATCGCCGGGGTGCAATCCGGAGTGCCATCGTCGCAGAAGGATACGATGGCGCTCGCCGGTTGCGGGGGTGGGTTTGCTCCGCCTGCGGATGTAGGCCCCGCCTGGCAGGCGGAAAGTGCGGCGGCGATGAGAACCACACCGGTCGCAATGAAAGCATTTGTCGCGTCCCCCTTCATTTTCGACTCTCGCAAGAACGACATGTCTAACCTTTCAAAACGGAATCGCGAAGCCATAGGCACGCTGGTCCGTGGTCGAAACGTAGATTCGTGCGAGCGACACGTCGAGGCTGATATCGCCGACAAAGCCCGGCTGCCCGGTGTTCGCAATTTCATCTTTGATGTCGGCGCCGGTCACGAGGTTGATTTCATGAATCTTGCCGTCGTTCGAACCCACGAACACGTAGGCAAGTCCTGTGTAACAAATCGGCGCCGAGGGAACAGTAATCGGTGTCGTCCAAACCGTGGCAAACGTATTGGTCGCCTTAGTGAACGTTACGGCATGAACATTCGCAGCGCCGGAGAACACGATGGTGTAAGGCGACGAAGAGCCGAGCACAACCGGATAGTCCACGACTGAACCATCGCCGGTGGGGAAGGAAGCGAGCGTCGCCCCAGTCACAGGATTGATCGCATAAAGAGTGCTGTTGCCAGTGGCACAAGGGCCACTCGCGTTAGATTTGCCATTGTTTGCCACGAATAGGACGTCACTCGCAAACGAGAGAGAAGGAGAGGCGTCCGTGTCTCCAAGGTCTTCCGTAAGGAGGACGGCGCCGGTGACGGGGTTGATCTTCCAGAGGGTAGGCGTCGTCGTACTGCAATTGCCGTGTGTCGTTACCCAGATCGCGCTGTTGACGTAGTCGACCGCCGGCGTGGAATCAACAATATCCATCGGCAGGCCGGCAGTTCCCGTAACTGTCCAAAGGGTTGCGCCTGTGTTCCCGTTGAGACCCAGGATCTGGTTTGTAGTTGTCGTTGCCCCGTTTCGAGTTCCCAGAGTCACGAGGTCATCTGTTAGGGTGTAACTCGAACTGCTCAGTGCCTTCAGTTGCACGCCCACGCCGCCCTGAAAATCATTCGTAGCCGAAGCACTATTGGGGTTGACGACCCATAAGATCTGGCCCGTGTCGGTCAAGATCCCGTATACAAGTCCATCGCTGTCACCAACATAGATGATATTTGCTCCCTCCGTGGACTCCGCCGAATCAATGATTGGCGAGCGGCTGAAGACCGGCCCTCCGATCGAAACTGGAGGGTATTTTCTCAATTCCGTGTTGGGGTCGATCCCGAAGATAAGATTCGTTTGCGAGGCAATCATGATGATGGAGCCGGGAAAAAGAGAAGGAGCTGCGAGATCGGTAGCATAAGTGGCGTCGATCCACAGGGACCTTTGCTGCGCCGCAGCCGTGACACCAGGCACCGCCGAGATTTCTTCCGTGAACACAGTGCCGTCGGTCAGCGGCTGACAGGAGTAATTGAAAGCAGTGTCGAACACGAAGACTTTGTAGTAGTAGGCGATTCCATTCTGCGGCGCGCCGCCGGGATCGGCCAGATTTGCTCCGCAGGTGTCGGAGCTGTTGTCGGTAAAAGTGTTGACGAGCGTGTTGCTGACAAAGACGACGGTGCTCTGGGAGAATTTGGTACAAACCGTGTATTGCGTCCCATCCGTCGGCACATCCGTCTTGTGTACGGGCAATGTTGCATAGCGGAGGATCAGAATTCCAAAATAGGGCTCGAGGACCGTGCTACCGCTGAGGGGGGAGGGGTTCGTCCAGTTGAGTGTAATGGTCCCGTTTCCGGGTGTTGCGGAGAGATTGCTCACGTTTTGGACGAAGTTGACCTGGAGTTGCGGGACATTCGCAGCGCTAGCTGTTTGAGACCCAAAGACGGTGGAGATTGCAGTCGCGTCGCTTTCTGTCTGGTCTTTGATCAAGGTGCCGTAATTGGGAGAGGCGTTGTACCAAGTCTGCACCTCGGGGGTGATAGTGAACTGAGCGGTCGTACTGGTCTTCGTCACAGTTGTGGTAGTCGTAGCCGTCCCGGGAATGTCGCCACCAGGAGCGCCCCAAGCTGTCGTAGCCACGCGCGTGTTCCACGTCACGTTCGGCCCGTAAAAGAAGGTGCTCACGGGATAAGCCCCATAGGTTACCGAGGCAGAAGGAGGAGTGGTGACGTGCAAGGTCAGGACCGCCTGCTTGATACCTACGTTCGGAAGGGCAGAAAGGTCAAATTCGACGAGCGCGCGTTGATTTGCGCCGCTCGAGGATGCAACCGTTACTGTCGAAAGCGCACTGTAGTTGGTGGTTGGATTGGCCTGCGAGAGGGTGGCGTCCGCGGCCCGAAGCTGCAAATTTGTCGAGGATTTCTGGATAGTCAGCTGCTCGCGCGCCAGCAATGGCCCGGCCAGAAAGAGCGCCAACGTCATACTCAAACTCTTGGCCCATGCGCCCCGCGAAGTGTAGGTGGTTCCAACTTCTGTGTTCATGACCCGCCGAATCTCCCTGATGGAATATCGCCGCGCATCGAATCCGAATTCGCTTAAGAGCGCTTCGGAGCCGCACCGCAGACCGCGCTCTGTCCGGGCATCTTGCTGCACGCAAGCGCCAATATTTCGTAAATCGGTTCGGAGATGCAGCGAGGCTTCACGTAGGGCCTCTTGCCCGACTGCTTCCCTTCTCTCGCCGGCGCCGTTTTTTGCGTTCGCTCCATGGCTTTCCCCGAGTCAGTTCCCGCGCACAGACTCTGACAGAGTGTCTGTGCGCGTAGGAACCCCCTTCCAAGCGGCGTCGCGTGCTTTTTGTTCATGCATGGCGCTGACGGGATTTTCTATCCCCGCCAGCCGGGCGCTCATCTCCGCCATCTCGCACGCGCGTTCGTAGGGGCCGAGCAGGTCTCCGCCTTCCATCTGCGCAAGCCCGGGACACCGCCCGCAAAACTTTTGGATCGAGCACGTCGAACACACAGGTAATTGGGATTCGCGGACAGCGCGCACGCGATTCATCTCGCCCGAGCCGTGCCATATTTCCTCGAATTGTTGCCGCCGAAGATTTCCGGCGGGAACCGGCATCTGCACGCAGGGAGACACGTCGCCGTAGGGCGAGATGTAACAACTGTTGTGACCCGCGCTACAGGGGATGTCGTCGTATGCCGAGCTTTCGATCCCGCTCGAAGTCGCGCTGCCGATGCTTCGTGCAAGATCGGGCGCGCTATCCTGCGAACAGGAATGCGCCGTCAGGATCGGGTCTCGCAGGACGGGGAGGAGATCCTGCGCCGAATTGCGCAGGGAGAGAATGCTTTTGTCGCCGTCCATCTTCGGCGTGATCGTGAGGTCTATGAGATACGGCACGCCGATTTCCTCTGCCAATGCGAGTACATCGCCATAGGCAGCCAAATTTTGCTTCATCAGAGGGCAGGCGATCTTCACGCGCAACCCTTCGGTCTGCAGCATGCGGATCGCAGAAAGGGAACGCTCGAACGAACCGCACACTTTTGTGATCGCGTCGTGAATCTTGGGGTCGGCGCTATAAATGCTTATCTGGATGTGCCGAACGCCCAGCTCCCGAAGCTTCCGCGCGCGCTCGACATCAATGAGCAGTGCGTTGGTCTTCAGGCTCACGTCGAAATGAAGGGAGCGCGCGTAGGCGATCAGCTCGAACAAATCTTTCCGGAGAAATATCTCTCCCCCGCTCAAGGTCAAAAAGAGAGTCCCCGCCCGGGCGAGCTGGTCGAGGACATTCCTGCACTCGGCTGTCGTCATCTCTCCGTGGTCCTCGTGATCGAGATAGCAATGAATGCAGCGCTCGTTGCACCGGTAGGTGAGATCGAGATGGACGTTCCAAGGCAGATGCTGCTCCACCGTCTTGCGAGTCCAGCGGTCCATGACAGGGGTTTTCGGCATCACATCAGCCCTTCTCCGCTACCCGAATCAACAGGCGCTTCTCATCGAGTTGGGCGATCATTTCAGCGACATCCGTGCGCGCCGCTTCCGGCGCGACGTCATACACCTCGGCCACTCGCGCCGTGATTTCCTCGAGTCCGAGCGCACCATCGGCGTGCTTCCAGATCAGGCTGGCGGTCTCGTTCAATTCATGAACTTGGCTGTCTTCCGGCGAAATGATGACTACTTCCCCGTCAATTTCCCGCCAGGCCAGATTGGGATTTCTCTCAAGGCGGCCGGTCATGCAGCGATCCCCTTCCAGAATTCAGCGTTGCGACGAAAGTGCATCCGATGACAGGGCACCCTCTCAATCAAATCGAGGAGAACTCGCAAGATGGCTTCGTTCGCATGCGCTCCCGTGGAGAAAAACAAGACGCAGGCCAAGAGCGCTCGCAAAATCTCCATCGTTGAAAGCGGCTCGATTCGTTCTTCGGGAGCCTGAACCAGCGAGTAAATCCCCGCCAAAGGAAAGTGCCGATTCAGGCCAGCAGCCCTAAATTCTCCCCAGAAGGGCGTCCCGTAGGCCTGCCAAAAACCATCCGAATAACGGAGGAGGGAAATTTCGTCAGTCAGGACGCTGCCTGCAGGAGAAAACGAAGCTACCGTACTCTTCCCTGCTCCGGAACGTCCCGGGAAGACATACGCGCGGCCATCGCGGACGACGGTGGCGGCGTGAAGCAGGAACCCGTTGCGCGGCAGGAGCAGGACCGTTAGGAGAATGCGCAGAAGCGAATCGAGAGCGTATTCGTGTCGGACTCCGCGAAATTCTGCCCGAGATGAATCAAGGAACAGCGAAGCATCATCCAGGCTGTAGGAGAATTTGCCGTCACGCCGCGGCGGCGCATCCGCCGGCCTCAAGAAAATCGGGAAACCGTCCCGGCAGTCGCCGGCGAACTCACCGTACCGTTGCGAAGCCCTCAGAAAGAGCGTTTCCTGGGGAATGAACAAGGAGAACGGCATATTCCCGATTGAAAAGTGGAGAGGCTGGCAGAGATCCCGCCCCCGAATTTGCTTTTCCACCTTGCCTAATCCTCCGGGACAAAGCGCCACGGCTCCAAAAGAAGTCCAAAGCAGGATGAAAAGAAATCCCGCTGGCGCCAAAAATTGTCATAATGTCCCAATAAACGAGAGGGAGCCGAATCAAGTCTCTTCTTTTGTATTGGAGGGGGCAACGAGGAACTCGCCGTGCGTGTCGTACTTGTGAATAGTCTTCGGCAGACTTGCCTCGCCTGCTGAATTCGGGAGGAGAAGTGTCAGGCTCGGCGGCTGGCCCAGCCGTACTTTTGGAGCAGCCGCAAAGGCCGGAGTGCAACATAGAGAGGGGCGAGGGGCCTCGGCAGACGCATCATCAACCAGTCTTCTTCTGCAGGGACGACCGCAAGACGTATGAAATATCTCCATCCAGCAAAAGTCCCTGGCAACATTCGCCGGCGGAATCGAAACCGGCCCGCCGCATCGAGCGGCCGCCACTCACGGCTCAGAAGTCGATGCTCCACTTGTGCGGCTACCGACGCGGCTACGCGATCGGCCCGTACCTGAAGCAGAATTTCCTCCGGCAGCGGCGCATCCAGAAGATCGGAAGCGAGCGCAAGCCCGAGGCGAAGCATGCGCTGTGACTTCAGGGATTCGGCCCTCTTCAGGGTCTGCTCCCAATCAAGCCCTGGATTTGCGTGGAGGAGCTCGGCAATGTCCGCAACCCAGGAAAGCCGCTCCCAGAAATCCTTCGACCCGTGAATGCAAAGAGCCGTGAGCGCATCTTCCGGACCGAATGTCTGAATTTCGTGCCCGCTGATCGTGACGGGAACCAGCCGCTGCATGTAGTCGTCGAGGTCCGGCACTACCGGGAAATGACGCAACGTGAGTTCGGTGTGGAGTTCCACCATAACTCGGCGCGCTTCATCGCGGTAGTTATACTCACCGGGAACAAGCGAAGCAGCCGCGCCGGGCGAGAGAATCCACGGAAACTTGGCGCGATACCCCAAGCCGAGGATCACCTCGTGCGCCCTCGGAAGATCCCGCTGGTGGATGATGATGTCCAGGTCCTCGAATTCGCGCAGGGTGACGTCGCCGTACGCCTGCACCGCAAGGACAGGACCTTTGTAGGGAATCGCTGCAATCCCCTGCGAGCGAAAGAGGTCGAGAATCGTTGTCAGCTCCGCTGCCAGAAACAGGCAACGCACGGTATTCGACCGGTAGGCGCTTTTTAGCCGATCCATTTGCGCCGGGGGAACGGAATCCGATGCGACAACTCGAAGTTGCCTCTCGAGAAGCGGCGTAACTGAATTCTCGTAGGCCTCGGCCAACAGGTAATCCCAGTCGATGGGCCGCGCGATGAGCTCACAAATCCGTTCCGCGACATCAGGCGTCATTCGGGTCCGCGCGCAGCAGAGGAGTAACTGTTTTTCGCGGCAAGGTGCGGAGTCGGGTGAGGACGGCATGAATTTTTCGCGCGGATTTGCGCCGGGAAATTCTACGCCAATTGAACCATTCGGGGGATTCTTTACTTAGGAAGGAATCCTGAGCAACACAATCTCATCACACTGCAGGCGAGCCCTGGAAGTGTGACGGATTGGGACGAACCGATACCCACATTCCTGGAAAACTCGCACGTGTCAAGCACGCCCTATGCAGCGATCGGGTTGGTAAACCGAACTTGCGGTCCGATCCGTTTTCCGATCTTCAGCAGCTTGACCCGCAGGCTGCCGGGATCGAGACCGGCGCGGGCGCACACCACGCCGAAGTCCTTATCGCTCTCGAACAGGAAATCTTGTGCTTCCCGCCGAGCCCGCAATCCACCTAAGCGCCAGTCCTGCACAGCACTTATAAGGACCGCCGTCCAGAGACGTCTCTCGGCAATCATTTCCTCGGTGACTGAATCTTCGAAGTTTTGCGGAATTTGCGTGTCGGTTGAGTCCATCTTTCCCCCTGTGGCCACTGTTTCGATTCGGGCCGGTGCCTTCCCAGGTGCCTTCCGGCTCATCGGGTTGAAGCTATGCATTTTCTTCGCCAAGTCCTGCCGTGGCTCGATGGATTCTTTGAAGGCGCTCAAAGGCTTGCAACTAGAAGAGATGGAACGAAGAATTATTCAGATTGCGAGTAAATTTCAAAACGAGTACCGAGAAAAAATGACTCGTAACCGGGCATGTGTTCCTTGCAGGCACGCGCCGGAATTCAAGCGAATGAAATGTCGGCGGTGTGATTACTGGATCGGTGTGGCAGCGAGAATCTCGCGCAGCTTTGACGCGAGCGCGGTCAACGTGAATGGCTTCTGAAGGACGATGGCATCGGTCTCAAGCAGCCCATGGTGGACGACTGCCTGGTTAGTGTACCCGGTCATATAAAGGATCTTGATTCCCGGACGGAGTTGACCAATGCGCTCGGCAAGCTCGCGGCCGCTAATGCCGGGCATCACCATATCCGTCATGAGCAGGTGCACGGGCCCAGAATGCTGGGCCGCCAGCTCGAGCGCCGTGCTGCCATCGGGGGCCTCGATCACGGTGTACCCGCTCATTTCCAGGTACTCACGCGCGAGTTGACGAACGCCCTTTTCGTCTTCGACCAAAAGTATGGTCTCTGAGCCGCGCGGCAACGCACGATTTTCAGCTTGACGATCGCCTCCGCTCGCGGCCTGCTCCTCCTCGATTTTAGGCAGATAGATTTTGAAGCAAGCGCCGCGCCCGGGTTCGCTGTACACCCAAACGTAGCCACCACTTTGTTTCACGACGCCGTAGACGGTCGCCAGTCCCAGGCCTGTGCCCTTCCCCTTTTCTTTCGTCGTGAAAAATGGTTCGAAGATATGCCCCTGCGTTTCAGCGTCCATGCCGCATCCAGTATCAGTGACGGCGAGCATCACGTACTTACCCGGGACCATCACAACAGAAGGATGCGATGAGGAAGCATCCATTTCGACATTCGCAGTTTCAATCATCAGGCGCCCGCCTTGCGGCATCGCGTCGCGCGCATTGACGGCGAGATTCAGAATCACTTGCTCGATCTGGCTGCGGTCGGCTTTGACCAGCCAGAGATCAGCCGCCGAGGAAGTTTCCAATTGGATATCCTCACCGATCAACCGGCGCAGGATCTTCTCCATGTCCGCGACGACGGTGTGGACGTTGAGTATCGTCGGCGCGAGCATCTGCTTGCGACTGAATGCAAGCAATTGCCGCGTAAGCGAAGTGGCGCGCTGGGAGGCCATCTGGATCTGTTCGGCATTCCGGCGGAGTGGGTCGCCTGCGGGGAGTCGCTCCGCGAGTAGATCGCCGTAGCCCTGGATGACCATCAACAGATTATTGAAGTCGTGGGCGATACCGCCAGCCAACCGGCCGACCGCCTCCATTTTTTGCGCCTGACGCAGTTGCTCCTCGAGTTGCTTGCGGTCAGTAATATCGAGCGCCATGCAAATCGCTCCTTGCGCTTCTCCTTTGGCGCCACGCAGAGGTTCGGCATGACAGGCGTACGAGCCCCCTTTCCACTCGATGTGGAAAGTCATCGGCTCACCAGCGACAGCGCGCCGGTGCGCCGCAATGGGCAGCAAGTTTTTGTCGGACGTTTCGAAATAGTCGAGAAGCGACATTCCAACAAGCTGATTCGGCTTGAGACCCAGCCGTGTCAGTCCCGCCCCGAGCGCGGAAGTAAAGCGTAGCTCTCGATCCACAGTCCAGAGCACGGCGGGCAACTGCTCGACGAGGACTCGCAGGCGCGCTTCGCTCTCGCGCACTTTCTCGTCCGCCCTCTTCCGCTCAATCGCGACCGCAATCTGACCGCCCACAGAAGCCAGGAATTCAAGGTCGCGTTCGGTGTACGCATTTTCGTCTTCGTAATGCTGAACCACGAGAACACCGATGGTCGCGGCTGGCGTCCGCAGAGGAACGCCAAGCCAGGAAGGTGAGGGGGTGCCCACAAGTTCGACTTCGCCTTGTTCGGCAAGCTGGTCAAACACCTTTTGAGGGATGAGCATCGCCCGTCCGGTACGGTAAACGAACGCCGTACAGCTTCGACCCGCCTTTTGCGGAGGCGGTGCGACGTCGAATCGATCCACCAGGAATGGAAAGTGGAACATCTCCGTGGACGGCTCATAAAGTGCAACGAAACAATTTTCGGCGTAGAGGACTTTTGTAAGTGACATATGGATCCGGCGAAGCAGATCGTCGAGGTTGTCCGTGTCGTTGACGCCGCGAATAATTTCAAACGATACCTGCCGCTCCAGCTCAGCGCGCTTTCGTTCGGTGATGTTCTCGAGCGTGCCTTCGTAGCTGATCACCTTGCCGCTCTCGTCGCGCACGGCGCGCGCATTTTCCGACACCCAAATTGTCGCGCCATCTTTCCGGCGGACTTCGTATTCAAATCCCTCGACGGTGCCGTGTTTTTCGACCAACCTCTTGAATTCCTCGCGGCACTCGGGATCGGCATACATTTCGCTGCCGATGTCGGGAACAGTTGAGATCAGTTCCGCGGGGGAAGAAAAGCCGCACATCCGTGCGTGAGCAGGATTCACGGCAAGATAGCGGCCTTCGGGAGTCGTTTGAAAAATTCCCTCGATGGCATTTTCAAAGATGCTCCGAAATTTTTCTTCGGCTTTGCGCTGCGCCTCTTCCGCACGGCGTCGTTCGGAAATGTCTTCGTACATCGCGAAACAGCCGACCTGCTTTCCATTCACCACGAGCGGCACTCCCACGATTTGCACGTCAACGAGAGATCCGTCGCTACGGCGCCGCCGGGCTTCAGCGCGGACGATTCCTCCGGCTTCGACTCGCCGGCAGAGCTCTTTCGCATCCTCGGCGTGCTCTTTAGGGGCAACGAGAGAATCCAGGTCCGCTCCCAAAGCTTCAGCTTGCGAATAACCGAAGAGGTCTTCGAACGCGGAATTGCACATCTGAATTCGGCGATGCGCATCGATCGCGACAACCGCCAGCGGATTGTTCTCGTTGAGCGCCTGCAAGTACGCTACATGCTCCGCAATTCTCTCATCTGCTTCGCGGCGCGCGCTCGTGTCCTGCGCCACAACGAGAACGGCATCGCGGCCAGGCGAAGTAATTCCCTGCGTCGTTATCTCCGCGTGGAAGATTTGCCCGTCCTTCCGCCGATGGCGCCGATGGCCATGCCACGTCACAGATGGCTCCGTCCTTTGGACGGCCTCGAGAAAATGAGCCACCTCTTCGGAAAGAAATATTTCTGTAATCTCCAAGCGGAGAAATTCCTGGCGAGGGTACCCATACTGCTGAATGGCCGCATCATTCACATCAAGAAGACGCAAGGTTCCGGGATCGAAGAGGAACATCGGTTGGGGATTTCTGGAAAAGAGAAGCTGAAACGTAGGGTCACTCAATGGCGACGCATCCGGCGGCGCGATGCCCCCACCCTGAATTTCTGGACTGGAATCACCTCCCGCCGACTCTGAAGGGCGCGAGGATCTCTTCTGGTTCGGGCGAAAGCTGGTTGTTCTGCTCGACATAGCTCGGACTCGGAGCGGACGCCGGGCTCCGTGGACGAACCCCACAACTATCTATAAACGCGAGTGGTTGGCGTCACAATGGTACCTTCGTACCAGAGGCGCACATTTGGCGAGGCTTACAACACAAATAGGGCTGGGAATTCGAGGCTTCGCGTGTGTTTATTTGAACGGAGGGGGTTCAGGGACTGCAGCCCCATCTTTGCGCGGATCGGAGGCGCCGTAGTTCACATCGGCAGAAAAATCTCTGCGGACGGCTTGGCCGCCGCCCATTTGCGAGGAAAAACTGCCGCGCACCATAATTTCGTGCCCGCGCGCCGTGAGAGGATTGCGCACACTCTCCGGGATGCGATCTTCCATTTCCAGATCGCAGCCGGCAAACGCATGCTTTGTAAACCGCGCGGCTTCCAACGCAGCTTGAATATTCATTCCGAAGTCCACAATATTCGAAACAAATTGCGCGTGGGCCTGCGCCTGGTTGAAGCCGCCCATGATGCCGAAGGCGATTCGCTCCTGGCCGCGAGACATGAATCCGGGGATGATGGTGTGCAACGGCCGCTTGCGGCCGGCAAGCGCGTTCGGCGAGGCCGGATCCAGGCTAAAGAGCGCGCCGCGGTCCTGGAGAGCAAATCCTGTACCCTCTGGAACGATCCCGGATCCGAAATATTGAAAATTGCTCTGAATCAAGGAAACCATGTTCCCCTCGCGGTCGACGACCGTGAGATACGTGGTGTCGCCAGCGTTGGTGAATGGTGGTTCGCCCGGCGAAACGTTGCAATTGGCGCGTGCCATGTCGATCAATTTCGCGCGCTGCGCCGCATATTCCTTCGAAAGCATCCCCTCGACAGGCACACGGCTGAATTTCTGATCCGCGACATATCGGTACATGTCGGCATAGGCGAGCTTCTTCGCCTCGACCATCGCGTGCAAAGCATCGACTGAATTGTGTCCAAATTGCGAGAGAGAAAATTTCTCCATAATGTTGAGCATTTCGAGAGCAGCGATTCCCTGCCCGTTCGGCGGGATTTCATAGACTGTCCAGCCGCGATAGGTCGTCGAAATCGGCTCGACCCATTCGCTCGAATAGTCGGCGAGATCATCCGCCGTCATTGTTCCTCCCCATTTCGAAGAAGCCGCAACGATGCGACGAGCGATTTCGCCTTTGTAAAACGCATCGCCTCCACCGGAAGCAATCAACTCGAGTGAATGGGCGAGATCAGGATTGCGAAAAACTTCACCCTGTCCTGGAGCGCGCCCGCCAACCAGAAAGGTGGCGCCTGCGTTCGGGTCCGCATGCAGAAATTCCGCGGATGCAGCCCAATAGGCAGCGTCGAACTCGGGGATCGGGAAGCCATCTCGCGCGTAGTAGATCGCCGGTCCCAACAGTTCGGGAAATTTTTTTGTACCAAAGCGTGAAATAAGCTTTGCCCAGCCGTCCACGGCGCCAGGGACCGTTACGGAATCAATCCCGCGTTCCGGCACGACCTCGGCTTTTTTCTTCTTTAGGAATTCGATGGAAAGTCCTGCCGGCGCCCAGCCGCTTGCGTTCAGGCCATAGAGTTTCCCCGTCTTTGCTTCATACACGATGGCGAATAGATCGCCACCGATGCCGTCCATCATTGGCTCCACGACGCCCATCACTGCATTTGTCGCCACAGCTGCGTCCACGGCATTTCCGCCGCGCGCCAGGATCGCCGCGCCGGCCTGCGCCGCGAGAGGGCTTTCCGCGGCAACGATCCCACCGCGAGCCATCACCATGGAGCGAGCTTGGGTACGATCCTGCGCTTGGGCTGTCCACGGCGACATAAACACCTCCAAGAGAACGACGACCATCACACGGATTGCACACGGCGTCCACACGCGAAGCACCGCAGTCAGTGGATGAAAAGCAAAGACGGAGGATTGGTCGTTTTTGGTCATCATTCGTCCGGGAGGTTCGCACGAATTACGGAGAGATTTCAAGGGGTGGTTGTTGCGGTGGACAGGGGCATGAAGGCTGCAGTAGGTCCCGCGCGACGTGCCCGCCGAACCGGCTGGTGGAATGTAACGCCGTGGAGTTTGGCGCAGCGTGCGCGCTCCGGTAAGATGTAGGCGCGAAAGTGTTTCAAGAAATTCCGGCGAAATGAAAAAAGCGGAGAACAAATCCGAAGATGCTAAGGCGCCCGACAACAGGCTTCGGGAAGAAATCGAACGAATCCTCCGTGCCGTGCACCCGGATCCATTTCAGGTGCTGGGTCCACACTGGATCGAGCAAAACGGGAAGCGCTGCCTTGCGATTCGCGCGTTCCGGCCCGGCGCAACAGAAGCAGGCATTGTCTGGAGCGGAAGCGATGAAGTTCATGCGGCAACGCAAATTCATCCCGGCGGCATTTTTGAGGCGGTTTTTCCATTGGAATTTGCGCACCTACCCAGCGACGGCGCAATGTCACCAGCGGCGTACCGGGTGCGGTTCCGCTTCTCCGACGGAGGCGTGACCGAATCATACGACCCGTACGCGTTCCCAGCCCTCCTCAGTGACTACGATCTCTATCTCTTCGGCGAGGGTACGCACTACCTAAAATATGAAAAGCTTGGAGCGCACGTGCGCGAGGTCGATGGTGTGCGCGGCGTTCATTTCGGCGTGTGGGCGCCGAACGCACAGCGCGTCAGCGTGGTCGGAGATTTCGATTTGTGGGACGGCCGCGTCCACGCGATGCGAAATCGCGGTTCGAGCGGCATTTGGGAGATTTTTCTGCCTGGACTCGATGAAGGGACTCTTTACAAATTCGAGATCCTTTCGCAGCGAGGCAGTACTCTCGCGCTCAAAGCCGATCCCTACGGTTTCGCTGCCGAGTTGCGGCCAAAAACGGCATCGGCGGTCTGCAACATCGACGGCTACGCGTGGAATGACAGCGAATGGCTGGAAGCGCGCGCCGCGCGCGATTGGCTGCACTCTCCAATGTCCATCTATGAAGTTCATTTGGGTTCGTGGCGGCGCAGGACTGCGGAAGGAAATCGCTGGCTGACCTATCGCGAGCTTGCGGATGAGCTCATCCCTTACGTCAAGCAGTTGGGTTACACGCATCTCGAGCTGATGCCCATTATGGAGCATCCCTACGACGCGTCATGGGGTTATCAAACTCTCGGTTATTACGCGGTGACGAGTCGGTTTGGCAAGCCCGCGGATTTCATGTATTTCGTGGACCGTTGCCATCAGGAAGGGCTCGGCGTGCTTCTCGATTGGACGCCGGCGCATTTTCCGCGCGACGCACACGGCCTCGCATTTTTCGACGGCACGCACCTCTACGAGCACGCCGATCCACGCCGCGGCGCGCATCCCGATTGGGGCACGCTGGTTTTCAACTATGGCCGCAACGAAGTGCAGAATTTCCTGATCTCGAATGCGCTCTTCTGGGTGGACAAGTACCACATCGACGGGTTGCGCGTGGACGCGGTCGCTTCGATGCTGTACCTCGATTACTCGCGCAAGCCGGGAGAGTGGATTCCGAATCCTTTCGGCGGGCGTGAAAACCTGGAGGCCATCGCGTTTCTGAAACACTTGAACGAGGTACTGCACACCCGTCATCCCGGCGCGCTCATGATTGCAGAGGAATCCACTGCATGGCCGGCCGTTTCGCGTCCCACGTATCTCGGCGGGCTCGGCTTTGATCTGAAATGGAACATGGGATGGATGAACGACACGCTCCGATACTTTTCGGCCGACCCAATTCACCGCCAGTATCGGCACAACGAGATTACATTTTCGATGATCTATGCCTTCCACGAGAATTTCATTTTGCCGCTGTCGCACGACGAGGTTGTTCACGGGAAGCGCGCGCTGCTCGAAAAGATGCCCGGCGATGACTGGCAGAAATTCGCGAACCTGCGGCTGCTGTTTGGATACATGTACGCCCACCCGGGAAAGAAACTCCTCTTTATGGGGGGCGAACTCGGCCAGCGGAGCGAATTCTGGGAGGCCGGTAGCGTGGAGTGGCCGCTCGAAGATTCCCCGCCGCATCGGGGCATTCAGCACCTGGTGGCGGATCTCAATCGTCTCCACAACACCGAACGGGCCCTTTACGAAGTGGATTTCGAGTGGACCGGCTTCGAATGGATGGAAGCGGGCGATGCCGCGGCGAGCATTCTTTCCTTTGTCCGGCGCGCAAAAAATCCCGAAGAGTTCGTCGTCGTGGTTTGCAATTTCACGCCAGTCGTCCGCAAGGACTACCGGGTCGCGGTGCCGGGTCCCGGCTTCTATCGCGAAATTCTGAACACCGATTCCGCGCATTATGAGGGCTCGGACATTGGCAACTCCGGCGGCGTCCGCGCCGAACCCGTGCCATGGAACGACCGGCCCTACTCGATCAAGCTACGCGTGCCCCCTCTCGCCGCGGTCTACTTCAAACGCGACCGGGACTGAACGCTTTCCTCTCCATGGCAGATCTTCTCCCCCAAGGCAAATTCCACGGAACATTTTCGGGCCGGACTCCGTAAGTAGAGGCAGGAAGAGCCGAGGAGGCTTCCCCAACATGCGAAAGGCACTTCAAGCAGTTGCGGTGAGCTGTTTGCTGGTGACTGGATTGGCGGCGGCAGCGATGGCAGGGACGGCGGAACGATATCTGCACATTAGGGTGGAGGACCCAGCGAAAGGCGAGAGCGTGAACGTGAACGTCCCGCTCTCCATGGCAGAGAAAATCCTGCCCACGGTAAACCAGGGAAATCTGCACGATGGCCGCGTAACGATCTCCGAAGCAAACTTGAACGGCATCGACGTGCGCGCGCTTCTCGACGCGATCCGAACGGCGCCGGACAACGACTTCGTCACCGTGAAGCAGCCCGACCAAAACGTGCGTGTGGCCAAGTCGAATGGAAACCTGATCGTTCAAATCCGTGACAACGAAAAGGGTGGCGAAAAGGTGGACGTGACGGTTCCGATGAAAGTTGTGGACGCACTGTTCTCGACCGCGAAGCAGAATGAACTCGACGTGACGGCGGCCCTGCACGCGCTCAGCGAAGCAGGGGATACGCTCCTCGTGACCGTCCACGACGCCACGCAGCAGGTACGAATCTGGGTGGATTCACACAGCGCAGGGGAATAAACGCGACACTTCGAAGAGGAGAAATCATGCTGCTTGGAAAAATTGCCCTGGGATTCGCTGGCACTTTAGTAGCGGGGATCGGCCTGCTCTGCAGCGAAGGAATCGTCGTTGTGAAGGTGGTGGAGAAGCAACCGGAGAGCCATCACATCTACGTCATCGCTCCTGCGCTGCTTGCGCCCATCGGAATGCATTTCGTGCCGAAGCAAGATTTGGCGCAAGCCTCTGCCGAAGTCCGGCCATATCTGCCCACTATTCGCGCAGCACTCGAAGAGTTTCGGCGGACTGACGACTTCATCCTGGTGGAAGTGAAGGAGCCTGGCCAGCACGTTCGAGTAGCCAAGGACGGAGGCTCGGTGGTTGTGGACGTGGAAGACGAAGAAAACACTGTGCACGTCTCCACACCGATTCGCGCCATTTCAAGCACGATCGAAGAACTCGCCGCTGGAACTCCGTCCACATAACCCTGGACCTCGGCGGCATCCGGTCCTGGCGGGCGTCGCGAAGCCCCTTGCAAACGCCCGTCAGGGCTTGGCATCCTTCGGCGGGATCCAGTACACCTCTGCTTTCAGGAATTTCTTTGTGAACCCCCGCCGCTCGAGAATTCCCATCCCGTGTTCGATCATCTGTGGATGACCACAAAGGTAGCCTGTGGTATCGGCGCTCGTGAGGCCCCACTGATCCGCATATTTTCGGATGATGTCTTCGACGCGCCCTGTTTCCCCACGCCATGCCGTGTCCTCCCACGGGCGGCTGATGGATGGGACATAAGTGAGCCAGGGTACTTCGGCGGCAATTTTCTCCAGCTCTTCGTGGTAGCCAAATTCCCAAGAGCGGCTGGCCGCATTGATTATGTAAAGGCGAATGTCGGCCGGAAAGCGGCCCTCTTTCGAATCTTTGTACAGAGTCCGAGCGTAGGAAATGAACGGCGCAACTCCGGTGACCGTGCAGAGCAGGAGGTGATTCTTGTGACCGCTCGGGAGGTCCAGCGTGAAGCGACCCTTGGCAATTTTGCGGCAGGTTACTTCGCCGCCGACCTGCACCTCGTGAAGCAAGGGTGTGAGTTCGCCATGTGGAACGAGCTCGATGAAAATTTCGAGCTCCTTTTCGTACGGCGACGAAGCAATCGAATAGGCCCGTTCGATGTGCTCCGTCGGCGTTCTCACTCCCAGAGTGGCGTACTGGCCGGCAACAAATTGAAACTCTCCGCCGGGATCGATCCAGATTTTCCAGAGATCGGAAGCGATTTCCTGGCGGCGCGTAACATGGCCGGCGTAAAATTTGTCTTCCGACGGGCTCATCCGCGGATCGGCTCCCAAGAATTTGAACCGGACGATCGATTCTGAATGCTGCCGAAAAATAAATAGGCGTCCCTCTCGTCGTGGGGCGCCTCGATCCTGCGAAACTAGTTGGTTGTCGTCATTGCTGCGGACGCTGCCCCTGTTGCTGCATCATCATGGGATTAAAGGGCACGGGCGTCCCTGTAATCTTATCTTTCGCGTCGGTGATGACCTTCGTAAGTACCAAGGTCGAGTCCTTGGATTGATACTTTACAAGGCCATAAGGCGAAATCTCCGTCGATATCCATCCTTCGGAGGCTTGGTCTTTGCTCCGATAGTGTTCACACGTGAATGTGCCCGCCGGAACCGTAATCGATTCCTTTCCCAAATCCGTAGCATCGGCCCGAAAATCCGCCGCTTGACTTTTTTCCATCTGGCCCGTTCGAGCGGGCATCTCCATGGGAGGGCGGCCTGGCATCTGCATGATCATTTTGTCGCTCGAAAGCCCTGAGCCATCCACATACATCAAGCGCTTCATGATGATTTGGCCGCCCGTCTCCGGCCTTTCGACCACGAACTCCATCCAATACGCGTCTTTTCCTGCAATGGATTCCGCACCGACAATGGTGAACTCTATTTGCGTTGTTTTCCCTCCGGACTTCTGAACCTCATAAGCCGCGCCGCGACCCACCATCGGGCTCCAAACACCGTGAAAGTCAGGTGGGCCCCCTCGCATCCCGATCTGGCCGCTCGCCGTTGCCGTCATGGCAAAAAGAAAGAAACTGGTCAATGCTACTCGCATGACACCCTTCATGGAAACTTCCTCCGGATCGAGAAAATGACATATCTCTTGCGATTTATAGATCGCGGCCTTTCGAGTCTTCCATTTTTGAAACCTCGAAGCTCGCCTTGATGCTCGCGTTCCCGGCCGAGTAAGAGAATTCCACTCCCTTTTCGTCCGCGGCGATTGTCGTCTCCCCATTGGCTGATTTCATCGGAAATGCGAATACTATAGCCTGAATCGCCTTTCCATCCGGGCCGTGCTGGATATTAACGCTGGTCGCGGAGATTTTCTGCTTTGCCTTCTTCACCATGAGGAAGGATTTTTCCTTAAGCGCGATCTCGTCCAAGCCCAGGAACGGTTTCATGTCCGGTCCGGCGACCAGCACGAGATAAGCGTCCAACGGCTGCTGGAGTTGCTTCTCAGCGTCCTCCGGTTTTATTTGGCCGGCTAGGACCGCGTTCCGGAGAAGAGCTTCGCGGACCGTTCGAGCGGAAACCCACCGCACGATGAATGTGGCCTGAGGAATCTGAACACCTGTGTCGTAACCACCACCACCGCCGCCGCCGCCGCCGCCGCCTCCTCCTCCGGTTACCCTTCCACCCCCGCCCATCGCACCGCCGCCACCTCCTGGCGTCGCCGTGACAACCCCTCCCGAACCGCTTGCGGATGCCCCTCCTTGATCAGCATGGCTCGGCGCGTCCCCGCTGTTTGCCCACGGTGCGTCGACTTTTACAATCTTCGACCAGGGCGAATCGTTAAGGATCCGTCGAACATCATTTTCGTCCCATTGTTGGTATGGCTTGGATTTCCAGGGATCACTTGCGGCCCAAATCAGGCAAGCGACGACAAAGAACGCCAGACTTCCCACGATCGCTCTTCGCAATGTAATCCCTCCTTCATCGTCACGACATGAGAATATAAAATGCAAACGGATGATACAAACCAAGAATCCGGTCGAACGATCCCCACGGAGAAACGGAAGTTCGAGTCTACCTGCCGGCCCGCCTGGCGGCCATCGGATTCTCGCGGCCGGTCGCAGAAGGTTCGGCAATGTGCGTCCCGCCGATCACGCGCTCGATGCGATACATCGGGTTCGCGCGAGATTCGAAATGCGTGCGCACCAAAAGCTCTCCTAACAGCCCCACCGCGAGCAATTGTACTCCAAACAAGCAGAGTACGAATCCCAAGACGAGCAGAGGACCGTGTTGAAAGAAGATCGGGATGTGCAGGAAGACTTTCTGGATGAAGAGGACGAAAAGGATTACACCGCCGACGAGCATCCCAAGAAGCCCTGCCTGACCAAAGAAGTGGAGCGGGTTATCCATATAGCGCAACAAAAACCGGATCGTGATGATATCCAGCAGGACCCTGAAAGTTCGCGAGATTCCGTAGTGGGACTTTCCGCCCGGCCGGACGATATTCCTGATGGGTACTTCTATGACTTTCGCGCCGTTCCAAGCGGCGAGTGCCGGGATGAATCGGTGCAATTCTCCGTACAGGGGGATGTCCTTAATTGTCTCGCGTCGATAAACCTTGAATGTCGTTCCGAAGTCGTGGATGTCCACGCCAGATAGCTTGGCCATCATCCAATTCGCCACGCGCGAGGGTAGCCGGCGCAGGAGGAAATTATCCACGCGCTTCTGTCGCCAGCCGCTCACGATATCGCTGTTCGTGGCCTCAAACGCCTCGAGCATCACGGGGATGTCGCTGGGATCGTGCTGAAGGTCGCCGTCCATCGAAATGATGATTTCCCCCGAGGCATGGTCGAAGCCTGCAGCGAGCGCGGTCGTTTGGCCATAGTTTCTCTTGAGGCGGAGCACAACCACGCGGGAATCCTCTGCGGCAATTTCAGCCAATAGCTGCGGAGTGGCGTCCGTGCTCTGATCGTCCACGAAGACGAATTCCACGGGCTCGTAGCGCCCCGCCATTTCCGCGCTCAACCGCCGGTGTAACTCGCGGACGCTCTCCTGCTCATCATGGAAAGGCACGACGACAGAATACTTGGGCGAACTCGCTTGGAGTTCCCGCATATTGTTAGTTTAACTCCCGATAGCTGATCAATCGAACCCCTCGATCTTCCACAGCCCGCCGGACATCCGGCGAAAGCAACGCCTCCAATTCCTCCTCGCGCTGCTTGTGGAGACGCGTGTCTGCCTGCTGTAACTCTGCATCATTGACGCCCGGATGGAGCATGATTTCTGTGCGGCCCTCCGGCAATGCGTCAATCATGCGCTGCAAAGCCGCCGGGCCCAACCTCCCGGTCAAAGCCAATCCTAGGAAATGATCCGGCGAACGCAGTCGAAACCTCCGAGAGATGGCATTAAAACTCGGGGCGATCGTTCGGACAATTGCCGCGGCCACAAGCTCCATTGGAAATCCCAAGCCGGCCGCATGAGCAGAGCTCCAGGAATCCCTCAGATTCTCAATAGGTTTTCGAACGCGCGTAATTCCAAGCTCGCGCGCAACCCTCCCTACTGCTTCCATGACGCGCGGGTGGACGTGCGTGTGCTTGTGCGTGTCGAGATGAGTCGGCTCGATCCCCGCGGCGCGAATCTTTTCGATTTGCGCCCGCAATTCACGCTCGATTTCCTTCGTTCGTATTATCCCCACACTCAATCTTGCCATGAAAGTGCCAAGAGAATTGGGCAAACAACCGTTCTTGTCCACTAGCGTTCGGATCTCGTCGCGCGGCGCAACAGCTTGTCCTCCGACAAGAACCAAGTGACAGCCCACGCCCAGTGTCGGATTCGCTCTGGCTTGCTCGACCCCGTCGTCAAAAGCCCTTCCATTGGCCATCAACGTCGCGCTTGTCAGGATTCCCTCGCGATGGGCGCGAAGAATACCTTGGTTCACACCGCGCGTAAGCGCGAAATCGTCCGCATTGAGGATTAGTTCCTTCATTTTATGTTGGAAGCGTCTCCGAACGGACACAGATGATATCACGCGAAAAGTCCCAAGAGAATTTTCCCGAGGGAAGGCCCCAGTCCAAGAACGGGACGGCGCGCGAGGGCACAAGTGACGCGAAGATGCGCGGTAGGGGGCGACGAAACGCAATTTGCACGCCAGACTTCTTGTTCAGCGCCGGTAAAATGTGAATGTCTCATGAAAGTTTTCAACACTTCTGTTGAAAACTTTGTGGAAAAGGATTTCGGATGAATCCGAATTGCTCAGAAATGCGAGGCTTACCTCACTCTGCACAAATTCTGTGCAGTCTTAGCTGAAACGAAACGCTTCGGAGAGATTTTCCATTGCCGTCAGCTTCCGGATGCCAAGGAGCAGGCATACCGGGCCAACATTTCCCGAATTGAGAAGGATTTTCAGCGATGGGAACTTCAATACCAGTGCGGGGGAGGTTTCAGCTCAATTCGAATGGTCTGCTCGGGCGTTTCGACTTCGTACCACTTGCCGAACGTGTGCCAACCCTCTGCAATCACCTGAACCTGAATTTTTCCGCGGGGAATTTCAGGAACCTTCACGGAACCGTCCTGATTCGTCTTCAAATCCAATTCCGCCAACTTGTCGCGACGGAGTAAGCCGCCGGGTTGGTTGAAGCGGACATAAACTGCGGCATTGCCGACGGGCTTATCATTCCCCGTAACTTCTATCCGTAGCTTTGTCGTGGTCGAATCGGCGGGCTTCTTGTCCTGTGTGCCGGATTTATCTTGGGCCGAAGGCTTGTCCGCGCTAGCTGTTTGCCCAAAGCCGGCCGCGGCGCAAAACAAGCATGCGGCCAACACGATGCTCACCTTTCGCGCATTGAGAGCAAACCATCGATGATGAGATTCAATTTGCATCCTGCTTACCTTTTACTCCAATCCGAGCGGTCTCTCAAGCTTCGCCCAATTGTATTCCGCCGGACAGCCCCCGGTTTTGGCGCGCACCGCAAATCTCAAGAGATTCATGAGGTTTGACCGCCAACGCCCTCCCGTCCATTTTCTCGACAGTTCGTTATCGGGCGCAGTCGTTATGCGCGGTCATCGCCTTTGCTTTCCTCTGGCGTATGATGAACGTCTGCACGAGGAGGAACCTCATGGGGTTTTCGACCGACGCGATTCACGTAGGGCAGGAACCGGACCCGCTTACCGGGTCGATCGTTGCGCCCATCTACCAGACTTCGACCTACGTCCTGGAAGAGCTGGGAAAGGACAAGGGGTACGACTACGCTCGAACCAACCACCCCAACCGAAAGGCGCTCGAGCGCACGATCGCGAAACTCGAAGGCGGCCACGCCGCCTACGTATTTACATCGGGGATGGCGGCGATTGATTCTGTCTTTCGGCTTCTGCGCCCGGGCGACCACGCAATTCTCTCGCAAGCGGTGTACGGCGGCGTGTTTCGTTTAACAACGAAACTGCTGGTCGATTTTGGCCTCGAATTCAGTTACGTAGATACATCGAACCTCGAGAAGGTGAAGCAGGCTATCAAGCCCAACACTCGGATGATTTACGTGGAGACCCCCACGAACCCCACGATGATTGTTACTGATCTCGCCGCCATCGGACGCCTGGCGCGTGAACGAAACCTCACACTCGTCGTGGACAACACATTCCTGAGCCCTTATCTTCAGCAACCGATTTCATTCGGCGCGCACATCGTGGTTCATTCGATGACGAAGTATCTCAACGGGCACAGCGACTGCACTGGTGGCGCCGCAATCCTCACGCGACCCGAAGACGCTGAAAAGATCTACTTCGTCCAACGCTCTGCGGGCGCGGGGTTGGCTCCGATGGATTGTTTTTTGGTTTCGCGCGGGGTCAAAACGCTGGCCGTGCGAATGGAGCGCCACGACTCCAACGGCATGGCCGTGGCAAAATTCCTCGAGTCACATCGGAAAGTGAAACACGTCATCTACCCGGGACTTTCATCCCATCCTCAGCATGAAATTGCAAAGCGGCAGCAGCGCGGATTCGGCGCCATGATCTCCTTCGATCTCGGTTCGCTCGACGCCGCGCGCACGCTGCTGAACCACGTGCGCATCTGCTCGCTCGCCGAGAGCCTAGGAGGCGTCGAGACGCTGATCTCCCATCCCGCACTCATGACGCATGCCTCCGTTCCCCCGGAAGTCCGCAAGGAAATTGGGATTAGCGACGGTCTCGTGCGCATCTCTGTGGGGATCGAAGACGTGGAAGATTTGATCGCAGACCTCGATCAAGCCCTCTCCAAAATTTAGGCGCCTCGGCGCTCTGGATTCTCGCACGTGAAATTCCGCTGAATGCGTCATATCATGCCGCCGGCGAGCGGAGGGGTGTCGGGAGCCGGATAGCGGCGGGGAGGCCTCTTGGACTGGGATCTAAAACGTGGCGTGGCAGTTATAACCGGCGCGGCTTCGGGAATCGGCCGCGCATTGGCGAATCGCCTGGCAACGGAAGGAATGTCGCTCGCGATTGCCGATATCGATGAACCGGGTCTTCAGGAAACAACGCGGCAAGCCAGCGGGAAGAAGGCATCTGTTTCCGCGCACATTGTGAATGTGGCCGACGCGAACCGGATGGAAGAATTTGCGGTGGAAGTTGTCGCGCGACATGACCGGGTCACACTGCTTGTAAATAACGCTGGAGTCGCACTGCATGGAACCTTCGAGGAAATCTCTCTCGCCGATTTCGAGTGGCTGATGCAAATCAATTTCTGGGGCGTCGTCTATGGCGTCAGAAATTTCCTCCCCATCCTTCGGCGGCAACCTCGGGCGCACATCGTGAATCTCTCCAGCATTTTCGGGATGGTCTCACCCGCGGGGCAAACAGCCTATTGCGCGAGTAAGTTCGCCATCCGGGGGTTCACCGAGGCGCTAACTCATGAACTAGAAGGGACGACCGTGGGCATTTCCTGCGTCCATCCTGGAGGAATTCGCACGCCTATCGCGCGGAAAGCCAGACGCGGGGCATTTGTCGATCCGGCGAAGTCCGAAATGAATGTGGCGCTTTTCGATCGCCTCGCGCCTACTTCTCCCGACGCAGCAGCCGACAGAATCGTGGATGGGGTGAAACGCGGCGAGCCGCGAATTCTCATCGGAGCCGATGCCCTCCGGATGGATCGGCTGCAGCGCTTATTCCCGATTCGCTACTGGAATATGTTGCGCAAACGGATCGAAAAGACGGCGGCACAAGTCGCGAGGTCACACAAGGGCTAACGCCGGCTCTTGCGCTTCCCGCGAGAAGGGCGGACCGAGTCCGAAATCCAGTTCAAGTAATCGCGCGATCCCGCGGTTACAGGCAGAGCGATGATTTCGGGAATTTCGTAGCTGTGCAATCGCTGGATCGCGCCCTGCAAGGGCTTGAATCTTTTTCGCGAAGTCTTGATGACCAGCAGCGACTCTTTCGCAGATTCGATCCTGCCCTTCCAACGATAGATGGATTGCACGGGAGTTGCGAGAATGTTGACGCAGGCTGCGAGTCGGCGCTCGACGAGCGCGCGAGCAACGCAGCGGGCTTCCTTTGCCGACCCGCACGTGACCAGCACGATGATCTTGTCCGTCATGGCTCGCCTTTACTCTTGCGTACAGGCCGCGCACGAATCCTTCGTGCCCTCGCGTTGCGCGACAAGATACAATAGCTGCCCGTGACGGTCCAAGCGATCCATTTCGGCACCTCTGGCTGGCGCGGCGTGATCGCCGACGACTTCAATTTTTCCGGCGTGCGCCGCGCGGCGGCAGCGATTGCCGGCCATGCATGTGCGCACAAGAAATCGCCCGCGATCCTCATCGGCTATGACACCCGATTTCTCTCCGAAGAATTCGCCCTTGCGGCCTCAAGCGTCCTTCAAGCCAAGGGTTGCCGCATACTCTTCTGCCGCGGCGCCACGCCCACTCCGGCAATCGCTCACGCGATCATTCATGGTGGCCTCGACGGCGGAGTCAACATCACCGCAAGCCATAATCCCGCTGCATATAACGGCCTGAAATTCTCCGGCCCGGAGGGAGGGCCTGCCCTGCCGGACTCTACGAGAGACATCGAAAAGCGCGCCGCTGCAATCGCAGACATTCCCGCTCCCTTCTACGGAGTTGAGGATGATTTCGAACGAGTAAGTCCGCGCGAAGCCTTCTTTGCAAAATTGGAGGAGCTGATCCGCTTCGATGTCATTACGAAGTCCAAAGGCGCGTTCGTCTGTGACGCTGTTCACGGATGCGGCGCTGGCTGGCTCGATCGCATCCTTGTGAAACACGGGATTCCAGTTACGGAGATCCGCGCGGGCCGCGACGTGCTGTTTGATGGCAGCGGGCCGGACCCCTCGGAAGAAAATCTGGTTGCGCTGAAAAAAGCTGTGCTGGAAAAGAAGGCGCTCGCGGGCCTCGCGACCGACGGAGATGCGGACCGTTATGGCATTCTCGACCGAGACGGCGCGTTTATTTCCCCGAATCACATCCTAGGATTGCTCTTCGACTACCTCCTCGAGACACGCGGGGTCAAGTTGGGCGTATCGCGCAGCGTCGCGACGTCGCACCTTGTGGATGCAGTTGCGAAGCTTTACGGCGTGAAGGTGTACGAAACGCCCGTCGGTTTCAAATATGTCGGCCCGCTCCTCCGCGAGGACAAGCTTGTGATCGGTGGTGAAGAGAGCGCCGGCCTCACCATTCGCGGCCATCTGCCTGAGAAGGACGGCATTCTAGCGTGCCTGCTGGTCGCCGAAATGATCGCAGCGCGGCGGAAACCGCTCGGCGAGCAACTGCGGGACCTCTTTCGCAGGGTCGGTCGAGAATTCTGGCCGGTCCGCGACAACTTGCATCTTTCTGCGGAAGTCCAATCGCGGCTTTCCGAACGCTTGCGCCCGGAGTTCAAGGAGTTTTGCGGGCACCGCGTGGTGCACACGGACCGCACGGATGGCTTGCAACTGACTTTTGACGATGGCTCGTGGGTGCTGATTCGCCCGTCGGGGACCGAACCGGTCGTGCGCGTTTACACCGAATCGGCTTCGCTTGCTGCTTCACAGAAACTCGCTGACGAGGCATGCGCGTGGATCAAACAGTAAGCTTCTCCGAACAACTGCGCGAATTTCTTCGGCGCAATGTCAACTGGCTCCTCGCGTGCGCGCTGGCATTGCTCCTGCTTCAGGACATTTTCGGAACTCACGGCGTGCTCGCCATGCGCCGCTCCCAAAAGGAGGCTGCCGCAATCCAGAAGGAAATTAATCAGCTCAACGAGGAGAATCGGCAGTTGCAAGACCGGGTAAAAGCGCTCAAGACCGACCCCGCAGAGATCGAACGAATCGCACGCGAAGAAATGGGCCTCGCCCGGCCAGGAGAAGTCATTTTCAAAATTCCGGCCAAGCTAGGCGATCTATCCCGCACCGCTCCCGATTCCTCCGGCTCGTCCCGGCAGCCTTAGCCCTCCGCAGCAGGCCGCTGAGGGCTGCGAAACCACGTGAGAATTTCTGTACCGCGCCCTTTCCAGCGGGTTCGCGCGATGGACAGCAAGACCATCGCCGCAAAGATCACGAGCAGACCCAGCGTGGCTGTCGGTATCGTTTGCATATGCTTGGGCAAGATGGAAAAGCGGCCATAGACAAATTCAATGTGCACCCAGTAGACGAGCAATGACGTCTTGCCGATTTGAATCAGCGGGCTGAAACCCACCTGCCCGAGTCCCCAGCGGCACCATGCGTAACTTCCGAAAATAATCACGAATAGAATCCCAACTCGGGCAAGGAAGAAGTTCGGGCTGGTGTGCCAGTAATCGTAAACGGCATAAAGCTGCGTCGGCCGTGCGTCGAGCCAACCAGATAGAAAGAACAGCCCTGCACCTGCTGCGCCGAACAGTGCCGTCGCCTTCGCAAGGTTCTTTACCGCCCAGTCGCTCAGCAATGGGAATCCCGCGGCCAAGCCTGCGAAAGCAAACGCGGCCCAGGGAAAAATCGGGAAGAGCCAAAGTCGCGGGGAGGAGTAGATGTGGACGCCGTTGATATAGGATTCGAGATACCAGGGCAACCAGCGCGGCCGCCCAGTGGTCCAGAGTACCGGCGTTGCCATCGCAATTCCCAGCGCGATGAATGCCGCGAGAATCGTGTTTCCTGTCCGCGTTCTCGTTAGCCGGCAAGCGATGCCCATCAACATCATGGAAAGTCCGATGATGTTGAGAATGTCCACGCGCAGCAGGTCGGTCCAGGGCGCCCACGGCTGCCCCAACATGAATTCCTGAACACGAAAAAGCAACCCGAGGCCAAAGATTTCTGCGCCGCGACGAATCGTCGTGGCTGCAATTTCATTCGCGTGAATTCCCTTGCGGCGCATGCGGTCCGTGACGAGAGCAAAAGAAACCCCGGCAAGAAAAAGAAAGAAGGGCGCCGGCAGCGTGCCGCCGAGTTGCGACCACATGAAGAACCGCGTATGGCGTGCTGCGTCGCTCAGCCAGGAATCGTAGCAATGCGTCTGGAACATCAGCAGGCAGGCCAGCCCGCGCATCCAGTCAATGTAGGCCAGACGCTGTTTTCCGGAATCGGCCATTTGCATCGAGTGGCCCAAGAATCGCCGAGACAAGCATGCAAATCAAGTTTTTCTCGGAACATGGCTACGGTCCAGTAAAATCCAACTCGTGGGTTTAAATTCCAGATCGTGGCAAATGAACTTCCCGACAGCGGTTGGTGTCTGGGTTGTGATGGTCGCGTTTGCCGGGGTTCTGGGGATAAAGCTGGGATACGGCGGCGCGCGGTTTGCCCTGGCACTTGAAGTCGCAGCAGTTCTCTTCGCATTCGAACTATTTCTGGCCGCGCCGAGTGTCCTCGAAAAAGTGCGCGGCTGGCTCGGCGATTGGGGCGCTGTGCTCGCGCCTCTCTTGCCGCTCTTTGCCGTACTCTCCTATTCGCTCGGAGTCACCCGTGACTGGAAGGCAATGCTCATCGGAGCGGCCTATGCGGTTCTTCCCGCGCTTCTCGTATCCAGAAGCATTGGGAAATCGGACAGCACGTGGGAAGATTATGCTGCCGTCGCGCTCATCTGGCTGCCGGTTGAGTTTCGCTGGATGTATCGGCTTTTTCCGTATCCTCCGCCGCTCACGCATACGCTAACGATCCTCATGGCGCTCAGCACGGGCGTTGCCGCGTTCGTGTTGCTGCGGCGGCTCGATGGAATTGGTTACGAGGTTGTCTGGAAACGCGGCGACGCGTGGAATTTCGGATTTCACTTTGTCGTGTTTGCAGCAATCGCCGTCCCAATCGGTATCGAAATTGGCTTCCTTACATTCAACCCCACGATTGCGCGTGTTCGTTCGCTTCCTGTCGCCGCACTGGGAATTCTGCTTTTCACTGCATGGCCGGAAGAGTTCCTATTTCGAGGACTCTTGCAGAATCTTGTTTCACGAACGCTCAAGAATCAGTGGGCGGGACTAATAGTAGCTTCCGTGATTTTCGGCCTCTCGCACATATTTCACGCGCCTTACCCAAATTGGAAATATGTTTTTCTGGCGACAATTGCGGGAATTTTTTATGGCCGAGCGTGGATGAAAAGCGGCTCGTTGCTGCCCTCGACACTCGTCCACGCGCTGGTGGACATCTCCTGGCACGTTCTGTTCCGCTGATCTGCGCCGACCGGAAGAAACGCTACCGAACGACCCCGCTCAGAGGGCTCGACGCCGTGGCGTAGAGTTTTTTCGGAATGCGCCCGGCGAGAAATGCCTTCCGGCCTGCAGCGACAGCGTCGCGCATCGCTTCGGCCATCAGGACCGTATCCTGCGCGCCGGCAATGGCGGTGTTCATCAGCACCCCATCGGCGCCGAGTTCCATGGCGACGGCTGCGTCGGAAGCCGTGCCAACGCCCGCGTCCACAATCAGGGGAACCTCGGTGATACGCTCGCGCAAAATCCGCAGATTCGCAACATTTTGAATTCCCATGCCCGAGCCAATCGGCGCGCCGAGCGGCATCACCGCCGCGGCGCCAGCATCAATCAGCTTGCGCGCGACGATGAGGTCGTCGTTCGTGTACGGGAGCACGACAAAACCTTCTTTCGCGAGAATTCGCGTCGCGCGAATCAGCTCTTCGGTTTCGGGGAAAAGCGTTTGCTCGTCGCCGATCACTTCCAGCTTCACCCATTCTGATAGCCCGACTTCGCGCCCGAGCCGTGCCGCGCGAATTGCTTCGTCGGCTGAGTAGCAGCCGGCCGTGTTCGGCAAGAGGAAGAATTTCTTGCGGTCCACGTAGTCGAGAAGCGACTCTTTCGTCCGGTCGGTAAGATTCACGCGCCGCACCGCGACGGTCACCATCTCGGCGCCCGAGGCTTCGTGCGCACGAGCCATCTCCTGAAAGCTGCGGTATTTTCCCGTGCCCACAATCAGGCGCGAACGAAACGCGCGCCCGGCAATGACGAGTTGGTCGGTCATCCCAAAATCTCCAAGTTCATTGTACTCCGCGCGGGCAAGTTTGAAACCTGCCTCTGCGGCACAAACAAACGCTAGGCGAGGTGTTGCGGCCTTGGCTCTTCGACGTCGGCGTAGAGGCGCGTAATGACATCCTGATACCGCTGCTGGATAACGCGCCGCTTCAATTTCAAGGTGTACGTCAACTCGCCGTTCGCAAACGTGAAATCCTGCTCGATGACCGCAAAGCGTTTCGGTTTCTCATACTGGGCGAGGGATGCCGTTAGACGTTCGATCTCGCGCGAAAGGAGATCGCGCACCCAGGGATCCGTCATCATCTGCACGGGGGACGCAAAATCCCGGTCATTCTTGCGCGCTTCCATCTCGATCGCCGAGAAATTGGGGACGACAAGAGCGGAAACGAATTTGCATTTGTCGCCAACGACGATGGCGTTGGAAATGAACGGGCACGTCTTCAATAGGTTTTCAATCGGCGCGGGGGCGACATACTTTCCGGCAGCGGTCTTGATCAATTCCTTCTTGCGATCGGTGATGACGAGAAAGCCGTCAGCGTCGAGCTTGCCGATGTCGCCGGTGCGAAGCCAGCCGTCGGGTGAAAGGACCTCACGCGTTTGGTCAGGCTTGCGATAGTACCCCTGCATCACGCACGGACCCTTGACGAGGATTTCGCCATCTTCAGCGATGCGCACCTGAACGTTGGGAATCGGACGCCCGACCGTCCCGACCTTGTTCGCCTCCGTGGTATTCGATGAAACCACGGGCGATGTTTCCGTGAGCCCGTAACCTTGATAGACCGCCACGCCCACAGACCAGAAGAACTCCGCGATTTCCGGGGCAAGCGGCGCTCCGCCCGAGGAATATCTCGGCGAACCACCGCCAAGACCCGCGCGAATCTTCGAGTAAACCAGCGCGTTGGCGATGCGCCACCGAGCCTTGAGGCCAAAGGAGGCATTTTTTCCGTAGGCGCGCCACGGAACCGCTTGGGCAGCGACTTTGAGCGCCCAATCAAAGATCTTCCGTTTGAGTCCTGATTCGTGATGACCTTTGTCGAGAATGTTCGCGTAGATTTTCTCAAAGAAACGCGGGACGGCGGAGCCGATCGTGGGGTGAACTTCAAGGAGAGCCTGCGGAACATCTTCCATCCGCGGCACGTAGGCAATCGCAACGCCGTGGAACAGGCAGGCATAATCCGCAATGCGCTCGTAAACGTGCGCGAGCGGCAAGAAAGAAAGGGCGATGTCGGAAGGGCCAAAATTTTGCCCCGCAGCACCGTCAATGGCGTTGGAACTCAGATTCGAATGGCTGAGCATCACGCCTTTCGGCTCGCCGGTGGTGCCCGATGTGTAGATGATCGTGGCAAGTTGCTTTTCGCTGACTTCCGCGGCGCGACGACGATATTCCGCGACGCCTGCATCGCCGGCCGTCGCTATCAAGGTTTCATAGCGCAGGATATCGCCTTGCAAATCCGCGGGCGCGGCGACCGAAATCACTTGCTCGAGAGTGTTGATTCGGTCGCGGCATTCCGCGATTTTGAGCGCCTGCGATTCACCCGACGTGAACACAACGCGCGCGCCGGAATCATTGAGGATGTAGACGAGCCGGTCATTCGACTCATTAAAATAGATGGGGACGACGACTGCACCGACACCCTGAATTGCGAAATCCGCGATATGCCACTCGGGGCAGTTGGGCGCGAAAAGTCCCACGCGGTCGCCCGGGCGGATGCCCAACTCGCCGAGTGCCTTGGCCAGTCCCGCCACTCGTCGCAACATTTCCTTCGCTGAGATTGATTCCCATTCCTTTGCAGAGCGAAACATCTGCGCGCGTGGGTTGGCAAAACGGTCTACCGCATCGAGATAGCATTTCGTGAGAGAAGGATAATCGCCGGGCATTGCACTCACTCTAGCGTATTGCCCCATCACAATCAATTCGGCGTGAAAGGCAGTTTTCGAATCGGGGGCGGGGAAATTGCGGCTTCGCGGCAGGGGCGATTCTGTTGCGGTTAGAAAAATGTCATGTAGCTTTACTTTCATTGGTTTGGACCGATTTTTGAATTGGGCACTGTTGCGATTAGAAATGCGAGTGACGAGTGATTGAGTGGCTAGTCCCGTCACTGAGTCCTTAAAGGCGCCAGGTACGCGAAAAAAAACCGCTTGAAACAACCCCCCGAATTTTTGCGATTAGAATGGGGTCCGGTTGTTTGTTTTCAGTGAGTTGGCACATTTCCTATTTCCGGTTGTTGCGATTAGAAATCGGAACTAGAGGGCTTCTTCTGGCATCGGGTTGATCACGCATTTGGTGTCGATCCTCCGATTCGAATCTCGCACCTCTGCTCTGCCTATTTACTGCCCGGCCCGACCGGGCCATCATCCTTCCCTCCTCTTGCCCAATTACAGACACACTTTCGCCTCAGCGCTTTTGCTCCGTCGGACTACGAAGAGCGTCAAAGCGCACAATTCGATTATTATGATTTTTTATTGAATTTGATCCATTATGAAATCGTAAACAGGAAAGTCAAGGACCTGCTTCCGTGGATATTGGGCGAGTCTCCGATAACCGCGTTTATTAGGCGTTTCGACTACTGTCCCGGATTACTGATGCGAAGGGGATTGATCAACACCTATCTGCCACTCCCGCAACCCCTCGTCCTAACTGCTAGTTCGCCGGAGCATTGCATCAACCACCTTCAATCGGATGTTCGGTCTTGTTGATGGCGTGTCCCACAAACGGGCACTGCCGCACGATTGGCCCTAGGGTGAGTCTGCTAAGTGATTCGCCGGCAGTCGGTTAGTGAATGCCTGGGATGGGCGGGAACATGCTTTGAACCCCCTCTGAAATGTCCTTGGAGGTGCGCGCATGACATCGTTCTGGCAAGACGTGCGGTACAGCCTGCGGATGATCGCGAAGGCGCCGGGGTTTGCGGCCATCGCCATCCTGACGCTTGCGCTGGGTATCGGCGCGAATACCACGATTTTCAGTTGGATCAACTCGGCATTGCTGAATCCAGTTCCCGGACTTGCCAGCCCGAGCGAGGTTGTAGCGTTGACACTGAGCAAGCCCGGCGACAATCCGTTCCCGTTTACCTATCCTGATATCGAGGCTATGCGCGACGGGCAACAGAGTTTTACGGGCATCGCGGCGTGCAACTTCGCTCAGATGAGCCTGACGGGCAAAGGTAAACCGGAACGCGTCTGGGGCATGGTCGTGTCCGCGAACTATTTTGATGTGCTGGGCGTGCGGCCGATCCTTGGACGTGGTTTTCTGCCCGCGGAGGATGAGAAGCCGGATGGAGCGCCCGTGGCCGTGATCAGCTACCGCCTGTGGCAGACGCACTTCGCTGCGAACCCGGACATTGTGGGTCAGACGATTGAACTCAACCAACACCCTTACACCGTTGTGGGCATAACGCCGGCAGTATTTCAGGGGAGCCAAACGGGGGTGCGAACGGAGATTTGGGTTCCGATCATGATGGTAGCCCAATTGCTGCCGCGGGGCGACCTGCTGCATGACCATCACTATTTCTCGGTGCTCGCATTTGGGCGGTTGAAGCCGGGCGTCAAGCCGGAACAGGCGCAAGAGGAAATGACGGTGCTGGTGAAGCGCGAGGTGAAGAATTATCCGGAGGAACACAAAGGGCACGACAGTGTGTCGGTGTACCCGCTGTGGCGCAGCCCGTTTGGCTTGAATTTTTTTCTCTCGACGCTGCTGCCGATGCTGATGACCATTGCGGGGCTGGTGCTGCTGCTGGCATGCGCGAACGTGGCGAATCTGATGCTGGTGCGGTCGGTGGGGCGGCGGCGCGAGATTGCCATTCGAATGTCGCTGGGCGCGAGCCGGTGGCGGCTGGTGCGGCAACTGCTGGTGGAAAGCCTGATACTCGCGCTGGCGGGAGGCGCGGTCGCGCTGCTGATCACCTCTTGGACCGCGGGAACGTTCATGAAATTCATTCCGACAACGGATTTCCCGATCTCACTGGGGATTCCCGTGGACCGCGCGGTATTGCTGGCGACGATGGTGATCTCGGTGCTTACCGGCGTGATTTTCGGGATTCTGCCTGCGCTGCGGTCCTCGAGCCAAGCGCCGGTGACGGTGTTGAAGGAAGACACGGGGAGCGCATCGGGCGGACTCAGGAAGGCGCGCCTCGCGAGTGGGCTGGTGGTGGCGCAAATTTCACTGTCGCTGCTGCTGCTGGTCTGCGCGGGATTATTTATCCGCAGCTTCATGAGCGCGCAGCAGATTAATCCGGGATTTAATTCACACAACGTGCTGATCGCTTCCTACGATCTGTTTACCGCGGGATATTCGGACGAGAAAGGGGCGGAATTCGATCGCCAGCTGGTCGCGAAACTGGAAGCGCTGCCGGGCATTCAATCCGTGGCACTGTCGAATCGAGTGCCGCTGGGATTCGGCGGCTCTACGGCTGTGAAGCCCGAAGGGTACGTGCCGCAGGCCAACGAATCGATGGAGACGCAAGTGGCCACCATCACGCCGAATTATTTCCAGACCGTCCAGATTCCCATGGTCAAGGGACGCGCCTTCACGTTCCAAGACACGATGAAATCCCAGCGCGTGGCGATCGTCAGCGAAACATTTGTGAATCGCTACTGGCCGAATCAGGAGGCCGTAGGCAAGCAGCTGAACTCGGACTTGACGCACGAATGGTTCACGGTGGTTGGCGTGGCGCGCGACAGCAAAGTGAGCGGCCTGAATGAAAAGCCGACGCCCTTCGTGTATTTGCCGCACTACCAAGTTTCCAGTGCTAATGACCCGGGTGGGTCGACGATGATCATCATTGCGCGGACAACGGGTGATCCGCTGGCTATGGGCAAGACGGTCGAGAATGCAATCCATGAACTAAATCCCGACCTGGTGGTGTTTGCAGTGACCACGCTCGAATTGAGCGGGCAAATTACCAATTTTCCCCAGCGCATCGCCGGAACATTTGTTGGCGCATTCGGGCTGCTCGCGCTGGTCCTCGCAGCGGTGGGAATTTACGGCGTCACGGCCTACACCACGCGACAGCGCACACATGAAATCGGCATCCGCATGACGCTGGGTGCGAGCAAGCAGGACATTCTGCGGCTGGTGCTCGGGCATGGGCTTCGGTTGACGCTCGTCGGGGTGGTGCTAGGATTGGCGGCCGCGTTTGCGCTGACGCGCTACCTGAGCAGCTTGCTGCTGGGCGTGACGAGCACCGATGCGCTGACCTTTTCCAGCGTGACGATCTTGCTCTGTGCCGTGGCGCTCTTCGCATGCTTCATTCCCGCGCGCCGCGCAATGCGCGTGGACCCGATGGTCGCGCTGCGCTATGAATGAAAGGTATGGTCACTCACCTCAGTTAAAACGGACCGCGGAAGTCGCGGATCCGCATAGCTGCCGATGACAGGGGTCATCACCGCCTATTTCGATAACCGTGCCGGCCCGGCGAAACCAACTTGTAGGCCAGTTAACGTTGAGCCGGATTGCCGGAAACTAACCCACCGCGTTCACGCTGTTTCCGCAAGGAAGCGGCGAGTGGCGTCACTCGCCCACCCCCAAGACTTCAGGATACTAGCCACTAGGTTTCCGGGTGCGATAAGATGCCGCGAGAGGAATCGGATGCCGAAGATCGCTACCGACGACGCTACCGCTTACCAGCCCGTGCGCGCGCCGCGCGGCAGTGAAATTTCCTGCAAGAGCTGGCAGCAAGAAGCCGCGCTGCGAATGCTGATGAACAACCTCGATCCCGAGGTCGCCGAGAAGCCCGAGGACTTGATCGTTTATGGCGGGCGGGGCAAAGCAGCGCGAAACTGGAAGTGTTTTCACGCCATCGTCGCTTCGCTCAAGGCGCTCGAGAACGACGAAACTTTGGTCGTGCAGTCGGGCAAGCCGGTGGGAATCTTCCGCACACATTCCTATGCGCCTCGGGTCCTGATCGCCAATTCGAATTTGGTGGGCCACTGGAGCGATTGGAAGAACTTCGACGAACTCGATCGAGCCGGGTTGATGATGTACGGTCAGATGACCGCGGGAAGCTGGATCTACATCGGCACGCAAGGAATCCTTCAGGGCACGTACGAGACATTTGCAGCGGCGGGGCGGAAGCATTTTCAAGGCGACCTGGCAGGAAAACTGATTGCGAGCGGCGGGATGGGCGGAATGGGAGGAGCACAGCCGCTTGCCGCAACGCTCAACGGCGCGGCCTTCCTTGGAATCGATGTCGACCCCGAACGGATCAAGCGGCGCGTCAAGACGGGCTACTGCGACGTGATGGTGAACGATCTGGACGAGGCGCTGCGTATTTTAAAGAATGCGGTTCGCAAGCGTGAAGCTGTCTCCGTAGGCCTCGTCGGAAATTGCGCGGATGTGATTCCGGAACTCGCGCGCCGCGGTGTCGTGCCCGACCTGCTGACGGACCAGACGAGCGCGCACGATCCGGTCGGCGGATACATTCCTCAGGGACTCGACGTCGCACAAGCCGCCGAACTTCGCCAGAGCGATCCCGACGGCTATCGCAGACGTTCGCTCGAATCCATGGCCAAGCACGTGGAAGGCATGCTCGCGCTGCAAAAGCTGCGCGCGGTCACGTTTGATTACGGCAACAACATCCGCACATTCGCGTTCGAGCAGGGCGTGAAGAATGCGTACGATTTTCCGGGGTTCGTGCCCGCCTACATTCGCCCGCTTTTCTGCGAAGGACGCGGGCCGTTCCGCTGGGCGGCGCTTTCGGGCGAAGCGTCGGACATCCATCGCACGGACAAGCTCGTGCTTGAAATGTTCCCACACGATGAGATTCTCTGCCGATGGATTGGGCTCGCGCAGAAGCGCGTGCGATTCCAGGGATTGCCTGCGCGCATCTGCTGGCTGGGTTACGGTGAACGCGACAAATTCGGGCTTGCGCTCAACGATCTGGTGGCGCGTGGCGAGCTAAAGGCCCCGATCGTGATCGGCCGCGACCATCTCGATTGCGGCTCCGTCGCATCACCCTACCGCGAGACGGAAAAAATGCGCGATGGCTCGGACGCCGTCGCCGATTGGGCGCTGCTCAATGCCCTGCTGAATACGGCGAGCGGGGCAAGCTGGGTCTCCATCCACAATGGCGGCGGAGTCGGCATCGGTTACGCACAACATTCCGGTCAGGTGGTCGTCGCGGACGGCACGAAAGAAATGGCGGCGCGCATCGAGCGCGTGCTGACGAATGATCCCGGCATCGGCGTCGCACGCCACGCGGATGCAGGGTATCCCGAAGCGATTGATTTTGCGCGCAAGTCCGGCGTCAAGATCCCCATGCTTTGATTTTGCATCCCACAATGCGAATTCACATCCAATCCCTTGAACAGGATCAACGCACTGTTCCACTCACGGAGGAATCATGATCGTCATCACGGGAGCTACAGGCAATACAGGGAAGCCGGCAGCGGAGGCATTGCTCACGAAGGGCGAGAAAGTCCGCGTGATCGGACGCGATGCGAAGAAGCTTGAGCCCCTTGTCCAAAAGGGAGCGGAAGCCTTCGTCGGCAACGCCGAAGACGCAACATCCATGGCAAAAGCGTTTGAAGGCGCGAAGGCTGTCTATCTCATGCTGCCCGCAGATATCGCTCAGCCGGACATGCGTGCCTATCAGGAACGCGTCTCGGACTCGTACGCCGCCGCGGTCGTGAACGCGCGCGTGCCTCACGCCGTCGTTCTGAGCAGCATTGGTGCACAGCACGCCGAAAAGACGGGCCCGATCGTCGGCCTGCACAATCTGGAGCAGAAGCTTAACGGCATCGCGGGCCTCAACGTCCTGCATCTCCGCCCAGGCTCTTTCATGGAAAATCTTTTTATGAGCATCGCTCCCATGCGCTCGATGGGGGTTCTCCCCGGCGGATTGGCGGGTGATGTGGCACTGCCATGGATTGCCACGAAGGACATCGGGGCATACGCCGCCGGGCGTCTTGCCGCCCGCGATTTCAGCGGCAGTTCGACGCAGGAACTTCTCGGCCAGCGCGACATTACGATGAAAGAAGCCGCATCAATTGTTGGCAAGGCGATTGGCAAGCCCGATCTCGGATACATGCAGGTGCCGTTCATGATGCTGGAGCCGGCGCTCCTTCAGATGGGTTTGCCAAAGAGCACAGCCGCGCTGATGATCGAAATGTGGAAGGGGGGCAATGCGGGGCTCGTCGCGCCAGAGGAGCAACGCTCTGCGAAGAACACAACTCCGACGACGCTCGAATCCTTCGTCACTGAGATATTCGCACCTGTCTACCTAGGGAAATCCACGACGGCTTAACCAAAAACGCATTTCATCTCCGTTTTAGACATCCGGTTTTTGTGGCCGCGAGTGCTCCGGGGCGCAGCGAACGGCCGCCAGTAGTTTTTTCTGGTTTGGCGAGCTAGTATCGATGCATCCCGGCTGTGCCCAACTGGCTGATTACCGGCTGCTCCCAGCTTCTGACCTTGCGCGGAGCTGTGCCGCGGCGCAGGCGGGCTATGCGCGAATTGGGTATCGTGCGCGATGGGGCGCTCCTCGTTCGCAACGACCGCATTGTTGCTGCGGGGCCTCGACGACGCATTGAGCGACTATCGGGAGCGCGCCGCGCTGAAAAGCTGGACCTTGGCGGCCGAGTCGTTCTCCCCGGCTTCGTGGACTCGCACACACACCTGATTTTTCCTGCCAGCCGCGCGACGGAATACGAACAGCGAATCTCGGGCGCAACATATGAAGAGATTGCGCGCGCCGGCGGGGGAATTCACTCCTCCGTGAAACACCTCCGGCGAGCCGCGGCAAAGAAGCTGATCGCGCGGGCGCGAATGAACCTTCGCGAGTTCGCCGCCCACGGAACCACCACCATCGAAGCGAAGAGCGGATACGGCCTCGACTGGCGGAATGAACTGAAAATTCTCGAAGTACTTTGCGAGCTGCATCAGGAGCAGCCGCTCGACATTTGCACGACATTTCTCGGCGCGCACGTTATTCCGCGGGAGTTTCGCCGCCGGCCCGATGCGTTTGTGGATTTGCTCACGCGCCGGTGGATTCCGGCAGCCGCGACCGCGGGCTTGGCGGAATTTTGCGATGTCTTTTGCGATCGCGGCGCTTTTACCGTTGCACAGGCGCGCAAGATCCTCACGGCAGGTCGAGCGTGCGGACTCGTGCCGCGCATCCATGCCGAACAGCTCGCCCACACGGGAGCGGCTCGCCTGGCCATCGAGGTGCACGCCGCAAGCGCGGACCATCTCGAAAAAATCGATGGCGGCGACATTCGGGCGCTCGCGGCCTCGAATGTCGTTTGCACAATGCTGCCGGGTTGCTGTTTTCATCTGGGCCTCTCGCGCTACGCTCCGGCGCGCAAGCTGATCGATGCCGGAGCCATCGTTGCGCTGGCCACCGATTTCAATCCCGGTACAAGCCCCACGCTCAGCATGCCGATGATTCTATCGCTCGCTTGCACGCAGATGCGCGTGACGCCGGCCGAGGCCATATCTGCGGCAACCATCAACCCCGCCTATTCACTCCGCCGGCACGACCGCGTCGGTTCGCTCGAAGTTGGCAAATATGCCGACCTCGCAGCGTTTGACGTGGCCGACTACCGCGAAATCCCTTATTATTTTGGTGTGAACCTTTGCAGCTTGACCATGAAACGTGGAACCATCATTCACGCGAAGAATCTGTGACGCTATGAAACGGCTCATCGAATGTGTGCCGAATTTTTCCGAGGGGCGCGACGCGGCGCGTGTGGACGCCATTGTGGCCGCCATGCGCGAAGTCCAGGGCGTGTTTGTGCTCGACCGTGAAAGCGATGCGGACCATAACCGCAGCGTAATTACGCTTGTGGGCGAACCCGAGGCCGTGGCGGAAGGCGCGCTGCGCGGAGTAGGCAAAGCCGCCGAGTTGATCGATCTGACGAAGCATTCGGGAGCGCATCCGCGCATGGGCGCAACGGATGTAGTTCCCTTCATCCCCATCGAAGGCGTGACGATCGAGGATTGCGTGGCGCTGGCAAAAGAGGTCGGCCGCGAAATCTGGGAACGCTATCGCATCCCGGTCTATTTCTATGAAGCGGCGGCGCAAAGGCCGGAGCGCACGAATCTCGAAAACATTCGCAAGGGGCAATTCGAGGGCTTGCGCGAGGAAGTGCTGCGCAATCCCGACCGCGCTCCCGATATCGGCGAACCGCGGCTGCATGCCAGCGCGGGCGCGACGGTGGTCGGCGCGCGCAAATTCCTGATCGCCTACAACATCAATCTGAATACGCCCGACATCGAGATTGCGAAGCGCATCGGGAAAAACATCCGTTTCTCCAACGGCGGTTTGCGCTACGTGAAGGCCATGGGTGTGGATTTGCGCGCGCGACATCTCGCGCAGGTATCCATCAATCTGACGGATTTCGAACAGACGCCCATCCACCGCGTATTCGAAATGGTGAAGCGGGAGGCCGAGCGCTACGGCGTCTCGATTGTCGGCAGCGAAATTGTGGGCCTGATTCCCAAAAAGGCGATCGAATTGACGGCCGATTTTTATTTGCAATTGGAAAACTTTTCTCCCGCGCAAGTGTTAGAGAATCGACTGGAGTCTTCGCTCAGCGGAGCGTCTGCGGAGGGCCCGGGGAAACTTGCGGCGCTCGCAGAGCCGTTCCTTGACGCAGTCGCCCAGCCGACGGCCACGCCTGGCGGGGGTTCGGTGGCAGCACTTGCCGGCGCGCTCGGTGCAAGCCTGGGCCAGATGGTGGCGGGGCTTTCGCGCAAGAAAAAATCGCAGGCGGCCTATGTGGAGCCGCTCAGCGAAGCCGCCGCCGAGTTTCACGCGGCAGGTCACGCACTCGCCAAGGCCATCGATCGCGATGCCGCCTCCTTCGAATCCGTGATGGCCGCCTACAAGCTGCCTCATGGGACTCCCGAAGAGCAGCGGCGCCGCGATGGGGCGATTCAGCAGGCACTTCAGCATGCGGCGGAAGTGCCGCTCGAGGTGGCTCGCAGGGCGGCGGATATATTTGAGAAGCTCGGGCAACTGGAACCCATCTCCAGCCCGTCTATGATTTCAGATATCCGCGTCGGTCGACTGATGGCCGCCGCAGCTGTTCGAGGAGCGCTCGAAAACGTGGCCGTCAATTTGGAATCGATCAACGACGCAGGTTTCGTCGGCCGGATGCAGTCCGAATCGGCGTTGCTCGTGGCGCGTGTGGCCGAGAGTCCGGTTGGCGCCGGCCGATAATCAAACTTGGGGGAGAAACCGTGAGACAGCCAATCTTTCGCATGTTGATTTTGACCGCGCTCGGAGCGGTATCGCTCGTGGCCATTCTGACTGCCGTATCACCGCGAAGCTCTGCCGGTTCTTTGAGCACCGGAATCATTGGAATGTTTCCAAAGCAGGTGGGTGAGTTCGCCTACGTGGATATGAAGACGGCGCGGAAATTTCCCTGGTTTGCGCAGCTCCGCGAACAAATGCTCCCGAGCCGCTTTCGCGACTTCGAGCAGTTCCTCACTTCGGCGGGCGTGGACCCCAACACAACGGTCGAAGAGCTCGCCTGGGCCGGGCTCCCTGTTTCGAAATCAGGAGGGGAGGAAATCGTCGGCGTTGCACTGGGATCGTTTAATCCTTCATCAACCGAGGACCGATTCAAGCAACAGAAGCTGCCATTCGTCACCGTGAGCGGCTATCACCTCTATGCGTTTGGCAGCGGGACAGGAGCGGGCGACATCCTGTTCACATTCATCGACAGCAATACAGCCGCCTTTGGCCATCGCTCCGCCCTCGAACAGCTCATCGACGTGCGCATGGGCGGCTCGCAGGGCCTGATGACGAACGACAAGCTCTTCCCGCTGATCAACGAGGCAAACGGCAGCGGAATTGTGTGGGCTGTGCTGGACGACAACTACACGCACCTGGCCATGCAGCAATTGCTTCCCCAAGCGAGCCAGTTCCCGCAAGCGGCAACGATTATCGGCCGGCTGCACGCCATGAAGATCAGCGTCGAGGCAGACTCCGGTATCAACGCACATTTCCAGGCGGTTTGCGATTCCACGGACGATGCCAACACGCTTGCGGCGGCGCTCCAGGCAGGCCTGATGTATCGGAGTTATCAGGAGGCCCAAACGAATCCAGATATGGCGCGCGTGCTGGGCCAGGTACACGTATCGCCTGCCGGTGACCGATTGAAGGTGGATGCTCCCTTCAGCCAGGACCAACTCGGCGCACTGATCCGAAGCAAGGCGTTTGCTGTGCCGATGTGATCGAGATCAGAAATCGGTTCGCGAGGGGGAATCTTCAGACTTTCGCTCTTCGGCCGTCGCAATACTTGATGAGCGTCATCCGCGAGCGGCCATCGCGTTTTTCGTACTGCACGCGGTCCACATTCGTGTTCTGCAAAGCGTGACTGATTCCCGTGGCGGGCTGAGTTGTCGTCGCGTCGACGACAAAGGAATCGAGCCCTGCCGTCGGCAGGTCCTCACCCGAGTGTTCGATCGTCACTTCAACGCGGTCCGGAAAATCCTCGATAACCAGGCGTAATTCGGGTTGGTGGGGGCCGTGACCCTGGACCAGAGGAAAAGTATCGCGGCAGGCCTCCACTGCGGCTTCGGCGAGCCCGTTCTGAGCCGTGGGTGAAAGGCCGGCACGCTGGGCCGCGTGGGACACGATCGCACCAATGGCGGGAATCAGCCGAGAATCCTCGTGCAGGTTGAATTCGACGCGGCCGGGATCAATGGTCATCGGTGTCAGCAACCCGGACATCACATGCCTCGCGGCAATCCGGGCAATAGTAGAGTCCGTCCACACAGAGGCGGACGTTGTGCTGCGATTGGCAGAAGCAGCAAAACTTCTCGCACGTGCACTTCGTTTCGGCCTTGTCACACTGCGAGCAGACAGTCGTTGCCAAGTTCCGTGTCCTTCCGCCGGCCTTACGAATCGCCTCAAAGCAATAGTAGGACATGCGCCCACGGCGGACAAGAGCATTGCGCGGGATCATGCCCTTGACGCGATAATCGCCCCGGAGTCTGCCCAGGGATTCTTCTCCCCGCAAAAATGGCCGCGGCCTGCGTTTCTTGACACCCCGCAACACGCATGCTACGTTCGTTGTTTCTCCTGCATGATGAGAAATTCTCTGTGACCACGCCGGCTACCGCTGAACTCAGAAAAACAGCACTGAATGCCACCCACCGCCGCCTGGGAGCCAAGATGGTCAATTTCGGCGGTTGGGACATGCCTCTTGAATACACCGGCATTCTTTCCGAGCACGAGGCGGTTCGCACGCGCGCGGGCCTGTTCGACGTCAGCCACATGGGCGAGATCGAAATTCGTGGGACGAAGGCACTGGATCTGGTGCAGCAGGTCACATGCAACAACGCGGCGAAATTGACCGAGGGCCAAGCGCAGTATTCGGGACTGATGACCGATCGCGGCACCTTCGTGGACGACATTCTGGTCCACAAGATCTCGGACACTCACTACCTGCTCTGCGTCAACGCGAGCAATCAAGATCATGACTTCGACCATATCGTTTCGAATAATTCATTCGACGCGAAGACCGAGAACGCAGGCTCACGCTATTCGCAGATTGCCATCCAAGGGCCGCGCGCGAAAGCTATTCTGCAGCAACTCACGCCTGTCCCGCTCGATCCGATCCGCTACTATCATTTTGCGTTCGGCAAGGTGGACGGCGTCGAATGTCTCATTGCGCGGACCGGTTACACGGGCGAAGATGGCTTCGAAATTTATTTCCAACCGGAGTTTTCCGAGAAGCTTTGGGACGATCTCCTGCGAGCGGGACAGCCAGCGGGCCTAATTCCATGCGGGCTGGGCGCGCGGAACACTTTGCGCCTGGAGGCGGGCATGTGCCTCTATGGGCATGAAATCGACGAAACGACGACGCCATGGGAAGCTGGACTCGGCTGGATCTGCAAACTTGACAAGGGGTGCTTTCTCGGCAGCGACGTCCTGGCAAAGCAAAAAGAGGCCGGCGTGGAACGAAAGATCGCCGGCTTCGAAATGCTCGACAAACGAATCGGTCGCGATGGTTATCCGGTGCTCATCGCGGGATGCGAGGCGGGTCGAGTGACGAGTGGCGGACCGGCGCCATTCCTAAAAAAAAATATCGGTATGGCGTATGTGCCGCTGAAATCGATTGGCCTCGGCACGGAAATCGAAATAAACATTCGAGGCCAGGCGGCGCCGGCGCGCATCGTCGCACTGCCATTTTACAAGCGACCGCAATAAATCGAACGCATCCAATCGGGGGCGAGCATGTATCCAACGGACTATCGGTATACGAAGGACCATGAATGGATCAAGGTCGAGGGTTCAACAGGAACCATCGGAATCACCGACTACGCGCAAAACGAACTCGGAGACGTCGTTTTCGTCGAATTGCCCGCCGTGGGGAAGCAGATTCAGGCCGGAAAAACGCTCGGCACGGTTGAATCCGTCAAAGCCGTAAGCGAAATCTTCAGCCCCGTCACGGGCGAGGTGACGGAAGTGAATGCGCTGCTCGCGAACGCCCCGGAAAAAATCAACCAGGAACCGCACGGCGCGGCATGGCTCGTGAAGGCCCGCCTCGCTGATCCAAAAGAGATCGCGGGACTCATGGATGCCGCTGCGTACCAGTCCTACATTGCCGGGAAAGCAAAGGATCATTCGGCCTGATGCGTTATCTCCCCAAAAGTCCATCGGAGCGCCAACAAATGCTCGATGCCATCGGCGCTAAATCTGCCGAAGAGTTATTCCAATCCGTCCCGGAGAAATTCCGCCTGCGCGAGCCGCTTCCCTTGCCCGGTCCGCTTTCGGAAATGGAAATCATTCAGTATTTTCAAGCGCGCGCCGCCGAGAACGCCCGTGGCTACACTTCATTTCTCGGCGCGGGAGTTTATTCTCATCTTCGCTCTGTCGTGACCGATGCGCTTATCCAACGGGGCGAATTTTTGACGTCCTACACGCCTTACCAGGCAGAAATCTCGCAGGGCACACTTACGGCGATCTTCGAATTCCAGACTCTGATGTGCCAGCTTACGGGGCAGGAAGTCGCGAACGCCTCGATGTACGATGGTTCGACGGCACTCACCGAAGCGGTACTGATGGCCGAGCGAATCACCGGGCGGCGGCAGGTTTTCATCGCGCGCTCCGTGCATCCGGAATATCGCCAGGTCCTTGGGACGTATGCGAAAAACGCCGGACTTAAACTCGAGGAGATTGGTTACACCGAATCCGGGCAATTGGATCTTGCCGCTCTGAAGCCCGAAAAACTTTCGAACGCCGCCGCGGTTGTCGTGCAGTCGCCCAATTTCTTCGGCGTGCTCGAAGATTTACCCGCGCTGGCGAACGCGGCGCATGCGGGGAGCGCCTTGCTCGTCACCAGCATCACCGAAGCGGTGTCGCTTGGCATCGTCCGGCCGCCCTCGGAAGCGGATATCGTATCGATGGAAGGACAGGCCTTCGGCATACCGCCGAGCTACGGTGGACCGTTCGTGGGAGTCATCGCCGCAAGCGAGAAATTCGTTCGCCAGATGCCAGGGCGCCTCGCGGGACAAACCACGGACGCAGCCGGCCGTCGCGGTTTCGTTCTGACACTCGCGACGCGCGAACAGCACATTCGCCGCGAGAAGGCCACTTCCAACATCTGCACCAACGAAGCACTGTATGCTTTGGCGGCAACGATCCATCTCTGCCTGCTTGGCAAAGAAGGGCTACGCGAACTCGCCTTGCAGAACCTCGCTAAGGCGCGCTTCGCACAGGCTGAGCTCGAAAAAATTCCCGGCGTGCGCCGCGCTTTTTCCGGCCCGACGTTCAACGAATTTGTGGTCGAATTTCCGCGCTCTGTGAAAATGATCAACACCGGGCTGCTGCGCGAAAAGATTGTCGGCCCGTTTGCGTTGGGAACGAGCTATTCCGAGTTGACCAAGCGCGCGCTCGTCTGCGTCACCGAAACGATCTCACGCAAAGAAATCGAGCGCTTCGCCGCAGCCGTCAGGCGGATTCTCGATAGCCCTGTTTAAGGAGCGAGTCGCATTGGACCCTAAGGCCACACAAACGGAAGAGCCCGCCGCGATCAATCGCAGCGCCGGACGCCAAGTCAATCGGAATGAGGGGCTAATCTTCGAGAAGTCTGCTCCAGGCAAACGCGGAATGGAGATCCCCCCACTCGATGTGCCTGCAGTTGACCCTTCGTCGGCACTCGGCCACCGGTTTGTGCGTGATTCGATCGAGGGATTTCCCGAGGTGAGTGAAATCGAAGTCATTCGCCACTTCACGCGGCTCTCGACCTGGAATTACGCGATCGACCTCGGGATGTACCCGCTTGGTTCCTGCACGATGAAGTACAATCCGCGCGTAAACGAGTTTGTCGCACGGCTCGACGGCCTGGCGAGCGAGCATCCTTCACAACCCACCGAAGTATCGCAGGGCTGTCTGCGAATTCTGCACGATCTCCAGAAATGCCTGCTTGCGATTACGGGGATGGAGGCGATTACATTGCAACCGGCGGCGGGCGCGCAGGGTGAGCTCACCGGCTTGCTGATGATTCGCGCATATCTCGAAAGCCAGGGCGATGCGCGCAAAAAGGTTTTGATACCCGACTCCGCACATGGCACAAATCCCGCCTCGGTTGTAATCGCCGGGTATGAAGTGCAGAACATCAAGTCGAATGACCGCGGACAGATCGACATCGAGCATCTGCGCCGGGATGTCACGGGAGATGTGGCCGCGCTGATGCTAACGAATCCGAGCACGCTCGGCGTGTTCGAGGAACACATTGCAGAAATTGCGGAAATCTTGCACGAGCGCGGCGTCCTGCTCTACATGGACGGCGCCAACATGAATGCGCTTGCGGGCATCACCCGCCCGGGCGACTTCGGAGTGGACGTCATGCATCTCAATTTGCACAAGACTTTCTCGACGCCACACGGCGGCGGAGGTCCTGGAGCAGGGCCTGTAATGGTCAAGAAGATCCTCGAGCCATACTTGCCCATCCCTGTCATCGTGCAGAAGGAAGACGGCCAGTATGCGCTGGACCAGAATCGTCCGAAATCCGTCGGCCGGGTGCGGGCCTATTGCGGAAATTTCGGCGTGCTGCTGCGTGCGCTCGCCTACACGCTTGCATACGGACCCGGAATCCGGCAAGCGACGGAGGACGCCGTGGTCAACGCGAACTATATCCGGAAGAATCTCGAGGGATTCTTCGATCTTCCCTACAATCTGCCCTCGATGCACGAAGTGGTCTTCAGTGATGCGCGGCAGAAAAGGCAGGGCGTGAACACGATGGACATCGCCAAGCGGCTCATCGACTACGGCTTTCACCCGTACACCACAGCGTTCCCTCTTATCGTTCCCGGAGCGATGATGATCGAGCCGACGGAATCCGAATCCAAAGAGGAATGCGACCTCTTTATCGAGGCGATGCGCTCGATCGCCGAGGAAGCGGAAACAAATCCTGAGCTGGTCAAGACGGCACCTCACGCGACGCGCGTGGGTCGGCTTGACGAAGTCGCTGCCGCACGGAAGCCTATTTTGCGCTGGAAACCCTGAGGATCGCTCGCAGCGAGCGAAAAGGAGTAAGCCCATGACACCTAAGCAGGCCGCGTTTCTCCTCGATATTTATCTGCCGTCGGTTCAAAAGGAGGCCATGACGACGTCCAAAATTCTCAAGGCAGTTCCCTCTGACAAGGGAAGCTATCGCCCTCACGAGAACTCCCGCAGCGCGCTCGAGCTCGTCTGGCACATTGCCTCCGTAGACATTTGGTTCCTCGAGGGGTTCCTTGCGGGAAAGTTCGAGATGGAAGACGACTGCATGCCCGCTGATTTCGCGAGTCCGGCGGACATCGTCGATTGGTACGAAGAAAACTTTACTCCCAAACTGGAAGAGGTCGCCAAACTCCCCGGAAAATTCTGGGCTGAGCCGCTCCCCTTTTTTGGGATCTATAATTTCCCCGCCGTGATGTACTTCCAGTTCATGCTTCTTCATACCGCTCATCATCGCGGCCAGCTCACTGTTTATCTGCGGCCGATGGGCGCGAAGGTGCCGAGCATATATGGGGGCAGCTTCGACGAACCCATGAATCCCCCGGCTTAGCGGTCCCCACGGGCTGCAGACTTTACGGCGTCATGTCCTTCAAATGCGTGGCGACGAACCACCGATTCCCAAATGGATCGGTCACGCCGCCGATGCGATCACCGTAGGGCTCGTCCTTCGGAGGCATGAGCGAGATCGCACCCGCACGCAAAGTGCGCTCGTAAAGAGCGTCGCAATCCGGAGTGTAAATATGCACAGTAGTGGGCAGGGATGGATAGGGACCGTGCGCTTCGCCCATCTCGATGATGGAGTCGCCAATTTTCATTTTCGCGTGCACGATAATCCCATCGGGCGACTTGGCCACCAGGATTTCCTCCGCTGCGAACGCATTCTTCAAAAACTCAATGAGGCGCGCTGTTCCCTGCGGTTGTAAGTAAATGTTCACGGTTCGCAACCCCTCGGGAATGTAATTCGCTCCCAGGTTTCTTGCGAGATACCAGTAGTTTCCCGAGGCGTCTTTTACGCTGGCACCGCGCTCGCCATATTCGTGGTCCGCGGGCGGTGCAATCGAAACGGCCCCAGCCTCGAGCGCAAGCCGGTAAACGGCATCCACGTCTTCGAAGAAGACATGCAGTGCTGCGGGGGTCGGAGGAAATTCCTCGTTGGCATCCGCGAGTTCGATCATCGAATCGCCGATGCGAAATTCGGCATGCATGATCATATTGGTGCCGGGCCTCTGGACCCGAAGGACTTCTTCCGCTCCGAAAGCTTGCTTGGCGAATTCAATCAACTTCGCTGCACCAGGCACGACCAGATACGGGGTAATGGTATGAAATCCTTTTCGCACGGGATTGACACTACCGCCTGCTCCCGGGGATGTCCCTGCCGTCGTCATCGCTGCTCTCCTCTCTAGATCGGTTTTAAGATGTTCTCGAAAATCCTCGCGAGGAAGGTTGCGCAAACGCGCCGCAAGGCGCGCGAGTGCCGCCATCTCCGGGTTCGCGCCCGAATCCCCGCCGAGCCCGAGGTCAACACGCCCGGCGAGAACGGCTTCCACGATTCGGTCGAGTATCTCGCTCTGGCTTTGCTTAGCCATTTGCTTCACCCATCGGCTTGCCCCACCGTCCGCGCAAATTCTGCAGCGCGCGGAATTGAAGTTGTTTCACCGCTCCTTCGGTGCGACCCAGTTCCTTCGCGATTTCATGGATGCTCATCTCCTTCGCAAAGCGCATTTCGATGACGCGTCGCTGATCTGCAGGAAGCGATCTCACAAGACGGTAGATCGCAGCGCGTTCCCCCGCATCGTCAAGGTTTGTATCTTCGGCTTGTGGGTCACTGCGAGGGGGAATTCCTCGCTCCCTCGACAAACGCTGCCAGCGATCGGTGATGGCATTTGCCGCGATCCGGTAGAGCCAGGCGGCGAATGGAACTCCGCGCCACTCGAATCGTTCGAGACTTGCAAGCGCCTGATGGAATACTTCCGAAGTGAGATCCTGAGCTTCTTCGCGGTTGCCCACCCGCCTCACGACGAAGGCATACACGCGGTCAAAATTGATCTCATAAAGATCGGCAAAGCGACGCGGATCCCGCTTCGCCGCTTCGATCAGAAGCCGCTCATCCACTTGCGTCTTGGCGCCCTTCAACAGGTTCTCCGCAGCAACTGTTCTCCATAACATAAACCTTCCGGGCAGGGAAAGGTTACGGTCGAATATCAGAGATCAATGTGGGTATTTATTTCTTTGAGGAGGCTGGTCTTTTCGGTGGCTGAGGGAGGTCGTGCACGATGTGCCGGATCTGGTCAAATTCGGAGGTGTCCGTCTTAAAGTCTTCCGGAGGCCCACCGAGACGCCGGACTTCCTCCTGGACTCGCTCTGCGCGATTCCCAGGATTCGGATGGTCGCTCAGGAACTGGATCGGGTGTCTCTTGCTTTCGGATTCGAGCTTTTCGAAGAACTGCGCAAGCGCCCGTGGATCGTATCCCGAATCGTAGAGAATTTGTGTTCCCAGGATGTCCGCCTGGCCTTCGTCCTTCCGTGACAATTTCAAAGTGAGGAGCCCCATCCCTCCTTGGGCGCCGACTTCCGTCAACAGCGATCCCATCGAACTGTTTCCCAGCAAATCTCCCGCAAGGACCAACCCAATTTCCAAGCCCGACCGCTTGGTGAGTTGATTCGTCGGATGCCGCAAAGCGACGTGCGAAATCTCGTGCGCCATGACGCCGGCGAGTTGCGTTTCATCATCGGCGGCCTCGATCGCGCCCCGGTTGATGTAGATCAAACCGCCGGGCAGCGCGAAGGCATTGATCGCATTGTCGTTCACGCATTTGTAATGGTAAGGAAATTTCGGTCCGGGCGCACTTGCGGCGAGCGTTTTTCCCAGCGCGTTCAGATAATTGTCCACGCGCGCATCGTCGCACATCGTGAGTTTCCGTTCGACTTCGTGCGAATATTTCTGGCCGAGCTCAATATCCTGGTCCGTTGAAAACAGGTTAAAACCAGGCTTCTCCGGCGTCCGTTGGGACTGGGCCGCAAGCGGAAAAACGGAAAGGAGACACAGCATTGCGCCGCCGACAATTCGGCAGGCAGAGCCATCGGGGCGTGCATGACTCTTTTTGCATGCAATTTGCAAGACTGAATCCGCGCCTAGCACGGCCGCCTCCGCGCCCTGAATCCTGCCCTTGCCGAGTGGCCTCTGTCGCTGGCTTCGATGCACGAGAGGCGTTTCGCGTTGCAGGACGAAGCGAAGAAGGCGAAATCGTGCCGCGCGGCGAGTCCCTACCGGCGTGGACGACGAATATACCGAATTTCTCCGGGGAGAGAAAACGATCGATGAGGCGCTACTTCTTTTCGTTCTTGGCTTTTTCGGCAGGCACGCCGCGGTGCAGTCCCGGCGCCACGGCCGGATCGGATTTCAATTCGGCAGCTGCCGTCGCTGCCGGAAAAACAATCGCGCGCCCATCGGAGCTGGCTGCAGCGGCTTCGCTCATCGGTTCCGCGACCGAAGCCGTCACCGGCACAAGCGCGCCCTCCGCTTCCTTCGAGAAGATGAGCCCAAGCTCGCTGCCGTCCCAGTCGATGGAGATGACGTCCCCCAACCTGACTTGTTCGGTCGCCAGCAAACTCGCCAGCGGGTAGACCACGTGCCGCTCGATGGCCCTCTTCAAGTGCCGCGCGCCGTATTTCAAGTCTGTCCCTTCGCGCAGCAGGAATTCCCGGGCCGCTGTGGTCACCCGGAAGAGAAACCGTCCCTTGGCCGTTTCCAGTACGCGTTGCTGGACCATACCCAACTCGATCTCGAGAATCTGTTCGAGTTGCTCGGATCGCAGCGGATGGAACACGACGACCTTGTCGATCCGGTTCATGAATTCCGGCGCGAATTTCCGCTTCGCTGCTTCCGATGCGGTGCGCTCCACTTTCTCGTCCAGCTTAGGGCGCGATTCAGGGTTTATGGAAGGGGCAAATCCCATCCCGCCGCTCATTAGCTCCGTGATCTCACAGCCACCCAGATTCGACGTCATGAAGATCATCGTTTGCGAAAGATCCACGCGGCGGTTGTCGCCCAAGGTCAGCGTCGCCTTGTCCAGGATTCCGAGCAGCAATTGCCACAGTGCATCGGATGCCTTCTCGATTTCATCGAAGAGCAGGAAGCTAATCTTCAGCTTTTCGGTGTGGTACTGCGCCAGCGCTTCCTGCGTGATCAGCGGATGTGTTTCGCGATGGCCCAGATAGCCCGGGGGTGAGCCAATCAATTTGGCAATTTCATGTGAGTGCTGAAATTCCGCGCAGTCCACTTTGATTACGGCTCGCGGATCTCCAAACAGCACTTCGGCCGTGGCTTCGACCACGCGCGTCTTGCCCGCACCGGTTGGTCCAAGAAAGAGCAGATTTCCAACCGGGCGCCCGGGCGAATTCAGTCCGGCGCGAAATACCTGGTACAGGTCCACGACCGCCTGCACCGCTTCGTCTTGACCCACGATCTTTCGACGCAGCCCTCCCTCAAAATCCCGCGACTCTATGCTGCGTTGGGTTGGGTCGAGTTGTAAGGCACGCGCGCGCACGGTCAAGCTCCTCTACCGGAACTTCCTCACACTCTCCATATTGCGCGATTTCGACCGCTCGAATTGGTCAAGCTTGATGTCGAGTGTCGAACGCAGCAATCTCAGATGCATGACCAATTCCCGGCTCGAATTGGCTCGGTCTGTCACCAACAGCATCGGCGGCGACAAATCGGCTAGATCCAGATTGAGGTTTCGTAAAGAATGCACCAGGTTTTGCACATACGGCGAACGGAGGTCGAACAGTTCGACCCGGCTGTTGACCTGCTCCCGCAGGTGCGACCAGTCGAGATCGAGGAATGGATGATTGCGCGAGACTTTGCGCACCACGTCGTCGGTTATACGCGGCCGCTCACCTAACCGCGCCAGATGGAGTTGTTGCACCTTTCCTTCCCGGCGCACGTTGTGCACCAGGAAGTAGGTGTTGCCTTTGCGCCGAACGAAAGCCACGACTGCCTCCTCTTCGGGCCGAGCGTGCGTAGTGTAAGAAACGTCCACTACCGCGTCAATGGTACGATGCGGTGGTCTTGCAAGAGTTTCGCCGAATTGGTTACTGGCGGGCAGGAACCCTTCGAAGACCCGCCTGCATTGTAAAGACAGGCTTTGCGGCAGGGTGCATCGGCTCATCGCGGCGTGAACGTGATACAACTGGTGGCGGTATTCCATTGAAGATAACGAGAAAATCGTCCTGGGACCCGGTCTATCGCCTGGTGAAGAAGATCCCGCGCGGGCGCGTGACGACGTACGGCGAACTTGCGCGAGCGCTCAAGCTGCGGGGCGGGGCGCGGGTGGTCGGCTACGCCATGGCCGCGTGTCCCTCCGGCAGGGGAATCCCGTGGCATCGCGTGGTTGGCGCCGGTGGGCGGCTTCTGATCCGAGAGCCGATCGCAGCAAAGCAACGAAAATTGCTCGAGACCGAAGCCATTCCGGTTGAGGGCAGCAAGATAGACTTCAAGCGTCACCATTGGTCGCCTGCCAAGGCAAGCCGAGGCGCCCGCGGGCGAAAGCGCGCAACCAAGAGGTGAGTCGCACTGCCTTCGTGATTGTGATATAGAAATATATTCCAGCACCTTCGGAGTTTCATTCTTTGGGCGATCCAATCATCCAGGTCGAAGGCCTCTGCAAAAACTACGGCGCGGTTGCTGCGTTGCGCGGCGTGAGCTTTGCCGTCGAAGAAGGTGAAGTCTTCGGCTTGCTCGGCCCAAACGGTGCCGGGAAGACGACCACCGTAGAAATCCTCGAAGGGATGCGCACACCGGATAAAGGGCTGGCCCGCGTTTGCGGCATGGACCCGGAGAAAAGTGGCGAGAAATTCAAGGAACAAATTGGAGCTGTCTTGCAGTCTACTTCCCTGCCGGATAAATTGCGGGTGAAAGAAGCGATCGACCTCTTCGCACATTTTTACAGACGCCGTGCCAACACGGATGATTTGCTCAAACGATTTCAGCTCGATGAAAAGCGCAATGCCTTCTACAGCACGCTCTCTGGCGGACAGAAACAGCGTCTCGCGCTCGCCATGGCGCTGGTGAACGACCCACAGGTGCTTTTCCTCGATGAGCCGACCGCAGGTCTGGATCCGCAAGTGCGCCGCGAAATTTACGACATCATCGAAGAGTTGAAGCGCGGCAAGAAAACGATTCTCCTGACGACTCACTATATCGAAGAGGCCGAGCGGCTATGCGACCGCGTTGCTATTGTGGACTATGGCCTGTTGATCGCGACGGGCACGCCGCGCGAATTGAAGAACAAATCCGCCGGGACGACGCGCATTGAGGTTCGTCTCGCAAAGCCCGCGCTGGACGGCGCACTCGGACAGTTGGAAGGCGTTTCGAATTGTCGCGAATTCGAAGGCACCTACGTGCTGCACTCCGCGCGCCCGCCACAAACGATTGTCGCTCTTGTGAAGCACCTTGAAGCGCAGAACAACGAACTGCAAAGCCTCGAGATGTTTTCGCCCTCGCTCGAGGACGTTTTCATCGAGCTAACCGGACGACGGCTGAGGGATTGACGTGGGAACGAGCTCTATGAGTCATACCTGGACGCTGACGAAATTGCGAGTACGGCTTGCCATGCGCAATCGCACGTTTCTTTTTTTCAGCTTGATCATGCCTCTTGGGTTCCTCTTCTTCTTTGCCTTGGTATTCGGGAAGGGCCGTCCCGGATGGGTTGCGTACATCCTAGGTGCAGTCCTCACGCTGACGGTAATGGGCAGCTTTTGGGGGCTTAGTGTTCAGCTCGTCATGTTCCGCGAGCAAGGTATCTTGCGCCGATTTCGCCTCGCACCAATCGGCGCGGGTCCGATGCTGGCTTCCAGCATCCTATCCAATTATTTGTTGGTCATTCCGACCGTCGCCATAGAGATTCTGGTTTGTCGTTTGGCGTTTCACATGCAGGACTGGGGAAATCTGTGGGCGATATTCGTCCTCGTCACATTCGGATCGGCGGCTTTCTCATCCTTCGGCCTCATCGTCGCCAGCGTGACTAACACCATGCAGGAGACCCAGGTCATCAACCAACTCATCTGGACTGCATTCCTTTTTCTTTCCGGCGCCACCGTCCCCCTTGCGGTATTCCCATTTTGGATTCAACGCGCGGCTCTGTTCATGCCGGCAACCTACCTTGCGACGGGCCTTGAATCCGCTACGACGAATCTCGCAAGCTCCGGCGAGATCGCGACCGATGTCGTCGCGCTCGCCATCGGTATCTTGGTTGCGTTCGAAATCTCGCGCCGGATCTTCCGTTGGGAGCCTGAAGCAAAAGTCTCGGGGCGCGCAAAGATTTGGGTGGTTGTGGCCATGCTTCCTTTTCTGGCATTCGGAATTTACGAGAATGTGGCAGGAACGCGCCTTACGCGCGTTCAGAGGGACTATCAAATGCTCGGCGACCGCTCAGCCCGCCAGCAAACGCCACAGAACCACGAATAGATTGATGAGTCATCTGGCCTCGCTCGAGAATCTAACCGCAAAGTGAGGAGAGTTCGATGAAAGCAATTCGCGTTCACGAGTTTGGCGGGCCCGAGGTGATGAAGCTCGAGGAGGTCCCGGACCCGAAGGCGAATGCCGGACAAATCGTTGTGAGGATAAATGCCGCCGGCGTGAATCCGGTCGATTGCTATATGCGAGCCGGCACCTATCCTCGAAAACCTTCCCTCCCCTATACGCCTGGGACGGATGGAGCAGGTCTCGTGGAATCCCTCGGACAGGGCGTCGCACGATTCGCTCCCGGAGATCGAGTTTATCTCGCGGGAAGCCTCAGCGGCACGTACGCGCAGCGAGCACTCTGCGAGGAGTCGGCGGTTTTCCCTCTCCCCAAGCACATTTCCTTCGCGCAGGGGGCAGCTATCCACGTTCCCTACGCGACAGCGTATCGGGCGCTTTTCATGCGTGCGCAAGCGCGCCCCGGCGAAACGGTGCTGATCCATGGCGCCAGTGGAGGCGTGGGGATTGCAGCCGTGCAACTGGCTCGAGCAGCTGGATTGCGAGTGGTCGGCACTGCGGGCACCGACCGTGGCATGAAGCTCGTTGCCGTGGAAGGTGCGCATGAAGTCCTGAATCACACGGATGCGGGAAATTTCGAAGCGGCTCTTGCGCTCACTGGCGGCCGCGGCTTCGACGTGATCGTCGAAATGCTGGCCAACGTCAATCTGGGGAAAGATCTCACGATTCTCGCGCCGGGGGGCCGGGTCGCTGTTGTCGGGAGTCGCGGCAGCGTCGAAATCGACCCGCGCAACGCCATGGTGCGCGATGCTACGATTGTGGCAATGTCCCTGTGGAATGCCACGCCGCAAGAACTTAAGAGCATCCATGCCGCACTCGTGGCTGGCCTCGAGAATAGGACACTGCGGCCTGTCATCCGGCAAGAGATTCCCTTATCCGATGCGCCGCGGGCCCACGTGGCTATCATGGAGGCGGGCGCATACGGCAAGATTGTTCTGGTTCCCTGATTCACATCGCGGCCTGTCCCAGCGATTCTTGATTTGCGATTGATTTCTGAAATTCTACTGATTCTATTAGGAGGCACAATGAACCGAACCGCATCCGCTGCTTGGACGGGATCGTTGAAGGAAGGCAAAGGATCCATCTCGACACAGAGCGGCGTTCTTTCGGAGACGCAGTATTCGTTCAGCACACGCTTTGAAAACGGTAAGGGGACCAATCCGGAAGAGCTTATCGCCGCGGCACACGCCGGGTGTTTCACGATGGCCCTCTCCGCACAACTTGGCACGATGAACTTCACGCCGCAAAGCATTCGCACGACGGCGACCGTATCGCTCGAAAAGCTCGAAGCCGGCTGGACAATCTCCAAGATTCATCTCGATGTCGCTGCCCAAATTGCCGGTATTTCTGCAGGCGCCTTCGAATCGGCAACGGCAAGCGCAAAAGCCAATTGTCCAGTATCGCGGCTTCTGAAAGCCGAGATCACGATGACGGCGAAACTGGAGCAAGCTGCATGATTCTTCCGGCGATTGCCGGCCTCATTGTCGTCGTGATCATCCTCTTGGAGGTGTTCGAGACGATTGTCTTGCCGCGGCGCGTCACTCGACGCTTTCGGGTTACGGTCCTGTTTTATCGCGGGACCTGGATTCCGTGGCGGGGGATCGCTCGCCGTTTTTTTTCAGCGAAGCGCCGCGAGACGTTTCTGAGTTTTTACGGACCGCTCTCGCTTCTCTTTCTTTTTGACTTTTGGGCTGTAGCGCTGGTCTTTGGATTTGGTCTCTTGTATTACAGCACGTCGCGAACCGACGCGGCGCTTCACTCGTTCGCCACGTGTCTCTACCTCAGCGGGACGACGCTATTCACTCTGGGCATCGGCGACGTAACTCCACACAACTGGTTCGAGCGCGGCCTGGTCGTGTCCGAAAGCGGTCTCGGACTGGGATTTCTCGCACTCGTCCTGAGCTATTTGCCCGTGATTTACCAGGCTTTCTCACGCCGAGAGGTAAATATCGTTCTTCTCGATGCGCGCGCCGGCTCGCCGCCGACCGCCGCGGAGCTTCTGCGGCGCCATTCCGGACCACACGGTCTCGATGCGCTTCAACAGCTTCTCCGCGATTGGGAGCGTTGGTCGGCGCAACTGCTCGAAAGCCACATCTCTTATCCCGTAGTGAGCTACTTCCGCTCTCAGCACAGCAACGAATCCTGGCTCGCAGCCCTGACTGCGATTCTCGATGTCAGCGCGCTTATGATTTCAAACTTTGCTGATGATGCCTGCACGCGCCAGGCTCGCCTTACGTTCGCGATGTGCCGCCACACCGTCGCGGACCTCGCTCAGGTCTTCTACGCCAAGCCTCGGCCTGCAACTCACGATCGTCTGCCACCGGCGGAACTCAAGCGCCTGCGTGCGGCTATCGCGCAAGTGGGCCTTGAACTGAAGGACACCCCTGCCTCCAACGAAAAACTGTCGAAGGTCCGAGAGATGTACGAGCCGTACGTCCAGGCTCTCGCTCGTCATCTATATCTCGACCTTCCTCCTTGGATTCTCTCCAAGGAGATTACCGACAACTGGCGAACCAGCGCCTGGGGGCGCATATCTGGTTTCTCGGGGACTCCAGAAGAAGGACTGCCTGTGGATGCTCACTCCGATTAAGGCGCTCCGATTCGTCGGTGTCTCAAACAAGTGTCCGCTCGGAGACATGCGTCCCATAAATGGACATCCGATTGGGTCTGCGTGTCGCACCTCTCAGCGCGTCGCTATATATCAATTTTTCAATGGCTGCTAACGCGCACTCCTGGTCGCTCGTCTGAACTTAGTGGCTGCCGCAAGGCGGCCTGACACCGCCGCGCTCGGCCGCGATGGGGAGGGGCGAATGGCTTTGATCCGGCAGGATCTGCGTTACGCCTGGCGCATGTTAGTCAAGACGCCGGGATTCACAATTGTTGCTATTCTGACCCTCGCCCTTGGGATAGGCGCCAATGTAGCCATCTTCAGCGTCGTGCATGCCGTGCTGCTGCGCCCTCTTCCGTTTGCCCGGCCGGGGCAGTTGGTGCGGGTATTTGACGATCTTCGCGGGTCAAATGTCCAAGACATAGGAATGTCGCAACCTGAGCTTGTGGATTTCCAGGATCGCTCCGGTGTTTTCCAGGAAATCTCAGCGATCTGGCCCATCAATGCCAACCTCACGGGTGGAGATCGGCCGGAGCGGATTGAAGTCCTTGCGACGAGTACGAATTATTTCACGATGCTTGGCGTACAGGCGCAACTCGGCCGCGTGTACACGAACGCGGAGACCGTGCCAGGATTCATCGAAGCCGTGGTTCTCAGCGACGGATTCTGGCGCCGCGAGTTCGGAGCCGATCCACACGTGCTGGGCAAGAGGATCCGCCTTGACGGTGACCTTTACACGGTTGTCGGCGTTCTGCCTCCCAGCTTCCGGCATCCCGGGCGCTTCCTTCAGACAGAAGTGGACGCCTGGATTGCCGCTGGCTATGCCGCAGCGCCCTTTCCAAATCCGCCTGTACGAGCAGCGCGAATGTTTCCGGGAGCAATCGCCCGGCTGAAACCGGGGTTGAGTGTCGCGGAAGCGCAGGCGCGGCTCGAAACATTCTCAACTCATTTGTGCCAGCAGTATCCGACGGACTACTCTGCGGCTTCCGGTTGGACTCTGCGCCTAGTACCGGTCCAGGAAAATCTCGTCGGGAAAGCCAGGACCGAACTCTATGTGCTGTTCGGGGCGGTTGCCTTTGTGCTTCTCATCGCGTGCGTAAACTTGGCAAATCTGCTGCTGGCGCGAGGAACAAGCAGGCAACGCGAGATTGCCATCCGGCTGGCGCTAGGCGCCGGGCGCCGGCGGGTGATTGCGCAATTGCTTACGGAAAGCGTTTTGCTTTCGGCGATCTCGGGCATCGTCGCCTTGCTGGCGGTCGCATGGCTGAAATCCACGCTTCTGACACTGGCGCCGGCCGATTTGCCGCGATTGAACGAAGTGAGGCTGAGCGGCGGCGTGCTGCTCTTTACATTTTTCGTTTCGATCCTGACGGGTGTGCTCTTCGGTCTCATGCCCGCATTGCAAGCGTCGAGCCCAAGCCACCTCGCAAGTCTGAGGGAAGCCAGCCGCGGGTCCGGCGTAAGCAAACACCAGCGGCGAATCTCGCGCTTCCTGGTCGCATCGGAGGTCGCGCTGGCGCTGGTGCTCTTGGTGGGAGCGGGCCTGCTGCTGCGCAGTTTCGGGCGGCTGCTCGAAATCCGCCCCGGCTTTGACCCCCACAATGTGGTTACAGCGCAATTCTGGATTCCCGTGCCCAACGATCCGAACGCCGATCCCTATCGCACGCCCGAAAAGCGCGGGGCGTTGCTCAAGGAAATTCTGCGCCGCCTCCACGCACTACCGGGAGTGCAAGATGCCGCCCTCGGAGGGGGAAATAGCCTTCCGATGGCGGTGGCGAGGAATCAGTTTCCGTTTGGAATTGTGGGGCGCGCCGAAGAATCGGAACGCGCTCCTGTGGCGGAGTTCGCAGGAGTTACCCCGGAATACTTCCGTGTCCTGAAGACGCCGCTGATTTCTGGCCGTGGCTTCAGCGACGCCGATGATTCCGAGTCGCAGCAGGTCGTACTCATTGACGAGACTCTCGCGCACCGTTACTGGACAGGAGAAGATCCCCTCGGGCGTCAAATCAAGCTCTTGAATGTCCCGCCGGGTCGAAGTCCTCTGGCCACCATCGTCGGAGTCGTCGGTGACATCAAATCCGATGGCTTTGACGTTCCCGTCGCTCCGCATGTCTACTTGTCCGCATACCAATTTCCGGGCTATGCCGCGGTGATCTTTGTACGCACAGGCATCGATCCCGGCGCGCTCGGCGACGCGATTCGCCACGAAGTTCAGGCAGTGAACCCTGATCTCCCGGTCTTCAGCACACGTGCGCTCGAGGAGGTGATGGCAAAATCCCTTTCGGACCGGCGATTCGCACTGGAGATTCTGGGTGCGTTTGCGGCCGTGGCGCTTCTGCTCGCGGCGATAGGAATCTACGGCGTGATGGCCTACACGTTTAGCCAGCGGACCCACGAAATCGGGATTCGCATGGCGCTTGGGGCACAGCAAAGTGACATTCTGCGCATGGCAATTCGAGAGGGAATGGCGCTTGTGTTTGTCGGCTTGGCTTCGGGAATCGCGGGGGCAGCGATATTAACGCGCTTCCTCCGCTCCATGCTTTTCAATGTGACGGCTACCGATCCCATCACGTTCATCGCAATCTCAGTGCTTCTCTGTGTGGTCGCCTTGCTCGCTTGCTACATTCCCGCACAACGCGCCACGCAGGTTGACCCTCTGGTTGCGCTCCGAGAAGAATAAATCGAGATCAATCGGTTCTTCCGTCGAGGAAACGCTCCGAGTCCGAGCGCTTTCGCCGCCCCACGCGTCGGGCTGCCAATTTGGTAGCGCCCTGGGCTTCTGCCGGAGTCCCGCTTACCATTGACACGAAAATCCGTGTGCTATAATTCGCAAAGTAAAAGTGCGTGAGCGCTTTCTTTCAGGGCCGGAGAGACGCGATGAACTTCCCGACGACCGAAAAGATTTGGCACAACGGAAAGATGATTGACTGGGACGACGCGAAAATTCACGTCATCTCGCACGTTGTCAGCTACGGCTCGGCGGTCTTCGAGGGCATCCGCTGTTACAGTACGCCCCAGGGTCCCGCGGTTTTTCGTCTGCGCGACCACTTACAGCGCCTCCATAATTCCGCTTACATTTATCGGATGGAGCTTCCCTTCACGATCGACGAGCTCTTCCAAGCCAATCTCGATGTGGTCCGCGTCAACAAAATGCCCTCGTGTTACATACGCCCGGTCGTTCTTCGCGGATATGGGGGAGCAGGGGTTGACCCGGTGGGTTGCCCAATTGAAGTTTATGTTGCGTGCTGGGATTGGGGTAAGTACCTCGGTGAAGAGGCGCAACGAATCGGCGTGGATGCTTGCATCAGCACGTGGAATCGCCCAGCGCCCAATACTCTTCCCCAGATGGCCAAAGCGGCAGCGAATTACATGAATTCGCAGCTTATCCGTCTGGAGGCGAAAGCAAACGGCTACACCGAGGGGATCGCACTGGATGTCCAGGGCTACTTGAGCGAAGGCTCCGGCGAAAACATTTTCCTCGTTGTGGACGGCGCCGTAATCACGCCGCCGCTGGCAAGTTGTGCTCTTCCGGGGATCACCCGCCACACGATCCTGACGATTTGCAGGGACCTGGGTATTCCCGTCGCCGAGCAGGTGATTCCCCGCGAAATGATTTACATTTCGAACGAAGCTTTCTTCGCCGGCACCGCCGTTGAAATCACTCCCATTCGGTCCGTTGACCGCATCACGATCGGCGCCGGCTCGCGCGGACCAATCACCAAGCGGATTCAAGACGAATATTTTGCGATCACCAGCGGCAAGAAGCCGGATCGCCACAACTGGCTCGCGCATGTGGGTGCCGTTGCGGGTGTCGCTGTCCACTGATGTATCGTCATTCATCTTGACCTTGTATTACCACGGCTTTTGGCTCACCTTTCTTAATCCCGTGAAATCGCGCGCGAATCGGAGTATCTTCCTCGACGCGGGCGGCCTCGACATTTCCCGGAGGTGATGCGTGTACAGTCTCTCCCAAAAGCTGTGTGCGGAATTCATCGGGACTTTCACGCTGATCTTCATTGGCGCGGGCTCGATCTGTGCCGACCAATACCTGCACGCGACCGGGCAAGGCGGCGTGGGATTGCTGGGAATCGCCGCGGCACATGGCCTCGCCATCGGCATTATGGTCACCGCAATCGGTCACGTTTCGGGCGGCCATCTGAATCCGGCGGTCACGGTGGGCTTTTGGGTCACCAAACGGCTGGGCACGATGCAATCGCTTCTGTATTGGGTCGCCCAACTTTTGGGCGGGATTGCTGCAGCCTATCTGTTAGTCGCCATCGTCCCCGAAGCCGTCTGGCGTGCCGCAGCGCTCGGCACACCCGATCTCGCGCCTGATTTCACACGCATGCACGGGATGCTCCTCGAAGCCGTGATGACCTTCCTCCTCGTCTTTGTCGTTTTCGCCACCGCCGTAGATGCAAATGGCGCTTTTAATAAGATCGCCGGCTTCGCCATCGGCCTCACGATCACGATGGACATTCTCTTCGGCGGTCCTCTCACCGGCGCTGCCGTGAACCCGGCGAGGGCTCTCGGGCCGGCCGTTGCCGCCCACCATTGGAGCAACCACGGTGTTTACTGGGTCGGTCCGCTCTTCGGCGGGGTTCTCGCCGGAGTTGTTTACGATCGAATTTTTCTGCGCAATCAGCCTCCCGCCTGACCTAAAGGGCAGGTTGCCGACTTAGAAATCCCCTGGCCCGGCTTTCTTGCCTCGTCCGGAATCGCGTGCTAGCTTGATTTGAAGCCACGCATCCGGGAGCCTTTCGCTATGGCCATCAATATTGACGATCTCCTGCGCCGCGCCGTCGAAAGTAAGGCGTCCGACCTTCACTTGAAAGTCGGCAACCATCCTTATCTGAGGGTGGACGGCATCCTGAACCCGCTCAGCGATATTCCGCGCGTCACGCCGGAAGAAATGCTCTCGATGGCCTTCAGCATGATGACCAACCGGCAGAAACAAAAATTCAAAGAGACCGCGGAACTCGACATGGCTTATGGCGTGGCCGGACTCGGCCGGTTTCGTGTCAACGTGTTTCAGCAGCGCGGAAACGTCGGCATGGTCCTCCGCGTGATCCCGACGAAAATTCGGACGATTGAGGAGCTCGAGCTCCCGCGCATTCTGACCCAGATCTGCGAGGAACAGCGCGGCTTGATTCTTTGCACCGGGACAACCGGTTCTGGTAAGTCCACGACCCTTGCGGCCATGATCGACCGCATCAACTCGCTCCGTGCCGAACACATCATCACGATTGAGGACCCGATCGAATATTTGCACCGCGACAAGAAGGGCTTCATTAACCAGCGCGAGGTTGAAGTGGATACTTCATCTTTCTCTACCGCGCTGCGCGCCGCTCTCCGTCAGGATCCGGATGTAATCCTGGTCGGTGAAATGCGCGACCTGGAGACGATCTCCACCGCCTTGCTCGCGGCCGAAACGGGCCACCTGGTCCTCTCGACTTTGCACACTCTCGACGCGACCGAAACGATTCAACGCATCATCGCAGTCTTTCCGCCGCCCGAGCAAAAACAGATCCGCCTGCAACTGGCAGGGACGCTCAAAGCGGTCATCAGCCAGCGCCTGGTCCGCAAGAGCGAGGGCGCCGGCCGCGTTCCCGCCGTCGAAGTCATGATCTCCACCGGCTATATTCGGGATTGCATCATAAACCCGGATAAGACGCGCATGATTCGCGATGCCATAGCCGCCGGCACCAGCCAATACGGCATGCAGACGTTCGATCAATCGATCTTTGATTTGTATTCCCGCAACCTCATCACGCTCGAAGAAGCTCTCATGCGCGCATCGAACCCGGACGACTTCCGCCTGCGCGTCCAAGGCGTCCGCTCTGCCGCGGACTCTGCCCGCGAGGAAATGGAGCGCGCGATGACGGAATTCGAGCGCCTCGGCCCCCGCTCATAGAACCTCGCCTCACTGGCTGACGTGGTTGAAACCTGCTTCCTTGCTTCCTTGGTTCCCTGCTTCTATGCTTCTCGCGACTATGCGCTCGCGCTCGAATCCTCGAAAACTGGCAACCGAACAGCAGCTTTACACCTCCGCGCTTCGGGCGCTCATGCGCCGCGCTCACTCCATTCACGAAATGAAGGAGTATCTCGAGCGCCGCGCTGAGAACAAAGATCTGATCCCGCCTGTCATCGCGCGGCTGAGAGAACTGAAATATCTCGATGACGCGCGGTACAGCCTCGATTATGCGCGCCAGCACGCTCAATCGCGCCGTCAGGGAAGATTCCGCATCGCGCGTGAATTGCGAGGGCGGGGCGTTCCCGACCGCCACATCGAAACTGCACTGAGCGCCGTTTTCGCGGAAACGGACGAGGCCGAGCTTGTCCACGCACGATTGAAGCGGCGCCTGGCTCACGTTCACGGCCCACTCGACGAGCGCAAACGGGCGTCCCTCTACCGGAGTCTCCTCACCGCCGGCTTTTCGGCAGACGTAATCCGTGCCGAGCTTCGCCTTGTAATCAGCGAGGAGGCGGCAACCCGCGCGGGTGCCGACCTCCATGAATTGCCCGACCCTGAATTCGAAGATTCATAGGCCAGCCGCAAAGCGGCATCTTTCGCAATGCGCCTCCGACAAGCAAAATGCCGCTGGCCTCTTGCCGCGGCTGTCTCGCAATCGAACAAACGGACACTTCGCCCTCATCTTTCCTCATATTTTCGAAGGATTCCGATCGAAATTTGGCAGTCGAAGAACAACTTTTTCGCGCCCAAGCGTCTAAGTAGGACAGCATGTTTTGTGGGGATTGCGTCCGCCCGCCGCCCAAACCGGCGGAGACCGTTACAACATTCAGCGAAGGAGAACGAAAAATGAAGAAGCTTTTTGTTTCCGCAGTGGCTCTCGCCCTGTTCCTGGGTGGAAGTGCGACTCGTGCCTTCGGGATGTCTCCCCAGGCTTCGCAGTCGGCAATGCCCGCGCAGTCGGCGCAGACGGAGGACAAAACCGCGCCCAGCTATGACATGAAGGCACAGTCCTTGCTGGACCTCGAGGCCGTGCAAAAGAAATTCGTGGCCCTCGCGGAAGCTATCCCGCAGGAGAAATTCACTTGGGCGCCCAGCGGGGGTGGTCGCACGGTCGCCGAAACTTTTCTCCACGTGGCGGGAGAGCGATATTTCATTCTTGGACTGGGCGGCGCGACGCCGCCTGCAGATTTCAACGGGAAAACCTTCGAAAAATCCACCACCGACAAGACCAAGATCATTGCGGAACTGAACCAGACGTGGGAATTCACGAAGAACACGATCGGCGCCATGACCAATGCTGACTTCGCGAAGCTGCTGCCGAAGCTCGGCCCGCAGGCCAACGCGGGCGACGTGGTTTACATTCTCGTCGTGGACGCGCATGAACACCTCGGCCAGTTGATCGCCTATGGCCGTGTCAATGGCATCGTCCCGCCGTGGACAGTCGAGGCACAAAAAAAGGCGGCGGAAAAGGAAAAGAAGTAATCCGCGTTCAACCTGGCGGGGAATCGAGTCGCGGTTCCCCGCGAGCGCCTCTAGCCAAAAGCGCAGGAAATCCCTCTCTTAACTCCATCTGCAATGGATGACCCGCTTTCCTTCCTCTGCCCTCTCCGTTCTGCTAATCTCGCGCATGAGCGCTAAAGTATTCGCAGCGCCTGTCCGATCGGATTGAGAGGGAGCGTTTCAGAAAATGCTGCAAGAAATCTTCACCGTGTTTTCTCTAGGGAAGAAAGTTCTGAAATCGGTGGCGGATCTCAAGAGGGATGCCGAATCGTTCCGATCGGGCAGCACGCGCGCACATCCGCATTCCGCTGAACTCGAGGCACTCGGAAAAAGAACGGGTGACTTGGAATCCCTCGCGAGAGAACAACGATTTGCCATCCACGAGCTCGAGCACGGCGTGAAGGACGCTTCGAGTGCCGCCGAGGCCCTCGCAGACCGCGTCGGGACGATCTTTTGGATTGCACTCGTGGGCTTGGTTCTGGGTGTGATTGCTCTCACGTTTTCGATTCTGGTCATCACCCACGCCATCCGCTGATTCCGCGATTTCCCTTTGTTTTCCCCGCTTCTCCGTGTCTCCGTGGCTCGCTTCCGCCCGGCGTTGCGGGCGCGGAATGCGTCTGCGATAATGAAAAGCTTCGACCGAGGGCCATTTGACCGGCAACGAGATCCGCAGCACGTTTTTGAAATTCTTCGAGGAGCGCGGCCACCGCGTCGTGCGCAGCTCTTCGCTTGTCCCCACGAACGACCCCACGCTGCTTTTCACCAACGCCGGGATGAACCAGTTCAAGGACGTTTTTCTCGGGCTCGAGCGCCGGGATTACAACCGCGCGACCACCTGCCAAAAATGCGTCCGTGCCGGCGGCAAGCACAACGACCTCGAAAACGTCGGGTTCACGAATCGCCATCTTACGTTTTTCGAGATGCTCGGAAACTTTTCCTTCGGCGACTACTTCAAAGAAAAGGCCGTCGCCTACGCGATGGAGTTGGTCACGTCGAAAAATTGGTTCGGCATTCCGCTCGACAAACTCTATTTCACCGTATTCGGCGGCGCTGAAGTCGCACCCGGCGTTATGTTGGAAACGGATAGCGAAGCGGCAGCCCACTGGGCCAATGTCGGCGCGCCCAAGGACCGTATTGTCGCCGTCCCCGGTCTGAAAGAGAATTTCTGGCAGATGGGCGACACCGGACCCTGCGGCCCGTGCAGCGAAATCTTCTATGACATGGGCCCGGCCGCCTCTGACGAGAATCATGCCGACTGCAAATTCCCCTGCGATTGCGGCCGCTACGTCGAAATCTGGAACCTCGTTTTCATGCAGTTCAACCGCGATGCGACCGGCACGCTCAATCCCCTACCCAAGCCATCCGTTGACACCGGCATGGGTCTCGAGCGCATGGCTTCCGTCGTGGAAGGCAAAATCAGCATCTTCGACACGGACCTATTTCTCCCCTTAGTCCAGCGCGCAGCGTTCCTTTGCCAGAAGAACTTAAACCTAGAGCACCGGGCCGCGTCGCTCCGGGTCATCGCCGACCACGCACGGGCGATTACATTTCTCATTACTGATGGCGTTGTCCCATCAAACGAAGGCCGTGGCTACGTGCTCCGTAAGATTATTAGGCGTGCAATTCATCATGGGCGGCTACTCGGTCAGGACGAGCCATTTGTGTATCAGATGGTTTTCGCCGTGCGTGACCAGATGAAGAATGCCTACCCCGAATTATTAGAATCCGCGGAGGCTGTTTCTGCAGTCGTAAAAGGTGAAGAGGCAAGGTTTGCACGGACTCTGGACGAAGGACTTGCACGATTGGAAGACGACATAGAGAACACCATTCTGAACACAAATCGACCCGGGCCTGGAGACACGCTTACTAGGAATCTAGCGGCGCGGAAAAGCGAACTGAGCAGCCAAGCTTCTCGGATCGCCGAGGCTAAGCAGACCGGGCGACCGCTGATCTTCGCTGGCGAGCGCGCCTTTAAGCTCTACGATACCTATGGCCTGCCTCTGGACTTCATCAAAGATGTCCTCCACGACCGGGGAATCGACTTCGATGAATCCGAATTTGAAAGAGCGATGGAAGAGCAGCGGACGCGCGCACGTGCATCATGGAAAGGCGCGCACAAAGAAGCGGCGAATCCTGCCTTCGCCAAGCTCGCGGAAACATTCAAGACCGAGCCGGATTTCTACTTCGGCACCAAGACGCAAGACGCGCGCATCGAAGGCATCGTTACTAAGAATGGCGCCGTGAACGAAATCAAGAAGGGTACAGAAGCCGAAATTGTTCTCGACCGCACTTCGATCTATTCCGAATCCGGCGGCCAAGTCGCCGACACGGGGGGACTCTACGACAATTCCGAGTCGCTCGAAGTGGCCGAAGTCCGCGGCGCATATTATCCGGTCAGCGGGCTCATCGCGCATCGCATCGTCGCCAAGGAAGATCTGCACGTCGGCGACCGTGTCTCGACCATTGCCGATGCCGCGCGCCGCACGCGCAACATGCGCAACCACACGGCCACGCACCTGATGCACGCCGCACTGCGCAATATTCTAGGGACGCACGTGAAGCAGGCCGGCTCGCTCGTCGCTCCCGATCATTTGCGCTTCGATTTTTCGCATTTTGCCGCAGTGGATCCGAGCGAGCTTGCCGAGATCGAGCAGCAGGTGAACGAAGAAATCTTGAAGAATCTCGAGCTCCGCACCGACATCATGGGCATTGACGACGCTCTCGCGTCAGGCGCGCTTGCGTTTTTCGGCGACAAGTATCCCGAGGCAAATGTCCGCGTGGTTACGATTCCCGACGCATTAGCGCCGCGCGGATTCTACAGCAAGGAGCTGTGTGGCGGCACGCACGTGGCGCGCTCGGGCGAAATCGGCGTCTTCAAGATCTTCTCGGAGTCCTCCACCGCCGCCGGCGTTCGCCGCATCGAAGCGATTTCGGGCGACCGCGCTCTCGCCGAATACCAGCGCGCGCTCACCACACTTCGCGCAGTCGCGGGCATGCTCAATGCCGGGGACGATGAAATTGTCGCGGCGCTCGAGCGGCAAATGGATTCGACCAAGCAGCTTGAAAAGCAGGTAGAAACCCTGAAGCGCAAGACCGCCGGCTCTGTTGCGGATTCACTGCTCGAAGAAACTCGCCAGGTCAAAGACGTCCGCGTCCTGGCCGCCAAAGTGACTGGATTTGACCGCGAATCATTGCGCCAGCTTGTCGATGCGCTTCGCCAGAAACTGGGTTCGGGCGTGGTCGTCCTGGCTTCTGCCGAGGATGGCAAAGTCTCTCTAATTGCAGCAGTTACGAAGGATCTAATTCCTCGCCTCCATGCGGGGAAAATCGTCCAGGAATTGGCCAAACTAGTTGGTGGCTCGGGTGGCGGGAGGCCCGATATGGCAGAGGCTGGCGGAAAAGACACATCCGGGATAGAAAAGGCTATTAGTCACGTTTACCCGCTCCTCCACCGATTGTTATAATTGCCGTAGCGCCAAAAGCTTACGCCAGGACAGCCTCCTGTCCCGGGCGTAGATGTGTCTTTAGCTCGGAAGTGGAGCGTTCTGCCTTCCCCCGAAGGGCCGATGATGAGCAAGAGCTGTATCAGCGTCGCGATTGTGCTGGCGGTAACGTGGTTCACGGGTGCGACGGCGGCCCATGCCCAAATTTCAACCTCGGTTGACGAACATGGAAAACTGATTTTCGTCAATGGGGATTCCCCCGTGCGGGGTAGCGGGAGTACTATGAATCTCCGCGCGCCCGCATCTGCACAGACCAAGCCGTCGCCTCCAAATCGCTTCGACGGGATAGTGCTCGACGCAGCTGCGCGACACAAGGTGGACCCGGCGTTGATCAAAGCCGTGATTGATACCGAGTCCGGGTGGAATCCACGAGCGATTTCCCGCAAGGGAGCCGTGGGGTTGATGCAATTGATTCCAGAGACGGCACAACGCTTTGGCGGCGGTAATCTTCTCGATCCGGCCCAGAATGTGGAAGCCGGGACGACGTATCTGAAGGCGCTTCTCGATCGTTACGACGGTGACTTGACTAAATCGCTCGCAGCGTACAACGCCGGCGAGCGCGCCGTGGATCAGAGTGGCGGTATTCCGGGATATCCGGAAACAGTTCGATACGTCCGAAAAGTGACCGACGCATACTTTCGGCCCGGTTCGGGTCGCGAATCATCGTTCTGGAGCGCTCCCAAAGTTCCAGTGCGGCGTGAAGTGGATTCGAATGGCCGGGTTATTTTTACGAACGAATGAGACGCATCGCTTCCGTCGGAACCCAGTCTCTGACTGAACCGGCCCTCCTCTCCATGGGGCTGGCTATCGCATTGGCGCTGTGCCTTGCCGCACCGGCGCTCGCCGATCGGAAATCCGATGCACGCGAACAGTTCGAGCGAGCCGTGAAGATGCGCACGGCGCTAGAAGGCCGGCCTCAGCAGGAGCGCTCGGTTGCAGAGTACAAACAGGCCATCACCGCTTATCGTAGGGTTTATCTCATCTCATCGCAGGCAGAGGAGGTGACCTCCTCGCTTATCGCTGAAGGCGAGCTCTACCGAGAGATGGGCCGGCAATTCGACGAAAAATATTTTCAGTCTGCCGTTGATTCCTACAGCTTCCTGCTGAAGCAATATCCGGGAACCCGCTACCGCGCTCACGCCTTGTTCTCGATCGCCCAAATTCAGAAAGACGATCAGAATAAGCCCGAAGTTGCCCAAGCCACATTCAAAGAGTTCCTGAAGCGTTTCCCGCGCTCTGACAAGGCCGCCGAGGCCCGCCAGGCGCTGAAGGAAATGGCGAGTGTGCCCGAAAAAGAAAAAGACGAGGATCTTGCAGCGAAGGGGCAAGTCGCCGAGCAGCGCGAAAGCGACAAGGGCACTCCGCGCGTTACCGAAATTCGCAGTTGGAACGCGGAGAACGGCACGCGCATCGTGGTCACGCTCGAAGACACGATCAAATTCAATGGCGTGCGCATCTCCTCTCCCGATCGGATTTACTTCGACCTTTATAAGGCCAAGCTCAGCCCTTCGTTCGCGGGGAAAACGCTCAGCGTCGAAAGCGGCCTGCTGAAATCCGTTCGCGTGGCGCAAAACAAGGAGGGCGTTGTGCGCCTGGTCCTGGATGTGGACGGCGCGAGGGATTATTCGGCTTATTTGCTTTCAAATCCATACCGTCTCGTGATTGACGTCCACGCCCCGCCCGTTAATACCGCGAAGAAGAACCCATCTCCGGCGACGCCGACTGCAGCCCAAAGCGACGCGGAAAAGCTCTCCGTAGCCCCGCCTGTGAAGGCGAGCGATCCTGCGCCTGTTAGCGCGGAGAAGAGTGCGCCGCTGCCTATCGGCCCTGCGCCGAAACCTGCTGCCGCAAAAACGGCCTCATCGAGGCCTAAAACGGATGCTGCGGCAACAGCTGCGCTTCATCCCCCGGCGGAGCCGAAACCGAACCGCGATGGACAACGCTCTCTCTCGCGCGCGCTTGGGCTGAAGGTGAGCCGGATCGTGATCGATGCGGGCCACGGCGGGTACGACACGGGCACGATTGGTCCGCACGGCCTAATGGAGAAGGATCTTTGCCTCGACGTAGCGTTGCGGCTCGGGCACCTCATCGAGGAGAAGCTTCCCGGCGCCGATGTGGTTTACACGCGAAAGGATGATACGTTCATCCCGCTCGAAGATCGGACGGCCATCGCCAACGAAGCCAAGGCAGACTTGTTCATATCGATTCACGCGAACTCGAGCCGTGACCATGAGGCGCGCGGCGTGGAGACGTATTACCTGAACTTCGCCACGTCGGCGGAATCCATGGAAGTGGCGACACGAGAAAATTCGCTCTCCCAGGGAGCGGTCCATGATCTTCAGGATTTGATCCGGAAAATCGCGCGCAACGAAAAAATCGAAGAATCGAAGGAATTTGCGAGTGATATTCAGGACTCGCTCACCCAGCGGCTTCAACTCGTTAGCCATGGCGAGAAAAACCGCGGCGTAAAAAAGGCGCCGTTCGTGGTTCTGATCGGCGCGAATATGCCGTCTGTCCTCTCCGAGATCTCGTTCATCAGCAATCCGAACGACGAACGCCTGTTGCGCAAGGGCGACCAGCGCCAGCGAATCGCGGATGGCCTTTACCACGGCATCGCTTCGTACCTTGATAGCCTGAACAGTCTCTCCTACAATAAGCAGAAGCTCGTTTCCGACAACCACGTGGATGCGGGATCGGTGGCGTCGGGCGGGAACTCCAAGTAGACTTCTGGCGTCTAATAAAGCGGGTAATTATGCGTCGTCAAATCACGCTCATCGCCGCCGTCATTCTCTTGTCTGCACTCCCCTCTTTTGCCCAGGGAGTTCTCCCCGACTCCTTTGCGGGCTGGAATGGAAGCGCCCGGACAGGCTTCGCCCCATCGCAAACAAGCAGCCTCGGCAACGGCGCCGCGGCGGCAAAGGAGTACGGTTTCGTTGCGGGCGAGCAGCGCACCTATTCACGAGGCGCGAACTCTCTGGAAGTTACGCTTTACCGGATGAAGGACCCCAGCGGCGCCTATGGCGAATATTCTTACTTGCGCACTCCGGATATGGCGCATGCAAACCTGGCAGACCATTCGGCGATGACGCCCGACCACGCTTTGGTGCTTGCCGGCAACCTCATCTTGGAGATTCGGGGGCGCGACCTGTCAATGTTTGAAACGGATTTGAAAGCTCTGTCCGCCGCCGCCGGATCGCATGCCGAAGAAGGGCTTTTCCCGTCGTTAAAGGATCACATGCCTCAGAAGGGCATGGTTGAACGGTCGGACCACTACATTCTCGGACCAGTTGTGTTGAATCAGATTGTTTCTGTTTCATCCGATGATTGGCTTGGATTCTCACAGGGCGCTGAGGTGGAGACAGCTCGCTACAAACTCAACGGAAGAGAAGTCACACTTCTCATAGCGGACTTCCCTACCCCGCAAACTGCGCAGAAAAAACTCGCGGAGTTCCAACAGAAATTCAATGGTAACGGCTCGGGCGCCGATCTGAGCTCCCCGCAGCTCTTTGCGAAGCGCTCGATCACTTTGCTCGTAATCGTGGTGGGCGCAAAGACGCAGAGCGAAGCGGACATTCTGCTCAAGCAGGTTCGTTCTGGAACTGAGCTCACGTGGAACGAACCAAGCTTCGAACTGACTGACCCCAGTGTCGGTAGTTTGATTGTGGGAACGATTATCGGGACAGGGATTATTTGTGCTTTTGCGCTGATTTCCGGCCTCGCATTTGGGGGAGTTCGCCTCATTGTCAAGCGCGCATTCCCCGACAAGGTCTTCGATCGCAGCAGCCACCTCCAAATCCTGCAGATGGGACTCTCCAGTAAGCCTATCAATGCAGAGGACTTCTACGGTCTTGGAGGCAGTTCAAGAAAGTAAACCCTGCGGTGGAAAAACGCATCAATACCCTCAAAGTATCCGGTAAGTAACTGGAAATAGAAGGCTTACTCTGGTGACAAAATCTGCCTTTCCTACTTGACTGATTTGCAACGCTCCACTAGACTGCGGTCGAGGAAAGGGTTCTGTGGCCATCCGCGCATTGGCCTTGGAGCTTTCTCCCCTCGAAGGCCCGCCGCAAGGCGGGCCTTCTGCTTTTGGGTCAACATCAGGCAGCGATCACGGAGCCGCCAGCGGATCCCCGGTCTTGTGCTCCTGAATCTGAAACCGCAGAAACCGGTGGATCGCATCGAGGGCATTCGCGTCCGTCGTCTGAATCAAGACTCGCCCGCCCTTGGGCGTCGATTGAAATGAATAACCAATTTTCTCTTTCAGTTCTTGCATCGTTGGAACACCGGGCGGCACCTGGTCGTGAACTTCCATCGGGTCGTCGAAGTCACCTGCAGCGAAGGACTTTGTGATGTGCTGCAAGTGCATGCGAATATGATCGCGAATTGACGCGTCATCTGCATTCTTCGCTTCAACCTGGATCGTTCCACCGTCCTTCGTCAAAAAGAAATGGTGCGTGGTTTTACCCTGGCTGAAACCCATTACGTGCTCAGCCTGGGAATTCTTCATGGGATCTGCCTGCTGCCACGCACAGATCAATTGAGGTGGCCAGGAGCCAAGCAGAACCGCAACAAGTGGAATTGCGATCAATGTACGTGCATAAAACATCCTTACACCTCAAGTTTCACGGGTGGAATTCTTTCTGCGCGGTCTCCCATGAAATAGGACGAACGGGAATCCGCAAGGTGAGCAGGCGTCAAAGGCCTTCATTTACTTTGAGCAAGACGAAGGCCCGCTCCGATACGTGGTGCCCTGCTCATCGAGCGACGCCACCTGGAAACCATTTGCCTCGTGCGCGAATCAAAGCAAAGGCTCAGAGGTTCTGGAAACCAGCGCGCGAGTCCCTATCCAACTCGAAAAACAAGTGGGAGATAATTCATCCCCATGACGAACGGAAGTCGACATGCCATGTGTCTTAGTGTCTGGGTGATTTCAATTGCGCTCGCGCTGGTCGTTCTTCCGGCACAGGCACAACAGTCGCAGCAGCAACCGCAGGCCGCGGCGCCTCCCCAGGCCGAATCCTCACCTCCGAGCCAATCCACTGCGGCCGTCAGCAGCAAGCCGAGTCAGACCGACAACAGTAAGGACCAGGACGCCAAGAAGAAGAACGATCGGATGTTCTATGTGATGCCGAATTTCCTTACGGTCGACAATGAGTCGCAAGTCAAACCGCTCACCGTGAGGGAGAAATTCGTAATCACTGCAAAGGGCTCTTTTGATCCGTACGAATTCGTAGTCGTGGGTATCCTTGCCGGAATTCGCCAGGCCGATAACACATATCCGTCTTTCGGGCAAGGGGCCGCAGGGTATGGAAGGAGGTATGCCACAGCTTTCGCCGACCAGGTGGATGGCAACATCATGGTAGGAGCTGTCTTCCCTTCCTTCTTGAAAACGGACCCTCGTTACTTTCAGTTGGGAAAGGGCGGGTTTGCTCACCGTTTCGGATACGCGTTCAGCCGGATCTTTGTCACTCGCAAGGATTCTGGGGGACAAATTTTTAACTTTTGTGAGTTTGCGGGAAACGGAGTTGCGATTGGAATTTCGAATCTTTATTACCCGGCTTCCAACCGCACCGTTTCAAATTTCATCTCGAGCTGGGGAACTCAACTGGCGATCGACGCTCTGGGGAATGAACTGAAGGAATTTTGGCCGGACATTCATCGCAAGATCAGCAAGAAGAAGTAACGCGGCCTCTCGCCGAAGACTTGGCCTCGAGTGACATTCACATCAGTTCCCTTGACGGATTAAGTTCCTGAAGAATTCGCCTGTGACGGTATCACTGCACGGTGACAGTCACAGTTGCGGTCGTGCGCCCGAATTGGTTCGTGGCGTCGAGAGTGTACGAGGTGGTCTGCGTCGGTGCGACCGCAGCGCTCGTCCCGCGAACGGTACCGACCTGTGGGGAAACGATCAAGTAGGAAGCGCCGGTCACATCCCAGCTCAGCGTCACCTGCTCGCCGGAGGAGCTCGTCGAAGGATTCGCCGTAAAGCTGCTGATGGTGGGGACCGCGCCCTGAGGAAAATCGGACGAAGTGTAAATCGGGTTCATCAGAATCACTTCAAAGTCCGACGCAGTGACGTTTCCCAAATTATGCAGGTCGTCGTTGTCCCAGTTATCGTCCGGCGCGCCGCTGATGTACATGGACGAGCCATTGTCAGCCATGATCATTCCGTACTGCTGCAGGGCTTTCAGGATCACCTGGTTCACCGCTGAATAGGACGAAATATCAAAGCTGGCCTTCAGACGCAGACGCATTCCCATAGGCGCAGCCATTGAATTCGACGAATTGGCCGCCGAATGCGATGCCGGAGGCACAAAGGCGTCCCGGCTGTCTTGCAAGGTGAATCGCAGTGCATGTTTGATCTGCCCGCTGGCCACTTCATCGTAGCGCGCAAGCCCCGCGAAGATGGAGAGCCCTGCGGCATCGGCGGATGTCCAGGTCCAGGGACGTTGCTCGTCGTTCAGCAAATCCCATACGGCTGCGGACGCCGCATTCCAGCTGCCGTCCGTCTGCGGAACCGCATTGTACAGTTCGTAAAGCCAGCAATTGTTGTTGTCGAGCACGAGAACGTGCCGGTCTCCGTTGCCCGGATTCGGATATCCCTCGATGGGGGCGGTCGCGGGAACGGGCATCGGCCCGGGATCGCTTTCGCTTCCGTATGCGGTGAAATTGATGCTTACGAAGTTTTGCTGAGCCCCGACCACGATGAAAGGAATGCCGATGCTCTGGTTATTGTATTCGCCGGAACCAAAGTCGGGATGCAGCCCAATGCTTCCCCCGATGAAATTGATGAGCGCGCTGGAATTTGGGTCCACGGCTGCGCTGGAAATATTTTGGTTCCACGCGTTGTCTGCCGGGAATGGAAGGAAACCATTCAAACTGGCTCCCTGCCCGAGGCTCATCTCGCTGCATGCGCTCACCGGATTACCCCCGGAGGTCACCTGCACATCGACTGCGCCCGATATGCTGCTTCCCGGGTTTGGATTGCTGACGCTGACGCCCACCTGTCCCGCCGACTGTGCGGTCCCCGTTGCCGTGAGCGTAGTGGAGGACACGACGGTCGTTGCAAGCGCCGTGCCACCGAACTGGACTTGCGCCCCGTTGACAAAATTGCTCCCGGAAACCGTCAGAGAGAAGCTCCCGGTTCCAAAGGTCATAGGAGAGACGCTGCTGATGACGGGAGTCGGATTCCAAATCGTTACGTCGGCTGTCCCGAACGCACTCGAGTCGGCAGCGCTGATCGCCTTGATCGTCACCGTATTCGGCTTTGGCACGCTTGCGGGAGCCGTATAGTCCCCGGACGCGCTAATCGTCCCGGTCGCCGAGCTTCCGCCGGTGGCACCGTTTACCTGCCAGGTCAAATTCATATTCGACGTGCCGCTTATGGTCGGGTTGAACTGCTGCATGCTGCCTGCACGGACATCCGGCGAGCCGGGAGACACTGAGACTGTGACGCTTCCGGGCGGGGGATTTGTGCCGGGAGGACTGGACGTGGTTTTGCCACAACCAAATTGGGCATAGGCCAGGGATAGCAGTAGCAGCAGGGATGCGCGTCTCACGGCAGCTCTCCGTGTACACCGCAGAGAAAGGAACGCCCGAACTCGGCAAATCAAGTATGGACGAATGGTTTGCCGGAGGACAACTGGCCGAAGGTACAAAATCGGTGCAGGCGATACTGGGAAGCTATTCTCGGACCACGGAGAAAAAGGGGCGCGTTGACCAGCGCCCCAGTCTGTTTGTTAAGGTTTCGCAATCACGCCGCACGCGATTCGCGCCGGCGCGGAGCTGGACGCCGCGCTTGCCACCTCATGAATCACCAGCGCCGTCCCCCCATTGCTGAAGACCGAATGGGAGTCGTTCCCGAGTGTCACGTTGGGAGCGACAACCGATGTATGAACGGTTCCGTCCGCTGCCACGTTAAGGAAGAAATCCGGTATATCTCCGGCGGGCAGCGCCGAGTGGTTGTGCTCGCCATGTCCCATTCCATCGGGATCAAAATGTGGACCCGCAGACTTGAAATCGGGCCCTTCGCACTTTGCAACTTGGTGGATATGGATCGCGTGTTCTCCTGGCGCCAGATTCCTGACGTCCAGCTTGATTCTTACGCCTTGCGGCACTTGCAAAAGCACCGCTGTTCCTACGCTTTGACCCTGGGCATTCCTGATGTCGACATTCACGGAGTTCGGTCCTCCATGGCCGGGGTTTTGCTGCGCCATTGCCGCAGTTCCCGCCAACACAATCAGGCAGAATATAGCTAAGATAGTCTTCATTACGTTCTCCCCTCGCTCTTCTTTGTTCGATTGGACTGATGCCTACGTCAGTTTGGACTCATCCCAGTTTAGCCCACTTGGATTCGGAGAAAATCGCGGTGTCTCGTATTGAATACGGGCTGGCGCGATTGGGGTCCTCGAAAGGCGGGTGGCATGCGCTCAGGGCCTGGCACCAAGGCTAAACCGGGCGGCTCGCTTGCGCATGCTCTTAGAAACAATTCAAATGTGTGCAGTAACGGACAGAGGCCGAGTCTGCGCTTGATTTAACCTGCCATCTGGCAACCATGCTGATTCGACGGTGTGCACACGCCGGTTGAGTCGTCTCTAGAGGCCAAGGAGTAAGTTCCGTTCGTCATGGATTCGACTTCCATTGCGACCGAATCAACCCTCAACCGCTCACTCGAGTGGTTTGGGGATCTCGGTATATTTTCCTGGAGGGTAGTTCGAGCGGCCATCACAAAGCCCTTTGAATTTCGCGAAATCTTCCGGCAATTAGACGAGATCGGCTCGAAATCGCTTCCCTTGGTGGTGGCTGCGGGAGCCGCTGTGGGCGCCGTCCTCGCGCTCGAAAGCCGCCACAGTCTGGTGCAGTTCGGGGCAAAATCGATGATCCCGGCGGCAATCGTCTTCTCGATCATCCACGAGATGGGGCCCGTCGTTACCGGGCTGGTCGTCGCCGGGCGAGTGGGAGCCGGAATCGGCGCTGAGTTGGGCTCCATGAAGGTGACGGAGCAGATTGATGCCATTGAAGCGTCCGCCGTAAACCCTTACAAATTGCTCGCGGTCACGCGCATTCTGGCCTGCATCATTGTCCTGCCGCTCCTGACGCTCGCGGCCGATTTCTGCGGAGTAGCCGCCGGCTGGATCGCCTCAACCCTGGCCGATCCGATTACCTTCCATCACTTCCTGACAAAGGGGTTTGCGGGCGCGACCTTCAGCGATTTTCTTGCGCCGACATTCAGAACGGCCGTCTTCGGCCTGATCATCGGACTTGTCGCGTGCTTTCAGGGGATGCGGACACAGGGCGGAACGGAGGGCGTGGGACGTTCGACAACGAGTGCGGTCGTCTTGTCCTCGCTCTTCGTGATTCTGGCCGACGTTGTGCTGGTCAAGCTGATTTTGGTGTTCTTCCCATGAGCGACTCCGTCCTGGAAATGACGCTCGAAAGCAATCGCAGAACGAACGGCGGCGGCGGGCCCATTGTTACGCTTCGAGACGTGCACAAATCATATGGAACGCAGAAGGTCGTGAACGGAATCAACCTGACCTTGAGCCGCGGTGAAACGCTGGCGGTGCTCGGGCGCAGCGGAACAGGGAAGAGCGTTCTGCTCAGGCTCATCATCGGCTTGCAAAAGCCCGACAGCGGGTCGATTTCGATCCACGGGCGGGAGACGACGTCGCTTGGGCTAGACGAGATGAACGAGCTGCGCATCAAGATGGGCTTTCTGTTCCAGGGGTCTGCGCTCTACGATTCGCTCACGGTTGAGCAGAACGTTGCATTTCCGCTCGAACGCCATACCACGATCTCTAAATCCGAGTGCGCAGACCGTGTGAAGGAATTGCTGGCCAGCGTGGGGATGGAAGCCGCTCTCAATAAGATGCCGGCCGACATTTCGGGCGGCATGAAGAAGCGAGTGGGATTGGCGCGCGCGCTGGCGCTGCGCCCGGATATTCTTCTACTCGATGAGCCCACCGCGGGACTCGACCCGATCACGTCCAGCGAAATCGACGAGTTGATTCTGAAACTTCAGGAAGAAAACGCCATGGTCTCCATTGTCGTCACGCACGATTTGCGCAGTGCGAAGACGATCGCTGACCGCATCGCCTTGCTCGACAAAGGCAAAGTGGTGATGGAAGGAAGTTTCGAAGATCTGGCTCGAAGCAACGACGAATTTGTCACAGAGTTTTTCAAGCGCGATTCGTAAGGAGTCAGTATGTCAAGAGCAGCCCGGCTGGGAGCATTCATCGTCGCCACGCTGGCCATCCTTGTGGCAGGCGTCTTCATCATCGGCGGCAAACAGTACCTGTTCACGCCCACGTATCGTCTGAAAACCGAGTTCGGCAGCGTGGTGGGCCTGGATGCGGGAGCGGAAGTCCGCGTGGGCGGCGTGCACAGCGGGACCGTCCGCAGCGTGCAACTGCCCGGCAAACCGGCGGAAAAGATCACGGTGTGGATGGACCTCGACCGTTCGAGCCACGACATCATACGGAAAGACTCTCTTGCCTCCATCCAGACCGAAGGCTTGCTCGGAAACGAATATATCGCGATCTCGTTTGGGTCCGCCAACGCAGCGGAAGTGGTGAACGGCGACACTATCGGCAGCGTGCCACCGCTGGTCATTTCAGACCTCATCAAAAAGGCGGATGGCATCCTGGACAGCTCGCAGGAAGCGCTCAGTAACGTCACCGTGGTAACCGCGGACTTAAAATCGATCAGCGCGAAGATCAACGAGGGCCAAGGCACAGTGGGAGCCCTCGTGAACGATGAGAAGGTCTACACGGAACTGGAAGAGACAACCGTCGGACTGCGCGACACGGTCGTCAAGGCGCAGGCTGGAGTCACGGACTTTCAGGAAAACATGGAGGCGATGAAGAAAAATTTCCTTCTGCGAGGTTATTTCAAAAATCGCGGCTACGAAAATTCCGCCGACCTGGTAAAAAACGAAATTGCACACCTTCCTGATGGCGTGCCTCTGAAAACCTTCAATTACAACGTGAAAGAACTTTTCGACAAAGTAGATACGGCCAAACCAAAGAACCAGAAATCATTGCGCGTTGCGGGCCAGTTTCTGGCCGACAACGAATTTGGCGTCGCGGTAATCGTGGTTTCGACGAACATGACGGGAGACGCGCAGAAAGACCTGGTACTGACGCAGGCTCGTGCTTCGGTGGTGCGCGACTACCTGGTCGAAAATTTCGGTTTTGATGATGTGCAGCTCAGAACCCTGGGACTCGGAAAGAGCGATGCTGTTAATCGCCAGTCGTCCGAGTGGGGCGCTCTCGAGATCGTGGTGTTCCCGCCGGGCACCGATATCCCTACCAACTAAAATCTTTGCAGCATTGATTCTATAGGCGATGGAGCCGAGGGTGGGAGTTGAACCCACGACCTGCCGATTACGAATCGGCGTGCTCCGTCTATCAAGTCTTTTATTTCTTGTACGCGGGGTACTCAGCGGAGACCAAGAAGCAGAGCCGAGGGCGGGAATCGAACCCGCAATCTCACGATTACGAATCGTGCGCAGTACCGTTTTGCTACCTCGGCGCCGGAGGATTGTATCAGGTATTTTTCATCCAATCTTCTATTTTCTGCATCGCTGCCCGCGCTTCATCGCTCGGTGGTTGGACGTAGATCGAAAGCGTTGTGCTCACGTCAGAGTGACGTAAAATTTGCTGGATGATTCTCGGCTGGACACCACAGCTAAAGAGATTCGTTGCTAACCCTCTTCGAAATGCGTGCCATCCGCGCCATTTCACAGCCGGTCCTTGATTGTCCGCCGCCGTATTCAGCAACGCAGGAATGATGACTCGACGCGCTAGGTTCGCGAGATTCAAAGGGGCACTCCTACGCTCCCCGGCAAAGATGTAGGAATCTGGCCCGTAATTCTTTCCGGACGCAACAGCACGTGCGCGATGATCGTCCAAAACTTTCTTCAAAGTTGGCAGCACGGGAACACCGCCCGCGCTTGCTGGATTCTTAGGATCACCCACCTTGGTACGCCAAACCGTGCGACGAATAGTTAACGATTGTCCGTCATAATCCGCCCATCGCAAACCGCGAAGCTCCGAGAGCCGTAGACCCGCAAAGGCGGCGACGGAGATAACCGCGAACGCTTGCATATTCACCTTACCGACCGCTTCCGCGATTCTCTCTATCTCGAGCATCGTGTAGACTTCGCCTTGAAATTTCTCCGGCTTTCCGGGTGCAGATGTGTCCCGCATCGGATTCTCGCCGTCTATGAAGCCCTCACGCTTAGAATGCTTGAAGCATCCACTCAGGAACGATTTGATCCGCAGCAACGTCTTGTGGCCCACGTCAGAATTGGATGCCGCGATATCGCGGATCATCCTTTGTCCGTTGACGGTTCGGAAGTCGCGAAGACGCAAATCGCCTAGCCGGACCTTCAAATGCTTCTCGTAAATATCACGCTTATAATCTTTATACGTGGAGGGCCGAAGCTCTTTTTGAACGAAGGGGAGGTAGAAATTCTCAATGAAACTGGTAACGGTTAGCGATGATTCCGGTAGGACTTGACCGGCGTTCAAGGGAGTAAGAATGCGATCGGCCAATGCCATGACGCTGCGCTTTGTCGGATAATCTTTGCCGATACGCGCGAGAAAAACCGCTCGACGGACATTTTTCTTTTGCCCGCCAATGATGACGGTCTCGTAGTATCGCAGCCGCCAATTCCCTCTGTGGCGAATGATCGTTCCCCGTTGCATCGCGCGAATTGTACTACGGATAATTGACAATTCACGGGATGCGGATTATATGTTGCGCAGAGGGCGATCATGCCAAAGTATACCCGCAACACTGGCAAGCCTTGGACTCAGGACGCCATCGATCAGCTAAGAAAGCTCGCAAAGCAAGATACTCCCACGCCAGTCATCGGCTTGAAGTTGGGTAGAACGCCCGCGGCAATCTATACAAAAGCATCCGAATTAGGGATTAGCCTCATGCCTCCGAATCCCCACCATAAAGGGCACCACTGAGGGCTCATTAAGGAGGACGGCCTGACGTTTACTGCTCCCCGCAGCCAAGCCGCAGAGAAGAAGGATTCTCACAATCTTCGTAACTGTAAACCGCCATTAAGCCTTCAAAATAACCCCTTATAAACGCATAAAGACATAGAATTCCGGGGACAGAAGTTTTCCCCTCAAGCTCCACCTCGTCTGTTGAGACGAGTATGTGCACGGGGAGCACAACGCTTTTACGTCGAAGAAACAACACATTATCATCGTAGCAATTATTAAAAACTAATTTGTACGAGACTCCGCCACATCCAACAGGTATTTTGTCTGGTGCGCGTCTAGTTATTTGCCCTACACGATCTTGGTATTCGACGGGAGATAACAATTCCAACGTTATCGAAGACCTGTGTGGACCTTCTGGCTTTTCTAAGATCAAGAAGCCGTTAAGCAGTTTTGCAGTTTCCTGGCACGTTAAGGTTCGAACGGCTGCGGAACAGCTAACTTGTGCCTCAATTGTCCGCGCACTTGCCAAACATAAGAAAAGCCCAAAGCCGGCGGACGCCCACAAACGTCTTTTCATTCTCCGCCTCGACAATGAAACGTGTACTCCTCTCCGCCAGCGGGACAATGGTAGACCACCGTACACCGGCCGCTGTCGTCACAAACTGAGCTAGTCTGGTCCATCTCGACGTGGTGTGTCGGGCACAACGGCCTAACCGGACAAGCCGCCCAAACAATTGCTGTGAACAAAGCAAGCATCGCTAGAACCACGATGACCTTTTTCATACCAACCGTCCTTACTTAGAAATCGTCTCTTTCTGGAATCGCTTAACTAAACTACTTGCAACGGATGTATGGTCGAAAAGCCCAGATACCCCCAGCGTCGCGCCGGCAAGGGCTGCGTGGCGCCCCACGTTGTAATGGTTGTTGGATTGCCAGAGGGCCTCATTTCTGAGCGCATCGAGATTAGAACCGTATTTCTCATAGTCGTCTGGTAATGCCGCCAAAGCTAACTCTTCCGCGTCGCTAGATTCGGAGTCTAAGAGAATTAAGAAAACGAAGTCCGCGCTGCGAAGTGAGCTAACCACCGTGAATGCCTTGGACTTCTTAAATTGATCCCTGGCGTAGCGCTCCACTTCCAGGTCTGATTTGGTGAGGTCAAGGTCACGGGACCGTGTGCCGACAGCGACAACATATACCCGCTGCCCTCTCTCAAAGTTGAAATGCTGACCGGAAACGGACGGAGCCACAACTGGTTCGGGAGAGGGCTGTGGTGTTGCCGCTGCTGCGGGAACGGTAGCGTTCTCTTGCTTAGGCACAGGTGCGGTATTGTTCGTCGGGGCGGGCAACGCGTCGTCTTGTTTTGAGGCTGTCGGGTGTGCCGGCGCCGATTGAGGGACAGGACGGCAAGCCTGATTTCCGAACAAGGTCTCGCCTTGGTACGTGAAACCGCCTGAATCAGCAAGATTTCGACACATCCATTTCGAAGGGTCTGGGTTTTGGGCAGAAGCCGCTCCTATCAGAATCAACAGAGACCACGCCCCGATTATTGCTCTCATTTTTCCCATTTCTTCACTTCGGCTCCGGTATAGGCGCTGACTTTGCTATCGCAACTGAGGCCGCCGCCAAGACGAAAATTGCGATTGAAACTGTTCTCATGTCAGCGGTCCTCATAAAAAAGTCGTGTTCTTGATTCTCTTCGATCGGTAGATGTACGCGAGCCAAAGCGCGGCTCCTATTGTCTGCGGGTCTACACGATGCAAATCGAGAATACGAAGGATGCCGACAGCGAAGTTGAGCCAGAGCAAAACCTTCGCTAAGAGCACGCCTTTCCGTTTCTTACACGTAAGCAGTACGGCGGCAGACCCGGCGAGTCCTGCAAGGGCAAACGCCCAGTAAGAGTCCAAGCTAGGTCCGCTGGCGAGATCCACCTTTTTCATCGCTTCGGCCAAGAAGATAAACGCATTCAGATACAACGTGATGATGAGCAAGAGTAGCCATCCCTGAATTCCGGATGGTTGCGGGTGCTCGATTGCGGTTACGTTTGGGGTTGCCATTATTATTTTCCCCGTACCCCAAGAAGTTGAATGCCAAAATAAGTAAATGGGCGATGGAGTCAGTTTGACGAGTAGCTCTATACTCTGAATAGCTGTTCTGGCGTACAAGTAGTACCAAAGAGATACTGTCCTCCATCGTGATGCCGGAGATATAAGTACTCCAAGCGGCAATTAACCTTCCAACTCACCGGAACAGCGTAGGAATTCTCCTTGTTTGCAAATAACTGTTTGCACAAGAACCATTGACGCAAACGATCCCTCCCGCGAGCCTAGTAACCAGGGGAAGTCCGCACACGGACCAATTTCCCAAGAGAGGGAATGCGGGACGCCGATAGCGGCGCAGCACCTTTAACAAAGCTAAGAAAACGAGGAAGAAATGAAAACAATCACAGTGTTTTTGTCTCTATTGATGCTCTCAAGTGTAGCGGCGGCTCAGAGTCCCGACCCGTCGAAATGGATGTGTCGCAATCTCTCAGACTCGGGCGGCTTCGTTTATCAAGGTGAAACGATCTTCGGTTCTCAGGCGTGCCGTCCGATCCAACAGGCTGCACCGGCGCAAACTTCCGTTCCAACCATCCTCACCATCCCCACCACACTGGGACAAGCCGCTGAGGTCGCTCCCGCGGCTACTCCGGTTGCTGCGTCCGCAACACCCGCGTCGTCACAGCCTTCTGCTGCTCCGGTATCTCCAGCGACAGCACAGGCCACAGGACAACCGCAACCGTGCCTTATCGTAAGACAGGCCGAAGGTCATCGGTTCCGAAACTCCATGATCGCCGGTGCGTTGACAGGTGGCATAGGTTTCGCGGTCGGAGCAGCAAGCGGTGGTGCGAAGTACGAGTACGTTGATTCCTTCCACTTTTCCAATACCAAGCTGAAGTACGACGGAAAAGAACTACAGAAACTTCAGGAAAGCGGCGTCCACATCATCACGGTTGAAAAGAAAGCAACCGGCGACGAGATTAAAGACGCGAGGGAGTCATGCAGAGAGTAATGCTGTGAAGCACGCTGGAATTGTCTTCTCATCAATCGCTTTGCTGCTTTTACTGCTGTACGGCACATGGGTTCGGGCCGATGCGGACAGCCGTATGCGCGGAGAGTACGCCGAAAAATTGACTGAGGATAACGATGAGGAAATTGCCTTCTACGCTTCAGGGATGTTCGGGAAACGATTGGTGATTATTCCTGGCTACGCAGACTACGAGCCCGGCGGACAAGATGACTGCGATGCGGTGGTTGATCGGCTCGTTCTTGACAAGAAAACGATGTCTGAAATTCACACAAAGGGATTCACGTCGATTCAATGCGGAGAGAGGGAGGCACGGTAACTATGACGCGACCGAGAGCCCCTCAAATCTCAAGAAGGCGGTTTAGCACGTTCCCAACAATCGACTCCACGGAGCACGATTGATTTTGCGAATCAAAGAATTGAAGTTGGTCTCCATCTGAAACGCGGATTTTCAACTTCTCTTTTGTTTGGATGCCGTGACCCTCTATTGTGGCGTAAGTGTGCTCGGGGTCAAAAGTGATAGTCACCGCTTGTGAAAGGTTCTTACGCGAAATCTGCGCGATCATGGGGTCTGAATTATCGCAGGACAGGAATCCATGCTCAATTCCGGGCTCCGCATTGAATGCGCTAATTTCTTTCTTGAGAGCGGCACACAAACTGTCCCACAATTCCCGAGAGCCTTTCTCAACTAGCTTACGGTCGGACAGAGTTTTCTCGTTGTTGATGTTGCTACTGTTCATCCTTTGAACGAACTTTTCAGCCGCGTATTTTGACCAATCGGACACGCTTTCTCCTCTCAGTCGGAAACCACTCTCAAACCGCACAATCATTTCAAATTTCATGGAGTCTACCTCATTCTGATTACTTGGAACAGAGCACGCGCTGATGGCGTGATTTTAGAGATACCTACCTGTTGAAAAATGCGGATGGCGTAAGCGAGCCGCGGGCTTTCTTCTTTTAGGATTGGCGAACGGTTAGATATCCTGAATCATATTTGAAGTCGCGGAGAAAGGCAGCTAGTCGAATTGCTTCGTCTTCCGTTGCGATCCGCAAAGCCTCATCAATGCGAGAGGTTTCTTTTATGGAAATAGGAACGTCTTTCAAACGAACGGGTACCCGGCGAGAAATCCTTTATCAGCAAGTGTAATCACGTAATGCGTTGCTTCCTGTGTATAAGTCATGGTTCTCCTTTTCTGATTCGAAACTGAAAGCGGATGGCTTTGCGGGCAAGCCGCGAAACTTTAGAGTTGTCCGTTGAAATATCGCGGCAATGTCGGGTTAGCCGTGCCGTTGAAGTCCTGTGACGGGCACGTTTAGTGCACGCGATTTCCGATTTTAGTTATGCGATGTTTGTTCAAAATATAGTAGAACCACTGGAGCTTGCTGAACACAAACGGACGCGCTTTCTTTTGAATCTGCAGTCTGGTCGGCATAGGAATCCTTTCTGATTTTGAACTGGAAGCGGATGGCTTTGTGAGCAAGCCGCGGTTTGTTAGACTGAAGGCGCAAGAATGAGGGTTAGTGTTGGAGCTAGGCGTCTAGGTCCAGTTGCGGGCAACGGTCCTAGGGCGCTGTAGTTGTCTACGGTTAGAGAGCTTTCTCCTGAATTAGATGCAAATTGCAAACTGACTGTGTGTGATCCCCCATCTCCAACGAAGCATGATGAAAAAGAATACAGTCCACCTTGGGTCGCCTCTTCGGTTGAATTCGAGGAAATAAAATTAACGATTTGCTCATCAACCGCGATGCCTAAGTAATATGATGCTGCCGCCGCACCTGACACATTGGCAGTTGCAGATATGATTAAAATATAACCTACTGGTATCGTAATAGTTGTTTTAAGGTTCGTTGAGTCCATATCAACAAACGAGCCGAGACTTGTAGTGTAAGACGTATCGTTTCCGGAACCTTGCAGGAAACGAGCACCAGCTACCATAGGTGGAACAAGACTGCCCTGCAATATGCCTGCCTCATCAATCCAACCGAGAACCTCTCCATCACTGGCACGAGCCAGTTGCAAGAAATCCTGGCTCCCTCCTGGTAGTTCGGAGAAAAACGTGTTGACCCAACGGTACATCGAACTGATGTTTGGTGATCGCATCTACTGCTCCTTTTGTCTTCGGCTCTGCCGAGGACTCTGAAAATGATCCAACTACGAAGGAAAGGCCGCGCCACATATCGGCTTCGGTCCTCTCTTGCGTGCCAACTTTGCGTTGATCCCGCCGTCTTCTGGCGGTTCTGCCGGCGGAACATCAACACAGAACTGAGTCAATTTCCATCCTGCGGCGTCAACACTTGTAAACTTCTTCGAAGGGTCTTTTTGCCCACGCTCGTATGCGGCTTCGAAGCGCGATTTGAATTCGGGCTCCGCGAGCGCACGGGAAAATTCATCTTGGGACATCTTTCGGTATCGCTGTACAACGGCGTCAAGTTGTGCGTCTGTGAATCGCATCAAGGCTCCTTGCTTCTTTCGAAATCTTGAAAAATTCCTAAATGAGTAACAGCGATTTAGAATTTTCATCATTGAATTTTCCCCTCTGTCGGGTTGAGCTGCAAAAACAACTCCTGCTCGACAAGTTCCATTTTGTCTGGGAGCGCAAAGCAGGATTCGCACAAGCCGTAAAGAATCCTTCTCGTCTTTCCTTTTTTGGCACCGAATACTTTTGACTGCTTTTCGTCCAGATACAAAACACCTGTGTATTCACTCTGCTGTGCACACAAGACACAGTGCCTTAGATGGGTAATGTCTCCCGCTACAGACGCTCCTCTCACGGGGAATAGGTGCTCTACAAGTGCTTCGTTAAAATCATTAATATCCATTGCATTTTCCTTTATCGAGTGGTGCGTGTTACTCGCAAACCGCAAGGCGGATGGCGTCCTCCTATCGGGAATATTTTTTAGGAATATTTTTCTGGAAAAAAGTTTCTCGTTTGAGCGCCCATAAAATGATGACCACCGTCCCATGGGAGGGACGGCTTGACCAGCATTTCGAAAAGGGATAGACGGCGGGATCGAAGGTGGGTCCCATATCGGGAGTCCGACGAAGACAGAATCAAACCGAAGAGAGAACACAAACAACGGATCTCAAACCACTGTTAAGGAGACCGCAATTTTAGGGCCGATCGGGATTCGCTCCTTCGCAGCGCTCGTTTCCGTTCAGCGATTCTTTGCCTTTGCAAACTGTGCTGCGAATCATGTGGGAGTGTGCTGCGGATCTCATAATCTCGAGCGACTCTCCGGCTCGAACGATCGTCGAGGACAGGGATCGCCGGCTCGAGGTGATCGCCAAGTCGCCGGCTCGAGGTGATCGCGAATAGATTCCCAGAACACTTCCACAACACTTGCACGGGATCTCTCGAGATCGAAACCTAATCTCGCCGGCGTCTGGGTGCGATTCACGATGCGCAAGAATCTAATTATTGCGCATTGGAAGGGTGCGGTCGCTCGCTAAGTGCTTTGAAACCGTCAATCGGCAATCGGTGCAATGCGCAAAAACTGTACGAATTGCAACTCTTTCCGAGGAAAAACGGTAAAAAATCGTGCGCCCGGACATATTTTTCTCTTGACAATAATGCGCAAAAACTTTAGAATCTGCTGATAGATAGAAGCGGGAAAGCGACCCGATAGGACGGGACGCCTTCCCTAAACGATCGAACGAAAGGACCGTCCGATGTCTACAGACACTTTAGCATTCTCAGCGTCCCAGCAACAAAGCAACCTCGGTTTTCCCGCACCACTCGCTGACAAGTATCGCCCTCGTCAAATCTCCGGATTCCTCGGGCTTGAAAAACCACGGAAAATCATGGAGCGATTTGCTGCAAATCCTCGTGCTGCTGCTTTCCTGTTCTCCGGACCTAGTGGAACTGGCAAGTCAACAATGGCGTTGGCTCTCTGTGAAGCAATCCACGGTGAGTTGATTCACATTCCGTCACAGCATTGCACAGTTCCCGAGTTGGAAGACGCTTTGCAGCGGACACAATATGTCCCGATGGGCGGTAAAAAGTTCTGGTTTGTGCTCGTGGATGAAGCTGATCAGATGTCGGACAAAGCGCAACTCGCGCTGCTCTCTAAACTGGATGCGACCGGGCGCATCGAAAACACTGTCTTTGTCTTCACTTGCAACGATGCGACCGAAAATCTCGAAAAGCGATTCCTGTCTCGGTGTCTCACCGTCGAATTTTCGAGCTACGGACTCAACGGAAACTTGACCGCGTTTCTTCGCGAAGTGTGGCTCACTGAGGGAGGCACAGAAGAGAACGCACCTAACTTCGCGCGGATCGCTTGCGGCAACGTTCGCGATTCGTTGTCCCGGCTCGAAGTAGAACTCATGGCGGTCTGAACTCAAATCTCCCGATGAATTGGAGGCAATCCCTATGCAATATCTAAAGCCCGATGAACTCCGAAAACTGATTGAAGTCGCAGCGATTCACTCGAAGCGCGACGTTGCGATGATTTTGCTTTCCTATCGGCACGGCCTTCGTGCTTCCGAAGTCTGCGCATTGACGCTTGATGCTGTAGATGAAGAGAACAAGCGGCTGATTGTCACAGCAAAAAAGACGCGAAAAAAGAAGGGTGAAAAGTTCTACGAAGCGTTCATGCCGAAGGATGATATCGGCCTTGCGGATTTGACCGTCATCCACGCTTGGTTAAAAGAGCGTGAAGGATACGCGGACGCATCGGAGAGCCCTCTCTTGTTTCTCAGTCGCAAAGGCGGAGCCATGCTCGCGCGCTCTTGGTTCAAAGTTTTCGCAACACTTGCGAAAGAAGCGGGCTTGCGCCCGGAAGTCTGTCATCCACACTCTCTCCGCCATTCGCTTGCGATGCGAAGCGTGGACCGAGATATTCCGTTGCCGATGATTTCAAAAATGATGCGACATCGCTCAATCGCTAGTCTCACGCCTTATGTGGCGGTTTCGCAAGAAGACGCGGATAGAGCAAAGGCGCGTGCTTTTTCAAAGTGAGCGCCTGGAAATTCTCCGGACATTGGACACGGAACGCTATCGACAACCGGAACCTGGGGGACAGCTTCCGGCCTAAGAGTATCCGCATCCAACACTCCGGAGTTGGGAGGCGACTATGACAATCAATCTGAAAGTCACAGCCGAATTTTCAACCCAACTCAATGTGTGGCATCTTCCGCACCCATTCTTCGGCGTCTATATATCGGTCTCCTCCGTAAAGAACTTGGTTTCCTTTTGTCGTGTAACCAGCCTTCCGGATCTTCTCAATCAACGAATCTGAAGAAGCATTCGGCACGATCGCGACTTGCAAGGGCTGCGTCTGGCTTTGCAGTTGGCGTGCGTATCTGGAGGAGTCACTCACTGGCTCGGCAAGTCGGAACTTTGGTTGCTCGAAAGTCGATCGCCCGGCCGGGGGCTCGATCGGTGCTTCAGCGAATTCGCCAGCGAAAAGCTGCTCTTCCTTCTCGCCGAATCCCTTGGACTCCGCCCATTCTGCACGCTGTTCAAGTTCTTCCTCGGAACGGTTTCTGCCCGCAGATGGATGCTTCGCGGGCGGCTTTTCCTTTGCCGCGCGCTTCGCTTCCTGGGCGTCACGCTTGGCTTTGCGGTCGGCTTCCGCGCGGCGCCAGTTGGACGCATCGTGGGCGTCCTGGGCGAGTTGCAGAGCCCAGGAATCTCGGCGCTCCTGGCGCTCTAGGATCTCCGCCTTTAGCTCGTCCAGGGTGAAGCGGCGGGGCACAAATCCGGGCTTCAGCATCTCGGCCGCTACTCTGCCGCGGAGGGTTAAGGTTAAGCTTGTGGTGGGTCGCTTTGAGCCCTTCGAATGCGTCTTTTCCTCGACCGCCAAACCCTTCAGTTTCTCGAGACCTTTTGCGTACTCTGCGTTGGTCAAACGGCCGTGGAAATCCAGGCGCATTTGAGTCTTTTCAACGGAGCCGCCGTGCTTCGCGACACTCAAAAGCATCTTATTTTCGATCGGAATTGCTTTTCGGGCCATTTTCGCCTCCAAAACTGCATCCACATGCACTTTTCAACGCGCGCACATGTCACCCCCCGTTTCAGCAAATTAACACAAACAAAATTGAGGGCACATCAATAGGAACTCTAATCAACGTCTATGAATTGGGAGTCCAACGGATTACCCGAGAGGGCATTTACCTCTTCCTAAAATCAACCGTTTTTATGGCTTCTGCCCAAATTACAGCCTGGGGACTCCAACGTGGAATACATTTCAAAACCACCGCGCAACCTCTGCCGCTGCATTGCACCTTTTAAGGAATAGAGTTTCGTTTCCCACGATCGTCAGATCTTTACCCTGTCTGACGCGGGAGGCGGCGACATAGAGCATTGCCGGCTGCCCCGCCCACTCGTTCCGGATGTCCACTTGAAGCCCGTCCAGGGTAAGACCCTGGCATTTGTGTATCGTTACCGCATAGGCCAGTCTCAACGGCATGTACCAGGTTTCCCCTACTACGTACTCCCCACGCAACTCGTCACGGTGGAGGCAAGTTTCGCCTTTCTCAAGAACCATCTTGCTAGTCTTCCTCAACGCATAGCAGATTCGCACCTCTTCGCCCGTGCGCTTCAACCGTACCCAAACGCAATCGCGCTCTAGTCGAGCGACAATTCCGCAATCTCCGTTGGCGAAACCGAGCGTGCCATCTGGCGAGTCTTTCTTGCGAGGTTCGTTGGTCAAAACCATTACGTAGGCCCCGACTTTCAGCGTAAGGACATCTGGAATCTCTTTGTACTTTTTTGGCAGCCCCTCCGTATGAATCGGGTATTCAACTGTGTATCCTGGCAGAGCGTCAAAGAGCACTCTATTGTGGGCATCACATTCACCGTTTGTCGGGAACAGAGTTGTTCCAACAAAATTCGGGTCCACCTCATCAACGAAACTTGCGAACCATTCCAGAAACGCGAAGGCGTCTTTCCCATTTCCAATCCGCATGTTTCTCAATGCTTCGCAGAAAAACGGGTCTTCCTGGCGATAGTTTTTCGTTAGACGGATCGTGTGCTTCTCAAACTCTGTCCAGCACGGCGCCTCGAAAGCGAATGGCTCATTCACTGGCGGTAGCTGGCAAAAATCTCCAACCAGGATGATTCCCAATTCATTTCGCGGTACGCGATTCCTCGGTCCTCCACGCGCCTCGTTCAATTCGTTCACGATTTCGTAAAGGATCTGCAAGGCATCCTTCCCCAACATGCTCACTTCGTCAATCGCGATGTATCGGAATTTCTCCGCTATCAGTGTTAGCATCCATTTCACAAATTTCCGTGTTTCTGGGTTCTTCAAGGATGCGGTGTCGAAGAATCTGAGTTTGCTAGCGAGTGTGTTGGTTTGCAGCCCGGGCCGATGAAGATTCACAGCCGCTATTCCCGTAGTCGCACAGAGACACGCTAGCGCCGGGTCTTTTTCTATTCGATTAAGGATATAACTACTCTTACCGTGGCCGGCCATTCCGTGAATAAACCAACATGGTACACCCATGACGCTGACTCCAAAATCCGAACAGCGTCAAGTGCGTGCGGTAATCCACCGAAAGAACTCCGCGCTGGAATCGAGATTCTTTGATTACTTCGAAGGTGATGCGGGATAGCCTACTGAGGGCGAGCCCTTGAACCTAAAAACTGTACACACTTCTGTCTGGTGTTTTGACTGCGGGGGTTTCCGCCAACAAGCGCCGGACAGTTTCGTACATCTCTTGACCTTCTGGCGTGGCGTATGTGTCGGGGTAGCGGATGATTTTCGCATCCGAATCCAGTTCGAATCCACCTAGCACAACGCTGCTCGCGCGTTTCCAGCATTCCTTGACGGTTTCAACCACCAACTCTATTTCGTTTACATTTCCCTCAACTAACACGGCGTCGTGAATCATCGCGCAAACGGCTACACCTTCGTCTACCATAAAACTGGTAGCAAGGCGAAGTATGTCGGCACACGATGCCTGCATGGGGAAGTCCAGTAGCAGGTTGTCTTTCGTGTCGGGTGTCACGGGTATCTTCCACCCCAGCGGGGAGGACATGACTTTTTTGATTCCTGCTTTGATTCTCTCGTGGTCAATCCAACCCCAATAGGACGGGTAAACCTTCCTCAGATTCTCATGCACTATTTTCGCCAGTTGAACGGAGCAACCTGAGTTTTTCGCAAAACTGTAGGGCGTCTGCCCATACTGAGCGGCAAGCAAAGCAGTCTTGTAGAGGGCTCGTTCGTCGCGATGCGATTTCTTTGTGGCATCTGCGGGAACGGCGCCCGCCATTTTCGCTAGCCGAATGTACACATCCTCCCCCGATTTATATGCGGCGAGCATTTCCTTGTCCCCACTTAGAGCACCCGCGATCCCGAACTCCGCGGACACAAGGTCTACATAAGCCAACGCTCGGCCTTTCGGCGGTTTGATTAGATTGCGAGCCCAGAAGGGCAACCCGAAGATGAAACCTTTTCTGGGTTGATTTCTTCCTGTGACGGAGACCCACGGCCACGGGAATGTCCTGCATCGCCCGTCCGAGCCAATCGGCAAATCAAAAGTTCTGATACCTGTAAGAGTGGCGCGCGTTTGGCGTAGAGGTATCAAATACGGGCATCGTTGCGCCATATTTTTGAAAACCTTATCATCTTCCGATCCCCTTTCGGGATCGGCAGTCTTGTATTTTCCTGTAGGCGTCTTTGGCCACACATCCTGCAACTCCAGGCGTGCAACCAAGGCTTCAAATCCTTCCGTGCTCCACTTCGTCAAACCTTTTGCGTCTTTCACATAAACGCCATATCCGTGCTCTTTCTCTACCGCCTCGGCGAGATTCGCCTTTACCGCATTCCACTTGTCCCGCAGTTCTCGGTAGGTAGGGACATCCGTTGGAATCCCGTTGAAGTCCACCCAAGCAACTGCTCGAGTGTAACTCCCTCGGATAATGGCCTCGCGGATGTTGATGTGCGGAAGCATTGCGGGCAAGAGGTTTTCTAGGGCAATGACATCGGACATGCAGTATTCGAGGATACTGGTTTGCTCTCGATTCCGAGTACGGTGCTCCGCGCAGAATCAAATCCCGCATTTCGTGTTTCTCGGCCGCTGTGATTGCGTCTAGCCCATACTTCGCCAGTGTCACTAGAAGGGTGGGGATCTTCCGTTTTCCCTTGTCGTCTTTCTGGGTGTTCGTAAAAAGCATCTCTTCGGCAAATAAATCAACTATGAATTGCGGCAGTTGCCATCCCGAGGACAGATAGTAAGACCATTCTGCGGGAGCGGCAAAACTGACGAACAAGGTTTTTGAGTCGTCGGCAAATGGGCAGATCGGAGCGGAGGTGTTCATTTTATTGAACACTCTCCACTCCTTTCCGTTGACCAACGACTTTGCGCAGAGGCAAACGGGAATCACATGCTCGCCTTTGCGCGAAATGTACTCGGCATCCAGGGCAACAATATCTCGAATGCCGAGCGACTGTAAGTCCGCTGGCAAGGCGAGCATTTACGCACGGCCTTGCAACTGCTTAATCAGCGGATAATCGTCCTTGTCCACGATGCGACCTTCAAATGCGGAGTTGAGGATTTCCTCGAAACTCAACTCAGGCCACACGGGTTCCTGATTCTGCAACTCTTCCGGTCCCTGTTCAGTGTCATAACAGTTTGCTGCCATATTCGCGCGAGTCCGCACCCACTCCGTCAAGGCCATCTTCGCTACGGTATTCGCAGATCGCGACCATTCGTTATCGGACTCCCTGATGTGCCACAAAAACACGTTCCCCTTTTGGGTGATGCAAGTAAGCAGCGTCACCACGTAGGCGAACCTCTCTGCATTTTCTGGCAACTCGTAACCTGGCTTAACGACATGCACCCGATGATCGTCGTCCTCCATTACGCTTGCCCCATACAGGCGGTAGTCCACTGACGGATGGACTCTGAAGAAATCCCTAGTGCCGGGCTTTCTTACTTGGTACCCCGACTGTTTGAACCTCCCCACCATAGAATCCCCGGAGCTTTTTGCTTTCGTAGTTTTGAAAGCCGAAACATCTAACAGAGACTTCACCTTTTTCGGCGTAACTGCTGGAGCCACTTGCGGCTCGTTCTTCTCTTCGACTTCCATCTCTCGAGAGACGGCACTACCGTTGGTCAACGCGCTCATTTGGTTCCTCACTTTTTACAAACCCGAAGCGTGAGACTTCGGATCGGCCGAGGTGCACTTGGCGAACTTCGGCTGCTCGCCGGCGATTAACGCTGTGCGTAAACACCGTTTTGACAGTCCCGACACCCCCTGTGACAGTCCCGCCACACCCGCCTAAAAGTGACAGCCCCGGGGGGGATACCCATACCCAAAAAATGGGGTCGGGGTATAGGTAGGAGGCTGCTCCATCCATGCGAAACACCATTTTGACAGTCCCGACACCCGCGCCTTACGGCTTCAGCGAAATCCGCGGGTCGGTCTTTATCGCGGCGACAACCCGACTAAGGGTTGTTTCCAAACCCTCTACGGTCTGCCGATATTTCTGGGTTTCGTTGGAGACAGCCCTCAAAATGGAGAGGGACTTATCATCGAGCCTCGCGCCTTCACGGCCGCGCGACTGCCGCTTTGCCGGCGGCATCGGTCCTTTGAAAGCGACCTTCGGCCCTCTTTTGGAATGCAGCCTTTTGTGGCAAGAATCGCAAAATACACCCACCCACTTTAGCGCCTCAGCGTAACCAACCAATTTCGCCCACCGGCAAATGCCGTAGCCCTTAGAACGCAAACCTTCCACCAAGTGCATTTTCCACCGATGATCTTTTCCGTCATTTCTCCGGTGGTGGATGCGCAAATCCAGAAGATCGGTACACCCGCAATCCTCGCAGGCGCCGCCTAAGCCAACCAGGGTCTCTTTCCTCACCTTTCGCTTCCCTTCAAAACGTCCCAAGTATTCCCGGTCGATTTTTTCCACAACATTTCCATTCAGCATGTGTCCTCCAAGGCGCCCCGATAAACACAAGGATGCCTAGATTTTCTAGAACCTCAAATTCATGGGATGAAACTGGCTAGCTCGCTATTTTGCTCTTCGAACTTTCTTGCGTGGTGCTGCGGGGGCTTTCGTCTTTTTAGCGTGGTGCCTCTCGAATTTGTTTACTGCGGCCGCAAAAACTAGGTCTTGCCTCTTCCACAAATCCAGCAGATCCGGGGCAATGTGACGCTCGAGTCCTCGGTACTCACTGCGGGTCCTTGGGTAGCGCATGTACTTTTTGGGTGGCTCCGTCGAGCACTTCACGGCGTCGTGGGTAATGAGCGTCCCAAAAATATCGCAGATCGCCACAATGGGGAAACCCTCTTCGCGCAAAAACACGCAAAGATGATCTGCGTCTCGGTAGCTGAACTGCTTCGCCAGGCTCATGGCGCGAACACAAAGCGGCGTTGGCTTCCGTTGTGGGCACCAGCTAGCGAAGTACCGATTGGGGACAACCTGAACCAAGTATTTTTGGGCCATACACTTCTCCAATATACGAGCGGAAATGTTTCATTTCGCCCCATCTTTCACAGTCAAAGACCGTGTAACGTCTTTAATCTACGCCAGATAGAATATTTTCCTCGTCTCTTTCTTTTTCCCCGGAAGCCTTTTATGACAGCTACCTTTTGTGGTATACTGAGTGTATGAGAGTCAAACCTAAAACAACAACCGTACGCCTCGAGATAGATGCTCTTGAGGATCTGCGAAAGATCGCGGACAGAGACAAGTGCTCAATCGTGTCTCTAATTCGGCGGGCCATTTCCCAGTTTTTGCAGCGGGAGAAAGTCTAATGCGAGCAAAACGCGGCAGTAGAAAAAATGTCTACACCGAGCCCGGGCCTGGCGCACGTATCAATCGTCAGCAGTTTCCTTCTGGCACTGCTTCCGCCGTACGCTCCGCGATTCGTATGCTGGAGCCGGATGAGTGGACCTGGTACGTGAACAATACTGAGGCTTCCCCCACAATCATCTACGACAAAGGCGAGGTGCAATTTCAAGGTTTCCAGCAGCATCAACACGATCCGAAGATGAAGAAAGGGACCGACCCCGTTTTCTTTTGGAACGGTTCCGGGCGTACCGGCAGTAGGGCAGGTGACGAAAACCTAGACCAAAAACTTCTTCGCGGGCTGAACGCCGTGTATCAGGACTTCGGCGGCGGCGGATTTTCAACCAAGAAAGTCCCAAAGAAACAAATCACCGAGGCGACTACCCGCATGAGCACTCCGTGGTGGGTACTGGACGAAGACCTTTTCAAAAACTTTGTCGGCCGTCATATAAACCCCGCTCTATTTGAAAAAGTCGCTAAGCAAGGGGTGAGACCGCGTGATGTCAAGCACCTTAGACAGGCTACAAGGTGCTACATAGCTCTAAGCGAATTTTTTCTGGACGGCCGCTCTGACGAAGAAATCTTGGAAACAAACCCAAAAGTCTGGGGAACCGCTTTGGCTTTGAGGTTATACCGCAATCATCGGGTGAAAGAGGGAAACGCCGAGTACGGAACCAAAGGTAAGCCTAAGAACTTCGTTTGGCGCGGCCGGCACTTTGATCTCGAGTGGGCAATCATCCGCGGAGACGAGAGTACAATGGAAATGGAATCTATACCGGAGCCCATTTGAACACTGGCACAACCAAACTCGCACTCACGCTCACGCTTCTCTGTTCCGTGTATTCCTATGGCGGAACGATCGACCGCGACTCCTTCGCACGCCAAGAATGGGCAAGGTCTCTCGCTGGAGAGGCAGATTCGATCCAGTTCTCTGCCGTTGGCGCAACCTCTAAAACTCTTGAAATCTCACTCGGCGAAGACACCGATGAGAATATCGTCAGATGCGATTCGCTTCTCTCGGATGTTCTCTACGGAGACGGGAAGGGCTTCCTCGAGGACATCCGCGCGCGAGGATTCATTCACATTTCATGTGGAGTGCTTGTTCGTCCGATCGCTGTACAGGGCGCTATACAGCCGCGTGACAAACCGAAATGCTGCTCGAGTGGCAATCAAGTCGCTCTTGAGATGGACAGCTAAAGGAGAAACAGATGGATGATCGAGCCAACAAACTTCATGCATCCATGATTCGCGAAAAACTCTTGAGAGGCGTCCCGCCAGATAGCACGGTTCGGGACATTGTTGCGAATATGTCTGACGAAGAACTTATCCGGAAGGAAGACGAAGCCGACGCGTTGAAGGTTGCGCGACTTTCGGAACGCGCTAAGAAACAAAGTTTGGTCGGCAAGGTTGTCACCTGATTTCAGGAGCGGAGACCAAACGGAGACCATGCGCGGGCTAAAATCGTTTGCGCCTCACTAATTAAACCCCACTTAAATGTTGCAAATGCCTTTGAATCTGTCGTACTGTAAACGGCGTACTGAATTACGAATCGGCTGCTCTACCACTGAGCTACCTCGGCGCGCTCATTAAATGTAGCATCGCTCCGAAAAAACTGTCAAACATCGCTCAGCGCGAGTTCGAATACACGGTCGCTTTTTTGACAGGCGCGCCATCGTCCGGGACTGTCCCCCGGAATCTCAAGAACTAACTGGCATGTTCTTTTCGCATTGAGCCGCGTTGCACTGCCTGAGTCTAACGTCCCGCTGCCTCAATCCTTGCCAAGAAGTTTCTTCGCAGTGGCTGCAACGTGGTCTGGCTCGAATCCGAATTTCTGTTGCAACTCCTTGAGCGGCGCCGAGGCGCCAAACGTCTTCATGCAGGTGAGCTGGCCGCCCGTGCCGACGTATCGCTCCCATCCGAAGCTCGAGGCCTGCTCCACAGCGATCCGGGCTTTCACTTGAGGTGGCAGCACGCTGTTCTGATATTCCTGCGTTTGATGATCGAAGATCTCCCACGACGGCATCGAAACCACTCGTGAGCGAACGCCCTCGGAAAGCAGCTTTTCATGGGCCTCCACAGCGAGGCTGACCTCACTGCCCGAGGCGATCAGGATCACCTCAGGATTCCCTGCGGGAGAATCGGCGAGAACATAAGCACCACGCGAGACCCCAGACGCGGGAGCATACTTGGTCCGATCCAGGGTGGGCAGTGGCTGGCGGGATAGGGCCAGCACTGCAGGTTCGTGGCGTAGCTGCGTGATGTAACGGTATGCCTCGACCACTTCATTGGCATCACCAGGCCGAAGTGTGATCAGGCCGGGGATGGCGCGCAACGACGCGAGCTGCTCCACGGGCTGGTGGGTCGGGCCATCCTCTCCGTCGCCCATGGCGTCATGGGTGAAGACAAAAATGGTCGGCAGCTCCATCAGTGCCGAGAGTCGGATCGCGGGCCGCGCATAATCGCTGAAGATGAAAAATGTCGCGCCGAAGGCACGAAGCTTTGAAAGAGAGAGCCCATTCAGAATTGCGGCCATAGCATGCTCGCGGATTCCGAAATGCAGGTTCTTCCCCCCGGGAGTATTCGCTTGAACATTTCCCGCGCCTTCGTAATTCAACGTGGTCTTGTTCGACGGTCCAAGATCAGCAGAACCACCGAGGAACCAGGGTATATTTTGCGCGAGAACGTTTAACACTTTGCCGGATGCGTCGCGCCCGGCCACTCCTTTCGGGTCTGCTGGGAATACGGGGAGGTTGCGATCCCATCCTCGCGGGAGCTCGCGGCGCTGCATCAGGTCGATCTCGTTCGCAAGCTCAGGGTATTTGGCGCGATAGGCGGCGAACTTTTCCGTCCACTGGCTCCGAGCTTGGGCGCCGCGTGCGCCCACACCGGCCTGAAAGTAGTCGTAGACACCGTCCGGGACCAAGAACTTCGCATCCTCGGGCCATCCGTAGCCGCGCTTGGTAAGACGGATTTCTTCGTCGCCGAGCGGTTCGCCGTGAGCCTCGGGCGTGTCCTGTCTATTCGGAGAACCGTAACCGATGTGGCTGTCCAGAACGATGAAAGTGGGTCTGCCTTTTGTCTTTCGGAAAACTTCAAGAGCGTGTTCAATGCGATCGATGTCGTTGGCGTCGCCAACCCGCAGAACGTTCCACCCGTACGCCAAGAAGCGGGTCGCGACATCTTCTGTGAAGGCGATGTTCGTGTTCCCCTCGATGGTGATGTGGTTGTTGTCGTAAACCCAGCAGAGATTGTCGAGGCCCAGGTGGCCGGCAAGGGACGCCGCTTCCGAGGATATGCCCTCCATCATGCAACCATCCCCGCATACGGCATAAATGTTGTAGTCAAAGATCTCGAATCCGGGCCGATTGTAATGGGCGGCCAGCCACTTCTCTCCGATGGCCATACCCACACTGGTTGCGACGCCCTGGCCGAGTGGACCGGTCGTCGTCTCAACGCCCGAGACCCAGTGGTATTCCGGGTGCCCCGGTGCCTTGCTGTCGAGCTGGCGAAATCGACGGATGTCGTCAAGGGTCACGGAGGGTTGACCTAGTCTTTCGTATTCGCCGTTGACCGCCTGGATCTGTGTGAGGTGAAGGATGGACCACAGCAGCATCGAGGCATGACCATTCGAGAGCACAAACCGATCGCGGTTAGGCCAGATGGGGTCCTTCGGATCGAAACGCATGACGCGGTTCCAGATCGTGTAGACCAGAGGCGCGAGAGCCATGGGCGTGCCTGGATGCCCTGATTTCGCCTGTTGGACCGCGTCCATCGAAAGTGTGCGGATCGTATTGATACAAAGCTGGTCCAATCGCGTGTCGGTTTTTGCATTAAGAGCTTGCGTGGCACTCATGACTGTCTCCTTGCTTTGCCCAAGTCTTCAAGCGATCTGCGATTTGCCTGCAGTCTTCTCGAGGTGTCCGCCGAACTGGTAGCGCATCGCGGACAAAAGTTTATTCGCAAAGTCTGCCTCGCCCCGCGAGCTGAATCGTTCGTAGAGCGCTGCGGTGAGAACATGGGCCGGGACCGCCTCATCGATGGCGGCCTTGATCGTCCAGCGCCCCTCGCCCGAATCCGAGACACTACCCGCGAACTTCGAAAGAGCTGGATCTTCGAGCAGCGCGGACGCGGTGAGGTCCAACAGCCACGAGGCAATCACACTGCCGCGCCGCCACACTTCCGAGACATCACGCAAATTGATGTCGTATTGATAGTGCTCGGGATCTCGCAACGGCGTCGTCTCCGCGTCGATCGTGTGCTCCTGCTTGCCGATGTTGGCGGCACGCAGGATTCCGATGCCCTCGGCATATGCAGCCATTATTCCGTACTCAATTCCGTTGTGCACCATCTTCACAAAATGGCCGGCGCCGTTTGGCCCGCAGTGCAGGTAGCCCTGCTCCGCGGTGCCGCTGATCTTCTCGCGTCCTGGGGTGCGCGGTACGTCGCCTATGCCGGGCGCCAGCCGAGCCAAAATTGGATCGAGACGCTTGACCACTAGCTCCTCGCCCCCAATCATCATGCAGTAACCGCGCTCAAGCCCCCAGACACCACCACTCGTTCCCACGTCCACGTAGTGAATCCGTTTTGACGCCAGCTCTTTGGCGCGCCGGATGTCGTCCACATAATAGGAATTGCCACCGTCGATGAGAATGTCCCCAGCCTCAAGATGAGGCAGTAGGTCGGCGATGGTCTGGTCCACGACCGCAGCCGGGACCATCAACCAGACTGCCCGCGGCTTTTCCAGCTTCTTCGCAAACTCCTGGAGCGAAGAGGCTCCTGCGGCCTTCTCCTGGACCAAATCGTTCACCGCTTTCGGTGACCTGTCGAAGACCACACATTGGTGGCCTCCTCTGAGAAGCCGCCGCACCATGTTTGCTCCCATTCTTCCCAGACCAATCATCCCGAGTTGCATAAATGACTCCCTTCTTAATGTCGATTGTTAGATTCGTTGATATTCTTTATCGAAGCCGGTGGCGGCTCACAGCCTGTTCATCGCTGCAGTCACTCCTTCATTTGCGCCAAAAATCGACGAGTCTGTCACTTGGTTGACGACGCCGGGTCCGAGGATCAAACAAGCAAGCCTCATTGCGCTGCGGCCCATTTTCCTCCTGCACCGTCCCGTTTCATGGCCGACGCTTTCTGGAAGACGTCGACAAATTCCTGATAGCGGCGAGCAATCTCCGCTACTGCAGCCTCCCGGGTAATTTTCCTGCCTCGCCAGCTAACGAGAGGATCCCAGAAGACTGTCCGGCCCACGGCGAAGCCGATGAAACCCGGCACTCCGGCGGCGATCGTCAGCCACTCGTGCACTTTCTTGTCGTCTTCACCCCGACCCAAAATAATGCAGCCGACCTCATCGCGACCGCCCCGCCGCGCGGCATCCACAATCTTTTCGCAATCCGAAGCGCGGTCGAGCCCTTCGATTTTCCAGACATCCGGCTCCACCTGGGCGTCCTGCAATTCCTCGATGGTCTGAACCATCAGCTGCGGGCGAAGCTCAACGTCGTAGGCCTTCTTGTCTCCCTTGAGACTGTCGAGCTGTACTTTTTCAGGAGGCACGAGCAGCTCGAACATAAACAGGCTTCGAGTATTGTTGTGCAGATGGTCGGACAGCCTCTTCAGACGGAGTGATTGTCGCCGGTTCAGAATTTGATCGCCGCCCGGGTTATAGCGAACCAGCACCTTGCAGATCGTCGGTTGGACGGCTTTGATGTGTTCGGCGAAGCCCTCGCCATACTCGAAATCGAACTCATCTTGCCCGCTTTTTTCAGCGGGGCAAGCGGTCGTATAGCCCTGCTCCGTTGCATCGCGAAGGATAGCAGTCCCGAACTGTTCGTCCACGAGGATACCCGCTTTTTCTTTGGGCACCCCGGCGGCGAGAGCGGTCTTGAAGCCGTCGTAGGTTACCTGCTTGGCAGTGGCGATCTCCGCTGTCTGTTCCATCGTGAGAGCGCCCTCCCAGCCGAACAGCTTTTTCTGGAATGAGCCCCGATGGTCGAAGGGCAGAATGTAGAGTGGCTTGTCATACCCCAGAGTCATTGTGAGATCTCCCTACTCATGCGGTACCGACGGATCAAACTGTTCGTGGAACTGTCATGGCCGAGCTTGGGCTCTGTTGCGTTTTCGATTTCCGGGATGATGCGTTGAGCCAAGACTTTACCAAGCTCAACGCCCCACTGGTCGAACGAATCAATTTCCCAGATCGCGCCTTGCGTGAAGACGCTGTGCTCGTAAAGGGCGACGAGCTTCCCGAGCGCTTCTGGAGTGAGCCGGTCCACGAGGATCGTATTTGACGGGCGGTTGCCTTCGAAAACCCTGTGAGGTACGAGCCAATCCGGTGTGCCTTCCGCCTTGACTTCCTCTGGCGTCTTGCCGAACGCCAGCGCTTCAGTCTGAGCGAAAACATTCGCCAAAAGCATGTCGTGGTGGCGGCCAACCGGGTTGAGGGACTGATTGAATGCAATGAAGTCGCAGGGGATGAGCCTGGTCCCTTGATGGATCAACTGGTAGAAGGAGTGTTGGCCATTGGTTCCCGGCTCGCCCCAGTAAATTGGCCCCGTCTGGTAAGTGACCTGAGTACCATCTAACGTAACGTGTTTGCCGTTGCTCTCCATCGTCAACTGCTGGAGATAAGCCGGGAACCGCTTCAGGTATTGCTCGTACGGAAAGACAGCAACAGTCTGAGCGTCGAAGAAGTCGCTGTACCACACGGCGAGAAGGCCCATGATGACCGGCAGGTTTTGCTCGAATGGGGTGGTGCGGAAGTGCTCGTCCATCTCATGGAACCCATTCAACATCGCGCGGAAATTATCCGGGCCGACGGCCAGCATTGTTGAAAGACCGATCGCCGAGTCCATCGAGTAGCGCCCACCGACCCAGTCCCAGAATTCAAACATGTTGGCGGTATCAATACCGAATTTCGCGACTTCCGCAGCGTTTGTCGAGACAGCGACGAAATGCCTGGCAATCGACTTTTCATCGCCTCCTAAACCCGCGAGTAACCAAGCGCGAGCCGTATGGGCGTTGGTCATTGTCTCGAGCGTCGTGAAAGTTTTAGATGAAATAATGCAGAGGGTTTTCGATGGATCGAGATCACGGACAGCTTCTGCGAAGTCGGTGCCATCGACATTGGAAACGAACCGGAACGTTACGGCACGTTCGCTGTAATGTTTGAGGGCCTCGTACGCCATCACTGGCCCGAGATCGGAGCCGCCAATGCCAATATTGATGACGTTGCGAATACGCTCGCCGGTGTGACCTTTCCAAGCGCCGCTACGGACGCGATCGCAGAAGCTAGCCATCTTGTCGAGCACGGCGTGAACTCCGGGCACGACGTTTTCGCCATCGACGAAGATGGATGCGCCCCTGGGCGCGCGCAGAGCGACATGAAGCACGGCTCGCTTTTCCGTGATGTTGATCTTTTCCCCCCGGAACATCGCGTCGATCCGCGCTCGCAGACCCGATTCTTCGGCCAGTTGAAGGAGGAGCTTGAGAGACTCGTCGGTAACCCGATTCTTCGAGTAATCGAGGAAAATGCCCACGGCATCGACCGTCAGCCGCTCCCCGCGCTTGGGGTCATTTGCGAAGAGATTTCGCAGATGTAAGTCCCGGACCTTTTCGGATTGGGTTTGGAGGGCCTTCCAGGCCTTGCGTTTTGTCAGTGGTTCGATTCGCTGGCCTTTGATGCCTGCTCCTACCGGAGTTGCCATGTTCGTACTCCTTTTGTTTCTTGTCATCTCTATGAATGGGTCTCTGCGGCAGTGGGTGGATCCGATCACCGGCTTGCTCCCACAGGCGAAACCCTCCGAGGAACGCATTGGCGTTATCGCCCGCCCGGCATCCGCGGGGCAGCTCTTTCAGCTTTTTGACGTTACCTCCTCCCAGAACTGCGTCATCGGGCTGGAGGGCGGCGATCAAACCCGCAACCACGTCCGCGACATGACGCCGCCATTTCTTTTTCCCCCGCTCCTGTAATCCCCGGAGGCCCACGTAATCTTCGAAGGTCCCTTTTTTGTAAGGAAGATGACCCAGTTCCATTGGCTCGACGATGCCATCCACAACCATCGCGGATCCGAGACCGGTACCCAAGCCCAGGAAAAGCAACTTGCCGCCCTTATAGCATCCCAAGGCTTGCATGGCCGCATCATTTATGAGCTTCAGAGGACATCCGAACGCCTTTTCAAAGTTAAATCCGAGCCACCCGGGCGCGAGGTTATGCGGTTCCGCCACCGGTCGGTTCCGGACCACCGGTCCCGGATAGCCAATCGATACCGCGTCATACTTCCAGTCCGCTGCTAACTGCTTGACTCCGGTAACCATCCGTTTGGCTGTCATCTTCGGGCCGGACGGAAACTTTCGAGGCTCCGTTTGCCCGGTGGCAAGAAACTTGACGTGGGTTCCCCCTACATCAACAGCCAGCACTCTCATAACAAATCCTCATTCCCTGCTGAAGCGATTTTGTAAGCCTGCATTCCAACCTCGAGGAGATTGACCAGACCGCGTTTTGCAACACGGCGAATGAGAGTCTACATCACAGTCACCGGCTGCGAAATTGGATTTGGTGGAACCAGGGGATTACAGCCCGCCGGCACCGACGGTTTTCATCTCCGAGCCGAATGACGATCTGAGATTGACAGAAGAGGGGTCGCTGCCGTACGGTCCTACGGAAAAGCCGATCACTTACTGAAACCGGGTTTCTGGAACTACCGCATTCCGAAGGGGGGACGACCATGAGCATTTCTGCAAGACCAAGCACCGCCACGCGGGGAACGGCGCAGAATCCGCTGAAGGCGTTGACCAATTATGGACAATCCGTCTGGCTTGATTACATTCGTCGCAGCCTGATCACGACCGGTGAACTGAAGCGACTGATTGAAGAAGACGGTTTGCGGGGAGTGACCTCGAATCCAGCCATCTTTGAGAAGGCAATCACCGGCAGCACGGATTATTCGCAGACGCTTCAGGATCTGGGGAAACAGAAAGGACTCGACGCGAAGGGCCTCTACGAACAGCTCGCCATAAAGGATATTCAAGACGCGGCAGACGTGCTGCGGCCCGTCTACGAACAAACAAAGAGGCGCGATGGTTACGTGAGCCTCGAGGTTTCGCCTTATCTGGCGAACAAGACGCAGGAGACGCTGGACGAAGCGCGCCGGCTGTGGAAGGCAGTGGGAAAAGCCAACGTCATGATCAAAGTTCCCGCCACGCCGGAGGGAATTCCAGCGATCAAGCAACTCATCAGTGAGGGAATCAACATCAACGTGACACTGCTCTTTTCTCAGGAAGCGTATGAACTTGTCGCGCAAGCCTACATCGCAGGCTTGGAAGAATTTGCGAAGAAGGGAGGCGAATTGGGTAAGGTCGCAAGCGTCGCGAGCTTTTTCATCAGCCGCATCGACACGCTGATTGATGGGCAGCTTGCCGACCTCCTCAAGACGGCGAAGCCATCGGAGCAGGGCCTGCTGCGCAGCCTGCAAGGCAAAGTAGCGATCGCCAACGCGAAGCTCACGTATCAGCGCTACAAGGAGATTTTCAGCGGGCCTCGCTGGAGTCCGCTGGCTGCCAAGGGCGCGCAAACACAGCGGGTTCTGTGGGCCAGCACGAGCACCAAGAACCCGAGCTATCGTGATGTGATTTACGTCGAAGAGCTGATCGGACCGGACACCGTGGATACGATTCCGCCCGCCACCTATGATGCGTTCCGCGACCACGGGCGTCCACGCCCGAGCCTGGAGGAAGACCTCGAAAGTGCCCATGACACGATGGAAACACTCGCGCGCGTGGGAATTTCGATGAAGCAAGCGACGGACAAGCTGCTCGAAGACGGAGTGAGAATCTTCGCCGACGCCTTCGACAAACTTCTCCAAGCCGTCGACAAACACTGCACGAAGGCGGCCCCTTCGGCAGTGAACAACCTGACCTACAGTCTTCCGGACAATCTAGCGCAGGCTGTGAAAGCCACGCTCGAGGACTGGAAGTTGAACAACAAAGTGCAGCGCCTCTGGGCGCTCGATGCGACGCTTTGGACCGGCGCAGAAGAGTCCAACTGGCTCGGCTGGCTTGGAATCACGGACGACCAGATCTCGCACCAGCCACGATTCAAGAAGATCGCCGAGGACACGGCAGGTTTCAGCTACGCGCTGCTTCTCGGAATGGGGGGCTCGAGCTTGTGTCCCGAAGTGATGAAGCTGACGTACGGTAAAATCGCAGGACATCCGGAAATGCTGGTTCTCGATTCCACCGATCCCGCACAGGTCCGAGCCATCGAAGCCAAAGCCGATCTGTCAAAGACAATCTTCATCGTGTCGAGCAAGTCGGGCAGCACACTCGAACCGAACATTTTCAAGCAGTACTTCTTCGAGCGCGTGAAGCAAGTCGTCGGAGCCGGAGAAGCCGGGAAACGGTTCATCGCCATCACCGATTTCGGATCGAAGATGCAACAAGTGGCGGAGCAGGATGGCTTCCGCCAAGTCTTCTTCGGACTTGCGAGCATCGGCGGACGTTATTCCGCTCTCTCTAATTTTGGCATGATTCCAGCGGCGGTGCAGGGCGTGGACGTGCCGAAATTCCTCGACCGAGTGGAGGAAATGGTGCACGCGTGTGCGTCGGTAGTTCCGGCAGATCACAACCCGGGCGTTATTCTCGGCGCGATTCTCGGCACGCTTGCGAAGACGGCCGGACGCGACAAAGTGACCATCTTCGCATCGCCGGGTATTCACGATCTGGGCGCGTGGCTCGAGCAGCTCATTGCCGAATCGACAGGCAAGGAAGGAAAGGGCCTCATTCCTGTGGACCGTGAATCGATCGGTGCGCCCGATGTTTATGGCAACGACCGCATCTTCATTTATTTGCGTCTCGAAAGTGCGCCTGATGCTAAGCAGGACGCAGCCGTGGCCGCGCTCGAAAAGGCGGGACAACCGGTCGTGCGGATCGCGGTGCCAAACGTTTACGAAGTCGGTCAGGAATTCTTCCGGTGGGAGATTGCGACGGCAGTGGCCGGGTCAATCCTCGGCATCAACGCGTTCAATCAACCGGACGTCGAAGCGAGCAAGATCGCTACCCGCAAGCTCACGACGGAATACGAGAAGATTGGATCTCTTCCAGCGGAATCTCCGGTTCTTGAAGAGAAGGGCATTAAGCTCTTCACAGATGAAAAGAACGCTGCAGCGCTGAAGCAAGGGGCCGGCAATGATTCGACGCTCACCGCATATTTGAAGGCCCATCTGAATCGTGTGAAAGCGGGCGATTATTTCGCCGTCCTCGGCTATATCCAAATGAACGACGCGAATGAGGCGCAACTGCAAACGATTCGCCATGCCGTCCGCGACAAGAAGCACGTGGCCACGTGTCTTGGCTTCGGCCCGCGGTTTCTCCATTCAACCGGGCAGGCCTACAAGGGCGGTCCGAATTCAGGCGTGTTCCTGCAGGTCACTTGCGATGACGCCTTCGACCTGCCGGTTCCGGATCAGAAGTACACGTTCGGCGTGGTCAAAGCAGCGCAGGCGCGAGGCGACTTCCAGGTGCTGGTGGACCGCGGGCGGCGAGCGCTGCGAGTCCATCTGGGCGCAGACGTGTCAGCCGGCTTGAAAACACTCCAGGATGCGATTCAACAGGCGCTTTCGTAGTTTCTGAACAAGATCGGCTAACTGCCGCCGACGATTAACTGGAGGAAGGCCACATGGCGTCGGACGACTCAGTCAATGTAAGTCAGGATGCATTGGGGGCTCCCAGCGGTCCGTGCGCGGTCGTGATCTTCGGCGCCGGCGGGGACCTTACGAAGCGCAAGCTGATTCCCGCCCTCTACAACCTGGCAAAAGGGAGATTGCTTCCGGACAACTTTGCCATCGTCGGCGTCTCGCGCGAGGACTTCTCGACGGAGATTTACCGCCAGAGATCGACGGAGGAAATCCGGCAATTCTCTACAAGCGGCGTAGATCAAGCCTCCTGGGACTGGTTTGTCAAGCGCCTCTACTACTTATCCGGCAATTTCACAGATCCGCAGACGTACACAAAGATGCGCGAGTTCCTCGTCCAAGTGCATAAGGAGCAGGGGACGCAAGGCAACACAATGTTTTATCTCGCCGTTGGACCCTCCCTCTTCGCTCCTGTCGTTCAGCAGTTGGGCGGCGCTGGCCTCACGAAAGAAGAGAACGCCTCGTGGCAACGAGTGGTGATCGAAAAACCATTCGGGCGTGACCTCGGGTCTGCCTGCGAATTGAACTCTGACATTGGAAAGGTCCTTCGCGAAGACCAGACTTACCGCATCGATCACTACCTCGGAAAAGAAACTGTCCAGAACATCCTCGCATTCCGGTTTGCGAATGGCATCTTCGAGCCAGTCTGGAACCGGCGCTACGTGGACCATGTCCAAGTTACCGTTGCAGAGGAGCTCGGAGTCGAGCTGCGCGGAGACTACTATGATCGCTGTGGCGCTCTGCGCGACATGATACCGAACCACATCTTCCAACTCATTACGCTCACCGCCATGGAGCCGCCGATTTCCTTTGATGCCTCTGCCGTCCACGACGAGCAGACGAAAATCCTGCGCGCCATTCAGCCACTCAGTCCGGAGCAGGTGCTGGGACATGCAGTACGGGGCCAGTACGGCGAGGGAGTGATTGAAGGCAAGCACGTTCCTGCATACCGGACCGAGCCGAACGTCAATCCGGAGTCCACGACCGAGACGTTCGTTGCCCTGTCGCTGCTGATCGACAACTGGCGGTGGGCCGGGGTTCCCTTCTATCTGCGTACGGGGAAAAGATTGTCGAAGCGCATTACGGAGATTGTCATCCGTTTTCGCAGGCCGCCCTTTGTGCTATTCCGCAAGACGCAAGTCGAAAGGATTGCGCCAAACGAGCTGGTCCTAAACATCCAACCGAACGAAGGTATTTCCCTGAGCTTCCAAGCTAAAGTACCGGGGCCCGTGGTGCGGTTGGGTGCTGTAAACATGGACTTCGAGTACAACCGCTACTTCGGTTCCACGCCCACGACCGGTTATGAAACGCTGTTGTACGATTGCATGAGGGGTGATCCAACGCTCTTTCAGCGGGCCGGTATGGTGGAAGCGTCGTGGGCGATCGTTCAGCCGATTCTCGATGTGTGGAAGGCGCTTCCACCGCGAGACTTCCCGAACTATGCGTCTGGTTCGTGGGGCCCGGAGCAGGCTCACGAAATGCTGCGACGCGACGGCTGCGAATGGCGCGATTCCGGTCGCAGTCATACGCTCAGCCACGCCGCAAGCCAGACGACCGGCGCCGGCAAGCAGTGAGCACGACGATATAGCCGCTCCCTGTTGCCCGCCGTACTCAGAAGACCTGAATTCTCCGAGCCGGACGGGCCGATAATCATAAAGCACAAGCTCCCCCGTGTGAGTTGACATTCGCAAGGTCCCTGCCAAAATCGGTTCAGCGAAGTCCATTGGGAACTGAGGAGGAAACAGCTGTGATCCTATCTAGGCGCCTTGTTGCGGTAGTTCTGTGCTTTCTAATTTCACCTTTGCCTGCCATGTGTGAACCGCAGGCGGACGGGCAGCATGCTGGGCAGATCAACGCTCTGATTCCGGCAGTGAAGCGGAACACACAGACTGCCAAACTCAACGAGGACCTCCGGTGGAATGATCTGCTGAAAACGGAACATTCCGGTCGTGCCCGTGCCGGCCTCACAGATGGGTCTATCCTAAGCGTGGGTTCGGACAGCGAACTTCTGATTGTCCAGCACGATGGCGCCTCTCAACAGACGTCGCTAGAGATGAATTTCGGCAAAGTGCGCAGCCAGGTTGTGAAGATCACCAAGCCGGGCGGCAAATTCGAATTGAAGACACCCAATGCCGTTATCGGCGTTATCGGCACCGATGTCTATGTGGCTTACAACTCAAACAAGACGACGGTGATTTGTTACACAGGGCGGGTTTCGGTCACGCCAATAGGCAATGCGCAAATAACCCAGAACTCAGGGAAGGCAAATGCGGTCAGCAATGCTGTCGTTTTAGAGGCCGGACAAATGGTGGAAATCACGTCCGATGTTCCTCCCGCAGGTTTTCAGCCCAGGGACACTCCGTCCGACCTGCGTCAGGCCAGCCTGTTGGCCACCGACGTAGAGGCCCCTCCAACTATTCATCACAGCCATATAGTGCGTAATGTTGTCATCGGTTCCGCAGTCGCAGTGGGATTGGGGCTGGGAATCTACTTCGGCGTGCGTGGCGGCGGTGGCAGTGTTGGTAATGGCGGTGGAAAGCCCACCTGCCCGGTTGGCGCGGCCACGTGCTAATAACCGGGTCGACTCCCAGTTCCAAGAAATGTGGCCGAGACAAACCATTCTAGGCGGCTAAGTCGCAATCGCGATAATTATGAGATTGCTATTAGAGCGCTGGTCCCGGTGGTCAGCGTGGTTGGGCACCCTCTCACTTGGTCGAACGGATTTATTGGTGGGAGTAATCGTCACGCTCGTGGGTCTGGCGCTCTTTAGGTTTTCGGGAATCGGGGGCAACTCTCACGCGGGCTTCGTCTTTCTCCAAAACATCGAACAGCGTTCTCTCGACCTGCGGTTTGGCATGCGAGGCCAGCGCGCCCACGATGATCGCGTGGTGATCGTTGGCATCGATGAGAGAACGCTTCAGAAGATCGGCTCTTTTCCGTTCCCGCGAGACAGCTACGCTTTACTGATAAACCGATTGCGTGCCGATGGTGCCAGCGTCATCGCCCTAGACGCTACGTTCCCGACCCCGGAGACCAATTCCGCTCAGCAGGTGCTTCAGCAGTTGCAGCATGATGTGGGCTCCTCCGCTTCCCCCGCGCTTCTGAAAAAAATGAAGGAACTGGAGAGCGCCAGCGACCGGGATGCTAAATTCGCCCTGGCTCTCAAGAGTAGCGGCAATGTTGTGCTCGGCCACGTGTTTCTCGATTCGGAGACCGGCACGCAGGCCGATTCCAAACTGGCTAAAGAGTATTTCGACATCGTCTGGGCGAAAGTGTTCCCACAGGTTCTCAAGGTCAAGCCCAAGAATGGAGGTGACTTCGATCTCGGAAGAGCATGGATTGACAACGGGGGCACGGTCTACGGGAACGTGGAGGCAAACATCTCAAAGCTGGCGGAGGCGGCAGACTCCTACGGCTTCATCAACATTAAGCCGGACCCGGATGGCACGCTGAGGCACGCGCTGTTGATTGTTCGCTATAAGGATCAGGACTTCTTTCCTTCGCTCGCTTTGCAGGTCGTTCGTGAGTACGAAAAAATCCCCGATCAAGAAATTGCGGCCTTCATTGCGCCAGACGGTTTGGAACGGATTCGGTTCGGACGCCACCTGCTGCGGCCGTGGCACGACGGCAGTGCAATCATCAACTACACGGGTTCCTATGGCACCTATCAACACTATTCCATGTGGGACGTGATGAACGGCGAGGTTCCGCCGGGGACGTTTCGAGGCAAGATGGTTCTGGTGGGCGCTACGGCGCTCGGTATTGGAGACATTCGCAACACTCCTTTTGAGGGTCCGGTTTATATGGGAGTGGAAGTGCACGCCAATATCATCGACAACCTTCTCCACAGCGAGAAGAAAGGCCGGACCTTTCTCATACGTGGTTTCGACGAGGAGATGATCGATTTGGGATTCATCGTGGTATTCGGGCTGCTTTTCGGATTCCTGTTCAGCCGCATCACGCCCCTCTATTCCACGATAACGATGCTGGCCGCCTTGGCGGTGTTTGCCTGGTTCGTTTATTTCATGTTCGCGGACCGCGGACGCTGGCTCAGTTTCGTGATTCCCGCAAGCACGCTCGCGGCAAACTACGCGGCCATCACCAGCTTTCGAATGATCTTTGAGGAACGCGAGAAGAGAAAGATCCGCAAGACTTTCTCGCAGTACTTGTCCCCCGATGTGATCGGACTGATCGAAAAGGATCCCCAGAAGTACATCCGGCCCGGCGGCGAGATGAAAGAGCTCACCGTCATGTTCAGTGACATTCGCGGCTTCACCACGATTTCTGAGGGCTTAAAACCGGACGAGCTCGTGAGCCTGCTGAACGAATACCTGGGGGAGATGACCGAGATCATTTTCGCGACACAGGGGACGCTCGACAAATATATCGGTGATGCAATCATGGCCTTCTGGGGTTCGCCATACCCGCAGGAAGATCATGCCATTCGCGGCTGTTCCTGTGCCCTGCAAATGGTGCGCAGCCTGGAAAAACTCAACAACAAGTGGGAGTCCGAACGACGTCCCCCCATCTCCATTGGGGTTGGCTTGAATACTGGTCTGCTCAATGTTGGAAACATGGGCTCTGCCAAGCGATTGGCGTGGACTGTGATGGGCGACAACGTGAATCTGGCCTCGCGGCTCGAAGGAATCAATAAGGAATATCACACGCAAATTGTGATCAGCGAGTCGACTTACCACCAGGTTGCGCAGCGGTTCGTCTGCCGCGAACTGGACAAGATCAGGGTTAAGGGCAAGCACCAGCCAGTCAACATATACGAACTGCTGGACACGATGGCAGAAAAGCCGAAATATGAATCGCTCCTAATTCCGTTTGATCATGCCGCGGCTGCCTACCGGGCTCAGGACTGGCGGGAAGCCACGAGCAGATTTGGCCAACTCCTCGCCACTCATCCCAATGACGGCCCTACGCAGGTTTTTCTTCAGCGCGCGATGGAGTTCTTGGAAAACGCGCCGGAGGGGGATTGGGACGGTGTCTACGTGATGAAAACCAAATAGGCGCCTGAACGTTATCCCGCGAAATTCTCCTCTCTGCTCTTGACCCGTCATAATGCCTCAGCCACCACCTCAGCGCTGGGGCCGGTTGGAATGCTCTCGCTCGGGCTTGCGAGTCTGCGCGATCGTGCCGGAGGTGGGATGCTCGGACGCTCGCCCGGCCCGGGGAGGATCATTGGTTACGGTGTAGATCTTGCCGTCGTGCAGATAGAGTCGCTCGGCTTCCTCGCGATTGAACGGTCGAGCTCCACGGCGCCCGAAGACGCCCAGTTGGTTGCCGCTCTCATCCACGGCTCGATCGCGGTCGGTTCCCTTTGAGATAGCCAGTGCGGGCCCACGCGTCCGATACGTGGCGATAAGCGTCGGCGTGGGCCGCGGGCTAAAACCATAAGCGTTCGGTGAATCGGCGGGCGAGAGCAGTTGCAGAATCCGAAGCCCGTTGCGGCCGTCAGCGACAAACGCAAATGCGCTCGCGTCCACCATCCCAATCTTGATGTCGCGCACATCGTTGATGTTTCCGCCGTCGGAAAATATCTGGTCGAGGTGTGGCTGTTCAGGATTCTCGACATCCACGATGGCGAGACCCTGCTTGCCTCCGGCCACATAGGCGTAGGTCCTCGCGACGTAAACATTGCGAGCATCTTCGAGCGGAACCACTGCGCCCGCGACGACCCGCGGATGATCGAGGGCGGTTACGTCCAGCACTTTCAAGCCCCGCCGATCGACGACAAACGCGTAGCGGAACTGCACGGCGATGCCCTGCGGCTCGTCGAGATCCGGCGCGCCGATTTGAGCGGCCACGCGCGGCGCCAGAGGGTTGCTCAAATCCACGACCACCAGTCCACGATCGCACAGCATATATGCATACGTGCCGGCGATGGTGATGCGGCGCGCGCCATTCAAGATTCCGTCCGGATTGAATGCTAGCGCGCGCTCCAGGAAATTATTTCTCGGATCGCCGTCAAGCAGCGTGCTGACGCCTGGACTCTTGCTCTTCAAGTTCGGATCGCCGACAACAACAAGGCCTTCCTCTTTGTCTGCCACGTACAAGAACGCGTAAAGCGGATGGATGGGCTGCTCTTCGTTTTCCGGCCGGCGCGAGCGCGCGGGATCGAGCGCCAGCGTAGAAGGACTCGCGATGGCAGTAGCGTACTTTGTCTTCAAGTAGAAGCGCTGGCCGATCGGCGAGACCGGGGCGGTGATCACGCGCTCGGAAAATCCCTTATTGTCGATATTGGCTACGTCGTAAACGCGTACGCCGCCCTTGCCGGTCGCGGTGTAGAGATACTCGCCCCGAAGCTGCACGTCGAGAACGTCACCTTCGTGGTGATAGGCCTGATTTAGCAGGCGTCTGCGGTCGAGGTGTGCTTTGTAATCGTCCGGATAGGCCAGCTTTTGCAAGTAGCTGCCGATGATTGCGGGCGGCTCATCGTGTTCGGCTGCTACTACGGCATCGAAACCCTTCTTGCCGTCGGCAACGTAGATGTAACGTCCCATGAAGTTGACGAGATTGGTGCCTTGCAGTAGGACTTGTGCAAGCCAGGCATTGTTGTCATTCCGTTCCGTAAGATGGCAGTCATCGCAGCCTTTCGTTTCCTTCGATCGCACGGTGTGCGGCACAAACGTGCTGAAGGCCGTGCCGGCGAACCCCTCGGCCGAAACCGTCTGCTGCATGTAATAGAGCCATTCGCGGTTCGCGCTCTGCGAGCTGACCAGGATCGCGCACGAAGAGCGCGCCGGTGCCACGCGATGGCCTGTCACGGTGCCGTCGATTCCCAGCATGAAGCCGTCATCGCGCAACACCTGAAAAGCATAGGACGTCCAGTTCCGGGTCGTCAGGCCCTCGTTATGCAGCATGGGCCGACGTTGGTTTGCCATCATGCCGAGATGGCAGCCCCAGCAGTTCGTCGTCCAGGACGTATGGCAGGCGTAGCAAGCCATTTTGCTGTTCGGGTGCGCCAGATGAGATGGATCGGAGGGCAAGATGCCCCACGTCTTGCCGTCGGCCTGTACAGTCTTTGCCCAGCGCGATTTCTCGCTGTATTGAGAATTACCCGGCGTGATGCTGTCGAGAGTCTGCACCACCTCCCACTCGACGCCCGGTTGAACCATGGAGCGCTGATAGAGCTTGTCGCCACGCCACTCAAACCGCCGCGCTCGCCACGGCGTGCGAAGCATATCGAGATGAGTCCCGCCGGGAGGCGCTGCGGGCCCGGATGTGATCAGACTCGCGTGCTTGTCAATCGCGCCGTGGCAATCAATGCAATCGAGCTCAATCGCGGCTCGTGGTTCGCCGTAAAGATTTCCGTTCCCGTGGCTGTCCTGCTCGAAGTGGCAATCGATGCAGTGCATGCCTTTTTCGGCGTGGATATCTTTCAGCTGAACGGCTTTTTCGAATTTATTCGGGTCCTCTGGCGCGACGATTTTGTCATCCGCGTCCAGCAGGTTTCCTTTACGGTCGCGCTTGAAAACAGCCCGGTAGATCCAGCCGTGGCTATGAAAATCGGCGAACTGCGTCACCTTGAGCTGCTTATTGAACTCTGGGCTGCCCACCTGCTCGAGGAACTTCGCACTCGACCACAGCCCGCGAACGGCTGCCGGCTCGGGATTTCGCTGGGCGACTTCATACCTTTCGTCTTCAGTGGGACGTTTCTGCTTGGAGGGGTACATAAACTCTCCATCGGCCTCGTTGTCCCACCATGTGTAGCCGAAATAGGTGGTCTCCATGTTCGTCCCGGGATGGACATGGCAGACCATGCACGAACTCGAGGGAATTGCCCGCGTGAAGGCGTGGCGGATAGGGTGGCCCGATTCATTTCTCGGAATTGTCGGATCGGAAGTCACTGTTTGCCCGAGGTTGCCGAACTGAGCGTAAGGGCCGGAATGGTCGGGCGATCGGTCGTTGGCATAAACCACATGGCATGCCGAACACCCGCTGGCGCGGTAATCGCCGGGCTCGTCGTTCGTGCCAGGCAGGAAGAGCAACGGATCCAGGAGACGTGTCTTCTGCAATCCGAGGAAGACGGGGTCGGTCCGCAGTTCCGTGCCGAAGCCGCGCGATCCCAGTTTGTCGTCCGGTCGTCCGGATTCTTCTTCGCGATCGGGATTGCCGATTTCACCCTTCTTTTCGCCGCCGCGCTCAAATACGCGCAATACGTTTCCCGGCTGCGAAACCTCCCAGCGTTGGAGGGGCGTCAGCTCGGGAAGGATCCCTTTTGTTCGAGTCTCTTCGGACGTTGGAGGCGGAATCGTACGCAGCGCGAGCGGAGTTCCGTCGTCGGAGTAATTTTCGCCGAAGCGCGCGTTTTTCCAGGGAAATGAGCCGTTGTTGTACAGCGCCGCGCCCCACAGCATCGCGCCGGTCGTCATCATGCTCGTCTTGACGCGGCGAACTTCGGCAACATGACACCCGGACTGCCCGCACGTTTGCGCTGCGACCCGGAGGTCTCCCGGATTAATGAAGCGGATGTAATCGTAATTCTCCCGTAGCCACGCCGTATACGGCCGGACGGGATTCGCCGAACTGCGGGCGAAATCGGAATTACTCGACTTAGGGTGTGCCCGATTCTTTGCCTGCTCGTATTCCGTCGAGCTCCTATTAGTGCCGGTGGCGATGCGGACGCTCGAATCTCCGCCGTGGCAATCCGTACAGGCGAGCCGCACCGTCCCCGTGGGATGCATCGTCGGCTCGTCGCTCGTCGTATGGCAGGTTACACAGCCCGCGTTTTTTAGGTCCACGGCCGTCTGTGACTGTCCATTCAGCCCGGCCTGACCGGTGTGCGATTCATGCGGCTCTTTGGATTGTGTTTTGAAACCGGACTCCGCCGCGAGCACGAGACACAAACTCAGCAGGAGCGCCAGGGCAGGAAAGTGCCGCAGCTTCATGTGCCATATAGACTGGTACTTTGTGCCACTTGGACGCTCAGTCAAGGGCCCTCGCTCACGCACGTCCGCAATTCACGGAATCCAGATTCAGAATTGAAAGCGCAAATCCGTAAACAACGAAAACAGTGTCTTGCCGCCGTAAATATCCCGGAAGCCCTGACCAGGAGTCAAGCCCGCGGCACCGAATGTAAGTGCGATATTTTCTGTTAGTAGAGGCCGATAGCGGAAGCCGACGCTGTAGTCATAGCCGATCGAGCGGTGAATATCTTGCTGGAAAAGAATCTGCTCGAGGACCGCCGTGTGCATGAACTGCAAATAATTCAGGTTGATAAAGCTGCGCAGCTTCGGCGTGATGTCCAAATTCGTACCCACGTTTACTAAAAATATCCCCGGGTTGACGAAGTTCGCCTGGCCTTCATCCTTGCTCGAGCGTAGGTCGGGCAAAATGCTGTTCGGCGGAGTCAGAGTCACGCCGGAGCCGGTCAGCCGGATGCCTTCGCGATTCCATAGGCTGAATATCCCGCCCGCAAATTCCGGGAATTCATCGATAGAGTCAAACCCGCGCGCGCGCCCGCTGGTCGGATTCGAGGAGCCGGAAGCGTAAAGCGCCGATACTTTGAAGCGCGCCCAGTCCTTGTCGACCGAAAGCTCAGCTGCTCCGAATTGTGCGTTGATCGTAACGGGCCGGCTGGCGATGCCATTGAAGCTGTCGGTTCCGAGCGCCTGATAAAAAGCGTGCGTGATGTTGATGGGCCCAATGTGCCCGTCGCCGGTCCAACCGAGATACGCAGCGTGAACACTGTGCGTCTGGATTTTACCTCCCGAAACTACACCGCCGATCGGAGCGGGGCGTACGAGAAATCCGTTGTCGTCGAAGTGAACGTCGGCGTCGTCCTTGTTGTAATGCACGCTGAATTGTGCCGTATAACCCGGGAAGAAGAAATCCTGCCGGTACGCATTGGCGATAATTACCTGCTGGTTTCTCAGCGCCATCGAATTTAGGTCGCTATTTGTGTTTTTCTCCAGGAAATTGAAATAAGCCAGGTTATATTGCCAGCGATTATTGGATAGGTTACCGAAGAAACGCACTCCCGGTTGCTCTTCGACAAACATGAAACCGCGAAAATCGCTGTTGAATTGTTGAATGCCCGCCCGCACGGAAATGAAATCGTAGTTTGGACTAAGATCGTGGAGCTTCACTTCCGCGAACGCTTCCTGGAGCCCGATGTGAGAATCCAGGCGCGTCGTGCCGGCTGTCACGTCGATGTTGACGATCCCGAGCTCCTGCACATCGAGATAATTGAGGCTGATCACTGGAGTGATGCGAATTCGCCAGTCCACCGGCCGAAAAGAAGTGTCGCCGTGGAATAAATCGAAAGAGAACAAAAATGTCTGATCTACGAAAGCCTGATCGCCCTTGCCGAAGAATCCCGTGGTTCCCGGGCGCGCCGTGCTTACGTCGCTCGGAGTCGGGAGCCGCCGGCCGTCAAAAAAAGTGTCACTCATAGCCGTGAAATCAAAGAAGGTCTGATTGCCGAAAATCGGATAGTCGCCCTTCCATTTGTTCCGGTCGAAGGGATCGAGCTTGTGGCTCCGCACGTACGGACGCTCGTCGCCAACACCGTAGCGGTCCCAGTCCGGCATAGCGATGACCCAGCGATCCGGTTCGCCCAGGAATACCTTCCCGGCTGGCGGCAGAGGTTCCGCTGGAGGCGTTACCGTTTCTGGCTCTTCGACGCGCTGGATCACGCCAGGGTATGGCGCAGCGGCCGGAGTTGGCGTTTCCTCTATTGGCGGCGCGCCGGGCACTATCATCTGCGGCATTTCAGGGATTTTTTGCGGTGTCTTTGCGGGAGCAGAGGTTGCGTTGATCCTGATGGTGCGGTCGATCACTTGACCAGCTACGAGCTTCACTTCGGCCTCGTTGTAGTCTTCGTAACCCTCGCAGGCGATCTTGAGTGCATACCGCGCCGCGGGTACATCAATCAGGCGGAACACGCCGTCGGCATTCGTGGTCGCGGTGCACTTCTTGCATACTTCACCGGTCGTGAGATCGCGCAGAGTCACGCTGGCGCCGCCCACGGCTTTGTCGCTGCCGTCCCGGACGGTCCCTTCAATCGCGCCCGACTGGATGGGCCTCTGTTGCGCGATGCGTTGCTGCGCCGTCTGCGCTTGCCCACTCGCGGGCGCGGCCCAGAAACTGGCGGCAGCAAAGAAGAAAAGGCACGCCAAGAGATGGAGAGGCAGACATTTCCGTAGAATGTAGGATGCGGGGGGCATCCTGCTCTTTCTGCGCCGCCTAAAGATTTTCTCGACGAAGCAAATTGCACGTTTTAGCTATCACAGTCGCTCGGAGCCGAGCAAGGGATTTCAATGAGTTCAGAGCGGGTGTTGTTGCACAGCAGACTGATGGTTGCTGAGTGCTGCGCCACGAGATATGTTGTGGTCGACAGAGACATTGAGAACGCGATTTAGCTGTGGTAGGAATAACGTCACCGTTATGGAATTGCCTTGCGTAGGAATGTCGAGGGCATCTCTCCTCCGCGGAGCGGGGCTGTTTCTGGCGTTGTCGATCGGCATTTCCGCATGCGGGGGGAACAGCGGGGGCAACAACAGCAGCGGCAGCACGGGCAGCAGCGGCGGCGATCCGCAATTTCCACAGCCGCCTCCGGGCAGCACATTCCTCACCGCAGCTGACGCAGACATGTTGGTGCAGACGGCAGCCTCCACAGCGAATTCCGACACCATGGCAATCGCTGTCGTGGACCGTCTCGGCCGCATCCTGGCCGTGTGGCAAGGTCCGAACACGCCGGCGATGTCTTCGAGCAACTTCGGCACAATGGTACCAACTGCCGATCTCGCGGTCTCGCTTGCCCGCACCGGCGCTTACTTCAGCAATGACCAAGCCCCTCTTTCTTCGCGCACGGTCCGATTCATCAGCAGTGTCCACTTCCCGCCGGGTATCGAAAACACACCCAGCGGCGATCTCTACGGGATTGAGAATACAAATCGGGGCTGCCCGCTCTCGAGCAATTACTTGGCGGGTCAGAACATACCTTTGCCTCTTACAGTCGGTGGGGCGCAGAGTCGTCTAGGCGTCATCACCGGGAAAGCTGATCTCAAAGACAGGGCCGGCAACGATACCTTAGCGATCGGCGACGTGAATCCGGGCGGCGTGCCGGTTTTCAAGACCAGCGGCGCGGCGAGCGGCGGGGTTGGAGTACACGACGTGGGGGGGATTGGCATTGCTGGTGTTCCGTTGGACGTAGCGGAATACGTTGCGTTCGCGGCAGCCGGGATGATTGCCGCTGGCGGTCCAAGTGCGGCCACGGACGAAATTGGCTTCGTCGTACCCCCACCGGGAGTCGTGGTGATCGGCGGTATCACGTTGCCATTCGTCAACCAAACGACGCCGCCCGCCGATCTGGTGGCACCGGGCGGACCATTCAACCCGGCGGACTATCTTATCCCCCCCGTCGACAGCCCGGGCCCACCGCCGGAGACGTTTCTGGTGGGACCATCGGGCGGGCCTATTGGAGGACTGACAGCGGTACAGGTGAATCAGATCATCATGCAGGCCGTCACGACTGCAAACCAAACACGAGCGGCGATCCGTCTTCCGCTTGGCTCTCGAGCCCACATGATGATCGCAGTGAGCGACCTCGACGGGACGATCATCGGGTTATTCCGGATGCATGATGCGACTGTGTTCAGCATCGACGTTGCCGCAACCAAAGCGCGAAACGTGATCTATTTTAGCGGGCCGAACCGCACGGCCGCAGACCTGCCAGGCGTCCCGATGGGTACCGCCGTGAGCAGCCGGACGATCAGTTTCGGCTCCATGCCGTTTTATCCACCGGGAATCGACAGCACGTCCCCGGGACCGTTTTTCAATTTGTTTTTGCAGGATGTCGCCAACCCCTGCACGCAGGGAGCGGATTCTCCCGGGCCTCCGGGGCCGAATATCGCGGAGAACCAGAGTGGAATCGTGTTCTTCCCCGGCGCGGTGCCGCTGTATCTCAATGGAGTGCTTGCAGGCGGCCTAGGCGTCAGCGGCGACGGCGTAGATGAAGATGACTTCGTGACTTCCGGCGGCATGGCCGGGTTCGAAGCGCCCACGGATATCCGTGCGGATCAGGTGATTGATCAGGGAGTCCGCCTGCCGTATCTGCATTTCCCGAGGAATCCAACAGATTAGTGGTTCCGTCCAATTCAGCCTTCGCGGAGTTTGTGACCTGCAAGATTTCCGAGGCCGTCATATGCGGCGTATTTGTACATTTCCGACAGTGTAGGAAAATTGAAGACGAATTCGATGAAACAATCGAGCGTCCCGCCCATCTCCAGAACCATCATTCCGAGATGAATCAATTCGGTGGCGCCCTCGCCGATGATATGGACGCCAAGCAGGCGGCGGTCGGCGCGCCCAAACAATAGCTTCAGCAAGCCACTTGTGTCTCCCGCCATGGTCCCTCGGGCGTTATTCGAGTATCGCGCGCGCCCAACTTCGTACTCGATTCCCTTCTCTTTGCAACTCTGTTCCGTCTCTCCGACCGCCGAAATCTCCGGAATCGTGTACACGCCCATTGGAAACTGAGAAACATTGCGTTGTTTGTGCGCAAAACCGAATGCGTGGCATACGGCGAGGCGTCCTTGCTCCATGGAGGTGGATGCGAGCGACGGGAAGCCGATCACGTCCCCGGCCGCGTAGATGTTCGGAACGGAAGTCTCGAAGAATTCACTCACGTCTATATATCCGCGTTGATTCAACGCTAGCCCTACTTTTTCGAGGGCGAGTCCATCGACGGTCCCGCGGCGGCCCGCCGCAAATAGGGCTGCCTCCGATTCGAGCGTTTTGCCAGATTTGAGCTGCAAGCGCACGCCGCCTGCCGTGCGTTCGACTGCCGCCATGCGTTCCTCGAGAAAAAATCGCACGCCGAGACCCGCCAGGCGTTCCTGCAGTTTCTTTGAAATCTCGGCATCGAGAAATGAAAGGATGTGATCACGGCCGTCCACGAGCGTGACGATCACGCTGAGCGCGGTGAATAGAGACGCATACTCACAACCGATCACACCGCCTCCGACGACAGTGAGCCTGTGCGGGATGCGGTCCATTTTCAGGATGGAGTCGGAATCGAAGAGGTACTGATCGTCAAATGGGATTTCGGCGGGACGGTGCGGGCGTGAGCCGGTTGCGATCAGAATGACGTCTCCGTGCAAGAGAACAGGCGGCCTTTGCGCGGACGTCACAACAACGGTGTGCCCATCCTCGAACGCGCCCGTACCCGAATAGACATTCACGTGATGCGCGGCTAGATTGTTTAGCACCTTCTCGCGTTCGAGCTTGACGATCACATCTTTCCGGTGCATGAGATCTTGGATCGTCAACCCTTCTCGAAGTGAGTAATCGATTCCATACAGTCCTCGTTGTTTGAGGCCGGAGAAATACAGCGCAGATTCCCGGAGGATCTTGCTGGGAACGGTGCCCGTATTGACGCAGGCTCCGCCCAGATTGGCGCTTGACTCCACAACGGCGACCCGTTTGCCGAAATACGCGGCCTGGGCTGCTGCTTTCTCGCCCGCTGGGCCGGAGCCGATCACAACTAGATCGTATGTGAGCACACTTTGCCTCAATGTAATGGTCGGGTTAACCAGTCTTTTCGGATCGTCACCTTCGCCATTCGTCTATCAGGTTCGCGACGAGGCCGGTCCAGCCCGTCTGGTGGCTGGCGCCGAGGCCTGCGCCGGTATCGCCGTGGAAATATTCGTAGAATAGAAGATGATCGCGCCAGTGAGGATCGTTCTGGAATATTGCTGCGTCGCCGAAGACGGGACGCCGTCCCGATGCGTCGCGACGAAAGATGCCAATCATGCGGTGGGCGATTTCTGCAGCCATGGCGCGCGGGGTGATGGGCTTGCCACCGCTGCCTGTGGTAGCGACGGCGAAGTCCGGGCCGTATGCCTCGCCGAATTTGAGAAGCGATTCGATGATGAGGTACGTGGTGGGAAACCAGACCGGCCCGCGCCAATTGGAATTGCCGCCCTTGATCTTCACGTCCGCTTCTGCCGGCGCGTAACGGACTTCGCTATCGCCGAATACAAAGGGATGTCGCTCATGGTGCTTCGACAGGCTCCGGATTCCCGAGGGCGAGAGGAACTCGTCGGGGCAGAAGAGACGTTCGAGGATTCGGGACAATTGGCGGCGGTCGACGATCGAAAGGACGTGGCAGCGCTCGCCGTCGCGAACTTCCGAGTAGCAAGCGCTGCCGACCAGATCAGGGCGATTCTTTATGAACCAGTTCAGGTCGCGCGTAAAATAGTTAAAACGCTTCAGCTCCTCTTCGCGGAGGAATTCAACCGCGAAAAGTGGAATCAGTCCGACGAGCGAGCGCACCTGGAATTTGTGGAAGTCGCCATCTGCGTAGCGCAAGACATCGTAGAAAAATCCCGCCTCTTCATCCCATAACTGATACTCCCGCCCGCCCATCTTTTTCATCGCAGCACCGATGCCGATGAAATGCTGGAGAAATTTGGTGGCCAGGCCTTCATAGACGCGGTCTTCGGGAGTGAGCTCGAGAGCGATGCGCATCATGTGCAGACAGAAAAATCCCATCCAGCCGGTCGCGTCGGATTGCTCGATGATCGCGCCGTCGGGAAGCTTGGTGCTGCGGTCGATGACGGTGATGTTGTCGAGGCCGAGGAAACCCCCTTCGAACACGTTAAGTCCCTGACTATCGACCTTGTTGACCCACCACGCGAAATTGATGAGCAGCTTGTGAAAACATTTCTCGAGAAATTCGCGATCACCGTTCCCCGTGCGCCTTTTCTCGATCTGGTATACGCGCCAGCAGGCCCAGGCCTGCACCGGCGGGTTCAGGTCGGAGTATTCCCATTCGTACGCGGGAATTTGCCCATTGGGATGCTGGAACTGCTCGAAGAGGAGCACCCAGAGATTTTGCTTCGCCGTGCGGGGATCGACGAGAGCCAAAGTGACGCAATGGAATGCGAGGTCCCATGAGGCGAACCACGGGTATTCCCATTTGTCCGGCATCATCAAGACGCGCATGGAATTCAAATGGCGCCAGTGGGTATTGCGAATGTGCTTGCGCGACTCCGGTGGAGGGCAATTTGGATTGTCGCCTTCGAGCCAGCGATCCACGTCAAAGAGATAAATCTGTTTGGTCCAGAGCATGCCGGCGAGGGCCTGGCGCTGGATCATGCGCTCTTCGGGCGAGGCCTTGGAGGGATGAACCGTAGCGTAGAATTCATCCGCCTCCTTTTTTCGCTGACGTACGATTTCGTCAACTTCCTCGAGCGGCGAAGCGCTCTTGTGCTCGTGGACCGAAGTCAAGCGCATCGGGAGGACGACGGATTTCCCCGCCGGGATCTCGAACGTGTAGTGGAAGCAGGCTTTCGTGCCGGTGCGGTTCGGGTTGACGCAATTCTCGCCGTTCACGATGTGACGATGGAATGCGTCCTTGACGTAGGGCTTCCGGCTCGAGTGGCCCGGGCCGAAAACGCGGGGGCCATTTGTTTCATTGTCGGTGAAAAGCAGCTCGGCACCTGCCGGGCCGTATAGGCGCGTAAGATCAAGCCGAAATTGCGGCTCCAAATTTACAAGAGGTTTCACGGCGCTTGAATCCGCTTCGAGCGCGAGGACTTTGCCGCCCGCTGAACCCGTGCGAATGATCGGTTCAGGGTCCGCGGGATCGGTCCAAACCCAGGTGTTGCGGAACCAAAAATGTGGGAGGAGATGCAGGACCGCGTCCTGGGGACCGCGGTTGAAGGCTTCGAATCGGATGCAAATGTCTTCGGGACCGGCTTTCGCGTACTCGACGAAAACGTCGAAGTAACGGCCTTCATCGAAAACTCCCGTATCCATCAGCTCAAATTCGGGGCCGTGACCGTTGCGGCTGCGATTTTCGTCGATGAGCCGCGAATAGGGAAACTCCGACTGGGGATACTTGTAGAGCATTCGCATGTAGCTATGCGTCGGTGTGTTGTCGAGATAGAAATAATATTCCTTCACGTCCTCGCCGTGATTCGCTTCATTGACGTTCAAGCCGAACATTCTCTCCTTGAGAATCGGATCGCGGCCATTCCAGAGTGCGAGTGAGAAAAGGAGGAGTTGATAGCGGTCGCAGATGGCTGCGATACCGTCTTCGCCCCAGCGATAGGCTTTGCTGCGCGCCAAATCGTGCGGCAGGAAATTCCACGCGTCGCCATCGTGGCTATAGTCCTCGCGCACCGTGCCCCAGGAACGTTCACTGACATAGGGGCCCCATCGGCGCCACGGCGGAACGACGCCTTCATCGGGCGCTTGCAATCTTTCCTGTTCGCGCGTGAGCGGAGTGATCTTTTTGTTCATCGATCCATTTAATGGAGCAAGGCGCTGACCTCTCGCATTTGGCGGGAGAACCGGGGGGCGTCGTAACTGGATGGGGATTCCAGTTGTTGAAAAAGGCCGTTGATAGCTGCGCGGACTTCGGGGCCGTTCTGCAATTTTTGGTTGCGCTCGTACGCAACGAAGAGAGATTGGAGCGCCATGGCCGCCTGGGCAGCGGAGTGCTCCCCTGCGTTTGAAATCGAGTCCGAGTCGGAAGAAATTTGCTTCAGCAGGCGCATCGTGAGAGCGGGATCGTACGTCATGGAATTGAGCTTTTGCGCCCAGGCCTCCGCGAGATGCGCGGAACTGGTGGCGGCGGCCGCGACCTCCTCGCGATTCGGGTTCAGCTCGCTCATCAGTTTCGCGACGTGTCTCAGCTCGGTGTCGAGTCGCTCGGCACTCGGCTCATCGATCACGCGAACGAGCTCGCGAAAAACAGTGTAGTAGGAGCCATTCCACGGCGGGTCACCAGGGCGCCGATTTGGATAACCGCGTGCCTGCTGCCAACTCTGCTCCGCAGGGACCAGGCTGTGGTGACACGCGTAGCATTCGAGCTGAGAGTATTCGGGCCAGATCTTTCCGCGAGAGCGCGAGGCAAGATACAGAAGCGATTGCTGGAGCTGCACGGCCTGCCCGGTCGACCACTCGCGCACTTCGTACCAGGGGTCGGTTCCCTCAGGCTCGCCCGGCTCACCGGGCTGCTTCCAGTGACGCGGCATGGTGGCGGAGAAGGAGTCGAGCTCGAAATAGAGGTCAGGATGACCCGCGGCGATCATTTCATGATCCACATATTTTTGGTCGCCGCCGAGATGGCAGGTGAGGCAACGCTCGGTGCGCTTGATGATGTCGCGCGTATCGACCATTCCGAGTTTCGTCACCGAATCCTCGTGTTTCCAATCGCGTTCCGTGTGTGGGCCGAGCCATGCGGACGATGGCCCGTGACAATTCTCGCAGCTTACGCCTTCGGTCAGATCGAATGTGTGAGCGCGCTCCGATGCCGGAACATCGAGCGCGTGGCAGGCGAGGCACCTCGGTGCGGCCTCGGCCTTGCCGATGCCGAGAATGCTGGCCATGCGCTCGCCGACCGGATTCGCCAGATTGGTGTAGGCCTTGGCATGCTTATCGCGGACGATCCATACGCTGTACTCATTCTGCATAACCCGATTTGTCGTCATCGGTGCGATGCTGCCGTGACAACTCGTGGAGCTGCAGGCGCCGGGGCCGGTATATTGATGCGCGGAGTCGCCGTCCTTACCGGATGTGACGGGCGCTTGCGCGGGTCCTGAAGCAGAGTTTCCCGCCGGAAACATGCTGGGAGCCGCTAGGATGGCGGCGAGCACGAGCGAGGCCAAGACAAAGCGGCGTTGTTTTCCCTCAAGCGAGCGTGTCATTTTCCGTATGGCAGGATGGAACGCAGTGCCGCGGAATTAGCCGCAAAAACTTTCGCGAAACGGTGAACTTATACTATTCGCCTTCTGCGATGTCAACGAAATGAATGACGTACCTTAATGTACGCGCTCCAAAAAGGTGCGCCCGCTGGTCTGGACTTGCCCTGTCAGATTTGTTATATGAGTCATGCACAAAATTGGTTTCTCGGTCATTCTTGCAATCACTTCAGCGCAGGATGAGCTCCCGGGGCAGCGAGGGCGAAGTTGATCGTCGAGGAACTGAACGCAATCCAGCGACAGTTCGGTTTTCTGCCCGCCGAGCAACTTGGAATTCTGTCAGCGAAAGTCGACGTACCCCTTACCTACCTGCATCAAGTGGCCAGCTTTTTCCCGCATTACCGCCTGGCGCCGCCTCCGAAAGCCGACGTGCGAGTCTGCCGGGACATGACGTGCCACCTAAGGGGAGCCGACCAGTTGCGCGCTCACCTCGAGACCAGCTTTCGCGGCGCGCGCGAGCAGGATGTGACGATTCGCGGCGTCTCCTGTCTGGGCCAGTGCGACCATGCGCCGGCCATTTCACTCAACGACCACATCTACAGCCCTGTTGACGACCTGCGCGTTGAAGAATTGATTCGCGGGGCCATGCTTGGCGAGGAAGCGCCCTCGCCCGCTCGTTTTTTCGAACACGTGGAATGCGCCTCCGATCCCTACCGCGATGCGAAACGCTACGGCGCCGTACGGCGCCTGATTGAGACACGCGCGTGGGATTCCGCGCTCGAGCAGTTAAAAGCCTCCGGGCTGCGCGGCATGGGCGGCGCGGGGTTCCCCACGGAATCGAAGTGGAAATTGGTGCGGCAGCAAGCGGACCCAGAAAAATACATTGTCTGCAATGGCGATGAGAGCGAACCCGGCACCTTCAAGGATCGCTTCATCCTGACGCATCTTCCATTCCTGGTGATCGAGGGCATGATCGTCGCCGGCCTCATAACTGGGGCACGCAAGGGCATCCTCTACATTCGCCATGAGTACGAAGAGCAGATCGAAATCTGCGAGGAGGAGCTTCGCCGCTGCCGCCTTGAAGCTCTGCTGGGCCAGCACATTCTAGGCAGCGACCTCGCTTTCGAGCTGGAAGTCTTCGTCAGCCCTGGAGGCTACATTTGCGGTGAAGAGAGCGCATTGCTTGAAGCCATTGAGGGCAAGCGCGCCGAGCCGCGCAACAAGCCGCCGTTTCCGGTGGTATCCGGACTGTGGAACAAGCCGACCGTAATTAACAATGTGGAGACCTTCGCGCACGTTCCGCAAATCCTGGTGCGCGGGGTGGATTGGTACAAAGCGCAGGGATTGGGCGGCACCGCAGGACTGAAATTCGTGGGAGTCAGCGGCGACGTGGTTCGCCCGGGAGTTTACGAATTGCCAATGGGCTCGCCCATGTCGGAGCTGATCTTCAACAAGGCCGGAGGCATCTCCGGCGGCAAAAAGCTCAAGGCATTTGCTCCCTCCGGCCCGTCTTCCGGTTACTTGCCCGCCTCAATGGTAGATGTGCATTTGGATTTCAAGTCGCTCGCGGATGCGGGGTCGATGCTAGGGTCGGGCGCGGTAGTGGTTTGCGCCGAGCCCACTTGCATGCTGGACATGGCGCTTAGTTCGACCAGCTTCTTCCGCAACGAGTCCTGCGGCAAGTGCGTGCCCTGCCGCGTCGGCTCCCAAAAAATGGTGGATATTTTAACCGGCTGGACGCAGGGTCAAGGATCCGCCGACGACACGCCGCTACTGAACGAGCTCTCCCAGGCGATGATGCTGACTTCCATCTGCGGGCTGGGTCAGGTCGTGCCCGTGCCGATCGCATCTGTCTTGAAGCATTTTCGCGAAGAAGTCGAGGCTCACATTTCGCGCCGTCAGTGCCCCTCGGGAATCTGCTTTTCCGGGACGCCGGCTCGCGCCGCTTCCGCTGAGGCTCCGAGGCGTCCATGAGCCCAGCCGGGATGGTCGAACTCACGATCGACGGCAGAAAAATCGCCGTGTCCGACGGGACCACGGTTTTCGATGCCGCCCGGATGAACAGCATTGCCATTCCCACTTTGTGCCATCAGCAGAATGAAACGCCCGTGGGGGTCTGCCGCGTTTGCGTCGTGGACGTGGGCGGACGCGTGCTGACGGCTTCCTGCGTGCGCCCCGCCGAAAACGGAATGGTTGTGACCACCGCGTCGGAAAAGGTTCAGGCCGCGCGGCGCACGCTTGTGGAATTGCTGATGTCCGACCATCCGAGCCCGTGTACCCGGCAGCAGCACACGGGCGATTGTGAGCTCGAGGTACTCGCGAAACAGGCCGGGATCACGAAGCCGCGCTTCGCCCATCGCACAACCGGGCGCGGCAAGGACGATTCTTCACCGAGTATCGCGGTGGACTTCGATGCCTGCATATTGTGCGACCGCTGCATCCGCGGATGCAGCGAAATCCGCCACAATTTTGTGTTAGGCCGAATGGGTAAGGGCGGCCAGGCTGGCATTGCTTTCGACACCAATCTGCCGATGGGAAATTCGAGCTGCGTTTCCTGCGGAGAGTGCATGGTCTCCTGCCCCACGGGGGCGCTGACGAATAAAGTTGTGACGGGCACGGCGTTCGCGGCGGGCGCCGACGTGCAGCCGGCGACTGTCGAAGAGCTCGAGGCGCTCCCGGTATTCAAGGGTGTCTCCGGAACATTCCTGAGCTTGAATCGCGGCGCGGTGGTGCGTCGGCGCTTCAAGCGCGGCGACGTAATCTGCCGCGAGGGGGAGTACGGTTCGACCGCGTTCTACATTCTGGAGGGTAAAGCACGCGTCTCGATTTCCAGTCCGATCGCGCACGTAAAGACGCAGGGTGGTGCGAAGGGTTTTCTGAGCAAGCTGAAGAGCAGTCTCGCAAAGCGCCAAGACGATGCACGCGAGGAGGAAACGGACCAGCGCTTTATCCATATCGACGCGCCGATCGACCTGGCGTACAAGAACCCGATGGCGGAGTTGGGGCCGGGAGATCTGTTCGGCGAGATGACGTGCATGAGTTTGTACCCGCGCTCGGCTACTGTCGAGGCCGAGACGGACTGCACGATGCTCGAAATGTTGCGGAACGTTCTCGACATCATGCAGCGCAACAAAAATTTCCGCGCGCAACTCGATCGATCCTACCGTCAGCGTGCGCTCGATAGCCATCTGCGCGGCGTTCCCGTGTTCGCCTCGCTGACGGACGACTTCATCAGCAGCCTGCGCGAAAAGGTCGACCTGATCCGCTGTCCCCCGGGGCATGTAATTTGCAGGCAGGGCGACCCGGCCGACAGTTTTTATCTCGTGCGCATCGGGTTCGTGAAGGTTTCGCAGTCGCATCCAGGCGGCGAGATGGTGCTCGCGTATCTTTCTCGCGGCGATTATTTCGGAGAGATCGGGTTGCTACAGGGCGAAGCGCGCTCGGCGACGTGCACGGCCCTCGATCATGTCGAATTGGTGCGTATTTCGGGCGACGACTTCGGCAGGATGGTCGAGCAATTTCCGCAGATACGCGCGAAACTCGTCGAGGTCGAGCAGGAGAGGCTGCAACAGAACCGCCAGCGGCTCTCCATGGCGGCGAACGCGCCGCTCGAAAGTTTCCTCGCGCAGGGCTTGATGGAGGCCCAGAGCCTGCTGCTGCTCGATCTCGAGCGGTGCACCCGTTGCGATGCATGCGTGCGGGCTTGCGCAGACGCGCACGACGGCATCACGCGCCTCGTCCGCGAGGGATTGCGGTTCGACCGGTATCTGGTGGCGACATCTTGCCGGCAGTGCCGCGACCCGCTATGCATGGTGGGCTGTCCGGTCGGCTCGATTCGCCGGCGCAACTCACTCGAGGTGATTATCGAGGATTGGTGCATCGGCTGCGGACTCTGCGCCCAGAATTGTCCTTACGGGAACATCAACCTGCACCCGTTTGAAGTGATGGCGGATGATCCCGAACGGGCCGGACGGAAAAAGCCGACGATAAAGAAGAAGGCGACTTCGTGCGATCTGTGCACGAATCAGGCGGAGCCAAGCTGCGTCTATGCCTGTCCGCACGACGCCGCCCACCGCGTCGACCCAACGAAGTTTTTTGCCGGGAAGCTTGGCCTGGCTTCGGCGGTGTCGCATGAACGATAGGGAAATTCAAGGCGGGTGCCCTTGGCCTGGACGAACCCCGACTTAGGGCAAGCAAGCTCTTGCGCTCCAAAGAAATCGCGGAATCACGAACGTGCGCATCGACAGCACACATAAGAAATGGTTTTTGGCCTCGGTCATAATTCTGGCCGTGGCGACCGCGATTTATGTTCCCTATGCCGCGAGCTCGCCGCATGGGCCGAGCGGCGCGAGCGCGCTGGGATTGACGTTCGGTAGTGTCGGATTCGCGTTCATGATTTTTGCCGGGCTGCTCGCGGCGCGAAAGAAGGTCCCGGTTTGGAGAGTCGGCCGGGCGCAGAGCTGGATGCGAGGTCACTTATGGCTGGGTCTGCTGAGCCTGCCGCTGATCTTGTTCCATGGCGGATTCCGTTTTGGCGGGCCGCTGACGAGCGCGCTGATGGTTTTGCTGATCGTTGTGGTTGCGAGCGGCGTCTTTGGAGCGGTGCTGCAGCAGTATATGCCGAACATCATGACCGTGGAAGTACCGCTCGAGACGGTTTTCGAGCAAATCGACCGGGTGCGAGGCCAGCTCCTCGACGAAGCGGATGATTTCGTCGCAGAAGTTTCCGCTCCCGGTGGGCCGCTCGCGACCGCAGCGGTCGTGCGAGCGGCGGCGGTTGCAACCGAAGAGACGATCGCAATCGAGGAAGCAGATCTCGCGCCGCTGCGCTCCTTCTATGCGCGCGAGATGCGTCCTTTCCTTGAGAATTCGGACGCGCGCGGGCAGGCCATCTCCGATCCGGCCAAGTCCCGTCTGATGTTCGAAGGATTGCGCACAGTGCTGCCGCCGGAAGTTCATGAGACCTTGAAGGACCTCGAAGACATTTGCGAGGAAGAACGGCAACTGCAAAGACAAGCGCGGCTGCACCATTGGCTCCATGGCTGGTTGATGCTGCACATTCCGTTGTCGCTGGCGCTGTTGTTGCTGGGCGCGGCGCATGCTGTGATGGCGCTGCGGTACTGACGTGCGCAAAATGCGCTTCCGGAGAAGCCGAAAGAGGCCACTTTGGATTTAACGACCAAAACCGTTTGCATGTTGCCGCTTTACTGATGCGGATGTAGAAGAGACGAGTCGTGGCGCGCACAAAGCGGACAACCAAGAAACTCGCGCAGCGAATTGACCTGCAATACTTCCAGCGTCCTCATCGTTTTCGAACCTGGCGCTTCGCACTATCCATTCTGCTGCCTGTGCTCGCGGTCATCTGGCTCGCAGGCTACGGCCTGGCCCGCAACAATCACGTTTACAGCAGCGGGCGCATGTCTCCCGCGCACGCCGTCCTGACCCAGAGGTGCGACACCTGCCACGTCACACGTGTGGGATTTTTCCGCGCCACTTCGAACGATCAGGCTTGTCTGACGTGCCATGACGGACCCATCCACCATTCGAATCAGGCCTTCACGCCCGCGTGCGCGAACTGCCACGTCGAACACAGGGGCCAGATGCGGTTGGCGGCGACAGCGAATGAAAGCTGCGCGCAGTGCCATGCGAACCTGCAGACCCGCGGCATCCAGGCTTCCTATATGCGCAACATCACGGCGTTCAGTGACGCGAGTCATCCCGAATTTGCGGCGCTGCGAACAGGATACGTCGATCCAGGTACCGTGAAGCTGAATCATGCGGTGCACCTGAAGACCGGACTCAAAGGACCCAACGGGCAACCGGTGCAACTCGATTGCGACGACTGCCACCGTTCGAACACCGCGAATCAGGCCTGGCGATACGGCATCGCACCCGGAAGCCCGGAGGGAGAAACGAGCAAGCTCGCGCAACCCACTTCCGTTGCCGCGACGCAGAAACCGGGTCCACCTTCGAGGGCCGCGGCGCGCGCTTACATGATGCCGATTTCATACGCGCAGCATTGCGCGGGATGCCATCCCCTTCTATTCGACGCGCGTTTCAAGGACAGTGCGCCGCACGATACGCCCGAAGTTGTTCATGCTTTCCTCGTGAAGAGATTTCAGAACTTCATCGCGGCGCATCCGGACGAGCTGCGCGAGGCCGTGTCAACCGTGGCGCTGCCGGCGAGGCCGCTGCCGGTGTCACCGCGCGTGTACATGCCTCCCCAGAAATGGGTAGACGCAAAAGTTGCCGACGCGGAGCAGCTCCTGTGGGGCAAGACATGCAAGCAGTGCCATGCGCTGAGTTTTTCGACGGGAGCGCCGCTTCCGGCAGTCGCAAAGTCAAACATCACGGTGCGCTGGTTCCAGCACGCGATATTCGATCACGATCAGCACCGCCTGGTGAGCTGCGAGAGCTGTCACACGCGCTCGCGCACGAGCCAGGAAACGGCTGACGTTCTCCTGCCGTCCATTCGCACGTGCGAGCAGTGCCACCACTCGGGAGCCGAGGGAGCCGAGGCGCGGTGTTTTGAATGTCACACGTACCACGACTGGAAGAACGAGAAGGAAGTGAAGAGCAAATTCACGCTTTCTGAATTGGCGCATGGCAAAGAATCAAACCCCAGCGCGGAGAATTCTTCGCGCGAAGCAGGAAAATAATTCGATCCAGTCGCTCTGGAGTGCGGTCCCGTGGACTACAAGCCGGCCCCCATTGACACTCTTCGCATAAACCTCAGCCAGGAAATTTCCGAGTTACGCGAATTGCTTGCGAAAAACGCGCACGAAAACTGGGCCAAGCTGCGGATCGAGGAAGGTTGGCACTACGGATCGGAGCGGAACGACATGCGCAAAGAGCATCCAGGCTTGGTTCCCTATGAGCAGCTTTCAGAATCGGAAAAAGAATACGATCGCCAAAGCGCTTTGGAAACGATCAAGACTTTGTTGGCAATGGGTTACGCGATGCAGGCGCCGGCGGGCACTCGCATCTCGTCGGATGGGACTTCCATTACTCTGGACATTGAACTCGCGTATGTGTTGCAACTACTCCGAGACCCTAAAAAGCCGGATCTCGCTTTGCTTGGCAAGCTTTGGCGTACCCATGACCCCGAAACTTGGTCCCGCAGCCCGGAAATCTACAGACTATTTGGCGAGGGAATCCTTAAGCTGGGCGAGCCACTTGTGGCATTCGATGTCGTCGCGGAAGGCATTAAGTGCTTTCCGACGGATGTGCGTCTCCGTCAGCTTCTGGCGCTGGCACTGGCACGCAGCGGTGCGGCCGGATCCGCCAACGCTGCGCTTGTCGAGCTCTACCAGGAGGGTCACCGGGATGAAGAAACCGTCGGCCTTCTGGCACGCACGCACAAAGATCTCGCGGGCGAAGCGGCTGACTCTTCCGAAGCAAATCTGCACTTACGCTTGGCCTACGAATTTTACATGCAGGCGTATCAGGGTACGGGTGGTTACTGGAGCGGAATCAACGCGGCGACACTTGCACTCATCCTCGGAGAACGCGAAAAAGCCGCCGCATTGGCCGTCAAGGTCGTGGAGGAGTGCCGCCAGAAGCTCACTCGAATCGAAGAGGCAAAGGATGATCGTTACTGGCTGTTATCCACCTTGGGAGAGGCCACCCTCCTTTTAGGACAATGGTCAGAAGCCGAAGATTGGTATGGCCAAGCCATGGAGGTGGGACGCGGAGATTGGGGAAGTCTACAATCGACCCGGCACAATGCTCGATTGCTGGCGCAACATCTGGATGGAGGCATCGAGCGTGTGGATCGTTTTTTTCGGTTCCCCAATGTCGTGGTCTTCGCCGGTCACATGGTTGATCGGCCCGACCGCGAAGCGCCGCGATTCCCGCCCCAACTCGAAAAGGAGGTGAAGAAAGCGATTCGAGACCGCTTAAGGGAATTGAACGCAGGCTTTGGCTACGCATCCGTCGCCTGCGGCGCGGACGTCCTTTTCCATGAAGCCATTCTAGAGATGAAGGGCGAAGCTCATGTGGTCCTTCCGTATGAGAAAGACTTTTTCATGAAGGATAGCGTGGATATCATTCCCGGCGCTGATTGGTTGGGGCGCTGCGAGGCAATTATCGCGCAAGCCGTCGAGGTCCAGGAGGCCTCGAGGCGAAGCCAGATGGGTGGCGCCGTCTCGTATGAATTCGCCAACCTGATGTTGCACGGGCTCGCGAGCGTTCGCGCTCAGCAGCTCGAGACAAAACTCATTCCGATGGTTGTATGGAATGGCGAACAAGCCACCGATCCAGGCGGGACCGCGAGCACAGTTGAGCGCTGGCGGAAACTTGGCCTCAGCGTCGACGTCATCGATCTGCGGGAAATCCTCCTCCGCGTACGCCCCGATTTGATTCGTCAGGCGGGAGCTCCCAGAGAGATAGTTTCAATCCGCGCGAATGAAACTCCAGCCGAATTTGCGTCGGAGATTCGAGCGTTGCTTTTTGCCGATGCCGAGGGATTCAGCAAGCTTACTGACGAAGAGGTCCCTCGATTTGTGCACCACTATCTCGGCCTGGCGGGCGAATTGGCAGCCGAATCACCGCACAAGCCATTGATGAAAAACACGTGGGGTGACGGCCTTTACTTTGTCTTCGCGAGTGTAGGGGATGCCGGACTATTTGCACTCGAACTCCGCGACCGCGTTCGCAATACCGACTGGTCAAAAAAAGGGCTGCCTGCTCTGAGTCTGCGTATCGGTTTGCACGCCGGACCTGTTTTTTCCTGCACCGACCCGGTAACCCAGCGCTCCAATTACATCGGAACCCACGTCAGCCGGGCAGCGCGCATTGAACCGGTCACGCCCACCGGTCAGGTGTACGCCAGCCAATCATTTGCGGCGCTTGCGGCAGCAGAAGGTGTGAAAGAATTTCGCTGCGATTATGTAGGCCAGACATCGATGGCCAAAAAATATGGAACTTTTCCAACGTACGTTGTCCTTCGTCGGTATTTTACTGCAAAGAGAACTTCTACTTGAGTCATGCAAAACTGAAATGACTTGCTAATGTTAACGGCTTAGCCTATAAAGCGCCACAGTAGGCGACTTCATTTAGAACGCATCGAAGGGCGGAAGGAACTAATCATTGATCAGTCGCCTTAAAGTTATTCGTGTTTTTGCACAGTCTTCTGCGCTGTCTGAATAATGCGACGCTCGCGGCCACCTCAACTGAAGGCCCAAGGACTGATGTCATGAATTTTGACGGTGACGCCTTCATTAGCTACGCCCATATGGACAATGTGGGCTTGATTGAGGGGCACAAGGGATGGGTAGCGAACCTGCACCGCGCTCTGGAAATCCGCGTCGGACAGCTCCTCGGTAAGCCACCTCAAATCTGGAGGGATCCCAAGCTTAAAGGCAACGATTTCTTTGGCGACTCGCTCGTTGAACGGCTCCGGAGCGTCGTCGCACTCGTCTCGGTCGTTTCGCCTCGATACGTCAAGTCAGAGTGGACTCGCAAGGAACTGGCCGAATTCTGGAAGGCGGCAGAAGCGCAGGGTGGCGTGCGTTTTCATGACAAGGCCCGCATCTTCAAGGTATTGAAAACTCCCATTGCCCTGGAGATGAACCCTCCGGAGTTGCAGTCTTTATTGGGCTACGAATTTTTCAAAGTTGACCCCGATACCGGAAAGGTTCATGAGCTGGATGAGATCTTCGGCCCCGAGGCGCAGAGAGAATTCTGGTTCAGGCTTGACGACTTGGCTCATGACATGTGCTGCCTCCTTGAGATGTTTGAAGCCTCCATAGGGGCTCCCCCTCCGGCGGTCGACGGTGAAAAGAGAGCTGTCTTTCTGGCCGTGGCCACTAGCGATCTTAAGGAGCAGCGCGATGCCATCAAGCGCGACTTGCAGCAGCAAGGTTTCACCGTGCTTCCTGATCGCGCCTTCCCTCTCGTCGACTCCGAAGTGAAAACGATGGTCCGCGAAGATTTGGACCGTTGCCGCATGTCAATTCATTTGGTTGGGAAGGGCTATGGCGCTGTGCCCGAGGGCGGTGAGCAGTCCCTCCTGGAAATACAGAACGAGCTTGCGATAGAGCGGGGAGAAAAGGGCGGCTTTTCGCGCCTTCTGTGGATTCCCCCCGGGCTGCACACCGACGACGAACGCCAACGCAAAATCATTGAGCGGCTCCGCATGGATCCCCGAATCCAAAAAGATGCGGACCTGCTCGAAACCTACTTGGAGGACTTGAGAACGGTGTACCAGAACCGGCTGAAGGGCGCTCAAAAGCCGGCGAGGGACCTGGATGACGCAGCTTCTGAAACCGAGACTCTGTCCCGGCTCTACCTGATCTACGATCAGAGAGATGCAGCGGTAATGTCTCCGTGGGCGGACTTCCTGTTCGAGCAGGGATTCGAAGTCATCCGCCCGGTATTCGAGGGCGACGAGGCGGAGATTCGAGAATATCATGAGGAGAATCTCCGCTCTTGTGACGGTGCATTGATCTGCTATGGATCTGCCAGCGAATGCTGGCTGCGCCGGAAGCTGCGCGAACTCCAGAAGGCCGCCGGCTACGGCCGAACCAAGCCAGCTCCGGTCGTCGCAATTTCCCTGCTTCCCCCGAGGACTCCGGAGAAGGAGCACTTTCAAACGCACGAAGCCATCGTGATACCTCAGTTGGATGGCTTTTCGCCCGATCCCTTACGGACATTCATCTTTCGCCTGCGGGGCTTACAGGAGGGATAGCAGGGTTGATTAGATCCGAAGCCCTGTTCAACCCTTTTCCGGGTCTGCGTCCATTTGAGTCCGACGAAGACCACCTCTTCTTCGGCCGCGAAAAGCAGATCGATGATCTTCTGCGCCGGTTGCGATCCAGCCGTTTTTTATCTGTCATTGGCACTTCCGGGAGCGGGAAGTCATCGCTGGTCCGCTCCGGCCTCATTCCCACTCTGCAAAGCGGGTTCATGGTCGGCGCTGGTTCGAGCTGGCGCGTATTGACCTTCCGCCCGGGCGACGACGCAATCGGAAACCTTGCTGCGTCTCTCAACGCGCCCGACATCCTGGGAACGGACAGAGAACTGGCCAGCACCAACAGGATATTACTGGAATCAACCCTTCGCCGCGGCGCGTTGGGCCTCGTCAACACTGTTCGTCAAGCCCGAATTCCTCACCACGACAACCTGCTCATCCTTGTCGATCAATTTGAAGAACTGTTCCGCTTCCGGCGAAGCCGCCAAATTCAGAATTCCAGGGACGACGCAATTGCTTTCGTGAAGTTGCTTCTGGCGGCCACGCAACAGAACGAATTGCCTATTTATGTCGTGCTGACGATGCGCTCCGACTTCATGGGCGAATGCATAGAGTATCCCGGGCTGCCGGAGGCTGTGAATGGCGGTCAATATCTCGTTCCCCGAATGACGCGTGACGAACTGCGGTCCGCGATCACCGGTCCGGTTGCGGTGGGAGGCGGCGAAATTGCCCCGCGCTTAGTTCTTCGCCTGCTGAATGACCTCGGCGACAACCTCGACCAACTTCCTGTGCTACAGCATGCTCTGATGCGAACCTGGGACCACTGGGAAAAGCATCGGCAGCCTCATGATCCCATCGATATTGCGGACTATGAAGCAGTCGGCACCTTGGCGCACGCCCTCTCCCAGCACGCCGAAGAAGCCTTCCAGGAGACTGGCTCCGACCGCAGGCGGCAAACCGCAGAACGAATGTTCAAGGCCCTCACGGACACTTTCTCGGATCAGCGCGGCGTGCGGCGCCCGACATCGATTCGCGAGCTCGCTGCCATCTGCGAGGTGCTTGAATTGGAGGTCATCCAGGTTGTCGAATTCTTCCGGCGTCCTGGGCGCAGTTTCCTTATGCCGCCCTCGACGGTACCGCTCAAATCGGGATCCATCATAGATTTATCGCACGAGAGCCTCATGCGGTGCTGGACCCGTCTGATCGAGTGGGCGGAAGAAGAGAGAGTCTCGGCTGGTTCTTACGTCCGGCTTTCGCAGGCAGCCGCGTGGTTTGAAGAAGGTACAGCAGGGCTATGGCGCAATCCGGAACTTGAACTCGGCCTGAGATGGAGGCGACAAAACCAGCCCACCTCGGCATGGGCGGAGCGCTACCACCCTTTCTTCCCGAGAGCGATGGAGTTCTTGGATCGCAGCGAGAAGGAACGGAATCGCTTTGAAGCCGAGCAGGAAAATGAACGGAAGAGAAAACTTAGGCATGCTCAATGGGTCTCCGTCATCCTTGGGACCATGCTCGTGATCGCCTTGTCTCTCGCTTATCTGGCCTGGAGAGAAAAGGGTCGTGCGCAGGAAAACTTCAATTTGGCTAAGCGCGCCGTTGACGAGAGCTTGTCGTCAGCCGGCAGCAAGCGGGCGCGCGAAGCGGCCGACATGCCGCAAATGGAAGAGTTCCGTCGAGATCTGCTGGAAAAGGCAAAGGTTTTCTACAGTAGCTACTTGCTGAAGCAGAATCCTCGTGAGCAGGAACTCAACAAAGAAACGGCATTGGCGTATTCCCAAATGGGAGACATTAATCGCTTGCTCGGGAAACATGAAGATGCGATTGCGGGCTACAAGGAGGCGATCGGTCGGCTTGAAAAGCTCGCAAGCCGGTATCCCAATCAGCCTGAATACCGCCAAGATCTGGCCTACGCACACAACTGGCAAGGGGAGACGCTGCGGAGCTGGTTGGAGGAACCGAAGACGTCTTCGCCGTATTCTCGCTCAGATGCGGAGAAGGAATACGACAAAGCCTTGCTCCTTCAGCAGGCGTTGCACGGCGGGAGTCCGGAGAATGCCGACTACCAACAGGAGCTCGCCCGAACTTACTACAATCGCGGCATTCTTCGTTTCGACAATCATCAACTTGATGAATCGGAGGCAGACTTCCGCGAGGCAATCCGGTTGCTTCAACCTTTGGCACAAAAAGACACGGATAAACCGGCTGTGAAGAAGTCAGGTCCTCCGCCGTCCCAGGATTTGGCGCGCGCCTACAACAACCTCGGTACTCTGTTGAGACAGGAAGGTCACCCGGAACAGGGCGAAAAATACTACGAACTGGCCATCGGGATCCATGAGGAGCTCGAGAAAAAAGATCCCGAAAATCGGGAGTGCGCTCTAGAGCTCGCCCAGTTTCTGGATAACCTGGCGGCATTGCAGCTGGAGGGAAACCAGATCGATTCAGCCATTGAAAACAACCACAGGGCCTTTGATCTAATAGAGGAGCTTCTCGCCCCTTTACCCTCTTCCTCGTTGGGCAGAGAACGGGCGAGGGTAAGCGTGATTCAAGACGTGTTGGAGAAGTCGAAGAATGTCGAAAATTCCGGGAAGCATCCCGAATTCCATGTTAAGTTTGCGAACCTGGGCGACGACTATGTCGAGCTTGCTAGACGGGATCTGAGATCAGGCTCCATGAAGGAAGCGAAAGAGGCCCTTGAAAGCTTGTACGGACTGCTCCCGGAGCTATCAGTACCGGATCGAAAGAGGCTCACGAGGTCCTATCACGAATTGCAAGGCGAATTGCATAATCGCATGACCCAGCAAAAGTAGCGGGTCATTTTCCTTGAAAGGAGCGGACTATGAAACGGACGGTTATGATTCTCATCATGCTCTTTCCCGTCGCGGCCCTTGCCCAGGAAAATGCTCCCAGCGCCCTGACTGACCAGACGACCGCGACTGCTTCGATTCAAGTGGGCTCACCTGCCACGGATCCCGGTGCGAGCGCCTATTCTGACCCCAGCTCCAGCACTGCACCCACGATTGGACAGGACGCGACCACACAGCAGTCGCAGACTGCTAAGTCGCCGAAATCTAGTAAACCCAGCGGAGATGTCCAGAGGCCCGTGATTGAGGGCAGCATGGTTGGCTACATCGACAATGCGATCGTGGGATCTGAGATTCGCGTTCGTTTCGACGCTGGTTTCCACGATAACGCCCCCGATCGCGCGGAATTCTTCTACGCGCAATGCGGCTGCAACGGCGGCAACGCTCCGGGCCCCAGCCCGGGCCTTGTTGCGGACTTAAATTTCCAGCAGCTTTACTTCCGCGGTGAATACGCGCCGATCAGCCGCTTTTCGATTTTCACCGAGGTGCCGGTTCGCTGGATTCAGCCCCAAGCCTTCGTGACCGGCACGGGATCGTTTCCGAACCATGCTGGGCTCAACGACGTTCTTGCTGGAGTCAAATTCGCTGCAATCGCATCCTCGAGCCGCTACCTTACGTTTCAGTTTCAGGCGTCCTTCCCTTCGGGCGATGCCTCTAAAGGGCTGGGCACGAATCATTACAGCGTCGAGCCGGAACTTCTCTATTACCAGAAGATTTCCGATCGGGCCTCGCTTGAAGCGATGCTGGGCGACACGCATCCCATCGGCGGCTCTACCTTTACCTTTAGTAATGGCGTAACACGTAACTTTGCCGGGGATGTCTTCTTCTATGGGGTAGGCCCCAGCTACGTGCTCTATAAAGGCGATCGCGTCCAGTTCGCCCCCGTGATCGAGTTGGTCGGTTGGAGCGTTCTGGGTGGGCTGGAGTCGAATGCAAGGTTGGCGGAAGCCAGCATTTTCCCGGTTGTCAGCGCAGATGGCACAAACATCGTGAATCTAAAGGTCGGAGCGCGCACGGCAATCGGCGACCACAACTCCATCTATGTCGGGTACGGGCATCAGCTCACACACAACGTTTGGTATAAGGAGATCCTTCGGCTTGAATACCGATATTCGTTCTGAGCGGTCAAATGGTCTCACCTGCCTCTGAGCGAGACCCGGGAAGAAACTCGAATCATCGACTGCACGGCGATTCAAAAACGGTTGAGACGCAACGATTGAGCCGCGCACTCACAAAGGAAACACGCCGGGCAGTCCTTCGCTTTACTCTGATGCGCTATCACGCTTCGAGACTCTTGAGACGGCACGGAGAGGACAGCCTTGTGCCTTCAGGCTGTTTTCGCCTTGGCCAAACGACGGCTCTTTCCGTATTTCTCGATCAATTCGCGCTCCGCTTGCAACCAATCCTCCGCATCCTGCCCCTGCGCGCAACCTCGCTCGACATAGATCTGATATGCGCGGAGCTCGATTTCTTCACGTGTAGGATGGCCCTCGGCGGTTTGTTTTCCCTCGCTCGTTAGAGATGGATCTTCCGCTGACTTAGACATTATTTCCTCCAGTTTGCGAGAAGTCCCTGATCCGAATGTTAGCGCTGAACAAGGCCCTTTGCCGACGATCGCTCTTGCCTATAGCTTGGGCGCGATTCTATCAGAAGTTTATCGAAAAATGACGTCCCCGCGTCACAATCTGCCCGGGCCGCCGTCTATTCGCCTTCCATTTATTCCGGGAGACCGCACTCAGTGCGAGAGCGGATACATCAGCCACGCAATTCCGACGCCCACGGCGACAAAAAGCAGCAGCGACCACGCCGCGTACTTGATCCGTTCGAGGGGGCTCCGCCGCGCTAGAGACGCGAGAGCCAGCGAAACCAGCAGCGCAAAAGTGATCATCGCCGCAAAGTGGCTGATGTGCACGGCACCCATGAACGCTCAGCTTCTCCGCTCGCGCGCAATTTCATACGCGTCAATCACCGCGAGCACGTTCACGATCCCCGCTGCCGCGATGAACCGCGTGCCGTAATCACCCGAAGCGCGCGACACATCCGCCCCGGCCACCTCGAGGAAACGTGAGAGAAAGTAGAAGACTCCGGACCCCGCGTCTGCAAGAAATCCCAGCGTCCCGAAGGAATCGATCGAGTGTATGGGAAACACGTTGCCGCGCAGAAGGTAGCCGGTAACCGCCAGCCCGCCGGCCGAAATAAAAAATGTCAGCGCCCGCCCCCAGCGGCGCAGCAAAAGATGCCCCAGGCCGGGAACGAGCCACGCCGCGACGCCAATCATCGTCGCGTTTGAACCCTGCTTTAAGTCAGTTTCACTGGCAGCGGTTTCGCTCAAGATCCCTCAGGCCAGCAGCGGCACGATTTCATCTTGGATCGCGCCGGTGACGCGCGCTTCGTGCTCTCCCACGTACACATTCACTTCGGTACGCAAGCCGAACTCCGGCATATAAATCCCGGGCTCGATCGAGAAGCACGTATGCGAAATTATTTTGCGATCGTCACGCGTTTCGAGTCCGTCCATGTTCGCGCCGTTGCCGTGGATTTCCTGCCCGATGCTGTGGCCGGTGCGGTGCACGAAATATTTCCCGTACCCCGCCTTTCGAATCGTTTCCCGCGCGGCGCGATCCACTTCCCAGCCATGAATCGCGCGCCCTTCGGCCACTCCCTCTTTGACGAATCGGATCGCCGCATCTCGCGCCTGCTTCAAGACTCGGAAAATCCTTGCGTAACTGTCCGGGACTCGGGCGCCCAGGAACCCCATCCATGTAATGTCGTAATAGACGCTCCCGAGACGATCCTGCTTCGCCCACATATCGAGCAGCAGCAAATCTCCCGCGCGAATCGGACGCGAACCGTTCGCTTTGGGCTCGTAGTGCGGGCTGCCGTTATTCGGCGGTACGGCAACGATGGGTGCGTCCACGGCCGTGAGCCCGCTCGCGTGAAACTCGCCGAAAATCCATTGCTGCAGATCGTATTCCGTCAGCGGCTTCCCTTCCCGCACAAACGCTGCTGCGCGCGCGAACGCCTCGCCGCGAATGCGATCCACAACCCTGCCCGCTTCCAGGTGTGATTCGAGCTGCTCGGGCGACCAAGTGGCTTCGAACTTCTGTACCAGGTCCGCTGAGCTTACGATTTTCTTTTTCAGCTTCCGAATCAGTTCGACCGTCCCCGCATCCACGAGACCAATGTAGGGAATGTTGTTCTCGGGTGAATACTGCATCGCGATCGTTTTGCTGCCGGAAAGCAGCTTCGGCAAATTTTTGTGCAGTTCTTCCCAGCCGGCGTACAAGTACTTGCGCCCCGCCAGCGAATCGAGCGTGCCCTGCTCGATCTTGTGCACCAATTTTCGCGGTTCCCCGCGCGACGGAATGAAATAGAACCACCGCCGCGTGACCATGGCCTTCTCATCGAGCCCGAGAATGTGGCCGCCAATGGGATCGCGATGGTGATGGTCGAAAAACAGCCAGCCGTCGATTTTCGCTGCGCGCAGCCCGGCTTGGATCGCTTTGATTTCCGGCATCGTCCTCATTTTCCTCGCAGAATCTCTCTTCGTGCGCGTTGCTTCACGCGCGCAACCCCTCGATTTGAACCTTCGTTACTCCCGCGATTGCCACGCGTTTCGATCGCCTTCGTTCGCCTGCTACGATTCTAACAGCCGAGACGGGCACGTTCAAACGCTCGACCAAAAGTCGCCGCAACGATGGATTCGCGCGATCTTCCACCAGCGGCGCCTTCAGCCGCACTTTCGGAGCGCCATCATGCTCGCCTGCATTGTCATCCCGGCTCGCCCGGGGCGTCACGCGTACCGAGAAAAAAACGTGGCGCCTTCGCGCTCTTCGATTTGGATCAAGCTTTGCTTTGCCGTTCACCGAAGAGCGCCGTCCCGACACGAATTTCCGTCGAGCCCTCTCCAATCGCGACTTCGAAATCGTGGCTCATTCCCATCGAGAGCCGAGGTAGAGCGCGCCCGAGGCGGCGGCTCAGCTCGTCTCGAAGCTCACGCAGTCGGCGGAAATAGCTGCGCACGCGCTGCGGCTCCTCGAAATACGGTGGGACGGTCATCAGCCCCTGCAAATCGAGATGCGCAAGTGCGGAAATTCCTTCCACGAGCGCCGGCAATTCCGGCCCGGACGCGCCGCTCTTCGTCGCCTCATCGCTCAAGCGCACTTCCACCAGAATCGGCAACCGCTTCCCTTCTTCGGTCGCGGCATCATCGAGTTTCCGTGCAAGATCAAGGCCGTCCACGCAATCAACGCAATCAAACAGGTGCGCGGCTCGCCGGGCTTTGTTGCTTTGCAGGTGTCCGATCAGATGCCATGTGGCGTCAAGATCCTCGAGCTTGGCCTGCTTCGACTCCCATTCCTGCACGCGATTCTCGCCGAAATGGCGCAAGCCCGCTTGAAACGCAGCGCGGATCGCTTCCGCCGGGAATGTTTTTGACACGGCGATGATTGTGATCTCTTCCGCTCTGCGCCCGGCACCCTCGGCGGCGCTCGCGACGCGTTCGCGCACGCGCTCGAGATTTTGAGCGATCGCTGTTGTTTGCGGCATCGTCGCCGCGATTCTAGCACGCGTTTGCGCTGACCCCGCCGCAGCGGGCGAATGTGGGAACCTCCTTCACGCGCGCCCCGTCCAGTCAAATTGTGGAATACCCGTACAGAAACACGGCAAAATAATGCACATATCCGGCTACGTACGGCGATGCCGTCTTCCTCTAGCATGAGATAACGTGATTATTTTCAAGAGGTTCCGGCATGCTCCAAACACATCGCAACTCGTAAAGCCTGGTAATTCAATTGCACGAAACTCCACCAGCGAATTGGAGTGACCTGTCCTTTGAATGGATCTATCGCAGACTTTCTAGCCGGGCGCTCTAGCTGTCAATGTCAGTAATCCGAAACTCGGGAGGGTCCATGGTTTCGAAAACCATTTCCAGCGAAAAGGCTAACTTGTTGAACGGAAGGCAGAAATCCCTGCAACCTTTTCAGGTTCAACAAGTTCAGTAGTTGTGGCAGGTTGACTTGAGATGTGGCGAGATTCGGCAAGATGTATGAGAGGTCCCCACAAAAGTCCCCACAGTCTATGATCCTCGATCGTGAGTAAATGGGTCTGACTTTTCACAGCTCGCCACAAATCATTGGTCGAGGCGTGTTTTTGTTCCATTCCAAATTGGCTTCTCGTCGAGCTTTCTCAAGTTCTTCTCCGTTCAGTATTCGGAGGCACTCTTGTATAGGGTGGCAGTGGCGATTGGTTCGTGTGCCGAAAAGGGTCTGCAGGGTTTTGAAATAGCCTAGCGGGTGTCCTACAAAAGGCTCGCGACAATCGGAAATAACTCTTCAGGCCATTCCGAGCGGAATGAGAAGCATTGAAAGGAAACCATTTTGACTCACTTGTCTGATAACGCGACTAATCGGGAGTTAGTACGAGTCGATCGGAAGATGGATCGTCCGGTAGTGGCCGCGCAGCGCTCGTCTAAGGCGAATTCGCCCGGCTGTGCCCGCATGGCTATTCCGGGCGGCGCCGTGCCTGCAGCTTGTGGGAGTGTCGTGTTCATCCGATGCGCGAGGACAGGGGCAGATCACTGTTTTTGCGCGAATAGCGACGCTCCATAACGCAGTACTGATTGCATTTCGTCCGCAAGCACATCGGGTTCGTAAATTTCTAGATAATTGACATGCTGACCCGCACTGTTCGGCCGCATCCCTTTCTCGATTGATTTTTTCAAAGCGAGAGGAGGATCGCCCGCAGCGCCCATCTGTTCCGACCGTAGAGTGGCAGCGGTGTCCATCATAAACCCGGTGACCACGCGGCCACTGTAATCAATAACGGTGCGGTCCCCATACGTTTCACTTTCCCTTCCACTACTTAGGCCGTCTGCTTGCAGCGCAAACTGATTAGGGTATTGAAGTCCCAGACTGACAATCTGCTCCCTGACTTCAACCCCCTGTTCTCTCCTTGGGATCGGAAGACCTCTATGCAGCGCCAGCGAAAAATACTGGTGAGGGAAAATCGATGAGTAGGCACTAAACGTTTCCCTCCAGGCGTTGATGTACTTCTCACTGGTATAGCCCAACCTCTCCCACTGGGCGATATCATTTGGGAGAGTCGGGTAAGGACATCTCGGCCGAGACACTGGTCGGGCCGGCTGCGGCAATCTTTCGAAACGAAGCCTTGCTCCCATATCGGCCTCCAATCACTTTCAAGAAAGCGAACCACCGGGACAGGTAGGTGTGATCCCAAGGCACGGGCAGGGGCAGCGACATTCCTTTGCCGGGCCCGTACGGGATAGTGAACGTTCCGCTTTGCATCCCTTGCATTGCCCAGCCAGGCATTCCAAAACCCGGTATCAAAATGAGCTCCACCCATTTGCCATTTTTCTCGGCATTGGCAAAAACGGTGTCAATCTTGCTGAAATCGAATTTTCCGTCTTCCGGTTCGACATCTGCCCACGAAGTCCGGAAAGTGACCCCTGACGTGTTCGGATTGCTGTATGCGTTTAGCGTTGGATTGCTTGTATCAAAGAGTTGCCCCACTCTATGGGCGTCAATCGCACTTACGACCGATATGCCATCCGGCTTGTTGGCTAGCGCCGAAGCTCGTTGCTGGTTCTGGTGAACATGAGCCGACGGGAATGCCCATGAAAAGAGGCATATGCTGAGAAGAATCGAAACTGTGGACCAAAGCTTTGAAATGCGCATGCCGTGCTCACCTTGGCGGGATAACGGTGAAAATGTAACCCGGGTTTCCATTTTGACTTTCCCGGCCGACCGAAAACGTACATCCACCCCCGTTAGTTTGCAATGCCTCGGCCACGTTTTTGAGCGCAGAGCCTTTCCGACGGCTGCGGCAAAATCCCAAAGCCAAAAACTGACGCTTCTCCCACCCATTTCCAAACACTCTTCCTGTAACGGCGTAGTTGGGAGTAATACATATGCGTTATCGGACGAGTGATTTCCTGGGCCGAAAGCATGGGTTTTCGGACCGGTTCGGCTCGAAAGGAAATCTTTTCGGCTCGCCGGGGGCCATTACGGCCCAAGTCGGCTCTCACTTCTAGCCTTCTACGAAGGAAAGGCCGATCTTCCGATCGGCCTCTCTCATTCTTTGCGCGTTATGCACCGAGCCCACGAACTTTTGCCGGGCGGTGGCAACTAATCGGCGGGGTTGGGGGTCGCTTTCCCGGAGAATGTAATGGTGATCAGGAAACCATTTGTTCCCTTGTACTCGAACTCATGACCCTGTCCGGAATAGTTTTCCACTTCCGTTTTCCACATGCGAAAACCGTTGTTGGATTGCGCCTCCCAATACTTCAGGTTGGGAATCACGATCTCTTGCTTCGGATTCGTCCCCGCGACGCGTTCCAGTATGACTTCACCTTTCCCATTGCTCATCTTGGCGTGTGCCTCACCCGTTTTCTCGTCTACGTTCCAGGAAAAGGCTGCCGTGTCGGTCGCCGCCTTCTCCCACTTGAACGGATAGAGTTGCCCAAGAATGTCTGAGAGGGCCGCCTTCTGTTCGGGCGTGTCGCTGGGATCAAATGTCATGACCACCCAGGAATCTTTTCCGGTGCTCCAATCGCTGCCCAGATCGGTTGACACCCATACCTTTGCGCCGTCGAGCTTGGTGGACTTGTAATACCCCGTGTCCACTTTCAGCACTAGATTGGCCCGGCAGAATTGCTTCTCGCCGTGCATGGTGGAGTGATTGTTGAAGTAGCAGGGGCAGAACATGTCGCAGCTGCATGCTTCAATGTAAGAGGCAGTCATCGAGAAGTCAGGCTTCGCGGCCTGGGATGCATCTGCAGGTTGCGTGGGTTTGTCGTATTGCGCGAGCGTGGCACTCGCCAAGGCACACCAGAAGGTCAACAGAAGAAATACTTTTCGCATCGTCATTCTCCTTCGTAGATCGTCCGCAGACCGAGGCCGAGTAAAACGGTACCAGAATAGTAATCCTCAAGCGGGCGAGCCGCAAGGTGGTGAACTCCCCCAGTAGATTGGTGACGCATTTCAGCGGGAATTCCCGATTTCAACTCATTGCAGAGTATGAGTCGTCCTGAGGATAAGTGCGAGAAGGGAAGCTTTTCGGCTCACTCGAAAGCATTCTGGCAGGTCATCGCCTTGGGAACGTTGACTTGCCTAGGTGCGCAGCCTAATATGCGTCGCTAGAGCGATACCTCCCTGGGTTCTCTTGTATGAGCCTTCAGACTCAGCTCAATTTCTCGGAAACGTAGACGAAGCGGGAGAGTCGGCCCTCTCTAGCGACACGAGCGGCAACAGCAAAGAACTCCTGCTCCCCTTCGTAGGTCTGGTCGCCTTCGATCTCGCGCACGGCTGCGCTCCTCGATGCGCGGGCTGCGTGCCGTCGCTCAGCGAGTTCGGCCATGTTCGCAGTTACGTCCCTGCGCACCAGCAACCGCAAACCGCACTGCACAAGAACGCGTTCGTCATAATCAGGCGGAACGAACAAGAAGAAACCTGTCGAACTGCGTACCTCGATTTCTGCATTTGTCAGCGGCCCAGTCACCGTGATGGGATCGGTGAATAGCAGCCGTCCGCCCAGCTTAAGCAACCGGGCCCACTCCGCAATTACGCGTCGTCGATTGGGAAGATGATTGATTGCGTCGATGCAGGTGATTGCATCGAACCAGGCGTCAGGGAATGGCAATTGCTCCGTGGCGTCCGCAACCCGAAATTCAACGAGCTTTGTCAAACCGCGCTGGGTAGCAAGTAAGTTTGCCGTCGAAATCGCCTGCTCGTGAACGTCAACCCCCACGATGGAACAGCCGGTGGTTGTAGCGATTCGCAGCGCTGGGCCACCGGATCCACAAGCAACATCGAGCAGGGCCTTGCCGGGAGAAAGGTCAAGCCAGGACAGAAACAGGTCCTGCTCGTCTGAGGTGAGCCAGCTATTTTGTCCAATATCTTCGCCAAAAGCCTCCTGACGGATCTGTGAATACAGTTCCGTTTGAAAATTTCCGTAGTTGGCGTCGTAGTGACCAATGGCACGGCGCAACTTGGATTTAGACGTTTGGCCCATCCAAACCTCCAATCAGGCGGCGTAGCCGAGATCTCCTTTTTTATCTTGAAAACGTGGAGTATTCTACGCCCGTCCTGCCCTTCTGCAAGCAGCTTGAGCCGAGTTCCCATTCCTTATCGGTTCCAAGCAAGTCAAAGCCACAGGATGTATATGGGGCTACTGGACAAGTGAGCCCTTGTTTCGAAACCATGTGAGGCTGGTGAAAAACATGACGGGATACACGAATTTCCTGGCCAGAAGTTTTGGGGCGTGGGTTTGTTTTGATCGTTGGAGCTGCCGTTCCAGCGTAACCTCCCGCCGCGTGACTTACGCTAGCTGAGTTCCCAACGTTGGCGGCCGTTGCGCGAGGTATCGCACCAGGCGTTTCACATTCTGAGCGGTTGCGGCCAACAAAAACTGCTCCGAGACATTCCACAGACGCCGGAGTCGCACTCTTTGCAGGCGCATGCGTTGCTTGAGCTCGGCGAAGAGGGCCTCGATACGATAGCGCGCTCGTCGGGAATGCTCGTAAGCGGGCGTACCAACCAAAGCGCGTGCTACTTGTCGGGCTGGTTCGTGCCAGTGTACGAAAAGTCGACGAGAAGGAGCAGGAGTGCATTGCTTCTTCCGTGGGCATCCTCGGCAATCTGCTTCCGTTGTCTGGTAAGCATACCCTTGGCTCGCCCGTTGCAGGCCGCGATAGCGTAGCTGTTTCCCTTCCGGGCAGTGATAGACATTCATCGCTGGATCGTAACGAAACTGATCACGCGTAAAACGCCCCTCTGTCTGATGGCGACGATCGATGACAGGAATATGTGGTTGCACGCCTCGCCCTAACAGCCACGCCAAAAACTCTCCACTTCCGTATGCCTTATCAGCTCCCAAGCTCGCTGGTTTAATACCGAGTTTCTCGACACGCTCCAGCATCTTCCGTGCGGCTACCGTCTCCTGATGGAAAAGTGCTGGCGTAGCTTCTACCCCCAGAATTACGCGACTCGGCGTATCGACCAGGTAATTGTCGAAGTAAGCCAGCGTGGCTGGCCCAGTCTTCTTGGCCCAAACTGCATCCGGGTCGGTGGTAGAAATCGTGTTTGCATCGGGCACCGGGTTGTTCTGTTCCAGTTCGGATAAATATTCTGCCACTGTCCGCGAAACCTGTGCCACATCCTTCAATTTCTCTCGCGGAATTCGGCTCTGTCGGCTCGCGTTCGCTTCCACCATGGTTCCATCTACCGCCAGCTTTTGTCCCTCCACTAAGCCCACCCCGATACAGCGCCGCACAATCTCTTCGAACACTTCCCGAAACACTCCCGACTGGCGAAAGCGTCCGTGCCGGTTCTTGGAAAACGTTGAGTGGTCCGGGATCTGCTGCTCGAAGCCCAACCGCGTGAACCAGCGATAGGCCAGATGCATCCTGACTTCTTCCAGCAAACGTCGTTCGCTCGTGATTCCGTACAAATAGCCCACCAACAACAATCGCAACAGTACATCGGGATCAATGGAGGGGCGGCCTGTCGAACTGTAAGAATTCTTCAGTCGGTCGCGCACGAAGCTCAAATCCACATGGCGATCGATAAGCCGCAGCAGGTGGCTTTCCGGAATCTGGTCTTCCAAGCGAAAGTAGTAGAACAACGACTCGGTACGCGTTTGCTGTCCCATCATCGGTGACTTCCTCCTTGGCGTGTTGAGTAGCACAACAGGGGCTAGTCACCGCAAATAAAATCGGAGCGGACCTTTTCAACAGCCTCATGTGGTTTCGAAACGCCAACATTAGGGGCGAACGCGGTTGAGTCTGAAAGACTTCATGACGCGTTCATGCAAAACATTTTGGCACAGGCGGGGAATTTAACAGTTCGAAGTCCAATGAGGATGCCGACGCGACTAAGACATCTCTGGAAATAATTCCCTGACAGGCACAAAAGCTTCGTTCGTTTCAGCTGCTCTCCTCGCTTTTCGTTCGATTACGGCGGATAGCTCCAAGCCATTTTTCAATGTCTCATGAAGACAGAGACCATCGAGACAGACTATCGAGGTTGGTTTTCCTCTGGCGAACGCCTCAAGTCCCTCGGGTGTGAAGCCCGCATAGCTGATAAATAGCCCGCGAGACCATTTTGCCTTTCCTGTTACTTTGCCAGAAAAAGATAGTAGCTCTTCCTGACCAACGCGCTCATTTCTCCATGTCGCTTCGACCAAATAGGTTTCACCTTGAAACTGAAAGCTCCCGTCTATCTGTTCCCCGACCAGCCTGAACGCATCGCGTGGCGCCAGCTCGAAACTTTCGAACAAGTTCTGGAGGAAGGATTCAAACGCGTATCCGCGCGGCTGGGGTGCGAGTGAACTTAATCTGACCAACTCATGTGTGAGAGCTTTTCTCTTGTCTCCGGAGATCGTCACACTTTGTGCTTTCTGAATTGAAGGCAGGCCATCCAGGAATTTCGGATCATGGAGCTCAGGAATCTTGAAGCCCAGATTAATGAGTAAACCGTTTAGCGAGAGGATCTCTTCGCGCACGATAGGTTGACCCTTGTTCAGGCGATATGTCATTGCTCTTCGAACAACTTCTTGCATCAAGTCGCAGAATTTCCCAGATCGGTTCTCCAGGGTGTTTCGGAGCAATGCCGCAATGGCGGGCTGCTTGCTTCCCCCACGCCAGAATTGGCCCAGTCCCATCGAGGTGGCGAGCCCTGCAAACGAAATTGTCGGGTCTGCGAATGGATGTGGCTGACCAGGAAGGAAATCGTAGAGAAGCGCGGCCAGCTCGGTAACTGCCTGCTCTTGTGGAAGTGTGAGGCGCATTTGCCCGGTGTGAGCGATACGGATTGTACCAAGTTAATTCTGCGGAATGTGTCAAAAGGGGTCCCGCAAGCAAAGCCACATGACGCAGAGAGAGCGAGGGTTGTCGCCATCGATTGATCTGGTTCGATAACTCATGGTTTCCAAACACCAGAACCGAAACGGTGATTGGTAAACACTACGCGACTTGTCGGTACCGATCCGCATACCCCGATCTGGATTACTTCCGGTTTGCCGACCAACCATCCAGTGAGAAGCGATTGTGAGCGCCATGGAGACTTTTTGCCAACGTGCGCAAAGAAGAAGACGGTTTCAAACCCAAGCCGTTTCGGGCTACACTACCTCATCTTCTTGGATGGCGCCCGTCATCTTCAAACTTAGAGGCAAGGTCATGAAATGAAGGCCTCCTCACAATCTTTGAACATCAAGGCTAAAGCAATTGGCTTCATCAGAGCTCACAAGCTGATCTTTTTCTTCCTCGTCACTTGGCTTATTTTTCTCGTTCTCTGGCTCATCCCCAATTGGGGCGAGGGGCCCTTCTACTTTGTGTTCTCCTCGGTTATGTTCGTCATTCTGGTTGCCAGCCAACTTTTTTGGATCGCCCGCGTGGGCGATATAGGTAAGAGGCTGATTTCGCGCAAGAGCTGGCGCAGCGGATTGGCGTGGATCGGGCTGGTGATCTACGTTTTTCTGCTTGCCTTCAATCTGTTATCCGGAATCAACAGGGGTTCTGGCTGGAATCTCCGGGCGGGGCTGTTAGAAGGTCCTTTCGAGATATGGTTCGTCGGTTCCGTGCTCGGATTCTTCGTCATAATGTTGTTGTGGAGTGTCGATCACCTCGCGCGTGCCGCGATAGGGGCAGCCAAAAAGTTCGTAACTCCTTCCCGTCCCGAGCTGCCATCCCCCTCCAGGCGGCGCTTCCTCGAGCAGAGTGCTATAGCTTTAAGCGCTGCCCCCTTTGTGGCCGGCGGGTATGGCCTTTTCTATGGCCGGCTCAATCTCGAAACTACCCATCAGCGGATCAAGTTGCGGCGCCTGCCGAAGGCTTTTGAAGGTTTCCGCATTGTCCAGCTTTCTGATCTTCACATCAGTCCCTTCATGAGCGCCGAAGAAATTCGCAAGTACGTTGAGATCGCCAACCAATTGCACGGCGACCTGGTTGCGTTGACCGGCGACTTTCTCACCTACGACTCCGCAACGCAAGGGGCCGTAGTGCAGGCGGTGTCGGCGTTGAAGGCTCCATTCGGTGTCCTCGGCTGCCTTGGCAATCATGAGTACATGACGGAAACCGAAGAGTCGATCACGCGCCTTCTGGCGAAAGAGCAGATCCGAATTCTGCGTCAGGAGCAAGTACCCATCGAATCAAGCGGAGAAAGCCTGAACATAATCGGTATCGACTATGAGCAAGCGCGGTTCTCCACGGATCACGAAGGGCATCTGGTCGACCGGTATATGGAGGGGAAGGAAAAGCTGGTGATGCCGGGAACGGTGAACATCCTGCTCAACCATAACCCAAACGCCTTTGATCGGGCAGCTGAACTCGGCATGGACCTGATGCTGACCGGCCACACTCATGGAGGGCAGCTGTCGCTGGAATTACTGCACCGCGGTCTCTGTCTCAGCCGATTTGTGACACCGTACACCAGCGGGTGGTACCAGAAAGCCGGCAGCCAGCTCTATGTCAACCGCGGCATCGGAACCATTAGTCCATCCATCCGCTTGGGTGCGAGGCCTGAGATTACACTATTTGAACTCACATGCGAGGGATAGCACCACCCCTGGAACTCTCCCATGTTCAGCTCGGTCTGCAACTGAAGAGCTGGTCAAGCATTGTTAACAGGCGCTGGCACTCGCAATTACGGTCCGGTCGAATTCTTGCCGGTTGACGGCCCAACCGGAAGTAATCAACTTATTTTTGGATGAATACCGACAAACGCGCAAGTGTTTACCAATTCTGGATAGGCGTGCGGAAATGGTTCCCTTTTGGCCCAATAAATCAAGATCCCATGGTTCCGATACATGAAGCCACTTGTCCGGTTACCGCGTTTATCAGGACTTAACCCGCAAGCTGTCCCTCTTCGTTGACTTGCTTTCGGGCCCCACCTAAGATGGCCGCCAAATGACGGACTCCTCACCTCTAATCGGCCAGGTCATCTCGCACTACCGAATCGTGGAAAAGATCGGTGCTGGCGGCATGGGCGAGGTCTATCGGGCCCGCGATGAGCGCTTGAAACGTGATGTCGCGTTCAAAATCCTCCCGCCGGAATCTCAAGGCGGCGCGGACGCGGGGAAAAAACTCCTCCGCGAAGCGCGGTCCGCCTCCGCCTTAAACGATCCGCATATCTGCGTCATCCACGAAGTGGGCGAAGCCGGCGGCCGCCATTTCATCGTGATGGAGCTCGTCGAGGGCAGCCCGCTCAGTTCGCTCATCGCCTCGGAAGGCTTGCGGCCAGAGCTGATCGTGCGCTACGGCGTGCAGATCGCCGCCGCGCTGGCCCATGCGCACGATCACGGCATCATCCATCGCGACATCAAGGCGGCCAATGTCGTCATCACCCCATCCGGACAGGTAAAGGTTCTGGACTTTGGTCTCGCCAGGCTTCACGGCGACCTCGAATTTGCGGATGCCACTCACTCGGCCCAATCGGCCACCGATGCCAGCGCGGTCGTCGGAACGCTTCCTTATATCGCGCCCGAAATACTCCGGGGTGAAGAAGCCGGCCCGCGCAGCGATATCTGGTCGTTCGGCGTTACCCTCTTCGAAATGGCCACTGGCAATCGCCCCTTCCGTGGCCAGACGGGATACGAGCTCACCGCTAAAATACTTCGCGAGCCGCTCCCGCCTCTCCCGCCCCAGCTTCCTCCAGGTCTCCGGACGGTCATAGAGCGCTGCCTCGAGAAGGAACCGGGCCACCGCTACCAGCGGGCCAGCGAAGTCGGCGCGGCGCTCGAAGCCGTTCACACGCAGCCGCGTACTCCCCCTTCCACTGCTCCCGTTTCTATTGCACCTCTAGGTTCCGCGAAGCGAAGCTTGTGGATCCCCGGCGTCATCGCCGCCCTGGTTGTCCTGGGCGGCGCTCTATTCGCCGCCAACATAGATGGGTTGCGTGACAGGATATTCCATCGCGCCTCCGCTCACGGCATTCACTCTCTCGCTGTGCTCCCCCTCGCGAACCTCTCGGGCGACCCACAACAACAATACTTCGCCGACGGCATGACCGAAGAACTGACCACCGAGCTGTCTCAGGTCAGCTCTTTGCGTGTCGTCTCGCGCACTTCGGCGATGCGCTACAAGGCAACTCAGGAGTCGGTTCCGGAGATTGCGCGAGAGCTGAATGTGGACGCCCTGGTGGAGGGTTCGGTCGAGCGCGAAGGCGACCGCGTTCGCATTACCGCGCAATTGATTCAAGGTCCCACTGACACGCACCTCTGGGCAAAAGGTTACGAACGCGATTTGCGGGATTCGCTCCGACTCCAGGACGAAGTCGCGCAGGCCATCGTCGGCGAAATCCAGTTGAAGCTTACGCCTCAGGAACATGCCCACTTCGCGCGCAACGAAACCGTTGATCCCGAAGCCCACGAAGATTATCTCCAGGGTCTTTTCCACCTCAATCTACACAATGGCCCTGACGAACGAAAAGCCATAGACCTGTTCCAAGCCGCGATCAGGAAGGACCCGGCTTACGCGGCGGCCTACTCTTCCTTGGCAGATTCCTATCGCGCGCTCATATTCAATAGCAACGCCGCTCCTGCGGACGTTCTTCCTCTCTCCGAGGCTGCCGCGAGACGCGCCATCGAGATTGACGGTCAACTTGCAGTAGCACATTCCGCTCTGGCCGCCGATCTGACCGACTATGACTGGGATTGGGCGGGCGCCGAGAGGGAATTTGAAATCGCGCTTCGTCTAAATCCAAATTCCTCACTTGTGCACTTCACCTACGCGCATTTCCTCCGTCAAGAGGGCAAGATCGAGGAATCGATTCGCGAAGCCCGGCGAGCAGTTGAACTCGACCCGGTTTCCGCGCCTGGGAACTTTATCCTCTCGCAATCCCTGTATGAGGCGCGGCGCTACGACGAGGCAATCTCGCAACTGCGCAAGACTTTGGATCTCGAGCCGCGCTTCTGGCCCGCACATGTCTACCTCGGCAAGACGCTCGCCGAGCAGGGGCATTATCAGGCGGCTATCGAGGAATTGAAGAAGGCGGGAGACTTCACGTCAGAACCTTACGCGACGATCGGCTACGTGTACGGCCGAATGGGGCGCACGGCGGACGCCCGCAAAGTGATTGCGGATTTGCAGGAGCAGTTGAAGGAAGGTTATGTAGCGCCCACCAACTTCGCCACAGTTTACATTGGTCTGGGCGATAAGGAGCAAGCTTTCGCCTGGCTCGAAAAGGGCTATCAGCAGCGCGACTTCTGGATCACGTTCCTCAAAGGAGAACCCATATTCGACTCCCTGCGCTCTGAACCTCGCTTCCAGGACTTGGTCCGCCGGGTCGGCTTCCCGCAGTAGCCTTTCCTGTTCGTCGAATGCTCCTCATCAGAACTCCAGAGCTTCTGAGCCAGAAATAAATCCGGTTCGTGAAACGGAACTCTACGGGGGTTCTCGCACCCTGCTGGATACGCGCTAGGAAATGGCCTTCTAACCACCAATCGGCCATGTCAGCGATTGGCTAACTCCTGATTAGTCGGATAACCGGACAAGTGAACCGAAACGGTTGCTTTTCGACCCAGGTTGTCCGAAACCACTGCAATCTAACCGCGATGGGAGTCTCTCTCGGCTCCGACCCCCGGCTCTCCCATCGACGTCACGCTTTAGGCACCGCATTTGTGCTTTCATTTGGGCAGAGATCGCAAAGGGAGTATTTACAACTGAGGATTGGTCCGTCTTCTCGGCTCGGGTACTCGCTCACAAGTCTGCGGTGGACATAGGGCGGGCTGATTTTTGAGCGAGCGAAGACAAGAGTCTGTGCAAGAGTCCCTGTCACGAGGCCGTCCAAAGGAAGGGAATAATCCATGCGACCCTTGA
>CAWEVR010000009.1:0-377351 GCA_963812565.1 uncultured Acidobacteriota bacterium
GAGCAGGGTCTCCTGGGAGCATCCTTGCGGCCCTACGATGACAGTTTAACTGTACCGGGGCGCAAACGATTCCATTTTTGGGCAACTTCTTTCCAATGTATCACCTAATTCTGCGCCGCGTCGAGAAACTGGCAACGGAATCGCGGGTAGTGCTCCGGCCTTTCTTTTAATCTGTTGAAATCATTGATACTTAGAGTGTTCTCGAGTAGGGCAATCGATGAATCGCGACGGGCGCAGAAACCATTTTGGCTGACAGAGTGCATTGGTAGACTAAAGTGAGGCATAGGCGAGCTTTCTAGGCGTTTCAACACAAAGGAACCGACCTTCTAGAGGCTTATAGGGAGATGAGCCGCGTGCAGAGGACAGGCACGTCATATGTGAAAAGGGCGGAATGTTGATGGCGATCCATGAATAAAATCGATCCGCAGTCCTTTAGTGCCCTATTTTTTGTTGGCATAATTTCCGACAGGAAATTGCTGCTGGGCGTATTCGCTGTGACGTTTCTCGCCATCATTCTTGCAAATCGTGAGTTTCGCATGGCCTTTTGGGCGCCTGCTCGCGCGCCCGAAGGCAATGCCGCCGCAGCCCCAGCTATGCTCCGCTGGCGACTGGTAACGGTCTACGCGCTCGGTGCAGTGATTGTAGGCGGGTCGGTCTTTGATTCTGTGACTGACACGGAACACTGGCCTTTCTCGCAATATTCGATGTTTTCGTGGGTGGAAGCTCCGGCTGACCACAGTTACACTCTTCTCCGGCTCTATGGCGTGACGCAACGACAGCCGTTGTTGGAGTTTCCGCTGGACAAGAACGAGTACTTTGAGCCATTCGATAACTCCAGAATGTCTGCGGCTCTCTCGATCGCGCTCCGAGAGAATCAGGTAACGCCAGCTTTGGAAGATTGCCTGAAACGCTATGACGCCCTCCGTGCCTCGGGAATCCATCACGGGCCAGCACTCGAGGCTCTCCGACTCTATCGTGTCACTTGGATCCTGGATCCGCAGACGCGTAATATCGCTAACCCAGATCGAAAGGAATTACTCGGTGAAGTCTTCGAACCTGCGACCGAGAGGGCAGCGAGATGAGATTGATCAAATCCATCGGCCAGCGTTGGAATCGTTTCTGGTTTGAGCCGGTCTCGGCGGACAATCTAGGACTTTGCCGGATCATTCTATACGGCTCGATTTTTCTGTTCTACTTGCTGAGCCCTGTGCTGTTCAAGTCGTGGGGCTGGCATGCAGACTTCACCCCCTGGGGCAAAGTCTCCAGCGTTTTCTGGACCCCGGTCTGGCTCTTCAGGACTTTGCATCTTCCGCAACTTTCGACGACCTCTCTGATTGCCGTCCAGACTGTCTGGTGGTTGGCTCTCGCTATGAGCTGCGTAGGACTGCTGACGCGGTTCAGCACTTCAATTTCGTTCATCTTTGGTGCTTACCTGTTTGGACTCCCCAACAACTTTGGCAGGATCCACCATCTCGACCATCTGCTTTTGTGGGCGTTTCTAGTAATGGCCTTTTCCCGATGCGGCGATGCCTGGTCGGTGGATGTATTGATCCGCAAGGCTCGAGCAAGAACTGCGGCGGCGGAGAAGGAGCTGGCACCGAGCGGTGAATACACTTGGCCGGTGCACTTGATCTGGGTCATCTCGGCGATGGTCTACTTCGAAGCGGGAGTATCCAAGTTGCGACACTCCGGGATCAACTGGATCACGAGCGAAACCATGGGGAACTTTTTGTTGCGTGGGTATTACCACGTCTCGGACTCCGAACCGTTGACTTCCTGGGGTCTATTTATTGCCCGCTATCATTGGCTGTCGAGTACTGTGGCGGCCTGTTCTCTGCTGCTCGAGGTGGGCTTTGTGATCGCGCTATTCAGCCGCAGGGCGCGCTGGGTGTTGGTGCCGGGTATCGTGGCCATGCAGATGGGTATAGCCCTTTTTATGGGTCCGAACTTTTATCAGATGATGATGTGCCAGGCGCTGTGGGTTCCATGGGATCGGGTCGTCGGAAGCATTGCGGCGCGCTACGCTGGTCGGGGGACTTATGCTCTGGTCTTCGACGGAGCGTGCGGCTTATGCCGTCGAACCATCGCTGTCATCAGAGGCCTGGACGTGCTGCACCGCGTGAGATTTCTAGATGCTGCGCATCAATGGTCAGATATCGAAAAGCACTTTCATGACATGAATCGCGAGCGCTGTCACGGCGAAATGCATGTTCGGACACCGCGGGGGAAGATCAGAACTGGGTTTTACGCCTACCGCGCTGTGGCTTGCGCGCTGCCACTGGGTTGGCTCGCTCTCCCCTTCCTGTATGTGCCAGGCGTGGCTTGGGTAGGATCGCACATATACAGCGTTGTGGCCTCTCGACGACATAGCAGCGTGTGTGCGATACCTGAATTGACGCCTGTCGCTGAGTCAAAGTTGGCAGGCATTCCGAAGGTTCCACATACCCACTAGAAATGGGAGATCGCAAAGGGGATCGGCTCCGTCCACCTAATGTTTCCGGTCCACAGTCACTCCGTCGACGGTGTGATCCAAATCCTCTAGCTTCAGGTGAAGACCGGCAGTAGAAAGTGGCCACAGCAACCCAAAGTGCAGCATCACAAGGATTGCTCGAAATGGCGCCTAGCAAAATAGAGATTACCTCGAAGGAAGTTGGGCTCAAGCGTTCGGCTGATCGCCCCAAGGCCCCAGCTCCAGCGAATAGTCGGTTACCGTGGTCTCCCGTTGAGAAGGTCTTCGTTCTTCTCGCCTCGGCACTGCTCTTGGGGCTCTCGATCGGCTCAATCCGAATGGAATCCGTCACCACTAACGAATTGTTGTACGTCCCCGCTGGACTGAGCTACTTGCAGCGTCTCGACGCCCGCATGGACATCGAGCATCCGCCACTGTTCAAGATCATCGCGGCGCTGCCGGTTTTGCTTCTGCACGGAAAGGTGGATTACAACGATCCGATCTGGATAGCCGGTCATACCTGGACGCCGACCGAGTATGCCTTCGGGAGAAAATTCTTCGAGTCGTGGAATACCAATCAGCGAACACTGCTTTTTGCGGCTCGGCTGCCCATGGTCGCCCTGACACTCCTGCTCGGATTGAGCCTTTACGGGATGGCACGGCAACTTGCCGGTCCGTGGGGTGCGGCATTGACGCTGACCTTATTCGTGACGTCGCCGTTCTTCCTTGCGAATGGCCCGCTGGTGATGAATGACGTACTGATCGCGCTGCTCTCGCTTGAGACGATGTGGTATTTCGCCTCGCTCTGGCAGGAGCCGACGAAGCGCAACACCCTGTTGTTTGCAGCCAGTCTGGCGGGGGCCCTGCTGGCAAAGTTTTCGGGTGTCTTTCTGTTCCCGGCAATATTCCTTTGCTGGGTGTGGTTCCGATTTTCGAGACAGCGTTTGCCTGAGGACAAAGCTTCGACACTCACACCGCCGCAAGGGTTCAGACGCGAGCGATTGGCCGTTGGCGGCATGATATTTGCCGGTGTAGTCGTGTTTCTCTCCTATCTGGGGATCTTTTACCGAAGCGATCCTCTTGCCATCCTCCAGGACGTGGCGAAGGAGATTCAGGACTCTGGAGGCCGCGTCGTCTTGATGTACCGCTCCATCAGCATCATGACCAAGCACCCTGCGCTCGAGAGAATCCTGCTTCCCCTATGGCTCTATGTGGGGGGCCTTGCCCATGTCGTCGGACATGGGAGTCGACCAATGTACTTTCTGGGCCGTTGGCATCCGCACGGTGTCTGGTATTACTTTCCGGTGATTTCCTTCTTCAAATTAGCTCCGGGGATGGTCGTGCTTTTCTTTCTGCTGGCGGCACTGGCGACCGCGAACCTTCTGCGCCAGTGGGGAAAGGGCTCGTCAACCGTTCCCGATTCCAAGCGACTCCATTTACGAGCCGTGCTGGTGACCTTGGTTGTCTTTGCCCTGATCGCCATGGCATCGAACCTAAATGTAGGCGTGCGGCATTTTTCGGTTCCGATTACCTTGGCGGTTTTGCTTTGTAGCTTGATTATCCCGCTGACGCGCTCGGTCTGGGGGTCGAAAGCTCAGTCGGTGGCATTCGGTGGGGTTGGCGCGCTGGCCTTCTCTTGTGTGGTCACGGCCATCCTCACCTACCCACACTACCTCGCTTACTACAACGTGTTCCGCCTCCATACACCGAAGCAGGAAATCTCGATCAATTCCAATCTCAGCTTGGGCCAGTCGATGGAAGAGTTGGCCGCATTTTTTCAGAAACATCAAGTCTCAGCTCCATACGTCGATAAACGGACCTCGGAGGTTGACGCGGGTGTGTATATCCCCGCTGCTCACGCTTGGGACTGCGAAAAACCAGATCCACCTACTCCGGAATGGGTTGCAGTTACAACGGTCGTCATGCTTCATCAGCCTCCCAATTGCGAATACTTGCTGCGTTATCCGTCATGGAATATTGGCGATGGGGCGATCCTGGTCTTCCATCTTACGAATTCAACAACTGTCCCCTAACGGCGCGAGACCTCGCGGGTAGGAGCTTTGAGTATCATTCCTTAGGTCGTCTGCAATAGCCGCACCCGAATCGGAACGGCACCTCAAAATTGCATTTCTCACCGTGGGTCGCTCATCAGGGATCCTGTCGACACGGGGCCATGCGGTGACGGCCACAGTCTTCATGTCTCCCTTACCGGGGCGCCCAGATTTGGACAGCGGCTCTCGTTCTTCCATTCGAGTGCAGCAGTTTGCATGTATGTACTAAGGCAAGCAAATAGCGTCACCTTTGAATCTTGTAATGCTTGTTTTTTCAACAGGTTAGACGTATATAATAGAGCGTTAAAAATGGCAGGATAGTTGCTAAGGTCCTACCTTACGAGGGGTGTGCTTCACGCGCAGGGGGGCATTCCGAGGCTACGGGCGGAGGGGTGTAACGGACACGACGCTGCCTGCTCTGCAGCTGCCCCATCCCATCGATCGCGACACGAGTGTCCCATGTCTAAATTCTAGGGCCGAGGCAACCACTGCTATGAAAAGGCTATCCTTGCTCGCGATGTTGTTCTTCCCCTTCCTTTTGGCTTTTGGGCAAACGAGTGTGTTGACGCAGCACAATGACAACGGGCGCACGGGCCAGAACCTGGGCGAAACGATCCTCACTCCGTCCAACGTCAATTCAACTACGTTCGGCAAGCTTTTTAGCATGCCCGTGGACGGCTACGTTTACGCTCAGCCCCTGTATAAGCCGAATGTTTCTATCTCGGGAGGAACGCACAACGTTGTCTTTGTGGCCACAGAAGGCGACAGTGTATACGCCTTCGACGCGGACACGGGAACGCAGCTCTGGCATGTCAGCGTGATTGATACGGCTCACGGTGCTACTTCGGGCGAAACTACGGTGAGCAGTAGTGAACTCCAAACGGCTCTCGGGGATCCAGATTGCACGGATCTGACGCCCCAGATCGGCATCACCAGTACCCCTGTGATTGATCCCAGCACCGGAACGATCTACGTCGAAGCAAAATCGGAGGAGACGAATGGAACGATGGTGCACCGTCTCCACATGCTTAACATTGCGACCGGCGCAGAAATATCGCCTGGGCCAGTTGTGATCGCGGCAACGGTTCCAGGCACTGGCGGCGGCGGTACCACGATCACCTTTGATGCAGTTCACCACCTCAACCGTCCGGGCCTGCTGCTCGCAAACGGACAGGTATATCTCGGTTATGGGTCCCACTGCGACGATGGTCCCTGGCACGGCTGGGTGTTCGCCTATAATCAGTCGGCGCTTACCCGAACGGCCGTTTTTATCTCGACTCCCAATGGGGTGGGCGCGGGCGGAATCTGGATGTCCGGTGCAGGCATCGCCGCGGATTCCAGTGGAAACATCTTCGCACCGACAGGGAACGGAAATTATGACGCAACGGACGAGGGCGACAGTGTTTTGAAGCTGAACGGAAGTACGCTCACTCTCACCGACTACTTCACACCATTCGACCAAGGTAACGATCAGTTGAACGACCTTGATGTGGCATCGGGAGGGATTCTGTTGCTGCCCACGCAGTCGGGCACTTTTCCGGACGAATTGATACAGGGTACAAAGAGCGGATCGATTTATCTGATCAATCGGGATCAGATGACCACGAATAATCAGCATTATTGTGCGGGATGCACGAGCGACCCAGAAATTGTTCAGGAAATCCTGAACGTGAACGGTGCCGGCAATCCGTGGCTGTGGGCCACACCGGCCTATTGGAACAACACGGTTTATTTTTGGGGCAGCAACGATGTACTGAAGGCCTATACACTGACCAGCGGTCGGCTGAGCGCAAGTCCGAGCTCGAGTTCTACGATCACATTCGCGTTCCCCGGCGCTACTCCCTCTATTTCGGCGAATGGAACCACCAACGGTATCTTGTGGGCGATTGATTCCAGTAGGTCCACGACTCAGGCCGCCATATTGTATGCGTTTGATCCAAGCTATGTGGCGCACGAATACTACAACTCAACCCAAGCGGGCAGTCGGGACGTGGCAGGCACCGCCGTGAAGTTTGCTGTCCCGACCATCGCTAACGGCAAGGTCTATGTCGGCACTCGGACCGAAGTCGACGCGTATGGGCTGATTGGGTCAGGTGAACAGCAGGTGGCAACGCCGTCCATTTCACCGAGTTCGGGGACGAAGTCCTCGCCGGTAACGGTGACGCTAACCGACAGTACAGCTGGCGCCACGATTACCTACACGACGGACGGAAGCACGCCGGTACCGGGCAGCCACGGGACGGCGATTTCTTCCGGTGGATCGTTTTCGCTGAGTTTCACTTCAACGGCAACGGTTGAGGCGATTGCGAGTGCGAGTGGGATGTCGAACAGCGGGATCGCCACGGCGACCTACACGACCCAGTCATCGGGTGGTGGCCCGAACTATGGAAGCGGGTTTACGTCTTCGGGACTGACGCTGAACGGGAACGCTGCGATTAACGGAACGCGATTGCGGCTGACGGATGGAGGGGCAGGAGAGGCTGGCAGCGGGTTTTTCAACACACCGGTCAACGTGCAATCGTTCAACACCAACTTCAGTTTCCAACTGACCGACGCGACCGCAGACGGCATCATCTTCACGATTCAAGGCGATGGCCCAACCGCCTTGGGACAAAATGGAGCGAAACTCGGTTGGGGTTTCGGCAAGACGGGGACCAGTGGGATTGGTAACAGCGTGGCGGTGAAGTTTGACATCTACAACAACGATGGCGAGGGGACAGATTCTACGGGCATGTTCACCGACGGGGCTAGGCCCACGATTCCGGCGGTAGACATGACGTCCTCGGGCTTGAATCTTCTCAGCGGTGACGTCATGAATGTGAGCATGACCTATGATGGCACGACGCTGAGTTGGACGATCACCGATACCACGACGGGGAAGACCTTCACAACATCTGCGGCAGTAGATATACCTTCGTTTGTGGGGAGCAACACAGCCTACGTAGGGTTCACGGCCAGCACAGAGGCCACGGCAACGGCTACACAAGACATCCTGACTTGGACATACACTCCGTAGCCGGACGCCGTTCGTGGTTCCTAGCGCGATTGTTCGACTTCAGTACATGTGAAAGTAAGAAGGCGCATTTGGTAGTTACGATTTCGGGCTGACTGCACTCATGCTTGTTTCCTTCGAGCAGCTGCGATTGTGGCGACGGACGTAACGCAGACAGGGAACGCCCACTAGAAGCAACACAAGAACAGCGACGATACACCGGCGAAAAGTATCAATGGATAATGGAGGTGGAGACGAGCCACTCGCGACAATATCGAAACCGCTTATCCCATATACGACCGAGTTAGCCGTTGCGGTAACGCTCGAACAACCGCTACGGTTGTTCGCAGGCCCTGCGCCATGCATCCAGCTATGAGTGACTACCCCGCCTCCCGCCGGTCCGGGGGCCCGGCTTGAGGCGATATCGATGCCGTGGCCGACCGAGGGGACATTGGAAGTCTGCGTGGGATCACACCAAATATTGCCCCCGCCGTTACCCAGGAGGGCCACCGTCATGTTGTTCGAACCCCCGCTCGGGATACGCAGTGATGCCGGACCGGCATTGCCTTTCACCGAACCATTCGCATGCGTGACATTCTGATATGGCGTCGATTGATCGACATTCGCGAATGAAAGCGCCATCGCGTCGATCAACGGCGCCATGGATCCCGACAGATCATTCGTCCACGAAACGTTCAAGAGTTTGTTGCCAGCATGAGGGAGTTTCAGACCATACCAATAGAGGTATGCCTGGGTAGACGCTCCGTACGTGTCGCACGCAGACGCGCCGTTCGACTGAAATGTACCGTGCGTGCACATGGGTACGGCAGCGTTGCGAATCGGGTAGGCGTCGATCTGCGACATCGCCTGGCTATCCCATGTCACCTGCAGCTTCATCAGCGATCCCGGCGAAGTGATTCCCACCACCATATATTCATTGGCACCGCCACCGACTTCGAAATTATGCAGGGTGAGCGATTGGACTCCTGACGGCGGCTGATCGCCCGCGGACGTGGGAAGGCCCAGCCATCTCTGATCAATATTGACTGGCTGATTCGGCAGATCGATACCGACGACAGCCCAAGGCAAGGAGGCGCCAAGAGTGAATTGATGCCGAACGAAGCCGCTTGCACCGGGCGCGGTCATCAGCGCGCCGTTGGGTGTCTTGCCGGAGATGGCCCACTGCAAGGTCTTCGTATGCCCCTTAAGAGAGGTGGCCACGTTCCCGGCGTGCATCATGAAGGCCATGGTCATGTGGTTGGAGCCGCTCGGGATATCGATAAGCGGCTGTGTCCCAAAACCTGTGTTCACAGTAACAGAGGGACTGTATTGTGCCGGCCACGTCTGTATACCTTTGAAAGATATGGCTCCCACGGCCGCGAGGGAGGCATTATCCCATCCGCAGAGGAGATTCTGCTTGCCAATCTGAGCCGCAGAGTCGCCGTGCGTCATCGAAAATAAATAGATCGTGTCGTTCGTGCTGGGCACGGCGACAGTCTTGAATAGGTTCAGTCCACGGACGTTCCACTTGCACCAGGGTTTCCTCAGCGCAGTCCCTTGAGAGAAGAGAGCGACGTAGAGGCCTCCATCCTGGCCCGGTCCGATATCAAGGTTCGGCAAGGAAATCGTTGTGCCGGGTGATGAAAGGGCCGCGAAGTTGTTGGTCGAGGTGCTGTTAACACTGACGGCAACAGAGGAATTCCCACTGTAGTCGAGCGTCACGGTCGGGCCCGTCGACGCCGGAGCCGATAAAGCTGCAACTACAATGACGGCCTGAAAAAAAGCGAGACTTCGAGCACGAGCTGTATTGGGGGTCTTAGTTTGCAAGTTTCCTGCGTAGGTCATCGTTTATTTTCCAATAGCTTACACGCATGTATCAAGTCTAGATCCATCCTGGAGGGAAGCAAGATGTGGACGATATGGACTGATTTGCCTCACGGGAGTTGATGATCGTTGGGAACCCCAAGATATCGAAAAGGGAGAGGCCTTAGCTGCGAGGAGACCTCTGACAGCACGTGGATTGCTAAAGAGAGGATCTCAGCAATGAAGAGAGCAGCTGAGATTCTTAGAGATGTTTGCAAATGAGATTCGCGTTATGGTGGCTAGAGCGATGTTGACCTACTGGTTGATTGGCCTCAAACTTTCCGGTTGCAGTGCTCGACCCCAGAAAACGGGGAATTTCTTATAGGCGGAGAACTGAATGAAGAGAAGGCTATTGCCAATCATTTGCTTGTTGGTCTTGCCGTACTCACTGAAAGGACAAGATCTACAATCCGCTCAGCAGCAGGCCCCCGCGGCTCCTTCGGATGCAAGATTCGAAATTATTCCATCGGGCCCTGGAGTGAAGTCGACGCTTATGCTCGATCGAATAACAGGCAATGTCCAACGCCTCGTTTCGGCCAAGTCAGGAAATTTAGGTTGGGAGAAGATGAGGGTTTTGCCTCACCCGAAAGCTGTCAATTCCACCAAGCCTCATTTCAGGATCTATGTCTCAAGCGAGCCAGCCCCAGTCGTCTTACTGCTAGACACGGAGTCGGGAGCGACGTGGCATCTGATCCCGAAGGATGATGGCGGCCTTTGGCAAACGATTGAGTAACGTCGACGGCGCGGCAGAAGGGTGCCACTCGTGAAGGTTCGGCTGCATTTCGTTTTGCATGAGCTGAGAACTGTAACTTGTCACGGACAACCGGAGCTAGGGCAGAGACCATATACATCGATCTCAGTTTGCGTTCCGAGGTAGACCTTGCCGTTAGCGATACTCGGGACAGCAAACTTCACAGCGTTGCCTGCCCGGTCGCGACTGCCCGCTTGGGTTGAGTTGTAGTATTCGTGCGCCACATTGCTTGGATTTATTGCATGGAGCACGGCAGGTCCTGGTCCCGGCCCGGGATTCCCGTACTGAGACGAGTCAATCGCCCACAAGATACCGTTCGTGGTTCCATTCGCTGAAATAGAGGGAGTCGCGCCGGGGAACGCGAATGTGATCGTAGAACTTGAGCTCGGGCTTGCGCTCAGCCGACCGCTGGTCAGTGTATAGGCCTTCAGTACATCGTTGCTGCCCCAAAAATAAACCATGTTGTTAAAGTATGTCGGCGCGGCATATAACCATACGACGTTGCCGGCGTTCAGGATTTCCTGAACAATTTCTGGGTCGCTCGTGCATCCCGCACAATAATGCTGATTATTCGTGGTCATCTGATCCCGATTGATCAGATAAATCGATCCATCTTTTGTACCCTGTATCAATTCGTCCGGAAAAGTGCCCGACTGCGTGGGCAGCAACAGAATCCCTCCCGATGCCACATCAAGGTCGTTCAACTGATCGTTACCTTGGTCGAATGGTGTGAAGTAGTCGGTGAGAGTGAGCGTACTTCCGTTCAGCTTCAAAACACTGTCGCCCTCGTCCGTTGCGTCATAATTTCCGTTCCCTGTCGGTGCGAAGATGTTTCCACTGGAATCCGCGGCGATGCCTGCACCGGACATCCAGATTCCGCCCGCGCCCTGCCCGTTAGGAGTGGTGATGAACACAGCGGTCTGGGCAAGCGTCGAAGCGTTATAGGCAAATATCCAGCCATGGTAGGGAGTATCGTCGCAGTGGGAGGCATAACCGAGATACACCTGTCCGTTTGCGAGCAGGAGACCCGGACGGTTGAGGTGGTGAAGCCCATCAAAAGTGATCGTGGTGCCGCCGTCGCTAGTACCTGAGACCGTCGCCGAGATCCCCGCGGGGCCTGGCGATATCTCAGCGCCGGTCGCAGTGCTGATCATGTGGAGACGATGCACAATGTTTCCATTGCTCTTTGCGGATTTCGTTTCGACATACATGGTGCTAGTGCTGGAATCAATCACCGGCGTACTGGTGATGCCGACCTGAGGCATCAGATCGGTGCACCCTGAATCGCCGAGACCCGCTTGGAGCTGGCTGATACTCACTGTGGTTTCGCCCGAAGTAGCACCGTGAGCCGTGTCAATCAGGCTGACATGCCAGAGTTGCGCTCCCGTGTCCGCATCGAAGGCATAGACGCTATCGCCTTCCGTGGCCACGTAGAGGACGTTATGCGTTCCACCGGAAATGGAGACATTCGACACATACAAAGGTTGAGCATAGACGTAGCCGTCTACGGGCATGCTAAAAAGTTTTCCGAACGTAGTGGAATTGACGTTGGATGGAGTGAGGATAGTTTCGTTCAGGTTCTGGCCCGTCCGCCCATTGTCATTGTGCTGCGTCAGAACTCCGGCAAAACCGCTGCTGGTCACCACACTCAATAACGCTGAACCGCTCACCCCGCTCAGGGATGCCTGAATCGTCGTACTGCCGACCGCAACGCCGGTTGCCAGGCCTGAAGTGTTTATCGTCGCAACCGCGGTGTTCGATGAACTCCAGGTCACCTGGGTCGTCAGATTTTGCGTGCTGCCATTGCTGTATGTACCCGTCGCCGTGAACTGATCGGTCGCCCCTGGAGCGATCGATAGACTGGTCGCCGTCACCGCTATCGATTGAAGCGTCGCCGCAGTAACCATTAGCTGAGCCGAACCCTGCACCCCGCCGAGAGATGCCTGAATCGTCGTACTGCCGACCGCAACGCCGGTTGCCAGGCCTGAAGTGTTTATCGTCACAACCGCGGTGTTCAATGAACTCCAAGTCACCTGGCTCGTCAGATTTTGCGTGCTGCCATTGCTGTATGTACCCGTCGCCGTAAACTGGTCGGTCAGCCCTTGAACGATCGATGGACCGGCCGCCGTCACTGCAATTGATTGCAGGGTCGCGGTGGTAACCGTAACCTGAATGGAGCCGTTCACTCCGCTCAGAGATGCCTGAATCGTCGCGGTACCGGCCGCAACGCCGCTTGCCATACCCGAAGCGTTGATCGTCACAATCGCGGTGTTCAATGAACTCCAAGTCACCTGGCCCGTCAGAGTCTGTGTGCTGCCATTGCTGTACGTCCCAGTCGCCGTGAACTGATCGGTCGTCCCCACTGCAATAGTGGGATTGGCTAAGGTAATGGTGATAGATGTCAAGGGCCCAGTACCCGAAGGGGTTCCCGCCGACGGCGACCCGCCGCAGCCAGGCATGCACCACATGGCGCCAACACAAAACAGGAGCAAACCGGTGCGTTTAGAAAGTGAGCGAAGCCTCATCGTCAAACACTCCAGGTGGGAGATACGCCCGGTGGGCGCCCCCATAAAATGGTGCAACCTGCCTGCCTGAACCTGTGAGAGCCGCGGGGGCGGGTGCAAATCCTACCTCGAATTCGAGTTCGAAGCAATACCGACCTGGTCGCTCAGGACCACTTGTAAAGCCTAATGTAATGGCATCATACAAGGCTATTTGATTTTATGAATGCAACCGGCCAGTTATGAACACGTCTGCGCCGATCTAGTTGCGTGCTCTGCGACAGAAAACCATCCCCCACTCTGTGATTTCGGACGACTCGGAGGAACATTCGTGCACAAGAAGAGATTTCTTTGTATCCGAAGTCTAGGAGCTTCGAGCTGAGAATAGCGGGTCGCTCCGCCGGAACACCGGCAATTGCCCGTTTTGGAAAGGCTTTCTCGTGTCACAAGGTGCCCAAGGTTATTCTGGAGTTAGCAAGAATGTCTTAGGCTGACACGATAACTCCGACGAATCTCAATGTCATGATAAGGCGTGACTTTTTGTGTTTTGACTGTTTCACTAGTAAAGCCTTGGTTGAAAGAGTATGAGCTGAGCAAGCCGAATCCAAAGGCTACGATAGGGAGAACTGGATCTTGCGAATTTCGGTTATTGGGTGTGGGTATGTGGGTTTGGTCACCGGAGCATGTCTTGCAGAGATCGGACACGAGATCTTTTGCACAGACAATGATGAGTCGAAGATTCAAACCCTGCGTACCGGTAAGCTGCCGATCTATGAACCCCATTTGGACACTCTCGTAGAGAGAAATGTTCGCGAAAAACGTCTGCATTTTACCAGCAAGACTGGTGAAGCTGTCCGTTCCAGCGAAGCTGTCTTCATTTGTGTGGGGACTCCGCCGCTCGAAAATGGCGATGCCGATTTGAGCGCGATTGACAACGTGGCTCGTATGATTGCGACAGAGGGAGGCAGCGGTAAGCTTGTGGTAGAAAAAAGCACCGTACCGGCGCAGACCGGTCAAGAACTAAAACGCGCCCTGGATGTTTACAGCCGGAAATCCGGAAATAACTTTCGAGTAGCCTCCAACCCCGAATTCCTTCGAGAAGGTACCGCAGTGACGGACTTTCTACATCCTGATCGGATTGTAATCGGCGTGGATGACCCAACAGTAGCTCAGCAGCTTCGCGAAATCTACCGGCCAATCCTCGAGCAAAAATTCCATTGTCCGGAACATGCAGGAAAATGCCCCCCGTCCGCTGCTCCAATCTTCGTTACTACGACGGTCAACAGCGCTGAACTAATTAAACACGCCTCCAATTCCTTTCTTGCTCTGAAAATTTCGTTTGCCAACACTCTCGCCGACATGTGCGAGCGACTAGGCGCGAACGTTGAGGAAGTAACCGCTGCCGTGGGAATGGATCCTCGCATTGGCTCACAGTTTCTTAAAGCCGGTCTGGGGTTCGGGGGATTCTGCCTCCCCAAAGACGTACAAGCATTTATCCGCCTCGCTGAACGCGTTGGTGTCGACTTCGGTCTGCTGAAAGCCGCAGAGCAGGTGAATCATCAGCGCATTGATTTGCTTCTCGAAAAAGCCCGAACCGCCCTCTGGGTGCTCAAGGGGAAAAAAATCGCAATTCTGGGATTGGCGTTTAAGCCAAACACAGACGACATCCGCTTTTCTCCGGCCATTGATGCGGCCCGGCGGTTCATTACTGAAGGCGCGATCCTTCATGCTTATGATCCCCAAGCGATGGAGAAGACACGGGCGTCATTTCCGCAGATCTTGTTGGCGACGGATCCCTACAACGCAATCAAAGACGTCGATGCGGTCGTCATTGCGACGGAATGGGACGAGTTTCGAAAACTCGATTGGGGGCGCATCTTCAACGAAATGGCTAGACCGCTTGTTCTTGACGCTCGAAACTTTCTAATTCCGTCCGATATGAAGGCCCTGGGTTTTGAGTATCACTCGTTCGGCCGTCCGGCGTAGGTCACGCAATTCCAATTGTCAATCCAGGGAGCGCGATGTGCTGAATCCCGGGGAGGTTCTTTCGAATGAGCCCGCAGAGTGCCGCATCCATTCGGGATTCGATTCGTTGGAGTTCGAATCCACTCATCAAACGCGAAAGCGGCTTTAGATTTGACGGCATTGAGGAAGGTCCGAAGAACAAAGAAGTTGCAAAGTCTAGAAAGTTATCGGTAGAGCAGTCAGACCACGCAGACCAAGATTTGTTCTCCACGCCAACACATCCGACTCAAGCTTCAAGTCGGGCATGCGGCGCAAAATATCCTCGAAGGCCGCCTGTCCTTCGATCCGCGCGAGGGCCGCGCCGAAACTGAAGTGAGCGGCCCAGCCGAACGCCAGATGACGATTATCCTTTCGTGTGATATCCAGCTGATCGGGGTCGGAGAAGCGTTCCGGATCGCGGTTACCTGCCGCCATAACGGCGATCACCGCTTGGCGCTCTCGAATTTGCTTCCCACCGAGAATAACGTTCCCGGGCGCCAAGCGCGCCGTGTGCTGGCTTGGGCAATCATAACGAAGGAGCTCCTCTACAGCCGACGGAATCAAGGAGAAGTTTGCGCGGAGCTTTTGCACTTGGTCCGGACTACGCAAGAGCGCGAGGACGCCGTTGCCGATCAGATTCGTCGTGGTTTCTTGTCCCCCCACCATCGTGACGATGCTGTTGGCCACGACCTCTTCCTCGGTTAGACGGTCGCCGTCAATGTCCGCAGTCAACAGGGAGTGGATTATGTGGAGGTTCTTCCCGAATCGAAGTGCAATGCTGGGATGCATCGCATCCAGCGGAGTAGCCTGTCTGTGCATTCTTGCGCGGGATCTCCGAAATTCTCTCAATTGGCTGCGACTACATCTTACCCGGAATTTGCTTTCTGACCTTCCCGCCGTGGGAGTGTATATGTGCTTGTGTCACGCTGACCCTCCGGCGCGGTATTGCCTGATGGTAGATTCACAACCCGTGGTCGTGCGAGTCGATATCAGGCGAGAAATCCTCGCGGCACAAGTTTTCACATTCTCGCAATACCTTTGCCAAGTTGATGACAACACTTGCAGGATCAAACGCCGTTGGATTAGTCATTCGCACCGTATCCGACACAATTGCAGAAGGTTGCGTGAACCATGCAATATTGGCTACTCAATTGCGCTTAATATAAGTGCGGGCTACGAAAGGCAAACGCCAACCGCCCTCAGCACAAGGACGGTAACCCCTGGGGATTCCCAGAGCAGCCTAGTAGCCCGCCCACCTTCTGCCTGTTGAAACTCTCTGCGTTCAATCCTGAATTGGTACCGAGGGTACTGGAGCTCACCTTTACTAGCAGCTGCGGATGGAATCCATTAATGGGACACCGCGCTGGGGCTCCTTTTTTTCGCGCCTACGGCGAACGTCGCGGTGTATGAGTGTATTATGAGTGTATGAGGATGTAGCTCGCCGCCAACAGTCCCTTACTCGCTTGGCAAGGGCCAGTGAGAAACCATTTGAGCCTGTTGAAATCGCGGTTTCGCTCTGACAGACAGGTACTTCGGTATTGACATCCCCACCGATCGGGCGGAAACTGCTATGTACCTCCTGGTTGTTGAATTTTTCGCTCAACGCACTGCAGCCGGAATGCCCCAGCCTTCCGTGAACCCTTAACCGCCCCAAAAAAGTATTGGAGAGAGGCCAATATGGGTCGCACTTACGATATCTTCGAAAAGCTTCCGGATGGTAAACTTTTGCGGGTAGAAACGGTCGAAGGCCTGGAGCTGGCCAAGATGCGTTTCTCTTTCTTGACTTTTTCTTCTGAGCGCGAGTATCTAGTTTATGACCCAGCGAGGGGCTGTGAGGTAGTCCTGAGGGCAGCGGCTCACGCTGGCTGATTCAAGATTGCCCACTTGTTGAGTCCGGGTGACAACCGGTTTGAAACCCTCTTTCGGGCCTTGCGAGCAGTCTGCGCTGTGTTTACCCAAAACCCGTCGAGAGCTGCGGGAGGCTGCAAATGGATGGTTTCTTCGCTATCTTGAAACAGATGGCGATTTCGCAATTTGTCGCAACAGGACTAGAGTGAGGGTGGAAACAGGGACATGCCGAACACCCAAGAGCACTCCGGGAATTTCACAGCCACCCGCGATCGCCGTCATTATTCGCGCAGGACCACATCGTCACTCACATACGTGAAGCTGGGCGATAGCAACGGCGGCATCGTTCTGAACATTAGCGAAGGCGGATTGGCCATGACCGCGGCTGATGTCCTCGTTGGGGAATACCTTCCTTGCATGCGTTTCCAACTGCCGAAATGCGCCCGCTGGATAGAAACCGGGGGACAGATCGTGTGGTTGACGGAGTCAAAGAAGGGGGCCGGTATTCAGTTCGTTGATCTGGCGGAGGAGGATCGCAATCAAATAAGACAATGGATTTCGCCAAGAGGTTCACCGTCTGAAATTCGTGACACGACAAGCCCCGCTCGGAAAAGCGGAAAGCAAATAAAAATGCCGCCTCCCCGCACATCGAGAACGGTGATCCCTTGGACTGAGAGCGGCGGCGATGTTGAGGAAGCGCAATTTGAGGAATTGTTCCCATCCGAAAGTGCTACCCATGCTCACGCTGAGATCAAAGGGCCGACAGCGTTTCAGGTACAACAGCCTCCGATCCCTCAACCGACGTTTCCCGTACAGCCTCAGATCACCCAAAGGAATGTACAGACCGCCGATTCACTCCCCGATGTCGCGTGGCCATTCCGAAGTGATCCGGTCGAACTTGAACCAGTGCACCGAAGTAAACTCCACATCGCGGTATTGGGCGGCCTACTCATGGCGACATCCCTGGCGATGGGCGTAGTTCTCGGGCATGGGTCATTCGAAGGTTTGCTCGGTAGCATCGAGAAGTTGATGCCGGAAAGGAGCCCACTAGCTCCAACTGTCGCGCCTTCTCTTGCAGACTCAGTCGCAGAGCGTTCAAGTCCATCCGCGGCAGATGCGCCCGAACAGAGCGCTGACATTTCGGCTCAGATGCCCTCAACTCCTGCGAGCCCAATTCCTAGCGCTTCCGCGGGCGCATATGAAGGAACACAGGTCACTGGCACTCCACCCGATGCGCCGAGGGTCGCGAAGGGTGCGGAAAACCAAGACGAGACTTTAGATCAACCGGGCCAGCCAATACTGATCACCGCTCCGAGTGAAGGAGATCGGCCGTTTCTGCTGACCATTCCGGAAAAAGCGATAAGCGCATCTTCATCATTGGCGATCAGTTCTCAAGGTTCAATTCTTGTTCCGCCTGAGCCAGGGCCGGCATCCTTTCACCAACCGGACCGATTGCAATTTGGTGACCTAGTCTTCTACGTCGAGCCTCAGTATCCACAGGGACGCGATCAGATAGAAAATGAAGAGATCGTTAAGCTGCGTGCCACCGTCGGCGAGGATGGCCAAATTACAGATGTCAAACGAATCAGTGGTCCCCTGCCGCTTATCCCGGCAGCGATGAGCGCTGTTCGCGAGTGGCGGTATACGCCGACGTTGTTGAATGGACGTCCCGTCAAGACCCAACAAGACGTCACAATCGAATTCCGCTCACATTAAACTCCCGAGTATCCTCGCATTGCCCCCAGTGATGCAGCTTTAAGGAAAAGGAACGATCCAAGTCTGGAGTAGCCGCTCGTGGCGCAAGGAGACAGCGAGTACGTCCGCGCCACCTCAGGTTTCTATGGATCACGGTGCACATTCGAAGGCAAGTCATGCGCCGTGGCCCGCTGTGCACCTTAAGCGCCATCCGAGGGCGGTATGGTTCAAGGTATTCGAGCATTGATGTCGGCGCGAACTACGGCCAAGTAATCGCGGGCGGCTTCGAGAGCTTGCTCGGCGTCGTGATGCGAGACAAATCCAATATCGTCGTATAAGGCCATATTTCTCTTTCGACGAAGCCGATCAAACACTACGATTAGATTCACATGCTTCTTATCAATGCGTGCCCGCACAAAATCAATCACCGCGATGTGATGGCCGGGCTGACTCCGTGCACGAAAGCCATGGCTAAACATGAAACCGAGCGAGGCCTTTAACATCGCTTCGTACGCCTGCTGAAGGGAAGCCTCCTCGTCAAAAGCCAGAATTTTGTGAGCAGTGGCGAGTTTCTTCTCGGCACTTTGCAGGAAGCTTTTGATTTGTGCCCAATCCACTTTATGCAGCTTGAGTTTCTTCATGCGGCACCGACAAGCGAGACACGCTTATTGCGCCAGACGTTTTCTAGGAAGGCATCCTTACGGGCGCGGCGTGACTCCAATTCCTTCCTGCTGAGAACTGTGAAATTGATCTCCCGTCCGAGTTGCCGTTCGAGTCTCTGCACTGCTTCCGCCAGAGCGTCACCTTTTGGCCTGCCGATTACGAGAACATCAATGTCGCTTGCGGCGTCCTGTTGGTTTCGCGCGAATGAACCATACAAATAGGCCTCTTCTATTCCTTCAATTTTCTTAAAGAATTGTGCGAGCAGCGGCCCCGCACCGATAGTCTTCGCGACGATGCTGTGCACCTCATCGAAAAGGGGATATTCGCGGTTGAGTTGAAAATACTTCTGACGGCCACTCATTTCCGAGCGAAATAGCCCGTCGCGCTCCAGACGCCCCAGCTCTTTAGATAGGTTAGACGGATCAATGCTGAGCCGCTCCGCGAGATCTCGCAGATGGTGCCGGGCCGCGGGATTCGTGAAATAGTAGACTAGGAGCCGCTGGCGCGCCTTGGATCGTAGGTCAAGCATGAAGAGTTTAAGTCTACCACAAGTGTGGTTAGATAGTACCATATGAAAGAACGCTTACAAATGCCGAAAGGCGTGTTGATCAATGCTAGATCATTCCCGGCCCGCAAGTCCTTATCTTGTAACTATTTATGGGCTGTAATTTTCTTCTGACTCCGGGTGGTATAATACAATTGGGGTACTTTCTGAGCTGTGCGCCAAGAGTCGCCTGGCCATGTCCATTTGAATGCAAGTCACCAAAGAGACAGCGGAAGTGCACCCCGGGTGCACAAGACAAATCCACCTCCGTGCCGAGACTCTTGCGCCGTTCGACCGAGGCAACGGATGAGAGAAACGATGCTCACGGAGTTTGCTTCCCGTCAGACCATGGTCCGCCGGTTCTTGGACGAACACCGCACGTGGATCTGCTCGAAGCTCGGATGCAAGATGGAAGAAGCCGTCCTCTTCGAGCTCGATTTTCCCATGGTGCAGGTCGCCGCAAGTCACGTACTTTCGGGAGTTCGTCTGCGTAGCGAGGATTCGGCGACGATCCGCGAGTTGCGGAAACTGCTCGAATCTGTCGACCTTCCGCGAGATAGCTACCCGGCGTTCGAACTGCACCTGGGTCGCGAGAGGCGTGGCCGGTTGGTAAGCCGGAGAATGGTGCTCGAGGCCGAGTGGCAGGATGGTCCTGCGGCTCTCTGGCTGCGCGGTTTTCCGCAGCCCGTCGTGGCCGCCAGCATTCCCATCGCACAGGCCGGGCGAGACATCGAAGAAACCTGTGATTGTGTGCTCGTCAATCGAGAGTGTACGTCCCGATTGCTCCAAATCATACAGAGAATCACCACGCGGCGGGATTCTTCATATCTGCATGTTTTTGGCAGCGGCCATCGGCGGGTCGGTCGGTTTACGTGGGATGACTTGGTGCTGAGTGAATCTGTCGTACATCTCACCCGAAAAGACTTTGAAACCTTCCTCGAGCGCGAGTCCTGGTTTCGAACGCGTCGGCTGCCTTTTCGCCGTGGCTACTTGTTCCACGGGCCGCCGGGCAACGGAAAGACCAGTGTCATCCGGGCCATGCTCAACGGGGGCAAGTTAGACGGTCACTCGATTGCACTGTTTTGCGAAAAGACGGATGACTACTATCTCGAGAGAATGTTCCAGCTCGCTGCAGGCAACGCTCCTTCTTTGATTGTGCTGGAGGATATCGACCGCGCCTTTCCGCAGATACCGTCCCAACTGGCGCCAACCAAGGTGAGTTTGTCTCATCTCCTGAATTGCCTGGACGGCCTGGGAACGCAGGAGGGAGTGATTGTTGTCGCCACCGCCAACGATCCAACCACGCTCGACTCTGCCATCCTGCGGCGCCCGGGGCGATTCGACCGGGTCGTGGAATTCCCTGCCCCCGATTGCGGACTTCGTGCCGGATACCTCCGTAAATTTATTCCGAACCTGACGGAGGCAGAGGTCCAGGACTGTGTGGATCTGTCCGAAGGGTTCTCCTTCGCCCAGCTGAGAGAAGTGTATATTCTCGCGGGCCAGCGCGCTTATGAAAGGGGTGCGGAGTTATCCGGCCGAGAGTTGAAGGACGCCATAGGCGCTCTTCGCCATGGGATGGCTGCCATAGCGAAACAAGGGCCCGGGGTTGGATTTTCCGCTTCTTCCGAAACAGGCTCGGTGCCAACCTTTTTGAACCGCGCCGAGCAGGGAGGTGATTTGTGAGGTCTCAATCGACGTTCGGGTGGTTCACCTTTGCCGTGCGTGTGAATGGCGTCGAATTCCACAAGGCATTCTTACGCTCGTGCGGCGGGCATCCTACAAATTTCGAGGTTGTGATCCGGGATCGCCGGCTTGGCAGCTTCGCTCTTCATGAGGAATTCATCCTTGAAATCCACGAGGGCAAGGATGCGAGAACCAGCTGGCGGAAAATCTCGCTTGGGGAGCTAAAGGCTGCGGTTTTGGAGGAGGCTCAAAAAGCCGCTTGCGATCCCTATCAAGAACCCAGCACGCCCGAGGGCGACTGCGAAGCCTCGAAAAGCCTGGTGCGAGGAACCCTTGGACGGATTCCTGTCGAAGGAGATTCCTCCCACATCGGCCGGGCCGACGAGGCGCTCACGCGCGCCGGAATTCGATTCCAAATTGTAGGTGGGCTAGACAGCCGAGGCCGTGGCGCCTGCCATGTCACCCTCGTGGTGCGCTCCCTGGTCGGAGCGGGGATCTTCCTGCGGCGAGCGGGTTTCCTCGAGAGTCCGGAATCAAAATACGTCCTCGTTGACTCGAGAACCGGCTGGAAAGTACGGTTGCTCCAAGGAAGCCCCAGGCGGTCGAGGTGAAGCCGAAACGGACCGAAACCGGCGGAGGAAAAAGAGTATAGGTGTAGCCGAAGATGAGCTCTTGTTGCGCACATCGGTGCGGCACTCGAAAGCAACCCTAGCGCATCTTCAGGTAAAGCGACATGAACAGTAAGTACAATTCTCGAAAATAACCGGAATAATTCAAGGAAACATGAGACAAGTCCTACTCTGCCACTGCCCTACTTGTGAGTAATTGCGAGCGTCGACGTCCGCTTACGTTTTAACTTTTGGCGGAGCATCCTCTATTTTTTTGCGCCCTCTTTTATTCGATGATAAGCACTTTTATGATTGACGTTATCCAGTCACGAATCATCGGGAAGCGAAATTCCTTTCTCTCCATCGCTTCGGTAATTAACTTGTGGGCTTCGAATGGCACTACATCCAAAAAATGTCCGTTCGCTCGAAGCATGGCGTCTGTCATGACAAAGCTGACTCGTTTGTTCCCGTCAATGAACGCGTGATTATTTGCCAGCGATTCCATCAAAGCAGATGCTTCTTCGATGAGGCCGCCGTAGTAGCCGCTTTGTGGTCGGAAAACGGCGGACTCCAATAATCCCATATCGCGAATACCGTGGCGTCCGCCGAATTCCTCTATTAGCAAACGGTGAGTTTCGATGGTCTCAGCTACGGTCGGGTAAATGCGGAAGGGCATCTACCGAGCCAAAAGCTGAAGTAACTTTCGGTTCTTATCCACCGACCGGCGCACATGCGCCATAATTTCGGGGCGCACAACGCTCTGAGTTGGAGCTACAAATCGAATGTAGTGTTCTGCCGCTTGTTCCAAAACATACGTTATCGTCTGGCCATTGTCCTTCGCCAGTTTGGCCAAGTCATCATAGAGAGTGGCCCGCATATTGAGTCCAATTTGCTTTCTAGCTTCCCTTGCCATGGCGCCGGCCCCTCACAACTTCGACTGATTATATCGCAAAATCCGCTCGTGTCAAGATGGATCTAGGTCAGTATTGGTGTGTCAAGATAGTCGCTAAATGCGTTCGTCGGTACTAACTACAGCCTGAAGATGACACAGCGGCATGTGGAGATTCTGAGGTTTTGAGCGGACGGCGAGAACAAAGCCACTGTCGCGTACTTTGTAAGCTGGTAACAGAATTAGCAAGCAAACCGGGTAGAAAGCTGGAGCGCCGACGTATCCGAACCTCAAGCACGTCTCGGCCCGCGTTACCTTATAAGATACTAACCGAACGTCACAGCTCGACTCGCATGTTTATTCCCCCTACAGTAGTAGCGTTCGAATCAGGAGAGCCCGAGGTGAACGCAAATGCTTCGAACGTTCATTCTGAACGCTGATGGTTCTGTGTCATTGTCGAAGGAAAAGCCAGCGGCTCAGTCGAAACTTGCGGATATATTAGAACTGCTGCAACGGGGAGACTATGCGGCGGCTGAGGTGATGCCCCTCATCTCGAACGAGATCGCGCGAGCGAAAACAAACGTGCCGGCCTACAAGAGTTCTTCCGAGTTGCAAAAACACAGACAGTACCTCCAAAACCTGTGTTTGGTACGGGATTACGTTGCGGAGACTTCGGCGGCGGTCGATCCCGGCGAGCATAAGTTCGACAGGACGGAGTTTAAGATCGTCGACGGCGAAGTTTTCAGATTTCTCAGAGAGGTTGCGTTTCGTGATGACAGATTGATGGAGGTAGGTATGGAACAAGCCTCCCAGACCAAGACATTCGGAGAAGTTTCCCCCAAATTCATGATTGAGCTCATCAGCGACGGCATGCCGATTGGTTCCTTCAAGCTCTTGTTATGGGACGGGACGCAAACATTCATCCAGGACCACGTTCGATTGAAGCTCAAGCCAGGCTCTGATTCCGGGGCCATAATCTTGGGACCGCTCGATGTCGATCCAACAGTTCGGCAAGCGATGCGTTTTCCAGCGCACGATGCTCCCTATGGCTCCTGCCGAGGGTTGTTCAACGATGTCTGCGAAGTCGTCAGGAAGTACACAGACCTTTCTTCCAAGTTGGTTTCCTTGGCGGCCTATTCCGTTTTTGCGAGCTGGTTTTCTGACTTCACCCCAATTCCTGTTTGTGTGTCGATTGTTGGCCCGCATTCCTATCAACGTTCTAACTTATTTCGCCTATTAAGCTGTCTGTATCGGAGACCCTTATTACTCGGCGAAATAAGCGCGGCTGCGATCTGCTCGCTGCCAATGGAACTTTGTCCGGCTCTATTTCTTGAACGATACGAGTTCAGTCGGCAATTGCAAAAGGTTCTTCGTGCCTCGAGCGCTCGGGACATTTATATTCCTCGGAGAGGTCGGCTGATCAACGCGTGTTGTGCGAAGGTCATCTGTTCCGAGGAGCTTCTCGACAACGAGGAACTTGGGAACAGTACGATCGAAATCCCAGTAATACCAACGCGTCAACCGCTACCGATTCTCGAGAAGTGCGCGCAGCAAGAAATCGCCAGGGAGTTCCAGTCGAAACTCTTGAGGTTCCGCCTAACAAACTACAATCTAGTTCGCTATTCTACCTTTGATGTCCAACAGTTTGAGTCCTCCGCGCGAGACCTCGCCCGCTGTTTGGGGGCCTGCGTTTCGGAGGATCCCGAGCTGCAGAAGGATATCATCCCGCTTCTAAAGGAACGGAACGAAGAGTTCCAGGCGGACTCGGCGTGTTCGAAATACCTGAACGCAATCGTGATCGAAACGATGCTCTCCTTCTGTCATGAAGAAAGGAAGCAATCAGTTCATGTGCGAGAAATTGCGTCTGGGGTGAACGCAATTCTGAAAGTGCGCGGAGAAATGCTGCAGATGACCCCTAAGCAAGTAGGAAATAAATTGAGAGGGATGGGACTCACGACGAAGCGGCTGGATGCTTTTGGCCGAGGAATACAGTTGCTGGATCCCGTCCGTCAACGCATTCACAGGTTAGCCTGGAATTATCACATTGGCTTTGGAGAAGCTCTTGATTGGGATGATGTCAGGTTGAAATGCCTCCATTGCGGGCGGGCGCCTGGATGGGAGGAGCCCAAGCCGCTTGATGGTTTGAGCCGGGAAGAGCTCGATGCCATCTTTTGACGTGCTCATGTAGGTCGTGCACATCGTGCACGTCGTCTACTAAAGTTCCGCTGCAGACCGATTGGCGAATTCTTGGTTCGACCGACCAGGCCTAGCCGCCAACGATCCAGATTTAAGGAAAAGGAACAATCCAAGTCTCGAGCTGCTGCTCGCGGCGCAAGGCGAGTGCGAGTACCTCCGCCTCAGGTTTGGTTTCTACCAGAACGCGAACCCGATAGCGCGTTTGGTCACCAACTTTCGTGGGTGTAATAAGGACTTGCTTTTTGTATCGATTGGCGAGTTGAAGCGCAAGCTCATCCGCTTGGCTTCGCTCCCCCAATGCACCTACTTGTATCGCGAAGCGGGGATGGGTCGTTGTCCCCGCGAACAGCGGCAGCACTTCAGGTTTTTCCGTGGGCGTATTAGGCTCTGACGGCCGGGACTCAGGTGCGGGCGCGCTTCGGCAACCTGTTGCAAACGATGCGACAAGCAGTAGAAAACCGAGCCAGGAGTTCGCTGCCGCATTGTTCAGGCCTTCCGTTCTCATGGAGTCGCAGCCGATTTTGCATTTTAGTGATAGCGGAGACGATTGTAAAACTCGATGAACTCCGCGATCGCTCACCGCAAGTCCTCCGGGCTGAAGTACACTAGCAAGTTCGCAGGCGCCTTCAGTGTCTCGTGAAAGCGTTCGAGGTTTCTGTTCGTCTGTGGATGGCGCGGCGAGCGGCGAATGTCAGCGCAGACTTCGACTGAAAAGCAATGGACCGAGCCAACATCGTGATCATCGGTGGCGGCGTCGTTGGGTGTGCAATCGCCCGCTCCCTCTCCACGCACTGGACCGACGTATTCTTGCTCGAAGCGCCTTCCAAAGTTGGGAATGGGTGCGAGCTCTCGGAATAGCGGTGTCATCCATTCAGGACTTTACTACCCTCCTGGATCGCTGAAAGCGCGGCATTGTGTGCGCGGCAATCAGTTGACCTATGAATTTTGTGCGGCCCACGACGTTCCCCATCGAAAAAGTGGAAAGCTGGTCGTCGCATCTTCTGCGGCAGAATCGCGGGAGCTCTCGTCTCTGGTCGAGACCGGCCGCGCCAATGGTTTGGAAGGTTTGCGGATCGTTGACCGCGCTGCCATCCGCGCGCGTGAGCCGCATATCGAAGGGTTCCAAGCGATTGAAGTTCCTTCGACGGGCATCGTTGCAAGCGAAGAACTCGTGAAGGCGTACGCGCGCATCGCCGAGGTCCAGGGCGCCAGCATTGTGACGCGCGCGGAAGTAAAACGACTTGAACGCCTGCGCGACGGGATCCGCGTGGTGAGCGAGGCGGGAGAAATCGAAGCGCGTTGTCTGGTGAATAGCGCTGGGCTTTTTTCCGATGATGTTGCGGCGATGCTGGGTTCAAACATGGCGCAGAACCGGATTTATCCGGTTCGCGGTGAATACTGCGAATTGGTGCGTACTAAGCAGGACTGGGTGCGCGGTCTCGTCTATCCGCTTCCTCATCCTGAGGGGCTCAGCCTCGGCATGCACCTCACGAAAACACTTTGGGGGAATGTTTTGATCGGGCCTACCGCACGGTATATAGAGGATAAGAATGATTACGAGGGCGGGCGCGAGCCGGTCGAAGAATTTGCCCGTCGCGCCAGATCCCTTCTACCTGAAATTGAGCCTGGAGATCTGCTTCCCGCCTATTCGGGGATCCGCGCGAAGCTGACTCCGCCTTCGAATTCGTCTCTGAAGAAGCACACTGGAAAGGCAATCACTGATTTCATTATCCAGCGCGATCCGCAGTTTCCCCGTGTTGTCCAGTTAATTGGCATCGATTCTCCAGGGCTGACCTCAGCGCCTTCAATCGCAGAGCAGGTTACGGATTTAGTCCGAGAGATTCTCGGCTAAAATTTTTGGAGACGATTCCGCAAATCCCGTGCAGAGCTTGAAGGAGGTAGGAAGCGAAAAGATGAACCTCTTCCTCGCGTTTTCCGAGGCGATGAGAATCTCGGTTCCAAGCTCGTTAAGCCGTAAGAACACGTCCAGCAGGGAATCGAACGCTGCGCGCCTTGGACGCAATCGCGATCGGTGCATCGACAGCGACGGTATGTAGAACCTGGCGCCTGCTATTTTCGAGAGATGGCCCCGAGATCTCCGCTTCATCTCTAAGAATCGTCGGCCGCAGAACCCCCACGGCTCTTCGAGCCAGCTCCATCCGGTTTTCAACCCCGAACTTGCTCAACAAAGAAGAAATGTGGAATTTTACGGTCCGCACCGTGATGTTGAGTTCCGACGCGATTTCTTTGTTGGCTCGATTGCGAAGGACCGAGTGCAGGATTTCTGTCTGACGCGGACTCAAGGATGAGGGACAAGCAACCGCTCGCCCTTTCTCCAAAAGGTCTTGCGCGCGGGAAATCAGGCGCTTCACAAGCGAATCCTGCGCTGGCACCATGATTTCGAAATCACCCGGATTCTGGCCGCGGACGAGGCATTGCATCGCCAGCAAACCGGCAATCCTTTCGATGGACAAATCCATGTCGGAGGCGGATTGCGCTCGAAATTGCGCGACCCCGGTTGTGCGTTCGCAGAAGACAAAAGAGCTTGACTGTTTTGATTCTCGCTTTTTTTCCTGTTGAACGACTCTTGGAAATAGACGGACATTCTTCACGATTGGCCTTCCCGTATGCTTTGCCCAGGACTGCATTCGGCGAAGCTACATTCGAGAGTGTTTGCGTTGCGCGATGGCAACGTTTTCATCCGAAACAGGCACTGTGGTAATCCCCAAGAGGTCGCAAAACTCTACGGCCCTCAGAGTTGCGGTGCACTTTCACATGCTTGTAGCGAACCAGCCCGCGTGGCAGGTGGTATGCCAAAGCTACCTATTTCCATAACTGACTCAATTTGAGACAGATATCCTGCTATTCAAGATGTATCAGTGCCGGTGCGTAGGTAGAATCTTCCCTGAACTTGCAAAATCTGCCTCTCCATTATGAACCAGCAGCAATTGACTGAGGCCCGGCCACTGGCGTGTCTGGCGCAAGGCTCGCTATAATCCGTTCGCCGGATTAATCCCCGAATTGGAAACCAGGTCGAGGATCGGTTGCTTCAGCGACTCCGGGCGACCGTGCAGCGAGGGGGAAAAGTGCCAAGCCAAAGGTTCCTTCGTCCTTTCCTACTCATTCTTTCTGTCTCCTTGTCTGTTGTTCATGTCTCGGCGCAGATACCACGGGAAAAACCTGCGCCGCTCTCGCCTCGAGTCCCTTCCGCTGGTGGGGCTTGCTCGGTCGAGAAGTCTTGCGCGGACGTGGCGCCCGCCATCGTTCAGAGCGCGCTCGGCGTGTCGCCGCTCGAAGAAAATTTGCGCAATCTCACCGACGGAATCGGCGGGCGCGTGACCGGATCGCCGGAGGCCGATCGCGCGGTCGGTTTTGCTGTGGAAGCGTTTCACCACGCAGGCGTGGACGAAGTGCACACGGAGAAGTTCATGGTCCCCGTGGGTTGGAGCGAGGGGAGGACGAAGATCGAAGTTGTGTCGCCCGAGCCGTTTCCTGTGCGCCTCGTTTCCATCGGTTGGTCGCCGCCGTTGCCGGAAGGAGGCATCACAGCGGACGTGCTGGACGTCGGCGCGGGCGACGACGCGGGATTCAAAAACGCGGGGGCCGCTGCAAAGGGGGCGATCGTTCTCGTTCGCTCGAATTTCCTCGTCACCTGGGGTGACCTCGACAACGAATACAAAGTTGGTCCGGCGATCATTGACCGCGCGGCGAACGCAGGGGCCGCCGCGATTTTTTGGATGTCCACGCGCCCGAATCTCTTGCTCTATCGCCACAGCGTGTCCATCGACGGGCAGCTCGAACAAATGCCTCAGGCGGTCGTTGCGCGCGAAGATGCCGAGCGAATGGCACGATTCATTGCTGCGGGACAAAAAGTGCGCGTACATTTCGAGATGCCGAACCACGTGAGCGGGCCTGTGGAATCGGATAATGTCGTAGCGGAAATCCGCGGCCGGGAGAAGCCGGACGAGTTTGTGATCCTTGGAGCGCATCTCGATTCATGGGAACTCGGAACCGGCGCGCTCGACAATGGCTGCAACGCCGCGATGGTAATTGACGCGGCGCGCGCCATCCATTCGTCGGGCTCGATCCCGCTCCGCTCGATTCGGTTCATTCTTTTCACCGGTGAAGAGCAGGGAATGCTCGGCTCCTGGGCCTACGCGCGGACACATCGGGCGGAACTCGACAAGATGATCGCCGCAATTATTTTCGATTCAGGGATCGGCCGCGTGACCGGCTATTCGCTCGGCGGCCGGAAGGACGCAGTGCTGGCCGTCCGCAAAGCGCTCGAGCCCGTCGCTTCGCTCGGCGCGACTGAGTTCACGCTCGACGCCGAATCGGGCACGGACAATCTCGATTTTCTTCTCGAGGGTGTGCCCACGCTTGTTGCAAGCCAGGAGCCCGCGAATTATATGGTCAACTATCACGCCACTTCGGATACTCTCGACAAGGTAGACATCCCCGAGCTCAAGCGCCACGTCGCGATTGCCGCCGTGACGGTCTATGCGCTCGCCGATCTCGTGGAGCGCATAGGGTCGCGCCAATCCCGCGTTCAAGTCGAGCAGTTGTTGAAGGAAACGGGCCTCGAGTTCGAAATGAAACAAGAGGGTTTTTGGTCTCTGTGGGAGAGGGGTGAACGCGGCCGCCAACCCTAGTTTCCAATTGATCGCGGAAGACTATGAATCCCCATGCTTTGAAGATGTCTCTCATTGGGCACCATCTCACAGGAACGGCCTGCCTGCGGTGAAACTGGTCTCGCGTATAATAAAAAGAGGATGAGAACGAATGCGCGTGCAAGTATCAAGACGAATCTGCGGAGCGCAGAATCCGAATCGAGATGCCGGCGGATTCTGGCGATTGATTATGGCCGGCGCCGGATTGGGCTCGCGCTCTCGGACGAGTTGGGGCTGACGGCCCAGCCGCTTATGACGCTCGAGCGCTCGAACCGCCGTAATGATTTGCGTCGGTTGCGTGAGATCTGTTCCCGACATTCCGTGACTCACATTCTTGTGGGGCACCCGGTGCATATTTCCGGACAAGCAAGCCAAATGTCGGACGAGGCAGCTCAATTTGCCGCGCGGCTGGAGAAGGAATTCGGCATGCAAGTGGAACTCGTGGATGAACGGCTCACAACCTGGGAAGCGGAACAGACCATCGCCGAAACGAGACCATCGTCACGAAAACACAGAGTTCTGGACGACGTAGCCGCCGCAGTGCTCCTCCGCGATTATCTTGAGCAAAAGCGCGGACATGTTTCATCCAATAGAACGGAAAAGGGTTAGCGCAGATGAGGCGTCTCGGCCTATTAGCGCTTTTGGTGATTGCGGCGATCGGAGCGTTTGCCGGCTGGCTCGATTCGCAGATCAGCCGCCCCTATCGAGGTCACCGGCCAGAAAAAGTATTCGTGGATATACCGCGCGGAACTTCGCGCTGGGGCATTTCCGGAATTCTCGCGAAGAATGACGTCATTCGCAACCGTTTTGCCTTTGACATCTTTAGCCTGTGGCATATGCGGAAGCCCCTCCAGGCAGGTGAATATCTCTTCGACTACCCGTTGAATTCAAAAGAGGCCTTCTGGAAGATCGCTGAAGGAAAGATCTTCGTCCACAGGGTCACGGTGCCCGAAGGGTGGACGATGTTTGAGATTGCAGCGGAGCTCGACAAGCAGGGCATTTGCAGCCGCGAGGACTTTCTCGCCGCGGCACGAGATCCGTCGCCGATTTCAGATCTCGCTCCGCAGGCGCAGAGTCTGGAGGGGTTTCTTTTTCCCTCAAAGTACGAATTCACGCGGCATACTTCGTGCGAGCAAATTGCAAAGAGAATGGTCGCGAATTTCCGAGCCGTTTGGGAAATGCTTGCCCCATCGGGCTCGCCGAATGATCCGGAAGGACTGACCCTCGCCCAAGTCGTCACTTTAGCTTCACTCGTAGAGCGGGAGACGCCAAACCCGCAAGAGCGCCCGTTGGTCGCCGGAGTGTTCTACAATCGTTTGCGCAGCGGTTACCCCCTGCAGTGCGATCCGACGGTGCAGTACGCCATGGAACTGGCCGGACACGCGGAGAAAGTGGTGCGGTCGGGAGATTTGCGAATCGATTCGCCGTATAACACGTACGAGCACCGCGGGCTTCCACCGGGACCGATTGCGAACCCGGGCGAGGCGTCGCTTCGGGCTGCGCTTGAGCCGGCAAAGACGGATTACTTGTATTTCGTGGCGAACGATCAACGGGGCCATTTCTTCAGCCGGACGCTCGCCGAACACAATCGCAATGTGGTCCGTTACCGGCATCTTCTTGCCGGCGATCCGCCGCCAGCCGACCCCGGGCCGAAGAAGGGAAAGCAGTGAGGAAGGAATCGAGCGCAAATCATTCCGAAGCGGAGGAGTCCGCCGGATCTTCCACAAAGAAGGCGCTGATCCTCGAGGTGGCGCGCGGGCTCGCGAAGCCGCGCTACACGCCCGCGGAGATCGAGCAGATTCGCCGGCAGCTCATCACGCATCTCGGCGCGCACGGAAAAACATCAACGGACTACATCGTCACCGTACTGGAAGGAGCAGGCATGCGAGTTGTTTTGTCTTCCCGCTCCGACACGGAAGGGCGATACGAAGAGGAGTTCTCCGACCTGCTGCATTTTTCCACCCTCGATGAAGCGGAAATGTGCCTGGTGCGCCTCGACGAACTGCTTCGAAAATTTTCTGTGGAAGGCGAGCCCGCCGCGGCGGAACGCGTCCGTGAAGTGGCTCGTCTTGGACGCCGCCGCGCCGAAATGATTGCGCGCAATCACAAAGTGGACGCCAAAAAGCGGGACGAGAAAGAAGAGATCGCACAATGGTTCGCGATCTGGCTGGAGACGCCCGACGCTTTTTTCGACTGGCTGGAAGTCCGAAAACAATCTCCCGCATTCACGAAGCAGTTTCCTCCGGAAGCGGCCGAGGAGCAGTAGTTGTACTTACTCGACATCGAGCCGCTTGACTTGGGTCCGGATGTGCGCGCTGTTGGACTCGAGCTCACGGAAGAAGATGAGAATCGCGAGCCCGTTCGGGGAAGCGATGCCGCGCGCATTTGGAGCCGCATCCTTCCTGCGACCGCGGCGAAAGAAAGCTGGGCGCTCGACTTTTTCAGCCATCTCGATCGTCTTCGCGATTTCTGCGAGCGCCATCAAATTGCCTATCGCGAGGCGAGCCAACGCTCGATCATAATCCCTGCACCCGAGTCCGCCATGCTGGAATCTCTTTTCGATCGCTTTCAGAACGAAACGTTCGGCGCGCGCGCGGGAGGACCCCTCTTGACCGGTGACCCTGCGCTAGAAGGAGAGTTGGCGCGGCGGGGCGTGGATGCCTATCATGCGGCCTTTTCAAATTACTTCTTCTGTGCAGTCTGCGCATTTGAAGAAGGGTCGCTGGTCCTGCTAAGTGAAAAGCTTTGGGCGAGCGAAGTGATCCGACGTGTTCGTCCCGTACTCGATGGCATGGAAGTGGAAGTTCGACTGCCCGCTTAGCGCTTTTCCCCCCATCACATGCTCTGGAAACTTGGTACATCCGTACCATTTCCCTGACCAATGGTCCTAGTACATAATTACTAAGAGCGAAGGAGATGTCTCCCCACCCAGGCCAATTAACGTCGCCCAGAGAGGCAACAGTTCCTAATGCGCGCGCCTTCGTTCGCAGCCTGAACATACTACTTAAGTACTCTCGTCTCTATGGCTTAGGCCACACTCGCTGCGCTGGTCAATTTGATTCCACCTGGAATGAGTTGCAAGCCGCTGTTGGGGCCTCCGGGGAAGTGGGCCTGTTGCTTGGAGCTTCGGGCTCGCAGCTTCTGCTCGACGGTGTACCTCTGGAATCCACGCCTGCAGAGCGCAGCTTCGCGGATCTGCTGACTTCCACCGGAGTCGCCAGCATTTGCTTCACCCCCAGGGCCAACCGCGAGGACTTTGCCAATCTCGTTCGGTCGTTCATGGAGACGGGCCCGAAGGCCGGAAACCTCTCCGAGCGGCTGGAGGAATACTTCGGGCACAAGAGCGGGTCGGGTATCCGCGTGAACGAGATTCGCTTTGTCGCCGAAGACGCAGGCTTTTCCGAAGCGCGCGTTGCCGCGCAACTGACGGTGAAGACGCTCGGCGCGGATGCAGATCACATTCAGGAATGGTTTCGTAGTCCGGAGAAAATGATCCAACTGATCGCCGCGGCTGAAGGCGCGCACGGTGGTCCGGGTGGCCCCGGCGGACCGGGAACCGGCGGTGGAAGAAGCGGAACGGGAACTGGCGGCGGAACGGGAATTGGAGGCGGAACAGGAATGGGAGGCGGCGCGGGCGCTGGAACCGGCCTCGGGATCGCATCGGGAACGGGCACGGGGTCTGGTTCAGGGACAGCCAGCAGCGGCGTCGCTCTTGGGGGCGGCGGAATCATCGGCGGAGTGCTGGCCGCAACAGGGTCCGCATCCTCCGACGTCTCGGCGCTTGGAGAAGCGGACTTGCAGAGCCTGCTGCGTCTGCTCGTGCAGTTTGGCGAGGCGCAATCTCCGAAGAACGCAGATCTCGATCCACTTGCCTGGCAGCAGAAGGTTGCTTTGCTTCCACAGAACGCTCAAGTCACTCTGAGGCAAGCGCTCGCGAGCGTCGCATCGAAGACGCCCTCGGCCCAAGTGGACGAGGCCATGCTGTTGCGCCTTGCCGAGGATCTCGCCATCCGGTTCGCGCTCGATCGCTTTCAGCGCGGTGAAGTAAAGGTCAACGCCGTTCGGCAGATGCTCGACCGCATGGGCCACGAGTTGGAAACTCTGCGCAAGTTGCTGAAGGCCCGTGAAGACAAGATGGCGACCGCAGGAATGTCCGTAGAGTCCCACGCTGACGTTCTCGACCGGCAATTCTGGGCGGCCGTGCCGGACTCGGGCAAGCGGACCGTCCTGATGTCAACGGAGGCGTGGTGCATTCCCCCGCGCAACGTGCAGCAATACGTGGAGGAACTTCTCGGACGCGGTGAAGCGGATGCAGCCGGAGACGTTCTGCTGCAATACGCCACTTGTGTGCGGAACAAGGACGCCGAAGCGCGAAAGAAGGCAGCGATCGGTCTTGGCCAGCTCGCCGAACTTTATAGCCGCGCCGCGAGCAAGCGATTGCAGGACGCGCTCGTGCAAATCGGTCAGCAGATGGCCGAGGAGAGGGATGTGGAATTGCAATCGCTCTTGAGCGCGGCCTTCGTGCGGCTCAGCCAAGAGTCGGCTTCCCGCCGCTACTACCGCGCAATGCAGCAGGCGCTCGATTCGCTTGCGGACCTCGAAGAATCCCGGCCGAGCTGGGGGCAGAGTCTGCGTTCGCGCCTCGGAATAGAGTCCCGCGTTCCGGAGTTTCTTGAGGAGGCGTTGTCCGGCGAAGAAATGCCCGATGGACTTGTCGGCGTTCTGATGCGCGTTCCGCAAGCCGCTGCGGAACACCTTGCTGTGCGGCTGGCCCGTTCCGGACGGCGCACCGAACGGGAAACAATCGTCGAGATCGCCAAATCTGTTGGCGCGCCGTGCGTCTCGCGCCTGAAGGAATCGCTTCGAAGCGACCCGCCGCCGAAGGCAGCTACGGTAACTGGATTGCTGAGCCGGCTGGATGCGTTGGCTGTCGAAGAGCTTTTGCCGGGACGATTGCGCGAAGGGCCTCGAAGTTTCCAGGATGCTGTCGTTCGGCAGCTTTCGATCGCGGGTGCTCCGGAGCGGGGTAAGATTCTGGCGGATTCGATCGAGCTGTTCGACGGCGCGGTCCTTCCGCTAGCGCTCGATGAAATCGGAATGTGCGGAGATACGAATGCGGCTCCGAAGCTCTTGCAGCTTGCGGGAGGGGACATTCTGCCGGAGGGGTCGGCTTATGTTCGTGTAAAGGCGATTGAAGCGCTCGGCCGCATGCGCGCGGTCGCCGCGGCGGGCGATCTGCGGCGCTTCGTCGAAGCGCGGAAGACTTTCGGCTGGGCGTATCCGGAAGAAATTCGCATGGCGTCTGCGCAAGCTCTGATGAAACTCGATCCGGATTGGATGCAGGCGTTTCTGCCTCAATCGGGCCTGGACGAAAAGGTGCTGGCGCTCGCGCCGCTCGACCCGATTCCAGACCGCGATTTTGTCCGCCACCGCCGCTTTCGGAGGATTCGCTTGCCGCGCAATGTGCCCGCCGTGATCACGTCCTCGCGTGGGAAATTTTCTTCGGCGATCAGTGTATTGAGCCTCGAAGGCGGCCTCCTGAGCGGCGATCTTCAGCTCGCGGTCGGAACCGAAGCGACGCTCAAAATCCCCGCCGGGCTGCGTTCCATCAGCATGCAGGCGGTTGTGCGATTCGTGCGCTCGCAGCAAGCCGGCTTCGAAATGGTCGGCATTGGTCTCGAAGATCGCACGAAGCTCCGCCGGCTTCTCGTCTCGCTCGGCGCAACCCAGCCGGTTCTCGCACGCGAATCCACCCCGGACGATTGACCTTACTTCCTTCTCGCGCATCGAAGCAGCCTGCAGTGACCCCGGCGGCGCACTCCGCTCATTCACCCGGCCTCCAAATTTGATCCGGTCCACAAACCATCCGAAGGGGGTCTGCGGCCCTTACGACAACACCCCTTGCAATCATTTCTCCCCATGCTAGCCTGTTTCTTGGATGACGAACTTCGGGAACAAATGTGCGTTCAGGCGCCTGAGTGCAAAGAATGATTTGAGATATGGGTCCCTCCGGTCCCTCGCTTCCGGCAGGAATTTGTGGGTTGTCTCGATGGCTGCGGTGGCGATATTGGCCTCCGGCTGCGCCGTAAGCCATAAGACGGCAGTTAAGCCGTCTCAGGCGCCTGGGCCGCTCCAAACGGCAACCAAAGAACAACTGATCGAGCGATACAATCTACAGGCGAACGCCATCCATTCTCTCAATGCTTCGGTTACGATGAAACTAACAGCCGGGTCTGTGTACACGGGCGTGATCGAGCAATATCACGAAGTGAACGGATTTATTCTCGCGCAAGAACCGGCGAGCATCCGCTTGATCGGCCAGGCACCGGTAGTAGACAAAGATATCTTCGACATGGTCAGTGACGGCGAGACCTTTCACATTTTTATTCCGTCGAAAAATAAGTTCCTTGTCGGCCCGGCAAATCTTGAGCGGCTGGCAAAAAAGCCGATCGAGAATTTGCGCCCGCAGCATTTGATCGACGCGATGCTGTGGTCTGTCATCCTAAAGGGAACTCCGGTGCTGTTCGAAGAAGCAGCCGAGGCCACGTCGCGTTACTATGTGCTGACGGTCGTGCGGCGCGCCGATGGCGACAACACACCGAACGGGCGCGTGGAGAGCAGTGCGGATTGGGAGGTCGCGCGGAAAATCTGGTTCGATCGCGCCGATTTGACCGTCGCGCGGATCGAGACTTACGGAGCTCAGGGCAACGTGAACTCGGACGTCCGCTATCGCGACTGGCAACCTGCGGGGGAAATCACATATGCGCGTGAAATTGCGTTGAACCGCCCGGGTGACGATTATGAGCTGCAGATTGCCATCCATAAGCTTACCGTGAATGAGCCTGTCGCCGCCGACCGGTTCGTTCTGCAGCAGCCGCCGGGGACGGAATTGGTAAACGTGGGCGAGGACGCGAAGGAGCGACAGCCGTGATCGGCCACATGATCACTCAAAACGTGCTTCACCGTCCGGTTCGGACTCTAATTACGGTGATTGCCGTGGCCGTGGAAGTCACACTCGTGATCATCGTGGTCGGCCTAACGAGCGGCTTGGTGCTTGAGTCGGCCAAGCGCATTGAAGGTGTCGGCGCGGACATCATGGTCCAGCCGCCCTCGGCGTCCGTCTTCATGGCATTCAGCGGCGCGCCGATGCCGATCAGCTTGAGTGGAAAATTGCTGGAGCTCGAATACGTCCAGGCCGTGGCGCCCGTCCTATTGCAGTTCAATTCGGTCAACGGCCTCGACATCGTTTACGGGATAGAGCCCGAGAGCTTCCGCGCGGTTACCGGAGGATTCGTATTTCATTCTGGCCATGATCTTCAGGACGCAAACGATATTTTGGTGGACGACGTGTACGCTAAATCGAAGAAGGTCAAGATCGGACAGTCTTTGCACGTCTTGGAGCACGATTTCCATGTGGTCGGCATCGTCGAGCATGGCAAGGGAGCCCGCCTCTTTGTGCTGATGCCCACGCTGCAGGAGATGGCTGGCGCGCATGACAAAGCTTCCGTCTTCTTCATCAAATGCGACCGGCCAGACCACACACCGGCCGTGATGGATGAAATCCGCGAGCTTCTGCCGCGCTATGAGATCCGTCCGCTCAAGGATTTCATTTCGCTGATGACTTCCTCGAATCTGCCGGGCCTCGACGCGTTCATCAACACGATGATCGCCATCGCCGTGGCGATCGGATTCCTCGTCATCTTCCTTTCGATGTACACCACCGTCATCGAGCGAACGCGCGAAATTGGCGTGCTGAAATCTCTCGGCGCCTCGAAGAGCTACATCATCAGGATCATTCTGAGCGAGACGACGCTCTTGTGTTTGGCGGGAATTGTAGGAGGCGTGGGATTGAGCTATCTCACGCGCATGATCTTTATCCGGCTTTTCCCGACACTGACAATCCTCATCTCCATAAACTGGATTTTGCGCGCCGGGTTGATCGCGGTTCTAGGAGGCCTGCTCGGCGCCACGTATCCCGCATTGCTAGCCAGCCGCAAGGATCCGGTCGAAGCCCTCGCCTACGAGTAAAATTGCAGCGGCCTTGGTGTTTCCGATTTTCGACACGCTCCTGTTTTCCCGGCGCCCTTCTCGTGTACTCAACGAGTTTTTGCGCACGAAAGTGCCCGTACATAATTGATTCTTCAGGGAATACCTCGCTCATGGAACCGCCCACCAGAGGTCTCTCGTTTGCATCGGAGCCAGTATCCGGGCTAGGCAGAAAGGGCAAACGCGACTAGAATATTTCCACTCTCGGAAGCACCGTCCGCCATATGGGAGCAGGTGTTGGAGCCGATACTTAAGACTGAAAATCTTTGGAAAGTGTATCGCACGGGCAAGGTAGACGTGCCAGCGCTGCGCGGCATCGACATCGAAGTCTTTCCGGGCGAGTTCATCTCCATCATGGGGCCCTCCGGCTGCGGGAAGTCCACCATGCTGCACGTGATCGGCGGCTTGGCGCAGGCAACGCGCGGGCGAGTGCTGTTGGATGGGAATGATTTGTCGGCCATGAGCGATTCGGCGAGGACGCTTCTTCGCCGCCACAAAGTCGGCTTCGTCTTTCAGCGCTTCAATTTGCTGCCCACGCTCGATGCTTACCACAATATTGCGCTCGCGCAGCACATCCACGGGAACGGGTTCGATCCGCACCGTTTCGAAGTCGTCGCCAACTTGCTGGGCCTGAAAGAGAGGCTGCACCACAAGCCTTCGGAGCTTTCGGGCGGCGAGCAGCAACGCGTCGCCATCGCGCGAGCTATTATCAGCGAACCGAAAATCGTCCTTGCCGACGAGCCGACGGGAAACCTCGATTCGAAGAGTTCCGAAAATGTCCTCTCGATTCTGCGGCAACTCAATCAGGATCTTGGCCAAACGGTGGTGATGATCACACACAACCCCGAAGCCGCTGCTTACGGGCACCGCATCCTGCATATGCGCGATGGACTTGTGGTGGACGGCGCGGCAGTTCACTGAAATGCGCTCTCTGTGGCAAGGGCTCGTGCGGACGATTTTTTGGTCCTACGAACGCGGGACTTGGCCGTACGATCTGATGGTCATCGCCATCGTGGTGTTCGTTCTTTTGACGCCGCGGACTTGGTTCCACGATCAGCCACAGTCGGTCGCGCTCGCAAGCTCCGACGTCAAAGTTCTCTCCGAGGACTCCAGCAGCCAAACAAGCACATACCGCCTGGACGCCGAATTGCTGCCGGCCGAAAAGCGTGCGAAGAAATCCACGCCCGAACTCGAGCGTGAAACACACGATATTCTCGGCCGCACCGTCCAAGAATTGAAGGGACGCACGTTTCAAGTGCGGCAGATCGATCCCGTACTTGCCGAGGATGGCTCCGTCGCCTACTACGACGTTATCGTGCAGCCGTAGATGCGCACGTGCTGCTTCCGCGGCTTGCCTGCAAAAAGGAAAAACCCGCCGAGCGTTCTTTGCGTCCTAATCTATGTGCTATAATTCGCAGGTTTGCCTCAATCAGTCCCTTCTCAAGGGGGAACATTTGGTCTTAAAGCGAATCGTCGCGACGCTGGCCGTGTGCGTGATCGTCGCATTGGGCGGGGCATACGCCTGGCCGGCCGCCGGACAGAATCACGGCCCGTGGACCCTCGACTCAACCCTCAGACACTTGGACGATGCGGCCAAGGATTTTCACAGTCTTTCCGCGGACATCGAGCGCACGAAAGTCACCGTCGTCGTGAACGATCACTCCACCGAAACGGGGACCATTCTTGTACGGGGCGACAAAATGGCGCTCGACATGAACGCGCCCAACGCGCGCACGATCCTCCGCACAGGCGACACGCTTTATGTGTACACCCCGGGTCTGAAGCGCGTCGAGGAGTACAATCTCGGGAAGAACCGTTCGCTCGTGGATCAATTTCTTTTGCTTGGATTCGGTTCTTCCGGGAAAGAACTGGAGAAGCATTATTTAATCACCGTCATGGGCGAATTTCCCATCGACGACAAGAAGACGGTTGAACTGGAGCTGACGCCCAAATCCGCAGAAGCCCGCAACGAGATTTCAAAGATTCAGATCTGGTTTGACGAATCCAGCTGGCTGCCCGAACAGCAGGAATTTTTTGAGACGGGCTCCGGCGACTATTTCATCGTCCGTTACTCGAAGATGATCAGGAATCCGGGGCTTTCCGACTCTCGCTTCAAGCCGCACTGGCCGAAGGGCACCGAGAAGATCAAGCCTCAGGGCTAGCCGATCCCGCGGATTCGTCCCGCCGTTTGTTGAGCATCCCGTTTGTTACGCAAGCCACTAAACCTTCCGCGTTGCGGCCTTTTTTGCGGGGCGAGCGGCGGATTCGTGTTCGAGCAGGGTGCGCTTGCGATCGAGACCCCAGCGATAGCCTGCGAGCTTTCCGTCTTCGCGCACGACGCGATGGCATGGAACAACCACGGAGACAGGATTCGTTGCGCAAGCGCGGGCAACCGCGCGGATCGCGGTCGGACGTCCGATCGCACGCGCCACTTCACTATACGTGCGCGTCGCGCCGTAAGGAATCCGCCGCAACTCTTCCCAGACGTGCCGCTGAAACGCGGTGGCCTGCACGTCGGTGGGCAAATCCAGATGCGGCTCCTGTCCGCGCAGATGAGCCAGGATTTTCTGCATCCATCCTTCGAGCCCGTTGCGGTCGCGCCGAATCTCCGCGCGGGGATATTCTTTCTGGAGCGCGGACTCGAGCCGCTCATCCGTTTCGCCCAGGTACAGCGCGCTGATGCCGCGGCTGGTCGCGCCAACGAGAAGGCGTCCCAGTGGCGAACTCACGATTGTGTAATGAATGCTCATTCCCGCGCCGCCCCGGCGATAGGTAGCGGGCGTCATTCCCAGGTGCGAAGGGGCGCGCTCATAGAGTCTGCTGCTCGAGCCAAAACCTGCGTCATACAATGCTGTAGTCACGTCGTCTCCTTTTCTCAGTCGTGATTTCAGCCGGCGCATGCGTGTTGCATCTGCATACTGTCGGGGAGTAATTCCCATCACCTTGCGAAATGCGCGCTCGAGCTGATGGGAGCTCATTCCAGTTGATGCGCTTAGCGCGGCGAGAGTGACCGGCATATCGCTCCCGACACCTTCTGCGGATTGAATGCGTGTTTCGATCTCCCTGCAGACCCGTGCCACCGCTTCCGTCTTGGGATCGCGGATTTGAACCGCCTGCGGTCTGCACCGGCGGCACGGGCGAAAGCCCCCTTGCTCGGCGGCTTCGGCAAGGGGAAAGAAAACGATCTGCTCCCGCCGGGGTTTGCGTGAGGGGCAAGACGGACGGCAATAAATTCCGGTTGAGCGCACGGCGTAAACAAACGCTCCGTCCGCGCCGCGGTCTCTGGCCTGCACCGCGCGCCAGAGGGTCTCGGTCGGCCGGTGCTGCCGATGATTCATCACTCGATTGGATGTCCGTGGCATGAAGTTGGTCCGTTTTGCCTTTGGTTGCAGCCCCAAGTTAGCGGAAGATTGCGGGCATGGCTATCCGTTTCTTGCGCTCAAAATCGGCCCGCGAAATCAGTACCAGCGAGGCCAAATTCCTGCAGATCCAGGTACATCCTTTGGAGCCTTATGTGTTACATCATACGCAACTTTTCTATTGTGTGCCGTTGACGCACTTTGCTTGAGCGCGCATATTCGGAACACCTAGCTGGGCAATTTTGGGCAGGACTTGGGGAAGGGGTCAATGGGGGCTGCTCCGGAGCGTAAAGAGCAGCAGGCCGCAGTATCGCCGCTGCGTGATTTAGAAAGTCGAAACAAATTCGAAACCGCTGACGGGTTGAAACCCGGCCCGCGACGCTTCGCACGTGTCCCCACGCATGCCGTGGGCGTGCCGCTGGAGCGGCGTAGCGACCCACGCGCGTATCTTTCCCTGCCTCTGCGCCTGACCCGCGTCGGCGAAATGGTAGAGCCCGTTCCCGTCACACTCGTCACCCGAAACATCAGCTCGAGCGGGGTCTATTTCCTGGCGCCACGCGTGTTCGAGCCCGGTACGGCAATCGAGCTCGAGGTAGCACTGATCGAGCGCCCTCTGGGTCAGGGCACCGTGCAGATGTGCACGGCGGCCCACATTGTTCGAAGCGAAGAATCGGACATGCCGGGTTGGCGCGGCTATGCCGCCAGCTTCGATGATTTTGCGCTACGCCGCGACGACGTTCTCCCTCAGCGTTACCGCGGGCGCTGAACCCGCGTTTCTCTGATACGATTCCTCCGCCGTGAATCGCCTGAAATTTCCTGCGCGCGCCGTCCTTTTCGATTGGGACGGCACCCTGCTCAATTCCTACGAAGCGGACGTCCGCGCGTATCTGACCATGTTTCGCGCGATTGGAATTGCTTGGGATGCGGCAGACCTTGCGCGCCACTACTCCCCGAACTGGTATCGCGTGTATCGTGCAGCTCGTCTCCCGCGCGCGAAATGGAAGGAAGCCGATCGGCTCTGGACAATTGCCTATGGGAAAGAGAATCCGAAACTCTTGCCGGGCGCGCGCCGCGTGGTGCAAACGCTCGGGCGGGATTTTGTTCTCGGGATCGTCACCAGCGGAGATTGCACGCGCGTTCGGAAACAAGTCCGGGATTTTCAGCTGGCGGGTTATTTTTCCGCGTGCGTTTGCAGTCAGGATACGCTGAAGAAGAAACCGCATCCAGCGCCGCTCGAGCTCGCCCTCCGGCGCCTGCGGGCTCATCCTGATGAGTGCATATTCGTCGGCGACGCGCCGGAGGATGTCGAGATGGCACAGCGCGCCGGCGTGCGCTCTATCGGTGTCCTCGGGCCGTTCTCTACCGCCAAGCGCATTCGCGCCGCACGGCCGAATGCTTTGCTCCCCTCCATTCGTGACTTGCCTCGCTATTTGCGCGTCCTCGCCAATTCGCGTGATTGATCCCGACGAGCAAGGCAGCGTTTTTCCGCAACGCTATTTGTTTTTCGGCTGGCTGGACTCTGGGGTTGTTGCCGGCGCCATTTGCGCGGGGGAAGGCGTGGCCGCGGGGGACGAGCTGAGCTTGAAATTCGTATCGCGAATCACGAGCCGCAGATGCAGCTCGGAGTCCTTCTCCTCGCTGACGACATCATCGGAACGAGTGTATGTTGGAAGCCAATATTTGTTCTGAAAGTTCTCGCGAAATGTCTCGAACATCGTGAACGGGAATTTTGTCCCGTTACCGGCGATTTCGCTTACGAACTGGCCATAGCTCTTGACGATCGCAAAGTCCTGATCGTCCACCCAAACCACGCCATCGAAAAACCGGTACTTGCGGCTCAACTGTTTCGGCTTGACGCGGAAGATGTAGGTATTGAGCTCATCGAGCTTTTCCTGCCCGTAGTATTTCAGAGTGTAATTCGAGATCTGGTCGGTTGTCAGGATGAAGAGCGGCAGTTGAGCGATCGTGCGCACGTCTTCCAGACTGAAATCTGTCACCTTCAGATCGGACTCCGGCGGCTTCGTGACGCGCAGATATCGTTCCCCGTTGGGTTTCGTGTATACCTCCCCGGTGACGGCAAACTTGCCGCCGGGATCGCTCAACTCTTGGATTCGGATCGCCTCGGTGAAATTATAGAGGTCGTACTCTTTCTTCATCAGATCTTCGTTTGTGGTGAATCGCTTGATGATCTCTTCTTCGGGGATCGGAGGTGGGCCGGGATGCGGTTCCGAGGGGATGCGCTTCACCTCGAATTTCGGCGGCGCCCCCATAGGCCCATTGTCGCTTTGTGCGCGGGCCGAAAACGCCGCACCCAGAGTGAGCGCAGCCAAAATTGTGAATGGAGCGAATCGCCGCATAGATTGTGTTGTCTGATTTCCTTAGATGCTGTCGACGGCGTTTAGGTCAAATGCGAAGCCGCTTGCTGCAAGCAAAAAATATCATATCAGCCGCACCCGCAGGTGCAATTCAAGTAGCCTCAGAGTAATATTTTCAGTCTTCCTGGAGCGATTGATGAAGGAATCTGGAAATCCATCGCGGCGTGATGCCATCAAGTATCTAATCGCCGGGGCCATGGCAGCGGCGTGCCCGGCCCCCGAAAACTTACTGTCGGCGAGCGACACGGGTGCGCCCCCTGAAAAACTCGGAAGCGAAGAAAACAAGTTGTGCCATCAGGTCCGCGATGGATATGCGTTCCGTTTTCCGGCCCCCTCATCCGAATGTGATGTTGCCATCGTGGGCGGCGGCCCGAGTGGGCTGATTTCTGCGCATCGTTTGCACGATACCGATTTTCAACTTCTCGAAAAAGAACCGCGCCTCGGCGGCAACGCGATCAGTGAGCAGTGGAACGGGATGTGGTATTCGACCGGCTCGGCTTACAACGGCGATGACGACGTCGAGGGGCTCTGCCGTGAGATCGGCATGGAGATTCTCCGGATCAAGAGCGTGGATTCGGCAATCATTGACGATCAGCTTGTTCCAGAATTCTGGGCCGGCGGCCTCTGGAAATCTCCCTACGCGGACAGCGTGAAGAAGAATTTTGATGCGGCGCGCAAGGAGTTGTCGGCGCTCGATCTCGAAGCCAACGCGGAAAAGCTCGACAACATGACGTTTGCCGCTCTCTTGAGACCGTATGGCCCTGAGGTGAAAGCGTGGTTCGACAATTACGGCCCAAACAATTGGGGCGCCGATACCGAAAACACTTCCGGGCTTATCGGCGCGGAATCGCTTCGCTGGGGCGGCGGTATCGAAGAGAACCGTTTTACGTGGCCGGGAGGATTGGGACGTATCTCACTCGCGCTCGAGGAGACCATTCAAAAGAGATCGCCCGGACGGCTGCACAAGGGCTCGACGGTCCTGCAAGTTGCGCCCAAGGGCGGAAAAATCCACGTCAGCTATTCGGAGAACGGGGAGATGAAAACGCTCGCAGCGAAGACGGTCGTAATTGCCTGCCCGAAATTCATCGCCAAGCGCATCATCTTCGGCCTCGACGACGAGCACTTCTCGGCGATGGACGCATTGCGTTATGCGCCGTACCTCGTCGTGAACGTCTGTTTTCGTGAAGTGGTCTACAACGGTTCTTACGACACGGACATTCCCGCGCCGAGCTCGATTGTGGACTTCAACGTGGCCGACTGGCTGATCAGCCGCGACAACAAGGAGACGAAAAGGCCTTCAATCCTGACGTGCTATGTTCCTCGGCCGGAAGCGGAGCGCAAAAAGATTCTGAAAGACGATTATTGCCTGGGGTTGGGCGAGCAGGTGGTCACGCTGCTCGACCGCTGGTTCCCCGGCTCTCGCGCGAAGATCGAGGAAGTCCACATCTACCGCCGCGGTCACCCGATGTTTCTCGCCGCGCCGGGCGTACTCACGCGCGTCGCACCGGAAATTCGTCGTCCCATGGGCAATATCTTCTTCGCGCACTCGGATTCCGAAGGCGGCATCTCGGAATACTCTACTGCACTCAAAGCCGCAAACCGCGCGAGCAAGGAAGCGCTCGCGGCGCTGGGCAAGCAGGCGGCCCGCAGCACCGTTGGTGCGGGTTCGTAAGGCGGGATTCGTTCGAACGCGCTCCTCAGAAGATCAAAAGGCCATTCCGCCCACGAAGGGGCAAAGAATTCCGGGGATTCGCAACGTCCAACTAAAGAGATTGCTCACGGAGGGCCGAGCGCGCGAATGCGCAGGGTATATTGGCCCGTGTCACCGCCTGACGTGAGCGGCGGGAATTCGAGCCGGAAGAGCGCAGAGAAAATCTTGGGCTCGATCGTCAAATGAGCGCATGCCTTTGCGCACTCCCACTCGAATGCGATTGTGGGGCGCCCGGGCGTTTGAATCTCAACACGCATCGTGCCCGTGGGTAGTTCGATTGCCTTTCCACCCGGCGAAAAATCCTGACAGTGTCGGCCAGTTTTTTCCTCGCTTGCGGATTCGGCAGCGTCACTGGCTGTGCCCGCGTCAGTATTTCCGACCCAGCAGAATTGCGTTGCATGCCCCGATTTCGCGGTTGCGGGGAACGAATTCACAGCCACGAATGCTTGCGGATGTGCTTCCGACGGCCCCGCCGACCCGCTGCTTGCCGCCTTGAGAGCCACGCGATAATCCACGCGCAATGTATCGGCATTTTCGAGTTGAATTGTTTTCTCGATGCGGGCACCTGAAGGAAAAACGTCGGGTGCGTCGTAGTGAAGCCCGAGAGCCGGGTTGTCTTTTTCTGCGAACCACTCGGGAATGTAGGAGCGGTTGAAAAGTCCGTAACGGCCGCGCGCGCGGAGGTCGCCGCTGCCGGAAGAATTTTCTGTGAAGGAGAAATTGTCGCGCAGCAAGCCGACGCTCGTCGAAAGATTCGCGCCCGTAGGTTTGTCCACAAGGGCCATCGCGCGGCCGCCGGATTCCGGCGAAACAATCAGCCGCAGGCGAGCATTTTCGAGGACCCATTCATCCGCGCCATCGCGGTCGAAATCGTAGCGATAGTGTGTCGTGCCGCTCTCTCTTGTTTGTAGGAAGGCAATGGGAATGATGCGCCGGTCGCGCCCCGAACGAATTTCGATCGTTCCATGGAGCAGTCCGTCCGGAGCGGGCGGAGGCGCCGCCTCTTTCCCGGCTGGCTTCAATTTGATCTTTTCGATTGTGGCGCTTCGCGGAAAAATGCGGGCACTCGTGCTGCCTCGAAGCGGTCCGTCAACCGAAATATCCACGTCCTGGAGCGCAATCGGATTGCGGTTTTCGCCTTGCAGGAGGATGGTGGTCGCGCGATCCGGGTCCAGAATGACGAGTGGCGGGAAAGTCCGGAGAAAAGCTGTCGCGCTCGTCGGAAGCCGCATCGCGTTCTCAACGAAATATTCGAATTCGTTCGGCGATGGCTTTGTTCTCTTGGCCGGCTCGAGGACGTGCGGCGTATAGGGCAAGTCAATCTTCAGAATTCGAAGAAAATCGGGAGCTGCGCCTCGCGGAATTATGACCTCCAACTCCTTATCCTTAACGCTCCAGGCGTTGTCCGGTGTGGCTTCGTCGAGCGTGACGTGCCTGGGCTGCCGCGAGAGACGCAAGTGAATCTCTGCGCGCGCGGGAACGTAGAAAAGAAGCTCCAGGTCTTTCCCCTCACGGTGCGCGCCGAGAAACTCTGCTCCCGAGGACTCCACGAGATCGCCGCACGGAGCGTTCCCCGGATCGGCGAAGCAAATCGGAGTATCGAGCGGGAGCAAGAGCGATTCACGCGGCGGCACGATCACGTGGAGTGTCTCCTCTTCGGCGAGTGTCCCTCGAGCAGACGCGGCAGGAGGGCGAATTTCAAGCAACGTATCCATGGTTTCGCCCTCGGAGAGATTCACAACGCTCAAGAACCCCTGGCCGCCCTTTCGTTCACCCAGCAAACCGGTGCCTTCGTTCGTGACGATTTCAGAGGCGATGAGCTCGTTCACATCTGCCGGTTTCCCTACAATTCTTACCGACGGCAGGATGCCCGCTGCGGCGATGAATTCGCGAATCACTCCCATCGCGCCGCCGATCTCACGTTGCGCCCGAGCCTCGGCGAGATCGCGGTCCAGCTCAACGAACGAGAAGAAATCTCTTGTGGATTCGATCACTTCGCCGTCGCCGAATTTCCAGCGTGAGCGAATTGCCGAGCCTGGGATTGTCGCGGGCGAAGCGGGCGTGCTATTCCATAGCTCCTCGATCACGTTTCCCGACGGCCTGGCTGGAAAAATAATGAGCGTGCCGCCGCGGCGAACGTATTCGACAATCGTGCGCTGGGCGCGCTCCGAAAGTTGGAATTGGGGCTTTCCGGGATCGAACACCGGCAGGAGCAGCAGCGCATCGCGCAGGAGCTGTTCGACAGGCTGATGCTCAGGGTCAAGGAGCTCATCCGAAAGCATCGCCAGAGCACCCAAACGCTCGAGGCGCATCACACTTGCAGAGACGCGCAGGATATCTTGCGTGGTCAATTCTTCCTGCGGATACGCGCCGAGGGGATAAAGGATACCGAAGTCTGCGCGCTTGTGCGAGGCGGCGAGCTGCTGCCCCCAGCGTTCGAGAAACCGGGTATTGCGCCGAACGGCGCGAAGGCGCGGCTGCGCTTCGCCATCGGGGCCGAGCGCGGCATTCCAGCGATAGTAGCGATTGGCCCACGGAACTGAATAGCCGGCCGGCGTCAGCGTGTCCTGCAGCGGGAAGTAGTTGAGACCGTGGATCCCGTTGCCGATCAGAAGACGCGAGCTGAGCAATGTACTTTCCGGCGGGCTTTCTTGCGGACCGTCGTCATCCGCCGGCGCATACCATCCTGCTTGATACTCGATCATGACAGGCGGGAAGCGAGGTTGCGTTTTCAGCTCTTCGGTGAAGAATTCAATGTCGCTCGCGTCGCGGGCCGTGAGCAAGCGCGGGTTCGATTCGAGTGTCGCGCTCGCGGAAATGTACCATTGGCCCATCACGCCGATAGGCCGGTCGAGATCAGCCCCTGTCGCTGCGACGCGCATGTCGGTCGGGTTGATGAAGACTGGAACGTCAATGCCCCCGGCCGCGAGCATTCCGCGCAGCTCTTCCGCGTAGCGCCAGAAATCCGGTCCTGTCCGATTCGTGCGGCCCTCGCCAAAATCGTCTCCGAGCTGGACAAAAAGAAGCGGACCGCTCGAATCGCGCGACGGCGCGACGGGATTGTCCGAGTGTGCGGCCAGGGCGTGATTCGAACTATAGGAGACAAGCTCCTTCGCAACCCCCTTGAGCCACGTGCCGGCATACGCCATGTGCGTAGGGTTGTCGAGCCACCCACGCGCGGCCGCTTCGGCGTCGTGCGGGTTCAGGGCGTCGAGCGGCGCGTAGCGCCCCTCGAGCCGATCCACAATGTCCATCTTGTATTCGGGCCGCTCGAGCAGCCATCCTGGGTATCCGCCGTGCCGCCATTCGTTCAGGATTTCCGGTCCCGGCCGGGCGATGAGTTTGAAGCCTTTTTGCATAATCAACGCGAGCAGGCCGCGCAGGTCGCGCCGCGGATTCGTGTGACCGTCGAAATCGAATTCGCCTTCCTTGATCTCGTGCCAGTTCCACGGAATATAGATGTCCAGTGTGTTGATGCCGATGGTGCGATACAAATCGAGCATCGGCTCCCACTGGTCGCGCGGGATGCGGTAGTAGAAAAATGCGGCGGAGACGATGAAGAACGGCGAGCCGTCGACGCGAAGCTCCGGATACCCGCCATGCTCGACAATTTCGGCGCCGCGCGCAGACTTTGAATCCGCGGCATGGCTCTCTGGGACGCTTTGCGGTGCCGCCGCGGCCAGATTCGCCTGACTGAAGATTCCGATGGCGCCGATGAGTGCGAGGCACCAGATGCGCAGCGGCAAGAAAGTCCATAAATCCTTGCGAGATTTCAAGGCCACTCCACCCGGCACAATCATTGACGGAGATTCTCCCACGATTGCAGGGGGTGCGGCCATCGCTGCTTCTTCAAGTCCTCTTGCTATTCGCCGTGCCGCGGCTTTGGTAATATCGAACGCTTGCGGCCTACGCGTCGCGCCGGCTGTGAACCAGACTCACGGAGCCAAACGCTACTTCATCAGCGGAATGGTACAGGGTGTGGGATATCGGTGGTTTGCTCACCGCGCCGCGCTGCGCCTTCGCGTATCCGGTTACGTGAAAAATCTGCGCGATGGCCGCGTCGAGGTTTATGCAGCCGGTCCCGCGGCGTCGCTCGTTGCGCTTCGAGCCGAGCTGGAACGCGGACCCCGAGGGGCGGTCGTATCCAGCGTGGTCGAGGAGGATGTGCCGGTCGATCCGCGCTTTACGCACGAATTTTCGATCGAACATGACGCGTGATGAAAGAGGAGACGATGGACGATCTGAAAAGCCTGATCCGTGAGATCCCCGATCACCCGAAGCCCGGAATTCTTTTTTACGACCTCACAACCCTGCTCCAGGACCCGCGCGGCTTTCATTCGCTCGTGGATCGGCTCTGCGCCCATTACAACGGAAACAAGAAAGTGGATATCGTCGCGGGGATCGAGGCGCGTGGCTTCATTTTTGCACCGGCGTTGGCCTACCGGCTGGGAGCGGGCTTCGTTCCTGTGCGCAAGCCGAAGAAATTGCCGTGGCAGGTAGCTTCGGTCACCTATCAACTCGAATATGGCACTGACCAGCTTGAGATTCACAAGGACGCCATCAAAGCCGGCCAAAACGTACTTCTTTGTGACGACTTGCTCGCCACCGGAGGGACCGCCTCAGCCGCGGTGAATCTTGTTCGACAACTGGGCGGCGAAGTCGCAGGTGCGGCGTTTGCCGTCGAACTCACCTTTCTCAATGGCCGCGCGAAGCTTCCCGGCCTCGATGTCTTTTCGCTTCTGAAGTACGACAAGTGAGTGGTACGCAACACAGGAAACAGAAAGTGGAGAATTGCATATCGCCGCGCTCGCGTGGTCCCTTGCTCGGAAACTCAGGCTATCTTCCCATTTTATTTTCCATCGTCTGATTTCAGTCCCTTACGCTGGCGGGCGACTTCGAAGAGCACAACTCCTGCCGCGACGGAAACATTGAGGGCGCGCACCGGGCCGGTCGTGGGAATCGAAACCAGAAAATCGCAGCGCTTGCGTGTCAACTCGTGCAATCCTTCTCCCTCGCCTCCGAGGACGATGCCGACCGATCCTTTCAGATCCACTTCCGTGTAATTTTTTTCCGCGCGTTCGTCGAGCCCCACGAGCCAATAACCCGCCTCTTTGATCTCTTCCATCGCGCGCACGAGGTTTTTTACACGCGCGACGGGCAGATGCGCGAGCGCGCCGGCCGAAGCTCGTTCAACAGTGTCAGTCAACCCTGCCGCGCGCCGCTCCGGGATGACGACTCCGCTCGCTCCCGCCGCGAGCGATGTACGGATGATGGCGCCCAGATTGTGTGGGTCCTCGATGCCGTCGAGAAGGACGAGCAGTCCTTGTCCGGTTTTCGCGCGGAGCAAGTCTTCGAGTTCAACAGCGGGCTTGGCGGCCGCGAGCGCGGCGATGCCCTGATGCTCGCGCGTTCCTACGAGCCGGTCGATCTGCTGGCGGTCTTCAAAGCGCACAGGGATGCTGTGGGATTTGGCGAGGCGCACGATTGCTTCGAGGCGCTCGCCGTGACGCCCGCGCGCAATCACGATACGGTCGAGAGCGCGTCCCGCCGCGATCGCCTCTTCGACGGCATGAAATCCCGTCAGCCAGATCATGGATTAGCCTTGAGTTCTCCGTGCCTCTGCGGCTCGCTAGTCCAGCGCTGCGCAGAATTCGAGCATCCGCTTCCGCGCACCCTTTACGGGTACGGCGAAATGAAGCTTCGCGGCGCTGTCCAGCAGAAGAATCACGCGATCCAGTTCGCCTTCACCGGCGCGGCCTGCCAGCGCCAGTCGAATCGGGTGAAATAGCGCGCGGCTGCGGTAGGGCAGGGCTGCCTTAATCGCATCCACAATTTCCTTGAAGCGATCCGAATCGATTTCGCCTCCGTCGAGAACGCAGTTCGCGAGTTCGCGAATCACCTCTCGCGCGCCTGTGCGTACGAGAACTGCCTGGCTGTCGCGCTTTTGCAACAGGGCGGACGCGTCGTAGCTGAAAACCAATTCGAGCAATCCGGCAAGCGCCGCGCGATCTCGAGCGTGCTGTCCGAGAAGCTCCGCCGCCCGCGCGAACCAAGCTTCTAATTCAGTGCCGGCATCGACCGCAGGAATTGCCTCGAGCCAGTCTCTTTCCCGCAGGATCGCGGCGATATCCGCGACCGCAAAAAGGTTCGCGTTTGCGGGGGCAGCTTCCGCCGGCATTGAGGAGGACATTGAGAGCGCTATGACCTCAGGCTTCGAGAGTTGCGATGGCGTGGGCGGCGATAGCTTCGCCTCGACCGATTTCACCGGTGCCTTCATTCGTCTTCGCCTTCAGATTGATCTGCTCGGCCGCGATACCAAGAGATTTCGCCAGCGCCGCTCGCATCGCGGGAAAATGCGGGCCCAGCTTGGGGCGTTCACAGATGACGATGGCATCCAAGTGGCTGATGCGCAGGCGGCGCTCGTCGAGCAGTTTGCGTGTGTGTTCGAGAAAGAGCAGGCTCGAGGCGCCCTTCCACTTCGCATCCGTGTCCGGGAAGTGCGTTCCGATGTCGCCGAGCCCCGCTGCGCCGAGCAACGCATCGCAGATGGCGTGGCTCAGGACGTCGCCATCCGAGTGCCCGAGCGGCCCCTTGTCGAACGGCACATCGATCCCGCCCAGGATGAGTTTCCGCCCGTCGGTCAGCCGGTGCAGATCGTAGCCAATTCCGGAGCGTGTCATTTTGCGTGGCGCTCCTGATCGAGATAGAAGCGGGCAAGATCCATGTCGGCGGGGCGCGTGATTTTGAAATTTCGCTCGGAGCCGAGGACCACGAAGACCTCGTGGCCAAATCGCTCGACAAGCGCCGATTCGTCCGATCCCGTCACGTCATCCTGTTGCGCTTTGCGGAAGGCGTCGCGCAACAAGGAAAAAGAGAATGCCTGCGGTGTTTGCGCGAGGACGATGCGCTCGCGCGGAATCGTCGCCGAAATCAGCGCCACATCCTGCGGCAGGCTCGCGCGCTTCACTTCCTTGACCGTGTCAATCGCCGGGATGCCCAGGATCGCCGCGCCGCGCCCGCGCGCCTCCGAAATCACGCGGTCGAGCTGCTCCGGGGTGACGAATGGCCGCACGGCATCGTGCACCAGCACAATTTCTGTTGCCGGGTCCACCTGCGCCAGCGCGTTGGCCACCGATTGCTGCCGCGTGTCGCCGCCATGGACCACTCGCGCCGGGCGTCCCAGTCCCGCCTTGCCAACTTTGTCTTGCAGGAAAACGATGTCATCCGCGCGCGTCGAAATGAAAAACTCAGTGATCGCGGAGCAAGCGGCCAGCCGCCGCAGCGTGAAGATGACGAGGGGCACACCATCGAGTTCCAGGAACTGCTTGGGCGTGTCGGTGCCCATGCGGGTGCCCAGTCCTGCAGCGGGAATAATGGCTGCGATGCGGCTCATGGAAGGGCCAACAGTCTATCGCATCCGGGCCATGAAGGGGGAGGGAACAGCCGCGGCGCTAAATGAATCCGAGTCTTTCCCATTTCGTGAGGTGAGTGGGATGCTTTTCGGTTGAACGAAGAACTGCTCTTTTAAGATCTGCCCGTCTCGGGAAAGAGCGGCCGGGGAGGACGCTCGCCGCCGGGTGTCCCTTCGACGGCACGCGGACCCGGCTGAGCTTCCCCGCCCGCGACAGCCGCGCGCGGTCCCTGTTCACCGCGGTCGTCATACCGGCCGAAGATCATCTTTCCGGCGGTGGTTTGATGTACGGAGGTGACGATGATGTCCACGGTCTTGTTGATCATCTTGCGCGCGCTGTCCACAACGACCATCGTCCCGTCGTCGAGATACGCAACTCCCTGATTGTATTCTTTCCCTTCGCGCAGGATGAAAACGCGCATGGTCTCGCCCGGCAGCACGACCGGCTTGAGCGCGTTGGCAAGCTGATTGACGTTCAAAATGTCGATTCCCTGCAGCGTGGCAACCTTGTTCAGGTTGAAATCATTGGTCACGATTTTTGCGCTATAGCGCTTGGCCAGCTCGATCAGCTTCATGTCCACGTCGGCGATCTGCTGGAAATCGTCGTCGGCAATCTGGACATCCACGTGTGCCATTTTTTGGATGCGCTGGAGCACCTCAAGTCCGCGGCGCCCGCGCTGGCGCTTCAGGGGATCGGCCGAGTCCGCAACGAGCTGTAGCTCCCGCAGGACGAACTGCGGAATGATCACGCTTCCGTCGAGGAATTGTGCGTCGGCGATATCGGCCACGCGGCCGTCAATGATGACGCTCGTATCGAGCACTTTGAACGTGTGCTTCAGGCTGCGCTCGGTGCCGAATAGTCCGCCGAGGGCCTGCAGATTGAGCATGTCGCCTTTGTTCGCCCCGAGGATCAGGCCGATGTAGGCCATGACGAGAAAAATGGCGAGGCTGAAGAATGATCGCGTGCTCTCCGGCATCGAGGTGTGCGTGAGGATCAGCGACGTCAAATAGGCGCCCAGAATCCCGAGGAGCGAACCGGTGGCCGCTCCGATCAGCCGGCGAAGGCTCGCCCGGCGCAGCCGGACTTCAAAAAGAATGACTGCAATCGCAAAAAGGAGGCCCGCGATCGAGGCGTTTTCCCGGCTCAAACTGAAGGGGCGGAAATGAAAGCCTGCGGCGACACAGACCACGGTGAAGATGAATCGTATCGCCAGCATGTCCCAAACCGTGCCCACTTGGCCTTCTGTGGCGCGGGAGATAGCGGTGGGCTTGGATTGCTGGCCTTCAGGGGTCATGCCGGCCTGTGTGCGGCCGGGCACGCTAGGAGTCCTTTGCATGGTGGCACCCTTAGAAACGTATAAAAGTATAAAAGCTAGGAGCCCGAAGAAATGCTCTTAAATGTCCTACTGCTAGCTCTATAAAAGGTGTCTTTCAAACGCCGAAATGAGAATTGTCCCGACATGAATCGCCGACTTGAATCATTATGATGCGCGTAGTATAGCACCGCAATCAACAAGAGGGTCAACGATGGTCACTGAGTGGGAGTACTAGAGGTAATACTTGGGCACACGACGGCCAAGGGCGCACAGCAGGTCGGAAGTGACCGTGCCGATCTCGCGGGCCACGTCGGAAACTTCAATCGCTGCGTTTCCGTCCTTGCCATACAGCGTGACCACATCTCCCAGCGCGGCATCTGGCACGTCGGTGGCATCGATCGCAGTCAAATCCATCGAGATCGTTCCCACGAGTGGAACGCAGCGCCCGCGCAGCAGCGCGCAGCCACGATTCGTGCGTTGGCGCACGATACCGTCGGCATAGCCTGCGTTGATGACGCCGATACGCGACGGCCTCTCGGTCACGAACCGTGCCCCGTAACCCACACCCTCCCCCGGCGGGACATCGCGTAAGGAAATGATCTTCGCGCGGAACGACAGGCAAGGTTTGAGCGGCATCTCCCCCATCACCGACTGCTTTTTTTCCGGTGGGTTGAATGACTGATGATAGCCATAGAGGATCGCACCCGGGCGGACCATGTCGCCCCAGGTACTCGGCCGCGCGGAGATCGCGCCGCTATTGGCCATGTGGACGATGCCGGGAGAAACTCCCAGCGCGCGAAGTCGCTCGAGACATTTGCGGAAGAGGCATTCCTGCGCGTCGGTTTGCTGCGCCGTGAAATCTTCGGCCGAAGCGAAATGTGTAAAAGTCCCTTCGAGCAGCAGATGCGGGCAATTTTCAAGCGCGCTCGCAAATGCTTCGATTTCCTCCGGTGAAATTCCCAGTCGGTTCATGCCCGTATTGATCTTCAGATGAAATGGCACGCGCGACGATTTCCCGCGTCCCGATTTCGCAGCGCGCTCGAGATGCCGCAGGTCATCCACGCGCGTCACCGTCGGCGTCAGCCGATTTTGAATCAGACGCTTTTCTTCGCCCGGCCAGAAACCGGTGAGGACAAGGATCCGCTTTCGGATGCCCGCCTCGCGCAGCTCGACGCCTTCGTTAGCGCATGTCACGCCGAACCATTCGGTGCCCGCCTTTTCGAGCGCCTTCGAAATCGGCACTGCGCCCAACCCGTAGGCGTTCGACTTGACCACCGCCAGAACCATTCGCTTCGGTCCCACATGGCGGCGGATCACACGTAGGTTGTGCAGAATCGATTTGAGCGAGATTTCCGCCCAGACCGGCCGTCCTCCGTTATGAATCGCTCTTGCCATGTCCATTTAGAATGCCAGACTCTCTCGTGGTGGCGCGAACAAATTCCCTATCGGCGAATCGAGCCGCACCCTTTGGGTAAACATCTCAGGGACACGTTTTGCAACCGGCAGGCCAATTAGGCGAAAGAGTTCCCGAATAGCTAGGAACGCATGCACTCCACAGGAAACATTGCGGTTAGGGGGCGGCGTCTATCAACCCCGCCCGAGCTCGTATGACGATGGCATGCGGGCGCAGCGACACGCTTGTGGCCCGTAGGCGACGCCTTCCCAAAGCCCTACTCTTCAGGCTCGGGAGAGGACCAGGCATCGGGCGCGGCTTCTTCAAACCGCGTATGCCGGCTGAGGAAGACGAAGTTCAGCATGCCGGTAGGCCCGTTGCGCTGTTTGGCGATAAGGATTTCGGCTTTGGCGCGGTCTTCTTCGGGCAAGTCGGGCTTGTAGAAATTCGGGCGGTTGATGAAAAGAACGACGTCCGCATCCTGCTCGATCGCGCCCGATTCACGGAGATCGGCGAGTTGCGGCTTGCGCTCTTCGCGTTCCGGCGCGCGAGTCAACTGGCTGAGCACCATGATCGGGATTTTCAACTCCTTCGCTAGACCCTTCAGCGCGCGCGACATGCTCGAGACTTCCTCCTGACGGTTGGTGCCGCGCCCCGAAGTCGAAGGAACCACAAGCTGGAGGTAATCAACGATCATGAGCGAAAGCCCGCGGTCGCGCTTCAGGCGGCGCGCTTTGGCGCCCATCTCGAGCACGGTCGAGGAAGCGGAGTCGTCAATCCACAGCGGCGCCTCTCCCAGGCTCGCGAGCGCGGTCGTGATCTTGCCCCAGTCGTCGCGCCCCATGTGGCCCGTCCGGAATTTGTGCGCGTCCACGCGCGCCTCGGACGCCAGCAAGCGCAGCAGGAGCGATTCCTTCGACATTTCCAGGCTGAAGACGGCCACCGGTTCTCGCTGTCGCAGCGCCACGTTTTCCGCAATATTCAGCGCCAGAGCCGTTTTTCCCATTGAAGGCCGCGCGGCGAGGATGATCAACTCAGACGGCTGCAAGCCTGCGGTCTCGTTGTCGAGGCCGGCGTAGCCTGTCGCCAGGCCCGTGATTCGGCGTCCTTCACTGAAGATTCGCTCGAGCCGCTCGTAATTTTCGCGGACCAGCTCCTTGACGCCGATGAGTCCCGCTTTAATGCGATCTTCCGCCAATTGGAAGATGGCGGATTCAGCGCGGTCGAGAATGAGGTCAGCATCATCGCCCGCCTGGAGAGCCTGCTCCTGAATCGCCGAAGTGGAATGAATCAAATTGCGGAGGACGGCTTTTTCTTTGACGATGCGGGCGTAGTGATCGACGTTTGTGACGCGCGGCTGGCCATCCGACAACTGCGAAAGATACGCAGCACCGCCCGCCGCCTCGAGTTCGCCGCGCCGTCCCAGGTCTTCGCTCAGTGTGACCAGATCGATCGCCTGCTGTTTTTCGCCGAGCTGGATCATGCGCTCGAAAATCCGCCGGTGCTGGTCGAGAAAGAAATCGTCAGTGCGCAGCTTCTCGATTGCCGCGTTCAGGGCATGATTGTCAAGCAAGATGGCGCCGAGGATGCTGCGCTCGGCTTCGAGGTTATGCGGGAGCGGTCGTTCAATCGTGAAGTCGGTGGCCATTGAGATTCGCTTTATTTTCGCCTAAGCAGTCTCCCGGTGCAAGTGAACTGATTCTTTTATCGGCCGCGAATCCGCGCAGAGCGTCCTCTCGCGGGCCGAAGCGCGTGGCATTCTGACATCGATAGCGGAGGCGTCAACCGTACCCGCCTGTGGATGTTTTTTGGGTTGTGGAAAAGTAACGCGCCAGGAATATTGCCGCGCCATGGTGAGACTCTCCGCCGCGGCGGACAGGAGATGGATCCCGGATCGGCCTACGCTTCTTTCTGCACTGTGAGCTTGACCGTGGCGGTCACTTCCCGGTGCAGCCGAATCGGAATCTCATACTCTCCGACGAGTTTGATGGGGTCGGTGAGCACGATTTTACGCTTCTCCACTGTGTAACCCTGGGCCGCAAGCGCTTCGGAAATATCCGCGGACGTAACCGAGCCGAAGAGCTGCTCGTTTTCACCGGCCTTGCGCGTGAGCGACAATGACACGCCCGCGAGCAGTTCCGCCAGCTTCTGTGCCGCTTCTTGTTCGGTCGCTTCTTTTTTCGCAAACGCGGCGCGCATTTTTTCGAGCCGCTTCATATTTCCCGGCGTCGCTTCCAGCGCGAGCTTGCGGGGCAAAAGGAAATTTCGCGCGTAGCCCTCGGCCACCTCCACCACCTGGCCGCGCGTGCCCAGCTTTTCCACTTCTTCCTGCAAAATGATCTGCATGGTCTTATCCTCGAATCTTTCGGTTCCGGTCTCTCGGAGAATTGCCCGGTTACAACTCTGCGGCGAATGGCAGAAGGGCGATATTCTGCGCGCGCTTGATCGCCACGGTGAGCCAGCGCTGGTGCCTCGCGCAAGTCCCGGTCATGCGGCGCGGAAGGATTTTCCCCCGCTCCTGCAGGAACGGCGCCAAAATCTCGGCCCTCTTGTAATCGATCAGATCCATCTTGTCCACGCAAAAGCGGCAGACCTTTTTCTTGCGGACAAAACTCCGCTTGCCGCGCTTGGCGGGTCCGCCGGGCCTGCCCTGAGGTCGTGGTCCGCCCGGGCCGGACGGCGGTCCTTGCTGAGGTGCATGTCCTTCTGGCATTAGATTTCTCCCTTGCTAACCTTTGTTAAGATGTTGCGGCAGTTGGTTCGCCGCCGGCCGCTGGCACTGGTGTTGGCGTCGGTGTTGACGAAGGCGGCGCCGACGCTGGAGCCGTCTTGCGAGGACGCCGGGCGGCGCGGCGTTCGCGGTGCCGCTGCAGCTTCTGCTGCCGTTTCAATTCCTCATCCACGCGCACGGTGAGGTACTTCATCACTGCGTCGGAAACTTTCAACCGGCGCTCCAGTTCCTTCACCACCTCGCCGTGGCTCGACCGCACGACCATGTACACGTAAAATCCTTCGCGCAGCTTTTGCACGCGGTAGGCCATGCGCTTCCGTCCCCACTTGTCCGTCTTCTCGATCTTGCCGCCCTTTTCCGTGGCGGCGTGTTCGAGTGTCGAAATCACTTTGTCGATTTCCGCCTCCGGCGTGTCCGGCCGGCAGATAAAAATCAAATCGTACTGGCGCTCTTCCATGTGTCCTCGATTTCTTGCCTTCTCGATGGCAACCGCAATTGCCTACTGCAGTACCTCTTCGGGGGGCGGCACGCGGCGATTAAATCGCGACATCGCCTTCGCCACGCCCTCCGTCAAAATCAATTCCGCCGCGTCCGCAGCCTCATTCGCCATTTCTTCGGCGATCTTGCGCTCGGCGCGCCCCATCGTGCACAGCACGTAGTCCGCGAGATCGCCCCACTGCTGCTCCGGCCCGACGCCCACTCGGATGCGAATAAATTCATCTCTGCCGAGCGCGCCGATCACCGACTTCAATCCGTTATGCCCGCCGGCGCTACCACGATCGCGGATTCGAAGCATCCCCCATGGCAGTGCTACGTCGTCGCTCAGCAGGATCATCTCGGCGGGATCGCATTCGTACCGCTCGAGCAGCATTCGTACCGCCGCGCCGCTGGCATTCATCATCGTCTGCGGCTTGGCGAGAATCACTTCGTGGCCCGCCACTTCCCCGCGGCCGATGTAGGACTTCGCTTCCGGACGCGTGACCCGAATCCCGGCGCGTTCGGCCAGGGCATCCACAGCGCGGAAGCCCATGTTGTGCGGCGTCCACTCGTATTCGCGGCCGGGATTGCCAAGGCCGGCAATCAATCTCATAGGCGGCACATCCGTCTGGTCCGCTGGCGCTCGAAGGCTCCGGAACGCCGGCCTTCGTTACTTCTCCTTGCCCTTCTTCTCGATTTTTTCCGCCTTCGGAGCAGCTTCCACAGCGCCTTCGGCCTCGCCTTCCTCTTCTTTCTTGCCCTTCTTGATCACTTCAGGCTCGGCAGGAGCCGTTTCCACTGCGACGGCCGCTTCCGGCGCCGGCTCTTCTTCCTTCTTCAGCACGACGACGTGCGCGAGCACGCGCTGCGGGTCGGTCAGGAGCTTGACTTTCTTCGGGTCGAGCGGCAAGTCCCCGGCGCGGAGCTGTTTGCCGATGAGCAGTTCGCTCACGTCCATCTTGAATTCTTCCGGGATGTCCCCGGGCAGACATTCGACTTCCACTTCGCGCGTCACCATTTCGAAGATGCCGCCTTGCATCTTCACGCCTTGCGGTTCGCCGAACGTGTGCACCGGCACCTTGACGCGCATACGCACGTCCATCGAAATCCGGAGAAGGTCCGCGTGCAGAAGCGACCCGCTGACCGGATCCACCTGCCAATCTTTCAGCATGGCCTTTTCTTCTTTGCCGCCGGCCACTTGCACGGAAAAAATCGTGTTGTGCCCCGTTTCCGAGCGCAGAATGCGTGCAATTTGCTTGGCGTTCACGGAAAGCGAGATCGCATCCTTGTGGTCGCCATAAAGCGTTGCCGGAACCATCCCGGTCAGGCGCGTGCGGCGCGCGGCGCCCTTGCCGCGTTGCTCGCGTACTTTTCCTTCGACTGTAAATGACTCCATGAGTCCTTCCTCTTGCCCAAAGGGGCCACTAAATAAAAAGCTCGCTGATCGAAGTCTCTTCGTGGATCGATTGAATCCCGCGAGCAAGCAATTGCGCCACGCTGAGCACTTTGATTCTCGGAAGCTTTCGCGCGGCTTCGTTCAGCGGCACCGAATCGGTCACCACCAGTTCTTCGATCTCCGATTTCATAATCCGCTCGACGGCCGGGCCCGAAAGCACCGCGTGCGTGCAAGCGGCAAACACCTTCGTGGCGCCGTTTTCGAGCAATGCCTCCGCCGTTTTCACCAGCGTTCCCGCCGTATCAATAATGTCGTCAATCACCAGCGCCGGGCGGCCCGCCACGTCGCCGATCAGGTGCATCACTTCGCTGACGTTCACGTCGATGCGCCGCTTGTCCACGATGGCCAGTGGTGCGTCGATCTTCTTTGCGAAATAACGCGCCCGTTCCACACCACCCGCATCCGGCGATACCACCGTCATCGTCCCCAGCTTCTTCTTCTGAAAGTATTCGACCATCACCGGCGCGGCGAACAAGTGATCCACCGGGATATTGAAGTATCCTTGAATCTGCGGCGCGTGCAAATCGAGCGAGAGCACGCGGCTTGATCCCGCCGTCTCGAGCAAATCCGCCACAAGCTTCGCCGAAATCGCCACGCGCGGGCGGTCTTTGCGGTCCTGGCGCGCGTACGGGTAATACGGAATCACCGGCGTGATGCGCCAGGCCGACGCGCGCTTGAACGCGTCAATCATCAGCAGCAACTGCATCAGGTGGAAATCCACCGGCTGGCTGCAGGGCTGCACCACGAAGACGTCCGCGCCGCGCACATTTTCGAGAATCTGATAGCGCGTCTCGCCGTCGCTGAACTGGCCATGCTCGGCCTTGCCCAACGTTACGCCAAGGTAGCGGCAGATCGCATCCGCGAGCGCAGGGTTCGCCGTCCCGCAAAAAATCTTGAATTTCTCGTCGGCCAAAATGATCCCCTCAGCCGGTCACACTCCACCCTTGTGCACGGCCATAGCTTTCCCTGGAAACTGTCTCGACGACGAAGGCCGAATCTTCCGGGAACACACGAGCGGCTCGGCGCGCCTGCGCTGGGTTTCGGAAGATTCCGAACACCGCCGACCCGCTACCCGCCAGCGCGGCATCTGCAGCTCCTCGCTCGAGCAACGCGTCCCGGATTTCTCGGAGGCGCGGATGGCGGCTGAAAACAGGTCCCTCGAAATCGTTCGAGACGCCTGCTCCCTGCCGGCTCCAGCATAGAGCGCAGAACTTAAAGATTTTAGGCGGTCGAGCGCGGCTTGTCAATTCCGCAGAAATCCATTGATAGGCCTCCTTCGTGCTGACACCGATGTCGCGCGGGGAAACCACTAGAATCGTTCGCTTGGGCAAGCCGGGCAGCGGATAGATCTCGTCGCCGCGGCCCTCGCCGAGCGCGCGGCCGCCGAAGAGGAAAAACGGGACATCCGCGCCGAGACCGGCGGCAATTTCGATTAATCGCTCGAGCGGCAGTCTCTTTTTTGTCAGGCGCAGCATGCCGACCAGCGCTGCTGCGGAATCGCTCGATCCTCCCCCCAGGCCTCGCGCCACTGGGATGCGTTTTTCGAGCCTCGCGTGGATTCCTCCGCGAAAGCCAAGCTCGCAGCCAATGGCTTCAATTGCCCGATAGACGAGGTTCTCCGGGCCGATCGGCAATGCCGGATCGGTCGTCTCGAGAAAGATTTCCGAGCCTGAAATTTGCGAGAGTTCGAGTGTGTCGCGAAGGGAGATGGTCTGAAAAATCGTACGCAGCTCGTGAAAATTATCCTCGCGCTGTCCCACCACGTGAAGGCAGAGATTGATTTTCGCAAACGCCGGCAGGCGCACCGATACTTTCCTGCGAGATGACATGCGGGGAGCTTACTGCGGTTTGGCCGTTTCGGGAGAGGATTTCTGCGCCAGCCGGCGCTTCAGATTTTTCAATTCCGATTCGAGTTCGCTGACCTTTTCGGCTTCGTAATCCGCCGGCACGGCGTGCTGCCATTCCGCAATCGCGCGTTCCCAGAGTTCCGCGGCGCGTTCGGTCCGGCCAAGCTTCATATACACGTCGCCGAGATGGCCGAGAATTGTCGGGTCGTGAGTCGAGCGGTCCACGGCCTTGCGCATGCTTTCTTCCGCTTCGGCGAACTTATTTTGCTTATAGTAGGCCCACCCGAGGCTGTCGAGATACGCGCCGTTGTTCGGTTCCTGCGTGACGGCGCGCTGAATCAGCGACGTGGCCTCGTCCAGACGTATCCCCCGGTCGGCCAGCATGTAGCCGTAGTAATTCAGCACGGCGGCATTGTTGGGATTTACCTCGAGCACTTTGCGGAATTCCTGCTCGGCCTGATCGAATTTCTTTTGGCGTTCGTAGATCGCGCCAAGCATGAACCATGCGCTTTGCTTGTCCGCAGGCTCGCGCGACAATTGCTCGGCTTTCTGGGCCGACTGCTCGGCGTCAGCATATCTGCGGCCGCGCTCCTGCACCTGCGCCATGTCGAGATAAATTTCCTGATCGCTGTCGTTGTTTTGGAGCAGTCCTTGCAGCAGTTTCATCGCTGCGTCAGTGTCCGTTTTCTCGCCGTAAAGCATTGCGAGCGTGGCGATCAGACCGTTATCCTTGGGAGAAGTCGCGAGCGCTTTCTTGGTCTCGGCGATGGCCCGATCGATGTCGTGGCTTTCGCGGTAGGTGTCGATCAGCAACATTTGCGCGCGTTTTTGCGCTTCCGGACTGAGTTTGCCCATTTCCAGAAATGTCTGAACTGCTGCCGGGTAATTCTCCTCTTGCTGGTAGGCGCGGCCGAGTTGCTCGTAGAGGATTGCGAGCGCGCTGGGATTGGCTTCGCTGCCTGGCTGGCCTTTCACTCCGGTGATGGCGTCGCTGAGAACCTTGACGGCATCATCGTAGCGGCCCTGGTCCTCGTAGAGCAGCGCCTCGTTGTAAAGGACCTCTAGACTGCCCGGAGAAAGCTGCTTGGCTCGTAACAGGCTCGACTCCGCTTGGTCGAATTTGCCGAGCCGGCGATAGAGCTGCGCCATGCGCAGATAGTTTTCCGCCGTGCCGGGCTCAAGCTCGGAAAGCCTCTTATATTGTTCGAGCGCCTCGGCAAGCTTGTCCTCGGTGAGCAGTGTTTGCGCGAGCCCGTGGAGGTGCCCGGGGTCGTCCGGGTCCTCTTCGACCGCTTTACGGTAAGCCTCCTCGGCTTTGGCGTAGTCCTTTCCCTCCGTGTATGCGTTGCCCAACAGGTCATAAATTTCCGGCGACGCGGAACTCCCTGCCGCTTGAGAAAGCAGCTCAATCGCGTCCTGCGAGCGGCCTTCGTCAATCAAGATTTGGCTGAGCTGTTCGAGAGCGGGTCCGTTGTCCGGGTCGCGTTTCAGAATTCCCCGAAGGACCTGTTCCGCTTCTGCGTGTTGGTTTTCGAATCGATAAAGGCGCGCAAGCCACAGCCCCGAATTCAAATCGTCCGGCTGAAGTTTCAAGATGGCCTGAAACTGCTCGACGGCCTTGGTGAGGTTTTCCTTCTGCACCTCGCCTGCGCTAAGATCGCCGAGCGTCCTTACATAGATGCGAGCCAGCAACCGATGCGCATCGACACTGTCCGGGTTTATCTTCAGAACTTCCTGCGCTTGCAGGACCGCGTCGCGGATGCGCTGCGATTTGGCATAAATCTCCGCCAGGCGCTCCATAATGACGGGCGAGCGAGGCTCGATTTCGAGCGCTTTTTTGTAGGAGTCGATGGACTCCGTGGCCAATTCGGAGCGGCCTGTAGCTTCGAACTGCTGCTCCTGCATGTGGCCCATCGTGAAATAGTAATAAGCGTCGGCGTGTGTAGATGCGTCTAAGGGACTCGTTTGGGCTGGCTTCGCAGGGACCTGCTCTTGGGTGGCAGCCGAGTTTTTCGGCGCGGCGCCGCTTTGCGCCATCGCCGCCGCTGGGGTCCCCAGGAGAACAGTCAAGATGGCCGTGCTAAGGATGATTTTCATGCACCCATCGCAAAATTTGATTATCGTATAGCCAGCCGGAAGCGTCAAAGCTTTCCAAGGAACGGCGTTCCTGGCTATATCGCCTATTGATGCGACGTAGCCCGCGCCTTACAGGATTCACTGGCGAAAAAGATTCTTGCGGGAATGTCTCGTTTTTCCCCGCGGAAGACGCCGGCCATACGAAGAGGAAACCATGAAGCGCATCAAAATTGGGTTCATGCTGGCGCTGTTGTTCGGTGCACTCGTCTTGCGACTTGCCCTGCCGACGGCCGCATCCGCACAGCAAGCGGCGGGTGCAGGCGCGGTTTCTACGATGCCGCAACAGCCGCAGACGGTTTCCTCTCCCGCTTCAAGTCCGACGCTCGCTGACTTCGCCTGGCTGGAAGGGCGCTGGCGAGGCGAATGGGGGCCCAGAGTTGCGGAACAGGTCTGGATGGCTCCGAAGGCGGGCACAATGGCGGGCCTGTTCCGGCTCGTCGAAAACGACAAGATGCTCGTCATCGAATTGTTTACGTTGGTTGAAAAGCCGGACGAGATTGATTTTTACTTCCGCCATTTCACGCCTTCACTTTTGCCCTGGGAAAAGTCCGATTCGACACTCTTGAAACTGGCGAGCCTCGACGCAAAAAAGGCGGATTTCGAGAACCCGGTCAATGGAATGCCGAAGCGTGCGATCCTTACGCGCGTGGATCCGGACACCTATGTCGCCCGCTCCGAAATCATTCCCGACCAAGGGGACGCACAGGTAATTGAGATCACATACCACCGGCAGAAATCCACAGGCGAGCAGGCGAAAAACTCTGGAAAACACTGACCGCGCGTCAGCCCCTTATCGGTCGAGCCCTAATGCCGGAAATGGCGGATACCGGTGAAGACCATGGCCATGCCCAGTTTATTCGCCGCCGCGATGACTTCCGCATCGCGCACCGACCCACCCGGCTGAATCACGGCGGTTGCTCCGGCCTTTCCTGCTTCCTCGACGCCGTCAGGGAAAGGGAAGAATGCGTCCGAGGCGGCCACACTCCCGGCCAGTGTCAGCTTCGCCACCTCCGATTTCATCACCGCGATTTTCACCGAATCCACGCGGCTCATCTGCCCCGCTCCCACTCCGAGCGTTTGCCCATCGCGCGCGAACACAATGGCGTTCGATTTCACGTGTTTGCATACTTTCCACGCGAAGAGCATAGCGCGCCGTTCCGCGTCGCTCGGCGCCCGGTCCGTGACGACCTTGATTTCGGATTCATCGAGCTCCATCCGGTCCGGCTCCTGCACCAGCACGCCGCCGGAGATCCTCTTTACCTCGAGTTTCTGCGGCGCCTCTTCGCGCGACATTTCGAGGAGGCGCAAGTTTTTCTTGGACGCAAACTTCTCGAGCGCCGCGGGCGCGTAGCCCGGTGCCACAATGCATTCCACGAAAAGTTTGGCCACTTCCTCCGCCGTTTCGTCGTCAATCACGCGGTTGAAGCCCAGCACTCCCCCGAACGCAGAAACAGGATCGCAGGCGAGCGCTTTCCGGTAGGCGTCGCAAAGTGAATCCTGCTCGCCCGCGCCGCAGGGATTGTTGTGTTTGATGATAGCCACGGCCGGACGGTGAAATTCCGCGACAAGGTTCCAGGCCGCGTCCACGTCCACCAGGTTGTTGTAAGAAAGCTCCTTGCCTTGCAGTTGCTTCGCGCCGGCCAGGCCGGTCGCAGGATGGCCTGCTTCGACGTACAGCGCCGCAGACTGATGCGGATTTTCGCCGTAGCGCATCGCCTGCCGCCGCTCGAGCGCGATGTGGATCCGCTGGGGCAATTTCTCGAGCGTGCCGGGAGAAATATTTCCATCGGCCGCGAGCCGCTCCAGTTCCGTTGCGATTTCGCCGTCGTAGCGCGCCGTGCGCGCGTAGGCTTTGCGCGCGAGCTTGAGTCGCGTCGCGAGGCTCAACGTGTGCTGGCTCGCAATCTCCGCGCCCACCGTCGCGTAGTCCGCCGGGTCGGTCACCACGCCTACGCTCTGAAAATTCTTCGCCGCCGACCGCACCATTGCTGGCCCGCCGATATCAATGTTCTCGACCAGTTCTTCGGCTGTGACGCCCGGCTTGGCCGCGGTCGCGGAAAACGGATAGAGGTTTACCACGACCAGATCGATCGGAATGATTCCGTGTTCGGCGGCCTGTTTGCGGTCTTCCGTTTTGCCTCGCTGGAAGAGGATTCCGCCGTGGACCTTGGGGTGCAGCGTCTTCACGCGTCCGCCCAGCATTTCGGGCCAACCGGTCAGCTCGGCGACATCGTGTACCGCGATTCCCGCTTCACGCAGCAGGCGCGCCGTTCCGCCGGTTGACACAATTTCGATTCCCGCGGACGCAAGCACGTGCGCGAATTCCACGAGTCCCGTTTTGTCGTAAACGCTGAGCAGCGCCCGTTCGATCGCCACGCGCGGACCTCCCCTGGGAAAAGGCTGCTTAGTGTATGCGTTTGCTGGAAATTTCGGAAGAGGTGCAAGACGGGCGTAGCGGGTTAAGTTTGCGATAACCCGATCATTCGTCCAAGTGGAATCATTCAAGGGAGCGCAGAGTAGCCATCGAAAGCGATTCCAGGGGTGGGGCGTCGCACTGGTTCTATGCACAGGGACCGCATTGAAGTAAGCATAGCTACCAGCCCTCTCATAAAGCGGTGTGCGGAGGTTTGTTGTAAACGCCTCCTAACGACACCTATCCTCTCTCTGCGGGGAGGCAATAATTTCCGACTGGGTTTGAGGTGGTTCTACTGTGCGTCACCTAGAAGGTTCGGGCTCTGCACCCACTGAAACGATATGGGGTCAGTATCCGTCAAATTCAGAAACCACTCCTCAGAATTGTCGTCGAGTCGCCTGACGCGAAGCCGCGTAAGTTCGACGAATTGCTCGGAGAGGGTCCTTTCAAATATGCCTCGCGCACTCACGTAAGCTACAAAGCGAGAATCGGGGGACCACTGTAGGTCGGTCACTCCAATCCCGGCCTTGAAGAGTAGCCTTTTCCCCTCACCATTCGGGTGAATCGCATGGTAGGCGTCGTCATTAACCAGAAACGATATCCAGCTCCCATCTGGGGACCACGTGGGACGGGAGCCCGTGGCGAGAAAGCGCGATTTGCGTTGCTCTGTATCGTACACAAGCACGTTTTGAATGCCGCCGACCTTATCTTCCATGTACGCAAATTGTTTGTCGTCAGCCGACCAGCATTGAATCATCGTCCAGTTGTCGAACCCCGCGACTTGTTGAAGCTGACCTGAATTTAGGTCCAGTATATAAACGTTTTCGACAGCGGACCTATTTTCCCTTCTGTCCGCGACGGCGAGCGCCAACTTAGTTTTGTCGTGCGACCAGCACATGCCGAATGGATATACGAAGTCTGGAAACTGTCGGAAATGGGTTCCATCCGCATGGATCGTGGCGAGATGTGGCCAGACAGAGACGCAGTGTTCACTGCTCGGAATCGGCTGGGGAGCCGCCCGAGGGGAACAATCAGTGAAAGCGATTTCTGTTCCATCGATTGTCAGTGCGCTCTCGTTTGAGAGTCCGCCGTTGGTGAACTGCTTTCCTTCTTTTAATGACCGCGAAGTGTAATCAACTATGTTGAATTTATTGTCGGTCACTGAAATGAGGTAGAGCGCATTATGCCTTTGAAGCCTTATGAGTTCAGCGCGGACCGATTCTCTTGACAATGCCCGAACGGAGAGGACGAGAATTGAGCTGCAAAGCCCGAGCAGCAGGGTTTTTCGTAGCCAACTACCCACCAGGTAACTGCGGAGGGAGTAATGCATTTCGGCAAATTACTACATAAATTAGACCAAACGGTCGGGTAATTTTTCGCTCACCCCCAAGCGGAAGGCATTCGGTGCATGTAAACGGACACCTGGACTCGAGTAACTGTCAACAAATCCCACTTACGCCGGCAACGCCTGTGGTGGCTTTTTATGAAGCTAGGCATAGCGCCCGGTAAACACGGCAATCGGAACCTGACCCACTGCGGAAACGGGGAGAGAAGCAGCTTCAGCTTGAAATGCGAGCTTTCAATTTTACGCGGCCGCCTTCCACGCTGACTGTGTATTCAACTTCCCGGCCGCCTTTATCTTTCAGGTCTTTTGTTTTTTCCCGCACGAAACGCTCGAAGTCGTTCAAGCTCGGCGCCCCGGTCTTTTCGCCGGCTTTCGTGCGCGCTTCGATCAGCTTGTGGTAAAGCTCGGTCACTTTTTCCTTCTCGCGTTCTGGATCGGTGAACGCCAATGCAAAGGCCGCGTGCCGCGCCTGCGCCGCAAGTGCGGCCGCCTCCGCGGTAGCTTCTGCCACTGCATGACTCGGAGCCGGAGCAGCCGGTGGCGGGGGCGCCGCGGCTTGCTCGAGAGCGGCCTTGCGCGCCCGTTCGGCTTCAATCGCTTTGGCGGCTGCGCCGAAGTGATGCTGTGTGGTCCCGCTTTCTTTTTGGATCAGTTTCTTTCGCCAGATGTCCTGGTATTTCGCGTAAGTCTGGTTCAGATTGTTATAGCGGAAGCGCTGTCCCGTGCTCAACTCCGCCACGCGCTCCGCCCAGCGCCGGATCAACGAGTCCACGCGCCACTGCGTATCCGTGGGAGGCCGCGAACGCCCGCCCCCGAAATACTGCTCGTACTCGATCTTCAGGGTGCGGATATCCCGCTCCATTTGGTTTAGATCGTCGTCGATGGATGCCATGGTGGTTGAAACTACCGGCTAGATTTCAGCGTAGAGGCTCTCACATAGGGCGTCAACCTACGCCTTCCGGTGTTTGTCGCAAAGGGAAATCCCCGGGGTTGCCAGTCTGTATCACACTGTGTTCAAATACCTTAGCAATGAACCCTCCAGCCGATCCTGCCGCAAAATTGCAGAAGGATCCGACTGCCCGCCTCCGCGAGATTCCGTCCGTTGATGAATTGCTCATTCGGCCGCGCCTTCATGCGCTCTCGGAAAAGACGGGGCGCGGAATGGTCACGCAGGCGACGCGAAACGTTCTCGCGGAAGTACGCACGCGGCTGATAAGCGAGTCGGCGAATGCGAACCTCCTCGACCCAGTCGCGCTCGAAGTCAGAGTCCAATCCGAAGTCGAGGCCATGCTTGCGCCTTCGCTCCGCCGCGTCATCAACGCGACCGGCGTGATCCTCCATACCAATTTGGGACGGGCGCCGCTGGCCTCCGAGGCAGCCGCGCAAATTACCGAAACCGCGACGCGCTACTCGAATCTCGAATACGACATCGAAAGCGGCGAGCGCGGCAAGCGCGACGTTCATACTTCGCGGCTGCTCGCGCAATTGGTCGGCGCCGAATCCGCGATCGTCGTCAACAACAACGCCGCCGCCGTCTTTCTTGTCCTGAACACGCTCGCGAAGGGCGCCGAAGTGATCGTCTCGCGCGGCGAGCTGATTGAAATCGGCGATGGGTTCCGCATCCCGGACATCATGGCGGAAAGCGGTGCGATATTGCGCGAAGTCGGGACCACGAATCGCACGCGCATCCGGGACTACGAACGCGCCGCGAACGAACGCACGCGGATGTTGCTGCGCGTCCATCCGTCGAATTTTCGCATCTCGGGTTTCACGGAGCGGCCCACCCTCGGCGAAATCGTCGCCTTGGGGCACCGGCTTCAGATTCCCGTGTTCGAGGATCTAGGCTCTGGCTGCATTGCCGATCTCACCGCGAACGGCATCGCTGAGCCCGTGGCCCAGGCCAGTTGCGAAGCGGGCGTTTCGATCGTTTCGTTCAGCGGCGACAAAATGCTGGGAGGCCCGCAAGCAGGGATCATCGCTGGGCAAAAGGAAATGGTCGAGCGCATTCGCCGCAATCCGCTCTTTCGCGCGTTGCGCGTGGACAAGCTCACGATTGCGGCGCTGGAGGTGACCCTCGGTGCCTATCTTCGCGGCGCTCTGGATGAAATCCCCGCTCTGCGCATGATTCGCATTTCCGCGGACGGGCTCGCGGCGCGTGCCGGGAATTTTGTTGAGAAATTGCGTCCATCGCTTCCGAAGGATGTGGCGCTCGAAGTGCGTGGGGGATTTTCCGTCATTGGCGGCGGCTCGACGCCCGACCAGCAGTTGCCCACTCATCTGATTTCCATCGCCAGCGGTCGCCGTACCGCATCGGACATTGAAGAACGTCTGCGCAGACCCGAGCGTGGCGTGCCCGTCATCGCACGCATCGAAGACGACCGCGTCATCCTCGATCTCCGTACCGTGTTTCCCGATGAAGAGCCCGCATTGATCTCCGCTCTCGTTGCGGCGCTCGCTGCCACATCCCACTGAAATCCAAGAGAACAGAATGCTCGCATTCGTCGTTCGCAAGCATGGACTGGTTGCCGTCCGCAAGCCGCTGCCGAAGCCTGGTGCAGGGTGGGTGCTTGTGCGCGTCCGTCTCGCGGGAATCTGCAACACCGACGTCGAAATCCTTCGCGGCTATCACGCATTTCGCGGCACCTTGGGTCACGAGTTTGTCGGCGAAGTGGCGGATGTGAGCGGCGTCTCGAAGCGCGCGAAGGCTCGCTGGCTCGGCCGGCGCGTCGCGGGTGAAATCAACATCGGATGCGCGGCTCAGGGATTTCGCGCCGTCTGCAAATTTTGTCGGCGCGGGCTGAAAACGCATTGTGAACGCCGCATAGTGCTGGGAATCCTCGCGCACGATGGCGCATTCGCGGAGTACCTCGCGCTACCGCTCGAAAATCTTCACCTCGTGCCGGATCATGTGAGCGACGAGCAAGCCGTGTTCGTAGAACCGCTGGCCGCCGCCTGCGAAATCTTGGTTCAAGTGAAGGTGCGCGAGTTCCGAGCCGCAGCGGTGCTCGGAGACGGAAAGCTCGCGCAATTGATTGCCGGGGTGCTGCATTCAGCCGGGCCCCGCGTGGTGCTCTACGGAAAACACGAGAAAAAGCTGGCGCTTGCTCGGCGCGCGGGAATGGAGACAAGGCGCGTGCGCGGCGATGCGAGCGACCTCGGCCGAATTCGAGAAAAGTTCCCACTCGTTGTGGAAGCGACGGGGTCTCCGACGGGATTGCGCCAGGCAATCGCGATGACCGAGCCGCGCGGCACGCTGGTTTTGAAGTCAACTTTTCATGGCGCGGCGCCGATCGAGACCTGGCCAATCATCGTGAAAGAAATTCGCTTGCTGGGCTCGCGCTGCGGACCATTCGCCATGGCGCTCAAATTATTGCGCGAAGGGAAAATCGATCCGCGCCCTCTGATTTCCCGCACGTTTCCTCTCGCAGATGCGAGGGCTGCAATGAAGTTCGCGCAAATGCCCGGCGTCATGAAAGTCCTACTGAAGCCTTAGACCCACGGAACTAAGTGGCTTTCGTTGTCGTCCCGGCGGCCCGGAAGTATTATGGGTCAAGGAGTCGGGAGCCGTGACCACGCGTCAACGCAAGGTTGACACTCAACTCGGCCGAGCCGCAGTCCGGATCTTTGCCGCCAATGATCGCATCAACCAGATTCTTATCGAGCATCTTGACCCGGCCGCCTGGAAAGCCAAACCGCCCGGCAAGGTCCGCACCATTGCGGCAATCTTCACGCACATGCACAATGTCCGCTGCAAGTGGGTCAGGCTTACAGCTCCGCACCTGAAGGTTCCGCGACAACTCGACCGTGCGCACTGCACGCCGCGGCAGGCCCGTGCGGGATTAGCCGAGAGCGCCGCTCGCTGCGCGGAGATGCTCGCTGAAGCGCTCGGCGGTGGTGGCGGCCGCGTCGAGAAGTTTCGCAGAGACGGCTGGGCTCAGCCTTGGCCGGTTGGCCCGGAAATGCTGTGTTACATGGTTTCTCACGAAGCCCACCATCGCGGGCAGGTGTGTATGCTCGCGCATCAGCTCGGATTCCCGTTGTCGATCAACGTGACGTCCGGGATCTGGAATTGGGAAAAGCTGTGGAAAGAGTGCGGGCCGCCTCGCGGCCCCGGCAACACTTCTTAAGGAATCGCTCAAGGGCACAGGCCGCCCGCGGATGTGCTGCGATGGTGGAGACATCGAGCCCAGCCGTTGGGGTTGTTATAGAAGCTCCGGGCGGCGGTCTGCCTGTGCCGGGCCATGAATCAGGGAACTCCTGAAGCCCCGCTAAAGTAATTTCCTCATAAAAAAAACGAAACGGTCGATCAAAACCTCAAAAACGAGGCTTTTTTGCCTCTTTTTAGGCCAAATTAGCGAGCAATACTAGCAAAGCACATGCTGGCTTTGCGGCACATATTCTCACGGAATTTAATGCCCAAGATAGGCGGTGCAGACCTGCTTGTTGGCGAGCAATTCATTGGAGCTGCCTTCGATCCTGATCGTGCCGGTTCTTCCATTTTCCACTTTCTCTTTTCCATTTTTCGCCTTCAGGACCGGTTGATGACGCTCGCCACGCACCCCGCACCGAATCCATTATCAATGTTCACGACGCTTACGTTCGAAGCGCAGCTATTCAGCATAGCGAGCAGCGCCGCAAGTCCGCCAAAGCTCGAGCCATAACCGGTGCCGGTCGGCACGGCAATCACCGGCGCGGCCACCAATCCTCCGACAACGCTCGGAAGCGCTCCTTCCATTCCCGCGACGCAGATGATGACGCGCGCCTCAGTTAATTTGCGCCGGTGTTCGAGCAAGCGGTGCAGTCCGGCGACCCCCACGTCGTAAATCGCTTCGGCGCGATTTCCCATCGTCTTCGCCGTCACGAGCGCTTCTTCGCCCACGGGGATGTCGCTGGTCCCGGCCGTCACAACCAGAATGAGCCCTTTGCCGCGAACCGTGCGGTCGCGCTCGATCGCGATGGCACCGGATAGTTCGTGAAATCTCGCCGAGCGCGCGATTCGCTTCACGTCCGTGAAAATCTTTCGATCCGCGCGCGTGATCAGAATGTTGTGCGACGCTTTCGCGCGCAGCATCCCGCGAGTGATTTCCACCACCTGCTTCTGGGTCTTCCCGCGCGCAAAAATCACTTCGGGATAGCCCTGGCGTAGCGCGCGATGGTGATCGATTTTTGCGAAGCCGAGGTCTTCGTAAGGAAACTGGCGCAGCCGCTCGACGGCCCCCTCCATCGAGAGCTTTCCCCGCTTCACCGCATCGAGAAGATTTCGAACGTCGCGTTCATCCATGATTTTCGTCCCGTCGCGCCCGCATTCTAGCATCTCTTTCGCAACCGCTTGCCGCCCTCCCCGGTCCGAAATGTGCTAGAGTGCGCGCAGTCGGACGCCCGCATTTCGGCCCCGCGCGGGCATCTCGGATTCAAATCTCTCTCGGAGGCGCAGCCATGTGGCTTCTCTGGACCATTATTATCGGGATCCTTGCCGGGTTTATTGCCAGCAAGCTTGTGAGCGGCTCGGGCAAAGGCTTGCTCATCGATCTGCTTCTGGGCATCGTCGGCTCCGTTCTCGGCGGCTGGATTTTCACCTTGCTGGGACTTGCCGCTTACGGCCTGATCGGCCAACTGGTGATGGCGGTGATTGGCGCGGTGGTTTTGCTTCTGATTGTTCGCGCGATCAAGTGAGCTGAAGCCCGCGGGACGTGGCTTGACTTTGGCGAAATCGCCCGCCTAGACTCGACGATTCGGCCCATGGCGATGGCGAAAACCGCAAGAACCCACATCACGGTTGGGGTGACCGGTGCGAGCGGCGCAATCTATGCGCGAACTCTGCTCCGGCTCCTCGATGCAGATCCGCGTGTCGAGCGTGTTTTCCTGATCGTGAGCGAAGCGGGGTTGCGGCTTGTCGCGACCGAGCTTGGTGTGGTGGCGCCCGACGCCAAGAAACTTGCGTCCCTCCTCACGGCCACTCCCGCAAAAAAAATCGAGTGTCTCCCGAACAGGGATATCGGCGCGAGCATCGCTTCCGGCAGCGCGCCCGTGGACGGCATGGTCGTGATTCCCTGCTCGGCCGGGACGCTGGGCTCGATTGCCGCGGGAATCGCCGACGATCTTCTTACGCGCGCTGCGGATGTTTGCCTGAAGGAGCGCCGGCCTTTGATCCTCTGCCTGCGCGAGACGCCGCTCAACCGCATCCATCTCGAGAATATGCTGCGCGTCCATGATGCAGGCGCGACGGTCATGCCGGCGATGCCGGCGTTTTATTACGGCCCGAAGACAATCGAGGATACAGTGGAGCAGTTTGCGTACCGGGTTCTCGCGCAGCTCGGCCTGCCGCAGGAGAAGCAGTATCGCTGGCGAGGCGGAAAACGCCGATCCGAACTTTGATCTGAAGATGAGCAAAAGCCGAATCCGCATCGTGCTCGAGATGATCAAGTTCGAGCACTCCGTTTTCGCGTTGCCGTTCGCGCTCGTCGGAGCGCTGCTCGCTGCGCGCGAGGGCGGCGCCCTGCCAGCGTGGCGTCAAATTGCCTGGATCGTTCTTGCGATGTTGGGTGCGCGTTCCGCAGCGATGACGATGAACCGCATCGCCGACCTGGACTACGATCGCCGCAACCCCCGCACTGCAAATCGCGCGTTGCCTACTGGCGAGCTTTCGGTCGGCTTCGCGTGGGCGTTCACTCTTGCCGCATCCGCGTTGTTGGTCTTGGCCGCTTGGCAGTTGAACCCGTTGGCGCTGAAGCTTTCTCCCGTGGCGCTCGCGGTCCTGTTTTTCTATTCCTATACGAAGCGATTTACGGCGTGGTCCCACTTGGTGCTCGGCTTTTGCCTCGGGATGTCGCCCGCGGCGGCGTGGATCGCGATTCGCGGTTCGCTCGACTGGCGGATGCTGATTCTTTGCGTTGCGGTCACGCTCTGGGTCGGCGGCTTCGATGTCCTCTACGCATGCCAGGACGTTGAATTCGACCGCACCGCCGGCCTCTTCTCCATTCCGAAAAAATTTGGAATCGCGAGAGCCCTCGTTGTCGCCCGCGCCATGCACATTCTGATGGTGGGGCTGCTTGTATGGCTCGCCGCGAGTTTTCATCTCGCGTGGCCCGCATGGGCGGGGATTGCGGTTGTCGCAGTGCTCTTAACCTACGAACATTCTCTCGTAAAACCAAACGACCTGAGCAAAATCAATGCTGCGTTTTTCACCGTGAATGGCTATATTAGCTTGTTGTTCTTGTTGTTCTGGGGCGCGGCCGCATTTTTGATGCGCCCATAGACGGGGTCGAAGGAAGAGAATGCCGGCGGAACTCCAAATCAGCGACGCGCGGCTTGAGCCGATTGCGAAGAAAGTTCTCGCGGGCGAGCGCCTGGCGGCCGAGGACGGCCTGGCGCTCTACCAATCGCATGACCTACTGGCCGTCGGTTGGCTGGCGAATCACGTCCGCGAGCAGCGACACGGAAACGTCTGCTACTTCAACGTCAATCGCCATATTAATCCGACGAATGTTTGTGTCGCGCATTGCAAGCTGTGCGCGTTTGGACGCTCGCCCGATGTCCCGGGCGCCTACACATTCGCGCTCGAGGAAATCTGGCAGCGTGCTGCCGGAGGCGTTGCCGAAGGCGCAACGGAGTTTCACATCGTCGGCGGATTGCATCCCGATCTGCCGTTTGAGTATTACCTTGATCTGATCCGCGGGTTGAAACAGCGCTTCCCGCAAGTGCATTTGAAAGCTTTTACGATGGTCGAGGTCGGCTACTACGCCCGCATCTCGAAACTTTCCATTCGCGATACGTTGCTCGCAATGAAAAGCGCCGGCGTGGATTCGCTCCCCGGCGGTGGCGCCGAGATTTTTCATCCGCGCGTGCGGAAAATCATCTGCGACCACAAAGTCAGCGGGCAGATGTGGCTTCAAATTGCGCGGACCGCGCATGAAATCGGCCTGCGCTCCAACGCGACCATGCTATACGGTCACATCGAAACGCCCGAAGAACGCGTAGACCACTTGCTCCAGCTCCGGAATTTACAGGATACGACGCACGGCTTCGTGGCCTTCATTCCGCTCGCGTTTCATCCCGCGAATACCGGGCTCGCGCACCTGCCGAATCCGACCGGGTTTGACGATTTGAAGACGATCGCCGTGTCGCGGCTGCTGCTCGACAACTTCGACCACATCAAGGCCTACTGGATCATGCTCACGCCGCGCATCGCGCAGGTGGCTTTGCGCTTTGGCGCCAACGATTTGGACGGCACGGTTGTGGAAGAGAAAATTTACCACGACGCAGGCGCGACCACGCCCGAGCATCTCACTCGCGCGGAACTCGAGCGATTGATTTGCGCTGCCGGACGAGAGCCCGTCGAGCGTGACACGCTCTACCATCCGGTGGATCGCATGAAAATGCCTTTGCCCGCTGCTGCGGCGGCAGCCGCAGGACGCGGCTCCGATGGTTTCATTCCCGAGGCGTCCCTCACGCTGAACACTTAGGCCCAGCAATGACCGACAATCTCCCTCTGCACGATTCCCATACAAATCCCGGCAATTCTCCGGCACGCGCGGGAGAATTCGTAAATGCTAAGCAAAAACAGACGGAACAAGGACGAGAGAGCGAAGCTCGGCTACAGGCGCTGATTGGATGTCTCGACGAAATTATCTTCGAGTTCGACGTCGAAGGAACTTTCCTCAATATCTGGGCCTCGAGTGAACAACTTCTCTATCGCCCGCGGCATGAGATGCTGGGAAAACGCGTGGACCAATTAGTCGGCGAGGATTTCTTCCGGCCGTTCCGGCCGATTTTCCGCCGTGTGCTGGAAACTGGTCACGCCGAGGACTTGGAGTATCCATTGGATGTTTTCGCAGGCCGCCGATGGTTTCTTGCGCGTGTGAATCGGCTTCCTTCCTCCGACGGCTCCCGCAAGACAGTGTGCATGATCGTGCGAGACATCACCGACCGCAAGCAAGCCGAAGAAAAGCTAAAGGACTCGGAAGAGAAATTCTCCAAGGCATTTCACTCCGGCCCGGACGCCATCACCATCAGCACAATGGCCGACGGCCGATTCATCGAGGTCAACGACAATTACCTGCGTCTGACAGGATTCGCTCGTGATGAGGTGATCGGCCGGACCGTGTGGGACGTAGGTACCTGGAGGAACCCTAAAGAGCGCGAACAATTTGTGGCGCTCTTGAAGCGCGATGGTGAGGTCCGCGATCTGGAGACTCAGCTTCCTGTGAAGTCCGGCGAAGTCCGCATCATACGAACATCAGCGCACATCATCGATCTGAACGGCTCTCCCTGCATAATTTCCATCCTTCGCGACATTACTGCGCGGAAAATCCTCGAAGAGGAATTGCGCCAGGCCCAGAAAATGGAGGCGGTGGGACGCTTGGCTGGCGGCGTGGCCCACGATTTTAATAACTTGCTTGTCGGCATTCTCGGCTACAGCGAATTGCTGAAAAACAAATTGCCGGAAGAGGGCCCTCTCCGTCGGATGGCGGATGAAATCAATGCCGCGGCGATGCGAGCGCGGGATTTGACTTCGCGCTTACTGGCCTTGAGCCGCCGCCAGATTCTCCAACCGAAGGTGCTCGATTTCAATACGCTCGTGCGGCAGGCCGAAAGGCTTTTGCGGCCGATCATTGGGGAAGACATTCGCATCATGATGCGGCTCGATTCCAAAACAGGGCCGGTCAAAGCCGATCCGGCGCAGCTCGAGCAAGTGATCCTCAACCTCGCGCTCAATGCACGCGACGCCATGCCACAGGGAGGCGTACTTTCGCTCGAAACTTGCAATATCCAGGTGGATGCAGTCATGGCCCGGCAACATTCCGGCCTGATTCCCGGCTCGTATGTTCGCTTGTCCGTGGCTGACACTGGACGCGGCATCCGCCCGGAAATTATGGCGCGAATTTTCGAGCCGTTTTTCACGACGAAAGACGAAGGCAAAGGCGGAGGGCTCGGACTTTCCACCGTTTACGGGATCGTGAAGCAAAGCGGCGGTTGCGTAACGGTGGCAAGCGAGCAGGGCAAGGGCGCCGCATTCGGGATTTTCCTACCTCGCGCCAACCAAATGCCGGAAAAGCCTGCTCCCATTGTGGAAGTGGCACCTCCCGTCTTCGGGACGGAAACAATTCTGATCGTGGAAGATGAGCCGGTGGTCCGCAAGCTGGCCCGAGACGTTTTGGAGGAGTGTGGCTACCGCATCCTATGCGCTTCAAGCGGGCCGGAAGCTTTGCGCATGAGCGATGACAACCCGGAGCCGATTCAACTGCTGATCACGGATGTGGTCATGCCGGAGATGAGCGGTCCTGAGCTCGCGAACCTCCTGCAAAGGTCGCGGCCGCAGACGCGCGTCCTTTATATGTCCGGTTACACTGATGATGAAATTCTCTGCCGCAAGGGCCTGCCTGAGAATTCCGCCTTCATCCAAAAACCGTACACCCCGGAACAATTTGCGCGGAAAGTGTACGAAACGCTGCGCGCTCGGTTGCGCCGCGAACGATAACGATTGCCCAGCGGACTCACCGCGCTTAAGAAGAACCCGTTGATCTTATTTTTCCGGGACGCCGAGGACCTGCACCTGAATCGCCCGCTCGCGCGGACCATCGAGTTCCGCCAGGATGATGGATTGCCAGTAGCCGAGCGCAAGTTCGCCGTTGCGAACGGGCACGGAAAGCGTGTGCCCCAATATCATGGCGCGAAGATGGGAGTCGGCGTTCTTGCGGTTGCATTCGGAGAGTTTCGGGTCGTTGTGCCGCCAGTAGTCGATTCGACCCACAAGGCGCTCGAGAAACGACTTCATGTCGTCGAGCAGCGCCTGCTGGAATTCGTTGATGAAAATAGCAGTTGTGGTGTGCAGCGATTGCACCAGGACGAAGCCCGCCTGTAGTCCGTGCTTGCGCACCACTTCGTTCAAATCTCGCGTGATGTTGATGAGCTCCAGCCGATCCCGGGTCTTGTAGCACAGCGTTTCCAGGTACATTTGCAGCGCCGCAGTCGGCCGGACCTGCGGAATCAGCTTCGGTGATTTGACTGTGGCTGTCTTCATTGTGTGCGCCCCCTCAGGTTTCTAGCGCGTGGCCCCGATCAAGTTGGATGCTTGAGAACTTTCCCGGTTGCACAACCTCTCATTATAGTGACGTATCGCGAAAGACGTCCACTCTTTCTCCGCCATCCCGGTTTGTGTGTCCGAATCTTGCATGCGGCACGAGACATCAAGCGTGTGGATGTGATTTGTCGTATACGTCCATCAGCTGCTGGATGCTCGCCTGCGTGTAGCGCTGTGTGGTCGAAAGCGAAGCGTGACCCAGAAGCTCCTGGATCGCTCGCAGGTCGGCGCCGTCAGCGAGCAAGTGCGTGGCAAACGCGTGCCGCAGCGAGTGAGGATGCAGGTTCCAGTTGACATTTGCGAGGCGCGCATATTTTTTCACGATCAATCGCACGGACCGGTCGGTTAGCCGGCGTCCGCGAGGATTCAGAAAAACCGCTTCCGGCTCGGACTCGGTTTGCGCGCGGTTCAAAATCCCGTCGCGCACCGGCCAATAGGCTTCGAGCGCCGCCTGTGCTTTCCCGCCATAAGGCACGACCCGCTCCTTGCGGCCTTTGCCGAGAACGCGCAGCATTTGCCCGCGCCGGTCGATGTCCCCGAGGTTCAAGCCGATGAGTTCGCTCACGCGCAGGCCCGAAGCGTAGAGCAACTCCAGGATGGCGCGGTCGCGCTTCAGAACCAGTTTGTGGCTTTCCGCGTTCGCTTGGGCGCGGCGTCCGCGGCGCCGTCGGCCGCTTTCCCCGGCGAGGTTGTCGAGGAACGCGTTCAATTCTTCGGCCGTCAGCACACGCGGCACTCGCTTGGGAAGTTTGGGCGTGCTCACCAGGCGCGCCGGGTTTTGTTTTGCCATCCGTTCGCGAACGCAGAATTTGTAAAACGATCGCAAAGCTGCGAGTTTGCGCGCCACCGAAGTCTTCTCAAGCCTCCGGTCGTAGAGCCAGCTCACGAACTCGCGGACGATGCGATGGTCCAATTCGTCGAGTGGCATCGTCTTCTCGCCCGGCGGCGTGAGGAATTCGCGGAACTGCATCAGGTCGGTGCGGTAATTGCGAAGAGTAGACGGCGAGGCGTTGCGCTCGTAGCGCAGATAGAGAATAAATTTATCGATGGCCTGCTTCATCGCGCCACCCGTGGCCTCGAGGAATTATAGACCGTTGCCCTCGAAACCGCCGACGGCAAATGTGAGTTCACGCTGCCTTGCTATCTGAATAGACAATCATTCCGCGTCTGGTCGCCGCCGGGTGCCAAACCTTCCGTAATCTGGCCTCAGACGGATTCCCTCTGGAGGTACGAATATGCGCCGGGCTCGAAGCAAGACACTCGTTTCTTTTCTGTGTTTGATTTGCGCTGCCATCGCGTTTGCTGCGGAAGGTCAGGAAACGGAGTTAAAACCCGTGGCCGTGGCAGCGTTCAAGAACGGTCTTGCTTTCGTGGTGCGGCGGGGAGACGTGAAGCTCGCTTCCGGTCAAGCGAAGATTCCGTTCGTTCCCGACGCTACTTTGGGCTCGCTCTGGGTGGCGCCGAACGATCCCGGCACGTCTCTCGAAGAACTGGTCGCATACTGGTACGACGCACATGAAACGCGCCTCGCGGCTTCAGTCGCCGAAGTCCTGCAAGCGAATCCCGGGAAAGTGGTCACAATCGAGTGGAATCAGAAGGAGTACACCGGGGAAATTGTCGGACTAAAGGAGGATGGGAAAAAAGAAGCGCCCGGTGCCACTCCTGAATCCGAAATCATCCGAGCTCAACCGCCGCCCGGCTCCCCTCAATTTCTTTTGCTTCGCGTCGAAGGAAAATTGAAGACGTTTCCGCTTTCCGGTATCGGGGTCGTGTCGCTACCGGAGGGCATCAATTTCCAGGTTCCCCGCACCGACCCGGCCAAAGCGCTGCGCTTGAAGGTCAAGGGGGCAAACGATCGCGCGAACCTGACGATGGGATACCTCGAAAAAGGATTTGGCTGGACGCCGTCCTACCTCATTTCGCTGCAGGATGAAAAGACGGCCCGAATCACGATGCAAGCGGTTGTAATCAACGACGCAGAAGACATCCGCGACGCGGACGTTTTCTTCGTGGTGGGCGTTCCGAATTTTGCATATTCCGGAATCCCCTCTCCGATGGCTTTGCAGCAGTCGCTCGCAGATATGATGCGCGACGCCCAGAATATGAATGGAACTCAAGGCAGATTAAATTCGAACGCGCTGATGGGACAGCGAATCGCGCCGGTGGCCGCGGAAATGGTTGCGGTTGCAGATGAAGGTTTTTCGACGGAAGTGAACGAGCTTGTGGGAGCGCCGGAAGAGGACCTGTTCCTTTATTCGCACAGCGGAACCACATTGGCTCGCGGCGAACGCGCGACCTACGACGTTTTTTCCGGCAGCGTCGCATTCGAGCACATCTACGAGTGGGACATTCCGGATACTTCACGCGTCGATGCCAACGGCAACATGCAGAATGTTTACAACGCGCCGGGCACTTCGGACAAGAACGCGACGAACAATGTGTGGCATTCGCTGCGCTTGAAGAATTCGTCGAAATTTCCCTGGACCAGCGCGCCGGCGATGGTGAGCTCAGGCACGAAGCCCGTCGCGCAGGACACGTTACCTTATACGCCCAAGGGTGCCTCTTCGAATCTCAAGGTGACAATAGCCACCGATATCCGGGCGAGCCAGGAAGAACTCGAGATCGAACGGCAAGAAGGCATTTCGCGTCGTCCCGGTTACAACTACGACGCCGTGACCGTCGAAGGCACGCTGAAACTCGAAAACTACAAATCGAAGGACGTTCACACGCTGGTGCGAAAATCATTGCGGGGTACGGTGCTGTCTTCTTCGGATGAGGGGAAGGCCGAAAAGCTCGCGCAGGGAATCGTGCCCGAAAATCCGTCGTCTTTGCTCCGCTGGGATTTCACGCTCAAAGCCGGCGAGAAAAAAACCATCACCTACCGATACAAGATCCTGGTCCACCGCTAGGACGCCGCGGGCGGGTCAGCGAGGCTCGCCGACCGGTTGAGGTTCTGTGACACTCGGCCCGGCGGGACTGCCCGCTACCGTCGAGGCCGGTTCCGGTGCAGGCGCTTCCCAGTCACAATTTTCGCGCAGGCACGAGCGGAAGTTGCCTTGCTTGGTGCGCTTCTCGACGATGAAGGGTGCGCCGCACTTCGGACAAGGCTCGGCGATCGGTTCGTGTGGCGTGGTGAAATCGCAATCGGGATAGCGGCTGCAGCCATAAAAGATGCGCCCTTTTCCGCGTCCCTTGGCTGTGCCGCGGCGAACGAATTCTCCTTCGTTGCATTTCGGGCACTTGATGCCCAGCGTGATCGGCCGCGTGTATTTGCACTTGGGATAATTCTTGCAGCCGATGAACTCGCCGAAACGGCCGTGGCGCCGCAGCAATTGTTCGCCGCACGTGGGGCACTTTTCATCGAGCGGCACATCCGGTTGGAGCGCTCGCTTGGTGCCGCTCGCGAGCCGCCGCGTCGTCTTGCAATCCGGGTACCCTGTGCAGGCGAGGAACGTTCCGAAGCGGCCACGCTTGATGGCCATTTCTTTGCCACAGTTATCGCAATACTCGATCTTGGCCTCGCCTTCGGGTTCTCCGCTGCCGGGTTCCGCGAGATCGCGTATGAAGTCGCACTCCGGATAGCGCGAGCAACCGAGGAAAAATCCGTGGCGGCTGATGCGCTCGAGCAGCTCTCCTTCGCCGCACTTCTCGCACTTCTGCCCTGTCGGGATGCCAGCCTTGTAGGATTCCATCGCATCCGCGGCCTTTTCGAGGTCCACTTCAAATCGATCCCAGAATTCCTTCACCGCCGTCCGCCAGGGAAGTTTGCCCTCTTCGATTTCGTCGAGTTCGTCTTCCATCCGCGCGGTGAAACCGATATCGAAAATATCCTCGAATGCCTTCACCAGCAGCGCGCTCACTTTTTCGCCCAACAGCGTGGGGGTGAACCGGCCCTGGTCCTTGTTGACGTACTCGCGCTCGACAATCGTCGAAATGATCGCGGCGTACGTCGATGGCCGGCCGATGCCTTTTTCTTCGAGATCTTTTACCAGCGTCGCTTCCGTGTATCGCGGTGGCGGCTCGGTGAAATGCTGTTCGGGACGGATGCTCTCGAGGCGCAGCTGTTCGCCTTCGGTTACTCGCGGCAGCGCGCGTGTTTCGGAGTCCGCCTCGTCTTCTTTTTCTTCCTCTTCCTTCACGGCTTGGTACGCGGCGAGGTAGCCATCGAATTTCTGCACTGATCCGGTAGCGCGGAAGGTGTAGTCGGCTGCGGAAATGTCGATCGTGGTCTGGTCGAAAACCGCGGGCACCATCTGCGAAGCGACGAAACGCTGCCAGATCATCTGGTAGAGCTTGAACATATCGTCGTCGAGATAGCGTCGCACGCTATCCGGCGTGCGTGCCACGTCGGTCGGCCGGATGGCTTCGTGCGCGTCCTGCGCGTCCTTTTTCGACTTGAAGAAATTCGGCTTTTCCGGAAGATATTTCTCGCCATAGCTCGAGCCGATGTGTTCGCGCACCTGCGTGAGCGCGTCGCTCGAAACACGCACCGAATCCGTGCGCATGTACGTGATCAATGCGACGGCGCCCTCTTGCCCGAGCTCGACACCTTCGTAGAGCCGCTGCGCCAGCATCATCGTGCGTTTGGCGGTATAACGCAGGCGATTGTAGCCGGCCTGCTGCAGTTTCGAAGTCGTGAACGGCGGCGGCGCGAAGCGGCGCTTTTCCTTTTGCGCGACGCTCGCCACCTGCCAGATGGCGTTTTGGACAGCTGCGAGAATCCGCTGCGCTTCCGCTTGGTCGGGAACTTCGATGTCCTCGCCCTTGTACTTGATGAGCTTGGCTTCGAATGCAGGCGGCTCGCCGGCCTCCAGCAGAGCGTGGATCGTCCAGTATTCTCTTGGTACGAAGGCGCGGATTTCTCCCTCGCGCTCGACGATCAGACGCAGCGCCACTGTCTGCACGCGTCCGGCGGAAAGCCCGCGGCGAACCTTGTCCCACAAAATCGGCGAGATCTTGTATCCCACCAGGCGATCGAGTACGCGCCGGGCCTGCTGTGCGTCCACGAGATTTTCATTCACTTGCGTGGGATGCTCAAACGCGGCTTTGATGGCCTTCTGCGTAATTTCGTTGAACATCACGCGATAGATCTTGGGCGCAGTCGGTCGGGTTTCGGTCTCTTGCTTCTTCGGGGGTTTAGCGCTGCTCTCGGATTTTTCTCCATCGCCGTTTGCTTCTTCGCCTGCGGCAACCACCTTGATGTATTTTCGCGGCTTACTCAGTATTTCGGCCAGGTGCGCGCAGATCGCCTCGCCTTCGCGGTCCGGGTCGCCCGCCAGGTAGATCGCCTCCGCGTTGTGCGCGGCTCTTTGCAACTCTCCAATCACTTTGTATTTGCTGGGAATCACTTCGTAGGTCGGATCAAAAATATTCTCGGACGTGACCACTACAAGTTTCGCTACTTTCTTCTCCGCAGCCTTGCTCTTCGACTTCCCCTTACCCTTGCTCTTTTTTTTCCCGTTCTGCTCGCCGGGCAGAAGAATCCCGATCGTCTTTTTGGGCAGATCCATCACGTGGCCGTAGGAGGCCTTCACCCTGTATTTCTGCCCAAGATACTTTTCGATCGTTTTCGCCTTGGCCGGCGATTCGACGATGACGAGTGATCTTGCCATGCTCTTTGTTGTTCCTCGTGAAACGGTGCTGCTCGAAAAAAAACCCTTCATAATGCTCGCGTCTCGTGCCACCAGACGCGGCTACCATCCTACGCCAGCTATGCCCTTGCAGATTACAACAGGACTTTCAAGAATTGCTTTCCCGGCAACTGGCGTACCACACCCCGGAGTTCCAGGTCAAATAGCGCCGCCAGCACTTCGGAGGAGCTGAGCCCCGAAAGCTCGACCAGTTCGTCGATATGGCGCGACTGATCCACACTCAGAAGTTCGTATAGCGGCCGCTCCGTCGGCGCCAGATTTTGCTGCACCAGCATCGCGCGCTCTTCGGACGTGGCCGTCTCGACCGGCAGAAGCTCGGCGCGAACGGGCGTAGGCAACTCCTCGACCACATCCTCCCAGCTTGTCACGAGCTTTGCGCCCTGCTTGATCAGTTGATTTGGCCCAAAGCTCGCCGGTTGGGTCGCGTTTCCCGGTACCCCATAGACTTCGCGCCCAAACTCCATGGCGAGTCGTGCCGTGATCAATGACCCCGAGTATTGCGCGCCCTCCACCACAACAACTCCCAACGCCATCCCGGAAATGATCCGGTTGCGAATCGGAAAGTTCTGCGGCGCCGGAAACGTCCCCATGGCGAATTCACTGATGATCGCCCCGCGCTGCGCGATTTCCTCGAAGAGCTTCTTATTCTCCTTGGGGTAGACGACGTCGATCCCGCATCCCAGCACTCCGATTGTCGCGCCGCACGCCGACCCAAGTGCTCCTTTGTGCGCGCTCGAGTCAATTCCACGCGCCAAGCCGCTCGCAATCACAAGCCCACGGTCAGCCAAGTCCCGTGCTAGGCTCTCCGCCATTTGATTCCCGTAGGGGGTCGGGCGACGCGCCCCAACAATCGAAATTACATGCCGATTGAGAAGTGCAATGTTTCCTTTGACATACAGAAGAGGCGGAGGATCGTAAATCTCTCGCAAACGTGAAGGGTACTCCGGCTCGTCCCAAGTCAGTAGCCGGCAGCCCGCCGCTTGCGCTTGCGCCAATTCCTTCGCCGCGCTGCTCAATGGCTGCCGCGAATGGATGGCCTGGGCCACGACGCCCGGGAGACGCTGTGCTTCGAGCGCGGTGAGCGAGGCATTGAAAATCGCCTCAGGGCTCCCCAGTTCACGCAGAAGTTTCCCAGCCATGCGCGCGCCCAAGCCGGGCGTCAACGCCAGCGCCAACCATCCCAAGTATTGGTCAGGTTGCATCAGCCGGAATGCTTGCGGCAGAGACTACGCACTGGGTTGCACTATTGTCAAGATGAGTGATTATTCCGTGGTTAACATGCAGCAGCGCCACAATTCGTATTTCAGCGGGAAGATCTCTATTTCCTAGGTTCGAGCGGCCAGATACCGGCAACAGCCAGCTCGAGAACATTTCCGTCGGGATCCCGAAAGTAAATAGAAGGCGGGTTGTTTCCGAAGGCGAATTCCTGGTCGATGGCGACTCCGTGTTCTCGCAGCCACTCTCGCCACGCAGGGATTTCGTTCGCCTCGATCCGAAAGGCCGCATGCCCGGCGCCCGTCGTGCCATGCGAAAGCAGGATCCCGCCCTGGCGAGTTACCTCCGCCCTAAATAGCAGCAACACGCTGGGCCCGTCTCCGACCTGCAGAGCCGCGCCACGGCCGCCCGCGAAATATCCGTCGTCCATTTTCCGCAGTCCGAGAATTTTTTCGTAAAACGCGACAGCGCGGTCGAGATCGCTGATATAGAGCGAAGTTTCGAGGACTCCGTGGGGCCGCAGCATTTCTTTCCCATCTTAGTCTGGGCGACGCCAAGGTTCAAACCTGCGCGAGCCTCCGCCCTCACTGGACAGAAGTATCATCCGTGGTCAAAATAGCGCGGCTGGTATGAGGGAGCGCGCCATGATTCGGACTGTATTCGTTTTGGCGATGATATGGATCGCTGCTTTTGCAACCCCTGCATTCGCACAAGCTCCCGCCGCGGCGCCTGTGCACACACCCAAGCCACAGACGGCTCCGCTCGATGTCGTCATTCCCATCGCGCCGACCGCATTTCAAGGCGATGGCAAATGGCACCTCGTGTATGAGCTCCACGTCGCGAATCTCGGCAAATGGGACTGCCAGCTTACGCGCATCGAAGTCTCGAGCGCAGACTCCACGCACAAATCACTGGCCAATTTCTCCGGCCCCGAACTCGAAGGCGTGGTCACGCTCTTGGGGAATGCGGAAGTGACGGACAAAACAAAGATCGCGCCGGGCGGGTTCGCCGTCGTGTACATGTGGGTGACCTTCGACCGGCGCGAGGATGTCCCGCCTGCCATCGCGCATCGCATCAGCATGAAAGTCGGCGATTATCCCGAAGGAATATCGGCAGACATCGTTCCCACGCCGGTCGAAAGGAAGCCGGTGATCATCATCAGCCCACCTCTGCGCGGGGAGGAATGGATCGCCGGAAGTGGGCCTTCGAATACTTCGGATCATCGTCGCGCACTCATCCCCATCAACGGCCGCGCTTACATCTCGCAGCGATTTGCGATTGATTGGGTCCAGCTTTACCCCGACGGCAAGACGTATCAGGGCGATCCCGCCGACAACAAAAATTACCGCGCCTATGGCGCTGAAATCCATGCTGTCGCGGACGGAATCGTCACCGATATGAAGGATGGCATCCCGCAGAACATCCCCGGCGAGAATTCGCGCGCTGTTCCGATCACGCTCGAAACGGTCGGCGGCAACCACGTCATCATGGACATCGGTGACGGCTTCTATGCTTTCTACGCGCATATGCAGCCGGGCTCGGTCCGCGTGAAAGTCGGCGACAAAGTTCGCCGCGGCCAAGTCCTCGGCCTGCTCGGTAACACCGGAAATTCCACCGAGCCGCATCTTCACTTTCACATCTGCAGCGCGAATTCGGAACTTGGCTCCGAGGGCCTGCCCTACGCCTTCGCCTCCTACGAAATGCAGGGCAAAGGCTGGGGATGGAAACCTTCTACTGAATCGCTTGCCGCGCCCCAAGCCAGCCGAAACGACGCACCCGTTGTGCACAAAATGGAAATCCCTCTCGAAAACGAAATCGTCCGATTTTCTTCGCCCTGACGCACCTGAAATTGTTATTGCCTATTTGTCGCGCCATCACGTAAGAGCAGCATCACCGGCCAAAAGTGCTCATCGGCAGATTGTGTTATATTGGGCTTTCAAACGTAGCGAGGAAGACATTGGGGAAACTTCGTATCTCGATTGTCGAGTTCCTGAACACGGCCCCGCTGGTCTGGGGATTCACGGAAGGCCCGCTGGTAGGGAAGTACGATCTGTCGTTTACCGTGCCGTCGCAGTGCGCCGAAGCCCTTCGGCGGGGCGACGTGGACATCGCGATTATTCCCGCCATTGAGTATCAGCGTATGGAAGGTATCGTTGCGCTGCCCGGAATGGCGGTGGCGGCGAAGGGCGAAGTCCGCAGTATTCTCGTGGTGGCAAAGAAGCCCATCGAGTTGGCCAAGCGCATCGCGCTCGACACCTGTTCCCGCAGCTCAGCCGCCCTTGTGCGGCTGCTTGCCGCAAGCTACTGGAAAATTTCCCCGGAATTTATCGACGCTGCTCCGGAGCCGTCCGAAATGTTGAAGCGCGCCGACGCGGCCCTTATCATCGGCGATCCCGCACTGCGCGTTTCGCTCAAATGGGAAGCGCTCAACTCCAAGGTGCCAAGCGGCGAAGCGTGCTGCCAGGGCGATCTCGATGACTTGCCTGTGCCGGGCCATGAGACGCTTTTCATCTACGACGTGGCCTACCAGTGGCGCGAGATGACTGGAAAGCCGTGTGTACTGGCGATCTGGGCGGGGCGGCGCGATGCGATCACGCCGGAAGTGGTCGCGGATTTTCAGGCGTCGAAACAGTACGGTCTCGAACGCATCCGCGAAATCTCCGAAGCCGCTTCGATCAAGCTCGATATGCCGCCGCGCGCGCTCGAGCGCTACTTGACCGAAAACATCGACTTCCAGTTGGACGAAGAAAATCTCGCGGGGCTGCGGGTCTATTACGAGAAGGCCGCCGCGGCGGGATTGATTCCGCGCGCGCGCCCGCTGGAATTCGCGGCACCGCCCGCCACATCGGCAGCGCGCCCGGAGCGTGAACCTTGGAGCAAATCGGCACGCTGAAGATTCTCCGGCGGTATCCCGTGAAAAGCATGGCCGGCGAGGACCTCGAGCAAGCGCGCGTGACGTTCGCAGGGCTTGCGGGCGACCGCGTCTACGCGTTCGTGGATAATAAGAATCAGTCGGGTTTTCCGTGGATGACCGGGCGGCAAGGGCACGAAATGATCCTCTTTCGCCCGGGGTTCCTTGACGCGCCGCCGGTTGCCGAGGAAATTCCGGACGCGGAGCGGTACGCGGCCGAGGTCGTGACCCCGGAAGGCACGCGGTACCGCATAGGTGATCCCGAGTTCACGAAGTATCTCGAGAAGAGGTTCGCCCGGTCGCTGCGGCTGCGATTTTCCGAACGCAGCATGACCGATGCGCGCCCGGTCTCGTTTCTCGGATTCGGCACGATTCGCGCGCTCTCGGAAGAGACCGGAATCCGGCTCGATCCGCGGCGCTTTCGCGAGAATTTCTACGTCCAGTGGAAAAGCGACGAGCCTTTCTTCGAAGATCGGCTGGTGGGCCAGGAGCTGAGAATCGGCGATGCAGTGATGATCCAAGTGGTTAAGAAGGATCAGCGGTGTATCATGATTACGCTCGATCCGGAAACGGCCGTGCCGTCCCCCGTAGTCCTGGAAAAGGTCGCGCGCGGCCACGAAAGCTGCGCCGGTGTTTACGGCGCCGTGTTGCGCGAAGGAATCGTGCGAGTCAACGATCCGATTTTCGCGGAATAGGCTAAACTCTCATCGATGGGACTCACGCCACAAGAAGCGCTTGATCTATTCAACTCCGATGACTTGATCGGCATCGGCATGGCGGCTAACGAAGTCCGCCGCGCGAAGACTGACCCGCGCATCGCCACGTACCAGATCGACCGAAACATCAATTACACGAATTTCTGCACGGAATATTGCTCATTCTGCGCGTTCTATCGCCCGCTGGGCGCGAAGGATGGCTACATTTTGCCGCTCGAGACGATTTACGAAAAAATCGAGGAGATGATCGCGCTCGGCGGAACGGGCGTGCTGATGCAGGGCGGCCTGCACCCGGATTTGCGGATCGAGTTCTACGAAAATATGCTCCGCTCGATCAAAGAGCATTTCCCGAGCGTCCACCTGCACTGCTTTTCCGCGCCGGAGATCACCTGCATCGCGGAAGTCTCAGGCCTCAACCTGCGCGACACGATTTCGCGTCTGCGGGACGCGGGGCTCGATTCGATTCCCGGCGGCGGCGCCGAAATCCTCGACGATGAAGTCCGCGCGCGAATCTCGCGGCTGAAGTGCACCTCGGATGAATGGGAAGAGATGCACCGTACCGCGCACTCACTCGGCATGCGCACCACGGCGACGATGATGTTCGGCTGCGGCGAGGAAATTCGCCATCGCGTAAATCATTTGGAACGGCTGCGCCGGATCCAGCAGGACACGGGAGGATTCACCGCGTTTATTCCGTGGATTTTTGCGCCGGAAAATACACCGCTCGGGAAGAAAGTTCCGGAAGCGACCGCGTGCGATTATTTGAAGACGCTCGCCATCAGCCGGATGTATCTCGACAACATCGATCACATCCAGTCGAGCTGGCTCACGCCGGGAATCAAGATTTGCCAGGTCGGATTGCAATTCGGCGCCGATGACGTCGGCAGCATTTTGATTGAAGAAAACGTGGTTTACGCCGCCGGAGTCCGCAACCGCACGAACGAAGCCGAGCTTCGCCGCATCATCTCCGACGCCGGCTACATCCCGGCTCAGCGCGACACCCTTTACCGCTCCTACATCCTTCCGGAATCGCGCGCGTCTGCGAAGTCCGCCGCCTAGCGGCACCGCTTGTCTCTTGCTTAATCTTTCGTTGGAATGCGCAGATCGAGCAGGACTTCCACGCCCTCAGCCAACTCGAGCGGCTCAACGGGTACAAGTACACCTTTGACGAATCGCGCGCGCACGCGTTTGGTCGAAGAAGGCCGCGGCTGATTTGCGACGGCGGGCGAGGCCGAGGCGCTGCCGCCGTCGAGCGAAACGTTGGCAAGCGCATCCGCATCGCGATTCTTCTCGCGCGGAACGTGCTCGATCGTAAAATATCCGAGCTGCCGCGCCAGTTTCGAGGCGCGCTCGTGGAGCGGCTTCAGCTCCGCGCTCTTCACTTTGTAGCGGCCTTGCATCTGGCGGACGAGCAGCTCGGAATCGCTGCGGATGCGGATCGCGGGGATGGCGTGGCTCGCGACGTAGTCAAGCGCAGCGAGCAGCGCGTAATATTCTGCGACGTTGTTCGTTTCGCGTCCGATATTTTTCGCCAGCTCGAGGACGACTTTCCCGTTGGGATCGCGCAGGACCACGGCGTAGGATGCCGGGCCGGGATTGCCGCGCGACGCGCCATCAATATTGGCGACGTAAACGCCTGCGGGCGGCGCAGCGGGATGTGAATCAGCGAAAAGTCTTGCGCTGGATGGCGGCGGGACTTTCTTCTTAGCAATCACTGGAGGGGGAGGCCGTTGCTGCGGCCGGCGGCGCCGAACCTGCAGCGGGCGTGGCGGCAGCGGGCGGCTCAATGTAGTACAGCAAGCGCGTGCATGTCTCGCAGTGGAAGATTTCCTGGCTATTCGCGCGGCGCATTTCCTGAAACACGTGCGGTCGGACGCGCATGCCGCAGGAGGTGCACATCTCCTCGCGGACTTCAGCGAGTGCAATCCCGTTGTGCTTTCTCACAATACGGTCGTAGTGGTCGAGCATCGCTTCCGGAACTTCCGCGACCGCGCGCGCGCGTTCCGCATTCCGCTTCGCGAGGTCTTCTTCCGCCTCGGCCTTTTCGGTTTCAATCTTCGACCGTTCGACGCGACCAGCTTCCTCCACTTCTTTCAGCGTTTTTTCCGACGCTTTGATCCGGCGGTCGTATTCCTCGCCATTCACCATCTGTTCGAGCAGGCGATCTTCCGCCTTCGAGATTTCTGCTTCGGCCATCTGCACTTCGTGGCTCAGCGCCTTGTAGGCCTCGTTCGTCTTCACGAGTGACATCTGGTCCTTGTACTTGCGGACTTTTTCTTTCCATTGCTCGACGTCGAGCTCGTATTTCTTGCGGTCTTTGACGGTGGCAAGTTGCGCAGCCTTGCTGTGCTCGACTTCCGTTCGGGCGGCGGCAACTCTTGCATCCACTTCGGCGAGCTTTTTGGGACACGTGGCGAGCCGCGCGCGAATGTCGGTCAAGCGCATGTCCACGTTTTGCAGCTCGAGAAGATTCTGGAGAACTTTCAGCACCGTGCCGTCATTCTAACACATTGCTTGGGCACTCTCGGCGCGTCCACGCGTGGGATTCAGAGGTTGCCATGCAGAAACGCAATGGCCCGGCGCCAGGAGTCGCGCTGCGCCTCGGCATCCGCAGGAGCGCTGCCGCCGAACGAAAATCGCGCGTTTCGCAAGTGAGGATTGCGTGACGTGCGCGCGGTCGTCGGTAGAAACGGGTAGCGTAGCATGTGTCCTGCGCCCGGATAGTGCAGGTGTTCGACGGCGTGAGGGAAGCCATGCTGTTTCAAGCGTGCGACGATAGCCCCGCTCATTTCCGCGGCGGGCCACATATGGTCGTCGCCGCCTGAAACGAGCAGGATGGGCCCGCGAATTTGTTCCACGGGAATTGCCGCGCGCGCGATCGCATCACCGTTGCGCAAGCCCGCTCGAAAAAGATTGCGGAAAATCACAGGCCGCTTGAACGCCACCACGGGCACCGCCGAGCGCAGCATAAAGCCTCGCAGGGGCAGCGGAGCGAACGGCACCGGCGCGCCCCGCCAGGTCCACGTCGGAATGATTTCGCCTGTGGTTTTGTCGCGTCCGCCCGCAGCCCATGCGACCGAACTCGGTGCGAAGGCGACGACGGCGCGAATCTGCGGAAACATGGCAGCCAGCAGGAGCGCCAGCTCAGCGCCGCGGGAAACTCCGAGGACGCCGACGCGCCGCGAATCAATCTCCGGCTGCGTCGCGAGCCACCCGAGTGCGGCTTCAAAATAGTCGAGCGGAATGCGGTGCAGCCATGTCGGCAGCGGCGGGACGCCGAAGTAGGCGAGAGCGAGCGTCGCAAATCCATGGCGCGAGAGCAGCGCAGCTTTGTCGAGATCGAATCCGCCCCCGGACCCGCTGAGAACGATCACGATGGGTTGAGGTCCATGCGCGGCAAACGTCGGCGGAAGGAAAAGCCGGCCGACGTGGCCATTTACATTTAGATCGCGCGTCAGCGTGCCCGGCGCAAGAAAGTTTCTCGTGAGTTCGGTCGATCCGGCATTGCGTCCGTCGGCGTGGACCTCGAGCTTGACGACGCCGGGCGACACATCCGTCTTGGCGAACATAGCGCCACCGTTTCCGTGTTCTCCATCGAGCTGCATTCCCCAGAACAATCCCATCGGAGAAACCCCGTGATAGCTTCCGCCGCGCGATTCCTGCGTGGTCAGGTCCGCGGAGCCCGCACCATCGGCTCGAAATTCGGCGCGCGAGCGCCATAGGCGCTTTTCGTCGTCATAAGTCGCGGCGCGAATTTCCATGTCCTGCTGTGGACCAAGTCCACGAATGCAAATGTGGACCTCTTCATCTGCGTAAGCGGGGCGCGGCGAAATCTCGATGCGAATGTCGCGGGTAGGGGAAGCGCCGGTCGCCATGGAAGTCCTCTGCACCATTCGGGCATTCGTTTATAGCACAGCTCGATTTTCGCTCCGTGCCGGGTGAGTCTTTTTCATGGGGTCGTCCGTATAACAGATATGATGGGCAGCGCTGAAATCGTGTGGGAGGGATGCGTGGGCCTCGAAAATGAAGTGGCCCGGCTCAGGCGCGGAGACCTGGACGCGCTGTCCGCGTTGATCACGCGCTATCAGAATCGCCTCTTTCGTTATTTGCTGCGAATTGTCCGCGAACAGGTGGAAGCGGAAGACCTTTTTCAGCAGACCTGGCTCCGTGTCGCGGAAAAGATTCGCGGCTTCGATCCCCAGCGCAACTTTGACGCTTGGCTTTTTACTCTGGCCCGCAATCTGGCGATCGATCATCTCCGCCGCATCCGGCCCGAAAGCCTGGATGAGCTGGTTTCGCACGATCCGGCAGCGGAGACGGCAAGTGCGCGCCTCGTTTCCAAGGAGCCGGCGCCCTTCGATCGGGTTCTTGAAAGCGAGCGCGCGAGTCATCTGGTTGCCGCACTCGCGAAGTTACCGATGATTAACCGCGAAGTCCTGACCTTGCGGTTCGAGGAAGAGATGAAGCTCGAAGAAATCGCGCAGGTGCTTGGCACGCCCCTTTCGACCGTAAAGTCGCGCCTGCGAAGGTCCCTCGAGCAATTGCGGCAGACGCTCGAGGCGCAGCATGGCGGAGAGAACTGGCGATGACCGATCACGATGAAATCCGGGAACTCTTGACTCTCGCGGCAGCGGGCGCTCTCGCTTCGGACGAAGAGGAGCGTGTCGCGCGCCACATTCAATCTTGCGCTTCCTGCGCCCGAGAGCTTGAGGACTGGCAGTTCCTCGCGGGAGGCCTGCGCCGGCTCCCCACACCTCAGCCCTCTGCAGGTGTGGTTGAACGAGCGCGGGCGCGCGCTGAAATCCGCCTCGCGGAAGAAGCGGAGTACCGCTGGCACCGCGGCGTGATGATTTTTCTGATTCTATTTGCCTGGGCGCTGACTCTGGTGAGCTGGCCGCTGGTGCGGCTGTTCACCGGCGGCTTGCTGGGCCTGCTGGACATGCGCGTGACACATGCTTGGATCGGCTTTGCCGGCTTCACGACAGCTGCCTGGCTGGCAGGCGGCGCAGCCGCGGTCTTGCTGTCGTTTCACTATCGGCGTGAGAGGAGAGTGGCATGAGCCGTTTTCGCGATGAATTGCGGGTGATTCCGCGGACCGCTTGGTACATCGGTCTGGCATTTTATCTGGTGATGTCGAATCTGGCGTTCTTCGTCCTGATCCCGCAGGACCACAAACTCCAGAATTGGCCGTTTGCGGGAAAGTTTGCGGTCGCCTACGGCCTTTTTCTCTTCATTCTTGCTCTGGTAGCGCTCGAGGGATACGTTTACGGGGATGCCAAGCGCCGTGGGATGCGCTACGTCATGTGGACGTGGCTCGCGATTCTGATCCCCGATTGCATCGGCGTGATTGTCTACTTCATTCTGCGCGATCCGTTGCCCAAGCCTTGCCCGGGTTGTTCGACGCCCGTGAAGGCGGGTTTCACTTTCTGCCCGCATTGCGGCTCGGCTCTCCAACCCGCATGCCCCCAATGCGGCCGCGGCGTGGATGCCGCCTGGTCCAATTGCCCGCATTGCGGAACGAAGCTGCCCTCGCCGTCGCCTCGCGCTGCATAGTTTCAAGCGAGGGCGCTTGCCCGTGCAGCGCCGGTTCCCTTTGACCGAGGTGTTCTCTCGCCCTATTTCTCTGTAGAATCCGGGCGGCTTTCGAGGAGGCCACATGCCGTACGTGCAGATCACGTGGGTCGCGGGACGGACACCCGAGCAGAAGCGAAAACTTGCCGAGCGCATTACGCAGGCGCTGATCGAAGACGGCCGGGCAAAGCGCGAAAATATTCAGGTCACATTCGTGGACTTGCCGCCGACGGATTATGCGGAAGCCGGCGTGACCGTTGCCGATCAGAAGCGCACACCCTAGGCGCACGCGCCTTTACTGCGCGGGTTGGACTTCCATCGTGGGACCGACGGCCCAATTCTGGCAGCTCGGACTCGTTGCCGCCGGACAATGCGCAATTGCTCGAAAAGTAGAGCTCGACGTCTCGACCTCGTACGTGTAACCGTCACGGCCGGTCTTTGTCATCGCGAGAGCACCGCTCGAAGTCAGGTCGCTGAGCGAAGCATAGCTGCCGTGCTCGGCCTGATAGGCACGCTCGGCTTGCGCGATTCCGAGCAAATCGTTTTTTACTCCGACGACATCAATGATTTGAGCGGGCGCGCCGGTTTCCGTGGATTGCAGTTTCGAAAAATAGAATTTGTAAGCCAGCACGACGATCAGCGCGACGACCAACAGGCCCATCAAGTTGCGCATAAGCACCTCATTTTAGCTTCCCTGCGGTGCAATTCACCTCGCGCCCGTTCCGACCTTCGACTTTCGCTTCTGGCTCCAATACCACCAGACGCATTTCTCCGTGGGAAGTTTGGGATTGCGCGCTTGCGCCACAGCGGCGGAGAAAACGTCCAGACAGCAAGGATCCTGGCGGCGGCCGCGGAGCCGGCAAAGCTTTTCGTACAGTCTTTCGGGGTTTGCGCGAGCGAGCTGAGAAACACTGCGCACGCCGAGGGAATGGAGGTCGCGAACGGTCGCCGGGCCGACGGAAATCAGGTCGCGCAGTTCGCGCTCCGAATCGCCAGTGGAGCGTAGAGGATTTCGCGATTGGGATAACATTCTTCTTCTCATAGAACGCAAGCTTACTCGCACGGATGGGTCTCGGCAACCTTAGCGTTCGGCAATCCTTTCGAGGTAGCGTGCGTCTAAGACGAGAAGCATGGGAGTAGGCCGCGATTCGCGGGACCTGTGGTCCGCTTCGTTTGACAGAGGCGTGCGGCGCTAGGATACTTGAAGATTCGTTTTCAGCCTTTCGGCACGGTGTGGCGTAAATCCCCTTCGATAGGCGGGAGCAATCGAGTATGAAGCCATGGATACGATTCGGTGTCGTGATGATTTTTGCCGCGGGACTCGCGACGATGGTTGCCGCGCAAGCAAATACCGCGCAAGTTCGCCCGCCGAAATTGGTCTTCACCTCTCACACGCTGGCGAACGGCTTGCGAGTGATTCTTCTCGAGGACCATTCCACACCCGTAATCAATCTTCAGGTTTGGTACCACGTCGGAGGGAAGGATGAGCGTCCCGGCCGGACAGGCTTCGCGCACCTATTCGAGCACCTGATGTTCAAGGGTTCCGCGCACGTCGCCCCGGAGGAGCATTCGCGGATCATCGAAGGCGTGGGTGGCATGGACAACGCGGAAACAGGCGACGACACGACGAATTTTTTCGAAACATTTCCGAGCAATTATCTCGAACGGATCCTGTGGCTCGAGGCGGATCGTATGGGCAGCCTCAACGTGGACGAGGCGAACTTCAAGTCCGAGCGCGAGGTCGTGAAAGAGGAGCGGCGGGTCCGCATCGAAAACCAGCCGTATGGATATCTCGAAGAAGATCTCCGCGCCGCTGCATTCACCGTTCACGGGTATCACCACACCGCCATCGGCAGCATGGACGACCTGAACAAGGCCACGATTGAAGACGTGCGCGATTTCTTCCACACGTACTACAAACCGAACAACGCCACGCTCGTCATCGTTGGCGATTTCAAACCTGATGAAGCGCTCGCCTGGACCAGGAAATACTTCGAGGGGATTCCGGCTTCGACCGGCCCCATTCCGCGCAACGGCATACCCGAACCTGCGCAGAGTTCCATGCGTCTCGTGCAAAAGTCATACACGAATACGCCGCTTCCGGCAGCTGTCATCGGCTACAAAGTCCCCGCACGGTACTCGTCGGACATGTATTCGCTCGACTTGGCTTCGAACATTCTTGCCAGCGGCGAAAGCAGCCGACTCTATCAAACGCTTGTGTACCAGAGCCAAATTGCCGTGCAAGCGGCCGGGTTTGGCTCGTTCAGCGAGGATCCCAGTCTCTTCTGGGCGTACGCGATCATGAATCAGGGACACACGGCCGAAGAGGGCGAAAAGGCCATCGTCGCAGTGCTCGACGATTTGAAGCAACATGCCGTGGAACCGAAAGAGCTCGAGAAGGCGAAAAATCAGGAAATCGCCGGGGTCATCCTCGGCCGCGAGACGGATGAGGAAAAGGCCGTTGCCTTGGCCGCCGCGACGGTGATCGGCAAGAATCCGGACCTGGTGAACACCGAATTCCAGCGCTTTTTGAATGTCACAGCCGCAGACATCTATCGCGTGGCGAAGGATTATTTCGTGCGCGAGCACGCGACCATCCTGCTCATAACGCCTGCCCCGGCCGCTCAATGACGTTGTCGAGAGAGAAGCCAATTCGAGGAGCCATGATGAAGCGCGCAGTTCTGCAATGGATTTTCCTGTTTGTGACGGGGGCGTTCGCCGGTTCGGCGGCGCTCGCGCAGCAGCCGGCTCCCGCTCCGAATCCGCCCGCCTCGACGCAGCGAGACCAGAAAAACGGCACGGGAATTGTGCCGCCAGGCGTCGCGTTGATTCCGCAGATGCCTGCGCCGGGGGCGCCCAAGCCGTTCCAGTTTCCCGAGGCCGCGACGAAGACTCTTGCGAACGGATTGCGCGTGTTTGTTGTCAGCGATTCCCGAGACCCGGCGATTGCCGCGAGGCTCGTGCTTCTTTCGGCGGGTCCCATTAAGGATCCCGCGGGCATGCCGGGTGTTGCTCAGATGACTGCAAATCTTCTGACGCAGGGAACGGAAAAGAGGTCCGCTCGGGAAATTGCCGAGTCCATCGATTTCGTCGGCGGCACACTCACTGCCTCCGCCGGGAGGGACACGACCGCCGTCACGCTCGACGTGGTCAAGAAGGATCTCCCGGTCGGGCTCGACTTGATGTCGGACATCGTGCTTCATCCTGCCTTTCGCGCGGACGAGCTCGATCGCCAGCGTCGGCAGCTCCTTTCCAATTTGACGGTGCAATACTCGGATCCCGAATACCTAGCTTCCGTCGCGTTCGCCCGCGTGCTTTACGGCAGATCACCCTACGGCCTGCCGCCGGAAGGCACCCCAGAAGCGGTAAAGAAACTCGGGCGGGACGATCTCGTCAAATTTCATGCCGCAAATTACGCGCCGAATCAAGCGCTGCTTGCCTTTGCTGGAGATATCACTCCGGACGAGGGATTTGCCATTGCGGAAAAGTATTTTGGCTCGTGGGCCAAGGTGGACGTCTCGGCCTCCGTCCCGCCGCCGCCGGAACCCTTGTCGGGACGGCATATCTGGTTGATCGACAAGCCCGATGCGGTACAGACGCAGATTCGCGTCGGGAAGCCCGGCATCTCGCGCGGCGACCCGAACTACATCCCCGTCCTGGTGACGAATCGCATCTACGGCGGCGGATACAACAGCCGGCTCAACACTGAAGTGCGTATCAAAAAGGGACTTACCTACGGCGCCTTTTCCGCTTTCACGTCGCATCGGTATGCAGGCTCGTTCACGGTCGGCACATTTTCGCGTACGGAAGCGACGGTTGAGGCAACCAAACTGGTTGTGGACTTAATCGAGAAAATGTCCACCGGAGAAGTGACGCAACAGGAACTCGACTTTGCGCGGGATTATCTTGCGGGCGTTTATCCGATCCAAACGGAGACAGCCGAACAGGTGGCGGACCGCGTCCTGACGGCGGCGGTGTACGACCTACCCCCCGGTTACAACAGCACGTACCCGGACCAAATCCGCGGCGTGACGCCTGCACAAGTGGCGGCCATGGCGAAGGAGTATTTTTCGGCGGCCGACCTCGATATCGTTTTGGCCGGAAACATCGGTGCATTCCGTGATGATTTGAAAAAAACATTCCCGAACGCACAAATGGAGGAAATTCCGTTTGATCAGGTGGACTTGCTCTCTTCCGGATTGCGAAAGCCACGCGAGACAGCTTCTGCTCCGACAACCGAATCGCTGGCCCAAGGCAAGGAACTCCTCCTCGCCGCGGCGAATGCCGCCGGCGGCGACGCACTCGCGTCCGTCGCTACCCTTGGCTTGATGGAAGCCGGGAAACTCTTCGGCCCGGACGGTGATAAAGCCGTTCGCGTGAACTGGCAGATTGCCTACCCGAATCGATCGCGCGGCGATGTTTCACTCGCCGATCAAAAAATCGTTCAAGGCTGCGATGGCAATTCCGCTTGGCTGCAGCTCCCGGACCGCACCGTAGATGTCTCGCCCGCCTTGAACGAATTCGAACGCGGCATCGCCCTTTTTGGCGGCGGCTGGGGAATTTATCAGCAGGTTCTCGCGGGGAAGCTGGAGGGTCACGCCATCGGAGAAGAGGTGATGGACGGGAAGAAGACGCTCGGCGTCTCCGTCCAGGCCCCCTTCGGCGCGGTGAAGCTGTATTTTGATCCTGCGACGCATCTCCTCGCCGCTGCGCGATATCAATCCGCGGGGCCGCGAGGCGCTTCCGATGACGAACAGCGTTGGAGCGACTACCGTCCCGTCCAGGGGCGCCAATTCGCGTTCTCAACGCTCATTTACCGCGACGGCGTGAAGTTCGTGGAATCGACGATCCAGCAGGTGGACTTGAATCCAAAGTTGGACGATTCGATCTTCTCAAAATCTCAAGCCGCGTCTTCGAAGTGACGCGCTCCGCGCTACTTCACAGACAAAATCACTTTGCCGATGTTCTTCCGGTCATGAATGAACCGGTGGGCCGCCGCAGCGTCGCCGAGGGGAAACGTCTTGCCGATCACGGGCTTGATCTTCCCCGCCTTGTACATTTGAAAAATTTCGTCCAGTTCGCTCCGCAGCAGCGGGCCGCGAGACGCCATGCGGCCCAGATTCACGCCGATGACCGATATATTTTGGCTCATCAGCTTGAGCGGATGAAATCGCGGGGTTTGCGCCAGAGCCTTCAGCCCCCGCAGCAAACTTCGTTTTCCTTCCGGCCCGGCCGCTGCCGAAAATCCGTAGATGACCAGCCGGCCGGTCGGGCCAAGGCATCGTGCGCTTTTCCCAAAGGATTTTCCGCCGATCGGATCCATCACCATCTCGATCCCGTCCGGCGCGTACTTGCGCACCACTTCCACGAAATTGCCCTTGGTGTAATCAATGGGATGGTCCACGCCGATCTGGCGCATGTAGTCGTGCTTTGTAGGCCCCGCCGTGCCGAAAATCACCAGCCCGCGCGCCCGAGCCAGTTGCACCGCTGCGATTCCCACGCCGCCCGCGGCGCCGTGAATGAGGATCCGGTCGCCGGGCTGCAAATTGCCCATCGCGAACATCGAGTGATACGCGGTCAGGTAGTTCACCGGAATCGCTGCGCCATCGCCAAACGGCATTCCGGCAGGCAGGCGATACACTTGCCGCGCTGGCACGGCGACCCATTCTGCATAGGCCTTGAATTGCGTGAGTGCAGCGACGGCGTCGCCGGGTCGCAGTGGCTCGCCCTCGGGGGATTTCCCGCCCTCAGCCTCAACGGCCTTTTCCACCACGCCAGCAATCTCCAACCCCGGAATGAATGGCGGTTTGGGTGTGCCGGGATAAATCCCCATGCGCTGGAGCAGATCGGCAAAGTTTATGCCAATTGCCTTCACGTGGATGAGAGCCTCCCCTGCTTTCGGCTTCGGGTCGGGCACTTCCTGAGACTCAAAAACCTCAGGAGGTCCATACCTCCGAACGACCATGGCGCGCATCTAAGTCTCCTTCTGCCCGATGTAAGCCCGGAACCGCTGCTTCCTTGCACCGCCGGGGCGGAAACGAGGCCCCGGCTTTTCATTAGGGAATCGTGGTCATCCTATCTTAAACTCATGGACTTTGCGCAATGTTGAAACGTAAACCGAGAGCGAAACACTTTCTTTCCAGCCTGGCCGTACTTGCAGCGGCTTGCGCCTGCTTGGCAGCGGGTCGCCCCGCACAGGCCCCGGCCCCGCCGGTGCTCACCGCCATGCAGGAAGAGCTCGACCGCTCGATGACGGCTCTGAGCAAGGCCGACCCGCCTGTCTATTTCATCAGTTATACCGTCGCGGACCGGCAGTACGCCGAGGTCTCCGGTTCGAACGGCGCGTTGCTTTCGAGCGCGGATAACCGCGGCCGCTGGCTTGAAGTGCAAACGCGCTCCGGGAGCTATCAGCTCGACGACACGCACAAATTGGGCGACCGTCCGCCGAGCTGGACCAGCCCCGGCTCGACGGCTGCTCTCGATGACGACGTTCCCGTCCTGCGCCGGGAAATTTGGTACGAGACCGATCGCCAATATCGCGCGGCCTCGCAAGCCTTGATCAAAGTGAAGACCAGCCAGCAGGTCCAGGTACAGACGGCCGAAGGCAACGCCCCCGATTTCTCGCGCGAGGCCCCGCACACTTCCGTCGGCGCCCGGATCGATATTCGCGTGGACCGCAAACCTTGGGAAGAGCGCGTGCGGAAATACACGGCCGCTTTCAGCGCTTCGCCCGCCGTACTGAATTCCATCGCCACGTTTACAGCCGTGGCCATGAATCAGTATCAAGTGAACAGCGAAGGCACAAAGCTTGCATTCGGCCAGGTCCACTACCGGCTCGAGCTGTACGTGCAAAGCAAAGCCCCCGATGGGATGGACATCAATCGCTACGCCAACTTTGATTGGCTCGATCCCAAAGACGCCCCGGATGAAAAGACCGTCTTCGCCAGCATCCACACGATGATTCAGGAGACCGAAGCGCTCGACAAGGCGCCCCTGGTGGATCCTTATGCCGGACCTGCGCTTTTGACCGGCCGGGCCGCCGCGGTTTTCTTTCACGAAGTCTTCGGACATCGCGCCGAGGGCTTCCGCCAAAAAGACATCAACGAGGGCCAGACGTTTACGAGCAAGATCGGCGAAAGAATTTTGCCGGCTTTTATTTCCATCAAGGATGATCCCACCGAGGCGCAGCTCGGCGGCCAGATGATGCTTGGGAATTATGCTTTCGACGACGAAGGCGTGCCGGCTCAAAGCGTTTCGCTGATCGAACACGGCGTCTTGAAGACGTTTTTGATGTCGCGCTCGCCGCTCGTCAACATCCCGCACTCGAACGGCCATGGCCGCCGGCAGCTCGGCTACGTGCCCGTGGCGCGGCAAGGAAATCTGATCGTCTCGAGCACCCATGCAGTGACGAATGAACAGCTCCGGGCAAAGCTCATCGAGCTGGTCAAGGCGCAGGGAAAACCGTTCGGCCTCCTGATTGACGATATCGCTGGGGGCTTCACGTTCACCGGCCGCGGGCAGCCCCAAGCGTTCCAGGTGCTGCCGCTCGTCGTGTACAAGGTTTTTCCCGACGGCCGCCCGGATCAATTGGTTCGCGGCGTGGACATTGTGGGCACGCCGCTCGTCTCGCTCACGAAGATCGTGGAGACCGGCGACACGCCCGACATTTTCAACGGTTATTGCGGAGCGGAGTCCGGCTCCGTCCCCGTTTCAGCCGTCGCTCCTGCGATTCTGATTTCCGAAATGGAAGTGCAAAAGAAAGAGACCTCCACCGATAAGCCGCCGATCCTTCCGCCGCCGGCTCACGATCCCGAGGCAAAGAGGCAACAGCCGTGAGGAGATTCGCGATCATTATTTTGCTCACCATGCTTGCCGTTCCCATCACGCCCCGAGCCGTTCGCGCAGGTGATACGCCGCGTCCCAATGCGCTCCCCGCGCAAGCGCAAGCCGCCGACAACGATCAAACGCTCCATGCCATGCACGATGAGCTGGAGCGCTCGCGAACGCGCTTGGCTCTCCCCGGCGTGGACAAACCATTCTTCATCGAATATCGGCTGCTCGATGTGGACGTCCGCAGCGTGACGGCGTCGTTTGGCGCGCTCCTTCAGTCCACAACCACACGCAACCGCTATATGAGCGTCAACGTGCGTGTGGGCGACTACCATCTCGACAGCTCCAATTTTGTCAGCCAGGACGGCTTTCAGGGATTCCTCGGTTCCACCGGGGAAGTCGGGATTGACCGTGATTACCATTCGCTCCGTCAGGATCTGTGGCTTGCCACCGATCAGGCCTACAAAGAGGCCGTTACGCAGATGTCGCTCAAACAAGCCTTCCTTCGCAGCCTGACCAAGGCGCCCGAGATCGATGATTTTGCTCAGGAGCCGCCGCTCGTGAAGGTGGATCCGCTAGTCGAGCCGGATTGGACCTCTCGCAACTGGGAAAACGAGGCGAGGGCGGCGTCGGCGTCTCTCCGTGACTTCGCGCAGTTGAACGGATCGCGCGTCAACTACTACCTGGTTTACGTTACGTCGTACCTCATGACGAGCGAGGGCACGGAGGTTCGCACTTCCCGCTCTCTCGCCGCTATCGAAGCCGCCGTGGATACCAACGCGGACGACGGCATGCCTCTCCACAATTTCTATTCGTTGTACGTCGCCCGTCCCACGGACCTGCCGGATCCCGCAGCAGTTGGCAAGGCCCTGGACGGGAAAGCCACCGAATTGATGGCGCTCCGCGCGAGTCCCCTTGTCCCGGACTATACCGGGCCGGTGCTTTTTGACGCTTCGGCGGCAGGCTCCGTGCTCGCTCAAGTGCTTGCGCCATCACTTTCCGGCGCGCGCCCGCCTCTTTCGATGATGCCGGCGTTCGAAGAGATCATGGAGCGCATGGGCGGAAGAAGCGAGTGGACCGGGCGCATCGGCACTCGTGTTCTCGCGGCGACCGTCTCGCTCATCGATGACCCAACGCTTGAGGATTTTCAAGGCCAGCCGGTGCTGGGGAATTATCAGGTAGACGACGAAGGTGTGACCGCGCAGCGGGTTCCTCTCGTGGAAAATGGTGTTCTGAAAAATCTGTTGATGTCCCGCCGCCCCGGCCCCGATTTCCAGAGCTCCAACGGACATGCTCGCTCGGCGATGTTGACTTCGCCGCAGCCCCTCAGCAGTAATCTGATCTTCCAGGCGAATGATGGCCTCAGCGCTCCCGACCTGCGCAAGAAGTTCCTCAATGCCTGCCTCGATGACGGTCACAAATGGTGTCTCGAAGTCAGACGGATGGACAATCCGGCGCTCTCCTCGCTCCACCAGGAAGATTTTTCAGAATTTATCGGCGCCATCGCCGGAGGAATTTCGAGCGGAGAGCGGATGCCGCTGCTCGTCTATCGTGTGTACGTGGTGGATGGCCACGAGGAATTGGTTCGCGGTGGCCGGATCGAAGGGCTCATGCTGCGCTCGCTGCGCAACATTCTCGCCATTGGTAGTGACGAGACGGCGTTCGACTACTTGCAGAACGCTCAAAACGGTTTCGCAGGAACCGCCCTGGGCGCGTTTGGCTCGGCGCAGGACGGCATTCCGAGTTCCATGGTTGCACCTTCGCTCCTCCTTGAGGAGGTCGAAGTTCGCGGTTTCCACGGCGAGCCGCGCCGCTTGCCACTCGTCCCTGCCCCGCCTCTTCGCTAGCTCCCTGATTACGGGACGCTACGGATGTACTGTGATGAAGGCAATCTCAGGCCTGCAAAAGAATCGCACGGGCAGGATCGAAGTCCCCAGACCTCGGCTCACGTACATTTGAGTGCCTTGCTCCTCGTACCACCCTTCCACAAATCGCCCGCAGCCTTTCGGAAGCCAAAATGGTTTCAGAAACGGCAGGCGCACTTGCCCTCCGTGTGTGTGGCCCGAAAGGCAGAGGTTCACGTGGCCGGCGATGCGGTCGAAAAATGCGGGCGAGTGAAACATCGCGATCGTGTATGTATTCGCTGGGACGCCTGCAAGTGCCGCATCGGGTTTCGCCGTACCGCTGTAGGGATCATCCAGGCCGATAAGCCACACATCCGGTCGGGCGGCAGCATTGGAGTTGAGCAGGAAGTGCACGCCCGCTTCCTGGTAATATGCGCGCTCTGCGTGGAAGGGTTTGGAGTTCTCCCAGTTTCCGTGAACGAACCAAACGCCCAGCGGCGCGTGAAGCTGGTCGTACACTTCTTTGCATTCGCGATAATTGCCTGCGCGCGTGGCCACCGTGTCGCCGATGATGAGAATGATGTCGGGCTTTTCTTGGTCGAGAATGCGAAGCATATGCCGCTCGCGGGGCCCAAGGCCGTGCGTGTGGAGATCGGTGAGGTGTGCGATTTTCAAAGGCCCGGCGACCGAGCCTTGCAGATCGTAATGATTCACTTCAATCCAGTACGGCTCGATCAGCAATCCATCCACGATTACCGACAGGACCAGAAGTACGAGGAATGCGGCGGCCCACTTGAGCTTTCTGCCGCGCGCCCGAGCCGAACCGCCGGTCGAATTCGCCTCTCTCCCCGAGTTTTCGAAAACTGGAGTCATCTTTGTCGTGTGGGCGCCGCGCACCACTTTCAGAATTCACTATACAGGTTCCGTCATCTCCCGCAAAAAGCGGATTCCCGTCCCGTGTGCGGCGCGGTGACGGGTGAGCCTCGAACTTCGAGGCCGCTGCGTAGCCGCTCGGACGCGAGGGTATAATTGCTCGCATGGCTTCCGAAGCCCTCGGAATCGCAAGTCGTGAGAAGCGGCTGGCGGCGCTCGCCTCGGTGGGATCCGCCGTCGTGCTTGTGTCCCTGAAAGTATTTCTCGCGGTCGTCACCGGAAGTTTGGGGATTCTATCGGAGGCCTTGCATTCCAGTCTTGATCTTGTCGCCGCCGTCATCACCTATCTTTCGGTTCGCGTGGCGGACAAGCCCGCGGACGCAGACCACCTTTACGGCCACGGAAAAGTGGAGAGCTTTTCGGCGTTCGTAGAAACGGGTCTGCTGCTCTTGACCGCGCTCTACATCATCTGGGAAGCCTTTCAGCGACTTCTCTTCCATGCCGTGCACATTCGCCCGAGCCTCACCGCCATCGTGGTCCTCGCATTTGCAATGGGAATTGACTTTCTGCGCGCGCGTGCGCTCAATCGCGTTTCACAAAAATATCCGAGCGAGGCCCTCGAAGCCGATGCGCTGCATTTTTCCACCGACGTTTGGAGCACATTCGTCGTCATTCTCGGAATCACCGGCGTTTGGATTGGAATGAAATTCGACATCGGCTGGCTCAGCAGGCTCGACGCTGTGGCTGCTCTGGGAGTGGCCGGCGTGATCATCTGGATCGGATCGCGCCTCGGGAAAAGGACGCTCGATGCTCTGCTCGATGTGGCGCCGAGCGGCCTCCGCGAGCAAATTGCAACCGCCGTGAATGAAACGCAAGGCGTGCTGCGCACTGAACGCGTGCGTGTCCGGCGCGCGGGCCAGCGTCATTTCGTGGACGTGACCATCAGCGTTCCGCGCACCGCAAGTCTCGAACAGGCGCATGCCGCGAGCGATGCCGTCGAGCAGCGCATCGAGCAAATCGTGCCCGCAGACGTCGTCGTCCACGTCGAACCCCGCGCACCCATCGATGAGCCGTTGTTCGAAACGATTCGCGCGGTCGCCCAGCGTCGCGGCATTTCCGTCCACGGCTTTTCGGCGCATCAATTTGAGGGGCGCCTTTTCATCGAGCTGCATATGGAAGTGGACGAGCGGGCGAGCCTTCGCGAAGCGCATCGTCGCGCGAGCGAGCTCGAAGAGGACATCCGCAAGGCCACCGATCCTCGCGCAAGCGTCAACATCCACATCGAACCGCTCGGCGCGAAGATCGGCGGGGCCGAAGAAATGAAAGGCCTCTCGCGCTCCGTGCAGACTTTCCTGAATTCACTGCAGTCGGAATATCACGAGTTGGTGAACTGTCACGAAGTCCATGTCCGGAGCGTGGACCACAAGATTCTCGTTTCTTGCCATTGCGCCATGGACGGGAATCTGCCGATCACGGAAGTCCACGACGTCACCGCCGCGCTCGAAGACCGTGTCAAGGAGCGCTTTCCGCAGATTTTTCGCCTTACGATTCACCCCGAGCCCATAGAGGAAAGCTGACCTCGGGAAGAAAAGGCCTGCGCGGCCAGAGCGATGACGGCTGGAAAACATTCCAGGACGTAGCGCGGCTCGGGTGTCTCGATCTGCGTGAAGTATGCGGTGCGCACAACGACGAACACGACCAGAAACGCCCAGCCCGGCCGTCGCCGCGCGATCCACGCTCCGATCAGCGCGAGCGCGATATAGATGTAGTTCCCAAGCGCAAGCCCTCCCGTAATTAGGAAATCCTTCCGGTCGTCTTGCCATTCCACGCGAACAGGCCAGAGATGGCTCGAGTGAGGAAGGAGTTCGATCCGCGGCGTGAGCCAGAGCGCGAGCGAGCGAAGCACAGGAATGGTGAAGTAGGTGCGCAGCGGATGCCGCGCCGTTCGTTCTCCTGCAATCTCCCCGAACTCGCGATCGAGGCTCGGGTCCAGCGTCAAACTGTCGTTATATTGGTCGAGCAAACCGGCTACGCGCGCACGTTCCTCCGGAGAATCGAACGCCGAGGCGGGAAGATCGTCCACCGATATTTCCTCATCGCCGGCTTTCCAGGAGACGAGATACACATCCCTGAATCTCCACAGCCAAGTCGCCGTCCAGGAGTTGAATCCGAGCGGCACGTAGTCGCCCGGCTGCGCGAGATAACGCGGAGCGAGAAATTGGACTTCATGGAGCGATCGCCAGTTGCGCGCCCCCCAGGGCATGAGCGGAAGAATGAGCCCGGCTCCCATCAACACAGTCGCGCGCACGAGTTTGGACCAATACTTCGGCCGCCACCACTTCGCCACCACAACGATTCCCGCGGCAATGAGCAGCAGCGGCGTTTCCGGCCGCACCAGTGAACCAAATCCCACCACGATTCCGCCAAGAAACCACCGATTCGCCAAAGGCGCTGTGCTGCGCCCGTCCTTCCCCGTTCCCAACTCCGTTTCGAGAAGGACAAGGATCGCGAGCGCAATCAGGAAGATGGTCAGCGTTTCGGTCAAGACCGCGGCGGTGTAATTCGCAGTAAAAGGGCAAAGCGCAGCGAGCCATAATCCGGCCAGCGCCACGCGACGGCGCGACGATTCCGGAGCGAGCCGCGATGCGACGAGCGCGATGAGGAAACACGTGGCGACGTCCACCACCGCCTGCACCAGCCATACGGCTCGCGAAGAATTTCCCGCGACCGCGAAGACTGCCGCAAGAAATGCGGGATATCCCGGCACGCGCAGGTCCAGCGGCGCGATCTGACCGTTTATCGGTGCGCCGTACACACCGTTCTTCAGCCAGTTCCAGGCCAGCTCAATGTAAAATGGCGAATCGCCCGCGACCGGAGCCGACGATTTGAGGACGAAAAACAAGCGCAGGGATAGTCCCGCGAGAGCAGCGAGAGCTACGCTTGCGCGCATCCTAGTATTGGTGGTCGATGTGCTGGTCACAGCGCTTGTCGCAGTGCCTGTCATGGCCCGCTTCCGAACGAACGGATTGAGCCGTTCCAACTTGTTGCGTCTGCCGGTTGCGTTTAGAATCCTGCAGTGCCAAGTCGCCGGAGCTCCGCAATCAGAGCAAGAAAAATAGCCGCAGGCAATTTGAACGGCACTAGCTTGGATTGACAGAATGCCGGAACGCAAGCCGATTTTCTACGACGAAGAGCGTCGCCGCTGGCGCAGGACGCGCCGCGTGCTGGAGCTCGCGGGGAGTTTCTTCACCCTGCTACTCATCATTTTCCTCATCAACGTTGGCCGCAATCCGGACTTGCCGGACATCCTCCGTGCGGGCACGCGCGGCGGCCTGCACGCGATTCGGACCCGCCAGAAAGCGAAGACGACTCGCCTGGGACGTAAGCGCAAAGTGGCCGCGCTCGGCAAAATTCCGCAAAACTACGACCCGCTCCGCGCTGCGTTTTATGTGAGCTATGATTCCACCAGCCTCGCTTCGCTTCAGCTCCACTATCACGATCTCGACCTGCTCATTCCCGAGATGATGCACGCGGTCTCTCCCGATGGGCGCCTCGATGTGGACCAGGACCCGAAACTCATCGCCTGGATGCAGACTCTCCAGGCACGAGGTGTCGAGCTGCCCGTGATGGGGATGGTCAACAATAACGACGGAAAAGATTGGCAAGTGCCGGGAATGGTGCAAATGCTCGCAAGCCCGTCATCGCGCGAGCGCCTTTCCGCGAAGCTCCAGGAATTCGCCGATGCGCAGCACGAAGCCGGCATCGTTGTGGACTTCGAGCAGGTGCCGCAATCGAGCCAGGAAGATTTCAAGCATTTCGTTCACGATCTCGGCGCAGCGCTCCATGCCAAGAACTTGAAATTGATGGTTGCGCTTCCTGCGGCCGACTGGGTCTACGACTACAAGTATTTTGCTTCGCAGGCAGACGCACTCATTTTGATGAACTACGACTTTCACTATCCTTCATCCGAGCCGGGACCGATTGCCCCGCAAGATTGGTTCGTCAGGAACATCCAGAACATCCTGAAGATTGTGCCGCCTCAAAAGATCGTAATGGGTATTGCCAACTACGGCTATGACTGGCCGGCGAAGTCGAAGGCCGTGCCGCATCCGGTGGCGCAGAGTGTCACATTTCAGCAAGCGGCGATCACCGCCCTCGAATCCGAAGCAGACATCGATTTCGATTCCGATTCTCTTAACCCGCACTATTCTTATGAAGACGAGAATAATGAGGTCCACAACGTATGGTTGATGGATGGCATCACGGCTTACAACGAGCTTCGCACGGCCGAGCGCGCGGGAGTTTACGGCACCGCTGTCTGGCGCTTGGGTATGGAGGACCCTTCAATTTGGTATATCTGGGATGCCACCCATCCGGACGACTCGATTCGCAATAAGCTCACCGATGTCCCTCCGGGATACGATTTGATCCTGGAAGGCGACGGCGACATCTGGAGGATCACCGCCACTCCTCAGAACGGCCGCCGGACGTTCGATTACGATCCGCCGAGCGATCTCTTCGATGACGAGGACTACAAGAGCTATCCGCTCACGTGGCGCATCCAGCAGATGGGCGCCATCCCGCACAAGGTCGCTCTATCGTTTGACGATGGTCCTGATCCCGACTGGACGCCGAAGATTCTCGCCGTCCTAAATGAAAAACGGGCCCCGGGGACTTTCTTCGTAATTGGGGGACAGGCGAATCAGTATGGAAGTCTGGTGAAGAATGCATTCGCCCACGGCAACGAAATCGGCAATCACACCTTCACTCATCCCGATTTTGAGAACATTTCGAAGCCGCAGCTGCAGATCGAATTGAACCTCACCGAATTGCTCCTCGAAAGCAGCCTCGGCGTCAAAACGCTTCTTTTCCGGCCGCCCTTCGGCATCGATCACCAGCCGGAAACGGCCAGCGAAATTCAGATGCTCCCGATTCCGCAATCCATGGGCTACATCATCGTGGGCGCGCGGATTGACCCGCATGATTGGGGCGAGGCCGACGGAGAAGCTCCGCCTCCAGTGAATTCGATCGTCGAGCGTGTTCTCTCCGATGCCACGGCCGGTAAAGGCAACATCATTTTGCTGCACGATGGCGGGGGAGACCGCAGCCACACTCTTGCTGCGCTTCCTTTGATTATTGACGGGCTCCGTGCGAAGGGCTTCGAATTTGTTTCCGTCTCCGATCTTCTCGGCCAGACGCGCGCGCAGGTGATGCCCCCTCTCAGCCAGCAGGAATGGCTGATGGCGCGCGCCGATGCATTCATCTTCGACGTGTACCGCTGGTTCCGCTCCGGGATCTCCTTCATCTTTATTGCGGGAATTTTGCTGGTCAGCGGGCGGGCTTTCATCATCGGCCTGCTCGCCCTTGCGGAAAAGCTTCGGACCGCCCCGGCGGATCATCCCGAATACAAACCCGAAGTCAGCGTCCTGATTCCCGCATTCAACGAGGAAGAAGTCATCGTACAAACCGTTCGGGCGGCGATTGCTTCGGATTACCCGAAGCTCGAAATCATAGTCGTGGACGATGGCTCCGTCGATCGCACGGCCGAGCTGGTGCGCGAAAGCTTCGGACGCGATCCGCGCGTCCGCTTGCTTCTTCAGCCCAATCGCGGAAAGCCGGCCGCGCTCAATCACGGTCTCGCGGAAGCCAGTGGCGAGATTGTTGTCTCGATTGACGCCGATACGCTCGTAGACTCGGAAACTGTACCGCGGCTGGTCCGCCATTTCGTCGATCCCAAGGTCGGCGCAGTCGCTGGAAACGTAAAAGTAATGAACCGGAATCGCTGGCTCACGCGTTGGCAGGCTCTCGAATACATCACCAGCCAGAATCTCGAAAAACGCGCGTTCGATCTGCTGAACTGCATTCCCGTTGTGCCCGGAGCCGCCGGCGCGTGGCGGGCGCAGGTCCTCCGCAGTTTCGGAGGATTTTCGGGCGATACCGTGGCCGAAGACACCGATTTGACGCTCACCATTCGACGCAACGGTTGGAAAATCCTTTACGACGAAGATGCCATCGCCCGCACGGATGTCCCGGATACCGTGGAGGCATTGATTCGCCAGCGGTTCCGCTGGACATTCGGCACGCTCCAGGCGGTATGGAAACATCGCGACGCGGTCGGCAAGCCGCGCTACGGCACCCTCGGTTGGGTCGCCATTCCCAATATCTTCCTGTTTCAGATTGTTCTTCCGATGGTATCTCCGGTGATTGACCTCTTGTTCCTGCTTTCGATTGCACTTTGGGGTCTTGCGCAACTTCGCGTTACCCGGCTCCCGCAGCTTTGGACTGCGCAGGACGTCGAGCGCTCACTCATCTTCTTCGCCATATTTATGCTGATCGACCTTCTCACCTGTGTCATCGCTTTTGCGCTCGAAAAGAACGAGGACTGGACGCTGCTCGCGCCGCTGATCCTCCAGCGCTTTTACTATCGCCAGATGATGTACGTCGTTCTCTTCCGCGCGCTCAAGGAAGCGGTCCGAGGACGCCCGGTGGGCTGGCGCGGCGTCGAGCCGCAGATGCCTGCACCTGTTCCGCAACCCTGAATAACTCTGGTCCCGAATTGACACATAGGGAATCTTAGGAATATATTCCTTTCGGTTTTGCGACCCGGGCGAGTAATTTGAGAAGATGGAGGCCAAGTAAACTAACCAAGGCCCTGTTGTGTCCTCGTTTCTCGGCACGCAGCATCGAGTCGCGCGGTGAGTGTAGACGACTCCGATGGTTACCTTCGGACTGGTTTCCTGGTCGCTCAAGTTTTGCGGGAAGCGCTGCGCTTGAGTTTGCAGCGTCTCCATCTGCAAGTGGGAGCGCGCGGACCGAAAACGCGCACTGGAAGAATTCGCGCGCAGGACAAATTTTGAAAATGAACGCAAGCATAAGGGTTCATCTGAATGAGGAGACCACAATGAATTTGAGCAGCTGGACCAAGAGTCTCATTACGATTTGCTTTGCAGTTTTTGTCCTTCTGATGCTCCCTGCGCAGGCTCAGGCACAAAAGAAGTCTGCACCGTCGGCACCCAAGGCGGCTCCGGCGGCCAAGGCGCCGGCCTCCCACGCTCCAGCATCGACAGGCCATCCGTCAACGACGACGGGCGGTCATACGACCACCACGACGGCGGGGCATACAACGACCACCACGGCGGGGCGTCCGTCGACGACGACGGGCGGCCGTACGACCACCACGACGGCGGGGCATACGACAACCACGACCGCTGGCCATACGACAACCACGACGGCTGGCCGTACGACGACTACGGGAACGGGGGCGAGCAAAGGAACGACCGCGGGAGGTAAGACGACCACGACGGGAACGGCCGGCAAGACAACCACGGGAGCGGGCGCTGGCAAGACGGGTACCACAGCAGCCGGCAAAACAACGACCACGGGGGCGGCGGGGGGAAAAGGAACGACTGCGGGAACTAAGACCCGACCGCCGGGACCACCAGTCGTCCTGACGGCGGGAAAACAGTGACTCACGCGAATGGGAGCAGCACCAACTTCAACAAGTCCGGCAAGCAAACGAGTATGACGACGTCGAGCGGAAAGACCGCGAAATTCAACTCCAGCGGCAAAGTGAGTTCCATTCATTCAGGCGGGATGACGATCAACAAGGGCCCAGGCGGCTCACGGCGAGTTGAGACGACGCGGAAGGACGGCTCACGCGTGGTTTCGACAGGGCGCCACGGTGGCTACGTTGAACATGGATATAGTCGCGGCGGACACTCTTACGTTCGGAGGACCTACTATCGCGGTGGCCACGCCTACGCCCGCGTTTACGGTCGAGGGTATTACCACGGCTACTACTACAATCACTACGTCCCAGGCTACTACTACGGCGCCGGATTTTATGGATGGGCTTACAATCCCTGGGCCGCACCGGTGGTCTATGGCTGGGGTTGGGGCGCGGCACCGTGGTACGGCTACTATGGATACTACTATCAACCCTACCCGGTTTATCCCTACCCTGCACTCTGGCTCACAGATTACCTGATCGCCGCAAATCTCCAGGCTGCCTACGCGGCGCAAGCAGCAGCCGACGCACCCGCCGCCGATTCAGGGCAAGTCCGTGATGTGGCGGAGTTCGTGTTGGCTGCCTATCATCCGGGAGAGGACGATTTTTCAGCGGCCGACAACAAGGCCGCTCCTGCCCTTAGTCCCGAACTTAAGCAATCGCTTGCCGACGAAGTGAAAATCATGATCGCTCGGGAGAAGGACGCGGCCGCAGCGAATCAACAGTCGAATATACCGGCCAATGACCAAGCTCCCGGCGCTCTAGATCCCAAAATCCGCGTTTTCGTCGTGTCGACCACTCTCACCGAAACGGCCGCCGACGGCACGGAATGTTCCCTGAGCCAGGGCGACTTCCTCACGCGTGTTGACGACGCTGCCGATGCCGACAAAAACGTAAAGGTCACGGTCAGCAGCAGCCAGAAAGACGATTGTGCGGTAGGTTCACAGCTATCCGTTGCACTCGATGACCTCCAGGATATGTACAACGCCTTCCACGAGCAGATTGATGATGGTTTGAAGTCGCTCGCGGAGAATCAAGGCAAGAACGGCTTGCCCACGGGCCCGGCCGCTGGCGGTCACAGCGTGGCGGAAGGTCAGGCGCAACCCGATCTCACTGCCCAGGCCGACATAGAGCAGCAGAACCAGGACGCGGACAAGGCTGAAGGGGAAGTCGAACAAGCCGCAAAGTCAAGTAACAGCGATTAGTATTCGGTTTTCCATCGGAGAAGGTTTTGGGCTGGGAACGCCAGGAGTGATTACTGCTGGCGTTCCCGGTTCACCCGTTGTCCAGATTTCCAATTTGAACTTCATTTCAGGTGAGGCAAACCTATGTTTTCGCGCCAAGCAATCATCAAGCTAAGCGTTGCCGCAGCAATTGTGCTTTCGTGTCTGGCGACAAGTCCCCGCAGCGCAGGCCAGGGACTTGAACAAAAATTGGAAGCACAGTACGCGCTCACAAAGCCGACTGCCGACAAGAGCGACATCGTCACCGCGGGCGCCGTTTTGATTCTCCAGAAAGACAGGTTGATCATGTACAGCACCTCGACGCAGGTGCCACCCCAGAATACTTATCAGAATGGGAAGCTCTCCGAGGGCGCCTATGGAGCGCATGAGAAGATGCAGAATTTTGGCAGCCTCATAGGGCATCCGCCGCCGAAGACCGTTCAGACGCGACAATTTGTCACCGGAGAGAAATTCTGGGTGACGAAAATTGAGGTGCAGCCCGACGGCGTCGTTTTCACGCTGTTCAGCGATCCTTATCAGGACGTTCGCTACTATTCAACCCTCAAATTCATTTACCCGAAAGGCTCGACGCCCAACCCCGATCAGGTGTTGAGCACCGTCGCAGAAGTCTTCAAAGTTCAACAAGACGATTCTGCAAAGTCGGACGACAGCGGGAACCAACAGCAGGGAGCGGCAGCCGGAGATGCGAATCAGCAGCAGCAGCCCGCAGCGAGCCAGGCTCCGCCTGCCACGGTTGAGGTAGGACAATCGGTCGATGATGTCGTCGGGATACTCGGCCAGCCGGACAAGATCGTCAACCTGGGCGTCAAGCAGATTTACATATATAAAGATCTCAAGGTCACGTTCGTCAAGGGCAAGGTTACGGACGCTCAATAAGCTGTTCGTCAGCCCTCGCCGCGGCGCCCGAACCGGTTGAGGCGATTCCGGAAATATCCATGGGAGGAGGAGTTCGAGATGCCTCGTAGATTCAGCGTCCCAATTTATGTAGTTGCGTTGGTCTTTGCCGGAATGATTCCCTGGCTCGCAGCCGCGGCCCAGGATGCTTCGTCTGCCGCCCTCGAGCAGAAGTTAAAGCAGCAATACAAATCGGACCTGGTGCTTGTGATCCAGAAGGACGGCATCGTGGGTGTTTCGCCGCCAACCGCGGTGGTTTGTCCTACAACCTTTAAGGACAATGCCCTTCATCCACCCAATGCGATTTGTCTCATGGCGGTGAAGAACAATTCTAAATTGATTGGGAGTAACACGAAAGTCCATCCCACCGGCGTGTCCGTCAACTTGAAGAATGAAAAAGTCTCGCTCAACATCGTCGAGTGTGACTCTTGCAATGGCGTCCAGGAGCCGTCGTCCTTCAAGGCGCAAGTGGTTTTTCAGTTCCCCAAGGGCTACTTGGAATCTGCGGAAGTGGATCAGGTCCAGGGCTTCATCGGCCAGGTCCTCGCTGAAGACACTGGCGGAGGTGACCAGCAACAACAGGGCGGAGATGCTCAGGCGCAACAACAAGCGCCGCAGCAGAATGCTGCTCCTGCCCAGGCCCCTGCGGAGATCACGTTGGGGCAGACCATGGATCAAGTGCAGGCTTCTTTCGGCCAGCCGGATAAAATAGTGAACCTGGGTCCCAAGCAGATTTATGTATATAAGGATCTCAAAGTTACATTCATAAACGGCAAAGTCGTGAACGTGCAGTAAATCGTCCGCAAGCCTTTGATCCTTGCACCCCGGCAGCCACACAAATCTCTTTCCCGCAACCCCGCGTTGTTTGTTAAAATGTAGGAGTTGGTGGGCTGCACCCCGATTTGGGGGCGGCACCGGAGGTCCCAATGAGCGTTGCACCCCATGCGGGCAACGGGAAAGTAACCGTGCCCAGCATCCTTTCCCGCAAGTCTCTTTCCGGTTCTCCCGAAGCCAAACCAAAAATCACATGTCTCACGGCATACGACTATCCCACGGCGCGCTTGCTTGACGAAGCGGGCGTGGACATCTTGCTCGTCGGCGATTCGCTCGGCATGGTTGTCCTCGGCTACGACAGCACATTGCCGGTCACCCTCGACGAGATGGTGCACCACACCCGCGCCGTCCGTCGCGGCACTCGCCGCGCGCTGCTCGTGGCCGACATGCCGTACGGAACTTTTCACGTTTCGCTCGAGGAATCCATTCGCAACGCGCTGCGCCTTGTGAAAGAGGGCGGTGCGGAAGCCGTGAAAGTCGAAGGCGGCGAGCGGAGACTCGAGCTGATCTCGCGGCTGGTCGAAGCTGAGATTCCCGTGATGGGCCACGTGGGCCTCACGCCGCAGTCCTACAACGCTTTGGGCGGCTTTCATGTCCAGGCGAAAACGGTGGAGGCGGGCGAGCAGCTCGAGCGCGATGCGCGCGCGGTCGAGGCCGCCGGAGCATTTTCCGTTGTCCTCGAGTCCGTGCCGCGCGAGCTCGGTGCCAGGATCACGGAGAAGCTGCGCATTCCCACGATCGGCATCGGCGCAGGACCGGATTGCGACGGCCAGGTCCTCGTCTTCCACGATTTCGCCGGTTTGACGGCAGGTCATCGCCCCAGGTTTGCGCGGCGTTATGCCGATTTGTCGGCGGAAATTTCTCGCGCTGCGTCGGAATTCTGCGACGATGTTCGCAACGGACGCTTCCCCTCGGACGCGGAGTCGTATCATCTGCCGGCCGCGCTGCGCGATCCGTCGTTGACGCGCCAGCGTACCTGATCGCCCCCGGCGGCTTACACAGGCGCAACCCGATCCAGAAAGGAAGCGTGCCCGATGAACGTCGAAAATTTCCGCCATCTGTACGACTACAATTCGTGGGCGAACCGCCGCACTCTCGAAGCCTGCGCAGCTTTGAGCGACGAGCAATTCACGCATGACCTCGGCTCAAGCTTCCGCTCGGTGCGCGACACGCTCGTCCACATCGTTCTTGTCGAGTGGATTTGGCTCGAACGATGGCATGGACGCGCGCCGAATGCGTATCCGCCCTCGACCGACTTCCCCAATCTCGAATCCGTTCGGCGGCGCTCGGCGGAAGTGGAGCGCGACCTTCTCGACTACATCGCATCGCTTTCAGCGGAAGATCTGAACCGCATCGTCCACCACAAGACGATGGCCGGCACCCCGCAGGCAGCGCCGCTCTGGCAAATGCTTCAGCACCTTGTGAACCACGGAACCTATCATCGCGGCCAGGTGGCCACTTTGCTGCGTCAATCGGGCGCGAAGCCGATCTCGACGGACCTGATCGCTTTCTACCGCGAGCGCGCCTCCGGGGCCAAAGCATGACTCGCCGCAAGCGAACGCGCCATTCCCTCGCTACCGTCGCCTGAGCGCAGATCGTAAGCCCCGCACTCCATGGAAACGATTCACACAGTCTCGTGGATGAAGCAGGTGGCGCGCGAGGCGCGGGCCAAAGACCACGTTCTTGGCTTCGTCCCCACGATGGGCGCTTTGCACGAAGGCCATTTCTCGCTCGTGCGCGCCGCTCAGGAGCAGTGTTCCCCTGTCGTCGTCTCGGTTTTCGTGAATCCCAAGCAATTCGGCCCTTCCGAGGATTTCAAGAAATATCCGCGCACCCTTGAAGCCGATCGCGCGGCGCTCGAAAGATTGGGCGTGGATTATTTGTTCGCGCCGCCCGCCGTGGAAATGTATCCCATCGGTTTTCACACCGCCGTTGTCGTCGAAGAGTTGGGCGAACGTCTGGAAGGTCGCTCGCGCCCCGGCCATTTCCGTGGCGTCGCAACCGTCGTGCTGAAGCTCTTCGAAATCGTGCAGCCACGCTTCGCTTACTTTGGACGCAAGGACGCGCAGCAGTCGCGTATCATCCGGCAAATGGCCGGCGATCTCGACCTCGAAACGCAGGTCGTCGTCTGCCCCATCGCGCGCGAAGCGGATGGTCTGGCGCTTTCTTCGAGGAATGTGTTTCTGGAAGGCGATGATCGCCGCGCGGCCACGGGCCTCTTCCGTTCGCTCGACACTGTGCGTCGCGAGATCGCATCCGGCGAGCGCGATGCCGCGCGTCTCCTCGTGGCCTTGCGTCGCACGCTCGACGCCGAACCGGGTGTGACGCTCGATTACGCGGAGATCGTGGACGCGGATTCGCTCGAGCCGGTAGTAAGCCTCAGGCGCACTTGCTATGTTCTGATCGCCGCGCTTGTGGGAAAGACGCGCCTGATCGACAACGCGCTCGTCGAACCCGACGGAGATTCCTTCCGCGTCACCGTCTGACCGTCTACTCACCCTCCATCGCAGCCAGAACCTCTGCAGCATGGCCCTTCGGCGTGACGTTGTCCCAAATCTTTCGAATCTTCCCATCCGGGCCGATCCAAAATGACATGCGCACGATTCCTAGGAACGACTTCCCCAGAAAACTTTTCATTCTCCGCGCGCCGTAAGCCTCGATCACGTTGAAGTTCGTATCCGCGAGCAGCGGGAAATTCAACTTGTGCTTCACCTTGAATTTCGTCTGCGCTTCCACGGAATCTCCGCTGGCGCCCACGATTGCCGCATTCACCGCGTGAAATTTCTTGATGGCGTCACGAAACTCGGACGCTTCGTTTGTTCAACCCGGTGTATTGGCCTTCGGATAAAAATACAGAAGCAGGTTTTTCCCGCGGAAATCCTTGAGCGAGACGGTCTTGCCATCGTCCGCGGTCACGCTGAAGTCGGGAGCCTTGTCGCCTTCTTTGAGCATGGTCATCTTTCTGCGTACGTTGGAATCGTTGCGTCAGCCTTCGGCCAGCACCCGCTTCAATATCTCGTTAATGGTTTGCGGGTTCGCCTGGCCTCGCGTCTCCCGCATCACTTGGCCGACAAAAAACTTGAACACACCTTCATTCCCGGCTCGGTACTTCGCCGCGTTTTCCGGGCTTTTCGCCACCACTTCGCGCGCGATTTTCTCCACGGCACTCGAGTCTGTAATTTGCCCGAGTCCTTCGGCCGCGATGATCTCCGCCGCGCCCTTTCGCGTCTCAAACATTTTTACAAACACTTTTTTGCCGCTCGCAGCCGTGATTTGGCTGCTTTCGATCTTTTCGAGCAATTCCGCGAGCGCTGCTGGGGCAACGGGGCAGTCCACGATGTCTTTTCCTGAATCGTTCAACCGTCGGAGCAGTTCCGTCGAAATCCAGTTTGCAGTCGTTTTCGGCGGCGCACCGGCGTGCACGGCCGCTTCGAAATAATCGGCGAGCTCCTGAGTCGCTGTCAGCACTCCCGCGTCGTACGGCGTCACGCCATGGTCCCGCAGAAACCGCGCGCGTTTCGCATTGGGCAGTTCCGGCATCTCGCGACGAACCTTTTCGATCACCGCTTCCGATACACTCACTGGCAACAGGTCCGGATCCGGGAAGTAGCGGTAGTCGTGCGCAAATTCTTTCGAACGCATCGGATCGGTACGGCCCGCCGCCACGTTCCACAGCCGCGTCTCCTGCGAAATCATTCCTCCCGCCTCCAGCACCCCGATTTGCCGCTCGATCTCATATTCCAGAGCGTGCGCAAGGTACCGGAAAGAGTTGAGGTTTTTCACCTCCGCCTTCGTTCCGAACTTCTCTGCGCCGCGCCGCCGGACGCTTACGTTGGCATCGCACCGCAGCGAGCCCTCTTCCATGTTGCAGTCGCTCACGTCTGTATATTCCAGGACCTGTTTCAGCGCATTCAAATATTCATACGCTTCTTTGGGTGTCCGAATATCAGGCTCCGAGACGATTTCAATCAGTGGGACTCCGCAGCGGTTGAAATCAATGTAGCTCCAGCGGTCGGAATCCGGGAAACCTTCGTGCAGGTTTTTTGCCGCGTCTTCTTCCATGTGCAGCCGTGTGATTCCGATGCGCTTCGGTGCGCCCTCCAGTTCGATGGTGAGGCCTCCGCCGGTCGCGAGCGGCAGCTCGTACATCGAGATTTGATAACCCTTCGGCAAGTCCGGATAAAAATAATTCTTTCGAGCGAATCGCGACCGCTCGTGGATTTGGCAATCGAGCGCGAGCGACGCCCTCATCGCCAGTTCGAGCGCCTTGCCGTTCAGCACCGGCAACGCCCCGGGCAGGCCGAGGCACACGGGGCAGACGTTCGAATTCGGCGGGTCGCCGAAGCGCGTCGAGCAGCCGCAGAACGCCTTCGTCAGCGTCTCAAGCTGCGCGTGCACCTCAAGCCCGATGACAGCTTCATACCGCGCCATCACGTCCTGTGCCACGCGTGGCGATTCCTGTGTAGTCCGGCTCATGGGGAAACCGGCATTATAGCATCCCCACTGGACAGCACACTCCACACATGGGATGCGCGTGGCCATGTTTGCCTTGATTCTTAGCGTCGAGTGACGCGCCGGCAGAGCGCGCGAAGAGAATCCTCGATCAGCCCATCATGGAAGGGCCGGATTATGCGCCAGTAAAGCCGGCCCTGCGAGCCGTGAAAATTCGCGCAAGTCACGTTGTACACCCACGTTCCGCGTGGCGACTCTTCCAGGAACCAGCACATCAGCGCTCGTGTTAAGCGGTTCTCCACGCTCATTCCGGCTTCATGCGGCGCGTCCACGTGTTCGATGCGAAAAAAAGCGTAGTGCTTCCCCGGCTCGAGCGGTTCCGCTCTGTGTCGCTCGACGCCTCTGTCCCAACCGAGAATTTTGCCGGCGGCTGCGCGCACTCCGAATAAAATTTTCCAGTGCCACCGCGGGAGCAGCAATTCCGGTGCCGATAGCTCCGAAAAAATTCTGGCTGGCGGCGCGGGGATCTCTGCGGCATGAATGTTCACCACAGAAAATTCCTGCGCTCGCCGTGCAGCCCAACAGTCTTTGTGCGTTTCGAGAAATTCCGATTCGTTTACCTTCACTTTGAAATCATTCGCCGCCCCACACGTATTTTGCGCCCAGGCGCCAATTCAATCGCAATGCAGGATAGCCGACGGCAGTCTGGTAGTGATTGTTGAACAGATTATCCACCGTGCCGAACACTGTCACGCGGTGTCCCACGTTAATGTTATTCCCCAAATCCCATTTGACGTAGCTCGGTGTGCTAGTGATTCCGAGCGGCGGGAACAGAAAATCGCTGTCCGCTCGCCGCCCCACGTAATGCCCGCCCACGAACCAATTCATCCGCCGGAAATTGATGCTCGCCATCAAGTTCGCTGCATGAAGCGGTCGCAGCAGCAGACGGTTGCCGGGGATAAGAGCGGGATCGGTCGCGTTCGGGGACTTGAGCACCTTTGAATCATCGTGACTGTAATTACCGACGACGCGCAGCCATCGCGTCACCTTCGCCTCGATTGCCGAGTTCACACCGGCAGCTCGCGCCAGGTCCGTGTTGAAAAAGCTGCCGCCAAATGCCGGGCAATTCGGGTTCGTACCGCCGGAAGCGAAGCTGACGATGTCGTGGAAATAGTTGTGAAAGAAAGTGGCGGAAAGATGAAAGCGGTCGTTCGCGAACATCTGGTCCACTCCTGCTTCCACCGTCGTGCTGCGCTCGGGATCGAGGATCGGGGTGCAGCCCTCGGGAAACATCTCGGGTTCCACGATTCCCAGTCCGTAGGAAGCTCGCAGCCGCGTGTCGCCCCAAAATCCCTGGCCGTACCGCAGCGCATACGAACCTCCGACGCGCGGTACCACTCGCGTCCCGAAAAACGCATTGTCCTCGGCGCGGACGCCCGCAATCGTTGTCAGTCGCCTCAGAAACGTATAGCGCGCTTCGAGATAGCCCGCTTGGTTGTGCCGGTGCTGCGGGCCGTTCTCGACCTCGAACGTGTAGCCCGCCGTTACGCCGCCGTTGTGAAACAAATACGTGGATTGCTCGTTCAGCCCCGCCCGGTTGTATTTCGAAATGAACGGCGGTCCGAATTCGGGCGTGGATTCCACATCCAGAAACCGTGATTCATAGCCCATGAACTGCTGTTGCAGGTGATCCCCGATCTGAAAGTTCCAATTCAGATTCGCTGAGAAATCCTGGAGGTTGCTGGCCTGTCCGGGTTCAGCGCCCCCGGGCAAAAGCGTTTGCCCCGGCTGTCCCGCGCCGCTCGCGTTGTTTCGAACTGTAAGGCGCAGCGAATCCGTGTCCGAAAACCTCCAGCCGAAGTTTCCCGAAAGCGTCGTCTCCCGGAAAGCGTCGCCGGGCCCTTGCCCGTTGCTGTTGATGTATCCCACCGTCGCGGAATAATCGAACTTGCCGGCGAGCCCGCTCAGTTGCGCGCTGCCCCGGCCTGTATCGAATGTTCCGCCTTCGCCGATCAGGACGAATTGCGGTGTCGTCGTCGTGCCTCGGTGCGTGAAAATCTGGATCACTCCGGACATCGCGTCCGAGCCGTAGAGCGCGCTCGTGGCCCCGTGAACGATTTCCACTTTGTCGATTCCGTCGAGCGTGAAGTTCGAAAAATCCACGGCGCCGCCCGGCACGTTCACCGGCGAGCCGTCTACCAGCACTTTCGTGTAATACGAATTTCCTCCGTCGAGGAAAAAAGATGCGATCCCTCCCACCGGGCCCAATTGCGAAAATGCGGCTCCTTGCTCCGCGGCAAGCATCGGAAGCAGCCCGATCTCATGTTGCTGCTCGATTTCCTCCTTGGAGATCACGTCCACCAGCACCGCGGTCGTGTCCGCCGGGGCCGGCTGCGCCGCCGCGGTCACCACCACGGTTGACGCAAGCTTTTCGAGCGTCAGACGCGCGTCCCAGGTGCGGGATTCGCCCGCCGCCAGCGTGAATTCCTGTTCGGTGCGCATGAACGAAGCATGCGTGATGGTCACGCGATAAAGTCCCGCTGACAGCGCGAGTGAAAACTTTCCCTCCGGCCCGCTTTTCGCTTCCCGCGTCTCGGCATGCGAATCGAGCGGTTGAGCGATTACTTTCGCGCCGGCAACTGCGGCGCCGCTGGGATCGGTGAGTGTTCCGTTTATCGTTGCGGTGGATTGCGCTTGCGTTGAGGTTGGAATTGCGAGAAGCGTTCCGATCAGGCTTGCCAGAGCGAAGGCCCAAAGGCGTTCGAGTCTCATTTTTCCTCCTCTCCCTCTCGCGCGGGAGTTGAAGGTTGTCCCGGTGAGTCCCGGCACGCCGGGACAAACTAGGATTGAGACTCCGCCGGTCTCCTGGCTCTGGCGGCTCAACAGCGCGGCCTTCCCATCCTCAGCCTCGATTCGTTTTCGAACCACCACGATCGAGTGCCTGGAACAGTGGCGCGCGCCGAAAAATTCTCCGCCTTACAGTCGCGCGGCGGCGACGGCTTTTCACCGTCTTCCCTAGCGCGGAGTCTCCAATGATTGTGGACGGCGCTCCCCATCTTGCAGGATCGCCGCTTGCGGAGGCTTGCTTTCCGCCTTCGCGGAGTTGTCAGCAGAAAAAACGCGTGGCCCGTGATCCCGTCAGTAATTTCCTCTCAAGATCACGCGCGGGCGCCCGCTCGTGCGAATCTCCACTTCGAGCGGCGCCTCGAAAACTTCCTCAAGCAATTCGCGCTGGTAAACTTCTGCAGGTGTTCCGACCCGCAGCGCCTTCCCTTTGTGCAGCAGCACGATGCGATCGGAAAATTCCGCAGCCAGATTGAGTTCGTGCGTCACCACAACCACCGTGTAGCGATTTTCATCCGCCAGCCGCCGCAGCCTTCGTAGCAATTCCACTTTTCCGCCGATGTCGAGATGCTGCGTCGGCTCGTCCAGCAGCAGCAGCGATGGTTGCTGCGCCAGCGCCCGCGCCAGAATCACGCGCTGCTTCTCCCCGCCCGAGAGATGATCCATCCAGCGGTCGCGCAGCGCGTCGGCGCCCACTTGTGCGAGCGCGTTGCCGGCGAGCAGGCAGTCTTCCTCGGATTCAAACCGCAGCCGCCGCCCGTATGGGTAACGCCCTTGCAGCACGTATTCCCACACCCGCAGCGGAAACAGAAGCTCGCTCTCTTGCTGCACGAGCGCAATGCGCTGCGCTCGCGTTCGCAAGTCGAGTTCGGTCGCTTCGCAGCCATCTACTTCCACGCGTCCCGAAAGCGGCTTGATCATCCCGGCCAGCAATCGCAGCAGAGTTGATTTTCCGCTGGCGTTCGGCCCGAGAATGGCCACCAACTCGCGCTGCTGCGCTTCGAAGCTTGCGGGACCCAGCGTGAATTTCGGCGCCGAGCGGTCGGTCGCCGCGTACGCGTAGCTCGCCTGCTCCACCTTCAGCCGCGGCGGCCCGTCCGCGCCGCCCGGAAAAGACAGCGGCGAAAGCGGCATTCCGTGTCCCGGCGTCGCGCTCATCGCACCCTTCTCCGCATCAGATAAATGAACACCGGCGCACCGGCCAGCGCCGTCATGGCGCCCACAGGCAATTCCGTCGGCGCCACCACCGTGCGTGCGAGCGTGTCGGCCACCACGATGGCAATCGCACCGCCGATCGCGGAAGTCGGAATCAGCAGCCGGTAATCCGTTCCAAACAGCATGCGCATCACATGCGGCACCAGCAAGCCGATATAGCCAATCGCGCCACTCACCGACACCGCAAGTCCCGTCAGCACGGACGCCGCCACGTAAACCACCAGCTTCACGCGGTTCACGTTCACGCCCAGGTGCCGCGCTTCCTGCTCGCCGGTGAGAATCAGGTTGAGATCGGACGACGTCGTGTAGATCGATCCCACGGCGATTACGAGAACGAAGTACAGCCAACCCAAGTCCACCGACGGCGGCGTGGCGAGATCGCCCATCAGCCAGAACGCCATCCCGCGCAGGTCGCGCCCGCTCAGCGTCGTCATCAGGAACATGATCACGGCCGATAGAAACGAGGCCGTCACGATGCCCGCGAGCAGGAGCGTTGCGCTGTCGAGTTGCCCCCCGCGCCGTCCGAGAAAATAGACGGCGGCGATGGTTGCTGCCGCGCCTGCGAACGCCGCGCCCTGAATCGCGAGTGGCACGTGTGGCGCGAATACCAGGCTGAGGATCGCGCCCAGCGCCGCGCCGCTGGAGACACCGAGGACGTACGGGTCCGCGAGCGGATTCCTCAAAAGCGCTTGAAATCCTGCCCCGGCGGTGGAAAGCGCCGCGCCCACCAGAATCCCGAGTGCGATGCGCGGCAGTCGCAGCCCGAACACGACCAACTCGAACTCCGGCAGGATCTGGTCTCGGTGACCGATGGCGCGTTGAACGAGCGTCTTCACGATGTCGTGCACGGAAATCGGATAGGCGCCCACGCGCAGCGAAATCACCACGGCAACGAACAACACGGCTCCCAGCGCGCTGCAGACTCCGAGAATCCGTCGTGGCGTCAGCGGGCGCATCGCGTGCGCTCCTCCCGCACCACAGCAAACGCGTCCAAGTTCGGCCTATTTTCCATTTTCCAATTTCGATTTTCCGCCTTCGGCTCGAATGCTTCGGGATGCAACTCGCGTGCTAGCTGTTCGATCGCGTCAATCAATCCCGGCGACGGCCGATCGATTTCCTCGCTGATGATCGCGACGCGTCCGCTCTCGACTGCTGGAAGCCCCTTCCAGCCCGCTCGCCCGCGCAGGTCCGCAATCGTCCGTTGGCCCTCTCCTGTGTGCGAGCTTGCCAGGACGATGTATTCCGGCTCCAGGCGCACCACTTCCTCGAATGTCACCTGCGGCCAATTCTGCTTGGAAAGGATGACGGATTCGGCGCCGGCCCATCGCAGCGCGTCGGCAATGAAAGTGTTTTGCCCGATCGAGATCAGCGGATCCTCCCACACCACGAAGAGCACGTGAACCAGCGGCAAATCTTGCAGCCGCGCGTGCAGCGCGTCGAGACGCGCCTCGAGCCGCGCGACAAAAGCCGCGCCATCAGCTTCCGCGCTTGCATCGTCGTCTGTCGGCGAGCTTTTATCGGATGGCTCGATTAGCCCGGCCATCTTCGCAATTGAATCCAGCATTCCGCGCACCGTGTGTGGGTCGCTCGTATAGACCGCAATCCCGAGTCGCTCGAGTGCGTCCACGGTTTCGCGCCGGTTGATCGAAGTCGTCGCCAGCACCAGGTCCGGCCGCAGCGCAACGATGGCCTCGAGGCTTGGGTTGAGCGGCGCGCCCACGTGCGGCTTTGCTTTCGCCGCGGGCGGCGTATCGCAATAATCCGTATCGCCAGCGAGCTTGTCTTCGAGTCCCAGATAGTAAATGGTCTCTGTCAAATTCGGCGCCAGCGTAACGATGCGCTTCACTCTTGCCGGAACCACCACGCGCCGCCCCACCTCGTCCGTGACCACGCGCACCGCAGAATTCCCCGGCGCAGCCTGCTCGCGCCCCATGCAGATGGCGCTGCGGCCTTCGACGCCGAATAGCAGCGCGCACAATCCGGCTCCCGCAAACGCCAGCCGCCATCCACGACCTGATCGCAACCCGTCCTCCACAGACGCGCAATAAAAAAGCCCCGCGGAAAGATGCGAGGCTGCGCGCCGCACTCTTTCTCGCGAAGAGTGTTGGCTTCGACCAGCCTCGGGTTGGTTCCTGACTCTCGGCCATTCCTCGCCGCATTCGCAGCGCGTGCCGATCACAGTGGCGGGACCGTCGCCGATTTTCACGGCGTTCCCATTTGCCCGGACCAGTTCAGTTGTCGCTCGTGAGTGTATGCGCGCCTTCGCGTGGTGTCAACAAACGGGAATGCTCAGCGGTTCTTCCATTTCGGTGCGCGCTTTTCCACCAGGGCGCGCAAACCTTCTTGCGAGTCTTCGAGGTCGCCGAGCTCGTTCAGAAAAACCCGCATCGAATTGCGGACGCCTTCGCGCAGCGGCAAACCCATGCTGCCGATTATTGCTTTCTTGGCCATGGTGAGCACCGGCCCCGATTGCGCAGTCACTTTGGAAGTCACGTCGTCCACTTTTTTCTGTAATTCATTTTCGGGCACGATCCAGTTCACCAAGCCCAACTCTCTCGCGCGCTCCGCCGTCATCGCCTCGCCCGTGAGCACAGACTCGAGCGCCAGTTTGGGCCCAATGATGTAGGGAAGAATCGCAGCCGCGAGCGGCGGAAAGATTCCGAGCTTGATTTCAGGCTGCGCGAAACGCGCCTTGGGCGTCGCGATCACGAGATCCCCCAGCGCAGCAAGTTCCGCACCTCCGCCGTATGCCGGTCCGTTGACCACCACCAGCACCGGCTTCGACGTATCGAGCATCGACGTGAACGCGTTGTGGAACGCATCCAGCAATTGGAACACGCGACGCGCCGTGTATTCACCGATCTCGATTCCGCCGCAGAACGCCTTTGCCGCCGAATCGAGCACGATCAGCTTGACTTCGCCTTGATTGCCGAGCGTGTTGATTCCCGCTGCGATTTCCGCGAGCATCTGCTCATTCAGCAGATTGTGTTCGGGACGGTCGAGGGTGAGCCGCGCGACTTCGCCTTCCACGCGGAATTTAACGAATTGAAAATCTTCGGGCTTGGGCGCCGCATGCGCCAGCGTTCCCAGCACATCTGTGCCGCGCGCTTCAATTCCGCGCGTTCCGCGCATTTCTCTCATCAGTGGCATCGAGATCGCTCCCGCCAAAAGCTTAGACTGTTTCGATTTCGACCGCCACGCCCATCCCGCCCGACACACACAATGTAGCAAGGCCCCTCGACGGACTGCCCGTCCGTACAGGTACGCGGCGCAGTTCGCTCGCCAGCGTCGCGAGGATGCGCGCGCCCGAGCAGGCGATCGGATGACCCAGCGCAATCGCGCCGCCGTTCGGATTCAGCCGCTCGGGGTTGAAATGCAATTCGCGCTCGCACGCGATCACCTGCGCGGCAAACGCTTCGTTCAGTTCGACCGCGGCGTAATCTTGCATTTTCGTTTTGGTGCGCTCCATCAGGCTGCGCACCGCCGGCACCGGCCCGATCCCCATCACGCGCGGATCCACCGCCGCAATCGTGGCATCCACAATCCGGGCGAGCGGTTTGAGCCCCAGCGCGCGGACTTTCTCTTCGCTCGCGAGTACCACAGCCGCAGCACCGTCCGTGATCCCGCTCGAGTTCCCAGCCGTCACCGTGCCCGTTTTGCTGAACACCGGCGGCAATTTCGCGAGGCCTTCGGTCGTCACATCCGGCCGCACGTGCTCGTCTTTTTCAAGGCGAGTCGTGTTGCCCTTCTTGTCTTTCTTTTCGATCGGGACGATTTCAGCTTTGGACCGGCACTCTGCTGCCGCCCGCGCGGCGCGCCGATGGCTTTCGAGCGCAAACGCGTCCTGCTCCTCGCGAGAAATTTTGTACTGCTCGGCCAGAATTTCCGCCGTCTCGCCCATCACGAGTTTGGATATCTGGCAAAGGAAGCCGTCGCGGTACATCGCGTCCACCAGCGGCTGATTCCCCATCTTGAAACCCCAGCGCCCTTCGACCAGATACGGCACGCGGCTCATGGACTCCGCGCCGCCCGCCACGACGATCTCCGCCTGCCCGAGCAGAATTTCCTGCCACCCCAGCATCACTGCGCGCAATCCCGAAGCGCACGCCATGTTGATCGTAAACGCCGAGACGTCGTCGCCCAGCCCCGATCGCCACGCAATCTGCCGCGCCGGATTCGGCCCCACGCCCGCCGGCCGCGCATTCCCAAAAATTAATTCATCAACTCTCCAAGGCGGCCGCACGACGCCGCTGCCTGCTGCACCTTGGATCGTCGCCGCAACATCAATCGGACCAGATTCGCCCGGTGTCCGCTCGGCAGGCATTCCTTCTCCTCCAAACGTCCGTTCGAGCGCCGCCCGCACCGCGATCACACCCAAATCCGGCGCGGTAAAGTCCCCCAGCATCCCGCCGAATTTCCCAATCGGCGTCCGCACTGCGCTCACGATATAGACAGCTTTAGTCATCTGCCCGAATACTCGTCCTTCCTGGGATTCGATCCTTCACAGAGGTGCGAGGTCGCAGAAGAGCATGAAGCAAAATCCGAGCCAGGAAATCGAGCCGCCACTACCCTCGATTTTTTGCGATTAGAATGGGCGCCGGTCGTTTGTTTTGAGTGAGTTAGAGGGAATTCTAATTCCGGTCCGTCGTGATTAGGGAGGCGATGATTCGAGATTCGTGAAAGGCAGACCATTCCTGAGCATTCCCTTGGACCGTCTCTCTCCGGGACTTTGTATGCGTCAAGCTTCACGCCCTATCGTCGAACGGCTCGATGCGAATTGCAAGCGGTAGCTCCTGTGGCCAATTGTTGCGGGCATGACGCCGGGAGCAACCCTTGGCTTCCAGCCGGCACCTAGCGAATTCCGACCTGGCCTCGGACGCTTTCAATCAACTTCTTGGAATCGTAGCCGATCCCCGCCTTGAATACCGTCTCGACGTTCTCGATCTCGTCAATGCGCTTCGAGGGGTCGCCTTTAATCAAAACGAGGTCTGCTTGTTTGCCACGCGCAAGGGTTCCAATTCGATCTTGCTGACCGAGATATAAAGCACCATTCTCCGTGCCGATCTGAATGGCTTCCACCGGGGTGAACCCCGCTTCCACGAGCAACTCTATTTCGCGTTGATCGCCGAATCCCGGCAGCACGCCACCGTTTCCAGTTGGATCAGGACCGGCGAGTAGCAAGCCTCCCGCCTTGACGAATGCCACCTCAAAATCCATTTCTTTGCGCATCAGCGCCGTCATCGGCGAATCCAAAGCTATTCCGGCCCGCGCTGTCAGGTAGCTCTGCGCCGATTCTGCGGACATCGCATCAAGCGTGCGCGACTGCAATTTCGGACGCCCCGGCACGCCGGCCTCAAACACCGGCAACGTCGAAGTGACCGCAACGTGGTGTGACACGAGATCGTGGATCAGCCCCTGCACCTGCGCCCCATTCACGTCCAGATTCGCCCAACTCATCGCTCCGGCCGTCGGGCACATGTCCGGCTTCTTATCCGCCACGAATTCGGTGTCCGCAAACACTGGCCCGTGCTCGAAATCATCGATCCCCAGTGCCACAGCTTCCGGCCAGGTTACCGAACACAAATGCCCCGTCAATTTCATCTTGTGCGCGTGCGCCTCCTGGATCGCCACACGCAGCTCTTCACGCGTGATGTTCATGTACGCTTTGTACGACGTCATGCCTTCTGCTGCCCAGTAGTCCACCATACGCTTCGCATCGTCCGGTCCGGTCAGTTCATGCATCTGCGCAAATCGCGTCGGAGCACCCTCGAGGTATGGGGCCGTCGCGTCAATGCTTGGTCCCGGCATCAGGTTCGCGTCAATGCGGCTCTTGACCTTCAGGTCGGTGTAAGGTTCCAGGCTCCCGGTCGTGCGCATCGTCGTTACGCCAGCCGCTAGATAGAGTCGCGGCGCAGTGTATGGGATCTCCGCAACGAACAATCCTGGCTCGCCAATCTTTCCGCCGGCAACTTGCACCGCAAACGAATCCGTATAGTAGAGATGGTTGTGCATTCCAACCAGACCCGGGATCACCGTATAGCCGGAGCGATCCAGTCGTTGTGCACCCTCAGGGATTTGGGCGGACGCAGCCGGGCCGACGGACTGTATCTTGCCATTCGCGATCACGACTGCTTGGTCTTCCTTCGCCGCTGCACCGGTTCCATCGATGACGCGGACGTGGTCAAGAACGAAGACGGATGTATCGACATTTACGAACTCGGCTACATCAGTCGCCCTCTGTGTTTGGGCAACTGCGATCGTAGCAATCAGCAACGAGCCAAGCAGAAATAAGAGACGCATCCACACACCTCGCAAGACCCGCCGTTTGAGAATATGGCAGGCGGCTGGGATTCTACCCCAGCGTTTCCCTAACGGGAACTGCAGGACTTGGCGGGAGGTTGGGCGGCCTGACTACGTACTCGAAGATAATCTACCTGGACGACAAGCGCGCTATCGGAATCTGAACAACTACTCCCGGCACGAGTCACTCGCCACTTGTGACTGCTTTCGGGCATTCTCGTGGGCCAATGCTTGACCTGGGATACGTCCGCGGTCAGCTTTCCCCTGCCCCCAATCGCAACTCTCGAATCTCACAAGCCCGCCGTCCGAGAGTTGAACCTGGCAACAATCTGTTGGGTACGCTGGCTAAAGACGACGTACTCGCCGGGCGAACGCGCTTGTAGTTCTTGGATTCTGGTCCCGGCGGTTTGCAAGTCTCGAACGACCTCGACCCATTCGAAATTCATGGCGTCTGTCTTCTTCAGAATGTCGAAAGGGAGCTCCATGGTGGCACCTCTTCGCAACAAATCGAGCAAACTGAGTAGGGCAAGACTTGATGCTCTTTCAGAACCCATTAAGTCCGCCATCCGCTCATTTGTGTTCCGATCATCGGAAACATCTCGTATTCCGCTTCCATATCCCGGTTTGAAGGGCGGTTGCATTTTATGAATTCGGGAATCGCACAACATCTAGCCTGCGAGTGATTTGGCTAACGGGCATCCTTTGTGGCTCTCGGGTGCCCGGCACACAGATGAGATCTGAACTCCTTGTCGCGCTGCTGTTCGTAGTTCTCCTTCATTTCATCGAGCGATTTGCCGGCTGGTAATCCCGAAGGATTGAACACCCATGCGCACTCGGAGCAACCCCAACCCTGAAAATTCTGGCTTTTGACCCATATCTGTTTGCGACTCGTCGCCCCCATGCCCCACCTCGAGATTTGGTGCGGTTATGATTCCTTGAAAGACCGTGTAGCATTGGCCTTCAACGGCACTGCGGCGACAAAGGCCGCTTTTTTCAATGCCCTGTGCGAGGTTCCGCACGGAAAGCCACTCTTCGAACACAAATCAAAACCGAACTAAACCGACAAGGTCCGGAAGATTACCGATACCAGGGGGCTACTGTCTGTGGGGTATCCGACACTAGTGAAAGAATTGCTATCCCAATCCGAGGTCATCCTCGAACTGTCGAATGACGTCGTAACATTCACAGGCGGATTTTTCGAGTTTCCTGCGATTCACAATCTTTACTGCACCTCGCACGTAATCGATGATTCCCTTTTTTTGCAGTACTGACGCTGCCAAGCTCACGGTGGATCGGTCGGTACCCATCATGGTCGCAATGAAATCGTGTGTGATGGGAAGCATCCCGGAGCCCACCCTATCCTGAGTCATCAGCAGCCACCTCGAGAGACGCTGCTGTATATCGTGCAGCCGGTTGCACGCCGCGGTCTGTGCGACCTGCATTCCTTGAAGTCCCGCATGCCTGCTCAATATTACCTGTAACTGCGGGGCCGACCGAAGAATGCGTTCCAGCGCATTCCCCATCATTCGAAAGCCATCGCCCGCGATTTGGATGATTTCGCGCACTGAACTTCTGCTCAAGCCGGCTGCCAATCCTGCCCCAACGTAGCCCTCGCTACCTACTACACCCACTTCCACGGTGCGGCCGTCCTTGGTCACTACAACTTGAGAAACCATTCCTCGGTTCGGGAAATAGATGAACTCGATATTCTGCGTGGGCTCGTGAAGGCTGAGATGATCCGGGAGATCGATATACGTCAAGTCAGAACGCATCAACTCGTATTCATTGTCGGGCGTTGCCAGCAGTACCTTGTTTTTTACTTGCTTGCCGTCGGCGTTGGTCCGTTCGCCTACGGGTGCGACTCGAAAGTTTTTCCCGCTCATGTCAATCCAGTACGGCGCAAAACTGCCTTGCATTCATTAGGTGAAACTTCAGGCCCTATGAGATTCCACGTCATTCAACCAAAAAAGGCTCCAACAATCTGTCCGAAACGCGACACCTCTCAAAATCAATGTGGAGCGAATCATGGGGTAGATCGATGCGTCGGCCGAGGATTCGGCCCTCTTGCCGCGAATATTCGGCGCATTGGGAAACTGAACCACAACCCACGGCACGAGCCACTCGCCAAAAATGAGTGCTTTCGGGTATTCTCGTGTGCCAATGCTCGACCTGGGATACGTCCGGGAGCACCTCGACGCGATCGAGAAGATGGCGCGTGACCGCGGCATCACGCTCGACCTCGCGGGGTTTCGCGCCATCGACACCGAGCGGCGCCAGCTCATCACGGCAACCGAAAAGCTCAAAGCCGAGCGCAACAAGGCGAACGACGATATCGCCCGGCTCAACAAGATCGTTCACGGCGGCGACAAAGCCAAAGAGCTTGGCCTAAAGCTGGAAGACGCAATGGCGCAGCGAGACGCCGTGCTCATGAGGATGAGAATCGTTGCGGAGGAAATCAAGCGCGATGACGAGCGCATCGCGGAGTTAGACGAGCGCTTGAAACAATTCCTGCTTACCGTGCCGAACATTCCGCACGCGAGCGTCCCTGTGGGCAAAGGCGCAGCGGACAATGTGGAAGTGCGGCGCTGGGGCGCGCCGCCAAAATTCGATTTCGCTGCGCGTCCGCACTGGGAATTGGGCGAGGGCGCGGGGATCCTCGATTTCGAAGCGGCGGCGAAAATCGCCGGAGCGCGGTTCGCGGTTTACAAAGGGCCCGGCGCGCGCCTGGAGCGTGCCCTCGCGAATTTGTTCCTCGACGTGCACACGCGCGAGCACGGCTACACGGAAATCTTGCCACCGTTCATCGTCAACACGGCTTCGCTCACCGGTGTCGGCCAGCTTCCGAAATTTGCAGCGGACATGTTTCGCATCGAAGGCACCGACTTCTGGCTCACGCCGACAGGCGAAGTCGAACTGACCAGCCTCTACCGCGACGCAACTCTGGATGCGGACGCGCTGCCAATCAAAGTCTGCGCGTGGACGGCTTGTTTTCGCTCCGAAGCGGGCGCGGCGGGGAAAGATACACGCGGGATCAAGCGCCAGCACCAATTTCAGAAAGTGGAAATGTTCCAGTTCACGCGGCCGGATCAGAGCTACGAAGCGCTCGAATCGCTCGTTCATAGCGCGGAGGCAATTCTGCAGCGGCTCGGGCTGCACTATCGCGTCGTGCAGCTCTGCACCGCGGATATGGGATTCGCTTCGGCAAAGACGTACGACATCGAGGTCTGGCTGCCCTCGGCGAACGAGTTCATGGAGATCTCGTCGTGCTCGAACTGCGAGGCGTTTCAGGCGCGCCGCTCGGGAATCCGCTTCAAGCCGAAGGGCGGCAAAAGCGAGTTCGTGCACACCCTCAACGGCTCGGGCCTCGCTGTCGGGCGCACTTGGATCGCGATCGTCGAAAATTATCAGCAGGCCGATGGCTCGATCGTCATCCCCGAAGCCCTTCGCCCCTACATGGGCGCTGATCGCATCCCCGGAAGAATCTGAAGAGCAAAAGTGCGCTCAAGACGTAGGTTCGCCGGCAAGGACCATCGGTCCGGTCGGCTGCGGCATGCCGCCCGCCGGCTCCATCGTGATCGCGAACATTTTCGGCGCGATGCCTTCCGGCACCTTCATCATCCAGTGGCCGCTCATGTAGGTTTCAGCTTTGAAGACTCCGGCGCTCACAGGTTTTCCATCCATCGGTACAATCCACAGCTGGTAATTCTTTTCCGCGGGGGCCTTCTCGATCCATCCGTCGCACATCAGCATTCCCATTTTCGCGTTGTACATCACAGTCACGTCGCCCTTCGGCATGCCCGGCTTTTGCGCGAGCGCAACCGTAATCGTGTCCTTCGCTTCGTAGAGGTGCTCGACCTCTTTCGATTCGTCGATTTGCTTCTGCTGCGCCTGGATCGAGGCGCGAAGATCGGCAAGCTGGCGATCGAGACGCGCGTTTTCGGTCCAGAGAAAAATCGCGGCAGCAGCCAGCGCGACGGTTGCCGGAGCGAGCACCGCGATCCACCATCGCCCGCCGGATTCGCGCGCAGGCACATGACGCCCGGCTGGCGCTCGGGCGTGAAGTTGCCGCAACAAGCGCTCCTTCACGGCGGGCGAAGGCGCGACCTGCGGCGCCGAGAGCGCGAGCATGGCGATGCGCCCTCGCGCTTCCGCGAGTCTGCGCGCGCAGTCGGCGCACCCTGCTAGGTGCGATTCAATCGCCCGCTTCTCGTCGCCTTCGAGCGCGCCGAGAGCGTAGAGATCGAAATCTTCTTCGCGAGTTGGATGTCCGTTCATGGATGCAAATTCCGCTTCAATGTCTCGATCGCCGAACGCAATCGCGTTTTCACGGTCCCGAGAGGATCCCCCGTCCGCTTCGCGATTTCGGTGTGCGTCAAGCCTTCGAAGTACGCGAGCTCGACGGCAACACGCTGTTCCTTCGGGATGTTTTCAAGCGCGGCTTTCACGCGCCCGAGCATTTGCTGTTGCGAGAGTGCAGTCTCGAGATGGAAAGGCGATGCGGCTGCGCTCTCCTTCCATTCTTCGCCCTCGGCCGGATTGTGCCGCCGGAGGCGAGAGATTGCGCGGTTGCGCGCGATCACCAGCAGCCAGCCCGGCAGCGATCCGCGCGACGCGTCGAATTGCGCGGCGTTGCGCCAGAGCTGGTAGAAAATGTCCTGCAAAATCTCCTCCGCCGCTTGTGTGTCGCGCAGGATGCGAGTGAGCACGGAGAGAAGCATGTTGGCGTAGCGGTCGTAGAGCGACGCAAGCGCCGTCTCATCCTGCGCCACAATTCTCTCGATGAGCGCCGCGTCCGTGGCCCTCAACTCCGCTCCCGTGTCCGAATTCACGAGGTTCTGGCGGCTCCATTATCAAGATACGCGCGGAATCGAGTTTCCGGATTGCCCCGTGGCCGGAAGCTCGCTCTGGCGTGCCCGCACGACAACAATGCGCGCAGCCTAACTTGCTGGGCACATAACGGTCAACCGGGATATGCCGAGGCAAACAGCCGCAGACCATGGAAGGCGGTCCCGAGCGGGCCCGATGGCAGCTATAAGTCTTTCCTTTTTATGCACCTACAAGGACGCCATGCTCTGCCATCAAGCAAGAATGGCTCTACTAGTTACCCCCTCGATTTCGAGCCTTTGCCGCTGTTCCCATTGACATCCTTCGCGGCTCGGCTAAACTGCGACTCGCGTGAGACTTACAGATAGTACAAACCCCTGAGCAAATTTCTGGCAAGCGGAGACAGCGCGGTCCCCGCCTCGCCAAAAGGAAGTTACGATGGCCACAGTTGCGAAAGCGGCCCCTCAACCCATGCCGCGCATTGCGCCGCGCGAGGATCTGAATCCCTACCGCATCTCGCAAATCCAGTTTGACATCGCCGCCGAATATTTGAAGCTCGACGCAGGGCTGCGCCAGATCCTCCGCAGTCCGAAGCGCGTGCTGGAAGTTTCCATCCCCACGAAAATGGACAACGGCCAGGTGAAGGTTTTTACCGGCTACCGCGTGCAGCACAACGTCGCGCGGGGCCCGGCAAAGGGCGGTATCCGTTACCATCCGGGCGTCACGCTCGACGAGGTGAGGGCGCTGGCGGCGTGGATGACGTGGAAGACGGCCACCGTAAACATTCCTTTTGGCGGCGGCAAGGGCGGCGTCATCTGCGATCCCAAGCGGATGAGCAAGCCCGAGCTCGAACGCATGACGCGCCGTTACACCTCCGAAATTCTTCCCGTCATCGGGCCGGAGCAGGATATTCCCGCCCCCGACATGTACACCGATTCGCAGACCATGGCGTGGATCATGGACACATATTCCATGACCAAGGGGTACTCCACGCTCGGCGTCGTCACCGGCAAACCCGTTTCGATCGGCGGGTCCGAGGGGCGCAAAGAAGCGACGGCGCGCGGTTGCCTCGTCGCGGTCGAAGAAGCGTGCAAGGTGAAAAAAATGTCGCTGCGCGGTTCGAGCGTGGCGATTCAGGGTTTCGGCAACGCCGGCTCGCTTGCGGCGCGGCTTTTTGCCGAGAAAAAAGCGCGCGTCATAGCCATCAGCGACTCTCGCGGCGGCGTGTTCAACTCGCGCGGGATCGACCCGCTCAAGGCCATGCGTTACAAGGAGCGCTCCGGCACCGTCGTCGGCATGCCGGGTACGTCGCGCATCTCGAACGACGATTTGCTGACGATGAAGTGCGAAATCCTGATCCCTGCGGCGCTTGAAAATGTCATTACGCTCAACAACGCCGATCAGATCAAAGCGAAAATCGTTGCCGAGGCGGCAAACGGCCCCACAACTCCGCATGCGGACGAAGTTCTCGCGCGCAAAGGCATTTTGCTGTTGCCGGATATTCTCGCCAATGCCGGCGGCGTAACCGTGAGCTACTTCGAATGGGTGCAGGACCTGCAAAGTTTCTTCTGGTCGGAATCGGAAGTGAACGCGAAGCTCGAAGCGGTCATGCGGCGCGCGTTTCACGAAGTGCACGAAACCATGCGCAAGCATCGCACGCACATGCGCACCGGGGCTTACGTTCTTGCCGTCGGCCGCGTCGCCGACGCGACGCTCGTCCGCGGACTTTTCCCGTAGTTGCGTTGCGCATCATGGCAGTCGCTCTCCGCCACCATCGTCTTCCTGCCTCGGAAACTTTGTTCTTGCGCGACGCGCAAGAACGCGCGTACATTTTAATTTGCCGGCGTGCCCAGCGCTAAGACGGGCAGCGCCGGCATTTTTGCCTCTCGCGGAGGGCGCTGAAAGTTGAGCAACACACCGAATCAAGCTCCACCGATCCTCCTCACGATCGCCGGGTTCGATCCCTCCTGCGGCGCGGGCGTCGCTGCCGATTTGAAGACGTTTGCGGCGCACAACTGCTACGGAATTGCCGCGGTGACCGCGCTGACCGTGCAATCCACGCAGGGAGTTTTATCCGTCCACGCGACCCCCGCAGCGCAGTTGCGCGCGCAACTCGACGCGCTTGCCGATGACGTGATGATCGCGGCGGTGAAAATCGGAATGCTGGCGAATCGCGGGAATGCCGCGGCGGTGACGGAATTTCTCGACAAGCACAAGTTCGCGCACGTAGTGCTCGACCCGGTCTTCCGCCCCACGGCGGGCAATGAAGAATTGCTCGATACGGCGGGGCTGAAATTCGTGCGCGACGAACTGCTGAAACGCGTCAGCGTAATTACTCCGAACATACCTGAAGCGGAATTCCTGACGGGCGCGGAAGTGAAAGATTTGAACGCCATGAAGATTGCCGCGCAGAAACTCGTCGAGATGGGCGCACGTGCCGTTGTGGTCACGGGCGGGCATCTCGAAAAGCCCACGGACGTTTTTTACGAGGCGGGCGCCACGGAAGTCGAGACGTTCGGCGGCGATCACGTAAAAAGCCCCAACACGCATGGTTCCGGCTGCACGTTTTCTTCGGCTATTGCCGCGCAGCTAGCCAGCGGGCAGCAGCTCCGCGAAGCCGTGATTCTCGCCAAGGCCTACGTTACAAAGGCGATCGAGAAGTCCTACCAGATCGGCAAGGGCGCCGGGCCGCTCAATCAGCTTTTCCGCTTCCATCAGGAGCAACCCTTGCGCGGAGTGCACGAAGTCCCGCAGCACGGCATGCATCCCGCCTCCGAACCAGCCGCACACTAGAATCGGAAAATCGAAATTAGAGAATTGAAAATGGCAAAGTGCATTTCCTATTTCCCATTTTCAGTTTTCCATTTTCTTTGTTCTACCGCGATGGTTAGAAGCTGGACTCGAAGAGCGCGAAGCGCTGCTCGAGTTCCCACTCCTCCCGGGCTTTTTCGCTGGACTTGAGGAAATCCGCACAGGCGGCCGAAGGTTTCTCTGCGCCGAGCGTTTCTCGCGAGCAATCGGAGGCCGCGCGAGTAAAAACGTCCGCTTCGCGCCATAGGCTTGCACCCGGCAGAAAGCTGTGCTCGAGGCCCGCGCGAACCAATTGTTTCAGGTCCATGTAGCTGAGGTTGTAAGTCTGGACCGCGCGAACGTATTCATGTGTCAGATCGATGCGCGAGACGCCCTCGTCGTCTGTCGAGAGCGCGACGGGAACGCCATACTCGAGATAGAGCGGGAAAGGGTGGTCTTTGCCGCTGACGCCGAGAATCACGTCGTTGCTCGTGAGATTGATTTCCACCATGACGTGCTTCTCGGCCATTTCTTTCAGCAGTGCGTAGGGGCGATCCTCGTACATCACGTCCACACCATGCCCAATGCGCTCCGCATGACCTTCTTCCACTGCAAGACGCACATGGCAGCAAAGACCCTCGTACGTCACGAGACCGGGAGCGATCTCACCGGCATGCAGGCTGATGTGGACCTTCGGGTAGAGCGTGTGAAGAAAGCTGACCATGCGCATCTGAAGTGCGTAGTCGGTCATGGAGATGTAACCGTCCTCGGGCATGACAAAATTGATGCCCACGACTCGCGGATCGGTGGAAGCGGCCTCGAAGCCGAGCAACGCCTGCGCGAATACCTGCTCCTTCGGAAAGCCGCGCAGCACTTGATAGAGAAAACGAATTTGAACGCGGCAAGCCGGGGTTTCATCCGGCTGGCTGCAATGCTCGCGTTCGCGACGCAGGGTCTCGGCTTCGTCAAAATGGGCTCTGGTTCGGGCGACGTCGTCGCGCAATCCGTGTGCGAGCAGCTGGTCGCGAAATGCGCCGAAATCATCATGCCAGCCGAGTTCCTTTGCGATTGATGCGGCATGACTGAAATCGGGCGTGTCCATTATTTCCAGGTATTGTTCGTTTTGTGCGGCGGCGCGTGTGGCGAGTTCGTCGAGAAACTCGCCAGTGTGCCTCGCGTCCACGGCAAGGAACTTCGCGAAAGCATCGAAGAAATGATCATGCGCGCTCACTCCTGCCGAAGGAATGAAGCTGCGCATGGAGAAAGCGTCGATCAACGCATCGTAAAGATGCTGATCGCTGAAGGCTTGCGAGGCGCGGGCTTTGCCCTCTCCGCACACGGGCTGCGGCGGGATGCTTTTTGTCATGGCTTGCGTTTTGAAAAAGGAGAGCGTGGCAAGCTCGACGCAAAGATTGTCTTCGGCTCCGGCGCGAATCCAGGATTCGGCGTACACGGCGCCTGCCAGATGATTGTGCAGATCAGCTCCCTTGGGCATGCGTATAAGGAAGGCGCGGAGATCAAGAGGATTCGCGCGCGCCGCCTCCAATTCATTTTGGACGCGCTGCTCCGGAGCCGGGCGTATTGCGGCGGACTTCGCAGCGGATTGCCCCCACGCGGATAGCGGACTCACTGCCAGGATGGCCAGAGCCACACGGCAAAATCCAGGCGCATTCAAGAACTCAGGGATTCGCATTCAACGTTCCCTTCCAGTTCTCCAAATTCCTGCGGAAAATCCTGTGCGGTTTACGGCGCGCTTGCGGCAGCTTCGCGGCGATAGACAATGCGGCCGGCCACGATGGTGGCCATCGGAGCGCCCCGAAAAGCGCGACCGTCAAACGGCGTGTTGCGCGACTTGCTCGGGGATTCTCCCGCACGGAAAGTCCACTTGAGATCGGTTGAGAAAATCGTGAGATCGGCAGGCTCGCCCGCAGCAATTGTTCGCTCCATGCCCAGCACTCGCGCCGGACCCGTGGTGAACAAATCCACCAAACGCGCGAGCGAAATCCTTCCCGGATGCACAAGTTCGCTCAGGCCGAGCGCGAGCGCGGTTTCGAAGCCGGTGATGCCGAAGGGCGCGCGGTCGAATTCGACGTCTTTGCTGGCTGCGTGATGCGGCGCGTGGTCGGTGGCGATGGCGTCCACGCTGCCATCGGCAAGGCCTTCGATGAGCGCGCTCCGATCGTCACGCGAAGCGAGAGGCGGATTCATTTTGTAATTTGTATCGTAGCGCACGTCTTCATCGGTGAGCGTGAAATGGTGCGGCGTTACTTCGCAGGTGACGCGCAGCCCCGTCTTTTTCGCAAAGCGCACGGATTCGAGCGAGCCACGGGCCGACATGTGCGCGATGTGCAGGCGCGCACCCGTCAGCATCGCGAGTTCCACGTCGCGCCCGGCACAGATGGATTCTGACTGCGCGGGAATTCCCTTCAATCCCAGGTGCACGGAGCGCGGACCTTCCCGCATCACGCCACCGGCGAAGAGCGATGGGTCCTCGCAGTGGTCGATGACGGGGAGATCGAGCGCGCGGCAATACTCCATCACCTGGCGCATCAGCCGGGCCGTGGCGACGGGCTTGCCGTCGTCGCTCACTCCCACGATTCCGGCGTCCTTCATCGCCGCAATTTCGGCGAGCGCCTCGCCCTTGCTTCCAACCGACGCCGCGCCGATCGGCCACACGCGCACGCTCGCGGCCGCGGCCGCGCGCTCGACAATGCCGCGCGTCACCGAGGCGCTGTCGTTCACCGGCTGCGTATTCGGCATGCAGCAAACCGCTGTGAACCCGCCGCGAGCCGCCGCGCGAGTGCCGGTTTCGATCGTCTCCGACATTTCCTGGCCGGGCTCGCGAAGGTGACAGTGCAAATCAATGAAGCCGGGCGCAACGATCAGGCCCTGGGCGTCGAATATTTCCGCGCCGGACGCGGACAAGTTGGCGCCGATGTTCGAAATTCGTTCGCCATCGAGCAGGATGTCGAGCGCTGCGTCCGTGCCGCTCGCCGGGTTCACCACGCGTCCATTCTTAACCAGCAGCATTCGACCGTTCCTTCGCCGGGTGGGGCGCATCCACGGGAGCGCCGCCCACGAGATGGTAGAGGAGCGCCATGCGCACGGCGAGCCCGTTGGCCACCTGTTCGAGGACACAGGACTGCGGCCCGTCGGCAACCAGCTGATCGATTTCCAGGCCGCGAATCATCGGACCTGGATGCAGCACGATGGCGTCCGGACGGGCGAGACGCAGGCGTTCGGTCGTGAGTTGGTAACCCAGGATGTATTCCTCAGCAGCGAGCGCCGGTTCGTCGATGCGCTCGGTTTGGACGCGCAGGACGATGATGACGTCCGCTCCATCCAGCGCCTCTTCGATGCGAGGCACGCGGCGGATATTGGGCGCGAGGCATTCGAGTTCTTGCGGAAGCCACATGGCCGGGCCAGATAGCGCGAATCGCGCACCGAACTTGGCAAGCAGATAGATATTCGAGCGGGCTACGCGGCTGTGAAGGATGTCGCCGAGGATCGTGACGTTGCACCCATCGAGATTCCCCTTGCGGTCCCGAATCGTGAGCGCATCGAGGAGCGCTTGCGAAGGATGCTCGTGCGCTCCGTCACCGGCGTTGATCACGGGAATATCAAGACGGCTGGCCACGAATTCTGCGGCTCCCGAGGAGCTATGCCGGATCACGATGCCGTCGGGCCGCATTGCCTCCAGTGTGCGCACGGTGTCAAGAAGCGATTCGCCCTTCTTGAGGCTCGAGGCTTCCGCTTGGAGGTTCATCGTATCAGCGCCAAGACGGGCCGCAGCCGTCGCAAAGCTGATTCGCGTCCGCGTGGAAGCCTCGAAAAACGCCAGTGCGACCGTCTTGCCGCGCAGGGTCGCCAGTTTCTTCAGGGGATGGCGCTGGAATTCCTGGAAAGGTTTGGACTGGTCGAAAATAAAAGTGATTTGCTCGCGGGTGAGGGCTTCAATTCCGAGCAGGTGTTGCAAGCGCTGCAGCACTGTTTCCCTTTACTTACGCCTCCAGAAGGTTTGTCAGCCCCTTAGGAAACGCGGTCTACCAGCATAACGCGTTCCTCGCCGTCAATTTCCTGAAGGCGAACTTCAACGATTTCCGTATCGCTCGTCTCCACGGTCCGCCCGATGAACGTGGCTTCGACGGGGAGTTCGCGATGGCCCCGGTCGATCAGAACGCAAAGCCGGACGCGCTTGGGCCGCCCCAGATCGAAAAGTCCGTTCATAGCGGCTCGCACAGTTCTGCCGGTGTAGAGTACATCGTCAACGAGGACCAGGTCGCGATCGTCAACCGGGAAGTCAATCTCGTTCGATTGGACCACCGGCTGCTGGGCCACGGTCGAGAGGTCATCCCGGTACAGCGTGATGTCGAGCGTCCCGACAGGGACATCCACTCTGGCAGCCGCACGGATTGTCTTCGCAATCCGCTGGGAGAGCGGAACGCCTCGGCGACGGACGCCGATCAGCGCCAGATTGTCCGTCCCGCCGCTTTTTTCGACAATTTCGTGCGCCAAGCGCTGCACCGTGCGGTTGATTTCCTCGGCGGAGAGGAGTTGTCTTTTCTCAACGACGCGCATTGGCCGCTCATCCTAACACAGACCGCCGAGTGTTCGCAGCCGCGGAATCACGGGGAAATTCTTGACCCTCATGGTAGACTCTTTGCCGGTGAGTTCGCCCCAGCCGTCAGCAATCCACGAGCGGCCCTCGGGAGTTGACCTTCGAGTCAGCGTCGGTAGCCTTCATTTCAAAAATCCCATAATTGCTGCGAGCGGAACATTCGGCTATGGAATCGAGTTCGCGCCGATTGTGGATCTGAATCGCCTCGGCGGCATTGTGGTCAAAGGACTGTCCGCGCAACCGATGGCTGGCGCTCCGGCGCCGCGAATCTGCGAGACCGCGAGCGGCATGGTCAATGCGATCGGATTGCAGAATGTCGGCGTCCGCGCCTTCGTCGCCGAAAAGCTGCCGGAGCTCCGGCGGTTCGATACGGCAATTATTGCGAATGTCTTCGGCCAAGCCGTCTCCGAGTACATCGAGGTCATTCGTGTCCTGGAAGACACAGAAGGCCTGGTAGCGTACGAGCTGAATATCTCCTGCCCCAATGTGGAACGAGGAGGGATCGAGTTCAGCGGCGATCCGGGGCTAGCCCGGGCCCTAGTAGCTGAGGCTAGAAAGGCTTCGAAGAGACCCTTGTGGGTGAAGCTCTCCCCGAGTGTTGGATCTATTGGAGTTATCGCAAAGGCCGTCGAGGAGGCTGGCGCTGACGCGCTCGTCGTCGCGAATACATACCCAGCATTGTGTATAGACGTACACACCCGAAGGTCCCGTCTAGGTAGTACGGCGGGTGGGTTGTCGGGCGCAGCGATAAAGCCTATAACCGTGAGGCTGGTTCATGAGGCAAGCCGGGCGGTCAAGATTCCGGTAGTCGGGCTCGGCGGCATTGAAAAGCCAGAAGATGTGGCCGAATACTCCATGGCTGGCGCAACAGCGGTTGAGGTTGGAACCGCTCATTTCGTGGACCCTAGGGCTTCAGAGAGATTGGTCCAGGGTCTGGAAATGTGGTGTAAGGAAGAAAGGGTATTTGAAATCAGCAGCTTAAGGGGATCCTGGAAGACGGATAAGGGTTGATTAAAGGGTTCCCAAAACGATATAATATGCTGATTCAAATAAAGTTAGGAGAATATGAGAGTTAAACCGTTCGTGGTTTTGCAGTCGGTGTTCTTAGGATTGGGTATGCTCGTGATGACCCCGTCGGTGAATCCAACGTCCGCCGGGAAATCGAGCAACCCTCTCCTAGCGACAGCTTCGCTCCATAGCTCACGACTCGATTCCCAAATCAACCAGAACTCCACCAGCCAGCCCAAAGCCCTCGCGGTCTGGGAGTGCGTCTCAAGTTGGTACGGCGAGCCCTTTGACGGGCAGACAACGGCCAACGGTGAGATCTATGATATGTACACCGCAACAGCTGCTCACCCAACACTTCCGTTGGGGTCCATCGTTCGGGTCGTGAATACGAAGAACCACCGCAGCACGGTGGTCCGCATCAACGACCGTGGCCCCTACGTCGAGGGACGCGAGCTCGATGTCTCCTATGAAGTCGCCCGGAGACTTGGTTTCGACCAACGCGGACTTGCCAAGGTCCGACTAGAGCTTCTCGAGGTGCCCTCACGCTCAAATCAGGAACGTCGCGACTAATCGTTGCTCTGGATGTTGACCGCCTAGGGCCGGCCTGCGCCCTGGCGCGCCAGCTTCGTGGTATCGCCGGCATGGTCAAAGTCGGCAGCCAACTCTTCACCGCTGAAGGTCCGCGAGCCGTTGAAAAGCTCGCGGGCCTCGGCTTCGGTATATTCCTCGACCTCAAGTTCCACGATATCCCCAACACAGTGGCCCGAGCAGTCGCGGCCGCCGCGAAATTGCCGGGCGTCCAACTGATGAATGTCCACGCTTCGGGGGGCGTGCCGATGATGCGTGCCGCGCGTGACGCCATGGCAGGAAGGAAGAAGCGTCCGGCGCTTCTCGGCGTCACGATTTTGACAAGTCTCGATCGCGCGGCACTGCGGCGCACAGGATTTTCTGGTTCGCCTGCTTCACGCGCCGTTGCACTCGCGCGGCTCGCGAAAGAGGCGGGGCTCGATGGTGTCGTGGCTTCCGCACACGAAGTGGAAGCCATCAGGCGCGCGTGCGGTTCGAGGTTTCTGATCGTGGTTCCCGGCGTGCGTCCCTCCGCCAGCATCGCAGATGACCAATCTCGCGTAGCGACTCCGGCCGATGCCGTCCGCGCGGGCGCAGACTACCTGGTCGTGGGACGCCCGATTACTAGCGCAGCAAACCCGCGGCGCGCGGCGCTCGCTATCACGGAAGAAATCGCAGCTGCCTTTCGCCGTCCTCGCTAACTCTCTCCTCCGCTATTGACAAACCTTCGCTCTGAGTTCAACTTCTGACCCTACACTTTTTCCAATCGAAGGGAGTTTTTATGCGGAAGGCAACGAAGTGGACGGCGGCAGCGCTCGGACTGTTCATGCTCGCTCTTGGCCCGGCGCTTAGGGCTCAGGAGGTGGGCGCGCCCCCTACGCCTCCCAAGGTGCAAACGGTTGACGTGAGCCCCAGCGGTATCCATGTGCAGGTGGGGCAAAAAATTCAATTCACAGCAGTCGCCAAGGATGCCGCCGGTAAGGTACTCGACCTTAAGCCCATGGTTTGGTTCGCCGGTCCCTTCGATCTGGCCGGCGTCGATACGAATGGAAGTGTGATCTTTCACGATCCCGGCGAGGTGACGGTCGGAGCAGTTGTCGGTGGCAAGACGGGATACGCGCACGTGACCGTAATGCTGCCGCCGGTTGCGAAAGTCGAGGCCTCCTCGGTCACTGAGTCGCTGGCGGTCGGCGGGACCGCGCTGCTTTCAGCGACACCGCGGTCGCCGAATGGCGATCCGCGCACGGATGTCGCAGTTCATTGGAAATCGAAGACGCCCGCAATCGCGAAAGTGGATGAATCGGGCATGGTCACGGGCCTCGCGCCCGGCAAGGCGACGCTCGAAGCCACGGCTGGGCCCGCGAGCGGCAACGCAGAGGTTCGTGTGGTTGCCGATACTGTCGCGAAAATTTCCGTTGATCCTGCGGTGGCGTCGGCGAAGACCGGCGACGTGGTCCATTTCCGCGCGGACGCGAAGAATGCGTCGGGCGCGGCGGTGAAGGGAGTTCTAACGAGTTGGAGCGTGAGCGGCCCCGGGGCCGCAGTTTATTCGGACGGCGGCTTCGTCGCACGGCGTCCTGGGACCTACGAGGTGAGGGCCACGATCGGGCGGCACAGCGCGGTCAGTTCGATTACCGTCGCGCCGCGAAACGTCGAGCGCGAGATTGAAGTCCTTGCGCGTATTCCGATCACAAATGCGGATGGCAAGGGGATTCAAGCCGCCGAAGAGTGGGTAATAGGAAACCACCTTTACGTCTCCACGATTTCCGATTCAATTTTTTCCTACGATGTTTCCGACCCTTCGCACCCGAAAGCGCTCGATAAACTGAAAGCAGACGCTCGTCTGATTAATGACGTGAGCACCACGCCCGACGAAAAAATCGGCGTCTATTCTCGCGAGGGAGCCTCCAACCGGAAAAACGGTATCGGATTTTTCGATGCTTCGGACCCGTCCCATTTGAAACTGCTCTCGGAATACACGGAAACAGTGACCGGCGGTGTGCACAGCGCCTTCATCAACACGCACTATGTCTACCTGACCGACGATGCCACCGGCTCGCTCCGCGTCATTGATTTCGCGGACCCGGCCCACCCGAAAGAAGTGGGGCGCTGGCAGACCGAAAATGCAACCGCGGCAACGATCACCGGTCCCATGGGCGCGACGTCCACCGGACGCTATCTGCACGATCTGTACGTCAAGGATGGTCTCGCCTATCTCGCCTATTGGCGCGACGGCCTCATCATTCTCGATGTTGGCAACGGCATGAAGGGCGGTAGCCCGGAGCATCCGCAGTTCGTTTCGCAGTTCCGTTACAACCACTATGAATTGTATGGGAACGGCTGGCTGGCCGGCACGCACTCGGCGTTCCGCTACAAGAATTACGTCTTTATCGGGGATGAAGTGTTTCCCGCCCTGTTCGAGCTCGCGGGCAAGGATAGAATCCCGGTGCGCGGCATCTGCCATGTGATGGATGTCAGCGACATCGAGCACCCGCGCGAGGTCGCTCGGTATGAAGTTCCCGAGGGCGGCATCCACAATTTCTGGCCGGACAACGATATGCTTTACTTCGGCGATTACACCGGCGGCGGCCGCGTCCTCGATATCTCCGGCGAGCTGCGCGGCAATCTTTACGAGCAGGGCCGTGAGATCGCGAGGATCTGGACCGGCACCGGCGCAGCCGACGCCTACCTTCCCAACCTTCCTTTCGCGTGGGGCGGGCAGCCTGCGAACGGTGTGATCTTCTTCAACGACATTAACTCTGGAATTTGGATCGCCAAACTCGGCAAGCCGAAATACAAAGGCGAAACCACCGCACCTCCATTGCAGGAAAAGCAGGGCGAGCAGTAATCTCGGCTCCGACCAAGACGGGCGGCCAGCTCCGCGGGCCGCCCGCCCTGGCCGAGTCATCGCAAGCATCCATAATTGACGGTCTGCATTCCCTCCGCTAGCATCGGTTCGCATCTTGGATTCCCATGGAAGCGCCCAAATACGTCATCGTCGGCACGGCCGGTCACATCGACCACGGCAAATCCGCGCTCGTCGAAGCGCTGACGGGCACGAATCCCGACCGCCTCGAAGAAGAAAAACGCCGCGGGATCACGATAGACCTCGGCTTCGCATTCCTCGAACTCGGGGACGTGCGGCTCGGCTTCGTGGACGTTCCCGGCCACGAGCGCTTTGTCCGAAACATGCTGGCGGGCGTGGGCGGAATCGATCTGGTCTTACTCGTGATCGCGGCGGACGAATCCATCAAGCCGCAAACGCGGGAGCATTTCGATATCTGCCGCCTGTTGGGAATTCCTCGAGGGATTGTGGCCCTTACGAAATCCGATCTCGTTGACGCCGATGTTGCCGGGCTCGCCCGTCTCGAGGTCGAAGAATTTGTGCGCGGCTCATTCTTGGAGGGTGCGCCGATCGTTCCCGTCAGCGCGCGCACCGGCGCGGGCCTTGATGCGTTGAAGCAGGAACTGCTGCGCACGGCGCAAGCCGTGCCTGCAAAGGACGCAACCCGCCATTTTCGCCTGCCGATCGACCGCGCCTTTGCCATGAAGGGCTTCGGGACGGTCGTCACGGGAACGCTGGTTTCCGGCGCTGTGAAAACAGAGGACGAAGTGGAATTGCAACCCATTCGCAAGCGTGTGCGCGTTCGCGGCCTGCATTCCGGCGGAAAGCAAATCGCGCGTGCCGTCGCAGGCCAGCGGACGGCCGTGAACCTCGCCAGCGTCGAGAGGGAAGAAATTCAGCGCGGCATGGTTCTCGCCGCTGCGGGGATGTTCGAGCCGACGAGCAGGTTGGACGCGCGCGTCACACTTTTGGCTTCGGCGCGTCCGCTCAGAAATCGCGCCCGCGTGCATTTTCATCAGGGCACAGCCGAGACCGTTGCGGAAGTCTCTCTGGTCCACGGCAGCGAGCTCGGGTCCGGCCAATCGGCGCTCGCGCAATTGCGGTTGGACGAGCCCATCCTCGCGCTTCCGGGCGACCGCTTCATCCTTCGCCAGTTTTCGCCGGTGATCACGATCGGCGGCGGCATTGTGCTCGACGCGCGCGCGTCGCGACATCGGCGCAGCGACCCGGCGGTTGCGCCATTCCTCGAAACGCTCGAACGGGGAGGCCGCGAAGAGATTCTGGCGGCACTCGTGGAATTTTCTCCGCAGGGCTTCACTCTCGCGCAATTGATCTCTCGCACGGGGTGGACGGAGAATGAGATCCGCGACACGGTGCGAAAGCTTGCGGATTCCAAGCTCTTGCGAATCGTGGCCGAGCAGCCGCTTATTGTCGCTTCCCTGAAGGTAGTCTCGGCCACGACGGCAGTTTTGCGCAAAGCGATCGAGGATTTTCACCGCGCGAATCCGTTGCTTCCCGGAATTCCAAAACAGGAGTTGCGTGGCCGCGCCGGCAAAGTACTGCCCGAGCTTTTTCGTGCTGCCCTGGACGATCTTGTAAGTGCTCGCGCGGTGATCGTCTCGGGGGATTTGGTCCAGCGCGCCGGACGCGCAATTGCGCTTACGCCTGAAGAAGCTCGCGCGAAAGATCTGATCGAAAAGGAGTTCGACTGCGCGGGACTGACCGTGCCCAGCTTCGCCACCGTGCTCGCGAAATTGCCGGTCGAATCCGCTCGGGCGCAGAAAATCCTGCAAATACTGCTGCGTGAAAAAGTGCTGATTAAGGTCGCGGACGACCTGGTATTTCATCGCGCGGCTGTCGGGCGCTTGCGCATGCTGCTTGCCGGGTACCGCAAACAGCACGGCGAGCGGCTGCCCATTACGGCATTCAAGGAGCTGACCGGCGTCACCCGGAAATACGCCATCCCTCTGCTGGAATACCTCGACCGCGAGCACGTGACCCGCAGGGTCGGCGACGAGCGTGTTATACTCTGACGAGCGGCGCTGCCCTTTCCGCATCGGTTTCCTGTACAGTGGCGCGGTGGGGAGCAAGCGCGGAGAGAGGATTTCGAATGGAATTTCTAAGCGTTCCCCATCTCCTGATCATTTTGCTGATCGTGCTGATCTTCTTCGGCGGACGCCGAATCCCCGAAGTGATGCGCGGCTTGGGCGAAGGCATTCGCAGTTTCAAAGAAGGCATGCGCGGCGATCAGCCAAACCCGCCGAATCCACCGCCCAATCCGCCGGCAAATCCGCCGATAGTTACGCCGACCGAAGAGAAGAAGTAGCTCGGCGCGAAAGTTCACCCCGCCCCGTTGGCTGATTGTCTCCGTTTCTCGCCGCGCTTCGTGTTGACCCATCCGGCTCGGCCGCCTAAAATCGCATCAGATTTCAAATCCTTGGGGGCACTCGTGAAAACTCCACTTGCTCTTACCTTGCTCACGCTCCTGTCGATTCCCTCGGCAACCCTCGCACAACACAACCATTCACCCGAAGCATCCGGCGCGACACAATTGTTTTCCGGGATGGGCTCGCTTCATCATTCCGTCTCGACAACCAATCCTGAAGCGCAGCGGTTCTTCGATCAGGGATTGACGCTGATTTATGCATTTAATCATGACGAAGCTGTGCGCTCTTTCCGCCGCGCTGCGGAGCTCGATCCCAAGGCGGCCATGCCCTGGTGGGGAATTGCCGCAGCGCTCGGCCCGAATTACAACCTCGACGTGGATCCCGAACGCGAGAAAGCCGCGTTCGACGCAGTCCAAAAAGCGAAGTCGCTCGGTTCCTCTGGCCCTGCCAACGAGCGGGCATACATTGACGCCCTCGCAGCGCGCTACTCCGACGACCCGAAAGCCGATTTAAAAAAACTTTCCAACGATTACGCGCGTGCCATGGGCGGGCTTTCAAGGATGTATCCCGATGATCCCGACGCCGCGACGCTCTATGCGGAAAGCATGATGGATTTGCGGCCCTGGGGACTCTGGAATCTCGACGGAACTCCCGCGGAAGGAACGCTGGAAATCATTGCCGTCCTCGAATCGGTGATCGCACGCTTCCCGAATCATGTCGGAGCGAATCACTATTACATCCACGCCGTGGAAGCCTCGCCGCATGCCGCCTGGGGATTGCCGAGCGCCGTGCGTCTCGGCACGCTCGTTCCCAATGCCGGCCATCTTGTCCATATGCCCGCGCACATTTACGCGCGCGTGGGAGATTACGACGCAGCCATCGGAAGCAACGTTGCTGCGGCGGCAGTTGATCGGGCTTACATCAAAGAAACAGATGCGAAGGGCGTTTACCCGGCCATGTATTACAGCCACAACCTGCATTTCCTTGCCTATGCCGCGATGCAGGCCGGGAAATTCGATGAAGCCCGCAAGGCCGCGGACTTGCTCACCGAAAACATTCAAGCGGAAGCGCAGGGAATGCCTTCTTGGATGACGGAGGGCTTCTTGTCCTATCGCGTGCTGGCGCGGCTGCGTTTCCGAAAATGGGAGGAGATTCAGGCCATGCCCGCGCCTGATCCCAAGCTGACTACTCTCGCGGCGATGTGGCATTTCGCGCGCGGGATGGGAGCGGCGGCGAACGGTAAACTCTCCGAGGCAGATGTGGAGCGAAAGGCATTCGCGACCGTGGTCGCTCAGATTCCGGCCGATCAGGGTTTTGGCTTTACCACCGCGGGGACCGCGCTGCAGATTCCCGCGGCGATGCTCGATGCGCAGATTGCCGAGGCGCGGGGCGACCGCAAGGCGGCAATTAAGTCGTGGAAAAAAGCCATCGCCGTGCAGGACGGTCTCGCTTATGACGAGCCGCCGGATTGGTTTTATCCGGTTCGTGAATCGCTCGGCGGGGCGCTCGAGCGCGACGGCCAATTTGCCGAAGCCGAAAAAGTTTTCCGCGAGGATCTCACGCGCAATCCCCGCAATGGCCGCTCTCTCTTTGGCCTCTGGCAAAGCCTGAAAGCGCAGAACAAAACAGCCGATGTGGAGTGGGCTCGTCGCGAATTTGAAAGTGCATGGAAGGATGCGGATACGCAACTCAGCCTTGGCGAATTATGAGGCTGTGCTGCTCCAGCCGAGTTCGTTGAGGAGAGCCCAGAGCTGCGCGAGCGGCAAGCCCATCACATTGAAGTAGCAACCCTCGATGCGCGTCACGTAGCGGCCGCCGATGCCCTGGACCGCGTAGGCGCCGGCCTTGTGGTACGGCTCGCCGGTGAGGAGGTAGCGGTCAATCTCCTTGTCAGAAATCTTGGCAAATCGGACGCGGGTCTTCTCTACATGAATCCTTTCGGCCCCTTCGGGCAATCGCAGGACGGCCAGGCCCGTGAGCACATGGTGGGTTCGGCCGCTTAAAAGACGCAGCATCCTCCGCGCGCTTTTTAGATCGCGCGGCTTGCCCAGAATTTTTCCCTTCACTACAACCACGGTGTCCGCGCCGATCACGATGGCCTGCTGCGCCTTGCGCGCACCATGTTCCGCAGCGCGGCGCGCCTTCGAGAGCGCCAGGCGCCGGACATAGGTACCGGCAGATTCTCGCGGCAGGTGGGCTTCATCCACATTTGGCGGATACACGTCAAAGGCGAAGCCGGCGTTGTGCAGGATTTCCGCGCGGCGGGGTGAACTCGATGCGAGGATGAGTTTCATCTTCGGATTTCGCCTTTTGCGGATTCCGTCGCTGCCACGGCCTCAGCCTTCGACCACCCGAACAGCCGCGCAAGCTCGATGGGGGAGGCGCCGGAATGCCACTTGAAAAACTTTGCTGCCAGGGCGGTTCGCGCTTCTTCGGGAGAAATGCGACGGCTCGTGGCTGTCTCCTTCGAGAACGCCCGGCAGGTCAATTCATAACGCCCGGAAGCCCACGCAGCTGTTTCCTGCTCGGCGCCAAAGTGGACAACGATCAGAAGGCATTGCAATTCCAGAATCGCGCGCTTGAAGCGGACGTTGCCGGCTTTGGTTTCCATTTTGCAGGCATGGCGCAATTCGAGCGTCGCGAGCGGGCCATGCTTCTCGAGCGCCTGCCAGATCACGCGCGCATTCTCTCCGATGCGCCCGTCCGCGTAGAAGCGATTATGGTCGCCGGGCGTTGCCGCGCTCTCACGCATAGCGAGGAAGTGCGGCAGGAGCCCAAGCGAAATGAATGTGCCGCGGCCGCGAAAATATTTTCCGTAGTAGGCGCGCCTCCGCCGGGGGAGTTCGTCTTTCCAGCGCCAGACCATTTCCGTGTACCTGTCCCAAATCATTTTTTCGTGAGGGTTGCGGCGCGTCACCGCGAAATAAAGCGACGGCAGCGGGACCTTGCTTACTGGAAAGAGCATGCAGAAGCCGGTGGCATCAATGTACTTCACCGCATCGCGGGGTGTGCGGACGCGTCTCGGCCAGCGGATTTCGTTTTCGAGCGTGACTTTGGCTTTCATTGTGGCAAATGAAAATTATCACGGAGCACGCGGAAATCCAGGAAAAACACGCTGCCTATATGACGACGGATTCCTGATATTCGCCGAAGGCGCGGCGAAGCGCATCGGAAATTTCGCCGACGGTAGCGTAGGCTTCGACCGCGTCGAGTATCGCGGGCATCAGATTTTCGCTTCCGCGTGCGCGACGTTCTACTTCTTCGAGGGCCGTCTTCGCCTTCGCAGTATCGCGTCGCGCGCGCAACGCGTTCAGCCGCGCCACCTGCGCCCGTTCGATATCCGCGTCAATCCGCAGAGTGGGAATGCCCAGCTCTTCTTCCGCCTGAAATCGATTCACACCGACGACCACCTGTTCGCCGCTTTCCACCGCCTGCTGGTATTCGTACGCTGCCTTCTGAACTTCCAGCTGCACGTACCCGGTTTCGATGGCGCGAAGGACCCCGCCCATGGCGTCGATTTTCGAGATGTACTCCTCCGCGCCCGCTTCGATCTCGCTGGTCAATTTCTCGATGGCGTACGAGCCACCCACCGGGTCCACGGTATTCACGACGCCGGTTTCCTGCGCGATGATTTGCTGCGTGCGGAGCGCGAGGAGCGCCGATTCCTCTGTGGGCAGCGCGAGCGCTTCGTCGAGCGCATTCGCATGGAGCGATTGGCAGCCGCCCAGGACCGCGCCGAGCGCTTGCAGCGCCACGCGAACGAGGTTATTTTCCGGCTGCTGCGCCGTGAGCGAAGACCCCGCCGTCTGCGCGTGGAATCGCAGCATCGAGGAGCGTGGATCGCGCGCGTGGAATCGCTCGCGCATGATGCGGGCCCACAAGCGCCGCGCCGCGCGAAACTTCGCAATTTGCATCAGCAGTTCGTTGTGCGCGTTGAAGAAAAACGAAACTTGCTGAGCGAATTCGTCCGCCTGCAATCCGGCGGCGACTGCGGCATCCACATAGGCAATCCCGTTCGCCAGGGTGAAGGCCACTTCCTGGACGTCGGTCGAGCCCGCTTCGCGGATGTGATAGCCCGAAATTGAAATCGTATTCCAGTTGGGGATCTCCCGGCGGCACCAGGCGAAGATGTCGGTGACGATCCTCATTGCGGGGCGCGGCGGGTAAATGTAAGTGCCGCGCGCGATATATTCCTTGAGGATGTCGTTTTGTACCGTGCCCGCAAGCCGCTTCAAGTTGGCACCTTGCTGCTTGGCTACGGCCACATAGAGTGCGAGCAGGATGGCAGCGGTGGAATTGATGGTCATCGAGGTGGAGACGCGCTCGAGTGGGATGCCGTCGAAGAGCGCCTGCATATCTTCGAGCGAGTCAATCGCCACGCCCACTTTTCCCACTTCGCCTTTTGCGAGCGTGTGATCAGAGTCCATCCCGATCTGCGTGGGCAAATCGAACGCAACCGAGAGCCCGGTCTGTCCCTGCGAAAGAAGATAGCGGTAACGCTCGTTCGATTCGACGGCGGTGCCGAAGCCGGCATATTGCCGCATCGTCCAAAGCCGGCCGCGATACATCGTCGGATACACGCCGCGGGTGAAAGGGAATTGGCCGGGATAGCCGAGATCGAGGTCCGGGTCCCAGCCGCGAAGGTCCTTCCCGGTAATAACAGCCTCCATCGGCAGGCCGGTGGTGGAGGCGGCTTTGCGCTCCGGCAGGTTGAGTCTCTTTTTAGTGTCGTCAGTCATCGTACGCGGCGTGCGCGCCGAAACGCGGCGAAAGCAAACGCTGCCATCATCACCGCGTAAACGATGGCAAACCCCATGACCCACAGGACCGGCCGCGCCTTCCATTGTCTCCAGACGGCGAGCGCGCCGTATAGGGCGAACACGCCAAACAGCGTCCCCGCGGCTTCGTGAAATAGCTGCCGCCCCACGCGCCAGAGGGCGCGGAGGGTAACTCCAGCAGAGCGCCAGAGAACCGGAAACATGTCCTGAGACATGCCGTGATTTTAGTATAACCCGTGGTTATCCGCTGCATCTGCCGCCTGCGCCAAGGGACAGGTAACCGCCCTGGGTCGGCTGGTACGGCTGGGTCTTGTTTCCCGGCCGTCATCGCAATAAGATGGGGATACAGGAGGGCTCTTCAGAGGAGGTGACGCCCTTGCAACTCGACGACAAAATGAAGCAGTTGCTGCGGGACCTGGGACACGCCATCAATGACTCCGTTTCGGATTCCGAGCGCATTGCCGAAGCCATCTCCAGCGTGCGCGCGGCGGGTTTCGATATCGTACTGAAGCTCGACGCCACGATCGGCCTTGCGCGTCGCCAGGGACCGGACGCCAAGATGACTTCGCAGGACCGCCGCTTTCTCGAGTCCCTGCACATTCGCGTGGACGAAGAAATCCTGGAAGAAGAGCCGGTCGAGTCGAAACTGGAAATCACGCCGCAAGACATCAAATTCCTGAAGTCGCTGAAAATTTCCTTCGATGAAGAAATTTAAAATCCTGGCCTTCTCGGCCGTGGTTGCAGCAGCGATAGCCGTTTCCGCCGCTCCCGCCCGCGCACAGCAGGTGGACACTTCCGGGTCGATCGTGGTGAAAAAAAATCCCCCGAAAAAAATGTGGCTGAAGGCGGAAGTGGTGCATGCGGATGCCGTCTCCATCATCGTCCGCGAACAGAACAAGAGCTTGAGTATTCACACATTCACCTATTCGCCGGTGGTGAAGACCTGGATTGAAAAAGTGATCAATCAGGGCGGCTACCAAACCGGCGACAAGGTGAGAATCCTCTACGAGACCGGCCAGACCGTGGCACTTCGGATCGTCGGCGAGCCGTCAAAGCCGATTTGATCTTTGCCGCGCCCAGCGGCAATTGAGAATCCATGAATCGCCCGCCCGCCGTTGCCGGACGTTTCTACCCCTCGGACCCGGGAGAACTCGCAAAACAGGTGGATGAATTCACGCGCGGCGGCCGGGAAAGAGTGCGCGCGCGCGGTTGCGTGGTTCCGCATGCCGGGTACATGTATTCGGGCCACGTAGCCGGCGCCGTCTATTCCTTGCTCGATATCCCTTCCCAATGCATTCTGCTGGGGCCGCGGCATTTTCCGCGGGGCGAATCGCTCGCAATTCTCTCCGAGGGAACCTGGCAGACTCCCTTCGGCGAAGCAAAAATTGATTCGGCGCTCGCCGCAGCGCTCGCGCGCGCCTTCCCGCGGCTCCGCGAGGATGGCGTGGCCCACGAGCGCGAACATTCGCTCGAAGTGCAGCTTCCGTTTTTGATGCGGCTCGTAAAGGAATTTCGTTTTGTTCCCATCGTGCTGGGAACGGACCGCTACGGGGTGCTCGAAGAGCTGGGGCAGGCGATTGCGAAGGTCGTGGCGCAGCAGGCTGAGCCGGTTCTCGTGATTGCCAGTTCGGACATGAATCACTACGAAAGCGACGCCATCACGCGCGTGAAAGACGAGCGGGCGATCGCGCGCGTCCTGGCGCTCGATCCGAGCGGCCTCTACGACACAGTGCGTTCGGAAGAAATTTCGATGTGCGGCTATGCTGCGGCGGTTGCGATGCTGATTGCCGTGCGGGAACTCGGCGCGAAGCACTCGGAGCTCGTTCGCTACGCCACTTCAGGGGACGTCACCAGAGATCGCGACGAAGTGGTCGGCTACGCAGGTATGATTCTCCGTTAGTGCCCTTCTGTGTTTCGGCGCGCTAATCAATCGATCGTCACAATCACTTGGCCTGAAGAAGTATTGTAATTTCCATCGCCGCTGTACGTTGCTGTGATCGTCCTGGAGCCTCCACCGCCTCCTCCTCCGCCACCTCCGCCGCAGCCTGGCATCGCTGCAGTCAGCAGGACCAAAAACAAAATTCCGAGATAGGCATAAGTGCGGCGCTTTGCCGAAATCATTTTCAAGAGAGCCAGCAGGAACAGGAACATACCGAAGACGAAGGGCCAGACGGGATACCTCGATTTTGGTGTCAGCCAGGGGCCGGCGGGCGAACCGGGAAGCGAGGAAATGGTTGTGGTGAGCGTTGCCGTCAGTGAGGCATTTGTGTTTGCAGTAATTGAACCGGCTGTTGGGGTATACGTCACCGTCCCGGAAAGTGGCGTGGACCCGTTCATAAACGTCACTGTACCGGTCGGTGCTGCTCCCACGCTTGCAGTGGCCACGGTTGCGGTTAGAGTGACCGGAGAACCGGTCGTAATGATGACCAAGGGCAGAGCACTTAAACCAGTAGTCGTAGTGGCTTTACTGATGGTGACGCTGTCTGTTCCGGTGCTCGTCTGGAAGCTATTATCTCCCGGATAGACCGCCTTCAGGTTGTATGGCGTCGAGTTAGGCGCAAGCGCAATGAACTGATCCTCGGTATACCCCTGACTATTCAGCTTGAACGAGCCGCCGTCGAGCGCGCTCCCGTTGCTGGTCACGGCCAGTGTTCCGGTCGGGCAGCCATATGCCTGCTGCTCGTACTGGGGGCTGGACAAGTTCTGATTTACGCAGGCGGTTCCCGAAGAGTTCGTCACGTTAACTCGCAATAAGTAGGAACCGTAATTGGCCGTTGTCGCGTTGCTGCTTGTAACATTTCCACTCGCATCGAATGTGACGATCCCGACCTGTGTTTGGCTCGACTCCGGGTTCACCGTGACGCTGAGCGGCGGTGTCGAACCACTGGCCTCGAATGTGCCGTTACCCGGGTAGTTCGCGGTGACTGAGTAGGTCCCTCCCGGCAACAAAATCGTCGAAGAAGAAACCGTTCCTCCACCTCCTAGCGTAAAGGACTCGACGCTCAGTCCCGTGCTCGTCTGCAAAGCGACTACCCCCGTAGGTGTTCCGCCGCCGGAGGTCACTGTGATCCCCACGTTCGCGGACTGGCCGTGAGTGATCACAAATGGCGTAGTAGGGGGAGTGGAAGAGAGCGTAAGCATCGTAGCGCTCGATACATTGCTCGTGCCCATTGTCCACTTGTTCACCAGCGTGCTGGCATTCACCGTGCCGAGCCCGCTGGCGAGGTCATATCCGGCCGCGGCGTTATATCCAAGGACCGTGGAAGAGCCAGGGACGGTGAGCACGCCGTACGTGTCGGTGGAAACTGTGGTCGTGCAGTTGGGGGAACCTTTAGCGCAGGGCATCGAGATGGTGCCGACGGTGACGTCGTTAAAAATGCAGCCCGATGCTGCGGGCGTTGTCGATGAGCCCGATGCACAAGTGGCCCCGGCTTGCGTGGCCAGCTTGTACAAGACATAGTTGGCATTGCCCTGGCGCGATCCGGTCTTCTGATTGACCAGGGCCATCATGCCCGCAAATACCTGCGCCGATGCGGACGTGCCGCCAATACCCTGAAAGTTCAAGAACGGACTACTGAGGCTGCAGGTGCTGCCGGAGGGGGTGGCCAGGTCGGCCTCGCAGATGATGTAAAAACTCCCATCGAATCCGTTCCCTGCGAAGAGGGAGACGTCTGGGACAGCTCGATTCATTCCCGCCAGCACGGCGATCCCCGATTGCCAGGAGGGTTGGGGATAACCTCCCGTGCAGTCCGAAGGATTTGTGCCGTTGTAGGTCGTGCAATTGCTCACCCCGCCGCCGCCGCCTGCGACAGCCAACAGACCATCGCTCTGCGCCGTAGCGTTGTTGCAGGTGGCCTCCGCGGTCGTGGTACCGAAGAAAGCAAAGACCTCAGCGTTCGTACAGGAGTCGTTCCAGGTCGATTCTGGAATGTAGCTCAGAGCCGAAAGTGTAGTCGGCAACACCGAATTCGTGCAGCTAAAATAAGCACATTGTGAATTCGTGGAAGTGAAGTCGTTGAAGTCTGTTCCGCCCACAGCAACGTTGTAGGGCGTGGAGGCCAGACCGCTCACGGAAAGTCCGAATTGCGCGAAAGTGCTGTTGTCGTCGCAAGTGGCCGAGCCTCCGTCTCCGGTGTCGACCAAGATCGTGATGCCCTCCGCGGCCCCCTGCTGCCACATGGCGTTGTAGAATTGATTGCCCGCCGTCCCCAGAAAAAGTTCGCACAAGAGGTAACTATCGCTCAGGACCGGGGCCACGTTATTGTCCACGACGTATTCGGCGGAGAGATCCACGCCCTCAGTAGTTTCGGTTGCCTCCGATGTCACGAAATCGATTGTTGCGTTCCTCGCCACCGTGCCCGACCACTGCACGTCCAGGAGGGACTCCGTCTCGTCTCCTGGCACGAGGCCCGGATTGGGCCCGTTGTAAATAATTACCGGATCTTTCGGAGACAAAACATCGGAAAATATTGAGCGGAAATCCCTCACGTCCTGCAGATTAATGTCGGATTGGCCCACGACAGCGATCTTCAGATTCGAGCCGTCGATGGCAGGAGTCGCGCTCCAGAGCGGAAGCAGACTGTAGATGGTGGCGAAGTCGGATGGGCCCAATGCATAAAGCTGAGTTGGCTGACCACCCTCCGTCTCCGTGAAAGTGTATCCCGGGCTGATCCTCTTTATTTCACCGGTGGCCTTGGTTTTCTGGAAAGTTCCTAGCACATGGTGCGCCGGTTTCTTTGGAAAGTTGTGCAAGGAGACGACGCCCGCCACCACCGGCACGAGCGCGGTCGGAATCTGCGGATCGCTGGCGTTCGCCCAATGGCTTTCCCCGTTCACGACGAACTTGTGAATTGCCGTGTGAAGCGCTTCCTGGACCTGAGAGGCCGTTCCGGAGAATTCAATCACGGTGCGGCCTTTCGAGATCGAGGTCACCTGGAAGCCGTGCGACGCGAGCCAGGAAGTGATGGTCTGGACGTCCTCGTCCGCGGGGCCGAACTGCTGGCCGAATTGTTCCGGAGTGAGCCAATTGTGGTAGTTGGGCGAGGATTTGTCCTGCTGCTCGTTGAGCAGCGCTTCGAGTGCCGTTTCCTGCTCCGGGCTGCGCTTGAGAAGCAGAAGCATTCGCTCCATCGGCAGGCTCGCGGGAGCCGCACCCTGATCAAACTGCCGGGTGGCGAGCGGGTACGTGTTGCCTCTGAGCAGAGTCAGTTTGGTCTCGTCCACCGGTTGCGTGATCAAGCGCTTCACCGCGCTCGTTTGCGCCGAGGTCCGCACGGAAACCAACGAGAGAAAAGAAAAAAGTACCAGGAGCCTACTTCTGTTTGTGATCTTCATGGCTGGGTTAGATGCCACCTTCGCTTCCTGAGGATGACTTCAAGCGTTATCGAAGTTGTCAAAACTGTCAAGCCCCCCCTTTCTGAATGGTTAACCGGGCTAGTGGGCGTTGCGGATGCGTCCCGCGAGCGAGCGGGCCCGTCCGCGCGCAATATCGATGAACTTTTCATCGGCCGCAATTTGATCGAGCGTGGGCACGAGCCTCTCGGGTTCGGGAAACAGCTTGTTGTTGTAGTCGGCTTCGATTTGGATGAGCAAGTCGTTGACGCCCAGACGATCGTAACGCATGGTGCGCTGAAGATTGGAAAGATCGAGTTCCTGCCGCGAAAGGCCTTCGAAGATATTCAGCAATTGTGTGGCGGACTCATCCAGCGTGTAGTTGAACGTAACCTCGTGCGATTCGCCGCCCTTTTCGTAGCGAAAGGTCTTCTCGCCGAGGTTGGCGATGCGCCGGTGAATGTCCAGATGCAGACCCTCGAAGTCGTGGAGCTTTCCGGCGAGCTCGAAAATTCTTTGCGCCAGCGCCGTACCCACGTCGAAGGGCAGCGGATGGGAATCCTGGTCGAGTTGGCGGATGTCGAAAGTTCCCGAGCCGGATTCGTTCACCTTGATCTCCACGAATTCCGGATAGCTCGTCTTGAACACTTTGCGGAACGTGACGCTCGCTCCGCCGTCTACGGGATGTGAGGGCGCCGCCGGCAAGATTGCCGCGCCAAAAGTCAGGACTACGGCAACCGCGGAAAGGGTGCAGCGGAATTTCGTCGCCAGGCGATTCATTGTCACTATGAGATGCGCGCGGCGCGAATTCGGGTGCGCTGCGGAGTCGCAGCGGTCCGGGCGCCGATGGACGCAGCGATGCGGTCGCGCGCCTGGGCGAGTTGCGCGTGGCATAGCGCTACGGCCAGCGCGTCCGCCGCGTCGGCGGGTTCCGGGTAATGCGTCATGCGAAGGAGTGAGCTCACCATCTGCTGCATCTGCAATTTCGAAGCGCCGCCATAGCCCGCGACGCAGGACTTTACCTCGCGTGGAGAATAGCTGTGCGCCGGGACTTGCGCCTGCGCGGCCGCGAGCAGTACCACTCCGCGCATTTCCGCCAGCTTCAGCGCCGTTCGCGCATTCAGCGCCGTAAATACGGACTCGACCGCAACCGCGTCCGGCGAAAATTCTTCCACGAGCCGCGCGATCAACCCGTGAATCTCGCGCAGGCGCGCCGCAAACGTTGCGCGCGCCGGAAGTTTGAGCGCGCCGAAACGCACGAGGTGCGCCTCGGCGCCTTCGAATTCGACGATGCCGTAACCGGTGGCGCCGGCCACGGCCGGGTCCACTCCGAGCACGCGGAGCCGCGCGCGGTTTGCTGTCGAGCGATGAGAAAGAGGTAAAGACATCTCGGCCGGCACAAGTGTACGTGCGGGCTGGAAACGGAGGGTAGTGTTTTTTCGCGGGGGCGCGACGCGAAGGGAACTATCCCGCGACGGCGGCCTGGATTTCCTTCTCGTCAATGTCGAAGTTCGCGTACACGTGCTGCACGTCGTCGTGGTCCTCGAGCGTTTCCATCATCCGCAGCATCTGTTGCGCCTGCGCGCCGGTCAGTTTCACGTAGTTCTTCGGCACCCAGCCCACCTCGGCGGAGGACGGCGTGATGCCGCCCGCCACAAGCGCTTCGCGGACTTTTTCCATCGCTTCCGGCGGCGACGTCACTTCCCACACCGAGCCATCGTCGCGCAAGTCTTCCGCGCCCGCGTCGAGCACGATGCCCATCATTTTCTCTTCGTCCGCCGCATCTTTCGGCACCACGATGTCGCCCTTGCGCTCGAACATCCATCCGACCGCCCCGGTTTCCGCCATGTTGCCGCCGTTCTTCGAGAACATGTGGCGAATTTCGCTGACGATGCGGTTCCGGTTGCTCGTCACGACTTGCACCAGCACTCCCACGCCGCCCGGGCCGTATCCCTCGAATGTCACTTCGTCGAGCGTTTCCCCTTCGAGCTGGCCCGTCCCGCGCAGGATCGCGCGCTCGATATTGTCGTTGGGCATGTTTTCGCCCTTGGCCGCAAGGATCGCCGTCCGCAGACGCGGGTTGGTGATCGGGTCGGCCCCGCCGGTGCGCGCCGCAATCGTCAATTCACGAATTAGCTTGGTAAAAATTTTCCCACGCTTGGCGTCCGTAGCCGCCTTTTTATGCTTAATCGTGGCCCATTTCGAGTGTCCAGACATAGGCGAACCTTTTCCAGGAAGTATGGCAGGAGCAGCAGTCTAGCCCTTGCTGCGGTAGTCTAGCAGCAGCCCCAAAAACAGGCAAGAGAACGCACACGTCGGCAGAGGGTCGGTTTCCGATTACCTGACCACACGTCCAAGTGAAGATAGTAGACCCCTAGGTCTGCGCTTATATGCCGACTACTTCGAGGCGAGCAGAAAGCACGTTCATACTCCGGCGCAGTCCATCGGCAGGAGTGAGCGAACGCCACGCAAGAATAAGAAAATTCAGGCGGGCATCGAGAGTTGTCAGTGGTGCTTCTGCGGTATTTAGAGTTTAGGAAGATGCGTAACTGTTAAATCTGTTCCAGGAATGTGCAACAAACTGGGTGGCCTTGCGGGACCCGTACTCCAAACCCTTTGTTCCCAGCAAGGGAATTGTGGCAGGCATATTGCTTGCGTCGTAGCGGGGAATCAGGCTCACCAGCGACGCTTTTTCTGAGGAATTCGCCCGTAGAACACCATCATCCTTCGGGCCGGGAGGAGAAAACATGCCCCAGGCCACTACATGCCGGAGAACTACTCTCCACAGGATTGGAGCGCTATTGGTCTTTTCGCTGTTCGCGATAGGATCAGCTCCATCAGCTCTTGCGGACTCTGCGACTTACACTTACTCAGGCCAACCCTTCGCACCTGCCTTCACCAGTGGTGTTGACTCATGTACTAGCGGAGTCGGCGAATGCAGCCTTTCCGGTTCGTTGACCCTCGCCTCGCCGCTTCCACCCAACCTGCTCCATTACACGACGGTGGCTCCTCTCTCGTTTTCTTTCACCGACGGCGTCCACATCCTTGACAACACCGATTCTACGGGCTTCTTCCGTTTCGAAACCGGGCCCGAGGGCCAGATTGTGGCTTGGCAGTTTTTCATAGGGTCTTGCCAACCGGGTTCAACCGAACTCAGTTCTATTTACCAACGTAATGCCGCCGCCGACAATAATACCGAGACGTGCGGCTCGGTCCCGGGTGAGGGGACGTTCATAATCGGGGGAGCGCAGACCTTCGTCCAACCCTCCGGGACGTGGACGATCACCCCGGAGCCTACCAGCCTGCTGCTGCTCGGCACCGGTCTGCTGGCTGGGATCGGCTGGCACCGGAAGAGGCTCACGTAGTCCCCGGATTCACGCGATGCGCCTTCATCGCCTTTTCCGAGTATGAGGTTCGCGTCCCGTTGCATCTGTACCTAATTCACTTCGCTTACCCGTTGCTTCCAATCGCAGTAACCAGTCCCAGTGAAGGATTAACCGGTAACAGGACACTGACGTTCATATAGGTGTCGAGAACGGGAATTATCAGCACCCACCTGGATTACTGGTGGTAAGGCGATTTATCAACACCTATCCGGACCGGAAGCCTCTCGGCCCGGGACGAGTCACTTCTTTCGGGCGATGCCGGATAAAACGAGGCGTGCGCGCACACCAACAAGTTGATGGAAGGCGAAGGGAAGGGCGATCACCAGTGACGGGCTCCTACGCCAACTTCGATTGCCCCGTGGGGCGGCTGCAGGGGCAAGAGGAGATGAGATGCCTCCGAAAGCTATCTCTTACCCCGTTGCCGAAGCCGTTTCATGTGCCTGATGTTGATGCGTTGGCCTTACCCTTTGGCTCAGGGAAAACGTCGCCGCCGACGACAGCGCGGACATCGTCGTAATACTCAGGGTGCTTCACGAGAATCGCAGAAATCTCCTGGGCGAGCGGACTTTCCGCGACCCATTTCTTTTGCTGATCAGGAAACATCGGGAGCATGAGTGCCTTCGCCTCTTGCAGCAAATGCCTTAGCTGGAGATGGTCTGGATGTTCATTTTCATTCATTTTCGATCCTCCAGATATAGGAGTCTGGACAGCCTTCGCATGGGTCTTTCTGCACGGGATTCTACCACATGCCGGTAGGGATGCCTTTGCAGCCAGCGCCTGCCGTCAACAAATCAACGCAAGCCGCCCGTGATATGCAGCGTCTCGCCAGTGATCCATGCCGAGTCCGAGGAGGCGAGAAAGACGGCAGCGGGTGCAATATCCTTCGGCTGCCCGATCCGGCCAAGCGGGGCTTGCGATTCATAGTACTTGCGGAAATCGCTTTCCATAAATCCGCCGGTTTGGACGCCCTCCGTTTCTATCATTCCGGGATTGATGGAGTTCACGCGGATCTTGCGCGGGCCCAGTTCCGTGGCCAGCGATTTCGTTACGGCATCCACGGCCGCTTTGGTGGCGCTATAGACCGAAGTATTCGCAGGCGCAAGGGTGCTGGCCAGCGAGCTGATGTTGATGATGCTGCCGCCTGTCGATCCGAAGTGCTTTGCCGCTTCCTGCGAAGTGAGGATCAGTCCGAGCACATTGAGATTGACCATCTTGTGGAATAGTTCCTCGGTGACGTCTTCGATGGGCCTGAACTCATAGACTCCGGCGTTGTTGACCAGGACGTCCACCCGCCCAAACGCTTTCTTCGTTTCAGCAAAGAGACGTTCAAACTCGGCCTTCTTGGCCACATTCGCTCCCACGGCAATCGCCCTTCCCCCGTCCTTCACGATTTCGGCAACGACGCGATCGGCGCCTTCTTTGCTCGAGGAATAGTTAACAACCACGGACGCTCCCTCAGCCGCGAGATGCTTTGCAATAGAGGCGCCGATTCCTTTTGACGCACCGGTAACGACCGCAACTTTTCCTTCTAGTTTTCCCATGGCACGCTCCTTGTATTCTTTGGAAGATTCTTCGGTAACACACCCGCGCTCGTCCATGGACCTCTTACTTTCAATGATCAACGAAGACCACCCGCGATGTGCAGCGTCTCGCCGGTGATCCAAGCTGAATCTGAGGATGCGAGGAAGATCGCGGCGGGTCCAATATCCTGCGGCTGGCCGATGCGGCCGAGCGGGGTTTGCGATTCAACTTGTTTGCGCCTGTCGCTTTCGATAATACCGATGGCGTGCGTGCCCTCGGTTTCCACCATTCCCGGATTGATGGCATTGACGCGGATTTTGCGCGGGCCAAGTTCCGTGGCCAGCGACTTCGTCACCGCATCAACGGCCGCCTTGGTGGCGCTGTAGACCGAAGCATTCGGCAAGGCTAGCGTGCTGACGATTGAGCTGATATTGATGATGCTGCCGCCGACCGGACCGAATTGTTTTGCCGCTTCCTGCGAGCTGAGGATCAGGCCAAGCACATTGAGATCGAATTGCTTGTGGAAATGCTCTTCCGTGATGCCTTCGAGTGGCGAAAATTCGTAAATTCCGGCGTTGTTGACCAGGACATCCACCCGCCCAAACGCTTTCTTCGTTTCAGCAAAGAGGCGTCCTATCTCCGCCTTCTTTGCCACATTCGCTCCCACTGCGACCGCTTTTCCCCCATCCTTAACGATCTCGGCAACGACGCGGTCGGCGCCCTCCTTGCTCGAGGAATAGTTAACAACCACGGACGCTCCCTCAGCTGCGAGATGTTTTGCAATGGAAGCGCCGATTCCCTTGGACGCGCCTGTGACCACCGCAACCTTTCCTTCTAGTTTCTTCGACATCGAAAATCTCCTTTGTGACGCTTTTATACCCGCCACTAGAGATGCCGCGAGCGCACGCTCCGATTCAACATCGCTGCCCCACAATCCGTGCGCTACTCAGGCGTGCGCAAACGTGTTACTTTGGCGCGGTCGCGGGTTCTGTTCCGCCCGCCGCCGAATGGCCCATGCACGCGACCCTCACTGAAATCTTCGAATTCATTTTGCTGGCGGCTTCATCTATCTTTTTTCTGGTTGATCCTTTCGCCGTGATTCCCCTGTTCCTGGTGGTCACTGCGGACGATCCGGAAATGGTACGCCGCCAGACGGCGCGCCGCGCCGCATGGACCTGCGCCATCGTCCTCACGGTTTTTGCCGTGGCCGGCAGCTTGATCTTCAAAGCCTTCGGCATCACGCTTCCCGCTTTCAAAATCGCCGGGGGCATCATCCTCCTCCAAATTGGAATGGAGATGCTGCAGGGGCGCCAGACGGGCACGAAGGTCAGTGCCGTGGAATCGCAGGAAGGCGCCGCGAAAGAGGATGCGAGCATTATTCCCTTGGGAATGCCGATGCTGGCCGGCCCGGGAGCGATCTCAACAGTGATGGTATTGGTCGGTGAATCCCACTCGATTTGGCAGCACGTGGTTATCTACTCCACCATTGTCCTCACGTCGCTCGTTTCATTTTGGATTCTTTCAGGAGCCGACCGCGTGCGGCGCTACTTGGGCGAAACGGGCCTTCGCATCCTGATGCGCCTGATGGGACTGCTGCTCGTTGCCCTGGCCGTCCAATTTGTCGCCAACGGGCTCACAGATTTCGGCCTTCTCAAGCCGTTGTCTTCGCCGTATTGAGGATTCGGAGGATCTCTCTTCAGCGTTCGTAAACAGAGATACCCCGCGCCTTGACGCCCCAGACGGGCCCTTCCGCGATCACTTTTTCGGGAAGTTCGGATCCGCCTTCACTTCCAGGATCTGTTTTGTGTGCCGTTCGCTGTGAGCGGAAATAAAAATCAACCACTCGTACGCATCCATCGGGCCAAACGGCCCATCCGACACGTGTCCGCGCAGATCGGGCGTGTTCTTAAGGAATTCAATATTTCGGTCGCGGCTCTTCAGAAAATGATCGAGGGCATCGGTCGGCGACCATTGGCCTGTGGGAACCATTTGGTCAGGAGCCTTTCGCTTGTTCGTGCGGTCTGGCACGTTGGCCAGAATTGCTGCGTCGATCTTTTTGTAGTCTCGATCCGGAGGGCTTGCCGTTCCATTCATTGCTCCCATGACGGCCTTTTCGAAAAGAAATTGTTCCGCGATGGCGATGTGTTCGATGACCTCGGCCACCGACCACCGATCTGGCGCCGATTTGAATTTCCATTGCGCTTCTGAGAGTCCGGCCGTCGCGTCCACCACTCCCTGGCGCGTCTTCTCGAGATACTTCACTCCGCTTTCTCGATCCTCAGCCGTAAGATTCTGTCCCCACGCCGCGCTTCCCAGGCACAGGACAGCGCATAAGGCCAGCAACAAGTGCTTCATGTCATTTTCTCCTTCGAAGATTTTCTGTCGGCAATTCCAAGCAATTCCAGAAGGCGTATGCCGCCCCACGAATTTCTTTGGCAGTTCTAGAAAGATACTCTTTTGCGGCGCACATGTCAGTTCAAAGCTCGTCGTCATCCTGTTTTTTCAGTCGCGTGATTTTCAGAGTGATGCGAATATCGCGCGAGCGCGCTTCGGCAAGGATAGCGCGGCGCGCCTCGATCGGCAATGTAGCCACTTCCATGACGCCCGCCGATTCTCGCGGAAAATGTTTGACGAAAAGAGCGGCGAGATGCGCCGTGGCATACGAAATCGGGGTGGAGATCATCCCTCGCATGCGAATCTGATACAGCGTGGGAAAGCCCGCGTCCCAGCGCACCAGAACCGGGTGATCATCCTTCGTGCCGCGCACCAGCACGGCGGCGGCGAAGCGCGCGTTTTCGAGAATGCCGCCGCGAATCAATTTCGCCACGTTCCGGGGCGTCGGCGTTTTAGGAAATCGCTTGCGGACCAAACCCTGCGAGCGGTTCAGGCGGCCCTGGCGATACCATCGTCGCAAACGCTCGAAATCGTTTCCGCCGATTTTGGCGTCCATTTCTCGTATCGGAATCACGTAGGGCAGCATGCACACTTCGTCCTGCGCCGCGAGATACACCGGCGTCTCGCCGATCGGAGGCGGAAATCGGAATTTCTCGCGCTCACCGAATCGCTTCCCCAGACCGAATCGCCCATTGCGGTAAATGCGCGGCCTTGAAATCGCGGCGTCGTAGGCGCCGTCCGCGGACCACGTCGAGATGGGGTCCTTGCTCTCCGTGCTCTCGAACAGCCGGATGTGGATCGATTCCACCGAATCGAGCAGCTCCGCTCCGCGCTTGGCGAGCAGGTTCGTCAGCCCCGGTGCTGCGCCCGTGCCGATGAGCGCCACGCGGTTCTTGGCCACGAATCGCTTGTGAAATCGAAACTGTTCCGGCTTGAACGGGTACCGCGTGAGGTGTGAATTCAGGTCGAGGTAATGCGCCCGCAACCGCAGCGCCGCGCGCAGGATGATTTCGTTGTACACGGCCGGCGAGGCATTGATGATCAGATTGCAGCCGCGTCCCGCGCGCACGATGGACCACAGATTCCGCGCGTTCGTTTGCACGACTTCGATTTCGCTCTTCTTGCCGAGGAAGCGCTTGGCGCGCTCGACGTCGCGGTCGCCGCACCAAACCGTGTGTCCCTGGCGCGCCAGCAGATGGGCTAGCAAGGAGCCGGTGCCGCCCGCACCCAGTACAAAGATCCGCATCGGCCCGAACTCTATCACAACCATTGCGCCGTGGTAGCCCGCGCGCTGTTCGCTGCGCCTTACTGCGCGATCACAGCCAGGGGACGAAACTCCACGGAACTCAATCAAGCGTCGCTATGAGTCGCCCTCAACATCGCCTGCATCGAGTCTCTTGCGAATCGTTTCTGGAGCGATCGCGTGAGGGGATAAGCCAACCACGGCAGAAGATGCGGTCGAGAGAACGCGTAGATGTCGTAACACACGGAGTGATCGCGTGGATTGAACTCAACCGTGAAGCGCTCCTCGCCCATCTCTCCGTGCTGCTGCAATGTTCCGTACGCAAACCCGTACCTATTTAGAGCGCCATGCTCGTTGACCACGTAAACGATCCGGCACGCATTGAGGGACCAGAACTTCAGGTGCGACACCAGGACAGCGACATTCGTCCCCGCTTCGACAGGAGCATCCGGCCAGCAGAGTTCAAGCCATGGGATGTCAAACATTTTCCAGGCCTTGACGGCACGTTTCGCGCGCTCAAAAACCTCCGCACCTTCGCCGAGTTGGATTCTGTTGTGATCCAATGTGTAGCCGGCCGGTGCGCGTTGCCGGGATGCCCCGGCTTCTGAGTACGAAAAAGTCCCCCTTCCCTGTGCGGCTAGAAACTCGCTAATTCTTTCCGGTGACGGTTTCGAAATCAGCAGCATCGCTGCCCATTCTACGCCGGCAAATGAATGCCCGGGTATTTGCTAGTGCACGGCCGCGAGAGTACAATCATTTTGATTTCTCCGATCCCCAGGGCCTAAAGGAGAGACAACCCACGGCCCGGGGACGCTCCCCGATTCGTCGGGGTAAGGGATCAGGTGAAAACGCTTGTTCCTCCCGCGCGAGAATCTGTTTCGTGGAATTCCGCGTTTGGAAAGGAGACGGTCTGGCCTGCGGCGTCGCCGAGCCGGACCCTTCGCCCAAGCCCAAACGTGGACTTGGGCGTTGCTGTTTTGACGACCCGATAAGGGTCGTCATCCGGAGGGAGCGAAGCGACCGAAGGATCTCTCTTCGGATTTTGCGAATCTGAGCACTGACGAAATGTCACTCTTCGACAAATTCGGCCGCCAAATCACCGACCTGCGCGTTTCGGTCACGGACCGCTGCAATTTCCGCTGCGTCTATTGCCGTTCCGCGAACCCTGAAAACAATATGGCTCATCACGAACTGCTAGAATGGGACGAATTCGAGCGGCTGGTCCGGATTCTTGTCGGGATGGGGATTCGCAAGGTGCGCGTAACGGGAGGCGAGCCGCTGGTCCGCCCGGGCGTCGAGGAATTCATCGGCCGCCTTAGAGCCATCGGCGTGCAAGACCTTTCCATGACTACAAACGGCTTCCTGCTCGCCGAGCGCTGCGACCGTTTGGTCGCCGCCGGACTCGACCGCATCAACATCAGTCTCGACTCGCTCGACCGGAAAAAATTCGAGCAGATCACCCGGACGAAGACGTTCGACGATGTGATCGCGGGAATTGACGCCGCGCAGGCATCGCGCTTGCGTCCTGTCAAAGTGAATGCAGTGCTCGTGCGCGGGATCAACGACGACGAAGTGGAAGCCTTCGCGGAATTTGCGCGCGAGCGCGACCTGATCATGCGCTTCATCGAATATATGCCGCTCGATGCGGACCGCGCCTGGACGCGCGATCTGGTGGTCACCGCCGCGGAGACTCTGCGCCGCATTTCCGCGCTCTGGCCGGTGATACCCGTGGTCCACGAGCGCAGCGAAACGGCGCGCAAATACCGGTTTACTGACGGTCGCGGCGAAATCGGTTTGATCGCGCCGGTTTCGCAACCCTTCTGCGGCCATTGCTCGCGCATCCGTCTGACCGCAGACGGCAAACTGCGCACCTGCCTCTTCAGCAAGGAAGACCACGATTTGAAATTCCTGCTGCGCGGCGGCGCGAGCGACGAAGATATTGCGTCGGGGATTCAAACGATCGTCGCCCTGAAGGAAAAGGGACACCGCATCAATGAGCCGGATTTCGTGCCGCCCTCCCGCACGATGGTTTATATTGGTGGCTAATCTGCTTGGGAGACAGCCGAGATGCCGGATGAGGAAGGAAAACTCTTTTCGCTCACGGAAGCGGAACGTCTGCGCGTGCAGCTTGAGCCGATTCTGATTGAAGCGATGGAGACGCGCCGGAAAATGGAGGAGTTCGAGCAGGAGCTCAGCGCGCTGGCCGAGCGCATCCAGCGTTCCGGCGGCTTACAAGTCGCCTATGAGAAGGCGGCGCGGACGCGGATGGAACGCAACCGCCTCGAAGAAGAAATCCAATCCGCGCTCGAGCGCATTCATTCCACCGGCTGCGTAGTCAAAGACCTCGAAATGGGACTCCTCGATTTTCCGTCTCGCATCAATGATGAGGAAGTGTATCTCTGCTGGCGGCTGGGCGAGGATCGCATACGCTTCTATCACCGCCAGGACGAAGGGTTCGACGGCCGCAAGCCAATTGATCCCCGCGATTCCGACTATCGCAACCCGATTCAGTAGCCCCCGCCTTCTTCCCCCGTCGTCATTCTGAGCGGAGTGCGCCGGTTGTTGCTCTCACGTCCGTCCCTGCGTCGCGGGACGGATGTCCGGCACACGTAGGCGAAGAATCTCTCTTCGATTTACGCCCCGCTCTGCATTGCCATCGAAGCAGGGTTCTTCGTCCCCGACACTTTCGGCGCTTCGGAATGCTTCTCCCTCGCTAATAACATGTATCCAAACATTCAATGACTTTTCTTACGGCTGTTGCATCTAATCTTGGTAAGCCCAGAAATCATAGAAACGGCAAACGTGTTTTTATCCATAGGAGACAGGCATGACGGAAAGGCCTATCAAGCGTTATCTATTCGCGAGCGACTTCGACCAGACGCTCACGTTCAACGACACCGGCTATATTCTCAGCGAGGTAGTCGGTATTCCCCCGGAGGAATTCAAGCGGAAAGCCGAGGGTATGGCGAAATTAAACCTCGTCCAGCAGGGCGCCGAATTGGCTTACCTGCTGCTGCACGACCCGGAATTCCATTCGCGCGTTCGCAAGGAGCATCTTTACAAAGTCGGGAAGCGCATCCGCCTGAAAGAGAATATCGAGCTGCTCTATCAAATCCTCGATCGCGGCATTCCCGGCTATCACTTTGACTTCTACATTCTTTCGGCCGCCCCGGCGGAAGTGATTCACTCTGCGCTCGAGGGAATTGTCCCGCCGGACCACATTTACGGCACCGAGTTTCGTTACCATAGCTCGGGAGAAATCGACACGATCACTCGCGCCACTGCCGGCTACGGCAAAGTCGCCGTTCTGGACCAGCTCCAGACCAACTTGCAGATTGGTCCGGATCACGTCATCTACGTCGGAGACGGCAGTTCCGATATTCACGTCATGCTGCACGTAAATGTTGGGGATGGCTTCACCATCGCGGTTTCGGAAACCAAGCATGTTACGCAGATCGCCAAACGCACCGTCCTGGGCACGAATGTCCTTGCGACTCTCGCGCCCGTCCTCGAGAAGATCCTCGGCTGGTCGCGGCCTCAACTCCGCAAATTCTTCGAGTCCTATGGCTTCCTGATCCAGGAATGGGATCGGACGGAGACCGACTGGCTGACCCTCCGGCCCGCCGACTTCGAACAGCCGCAAGCGGCCTCTGCCGAATAACCAAAGCACCCACCCTTCTAAGGCACGACCGGTTCTAGCGGCCGGACGTCCCGCTCGATCTTCGCGAGTTGCCCATCCTCGGTAACTTCCAGGTCGTACTTCGTCTGAAGATTCAGCCAGAATTGTGGCGTGGTCTTGAAGTACCGAGCCAGGCGCAATGCCGTGTCGGGCGTGATTCCGCGCCGCTCCGCGACAATATCCGCGATACGTGTCACCGGCACGCGCAAGTCGAGCGCCAGCCTATTCATGCTGAGCTTGTGCGGCTTCATGAAATCTTCGCTCAGAATCTCGCCCGGATGCACCGGTTTCAGCTTCTTTGCCATCACTCACTCCTAGTGGTAATCCGCGATTTCGACTTCGAAGGCATTGCCGTCACGCCAGAGGAAGCAAATGCGCCACTGGTCGTTGATGCGGATGCTGTGCTGGCCCCTGCGATCGCCGCGCAGCGCCTCCAGTCGGTTCCCCGGAGGCGAGGCTAAGTCGCCCAATCGAGTTGCAGCATCCAGTTGCCGGAGCTTTCGAAGCGCCACCCGTTCCACGCTCTTAAAGCGCTTGACGGATTCTCGATTGTGGAGTTGCTCAGTTTCCTTCGACCGAAAGGACTGGATCACAATCCTAGTTTATACTTGTTTACGTTAAATGTGAATCGGTAAGCGTGTCCCGGTTTGCATTCTGTGATACTTTGGACCTCTGGACATTCGGCAATCGAATTCGCGTGAGGTGCGCAAGTGACCCAAAGCCCCGAAAACCGGCTGAAGAATTCCGCCAGCCCCTATCTTCGTTCCGCCGCGCACCAGCCGGTGGACTGGCATGAGTGGGGCGAAGAGGCTTTCCAGAAAGCGCGCGCCGAGGACAAGCCCATCCTCCTCGATATCGGAGCCGTGTGGTGCCACTGGTGCCACGTCATCGACCGCGAAAGCTACGAAAATCCACAAATTGCGGCGATGATCAATCGGCTTTTTATCCCCGTCAAAGTCGACCGCGATGAGCGTCCCGATGTGGACGCGCGCTACCAATCGGCCATCAGCGCGATTTCCGGCCAGGGCGGCTGGCCGCTCACCGCATTCCTCACGCCCGATGGAAAGCCGTTCTTTGGCGGCACATATTTTCCGCCGGACGACGCCATGGGCCGTCCGGGATTGCGGCGTCTCCTGCTGGGAATCTCCGAGGCATTTCTAAATCGTCGCAGCGAGGTGGATACTTCGGCGCGGTCGCTCGAAGAAGCCGTGGCGAACGCGGAGATTTTCCGCGCCGCGCGCGGGTCGTTCGACGCAGGCCTCGTGGACGCGGTTATGGAATCGTCGCTGCATCTCTTCGATGAGCAGCATGGAGGTTTCGGCCAGGCGCCGAAGTTTCCGCACGCAAGCGCCGTGGATTTGATCCTCGAACGGTATCAGGCCACTCGCGATGCCAACTTGCTTTACGTCGCCGAGCGCACGCTCCAGGGCATGGCGCTGGGCGGCGTGTACGACCAGATTGGCGGCGGATTTCATCGTTACTCCGTCGATGAACGTTGGTGCGTCCCGCACTTTGAGAAGATGACATATGACAATTCCGAGCTGCTGAAGAATTTTCTGCACGGATATCAAGTGACGGGAAAGCCGCTGTTTCGGGAAACCGCCGAGGGAATCATCGCCTGGGTCGGCGAGGTGCTTTCGGACCCTGCCGGGTGCGGCGGCTTCTACGCAAGCCAGGACGCGGACCAGACGCTCGAAGACGACGGCGACTATTTCACCTGGACGCTTGCGGAACTTCGCGCCGTGCTCTCACCCGAAGAATCGCGCGCATTGGAAATTTATTACGACGTCGGGCCGCGCGGCGAAATGCACCACAATCCGGAAAAAAATGTGCTCTGGGTTGCGTCCACCGTCGAAGCCCTCGCCAAGAATTTGGGAATGGACGAGGCGAGCGCTCGCATCCTTCTCGCGCGCGCGAAAGGGAAATTGCTCGCGGCGCGTCGCGAGCGGCGGCCGATTCCGGCAATTGACGAGACGTTGTACGTTGGATGGAACGCGATGTTTGCGTCCGCGTATCTCGAGGCAGCGTGCGTGCTCGGCCGTAATGATTGCCGCGACTTCGCGCTGAAAACGCTCGATCGCATTCTCGCGGAAGCGTGGGATGAAGCCAAAGGTTTTCTGCACCGCGTCGGCGGCCCGCGCCTCGAAGGAACGCTCGACGATCAAGTTTTCATGGTTGCGGCGCTGCTTGATGCCTACGAAGCGACGCTCGACCAGCGTTATTTTGAAGCGGCCGACCGTGCGATGAAGCTCGCGATCTCGCGCTTTGGCGACGATGACGGCGGCGGCTTCTTCGACCGTGCGAAAGACGCTCCGCCGATGGGCGGCCTCGAAGTTCGTCGCAAGCCGCTCCAGGATTCGCCCACTCCGGGAGCGAATTCGATTGCTGCGATCGTTCTCGACCGTCTGTATGCCTTTACCGGCGAAAAACTCTACCGCGATTGGGCGGAGAAGACGCTGGAAGCGTTCGCGGGCTTGGTGCCGCAGTTCGGATTATTCGCCGCGACGTATGGACTTGCGGCTCTGCTGCACACGCGTCACCCCTTGCAAGTGGTTGTGTTGGGCGCAGCTGGCGATCCAAGAGCCGCGCAACTCGAAAGAGCGGCTAACGAGGTGTATCGCTATGGCAAGGCCGTCTTGCGCGTCACGCCGGAGCGGATAGCTTCGCTCGCCCCAGCACTTCGCGAGACCCTGCCGCACCTCGACGCCACTAAGCCGCAAGCGCTCGTCTGCGTCGAGGCTTCTTGCCATCCTCCCGTCGCAGACCCCGAAAAGCTGAAGGCTCTCCTCACGGAAGTTGCCACAGCTGCCGCGAGCACGCCGGGGTAGCGATGAGCTACTTTTTCTTCGGGCGCGATTCGGGCGGCACGAGGCCGTTCAGCCGATAGTAAGCAACCAGCAACCCGTAGTGTTCGCTTGAGTGCATTGCCAAGCCGTAGGCAAAGTCGGAAATGCGCGTTTGCTGGTTCGAAAAGGGATCAACAATCAGATCGTTCATGCCTTTGTCACCCTTGGCCTTGATCGCTGCGGCGCCGTCCGCGAATGACTTCTTCACAAATGCCACCACGTCCGCCTTGGTCTTATACGTGGACCGAGAAGGGTTCTCGTCGATCTTCTCGTTTTTGCCCGTTGCCGGGTTCGTGAAATAGTAGTTCGACGCGGCCACGTGCAGCAGCACTTCGGCGAAAGTGCGTTGCGGGGGCGTGGCCTTGTAGTCGTACTTGTCTTCCGGGAAATCTTCGGCCATATCGATCAGCCTCCTGCCGATGTCATTCCAGGCGTCGAGAACCGCGGCGGATGGGCTGAGCGGCGGTTTCGGAGCCGCCTTGCTTTGTGCCCTTGCAGCCGCCGGCGCAAGCAGAATCAGCGCACTGAGCATTCCTGTAACAAAGAAATTCGAGACGATTTTTCGCATTTTCACACCCCCTTCGTAGCTTCGACGCAGAAACCCGCGAGAAGGTAGCACCTCACAATGCGAAAAGGCAAACGCAATCCTCCAGTGCGGGCTGCCCATGGAGCGAGGCTATCGCTTTTCACCGCCGCTTGCATTCTGCCCGGCGTGTTGCCGCCTCTGCGGAGCAGTGCCATAATGAAGCGCCACCCGATGAGCTGCAAAGCAGCTTCGGGTGTATATGGGGGGTTCTCATGGCTCTGAGGGATGCGTGGATTGAAAAACGTGCTGCTTCGATGAACGGCGGGGCGCGAAACTTTTCTCAAATGTATTTTGCGCGCAAAGCCGTCATCACCGAAGAAATGGAATACGTCGCCAAGCGCGAGAAGATTTCGCCGGAACTCGTGCGCGACGAAGTGGCGCGCGGCCGCGCCATCATCCCTGCCAACATCAACCATCGCAACCTCGAGCCGATGGGCATCGGCGTTGCGTTTTTCTGCAAGATCAACGCGAACATCGGCAACTCCGCGACGACCTCGAACGTCGGCGACGAGCTCGAAAAGCTCCACCGCGCCGTGCATTACGGCTCGGACACCGTGATGGATCTTTCGACCGGCGGCGACATCCCCGGAATTCGCAAATCCATCATTGACGCGTCGCCAGTGCCGATCGGCACCGTTCCGATTTACGAGGCTCTCACGCGTGTGCGCCGCGCCGAGGATTTGAGCATCGACTTGATGCTCGAAGTGATCGAAGAGCAGGCCGAGCAGGGCGTGGATTACATGACGATTCACGCCGGTGTGTTGCGCGAGTTTCTTCCGCTCGTGCGCAATCGCATCACTGGAATCGTCAGCCGCGGCGGTGCATTGCTGGCGCAGTGGATGAGCTTCCACAAAAAACAAAATTTTCTCTACGAGAATTTCGACGCCATTTGCCAAATTTTTCAGAAGCACGACGTCAGTTTTTCGCTCGGCGACGGCTTGCGTCCCGGATGTCTCGCCGACGCCAGCGACGAAGCGCAGTTCGCGGAATTGCGCGTTCTCGGCGAGCTAACGAAAAGGGCCTGGGAATATGACGTCCAGGTGATGATCGAAGGCCCCGGCCACATTCCACTCGACCAGATCAAGCTGCAGGTGGACAAGGAAGTCGAACTGTGCCACGAGGCGCCGTTCTACACGCTCGGGCCGCTCGTCACCGATATCGCGCCCGGCTACGACCACATCACGAGCGCGATCGGCGCAGCAATGATCGGTTGGCACGGCGCTTCGATGCTCTGCTACGTCACGCCGAAGGAGCACCTCGGCCTGCCGAATGCGGACGACGTTCGCCAGGGCGTGATCGCGTACAAAATCGCGGCGCACGCGGCAGATGTCGCGCGTCATCGTCCCGGCGCGCGCGATCGCGACGACGCGCTCAGCTATGCGCGCTTCCTCTTCGACTGGAACAAACAATTCGAGCTTTCGCTCGACCCCGAGACTGCGCGCTCGATGCACGACGAAACTTTGCCGGACGATTTTTACAAGGAAGCGAAATTCTGTTCGATGTGCGGGCCAAAGTTCTGCTCGATGAACACGACGCAGATCGCCGAAATCTACCAGGGCTTCGACCAAAAAGACCGCGAGCAGAAATTCGCGCAGCTCCTCAAGAAAGTCGAGCCGCAGCTATCGCAAGTCGAGCCGCCTCTGACCAAGGCGCAAACCCCGTAACCGGCGCCCAACAGGGCTATTGACATAGGGCGAACAAAAAGCGAAACCAGCAGACGCCTTTTAGGAGGGCAACCATGCCTATGAATCAAGCATTCCTCGCTGAATTCGATCACGAAATGGCCAACACACGGAAAACTCTCGAGCGTCTTCCGGACGACAAGTGGGATTGGAAACCTCACGCGAAGTCGGGAACGGTCGGATGGCTTGCGAATCACGTCGCCACATTCCCTGCCTGGTTCGAAAGCGCTCTCACTACCGACTCGTTCGACATCGCTCCCGGCGGCAAGCAGGTCGTCTTCCCCAATGCCAAAAACCGGAAAGAGATTCTGGCCATGTTCGACGAGAGCGTGCCAAAAGCTCGCGCTGCGCTCGCGAAAGCCACCGATGAGCAACTGCTGACAGCGTGGTCGCTGCTGAACAACGGCGAGCCGATTTTCACCATGCCGCGCGCGGCCCTCTATCGCGGGATGATCATGAACCACTTGATTCATCACCGCGCGCAGTTGTGCGTTTATTACCGGCTGAATGATATTCCCGTGCCGGGGCTCTACGGGCCGTCGGCGGACGAAGGCCAAACGCAGGCCGCGGCGAAGTAGCGATCGGCGTCGAAAAACCTCGCCCCGGGTCGTTTTTTGGAATGGGTCCGGGGTGAGGCCCTGAAACGTTACCCGACCCGGAGCCAAAATTTCATGCCTGAAGCAAAACGACAGGAACAACTGCGCGAGGAATTCAACCGCTGGGCCGACGCGGGCCGCGGCGAGGAGATGGAGCATGACCACTGGCCCATCACCAAGCCTGCGCTCGAGCTCATGCGCATCGCCCCCACGGACAATATTCTCGACGTCGGCTGCGGCGCCGGCTGGCTCTCGCGCATTTTGTCGCGGGGCGTCCCCGAAGGGCGCGTCGTGGGCATGGATATTTCCGACGAGATGATTCATCGCGCGCGCCGCGCGAGCGTCGATTTCGCGAACCTCGTTTTTATCGTGGGCGAGGTGGACGAGATTCCGTGGGAGTCGAATTTTTTCTCGCGGGTGATTTCGGTCGAGTCTTCGTATTACTGGCCCGATCCCGCGAAGGGCGTCCGCGAAATCTACCGCGTCCTGGGCGAAGGCGGCTCGGCGTGGATCCTCATCAACTACTACCGTGACAATCCACACTCGCACCAGTGGGGCGAAAAGCTCGCCGTCCCCACGCATCTGCTTTCGGGCGACGAATGGGGAAAAATGTTTCGCGATGCCGGATTCAAGGACGTGGCGCATCGCCGCATCGCCGATCCCACACCGAATCCCGAGGTGTACACCGGCCGGTGGTTCCGCGATGCCGCGCAGCTCGCCGAGTTTCGCGCCATTGGCGCCCTTCTCATTCACGGCACAAAGCAAGAAGCATAACGACAGAACGCTTGCTGCAGGTGAGTGAGCGCATAGGAAGGCGCGGAGCGCCAGACGATTACGGCGGGGATGAATCCCCGCCCTTCCGATGACGCAAAACAGGACAGCAGATCCCTCGTCGTCCGCCAAAGAGGCGGCGAAGTCGCTCGGGATGACATCGCTTAGGGACTCGTTGTGAGGACACTGCGCTCGCTCAGAATGACGATCCTCGCCGCATCGAGATCGTCACTTGCTTATGGGTTATGAGGTTTTGTGCAAGGGCAAGACGACTGGCCGAAGACGTATCGCCAGCCTGACGGAGTGCGCACGTAGGTGTCGCTGAACCATACGGTGTAGTCGATTGGCTTTCCGCTGTCTGTGCCTTTCTCCCACAACTTGGCGGTAATGACCGCCGTATCGCCCCAAAGGCGAACCGTCTGCGCCGTGTCCTCTTGATGCTCATAGACCACGCGGCCACTGCGGGCTTCGTCGAGCAAATCCGCTTTGGAATAAATTTTGCCTGAACCTGTCACGAGCGCGTAGTCATCGGCGAGGATGCGATCCATCGTGGCCACATCGTTTATCTTCACCGCTGCCTGGTATTGAGTGTCCAAGTCAGCGACGGTCTTTTTGTCGTCGGCGGGAGAAGAGTTTGCGCGAACCGTTGCAATCGTGAGGAATGTGCCGAGTGCCAATGCTGCTGCAAGAAATGGCTGGGACGGCCGCCGGAAAAAACGTTTCACGGCTGCCTCAGTCGTCTGCGGATTGGCGCGCCGCCCTGCGGGCGCGGTGGTGAGAAGCGAGGGATTCATTTTCGTCTCCTGGTTGCGCTCGAACATTTGGTTTTCCGCGCCTTCGCGCGACGCCATTGTATCTATGAATGCGGCCGCTGCGAAATCGCAGAGTTGCCGGGCGGCGGCTGAGCCGCCGAAAGAGTTGAGGCCCGGCAAACGGTTGGCGCGCTGCGCCGGACGATTACGGCGGGGATGAATCCCCGCCCTTCCCACAGTTGACAGGCGAAGAGAGATTCTTCGCTCCGCTCAGAATGACGGGCTTACTGCGAGCGAGAGAGTACGAACCAGATCTCAAACTACAAACCATCGAAGAAAGGCGACATCCACAGGAGCACATCGTTGGACACAAGAAATGAGTGCGTATGATGGTCAAGCACTCTCACCTTAAAACGAACGAAAATTGACGATTGTGAGCACGGCAGGATGGAAAGGACGCAATTTCGCAATGACGCGACGCTACGTCGATCAACGAGAGAAAACGAAGCGGGCGTTTGCCGCCTATTTCGACCTGCTGGACACGGCGACCTGGTTTGAAGCCGAAATGGGCAAGCAGCTTAAGACGTTTGATTTGACGATGATGGAGTTTCGCGTGCTCGAAGCGCTCTATCGCAACGGGCCGCAGTACCAGCAGGCAATGAGCCGAAGATTTCAGTGCAGCAAGCAAAATGTCGGGTGGGTGCTGAAGAGTCTGCGAAGGCAAGGTCTGATCCGGCGCTCTCGCGCGACTCTTCCGAAGAAGAAGTCCTCGCTCGCGAAGGCTCCCACAGGCCGGAGAATCGTCCGCATGCGCTTGACGCCGCGAGGACGGGAGTGGATCGCGTGGATTTTTCCGAAGCACGCGAAGGTGGTGAAGTCGCACATGCGCGCGATTGATGGGCGCGAGCAACAGACCTTGAGCCGGGTGTGCCGCAAGCTTCGCGGAGGCGACATTATAAAATTCGTTCGGGAGATTACAATGGACCGCGAGGGAGAGGTTTGAGAAGGCCTTCTGTCCCGGCACGCGTCGGAACCTCGGGATAAACAGGCGCTGAGCCGGTTGTGTCAGAAAGTAAGGGAGGGGGATATCGTGAAGTTCGTGAAGGAAATTAGGAGGGTGGATGTGGGGGAAGAGGATTAACAGTCGAAGGTTGAAAGTCAGAACGTCGGGTCTTCGCAGGAATCGTCAACTATGGAAAAGATGGTTGCGAAAGGTTTGGCCACTCGCATAAGCAAGAATGTCCAGACTGGCGATTTACTTTTGAGGTATTCTGCACGCGGCCAATTTTGGTATGCCGGACAAGAGACAATTCGAAATGGCCCGCGCCCGCTTGGATGCTCTTCGAAAAAATATCCCATCTTTTGTTGACGAATCGAGGGTTGCCGATTACCACGATATCGTTGATGCGCTTGAAAAATCGACCGGTGACAATCTATGTATTTTTCGGATTTCCGAAAGCGAGGTGAGACCGAAAATTTCCCGAGTCGTGAGAGGCACCTACCGGCGCCCAGGGCACACCACGTACACTGACAAAAAATATTGTGATGACGGGCATTTCAAACGCCAAGTTGAAGGACTTTGGCAATACATTCAAACGGCTGATTCCTCGGTTTTTGAAACCTCGGTGGTCGACGGGTCCAAGGATTATTGGTCGTTGAGCGATGCCGAACTTGAGCGAGTGGCGGGTAAATATCACATTCCTCCCATAAGTAGAGCCGGTGCCAAACAAGAGCATTGGTACATCGATCGCGACCGGATCATCGCAGAACTTGTGAAACGAGACCGTGCTCTTTCACCGGTCGGCGGCTCCCGATCCAATGTCGTGAATGTGGAACATATGCACGGGTCGAGCATCCAACAAGGGACTCATGGGTCAAATGTCACGATCAACTTCAAGGCCATAGAGTCTGATCTCAGGACTTTGGTAAACAACATAAAGGGATCGGCCAACGAGGTGGGGTTAAGCGAGTCCGCCAAGAGCCAACTGCATGTGGACATCGAAACACTGGACGTACAACTCTCGTCGCAGCATCCTAAACCGTCAATCATTGCAGACTGCTTGCACTCCATCAGAGCGATCTATGAACATGTTGCTGGCCATGTATTAGCTGCGCCGATTGTATTTCAGATCAACAAAATGCTCGGCGGATAGCAAGGACTTGGAGGACTAAGGCGAGTGAGCGCAGAGCTGGAATACTACAAAGAACAGCTGGAGCATGGCAGACACATTGAGGTACAGCGGTCCACTGTTGCAGGCTTGGCGATTGCCATGTCGGCTGCCATTGTCGGCGAGCTGCTTAAGAGCGGTTTGAAGCGGGACCAACTTCCCTACACGGTTACTCTGTGCCTTGTGAATCTGGTCGCTCTACTGATCAGCGCCAAATTATATGAGCGGTTCCGAATGCACAACGAAACAGCGAAGCTCGTCCGAAACAAAATCGATCCGAGTCTGGCTATTCTTCGTAAACAAGCCCAAGAGATAATCAAAGTTAAGTATCCAATTCTTTTTAGGATTCGGCTCCATGTGATTTGGAACTGCCTTTTCGGCATTCTGACCGTGCTGGGCCTCGTAACCACGTTGATCGCTTATTACAGAGGGTAAAGGTTTCATCCATCTTCGCGCGAGCCGTCCAGCTCGATATCCGATAGATCAATTTGGCGGTGACCCGACCGGTGCGGACTCTTGCTGCAGGTGATGCGGCGCATAGGTGTCGCTGCGCGAGCATTTTGTTAACGGCACGGCTGAAGCCGTGCCCTGACGAAATGCGCAGTGGGGCGTTTGGCTCCTTGGCCCGCCTGAAGGCGGCCGCTACATAAGATATAAGATAGAAGAAAGAGAAAAGAGCCGGCAGGATGTCGGCGGTACAAAGACAAGAGCGAGAAGGCGAAGAGGGATCCTTTCCGCCACGGCGGACTCAGGATGACGGGCGCGAAGTGAGAGTCGACAACAAGAGAAAAGAGTTGGCGAGATGCCAGGTGCTGCAAGGGCGAAGAGCGAGAAGGCGAAGAGAGATCCTTCGCTCACTACGTTCGCTCAGGATGACGAGCGTGAGGCAAAGGACATGCGGCAAGTGGAATTGACTACGAGCAGTCGCGTGACTATACTCGGCGGTCTTTCGGGGTAGAATACGAGCATGGGAATCATCGACAACCGATTCGAGCGCAGTTACGTCCTCTCGACCGTGGATTACGTCTTCAACTGGGCGCGGAAGAGCGCGATCTGGCCGTTGACGTTTGGGCTGGCGTGCTGCGCGATCGAAATGATCGCGTCGACGACTTCGCGGTTCGACATCGCGCGGTTCGGCGCGGAGGTGTTTCGTCCGTCGCCGCGGCAGGCGGATTTGATGATCGTTGCCGGGACGGTGACACTGAAGATGTCGCCGGTGCTCAAGCGCGTGTGGGAGCAGATGCCGGACCCGAAATGGTGCATTTCGATGGGCGCGTGCTCGAGCGTGGGCGGACCGTTCAACGTCTATTCGGTGCTGCAGGGCGTGGACCGGATCGTGCCGGTGGATGTGTACGTGATTGGCTGCCCGCCGCGGCCCGAGGGGCTTTTTTACGCACTGCTCAAGCTCCAGGACAAGATTGACCAGATGACTTTGGCCAAGCGGCCCACGGAAGTTAGGCTGAATCCGGGGATGGTCGAGGATTTTAAGAGCGGCGTGATGGTGGCGCAGACGCCTCAGCCGCGGTGAAGCAGCAACCGCGATTCAAGTGAGGAGCGAGGATGGCTTTCCTGCGAGTGTCGAAGAAGGATGAGGTCCCGGCAGGGACAATCCGCGAGTTTGCGCTGGATGGCAAGGTGGTCGCAATCGCCAATGTGGCTGGTAAACTCTTTGCAATCAATAATGTATGCCTTCATCGAGGAGGGCCGCTGGGGGAGGGTGAGCTGAATGGGCAGGTCGTGACGTGTCCCTGGCATGGCTGGCAATACGACGTGACGAGCGGCAAGTTGGCGACGAATCCGGCGGTCGGAGTACAGACTTACGCGGTAGAAATCCGCGGCGACGACATATTTGTGGACGTCGGCTGAGCCGGTCCCCGTAACATTTCTGCACAAAATCACCGAATTCTACGCACAAAACTGTTTGCTTTGGCCGCCTTCCGTGTATAGTGCGCGCGGCAGTTTTTTCCTGGGATGACGCAAGCACCCTCCAAGCCAAGACGCTGGCTCCTGGCAGCGGACCCGCGGGTATATCACTGGGACACCCTCTTTGTGAAGGGCAAGGAGATGTGGCGCCACGCAGGGAGCCGTCCCGATACGCTGCGACAGCTGAAGCAGGTCCACAAAGGCGACCGCGCGCTGCTGTACCACGGCAAGGCCGAGCATGCGGTTTACGCGCTGGCCGAAGTGAGCCGAGACCCGTACCCCGATCCGCACGAGCCCGAATCCAAGCGGCTGGTGATGGACTTGCGCGCGATCGAGCGGCTGCCGCGGCAGGTGACGCTCGATGAGCTGCGCGAAAACCGCTCGCTGCGCAAAATAAAATTCCTGAAAAACACGCGGCTTACGATATCCGCGCTGAGCGACGAAGAGTACGCCGAGGTTCTGCGCATGGCCGGAATCGTAGCGTCGCCCGGAATCCCTCTGCCGTAAAATCGAAAAACGAAATCCGGAAAATCCCCCGGGATTATCGAGCGGCGGCTATTTCGAGTTCTTCAGGATCGCGCCGTTCTTCATCACGAAATTCGTTTTTCGCAGCGACTCGATATCGTCGAGAGGATTTGCGGGCATGGCGATGATGTCGGCGTAAAGACCCTTCTCGATGGCGCCGCGTTCCTTCTGGATGCGGAGCAGCTCGGCGTTGTTCGTGACCATGGCCTTGAGGATGTCCGCGGGAGGCACACCAGCCTTGCGCCAGACTCCGAGATAGTCCCACGCCATGTCGGCGCGAGTCTCGTTGGGCATTTCGGTGACGGTGTCGGTGGAGAAATTCAGCTTCACGCCGACCTTATACGCGCGTTGGAGGCGGTCAACGATCCCCGCTGCGATTTGCGCGGCATCGTGGTAACCGGCCTGCTCCAAATGCGCCGAGGGGAAATCCGTGCCCGCGAGGAACGTGCCCTTCTGCTTCATGAGTTGAAGCTGTTCGTCCGTCAAGAACCAGCCATGCTCGATGGAATCGGCGCCGGCCATGATTACGTTTGTGGCCGCTTCACCGCCCAGCACGTGGACCGCGACTGCGCGGCCAGCATGGTGCGCTTCGTCCACCGCGGCGCGGACCTCTTCCTCCGAGTAATGATAGGCGCTGTTGTCGGCCACGAGCTTGATCAAATCGGCGCCATAGAAAATGTTTTCGCGGACGGCTTTGCGAATTTCTTGCGGGCCATCGGCGTCGATATATTCGAACTTCCAAATCGGAAATAGCTCCGGCGGCGTGCCCTTCGACTGTCCCCCAAACGGGGCGATGATTTTTCCCGAGGTCAAAATGGTGGGGCCGACGAACCAACCCTTGTTGATTGCATTGCGTAGATCGACGGAGGCATAGTTCGCTTCGTTGCCGACGTCGCGCACGGTCGTGATTCCTGCGTACACCAGTGTCTGCGCGATGCGCAGGCCCTGCAGGGCGCGCGTGCCTTTGCTCATCTCGAGATAATTCTCCTCGAGCGGGAGCCCCAAATTGTTCACCAAGAAGGTGACGTGCGTGTGCGCGTCCATCACGCCAGGCATCACCCATTCGCTGGAAAGGTCAACCACCTGGGCGCCCGCGGGGATTGCAACGTTGGGGCCGACGTCCACAATTTTTTTGTCTTGCACGAGAATGATTTGGTTCTTCGCGACTTTTCCGGTGGCCGGATCGATCAAGTTGCCGGCGCGAATGGCGACGGTCTGCGCCCACGCAGGCGCAGCAAAAAGCACAAGCAGGAAAAGAATAAATCGGCGCATCGATTCCTCCTCTGGAGTGAGTGTTGGAGAACGGCGGAGTCTATCACAGCAGTGGAGCACTACGTCACGGGGGTGAGTCCGTGCTACCTTCTTCTTCGGTACACAATGCCGGAACTTCCTGAAGTCGAAACGGTCGTCCGCGGCCTTGCAGCGGTGCTGCCGGGGAGGCGGATTCTCGGAGTGCGTTTGGGGAAGACAGACTTCATCGAAGATCCCGCAGCGGTGGAGCAGGATTTGCCGGGATGCCGGATTGCCGGCGTGCGCCGCTACGGAAAATTTCTCGTGATCGCGATGGAACACTCGAACGGAAGCGATGTGCCGCTTTCTTTGCTGATCCATCTGGGGATGACGGGACAAATCGTGACCTGCCCACCTGAGGCGCCCGTTGCTGCGCACACCCACGTGTTCCTCTCGCTCGATGATGGCCGCGAATTTCGCTACATCGATATCCGCCGGTTCGGAAAGATTCGTATATTGCGCGACGGAGTGAGTTCGCTCGGTTCGCTCGGTCTCGATGCCCTCGAAGCGACCGAAGAGGAATTTTGCGCAAAGCTCGTCGAGCGGCGCGCGCGAATCAAGGCGCTGCTGCTGGATCAGCATGTGTTCCGCGGCTTGGGAAACATTTACACGGACGAAAGTCTCTGGCGGGCGCGGATTCATCCGAAGCGCATCGGTGCCAATCTAGAGACGAGAGAACTCCGCCGCCTTTATCGCGCTGTGCGAACGGTGCTGAGCGAAGCGATTCGACTGCGCGGCTCCTCGATTTCTGATTACGTGGATTCGGACGGACAACCGGGGGAATTTCAGTTGCGCCATCGCGTGTACCAGCGCGAGGGGAAAAAGTGCGCGCGGTGCCGCGTGTCAATTCGTCGCACGATCGTCGCGGGGCGCAGCAGCTACTTTTGCCCGCAATGTCAACGGTCACCGAGAAGCAGACCGCCGAAGAGAGACAGGGTCGGGAAAAGCTTGCTGCGATAGAGACAGCGCATAGGAAGACGCTGCGCGCCGACCGTTTACGGCGGGGATGAATCCCCGCCCTTCCAAGTTCGCGGCGTCCGCCTACGCCAAAGGCTATGGCGCGTGACGCGCTCAGCGCCAGCGATACACGAGAACCGCGCCTGCCAGGGTGAAAATTCCCGCGTAGAGAAAGCCCGCGTTGGGGCTCACGCTCGACCAGAGCGCGCCAACAACAACGCTCGAGACGAGATCGCCGACTCCATTCACCGTGGCGAGGACGCCGAAGCCCGAGCCGCGGATTTCCGGGGGCATCAGTTCGGCTGCAAGCGATTTTTCGAGCGCCTGCTTGAAGCCGATGTGGATTCCCGAGAGCGCGAAGAGGACGGCGAGCGTGGGAATAGTAGATGGCGCAAAAATGAACCCGACATTCATCGCCACGGCCACGAGATAACCCACCGCCAAAAATCCGCGTCGGCTCTTTCGGTCGCCGAGCGCTCCCGCCGGATAGGCCCACGCCGCATTGATGAAATTGTGGAACGTGTACAGCCCGACTGAAATTGCCGCAGCGCGCGCGACGCCGAATTGCGGCGTGAGGATTTGGCTCGCGCGAAGAATCAAAAGCGTGGGCGCGAAGTCGCCGACGCCGTGCGCGAAAACCGCAACGAGAAAATGCCAGTAGCTTTTGGGCAGCCGTCGGAGATTGGATGAGAATCCCGGGTGAGGATGGGCGTCCCGTTTTTTGCTGGAAGGCGCAAGGAGCGCGAAGGTGACCGCGGCAGCGAGGCCCGGAAGCAGCGTCCACCGCAAAAGGCCGCGCACTCCGAGTACGCCGATCAGCGCGGTAGCCGAAAGCGGTCCGAGGACAGCGCCGGCCGTGTCCATCGCACGTTCGAATCCGAAGGCGCGTCCCGCAAAGCTGGGCGCGACTGCGTCAGCAAGCAAAGTATCGCGCGAAGGGCCGCGCCCGCCCCGGCCGGCCCATCCGAGCGCGCGGGCAACGAGCACGAACGGCCAGCTTTGCGCGAACGCGTAGGCAAACGTCGAAAGCCCGGTTACAAAATAGCCGATGAATCCGGCCGGCTTTCGCCAACTGGGACGGTCCGCGACCCAACCGCCCGCGAGCTTCGCGAAACTCGATAGGCCGTCGGCGACGCCTTCAATAATGCCCAGCGCCACCGCGGGCGCGCCGAGGGTCGCGAGAAATGCAGGCAGGATCGCGGTCGCAGCTTCGTGGCCCCAATCGGCAAACAAGCTGGCGAGGCCGATGCCGAGGACGCCGCGATTGAGCCAGTGTCTTTGTGAGGATGGTGCGGTGGCCGGTTCGCTCATGAAGTCTTTGCCCGATTATCGGGCGGCGGCGTCGCGCGCAGCCGAGGCGGATTCGACGAGAGGCGCGGCCGCAGCAAAGATGCGCTCCGCCCAGACGCGCCGCTCGCGCGCTTCGAGCCAAAGCACCGGCGCGCGGAGATGGTTGAACGGCGGAGACGCGAGCAGCTCATTGAGCAATTGATGAATGCGTTCCTGAAAGGCGCGATCCTCAGAGCGAAATCCGTCCGAAGGAATTCCCGCGTCAACTGGCGGGACACCCACGAGCAGCGAATACGTGTCCATCCACCAGGCGAGCCATGATTCCAGTTGCGGCTGGCGGCCGAATTTGTTGACGAGGTAACAATAGTTGTCGAGGACGGCACGATCGCAAATCACGTGCGGAGCGTGGCGTGATGCGGCAAGCTCGGCGGCGATCTGCGCATGCAGGATCCAGAGCTGGCCTTCGAGCGTGGTCGCGGCATTGACGGGAAACGGAGATTGGCGCGCAACTTCGGTCACAAGCTCAACGTTGTGGTCCGCTTTTTTCAGCAGGGAGCAGATTTCGTAGGCAAGAGTGGTCTTGCCGACGCCGTGGGTTCCGATCAGGGCGAGTTTCAATTCTTCCGCCTTTCGTGGTTGATTCACACCTTCTAGCACACTTTCGCGCCCGTGAGAAATGGAGCAGACGCGGGGAACGTGGGCAGATTGCGGCGAGCGCCGGAACAGAGAGGGCAGCCCAGTGCGTTGAGGCAACCTCCATACGGTGCCATTGCATCCTCGTAACCACAGCCGCTGGAACTGCTGGTCGCCAAGCTTCCGCCACTAAGGTAGTTCTGCGTATAGGCAGTGTTGCACCCCGCCACGATGGCCGGGCCGCTGGTCGGATACGCGGTGGTCGCCGGAGGAAGATTATCGAACGCCACTGTTCCCGTAGATACATTGAACTGACCGGTCCTAGCAAATGAGCAGATTAGCTCGACGGATGCAAGGTTGGTAAATGGACTCCCAACGCGAGAGTGAAGATGAACTACAAAGGAGACCAGCTATGACGATAACCAGAAGGATGATAAAGGCAAATGTATCTGGAGCATTGCTTGTGGCTGGTTTGCTGATCGCCTCATCGCTGGCAAAGGCACAAGACCCCGCTGCGTCGTATCCCCAAATGGCCCCTATCGATCAGTACCTCATGGCGGATCGAAATGCGGAGATCGCGATGGCACGTAGTGCAGCCCCGGCGGCGATATCCGCCGATGCTGAAGTCTTGGTACTTGGAAAGCATGGTTACGAAACCGCCATCAAAGGCAAGAACGGTTTCGCATGCCTCGTAGAGCGATCATGGATGTCTCCGTTTGACTTTCCGGAGTTCTGGAATCCCAAGATGCGAGGTCCGATATGTTTCAATCCACCCGCCGCCCGATCCATCATGCCACTCACTTTCAAGAGGACGGGGTTGGTATTGGCTGGACTGTCGAAAGCCCAGATTATCGAGGGCATCAAGGCATTCGATGCGAAAGAATTGCCGGCCCTGGAACCTGGTGCGATGTGCTACATGATGTCGGTCCAAGGATACCTTAACGACTCCGCGGGGCATTGGGTTCCTCATTTGATGTTTTACATCCCCCTAACGGATCCCAAGGTTTGGGGTGCAGATCTGCCGGGCTCTCCGGTTATGCTGAATCCACAGTTTCTCGGTGCTCCCGAGCCGATAACTGAGTTCATGATTCCGGTGCCCAATTGGTCAGATGGAACAGCTGCTCCTAAAGATGCGCAGTGATGTCTGATCTTGAAACGTACCCGAAACTCTATGTGTTAGCGGGGAGGACATGCGCGTACTGATTGTCGACAAAGAACCTCGCGATCGAAGCGCGTTGGCAAACGTCGTGGCGACAAGGAAGGATGTCGAAGCCTGCGCTAACTCCCGGTAAGTCGGATAATCGGACAAGTGAAATCCACTTGTCCGGTTACCGCGTTAATCAGGCATTGACGACCGGAATCGGGCGATAATTTCCGGGGAACGGCTTTTCAGGCACAGTTACTCTGAATCTCTTCAGCAGGTCGGATCCAACAATACGAAATTCGTTCCGTACCTGGGAAAGGTGAGCAATCAATGATTCGGCGACTTCTCGTGCTCGTATTGCTTTCAATCATCGCCATCAGCGCTTCGAGTTCCGTTCGACCGACGCACTCGGCGAGCCAAGAGCCTTGCGCCCAAGACCATGATGCTTGGGTGACCCATACTTTGGAAAAAATGGAAACCATTAAACCGGGCATGACGCGGGGAGAACTCGTCAAGGTTTTCACGACGGAAAGTGGTCTATCAACAGGATTGCACCGCACGTTCGTCAGTCGGGACTGTTCATATTTCAAAGTTGACATCGACTTTGAAGCGGTCGGCCGACCAAGCCGCGACGAGGACGGACGGGTGACTCTGGTGGAAGACAGTCGGGATATCATCGTCAAGGTCTCGCGGCCATACTTGCAATTCGGTATTGCTGATTAGGCGCTCAGCAGGCTAACTCCTGATTAGTCGGATTATCGGACAAGTGGTTTGGGCGCAACTTCACTTGTCGGGTTACCGCGTTTATCAGGCATGTCAGAAAATTGCGGGAGTCCGTATGCGCGGCCGCGGCGGGTGCGGGGCTCGTACTCACCACATTCAAGGACAGAGCGCCAAACTAATGATCAGCGGCCGTGATCGCTCCAGCGCGCGATGGTGGCGTTGGGACCGACGGCCCAGGCGGCGCCATCGAGGACGGCGATGGCGTTGAGGTCGAGGTCGCCGGTTCGCGTCCAGTGTGCGCCCTGGTCGGTGCTCACGTCCTCGCCGCCCGTGCCGACGGTCAGAAGCGTGTTGCGATCGAGGAACGTGACCGCTGAGCGGAATCCTCCTGGCGGTCCCGGGGCGAGACTCCAGGTGGCGCCTTGGTCGAGCGAGTAGGCCACCGTGCGTTCTGGGCCAGCGTCATCCTTGTAATCCCCGCCGACGACAACAAGGATTCTTCCCAAGCGAGTAATCGAGAACGCTCCCCAGGACGGATTGCCTTTTGCGATGGGGGTGTCCGTGACCGTCCAGGTGCGGCCGAGATCGGGCGAATGAAAGACTCGCGCGGCACCGTGGCCTGTGACGAAGTAGATTTCGCGATTGTCGTAGATGGCGAGGCAGGAACCGCTCGCGGCGAAGGCGCTTTCGTCGGGGAGGGCTCGGGGCATCGTGTCACGCGGGAGTTCCTTCCAGTGCTCGCCATCGGTCGTGCTGATGAGGACGAATTTTCCGTCGACGGGATCGCTGAGCGCGAAGCATTCGTTTTCGGAGATGCAGACGAGCGCGTCCAGGAAGAACTCCGGGCGCGAGCCAGAAAATTGGAGCTTCCAGGCGTCGCCGCCGTCGTGGGTCTTGTAGATGCGCGACATTTTTCCCGGGCCGCTGGACATGACGTAGGCAAGCTTCTCATTGAAGGCTTGGATTCCGCGGAGATCGAGCGCCCGGCCGGCATTGACGAGGCGGCGTGTATAGTGTTCGCCGCCGTCATTTGATCTAAGCAGGCGGCTATTTGAACCGGAGGCCCAGATGACCGGGGCGGGGTGGCGCTCCGGATTTCGGGCGTGAGTGGCGGAGACGGCGCGAAGATTTGAGGTCCAGCGGCTGGCCTCCATGACACGGGTCTCAATGGTCCAGGATTGAGCAGCGGCGGGGGAGACCAAAAGAATCGTAAGCAGAAGGATTCGCACGGGGGCGAATTCTAACAGCAATCCTAAGGGCCAGGATGAACATTAAAGCTTCCTTGAGTTAGTAAATCATCTCTGTACGGATGGGGCTCCATCCTGACAACATTTTGCTTCGCTGAGTGCTTCTCTTTTGCCTGCTGCTCAAGCGCTTCTAGATTGGATTACTTCGGACAGCGCGATAACTCCCGAATGGCCGGATACTCGGAAAGTATCATTGGCTTATAGGCTGTTCAGCCAGGGCCACGGCCACTTGGACGCATGGTCGGATTACCGGACAAGTGGTATGGGCGCAATCTCACTTGTCCGGTTACCGCGTTTATCGGGACTTAGGCTTTCGACTACTCTGCACAGTTTCTGATCGGCGGCTTCCCACAGTGACGCGTTATATTGAGTTGTGAGGATTGTCATGAAGCCTTTGCTCTTTGCTGTCTGTGTTGTGTTTGCGTTTGGCGGTGTGAGCGCGCAGCAGACTACTTGGCAGCCATCGCCGGGACATACGCAAGTGCCGATATGGCCAGGGAGGGTGCCTGATCCGCAACCTGTCGCGGGGCCAGAGGTCGCTAAGACGACGGGGAAGGAGTTCCTGGTTGCCGGCAGGCCGGCGGTGGGGGTGAGCAACGTGTCGCGGCCTACGATGACGGTCTATTCGCCAAATGGAAAGAATACGGGCGCTGCGGTTGTCGTCTTCCCTGGTGGAGGCTATCAGGACCTGGCCATCGATCTTGAAGGCACGGAGGTATGCGACTGGCTGACGTCCAAGGGGATCACGTGTGTACTGTTGAAATACCGCGTGACGGATGTGGGGCCGTATCCGAAATCAGGACCGTATCCGGAATCACCGATGGCGTTGGAAGATGCGCAGAGGACCGTGGGGTTGGTGCGCTTGCACGCGGCGGAGTGGCACATCGATCCACACAAGATCGGTGTGCTTGGGTTTTCGTCCGGCGGGCATCTGTCGGCAGCGATGAACACGCATTTTGCGAAGCGTCTGTACCCGGCTGTCGATGCCGCCGACAAAGAAAGCTGCCGCCCGGATTTTGCGGTGGCTATCTATCCGGGACATCTGTCGCTTTCCGCGGCGGAATGGGACGCCAAGCAAGGCACCAAAAGGTTTGTGATTCCTCGTCCGGCTCATCCTTCGATTGCGGAGGAAAGTATTGCGTTGAACCCGGACCTTCACGTCACGAGCAATACGCCGCCTACGTTTTTGCTGCAGGCAGAGGATGACCACGTGGACAATGTAAACGACTCGCTGGCTTACTACATTGCGCTGAAGAATGCTGGGGTTCCGGTGGAGATGCATCTGTACGCCCAGGGCGGGCATGCGTTCGGGCTGCGGCGCACGGAGCTTCCGATAACGGGATGGCCTCAGTTGGTGGAGACATGGCTGGGGACGATCGGAATGATTCCGAAGTGATCCGTATTTGAAGCGCAAATATGCAATCTGAAACCGCCCATCGTACAAATAGATGGACTACGGGTTCTGCAAACTCACCTTAAGTTACTCGCAAGGGTTGTCGCCGGACGAAAATTTTCAGACCGTTCCCACCTTGTATCAATGCGGCTTGAATGTCTTCCCAGTCTCAAGCAGCGTCTTCAGGCGGGAAAGAATACGCGGCCATCCATCGGCACAGGCAGCGTAAGTGGGGTCATCCTCGGCCCACTCGTCATGCGTCACCGTTACTTTGGTGGCTTCGGTCTCGGGCACCAGTTCGATAGTTGCGCGTGACGCCTTGTCATTTTGGCCCATTGCGAAGGTGTACTGAAAGACTCTTGGCGGCTCAAACCGGAGGACCTTCCCTCGGACGTAAGTCATGGGCTTGCCATCGGGTCCCGCGCCCACCCATGCGAGCAAGCCCCCAGGCTTAGAGTCCGCTTGAAACTCGGCGCCCGAGAAGATGATGCGGTTCGACTCCCGTGACACGAAGCCTTCCCACACCTTCTCCGGAGTGGCGGCAATATAGAGGATATATTTCAGTGGTGCTTGATGGGCCATGATTGCTCCTAACTCTCCCGGGCCATCTTATATCCGCAGGCAAAATCCCAACAAGGCCTTAGTGCCATCGGTTCTGCCTGATTGGTCGAATTACGTGAGATTTTAGGATCCTTGGTCCGATAAGCGCTTTTAGCAGGCACTTTGGTGGGAGAGATGATGAACCTTCACAAATTGCGAAAGAAGCTGTTTTGGTTCACTCAAATCTTACTGCCGTTGATGGAGATCGTTTTCGTGGGACCACTGATCAGCCGATGATTCGCGCCGTTACGCTTCGCGCGGCATGGCGCCCGCGAGCAGAAGAACGGCGCCGCAAAACATCAGTGTATCCGCCACGTAATTAAGGCCATTGCCGAGGCTGGCGCGGTCCACTACTCCGATCGGCACGTAGACGACCAACTCCACGAAGAGCACGGTCAAGCCCGCCCACGTCGCGGCTGCGCGGGTTTTCTTGCCGACAACCAACAGAATACCCGCGACGGCGTAAACCACAGCCGCCAGGTACGTCCAAATCGCGTGTCCCCAGATCCACTCGGGAGTCACCCGGTCAAGCGGAATGCCGGGAACGTAATTGCCGTGCAGGAATTGTTCAAAGCTGTAAAACATCACGGGAAATCCAACGAAGTATCGCGCAATCGTCGCAAAGATGTGCGCGCCGCGCTCGCTCCACTGCTCGCTGAGGCTCGCTGCCAGTGCCAGAGCGCCGCCGCTGAAGGATAATTCCCGCAGGGCCAGCGTCACCGCAAACCGGTCTCGCGGATTTTGCACCCAGGCAGGCGCGTCCATCAGCGCCACGAAGAGGAAAAACGTCAAGGCGAGCAAACTCGCCGCGAGACGCGTCTGAATCCTCGTCACCAGGCTGAGCGCCGCTGCGATAAAGCAAGCGCCTACGAAGTAAGCCCAAAACGTATGCCACGGAATCCAATCCGGTACGATCGACGCGATGGCCTGTGTCAGCGTGAAATGTTCGGTGCCGAAGGCCGCAATTGGTGCCGCGTAGAAAAGCGGCCCGAACAGAATCAGCTTGTCAAATCCTCGCGCCTTTTGCCAATCGCCGCGAAGAAAAATCGTGACCAGCCCGATTGCAAAAACCACTCCACCGACGAAATATGACCAAATCACCTGGCTGGGAATCGCGAGGAGAACCATGGCTGCCGACGAATTCACTACGCTGCCGCTCACGATGATTCCTTCCAGCCCGATTGCGCCCTAGCCCACTACGTCGATTTTGTTCTGTGTATTCGTCGGCGGAGTCTATCACGGAGGCCGTCATTCCAGTCTTGCTACATCTGTACACGGGTAAGTGCCTGATAAGCCGGATTACCGGACATTAGGGACCTCAACCGCCTTGCTCCTCGTCACTAACAAATCGCCGCAAGGGTGAGTCGTTTGGTCAGATATTCTGGTCCCAGGTCGCACGAATTTTCTTCAGCATAGCCGGATAGATAATCCATTTTCGGAACGGATCGATTAAACCCATGTAGAACGGCGTTGGATTCTTCGGCACTGTTCCGTGTTTGATCTACTGCCTGGCCTCCGCTTTTAAAAACGGAACACCTCTGAACGCCTGAATGGCAATCCAACATCCCGACACCTCCAGAACAAGAAGAAGAACTGCAGTCACTCGAAACGGCAGCACCCATGGCGTTGTGGCCATATAGAAAACGTTAAGCGGCCCCGGGGTTACAAAATGCTCCATGCCTCCGATCACGAGCCCTACGGCCAGGGGAAGAAAAAGAAGAATGCCGCCGAGGCGGAGAAAGTGAGCCCACAGCAACACCAATGCAATCGTGGGCACCAAGCTTATCGCAGTCGTGGCGGCCAGCACTTGATGGTCTGTAAGCCCCGGAGTGATTTTCGCCACCAGAACCAGGTGCCAGAAGACGACCCCGGCATGCGCTAGAACAACGAATGTTGCATATCGAGCGGTGCTCTTCATAGGACCTCCGGCCAGAGGTGGCTTACTCCTGCCGCTGGGCCCAACTCCGGTGTCAAATATCCTCTAACATTGTTTGGCCGCTCTATGATTTCCTATGAGGGCAACGATACCGATCATGATACGAGCGGTCATCGCGTTGATTCTAACCCATCAAATCGCGAGACCATATTTGTTACGGCAAGTGGTCTTCGGCTAAGTCCTGATTAGACGAATTACCGCACAAGTGCCCGAAAGGCCTCTCTTTTGACTCAATAAATCAAGATCCATCGGTTAGAGGCTCTTGTTGGCGCTGAAGCGGAGGCAGACGTAGTCGGCGGTCCACTTGCCGTCGGCGTCGCAGAGTTCTGGGCGCAAGGCTTCTCGGACTTCAGCGATATAGGAGGGTCGCTCGGCGGGCGGCAAGGTTGAAGTGAAACTCTCGGCGAAGGTTTCCAGCCAGCCGGTGACATCACCAGGGAGCGGAGTTGGGCGGGGTATCAGGGCGATATAGGTCACGACGAATCCGCCGCGCGTCAGTTGCTGTGAATAGTCTTCGACGGTGGGGAAATACCAAGGGCTTGCGGCTTCGCCGTTGATGCCGCGGCGATTGAGGGATTCGACCAACGCCTTCCTGATCTTGGCGACGCAACCGTGGCCGCCGAATTCAGCGACGAAACGTCCGTGCGGCTTGAGTGCACGACGCACTCCGGCGATAACCTTGGCGGGATTGCTCATCCAGTGCAGCGCCGCGTTGCTGAACACGGCGTCGAATTCGCTCTCGAAATCGAGCGCTTCTCCGTTCGTTACACGGACGTCCAGGTCGAGTTTTCGTGCGGCGTCGATTTGCGGTGCACTGGAATCGACACCGACGACGTGGCATCCCATCGAGGCGAGCTTCGCCGTAAGCACGCCGTCGCCGCAGCCGAGGTCCAAGATACGTTCGCCGGCGCGCGGCGCGAGCAGATCAATCACGGGCGCGCCAAGTTCGGCGACGAAGCGCGCGTTGCGAGCGTAGCGTTCAGGATCCCAGGTTTGCGAGTGTGCCATTTTGGAGTGCCTTGCCGTGCCGCAGCAGCTTATCAATCTTCCTTGTTTTCGGTGTTTGGTAATTCGGCCTTCTCGAGCGTAAGTCCCGACAAGTCGGATTACCGGACAAGTGCCCGAAAGGCTTCCCTTTTGACTCAATAAATCAAGATCCAATGGCTCCGACTCAGGAAGCCACTTGTCCAGGTACCGCGTCAATCAGGCATGTGGACTGCTTCGAGTGCTTCGTCGCTCGAGCGCTGCGCTGGCCTGCTCCTTCCATCGCTGAACGTTGAGGCCCATCACGAGGAGCCATAGCATTACCAACCCTTCCCCGAGGACGCCGGACGCCACGTTGTAGGGGGACAGATGGTTTGCGAGCGGCGTTGAAAGAAAGGTCAGCCAACCCACACCGGCGATCGCCATCAGTGCGCCCAGAATTCGAGGCAGAAAGGTCGATTTGAAAATGAGGTAGCCGATCAGGATGCAGTAGAATCCCGCGAATACTATGGCGACGTTCATGCCCCGAGGCTGCAATCGAAGAGCCTCAAAGGTGAGTCCCACGAGGCTGAAGAACGCGGCGAGCAACGAGAGGCCCCTGTTCACGGGGTTAAAGATGTCGTAGAGGAGCACGGTCATGGCGACCATGCCCGAGACTGCGACGAGGCCCACTGCGATAGCCAATCTGCCGCGAAGGGAAAGCTCGCCGAATGCTGCGGTCAGTAAGCTGAACAGATAAAGCGCACCTGCGATTCTGGCCTTGAGACGTGGCGACATTTCGGCAATGCGTTCCATCGTTTCGTAGCCTCCAGGACGAACCACTACAGGCTAACTTGTATCACCGATACGCCGGAAACGCCCCTAACGCCCGATGAGTCGGATAATCGGAAGCTGACGCACGACCCGAACGCGGCGCGGGTTGTGTTCGCACGATGCGGCGCATAGAATCGGGAATTCATTTGGCCGCGAAATCAAAATGATCCGGGAGGATCCGAGTCCGATGAAATTTCAACGCAAGGCCGCCTTGTGGCCCGTTCTGATTTTCGTTGTCGCCGGGTGCGTGGCGGGTCTTCACGCGCAGCAGGCCGCCGCTCCGGCCGAGGACGCGCAGGCGAAAGCCGATCAAGCCATCCTGGCGGAGATCCACGACCACAGCGAGATCATGTCGAACCTGGAATATTTGTCGGACATGATCGGCGCGCGGTTGACCGGTTCGGAAAACCTGATCAAAGCGAATCGGTGGACGCGGCAGAAATTCACGGACTACGGCCTCGTGAACGTACATCTGGAACCGTGGTCCATCGGGCATGCGTGGACGCGCGGGACAGCGCGCGGAAACATCGTAAGCCCGGCCGAGCATCCGCTCACGATAGCGTCTTTCGGCTGGTCGCCGGGCACGAATGGCGTGGTGCGCGGGCCGATCGTTTACGCAAAAATGCAGACGATTGAGGACTTCGATCAGTACAAGGGGAAACTCAAGGGCGCGATTCTGATCGGTGGGGAGCCAGCGCTCCTGCCGCCACCGGACGAACCCGCGCCCAATCCTGTATTGATTCCCTACGGCGATCCGTTCCTGCTCGTCGCGCCGGAGCGGCCCGGCGCACGCCGGATCGTGTCCTTCGCCGAATATCGCCGCTTCATGCAGGCGCGCGCGGAGTTCCTGAAGAGCGAAGGCGTCATTGCCGTGCTGGTTGATTCGGGCAAACCGGATGGGCTACTCAACATGACCACCGAGGGAGGCCGCACCTACTCGATCGCGCCCGTGCCTGCGGCGTTCATCACGTCCGAGAATTACAGTTTGATATGGCGGTTGCTGCGGCGCGGCCGGGTGGAAGTGGAAGTCGAGCTTGCGAATACGTTCAGCGACAGCCCGGCCGAGGTCTATAACACGGTCGCCGAAATTCGCGGGGTCGAGAAACCGGACGAAGTCGTGGTCCTGGGAGCGCACCTCGATTCGTGGGACCTCGGCACGGGGACCACGGACAATGGGACGGGCGCGATGGTGGTGCTCGAGGCGGCGCGCGCGCTACAGAAACTTGGCGTGAAGCCGAAGCGCACGATTCGTTTTGTGCTGTTCACGGGCGAGGAGCAGGGGCTGAACGGCTCGCGCGCGTACGTTGCGACGCATCAGAACGAGCTTGCGAATTATTCTGCCGCGTTAATTCACGACACGGGCACGGGCCGCGTGATCAGCATCAGCCTGATGCAGAATTATCAGGACCGCGAAGTGATGGAACAGGTGGTCGCGCCGCTGCACTCTCTGGGTTTGCTTGAACTGACCGACCGGTGGATGACCGGCAGCGATCACGCCTCGTTCGACGAGGCGGGCGTGCCCGGATTTTACTGCCTTCAGGAACCGGCGCAATATTTTCAGACGCACCACTCGCAGGCCGATACGTTCGACCAGGCCAAGGAAGCGGATTTGATCGAAGGCGCGCAGGTGATGGCTGCCTGGGCCTACAACGTCGCGCAACTGCCGGGGCTGCTCCCGCGAAGACCGGCGGCGCCACAAAGCAGCGGCGGCACATCGAGTAAGTAAGATCGCGCAAGTAAGACGGGGCGAGTAAGATCAAACAAGCGAGAGGGATTCATGCGCGCGGTGGTGCAACGAGTGAGCCGGGCGCGCGTCACCGTCGATGGACGCGTCACCGGAGAAATCGGGCCGGGGCTCGTGATCCTCGTTGCCGTGGGACACGACGACACGCCGGCGACGGCCGCCTTGATGGCGGAAAAAGCTGCACATCTGCGAATCTTCGCGGATGACGCAGGAAAAATGAACCGCTCGCTCGTCGAAACCGCAGGCGCTGTGCTGGCCATCTCGCAGTTCACCCTGTATGGAGACGCTCGCGGCCAGCGGCGCCCGAGTTTCATTCAGGCCGCTCCGCCGGAGCTGGGGAAGACGCTGTACGAGGAATTTGTTCGCGCGCTCGGTGCTCTTGGCGTACGTGTTGAGACCGGCGTGTTTCAGGCGCATATGTCGGTTGAACTCGTGAACGACGGACCGGTTACGATCCTGCTCGACTCGGACAAGACTTTTTGATTGTTGCGCAGGCGCGCAGGCAGCTCATCCAGCACTCTTCCTTCTCGCTCGCGCCGACTTGCGTTGGCTCACCGACTGGCTTACGCTTTTCGGGGGTTACGGCAATGAGCGAAATCAAAAGAATCCTGGATCAAATGGACCGCGCCTTTTCCGGGGAAGCGTGGCATGGGCCGTCGCTCGACCAGCTCATCCAGGGAATCACAGCGGAAGACGCCTCTGCGCATGCCGTGCCGAAGGCGCACTCGATTTGGGAGCTGGCGAACCACATTTCTGCGTGGAATATCATCGTGCGCCGACGGCTCGCGGGTGAACATGTGAACGTCACTCCCGAAATGGATTGGCCGCCGGTGTGGGAAGCGAGTGAAGTCGAGTGGAAACGCACGCTCGAAGGCCTTGCCCAGAGCCGCGCACGGTTGCGCAAACACGTCGAGGCGCTGAAAGACGATCAACTGGAGCAAAAAGTCCCGGACGGGGATTACACGGCCTACGTGACACTTCATGGTTTGGTCCAGCACGATCTGTACCACGCCGGGCAAATCGCGGTTCTGAAAAAGGCGCTGCGATAAAAGGATTCGCGCGAACGTGAACGCTTCCGCCAAGCCATTCACGGGCGAAGTGCGCTCGGCGAGGCCGGAGGACTTCGCGCGTATGGCGGAACTCTCCGGGCAGTTCGGATATCCTTCGACGGCGGACGATATCGCGCGGCGGCTCGCAGGAATGCAAAATTCCACCGAGCATGCCGTCTTTGTCGCGCGGCTCGCCGATGTCGAGATCGCCGGATGGATTGGAGTGTTTGTTTCCCGGTCGGTGGAAGCGGATGCGCGCGCGGAAATCAGCGGCCTGGTGGTGGACGAGCGCTATCGTTCTCAGGGGATCGGCCTGCGCCTGCTCGAACGCGCGGAGCAATGGGCGCGCGAAAAGGGATGTCGCGCGATTGGGCTGCGCTCAAACGTGATCCGCGACCGAGCGCACGCCTTCTACGAACGCAACGGCTACCAGCACGTCAAAACACAGAAGGCCTTCCGCAAAAACCTGTGAACCTGGACAGCTTGCATTGGACTGTAATTTTCGTCGTCGGCGCAAGCTGGCTCGGCTTGGGCGTGGTGTTGGTTTTGGGGAATAGGCAGGCAGTTGCGGCGACCGAAACCAAGCGTGACACGAAATCCAGCGCCGGAATGGTCTTGCAGGGCTTGGGTTACGCGATCGTTTTTGCAGCCCATCGAACGTTTCTGAGTCCCATCCTTCCCATTTCAAAGATGCTCGAAATGACACTCGCCATACTGGCCGCTGCCATCGCGGTGGCTTCGATTTGGTTGTGCTATGCGGCGGCGCGAACTCTCGGCAAGCAGTGGGCTTTGGTTGCGCGCGTCACAGAAGGCCATGAGCTGGTCACCGCAGGGCCGTACTCGATTGTGCGGAATCCGATCTACCTCGCCATGTTTGGGATGCTGGTGGCAACGGGTCTTGAGATCAGCCGGTGGCAGGCGCTGCTGACAGCCATTATTGTGTTCCTGATCGGGACCGGGATTCGAATCCACACCGAAGAGAATCTCCTCCGGGAGGCATTCGGCACAAAGTTTGAGGACTACACGCGCCGTGTGCCCGCTTTCTTCCCGCGGCTGTTTTGACAGCGGAGTCGCCGGTGTGGGAACCGGCAGCAATGTTCACACCTCCGGTTAGCCACGCGCTTTTGTGATCTGGCTTTTATATCGGTTTACGATATAATCGTATCCAGCCATGGGACGAAGCAAGGGACGAGGCATCGATTTCGGAGCGCTGGCGGATTTTCGCTACGAGATCCGCCGTTTCTTGAATTTCAGCGAGCAGGCGGCGCGCGCAGGGGGCATCGAGCCGCACCAGCATCAAGCCCTGCTCGTGATCAAAGGATTGCCGCGCGACCAGAAGCCGACGGTGGGCCTACTTGCCGAGCGCCTGCAGATTCGGCATCACAGCGCCGTCGAGCTGAGCGACCGGCTCGAAGCGCAAGGGTTGATTCGCCGTTCGCGAAGCGAAGGGGATCGCCGCGAAGTCCTCCTGGCTTTGACCTCCCGCGGGGAAAAGCTTCTGCAAAGACTCACGCTCTCCCATCGCGCGGAGTTGCGCACGGTAGGGCCTTCACTTCTGCGCGCTCTCGAGATCGCCATCGGCCGCGAGAAACGATCGCGTGGCTCGCGCAATCGATCGAAAGGAAATCGTTAGTGCCATCTTCTTTGCGAGTCGAGAGAATCCCCGTGCCCGAGCAATCGGCAGGCTACCGAATCGGATTCGTATCTCTCTTGGCGGCCTTGATCGGCACTCTGGCTGGATTGATCGCCTACGTCCTGTACGACCTGATCGGCCTTTTCACGAACCTCGCCTATTACCACGAATGGTCGCTCCATTTTCGCAGCCCGGAAAATACACACATCGGCGCGTGGATCATCGTGACTCCCGCGATCGGCGGCCTGATCGTGGGCTTCATGGCCAAGCACGGCTCGGAAAAAATCAAGGGTCACGGCATTCCCGAGGCGATGGAAGCCGTGCTGACCTCTCGAAGCCGGATCGAAGCGAAGGTGGCGATCCTGAAGCCGCTTTCGGCCGCCATTGCCATCGGGACGGGAGGTCCCTTCGGCGCAGAAGGGCCCATCATCCAGACGGGCGGCGCGGTCGGGTCGCTGGTGGGGCAGTTCATTTCGACGACGGCTTCGGAGCGCAAAGTTCTGCTCGCCTGCGGCGCGGGCGCGGGCATGGCGGCCACGTTCAATACGCCGATCGCGGGCGTCATTCTGGCCATCGAGCTGCTGCTCTTCGAATTTCGCTCGCGCTCGTTCATCCCGCTCGTCATTGCCAGCACGCTTGCCACCAGCGTTCGCGCCGTGCTGCTCGGCCAGCGCTCGATGTTCACGATGGGAAATGTGAATTACGACGTTCTGCGGGGACTGCCATTTTACTTGCTGCTCGGACTCGTCTGCGGCGTCGCCGCAATCGGATTCACCAAGACTCTCTACTGGGTCGAGGACCAGTTTGAACGGCTGCCGATCGATGACTTATGGCATCCGGCTATTGGCGCGCTGGCGCTGGGCGTAATCGGATTTTTTGTGCCGCGCGTGCTGGGCGTGGGCTACGACACGATCTCCGACATCCTGAATAACAACCTCGCGCTCAAGCTGCTGATCCTGATTGCGGTGTTCAAAGCGCTCGCGCTGATGATCTCGCTGGGCTCGGGAACTTCCGGGGGACTGCTTGCGCCTATGTTCATGACGAGCGCAGCGCTCGGCGGGGTGTTTGCTATCGCCATGAACTCGATTTTTCCCGGCGCGCACCTTTCGCCGGGTGCCTACGCGCTAGTGGCCATGGCCGCGGTATTCGGCGCGGCCTCGCGCGCAACATTCGCGTTCATCGTCTTCGCGTTTGAGATCACGCACGACTACAACGCCATCCTCCCACTGATGCTCGTCTGCGTCATTGCAGACTTAATCGCGCTCCGCTACCTGCCGAATTCGATCATGACGGAAAAACTCACACGGCGCGGGCTTTCCGTCCCGGACGAGTATGATGTGGGCGTGCTGAAAGTGGTTCGCGTGGGCGACGTGATGCACAAAGACATTCAGCCCATTCTTCCGGAGATGACCGTTGCAGAGCTGGCCGAGCGAATGGGGCGCGGCGAGCCCGCATTCAACCTTACGCAAGGGCTGCCCATCGTCGGGCGCGACGGCCGTTTGGTGGGAGTCGTGACGCAGGGCGATCTGCTGCGCGCTCTGGAAAAGGACCGGAAAGGCACGCTCACGGTCCTCGATGTGGGCGGAAGCAAGCCTATCGTGGCCTATGCGGACGAACTCGTCTTCGATGCGCTATTCCGGATGCTCCAGAACAATATTGGGAGGCTTCCGGTGGTGCGCCGCGAAAATCCGCAGGAGATGGTCGGGTATCTGAACCGGTCGAACATCCTCGGCGCATGGACGAGGCAAATCGAGGAAGAAGGCGTACGCGAGCACGGCTGGATCGCTCAATTCATGAAGCCGGGCGGGCGGCGAGAAATTTAGGATTCGCTCCCGCCGAAGAATCCGGTGCGGCGGGCGATTTATTTCGTGGCCAGAAGTTTTTATCAAGCGCGAGCAGCGCACCTTGTGTCCCGGTTCGCAAAGCCCCCCGCCGCGGTAGCCCTTTCGCCCGAGCCAAAACAGGGTTAATGTTAAAATTCGACGTGACGGGAGGCGAACATGCCTCGTTTGATGAGGCACGCTCGAATTTATTGCTCATTGCTGGTTGTCGGAATATCTCTAATGATAAACCCCTTGGGAGATGCGTTGGGTGACCGCCCGTCGAACCAGGCTTCCCGCGGGAGGGAGCCCCTTCAGGCGTTGAATGACATTCGGCAATATATTTCGACCGATTGGGACGGTTTGACCCGGTCGTTGACAAAATGCGAAGCCTTCGAAGATGTCAAGATTTCGGGCAAACCGATTCTCTATCTTCCCGTTGAGGTGGCAATTCCCCCGGGTTTAATCGAATTAGAGAAGCATTGCTCTGTCCGCATCGAGCATCTCCCCACAAAGGTTATCGGATCTGGCGAGAATGAGGTCGCAGAAATCCATTCGCACGGACTGCTCTATCTCGAGAATCCCTACGTCGTTCCAGGCGGCCAGTTCAACGAGATGTACGGTTGGGATAGTTATTTTATTATCCGCGGTCTGCTCCGGGATGGACGCAGAGATTTGGCGCGGGGAATGGTCGAGAACTTTTTCTATGAAATTCAGCACTATGGCGGCGTCTTGAACGCCAATCGAACCTACTACCTTGGCCGGTCTCAGCCTCCTTTTCTGAGCTCCATGATCTTGGCCGTGTACGACGGGGATGAGGCAGACGGAGAACCTGATCTCGAGTGGCTTAAGAAGGCTTACGGATTTGCGGTCTCGGACTACGAACAGTGGAATCACGAGCCTCACTTAGCGGGAGACACCGGCCTTTCGCGTTACTTCGATGAGGGGGAGGGTCCGGTACCCGAGATCTTGGGTGATCCGAGCAACTATTATCGCGAGGCCTTGAACTTTTTTTTGTTGCATGAGGGCAAGAACAGCCCTCATTTGGTCCGCGTCGATGCGGAGCATCCTCCTGCTTCTGTCGTGGGTCCTGTTTTCGAGGTGCCTGCCTGCGTTTCGGGAACAACCCTGACACCGGATTCGAACTGTGCCTCCACGGATCGAATCGCCCTATCTTCGAATTTCTATAAGGGTGACCGGGGTATGCGGGAATCCGGATTCGACGTCTCGTTTCGCTTCGGGCCGTTCGGGGAGGGCACGCATCATTACGCGCCGGTCTGTCTGAACTCTTTGCTCTATAAGACGGAAAAAGATCTGCAAGAAATGAGTCACCTTCTTGGCCGAGAAGAGGAGGCCAGACGCTGGGAGAATAAAGCCCTCGAACGGCAAAAGCGCATGACTCAATACTTGTGGGACGAGAGTCGCGGCTTGTTTTTTGATTACAATTTCATGAGTCACGAGCGCTCTTCCTATGAGTACGCGACGACATTCTATCCGCTTTGGGCCGGGCTAGCCTCGAAGGAACAGGCGCGCGCTGTAGCCGCCAACCTCGCGTTGTTCGAGCAGCTCGGCGGGCTCGCTATGAGCCGGCTTGAAAGCGGGGCACAGTGGGACTATCCGTATGGCTGGGCGCCGATCCAGTTGCTTGCTGTGGAGGGCTTGCGTCATTACGGATTTGGAGCTGACGCTGATCGCGTCACGTACAAATTCCTTACGATGATCCTGGGAAACTTTCGGCGCGACCACACGCTTCGGGAGAAATATAACGTCGTCACGCGATCCGCTGAAACGCACATCGAAGCTGGATACACACAGAATGTGGCCGGCTTCGGATGGACGAACGGAGTGTTTCTAGAAATGTTGCATGAGTCGCCGGAGGAGCTAATCGCTCGCTTGCAGAAAGAATAGAATCAAAGAGACAGCTACTGAGTTGCGAGGGCCTTTTGGATCTTCGCAACGATGTCTCGGACTGCCGGCGCCATCGAGCCATTGGGGTCGAGCCTCAGATATTCCTGGAACTCGCGCAATGCTCCTTGCGCATCTCTTTTCCTCAGCAGGATGTTGCCCATCAACACATGCACCGGCGCGACGTCCGGCATACCTTCCACCGCTTTCGCGGCATGAGGCTCGGCGTCCTGCCAGCGCCCCAAGGCCCAGTAGGTTTTGGCAAGTTCGTATTCGCCTGCCGCAGCGTTCGGAGTCAGTTCGAGTCCGCGCGTGAGGGCCTTTTCGGCCTCGGGGTAGTTCTTCATTTGATTGTAAGCGGCACCCAATTGAAGGTAAGCGCCCGCGGATTTGGGATCGAGCTGAACGGCCTTTTCCAAGGCGGGGTGTGCGTCCTTCCAATTGTTTAGTTGCAGATAAGCCGTCCCCAGCATCGTGTAGGCTTGGGGAAATGCGGCGTAGATTTGGATTGCCTTTAGGAAGTGAGGGACGCTTGAGCCCGGGTCCTTATCGATGAGCAGCTTCTGGCCTTTCTCAAATTCCTGACGTGCGTCGCCGGGAACCGCGAGATCGGCCGCTGAGACTGTGGTGCCCGAGGCGTCTTTGGAGTCTCCGGGTGGTGCGTCATCCGAGGGCCTCAATTCCAGGGAAACGTATCCATGATTTGTAATCGTCAAATCAATGCGACCCCAGACCTCTTGGTATCCGTCCTGTCTAATTCGAGCGACATAAATGTCCGGCCGAGGAGGGACAAACGTGCACTCGCCATCACTCGGAGTCCGGCAAGAGTTGACCGTGGCTCCTTCAACCGATTCCAGGGTGACAGTAATTCCCCGAGTTGCAGATGTGCCGTCCGGGTTTCGCACCCGAACGACAATCAGCGCATTATTCCAAGCAACCGAACTTGAGCTCTGCGTCGCCCCGGACGTCCTCTGCGCGCAAATCGGCGATGCAGTGCACATCGCCAGGAACGCCAGAGCGGGAGGCAGAAAGCGCCAAACACCTTTCACCACGCACCTCCAGGGCGAAGCTAGCAGTGCTCCCGAGATCACCGCCAGAATGCCGTATTGGCCGGAATTCCCATTTTGACTTCCGCGTCCCCCGACAACGTACGCCTAAGGGCCTCAGCGCGCAACGCCCTCGCCAGATTCTTGAGTGCAGAGCCCTCTCGGAGCCGCGAGAGAATTAGAATCCGCTCCCGCCGAAGGCGCCGAAAAGTTTGACTCGAGAGGGCGGCGGACGTATCGTCTTGCGCAGAAGTGGAATTGAAATCGGAAATTCCAGTTTTGGAGAAGAAATGAAACGCGATGGAAAGATGATTTTGCTGCTCGCGTATGCGTCTTTGACGGCAGGAATTTGCGCGGCGCAGACGCAGCAACCGGAACCGGCTGCAAACGTGATCAGCGGCAGCATCGCGGCGATCGCTTACCCCGTCGGCGGCGGCAGCACCAAAGTAACTATGGTGGGAACGCCCGCCGCTTCCCAGGCGAACGGTGAGGCCAAGGTGGAGGCCAAGGTGGGCGGAACGGCCATCGAGTTAAGAGTAACCGGGATGCCTCAACCCACCGCGCTGGGCGCCGAGTTTCTTACATACGTGTTGTGGACGGTCACCCCGGACGGCACGACTACCAATCTCGGGGAAATCCCCATCGATCAGAATGGGGAAGGCAAGCTGGTGGTCAAGGCGCAGTCACAGACCTTCGCCTTGATCGTGACTGCGGAACCGTATTATGCAGTGCACATACCCAGTGAACTCGTCGTTCTGGCGAACGAGACGCGCAAAAATACCAAGGGCAAAATCTATCCCGACAACAGCTACAAGCTGATGAAGCGCAGCGAGTACTCCAAGCTGGGGAATCCGCTGGCCCTGAAGCCAGACTTGAAAAAAGTGCCGCTCGCCATGTACGAAGCGCGCAATGCCGTGGACATCGCCAAATCGCGCGGAGCCGAGAAATACGCCCCGGAAATTTTCGAAAAAGCGCAATCCAATTTGCAGACGGCGGAAAACGTACTCGCGCAGGATTCCGGCAAGAATAAAGTGATCTCGGCAGCTCGCCAGACGATCCAGTTTGCCGAGGACGCCAGAGCCCTGGCAGTGCAGCGAGAGACAGCGGAGCACATCCAGAACGAAAAGGAAGCGGCAGCCGCTGCGGCGGCCGCACAGGCGAAAGCACAAGCGGACGCGCAGGCAGCTGCGGAAGCGAAGCGCCAGGCAGAGCTGACTGCAGCAAGGGAAGCGCAAATGAAGGCGCAAGCAGCAGCCGAGTCAGCGGAAGCGAAGGCCGCAGCTGCAGAAGCGGCCTCACGGGCTGCGGCGGAACAAGCGGCTTTGCAGGCCAAGGAACAAGCAGCCAGGGACGAGGCGGCGCGCGCCCAAGCGGCCACAGCGGCATTGCGCGCACTACTCCTGCAGCAACTCAACGATGTCTTGCAGACCACGGATACGCCGCGGGGGTTAGTGGTGAACATGGCCGACGTGCTGTTCGAGTTTGGCAAATACGCGTTGAGCAAGGACGCACAGCTGAAGCTAGCCAAGCTTTCCGGGATCATTCAAGCGCATCCGGGACTAAACCTGGCCATAGAGGGTCACACGGACAACATTGGCACGCCCGAGTTCAATATGAAGCTTTCTCAGCAACGAGCGGATGGGGTACGTCAGTTCCTGACTACGCAGGGATTATCGCCAGACAGCATCACGTCAGAAGGGCTCGGCCAAGCCGACCCTGTCGCCGACAACAGCACAGCGGCCGGACGGAAGCAAAACCGGCGCGTGGAAATCATCGTCAGCGGCGAGGTGATTGGCGTACAAATCAGCAAGTGAAAAGAGAAAAAGGACCTTCGGCTGCGTTACTCCCGACAAGCGCGCTCATCGAAAACTGGACTACCTCTCGAGCTTAGTATAACTGGCAAGATGTTATATTTTGAGTTACTCTCTGCGCCGCAGAGGGACACCCTTCCTCTTACATTTCTCGAGCGCCTTGGAATGCTCTTCAAGACTTTCAGCGCCGCCGTGTTTGGAATCGACGCCTACCTCGTCGAAGTCGAGGTGGATGTCGGACCCAACTTTCAGGAAGGCTATTTTACCGTGGTCGGCTTGCCGGACATCGCCGTTAAAGAGAGCCGCGAACGCATCAAATCGGCGCTGCGGAACTGCGGTTTCGACTTCCCGTCAAGCCAGGCGGTGACCGTGAATCTCGCCCCTGCCGACATCCGCAAAGAAGGGTCTTCGTTCGACCTGCCGATGGCTCTCGGGCTTCTGGGGTGCCAGGGAACGTTTTTCGGGAAGATTCTAAATTCGCACGTGTTTCTCGGCGAACTTTCGCTCGATGGCAGCGTGCGTTCGGTGCGCGGCGCGCTCTCGGCGGCGCTCGCAGCGCGCGAGCGCGGGATCCGGAATGTGGTGGTGCCGGAGGCGAACGCGCGGGAGGCGGCCGTGGTGCAGGGAATGTCCGTGTTCGCCGTGAAATCGCTTCCGCAGGCCGTGGACATGATGAATGCGCCGGAGTCGTTTCACCCGGTCGAGGTGGACACCACGCAGATGCTGGCCGAAGCATGCCAGTACGCGGTGGACTTGCGCGACGTCCGCGGGCAGATGGCGGCGAAGCGTGCGCTCGAAGTCGCCTGCGCCGGAAGCCACAATATTTTGCTGCTGGGGCCGCCCGGCGCAGGAAAAACGATGCTGGCAAAACGCATCCCCACAATTCTGCCGCCGATGTCGCTGGAAGAGGCCATCGAGACCACGCGCATCCACAGCATCGCCGGATTGCTGGAAGAGTCGCGCGGACTGGTGGGGACGCGCCCTTTCCGCTCGCCGCATCACACGATCAGCGACGCGGGCTTGATCGGAGGCGGCGCGGTGCCGCGGCCGGGAGAAGTTTCGCTCGGCCACAACGGCGTGCTCTTTCTCGATGAATTGCCGGAGTTTCAACGCAACGTGCTCGAGGTGATGCGCCAGCCGCTCGAAGATGGCGCAGTGACGATTGCGCGCGCCGCAATCTCCGTCAGCTTCCCTTCGCGCTTCATGCTCGCTGCGGCGATGAATCCGTGCCCGTGCGGATTTTTCGGCGATGCCACGCGCGAGTGCCACTGCTCTCCGCCGCAGATCCAGCGCTACGTCTCGAAAATCTCGGGGCCGTTGCTCGACCGTATCGACATTCACATCGAGGTCCCCGCCGTAAAATACAAGGAGCTGCGCGGCAACGAGGAAATTGAAAGCTCGGCGAGCGTGCGCGAACGGGTGCTGCGCGCGCGCCAGATTCAGCTCGATCGGTATCGCGGCGAGAAGAAAATCTACGCCAACGCCCAAATGCCCCCGAAATTGATTCGAAAATACTGCGCGATCTCGATGGACGGTGAAAAACTGCTCGAAGCCGCGATCCACAAAATGGGTCTTTCCGCGCGCGCCCACGACCGGATCCTGAAAGTTTCGCGCACCATTGCCGATCTCGAAGGGGCACCATCGATCGAGCCGAAGCATTTGAGCGAAGCTATTCAGTACCGCACGCTCGACCGCACTTATTGGGCGTAAGAAGCGGCCCGGAGGAGCTCCCCCGATTTACGCCCCATTCAACGCATTGACTTCCTCTCCGCGCTTATGTTACGCATACTGGCTCTTTTTTTAGGGGTAACATCGGCTTCGAATGGCGGCTAAAACCCAACGGATTGAGATCACTCTCGAGACGCTGATCGAGAGCGTGGATCTGGCAGAAGCCATCTGCATGCGCGTCGCGGAAGCCGCCGGATTCAGCGAAGAGGATGTCCATAAGATCGGCATGGCCGTCCGCGAAGGTGTCATCAACGCCTACAATTACGGCAATCAGCAGGATCGCCGGAAGAAAATCGTGCTGACCGTTGAGTTCGAGCCGGAGAAGATGATCGTGCGTGTCCTCGACCAGGGGAAGGGCTTTGAGGTGACCGAGGTCCCTGACCCGCTGGCCGAGGAGAATTTGCTGCGCACGTCCGGGAGAGGCCTTTTCCTGATGCGCGCGTTCATGGACGAATTCAATGTGCATCGCGCGCCGGGAGGCGGGGCGGAGCTGGTGATGACCAAGAAACTCCCCAGGGCGATTTCCGGGCATGGCGGGGCTAAGCGGGGGTAGAATCGCTGTTGAGGTAACCATGGCGCTTCAAGGGACATCCCGCGAGCAGGGCGACGTTGCCATCATCGATTTCAGCGGCAAGATTACTCTCGGTGAAGGCAGCTCCACGCTCCGTCGAATGATTCGCGAATTGATCGATCAGGGTCGCCGAAAGATCATCGTGAATCTCTATGACGTGGACTATATCGACAGCTCCGGAATCGGCGAGCTGGTCAGCGCCTATACCACCGTTCGCGGCGTAGAAGGCGAGTTGAAGCTTCTTCACCTCACCAAGCGGGTCCACGACCTGCTGCAGATCACCCGGCTCTATACCGTCTTCGACGTTCAGACCGACGAGACCGCAGCCGTCCAAAGTTTTCGCTGAACCTCACAGCAAGACCTCGCAATCCTCACCGCAGTTTTACCGCGCGTTCGATCGGCGTATGATCTGCCTCAGAGGGGCCTCGGGAGGCAGGGAAGCGTCATGCGAAAAGCGAAGTCCAGCGCCAAGAAGGACTGGCGGCAGCATGGCATCAGGATTGTTCGCGCCGGAGAGCTCGACTCGAACACGCCGCAGACTCCCGGTATGACGCGAGCCGCAGCGATTACCTACGCGCAAGCCGGAGCGCAGAAGCTCTGGGCCGGCACGGTCGTGGTCCATCCTGACGCGAAGACCGGGCCGCATCATCATGGCGAGCTCGAAACCGTGCTCTACATCGTGCGCGGACGCGCGCGATTCCGCTGGGGAGAGCGGCTGGAATTCGTCGATGAAGCAGGCCCCGGCGATTTTATCTACGTCCCGCCCTACGTTCCGCACCAGGAGCTCAATGCGAAATCGGATGAGCCGGTCGAAGCGGTGGTGGTGCGAAGCGGGCAAGAACCCATCGTGGTCAATCTGGAGATAGAAACCCCCGAGCCTGCTCCGACGACTCCGCAGCCGGATCCGTTTCACTCGGCGCCAAAGAAACACTGAAGATGCCTGAGGCGCCAATGTGGCCCCACGAGCTGGCAGTAACTTGCGCTCGGCCTGCCGAACGAATAAACTCTTCAACAATATAGAGATTAGGTAATAAGCCGGAATAGTGAACGCATGCTTACTCATTTCGCAAAACTCTGCGTGCTGTTTCTCTTGTCCGGCGTCCTTGCGGCTCAAGAAACCCCATCCAGGAAGCTGGAAAATACTCCCTCCAAGGGCACCTGTAGCATCGCTGGGGTAGTCGTCAAGTTGGGCACCAGCGAACCGCTCAAGAAGGCGCATGTCTACTTGCAGAAAGTGGACGACCCAAAGTCGGGGTACTCAGCCCACACCGACGCAGCCGGGCAGTTTTCAATCCAGAAAATTGATCCTGGCCGCTACTACCTTCAAGTCGAACATGCGGGATATATTGGGCAATCTTACGGCGAACATTCTCAGAGGAGCAGCGGTGCCGTCTTGGCCCTCGATCCGGGGCGCGAAATTAAGGACTTACTCTTCCGCATGGTCGCTTCGGCGGTCATTTCAGGAAGGATTACCGATGAAGATGGTGATCCTGTTTCCTATGTGCAGGTCGAAGCTATGCGTCATCACCTCAGTCAGGGAAAACGGACCCTTGTGCGCGAGGCTTCAGTGGAGACGAATGATCTCGGTGAATTTCGGCTGCATGGCCTCGCCAAAGGCCACTATTTCATTCGCGCACAGGTTCGCCAGGACTGGCAGCCTGCTATTCCGGCCTCAAGCGCCAGCGACCCCGGCTCGTCCGCCCAAACCGGATACGCTCCTGTCTATTATCCAGGCACATCGGATCAGTCACGCGCGGCCACTATCGAAGTGGCTGCAGGTCAGGATGTGCCCGCAGTTGACTTCACTCTTATTCCCATCCGAACCTTTCGAGTTCGAGGCCTCGTTTTCGACGCCGTTCTTGGCCAGTCAGCGAAGAACTGCATGATCTACCTTGTGCGTCACGACCCCAATTTGTCGAGCTGGAGTGGTCAGGAGGGGTGGACGGAGTGTGGGAAGGGTTCGTTTGAATTCAGCAACGTCGCTCCGGGAGCGTACAACTTGGTCGCAATGTTGAGCGGCTCCGGAAATCACCGTTCAGGTCGCACCTTAGTCGATGTGAACAACACGAATGTGGAGGATGTGAGACTGGTTGTCGGAGCCCCCACCGAATTAACGGGGCGCGTTCTTGTCGAAGGGAAAGAACCCGTGGATTTTTCCGAATTATGGATTTGGTTGAATGATCCCGAGCAGGATTTCGACGGCGGCGCTGGAGCCGTCGTGAAGGCTGACGGGAGTCTAATCTTCGAAAGCGTACCGGAGGGAACTTTTCAAATTGGCGTACGGGGGCAACCCCCTGGTTTTTCGCCCGACTTCTACCTCAAGTCTGCACGTGTGAACGGAGACGACATTCTAGGAAGGGGGCTGACGATTGGCGCCGGTAGCGCCAGGGGCACGCTGGACATTGTCTTGAGTTCTGCAGGTACCCGCATCGAAGGCACTGTAACGGACGAGAACGACTTACCTTCGGCCGGCGCGGTCGTCGCACTTGTACCGGAGGGAGAGCGGCGCCACCAATTTCGTTTATACAAGGACACGACGACTGATCAGTATGGAAAATTCATCTTGCGCGGCGTCGCGCCGGGAACGTACAAACTTTTCTCCTGGAAGGAAGTCGAGAACAACGCTTGGGAAGATCCGGATTTCCTCGCGCCCTTTGAGGGCGAAGGCACAAAAATCACCGCCGAAGAAAATGGCCGCATCACCACCCAATTGAAATTGATCCCGACCGACAAACTCCAGCAGTGACCTGAAGCTCTGAAGGCCAGGGGACATATATTCGACCACCCGGATATCGACAGGCGGCGCTGCCGCTGGTGGTGGTCAGTCTCCGATTGCCACGCTATACGGCCAGTGGGCGACGATTCCGGCTTACCGGTGAGAAGAGGATTTCCCGACAACTATCGACAGTTCGCCGCGAGAAGTCAGTCTTCAGGCTTGATTGCAAGAAGCCAATCCGAATAGTCCGTAGTTGTGTACTCTCTTCAAGTTGACACTGAGGGGAGCCACAACCCCAATGCGCTTATCGGTCACAGTAACCTCGACGGATTGTCCCCTTAAGGCGATCAATCCCTTACGCGGCGGTGCCCAAGGAAATCCCCAAGGGCGATACATCGCGGCGTAATAGGTGTCCTTGACCTGAAAGCAGAGATACACATCAAATGGCATAGGCAATGGGGGGCAATCCAGCCCGTAGCAAGGCGGGGCAATCCGGACGTCTACCAGTGTCGCCGTTTCTCTCTGGGGTTTGTCGGCAGACGATTGTCCACTCAGAAAAACAAGGCCGACGAGCAATCCAGAAATCAGTTTGTGCATCGAGAAGACTCCAATAGGTGCCACCGACACCTAGCATATTGCAATCTGCAGGCCAAGGTCTGACGTGCGACGGCTTTGTAAATACAAGAGTTCCTCCGCCGTTGAACGAGATTCCGGCGGGTCGGTGCCTTTTTCCTCCAGCCGTGAATGTCACGCCCGTCATTAGGTGTCGAGAACAGGGATTATTTTCGATGAACGTGCCTTCCAAGGCAAACCCGCTAGCCAGGAGACATGTAGCCGGATTGTCGGAAACTGACCGGGCTGCACTGCGGCTCCGCATTTCGCGTCAGTGTCTGTGTTTGTGGTACCATGTTTTTCTGAGTTTTTTCCTTGGGGTGCAGTGTGGCGCAGCATATTTCCCGGAGAGAATTGAAGAAGGATGAAGTGCGCGACACCCTCGCACACGGTGCGGACGCCGTCCTTTCGCATCAAACCCTTTTCACCTATCTAGTCATTGCCGCTCTTGCCGTGGGCCTGGGTGTGTTCGGCTGGAAGGCGTACGCAGAGCGGCAGACGGTGAGGGCGACGGCGGCGTTCGATGACGCCATGAAAGTTTTTGATGCGCGCATTCGAAATGTGGGGGAACCGGCCGAGGCGGGCGAAGCGACGTACGTCGACGAAAACAATAAATTTGCCGATGCAGCGAAAAAGTTCGGCGACGTGGCGATGAAGTATTCGCGGACGCGTCCGGGCCAACTGGCCAGCTACTACGCCGCGTTGAGCCTCGAACACCTGAACAAAAACGATGACGCGAAGAAATGGCTGCAGGGCCTTGCGCAAGGCGGCGACAGCGATTTCGCCGCGATGGCGCGGTTCGAGCTCGCTAAATTGAACGACCGCTTGGGCCAGGGCGACGAAGCGGTGAAACTCTATCAGCAATTAATTGCGAAACCGGCCGTGCTGGTTCCGAAGCCGGTCGTGATGCTCGCGCTTGCCGAACACTACGGCCTGCAGAATCCTTCCGAGGCAGCGAAAGTGTACGCGCAGATCAAGTCCGAATACCCCGACACTCCAATCGCCGAACAGGCCGATCAAGAGTTGGCGCTCCTGCCGGGCAAATCCTAAAGCGCTCATCAGCCTACTGCGTACCCTGAACTGCCATTGAAGAGAGCGCGTCCCCTCTATCGCGGGCGAGCGCCCCATTTCTTCAGCGAAGGTTTCGGCGCAGTCATTTGATAGCTTCCCTTCACGAGTTGACGAATTTCCTCCCAGTCGAGCGGCGCGGCGTACACACGCAGCGTCACCCATCCGTGCTTGCCAATGTAGGGCGTGCGAAAGAACCGTAAATCTTCGAGGAAAATGCCTTGCAGTATCATTCCCACATTCAAGCAAATGCCGAGTTCGCCCTTGTATTCTTCCAGCACGGCAAAGGTCTTACCTTCGACACGGAATGTCGGATGGCCGAAACTCACTCCCTCGACAGCTCCGGGAAGGCGCAGGCAAACGCGCCTCAGCCTTTTCAGGATGGTTTCTTCTGAAAGCATGCGGGGCATGATAGCAGCACTTGGTTGGAGGGGATCGCGGGTGCCAACGAGCGAAGGCCCTCTCGGCTTCCCGCCAGAGCAGCGTAGTCAGCGAAAAGCGGTACAGCCAACTTTGTAACCAAACGGGATAGTATTCGCGATATTATCCGGGCCGGTCGGCCTGGCCTTTTGAGAAATAGTAGTTTCGTTCCAAAGGAGGAGTGTCATGGAAATGCGGAAAGCGGTACGGCTTGTAGTCGTCTGCGCCCTGATGCTCTTGCCAGGGGCTTCGATTGCAGGCGGGCGGTACGACGGGAATTGGATCACGCACCTCGCCTGCGAAGCGCATGGGCAAACCCCGGCCTACAAATGGGAGTTTCCCAGCATTATCAAAGACGGTGATTTCCACGGACAGCACGGCGAGCCGGACGGACCCGGCTACCTTGTGATCGAAGGCAAGATCGCAGACGACGGCAGCGCCAAACTGACTGCCAAAGGCAAAGTTACCCAGAACCACGCACATGGAGTCTTCGCCATGAAGGGTGACAACTACAGCTACAACATCAAGGCCCAATTCGAAGATACAAAGGGCACAGGCACCAGAGACGAAGGCGCCGGCATCCTGGGCCGCCCTTGCACCTTCGAGTTCGTGAAGCAGCCGGACGCAAACCCCGCCCCGAGCGCCGGCGCGAGCCCGGACGCTGCACACTAGATTGCAAAGCGCTTCTCGTTCAGCCGATCCACGCTGAGGATGTCACGTACCTTAGGACTTTGGTCCATTTTCAAACTGGCCCACTACCCGGCGGTGAGTAGTGGGCTACTTTCAATTTTAGTTCCCACTTCTGACTGATTGTGGCAAATTGGCGGCCCTGAAGAAAATGGCGCAACGCAAAAAACGCTCAACGCAGGCACAAGCCGACCTGACGAATTTACATGATTGGATTCAGCACGGTGGGTTGAAAATATGAGCAGCGGGCGAAGCAACAAATTGACGGCGCAGATAGGCGAATATTTAGTTTGCGCTGAACTTGGCAAGCGCACTTTAATTGCCACTCGCTTTGCGGGGAATGTCCCAACTTTCGACGTTTTGGCGACCGATGAATTTTGCCGCACAGTTCCGATTCAGGTAAAAACAACTCGCGGCGATAAATGGCCAACCGATGCCAGACATTGGCTCAACATCCAATATGATGAATCAACGAAAACTCAAAAAAATCTAGGGCGAAAAGAAATTAAAAACCCCAATTTGATTTATGCTTTTGTTGCAATTGCTCCCGATGACAAAAGTAGAGACCGCTTCTTTATTTTGACGAAATCACAATTGCAAGACGTTGTAGTAAAGCATCACTGTGATTGGATGGACAAACATGAATGGAAACGTCCACGCGCTCCAGAATCTTACGATTGCCGATTTTCGATTCCTGAAGTACAAGACTACGAAAATAATTGGAAACTTATTTCCGATGGATTGGCATCATCAAGCCCGGACCAATCGCTCGAATCAACCGACGAATAAATAAGCAATCTTCGAAGTAGCCTACCGCCCGGCGGTGAGTTCCCCTTTCGCGTGTGGCCATTCACACGCTAAAATGGCGGGAATGCCACTGGCCTCCTATGCGATGGACGTGTGGCGATCGCGCGGCCGGCGCTACACGGAACCCACTCATCCCTACCGCAACGACTATGCCCGCGACCGCGATCGCGTGATCCACGCGCGCGCTTTTCGCCGCCTGGAAGCCAAAACGCAAGTTTTCACCGTTCGCTATTCCGACCATTTTCGCAATCGGCTGACGCATACGCTGGAAGTGGCGCAAATCGCTCGAACCGTGGCTGGCGCACTGCATCTCAACGCGGACCTCGCCGAAGCCCTCGCGCTGGTCCACGACATTGGCCATCCGCCGTTCGGCCACGCCGGAGAAAAGCAGCTCGACGCGCGGATGCGCGAGTTCGGCGAGCGCTTCGGCCACAATCTCCACGCGCTGCGAATCGTCGAGCAGTTCGAACAGCGCTATCTCGATTTTCCCGGGCTGAATCTCACGTTTGAGGTTCGCGAAGGCATCATCAAGCACTCGCGGGATTATCCGGCCGCGGAATTTCCGGAGCTGGCGGAATATTTGCTCGATGAGCGGCCGCCGCTTGAAGCGCAGCTCATCGATCTCGTCGATGAAATTGCGTACAACACGGCCGATCTCGACGACGGCTTCGAGGCGCATCTCGTCGATATTGGATCGCTCCGCGCGGAAGTGCCCGTTTTCAATGCGGCTTACGCGGAAGTCGATCGCCATCATCCCCAGGGGCGTCCAAAATTGAAATTCAACGAAGCGCTGAAGCGTGTCCTGGACCTGCTGGCGACCGACTTGATCGAAAACACCCGGCAGCAAGCGGAAGCGAGCGACGTGGAAACCGTTGACGACGTGCGCCGCAACCCCTCCCGGCTTGCGGCTTTTTCCCCCAGCGTGGCGCAGCAGAACGCGAGCTTGAAGCGATTCCTCTTCGCCCGGTTGTACTCTCAACCCGCTCTCGTGGAGGACCGCGATCGTTCCGTGGCTGCGCTTGACTCTCTCTTCCGTTTTTTCCTTGAGCGTCCCGACCGCATGCCGGCCCAATATGCCGAACTCGCCCGGAGCGAGCCACCCCATCGAGTGGTCTGCGGCTATATCGCCGGGATGACGGACCGTTTCCTTTTGCGCCAATGCCACGAGCTTCTCGGCGCTCCCGCCGGGCGCCCAAGCTAAAATAAAGCTTGGGAGCAACGCGTGAAAGTATTCATTCAAAACGAAGCCGGCTCTGTCATTAAAAACACGCACAATGAAAAGACGCTGGAGTTGACGGGAATGGCTCGCGTGTCCTGCGCCTATCCCTTCGCTTATGGATTCATCCTCGATACCACTGCAGACGACGGTCTCAACGTGGACTGCTTTGTCCTCACCAAGACGCCGTTGCGCTCGGGGCAAGTGGTGGAATGTGATCCCGTTGGTCTGATGGAGCAGATGGAGGATGGTAAAGAGGATCACAACGTCCTTGCCGGGGTTCAAGGCGAAGACGAGCGCCTGGACGACAAAACGCAACAAATCCTCATCGAATTCGTCCGTCACGTTTTCGATCACATTCCGGACAAAACGATCCGGGCCGGCGCATTTCGCGACAGGCTGGCTGCCGTCGAGCACGTGTCGCGGCATAGAGACATCGTCCCGGCGGATATTGACTAGTGTTGACGCCGGAATGGAACGCCTCTCCTGGCGGCCGAATGAACTGCACCGGCCAACCGAAAAGGGCGGCGCGAAACTCAGGCAAAGATTGTCATTGTTCGTTTGGTGTCAGCTGCGAAACCTTACACGGGCGGCTTCCTTGACAACAATGGCACCGGACTTATAATGAACTTTCAGCTCAAAAATCGCGGGGAAACGCAATGTTTCTGGATGTCAACGAACTCGCCCAACGAAAGACCCGCATCCGGAAAAGCTATTCCCCGGGGACGCTCGATTTCCATTCCGGTGAATTCCGCCAGGTAGAACCTCTGGAAGTCCGTGCCACGGCAGAACTTGTGGACGGCCAAATCCGCATCTACGGCAATCTCCATACGCGGATCGAGCTCGTCTGCGCCAGGTGCCTCGATACGGTCGTCGAGGAAATCAGCCGCGATTTCGACCTGGTGTACCGGCCCATGACAGCCATAGCCCTGGAGGACGAATTTCAGTTGAACCTGGACGACACTGACATCGCCTTCTTCGAAGGCGACGGACTTTTCCTTGCCGACGTGCTTGCCGAGCAGGTGAACCTGTCGCTGCCCATGAAAGTGATCTGCCGCGCTGACTGTCGCGGGCTTTGCCCCCACTGCGGCGCCAACCTGAATAACGAAGAGTGCCGATGCGAGAAGCACGGTTCCGACCCGCGTCTCGCTCCCCTGGCGCGCTTGAAGCAGGACTGGTTCAAAAAGCAATAAAACGCTACACTATTCCTTTCCATTTTGGCCGGACGCAATTGCGGCCCTCGAACAGGAGCTTTCCATGCCCAACCCAAAACGGCGCCATTCGCATGCCCGCAAGAACAAGCGGCGTGCCCACGACCATCTGCATCCGCTTTCTCTCTCCGAATGCCCCAATTGCCACGAAAAAAAGCTGCCGCATCAGGCGTGTCCGCTTTGCGGCCATTACAAAGGTCGCGAAGTGATTGACACCGCGGCCAAGACAGCCTAACTTTCCCTCGCTTTCCTTTCCGAGCCGGCACCTTTATGACCACCATTGCCATCGATGCCATGGGAGGAGACCATGCGCCTCGCGCTGAAGTCGAAGGAGCGATCCTGGCGGCGCGCGAGCTGGGGGTGCGCGTTCAGCTGGTAGGCATCGAGGCGACGGTTCGCCAGGAGCTGAACCGGCACCGGGCGCGCAGCCTGCCCATCGAGATCGTCGGCGCCACGGAAGTGATCACCATGCGCGATTCGCCCTCGCAGGCATTCCGGCGCAAGAAGGACAGTTCCGTCCACGTTGCCGCGAAGCTCGTACGCGACGGCAAAGCCGATGCGTTCGTCAGCGCGGGCAATACCGGCGCCGTGATGACGGTCGCGCGTTTCGTGCTCGGCACGCTGCCTTCCGTGGATCGTCCCGCTCTGGCCGCCGCGTTTCCGAACATGAAGGAGAAGGTATCGGTGATCCTCGACGTAGGCGCGAACGTGGATTCCAAGCCTGAGCAGATCGAACAATTTGCCGTAATGGGAGAGATTTATTACCGCGCGATCTGGGGCGTCCGCAGGCCGCGCGTCGCATTGCTCTCCATCGGCGAAGAGGAAATGAAAGGAAACGAAGTGACGCGCGAGGCCTTCAACCGCCTGAAGCACGCTCCGCTCAATTTTGTCGGAAACGTGGAGGGCCGCGACGTTTTTCGAGGCGATGTGGACGTGATCGTGTGCGATGGCTTCATCGGCAACATCGCTTTGAAAATCAGCGAAGGCCTGGTGGAGCATATCGGGGGAATGCTGAAGAAGGCCATCAAGAGCAGTCTAACCTCACAACTGGGCTACGCCCTTTCGAAGAGCGCGTTTGACGGGTTTCGCAAGCGCACCGATTACTCGGAATATGGCGGCGCTCCGTTGCTCGGTGTCCGCGGAATCACAATTATCGGCCACGGGCGGTCAAACGCCAATGCCGTCAAGAACGCCATCCGCGTGGCGGCGGAACTCTGCCGCTCGCGCGTGAACGAAAAAATCGAACAGGAGCTTTCCGCTTTAGCCGTAGCCGCGCGCGGCTGAGGGCAGCGGAAACCGGAATCGCGCATGGGCAAACTCGCATTCCTCTTCCCCGGCCAAGCGTCGCAATATCCCGGAATGGGCCGCGACCTAGCCGAGAAATTTCCCGAATCGCGCGCCGTGTTCGACGAAGCGGATGCCGCGCTCGGCTTTTCGATTCGTGCGCTCTGTTGTGAAGGTTCCGAAGACGCACTCAAGCAAACCGAGAATACGCAGCCGGCTATCCTCACCGTTTCCACTGCCGCCTATCGCGCGCTCGAAAAGCGAGGAGCGACGCCGGATTTTGTCGCGGGTCACAGCCTGGGAGAATACTCCGCGGACGTGGCCGCGGGCACGCTCGAGTTTTCCGAGGCCGTGAAGCTGGTCCGCGAGCGCGGCCGGTACATGCAGGAAGCGGTCCCCGCGGGCGTGGGAGCGATGGCCGCGATTCTGGGGCTCGCGCCTGCAGAGGTGGCGGAAATCTGCAAAAAGGCGGCGGAGAATGAAATCGTTTCACCTGCGAATTTGAACTCGCCGGAGCAAACGGTGATCTCGGGCCATGCGGCGGCCGTGAAGCGCGCGGTGGAAATCGCTACGCAGAGCGGCGCGAAGCGCGCCGTGATTCTCCCGGTTTCGGCGCCCTTCCACTGTGAACTGATGGCGCCCGCGCAAAAACGCCTCGAGCCGGATCTCCGCGCTGCGAAATTCAATGACCTGCACTTGCCGGTCGTCACAAATGTGGATGCCGAGGCTGTGACGTCCGGCGGCGAAGCGCGCGAGGCGCTCATCCGCCAGGTCACGCAGCCGGTTCGCTGGCTGGATTCCATCCACGAGATGATCGATGGCGGGGTGACGATCTTCGTCGAAGTGGGGCCGGGCAAGGTGCTGTCGGGGCTGTTGCGGCAGATCGACCGCTCCGTCCGTTGTTTCAACGTCGAGGACGCCGCGAGCCTCGAGGCCACGCTCGATAAAATCGCCCAGGCGCGTGCGGAAGCGCCGGAAAGCTGAGTGGATGTTTTCTCTTAAAGACAAGGTGGCTCTCGTCACCGGAGCTTCGCAAGGAATCGGCCGCGCCACTTCGCTCGCGCTGGCCGAGGCCGGGGCGAAAGTGGCGGTGGCAGCGCGCAGCGCGGATAAGCTCGCGGCGCTGGTCACCGAGATCGAATCAGCGGGGGGCGCGGCGCTCGCTGTGACGATGGACGTGGCGGACGCTGCACAGGTGAAAGGCGGGTTTCAACAAGCGCTCGCAAAATTCGGCAAGCTCGATATTCTGGTCAACAATGCAGCCATCACGCGCGACACGCTGGCGCTGCGGATGAAACTGGAAGATTGGGAAGCCGTGCTGCGGACAAATCTGACCGGAGCGCATCTCTGCACCCAGCAGGCGCTCGGCGCGATGCTGAAGCAGCGCGGCGGACGAATCATCAATCTCACTTCCGTGGTCGCGGAGACAGGGAACGCAGGGCAGGCGAACTACGTGGCCTCGAAAGCCGGTCTGATCGGCCTGACGCGCGCGATTGCCGTGGAAGTCGCTTCGAGGAACATTACGGTGAACGCCGTGGCACCCGGTTTTATCACGACGCCGATGACCGATCCCCTATCGCAGGAAATCAAAGACAAAATGAAGTCGCTCATCCCGCTCGGGCGATTTGGCACGGACCGCGACGTTGCCGCGGCCATCATTTTTCTCGCGAGCGACGAAGCCGGGTACATCACTGGGCAAGTCCTCGATGTCAACGGCGGGCTGCACACGGGCTGAAGCCTCGCTTCCAGGGGGTGTGTTGCAGTTGCATATGGTTCAGGGCACGCGTAAGGTTGACCCGGCCTTATGCCGCGCATAGAATGGGCAGGTTGCCTTGGGGGGGCAAAAGCCCACCTGCAGTGCGGCCTCGGGGTTCGAAACAGCCTAAACCGGAGGAACTACCAGAATGGCCAGCGTCGAAGAACGCGTGAAGCAGATCATTGTCGAGCAACTCGGAGTGGATGAAGGCGAAGTGACACCGACCGCTTCGTTTGTGGACGACTTGGGCGCCGATTCGCTCGACACGGTCGAGCTGGTGATGGCCTTCGAGGAAGCGTTCGGCATCGAGATCCCGGACGAGGATGCCGAAAAGATTGCCACGGTGAAGGATGCCGTTGACTACATCGGGAAACACGCCAAGGCAACCAAGTAATCCGCCGGTCGTCCCATTCCGAACAGGAGAAGCCTTTCATTGAGCCGCCGAGTTGTCGTCACGGGCGTCGGTTTGGTCTGCGGGTGCGGCATTGGGACCGACGAAGTCTGGCGCAACCTGCTGGCCGGCAAGAGCGGAATCGGCCCGATCACGCAGTTTGATGCCACGTTATTCGATTGCCGCATTGCCGGTGAAGTCCGCAATTTCGATCCCCTCCAGTGGACAGAAAAAAAAGAACTGAAAAAGATGGGCCGGTTCATTCAACTGGCCCTGGCTGCCTCCGACTTCGCCATGCGCATGGCCGCGCTGGAGGTGAAGCCAGAATTCGCAACCTCCACCGGCGTGTACATCGCCTCCGGAATTGGAGGATTCGACGTCATCGAACGCGAGCATGCGAAATTTCTTCAGGGCGGGCCAGGGAAAATTTCACCGTTCTTCATTCCCGGGTCGATTGTGAACCTCGCCTCGGGCCACGTCTCAATCCGCTACGGCGCCAAGGGGCCGAATTCGGCCACGGCAACGGCGTGCTCGGCTTCCGCGCATGCCATCGGCGACGCGTTCAAAATCATCCAGCGCGAGGACGCGGAAGTGATGATCGCAGGGGGCTCCGAAGCGGCCATCACACCGATGGGCGTGGGCGGATTTGCGGCGATGCGCGCGCTTTCGACACGGAATGATGAGCCGGAGCGCGCCAGCCGTCCTTTCGACGCCGAGCGCGACGGCTTCGTCGTGGGTGAGGGCGCCGGTGTGTTGATTCTGGAATCGCTTGAATTTGCCGAACGCCGCGGCGCAAAGATCATTGCCGAAATCGTGGGCTATGGAATGTCCGGGGACGCCTACCACATCACGCAACCGGCCGAAGGAGGCGACGGCGCGTTTCGCGTGACCATCGCGACACTCAAGGATGCCAAGATTTCCGCGAGCGAAGTTGGTTACGTGAACGCGCACGGCACTTCGACGCCCATCGGCGATGCCATCGAATCGGCCGCGCTCAAGCGCGTTTTTGGCGAGTCTGCCATGAAGGTGCCGGTTAGCTCGACCAAATCCATGACCGGGCATCTTCTCGGCGGCGCGGGAGGACTCGAAGCCGGGATCAGCGTCCTCGCGCTGCGCGACCAGATTCTTCCGCCGACGATCAATTACGAGAATCCCGATCCTGCATGCGATCTCGATTACGTTCCGAACCACGCGCGGAAGGCGAAACTGAATTACGCGCTCTCGAATTCGTTCGGTTTCGGCGGGACCAACGCGTCGCTGCTGTTCAAGAGATGGGAAGGGAAATGACGAGCCCGTGAGGGCCGTTATTTTGGCGGATGCGGGCGGGTCTAAGACCCGCCGCTACAAAGCCTAGACGGGTACGCGAGGGAGAAAATTTGAAAATTGGAGTTTGCGTGAAGCAAGTTCCGGCGAAAGATGCACCGTTGGCCATCCTCGATGGCGGCGCATGGATTCGCGAGGCCGACATCGGCTTTGAAACGAACGAGCCGGACAGCTACGCTCTCGAAGAAGCGCTGCGCTTGAAAGAAAAGCACAGCGGCGAAGTGGTGGCGATTTCGATGGGCCCCGAGCGCGCCAAGCAGACCATCAAGGAAGCGCTCGCAAAAGGCGCAGACCGCGGCATCCACGTGGCCGACGCCGAATTTTTTAAGCTCGATCCGCTCGCGTCCGCGCGCTCGCTGGCTGCAGCTGTCAAAAACGAAAACTTCGATCTCATTCTCACCGGCCTGCAAAGCGACGATCAGGGATTCGGACAGACCGGCGTTCTGCTCGCCGAATTGCTCGGTCGCCCGCACGCGACCATCATCATGCAAATCGAGGTGATGGATGGCCGGATGAGACTTAAGCGCGAACTCGAAGCAGGATGGTTCCAGTGGGTCGAGTTGCCCCTGCCCGCCGTCCTTTCGATTCAATCGGGCATCAACAAGCCGCGCTATGCGACGCTCAAAGGCATCATGGCCGCGAAGAAAAAAGAGATTGCGGCGGTCGAGCGCGCGTCTCTCGGCGTGGCGGATGCGCCGACCGAGCGCGTGGAGCGAATTTACGTGCCGCATAAAACGAAAAAGACGGAATTCATCACCGGCCAGCCAAAGGAAGTGGCGGCGAAGCTGATCGAAAAGCTAAGGCACGAAGCGAGGGTCTTGTAAGGATGGCTTGCGGATAACGACATGAAAATTCTTCTGATCACAGAGCAGCGCGAAGGCAAGTGGAACAAAACCAGCCTGGAAACACTGACAGCGGCGCAGCAGATCGCCCAGCAGACGAAGGGCTCGCTTGCGGGCGTCGTCATCGGCAAAGGCGTCGCCGCTCTTGCGCAGGAACTCGCGGGCTCACAACTCGACGAAGTGCTCCTGGTGGAGCACGACTTACTTGACCAATACACACCTGATGGATTCTCGCTCGCGCTCCGCCAGGTGATCGAGGCTGCCAAGCCCGATCTTGTCCTTCTGCCGCACACTTACCAGGTCCGCGACTTCGCGCCAAAGCTGGCCGCTTCGCTCGGAAAAGGGATGATTGGAGATTGCATCGGCTACCGCTACGAAAATGGAAAGCTGATTTTCGTTCGCCAGATGTTTCAAGGCCGCACCGCTGCCGATGTTGTATTTGTCGGCGATGCTCCTTGGGTTGCGACATTTCAGGCCGGCGCTTTTCGCGCCGATCTCGCCGCCAAGCATTCGAGCGGCAAGGCCCCGGTGAAATCCGTTGCTGTGGATTTGAAGCCGGAACAGATTCGTACGAAGCCGCTCGAGCTTTTCCGCGAAGCCAAGCAAGCGGTGGACCTCACGCAGGCCCCCATCCTGATTTCCGTCGGCCGCGGCATCAAAGCGCCGGAAAACATTCCCATGGCCGAGAAACTTGCAAAGCTGATGGGCGGCGAACTCTGCGCCTCGCGCCCGATCTGCGATGAGGGCTGGCTCCCGATGGATCGCCAAATCGGCAGCTCCGGTCAGACGGTCGCGCCGAAACTTTACTTCGCTCTTGGCATCAGCGGCGCTATCCAGCACGTCGTGGGGATGAAAGGCTCGCGCACCATAGCGGCAATCAACAAAGACCAGAATGCCCCGATCTTTGAAGTCGCCGACTACGGCATCGTCGGCGACCTCTTCGAAATCGTACCCGCTCTGATCGAGGAACTGGAAAAATCCGAGTGATGATTCGGTTCCATCCGCGCCGACCCGGTGTCCGGTTTTGCCACGGCGTCTCCCGTTAGCGAGCAGTTCTCAACGATGGCGCCTATCACTGCCCATCTAGGTCACTGAAAACAAGCGTATTGCATTTTCGCGCCTTGGTATCCCACTTGCCATTCTCTTGTGAGCTTGGTGTGTGTGATGGGGTCGATCCGACGGGCGTGAGGAGACGAACATGGGAACACTCCTGCAAGACGTGAGATATAGCGTGCGGATGCTGATGAAATCGCCTGGCTTTACCGCCGTCGCCATCCTGACGCTCGCACTCGGCATCGGCGCGAACACGGCGCTGTTTTCGGTTGTGAATGGCGTGCTCCTGAATCCTTTGCCGTATCCGCAGCCGGATCAGCTCGTGACTCTGCACGAAAGCAAGCCAAATTTTGAAACCGGCTCGATCTCCTATCCGAATTTCCTGGATTGGCAGAAAGACAATCACACTCTCTCGTCCATGGCTGTTTCTCGGAGCGTTTCTTTCAATTTGACAGGTCTCGGCGACGCGGAAGAGGTCAACGCGCAGTTCGTTACTTCCGATTTCTTTCCGATACTCGGCGTGAAGCCGGTTACCGGGCGGACCTTTGTGCGCTCTGACGACCAGATTGGCGCTGCTCCAGTCGCGCTCATCAGCGGGGGCTTCTGGAAACGCAAGTTTGGCTCAACGCCGGACGTCGTCGGCAAAAGCCTCACACTCGATGGGAGGGGCTACACAATCGTCGGCGTGATTTCCTCGGACTTCGATCTCGTGCTCGGCAGCTTCAGTCCTAGCGAGGTCTATGTCCCCGTGGTTCAGTGGAGCAATAACCTCCTCTTCAACCGAGGCGCAGGTTTGGGCTTCCACGGGATTGGCCGCCTCAAACCCGGTGTCTCCATCGAACAAGCGCGGGCCGACATGACCGAGGTGACCCACAACCTCGCCGTCGCATATCCCGAGACGGACAAAGGCGTCGGGGCCTCACTCATCCCACTCAAGCAACGCATGGTGGGCCAAGTCCAACCAATTTTGCTCGTGCTGCTCGGCGCAGTTGGCTTCGTGCTGCTGATCGCGTGCGTCAACGTCGGGAACCTTCTGATGGCACGCTCCACCGGTCGCACGCGCGAATTCGCCATTCGCGCTGCGCTGGGTGCGGGCCAGGGACGTCTCATCCGCCAACTTCTCACGGAGAGTATTCTGCTTGCGCTGGCGGGCGGGGGGCTCGGATTGGTTTTCGCGAACTGGGCCACGCACGCCGCGCTCGGAGCGCTACCCATCACTCTGCCACGCAGCGGAGAGATCGGGCTGGACAACCGTGTTTTGCTCTTCACTGCTTCAATCTCATTGCTCGCGGGGATTCTTTTTGGGCTCGCTCCGGCGCTCAAGAGGTCGTCGCGGACGAATTTGCAGGAAACTCTGAGGGAAGGCGGGCGAGGCGCGGTCGGCGCGCGCCACCGCGCCCATGGTGTTTTTGTCATCGTGGAAATGGCAATGGCGCTCGTCCTTCTGGTTGGCGCGGGCCTTATGCTACGCAGCCTCGTTCAGCTTTGGAATGTCGATCCCGGCTTTAACGCCCGCAACGTCTTAACCTTCGGATTTTCACTTTCGCCTTCGATGCTGAAGGCGAGCCCGACTGCAATTCGTGCCGCGTTCCGCGAAGTTGATGCCACGCTAGCTTCCACACCGGGTGTTCAGTCTGCCTCGATGAGCTGGGGAGCGTTTCCGATGGTTGGCGATGATGAGTGGCTCTTCTGGCTGGAAGGCCAGCCAAAACCGAAGAGCCAAAACGAATGGAATTGGGCTATCGATTTCGTCGTCGACCCAGACTATCTAAAGGTGATGGGAACTCCGCTTCGCAGCGGCCGTTTCTTCACTGCGCAGGATGACGAGCACTCGCCACTGGTCGTCGTAGTGGACGATGTCCTTGCGCGCCAGTATTTCCCGAATGAGAATCCTGTCGGCAAGCGTCTTTTCCTGAACGGCGGCGGACCTGATGGAGACAGGCAGGCCGAAATCGTCGGCGTCGTTGGCCACGTGAAACAATGGGGGCTCGATGCGGATGACAAGGAGCGCCTCCAGGCGCAACTATATTTTCCGTTCATGCAGTTGCCGGATTCCGTGATGGTTCTCGCGCCGGCCAGCGCGCTTGGTGTCGTGCGCACCCAGGGGCTGGCGCCCGGCATCACCGATTCCATTCGTCACTCCGTGCAGCAAGTGAACAGCCAACAGGTTGTTTATGGAGTTCAGACGATGGATGAAGTCATTGCCGCATCCACCGCGAGCCGGCGGTTTTCCGCGATTCTGCTCGGTTGCTTCGCTGCGGTTGCGCTCCTGCTCTCCAGTATCGGCATTTACGGGGTCATCTCCTACCTCATCGGCCAGCGCACCCATGAAATCGGCGTCCGCATGGCTCTGGGCGCGCAGCAGAAGGACATCCTGCGCCTGGTCCTTGGTGAAGGCTTCAAAATGGTATTGATCGGCGTCGCGATTGGGCTTGCCGCCGCATTGGGACTTACGCGCCTCATGGCCAGCTTGCTCTACGGCGTGAGCGCCACCGACCCGCTCACCTTTTCCTGCGTAGCGGTTCTGTTGGTGTTGGTTGCGCTCGCTGCCTGTTATGTTCCCGCGCGGCGCGCCATGCGAGTGGATCCCATCGTGGCGTTGCGATACGAGTGACGCGAAACGGCTAAGGAGGTAAAGATGGGAAGCCTGCTGCAGGATCTGCGCTATGGCATCCGAATGCTGGCAAAGACTCCTGGCGTTGCCATACTTATCGTTCTCACTCTGTCAGTGGGCATCGGCGGGAGCACGCTTCCATTCAACATGGTGCGGCAATGGGTGCTGCAGCCCGTTTCGTTTCCGCAGGCGGATCAGCTCACCGTAATCTGGGAAATCGACACGAAGAAAGGCTATGAGAATTTCGCTTCTGCGCCGGATTTCTCCGACTGGCGCGAGCAGAATTCCGTTTTTGAAAGTCTCGCCGCATGGACCACGCCGAATTTCAACCTCACGGGGAAGGACCGGCCGGAACAAATTTTGGGCGCTCGCGTAAGCGCCAATTTCTTCCAAACGCTGCGCGTTCAGCCCTCCATGGGGCGCATGTTCCGCCCGGAGGAGGACGAATCCGGCGGCGGTCGGGTCGCCATCTTGAGTTACGGGCTCTGGCACGACCGATTCAACGGCGATCGCGATTCGCTCGGAAAGAAAATCACTCTGGACGGAAATCCCTATACCGTCGTCGGCGTGATGCCGGAAGATTTTCATTTTCCTTTGATGGGCCGCGTGAATCTTTGGGTTCCGTTGGCATTGACGGATAAGGAGCGCACCGACCGCCTGAATGGGTGGCTGAATGTGCTGGGGCGGCTCAAACCGGGCGTGACAATCGCGCAGGCGCAACAGGCCATGGATCCGATCGCCCAGCGGCTCGAGAAGTTGTATCCCGCCACCAACACGAACAGCGGGGTTTTGTTGAACAGCTTGAGGCACGAGATCGGGAAACACACAGGCGACCAAGGGATTTACGTGGGTTTCATCATTGGCATCTGCATTTTGCTGATCGCCTGTGCCAACGTCGGGGGAATCCTTCTGGCGCGCGCGCTGGCTCGTCAGAAAGAAATTGCGCTGCGAATTTCTCTCGGCGCCGGCCGCTTACGCCTGGTGCGTCAGCTTCTGACCGAGAACATCTGGCTTTTCGCCATCTCGGCAGGTCTCGGAGTGCTGCTGGCCAATTGGGGCGGGGAATGGATGACGTCCGCGATCCCCTTCGAGAACCGCGGATATCTTCCCAACTACGGCCGCATCTATGTGGATTTTGCAACGCTCGCTTACTCCGCTGGGATTGCAGTTTTCTCCTCGGTGGTTTTCGGACTGGCGCCCGCACTGCACAGCTCTAATCCGAATCTGACCTCCACGCTCAAGGACGCCGGGAGTTCGTCCTCCACCAGCCTGCGGGGCCGGCGCATGAGAAAAGCACTCGTGGTCCTCGAGGTATCTCTCGCTTTGACGGCGCTCGTTCCCGCGGGCCTCATGATCAAATGGCTGAAAAACATCAGTAATGTGGATCTTGGGTTTCGTCCTGGCCATGTGCTGACAGCGCAGATCACTCTGCCTGAGGCCAAATATGCCGATCTGCGCCAGGCGGTGAATTTCTACGATCGCCTGCTGGAGCGCGCTCAGGCCCTGCCGCAAGTTACCTACGTCGGCGCGAGCCGATCCATTCCATTTGGCTCAGGATATGACACTGCGGAAATGTATTTCGAAGGCCGGCCTGCGCCAGATCCGGGAACCGTCCCGGACACGGCGATTACGTGCGTTACTCCGGGGTATGTCTCTGCCCTCGGCCTGCAGATGGTCCGCGGCCGCTTCGTTTCCGATCAGGATGGCCCGGATTCGCTTCCGGTCATCGTGATCAATCAAACGCTCGCCACCCGTCATTTCTCGCGCCAGGACCCCTTGGGCCAAAAGATTCGGCTCGGCAGGGACAACACGACGCTGCGAACCATTATCGGTATCGTCAAGGACGTGAGGCTCGACACGGACTTCAAGAATCCGCCGGGGCCCGAAAGCTACATTCCGTTTTCGCAGTCGCCCAGCCGTTCGATGGCCATCGTCCTGAGAACGTCCGGCGATGCACTTCCTCTCGTTGCGGGACTCCGCGAGGCAGTCGGGTCGCTCGATCAAGACCAGCCGATCTCGCAGGTCACTCCTCTGACCCAATTAATCGGTGACCAGGAAGCGCCGATCCGAGTTTTCACCGGGTTCTCGAATATTTTCGGGCTGCTGGCGCTCTTTCTCGCGGCGATCGGGATTTACGGGATCATGGCGTTTATCGTCGGAGGCCGCACGAAGGAGATCGGCATTCGAATGGCTCTGGGCGCGAGTCCGCGAGAGGTCATGCGGCTGATCCTCGTTCATAGCGTCCGCCTGACTTTTCTGGGAATTTTTCTTGGTCTGGCGAGTGCGTTTGCGCTGGCTCAAATGCTGTCAGGATTGCTTTTTGGCGTGAGTGCGACAGACCCACGCATCTATCTCGGCGCCGCCGCTGTCCTGTGCACCGCGATCTTGGTCGCCAGCTACCTGCCGGCTCGCCGAGCCGCAAGAGTCGATCCTCTGGTGGCACTGCGTTACGAGTGACACGAAGCGCGTGAGGAGATGAAGATGGGCACATTGCTCCAGGATTTGAAATACGCCATTCGGATGCTCGTCAAAACTCCCGCCTTCACAGGTTTTGCCGTTGGCGTGCTTGCACTGGGCATTGCCGCCAACACTTCGATTTTCAGCTTTGCAAACACCGTCTTGTTGCACCCGCTTCCCTATCGCGACGCGGGGCGACTTGTCATGATTTGGGAGGACGCATCTTTCATAGGCTTCCCAAGGAACACTCCCGCTCCGGGGAACTTCTACGACTGGAGAGCGCAGAATCGCTCGTTCGAAGATATGGGCGCAACGCGCGATGCTTCGTTCAGCCTGACGGGCGGCGCGATGCCGGAGGAGATTCTCGGGCGGCAGGTGAGCTGGAATCTTTTTCGCGTGCTGGGAGTGGCGCCTTTTATGGGGCGCGACTTTGCGGCGGAAGATGACAAGTCGAACACGGGTTACGTCGCCATCCTCAGCCACGCGCTTTGGCGCCAGAGTTTCGGGAGCGATCCGCAAGTCGTAGGCAAACAGATCGAGCTCGACAGCGAGAAATACACTGTGATTGGTGTGATGCCGCAAGGCTTCGAATTTCCCGACCGCGCCTCAGCGATCTGGGTGCCGCTGGCCTTTTCGGATGAACAGGCCACCAATCACCACCGTCATTTCCTTCAAGTGGTGGCGCGCCTCAAACCGGGCATCACGCTCGCACAAGCGAACGCCGACCTGACTGCTGTCTCGATGAATCTCGCCGAAAAATATCCCGACAGCAACAAACACATCGGCGCCTTCGCCGTGCCTCTGCACCAGGATCGTGTGGGGAACCTTCGACTGGCGATTTATGTTCTTCTCGGCGCGGTCGGATTCGTGCTGCTGATTGCCTGCGCCAACGTCGCGAACCTGCTTCTTGCTCGCGCGACTGCCCGCCAACGCGAGCTGGCATTGCGCATGTCGCTGGGAGCAGGAAGAGGACGTATCATTCGTCAACTGCTTACCGAAAGTATTTTGCTGGCGGTGTTGGCCGGCGCGCTGGGTCTTATGCTTTCGATCTGGGGCGCAGGCTTTTTGGCGCGGCTCGTCCCGGCCGGTATTCCCTTCGACGTGACTGCGGGAATTAACGCGCGCGTTTTCGCATTTACGCTGCTCGTCTCGATGGGAACGGGAATTTTGTTCGGAATCATTCCCGCGCTGCGCGTCAGCCGGATCAACTTGAACGAATCGTTGAAGCAGGCCGGCGCTCGCAGCGGCATCGGCGCGCATGGCCGGCACACCCGCGACGTGCTCGTCGTCGCGGAGGTCGCGCTCGCGATGGTCTTGCTCACCGGCGCAGGGCTCATGATCGAAAGCTTTGCAAAGTTGCGGAGTCTCAATCCCGGATTCAGTGCCGATCATGTTCTCGTTTTGCGCACTCCTTTGCCCGACCCGAAATACCCCAAGCTTGCACAGCGAACCGCGTTCTACGATCAAGTGCTCGAGCGCGTGAATCGTGTTCCGGGGGTCGTGGCCGCGGGGTTCACTACCTGGGTACCGCTGACCAACCGCGGCGGCTCAAACGGCTTCACCGTCGAGGGCCGCCCCGCGCCTGCTCCGGGCGAATTCAGCGACGCCAATATGCGCGTGATCAGCAAGGACTACATCCGCACCATGGGCATGACGCTTAAGGCCGGCCGCCTCTTCACTGGGGAGGAAAGACAAGATTCGCCTCTCGTCCTGCTCACCAACGAAACGATGGCCCGTCAATTCTGGCCCGACGAAAATCCACTTGGCCGGCGAATCAAGCTCGGCGGCTTTGACAGTGACTATCCTTGGATCACAATTGTCGGTATCGTCGGCGACGTACACCAGATGGGTCTCGACGTTGCTCCGCGTGCTGAGATGTACGTCCCCTATTCGCAGTACGAATACTTCCAGCCGGGATATCTAGCCGTGAAAACCACTGCCGATCCGTTGCAAGTCGCCTCCGCTGTCCGCGACCAAATCTGGGCCGTGGACAAGGACCAGCCCGTAGCGGACGTGATGCCCATGCAAACCATCGTCGATGAAGAGCTTTCACCACGGCAAATGCAGGCGAAGCTGCTCGGCATTTTTGCAGGGATTGCTCTTGTGCTCGCTTCACTCGGGATTTATGCCGTGCTTTCCTACGCCGTCGCGCAACGCACGCAGGAAATCGGCGTGCGTATGGCTCTCGGTGCGCAACGGCCCGACATCCTGCGCATGGTCATCGGCCGGGGACTGGCTCTAACGTTTGCGGGCGTGGGGATCGGACTCGCAGGGGCAATAGCGCTCACGCGCGTCCTGAGGAGCCTGCTCTACGGCATCAACGCCAATGACCCGCTTACGTTTGCGGCTGTCGCCGCGACGTTGTCTGCCGTCGCGTTGCTCGCGTGCTACATCCCGGCATACCGCGCCACGCGCGTCGATCCGATCGTGGCGCTGCGCCACGAATGAAGCGAAACGTGTGAAGGAGACAAATATGGGGAGTCTGCTGCAGGACCTGCGTTACGGCGTCCGGATGCTTGCCAAGGCTCCCGGCTTCACCATCGTCGCGGTGCTCACGCTCGCGCTCGGCATCGGCGCAACCACTGCGATCTTTAGTGTCATCGACGCAACTCTTCTTGCGCGGCTACCCTATCGCCAGTCCGACCGCCTTGTGATGGTCTGGGAGAGCAATCCGACGCGCGGCCTTGATCGTAATGTTGTTTCACCTGGCAATTTTTTGCACTGGCAGGAGGAAAACACCGTTTTCGACGACCTCGCCGGATTTTACGATCTCCGGCTGAACCTCACGGGAAGCGGCGAGCCGGAACAAATCCCGGTGCAAGCCGTCACGCCGAATTTGTTTTCCCTTCTGGGCGTGAACGCCAATATTGGCCGCACTTTCATCTCCGAAGAGGGCCAGCCGGGTAAGGACAACGTGGTCTTGCTGAGCTACGGGCTTTGGCAACGAAAGTTTGGCGGCGACCCTAACATCCCGGGGAAAACGATCACACTCGACGGAAAGACCCAGACCATCGTCGGGGTAATGCCACGCGGATTTGAACTTTTCGTCCAACAGCACTCGCGGACGGGCGAACACGCCGGACTTTGGTTGCCGCTCGCGTTCCGCCCGGAGGACCATACACCCGTTGGACGTTACATGATGGCGGTGGGACGTCTGAAAGCGGGCATTTCGCTCGCGCTGGCCCAGACGCAGATGAATGTGGTCGCAAAGGATCTCGAAAGGCAGTTTCCTGCGATGGACACAGGCTGGAGAACGAGCCTCGTACCTCTGCACGATCAGTTCGTTGCAGCGATCCGTCAGCCTCTCACCATTCTCTTCGGTGCAGTTGGATTTGTGCTGCTCATCGCCTGTGCCAACGTTGCGAGCCTGCTGCTTGGGCGCGCGGCGGAACGAAAGAGAGAGCTTGCCATTCGCACCGCTTTAGGAGCGAGTCCCCTCCGAGTCGTCCGGCAATTTCTCACAGAAAGCATCCTGCTGGCGTTGATCGGGAGCGGTTTTGGAATTCTCTTGGCGTTTTGGGGGATGCAATTATTGCTCACGCTCGCGCCCGAAGACCTTCTCGATATTCGAAACGTTCACATCGATTTTCGGATTCTGTTGTTCACTCTGGCGGTCACCATCGTGACGGGACTGATGTTCGGCCTGGTTCCGGCGCTCGGCTCCGCGAAGACGAATCCCGGCGAATCGTTGAAGGAAGGGGAACGCACCGTAGGGATCGGAGTGCGAGGCAGCCGCTTGCGAAATGTTTTCGTGGTCGCCGAGATTGGATTGGCCGTCGTCCTGTTGGCGGGAGCTGGCTTGCTGATTAAGAGTTTTTTGCGCCTCCAATCCGTTTCGCCAGGCTTTGACCCTCAAAACATTCTGATGGTGAAGGTGGAGCTTCCTGATTCGAAGTACAAGCAGGATGCGCAAATCGTCCAGTTCTTCAATCAGGTTCTCGAGAAAGTCCGCGCGCTTCCGGGCGTTGAATCCGCAAGCGCGAATTCTGCGCCGCCTTTCGCCGGTCCGGGGGCGGGAACCGATTTCAAAATTGAAGGTCGCCCTGCGCCGCCGCTCGGCGAAGCGCCCGGTGCGGAGGTTCGCGTCGTCGCCCACGATTATTTCCGCACGATGCACATTCCGCTGGTGCGAGGCCGGCAATTCACTCCCCAGGAAGAAAGCGAGGCGAGGCACGTCGTAATCGTCAGCCAGAAGCTGGTGCAGCAATATTTCGCGAACGAAGACCCCATCGGCAAGAAAATCACGATCGATATGAAGGATCAGAATGTCCCGAGCGAAATCGTCGGCGTGGTGGGAGATACCAAACATTATGGACTGGATAGCGAGGTCCTGCCGACCGCGTATTGGCCGCATCCCGAACTCGCTTACTCCGGGATGACGTTGATGGTGCGCAGCAAGTCGAACCCGACAGAACTCGCCGGATCGATCCGCGACGCCGTCCGTTCTCTCGATGCAGATCAGCCGGCTTCGAACGCGCGGACGATGGAAGACTGGATGGCCGGGTCCGTCGCACAAACGCGCTTCAACACCTTCCTTCTCACGATTTTTTCGGGTATCGCGCTGGCTCTCGCCATCATAGGAATCTACGGCGTTGTGTCCGTCTCCGTCGCGCAAAGAACTCACGAGATTGGAATCCGCATGGCGCTCGGCGCTTTGCCTCGCGACGTTCAGTCGCAAGTCTTGGGTGTCGGGGTGAAAACGGCGGCAGCAGGATTGGCCACGGGCCTCGCGGCTGCATTTGCGCTCACGCGCTTGCTCCGAAGCATGCTGTTCGAAGTGCAGCCGGCCGACCCGGCGATATTTGCCGCAGTCTCCGCCTTGCTCGTGGTCGTCACTCTTGCGGCGTGCTACATTCCAGCGCGGCGCGCCACGCGCGTGGACCCACTCGTGGCCCTGCGCCACGAATGAACCTCCTCTTACGCTGCCCCACAAATCTCCACAGGAGCACGTGCTTGCATTTTCCCTCCCGCTTGGTAACGTAATCTTGGTGCAGTGAAACTGATGAGTGAAGGACGAGACAACGCCGATTGCAGGCCGCAAATTGGCCCATCCGAGGGCGGCATCTACAAAGCCGGGGCTGCGGGTGTCGCCCAAGAATGCGGCGGCGTCCTACCCACGCGTTGCGAACCTCAGCCCCCGAAATCTAATCGCAACTGCCGGAATCAGAAGTTGCTCCAAACCATTGAAAACAAACAATCGGACCCAGTTCTAATCGCAACTTTTCGAGGGTGTTTTCAGGGTTTTTCTTGCAATGTTTTCGTGCCGAAACCAGCAAACCTCGAATTCCCAATCATGAATTTGGCATCTGCTAGAATCTCGCCATGACAATCGAGCGGGAAAAACTTGAGGCGGATGTGCTGATTATCGGCGCGGGGCCGGGAGGTCTCGCGTGCGCGCTTCACCTGTCGAATCTGATCGAGGCGGGAAAGCAGGGGGGGCAAGGCTCGGGTGCTGCGGCGTCGCTGTCGGCGGAAAATATTTACGTCCTCGAGAAGGGGCGCGAAGTGGGCGCGCACCAGCTTTCGGGCGCGATCATGGACCCGCGCGGATTGCGCGAACTCGTTCCCGACTTCGAAAAGAGCGCGCCACTTGATACGCCTGTCACCGGAGACGCCGCCTACTTTTTCACCGAAGCGAATTCCTGGAAGCTCCCGATCACCCCGCCGCCGCTCGCGAACCACGGAAACTACGTCGTGTCACTCAACAAGCTCGTGAAATGGCTCGCCGGGCTCGTGGAAAAGAAAGGCGTAAATATTTTCACGCAGTTTGCGGGAAAAGAGCTGCTCTACGAAAACGGCGGCATCGGCGGCGTCCTGACGGAAGACAAGGGCGTGGACAAGAACGGCAAGCCGAAAGACAACTTCACGCCCGGGTACGAGCTGCGCGCGAAAGTGACAGTGCTCGCCGAAGGCCCGCGCGGATCGCTTACGAAAGATGCCGCCAACCGGCTCAAGCTCGACGGGCTGAACCCGCAGGTATACGGCATCGGAATTAAGGAATTGTGGGGCGTGCAGCCGGGACGGATCCAGACCGGATTCGTGGCGCATACGCTCGGCTGGCCGCTCGATTCGAAGATGTATGGCGGCGGATGGGTGTACGGGCTACGCGACAACCGCGTGTCCCTGGGAATGGTCGTCGCTCTCGAATACCACGATCCGCTTTTCGATCCGCACGAGGCGTTCCAAAAATACAAGACGCATCCGTTCGTGCGGCGAATCCTCGAGGGTGGCAAGCTGGTCCGCTACGGCGCGAAGACGGTCCCCTACGGCGGCTGGTATTCCATGCCGAAAAATTACATGGACGGCGGATTGATCATCGGCGATGCGGCGAGCCTGCTGAATTCGCAACGCCTGAAGGGGATTCACACGGCGATCAAGAGCGGGATGCTCGCCGCCGAAACGATTTACGAAGCGCTTTGCGCCGGAGATACTTCGGCAAAACAACTCGCGAAATATCCGCAGAAAATCGAACAGAGCTGGATCAAGAAGGAACTCTGGGAGGTGCGGAATTTCCATCAGGCGTTTCACGGCGGGCTGTGGTCCGGGCTGTTTCACGCGGGCGTGCAATTCCTGACCGGCGGGCGCGGGCTGATCGACCCGATGCGCTCCGAAGCGGGTTACAAGGAATATGCGAACCTGCATCGCGACGGCGTGCTGGTGGATCAATCCACGCGATTCAAGGGCGACGGCAAGCTCACGTTCGACCGGCTGACGGACGTCTATCATTCCGGGACGCGCCACGAAGAAGATCAGCCGTGCCATCTGGTGGTGCTCGATCCTAATATCTGCGGCGATCGCTGCGTGCGCGAGTTCGGGAACCCCTGCCAATATTTCTGTCCCGCGGCTGTGTATGAAATGGTAATGGAAAAGGGCGCGCCGAAATTGAAAATCAACGCCTCGAACTGCGTCCACTGCAAGACGTGCGACATCGCCGATCCCTACCAGATTATTAATTGGGTTCCACCTGAGGGCGGCGGCGGCCCAAATTACGAGGGAATGTAACGCCGATTCGTTCGCGGAGGCTTTCGCAAGGCGCGCGCGGTTTTCCTAGCTGTTCCCTGAAAAAATTCTCTTAAACCTTGCCAAGAAGCCGCCCTTTTTCTTTTGCGGATTTTTCGCGGGCTTCGGTTGCGACGCGGAAGTTTTCGGCGCCGGCTGGTCAAGCGCCGGCACTTCGACACGGCCCGTGAACTCGTACACCGGTTCGACATGCGCCACGCGGATGAGCAAAACCATTTCGGCGAGCGGGTTGGGCGGCGGAGCGGGAGAATTGTGTGAGAAGACCAATGGCGGAAGCAGAATCTTGTATTCGGGGACCGAGACGGGCGGCGGCGCCGGAGCGGCGTCCCTCGATCCCGACACGCTTGGGTGCGCGTCATTCAAGTTCGCGAAGATGCGGAATTCCACGGCCGGAGGAGGCGGGATCGCCAAATTGGGTGCCGAATTGGAAGCGTGAGGTTCGGGCGCCGGGCCGGGCTCGGTCTTCGCACTCGATGCCCGTACAGGGGTTGAGGGAGGAGGAATCTCCATTTTACGCGTCGAATCACGGGAAGGCTGAGGTTGAGGCTCGGGCGCCGGGCCGGACTCAGCCTTCGCGCTTAATTCGGTCCCTGGGGCCGCGGGAGGCGGGGCATTGTCAGCCTCGAGCCCGGCGCATTGGCAGCTTCCCGGCGCCCCTTGAACTGGGATGAGTTTTCCACCGGCCAAGAAGAACTCGCTCGCCTGGGGCACCACAAGCGTTTCTCCGCTGAACTGCTGCTCCAGGCGAAGCGCGCCAGTAGCGGCCAGCACGCAAAGCGAATCGTTGAGGTCGAGGCCGATGTTGATGTCGCGCGTGGCACCGGAGATGTCGAGTGGTGTCGCGATAATCGCCGGGGTGAAGATGCGCAGGGTGGTGGCGGCGGGAAGCCGGACATGCAAGCGTCCGAAATTCAGGGCCAGCGTGATCGCGCCGTTCGATTCCAGCATCGTGAATTTGGCCGGGCCACAGATGCCGATCTCGCCGCCTGCTGCGAGAACCATGCGCGCAAGGCCGGAGTGCACCGTTACGACACTCCCGTTGACGACAAAAATGCTCGCTGCGGACCCGGCAGTGGCACTGCCCGCCGCGCCACTTTCGACGGAAATGTCGCTGCCATCAATTCGGCCGATCGCCCGAGGAGGCGCCTGCTGCGCACGGAGCAGCGCAGGCGAGAGGAGCAGGATCGCGAGCGAGATCCATGCTCGAGCGGAGCGGCTGCGCCGCGAGGCGAAAATTCCCTGACGCGCGAATGTGAGCTTGGGAGACATCGAGAGATGTTCGAGGTTCGCCTATACTATACCGCAGTGGACAACGTCGCGACATCTGCGGGATCGAAGCGCGCGGCCAGCACAGCGGCTCCGGCCGGCGTCCAGCCTCCACAACTCTCGCGCTGGCGACGAATGCAAATTCCCGTTTTTGCCTGGGCCGCGTATTGGATGATGCGGCTGATCGGCCCAACGCTCCGATTCGAAGTGGTTGGCGTGCAAAATGCGTCGCGAATTCGTGACAGGGGCGAGCGGGCCATCGGCGCGTTTTGGCACCAGTGCATCATCCCTGCCATCTGGATCTGGAGGAATCGCAATATCGTCGTGCTGAACACGGTGAACTTTGACGGCCAATGGACGCGGCGCGTGGTGGAACGGTTGGGCTTCGGCACGGTGCAGGGCAGTTCGACGCGAGGAGGAGTGGAAGGGGTCACGGCGATGGCGCAGCAAATCGAAGAAGGCAAACATGTGGCGCTTACGATTGACGGGCCGCGCGGGCCACGCTACATCGCCAAGCCCGGGGCGGTGATTTTGGCGCGACGCACCAGCCAGCCGATTTCCGTTTTCCACGTCGGATTAAGTTGGGCGCACACATTCCAAAAATCCTGGGATCTGTTTCAGTTTCCGTATCCCTTTTCGCGCGCGGTAATGTTCGTGGCCCCGCCGATTCGAGTGCCTGCGGACGCGGAAGGCGAAATGATGAAAGAAAAACTCGACGAGATGCAGGCCGCGCTCGAGCTCGTGCGCGATCTGGCCGAATCGTGGTTTCGGCTGAGCGAAGACGAGCGACAGCGGCTGCGCAGGGAATGGAGTGAGTGGGGACCGGAGGGATCCAAAGCGCAGGCCGCAGCATCAAGGCCTTAATCGGAGGTTTCGCCGTTCAGGGTTGTTTGACGAAATTCAAACTCGCTCAGCCCGTGCCGAGTTTGACCGTCACGTTCATCTTCTTTCCGTCGCGGACAATCGTAAGCGTAACCGTGTCTCCCGGCCGCGCTCGATTCAGAATAAGATTGAGATCCATTTGGGTTGCGATTGGTTTTCCGTCAACGGCGACAAGCACGTCGCCGCCGGTTCGCAATTCCTGCAAGCCTGCCAACACCGAGTGCGTGCCGCCGCGGATTCCCGCTTGCTCCGCAGGGCCTCCCCCGGTTACGCGCTCGATCAAGATCCCCTGCTCGACGCCGAGATTGAGCGCCTCAGCAAGGCCGGGCCACAAAGGACGCCCTTCGACTCCGAGCGTGGCGCGTGAGACGTGGCCCTTCGTGATCAGATCTTCGGCCACGCGGCGCGCCGTGTTGATGGGAATCGCAAAGCCGATTCCCGCGGTCGTCCCCGTGGGCGCGTAGATCGCGCTGTTGATTCCGATCACTTCACCGTGCGAGTTCAGCAGTGGGCCGCCGGAGTTGCCGCGGTTGATGGCCGCATCCGTCTGGATCGCCTCATCAATGAAAGTATTTTCGCTGGTCTGCACGGTGCGGCCGAGCGAGCTGACGATACCGGTCGTAAGCGTGCTTTGAAATCCGAAGGGATTTCCAATCGCAAGAACGCGCTGGCCCACCAGCAGATTGCGGGAATCCCCGAGCGAAAGCGGCGTCAATTTGTGGCCGCGAGTGTCGATTTGGATCAGGGCAATGTCGTTGCGGGTGTCCGCGCCGATATATTTGGCTTTGTAACGCGATTGGTCGCCGAGCGTGACTTCAATCGTTTGCGCACCCTGCACGACGTGATAGTTCGTCAGGATGTGACCGTCGGTATCGATCAGAAACCCCGAACCGGCGCCTTCGACGGGGACCGCGTTAAAGAAAAAATCGTATTCGACCGTCCGCGTGACGATGTTTGCCACGGCCGGCGACGCTTGCCTGTAAATGTGGACATTCTCTGTCTCGGTGGGATCGAGGCCCGATTCGCTCGCCACGGCGAGCGCGGGCACCGCGCTCACCGAAGAGGGCGAGTGCGACCCGTAGCGCGAACCGGCCCAGTAGGCGCCGAGTCCGATGATCAGTCCGATGGCAAGCAGCCGAATTGCTCGTCTTTCACTCGATTCTCGTGTCATGGAGAGATCCCCTGCAAATAATTACGCGGCGGCGCTAGGAAATGTTTCTTCCCGGTGCGACCGATTGTCTGAGTTTTTCGAAAACCTGCGAGACCTGTTGTTCGGTGGTTTCAAACGAGCCGGAGCAGTCGATCACTTCATTGGCGATCCGGCGTTTTTCATCGATCGGCATTTGCGCGGCAATGCGCTGGGAGGCCTGCTCGGAGGTGAGGCCGCGCGCCTTCAGGCGTTCGAGCTGCTGTTCGGGACGGCACCAGCAAACAACAACGCGGTCGAGCTCTTTGTGGTAGCCGGCTTCGATGATCAAGGCGGCCTCGACAAAAGCAAATTCCGGGCCGCCAGGACGGTCCAGGGCCAAAAACCATTTGCGAATTACTTCGAGAATGCGCGGATGAAGGATCTGATTCAGCCGGGCTAGCTTTTCCGGATCCGAGAACACGATTGTGCCGAGCCTGCCTCGGTCCACTTTTTCGTAGGGATCGAGGACTTCTTTTCCGAATTCACGGACGACCTCATCGTAGGCGGCCTGCCCCGGTTCGAGCAGTTCGTGGCCGAGAGGATCAGCTTCGAGCACGAGATAATCATGGTCGCGCAACAAAGAAGCCACGGTGGATTTTCCCGTCGCGATTCCGCCTGTGAGGCCGACGCGGAGCATCAGCGTGGCACGCCTGCAGGAACCGCAGCACGTGAGCCACGCCGCAGCCGGGCTGCCTTTACCGTGTTGCTCATGAGCATGGCAATCGTGAGCGGGCCGACACCGCCGGGGACGGGCGTTAGTGCACCGGCAACGCTCGCGACATCCGGATGAACGTCGCCCACGAGGGCCGAGCGCTTCGTTCGAAATTCTGTGAGGCGCTCGGGGAAATGCGCGAAGAATTGTTCCGCCTGCGCCGCGTCCGTGATGCGGTTGATCCCGACGTCAATCACCGTGGCGCCGGGGCGAATGAAATCAGGAGTAACCATGGCGGCGCGGCCCATCGCGGCGATGACGATGTCCGCGCGGCGCACCACTTCCGGAAGATTGCGAGTTTTCGAATGGCAGATGGTGACCGTCGCGTTCGCATGCATCAGAAGCAGCGCCATCGGTTTCCCGACGATGTCGCTCCGGCCGAGGACGGCGGCATTCGCACCTTCGAGCGGAATATTGCTGCGGCGGAAAATCTCCATCACGCCCGCGGGAGTGCAAGCGACCAATTGCGGACGAGCGGCCACGAGCCGGCCCACGTTCAGCGGATGAAAACCGTCCACGTCCTTTGCGGGGTCTACGGCTTCAAGAATTTTCCTGGCATCCACTTGCGGCGGAAGCGGAAGCTGTACCAGGATGCCGTCCACGTCGTCGCGGCGATTCAAATCTTCGACGATGGAAAGCAGCTCTGCGGTGGAAACCGTAGCCGGCGGCGTGACGTGAATGCTTGCGAGGCCAAGCCTTTCGCACGCCGCGATCTTGCTTTTCACGTAGATCTTCGAGGCAGGATTGTCGCCGACGAGAACGGCCGCAAGCCCGGGACGGATCCCGGCCTTGCCCAGCGCGGCGATGTCGCCCGCAAGCTCGGCGTAAATGGCGTCGCGGATGGCGTTTCCGTTGAGGATGCGCGCGGCCAAATGGGCTCCTCGCCGCAATTTATAATCTGACGGACGAGTCATGATAACACAGAGGTTTGGGGCGGTTTCCTATCGAGCTGGCGCATTGTACGGGAAACCTCAAGCTGTTAGTCTTCCGCATCGGAGCATGTGGAAAGCAGCACGGGAGTGCGCGATGAGAATCATCAGGAAGATCGACCCTTTGTCGGTGATGAAGATTGCGGCCATTTGCTACGGCGCCATCGGATTGATCGAGGGAGCGATCTTCAGCGTAGTGTTTTCTCTCGTCCCATTGACGGGGCATGATGGGAGACAGGTTCCCCGATTCTTCGGTGTGCTCTTCGGGGGTTTTTCGATTATCTTTTTCCCTATTTTGTTTGCCGTGATGGGAGCGGTCGGCGGGGGTCTGATGGCGGCGGTTTACAACGTCGTAGCGCGCTATGTGGGCGGGATTCAAGTCGAGGTGGAATAGGAGAGGCGGCATTGATATTTGGTGAAGGCAACGAACGAAAGACGCTCGAACAGGCGATGCGGGAAGCAGGGCGACTGCCGCCCGGGCAATCGGCGACGCTGAAGTGGCCGGTGCTGCATGAAGGCGACGTGCCACGATTCGACCCGAAGACATGGGATTTTCGCGTGACGGGACTCGTGGAAAAGCCGCTGCGACTTACCTGGGAAGAGTTCGCGCGGCTGCCGATGAAAGAAGTCGTCGCCGATATGCACTGCGTGACACGCTGGAGCCGGTTTGATGTGCGCTGGGAAGGCGTGCCGTTTACGGAGGTGATGAAACTGATTCGCGCAAAGCCCGAAGCGAAGTACGTGATGGTCCTCGCCGAGCAGGGTTACACGGCGAACGTGCCGCTCGAGGATTTGATGCGTCCGACGACGCTTTTCGCGCTGAAGCACAACGGCGAACCGTTGCCTGCGGAACATGGCTATCCGGTGCGGCTCGTAGTGCCGCATCTCTACGCCTGGAAGAGTGTGAAATGGGTGCGGGGGATTGAATTGCTGGCCAAGGACGCGCCGGGATTCTGGGAGCAGAACGGGTATCACATCTACGGGGACCCGTTCAAAGAGGAGAGGTTCAGTGGCTAGCGGCAAGACATTTTCTGATTCGAACGCGTCAGTGGGATACGACCACGGGGCGTGGCGGATACCCAACGTGTCGTTGATTGCGGCTCATCAAGAACCAGGCAAGCAAGATAATCAGCGGGACAATCAACAAAATATTGGAATTTTTTCTTCTGCGGCGACGAGGCGTCTCGTCGGCCTCGCGAATGTTCCGCGGTATTTCTTGGCCATGGATTCTGCCGTGACTGCATTTATTGCATGTGGCCGAGCGTTGCGTCTATCTGAACAGTCGTTGGCGTCAAAAGCGAGAACCGGTCATTTCCCTGGACCGAAATCGAATGACCTACTGCGAAGCAGCACAAAATGGAGCCCCGTCGGCTTTGAATCCGGTCATTTCCAGATGCCGAAGTAAATTACGTACAGCCAACTAATGATCCCATGGAGAATCATCCACAGGATTGAATGGTTCACGCTCCACGAGAGGGTGATAGCTAGCATGCTTCCAAAGCCCCAAAACCCTATTCCTGCCGAACTCCCGCCGTTATTCACGGGATTGCCCTCCGAGGCGCGGATATTACCACGCGTGCAGCTAGCAAATGGGTTATAAAGCGAAGATGTCAGGAACGCCTTGAAAGCGAAAGCGCCCCGGAATGCTTCCCGAGGCGCTTCCAGCATCCAGGTACTAGCTTCTAGTAGATATCGTATTGCTCCCAATGCAAGGTCGGGTCGGCCTGAATGATGATGCTCTTTTTTGTCCATTGCTCGAGCTCTTCGATGAGCGAAGACTCGCGCGTCTTGAGCGCCTTGGCAATTTCCGGATGAACGCGGAGCGTGAGGCTACCGGAACCAACATCGGGCGCCATCTTGCGCGCCTCCGTCTGAATCTCGTAGCACAGCGTGGGAATGGACTTGACCATCCCTGAGCCGGTGCAATACGGGCAAGGCTGGCAGAGAGTGCGTTCGAGAGCCTGCTTGGTGCGTTTGCGCGTGATGGCAACGAGACCGAACTCGTTGAAGCGGAGAACCTTGGAGGGAGCGCGGTCGGCGCGAAGCGCGTCTTCGAGAGCAGCCATGACTCGCTCGCGGTTGCGGCGCTCCTCCATGTCGATGAAGTCGATGATGATGATCCCGCCCAAATCGCGCAGGCGCATCTGGCGGACGATTTCCTTCACCGCTTCGACGTTTGTGCGCACGATTGTGTCTTCCAGCCGATTCGAGCCCTTGCCGACGAATTTGCCGGTGTTGACGTCGATGGCGACAAGCGCTTCGGTGTGGTTGATGACAATGTAGCCGCCGGATTTCAGCCACACTTTCGGGCGCAAGCCCTTGTCGATTTCCTGTTGGATGCCGAATTCTTCGAAGACCGGCGTTTCCTTGGTGTAGAGCTTCACGCGGTCCACGAGGTCCGGCTGGAAACGGCTCATGAACTCCACGACCTTCGTGTACTCCTCCTCGGTATCCACCCAGACGGCGGAATAGTCGGGGCTCATGTAGTCGCGGAGGATGCGCTCGACCAGGTTGAGATCGCGGTGCAGAAGAGAAGGCGCCTTGCGCTGTTCGGAGCGCGCCTTGATTTCAGACCATGTGCGCGTGAGGAATTCGACGTCGGCACGAACCTCGTCGGGCGAGGCACTTGCGGCTGCCGTGCGAACGATGAAGCCGCCGCCGGAGGCGCCCTTGGCTTCGTTCACCAGATGGCGCAAGCGCGAGCGATCTTCGGCCGAAGCGATCTTGCGCGACACACCGGTGTGATCGAGCGTGGGCATATAGACCAGGAAGCGGCCCGGCAGAGCGACGTGACTCGTGATGCGCGCACCCTTTTTGCCGAGCGGCTCCTTGGCGATCTGGACGATGATTTCCTGCCCCTGCTTCAGCATGTCGGCGATGAGCTGCGGGCGGCGCGGCTGCGGGCGAAAATGGCCGTGCCCACCTTGTCCCTGTTGCGGGCGGCGTCCTCGGTCGTCGCGGCGGCCACGATCGCGTCCGCCGCGGCGCGCGGGATGCTGCATCCGCGCACGAAAATCGTTACGGACGCGGGCATTCGATGGCTGCGCTTCCTGTGCGGGAGAATTTTCCGCGGGAAGGGGTGAGCCGTTTTCGGCCGATTGCGCTGCGGTCTCGATTCCTGCCGCGTGTTCCGGCTCGGGCGAAGGGGCGATCATTCCCTCGCCTTCCGCCTCTGCTTCCTCTTCTTCGGTCTCGCGATCCTCCTCCTCGTCGGTCGCGTGTTCTTCGACTTCGGAGGGATGCGCTTCGGATGCGTCTTCCGCCGAGGAAAGGATTCTCTCGTGTTCTTCACGCACCGCCTCTTCGATGTGCGCTTCGGCGACGTGCTCGGCAAGAGCGGTGGCCTCGTCGTCGCTCAGGTCGGCGGCAGCGTGCTGGTGTTCCGCGGGTTCGGGCTCGTGAAATTCGCGCACTTCGGGATCGTCATGCGCTTCCTGTTCGTCGCGCTCTCCGCGTACCGCCGAGGGAATCGGCGATTCCGCATGCTCGACGACGGAACGATCGCGCGTTTGCCACTTGGAGAGTGTTTCACCGGGAAGCGGCTCAAGGCCGGTTGACGAAGAAGAAGAGTGGAATTCCGCGGGGGGCAGCGTATCCATCGAGGAAACCGATTCCACGGCCGCGGGCATTGAGCTTGAATGCGCGCTCGACGGCGCGGCTTCTTCTACCGGTGGCGGCAACGTGCCAGCAGAGACCGGTTTGTCCCGATACTTTGCGAGAGATTCTCCGGGGAGAATGATGGATACGTGCCCGTCCGCCGGGCCCGAGTCGCTCGGGCGGTCATCATATGGCCGCGGCGAGGCGTATTTAGAGGAAGGCAATTCACGGCCGAAGCGGCGATCGCCTCCGCGCCCTCCTGGACGACCATGGCGCCCGCGTCCGCCGCGCTGGCCAAATCGGCCTTCCGAGCGGCGAGGATCGGGTCGACCGCGATCGCGACCCGGGGCGCTGCTCGAAGATATCGGGCGCACCGGCGGCGGAGCCGGGATTTCCGGCGGGGCCGGTGGTTCGGCGGCGGGGGCGTCGCTAGAAGCCATCGGCGCCGGATCAACGTCCGAAGGCTCGAGCGCAGGAGCCGTAGTGCTGCTTGCTGCGAACACTTGTCCGCCCTGCGCCTCCATCTTCTGGACTTTGTCCTCGACGGTCGAAACGACGTGGTCGAATTCCTCGATGTCTTCGAGGAAGTCGCTGACGTAAAGGAAGGCGTCGCTATCGAGACCGATCTCCACAAAGGCTGACTGCATGCCGGGAAGCACGCGGGTGACGCGGCCTTTATAGATACTTCCGACTAAAGCAAATTCTTTTTCCCTTTCAACGTAATACTCACAGAGCTGACCTTCTTCCATAATGGCGACCCGCGTCTCGTGCGGGTTCGCCGAAATGACTAGTTCTTTCGACATGAAAACTCCTCATGGCGCAGCGGACTGCGGCGGCAGGCGCGAACGGGCGCGCTCGACCAGCGTGGCGGAAGCAAATGGCTTCCACGGGCCACGACGGGCCGCCTGGGGAGGTCTTGACGGCTTTTGGCGTCATTTTCCTCATCCGGTGCGTTCCTAATTCCAAATTTAAATTCCGGCTCCGACGAAGCGGGGCGCGGGGACAAAATGCTTCGAGGCTCAGTTGACGAACCGCCGCATGCGGACGTTCATCACCAGGCCCAAAGCCAAAAACACAAAAGCCGTCGACGAACCTCCATAGCTCATCAGCGGCAACGGAATGCCAGTGACCGGTGTGTAGCCTATCACCATCGAGGCGTTGACGAGAACGTGGAAACCGAGGATGGCGGTGACTCCCATGACCACGTACATTCCGGCACGATCTTTCGCTTTCTGCGCGTTATCCACCAGCCGCAGAATCAGACCCATGTACAACAGCAAGACGACACAGACTCCAATGAAACCCTGTTCTTCCGCCAGGGCCGCCAGAATGAAATCGGAGTATCGAACAGGCACAAAGCCCAATTGGTTCTGGCTGCCCTTGTTGAATCCCTTTCCCCAAAATCCTCCCGAGCCCACGGCAATTTCAGACTGAAGAATCTGATAACCGGCGCCGCGGGGATTTTCCTCGGGATGGAGGAAGGTCTCGATGCGCTGCTGCTGGTAAGGCTTCAGGTGACCCCGCATATTCCAGCCCACGGGGATCAACAGACCCACGAGGACCAGCCCCACCGCCGCATGTTTCCATTCGATGCCGGCGAGAAATGCTCCCACCACCGCGACCGGAACAAGCACCATCGCAGTTCCCAGGTCGGGCTGAATCAGAACCAATCCTACCGGGATGCCGGTCAGAACGGCGACCTTGACCAAATCCACGAGAGTCAGCCGGTCGGTGCGCACTTCGCTGAAGTAGCGGGCCAGCACAATGATTATAATCAACTTCATGAGCTCTGACACTTGTAAATTTACGCCACCCACCGCTACCCAGCGCTTCGCGCCGAATCGGGAGTGGCCGATGACGAGCACGATCAGGAGCGCTGCCAGTCCGATCATGTAAAGTGCGGGAGCCTGGTCCATCAGGGCATGGTAGTCCACGCGCGAAATCAGAAGCATTCCTGCAAGGCCGACGGCGATCCACGTGAGTTGCTTCCAATGCATTCCAACCATGGCACTCGCGTGAGTGGAAGAATAAATTTCGGCCACACCTATCGCGTTAATCGCGGCCACGATCGCCAGGAGCGTCCAGTCGAAGTCTTGAATGCGCGGGCGGTCTTTCATGGATTTCGCGCTCCTACGGTGGCGACGAGCGGGCGAGCGGCGGCCGGAGGAGATTGATTCTCCGTTGTTGTCTGCTGCTGCAAGCGCGCATTCTTCTTGTCGTAAAAGGCTTTCACGACGTCGCGTACAACCGGCCCAGCCGTCTCTCCTCCGTGCTCGTGCTCGCCGGTGTCTTGTACGATTGCCGCGACGACAATCTCCGGGTTGCGCCGGGGAGCAAACCCGACAAACCATCCATCCATCTTTTTGTTTCCGGTGCGGTTTGCCGCGTTGTAGCTCATCAATTGAGCCGTGCCGGACTTGCCGCAGAACTCAATGTTTTGAAGCCGCAGATGGTAGCCCGTCCCGCCGCCCTCGTTCACCACACCAAACAATCCCTGGGTAACCTGCTCGACCGTGTCGTCGGCCAGCGCGAAACGATCGGTTTTCAAGCCTGACATAGTTTTGAGCAGATGCGGCTGGACAAGCGTCCCGCCGCTTGCCACTGCGGCCGCCATGCGCGCGAGTTGAATCGGCGTCACGGTTACTGCCCCCTGTCCCACGGAGACAGAGATGGTTTCACCGGCATACCATTTGTGATGGTAGACGCGCTCCACCCATTCCTCGGACGGCACAAGGCCCGGCTCCTCGCTCGGCAAATCAACTCCCGTTCTGCGGCCCAGACCCAGGCCCGTGGCAAAGTAGGCGATGCGATCGATTCCCAGAAGCTTTCCCACTTGATAAAAGAAGACGTCGCAGGAATCCACGATTCCCTTGTGAAGACCAACCTCCCCATGCCCGCCGGGCTTCCAGCAGTGAAAGGTGTGTCCATAAATGGTGGCAAACCCCGGACAGAAAGTGGTGAAGTTCTGCGGTATGGCTTTCGATTCGACCATGGCCGTGGCCATGACGATCTTGAACACTGAACCGGGCGCAAGTTGTGCCTGAATCGCGCGGTTCAGTAGCGGCGAACTTGGGTCCGTATTCAGTTTTTGCCATTCTTCGGGCGGGATTCGCACCGCGAAATCATTGGGATCGAATGTGGGGCGGCTCACCATAGCGAGGATTTCACCGGTCCGCGCGTCCATGGCCACGACGGCGCCTGTCTTTTCTCCCATGTCGGTTTCGGCGATGTTCTGCAAATCCTCGTCAATGCTCAATTGGATCGGTTTTCCTGGAATCGCCTCGATGTTTTCGAGCGTGCGCATCACCTTGCCCACACTGTTCACGACAACGCGACGCATCCCGTCGGTTCCCTCGATCTGGTCGTTGTATTCGCGCTCGAGACCTGCTTTGCCGACGATGTCGCCGGGGCGATAGCGGTCGCCGCTTTGCTCAAGCTGTTGCGGAGAGACTTCGCCGACGTATCCGATGGTATTGGCGAGCATATCGCCGTGCGAATAGCGGCGCCGCTGGACCATCATGAGTTCAAGCACCGGCAAATCGGCACGATGCGATTCCACGAAGGCAATGTCGGCGTCGGTGGCGAGCGGCTTGATCACGACCGGCTGGAATTTGGGCGCGTTTTTCGCGGCATCGACCTGTTGCCAAAGATCATTCCTGCTAATACCGAGGCCCTCTTCGATTTGCGGAAGGCTTTTTTCGATCGCCTTCATATCGTCGCGGAGCAGAAGGATGCTGAATGAGGGGTAACTGTCCACGAGGACTCGCCCTTCGCGATCGAGCATGGTCCCGCGAGGCGCGATGATCGGAATCGAGCGGACGCGGTTTCGCTCGGCAAGGTCGGCAAAATGCCCCGATTGAACGACTTGCAATTTCCAAAAGCCGACCAAAAGAACGACCACCAGAACGACGGACATATAGGAAACGAGCGCAAGACGCCCCTGAGGGATTCTCTGATCGTTAACGTTCCATGATGCCAAGAAAACTCCAGCGCGGCGGGTCGTGCTCGGCCCAGATGCGCCTAAGTGCCGAATCCTGGGGGACTCGAGGTGCACTTTAAGCTAACACTTGCTGAGCGCCACCCGCAACCCGGGTATGCCCTTTCGGTCAACGCACGATAGTTCCAGTCGGATTTGAGCAGCCTCCAGAACTGTTCATCTGCGCGTCACGCGCCAGTAACATCAGCCCGGTAGCGTCGCGCTCCGCACCACAAGACCAGAATCCCGAGGAGAAAATATGTCCAAGGAAGCGGCAGAGCATCATCGCAAAGCAGCGGAACACCACGAACATGCGGCCCGTCACCATCGCGAAGCTGCCACGCACCACGAGGGCGAAGACCACCAGTCCGCGGCGCACCACGCGCACACGGCCCAAGGTCATCTGCACCACGCGACGCACCACGCCGCCGAGGCAGCCAAGCTCCATACCGAACATCACGGGCATAAAGCGAAGGCTGCTGGAAAGTAACTTGGCTTAAAACCGAAGTGGTTACGTCCGGACCGCGTGAGCTGTGACTCGGCGCGCCGGGGAGATGCACCGTGCGGTCCAATGCTGTTTTTTAGGTCCAAATTGAGCAAGGGGGAATGATGGCGACAAAATCATCAGTGCTTGACGCAAAGATGGCAGCAGGGCCGGGACGGCTGGGCTTCATCATTTTTGGTGTCGCTCTTGTCATCGGGCTCATTTATGCGCTGAGAAGCCTGCTTACCGATCTCTCGGGAGTCCATTCCACGAGCATACTCCCGTTCCTCCTTTTGGGGCTCGCGCTTCTGGTGGCGCTGGGGTTTGAATTCGTCAACGGATTCCACGACACGGCGAATGCCGTGGCCACGGTGATCTACACACATTCGCTCGAGCCGCACATCGCCGTCGTGTGGTCGGGAGTTTGGAATTTTATCGGCGTCCTCGTGTCCAGCGGCGCCGTGGCATTCGCCATCGTCTCGCTCCTTCCGGTGGAATTGATTTTGCAGGTCGGAGGCAAGGCCGGATTCGCCATGGTGTTTGCGCTCCTGGTGGCGGCCATCATTTGGAATCTGGGGACCTGGTATTTCGGGCTGCCAGCCTCCAGCTCGCACACACTGATCGGGTCAATCATCGGGGTCGGCATCGCCAATCAACTGATGTCCGTGAAGACCGGAACGAGCGGAGTGGACTGGGGACAGGCTACCAATATCGGAAAATCACTTTTGCTTTCGCCGATCGTGGGATTTGTTTTTGCGGCGCTGCTGTTGGTTGTCAGCAAGCGCCTGATCCCGAACAAAGAACTCTATGCCGCTCCCAAAGGCACGGAGCCTCCTCCATTCTGGATTCGCGCCCTGCTGGTGCTGACCTGCACCGGTGTGAGCTTCGCCCATGGCTCGAACGACGGCCAGAAGGGTATGGGATTGATCATGCTGATACTTATCGGGACGGTGCCGACGGCCTACGCCGTGAATCACGCGGTCACCTACCAACAGACCCAGGATTTCGTTGCAGTCTCCACGCAAACGGCGGACATGCTGGGCCACTACGTATCGCCAAATGCCGTCATCGGAGACGCGCGCGACGAAGTGACTGATTACGTGCGTACAAAGGAATTCACGCCGAACACGATGCTCGCGTTGCGTGGACTTGTGAACGGCATCGGCACGGAAATGTCGCTGTACAGGGAATTAAAGGCCGTACCGCAAGACAAGGTTCGCAACTTCCGGAACGATTTGTACGTGGTCAGCGAAGCGCTGCGGCTGATGCAGAAGACACACGTGCCGCAGTTTTCCGCAGCCGATGCGGATGTTTTGAAAAATTACAAGAAGCACGTCGACAATGCCACGAAGTTCATTCCGGGGTGGGTAAAGGTGGCCGTGGCTCTGGCGCTGGGCCTGGGCACGATGATCGGCTGGAAGCGCATCGTGGTCACGGTCGGCGAGAAAATCGGGAAGGACCATCTGACCTACGGCCAGGGAGCCGCGGCAGAGATCACGGCGATGTTCACGATCGGAGCTGCCGACTGGTTTGGATTACCGGTGAGTACGACGCACGTGCTTTCCTCCGGCGTGGCGGGGACGATGGTGGCGAATGGCTCCGGCTTGCAATGGGGCACCGTCAGAAATCTCGCCACGGCGTGGATACTCACACTTCCCGCTTCGATTTGCCTCTCGGCACTGTTGTTCTGGACCTTCACCAAACTGGGAAATTAGGAGGACTTGCGGAGACGGTCCAGAAGGGCGAATAGGACGACGCCAAAGGCGGCGCACACGAGAGAATCCACAAGCAAGCGCAGAGTGAACATGGGTTCGGATTGGGCCAGAAGGACGCGCTTCGTGATGGCCAAAATGACCTGATGAAAATGGAAAAAGAAAAAGATAAGCCCGAAGCGGCTGAGCGGATGCTCGGTGTCGATCCGCGCGCCAATTGAAGACGCAAGATAACCGACACACGTTTTCGCAATTCCAAAAAGGCCGATCTTGCCGTGGCTGAGCGCGTCCTGCAAGATGCCGATCCCCGCGCCGAGGAATAATCCAGACACCGGATTTCTGCGGCTCACACCGAAGTAAATCGTCACCAGCAAAGGCAGGTCGAGCAGCTCCGCCAAGCGCCCGTATTTGTGAAGAAACGTCTGCAGGACCAGCGCGAGAAAGGCGGTGACAAGAACGGTGCCGCCATAATATTTGTGCACCTCGATATTCGATTCGGATCGCGCACCTGTATGGAGCATGGAGGCCATTTTATTGCTGAGGGGCCGGCGGGTTGGCCGACGCGTCGGCAGGCGGGGTGCCTGACGAGACCGCTTCTTTGGTGGCTGCAGGCTGGGACACCGTGGGAGCCGGCTTGGGTGCGGATGGCTTGTGCGCGACAGCGCTGCCGGCGGCGACGGGATTCTTGCTGGTTACTGGCGAAGGCTTCGCTACGGCCTGTGCGGCGGACCCTGCGGAAGCCTCTTCCGTTTTCTTCGGCACCAATTCCTGTTGCGTGAGGAGGATGATGACTTCCTCGAGGCGGTCGAGCCGGGCGGCGACCTTTACGCGGATCACAAGAAATGGATCTCCGAGCGTCGCGTTTTCGACGGTGCCGATTGGATAGTCCTTCGGAAAAATGCGATCGTCACCCGATGTGAGAATTTGCTGGCCGGCGTGGACTTCGGCGTCTTTGGCGACATAATCCATCCGCGGTCCGGGATCTCCCGTCCCCCGAATGACACCATGAATGCGGGTGCCCGCGAAAATAGCGCCCACACCACTGTCCTTGTCGTTGAGCAGAAGCACCTGCGCGGAGGAAGGAAACACCTCTACGACCTTGCCGACGACGCCGTCGGGCGTGATGACGGGAAGATTTCTTCTCACGTGGTCTCGTTCGCCACGATTGATGAACAGTGTATGCGAGGTGGGATCGGCGCTCGCTCCGATCACTTGCGCCGCGAGCATCGGTGCTTCCGGGTGGGCATCGCGGAAATTCAGGAGCACGCTCAAGCGCTGCGCCTCCGCGGCTTTGCTTTCCAACTGCCAGTTCCGCAAACGGAGATTCTCGATTTCGCCGCGAAGCTGCTGGTTCTCGCCGTGCGCGTCACGCAGCCCAATGTAGTTCGTCCAGATGCCGCCCACTTTAGAGAATGACCAGGTTCCCACGCGTTCGGCGGGCGTGAGGAATTCCACGGCCCAATAGCGGATGAGGCGCACGTCGCGCTCGCGCTTGATCTGAAATGCGAGCAGAAGCACCTGTGCGAGGACGACGCCTGCGAGCAGGGTCCAAGGACGTTGGCGAGAGAATGTGTCAAGCATGTTCTAGAGGCTCGAAGCCAGAGGCTGGATGCCCGGCGGAGCCGAACTCCAGCGGTCGCCTATTTTGTTTCCCACCTAATCCGCTTCAATCGATCGAGACGAGCCGCAACAGGCGGAAGTCACTCAGCATCTTTCCGGTTCCGAGCACGACGGAAGCGAGCGGGTCGTCCGCGATCGAGACAGGTAATCCGGTTTCCTCCCGGATGCGCTTGTCGAGGTTCTTCAAGAGCGCACCGCCGCCGGTGAGCACGATGCCGCGGTCGCTGATGTCGGCGGAAAGCTCGGGTGGCGTGCGTTCGAGCGCCACGCGAATGGCATTCAGGATCGTGGCGACACATTCGGAGAGCGCTTCACGGATTTCGCTGTCGTCAATCGTAACCGTTCGAGGCACACCTTCGATCAAGTTGCGCCCCTTCACTTCGAGCGTCAGCGGCTTCTCAAGCGGATACGCGGAACCAATTTCGATTTTGATCTGCTCGGCAGTACGTTCACCGACCAACAGGTTGTACTTCCGCTTGAGGTAATGCATCACCGCTTCGTCCATTTCGTTTCCGGCGACGCGCACGGAGCGCGAATAGACGATGCCGCTCATGGAGATGACGGCGATGTCCGTGGTTCCCCCGCCGATATCCACCACCATATTTCCGGACGGCTCCTCGATGGGCAGCCCGGCGCCAATGGCCGCGGCCATGGCTTGCTCCACGAGATAGACTTCGCTCGCACGGGCGCGATAAGCCGAGTCCTGGACGGCGCGCTTTTCCACCGGCGTAATTTCGCTCGGGACACCGATCACGATGCGCGGATGGACGAGCACGCGGCGGTTGTGAGCCTTTTGAATGAAATATGTGAGCATTTTTTCGGTGACCTTGAAGTCGGCGATGACGCCGTCCTTCATGGGTTTGATGGCCACCACGTTTCCGGGCGTTCGGCCGAGCATTTCCTTAGCTTCGCGGCCCACGGCGACCACTTCGCCGCTGGTCTTGTTGATGGCCACGATCGAGGGCTCGTTGACAACGATCCCTTTGCCGCGCGCAAAGACAAGTGTGTTTGCGGTTCCGAGGTCGATGGCCAGGTCTGAAGAGAACAGACTGAAGACCGACCGCATGCTGTAGCCATTTTTGGTCACGTATTGCTTCTCCCTCAGGTCCCGCTCGAGCACCGCTCCGGCGGCGGGTTGATCCATCGATATTCGGTTCAGGGGATGACGACTTCCACTCTCTTGATGGCAGTGCCACCGCGCCGGTTCTGTCCTGTGATGACGATTTCGTGGCTGCCACGAGCCATCGGCTGGGTGAAGTGACGGAAGCGTCCGTCAGACTGAATATCCGCCACTTGATCGCCATTGATGATGAGCGCTGCGCCGGGCTCGGTTCGACCGAATACCTCCACGTTGTTGCCGTGCAGTTCAGTGCCGTCCACATCGAGCAACATCTCCACTGCCTTGCCCTGAGTCACCAGGATGAATTTGTGGGCATCGCTCGCTTCGCTCATGTTGTTTTTCGAGTCGATAGCACGCACTCTCCAAAAATAATCGCCGGGGTCGAGGCCGGTTATGTCCACGTTCGTTCCAGAGGTCTTCTTGTCGGCCACGATGTGATTGAACATGGCCGTCGTGCTGGCCTGAAATTCGTACATTTTTCCGGTCGCCACAGGGTTCCAGGAGAAATGAACCGGGTCGCGCTTAGGATCGACCACGGTGATCGGCTGGAGGTTGAGCGGTTCGACCAACTCGGGCGGAGCCAACACATCGGTCTTCGTAATCACGCCGCCGGTGGGGAAGGTAACGCGCTCCCACTGGCCGATATCCAGGTGCTCGTTCCCGCGGGCCAGTTCGGCGCTGCCGGACGCGACTGTGATTGCCTGTTGCTGGGTTGCAGGATCGCTGGTAACGGCGGCGCGACTGTTCGCACGAAGCGAAGCAACGGCATTCTCGAAGGAAACTTCCGCCTTCGAACCGGGAACTTCCCACGAGCCTGTTGCCAAGTCCACCTGGCCGGAACTGATGTGCACGCCGACTTTCGAGGCGTGGTCCTGATCGACAATGTTTTCTTCCACGGTCACGAGGGTGTCGCCCTTCACCGTGTACGTTGTTCCATCAGCAAACGCGACGCGCGCCACTCCTTCGGGCCCGGTCTGAATCAGATCGCCCTTGTCGAGAGTGAGTTGATAATCGGCGCCGACCCACTGAACGGAATTGACCTTCTTGACCTGCACCTTACCGTCCAGGTTTACGAAGCGCGCTTGCCGGGCTGAGATGGTCGCAACGCCTGAATCGTGCGGTCCAAGAGCGACAGAAAAGCGCTTGATCAACGTGCCGGAAATATCCGGAAAGACCAGGTAACTCGCGGCCAGCAAAATCGCCGCGATAACGATGATGTATAGGGCGACGGTGCGATACTTCACGGTGTGCCAATACACTTCCACCCGTGAAATTTTCGCTTTCTGGGCCGCCGTCATTTTTCCGTCGGACATGAGATTTGGGGGTAAATTGTCAATTTAGCATAGGGGTATAGGCCTTTCAACACGACGCGGAGACAGTTGCGAAACCAGTACCCCCTAGGCTTGCGGTTCTCCCAGCGCATATAAAAGGTTGGCCTTAAATGCCTGCTGGATTGACTGATACCCGGGCGGCCATATTGGGGGTTGACCGAACAAGCCCGGTTTAGGGAGACTATGGACCTCGGTTGGGCATCTGTTTCGTCCCCAATTGCCTGCCGCGAAATTGCCCCCGGCTGCGCACGAATGCAAGCAAAGGCGCCGAACAATAGTATGCGCATCAAGGAAGATTAACGATGAGTGAAATCATAGGCGAACTGCTTCCCCCGACCCGCATCATGCTGACCCCTGGCCCTTCGTGCATGGACCCGCGCGTGTATCGCGCGCTGGCCACGCCGCTGGTGGGCCATCTGGACCCCTGGTTTATGGGAATGATGGGCGACGTCCAAGTGCTGCTGCGACACGCATTTCAAACGGAGAATCGCATCACGTTTCCCATCTCAGCTTCCGGGTCCGGCGGAATCGAAGCCGCGGTTCTCAATCCGCTCGAAGAAGGCGACGAGTGCATTGTCTGCGTGAATGGGTGGTTTTCCGAGCGCATGGCGGTCATCGCGGAGCGCAGCGAGGCGAAGGTGATTCGCGTGGAGGCTCCCTACGGCCGAGCCGTCGATCTCGACGAAGTGCGACGCGCGGGCAAAGGGAAGAAGATCAAGTTCGTCGGCCTGGCGCACGGCGAGACTTCTACTGGCGTCGTGCAACGACTCGATGATTTCCGCAAAGTGGCGGACGAAATGAGCGCGCTGCTTGTCGTGGACGCGGTCGCAACGCTCGCTGGGATTCCCCTGGGAGTGGACCGCCAGCGGATCGACATCTGCTTCAGTGGATCGCAGAAGGCGATTAGCGCACCGCCGGGAATGGCGCCAATTACGGTGAATTCGCGCGTGGAAGAATTGATGCGCGCGCGGAAAAAGCCCGTGGCTAGCTGGTACTTCGATCTGACTCCCGTAATGGATTACTGGGGCAAGGAGCGCACCTATCATCACACGCCGCCGATTTCTCTCATTTACGGTATGCGAGAAGCCCTGAGGCTCGTGCTCGAAGAGGGCCTCGAAGCGCGATGGGAGCGGCATCTCCACAACCAGCAAGCCCTGATCGCGGGAGTCGAAGCCATGGGTCTTGAGCTGTTCGTTTCGAACCCGGCGGATCGTTTGGTTACGGTGACGGGTGTGAAAGTTCCAGCGGGGATTGACGACAGGAAAGTCCGCCAGCAACTTCTCGATGAATTTAACATCGAGATCGCCGGCGGCTTCGGACCGATCAAAGGACAGTTGTGGCGCGTGGGGCTGATGGGGTATTCGAGCCAGAAAACAAATGTGCTGCTGTTCCTCGCTGCATTCGAGAAGGTCCTGCTCGATCAAGGCTTGCGCGTTCCGGCGGGCGCCGGAGTAGGCGCGGCGGTCCGTAGCTACCAGCAGACGTCGCAGCCGGTCGCCGTGGGCGCCAAGAAATAGGTGAACCAGTGGGGAAGGCTGCAATTCCGACCATTGCGAATGCCGGCGCCATGAGCGATTTCATCGGTGCCTTCGAAGTCCCCTCGAAGCTTACCGACGCCCAATATCGCTGTCGCTTCTCGCATTGTTGGAACGGCATCGCCACGCGGCACAGCGACACCATCGATTGCAAGTTCTTCGTGGACGGCAAAGGAGTTGTGCTCGGTCTGGCCCATCCGGCGTTCGTCACATTTCGCGAGCGCGCGAAGAGGGACCTGACGGACCGCGAAGCCAGTTACATTGCCGCCGAATATCTTCGCGAGCGGCTCGAGCAGGAAGACGAACACTCGCTCTACGACGTATCCGCCGCTGATGTGCTGCGCCTCATCGAAAAGCTGAACATCCGCTGAGCGATTCACTTCGCGCATTTCACAAAGCACTCGCAGCAATTATTCGGGTTTTCGAGCATGACTACGCGTCGGAGAGGGATTCATCGAAGCCGCTCGCCTCTTTGCGCTCGCCTGCTTCAATGATTTCGCCGCAATCGAGGCACTCGACGTACTGAGCGTCGTCGTCCTTGGCAATGAGCCGGGTGCGCTTATGCTTGCAGTCTGGATCAGGCATGGGCTTACAGATCGGATCTCGCGCCGATTATAGCACTCAGTGCTTTCGCCAGCAGCGCGCAAGCCGGAGTTGACAAACCTGCGGATTGACACTATCAGTCTCCTTGCCGGAACCGTGAAGGCGAGGGAATTTTGACGGCTGAATCCAGCACGCAGAAGCGATTGGGTACGGCGCTGTTTTACGGCATCATCGCCGTTCTCGCCTATCTGGCTTTTCTCGTTTTCGCGCCCTTTCTCGCGGCGCTTTCCTGGGCCGTTATTCTAGTCGTGCTTTTCCACCCTCTTTACATGCGGCTGGCGGGGCGCCTTGGGCCCACGACGGCAGCGTTGGTAGCCACAATCGGCGTGACGCTGGTTTTGATCGTACCCACGGTGCTTGTAATGATAGCGTTCGTCCGCGAGGGGGTGTCCGCCGCCCAATCGCTTCAGGAGGGAATCGCGAGCGGCCGTTTCTCGTGGGTCAGCAATCTTTGGGCAGAAATTCTGCAGCGTTTTCCCGAGACCAATACCCCCGATCTGGCGACGACCTTGCACCGATACGCCGAAGAAGCTGCGAAATACTCTGCGGCACGACTGGGAACCGTGCTGCGGAATACGGCCGTGTTTTTGTTTCACCTCGGCGTGACGATCCTAGCCATGTTCTACCTCTTCCGCGACGGCAACGCGATCGCCGAGCGCCTACGAGAAGTGCTGCCATTCGAAGAAACGCATCGAATCCGAATGCTCAGCGAGGCGCGCGATCTGGTCTTCGCGAGCGTGATCTCGAGCCTCGTCGCCGCGGCCGCGCACGGCGTGCTGGGAGGCCTGGCGTTTGGTCTCACGGGAATCCGCACACCGATTTTCTGGGGCGTGATGATGGGCTTCTTTTCGCTCGTGCCGGTCGTGGGCTCGGCGCTCATCTGGGCTCCCGCTTCCGTCAGCCTGGCGCTCGCAGGGCACTGGGGCCGGGGAATCCTTCTCGCGATCATCTGTGGCGTTATCGTCGGACTGGTGGACAATCTTATTCGGCCCTGGCTGATCAGCGGGCGCGCCGAAATGAGCGGGCTGGTGGTCTTCATCAGCGTGCTCGGCGGGATCAGCGTGTTCGGGTTGCTGGGCGTCGTTCTGGGACCCATTGTTGTCGCTGCGGCCGCAAGCATCTTGGACCTTTACGTCCCGGGTGCGCACGGTGGAAACAAGACATCCGAAGCGAGTGGGAGGTAACCAGGGGCCGTGCTAGAGTAGCGCCCTTCGGAAAGAACCATGAGCAAGAATTCCGTTCCCAAACCTGCCAGCCTCCCACCAGAAAAACTCCGCTGGCACTGCGATCCCGAGCGCATTCCCTTCCAGACGACGGCCGACATTGAGCCGAGTGCCGGAGATCTGGGGCAGGACCGCCCGTTGCGCGCGCTGCGGATGGGAGTGGAGTTGACCGCACCCGGCTATAACCTCTTCGTCTGCGGGCTTTCGGGGACCAGCCGCGGCGGAATGATCGTGCGGATGATCGAGGAGATGCACCCGCGAAGCGAGCCCGCGCCGGACCGCTGCTACGTGAACAATTTCAAGAACGCCGACCGGCCACGACTGCTGACGCTTCCGCGAGGCCAGGCGAATGCCTTCAAGAAGGAAGTGGATTCGGGAATCGATTTCCTGCGCCGGCGCATTCCCCAGGTATTCGAGGGCGAGCCTTTCCAGCGGCAGAAAACGCGGATCGTCGAGAGATTCACGCTTCGCGAAAAGGAATTGATGGACGATTTCACGCGGAGAATCGCGCGCGAACAATTTGCGCTCGGCCGGATGCAGGTGGGCGCCGTGGCGCTGCCGGAGATTTTCCCCGTGCTCGAAGGGCAGATGGTGCCCATCGAAGAAATTCCGAAAATGGTGCAGGACGGAAAACTGGAAAACGCGGCCGCGGAAGATCTGGAGCGCAAGTACGACCAATTCCGCCAGGAATTCACGGTCGTGTATCGAAAAACGCTTTCGCTTTCGCGCGAGCTCGCGAGCGAGATGAGCTACCTGGAGCAGGAGGCAGCCTCGGTGCTGGTGGACGGCGTGATCGAAGAGCTCAAGGAAAAATACCCGAGCGCTCAGGTGGCCGAATATCTCGAGGAGGTCCGCCATCACGTGCTCGACAATCTCGAACCATTCAAGGATCGCGACGGGGAAGACGAGCAGCCGTCACCGGAAGGCGGCGGGGCACAACGGCCGGAACGCGGGGACCGCGATCCCTTCCGCGTCTACGGCGTAAACGTGATTCTCGCACACGGCGAACATGAGGAATGCCCCGTGATTTTCGAGACGATTCCCACGTACGCCAACCTTTTCGGGACGATCCATCGCAGCTACGACGCGCGCGGCGGTTGGAGCTCGGATTTCATGGACCTGCGCGGCGGATCGTTGCTGCGCGCGGACGGCGGGTTTCTGGTGATGTACGCGCTCGACGCGCTAACGGAAACAGGAGTGTGGCGCACGCTGAAACGCACGCTCAATCACGGCAAGCTCGAAATTCAGCCTGTGGACGTGTTTTTTCCGTTCAGCACTGCAGCGCTCAAGCCCGAACCCATCGACACCCACGTGAAAATCATTTTGATCGGCGACCGCGATATGTACGAGTTGCTCTACGATTTCGAGGACGATTTCAAAAAGATTTTCAAGGTCCGCGTGGAGTTTGACGAGGAGATGGACTGGAGCGAGGCCGTGATCCGGCAATACAGTGGACGCCTGCGGAAACTCTGCGACGACGAAAAACTGCTGGCCTTCGATCGGACCGCCGTGGCATCCATTCTCGAGCATGGCGTGCGCCGCGCGGGACGGCGCGGAAAAATCACGGCGCGGTTTTTCGATCTTGCCGATCTGGCCCGCGAATCTTCCTACGTTGCGCAGCAGAAGAAACAGGCCGTCGTGACGGCCGAGCACGTGCGGGAAGCTCTCGACGCCAAGATCGAACGGCACAATCTGTTCGAAACAAAAATTCGCGAAATGGTGGAGCAGAACCTGTTGTTTATCGACACAACCGGCTCGCGGATCGGGCAGGTGAACGGGCTGAGCGTTCTCGAAATCGGCGGATATGCGTTTGGAAAACCCGTGCGCATCACTGCATCGGCGGCTCTGGGAAAGGTCGGGATTATCAATATCGAGCGCGAATCGAATCTGAGCGGCCGCTTCCACGACAAAGGGGTGCAGATCATTTCCGGCTATTTGCGGCGCACGTTTGCGCAGGACAAGCCGCTTTCGCTTGCCGCCAGCCTCTGCTTCGAGCAGTCCTATTCGGGTGTGGATGGCGACAGCGCCAGCTCCACTGAAGTTTATGCGCTGCTCTCGGCACTTTCGGAATTGCCGATTCGCCAGGAACTCGCCGTGACCGGCTCCGTGAACCAGCAGGGAGATATCCAGCCGATCGGCGGCGTGAACCAGAAGATCGAAGGGTTCTACGACGTTTGCAAGCTAAAGGGACTCACCGGGAAACAGGGAGTTTTGATCCCGGCGGAAAATGTGGATGACTTGATGCTTCGCGACGAAGTGATCGAAGCCGTCGCCAAAGGCCGGTTCCACATCTATCCGGTCGGGCGAGTGGAGGAGGGAGTCGAACTCCTCATGGGTGTTCGCGCCGGAAAGCGAAATTCCGCCGGCAAATTTGAGCCGAATACCGTCTTCGCCAAAGTGAACGCGCGCCTGCGCCAGATGGCCGATACCATGCGCAAGTTCAATTAGACCCGCTTCCGGCAGAAATCACGTCCCCCCTGAAACGAATCTCCGCGATCGCACGCGTGAAAGTCCGGATTTCGTGGCCACGCAAATCAGACGAGACGGCGCATCAGCATCGAGATTTCGATCGTTTGACCGCTGCGATGGATGAGGATTTTGTATTTGTGGCCAACCTGACGGAAGAGATTGCGGACGGAAGCCAGGGTGAGATCGGCGGCGGCTTCGCCGTCAATTGCAGCAATCGTGTCGCCCGTCTGAATTCCCGCCTCGGCGGCGGGCGTCCCCGGGCGCACCTGTACGACTTCAAACGTCCTGAAATTCTCCCCCTTGGCGACGATCGCGAGCCCGCTCATATCTTCCTCGGTATATTCGGGAAAGTGGGAATTCGGCTCCAGAATGATCTGCGTGTGAGGGTAATCGAGAATCACGTTGAAGCGCCTCAAGAGCGCGCCGCCAATTGAACCGGCAATCCTGGGATCGGTGCCAGTGTAAGAATCCGTTTGAGAAAAAACAGCGACCGGCTGTTCGATCACATACGAATCCAGTTGAAATTCCTTCAGACGCCCGAGAGCAATTGTGCCGCCAGCGTCCAATTGCGGGTACACGGCCTGAATTGTCTTGAAGCGCGAGGAGAAGACACGGTTCGCTTCGGCAAAGCGATCGGAAATAATGACGGATGCGTCGAGCGCCGTGTCCACGATGAAATCGGCCTCGTGGGTTTTACGACCCGGAATGATGAATTTTGCTTGGACGGCCGGCCGGCGATCCATGAAAGTGAGCGGCAGACTCTTTCCATGGCCGGAGTAGTGGTAGGCGTTCGGATCGTAGAATCGCACCGTCTGGCGGACGAAGTCGATTTCGACGACGGTGCAACGGAGAACATCGTTTCCGAGGGTTCCCTGATAAGACCGGCCCACTTGCGCAGAGAAATCCTTCCTCGTAGCCGTGACGAGAGAGGTCAGAGTGACGCCAAAGCCTGGAAGATTCAGGACGGAGTCTTGGATCGGTCCGATGCTTTCCGCTCTCGCGGCCGGCGATCCGGACGTGATTCCAAGCTCGACGGCGCGACCGGCATCGATCGCCGAGACGGCAGCACTCGTATCGAGCGCGAAGAGGGAGGGCTGGCTTTGATTCACCCGCGCGGGCACGAAGATGAGATCGTCGACAAATTCTGCAGGGATTTCGGCTGCGTTTCCGCCAAGCGCAAATCGTGCGGAACAAGAAGATGGTTGGGCGCGCGATACGGGGCGCGAGAGCCCTCGGAAAGCCAGGAAGGCCACACCAATCAAGAAAATTGCTACGCGTCGATTCATCCCACCTCCAAACGCCTACTCGTTCGTTGAAGCAGGCCCGATTGTACAGGCTATGGCGAAGGCGCGAGATATCCTTCGCGGGTGTAAATGCGATATTCCGCTTTTTTGACCTCGACTGGGGCCGGTTGACCAACACCCTCGACGATTTCGACGGTGAGCGTATGGAAACGACCGTCATGTTCGGGTGCAATCCCGAGCAGGTACTGATGCCGCAGCGCCGACGCGATCTCGCGAAATGCTGGCACAAAGTCCTTTGCGGATTCCGGAAAATAGGCGCGCCCGCCGGTCTTCGACGCGAGCGCCAGCAAGGCCTCATCGGCTTTTGCAAAACTCAAGGGGTTTTCCACATCCGGAGACGACACACTCGACTGCGAATCGGGCTTCGGAGCATTTTTTGCCGGCTTCTTTTTTTTCGCTCTGGTATTGCGGAGCGAGCCCCCGAGCGCTACCGGAAAGATCACGGCGTCCTCGGCCCGCAATTTCTCGACGAGAGCATCCCATCGCGCCGGTGGGGAAGAATCCAGGCCGGTGGTGAGGAGCACGAGCGCCTTCTTCCCTGGCACCGGTTGAAGCCAATCGAGAACGGTCGAGATCGAGTCGAAGAAATTCAGTTGGGCCATCCCCAAGGTGTATTGAATGTGGCCGAGCGCAGCTGCGAGTGCAGATTTGTCGGGCGTGAATGCAAGGATCGCGTGAGGCGCTTGATCGTAAGTGACGAGCGCAACCTCATCGTCCGGCGCGAGCCTGTCGAGAAGGGCATAGGCGGCGAAGAGATGCTCATTTTCGATCAGGTAAACGGCCGGGCTGGTCTCGACCATTACGAGGACTTGTGCCGGAGCTTCGACGGGCGCGAAGAACAGGATCGGCTGTTCCACGCCGCCATCGAGGACACGAAAGTTTTTTTGTTCGAGCCCGCCCACGAAATTTCCGTTCTTATCGAGGATGCTGACATCTATTTTTACCAGCTCGGTTTTTGCCTGGATCGGCTGTTGCGCCTGGGGGATGGAATTCTGCGCAAAGCAATGCGTGGGCAAAAGGAATAGGATGCAATAGAGGGACGCGATTACCGGAAGAAGACTCGATCGAGCGAATCGCGACGGATTGGGCCTACGCGTCAAAGTAAAAAGCGCGGGGATCTGTACCTGAAACCCCGGATCGGAAGCGCCCGCCCGGTCAGTCGCCCGGCTTAGGAGCTGCCGGTGGCGGCGCTGTCGCGGACTTCGGCGTGCTCAGGTAGCCCTTCGCTTGATTGTTCGTGACTTCGAATACGACGATCTCGTAGGGTGCGCGCGCTCCCCGCACGTAAAACTGTATGGGTTCGCCAACCGTCTTGTCCTTTTTCTCGATGCTCTTATCGTCGGCGACGACGTTCAAAGTGTATTTGAACTTTTTCGTGTCCACCTTGCGCAGGGCCACCTGGATGGGCCCCACGTGCTGAGGCTCCTTGGACGATTTGGTGAGCGTGAATTCGAAGACGTCGCGCTCGCCAAGTCGTTTCAACTCTTCGACCTCCTCGTGGTTGTGTGCGATCAAGCCACTCTGGACCCCGAGGTCGCCGATCGTGCTCTGCAGCTTGCTCTTGGTCGCTTCGAGATCCGCCTTCGTGGCGGCCACATCAGTCTTGGTTCCGCTGAGTTCGGTGGCCACTTCACCGAATTTCGTGGAAGTGTCCGCCTGTACCTGGCCGATCTGCTGCGCCAGCTTTTGGCCGTTCTCTTCCTGTTGCTTCTTGAGGGATTGTGCAAGGCTGCGGGCGCGCGCGAGCTCGTCCTGCGTCAGCCCGAGCTTTTGCGAAGTGACATCGAGCTGACCCTTGAGGTCTGCGACACGAGAGTTCGTCTTGTCGAGTTCGGCGGCAAGGATTTGGGACTTCTTGTCCGCGGCATCCGAATTCCTGCGGAGCATTTCCCTGTCGGCGTAAGTCGCATAGAGAAGGTAGCCGACCAGTACGAATGCGACGACGAAGAGCAGAACCACCCAGCGGGGCAGAGCCGCGAATTCCGTTCCTTGCGCTTCACCGGGCGTATTCGGGGTCGAACTCATCGAACCTCCTTCAGGGCGGCGGGAGCCGCATTGGCACGAGCGAAATTATCGCTGAGAGACGGCAGGAAGTCTATCCCCGACGGCTTCCCGTGTGGCTTGGGCGGCGAGGCCAGCGAGCCTCGACCGTGGTGGTCAATCCTCCGCGCGGCGTGAACTCGCCCGCCACTCGACACCAGACCGGATGGATCGATGAGACGATGTCGCGCAACATGCGGTTGACGGCATTCTCGTAAAAGATTCCGAGATTGCGATACGACAGTAGGTACATCTTGAGAGCTTTCAACTCCAGGCAAAGCTTGTTCGGCTGGTAGTGAATCGTGATGGCGCCGTAGTCCGGCAGGCCCGTCTTCGGACAGACGGACGTATACTCTGGAAATCGAATCGTGATTTCGTAACCCGGGAAATGGTTGGGCCAGGTTTCCAGCTTCGGCAGCTTGGCGTTAATTCCCGCGCGGGCATGCGCGGCTGTGTAATCGGGCATTCCGAATCCTCTCGGCACCCATTCTACACTGCGAAGGGTTCGACCCCGGCATTCTCCCGTCTTGCCCCCTCGGACCGTTTTGGGTATGCTGCCGCACAATGATCCAGGGTGAAATTAAATAGATGATTTGTCCCCAGTGCCGTAGCACAGATTGTTTCCGATCCCATAGGGACACCGTGCTCGATTCCATTTGCACACTGGTTGCTCTGAAGCCGTGGAGATGCCACACGTGCGACCGGCGATTCTATGCCTGGCGTGTCGCGTTTCCTTTTATTCGATATGCCCACTGCCCTAGGTGCGGAAACTTCGACCTTGAGCACATTTCGCGAGAGCGCGTCGAGCAAGGGAGTCTGCTGTCGTTGAAACGCTGGCTGCGTTATCCGGCGTATCGGTGCGACCCTTGCCGTCTGCGATTCTTCAGCGCTCGCCAGTTCCACCGAATCCTGCCCTCCACCGTGGGTGCTTCTGCCACCCGGTCCAGCGCGTGAGGATCCGCTAACGCCGAAGGTTCTGCCACACAGGTCTGATGCAAGCGGCAACTTTTTGCCTTGGTGTAGCAATTGCTTGACAACTTTCAAGAGCCTGAGCATCCTACTTGGGTGCTGATGTTTTTTCTTTTGTGGCGCTATGGTGTAACGGTTAGCACGCGGCCCTCTCAAGGCCGAAATACGGGTTCGATTCCCGTTAGCGCTACCAAGACGCCTTGGGAATAGGCGTCGCAGCGCCCGCCCTCGCGGCGCCATACCGGGAGCGGTGCTTTTTCCCCCATGTCGACATCAGCTTCAGGACCGATCGCAGGCTCCGGCCGTGCCTGGTGAGAGAGTACTCGACCCGCGGGGGAACTTCGGCGTACATCTTTCGGTGAACGATCTCATCGCGCTCGAGCTCCCGGAGATGCTTGGTCAGCATCTTCTTGGTTGTTCCTGGAATCAACCTTTGCAATTCGCCGAACCGTCGCGTTCCACTTTCGAGATAAAAAAGAATCAAGGGTTTCCATTTACCGCCAATCACGTCGGCGGTGAGCTGAACCCCGCAAATTGTATTGTTCATAGAGCGCTCCGCGGATACTAGGTGACGAAAAGGTGCCTACTCGCCATTCGTAAACTTTAACCTAGAATCCGCGATTGGGCTATGACCGATGGCAGGGAGGTGAGTGATGTCCAGCAAGAAACCAGTGGTTCTTTATGGAGCCAGCGGATTCTCGGGTCGGCTCGTCGCGGAATACTTGCGCGAGTACAACGTTCCCTTTATTGCCGCGGGCCGGAATGGCGCCAAGATCCGCGAGGTCCTGGACCACGTGCCGGGGATCGAGACGGCGGACTATGAGATTGCCCAAGTCGGCGGCTCACTAGATGATCTCGTCAATTTGTTCAGCGGCGCGAAGGTTGTGTGCAATACGGTTGGCCCGTTCATTTATCACGGTCCGACGGTGGTGGAGGCGTGCCTGAAGGCGGGCTGCCATTATCTGGACATCGGAGGCGAGCAGGCATGGATCCGGCAAGCGGCAGAGAAATGGGGCCAGAAGTTCGCGGAGAAAGGGCTCCTGCTTGCTCCCGCGACGGCTTTTATGTCCGCGCCCAGCGATGCCGCCGCCCGCATCTGCCTCGAGTCCGGGGGAATCGACACTCTCGAATTTCTCACCATGTTCAAAGGCATACCGACGTTCGGTTCCACGCAAACGATATTCGCCGTGATTCAAACGGAGGCATACTACCTTGAGCAGAATCGCTACATGCTCTGGCCGCGCGCGACCCCCTATGAAGTTGTGATCCCCAGCTCCATCCAGACGCAACTGGCGCTGGCCTGGGGCGGATTTCCACAGCCCGTGTGGTACAAAGATCACCCGCAGGTCGCGAACGTCAAGTCTTTCGGCGGACTTTTGGACCGGCAAATCATGGAAAATGTATTGGCGACGGAAAAGCACTTCGAGGCAAACATCCGGCCGCTTCCGAAAGAGGAGCAGGAAAAAAAACTGGCTGAGATGGCGAGCGCAGTACAGGGCGGTACGCCGCCGAGAGAAAATTCTCACGAACAACGCACCATCGATGTCGTCGTGGGGCGTGGCACAACGGCATTCGCGCAATGCGTCTTATTCGGAACCTGCTGTTACAAGCAAACGGGCTTGATCCAGGCCTTCTCAGCGCATTACCTGACTCATCGCGCTCCGCGCGAGGTGGGGTTCGCGTCTGCTGCCGCGGCGTTCGGCCATCGCGAGCTGCTGAAAGTTCTCGAGAGCCATGGCCTTTCGAAGGCGAAGTTTTTTTCCTGAAGGAAACCGAGCTGGGACGGAGAACACCCGGCACAAAGTTGCCCGCAATCCGCTGACCTGAAATGCGAGCGATCGACTACTTCGACAAGGCGGCCGATGCGTACCCCGACCGGGCCGCAATCATTGATGGAGAAAGTCGCTCGAGCTACGCGGACGTGCGCGTCCTGAGCGAACGGATTTCGTGCGCCATGCGGGCCGCGGGCCTGAGACCCGAAGAGCGCGCCGCGATCTACTCACCGAATGACGCGCGAGTCTTGCTGTGCATGCTCGGCTTGATGCGCGCCGGCGCCGCATGGGTTCCCATCAACTACCGAAACGCTTCGGACGCCAACGTCGAGTACATGAACTACGTCGAGACATCCTGGCTTTTCTACCACAGCAGTTTCCAGCGAGAAGTGGACCAGTTGAGGGCGCGCGTTCCCACGTTGCGGCATTTGATTTGCATGGATGGAGAAGAGAAAAGCGGCTCTTCCTTGCACTCGTTCATTGAGCAGGGAGCGCAATCGCAGGCGAACGAGGCCGACTGGGGAGACGCGAGCGGAAACATCGATCGCATCGTCGGACTCGTCCCCACTGGCGGCACAACGGGACCAGCCAAGGGCGTCAGGGTCACAAGTTTGTCCTGGGGCACGATGCTGGAAATGGCTTCGCACTATTGGCGCTCGGAGAATGTGGAACCCGTTTGTCTCAACGTGGCGCCACTCTCGCATGCGGCGGGTGTGGTCGCATTCGCCATGTTCACGATCGGCGCGACGAACATCGTAATGCCGGGATTCGACGCATTAGAGGTGTTACAAGCGATCGAGCGCCATCGCGTGACGCATTTGTTCCTGCCGCCTACTGCGTTTTACAAACTGCTAGTGCAACCCGAGATTGGCCGATTCGATTACTCGAGTTTGAGCGTTTTTCTGCTGGCGGGCTCGCCGGTCTCGCCGGACAAGCTGAAGCGTGGTGTTGAGGTCTTCGGCCCGTGCATGTGCCAGTGCTACGGACAGACTGAAGCGCCGATGCTCCTGACGTGGCTCGATCAGAAGACGGTCGCGGCGGCGGCAGCGGGAGATCATCCGGAGCACCTGCGGAGTTGCGGCAAGGCGACGTCGGCGGTACGGTTGGCCGTGATGGACGACGAAGGGCTGCTGCTGCCGCCGGGCCAAGTCGGAGAAATCGTCGCGCGAGGCTCGCTCGTCACGCCAGGTTATTACAAACTCCCCGACGCCACCGCCGAGATTCGCAAGCACGGCTGGCATCACACCGGAGATGTGGGCTATCGCGATGAGGACGGCTACTTTTACATCGTGGATCGCAAGAAGGACATGATCATCACCGGAGGTTTCAACGTGTTCTCCGCCGAGGTCGAGGCGGGCGTGATGGCGCTTCCTGACGTACATGAATGTGCGGTCATCGGCGTCCCACACGAGAGCTGGGGAGAAGCCGTCAAAGCGATCGTCGTACTTCGGGAAGGATCTGCGCTGACCGAAGAAGAGGTGATCGCTCACTGCAAGGCCAAGCTCGGCGGAGTGAAATCCCCGAAGTCGGTTGAATTCCGCGCGGAAATCCCTAAAACGGCAGCGGGAAAAATTGATCGAAAGACCCTGCGCGCGCCGTATTGGGCAGGCGTGGATCGTGCCGTACATTAATGTTTCCGCGCGTGCGACCCGCGGTACCGGGATCGATGATCTATTTCTTCTCGACGGCCACGGCTTGCGCGAGCGACTCGTTGGCGCGGAAGATCACATAAGCGCGGATGTCCGCCGCATCTTTGCGGGAGAGCTCCTTCGAGAAAGAGACCATGCCGTTTGGCGCGAGCATCCCGTCGAGGACGATGTGAAACCACTGGTCGTTCGCAAGCGTGCTCGAGTAGCGCAAGTCAGGGAGAACGCCGCCGCTGACCGTAACGTCGCCATGGCACGCGCCGCAGAAACGCTGGTATAGCGCGCGGCCTTGCTCAACCGTTGCTGTACTTGCTGTCGCGGGCGGCGGGTGCAAAACGGGCTGCTCGATTTCCGGAAGCGGCGGCAGGCTTGCCTTTCCGCCGATCTTATACGCGAGGATTCGGCTGATATTGCGCATCGTTCCGGCCTTCCGCGAAACCTCTCCGGTCGCCAGCGGAAAGACACCGCCCCACCCAGCCAGAACGGCAACATACTGCTCGCCAGCCACTTCATAGCTCACGGGCCCCGCCATCACTCCCGTTTGCGCGGGAGTGGACCACAATTTCTCACCGGTGTCCGCACGGTAGGCTTCGAAGTAACCATTTGCCGTCCCCTCGAAAACGAGATTGCCGGCGGTCGAAAGCACTCCGCCATTCCATGGCTCGGGACGTTTCACGTCCCAGACTTGCTTCTGTTGAACGGGATCCCAAGCCACCAGGCGTCCATCGATCGCTCCGAGTATGGTTTTTTTTACATTGGGATCTTGAGGCATTCCGGCAGCCACGACATCGATGCCGTAGTTGGGCGCGAGTTTTTTCATCTCAAAACGCGGGACAGTCTTGTAAAGGAAGCCTACATCCTGGATGGGGATGTACACGAGACCCGTGAGCGGGCTGAAAGACATCGGTTGCCAACTGTGCGCTCCGAGCGGCCCGGGAATGATCGGCGGAGGATTGTTACCCGGATACCGAGCGATAGGCGTTTCGATGGGACGTCCGGTCTTCATGTCTACACCAGTGGCCCAGTTGATTTGCGTGTAGGGCTTGGCGGAAATTAACGCGCCAGTCGCACGGTCGATAACATAGAAAAAGCCATTCTTGGGCGCGTGCAAGATCACTTTGCGCGGCTGGCCGTTGATGGCCAGGTCTGCCAAAGTGATTTGCTGTGACGATGTGTAATCCCACATGTCACCCGGCGTTTCCTGGTAGTGCCAAACGTATTCCCCGGTGTCGGGTTTGAGCGCGACGATTGATGCGATGAAGAGGTTATCACCGCCGCCGGGGCTTCGGAATCTCTGGTTCCACGGCCCACCATTGCCGACGCCGATATACAGGAGGTCAAGCTCGGGATCATAAACGATGGAATCCCAGACGGTGCCACCGCCGCCGACCTTCCACCATTCGCCCGTCCAGGTCTTGGCGGCTCTTGCGAGGATCTGACTTTCAAACGGCTTCGATGGGTCGCCAGGGACGGTGTAAAAACGCCAAATCAGGCTTCCTGTTTCGGCGTCGTACGCCGAGACATAACCACGCACCTCCATCTCGGCGCCGCCGTTGCCGATGATCACCTTTCCCTTTACCACTCGCGGCGCGCCGGTAATCGTGTATCGGAATTTTGGGTCGATGGTGAGTGTCTCCCACACGCGTTTTCCTGTTGCAGCATCGAGAGCGATCAGGCGGCCGTCGAGCGTGGCGAAAATCACTTTGCCGCGCCATACAGCGGCACCACGATTCACAACGTCGCAACACGCATTCACCCCCCACTCCGGAGGCACTTTCGGGTCGTATGTCCAGAGAACTGCGCCGGTGGCTGCGTCCAACGCGACGACCTTGCTCCAAGCGGTCGTGAAATACATCGCTCCATCCACGACGATGGGCGTAGCCTCCTGACCGCGCTTGGTGTCGAGATCGTAGTACCAGGTGAGACCGAGCTGGCCGACATTGCGATCATCGATTTGTTTCAATGGACTGAATCGCTGCTCGTTATAGGTGCGCCCGTGCGTCATCCAGTTTGCCGGCTCGTGATCGGCGTTCTCGATTCGCGGGCCGTCCACATCCGCCGGTTTGGAATTGGGGCCCATATGCGCGGCTTCCTTCACGCGCGAGCCGCATCCACACGCCGCGCACACCATGCCCGCGATGACAATGACTGCGAGTGGAGCGCTCGTTCGTGACATGAAATCTCCCGGCTTTCGGCGCGGGAATAGAATTTGCGCCGGCTGGATCATAACACCGGAATCTTGCGAGAGCGGCTAACCCCGCGCGATGAGCGTTTGGCGCCCAAGTTCACGGTCAATAATCCTGCGGGCGTGGACACCGCCGGCGTCGATCTTGAGGTTGCGGAGATCGCGATCGCGGCGCTGCAGAATGGTCCGTTGCTGTTCCTCGAGGATCAGCATGTCTTCGGCGAAAACGGCGGCCTGGCCGTCGCGGATACGAAAGGTCAAGCCGCGGTCGTCAGTCTGAAAGTCTCGAGCCATGCCCCAGTGATACCAACACGTGGTTTCCGTCTCGGGCGTCATCAGATTTACAACGATGCCGGTAACGCCTTTCGAGCGATTGCCTTCGGGAGCGCCTGTTCCCACGAGGGCGACGCCGACGTCGATCATCACATGGGCGGGGAGAGAGAATTGGCAAATCTGCCAGCGATCGCACTTCTCTTTAGATCGAAGATTGGCGGACCAAAAGGGCGGCGGCTCGATGTCGTACATCCAACGAGTCACCGAAACCGAAGTTTCATCCGAGGTCGCCTTGATCGGCGCTTCGACGATTTCGTGTTGCCCAATGCTGGTCGGGTGAACGTAGGTTTCGTGGGATAAGTCCATCAAGTTGTCGATCAAGAGCAGATAATCGCATTTCGCGTGGTACGTACCTCCCTCGAATACCCATTTCGGATCCGAGCACCAGTGCAGATCGGGAATCTTGTTCTCGTTGGCAAGTTTCGGATCTCCGATCCAGACCCAGACAAAACGATGCTTCTCTGTTACGGGATATGTCCGAGCGTTCATGTCTTTGCGAATGCCTTCTTGGCCAGGCAGCCAGACGCACTGGCCGCACTCGTCAAACTCGAGGCCGTGATATTTGCAGACGAGGTGGTCGCCCTTGAGGTATCCCATCGAGAGGGGAAGTAGACGATGGGGACAGCAATCTTCGAAAGCGGAAAGCCCGCCATTGAGTTGGCGGTAGATCACGATGGGCTCGGAGCAGACGGTGCGGCCGAACGGAGCGTGGCTGATTTCAAAATCCCAAGCGACCGCGTACCAATAATCTCGCAGGAACATTGTGGTTCCCCCCTTGTTCAAGATGTTTCACAATATGAAATCATGTTTCATATTGACATTGGCCCGATTCTATCTACAATGCGGCTGACGTCAAGCGAAACCGAAACGGAAACAGGCGCTCAACTTTTGCCATCAAATCCCATTGCGAGAAGCAGGATCTCGCGGCCGAAAAGGCTGGCGGCCGCGGGCGCGAGCAAATCACTGCAGAAGGCTCTTCGCATTCTCATCCATATGGGACAGGAGGGACGCGAAGTCGGAATCACGCAATTGGCCTCGGTGCTTAGTTTGAATAAGTCCACCGTTCACCGGCTTCTCAGCGCAATGGAAAAGTTTGAGCTGATCGAAAGGAACCCGGAGAGCGAGCGATACCGTCTGGGACTGAAGCTGCACGAGCTGGGAATCAAGGCCGTGGAATCGCGAACGTTGCGCAGCGAAGCGCATCGCTTTCTCCTCGAGCTGTCCCGACGCTCCCATGAGACGGTAAGTCTGGCTGTAGCCGGATCGGGCGGAATCACGTGCCTCGACCGAGTGGACTCTCCCGGCGCAGTCATCACGATTCGCACAGCCGTCGGCGCGCGATTCCCGGCGCATTGCACAGCCGTCGGTAAAGCGGTGCTCGCTTATCTCCCGGAAAAGGAAATTGACGCGATCCTGACTGCAAACGGGTTGGCCCGATACACTCCATTCACACTGACGCGTCTCGCGGACGTGAAGGAAAACCTTCGCCGGATCGTCCAGCGAGGATATGCGCTGGACAATCATGAACTGGAAAGGGGGTTGAGCGGCGTGGCAGCTCCGATTCGTACGAGTGACGGTCACGTGATTGCGGCAGTGGGGATGGCAGGGCCGACGCCGCGGTTTCGCGGGAAAGAGTTGGCCGAAAAGGTCGCACTTACAAGAGAGATGGCCGAGAAGGTGTCGGCAAGTTTCGGAAGCCACATACCTTCGCACTGAGAGTTTTGGATTGACGATGCTTCGTCCCTGAATCACACGGAGAAGGAGAGACTAGGCAATGTCCGCAGGACAAAAAGCCGACCAAGTGGGCAGTTTTCTGCGACCCGCCGATCTCCTGGAGGCGCGCAGCACAGGAACGAAAGATCCCGCACTCCTTCGCGCGCTCGAGGATCAGCACATTCTGCGCGTTCTTGCGAAACAGAAGGAACTCGGGTTCGAGGTTTTCACCGACGGCGAGCTGCGCCGGCGGAATTTCATGAGCGATTTTACCGACGCCGTGGAGGGATTCGACCTGGGCGACGCCGTGGCGCGCAACTGGAAGGCGGGGCAGGCGAAACCCGCTTCGGTGAGCAGCGTGACCGGCATCGTCACCGGAAAGCTTCGAGCGGTGCGCCGCCTGACGGGACACGAGCTCCCTTTTCTGAAGGAGCACAGTCCCGGCGCGATCAAAATGACGCTGCCGAGCGCAACGCAGTTTCCCGCCATCTCGTTCAAGCACGGAGTGACGGACAAAGTTTACAAAGACCATTCCGCGTTGCTTTGGGACGTCGTCGAGATCATGAAGAAAGAACTATCGACGCTTTCTGCCGAGGGTGTGAAGTACATCCAGATCGATGCGCCGCGATACAGCTATTACATGGATCCCAAATGGCGCGAGTGGATGCGCACGGAGATGAAGGTGGAACCCGATGCGGCTCTGGACGAAGCGATTCGCGCCGACAATTCCTGCTTCGAGGCAGCACGCCGGTCGGGTGTGACTCTGGCGATCCATCTTTGCCGGGGGAACAATCGCAGCCACTGGTATGCGGAAGGCGGCTACGACGCGATTGCGGAGAAACTGTTTGGGACGTTGGAGGTGGACCGTTTCCTGTTGGAATACGACGACGAGCGCTCCGGCACATTTGAGCCGCTGCGTCTGATTCCGAAGGATAAGACCGTCGTGCTGGGGTTGGTCAGCTCGAAGAAGGCGCAACTCGAGAAGGGCGAAACGCTGCTCGAGAGGATCAGCGAAGCCGCGCGCCACTTTCCTCTCGAGAACCTCGCGCTGAGCCCGCAGTGCGGATTCGCCTCGACCATGGAGGGGAATCTACTCACCGAAGATGAGCAATGGGCCAAGCTGCGGCTTGTGGCAGAGACGGCCCGCCGCGTTTGGGGATGAGTCAGCGCTTTTTCTTGCGGCGCGTTCGCATTTCCGCGAACACCTCCTCGGCGATGTGAAAGGCCGAGTTGGCAGCGGGCACTCCGCAGTAGATCGCCGTTTGCACCAAAACCTCTTTGATATCCTTTTGCGTCACTCCGTTGTTGAATGCCGCGCGGATATGCATTTTCAATTCGTCGCCCCGGTTGAGCGCGACCATCATGGCCAGCGTGAGCAGGCTGCGGGTTTTACGCGGCAGGCCCGGCCGGGACCATATTTCGCCCCAGGCGTAGCGCGTGATCAGATCTTGGAAATCTTCGTTGAAGTCATTTCGATTCTTCAGGGAACGATCCACATAGGCGCCGCCCAGGACAGCGCGGCGTACGGATAATCCTTGATTATAGCGGGCGCGTTCGTCCATCGACGCTCCTCCTCAAGCCGAGAGAAATTCGATCAGTTGGTTCGTGAATTCTTCAGGCGCTTCCAGATTCGAAAGGTGCGACGAATTCAATTCCACGTACTGCGCTCCCGGGATGTGGTCTGCGAGGAAGCGGCTGTCCGCGGGAGGAGTTGCGGGGTCTTTGCTCCCGGCGATCACGAACGTGGGAACGCGAATCGCGGCGATCCCGTTGCGATAGTCACAATCTCTGACTGCGGCGCAGCAGCCGATGTATCCCTCCGGGGGCGAGCTCTCGAGCATTCGCAGCGCCATGGCTGCAACCTGAGGGGAGCGCGCACGAAATTCCGGCGTAAGCCAGCGATCTATCACGCCCTGTGCAACGGCCTTCATGCCACCCTGGCGCACGCTCTCGATCCGCGCGTTCCATCCTTGCGCGGTGCCGATCTGCGCAGCCGTGTTGCACAGCACGAGCTTCTGGAGCCGTGCCGGAGCATTCAAGGCGAGCCACATCCCGATCATCCCGCTCATCGACAGTCCGCAAAAGTGCGCTTGTTCGAGCTCGAGCTCATCCATCAGGTGAGCCACGTCGCGCCCGAGCTGTTCAATCGTGTACGGACTCGGCGTGACCGCAGTCTGTCCTTGACCGCGCGTGTTGTAGCGCAGTACGCGAAATTTTCTTTCGAGGGCCAGCAATTGCGGGTCCCACATTGAGTAAGTTGTGCCCAGAGAATTGGAGAGGATCAGCACGGGCGCGCGGACAGTGCCCGTTAGAGCATAGTGGACGCGCAAGTCTTCGGTTTCCACAAAAGGCATTGAATTATTCACTGTCGCCGGCGGCATTCGAGCGCCGGGAGGAATGCGCTTGCAGAACGCGTTCAATCAGCCGATCCGACACTCCGAGGTACTGGCGCGCGTCGAAGAGACGTTCAAGATCCTGCGCGGTCAAGTGCCGCATAACCTCCGCGTCTTCGGCAAGCACATCGCGCAGGTTGCGCCCTTTTTCCTGCGCACGCTTGCACGCGGCCTCCACGAGTTCGTGAGCGGCCATGCGCCCGACCGCGTTCGCGAGCGCCATCTGTACTGCTTCGGCGAAAATCAATCCGTTTGGCGCGTTCAGATTTTCTTGCATGCGATTTGCGTCAACTTCAAGGCCCGCCATCGTCTCCGTCAGGTGGTGCAGTGCGCCTCCCGCCAAACCAATCAATTCGGGCATCACTTCCCACTCCGCATGCCACCCGCCCAGACCGCGCTCCTGCTCCTGCACCACGGCGCTAAGCATCGAGCTCACGAGTCCGGGTACGCGCGTGGCCGCCGCCAGCACGACCGCTGCGGCGACTGGGTTGCGCTTGTGCGGCAATGTTGAAGATCCGCCCCGCCCTTCCACTGCCGGTTCGAAAACTTCCGCAACCTCCGTCTGAGTCAGTAAGGAGATGTCGCGCGCGATTTTTCCGAGCGTCCCGGTGCACAGACCCAGCGTTGTGGCCACTTCGGCCACGCGATCACGATGACCGTGCCAGGGAAGATTCGGGACGGTGAGTCGCAACTCCGCGCCAAGCGCATCCGTCACTTCGACACCCTTACTCCCCAGCGCTGCAAGAGTTCCCACAGCGCCCCCGAACTGCAACACTAGAGCGCGCCCCTGCGTTTCCTCAAGGCGGCGACGGTGGCGGTCAATGGCATCTAGCCATCCGGCGGCTTTCAGACCGAAAGTGGTGGGAAGCGCCTGCTGCATCCAGGTGCGGCCGGCGACGACAGTGTCGCGATGCTTTACAGCGAGCTGCGCCAATATGCCGGAAAATCGATCGAGCTCGGCGGCAATGCGCTCGAGCGCATCCCGCAACTGCAACACAAACCCCGTGTCGATGGCGTCCTGGCTGGTCGCGCCCCAGTGGACATAGCGCCTCGCTTGCTCGTCGTCTTTGCCCACAAGCGCCGTGAGTTCTTTCACGAGCGGGATTGCGGGATTGCCGGCTAGGGCGGTGGAACGTGCGAGCGAGGCAAAGTCAAAGAGTTCCGCGCGGCACTTTGCTGCGATGGCTTGCGCGGCACCCGGAGGGATGACGCCTGTGCGCGCCTCCGCGCGAGCTAAGGCGGCCTCAAAGTCCAGCATGCCCTGCAGGCGGGCACGATCGGTGAACAGATTTTCTATGGCTTCCCAGCGGAACAGCGGTCCGAGCAGGCTCATGCCGATAGTCTTACCACTCTCAGCAATCGAAGAACACCGTTTCTTCCGGGCCCTGAAGGATTATGTTCCACTCGAGGACGCCATTTTGTCCGGCAACTTTTTTCGCAATCAGTGTTCCCCGTCTCGCTGGGTCGACTTGATTCAGAGCAAAATCGCTTGCGTTGCTCGGCTCGTCCGGAAAATAAATTCGGGTCACGAGGCGTCGCAGCAAGCCTCGCGCGAAAACCGAGACGGCGATGTGCGGAGCTTGCGGCTTCGCTTGCGGTCCGGGCAGCTGGCCCGGTTTAATGGTCTTGATGCGGAATCTCCCATCGGCATCGGTCGGAATGCGGCCATACCCCTGGAATCCGGGCTCGATGTGCTTATCTTGCGTGTCGTCGGGATGCGCGTACTTTCCGTGCGAATTGGCCTGCCAAATTTCAATCATCGCATCAGGCACAGGGATTCCATCGCCATCGAGCACGCGGCCCTCGATCGTCACGCGTTCGCCGGAGACTCCGGGTCCAACGAGGTTGTCGCGGTTCAACCAAGTAAGACCGATCGAAAAAAAAGGGCCGACGGTCTGAGAGGTTGTCGCTTGCGAAGACACCTTATTTCTCCATGGGCGTGGCCTCACGGCCGTTGAGGATAATGTCAAACCGAAAGCCGAGCGCTTGCTCGGGGATGGTTGACTCCCAATCGAAGACCGAGATCAGGCGGCTGCGCGCCTTTTCATCCGCCGTACAGTTATAAACTGGATCGAACGGAAGAAGCGGGTCGCCCGGAAAATACATCTGCGTGACCAGGCGCGTCGCGAAAGCCGGCCCGAACAGCGAGAAGTGCATGTGAGCGGGCCGCCATGCGTTGGCGTGATTGCGCCAGGGATACGCGCCCGGCCGGATGGTAATGAAGCGGTAGCGGCCCTCGGAGTCGGTCATCGTGTGGCCCGAGCCGGAGAAATTTGGATCAAGCGGAGCATCGTGCTGATCCACCTTGTGCAGATAGCGTCCCGCAGCGTTTGCCTGCCAGACCTCGAGCAGCGTATTCGGAACCGGCCGTCCATCTTCGTCGAGCACGCGCCCGCTCAGGATGATGCGTTCGCCGAGCGGCTCGCCGGAATGCTGCCGGGTCAGATCGCACGCCTTTATGTCGACAATATCCCGCGCGAACACAGGCCCCGTGACTTCGGAAAGGGTGTGCGGCAGATAGATGAGCGGTTTTGTGGGAGCGCGCTTGAGGCAAGACGCGTACGGCGGATGCAGATGGTTCGGCTGCGTCCCCGGCTGCGGTCTTCGGTAACCCACAACATCTGCCATCGGCCCTGCCTCCTTGCCGATTGCGTGTGCCGCGGATTGGCGCTGCGCCATGACGACTACTCCGCGCTTGCTGCACTGCCGTGCGCCGCTGCCGTGCGCGCATGAAGATCGCGAAGAGCCGCAAGTTCCTTCGCGTTAGGCTTCAGAGTAACTTCCAAACTCGGCGCCACTCGTAGCGGCCAGCCCGTCTCGTTCCTTGCTTGTTCGACGGAGACACCGGGGTGCAGCGTGGTGAGCAGCAGTTCTCGGGTCGCCGGATCGGAAACCATGATGCCGAGGTCAGTGATTACGGTAGTCGGCCCGCGTCCTCGGAGGCCGTTTGTTCCGAGCCCGCTCGAATTCGGAAAGTATCCTGAGGACGTGACAAAATCGAGTTTTTCCACGAACGTTCGTTTGCTCTGCTTCAATATGATAGCGACTTCCTTCGCAGCTGTAGCGATTTCCGGCGCCCCGCCTGCTCCTGGAAGACGGACACGCGGGGCTTCGTACGTGCCGCCGATTACGGTTGTATTGATATTTCCAAACTTATCGATCTGCGCGGCTCCGAGGAAGCCCACGTCCACGCGTCCCCCTTGCAGCCAGTAACGGAAAATTTCGGGAACCGAAACCACAGTGTCCGCCGTTTCCGCCAGTTCGCCGTCGCCGATGGAAAGCGGCAAGACGTCCGGCTTTGCACCGATGGTTCCGGACTCGTAGATCAGCACCACCTCGGGTGCGTGCGTGATGCGCGCGAGGTTGGCGGCGGCGCTCGGAAGCCCAATGCCCACGAAGCACACGGTGCCGTTCTTCAGTTTCCGCGCGGCAGCGACCGTCATGATCTCGCTCGGAGAATATTCCGACTCAGGCATTGCTGCCGACCTTTGCATCTGCTTCGATGCTGCGGCGGTACTCGGCGAAATCCGCTGTGGACAATATATGCCTGCGCATCCACGCAAGGAAAGTCTCCCGGTCGCGCGAGATGCCGTCCCAGGCCTTGCAAAAAGCGTTGTCGCGCTTGTAATAGCCGTGCGCATAAGACGGATGTGCGCCGCCCGGAACGAGACACACGCAGGAAACCACCCACGCCGGGAGAACGCAAGCGTTCATCGGAGCGTTCAAGTTGTCCACAACCTCCTCGACCGTTACGATGACCTTCTTTGCGGCCAAAGCCGCTTCTTTTTGAATGCCGATGATTCCGTAGATCAGCACATTGCCTTTGCGATCGGCTTTCTGCGCGTGAATGATCGTGACATCCGGATTGACCGCGGGCGTCGCCGTGAGCATTTCGCCCGTGAAGGGGCACTCGATCGACCGAATTCTCTTGTTGTGCTTGGGCAGATCCGATCCGACGTATCCGCGCATCACCGCGAAGGGGAGACCCGAAGCGCCCGCTTGATACCGCGCGGCCATATCCGCATGGCTGTGTTCCTCAATTTCCAGCCGGTTCGGCCACCCGCTCTGAATGGCGTCGCGAAATCGATGCAGGGAACCGACGCCGGGATTTCCACCCCAGGAAAAAATAAGCCGAGAGGCGCAACCCATGCCGATCATCTGGTCATGAATGAGGTCAGGAGTCATGCGGATAAGAGTCAAATCGCGGCGGCCCTGTCGAATCACCTCGTGGCCCGCGGCGAAGGGAATCAGATGGGTGAACCCCTCGAGCGCGACGCTTGAGCCGTCGTGGACGAGGCTCGCAACCGCATCCCGCAAGGATACTAAAGCTGCCACCTGGATCTCCTAAACCTACAAGCAGACAAAAAACGGGTGAAACACGCCAGCGAATTTATGCAAGGGGCGGGAGGGTTGTCAAGGTCGATTATCGAAATAGCGTGCGTATATCGACCAGCTCATGTATGCTTCCGCGCTTGGTGCCAGGAGGTGAGACATGGCGCATACCGATATTCGCACGGGATCCACGTCACTGCCCGAATCTGTGCTTCGAACGACGGGCGCGCCGGGCACAGCCTTGACCCCTTCGGCGCAAATCGATGCCTTGAGCGGCGACCCCAACTTCATGACCTCACTGGCCCGCGGTCTCGCCGTGATTCAAGCGTTTTCCGACAAGAAGCGCCAGCTGACGATCTCTCAACTCAGTGTCAAGACCGCGTTGTCGCGCGCCGCCGTCCGGCGCTGCCTCTACACGCTGATGAAACTGGGGTACGCAGGATCGGACGACAGCCGTCATTATTTTCTCAGACCCCGCGTTCTCTCGCTCGGCCATTCCTACATTACCTCGATGCCGCTTTCGGCCGCGGCCCAGCCGGTGCTGGAACACGTCAGCCATCAACTGCATGAATCCTGCTCCATCGCCATTCTGGACGGTCTTGAGATCATTTACGTGGCGCGCGCGAGCGTGACCCGCATCATGTCGATTGACCTGGGCGTCGGCAGCCGGCTTCCTGCATATTGCACTTCAATGGGACGCGTATTACTGGCCCATCTGCCTCCGGAAGAGCTCGAGTTGTGTCTCGCGCGCATTGAGTACACCACCCACACGGAGAGGACCGTGCGGACCGCCGATAAACTGCGGCAAGTGTTGCGCCTCGTGCGGCGCAATGGATATTCGATTGTCGATCAGGAGCTGGAACTGGGATTGCGCTCCATGGCGGTCCCGATCCAAAGCCCCACGGGGAAAGTGGTGGCGGCCCTCAACGTTGGCGCGCACGCCCAGCGTGTCTCGGTCCAGGAAATGCAGAACCGATTCCTCCCCCACGTTCAGGCAGCGGCGCAGGAGTTGTCCATGCTGCTGCGGTGAGTCATGAGGAATCGCAGGCTCGCGCAAGAGAAGCGTCGCAAGTCGCGTTCGCAAGGGTGAAGGATTCGCTTAAGGCGGGTGGGCAGAAGCGATGACTGACAATTCACGACGCTACGAAAACGCATTGATCGGGATCCTTTTCTTCTCCTGGGGAACTGTCTTCCTGGACCGGATGTCGCAGCTTTACCTCGCGCCCTACATCGCCCCCGAATTTCATCTTAACCACGAGCAGATCGGGATGCTTGCGTCGGTGCTCGCCGTCACATGGGCGCTCTCGACTCTCATCTTCGGCGCTCTCTCCGACCGCGTAGGGCGTCGGCCGCTTCTGATCCCGGCCATGTTCGCTTTCTCGGTCTTCTCCTGGCTTTCGGGCGTGGCGCGCTCCTACCACGAGCTCTTGCTGATCCGGGCGCTAATGGGGATAGCGGGGGGCCCGGCTTGGTCGATTATGACGGCGCTAATTGAGGAATCCTCTCCTCGGGCCCGGCGCGGCAGGAACATCGGAATGGTCGTGAGCGCTGCGGCGCTGGTGGGCCTGGCGGTGGCGCCGGTGTTGACGACGCAGGTGGCCGCGCAATTCGGCTGGCGCTGGTCATTCTTCGTTGCGGGGATACCGGGTTTCATTGCGACCACTTTGATCATGAAATTCGTGAAGGAGCCGGAAAGAAAAGCCGCAACGGATGTACACGGTCACGAAGTCCGAATCCAAGATTACTTTTCTATTTTGCGTTATCGCAATATGTGGCTCTGTTGCGCGGGCGCGGCGGGCTTCATTGGGTGGCTGTTTCTGCAAAATGTATTCGCGCCGCTGTATATCACCGAAGTCGCACATCAGCCGGCGACCACCGCGGGATTCCTGCTGGGCGCCACCGGGCTGGGCAGCTTTATTCTTGGCTTTTTCCTTCCGGCGTTTTCGGATCGATGGGGGCGAAAGCCGGTCCTGCTCATGATGGCTGTGATGTCCGCGGTCGTGCCACTCGCGCTTTTGGTCCAGCCTCTCTATGCGTATCCGTGGGTCCTGGCCGCCATCATTTGTTTGACGAACGCCGGGCAGGGCATACCGACGCTGATTATGGTTTTGGTGCCGACCGAGAGTGTTCCCCCTCAATTCGCTGCCACTTCCATTGGCCTCGCTACATTGGCGGGAGAGATTTTTGGAGCCACCGTCGCGCCGGTCTTGGGAGGCGCGATCGCGCAGGTTCACGGCCTCGCCGCACCGTTGTGGATGTCCGCCGGAGGAATGGCTGTTGTTTTCGCGGCCGCCTTGTTCCTCAAGGAGACTGCACATTTGAAGACGGGGCTTGCGCACCCGGAAGTTGCTGCGGTGGATTGATTTCGCGCGGGATCGAATCGTCGAAGGATTGCGGACGGAAGATGCAGCGGGCGATGCAGCATAGAACAAATACCTCGACGCTCATACGATGATTCTGCACCTCAACCATGTGCAGCGTGATTCAGCGGCGGCGACCACCAATGAGGTGATCGAAACGCTCCTTGCGCTTTTGGAGGAGGGGCATCTAGAGCCGGCTCAATTCGCCCGGCTGCACATTCATCTGGATTGGATTCAGTATCGCCAAAATTTTCGGGAACCGGTCCTGTTCACACCCAGCACGAACGACCGCGGCGAGAATTCTTCGCTGATGGAAGTCCGCATCGACACGCGGCAAGTGCCGCCGGGATCGCTCCGGGAATTCGTGAAGCGCGGATTCGGCGCCCTTGGTTCTGACGCCAAGCAGGATCCGGAGCGAGTGTACTTCGAGAATTTTCGTTCTTTTCGTTCCAGCATGGCGTGGGACTTCAACCGCCTGTATTGGCATCGATTGAAGGATTGGGAGCAAGCCACGGGTCGTGGATACGAAGAAGCGCTGCCGTCCGGCAAATCCGATGCCAACCACCCGGGAGCGATTGCGGATTCCGTCGCGGATTTTTGGACGCTTCTTCGAGACATGGACGGCCAGAAACAACTCCCTCCGGAATTATTTGTCCTGGAGATCGGCGTGGGGATGGGGATTCGCGCAGGTCTGTGGCTTGATCGCTTTCGCGCACTCGATCAAGAGCGCGGCACCAACTTTTTTCCTCGTCTCCGTTTTCTTCTGGGCGACTACTCTCTTGCCACTCTCGAGCGATCTAAACCGTCCGTCCGGAATCATCTGGATTTGTGCAGCTTTATCGTTCTCGATGCTCAGGATCCCAACAGGACACTCGCATTTTTGCGCCACAAGATTCTCCACATTCACCTGACCAATGTGTACGACAACCTTCCGGACGAGGAACTCGTCAGACGCGACGGCCGTTTGTATTGCGTTCAGGTTCGCGCCTACCTGCACTCGACCGAAGCGGCACGAATTGCAACCGCATGCGATGTTCCCTTAACGGATTTGGGAAGGACCGTTCAGCGCCTGCTCGAGGTAGGGCCGGAATGCCTCCCCGACCGGACCCGCGGTGTTACTTTCTGGCGGGAAGTCTGGAAGGCCCTTCGCTTAGAGGAGCGGATGGTGGGCATGGAAGAGGTTTCCGATCTATCTTTTCCTGAGGGGCTCGACCCTGATCGCTTGGATGATATTTTGAAGGATGCTCCGAGCGATGTGCGATTCCATCTGAGTACAGGGGCCCTCGAAAGCTTTCGCAATACGATTCCGCTCCTTCATCCTGGCGGTTACCTGCAGGTGCAGGATATTTTCGTCACGCGTCTCAGCGATTACCGTATGGGGTTTCACGGGCCGGGAAAACTGGATGGGTCCATTGTGAACTGGGTCAACGGTGTCTTGCTTCGCGAGGTTGCGGAACGAGCGGGCTACGACGTGCATTTCGCACCATTCAATTATCGAAAGGGTTCGCGGACGTCGGTGCTGTACACGACGCGACGGGAGTAAGAACGATGACTCTTCCCATTCTTCCGACAACGGTGGTTGGAAGCTACTCGATGCCGGGCTGGGTCGAGCGGCTTAAGACCGAGTATTTTGCACGGCGGATCAGCCGGCACGATCTGGATGAGATTCACGACGCGGTGGTCAAGGCGGCCATCAAAGACCAGGAGATCGCGGGACTCGACGTCATCACGGACGGAGAGCTGCGGCGTGACAATTTGATCGACTATTTCGTCGAGCGGCTGCCGGGGGTTCACATCGACCGCTCCTCGAAGAAGTTCTATTACGATTTCTACGACAGTGAAGTCGTCGCCAAACTTCCGATGGCTTCGCTGGGGTTGGTGGATGATTTTCGCTTTCTACGCGCCAATACCGACAGGGAAACAAAGATCTGCGTTACCGGGCCGCATTCTTTATCCAAGCGGATTCGCAATTCGTATTATCCGACGGAGGAAGCTTTCGCCTCGGACATCGCGCGCGTGATGAATCTGGAACTGAAAGAACTCGCCAAGGCCGGCGCGCGACTCATCCAGATCGACGAGCCTTACTATTCCGGATTCCCCGAAGATTTGTCGTGGGGCGTCGGCGTTCTGAACGCAATGGTGGACGGAGTCGATGCAAAAATCGCTCTCCATATTTGCTACGGGAACCGGTATGGGAAGCCGTCCTGGGAAGGAAGCTATCGATACCTGTTTCCGAGAATCCTGGATGCAAAAGTGCAGCAGCTGACGCTGGAGTTCGCGCGGCGCGGCGGAGAGGACTTGGGCCTCTTCCGGGAATTCTCCCCGCGGTTTGAGCTTGGCGTGGGCGTGATCGACGTGAAAAGCCAGGCCGTCGAAACGTCGGATATCGTCGCCGAGCGCATTCGAAAAACGCTCGAGGTGGTGCCGGCGGAGCGGCTCGTGATTTTGCCCGACTGCGGTTGCGTCCATTTGCCCCGCGACATCGCCTTCGCAAAGTTGTGCGCCATGGTGGAAGGGACCAGGCTGGTTCGCAAGGAATTGGGAGTCTGAAATGGGCGCAGAAAATCCGTTGCGGGAAGCACTCTCGAGCGGACGTTTCTGTTATGTGGTGGAGCTGGTGGCGAGCCGTCTCACCCGAGAAGCTCGGCTGCTCGAAGTGGCGTCAGAGCTCGCTCGGGTCCCTGGCGTCGTCGCCGGCAGCATCACCAGTTACGCAGGCGGCGCCATGGGACGCGATCCAATTCGGGTGGGGACCGCGGCTCGCGCGCGTGGGCTGGTCCCGAACATTCATCTGACGTGCGTCAACCGGGACCGCCCAAGCGCGATAAAGATTCTGGAAGACCTTCACGCGCTCGGAATTGAAAATGTCTTGGCACTTACGGGGGATTACCCAAAGGCCGTCGCCGCAGGCACCGCGCCGGCAAGCTTCGATCTGGATTCTGTTCAGCTTGTGAGCTTGATCAATGAAATGCGGCAGCGAGGAAAGCCATTCTGGATCTCTGTGGCTGTCTCCCCGTTTAAGTACACGGAAGCCGATTGCGCTTATCAATATTTGAAGCTGGAGAAAAAGTTTGGTGCCGGAGCGGATTACGCCATCACGCAGCTCGGTTATGACGCGCGAAAATTCCGCGAGTTGAAGCGTTATCTAGACGAGCGAAACCTTCGCAAACCAATCCTGGGCAGCGTGTATGTGCTCCACGCGAAGGCCGCTGAGAAAATGGCCTTGGGTCAGCCCCCGGGATGCTGGGTGTCTCCTGAATTGCTCGAAAAAATCAGACAGGAGATCCAGGTTTCGGATAAGGGCATGGCGGCCCGGCTCGAACGGGCGGCTCGCATGGTGGCGATTCTCCGTGGCCTCGGATACGCGGGAGCCTATCTCGGTGGAGATCACCTTGCGCAGCACGTTCGATGGATTATCCGGCGATCGGAAGCCTTGTCGCCCCAATGGGAGGAATTCGCGAATGAGTTGTGTTTCGCGCCCAAGGGTGGATTCTATTTTTACGAAAGTTCAGCCAGCCCGCTAAAGAAACGAGGGTTAGTGCCGAGTCTGCTGGACGCTCTCGGAAGAATTTTTCCAGTCAACCGGGAAACCAGACTCCGCGCTGCGCTCACTCGAGTGTTCCGGTGGATTGACCGGAGACCCGTGGCCGCGAAGGGTCTGGAGCGATTGGAATTTGCCATTAAGTCGCCGCTCTTTGGATGCCAGGCTTGCGGCAACTGCGTCCTCGGTCACATGGAATACGTCTGTCCGCAGACCTGCCCGAAGAATCTTCGGAACGGTCCGTGCGGAGGGACTCTGAACGGGCGATGCGAAGTGGTGGATAAGGAATGCATCTGGGTGGCCGTATACGATCGCGCGAAGGCGGCGAATGAAATGGAGGGATTGAAGACCTATGTCCCGCCGAGAAATCCGGCTCTCGCAGGAACGAGTTCATGGATAAACTATTTTCTCGATCGTGACAGCCGCCCCGGAAGGCCCGAGGGACCGTCGAACACACCCGCCGGGGTTTCCGATAGCGAAATGAGGCAGCGTGTACGTTCTGGGTCGGGCCTCGAGACAGATCCAGCTTCTAAAACCGATCAGCCCTTCATTAGGATTGAACGCAAGTAGACGAAACTCTTCGATCCGCCAATCTCGCGCAGAGGTCCTTCGGTCCCTGCGCGGTTTGGATACGACCCAAAGGTCTCTCCACGATCAAATCCACTGGTCGAGCCGAGCCGCCCCATGGATGCAGTGTGGTGCTCAAAGCGCGAGCTATATTGATTTGCTCGATTCATGGAAGAAAAGAAATGAATCGGGCGGCCCGTCCGCAAGGACTTGCGGGGCGCTGCGCAGGCGGAAAGGAATTGCGGACGATATTCGCACAACCGCTCGATTAAAAGCTTGACAAAGCTTATGGCTGGCGTTAGACCTTCACCACAAATGGGTGGAATTTGCTCGTTCAAAGAAAAATATGGCTCGATCCAGCTCACAGCGAGCATTTACTGAAAAGGAGCACATCATGAAGGGACGTTCGGGTGTGTGGAGTGTGTTGGCCATCCTTGCCATTGCGTTTTTCTTCGCCGGCGCAAGCTCCGCGTTCGCACAAGCAGGCGCCACTTTAGCCCAGCTGAACGGGACAGTGACGGACGAGAGCGGAGGCGTGGTGGCAAAGGCCCCGATTTCTCTGGTGGAAACTAGTGTGAATCGCGCCTACTCCACAGTGACGAACGACTCCGGATACTACGTCTTGCCCAACCTGTCTCCCGGGCAATATGACCTAAAGGTCACGTTCACAGGCTTTTCGAATTATACGCAGAAGGGAATTATTTTGACGGTGGGTCAGACGGCCACCATCAACGTCGTTTTGAAAGTACAGGCCAAAGGCGAGCAGGTCGTGGTAACCGGCGAAGCCCCGATCATCGAGCCGACCAAGACGGAAATCAGCCAAGTGATCGACACGAAGCAAATCGCAGAATTGCCGATCAGCAGTCGCCTGTTTACCGATTTTGCGCTTCTGACTCCTGGAGTTGCCACGGGCCGCACGAGCTTGCAGTCCACCATCACAGAATTTGAGGTCACGCGCGTTTCGTTTGGCGGGATGCGCGACTTGAGCAATTTGGTCACGGTGGATGGCGCAGACAACATCAATACCGCAACCGGTTCACAACGGTCCACGCCCCCTCAAGAAGCTGTGGAAGAATTCCGTGTCGTGAACAATGCATTCGGCGCGGAGTACGGCCGGGCCCTCGGTGGAATCGTCAACATTGTGACAAAGTCCGGCTCCAACGAATTTCACGGTTCGGTTTACGACTATCTGCAAAACAACGCCACGGATGCGAGGTCGCTTTTGCAACCCGCGCCGGACCCGGACGTGCTCCGGCAAAATCAATTCGGCGCGGTACTCAGCGGCCCCATTCAGAAGGATAAGACGTTCTTCTTTACGAACTACGAAGGCCAGCGGCGCGGAGAGTCTCCCACATTTCCCACCACGTATGTAGAACCTGTGACATTGCTTGACGGGACTAATACGACCAACGCAGCTTTGATCAATCGGGCGAAAGAGGCGCTGGGCCTGCCCGACGAGACTTTGAATCTTCTAAAGACCAAGGACAACGACTACGGAATCATAAAAGTCGATCATGAATTCACCCCGACGACCCACCTATCGGTTCGCTACAACATCGAGGATGCGCGTGACTTGAATCAACTCGTCGGCAGCACGCTGGACGGCGGCGGCATAGGCGTCTCCAGCAGCGGGCACGACGTTTTCCTGCGCGATCAATCGCTAGTCGGTATCGTGAACTCAGAAATAAGGCCTAATTTAGTGAACAGCATTTTGGTTCAATATGCACGACGGCATTACAACTTCCCGGGAGTGACCGGTCAGCCGAACCTGGACATTCCAAACACACTACTCATGGGACACAACTTCGGGGTTCTCGATGCGATTTACGAGAGTCGTGTGCAGATATCCGACTCGGTGGCTTGGGTGAAAGGAAACCACGTCGCGAAATTCGGGATAGACGCCAACCTCGTCAAGAATTTCGTTATCTGGCCGGGATTTACGCCAATGCGAATCGTGCTTCCCGGCATCAATTGTTTGGTTGATTTTGCCAATTATGTGAATCCAACTGCCGGCATACCGGGGGCGCCTGCCGACGGACCGTGCCCCGTCGCCAATGCGCCATACTTCGACGGGCCCCCGTTCACCGGTGCCAATCCGAACGATCCCTTGAACGGTACGCCGATCGTTTTCTGGGGAGCCCCGGTCGGGACGGGTCCGATCACGCCTGGCAGCGTTCCGCCCGGGTTGTGTCCGGGAAACGTGTGCGGTCCGGACAGTTGGTCTCGGGCCTACCTGTCTTCACAAACCGTGAATTTCTCAGAAACTCTCAACCACCAGTACTGGGGGTTCTTCGCGCAGGATCAGTGGCGACTCACGCACAGCCTTACGATGAATTATGGCTTGAGATATGATCTCGAGACCGGCCTGGATAAGCAGATCAACATGCACTACAACGGCATTCAGCCTCGAATTGGTTTCGCCTGGTCGCCGAACAGCAAGACCGTCATTCGGACCGGGTTCGGATTATTCGATGACCGCTACAACCTCTCGTTCCTCTTTATCACGCAGCCACAGCGGCCGAACATCATTCCCGGAGAGGCCCTGCCGGGCATCCGGAAGCAAGCCGACGAAGCCACGTGGGTGTTAAACCAGCTGACATTCGGCCAATCTTCCGAAGCGCAGGGAGGGGCTAACAACAGTCCCATTGGAACCCAGACGCCAACTCCCGCAGCAGCCGCTTTGGGGCTCGTCACCACCGGCTTGGTCCCGCCGAACTACATCACTGGACCAACTGGCACGTCGGTCACTGCGGGGTCAGGCATGGTGGAGCACAACAGCAAAATCCCGTACTCCGAGCAGGCCAACCTCGAGATTGACAGGGAACTTGGATGGGGGCTTTCCGTTAGCGCAGGTTACATGTTCGTTGCGGCACACCATCTGGTCCGAGCCGCAAACCTGAACGTTTGCCCGCCTGAGGGAGCCGCGCCCAGCACGACCGTTCCTTTCGTCACTCCCGGCACCCCCGGCCCGACTTGCGCCCTTTTTGCCGCTCTATTCCCCACGCCACCCAACTGGCCAGCGGGTAAAGCCTTTTTCTCAGGTGTCCCGGGAGGCAACCAGGCATATCTCAATTCCGGACTTCTCTACTACACGGACAACTCGGGGAACTCTGTTTACCATGGCCTCACGCTTCAAGCCACCGAAAGATTCAAGAGCTATTTCAGCCTCAATGCGAATTACACGTACTCGCACACGCTCGACGATGGGACATTCACCACATTCGTCAGCACGCCGCAGGACCTCTATGACAGGTCATTGGAACGGGCCAATTCAAACCAGGACATCCGCCACCGGTTCATTACGAACTTCACAGCGACCACGCCCAAGGACAGCTGGCTCCGCAACTTCACGTTCAGCAACATCGTCACCTTGCAGTCCGGTCGTCCCTTCACGATGTTCGTGGGATTCGACGCCAACGGCGACACGAATCCAGTTACGGACCGAGTCGGAAACTTGGGAAGAAATACATATTGGGGTGACAAGTTGTATTCATGGGATTTTCGAGTCTCGAGGTATTTTCAGATTCGAGAGCGGCTGAGGCTCGACCTGAGTGTCGATGCATTCAATTTCCTCAACCGACCAAACGTGGATGAAGTGACTTCTGTCTACGGCGCGGCCGTCGTTTGCGGAACCGCAGGCACGCCGACGCACTACAAAGACGCTGCTTCGCTCAACACCCAGGCGCAAGCCGCCGCATTCAACCCCGGAAACCCAGCGACAGTCACTTGTCCTCAGTTTCCGGCGCCGATTGCGAGTCCCCCGGTTCCGAACGGGCTCTTCGGAACGCCGAGGACGATGCTCAACCCGCGGCAGTTTCAGTTCGGGGCGAAGTTCTCGTTCTAAAGTTATGATCGTGGGGAGGGCCGGGTTGTTCGGCTTCTCCCCCGTTCTCTCCACCCGCAGGAAACATGATGCAAACGCTCGTCTCATCCACGGCCCGCGAATGTGTGCTTTGAAAACGCAATCTCGCATTTTCTATCCAGATTCTGAATTCCGTCAGCCGCTCTACGTGCACCGGCTCGGGGGAAATCGGCCATGTCCAATTTCGTCTTAGTGCACGGTTCGTGGCATGACGGAACGGCGTGGGAAGCGACCGTGCGCCATCTGGCGAGCAACGGGCACAAGGCATTCGCTCCCACCATGGCTGGACACGGGGCCGGAGTGAATAAGAAAGTAAACCACTCTCAATGTACCGGGTCCATCGTGACTTACATCGTCGAGAATTCCCTCACGGATTTTATTCTCGTGGGACACAGCTTCGGGGGAACAGTCGTCTCCAAAGTCGCTGAGGCGATCCCGGAAAGAATACGGCGTCTGGTGTTCCTGAATGGTTTTATCCTCCCGGATGGCCACAGCCTGGTAGATGAAGTGCCGCCAGCCACCGCCGCGATATTTGCGCAGATGGCTCGGGATTCCGCGGATAACTCCTTTATGGTTCCATTTCCTGTGTGGCGAGAGACGTTTCTCAACGATGCGGATCTCGAAACGGCTAAATGGACTTACGCGCAATTATCGAGCGAGCCTTATCAACCTACGATCGACAAGCTCGATTTGAAAAAATTCTATTCTTTGCAGCTCCCGAAGAGTTATATCAATTGCACCGAAGATATCGCGCTGCCTCCGGGTGAATGGGGCTGGCACCCGCGCATGTCGAATCGCCTGGGGCTTTACCGGCTGGTCCAAATGCCCGGAGGCCACGAAGTGATCTACACAAATCCGCCGCTTTTGGCCGAAAAGATTCTTGAGGCGGGCCGCGATTGAGAACGAACATGACGAAGATTCACGTCTAACCAGGATCGAGAGCGAGTTAGGCAAAAGTGCCGAAGCTGAACGCCAAGCCGGAACCGATCGATGTTGACTTCAAGCGGTCGGCGATCGCAGTCGTGGACATGCAGAACGCATTTGCCTCGAAGGGCGGGACGCTCGATATCGCCGGAGTGGACCTTACCGATGCGCCCCGGGTGGTACGGACCATCCGGGACGTTCTCGACGCCGCGCGCCCGGCGGGAGTGCCGATCGTTTTTTTGCAGATGCGATACAAGCCGGATTTAAGCAACGCGGGAGGACCGCGTTCTCCGAATTGTCACAAGCAGCTTGCGGCGCACTTGATGCGATCGAGGCCGGAACTGGAAGGAAAGCTCTTGACGGAAGGATCGTGGGATTTTGCGATGGTGGACCAGCTCCCGCCGCTGCCCGGGGACATTGTCATCACCAAGACTCGGTACAGTGGCTTTGCTGGGACAACGCTCGATTCCCAGTTGCGCGTGCGCGGGATTCAATATCTGTTTTTCGCGGGCATCGCCACGAATGTATGCGTCGAGTCAACACTGCGTGACGCGTATTTCCACGACTATTGGCCGATCCTCCTGGCCGATTGCACGATGCCAGCGGGCGGCCGGAGCGCCTACGAAGCCACGATGTTCAACGTCGAATCATTTTTCGGGTGGACGGTGAAGTCGGAAGAATTGCGGGCAGCTTTACAAGCTCCGGCCGGGTGACGATATCGTGTGGACCGTTGACATCGACGTGGGCGGAACGCTGACCGACGGTCTTTTCACCGCGGGCGACCAAGTAGTGTGCGTGAAAGTCGACACGACGCCGCACGATTTAACCGTGTGCCTCTTCGACTGCCTCGCACAGGGAGCGGTGAAACTGGAATTCCCCGACACAATGACCTTTCTTGAAAACATTGAACTCATTCGATGGTCCACGACCATCACATCGAATGTTCTGGCCGAGCTGCGCGGGCCCAGAGTCGGATTGCTCGTCTCTCACGGTCACGAGCGCGATCTCTATGGGGGTGAGGATCGCAGTCCGGTCCTGGACCGGCTTTTGACGGACAAGGATGTGATCGGCGTGAATGGCACGGCGAGCGAAGCGGAAATCATGAATGCGGCACGCTCGCTCCTCGAAAGCGGCGTGCGCCGAATCTGCGTCAGCTTGAAAGGCTCTCATCGCAATCCGGAGCGCGAAATTTCGCTGAAGCGGATCATCGACCAGCAATATCCCGATCATTTCCTGGGTTCGGTTCCTGTTCTCGCTGGCAGCGACATTTCGAAAAGCGCAGATGATCGGACGCGCACCTACTGCGCGCTGATCAATGCTTACACGCACGGCGCGCTCGCGGCCACTTTGTTCAAGGCGGAAGACGAGCTGCGCGAAACATCGCGGTACGCGGGGACTTTTCTCGTGAGCCACACCAACGGTGGCGTCGCAGGTATCGCAAAGACGAAGGCGATTGACACCATCGAGTCGGGGCCGATCCTGGGAATTCTCGGCAGCGCCTACTTCGCGCAGGCGTACGGATTGAAGGATGTAATTGCGATGGATATCGGAGGGACGACGGCGAAGATCAGCGTCCTCCGCGACGGTGAGGCGATCTACCGAAAGCCTTCCGACCTTTTTGACATTCCGGTCGAGATTCCCCTTCCCTATTTGCGTTCGATCGCGCTCGGAGGCGGCAGCGTCGTGAAACCCGTTGTGAATGCGCAGCCGCCCGCTGTCCGGCTGGGTCCCGAAAGCATGGGCTCGTATCCCGGGCCGGCTTGTTACGCCCTGGGAGGAGGTCAGCCCACGCTCACAGACGCCTTTGTCACGGCGGGCCTGATCAATCCGGAATATTTTCTCGGCGGGACGAAGTCGATCGATTGCGAGCTTGCGCGAAAAGCCGTGGAAGAATTCGTGGCGCGGCCGTTGCGTCTCTCGACGGAGGAAACGTGCAAGATAATCATTGGCCGCGCGTTTGAATTGGTCGCGCAGGTGATCGCGAGCGCGCAATCGGAGCTGCAACAGGATCTGTCCAAACACGCGCTCTTTGCCTATGGAGGGAATGGAGGACTCTTTGCTTGCGGAGTAGCCGAGAAAGCAGGATTGAAAACCGTCCGGATTTTTTCGCTCGGTCCTGTATTCAGCGCGTTTGGCTCTTCAGTCTCGGACATCTGCCACGTTTACGAGCGTCCGGTGCCCGAGCGCGTGACCGACGACACGGTGAGCCGAGTGCGCGAGATGCTCGAGGAAATCAAGGCGGAAAGCATCAAGGATCTGCTGGGTGAGGGAATCGTCCCAGAAAACCTGAGCTATGCGATCGAATTCGAAGTTGTGGGGACGCGCGGGCATTCGATTCCCGTCGCGTGTTCGGAGTCGGCTCTCGGAAGCGCAAAGGAATTCCACACCGTGCTCGCCTCGTCGCTTGCGGGTGCGGGCCAGGCGCCAACCAAGGAGATTTCTCTCGAGCTGCTCCGGGTGCGCGTGAAGAAGCCGATGCCGAAGCCGCGGCTGGCGGACCGTGCGTTGCAGGGCGCCGGTTCGTCCCACGCGCAGACCGGTACGCGAAAGATATACTGGGGGGGCCGCAGCGCAGAAGCGCAGGTCTACCGTTGGGAGTCGCTCGAGCCCGGCAATCGCGTCGCGGGCTGCGCGATACTCGAAGGTGTGAACACGACGTATCTCGTTCCCGAAGGCTGGGTGATGACGGTTGACGGCCACGGGAATGCAAGGCTCGACCGCGGATAGAAGAGCCGGAATCCTTCGGGAAACAAAGGCAGGCGAAAAAGAGATTATGGCACCCGAATCGAAGAGCCGAATTCGAGTCACCGAATATCTGGACTTGGACGTTGACCGGGAACAATGGACGTGCAACCGGTGCGGGCACGCACTCGGCCCGGCTCGCGAAAACTATAAAAAGGGGTGTCTTCTGTATGATAGGGACCCGCGCGAGATTCATCCGCCGCTCGTTTCGGGAGAGTTCAATTTTTCTCCCGACCCCCTCTGGGTTCGCATCATCGAATTCTATTGTCCGGGTTGTGGCACGCAGATCGAAACGGAATACCTGCCTCCGGGACACCCCATAACCCACGATATCGAAATTGACTTGGACCGGCTGAAGGAACGCTTGCGCAAAGGAGAATTCGTTATCCGCGAAAACCGGCTCGAGGTCGTCGAGTGAACTCCATCGACATCGACGTGGGCGGAACGTTCACCGATCTGGTCTTGAATTTCAATAGCAAGACCTTGATCCGAAAGGTTCCGACGACGCCGTACGACCTCTCCGTCTGTTTTTCGCGTGTGATTGAGGAAGGAGCCGGCGCGCTCGGTCTGAAGATCGAAGACCTGCTACCGGCGGTCGATGTGATCCGCTACTCCACGACGATCGCGATGAACCGGCTGATCGAGAGGAAGGGGCCGCGATTGGCGCTCATCACCACGGAGGGCCACGAAGACGTTGTGCTTATCGGCCGCGGAGCGCAGTGGATTGACGGCACGCGCGTGGCTGAGCGCAGAAATTTGGCGATCCAGAAAAAGCCGGATCCCCTGATTCCTCGGGACATGATCGTCGGCGTGAAGGAGCGCGTTGACTCGCGCGGGATTGCCATTCGGCCGCTCGTGGAAGACGACGTCCGCGCGAAAGTCCGATACCTCGTCGGGCGCGGGGCGCGGGGATTCGTCGTATCGCTTCTTTGGGGGTTTCTGAACCCAATTCATGAACGGCGCGTGAAAGATATCATCCGGGACGAGTACAAGGAATTTCACATCGGCTATTTGCCGGTCGTCCTCGCGGGACAGGTGGTGGGCAAGCTGGGTGAATATGAAAGAACGATGGCCGCAATACTCGATGCCTATCTCCAGCGGTCGATGCAAATCGAGCTTTCCGCCATGTGGGACAAACTCCGGGAGCGCGGCTACAAGAAGCCCTTGTTGATGATCCAGAGTTCCGGCGGCATTGCCGAAGTTTTTCGGACGACGGCTAGCCGAACCTTTAACAGCGGGCCAGTATCCGGACTGATGGGGGCGCATCACGTCGCCAAATCGCTCGGATACCAGAATGTCGTGATGACGGACATGGGTGGCACGAGCTTTGACGTGGGGCTCGTCGTGAAGGATAGCGTGCGCAGCTATGATTTTCGGCCGATCATCGATCGTTGGATGGTCGGCATCACGATGATCAAGACGCTTTCGATCGGGGCGGGCGGTGGGTCAATCGCCTCGATCAATCGCCTGCTCCAAAATCGAGTGCAAGTTGGCCCGCGGAGCGCCGGATCGATGCCGGGGCCCGCGTGCTTCAATCTCGGAGGAACCGAGCCGACGGTCACCGATGCGGATGTCGTGCTGGGCTATATCAATCCGGACTATTATTTTGGCGGCAGAATGCGTCTCGACAAGACTCGTGCTGTGGCAGCCGTCCGCGAAAAGATCGCGAAGCCGCTCGGAGTCGGGATCGAAGAAGCGGCTGTCATCATCCGCAAAATCGTGAATGGGAATATGTCTTCCGCCATCATGAAGGAAGTTCACCTGCGCGGGTACAGCCCCGAGGATTTCATTCTATTCGTCGGAGGCGGCGCCGGCGCGACGCACGCTGAAGGATTCAAGGGCGATATCCCCAAGGCCGTCATGTTTCCGTTTTCTCCGGTATTCTGCGCGTTCGGGTCGTCCACAATGGACATCATGCACGTTTACGAAGTCTCAAAGAAACTTACTCTCATGACGCCGTTTAACCAGCAGTTGACGCAGGATTACGAGGCATTCAATACCACTGTGAAAGGACTCCTCGAACAAGCGCGGAAGGATCTTCTGGGGAGCGGGCTCGACCCTGACGTCGCGGCGTTCGTGCTTGAACTGGACATGCTGTACGGCGGCCAGTTCCACGTGAAGCGGGCCCTCTCGCCACGAATGTCTCTTCATACTTCCGAGGACGTTCGCGCCGTCTGCGACGCATTCAACAAGGAATTCAGCGAAGCCTTCAGTCCGTTCGTCGTGAACCCGGAGGGGGGAATCTTCATCGAAAGTTTCATCCTGAAGTCGATCGTGCCGACGAAGAAGGTGAATTTGCCCACGATGAAACTCGAGGGGAGTGATCCCTCTGTGGCTCGGAAGGGTGAGCGCCCTGTGTATTGGCCGGGGGTGAGGGACTATCAAGTGACGCCCATTTTCGCTTATGAAAGCTTGCGCCCGGGTAACGATATCCATGGCCCTGCGGTGATGGAAGGCGAGTACACAACGGTGGTCGTCCCACCGTCCATGCATTTCCGGATTGACGAGCGAGGCCTCGGCATCTTGGAACAATAAGCGCACCGAAAGATCAAGGAGACCCATGCCAATCCCGACACTGGCCGAAAAACTCGAATGGCTCAAGCCGGCCCCGGCGACTCCATACGAGAAGGAGTGCGCCTCGAAGATTCGCCAGGGGGACTACGAAATTGGCGTACAAATCACAAACGACATTCTCGATGAAGCGATGGAGGTATTTGTCCGGTCATCGCGAAGCTACTTCGGCGTGTCCGGCGACTCGATGGTCGCCATTTTCACGGCGGACGGCGATCTCATCAACGCGTCCTGCGGCACTTATCTGCACGCGATCATCCAGCCGATCGTCATCAAATTCATCCAAAAATATTATCAGGAGAATCCGGGTATTCGCGACGGCGACATCTGGTACACCAATGATGCGCTCTACGGCGGAATCCACAATCCTGATCAGGTTGCGCTCATGCCGGTCTTTTACAAGGGGCAGCTGCTCGCATGGGCCTCGGCCGCGTTGCACACCACCGAAACCGGCGCCATCGAACCGGGAGGCATGCCGGTCAGCGCGCGCTCGCGGTTCGAAGAAGGGCTCAACCTGCCGCCCATTAAAATTGGTGAGAATTTCGAGATTCGAAACGACTTCCTCGAGTTTTACTCGGTCTACGGCCTTCGCGCTCCAGCGATGTTCATCTCGGATTTGCGCGCACGATGCACGACGGCCGACCGCGTTCGGATCCGCCTCCTCGAGCTCGCGGAGAGGCGCGGTCCGGACTTCGTTGCCGGGTTGCTGCGCAAGATGTGCGAAACAGCCGAGGAAGGAGCGCGAAAGAAAATCAAGTCCCTTCCCGACGGCAAATTTCGCGCCGTAGTCTTCAATGATGCGATCGGCTGGACTCCCGCTCTCGTCCGTGCCTGTCATTTGACGCTAATCAAACAGGACGGCAGGCTCATCTTCGACTTCCACGGTACATCGCCGGAAAATCCGTCTTCGTACAACGTACATCCGCAGGCGGTCGTCGGGCACATCGCCAATTTCATGTACGAATACATCTTCCACGATCTCCCGATCTGCAGCACCACATTTGCGCCCATCGATTTTGTTTTCCCCGAAGGAAGTATCCTCAATCCCGACAAAATGGCGGCGACGAGCTGTTGCGTTTTTATCGGGATGCAGACTCGCTGCGCGACGCACAATGCTTTCGCGAAGATGTCGTTTTCGAGCGGAGAGTTGTGGCGGCAGGTTGCCGCAGCGCCGGGCAGCCAGCATACATCGCAAATTTGCGCGGGGCTCTCGCAGTGGAAACTCGCGGTTGCTGACGTGCTCTCTTTCGCGCTGAACACGATGGGGCAAGGCGGGCGCGCCTCCTCGGATGGCATGGACGCTTACGGGTTTGCTTGGTGCGCGTTCGGCCGCGCTCCCGACTCGGAACAAGTGGAGAGTGAACTCCCCGTGACGGTCACCCTCTCGCAGCACTGGAAGGATTCCTGCGGCCATGGCCTCCATCGCGGGGGCTCGGGCGGAGTGCAGCATTGGATGATCCACAAGATGCCGGACCTGGTTTCGATGTGCATGGGCAACGGGAGCAAAGTTCCCCTGGGGCAGCCGCTATTCGGCGGTTATGCCTCCGCCCCCATCCCCGGCATCAGTGTTCGAAAATCGAATATGCTGGCGATGATGGCGAACGGAGATTCCAAGTTGACTCTCGACAATCGTTCCATCCTCGAGGACGGCAAGGTCCAGGGCGATTGGAATTACGAACTGGTCGCGCGCACGCCCAAGGTTTATCAAGAAGGCGATTTGCTGTTCGGGTTTAGCGGTGGCGGCCCGGGCTACGGAGACCCGCTCGAACGCGAACCGCAGGACGTGCTCGAGGATCTGCGCAAGAGCATCATTTCCGATTGGACCGCGCAGAATATCTATCGCATCTCGTATGAGCCCGAGCGGCGCAAGCTCGACGCCGAGAAAACCAAGCTGCAGCGAGACGAAGAAAGGCGCGCCCGGCTCGCGCGGGGGAAGTCCTTCGACGAATTCGAGAAGATATGGAATCAGAAAAGCCCTCCGAAAGAAATTCTCACTTGGTATGGCTCCTGGCCGGATGCCAAACCCGTCGGGCCAATCTTCCGTCCATGAAAGATGAGTGAAGACTTCAAACCTCGGCAGGTGGTGAAGGGACTTTTACAGGGGATCGCTCCGCCCCGGCCGTTGGTCCTGCCGATTGTTTTTTCCCTCGGCGCAAAAGTCGAGAACTTGTCGCTCCGCGCATATCTCGGGAATCAGACGAAGATTTCCGGCGCCCTCCGGCATATTCGCGCGCGTTTGCGTTCGGACGGCGTGACTTGCTACTTCGATGCGTTTCTGGAAGCCGAGGCACTTGGCGGCGTGCTGCAGTGGAAGTCGGAGGATTCGCTGCCCGAGATTTGCTGGCCCAGTGATGCGAAGAAAGGCGATTTGCCCGAGGGTCTTCGCTCGCCCGAGGACTGTGTCAAAGCTGGGCGCGTTCCCGTGGCTGTGGAAGTGATTCGCAGGCTTAAGTCGTCGTTTCGCGATGAACCCCTCATGACGGCGGGCGTCTCGGGTCCATTTACACTTGCCGCTCTTCTGGCGCAATTGGACGCGAGCGAGGCGGAGCAACTGAGCGGCCTGCCGGCTTCTGCGCTCGATACTTCCGCTGCAGCCATCACGGCGATTTCGCGCGCGTTTGTGGAAGCTGGAGCGAACGTCATTTTCATCCGCGAGGAATCTCTCCCGACTCTGTCGCCGGAGGGATGCGCGCACTGGTCCTCTCTGCTGGCGACGACGATCAATATCATTCGCTTTTATGAAGCACTACCCGTGCTTCTGATCACGGACCAGAAAGCGTTCGATCCGAACATGCAGGTTATTTTCCAGCAAGACTGGGATTGCATCGTCTGCCCCCCTCTCCGATCGATCTCTGCAATGCCCTCCGAAAACGGACTGAAAGGCGATGCGAAACTGGGAATTGCCTTGCCGCTGGAGGCATTTCAGCCGGGAGCAGCCGGCAGCGATGATCTTTGCCGTTCGATGCGCCGAGTGATTGAAGAGGCGCGGCCTGCGATTCTGACGACGGCGGGCGATCTTCCTTCAACGGTGGACGTGAAGCGGTTAGGCGACATTTTCGGAGAAGTATCCGGCGCAGTTCGAGCCGTGACGGATCAATAGCCCTGAATTGCAGTGCGGCCCTGGGCCATCGTTGCACGCTTCGAATCGAAGCCAGGAGGAAACGATGAGCAATCCAAAGACAGCACCGAAAGCCAGAAAGCCTGAGTCGCAGGACGGGTGGGTCCGCAAGTGCGATCTGGACGAGTATTTGGGCCGCAATCTGCCGATTCCCACACAGGCCGTATCGAACGAAGAATTTATACCGATGCGGCAGACGCCTGCACAACGGGCCGTGGAGCACCACCTGATCGAGACAGCCGATCGAAATGCCGCAAGGCTTGGCATGGACCGGCGGCAGTTCTTTCGCACGAGTTGCGGGATGGCGGCGGCGTTCGCAGCTTTGAATACCGTCTTCGGGAAATTCTTCGCCGTCGATGCAAGTGAGCTTTTCGACCCGGCTGCCACCTCAGCGCTCAAGACGCCTTATTTCATCTTTGACGTTCAGACACACCACGTCTCCGCAGGGCACCGCATGCTCTTTTCGCTCGATTTGGTTACCAATCGACAAAACGCCGCGAGTCTGAATCCCGAGCTCGGAAAGAAAGAGCAACAGCTGACGGACCTATATGTGGAGAACTACATCAAAGAAGTGTTTCTCGACAGCGATACAACTGTGGCTTGCATCAGCGGAGTCCCGGCGCTCACTGAGGATGAGGAAATTCTGTCTCCGGACAAAATGGTCAGAACCCGCTTCCTGATCAATGAACTCGCCAACTCACAACGTATGATGAGCCACGGCCTGTTTTCTCCGGATCTGGGGACGAGCAATATGGAATCCATGCACCGACAGGCCGAGACTCTCAAGATTGATGCCTGGAAGGGTTATACGGGACAGGGCCTCGGCCCCAACAAAGAAGGCTGGTGGGCGGACGACGAAAAAGTTGCGTACCCATGTTTGGAGCTGAGCCGCAAACTGAAAGTGAAGAACATTTGCCTCCACAAGGGGCTCGCGATCGGCATCTTCAATGAAGCGCACTGTCATCCGAAAGACCTCGTGCGCGTCTCCAATGATTTTCCCGACCTGAATTTCCTCGTCTATCACTCCGGCCTCAAGACGCTTGAGGATGCGCTCCCCGCGGCTGAGAATGGATTTCGCACGAACCAATATGTGCCGTGGATTTCGGACCTTTGCCAGTACCGCAAACAAAATCCCCACATGACGAACGTGTATATGGAGTTGGGCACGACGTTTGCCCTGATGGCCGTGACGCACCCTGTCTTGTGCACTCATGCTCTCGGCATGATCATCAGCGCTTTTGGAGATGATCACGTCTTGTGGGGCACAGATTCGATTTGGTGGGGATCGCCGCAATGGCAGATTGAGGCGATGCGTCGGCTGGAAATGCCGGAGTCGCACATCAAGCAGTTCGGCTACGCTCCGCTTACGCCGGATGTGAAAGCAAAGATTTTCGGCCTGAATGCCGCGCGGATCTACGGCGTCGATCCCAAGGCGGAGCGGCACCCGGTCCCCGGAAATTATATCGATCGCTTGAAGACACTCTACAACCAATCCGGAATGGCCGCGCCCAGCAACACGCAGTATGGCTGGGTCCACGCATAGGTTTCCCGCGCGTGGGCGATTTGAAGAGCATCTGAGGACTTGATTCTGCAGAGGCCATGAAGAGCCAGGGCGCACGAGGCAACAAGAAAATTGGCGGCTTGCATTCACAGCCACTAGACAAGCCGATGGAGGCTCGAGAGCAAGCGAAGCGCGAGCGCGTCCGCGCGGTTCGTTTGCGCACCTCCAAGGCATCCATTGAGATGCTTGGAGGAGGAGAGTTTCTGGTTCGGCCCGAGGAACCTCTGGGCGCGTATCCCAAGGTTCTCACCGATCGGCTCGCTCAGTGGGCGAATCAGTTTCCAGAAAGATTTTGCATCGCTAAGCGGGCCGGTGGCGGTGAATGGCGCCATCTCACCTACGCGCAGGTCTTGCGGTCGGTCCAGAGCGTCGGCCAAGCCCTCCTCGATCGCAACTTATCTGCGGATCGGCCTGTCGCGATTCTTTCCGAGAACGATCTCGAGCATTTCATTCTCATGCTCGCAGGACAACACGTCGGAATCCCGACGGCCTCTCTTTCCCCGCCCTATTCGCTCGTATCAAAGGATTTCGGCAAGCTGCGCCATGCCCTTGAACTTCTGACTCCTGGCCTGCTCTTTGTTTCCGACGGCGACCGGTATCGCCGTGCAATCGAGGCCGTCACCAATCTCGATGTGGAATTGGTTGTCACAGCGAACCCGTTGGAAAGCCGGAAAACCACGAGTTTTATCGATTTGATGGATACGAGACCATCGGCCGCTGTCGAATCGGCGCACGAGAAAATCAATCCGGATAGTGCGGCGAAGTTTCTTTTCACTTCAGGCTCGACCGCCATGCCGAAAGCGGTCGTCAACACGCATCGGATGCTCTGCAGCAACCAGCAGATGATTGCGCAGGTTTTCGGATTCCTCGAAGACGAGCCGCCTGTTATCGTGGATTGGCTACCGTGGAATCACACCTTTGGCGGAAATCACAATATCGGGATCGCTTTGTATAATGGCGGAACGTTTTACATTGATGACGGCAAACCAGGCCCCGGACTCATTGAGGAAACGATCCGCAACCTCCGCGAGATATCCCCAACAGTCTATTTCAATGTCCCGAAGGGGTACGAGGGTGTGTTGTCAGCTTTGCAAACCGATCGCGGTCTTCGTGAGACATTCTTTCGTCGCCTCAGGCTTCTCTTTTATGCAGCGGCGGGACTTTCACAGTCGAATTGGGATGCCTACCGCGCGTTGGCGCTCGAAACTTGTGGCGAGCGCATCATCATGGTGACGGGCCTCGGAGCGACCGAGACTGCACCGATGGCGATCCAAACGACGTGGGAGACGGATCAAGCGGGGATCATCGGCATACCCATCCCCGGCGTGGAAATGAAGCTGGTCCCGCGCAACAACAAGCTCGAAGTGCGCGTTCGCGGACCTAACATCACGCCCGGCTATTGGCGCCAGCCGGAACTGACGCAGAAGGTTTTCGACGAGGAAGGGTTTTATATCTTCGGAGACGCAGTACGCTTTGTGGATTCGAACGATGTCAACAAGGGATTTCTATTTGACGGACGTTTTTCGGAAGATTTTAAGCTCGCGAGCGGAACGTGGGTCAGCGTAGGTCCACTGCGCGCGAGGGTGCTGAACCATTTTGCGCCCTTCGTTCGCGACGTCGTGATTACGGGCCATGACCGCGATATGGTAGGAATGATGGTTTTTCCGGACCTCGACGCTTGCGGCACTCTCTGTGCGGGGCTGCACGCGGGTTCTCCGCCATCTGCGATCCTGGGACATAAAACCGTGCGCGAGCGATTTCAATCGCTTCTCGAAAGCTTTGTGGCGGAATCTACCGGCAACTCCAATCGAATCGCGCGAGCGATTCTGGTTGATACACCGCCTTCGCTCGATGCCGGAGAAGTTACGGACAAAGGCACTCTCAATCAGAGAGCGGTCTTGGAGCACCGCGCGGACCTCGTCGATCAGATTTACGCTTTCGAGCCGTGCGTGCAGATTTTGCGGATTAAGGGGGAATAGTCATGGCTGAAGGAACCGGCGGAACGATCAGCTCCTACAAGGACATCTGGCTGCTGGACGGTGTGCGTACGCCATTCGCGGACTACAACGGCATATTGGGACTAGTTTCTCCAATCGATCTCGGCATCAAAGCAGCGCGCGCCGCGTTTGAGCGGTCCGGCATTTCTCCTGAAGACGTGGGGTCGGTGATTGCCGGGAGCGTCGCCCAGGCGAGCTTCGATGCTTACTTGTTGCCGCGGCACATCGGGCTATATGCAGGAGTTCCTTTCGACCGCCCGGCGCTGCTCGTGCAGCGCGTTTGCGGCACGGGCTTTGAAGCGATTGGTCAGGCTGCCGACGCGATCACACTGGGAAAGATCCAGCTCGGCCTTTGCGTTGGCGCCGAATCGATGAGCCGCAATCCGATCGCAGCGTACACGCATCGCGGCGGGTTTCGCATGGGACAGGTGGAATTCAAGGATTTCCTTTGGGAGGCTCTGATGGACACGGCTCCCGGCCTTACCATGGGAGACACGGCTGAAGGAATCGCGCGCACACAAAAAATCACACGGGAAGACGCGGACCGATTTGCCGAGTTGAGTTTCTCCCGCGCCGTCGCAGCGCAAAAGGGCTGCTTTTTGTCGGGAGAAATCGTTCCGATCGTGAACGAAACTTTTGAACTCAAGGGGTACAAATCACGCGGCATCCGGCTTTCCAAAGGCGCGGAAAAACTGGATGCCGATACGCACATTCGTTTGTCTTCGTATGAAACTCTGGCCAAAATCCCTCCCGCATTCGGAGGCGTGCAAACGGGCGGGAATAGCTCGGCGATTGTTGACGGCGCTGCCGCCGTGCTCGTCGCCTCCGGCGCTTACGCGAAGTCTTGCGGCGTAAAACCGCTCGCGCGGGTTGCTGCCGTTTCGACAGTGGGTGTGCCGCCTGAAATTATGGGCATCGCGCCGGCTCCGGCGATACGGAAGCTGCTGGACGGCGCAGGCTTGAGCCTCGATGCCATTGATCGCTTCGAGATCAACGAAGCCTTTGCTGCGCAGCTCATTGGTGTGGAGCGCAACCTGCAACTCGACCGCAACAAACTCAACGTGAATGGCGGAGCAATCGCCATCGGCCATCCACTCGGAGCCACGGGCATCCGGCTCGCGCTGACGCTCGCGCGCGAGCTGAAGCGCTCCCGGGTTCGCTATGGCGTCGCATCAGCTTGCATTGGGGGCGGGCAGGGCATCGCCGTGCTGCTCGAGAATCCGCTCTGAGAAGGCGCCATGCTGATTAATTCGAAGAAGATTTTTATCGAGTGGGGAGATTGCGATCCCGGCGGAATCGTCTATTTTCCCCGCTATCTCGAGTATTGCGATGCTTGCACAAACGCGCTTTTCAAACGAGCAGGGTTGCCGAAGCCACAGATGATCAAGGATTACGGAATTGCCGGGATTCCGCTCGTGGAAACGCGCGCGCGATTCTTTGTGCCTTCCCAATACGGCGACACGATCAACGTGGAATCGCGCGTATCGGAATGGGGGCGGAGCAGTTTTGTAGTCCACCATAAGATGTTCAAGGGCGATGTGCTGGCAGTTGAGGTGGTCGAAAAGCGCGTGTGGGTCGCGCGGACGGAAGGAGATTCCGTGCGATTCAAGGGGCAAACGATTCCGAAGGAAGTGAAGGAAAGGTTTTCGATCACTACTCAAGCCCGAGAGGATTAGGTCGGGAGCCGGCGCCAGCCGTTGGACGCGCAGGCGCGCGAAAGGGACCACTGATGGACCAGATGCAAACTCAGGTCGGAATCGTAGGAGGAGGTCCGTCCGGACTGCTGCTCTCGCATTTGCTTCATCTGCAGGGAATCGAATCCATTGTCTTGGAAATCCGCAGCCGTGAATACTGTGAGAATCGAATCCGCGCGGGCGTCCTTGAACACGACACTGCCGAACTGCTCGTTCAATCGGGCGTCGGCGAGCGATTGAAGCGCGAAGGTCTGGTCCACGAAGGAATCAAATTGCGTTTCCGGCGGCGAGATCATCGCATTGATTTCCCTGAACTCACAGGTGGCAAAACCATCGTCGTGTATTCCCAGCATGAAGTTGTGAAGGACCTGATCGAGGCGCGATTGAAAGCAGGTGGCCAGATTCGCTTTGAAGTGGAAGACGTCTCGGTTCACGACTTCAATACGTCCGTGCCATCGATTCGATTCCACACTAATGGCGAATCACGCGAAATCCGATGCGATTTTATCGCCGGCTGCGATGGCTTTCATGGAGTGTGCCGGCCGTCGGTGCCCGCGGGAGTGTTGCGAACCTACGAGAAAGACTATCCGTTCGCATGGCTCGGCATTTTGGCTCAAGTGGCCCCCTCGTCGGACGAACTGATCTATGCGAGCCATGACCGAGGCTTCGCGCTTCTGAGCATGCGCTCGCCGGAGACTTCGCGCCTCTATTTGCAGTGCGATCCCGAAGAGGACATTCAGGAATGGTCTGACGATCGCATTTGGAACGAAATGCAGCAGCGGTTCGCAACCGATGACGGCTGGACCCTGAAGGAGGGCCCCATTACTCAGAAGGGGATTACGGCCATGCGAAGCTTTCTCGTGGATCCGATGCAATACGGCCGCCTGTTTCTTCTCGGCGACGCGGCTCACATCGTTCCGCCTACGGGCGCCAAAGGGCTGAACTTGGCAGTTGCCGACGTTCGAGTATTCGCACAAGCGCTCGAGGCTTTTTATAAACAAGGCCGAATGGATCTGCTCGGGCGTTACTCTGAGATTTGCCTCCGGCGCGTCTGGAAGGTACAACGGTTTTCTTGGTGGATGACGACGATGCTACATCGCTCGAGCGAGGGAGATTTTTCCGAACAGGTTCATTTAGCGGAGCTGGACTACGTGACCAGCTCGCAGGCGGCCGCAACTTCGCTCGCCGAAAACTACGTTGGATTGCCGTTTGATCCGATTTAGGTGGGCGCCAGAGATTGGGCGTCGCTAAACGCGGACAATTCCTTTGCAATCTGGCCCCAAATTTGAGGAAGATTGCCTGAATCATCTGGCGAGAAACGACAAGGAGGGGCAAATGCCCATCATGGATGCAGCCAGCAGCTTGAACGCGGTCGTGCGGGAATATGGCCGCCCGGATTGCCACATCGGTGTGGGAGAAGCCGAATCTCCCTACGTGCCCTTTGTTGAAAATGTGTACATCCGCCATTTGGCGTTCGATGTTCGAAGCAATTCGTATGCGAATGTTTTGTGGGTGAAGAAGGGAGGAGTGCTGGGCCGCCACCGCCATCGCGGGCCCGTCTGGGCATGCACGCTCGAAGGGAGCTGGCGCTACCTCGAATATGACTGGGTCGCACGACCTGGGAGTTACGTGCACGAAAGCCCGGGCGTCATCCACACGCTTGTCTCGGATGATCCCAACGGCATGAAGACATTTTTCTGGCTCAACGGGTCGCTCGAGTTCTACGACGACAAGGACAATCTGACGCAGACCCTGGACGTGTTTTGGTTCATCGACCATTATCTGAGCTATTGCCGCGAGAATCGCATCAAGATTAACGACAAGCTCTTTGTCTGAAGGGCGCGCTATCGCCTCGGAAATTGAAAGCGCAAGCCGAATCGGGCCGTGATCGGAAGGCCGAGCTGAAAGATGGGTGTCGCGGCGGTGGCGTATTTTTCGTTCAAGAGATTCTCCGCCGCTGCGAAGAGCTCCACGCCTGACCCAACCGCGCGCGACGCCATTACATCAAGAACGAAGAAGCGGCCGAGCGGAAATTGGTTTCGATCGTCGTCGAACTGCTTCCCCACCATCCGCCCAAACACGGATAGGTTTACGGCGCGCGGGTTTGCATAGCGGGCCTGAAAGGTCAGGACATTCCGCGGCACCTGCGCAATCCACAATCCCACGAGAGTTGTATCCGCAGGAAAGCTCGACACCGTGGCGGCGACGAACTGGTAGCTCGTCGAGATCTCGAATTCATGCGTGATACGCGAAGTCACGTTGATCTCGAATCCTGGCGCGGTGGTCCGGCCGAGGTTTTCCCGGACACGCGTGATCACCGTCGGGGGCAAAGTTGCCGGGCAGGGTGGTGGGGATCCAGTAACGCAAGTGACGTTAGCTACAGGGTTGATGATCTCATTGAAGAAAAATGCGCCGCGGACCTCAAGGTGCCGGTTGAATCCCTCCGCTGCCACACCCGCCTCGGCGCCCGTGAGCCGCTCAGCGGTCAAGTTATCGTTTGCACCCGTGACGGTATTGCCTTGCCGAAAGGTGCGGTAGAGCTCGTTCAGCGTGGGTGCTCGGAAGGCGCGATAAATCGATGCGTTCCAAGAAATGTTCGAAGTCACCTGATTCCGCAACGTCATGCGCGGGTTGAAGGCATTCTCCGACCGATCGGCAAACGGTGTAATCACCGACGAGCTGGGCGGAGGCAGCGGGGTGCGATCCATAAACGCATCAAAATTGCGCCAATAATCGAATCGCCCACTCACCGTCAGCAGCCACCGGGGCGCGATGCGGATCAAGTCCTCGCCGAAAACTCCGACCGTTCGCTGCCGGCCGCCAACCGCGAGTGTTGCGGACGGAACGCCGGCAGTGAAAAGCAGATCGTCGGTGTGCCCAATATTTTCTTGGTCGTCGAATCCAGCTACAAGCGTTTGCCGCTTTCCCGCTGTCCGCGACCAAACTGCCGACCCTCCGACTCCTTGCGACGGAACTGTCTGCTGGTCTGTGATCGTTTCGCTGTTCCGATTCGCTGCAACCGAGGAGAAATTCTGGTGATACGTTTGCACATCGCCGTAAAAGCGAAGCGCGAGGGTGCCGACCTCGCCGAGCGCAAGATTCGCTCCGAGCGCGCCCTGTCCAATCCTCGTGTTGTTAATCTGGAGAGGCGTTCCATTGTGACGTGATTCATCAAAATACCACCCGCGTGCGAAGATTTCGCTCTGCGCGCCGATCTTTCGCCCGATCGTCAGGTCGACAGTGCTGTCTGAGACGCCCGCCTTTGTGTCCACTGTCCCGCGGTCGTCCTGGGGGATCAGGACGTAGCCATCCGTGTGAAAGACCCCTCCGCCAATCGTTGAAAACCAACCGTTCTTTTCGCCCCCGGCCCAAAGCGAAAGGTCGGGCGAATTCTGATTGCCGTAGGATGTCTCAAGTGAGATTCCAGCAGGATCAGCGGGCCGCGTGAGAATCTGAACCACGCCGCCGAGAGCATCGCTTCCGTAAAGGCTCGATGCTCCTTCCTGCGCGATCTCAATGCTTGCAATGGATTCGGGGGGCACCCGGTCCCAATAGACCCACGCGCCGAAGGGGTCGTTGAGGGGTATGCCATCTTCAAGAACGAGCGCGCGGCTGGCCCCATTGGCTCCCAGGCCGCGAAGCGAGATGCCTTGCGTTGTCGGGTTCGCGGTGCGGCTACTCGAGCGCCGAAACAGGCTGAATCCTGGGACCTGCCGCAACGAGTCGTCGAGCACGAGAGCAGGAGTTGCCTGAAGGTCGTCGCGTGTCAGTTGGATGTCCGTCGTCGGAACGTCGCTCAAAAGCGTTGGGGCACGCGCGGACGTAACGACAACACGCTGGTTGGGAGCTTCTAGGACAAGGTCGAATTCAAGGCGCGCTGGACTGCCAGAAGTGACGGTCCAGGCCTTTTCCGATTTCGTGAAACCTTTCGCCGTGACAGCAATTGTTCCAGACAACGCTGGAACGTGTTCAAAGACAAACGCGCCCGATGCGTCCGTGGATGCCGTCGCGGCGTACGAGCTTGCGTGCAATTCGACTTGCGCGTCGGGAACCGAGGCGCCGCTTGAATCGCGGACGATTCCTTCCACGCGCGTGTCCTGGGCCGCTACGGACGGTGCACCGGCAATGGCCAGAAAAAGCCATGCCGCGCCTACGAGGAGGCCAGGGTGCTTTGCAAGCGCAGAAGGAAGGCTTGCAATTATTCCGTGATTCCCAAGAGCCTTTTTTCCAATCCACCCGGAATTCATGCCTTCCCATCATATCGCGAAGAGAAAGATGTGAAGGATTGGCGAACGCGTTGTTTCCCTGAAACCAACGGGGGCACGCGATATGCTATCTTCGGAAGCGGTTTTCGTCACTCCTCCGAGGAGGTCCGCATGGCAGCGCCAGCGGCGCGTCGAACAGATCGAGTCTCACTGACTTTGCTCCTGGAAGCTTCCGGACAAGACAGCTTCGGTCAAGCCTTCAAGCAGCCCACCCGCACGTTGATGATCAATCGAGGGGGCGCCGTAATTGTGCTCGAGCGGGACTTGAAGACGGATCAACAAATTCATATCCGGCGGCAGGCCCCCACCGAATCTCACCGCGAGAGCGACGTCCGCATCGTGGGGCAATTTGGACGACAAAAGGAAGGGTTCCTCTATGGCATCGAGATTCTCGATTCCGACAGCGATCTCTGGGGAGTGGAATTCCCGCCGATCTCAAATTCCGAGGAGGCTGTTGCCCGAATGCTCCTCGAATGCAGCTACTGCCGGGGACGCGAGGTCGCCTACCTCACGGAGCTGGAGCTCCGCGGCTTCGAAACCAATCGAGGGATCGCGCGCCATTGCAAAGTTTGCGGCGTCCCCAGCATCTGGACCCAGGCGCCGCACGAGGACGAAAAGAAGCTCGCCTCGCGAGCTCGCTCGCGCCGCGGGCTTGAAGCGAAGGACCAAATCCCGCCGGAGGGCGAACAACGAGAACGCCAGCGAATGCGAATGAAAACCCGGCTGACGGCCTGTATTCGCCAGGCGGGTGCTGACGATGAGCTGGCCGTGTGCGAAGACATTTCTCCGATTGGGATGTGCTTTCGCAGCCGCCGCCGCTATGAATCCGACGCACCGATCGAGGTGGCAGTTCCTTACTCGCCGGATGCGGCAAATATTTTTCTTCCTGCACGGATTATCTATTCAGAGGAAATGCCCAAGGCAGGATTGTTCCGGCATGGAACGGAATACCGCAGAATAGGACCACGGGCCCGCTAGTTCGGCGCCGTAAGTGTTTTACGGGCCGAACCCCTCAGTTAACGACAGCCTCGGTCCGCTCGCGGCTGCGCCGGCGATGGTATTGCATCGCGATATTCAGATGGACGTTCCCGCACGGAGTCTCAAAGCACAGGATCGTGGCTTCGGATTCCTGTCCCGCCGCATCGCACTGCTCTTCGGTTAAGAACGACGGCGGGAAAACCTTGAATCGAAAACCGCGGTCATTGAGTTGCGTGATTGCGTTTCCAATCACCATATTCGCCAGCTCCGATACCGTCTCGCGAACAATCGGCTCTGCCGGGTCCACTTCACTCCCCGCGAGATAGGTGGCGACTTGTACGGCTACTCGAGGCTCCATATCCAGAATGATGCGTCCCTCGATTTGCCCCTTGAACGTGACGACTGCGGCAAGCCCCTTGCGGCGATAACCTTCCTCTTCCATCGTGAGGTCCACGATCTTTGCAGGGGAATTCATCATTTCCGCCAGAACGGTGTCGAGTGAGCCAATGAACGGTTGGATGAGATCCATTCTCATCGCGATTTCTCCCCTGCGGCGCCCACCGGCACAGTCACGCCGTCATCGTTGAGCACGTAGCGGATGATTTCGTAGAGTGCGTCCGGCTTCACCGGCTTTTGGACAAAGTGGCGCGCGCCCTTCTGGAGCGCGGCCAGAATGTTGTCCTGATAGCCGACCGAAGAGACCATGACGATGCGAGCGTCTGGATGCTCTGCCACGATGCGCTCGACCGCTTCAATCCCTTCCATCTGCGGCATGGTGATATCCATCAGGACTATGTCGGGCTTTGTGCGGGCGTATTCCGTGATTGCGGTGCAACCGTCGCCCGCTTCGCCCGCCACCAGGCCGCCAAACGACTCGATCATCTTCGCGAGGCTTTTTCGCGCAAAGACCGAGTCGTCCACAATCAAGTAGCGGACGGACTGGTTGTCTTTTTTTCGTGTCAATGCTTCGAACTGTTTCATGACTATCTCCTTCGTAGAGCCCCTGGTTCGGCGGTTGCACCCTCGGGTGAAACTGCCGTGGATGGTTCAACCGACGGTCTTTCCGGTACGCATTTCGTTTGCAGCACGCTTGCGAGATTGGCAAGAGAGACTACGCGCGAGGCGAAACCGCGCTCGATCGCGGCGCGCGGCATGCTGTCCACCACGCAGGTGTCCGGGCTTTGCGCAATCGTGATGCCCCGTGCGGACTGCACCGCGCCCAAGCCCGCTGCGCCGTCATCCCCCATTCCGGTCATCAAGACTGCCAGCGCCTGGCTGCCAAACTCTTGCGCGACGGATTGAAACAGCACGTCAACGGATGGCCGGTGTCCATTGACCCGCGGCTGATCCACGAGGACGGCGATGTCGCCATGCGGCATGCGACGGACCTTCATGTGACGGTTGCCCGGACAGATCAGTGCGCGCCCCGCGATCAACAAATCCCCTGATTGCGCTTCCTTCACCTCAATCGCCGAAGATTCATCAAGGCGCCGGGCAAACATATCCGTGAAGCCTTCGGGCATGTGCTGCACAACCAAAACGCAGCCAGGGAAATCCTCGGGAAGCTGGGAGAAAAGGTACTGCAACGCGTTTGGCCCGCCGGTGGAAACTCCGATCGCGACGATCCGCGACGGGCTGTGGGGCATCTTGGAGCGGCGATGCTCCTTTCGCTTCGTCGACGGGACCGTAATAATCATCTTCGGCGCACCGGAAGAAGCGGCAACCTTGATCTTGAGCGCGAGCTCGGTGGCGATCCGCTCGAGATGGCCGGACGCGGCGTCTTGCGGTTTGGTAACGAAGTCGAATGCGCCAAGCGCGAGCGCTCTCAGCGTGAGGGAAGCGCCGCTTTCGGTGTGCGCACTAACAACAATGACCGGGACGCGATGTTTGCGCGTAATTTGGCGCAGCATTTCGATCCCGTCCATTCGAGGCATGTCCAGATCGAGCGTGACGACGTGCGGCTTCAATTCCTCAATTTTCTTGAGCCCCATCGCGCCATCCATCGCCGTCCCCACGACTTCGATCGTAGAATCGTGCTGAAGCGCCTGCGGGATCAGCTTGCGCATCAGCGCGGAATCGTCCACCACGAGAACGCGAATTTTGCCGCTCATGCTATGGCCCCCACCGCCGGAATGCGCGAAAGGTGTGAGATCACAGCCGCCACATTGAGAATTAGCACCACGGTCCCATCGCCGAGTATCGAAGCACCGCTGACCAGCGGAGATACAATCAACCTATCCTCCAGCGCTTTAATCACCAATTCTTCCTCGCCCACAAGCTCTTCCACCGCCAGACCGAATCGGCGACTGCCGGCGCCAATGACGATCACGAATGTTCTCTTTCCACGCGCGCGCGCTTCCCGCGAACCCAGCCGGTCGAGCCGAACCAAAGTGAGAACTTGTTCGCGCAGTTGAATAACCTCGTGGTCCTCGACCTGATGAATTGCATCCTCTGTGATCCGAGTAATTTCGATGACGGAAGCAAGGGAGACCGCGTACAAGCGCCCAGCGGCGCGGAACAGCAATGCCTGAATGCTTGCGAGTGTCAGTGGCACCATCAGGCGAAACGTCGTGCCCTTTCGAGGTTCGCTTTCGAGTTCAATGCTGCCTTTCAAGTCTTCGAGCGCTGCATGGACGACGTCGAGTCCCACGCCGCGTCCGGAAATTTCCGTAATTTCATCCGCCGTGCTCAGCCCCGGCTTGAAGATTAGCTGGAGGGCCTCCGCCTCGTTGAAGTGCCGAGTTTCCTCGGCCGTCACGATGCCGGACTCGATGGCGCGACGGACAATCTTTTCCCGATCCAGCCCGCGGCCGTCGTCCGATACTTCAATCACCACTTGGTTGCCTTCGTGATACGCATTCAAGCTTATGGTTCCGCGGACGGGTTTTCCGGCAGCCTCCCGCTCGTTCACCGGTTCGATGCCATGGTCGGCGGCATTACGAACGAGATGCGCGAGCGGTTCGGCAAGCGCGTCCAGGATGCCTTTGTCGAGGTCGGTATTCTCACCGGCAATTGCGAGGATGACGTCTTTATTGCGCTGCCGGGCAACGTCGCGCACCACGCGCGGAAAGCGCCGGAAGAGTTGCTCGACGGGAACCATGCGGATTTTCATCACGGACTTTTGCAGCTCTCCAAGAACGCGCGACTGAAACGCGAGAGCATCCGAGAATTTTCCGCGAAGCGGATCCTTTGCGTACCGGCGTTCGAATTCCGAAATCGTGCGGTGGAGCATCGACTTGCCGATAATGAGTTCGCCGACAAGATTCATTACCGTCTCAATTCGCCCCGCATCAACGCGCAGGGTATTCTCCGCAACCGCGTGCGCAAGACCGGCTGGGGCAGCCGTGCCGCCCGCCTCTTCGTCCTGGTCGGCTTCGGTGTCGGCCGTTCCGCCGGTGACTCCCGCGGAAACCGCCGCGGCTTCCGATTCCAGGAGGATGTCGAGCAGATCGCGTGGAGTAGCCTCCGGCGCAGAGATTTTTTCTACCGCAATATCGGTAACCACGGACGGCACGTGGCACCGATTTCGGATCCAGTCGGTCGACTTTGCGCTCGCGAGTGCCGCCTCGATCAAGCCAGCCGATGAAAGTGATGCGCTGCTCTCCGGGTGCAGCGCCAGAATCTTTCCGGCGCTTTCCAAGGCTTTGCGCGCGAGCTCGAAGGCGGCGGCCGGCAACAAAGCTTCCGCATCGAGCTGCAGTGCGACGCGATAGACCGTCTCACCTTGACGGAAAGAATCGGCGATGACCAGCCGCTCGTACTCGCTCCACTCGAATTTCGCTTCGTGAGACGACTTCTTCGGTCGCGCGGCGGGCTTGCGGAGCAGACGTTGAATATGCTCGCGCAGTGCGCTTCCTGCAGGCGGCTGGAGGTTGCCGCGATATGCGGCCAGCATTTCGTGAAACGTGTCCGCGGCGGTGAGAACCACTTCCGCAATCAACCCCGCGTTTTCCTTGACCAGCTCGGGCGTCAAGACGTCTTCCAATTCGTGCGCCAGTTCGCTGAGTTCCCGGAAACCACAGGCGGCGGAATCCCCTTTGAGCGTATGGACGGCACGGCGCACGCTGCGGAGGCTCTCTTTTTCGTTTGGCCGCTCCTCGAGCGCCAAGCCGGCGTCGTTCATGGACTGGAGGATTTCCGCAGCGCTCTCGAAAAAGAGATCGCGGAGCTCCGAGGCGCGATCGTCGGGCGGAAAGCTCACTTCGCCCCCTCGATCCGCTGGTACACGGTTGCATTATTTTGGTGGTTCATGTGGAACTTCGTGGTCAATCCGAACAAGCTCTCGGCGTGGCCGACGAATAGATAGCCTTCGGGATTGAGACACCGGTAGAGTTTTTCAATCAGCCGCTTTTGCTCGGCTTCATCAAAATAGATCATCACGTTGCGGCAGAAGATCGCATCGTTGCGCAGTGGAAGGAATTCCGTCTTCAGGTTGTGAAAGTCGAACTGCACCAGGTTTTTCAGAGCTGCCTTTACGGAATATTTGTCGCCCACTTTGTCGAAGTAGCGCAGGCGGCACGTGTAGTCCACGGTCTCCATCTGCGCTTCGCTGTAAACACCCTGCTGCGCCGTAAGCAGCGCCGAGTAATTGATGTCCGAAGCGAGCACCTCCACTTTCCAGGGCGGCGGGATCAGCGGCTTCGGAGTAGGCATCTCGAATGGCAGCGGGTTGCGCAAATAGTAGTACGCCAGCGCATCGCAAATCTGGATTGCCAAAGTGTATGGCTCCTGGCCGGTCGAACAACCCGCACTCCAAATGCGCAGCGACCAATCTCGCCGTTCCTGCTTCCGCTTCAAGATTTCTTCCAGCACGACTTTTTGGAAGAGATCGAGCTGAGGCTTAATGCGGAAGAAGCTCGTTTCATTCACCGTCAGGTTTTCGAGCAGCGCGACGAGCTCCTGTTTGCCTTCCCGGCTCGTCAGCAGCCGGTAGTAGCTGTAGAAAGAGTCCATCTGGCAAGCTTTCAGGCGGCGTTGCAGACGGTCGCGCAGGAAATGAGTGCGGCGCTCGTCGAAATACATGCCGCACTCCTGGTAAACGAGCGTCTGCAAGAGCTTCAGTTCGGCTTCGGTCAGTGGGACCTGCGTCGCCAGTGTGGACATTCGTTCCTCGTCGTTACTGCTTTCCGGATCGTTTTAGAGTTCTCGTGCGCCACTACCGGCCGGCACCACGGCTGCAGAATCGGCAAATTCGTCGAGACGGCGAAGCTCCCCGCGTTGCAGGATCCGGTTCAGATCGAGCAGGATTACGAGTCGCCCCTTATACTTCCCCACGCCGGTGATGTAGTTCAGCTCACCTTCCTGAAATACGTTGTGTGGCGCTTCGATTTCCGAAGGCGGAATCCGCAAGACTTCGGATGCGGAATTCACAATCAAGCCGATGGCGCGCTTCTCCAGCTCGACCACGACAATGCGATTTTTCTTGTCGCGCCCGGCGGACTTTTCGCCGAAGCGTTTCCGCAAGTCCACGATGGGAATGATCCTCCCACGAAGATTGATGACCCCTTCGATGTAGTCCGGCGCGTTCGGGACCGACGTGATTTCCGGCACGCGCACGATCTCACGAACCATTGAGATGGGCAGGCCAAAAGTCTCGCGCCCGATTCGGAAGCCGACGACCTGAAGTTCCTTTTCCATGGTTTTCGCCAATGGCCTCAGGATCGAACCACTTCAGCGTAATCGTCCACGGTGCGCCGCTCGGATCCCGATGACGAGGGAATGCCGGGATAGTGCCGGCCGTCGGAAAACCGGTCGTCAAGGACGAAGCGATTCATGGAGTCAAGCAGCGCCCGGGAGAGCTTGGACATCTGCTCGGCTGCCGCGGCCAGTTCCGTCGAGCTCGACGTGGATTGTTGGACCAGTTCGCGCATTTTTTCCATCGCGCGTACGACTGCCTGCGCTCCGGAGGCCTGCTCCTCCACCGACGAGTTGATCTCCTGAGTAATTTCCGTCAGCCGGTTCGTGGCCTTGGCAATCTGCGAGGAGCCATTCGATTGTTCCGTGGTGGCCGCACCGATTTCCTGTGAGAACTTGTAAACCTCGGAAACCACATCCGAGATTTTCTCGAGCGCAAGGCTTAAGTCCTTGTTCAGCACCATGCCTTCCTGGACCATGTTGGTGCTTTTTTCCATGTTCTCGACCGCCTCGCGCGCTTCCTTCTGAATGCCTTGAATGAGCTCGGAGATTTCCTTGGTGGACTGCGTGGATTTTTCGGCCAGCTTGCGGACTTCTTCGGCAACGACGGCGAAGCCCAGTCCGTGTTCTCCGGCGCGCGCTGCTTCGATCGCGGCGTTGAGCGCGAGGAGGTTGGTCTGCTCGGCAAGATCGTCAATTACTTCAATAATCTTGCCAATGTCGTCGGCGCGGCGACCCAGCACGTCGATAATTTCGGCGGAAGACTGAATCGAGTGGCTGGCGCGATTCAGTCCTTCCGTAGCCTTGTCCATGGTCACCATGCCGGTTTGAACTTCCTCGCGGGAGCGATGCGAGATGTCCACGAGGAGCTTGGCCGTGTCCGCCACGCGCTGGATGGAAGTGACCATCTCATCGATCGAAGCGGAGGTCTCGGAAACGCTTGAAGCCTGGACCTGCGTGTTCTTCACGACATTTTGCACGTTGATGCTCATCTCGTGCATCGTGCTCGTGACTTCATCAATCGCCGAAGCGGCCTGCACGCTCACTTTGGCGGATTCATCCGACGCGCTGGCCATTTGGCTGGCGCCGCTGGCCACTTGCCCGGCGCTATCGCGTACCTGGCGGACGAGGTCGCGAAGTCCCTTCGTCATCCGCGCAAACGCTTTTGCCATCGTGTCCTGATTGGACCGTGGCTGGACGGCCACGGACAATTGACCCTCGGCGATTGCGGCGGACACATCCGCCATCTCCTTCAAATGCACAATCATCTTGTTGAAGTTTTCGGCGAGAATACCGACTTCATCGTGGCGATGGATATCGATCGATTGGTCCAGATCCCCCGTCTCGCCAATGCGGTGCGCCACTTCAATCAGGTGATTTATGGGGTCCTTGATGGACTTGGCCGTGTAGAAGGCGACGAGCAAGCCCAGCAGGATTGCCAGCAGCGTCCCGACCGTCGTAATAAGAGTGCTCCAGGTTGTGGCGGATGCAGCGGAGTCACTCGAATCTTTCAGGGATTTGCGGACGGCGTTGTTGGCGTCGTCCAGGACGGCCGAGGACTTGTTGGTCCATGAGCTGGGGTCGTGCTGGAGATAATAAATTTGCATGTCGGAAACAGTGGCGTCACCGGCGTCCACCTGGTGGCGCTTGGCGATCATTTGCTTTGCGAAGTTCTCCGTCCAATCCCTCTCAACCTGTTCTACCTGCGCCAAAGCCGAGCGAAGGCCTGCATCATTTGCCTTGACCTCATCCTGATTCAGAACTTCCAGCAGGCTGGCGACACCCTTGTTGGTCTTGTCCTCGTCTCGCAGATCACCGCTGAGCAGGTAGCTCCCGAGGAACTGGCGATTCACCATCATCTGAAAGCGAACGTTTTCGATGATTTGTACGTCGGCAAGGGTGGCGTTGGATGCCGAGCGCGCATTGTGTTCGCGCAGCACAGTGAGAAGATTCACCACGAACAGGATCAGCATGATCGTCAGGATGACCCCAAAGCCGAAATAAAGCTTTTTGCCAATCGTCATGTCGAATGCCTCCACTCCCAGCCCATCGGGAAACCCGTGCCCACATGTTGAGAGGTTTTAGTTTTGACCCCCGAAATCGAACTCGATGATTTCGGTACTTTCTTTCGGGGCCGATTCGAACCGCCATTTCCTGAGCGCGTCGATCGCTGCGTTCACAAGTATCGGACTGCCCCCTACCACCTTCGTGTTCGTGACGTGCCCGTCGGGAGAGATTGTCGTCTCAATTTTGACCTTTCCCGTGACGTTCATCTGCTTCGCGAGCAAAGGATATTCCGGGGTCACACGGTTCTTTACTTTTCGACGGGCCGCATCTGCCGAAGCTTCCTGCGCCGATGTGTGCCGTATCGGAACGATGAGACCACCGAAGAGCAGCGCCAGCCCCAGTACCAACCGAGCGAGCTCCAATCGCTTGCGCATGACCGACGGCCTCCGCGGAGAGAAAACCCCAGCGTCAGAAATTGCAATGGCGATGCCATGGAGGCCATGTTCTTTTCAACCGCCTGTTTTCTTGCAACCCCTCTCGCAAACAATTGATGACGCATGAGTTGGTTGCAGGCCAACGAGCTCGATTCTTCATCAACTCGCTTGCGGACCGTCTCAAAAGCCCGGCTAACCCTCTCCCTGAGTCTCAGGTTGCGACAAAGACCCGATTACCCGTTCAGCAACACGCCCGAGCTCATTACTTGACTCAAAATGAGATGAGACCGTAAGTTCATAGAAGACTAGGCGGAAGCCGAGCAATCTCCGAATAACCCATGCGTGCGTTGAAGCGAACCCGAGAAGTCTCTCCACGTCTCGATGGCTCTTTCGAGAGCCTTCTGGCTCAATTCTCTGCTACGACACTGGAACTGAATCCTTCGCTTGGAACGCCAGAGTTCGCCAGACGACTGGCTGCGCGCGCTGCGGAGATGCTCGGAGCACGCGCGGCCGTCCTGGTTCTGAAGCGAAGCTCCGAATGGGAGATTACCGCACTCAGCGGGCCCGCCCATCGCTGGGACGAGCCAGTGCAAGTTCGGCTGGCAAGAGCGTTAGCCGCGCAAGCGACGGTGCCAGCCGTAGATCAACTCGCTCGACCCGCAACGCGAGTGCTGGGCCGAGAACTCGCGGAGATGCTGGGTTGGGATGAGCTCGTCCTTGCACGTCTGAACGGGAGCGAAGGTGAATTGTTGGGCGTGCTTTGCTTGGTGGATTTGACGCGCGAGCTTTCCGCGCCGGAATTCCAACTTCTTGAAGCCTTGGCCAGCCACGCGTCGGTTGCGCTCGAAAATGTCAGGCTGTTCTCCCGGATCGAGCAGTCACGAAAGCAATGGGTCGAAGATTTTGACGCCATATCGGATTTCATCGTGGTTCACGATTCGGAGAATCGCGTTCTGAGGCTGAACCGGGCTTTCGCCGACCTCCTGCGCGTCCGCCCCACGGAAGCGATCGGCCGCGATATGGGCAAGCTCGAGATTCTGGCTTCACCGCCCGAGCCCGGCCATTGTCCATTTTGCCGCAACGCCGAATCGGCGCGAGAGGAATTCATTTTTCCAGCGGCGGAGCGCACCTTTCTTGTTTCCGCCTCGCGCATTCACAGCGGCCAGGAAGGTGAGCTGCGAACCATCCACATCTTGAAAGACATTACCGACCGGCGCGAAGCAGAGCGGCGCTATCGGCGCGAGCGTGATTTCAACAAGAACATCCTGAACAACACGCAGAGCATGATCCTCGTGCTCGACACTGCCGGGCTTGTGAGCTACGCCAATCGCCGTTGCTTTGAAGCAGGATACCGCGAGTCGGACTTGCTCGGCCGCACGCTGGTCGAAATGGTCCCCCCCGCGCGGCGTCCCGCGCTTGCGGAGGCTTTGGAACGGACGCTTGAGGGCGCTGCTCTCGATAATCTGGAAATACCCCTTCTGGGCGTCAACGGAACGTCCGGGAAATTCTCGATCAGCCTGAGCCCCATGCGCGACGAACAGGGCGATATCAACAGCATCGTGGTGGTAATGACGGACGTAACCGATGCCGCTGACCTCCAGGCAAAACTGATGCACACGGAGAAAATGGCGGCGCTCGGCCAGCTCGTTTCCGGTGTGGCACATGAAGTGAACAATCCGCTTGCGGCGATTGTCGGCTTCACGGATCTCTTGCTCGAGAATCCGGAGGTCCCAGAAGCGGCCAAAGAAGAATTGCGCGTAATCCTACAGGAGGCGCAAAGGACGCGAATCATCGTTCAGAATCTCCTGAGCTTCGCGCGCCAGATGCCGGCGCAGCGCGAGCCCGTACAGGTGAATTCAGTTCTTCGACAGACGCTGAAACTTCGTGCCTATGACTTTTCGAACCATGGAGTCGAACTGGTCGAGCAATACAAGGAAGACCTGCCGGTTGTGATCGGCGACCCGCACCAGATTCAACAGGTGTTTCTCAACATCCTGAACAATGCCTACGATGCCGTCCAGGATACGCGCCGCCGCGGGAAGATCGAAATTCAAACTTCGCAACGAAACGGCGACATTGAAATTCACTTTCGCGACAATGGGGCGGGCATCTCCCAACCGGACCGAATCTTCGATCCGTTCTTTACGACAAAAGAGGTCGGCAAGGGAACGGGGCTCGGCCTCAGCATTTGCTATGGAATCGTGCGCGCCCATAGCGGGGAAATCATCGCGCGAAACAACGCGGATGGAGCGGGAAGCACATTTGTTGTCCGATTTCCCGTAGCTACGAAAGCAATGGAATCGGCCAGCGGCGAGGCCGCGCGATGACGGTTCCGAACGCCGCTGCCGCGGCAGCCCGGACGCGAATCCTGCTCATCGAGGACGAACCCTCCGTCGCCGCGTTTTTGCGGACCGCACTTGAACGGCACGGTTACGAAATCGTGCCGTCGCCTTCGGCTGCCGAGGGATTGCAGTTACTGGCCACGGGAGATTTCCGCGGCGTGATTTCCGATTTTCGCACGCCGGGAGGAATCACGGGCGCCGACGTGCGCGATTGGCTCTGCCGGCATCGTCCGGAGCTGGCGTCGCGAATTCTTTTTATCACCGGCGACACGGCAAGCCAGGAAACGGTGGCGCTGCTGTCGCAGGCCAAGACTCCCTATGTCGAGAAACCCTTCCGCGTCCATCAGCTTTTGGCCGCGGTGGAGAAAACGATTGGAAAACCATGAAGGATGAATCGCGGCTTCGCTTCATGATTGTAGATGACGAGCAGAGCATCCGGCGTCTCTGCATGACCGTCGGCCAGGGTCTGAGTTTCCTTTGCGCGGAAGCAGAGACCGCTGAGGCCGCGCTCGAGTCGCTCGAGACGACCCCGCCCGACGTGATCGTCACCGACCTGAAACTTCCCAATCTATCCGGCGTAGACTTGCTCCGGAAAATCAAGGAGCAATTGCCGCGGAGCGAGGTCGCCATCATGACCGGCCACGGTTCGATCGAATCGGCCGTGGAGGCCATGCGGCAAGGCGCCTACGACTACATCGAGAAGCCCTTCCGCGTCGAAAAACTGCGCCAACTCTTGCAGAGGATGGCCGAAAAGGTGCGCCTCGTGACCGAGAATCAGTTTCTACGCGAGCGCGTGAACACGGAAACTCAGCTCGACGGAATTGTCGGAACGTCGGCAAAAATTCAGGATGTGCTTCGGATGATTTCCCGGCTGAAAGACACGCGCACGCCCGTGCTGATCGCAGGAGAAAGTGGGACGGGCAAGGAGCTTGTCGCGCGCGCCATTCACTTTCGCGGGCCTCTCGCGCAGATGCCGTTCATTGCCGTCGATTGCGGAGCGCTCGTACCGACGCTGATGGAAAGTGAGCTTTTTGGCCATGAGAAGGGATCGTTCACCGGCGCACTCAAATCGAAAGCAGGCCTTTTCGAGGCGGCGAACGGGGGGACGATTTTTCTCGACGAGATTGGCGAGTTACCGCTCGAGATGCAGGCCAAACTGCTCCGTGTCTTGCAGGAAAAGGAGGTGCGGCCGGTCGGCAGTAACGAAAAAATTCCGGTGGATGTGCGCGTGATTGCGGCCACGAACCGGGATCTCGAAGCGGCGTATCGCGCCGGGACATTTCGCAAGGATTTATATTTCCGATTGAACGTGGTCACCGTACATTTGCCAAGCCTGCGCGAGCACCGTTCGGATATTCCGCAACTGGTCCATTGTTTTCTGGATCGCTTTGCTTCCGCCAAAAGCATTCAGGTCACGCCCGGGGCGATGAAAAGTTTTCTGCAATACGAGTGGCCGGGAAATGTGCGCGAACTCGAGAATTGCATCGCCCGCGCCGTGGATCTGGGAGATCACCGCTTGATCGACATCGTTGATCTTCCCCCGTCGATTCGTGGAGCTCAGGATGCCGGAATGAAGGGCGACGATGAGGTGGCTCTTTCCACTACGGCTCTTGCCGATCTCGAACGCATCACCATTCAGCGTGTCTTCGAGCAGGCCGGCGGCGATAAAGCTCTCGCTGGCAGGATGCTCGGAATCAGCCGCGCCACGCTGTATCGAAAACTCAAACGCTACAACATTCCTCTGCGACCCTCGGAAAAGCAGACGGCGGAAGTCGTTCACTAACTCATTTTGAGACGCCCGTGCTTTTTCTCCACTCGCTCGTGGAGATCCGTTCACAGGGCAGGCGATGAGACGCTTCTGTGTCAGGCTGAGACAAAGTCACTTGCCCGCTTCTGATCGTTTGGAATAACCGACCGCAAACACGCCACTTAAGACTGCCGGAGCCAAGAATTCTTTGGCCGTGCTCTTGCAATCCTCTTCGCAGCGGGGGTTTCGCATCCGTCTCTAGAGTCTTGCTTTGGCTCGTTCCTCCCTCTCGAATCGCGAGCGGAATGGCCCTGAGACGGCTAAAGGATCGGGGGCCACGTGTCACATGAATCTGGAGTTGCCTCGCTGACTCGAGGGCAAACGTGCGTGGAGAAATTGGCTCAACTCTTTCCCAGCGCCACGCCGGTCCGAATTCCTGTGCGCGTATTGACGCTCGGCGCTGGAAAGCGGCGCTTGCAGGAACAAACCGTGATTGAATTCGGAACCGCTCAAGAGGTCCTCTTCGCGTCGACGCTTCCGCTCGAATTCGAAGATCATGTCCGCGTGCTGAACTCCGACGGTTCTCTTGACGCTCATGCCACGATCGTCGCCGTGCGCTATCACGACGGCCGCAAAGCCGTCGCTGCGCGCTTTGCGAACGAAGTCGGCAACTGGATCATCAAACCATGACTTCCAAAACTCCGAGCACGACCATCAACCTCCCAGCCGAAACGAAAAATCCCGGCGCACCAGTTTCGACGCAAGTAGATTCCGCGCCGAAGTGGACTGAAGCACGCCTCGCCTATCCGCTCTACGCGGCGCTTGCAGCGCAGTTTAATCTCTCGCCCTTGCCGCATCCGCAGGGCGAGGTGCCTCCGGCCCGGCCCACGAGAGACGTGCTCGACCGTGAATTGAAATGGTTCGATGAAATCGATGAGAAAGTCCGCGCGTTTCAAATCCGCCAGCTCCCCTCGGAGATCCTCAACGCGAGCGAGCAGAGCCTCCGCGCTTTTCTCCAGCGGCAATTGCAGAAGGCGGATAAGACCACGGTTGATCGCGACAAAATAGATTTGTTGCTTGTGCAGTATTTTGCGCTCTGCGCGCCCGAAGAACTATACCGCGAAAGGATCAAGCTCGAAGATGTGGCGCGCGTCTTGCGACCCGCCCTCCCCGAAGCCGACGCAACCGCTCTGGAATGGTGCGAGCCGCTCGACAAGATTCTCGCAACACTCGAGGAGTGCCAGAGCCTTCACGACGTGATGGAAAATGGCCTGCTCGAGCAGGGCCGCCTGCTGAAAGACTCCGCCGGAAACATGTTCTACGACCCCGCTGCGCTGGTTGCCTTTTGCCGCTTCAACTTCTTGCTTCGGCGGGCATTCATTCGCTTGCTGCATGCGGATTTGAGCGCTGTTCGGCAGGCGGCTGAGTCTCTCGAAGCGAGCGGTGTGAAGACGGCGGATTGCCGGCGCGCTGGATTGTCCGCTGCCGAGACGACTTCGCAGCTCCGATATTTGTGCGCCAACTGGCGGCAGCCGTTTCAAAAGGACTACACGGAAAACTCAGTCCGACGTGCCTTCGAGCAACTCCTGGCTCTGCGCGCGGATCTGGAAGAGGCACTAGGACGCGAGAATACCCGCACGTCATCCGGTGCGGCCTCCGCAAAAGCGGCACAACCGGACCCACCTGCGGCCGTGACGTCAAGAGAAGCGCCGGTCGGCCCGCCATCGCCTCCCGTTTCTTCCGCGCAAGTCTCTCCGCGAATCGCACCTGCTCCGAAAAACGGAGAAGCGCGCGTGGCCGCTGAAACATCGACTTCGAATGCGCGGCCCATTGTCGGCGAAGCCGGCAAGCCAGCCAAGGCAGCGCCGAGCGGTCCTGTACCGCCCGCCGCCGTCCTGGACCCGGAGAAGTGCCTCGAAGCGATTTGGGAGCAGTTGATCGCGGCCCCACCTTCTCGCGGGCGCTCGATGTCCACCGTCGTGTTGCAAGACACCAAAGTCCTGCTCTCGTCGTGGGAAGTCGCTGCCTTTGTCGCCGAGGGTGATCAGGAAGCGGAAGACCTGCGCCGTGCTGTTGTCGCGCGGGCCTTGTTGGGGGTTGCCATGGACCAGCGTAAGCGATCGGGAGAAGAAAATGCTCTCGCCTCAGCGCTCCTGTTGGCGCGAAGCGAAGTCTCTTATTTCCAAGGCCGCGTCGAGCAAGCCAAGCGCGCGAAGAACACGGAAGCCGCGGTCAACCTGGGAATCAGCACGAAGCGGCTGCTTTCTTTTATCGAGGAGTCTGAAAAGCTCCAGCCCTGATGCGTAGAAAGGAATGAGAGCCCTTTGAGCCACTCGAGCGTCCTGATCGTTTCGGACGACACGGAATTCGCACGCACCGTTGCGGCGCGTTGGCAAGCCGAGCGGTACGTACCCGAAGTTACACTCGTAACGGGCGACGTTTGGCGCCCCGCGAGTGCGGCGGATTACGACCTGGTGATCGTGGGACCTGTCCGCAGCGAAAGGCCTCGAGCAGTTCTCGCCTCCCTCGAAGCTGCTCCCGGCGTCGTTGCGGTGTACCTCGCCGAAGACGAAAGAGAGATTTCGCAATTGCGCGCGGAGCATCCGCATCTCCTGGTGATTCCGCGCCAGGATGATTGGATCAGCACGCTGATCTTGGTTTCGAGCGAGGCGCTGCGTCGCGTGGAGGCCGTTCGCCGCGCGCAACGTGCCGAGCGGCTCGCGCTCGATTGCCAGCGGCACGCTACTCTTGGCCACTATATGCTCGAAATGCGGCCTAGCGTGAATAACGCACTGACTTCCGTTCTCGGCAACGCCGATCTGCTGCTTCTTGAGCCAGGACGCCTGTCTCGGGACAGCCGGGAGCAAATCCATACGATCCATACCATGGCGCTGCGGCTTAACGAAATCATGCAGAGATTCTCATCGCTCGCGAGCGAAATGCGGGCGGGTGAGAATGAATCTCAGGCTGAGACGGAAGTGGTGTCTCAGCGCCTGGTGGGAGGGTTATGAGGAGCGTCGCGCGCCTGTAAGGCTCTCAAACGAAAGAGGTTTACAAAGCGGTCGCGGGTGGTAAACGCGGTGCGGCAGGTGGCTGTGGAGTTGCATTTCAATTTGGGAACAATTGTGTGGAGGTGTGCCAGTGGTGAAGACAGCGGTGGTGAAGAAGGTCCTGATCGTGGATGACTCGGCGGCAGAGGTCAACCTGATCCAGTCCATGCTGCGCCAGGAGGGATTTCATGCGGTCGGAATTTCCGACCCCACGAGGATCGAGGAAGCAATTGATGAAGAGCGGCCCAACGTGATCTTGCTCGACGTCGTGATGCCGCAGCGCAACGGTTTCCAGGCTTGCCGCGACCTGAAGAGCCAAGGACCGTACTCGGATATTCCCGTGATTCTCGTGACGTCGAAAACTGCGCCGAGCGATCGCTACTGGGGTGAGCAGCAAGGCGCGAACGGATTCGTCGCAAAGCCGTTCACGGCGGATGAGTTAATCGACGCGGTGAAAAGGTTCGCTTGATGGCTGGCGACTACAACAACGCGGCTCTGCCGGTCGATCTCAACGGCGGCGAGATCCTCGAAAACGAAGCGTATTTCGATGACCGGCTGCCCGAGCGGCAATACTGCGTTTTCCGCGCGGGCCGCGAACGATTCTGCCTCTCGGTGCTGGAGGTCGAGGAAGTGGTCGATTGGCCGATCGTGACGCGGATCCCGCTGGCGCCGGTGTTCTTGATGGGAGTTTTCAATCTCCGCGGGACGATTGTGCCGCTAGTGGACATTGCGTTCACTGAAGGCCGTCGGCCGGGGCTGCTGCCCAAACATGTGGTCGTCGCCGCGCTCAAGGGCGACTCGCACGGGGACGATTTGAGGGTTGGAATCGCGGCGGACGAAGTCATCGGCACGTTTTCGGCGACCGAGGATGCACTGCTCGATCAAGCGCCGAAGGACGTGCCGCATTGCCGCGGGATGTTGCGGCACGAGGATCGGCTGGCGCTTGTCGTTGATCTGCGGCGCTTGACCGACGTTTTTCCCGCGCCGGTGATTTGAGGTCGCGGGGCCACAAGGATTTTTGCTTCTGGAGGAAGTCATGAAAGCTCGTTTGAGTACGACAATCTGGTTGCTGGTTTTATGGACCGGCCTGGCGCTCTTCGGTGTTTTGGGGCTCGCCTACAATGCCGGAGTGCACTCGGGAGGGTCCACGCTGTCCGACGCCTCTTCGATGCCGGGAGGCGCAAGCGGAGCTTTGCTTGGCGCCGTCGTCCTGGCAGTGCTTGCCGCCCTCTCGCTGGTGTACGTGCTGGGCCAGCGCGTGTTGAAGCCGGTGGACGAGCTCGCAAAATTCTCCGAGCGTCTTGTGGCCGGCGACGCGCGCGCGCGAGCCGACGTCACATCCGATGACGAGTTTGCATTCATCGCCGAGAATTTCAACCGCAGTGCCGCCAAGGTCGCGCATGCCATCACGAGCCAGCAAGCGCAGGAGTCTCTCCAGAGGAGCATCACCGACCTGCTCAACACGATCAAGGAAGTTGCCCGCGGGGATTTGACCGTTCGCGGCAAGGTGACAAACGACGCGCTGGGTAACGTGGTGGATTCGGTGAACTTCATGCTCGACAATTTCACCAAAGTGCTCGAACGCGTGCGCAAGGCCGCCATCGACGTCAGCACTAGCGCCACGCAGATTCTCGAAGCTGCCGATGACATGACCGCCGGTGCGACACAGCAGGACCAGGAAATCACGAACACCTCCTCCGCCGTCGAGGAATTGACCGTTTCGATGAAGCAGGTTTCGAACAACGCCGAGGCCAGCGCGGAAGCGGCTCGCCGCGCGCTCGACGCCGCAGAGCAGGGGAACCGTGCGGTGCGCGACACGCTGGACGGCATGCAGCGGATCCGCGCTTCCGTGCAAGCCTCCGCGAAGAAAATCAAGTCCCTCGGCGACCGTTCACTCGAGATTTCGGAAATCATTAACGTGATTAACGACATCACCGAGCAGACCAACCTTCTCGCCCTCAACGCCGCCATCGAAGCGGCTCGCGCGGGCGAAGCCGGCCGCGGTTTCGCGGTCGTCGCCGACGAAGTCCGCAAACTTGCCGAACACTCCCGCAGCGCCACAAAAGACATCGCCGCGCTCATCAAAGCCATTCAGGCCGAGACGAACGAGGCCGTGGTCGTCATGGAAGAGGGCACGCGGGAAGTGGAGGCCGGAGCCGGCCTCGCGGACCAGGCGGGCAAAGCGCTTGAGGCGATTTCGAGCGTGGTGCGGCAGTCCGCTGAGCTCGTCCAGGAAATCTCGCTGGCTTCCAAGCAGCAGGTGCGCGGCACGGAAGGCGTCGCCAATGCCATGCAAATCATTTCCGGAATTACACGCCAGACGACGCAAGGCGCGCGCCAGACCGCCTCGACCGTTGGGCACATGGTGAAGCTCTCCGAGCAGCTCAACGAGGCGCTCGCGCAGTTCCGTTCGCAAGACTCCCGGTCGAGGGAGGCAGCCGAGGAGCCGCGTCCGACCGCGCCGGTAGGAGCGAACCGTTAGCGGCGGCTTGGCGCCTCTTGCCGGCGCACGTAGGCCGGCCGCCGGCCTCTGCCAAACATGAAGCAGCATTCAGCCACGACCGCGAGGCTCACCGAGTCCGAACTCGATGAGATCAGCACCCTTATTGAGCAGCGCTCCGCGATTCTGTTCGATGCATCGCGCGAACGCTTCTTCTCCACTCGTGTGCGCGAGTACCTCGAGGAAAAGAATGTGGCGAGCGGAGCGGAGATGCTTCGGCAATTGCGTGGTTCGAGCATCGAGTACGAATCGCTGCTCGAGCGATTGCTGACGCAAGAAACTTCGTTCTTCCGTTACCCGGCGGTCTTTGAAGCGCTCGAGGCGAGGATTCTGCCGGAAGTGCAGGAAAGAAAGTTCTGGGCGGAGCCGCGGACGCTGCGGATTTGGAGCGCAGGCTGCTCCACGGGCGAAGAGCCTTACTCGATCGCGATCACGCTCTGCGACGCGCTGAAATTCGCGGAAGCGTGGGAGATCGAAATCCTGGCCACGGACATCAGCCGGCGCGCATTGGGCCACTCGGAACGCGGCTCGTATTCGAAGCGCAGCCTCGAAAATATGGCGCTGCGCAGGGTGGAGACCTACTTCACGGCGACGAAGCACGGGTATCAAGTGACGCCGCGCATTCGGCGCATGATTTCATTTGCGCAGTTGAATTTGGCGGAATCGGTCTATGTCGGCAAGTTCGACTGCATTTTTTGCATGAACGTGCTGATGTATTTTTCCGAAGTGCGGCGGCTTTCGATTCTCCGCCGGTTTTATGACGCGCTCGAGCCCGGCGGCTATTTTCTGGTGGGCCATGCGGAGACGCTTTCGAATGTGCCGATGAAATTCGAATCCCAGGTGTTCGGGGATTGCCGGTTGTATCGCAAGCCGGCCGCAGCGGACGCGCGGAGCGCGCCGGTGCTCGTGGAGGGAGGCCAGTGAACGGGCCCAATCCAGAATCGGTTGAGCTGTTCCTTCAGGAGGCTTCCGAAAACCTCCAATATCTGAGGGAGTATTCCGGGATCTTGCAGGAGCCGCACACGAATCCGGAAGAACTCGAAAAGCTCTACATCGCTTCCCATACGCTTGCGGGCACCTCCGGCAGCTACGGATTCCCGCTCTTCGCCGAAATCGCCGCAAAGATGGCGCACATCTTTCAGTACGCCATGAACGCTTCGCTCACTCCGGACATGTACGGGCCATTGACCGAATTTCTCTCCGACGCGATTTCCGTCCTCGAATTCGATCTCTTGCAGATCAGTTCGGCCGAGTCCGAGTCACCAGACGATATTGCTGCTTTCAAGCAACGCTATGCGTTTGCGTTCCCAGCTGCTCCTTCTACGGAAGTAGACAGCGAGCCGGTTGCGAGCGCGGAGGAAGCGGGCGAGCAGGCGCCGGCCGTTGAGGTGACTTCGTTTGCCGATCGGCTGCCGGAGGATAGCGAAGTCCCGGAGGAAGTCCTCGAATTCTTCATTCCGGAAGCAGAAGATCACCTGCAGGCGGTGACCGAATGTCTTCTGGCTCTCGAAGCCAAACCGAACCCGGAGGACATTCACAAGCTTTTCCGCTCGATGCACACGGTGAAGGGTTCTGCTGCGCAGGTGGGCTTGCACCGGCTCTCGGCCGTGGCGCATCGCGTGGAAGACTTGATTGGCCACTTACGCGATGGCGTGTTGCAGCCGAGCGCCGAAATTGTGGATCTGTGTCTCGAGTCCGTGGATATTCTGAAGAAGTTTCTCCACCGGCAGTGGTCAAGCCACGCGGAGATGGCCCAGGCGGTCGATCCTCTGCTCGCGCGCATCGGTGAACTCGCGCCCGAGGAATCACTCGAAGACGCAGGCCAGGGCGAAGGAACCGCGGCTGCGTCGGAGACAGAGGTGCTGCCGCCGGAAGGCGCTTTGCAGGCGCCTGTTTCGCGGAAGGGTCCAGCCCAGGCTTTGCCGCAGGCAAAATCCGTGCGCATTGCGCTCGACCGGCTCGACCGCATGATGAACGCCGTCGGCGAACTCGTCATCAACCGCACGCGTATGTTGGGCCGTCTCTCCGAGCTAGGAAAACTCGTCGAGGTCCTGAATTTTTCGAAGGGGCGGCTCTCGGGCAAGATCTCCGATTTTCAGGAGAAGCACGAATTCAACCGCATATCCTCGACGTTGATGCCCGGCAGCCAGCCGCCGCAGATGGACACATTCCGCGGAAACTTCACGGCGATTCCGGCGATCACCTCGAACGATTTGCTCGACTTCAGCGAGCTCGAGATGGACCGATACGACGACTTCAACATTTTGTCGCGCTCGCTGACGGAAATTTCCGCCGACGTCACCGAGGTCCTCACGCAGCTCGAAGGGTTCATGGGCCGCGTGGACACGGACATCGATGAGTTCACGAAATTGGCGCACCACCTTCAGGATGAAATCACGGCGGCGCGCATGGTGCCCATCGGCAATCTTTACACGCGGCTCTCTCGCACCGTTCGTGACGCAGCCAAGGCTACCGGAAAGCCGGTCGAGCTTTTGCTCGAAGGCGCAGAAACCGAACTCGACAACAACATTATCCAGCACATTTCCGACCCGCTGATTCATCTCGTCCGCAACGCGGTGGCTCACGGCATCGAAGACGCGGCTGTGCGTCGCATGGTGGAAAAACCGGAAAAAGGACACATCACCGTCCGCGCTTACCATCGCGGAAATCATATTTTCATCGAAGTCGAAGATGATGGCCGTGGGGTCGAGTATGAAAGGGTCCGTCAGCATGTGATCGAATCGGGAGCGATGTCGCCGATCGCTGCGGCCGAGCTCACCGAACGCGAACTCCGCGAATTTCTTTTCCGGCCAGGATTTACGACGGCTTCCTCAATGACGGAACTTGCGGGCCGCGGCGTGGGGCTCGACGTTGTGCGGTCAAACGTCCACGCGTTGAATGGCGAGATCGAGGTCCGCTCTGAAACGGGGCGTGGCGCCTGTTTTACGGTCCAAGTGCCGCTCACGCTGATCATTTCGCAGGCGCTCTTTGTGCGCTGCGGCACGACGGTGTTTGCATTGCCGCTCGCGGTGGTCGAAGAAATTCGCAGGCTGCGGCCGGATGAAATCGAAGACGTCGGCGGAAAGCTTCTCACGCGCGTGCGCGATGTGGTCACCGAAGCCGTCCGCCTCGATTTGCAACTCGCTTTGCCGCCGCTGGAGCCAATCAACGGCTACTTCCACATGGTCATCGTGAAAGTGGCGGGCAAACAGGTGGGGGTCGTGGTCGAGGAAGTCCTCGGCAAGGACGAAATCGTCATAAAGAATCTCGGTGACTATTTGCGCCGCGTCAAACTTTTTCCGGGGACGACCATCGCGCCCGATGGCAGCCTGATTCTGCTGATCGATTTGAACCGCCTCGTGTCGGCAGACACTGCCGCCCGCCATGCGTTGCCTGCCTCTTCTCCCGCGGCACGCGTCTTCGCGCCGGGCGCCGAGGCCGTCGCCGCCGGCAGTATTCCGGCGGAAGCCGTCGATCCGGTGGAAAACGACCGCGTCGTTGTCGTCGCGGACGACTCCATCAGCGTGCGCAAGTTCGTCGGTAGGATGCTCGAGAAGGCCGGCTATCGCGTGAAACTCGCCGCCGACGGGTTGGAAGCTTCGGAAATCGTCGCCCAGGTGGGCTGCCATCTGGTGATCACGGACCTGGAAATGCCCCGCATGAACGGTTACGAGCTGATGGCCCACCTCCGCCAGAACCCGGTAACGCAGCGAATCCCGGTGCTGGTGGTGACATCGCGCGCGGGAGCGAAGCATCGCGACCGCGCGATGAAGGAGGGCGCATCGGGTTTCATGACGAAGCCCGTGCAGGAAGACCAGTTGATTTCGACCGTCGAGAGCTTGATCGGTTCGGAGACGCCACATGGGCGGTCGGCGGTGGGTGTGCCGGTGCGGCAGGTTTGAGATGACGAAAGGGACCGAAAAGAAAATTCGCGTGCTCGTGGTGGATGACTCTGCCTTTATGTGCAAGGTGCTCGAGGAGATCATCAACTCCGATCCGCAGCTCGAAGTCGCGGGGCAGGCTCGCGACGGGCGCGATGCCATCGCGCTCGCGGAATCGCTGCATCCCGACGTCATCACTATGGACATCAACATGCCGCATGTGGACGGCTTGCAAGCGACCGAGCTAATCATGATGCAGAATCCGCGCCCGATCGTCGTCGTCAGCTCGGAATCGAGAGAAGGCGCTTCGAGTACGCTGCGTGCGCTTGAGCTCGGTGCGATTGATTTCGTTCCCAAGCCGTCGAGCGGCATCGATCTGGACATGAGAAATGTCCGAGAAGAGCTGACTCGAAAGCTCAAGATGGCGGCGAAAGTTCGCGTCGTGCGCACGGCGGGACGATCGAAACTCCCCGCTCCCCACGCGCCCCTTCCGGCTCCGCCGGATCGTGCCAGCGGCGCAGCGGTCTCCGTTCAGCCCGGCGGAAAGTTTCCGATGGTGGCGATCGCTGCTTCCACCGGTGGACCGGCAGCCGTGATGCGCGTTGTGGCGGGGTTGCCAAAAGAATTTCCAGCTGCGGTGTTTCTCATCTTGCACATGCCGCCGACATTCACGAAGCAGTTTACTGTGCAACTGGCGGAAATTGCGTCGCTGCCCGTAAAGGAAGCGGAAACGAATGAACAGGCCCAGCCCGGGATGATCTATCTCTGCCCGGGTTCGCATCATTTGCGGCTCTCCGCCACGGGAAAAATTCTGCTCGATCCGGGGCCGAGGATTGAAGGGTATCGTCCCTGCGCCGACGTGGCACTCGAGTCGATTGCCGCGTTCGCGCGAGCTTTCGCTGTGGCGGCCGTTCTGACTGGCATGGGCAGCGACGCTGCGAAAGGCGCCCAGGCCGTAAAGGCAGCCGGCGGGCACGTGATCGCGCAGGACGAAGCGACCTCCGTGATTTTCGGCATGCCTGGCGAGGCCATCAAGGCCGGCGCCGTGAACGAAATTCTGGGCCTCGATGAAATCAGCGCGGCAATCGAAAAGCGCGTCGCGAAGCTGTCTCGTCTCGTTCCGGTGACCGTGCGATGAAATTTGCAAGCCAGGACCCGGCGAAGGTCCGGCGCGTTCGAAAGTCGGAACCGGTCATTTTGTTTTCGGTCTCCGGCCGGATGTTTCTGATCGCTGCAGACGCCGTTCAGGAAATCCGCAGCACGGATAGTCTGGCTGGCGCAGCGGTCGAGATCGAGCAGTCCGGCGTGCCGAAGGTGCGCCACACTCTTGATCGCAGCAACAAGACCTATTACGTCGTGAACGCCGGCGCACATTTTGGCTTGCCGGTGACGCGCCCCGCGCTGGTCCTCATCTTGAGGCAGTTTCGCGCCGCATTCCTGGTGGACCGCATCGAGCGCATGGCGGAGATCGTAACTGTTCATCCGCTACCGCACGCATTTACGGGCGAGGAGAGGCGTTGGTACCGCGGATTGGCGTACCTGGATGACCATGTGATTCCCGTCATTCAACCATCCGGCTTCCTGACGCCAGAAGAGTTCCAGCAGCTGGACCGTTCCGCAAAAGCGGCCGCAACGCAACGCGAAATGGAAGGAGCGGTCCAGGCATGATCGCCGTCGAAAATGCTGGGCCGGACTCGTTTGTCCTGCTCCAGATAGGAGATCGCCGGTTCGCGCTGCCTGCCGACATCGTGGCAGAGCTGGCGCCGCCGGTCCGTCTCCATTCGTTTCCGCACACGACGTCCCTGGTTGCCGGAGTGATTGTCCGGCGAGGCCGGATTGTGCCCGTGTATGACGCGGGTCCAGTTCTGCTGGGAAAAAAATCTCCGGCGCACAGGTTTTATCTTATCGCGCGGCGTAAGTTCGGGAAAGAAAGCGAGCCGAGCGCAATTCCCCTCAACGGCGAATGCGAGCTAGCCACAGCCAAAATGCAACCGCCCGAGCCCGGCCGGCCAAACTATATTTCGGGAACGCTGATCATCGGTGAGGCGAGCGTCGACGTCCTCGATCTGGAAGCGCTCGTTACCGCGCCACCTCTCGATCGTGCCTCTTCCGTTCCACCGGCGGGCCAGTCATGAGCGCACCGGCGAGCCTCCCGCGGATTCTGCTGATTGACAGTAATGTCTATTTTGCGAAGCGGCTGGGCGACGCCCTCTCACAGCAAGGTTTCGAAGTCGTGCCGTGCACTCAGGCGGCCTACGCGCTCACGATGCTCGAATGGAATGCGCCGACGGCGATTTTGTGCGCAACGAACTTGCGCGAAATGGGTGCTCTCGAAATGGCTCCGATCCTTCGCGCCGATCCGAAAACGGCGAATATTCCGTTGATTGCCGTGGGAGCCGGCGGCGATCAGGCGCTGCTCGAAGCCTATCGTGCGGGCTGCGATGACTACGTGGACCGCCGCCGTTCCCCCTCCGACATTGCTGCGCATGTTCGGAGTTTTCTCGTCAGCCGCCAGGAAGGCTTTCAGCCGACGCAAATGCTCTCGAGCGCCGATACCGAATTGAGCGGCAGCCTTTCGCATCTCGATTTGCCCGGCGTGATCCAAATGCTCGGGCAGGCCCGCCAGACTGGCGCCTTGCACATCAACGCGGGGGATACCGACGGAATCATCTTCTTCGAGGGCGGGGAGATCTTTCACGCCGAGTGCGGATTGCTTTTTGGCGATGAAGCAGTCACGCAGATCGTGAAAGCCTGCCAAACGGCGGCAAAGGGCGTTTACAAATTTGTTTACGGCGGCAGCGCAACGCAGCGGACGGTTCTGCGGTCGGCCACCGATTTGCTCCTCGACGCGATGCGCGAATTCGACGAAGACGAACGAGATGAAGTGGAGAAGGAGTCGTCATGAGTGAAACACGGCCCCTCGCCGCAGTCAGGATTCCAACGGTATATTTCATCGACGACAGCGCCACCATGCGCGAAGTGATCAAGATCGCTTTCCGTCGCGAGAATATTCACGTGATTACGTGTGCCGACGCCGCTTCGGCGCTCGCGCGGTTTGGCGAAACCGCGCCCGACGCCGTTATCACCGATGTCATCATGCCGGACAAAGACGGCTACGAAGTCTGCCAGTTCATCAAGCAACACGAGCAGTTCGGCAAGACGCCTGTGATTTTGATGTCCGGCGTCGTAAACCGCACCGTGGCGGAAAAAGCCATGGCGGTGCAGGCCGATGAATTGATTCGAAAGCCATTTCAGCCCCAAGACCTGATTCAACGCGTGAAAAATCTTCTCAATCCCAAGCCTGCCGGTGCGGCACGATACGAAGACACGGATTCCGGTCCGGCGGCCTCACGCGCGCTGAGCGGTTTGTTCTCTCCGAGCCCAGCGCCTTCGGCCCCTTCGAATCCCGCGGCCTCGCGATTTGAATCGTCCGTCGCCGTTGCCTCGCCGCGGCCGAGCGCGCCCACTGCAGCCGCATCTTCTCAGCAGCGCCCAGCGCCGCCACCCTCGGCGGAACTTCAGAAATTGCGTAACGAAATTCGCGGACTCGAGATGCTCATGAAAAAGCTCCGTGCGGAACTCGAAGCGCAACAGCAATATTGCGCGGCGCTCGAAGCCCACATCAAAACTCTTCAGGAATCGGAATAACCTGCCGCTCGATCGCCAAGCGTTCCGCTGATTTCAATCGAGCCCTTTCCGATGCAGGAATTCGCGCGCCACTTCGGCGATATCGCGATGCTCGCCGTCCACGGCGAAATTCATTTTCCGCATTTCCGGGTCCGAGATTGTTCCCGATAACTCCAAAAGCGCTGCATGGACTTCCGGATGCCGCACGAGAGTGTCCTGTCGCACGATCGGAACAGCCTCGTACGGTGGGAAGTAGTGCTTGTCGTCTTCGAGCATCACTAGATCGCGTGCGGCGAGCAACCCATCCGTTGAGTTTCCGGCGACCACATCCACCTGCTTATCCAGCAACGCGCGGTAAAGCAGCCCGAGGTCGAAAATCCGTGGCGGCGCAACGAATTGAAGCCCGTAAGCGCGCGCGAGTCCCGGGTATCCGTCCGGCCGGTCCATGAACTCGAAACCAAACCCCGCGCGCCACTGCGGCGTGTAGCGAGTGGAATCAGAAATTGTTTTTAAGTTGAGACGCCGCGCATCCTCGCCACGTATCACAATCGCAAACGTATTGTTGAAGCCGAGCGAAGGCATCACTTCGAGAGGAAATCGCTTTCGGTATTCGCTTTGCACGCGCCCGAACACCGCCGAAGGATCGCGGTCAATGGGGTCACGGAGTATTGCGGTCAAGGCCGTGCCGGTATATTCCACGTAAGTGTCGATGCGTCCCGCGAGAATCGCTTGCTGGCAGATGTAAGTCCCCGCCAGATAAAAGGTCCGCTCGACGGGAAGATGAGTCCGCGCTTCGAGATGCTGAGCCATGATTTCGCCGAGCAGCGCCTGCTCAGAGAAATTTTTCGAGCCGATGACGATCGTGTCGTCCCGCTTCGCTCCGCATCCGGCGAGAACGAAGGCGAAGAACGCGAGCTCGATGATGCCAACCACTTTCATTGCATGCATCATCGCGCTGGACGCAGCCGGTGTTCGAGCAGACCCAACAGCGAATCTGCCGCCAGTGCGAGTAGAGCCGCGGGAACCGCTCCAGCAAGAATCAGCTGATCGTTGACCATGGCGAGGCCCCGAAAAATGAGCTCGCCCAATCCGCCGGCGCCCACCGCTGCTGCAATCGTCGCGATTCCAATCGTCAGAACAGTCGCCACTCGAATCCCGGCGAGCACCGTCGAAAACGAGAGTGGCAGCTCCACCTGGAACAGAATCTGGCGGTCCGTCATCCCCATTCCGCGCGCGGCTTCGCGAACGGCACGGTCCACTCCGGTGATTCCCGCGGACGTATTACGAATGATAGGAAGCAAGGCGTAAAGCATGAGCGCCAGGATCGCCAGGCGGTCTGCGCGTTCGCCGAGCCAGGGAACGGGCAGCAGGAAGCCAAAAAGCGCGAGACTGGGAATCGTTTCGGCGATGTTGGCGCCCCCGAGGATGGGCTTGGATAGCCACGGGTGGCGTGTGATCAAAATCCCGAGCGGAACTCCGACCGCGATGGCGAGCAGCATAGACATGCTGACCAACCAGATGTGCTCGATCGTCCCTTGCAGGATTTCGTGCTGATGTCGTAGAAAAAACTCACTCAGGCTCATTCGTCCCCCTCGGCAACTCTTTGCATTCGGAGATTCGCCACATAAGCGGCGGCAACTGGCTCGGTCGCGCTGAGGAATTCCCGCGGTGTATAAATCCCCACGAGCTCGCCAGATTCGAGCAATCCGATGTGCGTTCCGAGCAGCAGCGCCTCGCGCACGTCGTGGGTCACGATGACGATCGTTTTTTTCAGCCGCCTCTCGAGCGCCTGAAATTCGCGCTGGACCTCGCCGCGCGTGAGCGGGTCGAGCGCGCCGAACGGCTCGTCCATCAGCAGAATGGGCGGATCGGCGGCGAGCGCGCGAGCCACGCCCACGCGCTGACGCTGTCCGCCGGAAAGTTCGTGTGGATGGCGCTGCGCAAATTTTCCAGAATCGAGGCCGACCAATTCAAGCAATTCGTCAACTCGCGCGCGAATGCGCTCCTTCGGCCAGCCTTCCAGGCGCGGCACGAGCGAAACGTTTTGCGCAACCGTGAAATGCGGAAAAAGTCCGACGTCTTGAATGACGTAGCCGATGTGCCGCCGCAACGCGATAGGATCCCAATCCTTTGTAGCGCGGCCATCGACGCGGACCTCGCCGCCGGTGGGGTCCAACATACGGTTGATGAGTTTCAGGGCCGTGGTTTTTCCGGCACCGCTGCGGCCGAGGAGCACAAGCGTCTCACCCCCAAAAACCGTGAAGCTCACGTTGCTGAGGAGGGTTTGGCCGTTCGGCAGCCGGTAACTCACACCACGGAATTCGATAACTGGTTCGCGACCGGAGGAGCGATCGGTATCGGCATTCATGCGAGGTCCACGTTGCGAAAGACGTCGTGTCCGGCGCAGGCTAGCAAGCGTGCCCGCGACGTGTCAAACACCGATGCGCGTTGCTCGAAGAAAAACGCTTGCCCCTGGCCTCAGCGGGAGGTATAAGCGGCGCCATTCGGTGCCATGCTCCACGATGAAAACGAATCCCCGATGAGCGAAGTCCCAAGCGCGAAAGCGAACAACGGAGCGGCCGAGGGCGGCGCATCCAGCTGGCTCTGGAACAAGGACCTCGCGCCGATCCCGCGTGACCGCCGCACCTGGGGGACGTACAACTACGCCGCGTTGTGGGTCGCGATGAGCGTCAACATCCCCACCTACATGCTCGCGAGCGCCATGATCGCGGGCGGGATGAACTGGAAGCAGGCAATCTTCACGGTCTTTCTCGGTAACGTCATCGTTCTCGTCCCCATGCTTCTCAACGCGCATGCAGGCGCGGAATACGGCATTCCGTTCCCGGTTTTCGCTCGTTCGTCATTCGGAGTCTTGGGAGCAAATGTCCCCGCGGTCCTGCGCGCGCTCGTGGCCTGCGGGTGGTTCGGTATTCAGACGTGGATCGGCGGCGAAGCAATCAACACGCTTCTCGCCGCAGTGATTCCTGGTTGGGACCATCCCTGGATTTGTTTTTTTCTGTTCTGGTTGCTCAATGTCGCCGTTATTCTACGCGGCATTGAAACAATTCGCTTCCTGCAGGGCATCACGGCGCCGGCGCTTCTCATTCTCGGACTGGCGATGCTCGGCTGGGCCTATACAAAAGCCGGGGGCCTGGGCCCCATGCTTTCGGCGCCTTCGCAATTCCACACGTTCGGGGAGTTCTTCGCGTTTTTCGTCCCGTCGCTCACGGGTGTCGTCGCTTTTTGGGCCACCGTCGCGCTGAACATTCCCGATTTCACGCGATACGCTGTAGGACAGCGCGAACAGATGCTCGGTCAGGCGCTCGGTCTACCAACGACCATGACGTTCTATTCCTTCATCGGTATTGCGGTCACTTCGGCAACGGTTATCGTATTCGGCCACGCGATTTGGGATCCGGTCGCCGTGCTCAGCCGCCTCGGCAATCCCATCGCAGTTGTCGTCGCGATGGTGGCGCTGTTGCTGGCAACACTGAACGTCAATGTTGCGGCCAACGTTGTCTCGCCGGCCAACGATTTCTCGAATCTCTATCCGCGACGCATCAGCTTCAAAATCGGCGGCCTCATCACTTGCTTCGTCGGATTGATGATGCAGCCTTGGAGATGGCTTTCGAGCCATGGAAGTTACGTGATGGGTTGGCTCGTCGGCTATTCGAGCTTTCTCGGGCCGATCGCGGGCGTAATGATCGCGGACTATTACGTGTTGAGGAAACGAATCATCGTGACGGAGGATCTTTTCGAGCGCGGCGGCGCTTACGAGTTTTCAAACGGCTTCAATTGGCGCGCGATCGGAGCGCTCGCTGCCGGAATCGCCGTTGCACTGATCGGGCTGGTTGTTCCCGCCCTGCACGGCTTGTACCACTACGCCTGGTTCGTCGGCTTCGGCGTTTCGTTCGCCGTGTATCTCGCCTGGATGCCCCGCCCGCGCTGATCCAGTCACTTCGGAATCGGAGCGATCCCCTCAATGCCATTGCGGATCGCGACCCTACTCCCTGAGGAATTTTCGAATGTCGCCCAGGACGCGCAAAAACATCGCTTCCGTAAGCCTTCCGGTAAACGTGTTTTGCTGGCTCGGATGATAGGACGCAAATAGTCTCGGCAACGCAACGCCTAATCGATAGCTCGCGCCATGACGAAAGGGAAATGCCACGAGACTTTCGATCTCGCCCCGTTCCTTCAGCAAGTTGAGATAGGAGCGCATCGCGATGGCGCCGAGCGCGAGGATCGCTCGTGGGCTGAGGATTTCGAGCTCAGCTTCGAAAAACGGGCGGCAATTCGCAAGCTCTGATGGCAACGGTTTGTTCGCGGGTGGCGCGCAGCGCACCGTCGCGGCGATGTAGGCATTTTTGAGCGCGAGGCCGTCGCCAGGGTGCCTCGAAGTCGGCTGGTTCGCGAAGCCCGTGCGATAGAGTGCGCGGTAGAGAAAATCCCCCGAACGGTCACCGGTAAACACGCGCCCCGTCCGATTCGCACCGTGCGCCGCCGGCGCAAGCCCCAGAATCAAAAGCTCTGCGCGCGGATCACCAAATCCGGGAACAGGCTTGCCCCAATAATCCCAATCGCGGAAGGCGCGCCGCTTTTCGTTCGCCACTTTTTCGCGATACCGGACCAGCCTCGGGCACTTCCGGCAGTCAACGATTTGACGGTTCAGGTCTGCAAGCGTTTTCAAGCGGTCTCCGCCAGCAAACTACCACGAAACCAGCGCACGGCCAGAATCATCTACTCTTATGAAGCTATGACCGGATCGAAGGAATTCATTGTCGTTTCCTTGTTTTCGATTAGGATAGGCGCGTAAGGGCCGTTGGAGCCAACGAACCCCATGAACGATGCACGCGAAAAAATCGTCGTCGTCGAAGCCGACGCAACGGACCGGGAAAAGTTGTCAGCCGCTTTGCAAGAGGCCGGCTACCACGTGACCGCCCTCGCAACCGCCCACGAAGGACTAGAAGCGGCGCGCCAGACCAATCCGGATTTGCTCATCGTCGATGTCGGACTGCATGACCCGATCGCAAGGGAGACTCTGGCGACGATTCGAGGCTCGTCTGCCACGGCAGGTTTGCGCGTGATCCTGCTCGTCGGCGCGGGGGCGGAGGAGCGCGCTGCGGGACTCGACCTTGGAGCGAACGACGCGCTTTCGCGCCCTTTCGATTCGGGTGAGCTAGTCGCGCGGGTGCGCGCGCAGCTTCGCGCCCGGCGCGCCGAGACGCAGCTTCGCCAAAAGGCGCGCCTCGCGGAAGAGGGCCAGCAGATCGCGCATACCGCGTTTGAAGCGCTTGCGGTCACGGAAAAGATGGCCAACGATGCGGTCTCCCTCGACCGGCGTCTCAAAATCGGCTTCGGCGCGGTCTTTGCCGTCGCAATCCTCATGGCGGGAATCTATTTCCTATTTGCCCGCACCGCGCACAAAGAGACGCTGCGCTCGAACGCCTTTATCGCCCGCCTCGAAGGCGGCCTCGTCCATCAGGAGGACCTGATCACTGAGGCGCGCAAACTGCGCGGGGAACAACAGGCGGCAAGCGCGGCGCCGATCGGCAAGGACGAAGTGAAAAAGCCCGGGGTCGAATCTGCGAAAATCTCGATTCCCGTGGATGTCCAAAGCGTTTGCCTGTTGCACGTTTCGGTTGCGTTTCGTCACCAGCAGAGCGGCAGGCGCCTGCGGTACGCGGGGCTGAATCCGAAGGGCGAGCCACTGCAGGATAGCGACGGCCATCCGATCCTGACCCTCGAAGGCAATGGCCCCGAAGTGAAACTGGATGTTTTCGGTACGGGATTTGTCGCTGGACCCAATGGGCGTGTCATCACTAACCGCCACGTCGCCGAGCCCTGGTGGAAGAATGACGACCTCACTGAACTTACCGGCCAAGGTTTTCAAGCGGAAATTTCTCTAATCCGCGCTTATTTTCCCGGCGATCCCCGCGCGTTCCATGCCGAGATTCAGCAAATCTCGGACGCCGTGGACCTCGCCGCCATGCGCGTGGACATGCAGGATTTGAAACGTTCCTCGCTTTCGATTGACTCGGGCCAAGGCGCCGCCGTCACGGGCGCCCCCATTGTTCTGATGGGCTATGCCACCGGGCTCGCTGCGATTCTTGCGCGCACCGATGAAGACACGGCGCAGCAGATTCTCACGCGCAACGGCGGCGACGTTTCGCAGATCCTCGATGAGCTCGCGCGCCGCAACCTCATTCACCCTCTTATCACGCAAGGGCACATCGGCGACGTCCTTCCCGAAAAGATTGTTTTCGATGCGCAAACCACGTCGGGAGGTTCGGGAGGTCCGCTTTTCAACCAGCAGGGCAAGGTCGTGGGGGTCACCTACGCCGTGCTCAGAGGCTTCGGCGGATCAAATTTCGGGATTCCCATCCGTTTCTCGCAGCCGCTTCTTGCTCCCTAGCCGGTCCGGCGGGCGCGCCCCGTCAAATTGACATCCCGAGGGCCCCGCGACTAGCATAGTCGCAGCGATTTCTTCCTCCAGGCCAATGCCTGAGGAGATACCCTGCCGCATCCAGGGACTGGCGAATACCTCTGACCATGGAAATCGGATCGCGCTCGAAGAGCATCCTCGACAGAATTGTCGAATCGCGCCGCGAATCCGTCGCGCACCGCAAGCGTGTGCTTCCGGATGTCGCTCTGAAAATTGCAGTCGAGAAAAAAGCTCTTCCCGCGCGGGATTTTCCGGCGGCGCTCTCAGGCGAAGGCATCAACATTATCGCCGAGCTGAAGAAGGCATCGCCCTCGCGCGGCGTCCTTCGCGAGGAATATGCGCCCGCTGCATTGGCGATGGGCTTCGAAGAGGCGGGAGCCGCGGCGCTTTCAGTCCTGACCGAAGAGGATTTCTTCTCCGGCTCGCTGGCAGATTTGAAAGAAGCGAGCAAGGTGACGAAGATCCCCATCTTGCGAAAGGATTTCATCGTGGACCCGTGGCAAGTGTGGGAAACGCGCGCGGCCGGGGCCGACTCTTTCCTGCTGATTGCCGCGATCTTGAGCGACGCGATGCTGCGTGAGCTGCTCGAACTCGGCCGTTCGCTCAAAATGGAGCCGCTCGTCGAGGTGCACAAACGCGAAGAGCTCGATCGAGTGATCGCCACCGGCGCGCGCATCATCGGCGTGAACAATCGTGACCTGCGAGATTTTCAGGTTCACCTCGAGACCTCGCTTGACCTTGTTCAGGCGATTCCCGATGACTGCATCGCCGTCAGCGAGTCAGGTTTGCGCTCGCACGAGGACCTTGCCCGTCTTCGCCGCGCCGGCTTCGACGCTTTCCTCATTGGCGAGCATCTGATGAAGGGCGACGACCCGGGTGCGGCGCTCCGCGCTCTGCGAGTGGCTTCGGGCGCGGCGCCGCCTGCATCGTGACGGGCGGATCATCATGGTAAAAGTTAAGATTTGCGGCATAACGAACTGGCCCGACGCGCGCTGCGCCGTGGAAGCGGGCGCCGATTTCCTCGGCTTTAATTTTTATTCGGGGAGTGCGCGTTATATCGCGCCGGCCGCGGCTCGCCGCATCGTGCGGCGCCTGCCCAAGAAAGTCGTTTCGGTGGGAGTCTTCGTGAATATGCCGGAAAAAAAAATGCTTCGGATCGCGCGCACCGTTGGGCTTGGTTGCCTCCAATTGCATGGCGACGAATCGCCGCAAGCGATCGTGCGCCTCGAGCGCGATTTGCCGGTCATCAAAGCCGTTCGCGTGCAAAACTCATCTCGCGCGCCGCGGCTCGCGCGATTCCAGCGCGCCACTGCGGTTCTCCTCGATGGCTTCGACGATTCGCAGCGCGGTGGAACCGGCAAGACATTTCCGTGGAGCATCGTCCGCCGGACGAAGCGCAATGGGTTCTTCTTTCTAGCGGGCGGTTTGACGCCCGAAAATGTTGGCCGAGCCATTCGCATTGCGCAGCCGTATGCCATTGACGTATGCACTGGAGTGGAAGCGAAGCCCGGGAAGAAAGATCCCGTGCGCGTGAAGGCTTTTATGCGCGCGGTCAGAGCGACTCAACGAAAAGAACGATGAGCGCAATCGCACAACCCGTGCCGGATTCACGCGGCCGCTACGGTCCCTACGGTGGGCGCTACGTTCCCGAGACACTGGTCGCTCCGCTCGAAGAGTTGGAACACGCATACGCCGAAGCGCGTGCCGACCGGAGCTTTCACGCTGAGCTGGATGCGCTGCTTCGTGATTTCGCCGGGCGTCCCACGCCGCTGCAATTCGCCTCGCGCTTAACTGAGCATTTGGGCGGCCCGCGAATCTATCTCAAGCGCGAAGATCTGCTGCACACCGGCGCGCACAAAATCAACAACTGCCTTGGACAAGGTTTGCTGGCCGTGCGCATGGGCAAGCTTCGCGTCATCGCAGAAACGGGCGCGGGGCAGCACGGCGTCGCAACGGCTACGGTCGCGTCGCGTCTTGGGCTTACTTGCACTGTGTACATGGGCACGGAAGACATGGAACGCCAGCGCCTGAACGTTTTCCGCATGCGTCTTCTCGGCACGGAAGTGATTGGAGTCGATGCCGGCAGTCGCACGCTCAAAGACGCCATTAACGAGGCCATGCGCGATTGGGTGACGAATGTGGGCAAGTCGCACTATCTTCTTGGCTCTGTTCTCGGCGCGCATCCCTACCCGCAGATCGTGCGCGATTTTCAGAAAATTATCGGCGAAGAAGCGCGGGAGCAAATGCGACACGCAGAAAAGCGCCTGCCCGATTATTTATTTGCCTGCGTTGGCGGCGGCTCAAACTCGATTGGCCTGTTCCACGCGTTTCTCGGAGACGCGAACGTGAAGATGGTTGGCGTGGAAGCCGGAGGCCGTGGAAAATCTCTTGGCGAGCATGCGTCGCGTCTCGCGGCAGCGCAAGGCTTTGAAGGAGCGCGCCCCGGCGTCTTGCAGGGGACATACACCTACATTTTGCAGACACAGGATGGCCAGATTTCGACGACGCACTCCGTATCCGCCGGTCTTGACTATCCCGCCGTCGGCCCCGAGCACGCGTGGCTCGCCGAGCAAGGTCGCGCGGAATACACCGCCGTAAGCGATGAAGAGGCAGTGGCCGCAGCGCGATTGCTTGCCCGAATCGAGGGTATTATTCCCGCGCTCGAATCCGCGCATGCTGTAGCTGAACTCATTCGCCGCGCTCACGAAATGAAGAAAGATGAAATCGTCATCCTGAACCTCTCCGGCCGCGGCGATAAAGACATGGAAATCCTTTCCCGCTATGTTTGAATCGCTGAAAGGCATGGCAACGGCAGCGGCAAACTCGAACACACGAATCGCCCGGCGATTTGGTGAGCTCGCGCGCGCAAGCGAACTCGGCCTCGTCGCTTACATCACCGCCGGAGATCCGTCGCTCGACGCAACCGAGAAAATTGTTCTCGCGGCTGCGGAAGCAGGCGCGGATGTAGTCGAGCTGGGCGTTCCTTTCAGCGATCCGGTCGCTGACGGCCCCACAATCCAGCGCGCCAGCGAACGCGCACTGCGCGGCGAGACGACGCTCCACGGCGTCATCGAACTTGTGCGGCGACTCCGGGCCCACACGGACGTGCCTCTCGTTCTTTTTAGCTACTTCAATCCCATCCTGCAAATGGGCCTCGAAAAATTCGCCGAAGCCACCTCATCCGCGGGCGCAGACGGCGTCCTCGTCACGGACTTGACCCCCGAGGAGGCGGACGACCATCGCGCAGCGATGCGAGCGCGCAACCTCGATACGATTTTCCTTGGTGCGCCAACCTCCACCGATGCACGCTTGAAGCTCATCTCTGAATGCTCAAGCGGGTTTTTGTATCTGATATCGCGAACCGGTGTGACGGGCGAGCGGGAGGCGTTGCCGGAGGGTTTGCCCGATCTTGTCCGGCGCGCCCGGCGCTTTTCCGCTTTGCCGATTGCGGTCGGATTTGGGATCTCGCTCCCCACCCATGTCACCGTGCTCGGCGGCATCGCAGATGCCGCGGTCGTGGGCTCCGCGCTCATGGTCGAGGTCGAGAAGTCTGCTTCGGCAGACGCCGCCGCACGAGCCGTCGCCGAGCGAATTCGCATTTTAAAGAGCGCGGCGCGCGCGGGAATCAGCCGCCGCACGAAGGCGTAAGAATTCCTCCCTGCGAACGAACGCTACAAAACCCCTCGCCATTTGAAGTAAACTTCACCGGCCAATATTCCCTTGCCACATGATTTGAGGAGATTCCCATGGACAAGCGCGTAGCGGACGCTGATGCAGCGATTGCGCGCATCGAGGATGGCGCGACGATCCTGCTCGGCGGCTTTGGCCTGTGTGGGATTCCGGAAAATCTCATCGCCGCGTTGCGCCGCAAAGGCGCAAAAGATCTTACGCTTGTGTCGAACAATGCCGGCGTCGACGATTTTGGAATCGGCCTGCTTCTCCAAAGCAAGCAAGTGAAAAAAATGGTTGCGAGCTACGTGGGCGAGAACAAGACGTTTGAACAGCTCGCGCTGAAGAAGGAAATCGAAGTCGAGTTGAACCCGCAGGGCACGCTGGCGGAGCGAATCCGCGCCGGCGGAGCCGGCATCCCTGCATTTTTCACACCCACCGGCTACGGGACAATGGCCGCCGAAGGAAAAGAGGTTCGCGAATTCAACGGGCGCCCGCACGTTCTGGTTCCGGCATTGCGCGGCAATTTTGCCTTTATCAAAGCGTGGAAGGGCGATCGCTGGGGGAATCTCGTCTATCGGAAGACAGCGCGCAATTACAACGCCATGATGGCCACGGCCGCCGATTACACGATCGCTGAAGTCGAGGAACTGGTCGAACTTGGCCAGCTCAATCCCGACTGCGTTCACACGCCGGGAATTTTTGTAGACGCGATCTTTCAGGGTCAGAATTACGTGAAGCGCATCGAACGACGCACGGTGCGAAAGCGCTAGGAGGATCCGATGGCTGCAGAAGTTGACAAGCGCGAAGTGATCGCCCGGCGCGTGGCGCGCGAACTGCGCGACGGCTACTACGTCAATCTGGGCATTGGTTTGCCCACGCTGATCCCGAGTTATTTGCCGCCGGGAGTCGAAGTCGTCTTGCAATCGGAGAACGGCATGCTCGGCGTTGGCGCGTATCCTTTTGAAGGTGAAGAGGACCCCGACCTCATCAATGCGGGGAAGGAAACGGTCACGGAAATTCCGGGCTGCTGCTATTTCTCGAGCGCCGATTCGTTTGGCATGATCCGCGGCGGCCGCATCAACGTCACGGTCCTCGGTGCCCTTCAGGTGGACGAAAAAGGCAACCTCGCCAACTGGGCCATCCCGGGGAAAATGTTGAAGGGCATGGGCGGAGCAATGGATCTCGTGGCCGGAGCGAAGCGCGTCATTATCGCCATGGAGCACACCACCAAGGACGGCGAAGCGAAAATCGTGAAACAGTGCAGCCTTCCGCTCACGGGCGTGGGAGTGGTGGACATGATTGTGACGGAGCTTGGCCTCATTCAGGTTACGCCGCAGGGGCTTTTGCTGCGCGAAGTCGCACCGGGCGTCACTCCCGTGGAAGTGCAGAAAGCGACGGAGCCAACGCTTCGGATCGCGCCCGATCTGAAAACCATGTCGGCCTGACGTGCGCCGGAGAAAGATAACTCTTGCGTTTAGCTCGCGTGCACGCTGGGCGAAACCTGCGTTACCATGATGGCCACGGGGTGTCCGAGGAGAGGCAATGGACCCGCATTCGATTGTGGTGATCAGTCTGCACACGCCCAAGGAAAAACTTTGGGGCGAATTGCTCGATATGTCGAATGCCGGCGTCACGTTGCGCGGGATTGATCTCAGCGCGTTTGACGATTTCGTGAGCCAGGTTCTCCATCCTGAAGGCGATCGCATGGGCTTGCCGACGCTTTTCTTTCCCATGTTGCGGATCGAGCGAATCGCGCTCGACGAGGCTCGCGGATCCATTCCTTCTCTCGCTGAGGTGTTTCAAAAAAAAGTAGGCCGCTCGCTCGGGGAATATTTGGCGCAGTTCGCCTGAGCGGGATTCGGCAACGTAAAGCCAGCCTGACCCATGACCAGCCGAATCATGAGCAATCGCATCCTGACCGTTCCCAACCAGCTCACGTTCCTGCGCCTCGCTTTTTTGCCGTTTTTCATTATGGCGATTCATTACGAACGGTACCGGTGGGCTCTAGTCATCCTGATCGTTGCCGGTTTCACCGATGGGCTTGACGGCCTGCTCGCTCGCGGATTGAATCAGAAAACCCCGCTGGGCGCTTATCTTGACCCCATCGCGGACAAGCTCTTGATGTCATCTTCCTATCTTGTGCTGGCGCTGAACCACAAAGTTTCTTGGTGGCTCGCGATTCTGGTCCTTGGCCGCGACGTCCTGCTCCTGGTTGCTTCCGCCGTGATTTTGATCACCGTTGGATACCGGCCATTTCCGCCGAGCCTTTACGGCAAGGCCACCACTTTTTTCGAGATCCTGCTGATCTTTCTCGTGCTGCTGCTGGCTCTGTGGGATAACCACGTGCTCTGGATCGTCCGGTATTTGTGCAGCTACCTGGTGGCCGCATTCGTGATTTTGTCGGGCTTTCATTACAGCATCGTGGTGGCGCGACGCCTGCACGCGGGGCCATAAGCACGCTGCCCGCGGTTTCACCGGGTGCGAAGAATTCCCAGCACCATCATCGTGAAGCTCACGAGTACCGCGAGCGCCGCTGACCAGCCTAGCATCTGCGCCCGTTTCTGTTCCTCCGGCGATACCGGCGGCCGATCCATCATGATCTTGCCGAGGCCGAACCCGCTCGCGAGCCCGCCGAGGTGCGCGAAGTTGTCGATCCCGGAAAAAAAGAATCCCAACACAGCGATATAGATCAACCAGCGGATCAACTGGCCGCGCAACATTTGCATCGACGCACTCTTGTGTCCGATTGTGAGTGCGAGAAGCATGCCAATCAGACCGAGCAGCGCGCCCGAACCTCCAATGCTGAAGCTCCCGCGAAGACTGCTCAGCACGTAACCGCACGCGCCGGTTAAAACGTAGACGAAGAAAAATCGCGCTGAGCCGTACAGCTCTTCGATTTGGGGCCCGATGTCCATCAATACCCACATGTTGAATATAATGTGCAGCAGGCTGCCGTGAAGAAACACGGCCATTACGAATCGCCAGGGTTGGGCAAGATCGTAAGCCAACGGTAACGACGCTCCCATTCGTTGCAAGACGTCGCCATTGATGCTGCCGATGTTGAACAGAGCGGAAAATCCTCCTCCGCCCGGAAGCTGAAACCCGCTGATATGAAGTGTGGAAAGGAAACTCACAGCGTAGAGGACGCAGCTGAAGCCCAGGATTCCATACGTTGCAGGCGAACTCGCGGGCATCAGCCGCCCGAGAGAGCGGCTGGCCGCAGCAATCGAGAAGGTCATATTCGCGCCGCACTGATGGCATCGCGTCGCGCTCGATCCCACGAGCGTGCCGCAAGCGGGACACAGTTTTGGCCGCGCGTCTTCCTTGCGGCCGCCAAAAAGTCCGCTCAATTGTTCACGGAACCGGTCAAGTTTCCAGCGCAAGCGCGGAGAGAGGGCCAATCGGCTTCCTTGCGAGAATTTGAATGCGTTCCTATAATACCGAAAATGAGTCAAAACAAGTGATTCGGGACAATGCGTGAGGCCCCCCATCCGGACGGGCAAAACCCCTGCACAACTGCATTGGGCTTACAGCCTCTGGCAGCGCGATTCCTTGCGGCTTGCGCTTGCGGGCGCGTTCTCGCTCGGGGCTCTCGCTGGCTGCGCTCATCATCATGTGACGCAGGCTCCCGCGCGCGCTCCTTTGCCTCAATCGAGCGCAGCTCCCTCCAACCCGCCGCGCCCGGCGGGCCAGCAACCCGAGTACGTCGAAGAGGGCGTGGCCTCCTGGTACGGCATTCCCTTCAACGGCCATCGCACGTCGAACGGCGAAATCTACGATATGTATCAAATGACAGCTGCGCATCGAACGCTGCCATTTGGCGCCGTGGTGCGTGTGACAAACCTTCGCAATGGCAAGCAGACCGAGGTGCGCATCAACGACCGAGGGCCATTCGTGGCAGGCCGCATCATCGATCTCTCCCTTTCTGCCGCCCAGGGGATTGAAATGGTGGGAACCGGCACAGCCCCGGTGCGGCTGGAGGTCATCTCGGGACCAAACCCTTCGGTCGGATTCTTTGGCGTTCAGGTGGGAGCGTTTCTTGTGCAGGAGAACGCGGAGCGATTGAAAGCCCAGCTCGAAGCGCGCTACCCACCGGTCACAATCGTAAAATTTGAATTACCGAACGGGCTCTTCTATCGCGTCCGCGTGGGCCGCTTGCCATCGGAGGATGCCGCGCGCCAGCTCGCCGAACAATTGCATTCCGATGAGCAGTTCACCACGTTTGTCGTCCGTCTCGACGATTAGCGGCGCGCTCGTCCGTGGTCGGTTACTTGTGTTTCATGATGTACACGCCGTCCCAGTCGCCAGCAGGCTCTTCGGTCAGATACTCTTCGCAGCGCTCCAGGAAAATCCGCGCGGGACTGTCATTCGGCCAACGGTGCAGCACTTCCTCGAACCCAATTTTCGCGGCGCGCCAGTCACGTTGTTTGTAGGCGGCGAGCCCCCGCCCGAAAAGTTCGACGAGTTCTTTGCCTCCGCTGGCCGTCTGCGCGCTCAGAATTTCAAAGATTGAGACCGGCTGAAGCTTGCCCTTCACGCGAATCAGGTCCAGCTCTCGAACAAGAATGTGATCATCTGGAAGAGCATTGCGCGTGGACTCGCTGATAATGATGCGCGTCCCGTACTCTTTGTTGAGGCCTTCGAGACGCGATGCAAGATTCACGGTGTCGCCGATCGCCGTGTACCCATAGCGAAGCATGGATCCCATATTGCCCACCGAGGCGATGCCCGTATTGATCCCGATGCCAATTTCGAGCACCGCCTGACCGTGCGCGCGCCATTTCTGTTGCATTTCCGCGAGGCGGGCAAGCATGGCCAAGGAAGCCGAACAAGATCGTTCCGCGTGGCTCGGCTCATCGAATGGAGCGCCCCAAATCGCCATCACCGCGTCGCCGATATATTTATCAAGCGTGCCCTGATGGCGAAAAATGATCCGCGTCATTTCCGTCAGGTAGCCGTTCAGGAGGTCCGCGAGTTCCTGCGCGTCGAGTTGTTCGGAAATCGTCGTGAAGTCGCGAACGTCGCTGAAGAGAACCGTCACCGCGGTCTTTCGCGGTTTCACACGCTCCGGATCCGACAGGAGGCGCCGGATGACCTCCGGGCTCACGTACTGCTGGAAAGCGCCGCGGACCTTGCGCTTCTCCTGTTCCTCAACGAGCACGCGATAGAGCGCCACCAAGCTCACGTTGGGCACAAGTGTAAAAATGGCAGGCACGATGAAATTGAGCCACCAGCCATGCAGGAACGCCCAATAGATGATCGCCGTAAATGGCACAAGCAGTAGGAGGGCCAGCGCCATCCAGCGCGGCCGCACAACCGCGAGCCACATTCCCAACGGAATGCCGAACAGGAGAATCCAACCAATGTCCGTAAGCACTTGCGGCGCGCCACGCGTAAGGAATTGGCGGTTGAGAATGTTGTCGATCAAATTCGCGTGAACCTCAACGCCCGGGAAATCGAGGCCACCGAACGGCGTGACGCGGAGATCGCCGATCCCTGTTGCCGAGGCGCCCACGAGAACGATCTTCTCTTTGAATGTGCCGGGCTGGAATTTCTTCAGGGCGGCGTCGGCAATAGAGACGTAAGGATACGTTCGAGCAGGGCCGCGGTAGTTGACCATGAGCCTGCTGACTTCGTCGGGATGCACAGCGAACTTAGGACCAAATTCGATGGTTGCAACTCCGGCGGGGCCATAGTTCAAAACCGTCTGCTCATTGGTAAGGCCGAAATAGAGCCGCAGCGCCTGCACGTCGACAGAGGCGTAGATATCCCAATTGGCACGATTCACATCGCGGCCGTAAGGCAACGCCAGTGGCAGCCGGCGGACGACACCGTCCGCGTCAACGATGACGTTGAAGAATCCGCAGCCGCCTTTTTCCGATGCGACCGCGCCGTTCAAAATATCGCTGTTCGCTTCCGCGCCGCGCGGCACCAGCCTTGCGTCTTCGTATTTATCAATTAATTGAATCAATCGCTGCGAACCGGGTGTGGCGCCGAAAGAGGGCAACGGGATAACCTGCGGGAACGGGAAAAATGCCATGGAATTCGCATAGCGCGCGAGCGCCTCCTGCGAAACTCCTTGCAGGTCGGCTTGGGTATAGAGGAAATAATTTCCGAGGACGACGCTGCCAAAGCGCTGAATGGCCTCGGCAAACCGTTGATCGTAATCGTACTGTTTTCCGAGCACGTCGATTTGCGCAAGGATTGCTGGATTCGCGGGCTGCCCGTTCTTCCGTTGCTCTGCGATCTGCGCCGAAAGCACTTTGAGGGGCATCGCCGTTTCGTCCGGCTGGCTGAATGTGATGTCGAAGGCGACAACGCGCGCCCCGTCCTCGCGAAGGGCGTCGAGCAACTGCGAGAAATAGACGCGTGGAAAAGGCCAGCGGCCCAAAACCTCCTGCGAATGTTGGTCGATATCAACGATGATGATGCGCGGATCGGGCGCCGTCCGTCCGCGCGATTGAAAGCGAGCGTCAAGACTGCTGAGCTCGAGCCGCGCGACAATATCGAAGAGTGGCATCGGCCGCTCTCCCACAAACGTCGCGAAATAGATGGCGAGAGCCGCGAGAGTGACAAGAAAGCTGAGGACCAGCGAAATCTTGTGTTGCCACCACTCGTGAAAAAGTCCTGAAATTTTTTGGCCGATCCGATTTGCCATGTTTGCCGTGAATTCCAGCGTCAGGGACGCGCGACAAAAAGTCCGCGCAAGGCTAACAAACGGCTGACTTCGATTCAAGGCGCGAAGCGCCGCACCAATCGGAATGGCAACCATCAGAATTGCAGGGGGCGAATTGCGGCTCGACTGTGCGCCGCCGCCCGCTTCCGGTATACTGAAACGCACTCCCGCGTCGTTGGGACCCCATGTCCGCGAAGAAGCAAGTCTGGTATGTCGAAGGTTCAGCGGCCGCCAAGCTCGTGGCGCCTTTGCGCAGGAGCTACGACCTGCGATCCGTTTCGCAGAAACGTCCCAATGGCGGGCAAAGGGCAGCGCGTCCGGCCGGTAACGGAGCGCCGGCAGTTGTGGTCGCGGACCATAAGCCGGGCGGCCTTGCTCTTCCTCCGCGATTTCGACGAAACGGAAACGGATTCCGGATTATCGGCGTGATTTCATCCGTCGGCGGGTTTCCCAAGCGGCGTGTGGCTCATCGCGCAGGTAAGCCTCCGTCGATTTTTGCGTATCTTCCGCGGCAGGCTCCGCCAGGGATCGTGGAGAGCACGCTTGCGGCAGCGTTCCAAAACATTGAGCTCGCGGAGAGCGAGCGCGCCGCCCGGCGAGCCCTCAAAATCGCGGAGCGGGAACGTGAAGAGTTGAACCAAATCGGCGCGGCGCTTTCTTCCCAGCGCGACATCAGCGCTTTACTGAGCCTGATTCTCGCGAAGGCCCGCGAGATTACGGGAGCGGATGCAGGCTCGTTATATCTGGTGGAAAAGGTCGGCGAGGACCTGCATCAATTGCGGTTCATGCTTACGCAAAACGACAGCATCGATTTTCCTTTTCAGGAATTCACACTGCCGCTCGCCGAGGATTCCATGGCCGGTTACACCGCTCTCCGTGGCGAGGTCTTGAATTTTGCGGACGCTTACAGAATCCCGCGCAGCTTGCCTTTTCAATTCAACGATCACTACGATCGCGAGACGGGTTATCGCACGCGCTCGCTGCTGACGCTTCCGATGCGCGATGCCAAAGGCGAAATCCTCGGCGTTCTCCAGTTGATCAACTGCAAGCGCAATTCCGCGGCTCGCCTGCGCAATGTTGCGGACGTTGCCAGGAGCGTTCAGCCGTTTCGGGAGCGATCCGTGCGATTGGCTCTATCGCTGGCCTCCCAGGCCGCCATCGCCTATGAAAATCGCAAACTTTACAACGACATCGAAGCGCTGTTCGAAGGATTCGTAAGCGCCGCCGTGACCGCGATTGAGCAGCGCGATCCGACAACCTCGGGCCATTCCCTTCGTGTGGCTGCCTATACGCAAGAACTCGCAGGAAGCGTGGATGCCGCTTCGAACGGGCCGTTTGCCAAATTGCATTTTAGCCGCGAGCAATTGAAAGAGATCCGCTACGCCGCGCTGCTTCACGATTTCGGCAAAGTCGGCGTCCGGGAAGAGGTGCTGGTCAAAGCGAAGAAGCTTTACCCGCTTCAACTCGAACTTGTCCGGAAGCGTTTCGAGTACATCCGCAAGGAATCTGAGACCAGCATGGTGCGCCGCAAGCTCCAGGCGTTCCTCGAGCGCGATCGCGGTGAGGCGCTGTCTGAGATTGCACGTCTCAGCGAGGATTTCGACCAGCGTGTGAAAAAAGTCGAAGACGATCTCGAATTCATTCTCGAAGCAAACGAGCCGACGGTGCTAGAGCAAGGCCGCTTCCAGCGATTGCACGAGATCGCGCGACAATCGTATCTCGATCCTCAGGGCGTCGAGCGCCCCTACCTGAATCCGCTCGAAGTCAACCTGCTTTCCATTCCCAAGGGCAGCTTGGACGCCGCCGAACGGAAGCAGATCGAATCGCACGTCCTTCACACGTACGTGTTTCTTTCGCAAATTCCGTGGACTAGGGAGCTGAGAAAGATTCCAGACATTGCGCGCGCCCATCACGAGAAACTCAATGGCTCCGGTTACCCCTTCAAGCTCCGTGGTGATGAAATCCCGTTTCCGGCCAGGATGATGGCTATTTGCGATATGTTCGACGCGCTAACTGCCTCGGACCGGCCTTACAAGCGGGCCATTCCGATCGACCGCGCTCTCGGGATTCTGGATGAATGCGTCCGTGCTAACGAACTGGATTCCGATCTGTTCCGATTGTTCCGCGAGGCGCGCGTGTATGAGCGGGCGGAGCGTCCCACCGGAAAATGACCGCTCTACGCTCGTTTTCCATCGTGTTCTCTGATCGCGAGCGTCCATTGCGCGCCATGTGCTTCCTTTTTCTGACCGGATTTTTGTTTCCAGCTCTCTCCACCTTGCCCGCGCAAGCACAATCCACGCTCTCAAGCGCTTGGACCGTCACGATTGTGCTTCCTCCGAAGATCGTTGCCGGCCAGCCGGCCACGCTTGCTGTGATTGGAGTGCACGGTCGGCTCGCTTCCGGTGTTACGGTCACTCTGGGCAGGGACCAAAACGTGATTACAGACGGCACGGGGAGGGCCTCCTTCACCGCCCCATCCGACAGTGCCGTCCTGCTCGCAACAGCTTCCGGGGCTTCGGCCGCCGCACTCATCGATCCAACGGTTCCGGCGACCGCGCCGCGGAGCATCTCGATCGCGCCGGCCGTTTCCATAAAGGATCAGTTCTCGATTTGCGGCGGAGGATTTAGCGGTGATGCAGATGCCGATCATGTGCAACTGAATGGTGAGACGGCGCTCACCCTTGCAGCGTCGCCCGAATGCCTGGTCGTGCTGGCGGGGCCCAAGTCCGAGCCGGGAAGCACGAATGTTTCGGTCGAATCCGGCGGAGCGGCGTCGAGCGGAACGACGACCCTCGTGTCGCTCAACTTCGAGCCCCCGTCACCGGCGCTGACCCCAGATCGAAAGAGCCAGCTTGTTGTGCGCGCCGAGGGCTCTACGCAACCGCTTGCCATGGTCGTCGAAAACCAGTCGCCCGGCGTGCTCGAATTCTTGCGAGGCGATACTCAGGAGCTGCGCACCAGCGGTGGCGCCGAGAATTTTGCCAAGCTCAACGTCCAAGCCGTGCGCTCGGGAGATTTCTCCTTTCATGTGCGGCTGCTTCCCCTGCCGGATCCCGACACGGCGCGGCGGTTTCTCGAGGCCGCGGAAGCGCTGGCGCCAAAGGATTCACTTCATGCGGTGAAAGAGCTCGTCGACCGGATCGCGCGCCATCCGCGCGATGCTGAAAAAGTCCGGTGGAGGCTTGAGGAAATTCTTCGGGTCACGACGGCGGGCGATTTTCGCACGCTTCTTGACGCGGCCCACTCCGCGTTGTAGCAACTTTCCCTGCCGGCGCGGGACTCTTCCGCGTTGCGGATCGATTCGCGCGATGAAAAACTATTCGCCCGCCGCGGATTCCAGGGCTTTCTGTACAGGCTCCGGCAACGCGCCTTGCGACATTTGTTCGAGCGAGTTCCGCGCCCGTCCCAGGCGGCTGTCGGCTTCTTCGTAGCTCTGCTGCGCGTGGCGGAGATGCGTGCCGAGCCTTTCATAGACTTCGGCGAAGGATTCGAACTGTTTCTTCAGTCCCGCCATTCCGGCCTGAATGTGCCGCACGTTTTCTTCGATTTTCTGTCCTTGCAAACTGATCGCGACCGCATTGAGGCAGGCATAAAACGTATTCGGTGAGACCGGCAGCACATGTTGCGTGCGGCAGTATTCGTCGAGCTTCCCGTATTTCGCGTCCTCGGTCATCAGAAGTTCGTAATAGACGCCCTCGGAGGGCACGAACATCAGAGCGTAATCAAACGTATGCTCGCCGGGAAGAATGTATTTCCCGGCAATCGCATCGGCGTGCTTGCGGACCGTCTGCGCGAATTCCCGCCGCGCTTCGTCTCCCTCATCCACGAGCCTTCGGTAGGCTTCCAGAGGGAATTTCGAATCCACACACAGGAGGCGATCGCCGCTACGGACAACCGCGTCCACCACCGCTCCCGTCGAATCGAACCGGTACTGCATTTCATATGCGCTGCGCGGCAGGGCGTCTTCGAGCAAACGCTCGAGCGTCGTTTCCCCCAGTGTTCCCCTCGTCTTCGCGCCGCCCAGGACCGTCTGAAGTGTTTGCGCGGCTTTCGAGAGGTCCTGGCTGGTTTGATGCACCTCGCCAATTCTCTCGCTCACTTGCAGCAAAGCGTCCGTCGAAGATTGCAGCCGCTGCGCCACTTCCCGCTGGGCCTGCGTTGCGAGCTGGCCGGTAGAGGCCACGCCCGTCTGCAATTCCTGCCGGACATTGCCAAGCTCGCGCGTGACCGATTCCGAAAGGAAATTGAGCTGCGATGTGACGAGCTGCACCTGCGAGGCAAGCGAAGATTGCATCTCCTGGCGGACCGCCGAAAACTGCGCTTCCGAACGGCGCGTCGCGAGCCACGCGATAGCCGCCGCGATCAGAATCGCCGCGATTGCAAAAATGAGCCACAGGGAGGGACTCATGAACGCTCTCCTTCTTTCCTACTCATTGTGTTATCAGGCTAGCACGATGGAAGAGGAGTGCAAGGGGCCGCTCCAGCGAGATACTCCGCTCGCAGGAACTCTCAAGGAATTTTGGCGTGAAGCCTAAAAGCTGACCTTGAGCGCAAATTGGAATGTCCGCGGATCGAACGCTGCGGTCGGCTGTCCGCCGGCGCAAGTGGAAACCGTTGCTGACGGGAACGACGCGGTCGGATCGCAGACTGGGTTGATGTCACTCGCGTTGAAGCGATTCAGCATGTTAAACCCATCCGCAATCACCTCCAGATTCCACCGTTCGTTGATCGGAATTTTGCGGGCGATTCTCAGGTCAACCTGGAAAAAGCCCGGCCTGGTGAAAGAGTTCCGGCCCAGATTCCCGGTGCATCCGTAAAACGGCAGCGTATCGGGGAAGGAGAAGGAGTTCCCAGTGCTATCCACGCACACACTCGGCGGAACGAAGGCGACCCCCTTAATGAAGGGCGAGGTCGTCGAGCCCGGCGGCGGTGCGGATGTCTCGATGAAAGATGGCCGGCCTGTGGAAGAGCCGAAGTCGAGATTGGAGTCGTAGCCGATCAACAGGTTGTAGGGTCGCCCGGAGGAAAGCTCAACGATCGGAGCCACGGTAAAGTTAGCGAGGAATTTCTTCCAGAAGCCTGTGTCGCTCTGCTGATAGGGGCTCTGAAAGACGGCGCTCGTAATCCAGCGGTGCCGCTGATCGAAATCCGAGTTGCCGCGATCGAGTTGGGGAAAGCTGTTGTCCTGCGGAGCGATGAGTGTGGAAAGGTCGGTCGAGTCGTCGATCGAATGCGAATAGGTCCAGCTTGAGAGAAGCTCGACGCCGTGCGAAAAGCGCTTTGTGACCGTCACCGTGAGAGCGTGGTAGATCGAGTTTCCCGTGGACACCTGAGGATCTACGTCGCTCCACGGCACCTGCACGCCCACAAATCCCGTGGGGAGATTCAAGAGAGTTGCCAGCCCAATCAAACTATTGGGTCCCGAGCTGTACCCATCTGGAAACAGGCCGGCAAACGATGGATTTGGACCTCCAGGCCGGAAGAAATTGAATATAGCGGGAGTAACGATGGACCCACCCGGCAGGAACGTGGAGCTCCCGTTATTTACCATTGTCCCTGTTGGCACTCCCCCGGCACACGGCCCAGTGAACCCGGTCCCAAACGCCCCTGCAGCCGCAACAACGATGCTGCCTCCTCCCGGCGTTGTATTGCACCCCAAGGTTCCCGGGACCGCGATGCCAAGCGGGTTCGATCCAATGGTGACAAGGCCTGCCTGGACGGCATTGCTGTCGTTGGCCACCAGCAATGCGGGGTTTGTGACGTTGCGGTTGACGGTGTGATCCAGATGCGTGCCGTGGGTGAAGTTGTATCCGACGCTGAACTTCCAGTCTTTCGTGATCTCACGTTCAATCGTGAGATTGGCCTGTTGCGCGAGCGCATATTGAAAATTCTTCGCGACGGGAATCGTGAATGGCAGTAGTGGCAGCGGGTATCCTCCGCCCGGTGTGTATCCCTGCACCGTCAAGAATCGCTGCTGGTTGAACAGAGAATTGGGAAATGTCGCGCCGAAAATCTGTGGCCCTCCCCCAAACGCAGCCCCCGCGGCCCCATAGCACATCGTGGGCGAGGCCGCAGAGCAACTGGTGATTGCCGGGGCCAAGGGGTTTATCGCGTTGGGGTTTGAACTGGAAAGGATGCCTTGGAAAATCGAGGACGCGTTCAAGGCGGAGACGTTTGCTGGATTGTTGAGATCAGCATTCGACGGCGCACCGCCAGCCGCTTCCAGAAGCGCGGAGAGCGATCCATCCTCGGCCGTCGAAAGGAATGCCAGCGCCAACGCGGGGTGATCATAGAAGAAGCCATAGCCCGCTCGAATGACGGTTTTGCCGTCTCCCCACGGATCCCAGGCGATGCCGATGCGTGGCGCGAAGTTATTGGAATCAGTGGGGATCCCTTCAACCACGCCAAAGGCCTTCTCGGCAATGGCATTGACCGTAGTGCCCGGCGTGAACGTTGGAAGCCACTCGATGTCGTACCGAACTCCGTAATTGAGGGTCACGTTACGCTTGATTTTCCAACTATCCTGAGCGAAACCGCCCAGAGTTTTATTGTCGAACAGCCGCCGGGATTGGCCGACTCCCTGAAAGAAGACGGTAGGGATGCCCAGTCCATAGGACTGAACAGCGCTGAAACTGGGGAGGCCCGTGAAGGCCGCAGAAAGTGAGTCCGCGGAAAGAGAACCGAAATCGAAGACGCCGCCGTAGTTAAGTGTAAAGACTTGGCTCGCCCCCGAGCGCAACTGAATCAGGTTCGTGTCGACGCCGAACTTCAGCGTGTGTGTTCCCTTCGTCCAGGTAAGGTTGTCGGTCCACTGGAACCGGCGCTCGATGCGGTCTTCCGTGGTAAACGGCTCGCGTCCGAGGAAACCTGCACCGGCAATATTGTCCGCCGGGAAACTTCCGCCGAACAAATTGGAGAAACCGTAGTGCAAGCCACGGCGCGCAAACTGGAAACGGATTTCGTTGAACAGGTTGTCCGCGATCGAGGTCGTGTGTTGGCCGATGATGGCCAGGTCTCGCGTCTGCTGATTCGACGTTCGATTTCCCGCGTTCTGCCCGAAGGTCTGGTTCTGCGCGTTGACCTGTATGCCCGTGGTCGTGTAGGGCGAGACCATCGCACGTACAGAGGTCGTATTCTTCGAATTCCAGATATGGTCGAGCTTGAGGGAGTAGATGCTTCCTTTCTCGGAGGTAGGATAGTTGCCGATCACCGAGGCCAGCCCCTGAAAGGTTGAGGGCAGAGGAACGCTATTTTCGGGGAATCCATTCGCCGCGGGTGGAAGAACTCCTGTGTTGCCGAAGAGCGCGACGGCCGCGCTCCCCGCTGCCAGACAAAAATAAGGAGCGCCCAGAGCCGGGGGTGCCGTCGCCAGGAAAGTCTGCTGGGCTGGCGTCACTATGCCCGCCGTGAGCCCACATACCCCGGCCCCGGCGGGGTAAGACTCGGGTACGAATCCGAAGTTGTTTTCTCCGATGTTCGTGAATCCGGTCTCCTCTCTGCGCGTAAGTTCGTAACTGAAGAAATAGAAAGTCTTGTCTTTCTGGATCGGTCCACCGATCGTTGCGCCGCTCTGGACGCGCGTGTAGGACTGTTTCACGGGCGTCGTGCTGCAGGTGAACGTCGCGGCCTCGCAGTTGGCGGTCACCGAAAATGGATTGCGGGCCTGAATGGCGCTGTCGCGAAGGAACCCGAACACGTTTCCGTGGACTTCGTTCGATCCGGATTTCGTCACGATGTTGACCACGCCGCCCATCGCACGGCCGTATTCCGGCATGTAGTTGCTGGTGATCACCTGGAATTCCTGTACTCCTTCCTGCGAAATCGTCGCGCGCACACCATTCACGGAATTGTCTACAGCATCGGCGCCGTCCACGGACACTTCGTTCGACCTCGCTCGCTGCCCGCCGAAATTCAGACCGCTCGTAGGGGCGGCGCCGATTGAGGGCGTGTCGTCGCGCGCGGCCTGCGAATTCAACAGTGTGAAATTGATGTAATTCCGTCCGTTGATCGGCAGGTTGTCGATTTGAGTTTGGGTAATGGAGGTGGATACGTCTGTTTTCGCTGTTTCGACCAATTCAGCCTCAGACGACACACTGACGGTTTCCGTCGTGGTCCTCAATTGCAATTGGGGGTTGTACTCTGCGGCCACGCCCAAAGTCAGGGTCAGGGATGGATTCTCCAACCTTGCGAAGCCTTGTGCTTCGACCGTTACCGCATAATTCCCGGGAGGCAATCCGACGAGCTCGTAACGACCGTTTGCGTTTGTCGATGCGGCACGCTCGGCGCCCGTCGCCAGATTCCTGAATGTCAGCTTGGCGCCCTTGACGGCGAGAGTTTGAGGGTCGAGTACCGTCCCGGATACGTTCACCGTGTCGATCTGGGCGCGGGTTCCGATGGACATCGCCAGCACCAATCCTGCGACCAGCAAAACATAAGGCACAAGGTTACGCAGACGCATTGCGACACCCTCCCCCCGAATTTTCCTTTTAGTGATTTTCGCGGCCGTGCGGCCGCTTGCCCACCCCAGACTGAAAGCCAAAGATGGTTCCGCTCCGTACCCTGATGGAGACAGCAACGACCAATGGTGGACTTCTAATCCAACCCCTATCCCTTTGCAATAGGAATCTTAAATCGCTTGCATCAACAAATGCTCGAATCATAACGGAAGATTTTCAGAGCACGCAGAAAGGAAAAATTACAGGGAACCCGATTCGAAGCCGCTGCAGAGGAATGTCCTTATTCGCGCGTTGCAGAACCGGTGAGCTGAACCAAAGACCTTGATGCGGGTGTCTGGCTGGATTCGAGCGTCTGCGGCGCGCGCCAGAAATCAACCGCGCACGTTTGGTGAACGCACGAGACGGTGCAGCGCGGCGCGCACGCCTTCTTCGTGAAAAACTCGCGGTGGCGCTGCTCGTCGGTGTATTGGTCGAGCGGAACGGCAGGGTAGCCGCGCTGCTGCGAGCAATAATGAACCAGGCCGTCTTCGCAGATATACAGATAGCGCGAGCCAGCCCGGCACCGCCAATTGTTCTCGCGGCCTTTGGCGATGTTGTGCTGGAAATGGTTCAGCCGCGTGAACGTGCGTTTCCCGAGCGTCATGATCTCCTCAAAAATTTCCTGCTCGCGCGGCATGAGCGGCTGGAGCTGTCCATTGTGGTCGTGGAGAATGCCGACTGTCGAGGTGAACCCGAGCTCGACGGCGCGGCGTGCCACGGTCAGTGCGTCCTCGGGATTATGGATTCCGCTTCCGAGAACGGAATTGATGTTCACATGGAATTCGGCGTGTTCCGCCAGTAGCACGAGCTTCTGGTCGAGGACTTTCAGGCTTTTCTTTGAAACGTCGTCGGGCCGGACGTTGTCAATGCTGATCTGCAAATATTCGAGACCCGCGCGGTTCAGGCGCTCGATGCGCTCGGCCGTGAGCAAATAGCCGTTGGTGATCAGACCGGCGACGCTCCCGTTTTTGCGGATGCGCGCGATAATGACGTCGAGCTCGGGGTGGAGAAGCGGCTCCCCGCCGCTGATTGTGATGATGGAAGTGCCCATCGCGCCCAGACGATCGATTCGCCTCGAAATTTCCTCCGTCGGGACGGGCTTCGAGAAGTCATCGAACTCGTTGCAATACGTGCAAGCGAGGTTGCAGCGCCGGATCGGAATGATATGGGCGAGCACCGGATGGTGAGTGGATGCAAGCCCCTTTACGAGCACATGGAGTTCCCGCAGCTTGCGATGCGCGGCAAGCAGCTTCTTGCGAATTTTGTTTTTGGCTGCCACGGATTGCGCGGAAAGAGGGACCCCGAACACCCCGCCTCATTCCGCTGGCGTTATTATGCCATATCGTGGTGACCGCCGGTGGTGGGCGCCGCGTTGACTTGCCAAAGAGTTCTCACTATTATGGCGCCGCGTCACTCGTGAATACCGTCACAAGCGATCGGAGATTCGGGCTGCCATTGCGCGCGCCGGCACGAGCCGAATCCGTTACGTTTTCCGACTCGAGAGGGCGACCATGAAGCGAAATGCGTGCCTACTTTTCGCAGTGCTCCTGATTTTCCTGGCGGGACCTTTCGGTTGTGGGAAAGGGGAAAGCCAGCAAGGATTTCACATCGGGGTGATCACTTCCCTAACAGGCAGTACTGCGGCTTTTGGGCAGGCGCACAAGAACGGCTACGCGATCGCCCTCGCGGAAGTGAATGCGAAAGGCGGCGTGCTCGGCAAGCCGGTTGTGCTCGATTATTACGACGATCAAAGCAAGCCCGACCAGGCGGTTCAGGGCGTCTCGAAGCTCGTGGACCAGAATCACGTTTCCATCATCCTCGGGGCGTACTCCAGCGAAAATACGCGCGCGATTGTGCCCGTCGTCACGCAAAAGGAAATCGTGCTCTTGATGCCGACCGCTACGGCCGACAACGTGATGGAAACCGGATCGCCGTGGGCGTTCCGCATCTGCGCCGGGTCGGGAGCCTACGCGACCACCACGCTTGATTTTCTCCAGCACAATGGCGCGCCCAAAACGATGGCGGTCGTTTACGAGAATACGAATTTCGGGCAGGCAAACGGAAAGGCCATGGATAGTGCGGCAAAGGCAGCAGGGTTGGACGTCGTCGATACTGAGGCCTATCAGGCAAGCTCGCCGGACTACAAAGCGTTGCTGCAAAGAGTGAAGGCAAAAAATCCCGACGTCATTTATTTTGCATCGTATCTGCTCGACGCCAGCACGCTGATGCGGCAGGCCGAGCAAGTCGGGCTGAACCCAAAGTATTACACTTCGGCGGGCACGGGATTTGCCGCCGCTGAGTTTGCCACTGCCGACAAGGGCGCGGGCAAATCCGCCGAATACACATTCTCGGTCTCGCAGTGGTTGCCCACCGCGAAATGGAACGGCTCGAAGGAATTTGATGAGCAGTTCTTGAAGATTACCGGCGCTCATCCCGCCTACCATGCCATGGAGGCGTATGCGGCCTTGATCACTGCGGCGGCGGCGATCAACAGCGCGAAGTCTGCTGACGCTACCGCCATCCGCGATGCTCTGCGGCAGATCAATTTGCCGGACACGCCGTTTGGGCCCGTCAAGTTTGACTCCAAGGGTCAAAACCAGCACCCGGTTCTCATCACCCAGATTCTCGGAGGGGAGTACAAAGTGGTGTGGCCGCCTGATGCGGCCGAAGCGAAACCCGTGATTCCCGCACCACCCTGGAACAAGCGTTAGCGCATTGCCCCAGACCCGGTGTGAACTGCGGTGCGCCGGGACTTCATTCTGAGAAAGGGAGTGCGGATTGGACGCATTTTTTTCCGCGCTGCAAGCCGTTCTGAACGGCCTCCTGACGGGAGCCCTCTATGCTCTGATTGGCATGGGCATGGCGCTCATCTTCGGCGTCATGCGCATCGTCAATTTCGCCCACGGCACGTTCCTGATGCTGGGAATGTACGCCACGTATTTCATCTTCGTGAAGACCGGGCTCAATCCCTATTTCGGTTTTATCCTCGCGGGCATTCTGTTGTTTTGTCTCGGCTACGCCGTTTACCGCGTCCTCCTGGGGCACATGCCGGTGCAATCCGACTTCATGCAGATTCTGCTGACGCTCGGCCTCGCCCTCATTTTCACGGACGCCGTTCAGTTGACCTTCGGGGCCGATTACCACCAGATCAACATCCCGCTGGTGGCGAAAAATGTGCACCTGGGGTCTCACATTTCGCTGAACGCGCCCTGGCTGGTTTCTTTTGCGCTTGCGGTGGTCCTGGGCGGGGGAATGTATTTCTTCGTCATGCACACGATGATTGGCCGCGCGGCTCGCGCGATTGCACAGAACCGCTACGCTTCTCCCCTCGTCGGCATCAACGTCCATCGAGTCCAGGCGGTTTCCTTCGGTCTCGGAATCGCCGCCGCCGGGATTGCGGGCGGGCTGCTGCTACCGGTTTTTTACATTTATCCCACCGTCGGCGATCAATTCACACTGAAAGCATTCGTGATCGTGGTGCTGGGGGGGATGGGTTCCATTCAAGGGGCGGCCATGGCTGGGCTGGTCCTGGGAGTGGTTGAAAATCTCACGAGTTTGTATTGGGGCAACGAATGGGCGCTGGCGGTGGACTTCGCCATCTTTTTGCTGGTCCTCTCCCTGCGGCCGAGCGGGATTTTCGGGAGCCAGCGCGTATGAAGCGCGCGGAGCTCCTGATCGCCTCTTTTTGCTTCGTTGTGTGTCTGCTAATCCCGGTGGTCGTCCGCGCCGACTACGAACTTCAGGTATTATTTCGCGTTTTTCTTTTTGCGGCGTTGGGGCTGGCGTGGAATTTGGTTGGAGGATACACGGGGCAGCTCTCCCTGGGGCATGCTGCATACTTCGGAGCAGGCGCTTACGCCATGGCTCTTTTTCCTCGCGTCGGAGTGCCGATCTGGTTCGCTCTGCTTTTGGGAATTCTCATGGCCGTGGTATTCGCTGCGTTGATCGGAGGCGTGTCGTTCCGGTTGCGCGGGCCGTATTTCGCGCTGGCGACCATCGCCTTTGCGGAAGTACTGCGTCTTGTGGCGAAAAATCTTCCGGACGTGACCGGTGGTGACGTAGGCATACAGGTGCCTTCGCTATTTACGCACGCCATCAACCGGTCCTTTTACCTGTCCGCGGTCGTATTGACGGCGGCCGCATTCGCCATCACCGTTTGGGTATCTCGTTCAAAATTCGGCTATTACCTGATGGCGATTGGTGAAGACGAGGACACGGCGCTCTCCGTCGGCGTAAACACGGCGCGCACGAAACTCCAGGCGCTCTTCCTGAGCGCGGGAATCACTGCCCTGGGCGGCGCGCTGTATGGAAGTCTCTTCCTATTCATTGTTCCGGACCAGGTTCTTTCGCTCGACATCTCCAACGAAATCGCTATCGTCGCGATGCTCGGCGGGGCAGGAACAGTGCTGGGGCCGATTCTCGGGGCGGTGGTTTTAGAGACTGCTTCGGAGGTTTTTAAAAACGTATTTCATGAAGCACATCTTCTCATCTATGGAATCTTGCTCGTCGTCGTTGTGATGTTTTTGCCTGAAGGGATCGTCGGGTCGGTGAATTCGTGGCTGCGCCGGAGGCGCGCCGCTTTCGCCGCGGCTGCAACGACACAGGCGCGCCGAATTTCAACCCCGTAGGATTGGATTCGCATGCCTCTACTGGAACTCGATCGCGTCAGCAAGAAATTTGGCGGCCTCGTCGCCGTGAACGACGTCTCTCTCTCGATTCAGCTGAATGAAGTTGCATTTCTCGTGGGACCCAATGGCGCGGGAAAAACCACGCTCTTCAATTTGATTGCCGGAATGATGCACCCGGACCCTGGAAAAATTTTCTTTCAAGCAAAAGACATCACGCGAATGAGCGCCGACTGCGCCACGAAGCTTGGCATCGGCCGCACGTTCCAGCTCGTCAAGCCTTTGCGCAACCTCACCGTGCTCGAAAACGTGATGCTCGGAGCGTTCCTGCACACCTCGCGGACGGCCGTCGCCGCGCGCGAGGCCAGAGAGATTCTCAAGTTTCTTCAAATGGAGGACGTCGCGGATCTTCCCGCGCAGGGCCTTCCGCAAGCCAGCCTGAAGCGGCTCGAGATCGCGCGCGCGCTCGCCACGAAGCCGAAGCTCATCCTGCTGGACGAAGTGGTCGCCGGACTTTCTACCTCCGAGGCGCTCGCCCTGGCCGGCCTGCTCACGAGACTTCGCGAGTGGGGCATCTCCGCCGTCGGCGGCGTGGAGCACGTGATGCAAGTGGTGATGCGCGTTGCCGACCGCGTGCTCGTGCTGGACCGCGGCGCGTTGATCGCGGAAGGCACACCCCAGGAAGTCGTTCACATGCCACGGGTTATCGAGGCGTATCTCGGCCCGAAGTACAAAGAAATCGTCCAATGACCGCGCCGCTGCTCGAGATGAAAAATGTCGCCGCCTTTTATAAGGATTTCCAGGCGCTCTTCGATGTCACTCTTACGGTCGGAGCCGGCGAGATCGTGGCGCTGATCGGAGCGAACGGCGCGGGCAAGACAACAATTCTGCGCACGATCTCAGGTCTGCTGCGGCCCCGGCAGGGAACCTTGCAGTTTGAAGGGGAGGACATTTCGAAGGTGCCGCCGCACCAGACAGTCGAGCGCGGCATCAGTCATGTGCCCGAGGCGCGGCAACTGTTTCCTCACATGAGCGTGGAAGAGAATCTGATCCTGGGCGCTTACATCCCGCGTTGCCGATCGAAGCTCAAGGAATTGATGGAGAACGAATTCGAATTGTTCCCGCGCTTGAAGGAGCGCCGCAAACAATTGGCCGGAACTCTTTCGGGTGGCGAGCAGCAGATGGTGGCTATCGCGCGCGGGCTGATGGCGCAGCCGAAGCTGCTTCTGCTCGACGAACCTTCGCTTGGCCTCGCGCCGAAAGTTACGGAAGAAGTTTTTAGCCGCGTGCAAGAGGTGGGCAAGGGCGGCGTGACGGTTTTGCTCGTGGAGCAGAACGTCGTGGATGGGTTGAGCATTTGCGGCCGCGGCTACGTGGTGGAAAATGGGGCGATCACGCTTGAGGGCAGCTCCAAAGAATTACTCGCCAACGAAAGGGTTCGCACCGCCTACCTTGGACTTTGATTTCGTCGTCCGCGAACCACTTTCCGACTGCAATGCAGGGCACTCCGTTAATCGAAGAGAAATTCTTCGCTCCGCTCAGAATGACGGCTCAAGGGAGAAGGCAAAAAGCAGATTCCTCGGTCCCGTCCAAAAACCGGCCAGGCCTCGGAATGACAGCTTAAAATATGGGCCGCAAAGCCAGCATGTGCTTTGCTAGTATCGCTCGCGAATTTGGTCCAAAAAGACGCAAAACCCCCTCGATTTTGATGTTTTACCAGTTGGCTCGCTTTCTCGACGACAAATTACGCGAACTGGGCTTCAAGTGATTCTTTAATTCACGCCTCTGGCGTCGGCACATCGCTGCTTATACCGATTCGTCAAGTGCGCGTGGTACGATTCCGCGCGGAGCGAGCAGCCACGTGTGACAACTTGCACGCTGACGGTGGTGTATCCCACAGCGCCCTTAACGAGGCGGATATGCCGTTGAGCGCAAAGCGAGGTGCAATTTGCGAAAAGGTTGGATAACGTTCGTTATGGCTTGCGGGCTCATTAGTGGCACGCTCCGACAAACAGCAAGTCCACTGGCGACAGGACTAGGCAAGGAATTCGCATCCGAGACCGCGACGGTGAATGGGACCACGCTTCACTACGTTCGCGGGGGCAAAGGGCCTCCTGTCATTCTAATCCATGGGTTCCCACAAGATTGGTTCGAGTATCACGCAATCATGCCGCGACTGGCGAAGCGGTTCACGGTCATCGCTGTTGATTTGCGCGGCGTGGGCGGCTCGGCGGCGACGCCAGGCGGCTATGATGCGGCCAATATGGCGGAGGATGTGTACCAACTTGCCTCGGCGCTCAAATTGGAGCGCGTCTACGTCGTGGGCCACGACATCGGCGGGATGGTGGCGTATGCGTTCGTTCGCCGTCATCCGGAAGCGATGCGCGGGGCGATGATCCTCGATGTGCCGCTTCCGGGAATCGAAGGGTGGGACGAGATTCAAGGCCATCCCGCCATGTGGCACGTCCGCTTCATGCAGGTCCCGGGTCTGGCCGAGAAACTCGTCGCCGATCGGCAGGCCGACTACTTCGGTTACTTTTTCCAGTTCGGCAAATTCACCCCAAGCGATGCGGCCCATTTCGTGAAGGCCTACGCCGCCCCTGCGCAGCTTCACGCCGCGTTTGAAATGTACCGCGCGTTCCCTGCCAATGCGCAATTCAATGCGGCGCATCGCAGACCGAATGACGTGCCGTTGTTCCTGGCTGCCGGAGACGGGTCACCTTTTGCAAAGCTGGTTCCAAAGATTGCAGAAGGTCTCCGCGCAAACGGATGCACTCATGTCGAGACCGGGTTGATCCGCGACAGCGTGCACTACGTCGTCGAGGATCAGCCGGAGGCAGTGGCCGATCTCATCGAGCAATACGCATCGCTGCATTCGGAATGAAGCAGATCCCTCCTCGGCCACAAAGGGGCCTCGCTCGGGATGACGACGTTGAAACGCGGGGACTGCGCAACTGATGCGATTGATTTGGGGGCGCGATTCGGGATTTTCTTGTAGATTATAGATGTGGAGCAAACTACCCGCGTTCTGCAAGAAAGCGAACTGCACGAGAACGATCCGCGTAAGAGCGATCACCACGAAACTCATCTACACGAAACCCAGCACCACAAGAGCCATCTAAAGACCTATTTTCTCCTTCCAGTCATCGTGATTTTGGCGCCGTTGGGAAATGTTCTGCTGAGCAAGGGCATGAAGGCGATCGGTCCGGACATCAGTTGGGCTCCCAGCCATCTCTTGCCCACATTGATCCTCATTCTTACATCCGGGTACGTCTGGCTTGGGATCGGATCGCAGCTAGGGTTTTTCATTGCCTATATGCTTGTGCTGTCGTGGGCGGACTACAGTTACGTGCAGCCCGCTTCGGCGCTGTCCTACGCCGTCGTCAGCCTTCTCGGCTATTTCTGGCTCGGGGAACATGTTGCGCCGCTGCGCTGGGTGGGGATCGGAATTATTTGCGCGGGAGTGCTGGTCGTTGTGGTGACGCCGCACACAACTCACAAGGCAACTCAGCGCACAACTCAGCGCATAGGGGAGGAAGCCTAGTCGTGGGCGAATTCCTTCTCTTGATGGTAATTGTATTCCTGGGTACGGGAGGCGAGCTCTGCATCACGCGCGCATTGAGGACGCATGGTGAAGTCATGAGCTTCCACCCTCGAGTCATCCTGCGATTCCTTGCTCACGCCTTGCGTTCCGGATGGACGTGGATCGGCGTGGCGATGATGACCGTGGCGTTTTTTGCGCTGCTCGCGATGCTGTCGGTCGAGAACGTCAGTTTCGTTGTTCCCGTAACAGCTCTCAACTATGCGGTCGGGGCTGGCGGCGGCGCCCTGTTTCTTCACGAGAGCGTGAGCAAGCGGCGCTGGATTGGCGTCGTGGTCGTGTGCATCGGCGTGATTGTGGTGTGGCTCGGGAAGGGATAACGCGATTAGCGCTCAGAAGGCGTCAAAATTGTTGTTGTTGTCGCCGTGCGAGCGTTGCGCGAGTTTTCTTTGGGAGATGTTGACCACCCAGGAAGCGATGTTCGCCTGCGTCACCGGCAAGGGCAGGCGCTTGAGCATGGACTTCCAGTTGTAAAACTTGAGGTACATGTCCTGGACGTTCTTCTCGATTTCCTCGGCAGTGAAATTCTTGGGCTTGATGTGGCAGAACTCACCGGGGAAGCGGCCGATATCCTCGAGCCTGAGGACGCGGTCCTCGGACATCATTCTCTCGTAGAACATCGTGCCTTTCTCAGGGCACAGGATGTTGAAGTAAGCCACCGGCACCTTTTCTTCATGGAGAAAATCCAAAGTGGATTCGAAGACTCCGTGGGTTTCGGTGTCCCATCCGAAAATAAAGTTCAGCGAATAGCTGATTCCGCGCCTGCGCAGGTTCGCGAGCATTTCGCTGTAGCGTTCGACCTTGTTGAATTTCTTATTCATTCCTTTAAGAGTATTGCGGTCGATGCTCTCGATGCCCATGTTGACGTGGAGCAGCCCGCTGCGCTCGGCGAGGTCCATGTATTCGTCGTCGTAGCACAAAAAAGAAGTCCACAGAGCGGACCAGCGCAGCTTCAGCGGAATCATCGCTTCCATCAGCTCCATCGCATGCGCGCGCTTGCCGCCGAAATCGCTGTCGCCGAAGAAAACATACTTTGAACCTGTGTGCTTGATGTCCTCGATCACGTCATTGACCGGGCGAACGCGAAAGCCTCCGCCGAGATAAAGACGCTCGGAGCAAAATTCGCACTGCATCGGGCATCCGCGCGAAGACATCAGGGAGAACGTCTTGAACATGCCGTATTTCTTGAGGTCAAGCTTATCCCAGCGTGGCAACGGCAGTCCGGCGATGCTAGGCATCTGAGGGGCCTGGTAGCGCTTCTCGAGGCGCCCGGCGGCTGCGTCTTCGAGCATTTTCACCCAGATTGGCTCGCCTTCACCGATTCCAATCGCGTCGGCGTGCTGGGCGGCTTCGTCCGGATGAAACCAGACGTGCGGGCCGCCCATAATTACCGGGATGCCTCGCGTGCGGAACTCGCTGGCAATGTCATACGCGCGAAGCGAATGCACCGTCCAAGTTGTGATGGCGACCAAGTCTGGCTTGGTATCGTAGCTGAAGTCCTGGAGTTGCTCGTCAACCAGCGTGACGTCCCAGTCGGGCGGGGTCATAGCCGCCAGATAGGGGAGTGCCAGGGGCACCAAGGCTCGCGACTTGGATTTGAATACGGTGCGGTCGGCCTTCGAGGCATAGTGCGAAGGCTGGATAATCAGAATCTTCTTACCCAATTCTTTCTCCTTGCCGTTTCATTACAATTTGGATGATGAAATCAGCCACGCGGACTCATGGCGAACTCAAATCCCTCAGGATTCCGCCCCCAGGCGGGATTCTTCCCATTACACGCCCAACTCGCCTAAAAGACTACCGAAGCCCGTGGGTCGGGTCAACCTCAAATCGTCCTTATCGCGCTTGAGTGCCAAGGCTTGAGCCCTCAGCCAATTCTGGAGCCACGCTGCCCAGCGGCGCATTCATGCTAAGCTTCGATTTGTTTCGGATCGGGACCTTCAATGGGCAGCCGATTACCGCCACGATAATTTTCACCGACACCTTCATCAGGCAAAATGGGAAGTGGTGGGCGGTCGCGTCGCATCGCTCCGTCGTGTAAGGCACACACGCGGTTCGTCGGGCAAGCATGGGTGGTCAATTGAAAACGTAGTAGTCTGTCGTCGTGGGGCTGTAGCTCAGATGGATAGAGCAGCAGTTTCCTAAACTGCGTGTCGGGAGTTCGACTCTCCCCAGCCCCACCACTCTTACTCTTTCAAATTAAGAGGTTTAGGCCGACAGAGGTTCTTCGCTCCTGGGGTCAGATGGAGCGACTGCAATAAAACTGCAATAGTTTGCCGCACGAATCTCATGCCGGACGGACATAGTATGGCCTGGTACAAGCGACAGCAAAATCGCGCTCCGAAAGGGACTAGAACGGAACGAAGTCGCGGCTTCCGAAATAGGGGCCGCGCTTTTTTTGCGAGTCTTGCCCTAAATGCTTGCCAAGAAAGTGCAGCAAATTGCCCGGTTTCCTCAGGACAGTTTACCGAAGTCGTTAGTTTCCCAGCATATGAATACTGGGGCTCAAAATGCTCAAGCTCCAAGGGACCTGCGCGGATTTTCGTTACCTGTCTCCAATTTTGTTTTGTATGGGCTAGAGGGTAGGTTAGGCGTCGTAAGGTCACGCCCTTATCGAAGGGTGTTGCGACGAACGGTCACGGCGATGGGGTTTGCAATGAATTTCTACACTTTGCAGGAATTTCTTGTAGTGCTGTTCCTACTTGCCGTTTCGACGGCGACAATTCTTGTTTTTGCGGTTGCTTTCATTCTATTTCAGGAAGGGATACGCCGGGCCATTCTTTGGGCAAAAACCGGCGTCATGCGTCTTGCCGGCTTGAGCCCTAAGAGCTTGTAACAAAACCTCCACTCCGGCAGCTTAGTTCCGCTCATTTCAACTTCGCATACTCAGCTTTCGCTGCAATGAGTACAGAGATGTCGGAGTCGGCGTCTTTCCACAGCGTGAGAAAATCCTGATACGCGGGGCACGGCTGCATCGTCCTGCGCAATCACCTGCACGACGCTATCGAGAAAGTGCTTCGCTTCGAGTAGTTAGCTACTTAGTGTGAACAGCATCATCTGGTGCTGAATCTTTTCCGATAGTGATTTCCGCATATCCGAGACAACGAAGAACACTGAGAGGAACAGAACGAGTGACTCCTGTTGGCAGAATAATTGTCTTTCCGTTCAGCGGCGAGTCTTCTTTGACGATGGTTCCAATCGTGAGCAGCTTAGCTGCGTTCCCCTCAAATCCGACTGTGATGTAGCGTTCGGGTCGCCCAGCTTCGATAACAACGTCTCCGACTGTGGCCCGTGTCCCGTCTTCGTAGGTCAACATGGCATTTCCTCTCCTTAGCGAAGCGACGGGGAGTCTCTATTTCATCTCAATAGCGGCTTGTCAGCCTCGGCCAACCTCTTATTTCTGGCTCAGAAGATAAAGGTCGGCCTGACCGCCGGGGCGCGCATAGACGATGGTGGAAAGGTCCTTGGAAAAATCGTAGGCGTTACCGCCGCCGTAATTCAGAGGAAAAGTAAAGGGGACCTTCAACGCAACCTGGGGCGCCCCGATGATTTTGCCGTCTCTCCAAAGTTGACGGTAAATCGTGACTTCACCTCGGGAAGGAACCGCATACAAGAACGACTCGCCATCGCGCGCAAATGTAACACGACTCGATACTACGCCGGGTAGCAATAAGGTACATTTCCTATCTGATATAGAAACCTCGTGGATTCCAGTCTCTTTTCTGCTGACCCCTCCGATGCCAAGCAGGTACTGCCCGCCGGGGTCGATGTCGTTAACATCGCCACAGTTCTCCACGAACCTCTCCAGATTTGAACCGTCCACGCTCCATTTCCAAACGGTCGTTATCGGACTCGTCTTTTCCACGCCACTCACATAGACGGACTTCTGGTCGGGGCTCGATACCGAATTCGCGAAAACATTTTCCGTCAGTGGAAGCTGACGAAGACCGCTGCCATCAGCCCCGACAATGTAGACTTTGTCTCCTGCGCCGGCTCCCTCCTCAAGAAAAGACAGGTGAAAATTGTCCGGTGCCCAAGACGCTGTCCCCAGAGATTCTCCGGTGGCGATTTTCACTTTGTTCCCTCCGTCGATGTCTGAGCACCCCAGAGTTCGTTCCTCTTCGGTGCGGGGAGCGTGATGTACATCACGTGCTTCCCGTCCGGCGAGATGGCCGGCTGAGTTGCGTCCTCCGACACAATGTCCGTCGATTCCTTTGATTGAACATGGTAAGCCGTCAGGAACCCGGAGGATTTGCCATTCACATAGTAAATCCCTTTTCCTCCCGGGTCCGGCATGGGCGTGTAGTCGGGTCCTGTCCCGAAAGTAATCTGCGTCAGATTCCGGTCCTGCAAGTTGTAATTCCAGATGTTCGTCAGCCCGTTTACATTCCGGCTGAACAGTATGGAATTCCCTGGTCAGGCCCACACGACGTCAGAGAAATTCCCGGATACCTCACCTAAATCAACCGGCTCATGGCTGGTCACGTTTATTCTGGTAATGCGCGCGTTCGGCGAGTCCCAGCTTGGGAAACCTGCAGCGAGCAGGTAGTTGCCACCGGGAAATAGCAGAAGCGGGTAGTAGATCAGGCCAGTATCTTTGAAGTTGTACACAAATTCCTCGTTCAGTCCGGATTTTCCCGAACGAAATATTGCGGAGTCGTCCATCTTCACATAGTAGATGAATATGCCATCCGGCGAGGGACCACATAGTTGGCAGCAACCACACGGCGGGGAGCCCCACCGAGCGTAGGCACCGCCCAGACCTCGTCGCGGCCGACAGGCCTCTTGTAATAGATTTCCTTCCCCGTCAGGGGAAAAACTGTCCACAACCTTGTCGCCTTCGTCATTCGTGAGCTGAAGGGGCTCGCCACCAGAGGTGAGCATGAGGAACACTTGCGCGATGCCTCCTACTGGTGAGACAAACGCTACGGCGTGGCCGTCGGGGGAAAGGCTCGCGTCGTTCATCGGTTTGTTCCACTGGCTGATTTGCGTAATCTTGGCGGGGCCGCTCGGAGTTTTGAGCGGGGCCAGAAGTGATACGCCGCAGATGCTATAGCCAGGAGTCCGACGCAAACGCCCAAAATAACATATCGTTTCCGTGCAAGCCCCGCTGACGACTGAACCGCCCCACTCCCCGATGACGAAATTCGGCCCGAATCCGTATCCCGCCGAAGACGCTTCAGGTCAGTGGCTATGTCGGAGGCGGACTGGTAACGCAAGTCGCGGTCTTTCTCCAGGGCCTTATTGATGATGTCCTCGAGCTTTGCCGGAACATCCGGATTCAACCTTACAGGAGCGACCGGGGTGTGATTCAGAATCGCCTCGCTAATCACTCCCGATGTGTCCCCACGAAAGGGGAGAGCGCCCGTCGCCATCTCATATAGCACCACGCCGAAGGAGAACAGGTCGGTGCGCGCATCCAGTTCCTTGCCTCGCACCTGCTCCGGCGACATATAGGCCACTGTTCCGACTGCCGTGCCGGGGCTGGTAAGCAGTTCCTCTCCTGTAGCCGTTGGCATTGCAGAAGCACCGACACCTGTCGCCACAGGAGTGAGTTTGGCAAGTCCAAAATCGAGAATCTTGGCGTGGCCGCGCTTGGTCACAAAGATGTTTGCTGGTTTGATGTCCCGGTGAACGACCCCTTGGGAGTGGGCTGCGTCGAGCCCCTCCGCTATTTGGATGCCCAAATCCAAGATGGTTTCCATTTCCATCGGACGGCCACCGATACGGTGTTTTAGCGTCACGCCGTCTAAATACTCCATCACGATGAAGGCCTTCCCGTTCTCGTCGCCAATCTCGTAAACGGTGCAGATGTTCGGATGATTTAACGCCGAGGCTGCCTGCGCTTCCACCGGAACGTTCGAGCGCCTGATGGTCTCTGGCTACATCATCGGGAAGGAATTTGAGAGCGACAAAACGATGGAGGCTCGTGTCCTCGGCCTTGTACCCACGCCCATACCACCCCCGCCCAGCTTTTCCGAGGATGCGGTAGTGCGAGATGGTTTGGCCAATCATCGGAGGAAGCGGCGCAATCTTAGGTTCCACTGTCAACCACTTCAACGTTGGGGGGAATCTGATGGGCTCGGGCGAACAAAGCGCAGCTAATTCAGCATTGATTGTGCGTAAATGGTCCGAAGAAGACGGACGTGTCTAATTGGGGTGGTCAGGACTCGATTCCCAAACTCCAGCCGCAGGCCGAGCGCAGCAATAATATCCTGCTTGATGGCGCTGCCGCCCCACGTGCAGCCATTGATGCGCACTCTCTGAGGCGAGTGCCTGTGTCGGTCGAACCATCCGCCCGAACCAAGAAGTGCCTATCGCCGAGCGCCCAGAGTGTATAGAGAATTCCTCGTCGTAACCATCACACCGGTCGCCAGACCGCACGTCCCTTTCGGACCTCCTCAAGGGTTTGCGCGTGGTTGGTAATTGCTTCCAGCGTCTGAGGGATGCCGGTCATGGCGCAATCTTAGGTCGTGCACTGGGGCAAGTCAACGAAGCGGTTCCGGGGCGGCTAGCGCTGCGGCCGCAGCTGGGCGGCATCCCAGGGTTACTGATGCCGGCCGGTAAAAAGAGCCTTGAAGTCCGTCAAGCCCCTTCTGAGCGAGGCTGTGCTCGTCTGTCTTCCGCCAGAAAGGACGCCACAAGCCAGACTACAGCAAACGCGATGCAAGTAGCGCTTCGAATGCCACTTCTTGCGCAGAACGCAGCAGCGATGTAAATGTTTGCGAGTAGGAATCTGACGACTGACTGTTTCATGGCTTTACCCCCTGTGACGATTCACGGCTTGGCAAGTATCACCTACAAAATCAAGGTAGCCCATTATCTATCCTTCGATCGACTTGACTTAATGACTAAATGGCGGGATGCTTCGCCCACTCCCCTCACATCGTCATGGAGCGTTCCATGAGTTCTAAGTGTGACATTTTCATAAAAACTCCCGAGGCCCCACTTACTTGGATAGAAACAGTAGAGGATGTTCATGAAGCGAAAAAACGTTTAATCTTTCGCCTGGCGTCGAGTAAGCCGGGCGGACTATTTCATCTGGGATTTATCGGAGCACAAGTTCATTGAGGAATTCAAGGAGTCCGCGTAGCGTGGGGTCATAAAGGAGCGACTGCAATAAAGCTGCAATAGTCGGTCGCACGAATTTCAAACCGGGCGGACAAAACCGGGGAGTTATTTCTAGCTCAGAAGATAGAGGTCGGAGTGACCGCCGGGGTGCGCATAAACGATGCGTCTACTTTATCGAAATATAGTGCGAGTCTGCCCGAGCAGTTAAACTCAGTACCGCTACTGCCAGTACAATCCAAAGAATCTTGTGCCAATTCATGCTCTTCTCCAGACCCGCCCAAAGCCTCGTGTCAGTGATGAACCGAATTCCCTAGCAGAGCGCATGCAACATGCTTGCCAAATTTCCTGTTCCTAGGAACAAGAGGCTTAGGGCACCGGCCTCACCAGGCCGCCCAACTTATTGCATATTCCCGGCAAAGATTTAAACGCATGCTCTTCCGTAAACTCTAAATAGAATCGCACCGACGCCTGCATTTATATGCAGGCTACTTGGAGGCTCCATCGCCCCATTCTAATTCGGTCGGGTATTTGTCGATGCTTCCGTCGTGATGTTCGTGACTTTCCACTGCCGGTATTCCTCAAGCTTCTTGACCGCATCCCGCCGAAAATCCCCC